>OZ253956.1:0-3034108 GCA_965267355.1 Vicingaceae bacterium
AGAGCAAGATCCTAACCAAACAACCTTTAACCAGTGGCAAAATTCAGGCACCTATAACGGAAGGTATTATAATGTGTTTACTTACGATGCCAATGGTAATATTGAAACACAACTGCGTAAAGATGAAGATGGTAATGTGTTCGATGACATGACTTACCATTATGCAGAAAGTGGTGGATTTAAAGTGGCTAACCGATTGTATCATGTAAACGACCCAAGTGCTTCTGCCCACCCTAACCCACCTGCCACAGGTAAAAACCATTTTGATGACGATATTGAAGACATGGGTGCATTTAACAACAACTTAGCACAAATTAATGATGGATCGAATAACTACCAGTACGACCAAATTGGTAACCTGATAGCCGACAAGCAGGAAGAAATACACCAGATCTATTGGACAGTATACGGCAAAGTAGAAAGTGTAGTGAGAATGGCATCGAGTTTAAAGAAAAACCTGGTATTTGAATACGATGCTAACGGAAATAGAATTGCCAAACACCAATACGGAAACATGACACCAAACAGTACCCAGGTAAATTTTGACCCGCTTAACCCAACCGATTGGGAAAAAAGCACTTATTACAGCCGAGATGCACAAGGCAATGTAATGGCTATTTACGAATATACCGTAGATGATAACACCCAACAAAACCACTACACACTTACCGAGCGTAACATATACGGAAGCAACCGCTTAGGAAACAACAACAAAAACATAGAAATGATTGCTGCACCTCCTGTTGATACGAGTAAATACATCCATCATGTAGGTAACCGACAATACGAGCTAAGTAACCACTTAGGCAATGTAATGAGTGTTATATCCGACCGTAAAATAGCCCGCGATATAGATCAGGATAATAATGTAGATTATTACGAGCCGGACATCTTATTAACCTTTGATTACAGCCCGTTTGGAGCTCCGCTACATGCACGTAGCTTTAGCAAAGAAGTTTGCCGCGATACCAGCTTTATGCTAACCGTAGAAGATTTGAATACCAACTTTGATGATGGTACTACACAAGGCTGGACTGAACTTGGTAATACTGCCTTAACAGTAACTGGAGGACAACTTCAATCCAAGAAAGCAGGGGGTGGTCAGCTCATGGGATGCACTAACTCGTTTATGGGAACAAATGGTGTAACTTACGACTTTACCATAACTATAGATAAAGGTAATTGTAACAGTGCAGCGCATATATTATTGGAAGTGTTAGATCCTAATAACACAGTTATTTACACACAAACCTTAATGGCAGGGGCACAAACTTACACTACTCAATTTACAGCCAATGTTACGGGAGCATACACGATTAATGTAACCCGTATTAACAATGCTAGTAATTGTTATTTCTTAATCGATGATGTACTGGTAACTCATGAGGAAGAAGTAACCCAAATTTTGTGTGAAGATTACAATTCATCCGGCTCTGCCAAGTATAGATGGGGGTTCAATGGTAAAGAAAAAGATGATAATTGGCAGGGAGGAGGAAACTCTTACGATTATGGTTTTAGAATTTATAATCCAAGATTGGGACGATTCTTAAGTGTTGATCCTCTCTCAAAAGATTACCCTCAACTATCTTCTTATCAATATGGTTCTAATAGACCAATAGATGGAATAGATGTAGATGGTGCAGAATGGAAGTCAAAAAACAAATGGACAGATCCTATAAACGAAAAACATCTAAGAGGTAAAGCTCTAATTTCAAAATTAACAGATGAAGGTGTTTATGTTCCTGGAATGACATATGCAGATGCTTGGAAATATCGTGCAGGACCTATCTTAGAAAGAATGTATGAAGAAGGTCAGGTTTTAGATTGTTTTGATGCTGCTGTTAAAGCTGTGATTGAGTTTGCAGCATTCTATGAATTACCGTTTAGTATTGAAGATTATAAAGCACCTGATGAAAAAGGACAAACTGACCCTTCTTTCGATAACGATGCGTATGGTTATACAAATAAAAAAGGTGAATTTATAAAATTTAATCAAGGAGATTGGGAAGGATTGGCTAAAGCAGTTGCTGCATATTATGGAGCAGCTGATGCATATAACGATAAAAATTTGACTGTTCCTACTGACGAATGGAAAACGGGGACATTACTCATTAGCAAAACTCACATATTAACAATAACTGAAGTCGATGAAGATTTGTTTTCTAATGATTATGAGTATATCCAAGGAGATTTAGATGAAAATCGTAATCCTGTCAAACTCCAGAAAAAGGAACATGAAGGAGCTTGGTTCTCAATATTTTGGTCTGAAGGGAAGCCGAGGAAATGGAATTTTAAGAATTTCGACCAAAAACAGAAAGAATCGGAATCAGAACCAAAAGGGAAAGGTCAATAACGATAACTATGATTGAAAAAAATATTTTATATTTTATTGTTGCTTTGTTTTTTTTTTCTTGTAGTGAAAATAAAATTGAAAAAGCATATAAAGATAAGGATGCTGAGTTTTTTTTGAATTATGTGAATGATTTAAGTGAAATCGAATCAAAGAATTTTAATGACTTTATTAATGATTTAATGGAAATGCAACAAGAGGTGGATTTTGGATACGGTTATTTAGATTATGAAAGGAATTGGAAGGATGTTCCTGATTCTACAAAGAGTATCTTAATCCATAATATTACAGAAGTTTACAAACTATATTTTAATTCTTGCTTATTTCAAGAAATTGTTAATCATAATGAATTAAAATATATACAAGAAAAATATTTTGATTGGGATAGGAAATTTGATAAGAATGACCTCCGCATTATTCAAGTCGAAATTGAAAGAGGCTGTCGTGATTAAACATAGTTTAGCACGGTTCTGTCGCATTAATTTGATATGGTTAAAGAAGCATAATTTTGAGAGCAAACTCAAAAGTTATGTTTAAGCATCATAGATATCCAAAAACTATAATCCTTCAAGCGGTATATTATAAACTTCGATTTACTTTAAGCTATAGAGATATAGAAGAACTCCTGCAGATAAGAGGAGTAGAAGTAGATCATTCCACTATTCAAAGATGGGTATTTAAATTCAGTTTAGAGATTGAAAAAAATGTACATAGAAAGAAATTCAAAGTTGGTGATAGCTGGAGAATGGATGAAACCTATATTAAAGTTGGAGGAAAGGATAGGTTTCTATATAGAGCTGTTGATAAGGAAGGAAATACAGTAGATTTTTTACTTACAAAAAGGAGACAACGAATATCTGCTCAAAAATTCTTTAATAAAGCCATTAGAAATAATGGTAAGCCAAGAATTATTAACATAGATAAGAATGGCTCCAACTATTCAGCTATTAGAGTAGTGAACAAAAGGAGTGTATCGGTTAAGAAGATAAAAATTAGACAGTGTAAATACCTTAACAATATAGTGGAACAAGACCATAGAAACGTTAAACGAAGGATTAGTATTACAACTGGCTTTAAGGAATTTGAATCTGCAAAAAGAACTTTAGCTGGAATTGAAATAGTAAACATCATTAGGAAGAATCAAATTATTGATTCCAAATCCACATACTTTAAAACTTTCTGTTCTTTAGCAGCCTAAAATAAAAGTTATTCAATTTTAGTTTCGATTTATACTAATGCGACAGAACCCGATGATTACCTTTCTAATCCAGAGCCACATTATCAAGAGGGGAGTGTCGTGGTTAGGTTTTTAGTGGTGGGGTAGAATTGGGCACTGGATACGTTAGGCTAACGAAGGGCTATTCATTAAGTCTCTTTTTAATATCCTTTTGTATGAAAGGACTTGTAAACACTTTTTCACTCACATCTGAACATTCCACATTCATGACCCACATGCTGGGAAAATTAAATTTGACTTTGTCATTTTCCAAGTTACACGTCTTTTGGACATAGCTTGTTGGTATGTAAAACCATCCGCTTAATATTTCAACCGAATTATTAAAACTCCTTATAGCTATTGTTCTTCCAGAGAGAATCCAAAATAGAATAAGTAAGGAAACTGTCGGAATAGCAAATTTCTGAAGTCTATCTTTAAACTTGTAGACAAGGAAAATAATTCCTAAAATAGAATACCCGATCAATGGACTAAGACAGTAAAAGTCTGCGAAAACATAATTACTTCCACCCCAGTAAAATTCTTTGATATCCGGAATTATTAATATCGAATTAATCAATATCATTATACTTAGAATAACAAATAGAAGTTTTCTTTTATTGGATTTCATATTTATTCCGTTTTTCCATCAGATTCAGTTGATTCACTCATATCTCCTTTAGGAACGCTTAGAGTAATACCTGTTGGGATTTGATTGTTTTTGAATCCAGCAGGTTCATTTTTAATTACTTTGTTTTTTATTAGAGTAGCCGAAGACCCGCCATCGAAAGCTATTATATTATCAAAACCAGAAGCAATTAATCTATCTCTGATATTATCCAAAGTCAAACCATCTGCCCCGTCATCTTGAGAAACAATAACCCACATATCCAAGTTGGAATTATACCCTAGAATTGACTTTCCATCTGATGGACCATTAATTGCATCCCAGCCTCTGGCTTGAGATTGAATTACATTCCCATTTTCATCTTTTATTTCTTCACTGCCATATTTCTTTCCATCAACATAAACGGGTACACCTCCTCCAAATCCGAACCCTTTACCTAAAGGGGTGTTACCAATTCCAGCTTTCCATTTTCCATTCTCTTTTGTGAAGAATGCCCTGTCAGTATCAGCAGCGATGCCGAAAACAGCTTTTCCATCACTTCCAACCGTTCTTCCTTCTATTGTATAGTTCGATAATGGTTGAGGTGTAGAAACAAATGGGTAAATAAAATAATGATGCATTAATGTTTTATCCACTAATCCGAAGAAGTTTAAATTCAATGAATAATTATCCATATCAGGTTTTACAGTCTTATTTAGTGCTTTTGTAAGTGTCTCATTTGACCCTCTTTTAACAACTTGGAAAGAAACATTTGTTAGAAGAACGAATTGAACATTATTAACTGTAAAATCATGTGCTTCCAATCCATCTACTTCGATAGCATCAATCACTCTATTTCCACTGAAAATAAACGGTGAATAATACGGGTACTCTGCTGTCAAAGGGTCAATTGAGAAAAAACGCCCTAGTCTTGGGTCATACATTCTGTATTTAAAATTATAACTATTCCCCGCTCCCTTAACCGCGTCATCCTTCTCTTGACCTTGGAAACCATATCTATACCTAGCAGAGCCGGATGAATAGCTGAAATTTGCATTTGTATATACTGAATTTGCTAGCATTTTATCTTTTTAGAGGTGCAAAATTTTGTAATTACATTTTGTGGAGAAAATAAGAAATACTATCTAATTTTTTTAAAATAGTTTTTCGATTTTATGCTATGATTAATCTTCTTATTACCTCGAAAAACTTCTACTAAAATAGATAATACTTTAAACGCAAGAAGGGAAATAAGTATAAGTAATATATAAATCATCAGCAGTTAATTATATATGATTTCTTGCTTTTTTTTATTATTCCACACATTGAATATTAATTCTAAAAAACTATTATCATCCATGCTGTTCATTGTGAAATCATTAGAATAATAATTATCCTCAATTCTTTCTGTTAAAATGTTTTTTTCTAATTTACTATTGAGAAAAACGAGTTCAATAGATCCCTCTGTTCTGTTAAGTTTTAAGTCTTTCAAATCATCAATATCCATAATTTTATTATTAAAAACTATTTTTAATGAGTTGTTCCATCGATAAAAGAATAATCTTCCACCATC
This sequence comes from Vicingaceae bacterium, assembly GCA_965267355.1. Classification (GTDB taxonomy): domain Bacteria; phylum Bacteroidota; class Bacteroidia; order Flavobacteriales_E; family Vicingaceae. The sequence goes on from OZ253956.1 coordinate 5,744, forward strand.
AATATCTTTGTATTCTCCTTGATAGTTATAATCTGCTGCGCTAATACTTTTGATCATTTTAAAATTCTCTGTATCAAATAAAAGCCTTGAATTAAACTCTTCAAATGATTTTATAATTATTCCGTCCATAATAGCAATCTAAAACCCTAAATCTTTTCCTCCTGCCCTTGATGAGCTTTCGATTATTTCTTCCCAAGTCTTACCTTGCTTTCTTAAAAACTCTATACTTGGACCCCATTTATCACCATACTTACGAAGATTTCTATCAAAAATCTTTTTAAGCATGTCTGGTGGTGTTGCATCTTTAAAAACTTTACCTAAATATCTCCTCTGAGCATGTAATATTCTTGCTGTCATTTCTTTTGATACTCCTTTTTTTAATAATGTTTTCCCTAATGCAGCTAAACCATTCACATTTTTAACATATGCTGAACGAATTAATGATATATTTTTAGATCCAAATGATTTACCTCTAACACGTTTAAACTTTCCAGAAGGACTCCATAGGGCTAAAATAGTTCCTACATTTTCAACGCTGAAAATTTTCATCATTATTTCACCTTGTAATCTTCCCTTTAAACTCTCTCGTAATTCTGCAACAGCGTTAAAATCACCAACTGTGCTTATATTTTTCATTAAATCATCAATGAAATTAGCATAAGCCGGGTTCTTTCCTTGATGTGTTTCCAAATATTGTTGTTGCTTTACCATAAGATTAAATGCACCCCTAACATCTGGATTAGTTTTAATAGCATCAGTAATTTCTTCTTGTGCAGAGACATCAAGTTTATTAAAATCAAAATCCTTAGCTTCTATTCCTTCATCAGTAATATTCTTCTTGAATAAATTAGCTGCTGTTCTGACGGTACCCTCATCGTACTCAGAAATTTTCTTAGGACAATCCGTACAATTTCCAAAAGGGTCATTATGATAAATAGGATTATTATCCATTGAGACATATGGGCTTTGCCAAGGCATATAACCAATCTCAGGATCAATTGTAAACCATCTTCCTAATCTTGGATCATATTGTCTATAAAATGAGGTGTAACTATTTCCATTACCTTTTATTACATCATCCTTCTCCATACCATTAAACCCCCATCTATACTTAGCAGAGCCGGATGAATTCCCAAAATAACTTTTTTTATATGCTAAATTTACTTGCATTTTTACCTCCTTAAAGGTACTAAAAATTGCAATATTTTTTTGTTATTTACAGTGAGTTAAAAATTCGCGAGAGCAGGAGGCTTTTATAGAATTAATGCGACAGAACCCAGAACCATTATTCTTTATTCTTTATTAAAAATAAAATTGAATCAACATAACCGAAGACATTAGATAATTTCAATAAATCCTTTTTCTGTTTTTTGTTCGCTAAATAAATGAAATAAAATATTGATAATGGAAAAATAATAATTAGCAATATAATAAAAATGTATTCTATTGATTTTACTTTTATTTCTTTCGATATTTTGGTTTGCTCAATTTGAGAAACAAGAGTTGAGATTTCCTTATCAGATGTGTAGTTTAATTTTAAAAAATTGACAGTAACCTCTTTAATATGAATATATTCCTTATAACTAGAACTATATCGATTATTTAAAATGCGATTAATCACATTTTTTAATTCTATTAATTGACGAATAGATAACTTTTTTTTCTTTTCTTCAGAAAGTTCCATCTTCAATAACAACACCATTATTATATTCTACTACCTTTTCAATAGTACCATCTTCATTATATCTCACTTGTTTTCCATGCCTCTTACCCATTACAAAAAACTCTTTAAGTAATAACTTTCCTGTTTCATAATAAACTAAAAACTCACCATTTTCTATTCCATTTTTATAATTGAGTTTTGCCTTAACTTTTCCGTTTGAAAAATATCTTATTTGTTCCCCATCTAACAATTCATTTTTCTTAATGAACTTACCTAACATTTTACCATTGTTGTTATATACTTCTTTTGTAATAACACCATTATCTTCATAAGATTATTTAAAAATATCAGGTTTATGAGTTGATATTCCATTTTTGACACAATACAGTTTTAAATTGTCTTTAGTAAATTCTACTTTATACAAAAATCCACCTATTACTTTATCTTCAATTTTTCGGTAATTCTCGACTTTATATTCACCAGCTAATTCATTATTTGAAGAAGCAATTTTTAGATAAAATGAATTTGAATCTTTGAAAGTTGACCACGTTCCTTTTTCTTTATCTGTATTTTGATCAGACAGATTTAATACAGGTAAAATACACGTATAATCATCAAAAAGATAAAATCCATTTACTCGAATTTCAAAATCGGCTTGATATCTTTCTATAGACCAATAACCCATAATTTCTTTCTCTTGTTCATTACATGAGAAGAACAAAGCTAAAATTAGGATATAAAGAAATTTTATTTTATTCATAAGTCTAACCTTTTTTGAAATTAACCGCCTCCTTTACTTTTCTTTAATCGAATTTCTTCCATAACCTTGGCAGCATCACCATTGTCATTTTTACCAGCTTCATCGTAAGCTTCCTGATCGATTATTTGTGTTTTGGAAACTCCAGTATTATCTGCTGGGGTTATTGTGCCAGTAGGATTACCATAAGTAATAGTTTTTCCTACTACTATAGGTTTGTAATTTTTAGAAATTTTCTTGGTTATTTCTTTAGCTACTTCAAGTACGTCAGAATCAACTCCTGATCTTTCTCCTGATAAAATGAATGCAGCAATAGCATTCAAATCATTTACATTAAGATATTTCTCGGGTATCATATTTTTTTCTATTGCTGTTAAAATATTAGGGATTACTTTATTCTCAAGAATCACAAGATGTTCATCTACAAGACGTCTATCTTCATTGGTGTTTTTATTTATCCATGCCTTTCCTCCCCAATTAATTACATTTACGACAACAGTTAGCCCTGCTCCAGCGACAGTCTTAGCAGAAGGAGCAGCAGTATTAATCTTTCTATCTTTAAACCTTCTATCTGGGTTCCCAGTAGATTTGGCCTTTGGTTTCTCAATATTTGTCGGTTTTAAAACATTTGTTTCTCCTGGTTTACTCGACATCCTTGCACTAACAGATTCCTTTACTGGTTCTGGAGCAATAAAGCTAGCTACATTTGTAGGGAAACCAATATTTCCTTCAGGCCAATTTGCAGAAACTTCATCTCTTCTTTTCCAAGCAGCTCGTGTTGTGGAGTTAAAGTTTTCCAAATCAATGTGTGCCTCTCCATTCACCAGTTTAATTCTTGATTCATTGTAATCTAAATATTCCAAACCATCCAAATCAACTCCTTGAATTGGCTGATTTTCTGTGTACGAATATGGACTATTCCAAGAGAATGATTTGAACAATGGGTCAACACTCAAGAATCTTCCTAATCTTGGATTGTAGATTCTAAAACCGTAATCGTAAGAGTTCCCGCCTCCATGCACTTCATCATCTTTCTCAGTGCCGTTAAAACCCCATCTATACTTTGAAACCCCGTCCGAGTTGTAATCGTCACACAAAATTTGGGTTACTTCTTCTTGATGAGTTACGAGTACATCATCAATTAAGAAATAACAATTTGCAGCATTACCAATACGTGTAACATTTATGGTATACGCTCCTGTAACATTGGCAGTAAATTGCGTAGAATAAGTCTGCGAACCTCCTGTTAAAGTTTGAGTATAAATAACAGTGTTGTTAGGGTCTAATACTTCAAGCAAGATACTCGAAGCTGGATTACAGCTTCCTTTATCTATTGTAATGGTAAAATCGTAAGTAACACCACTCGTAGCCATAAACGAATTAGTACATCCCATTAATTTATTTTGAAGCTCTTTATTACATATTCAAATGTTTTTTCATTATTTGCAAACATTTGTACAGAAGAACTAAAAGTAATATTAAGTAAATTGTTTTTGTGCTTCATCTGATATAATATAACCTTGATTATTTCTTGATTTAACTTATGAGTATATACTATTTTAGAACATTGTTTTCCGTTTATTAAAATTATTCCATGATTTAATATTTTACATGAATTAAGATATTTTTCAAGACCAATTATACTTTTTTTATAATCTGTTTGTAAATTACCACTACTATTGGAAATAGTGAGGTTAAAATTTGATTTAAATCCATGTGTTTTTGGGTCAACAAAATTAAAGATAGTGGAAGTATGATGATTTATTTTCCAATTTGAAGGATACTTAATTTCAAAAGAACCATAATTACTTACAGAATTATGAGTGTTGTATGTAATATCTTGAGGATGTCCTTTTAATACTAGAATTAATATTATATTAAGAGTCAATATTATTTTCATATTATTTTTAAGATTTCTTCTCCACTGTAAAATTCAAGTGGTTCATATACACAAATATATGAAGTGTTATTTTCAAAATCACATTTATATATTTGTACTAAATCATCTTTACTAACATCATAATTCTTAAGATCTATTAAACTTGATAAAGTACTTATATTTAACTCTTCTGTTTCATTTATCCATATCTCCTTATCGAATTTGATAGATCCAAAGTGTTCTACAGATTTTAATTTATCTGTACTTATTCCTTTTTCTTTTAATAGTTTTTTAATATAACTTTTAAGCATTAATAACTTATTCTTTTGTATTAGTATTATCAATTATAGCCTCCACTTTATCATGAGTTTCAGCTCCATATTCTGCACCAACAAAACCTCCCACAATACTACCAACAATTCCTCCTATTATTGCACCAGGTACTGCGCCAACGCCTGCAAAAGGTGCACCAATTGAAGCTCCAATTAATGCTCCTGCTTCTCCACCTGCTAGTGCCCCAGCAAATCCCCCAACTTCTTCAGCAGCGGCTCTACTTTTATCTTCAGCTGTAGAAATGTTTATGCCAGCAGTTACAAATGATAAAACACCTAAGCCTCTTCCAAACTTTCCTAATATTTTAGCATTTCTGTTATATTTAGCATTTGTTTTATTTGCAGTTCCAGTTTGTCTAGATAGCTCATCAGTTATAGGTTTTTTAGCCTCAATAATTGTTGCAGGTATAGCAGGGGTTTTTGCTCTAGCTCTTATTTTATACTTTGATCTTGCTTTACCATCAGTTGGACCTAAATGCTTAACATTTTCGTTGTAATAATTCCTTGCATTTTCTCCTTGTATTAAAGTGTAGGCTCCATATTCGTTTACACTTTGAACACCTCTTAAAATTAAATCACCGTTGGTGTTTTTATTGGCATCACTGTTTTCTATCATATCACCATGAGCGTAGGAGAATACTACTTTTTGTTCATTATCAACAACTATTATCGCACCACCTTTTGAAATTACAAAACCATTCTCATCAACTTCATTATGATAAGTATAATTAATCGTATAAGAATTTTGGTCACCATAAGTTTGGTAAACTAATTCTAACTGATTATCAAACCCATCATCACCAGTTAAATATGGAGGGTCTCCAGGACCTTCACCATTTTTATCTATAAATCTTATTGGATTATTAGCAGAGAAAGTATATGGGCTCATAAAAGGATATTGTTTTGCCAGTGGATCCTCAGAATTAAACCTGCCTATTCTGCTGTCATAAATCCTTGCTCCAAAATCATAACTGTTACCTGTTCCTTTTAAATTATCGTCTTTCTCCATTCCGTTGAACCCCCATCTATACCTAGCAGAGCCGGATGAATAGCTAAAACGTGAACTTGTATGTGCCGGTTTTAATAGCATTTCACTCTCATAAGTATCTAAATTAATGCGAAAGAATTTCATCGAATGTTACAGGAACAGTTAAAGAAACACGAACATTTTCTCCTTTTTGTTTACCAGGCTTCCAAATTGGCATTGATTGGACTATTTCTAGGGCAAGTTTATTAAGCTTTTTGTTATTAACACCTTTTCTTATTTCAACCTCAACAGTTTTTCCATTTTCATCAACAACAAAATTCACGTAAACTTTACAATTACATGAGCTTTTACCTAACAATTTATCTACTTGATTATTAAGGTATGTATTTATCTTTTTATTTCCACCAGGAAATTCTGGCATTATTTCAACTATTGTAAAAGTTTCTTCAGATTTTAAATCAGACTCATTTTTTTGAGAAAATATCTGCAGAGGAGTTATAAATAAGAAAATAAATATATATTTATTCATAACTAAACATAAAAATTTCGAAATAGATTTATCAATACTAAAATGAACATTATTACACATAAAAAGACTAAATAGTAAACTACTAAGAGACGTTTATAGTTACTTTTCTGTTCAAATAAATTTACACGAGATTTAATAACAGTCATAAGGTTGAATAAATATCGCCATGCAAAGAAAATAAATATAGGTGCCATAATAAAAATAGACTCATTTATACTTATTCGATCTATATCAAATACTACTTGAAACAAAACTGATACACCAAGAAAATTTGCGTAAGTCACTAATAACGTAATCGCTACACCAAAAACCTCTGGAGTTCTATCCTTTTTATAAAGAGAACATATATACAAAACTAAATAGTCGAAAAGCACCATATTTTATTATTCAAACATACTAAACCCTTTTTGAAGTGTTGTGATATCTGATGGAATTGGTGGCCCATGTTGAATCATATAATGGGTAGTACCATCTACAACAGTCATTGTTACGAAATATCCACCTGCTAAAATCCAGCCATAGCCAGGAACAAAACCAACGAATCCTGCAATCAAATCAGTTCCTTTTCTCATAGTATAACCACTTTCATCTATTTCGTGTAAAGTCAATAAAATACCTGCTGAATTGGTTATAACTCCACCAGCCTTTAATACTTTAAGCGTACCTGCCTTAAATTTAAATTTTCTTAAGGCTGAATTTATATCTTCACCAGTAACGCTTCCATTTCCTGTGAATTTTGCCTTACCAGTTACTGGATCAATCTGATATTCTTTTAACAATCTCTGTTTATTTAAAGCACGAGAAAGAAACTTATTCTCATTCAAAGCTTGTATTACTTTATTATAATCTTCAATAGTTCCAGTTGCTCCTTCTGCAATTCCATATAATGAAATTCCTATAGCAGAGTATTTTTTATGTGAACCATCCGCCATCATATAAGTTTCATCTCCAGGTTGTGAAATGTGTTCAGTTGATAATATATCAACTTCCGATTGTGTAGAAATTGGTTCATCCTTTACTTCAATTGTTCCCCCTATTCGTTCTCCTTCTCCACCAGGTAACCCATAGATATCCTCACCATTTTCTCCGCATCCTAAGCATAAATTTTGACCCCCTATGATAGAATTTTCACCTGTTCGAATTCCTCCATTTGGTGCAACAGAACCTTTTTCTCCTTTTGCATCTTCTTGAGGGTTTACACCTTCTAATCCAGAGGGATCTACAAAAAATACAGGATTGTTGTTAAATGTAGCATAAGATGATTGCCAAGGATAGTTTATAGGGTCTCTATTCCACCTTCTTCCTAATCTACTGTCATATTGCCAAAATTCAGCTGTATAACTATTTCCAGCTCCCTTCATTTCATCATCCTTTTCTTGACCTTGGAACCCCCATCTATACTTAGCAGAGCCGGATGAATTGCTGAAATTTGAACTTGCATATACCAATTTTAGTAGCATTTTACTCTTTAAAGATACTTTTTAACGGAATTTTTATGAAATAATTTAGGGTTCAATCAGAAACAATTACCTTTACATTCATAGCATCTTCTACCTTTTCAGTAGTTGCTTTATTTATAAATTCTAAATGTAACTTTATGTTATAATCACCTGGTTTAGTATATACTCTTTCGACAAGAAAATAACTACTATTTTTTTCAAATGTTACTATCTTGTCATCTACATAAAAATCACAATTTAAATGAGGTGGTCTCGCGATATATACTTCAATCCATAATGGTTCATTTACCTTAATTTCATTTGATGACATAATTATTTTTGGAAACACAACTCCTTGCTCTTTAATTACCTCTCCTTGCTCACTATAATCAGCTCTATAAAACACTTCACCCTCAAATTCTGTATCTAATGCATAATAACATATATAAGTTTCAATTGAGTTATTAGGGTAAAAAAATCTACCTATACCAATTTTAACTCCATTGTGATAATAAACCTCTCCTTTTAATGTTTTATCAGAATAATACCATTTTGCCCATCCATGTTCTTTTCCATCTTTTATATCAACTATATATTTTAAATTTCCATTTTCATAGTACTCTTTGTGTTTATAATTTAGAGTATCTAAATTTTCATTGGTTTTAGTAATATTTTTATCGATACTTTCTCCATGATTCTCGGAGGTACATGAAAGTATACAGATAAGGAAAATGAATATTATATTACTAATTATCTTCTTCTTCATTTGGAACATCTTCATTAGTTGGAGTTACATGATCTCTTGTATCACTACCTTGAATTATAAAACCACTAGAATCACCTCTTTCTATACAATATTTGCATCGAACAGTATCCCCAGTTTGTACAGTTTCAGATTGGCTATTAATTTCAATTTTATCGTCTACCACAGCATTCACAGCATCATTTAATGAATTTATAAAGGATTCAAAATTACTTAGATTATTGAGTAGCCTAATAATCGTATTTGAAGTGTTATTAATGCCACCACCAGATAATCCACCCAATGCAGAAACTAATTCATCTGCTTCAACTTCGTGTATATCCCTATTCTCACCCTGAGTTTTTGTAGGTGAATAAGAATAACCTTTTGTGGTCAGCATTACACCTCCAGCTTGTGATTCACCTGGTCCTTCAAAATCAAGAGTTGCTAATGCTTTTATCGCATCTATATTATCCATTATTGCATTAGCAATTAAAGCATTATCTCGGCCTAATCCTCTTCTTGTCAAACGTTCTTTTCCAAACTTTTCAGATTTGCTTACTGTAAAAGAACCATCTTCATTAATTACTACTGTTGTTTGGTGTATTTTATCACGCCATACTCTAACTTTAGTTAATAACGCTCCTCCAAGTCCGCCTTCAGATCTATTTTCTGCTTTAAAAACATCATTACTCAAAACCTTTCCAAACGTTACTTCAGCACCTGTACGTTTATCAATAATTGTAATTAAATCAACTTCTATTTTTCCATCTTCATCTTTATAAAATAGAGGATTATTTAGAAAAGATTTGTAAGTGCTTTGATCTGGTTGCAGATGGTGCATTTTATCAATAACTTTCCATCTTCCAATTCTAGGGTCATACATTCTAGTCCCAAAATCATAACTGTTACCTGTTCCTTTTAAATTATCGTCTTTTTCCATTCCGTTGAACCCCCATCTATACTTAGCAGAGCCGGATGAATTGTAATATGTATTGATATTCAGAGACATGTAGCTGTTAAATTTACGTAATTATGCTAAAAACGCGTGTTTTTTAGTAGCATTTTCCATACCAGATTCAACAATTTTTTGGAAAAATATTTCCGTTTCCCTGTCCATAGAGCTTTGCATTAACTCTACGTATTTAAAAAACTCTTTGCTATTGGCAGCATGCCCCGAAATTTTACGCACCATATATTCAGGCACACCCAAATTTAGCATATTGGTAATAGCTGTTCGCCTCATGGTATGTGTTGTAATATGATCCGATAGTTTATAATGGATTTTATTAATGGGGTCTTTGTATATAATTTCTGCCCTACCCCTTTTTTCTCTCGTTTTTACTACTTCGTAATCATCCGGCAACAATTTGCCTAGTCGCTTTAATTGAATATCAAGATAGGCCGTACTAATTGATGGAAGTAATGTTTTTTGTTTATCCTTATATTTTTTAATTATAGCAATGGCATAATCAGGCAATTTAATAGAGGTTTTTGTTTTAGTTTTTTGCGATTTTACGTTTAAGTAATAATTACCATGCTGAATAATTAGGTTCTTTCTCGTTAATGCTAACAAGTCTGAAACCCTAAGTGCAACCGTGCAACCAAATACAAATATGTCCTTCACCTCAACTAACCCTCTAGCCTCAACCAATTCGTTAAAACTATTATTAAAAATAATGTAGTTAAACTGCTCCGGACTTATGGTAATAATGTCAATATCTTCTTTAGGCACGTAAAACGATTTATGAAAATTGCCAACATTTATGTTTCGTTCGTTATTTAAATAATTTAAAAATACGCGCAGCCTTTTAATACTATGCCCAACAAAATTGTCAAAATATCCCCTATCATCATACATAAAATCGGTAAATGCTTTGTAAAACTTACGCCAATAGTTGGCAGCTTGCTCTTTTTCTCTTTGAGTTAAATTGTTTACAACATATAGTTTTATCTCAAATTTAGATTCCTCCACAAATGAGTGCATTAGTATCCGAAAATAAATGTATGAATCAACAGTTGATTGACTAATTCGAGCTCCATTCTTTTTATGCCTTTTACCGGTAGATGTATCCTTTATAAATTCATCTAATAATTGAAAGAAATTTTCTTGATTGAGCGTTTTGTGTTTTCTTGTAATTCTAATTCTTGCTGCCATAATTATTTATTTTTATGGCAATATAATTAGTTTAATAATTACAGTAAAACATTACAATTAAACAAAAGTAATTTTTTGTGGAGTCGGAGGGATTACCATTGGTGGTCCCTACCTTTCCGAAGGTCAAAATCAACCTGCAAATTGTTCGCACAATTTTATTTGTTTTCATCGAATTTACATCAAGCAAGCTTGTGTAAATTCTCAGTTCAACAAAATATATAGCAGTTTTATTCTCTGTGGAGTCGGAGGGATTCGAACCCTCGTCCAAACAAGGAACTAATAAGGTTTCTACATGCTTAGCTTTCAATTAATTGTTAGACCAATAGCAGGTTAAAAGCATCCAACTAAAGGCTTAAGCTTCTTGTGTTTCGCCAGTAAATCGAAGCTTTTTACTTAGCTAGTTCAAAATTATGATTCCTTAAAAACAACAGTTAATGAACAGAACTGCTGAAAGGAAAATGGTTCTGCCCTCTAAGGGCTAGAATTAAGATAATCCGACTTAGTCGTGATTATGCAGCCATTGCATAGTTATTTTCGCCAATTAGCGATTTGAGAACCGAGTTTTACGAGCCAATTCACAATGCTCGACATGCTTGCTTACCACTTCATCTTGCTGTCAAAACCAAAAACGACCCCAATATTTTCAAAGAACATTACAAAGTTACCCATTTTGAATCTTAAATATCTAAATCTTTTAGAAAAGCATTATACTTTACATATATTTGTGCCAATGAAAATTGGCGTAATAAAAGAAGGGAAAAACCCACCTGATGAACGAGTTCCGTTATCTCCATCTCAGTGTAAAGAGATAGTTGACAACTATCCTGAGATTGAGTTGGTGGTGCAAAGTAGCCATGTGCGTAGATTCAAGGATCAAGAATACGCTGATTTAGGTATTAATGTAGTTGAAAATGTTGATGATTGTGATGTATTAATGGGAGTGAAAGAAGTTCCTATTAATGATTTGATTACTGGTAAGACTTACTTCTATTTTTCCCACACCATAAAAAAACAGCCTTATAATCGTAAACTGTTAATAGCTATGATTGAAAAAAATATAGCTATGGTTGATTATGAAGCGTTAACAAACACTAAAGGCACAAGATTAATTGGTTTTGGAAAATATGCCGGTATTGTTGGCTGTTACAATAGCTTTTATGCTTTTGGACAAATAACAGGTACCTACAATTTAAAAAGAGCTTACCAATGCGAAGATAGAGCTGAGATGGAAGCTGAACTGAGTAAAATTGAGCTACCTGGTAATTATAAAATTGTTACTTCAGGTGGCGGAAGAGTAAACTCAGGAATAGAAGAAATCTTAAACAAAATTGGAATTAGAAAGGTTTCAGCTAATGATATTCTAACTCAAGCGTTTAATGAACCAGTGTATGCCCAAATTCTAGTAGATGATTACTATAAAAAAGCTGACGGCTCTGATTTTATAAGAAAAGAAGTTTACGAACATCCCGAAAGGTTTGAGAGAGATTTCATGAAATTTGCAAAAGTTGCCGATATGTATATTTCTGGGCATTTTTGGGATGAAAATGCACCTTACATTTTTACAAGAGAAGATGCTAAATCACCTGATTTTAACATAAAAGTAGTTGGTGATGTAAGCTGCGACATTGATACTGCTGTAGCATGTACATTAAGACCATCTACCATTGCAGAACCACTTTATGGTTATGACGTTAATGCTGAATCTGAAACGGATTACAATAACCCAGCTGCAATTACCGTAATGGCAGTTGACAACTTACCTTGTGAATTACCGAAAGATGCTTCTGCAGATTTTGGCCGAGAATTTATTGATAAGATTTTACCTCATCTAATTGATGATAAAGACCAAGTAATTGCCAAAGCTACCATTTGTAAAGATGGTGATTTAACCAGCTACTACGAATATTTGAGAGATTACGTAAATGGTGAGCTTACCGCTTAATAGTATTCTTTCCTACAAAGGATTTTAAGATATAATAAAGGTATTGTGATTTAATAATTTCAATGCCTTTTTTGTTTTCTTCCATAGGAATACGTTGCAAATTCTTCTTAGAAACATCTTTTTTAATACCGGCAGTTCCAAAAGTTAAATCTAATTCTTTATTTACTTTATTATAAAACTCTCTCCCTACTCCATCATCTGTAAATGGAAAGGAAAACACTTTATAATCTAAATTGAATTGTTCAACTAAAATATTGACACTATCTAATGTTTGTCTAATTTGTTCTTCCTCACTTAATGACTTATACAATGGATGATTCAAACTATGAGCTCCAACCGTAAAACCATCATTAATCAACTCTTGAATTTGTTCAGAGGTTAAATAAGGTTTCTCTCTATTCAAGTATTCAGAAAAATTGAAATTCATGGTTTCAGCAAAACCATCCAAATCTGATGCTTTATCAAAAGGAACTTCCAATAAACCTTTAGCAGCAAATTCTTCTGTAAGAATACTTGCCTTAAAACGATAGAATAAGTCTTTATTATCAATAAAATCTGTGTTCACAAAAAACGTAGCTGGTATTCCTTTTTCTTTTAGCAAAGATGCAACAGTAGTGTACAACTCACTTAACCCATCATCAAATGTTAAATGAAATATCTTTTCTTCAGGTTTTTTCCCTGAATTAACAATGTCAATCAACTCTTTTAGAGAAATTGGTTTGAAGTTGTTTAGCAAAAACTCTAAATCTGCTTTAAATTCCTCTATACTTCTTATAGGGTAGAGATGCTTATAATGATCTCTTTCAGTATCAGTAGCCACATGATAAAAGGGTAATATTAATTTCTGTCCAGAAAAACTTACCAACTGGTTTACACTAAACCAATTGGAGCAAGAAGTTGCAATATTTTTTGCTAAACCTTTAATGCTTTAAAAGTTTTAACAACTTAGAATTGGTTTTACTAATCTCAAAATACGGAACTTGCTTACCTCCAAATGCTCTAAAATAACGTTCAATCGATTCCATCATACTACCTTCAAAATTAAAAGCTTTCGTTTTTGAAGCACTACGTTTTATTGCCTCCCACAACAACAAACTCATAGAACCTGATGTTTTAAATTCTACATTAGTTCCACCATGCAAATAATAAGCAGAGTTTTCATCCCATACATATAATAGTATAGAATGAATGTTTCCTTCAGTATCCTTTGCAGCTAATAATTCTCCACAGTTATTTTCAGAACAATAGTTGCCAACTCTATTAAGTAAGTCTTTCGAAATAGGGTATTCTTCATTATTAGCTTGATATACATCCTGCTTTAACTGATAAAGCAAGTCGATATCGGAAATAACCTCAATAGTAAGCACTTTCTCAGCTTTTCTTATTTCTCTTCTAATATTATCTCTAAACTCGTCAAATATTCTATTCTTGTCAGATAAGTCTTCTAAAATATAAGTATATCGAGTAGTCTGATTAAACCCTTCCCAGTAAAATGGTAACCAGTTGGTAAACTCAGGAACAAACTTTTGCTGAAAAGCATCTAGTGGAGGTAGCTGATTAATTATTTCAGCAACCACTTCCTTTTCAAAAGATAAGCGATTGGTGTACTTCTGTTCTTCTGGATAGTTTAACCAAACTCCTTGATAAGGAGTTAACATTGGTGGACGAACCAAAGAAAATGTTTTCTTTTTGGTTAATATATAAGGTAAAAAACCTAAAACATTTCCTTTCCTCTCAATTAAAACAACATCCCAATTATCTCCAAATAAAGATTGATACCAACTATACCTTAGGAATAGTGGTACTCCAATGTTCTCCTCACAAAATTTTTGATATTTTTCTTTACTGCTTTTCAACTTAAAGTCAAAAATAGCTTTAAATATTAAAAACCTTAAAAAACTACATTTATTTTATATTTTTGTTCCACTTAAATTTAAAGCTATGAGAGAAATTCAGTTTAGAGAAGCCTTAAATGAAGCAATGTGCGAGGAGATGAGAAAGGATGATAGTATTATTCTTTTAGGGGAAGAAGTTGCAGAATATAATGGAGCATACAAGGTAAGTAAAGGAATGTTGGATGAATTTGGAGCAAAAAGAATTATTGATACTCCTATCTCTGAAAATGGTTTTACTGGACTAGCCGTAGGAGCAGCTATGAACGGAATGAGACCAATTGTTGAATATATGACTTGGAACTTCTCATTAGTTGCAATCGATCAAATAGTTAATAACGCTGCCAAGATGTACAATATGTCTGGTGGGCAACTAAATATACCAATGGTATTTAGAGGTGGAACGGGTTCTGCTGGTCAGTTAGGTGCTACCCACTCTCAAGATTTTGCAAACTGGTACGCTAACTGTCCAGGATTAAAGGTTATTGAACCATCTAACCCATACGATGCAAAAGGCTTATTAAAAGCTGCCATTAGAGATAATGATCCTGTTATCTTTATGGAGTCTGAGCAAATGTATGGAGATAAAGGCGAAGTACCTGAAGGTGAATACATCATTCCTATTGGTGTTGCTGATGTTGTTAAAGAAGGAACAGATGTTACTATTGCTGGTTTTGGTAAAATGATGAAGCTGGTAAAAACTGCAGCTGAAGAATTAGCCAAAGAAGGAATCAATGCAGAAGTAATTGATTTAAGAACTGTAAGACCTATAGATTATGATACTGTAATTAACTCTGTTAAGAAAACTAACAGGTTAGTATGTGTAGAAGAATCTTGGCCTTTAGGATGTATTGGAACTGAAGTAACATTTAAAGTTCAAAAAGATGCATTTGATTATTTAGATGCCCCTGTAGTTAGAGTAACGGTGGTGATGTACCAATGAGTTTTTCTGTACCTTTAATAGAAGCTTACCTACCTAATGTTGATAAAATCATCAAAGCGGTAAAACAAGTAATGTATAAGTAAACAATCTTTTAAGCCACAATTACGCAAGTCTCAAAAAGTAAGACAAAACAACAACGCAAAGCATCGAGAACTATAAATACAAAAAGGGAAACTCTTTTAATAAATATACTTTGTAGTATAGCATCTAGCCTAATGATTCATCAGGTTCTAACTAAAGAGAAAATTCTAGAGTTTCTTCTAATAGAATGTCCTGAAGCAAAGAATCATCCTGAACTTATTGAAAAAGCTTATAAGATTTTGGAAGCAAAGCACATCATCACAGGTTTCCATAAAAATTGGGTTTACCAAACTTCTTCTATTCCAAGAAATGGTAAAAAGCAACTCAATCAATTTGATATAAGAAATATCGTTAGAGGTTTATAGCTACTAAGGATATTTCTTTTACGCTTTTTAATTCTGACTTGACCTCTAAACGCACCTTCATGTCGCTCTGAAATGTATATGATTCGTTATGTACTTTAGGGTTGTAATTCTTAGCTCTATGTATAGCGATTTTATCAAAAATGGTTTCAGAACCATCTTTCTCCACTTCGTAAATAATTAAGTTAAAGTCACCCTCACTAAAATCATATTTTTTTGAGGTTGCTGTTATAACAACATGACCCTTTTTTAATTCAAAAATATTTTCAGGATTTAGCTCTTGCTCTATTTTCATGGTTTGGCTATATTGTGGGTTCGTTTCTGCTAAAGTAATCAATTATGAAAGTAAAGGAAATAGATATTTTAAATTATAAAAGTGTTCAAGATGTTACTGTGCCATTACAGGAATATGGGTCAGGTACTAATAAAAGTAAAACAACATTTTTTGTAGGAATTAATGAAAGCGGTAAAAGTGCATTACTAAAAGGGATGAGTTTTGCAGAAGATGGGATGAAAGGGTTAAAATATTTAGATGATTGTTACAACCCTGCACAAGACAATGATGAATATCTCGAAATATATATTCATGTTGAAATAGAAAATTTAAAAAACTTTAGAACCCTTGTAAGTAAAAAATTGGGGTTACCTACTCAATTTACAGACAAGATTAAAGTACTGTCTTTAAAAAAGAATATCTATAAAAAGGCAAAAACTGCTGCTAACCATATGTATTTTATATCAATTAATTCCGATTTACCTTTTCATGAATATTTTACTGAAGAAGTAGAAGGTGGGGGTACGGTAATTAAAAAAATTGAAGATGAGTATGATTTAGAAGGGCAAAAAGTAACAAAGAGTAATGCTAAAGGGTTTCTTACTGATGACAGAAAGCTCCTAACACAAAAAGGCTTAGAATCAAAAATTGCTTCAAAATTCAAAACCACTTTTAACTCGTGGATGCCTAAGTTTCAATTATGGAGACCTGACACTAAATATCTAATAAATGATGCTATTGATTTGAATGCGTTTAAAGAGAATACGAGTATTTCTCCTCCTTTAAAAAATATGTTCTCTATATATGGTAAGACTTCGGATGATGATATTAAATCTGCAATTGAGATAGCTTTATCTAGTCAAGCAAAAACAGATGCTTTAATTGGCAAATTATCTACTGCAATAACCGACCATATAAACACTATATGGGAAGAGCATGAGGTAAAAATTAAAGTATCTATTAATGGGGCAAAATGCAAAATACATGTAGAGGATAAAGACATAGAATACGACTATACAAACATGAACCAACGAAGTGATGGCTTTAAACATTTTATTTCCCTTATCCTTTCTCTTTCAGCACAGAATAAAAGTAATCAGTTGAAAAAGAACATTATTTTGATAGACGAACCCGAAATCCATTTACACCCAAGCGGAGTCAGATATATGAGAGATGAGCTTTTAAAAATTGGAAAGAATAATCACGTTTTTGTGTCCACTCATAGTCATTATATGATTGATACCAATTGCCCCGAAAGGCATTGGATAGTATCAAAAAAGAATAACATAACTACTATTAACCAAATTTCTGAAGATACTCCTTTACAAGATGATGAAGTATTAAAATCAGCATTTGGTCTGAACCTGTACAAGGAATTACTACCAAACAACATATTAATTGTTGAAGGTGATAGCGATAAAAAAATAATAAATCATGTAATTGATTTACTTAAAATAACTTTTAACAGTTCTATAAAATCAGCAAAAGGGGCGAGTAGAACATATGGGATTGCTGCATTATTAGCAGATGAAAAAGTACCTGCCTTCTTTTTGTTTGATGATGATAATGAGGGTAGGAAATGGAAAAAGAAAATACTAGAAAATTATAAGGGTAATTTTAAAAGGAATCATGTTTTTACAATTTATGATATTGATAAATCTATTCCACAGAAAAGTACCTTAGAAGATTTTTACCCTCACGATATTATTAAATCGGTTTATAAAAAAGAATTTAAGGAAGAGATTGACCTAAAGGATAAATCGCCAATTATAGGTCAGATTATAAGGCTGAAAAAAGAATTAAAAGAAGAGCAAGATAAATTAGATGCCTTAAAAGCTAAGTTCGCTGAAGCGTTTTTAAGTAAGTATAAAACCAAAGCTTCTCTCACTAAATCAGCTCCAATGCTAATTAATTTAATAAAGAGTCTCCAAGAAAAATTTTAGTTCTCGTTAGGTGTTAAAACCTATAGAAAAGAAGTCTTCCAATGTGATTTCGAAATAATCACAGATTCTTTTAATGGTAGAAATTGAAGGATTACGTTTACATGCTTCTATTCGACCTATATGAATCCCTGTATCATTATAGAATACTTCTTGAGTAATATTCTTTTCTTCCCTTAATTGTTTAATTCGAAGAGATACTTTTTTTAACAGTTCTTTATCTAAATGCTTTTCAGAATTATCACCCATAATGAGGGTGAAAGGTCTAATATTTCAACTAAAATAATAATGACCTTTTGGTCATTATTGAAAAATAATTATTAATATTGATTTCTATTCGGTAAACGCTCACCGACTCTTGAGTTGTAATTTAAAAGGTCAAAAAATGAAAGCATGTATCATGAAATTCCTGTTCACACTATTTATTATCAATTCAGCAGTAATAGTTTATAGTCAAGATTCAACGGAAAAGCAGAAAGCCTTAGTACGAGTAGTTCAAGGGTATGAAGTTTATATTATGTCTGAACCGATGCGAGATTACATAGAAATTACAACTATTAAATCGGGTGCAAAATCAGGAATGGTGTCTCCAAATATTGAAAAAATGGTTAAAGTAATAACTAACAAAATAGAGAGGGCGGAAAGAAAAGTTGGTAAAGTTGATGGTTTTATAACTTCCGATGGAAATACAGTTCGTTTAATTGTATTCAAAGATTGAGACATGAAAAAGTACATTCTAAATCGGGAAGATTATATCACCCCTTTCTTATCACTTTTAATAGGACATGTTTTTTATATTACATTTTATAAAGATTCACAACATTTGATGATGACTCCTTGCATGTATCTTGGAGCATCTATATTCTTTGTTGCAAGTTTTCTAGTCGGGTTCACACTCTTATTTTCTGATAAAAAGAAAGATGTCACTCTATTTAGAAGATTGAGAAACTTGTTGTTGTCTTTTAGTTTTGCATGTTTATTAGCAGCAATATCATTTACTGCTATAGAAAGTATATTATTAACCTAATTAAATATTCACCGATGGCAGAAGAGAGGATACATAATGTCTTTGACAGCTTTATTGATTGTTGTTCAGAACAGGATTTAGATTTTATAATAGCCAATGAACTAAGCAGAGCGGAGAAGGAGGAAATAATCAAAAATAGAGATACTGAGACCCAAGAAAACATTCTTGAAAACTATCCTGCATTCCATTCTTAAACTTTATTATTACCCTATTTGTAAGTGAAAATCAGCCGAAAACGGCTGATTTTTTAATTCACTTATCATTTCAATGATAAGTAAAAAAATTAACACTTCCTAGAACTTTTCATTTACATCATTTGTTAAGAATAAACTTTTTTAATTGAGTAATCCTTTCTTTTTCTTTGCATATCATATTATCGTAATAATGTAATTATTAGATAGTTATGATGTATTTTAAAGTAAAAATGGCACAGAATATGTCCGAAAATGAAGTAAATAATTAGAAACAAAAAAAGGAAAGTTCTACTCGCTAAAACAGATTCTTTCCTTTTTAATAACCAAAATAGTTATGAGAACAAAAGTACTCAAAATGCTTGCCGTTTACAAGATTTATGGCAAGAAATTCAAAAGGAAACATCCAAAGCTATTTAACGCAATAGCAATTATAGATTGGTCTATAACCATTATTAACCTTCCTGATTTAGTAGAATACATTAAACCGTTTGTTTCTTTTCTGTGAAGATTAAAGTAGAACATACCAACTCAGGCGAAAATATTTTTGGTGGCATCAATGTGATTATTCATGAGATGAAGAAATTAGGAATAGATAAGCTGATTGATTCTCATTTGGGCAAAAGAGTGAAACAAGCCAAATATTCAACAGGAGAGATTCTTATGTATTGGATGTACGGGTTATTGTGTGGTGCAAATAAGTTTGATAAAATTTCTAAGATTAATAAGAACTTTAAAAACATACCTCATTTAAATGGTAAACTCCCTTCAAGAGACACAATCAGGAGAATGATGCAGAAATTAGCTACTCCAAATAAAGTAGAACAAAACTTTTCTAACTCAAGGGTGAGTGAAGTAAACAATAATGATAAACTAAACTCTTTATTGCTAAAAATTCAGAATCAATTAAAGATATTCAATAAAAAGAAAAGCCATACACTTGATGTTGATACTATAGTGATTCCAACTAATGTTTATGACTCTAAATTTAGTTTTAAGAAAAAAGTAAGGGGTTATCATCCATGTGTTTCAATAATTGACGGTAAGGCAGTATATCTTGAAATGAGAAACGGAAATGTGAGTGCTAAATACAAATTATTAGACCATATCAAAAACACTCTTCATCATCTAAGAGAACAAAAATTGACTAAGATAGACAGGCTTAGAATGGATAATGCAGGTTATAATAATGAAATATTTAAATACCTAACTAAGGAAAATATTAAGTTTTATATACGAGCAAGAAAGAGTACGGACTTAATAGAATTGGTTAGAATAAAATCTAAAGGTAAATGGAGAAATACTGAAATTGAAGCTACAGATACAATTACTCCTGTAAAAGTATCCTCTATAAAATATAAATTATTCAGATATAGCCATCAAGAAGAATATTACAGGGTGGTTACTTGTAGGTTTCAAGATAAAAACATAGACAATAATATTGGAAGGATGATTATAACGAATGATTTTGAATCAACTGAAGAAGAAATTATTGAATTTTATAACCAAAGAGGAAGGGAGGAGAGAGTGTTTGATGATTTAAGAAATAATTTTGGGTGGAAGTACCCTCCATTTAGCGATATGACTTTCAATACCGTCTTCTTTATCGTAAGTATGATTTGTCAATCTATTTACAAATACACTTTACGTCTAGTAAATAAAAAAATAAAAACGGACAAAATAAGCCTGAACACTTGGTTAGAAGATTTTAGGTTTTGGTTTATCATGGTAGGCTCTGTATGGAAGCGAATTGAAAAACAACTCATACTCCATTTCCGAGACCCATCATTTAATTATAGTGCCTTTTTTGACTGACGTATTTAATGGCAATTATCTTTAGTGCATTCACATTGGAATCCACTTCTAATCAATGCAGCATTCTTTACATCAAGAGGAAATTCCTTTTTAGGTCTTCTGCCATCTCTAGGTTGACCATAAGACCTCGTATTCGCATGACAATCTTGACATAATACCCTAGCATTACTTAAAACAGGTTCGCCATACCTATCTATGTGGTCTACCTCTAAATTTGTTTTTTTATTACATGGAAGTGCCATAAACTATTGGTTTTTGGGTATTATACCCTATTTTCGCTGCTAAGTTTCACGTTCTTGGGTCTTTTTTTTAAGAAATAACCCCTGAAAAACAATTTTCAATATTCAAAATAAAAGACCTGCTTAGTTGAAATTTAAGATTAAACTTTGCACATTAATAGATAAAAATCTACTTTTGCCGACCTGAAAATTTAACATTAAAAAATTTACAATAAATATATTATGGAATCTAATTTGATTTTCGTGCCAATTGGTTTGGCTGTTCTAGGATTATTATTCATGTTCGTAAAAATGGCATGGGTAAAAAAACAAAGTGCTGGTAATGAAAGAATGCAAGAACTTTCTAAAAGCATTAAAGAAGGTGCATTAGCTTTCTTAAGTGCTGAGTATAAATTATTAGCCATTTTTGTTGTTTTAGCATCTGGAGCTTTATTTGGAATTTCTACAATTGTAGAATCTACTAGCTGGATGATTGTACCTGCTTTTATTATCGGTGCAATATTTTCTGCTGTAGCAGGTAACATTGGTATGCGTGTAGCTACTGAAGCAAATGCTCGTACAACTGAAGCTGCCCGTACTAGTTTACCAAACGCATTAAAAGTTTCATTCGGTGGTGGTACTGTTATGGGCTTAGGTGTCGCTGGCTTAGCTGTATTCGGGTTAAGTATATTCTTTATGGTATTCATGAAAATGTTCTTAACTGATGGAGGAGATTTTTATGCTGAAATGACAATGGTACTAGAATCATTAGCTGGTTTCTCATTAGGAGCTGAATCTATTGCTTTATTTGCAAGAGTTGGTGGTGGTATTTATACTAAAGCTGCTGACGTTGGAGCTGATTTAGTTGGAAAAGTTGAAGCTGGTATTCCAGAAGATGATCCAAGAAACCCTGCTACTATTGCTGATAACGTTGGTGACAACGTTGGTGATGTTGCTGGTATGGGAGCTGATTTATTTGGTTCTTATGTTGCAACAGTTTTAGCATCTATGGTATTAGGTAATTACATTATTAAAGATATGTCTGATGCTTCTGGAACACAGTTCACAGACGCATTTGGTGGTTTAGGTCCGATATTATTACCAGTAATGATAGCTGGTGTTGGTATTGTAGCTTCTATTATTGGAACATTCTTAGTAAAGATTAAAAACAATGATGCTAAAGAACCACAAGTTCAAAAAGCATTAGATATAGGTAACTGGACATCTATTATTATTACTTTAGCTGCTAGTTACTTCTTAATCGACTGGATGCTACCTAAAACATTGGTAATGAATTTCTTTGGTGAAGGAGCTCAAGAAGTAGCATCAATCAATGTATTTTATTCTGCTATTATTGGTTTAGCTGTTGGAGCATTAATATCTGCTGTAACTGCTCACTTTACTAGTTTAGGTAAAAAACCTGTATTAGATATCGTAACAAATAGTTCTACAGGAGCTGCTACTAATATTATTGCAGGTTTAGCTGTAGGTATGAAATCTACATTCTTATCTGTATTATTATTTGCTGCTGCAATATATGGTTCTTACGAATTAGCTGGATTCTACGGTGTTGCTTTAGCAGCATCTGCTATGATGGCTACAACTGCTATGCAATTAGCAATTGATGCTTTCGGTCCTATTGCTGATAACGCTGGTGGTGTTGCTGAAATGAGTGAATTACCAGAAGAAGTAAGAGGTAGAACAGATATTTTAGATTCAGTTGGTAATACTACTGCTGCAGTAGGTAAAGGTTTTGCAATTGCTTCTGCTGCATTAACTGCATTAGCATTATTTGCTGCTTACGTAACATTTACAGGAATTGACGGAATTAACATCTTTAAAGCAGATGTATTAGCTGCATTATTTGTTGGTGGTATGATTCCAGTTGTTTTCTCAGCATTAGCCATGAAATCTGTAGGTAAAGCTGCAATGGCAATGGTAATGGAAGTAAGACGTCAATTCAAAGAGATTCCAGGTATTATGGAAGGAACTGGAACCCCAGAATATGGTAAGTGCGTTGAGATTTCTACGAAAGCTGCATTAAAAGAAATGATGTTACCTGGTGCTATTACTATTGTAACACCTATTATTATAGGGTTAGTGTTTGGTGCTGAGCCATTAGGAGGTTATATGGCTGGTGTTTGTGTTTCTGGTGTTATGTGGGCTATTTTCCAAAACAATGCTGGTGGTGCATGGGATAATGCTAAAAAATCTTTCGAAGCTGGAGTTGAAATTAATGGAGAAATGACTTATAAAGGTTCTGAAGCTCATAAAGCAGCGGTAACTGGTGATACTGTTGGTGATCCATTTAAAGATACATCTGGTCCTTCAATGAACATATTAATTAAGTTAACTTGTTTAGTAGGTTTAGTAATTGCTCCTATCTTAGGCGGGCATACTTCTGGAGCTCACGAAGAAGTTGTTGAAGAAACAGCTGTTGTAGAAGAGGTAACTGAAGAAGTAGTTGAAGAAGCTACTCCAGTTGAAAATGCTATGGTAATTAAATGGGTTGGAAGAAAAGTTGGTGGAATGCACGATGGTACTGTAGCTATTTCTGAATCTACTATTAAAATGGAAGAAGGAAATATCACTGGTGGATTAACTGTAGATATGACTAAAATGGTTTGTACTGACTTAGAAGGTGAAGATGCTGATAACTTAGTTGGTCATTTACAGAATGAAGATTTCTTTAACGTAGCTGAACATCCAAATGCAAATATTGTAATTACTTCTGCTACTAAAGATGAAGAAAATGAAGGTTGGTATAATGTTACTGCTGATTTAACCATTAAAGGAGTAACTAATGGTATCGAGTTTCCTGCTTATATAGAAAGTAAAGGAGATAAACTTCATGTAGAAGCTACTTTTGCTTTTGACAGAACAGCTTATGGAATAGAATATGGTTCTAAATCATTAATGAGTAAGATAGCTGGTAAGTTCATCTATGATGAGATTGAACTAAGTATTGATAGTGATTTATAAATTAGACTGGTTCTAAATAACAATTTGTTAATAAAATGTTATTTTAAGAGCAAGGCTTGTATAGCTTATTTAGTTTAATTTGCTTTGAAAATGTAAATAATAGGTTGCAGACTTATTAACACATATGTTGATAACAATTCACAATTGTTAATAAAATAAAAAAAAAATTGTGAGTTATCAAAAAAATGTATTATGTTTGCACCGAACTAAAAATTTTAAATAATAAAAATTAAAGTTTAACTAAAACAATTTGTAATGAAGAAAAAAGTATTATTTGTAGCCTCTTTATTTATGGCTACTGCAATGTTCGCTCAAGACGGTTTAACGTCTAAGAAAGGTGAAGCTTATTTACCAGAAGCTGGTGACTGGGTTATCGGTTTCGATGCTAATCCATTCTTAACTTACGGTGGACAAATGTTTAACGGTACAAATGGTAACTCTTTTGGTGGTGCTACTTGGCAAGGTACTAATGCTGGTACTATGGCTTTAATGGGTAAATACTACAAAGATGAGTCTACTGCGTACAGATTAATGTTCAGATTTGGTATGGGTGGTAACAGCTTTACTACTATTCAAGATACTGCTTCAGGATCTACTTTACCAGGTACTGGTGCATTAGAAAACAAAACTTCTAACTCTAACGGTTTAGCATTTATCGTTGGTGGTGGTCTTGAAAAAAGAAAAGGTAACACTAGAATCCAAGGGTATTACGGTGGTCAGTTAATGATCGGTATCATTGGTGGTGGTTCTTCTACTTATGAGTACGGAGCTACTATGGATTCTACTAACATTGCGAACAACATTGTTGTTGATCAAAATGGTGCAGTAAGTAATTCAAGAAACACTGAAGTTAAAAATGGTGGTACATTTATGATTGGATTAAATGGTTTCATCGGAGTTGAGTGGTTCATTTTCCCAAAAGTATCTGTTGGTGCTGAGTACGGATGGGGCTTCAACATGGCTTCTACTGGAGAAGGTGAAACTTCTACTGAGTCTTGGAACGCAGCTGATCAAAGAGTTGATGCATTTACTACTAAAACTGGTAGCTCTGGATCATGGTCTTTTGATACTGGTGTAACTGGTGCAAACGTTAACATTTTATTCCACTTCTAAGAACTATCTTAAGAAGTTGAACTTTAAGATAAAGAACCCCGCATTAGCGGGGTTTTTTTATACTCTTAATTTCCTCTTTTCCTTCCTTGTCTTCTTACTAAGCAGAGCGAAGATATAAGGAGTCCAGCCTATTCAACCAATATCTATATCATTTGTAATCTTTACCCATTATTCTGGTTCCCTGATATCCGCTAGGCTCTTCAGGGAAATACCCTCCTCTCCTTGTCACCTAATTAACAATATCTAATCAATAAATCGCAATCTAAATTCTAAATCCCTGATTTCCGTTGAACTCCATCAGGGGAAAACAAACACTCAACTTCTCTCTCCTTACGAAGCGAAGCTGAGATAAGGAGTTCAGCCTAATCAGCTAATAACTCAAAATAAATAATCTGGTATTCTGCTTCCATTACATCCCATCAAGGAAAATCATAAATAAAAACCCGATAGGTTTTGAAAATCTATCGGGTTTTATCATTCTATAAAAGTTTATCTATTTTTCTGCTTCAAACAATCCATGTAACTCAGCATCTACCGATTGAATAATCTCACCAAGATCCTCAGCATTTTCGGAAAAATTATTAGTATCAACATCTACAATTAATACTTTACCTTGCTCATAAGTAGATATCCATGCTTCATAACGTTCGTTTAAGCGTTTTAGATAATCTATACGTATACTTTCCTCGTAATCTCTACCTCTCTTTTGTATTTGATTAACCAAGGTAGGCACTGATGCTCTCAAATAGATTAATAAATCAGGTGGCTGAATAAATGTTTCTTGTAGTTTAAATAGGGTAAAGTAAGTTTCAAAATCTCTTGTAGTCATTAGCCCCATTGAATGTAAGTTAGGAGCAAAAATGTAAGCATCCTCATACAAAGTTCTATCCTGAATAACATTCTTCTTATTTTGTCTTAACTCTTGAATCTTACTAATTCTACTTGTCATATAGTAAATCTGCAGATTGAAAGACCAGCGTTGCATATCATTATAAAAATCATTCAAGTACGGGTTCTCATCTACATCTTCAAAATGTGCATCCCAATTATAATGTTTTGATAATAAAGTGGCTAAAGTTGTTTTTCCTGAACCTATATTTCCTGCTACTGCTACTAACATATTTTGATTTTAAAAAGGACTTAAAAATACAAAAAATAATAACGCAGGAAAGGCTATTTTTCAATTTTATCAATGGTTAAAATATTGTTCGCATCAATAATATAAATTAAATTATTTTGAATCTGAACAAATTTTACATTATTGTATATCAGTGATTTATATTGGTTTTTTTCTAAAGTGAAAAAATCGTAAGTTTCAATTAAGCCTTCATCATTGGCATAAACTAAATGCTTATCTCTTACTTGAAAAGATTGTAATCCTTTTATGGGGATTGTTTTTAAATAAGTACCATAAACATCAAAAACCAATATTCCATGGTTTTCATCATTCAAGTAGATTTTATTATTGTACTCTAACAAGTAATTGGGTTGAATATTTTTTCCCAACAAGTTAGCAAGGTTCCCAGAAGTGTTGGTTGTAACTAATTCCTGATTTTTCCTAATCAATTCAAACCTCACAGGATCATAATACCATGTTCCATCGTTGTATGACCTGCAAACTAAAGTTGTTTCATCCAAGTCAATTTCAGTTAAATCAATAGCATCGGTGGTCTCAGCTAAAAAATTATCGAGTATAAGAATCTTAGTGAAATCTCTGAAATAAACCAATATTTTATAAGGATTGGTTACATCAACATTAGCAATTACCCCTAACACATTATTACTAAACGTTCTATATACCTCTCCTTGCTTAGTATACTTAATTATTTCAGTATCCTTAATTTCATAGAAATAACCAAACTGATCAGTAGCTAACAAATTACCTTTAAACTCCGTTTTGTACTGTGCAACTAAATTTGAACTAAATAGTAGTATGGCTATCAATAACCTCATCATAGTATCATTGCTAAATTTATACCATTTTTAATAATTCATCCACATATTTTCTATCGTTAGATAAACGTGGTATTTTATGTTGACCACCAAGTTTGTTTTTCTGTTTCATCCAACTATAAAACGTCCCCTTATTTAACATTTTAATCTCTAGTTTAGCTAAAACCATATCATTAAACCGCTTTGCCTCATAATCAGAATTTAGTTTTTTTAATTCTTCATCTAATATAACAGAAAATTGCTCCATATCAGTTGGTTGCCTATCAAATTCTATTAACCATTGATGCTTTCCTGTAGATTTATTAACAAAAAATTGGGGAGCAACTGTATATTCATTAACTATAGCTTCTGTCTTTACACATGCTTGTGATAATGCTTTCTCAGCATTTTCTATTATTAATTCCTCACCAAAAGCATTAATAAAATGGCTTATTCTACCTTTTACTTTAATTCTAAACGGATTTAAAGATGTAAACTCTATTGTATCACCAATAAGGTATCGCCAAAGCCCAGCATTTGTTGAAATAACCATTGCATATTGTTTTTTTAACTCAACATTTTCAAGTGTAACTGTTCTCGGGTTTTCATTGGAAAGCTCTTTTGTCTCAATAAACTCGTAAAAAATTCCATAATCCAACATTAACAACATCTCCTCTACTCCACTTTGGTCTTGTAAACCGAAAAAGCCTTCTGATGCATTATAATTCTCATAATAATTCATTTTTGGAGAAGGAATTAATTGTTTAAACTGCTCTTTATAAGGAAGGAAATTAACTCCTCCATGCATATATAGTTCTAGATTAGGCCAAACTTCCAAAACATTTTCCTTACCTGTAACTTCTAACGCTCTTTTGAGCATAAAAAGTGTCCAAGAAGGTACTCCAGATATATTAGAAACATCCTCACTTATGGTGGATTCAACCATTCTCTCAATTTTTTCTTCCCAATTATCCATTAAAGCAATAGACAATTTTGGCACTCTCCTCTGTTCTACCCAAATCGGAAAATTTTTCATGATAATGGCCGATAAATCTCCATAATAAGAACTGCTGCTAAAGGCATTTATCTCACTACTCCCTCCTACCACCAATACTTTACCTTTAATCAATTTTGTCTCAGGATGATTGTTATGATAAATAGCTAATAAGTCCTTCCCTCCTTTATAATGGCAATCAATTAAAGATTCTTTGCTTACAGGAATAAACTTACTCTTGCCCGTAGCTGTCCCCGAAGATTTAGCAAACCATTTAATCTCTGTGGGCCATAAAACATTTTGTTCTCCATGTTTTATCCTAATAATTTTATCCTTAAGTGATTCATAATTTTGCAAAGGAACTCTATTCACATAATCTTGATAAGATTTAATGGAGTTATAATCGTAACTCTTCCCCCATTCAGTATTTTTTGCCGTTGCTATTAAACTTTGAAACAACTCTTGTTGAACTTCAATTGGATATTTGATGAAAAGCTCCATTTGATGGATTCTTTTTTTTATTATCCATGAAAAAACTGAGTTTATTAGTTCCATTGCTTAATTTAGTTTACTGATTATTAATCATAAAACAGCACCTATCAAAGTTATGCAATTTACAGGTCAGATAAGGAAAATGCACACCCATTTAGGTGAAGTAGTTCAATATGAACTACCAATTGGTGATGAATTAGTAAATATGAATCAGTTTATTGGTAAAGAAATTACCCTTAAATATGAAAATAAAATAGAGTGTGTGAAATGCGGGAGGGAAACAGTTAAATCTTTTAATCAAGGTTTTTGCTACCCATGTTTTAAAAATGCACCAGAAGCCGCTGATTGGTTCATTCACCCAGAAAAATCACAAGCTCATTTAGGTATAGAAGAAAGAGATTTGGCTTATGAAGAAAAAGTACAATTACAGCCTCATGTTGTTTATTTATCATTAACTAGCGGATTAAAAGTTGGTGTAACCAGAGGAACACAGGTACCAACCAGATGGATAGATCAGGGAGCTGTAAAAGCTATTAAATTAGCACAAACTCCAAACAGGTATTTAGCTGGTATGATTGAAGTGAGTTTAAAAGACCACATGGCTGATAAAACAAACTGGCGTAATATGCTAATGAATATCCATCCAGATGTTGATTTAACTGAAAAAAGAGAACTAACAAAAATGCTGGTTCCAAAAGAATATCATGAATATTTAGTAGAGAATAATGAAATGATAGAAATCAATTATCCTGTAACGATCTATCCTGTAAAGGTTAAAAGTATTGGTTTTGACAAAGTACCCGAGTACAATGGTATTTTAAAGGGAATCAAAGGGCAATACCTCTTATTTGAAAATGGAATTGTTTTGAATATTAGGAAACATGGTGGGTATGTCATTTCTTTAAGCAGCTAAACAAACTATATAATGAAAAAATTATTATCAATAATAATTCTTATAGGAACTTATGGGCTAAGCATAGCACAAAATTATACAGTGGCAACTGTAACAGAATTATCTCCTATGATTGAACCTGTTGCAAATAATGCTGTGGCTGAAGGATGGGCTAACGATACTGGATATGTTTATTCTTTTGGAGGTATTGACAGTACTAAGCTATGGTCAGGAATTCATTTACGCTCCTTTAGATATAATAGTGTAACAGACATTTGGGACACCATACCCTCTTTGCCTGATACTCTAGGTAAAATTGCAGCTGGTGCAAGCTGGGTGGATAGTATCATCTATATCATTGGTGGGTATCATGTCTATTCCAATGGAAACGAAGCTTCTTCAGATAGAGTTCATCGTTATGACCCAAGAACAAACACTTATTTATCTGATGGAACTCCAGTCCCTGTTCCAATAGACGACCATGTACAAGCGGTTTGGAATGACAGTTTAATTTATGTAATTACTGGTTGGAGCAATACTGGAAATGTTGGCAATGTGCAAATATACGACCCCGCTAATGACCAGTGGGTAGTTGGAACCCCTGTTCCAAACAATTTGTATAAAGTTTTTGGAGCCTCAGGAACTATCATAGGAAATACTATTTATTACCATGGAGGAGCCTTGTACGGTTTTAATTATCCAGGGCAAAATTCTTTAAGAATAGGTCAAATCAATCCTTCCAATCCTACACAAATTACTTGGTCAAGTATAAACACTGGAAATATAACATATCGATCTGCTTGTTTTAATGCATTTAACATACCTCATTGGTTTGGTGGTAGTGGAACAACATATAATTATAATGGTATCGCATACAACGGGTCTGGAGGAGTTGATCCTAATATTGATAATTACGTTTGGAACAACAATGCTTTTGACACAATTCAAACGGCTGGACCAAATATGCCAATGGATTTAAGAGGAGTCGCAAGTATAAATTATTATGAAAAATATATTGCTGGTGGTATGGCATCTAATCAAATTGTTAGCAGTAAAACTTTTAAGATTGAAATTAATGCAACTGTAGGAATTAAAACAGCCGAAAGCAAAGAATATAGAATATTTCCTAACCCAAGCAATTCTAAAATCAATTTAATATTTAATAATCTAAGGGAAAAGAATATTCAACTAATTGATCTATTAGGAAACATTGCATATGAACATTTTAGTAGTAATTCAGTTGAACAAATTGACGTTTCCAACTACCAAAATGGAATTTACTTTTTAAAAGTAAATGAAAATGGAAAGAGTTCTACACAGAAAGTAATAATTCAATAAAAAAGGAGCTATTAAGCTCCTTTTCTTTTTTACTTTAAGTATCTAAAATCGTGATTATCTTTAATATTCTGCAGTGATTCATAAATCAGCTTAATCACATTTTCTACATCCTCTTTATGAACCATTTCTACAGTTGTATGCATGTATCTTAACGGTAACGAAATTAAAGCAGAAGCTACACCCCCTGTTGCATAAGCAAAAGCATCTGTATCTGTACCTGTAGCTCTACTTGCTGCAGCCCTCTGAAAAGGTATTTTCTTTTTATCAGCGGTATCAGTTATCAATTTCAATAAATTATTTTGCACTGCAGGTCCAATAGTTACTACTGGCCCTTTCCCAGCATGATTATCACCTTGTTCAATTTTATTAATCATTGGTGTTTGTGTACAATGACAAACATCTGTAACAATTGCAACATCTGGTTGAATATTCTGTACCATCATCTCCGCACCTCTTAACCCCACTTCTTCCTGAACAGAATTAGTAATGTATAAACCAAACGGTAATTTCACTTTGTTTTCTTTTAAAAGCCTAGCAACCTCAGCAATCATAAAACCACCTATTCTGTTATCCAATGCTCTACCTACGTAATATTTATTATTCAGCATCATAAACTCATCTTCGTAAGTTATCACACTTCCCACATGTATTCCTAACTTCTCTACTTCTTCTTTTGATGAACACCCACAGTCTAAAAAGATATTATTGAGTTTTGGTGTTTCTTCTTTTTCTTTACGAGTATGAATTGCTGGCCAGCCAAATACTGCTTTAACAATTCCTTTATCTGTATGTATGTTTACTCTTTTAGAAGGAGCAATTTGATGATCAGAACCTCCATTTCTTCTCACATAAATAAACCCTTTATCATCAATATAATGAACAAACCATGAAATTTCATCCGCATGTGCTTCAATAACTACCTTAAATTCAGCTTTAGGATTAATTATAGCCGCAACAGAGCCATAAGTATCAACCATGTAGTCATCAACATAAGGTTTAATATAATCTAACCATAGTTTTTGACCTTCGCTTTCAAAACCTGTTGGTGAAGCGTTGTTTAAATATTTTTCTAAAAATTTTTCTGATTTTGGAGTTATAATTGACTTTTTTGCCATCCCTTTGAATTTTAAAATATAGAAGAACGAAATTACGCATTTGCCGATTTCTTTCATAATAAAAGAACTACTTTTGGTTAGCAATGACAATTGATGAAAAATATATTTTTAAATGTTTAGACCTTGCCAAATTAGGGTTAAAGGATGCTGCCCCTAACCCTTCTGTTGGAGCGATACTAGTATATAACAATAAAATTATTGGGGAAGGTTATACAAGCCCGTATGGAGGTGCTCATGCAGAAGTAAATTGTATAAATTCGGTTAAAAGTGAGAATGTAGGTTTAATTTCTAAATCTACATTGTATGTAAGTTTAGAACCTTGTTCTCATTACGGAAAAACTCCTCCTTGTTCAGATTTAATTATTGAAAAGAAATTATCTAAGGTTGTTATAGGTTGTATAGATTCTTATTCTGAAGTTTCTGGAAATGGTATAAAAAAATTAAAACAGCATGGTGTTAATGTTGTTGTTGGAGTATTAGAACAAGAATGTCTTCATATTAATAGAAGGTTTTTCACTTTTCACAATAATAAAAGACCTTACATTACTTTAAAATGGGCAGAAACTCAAGATGGTTTTATTGACATTGATAGAAGTCAAAATAAAATCCAAGACAATTGGATAACATCCCCCGAAAGTAAAGTTTTAGTTCATCAATGGAGAAGTGAAGAACAAGCAATAATGATTGGAACCAACACAGCCTTAAATGATAACCCAAAGCTAACAGTAAGAGAAATTGAAGGAAAGAATCCATTAAGAGTTGTTTTAGATATGAACCTAAGGCTACCAAACAGTTTACATGTATTTGATAAATCTACTCCATCTATAGTTTTTAATAAAACTAAAAATGAAACTAATGCTAACTTAGAATACATTAAGATTGAAAATGATAGAATTTTAGAAAATGTCTTATCTGAACTCCATAAAAGAAACATTCTATCTGTTATTATTGAAGGGGGTGCCCAACTATTAAACTCTTTCATTGAACAAGACCTTTGGGATGATGCTAAAGTTTTTGTAGGTAACAAGAATTTTGAAAAGGGTCTTAAAGCTCCAAAACTTAATAAGCCTCCTTTCCAAACTTTACATTTTGGCTCAGATATTCTAAGTGTTTATAAGAATGATTGATATTTTAATCACCATACTTTCCTTTAATGTTCTAATTATCTTTTTCAAGTTTTTTGATAAGTTTGGTATTGATAACATACAAGCATTAACGGTTAATTATTTTGTTGCTGGTTTTTGTGGATTATATGTGTCTGATCAAGATTTTTCGGTAGGTTATGTATTAAAATCCGATTGGATTTATCATGCAGCTGCCATAGCCATATTATTTATATCCACCTTTAATTTATATGCAATTGGCACTCAAAAAGTAGGAATAGCTATTACCACAATAGCAAACAAACTTTCTTTATTTATTCCCGTTGGAATTGCTCTTTTTTTATATCCTGGCGAAACTTTAACCTGGATAAAAATTCTTGGTTTTGTTCTAGCTATTGTTGGTATATACTTATCTTCCACTAAAGGTAAAAAATTAGTTTTTGATAAAAAATATCTTTGGTTGATAATAATAGTGTTTGTTGGTCAAGGACTTGCAGATACCATATTTAATAATGCTCAAAAAACAGTTGTTAGTGACAATGACAAAGGCCTTTTCTTTATGTGTTTATTAATTATTGCAGGAATATGTGGTTTACTTATCATTCTTATGCAACAATTTAAAAACAAAAATAAAATTCAATCAAAAAGTATTATTGCAGGTTTATTATTTGGAATACCAAACTTTGCCTCTCTAATTTTCTTTTTTAATGCGTTGGAAAGTTCTGGACTAGAAGCATCACAAGTGTTTCCCGTTGTGAGCATGGGAGTTGTAATTGGTTCTACTCTTATTGGTTTATTGCTGTTCAAAGAAAAACTATCAGGAAGAAATTGGTTAGGATTATTTTTTGCTGTACTTTCTATTTTTGTAATCACTTTTTTGTAACTGTAAATCAGATTCTTATAAAATATTTTTGTTTTTTATTTTATTTGATTAGGATTCCTTACTATATTTGTGCCAGCGATATTGCTAAAACAATTAAAATTTAAAATTATGAGTAAATCAATCTTTTATCATGCAGGTTGTCCAGTATGTGTGGCAGCAGAAAACGACATTATTAATTTAATTGGAGCAGCTAATGTAGATGTAGTTCATTTAGGAGAAGACAAAAGTAAAATCAGTACTGCAGAAGCGAGTGGAGTAAAGTCTGTACCCGCTTTAGTAACTCCTAATGGAAATGCCTTACACATCAACTTTGGGGCTTCAATAGAAGACTTAAAATAATTTTTTTAACCTAAATAGTTAGGACTCCTATTATTTTTGAATCCTAACTATTTTTAATTTATTTAACTATGAATGTATCTGTTTGGGACACTTTTGTGCAACGAAAAGATGGTAAAGTAATGCACTTCGACATTTTGGCACCTTCTGATTTTAAAAATAAAAAGCAAATAATAGCTTATGGCAAAAATTATCTTGCCACAAAAAAATTTGAAACTGAAAATATTTCAACAAAAAAATGCTCGTTTTGTCATATTGAAAGTGCTTCTGAAAAAACAACTGATCTTATAAAAAAATACGGTTTTGATATTGTGGAGCTTGAAAACTGCAATTAATTAAATGTATTTATAATTAGGATTACTAACTTTGTCTGCTAAAATATTTTAGCAGACTTTTTTATGAAGCAAGATATTACACATAAAATTGTAGTTGGCTTAGAGCGTATTTCTGAAGCTTATAAAGCATTGTTGTGGGAAAAAGCCAAAACCCATAAAATTAGCCCTATACAAATACAACTACTTACCTTTATTAACACTCATAAAATTGAGCTATGTAATGTAAGTTATTTAGCCAAAGAATTTAATGTTACTAAACCAACCATAAGTGATGCAATTAAAGTATTACATCACAAAGATTTTTTAGAAAAAGATTTTTCATCAACAGATAGTAGAAGTTACAATTTATTTTTAACCAACAAAGGCAAAAATCTATTACACGATATTGACAACTACTTTACCCCTATTAGTAATGAAATTAATAAACTAACCGAAAAAGACACTACCCAATTATACACTACGTTATCTCAATTAATTTACCAACTTAATAAAAATGGTGTATTAACTGTGCAACGAACATGCTTTGGCTGTGTTTATTACTCAAAAAACAAAAACTCACATCATTGTAATTTGATTGATAGCAATTTATTGGATAGTGAAATTAGAATTGATTGTCCTGAATTTGAAGAAAATAGACACTTACAAAACCATAGCAACTCCATCTAAAGGCATTTATAAAGAGAAAGGAAGTAAATTCTTTGGTTTTGCAGCTCCTGTTTATTCGGAAGATGACTTTAAAGAGTTTTTAGCTCAACTGAAAAAAGAATATCATGATGCCAGACATCATTGCTATGCATTTAAACTAGGTTTAGATGAAAACTATTACCGATACAGTGATGATGGTGAACCCAACAATGCTGCAGGAGCTCCTATTTATGGACAAATACAATCCTTTGGATTAACTAACATTGCAATAGTAGTTGTAAGATACTTTGGAGGTGTTAAACTTGGTGTTGGCGGCATGATTGCTTCATATAGAGAAGCAGCTAAATTAGCTCTTGAAAATGCAACAATTATTGAACAGACTGTAGATAATTTTTACAGGTTAGAATTTGGCTATGATATTATGAGTGATGTAATGAATTTTGTAAAACAACATCAACTCAACATTACCAAACAGATATTAGAAGAATCTGGAACTATTGAATTTAGAATAAGACAAAGCGAAACTGAAAATATTA
Organism: Vicingaceae bacterium; assembly: GCA_965267355.1. Taxonomy (GTDB): domain Bacteria; phylum Bacteroidota; class Bacteroidia; order Flavobacteriales_E; family Vicingaceae. The sequence goes on from OZ253956.1 coordinate 41,612, forward strand.
TTATTCTCCTTGAGAAAATCAACAACCTTAAAGTAACCTTTTTGAGAACTGTTTGATGCAACCAACCCGATAAACTCTTCGTTTACTTTTTATCCGAAAACATTTAATTTCAGACCGTTAAGCAAATTGCTTTTGGCTCTTGAAGCTAATATTTATAGTTTTAGTACACACTAACTGTCATTATGAACAAGTTTTTTATTATCATATCCACCTTTATCCTAAGTGGTTTTTGCTACTCTCAAAATTGGATAAATTCAGCTGGAGGAAACTTTAATGATGAATCTTATGATGTAGAAGTAGATGCTTCTGGTAATATATACACTACAGGATATACAACAGCAGCTTCAGTTTTTGGTCCATCAATTAACTTAACAACTAATGGCTACAGTGATATTTATGTGTCAAAAAGTGATGCCAACGGTAATTTTTTATGGGTAAAAGTCTTTGGTAGTACACTGGCAGATAGAGGATATGATATAGCTTTAGATAATTCGGGGAATATTTATGTAACAGGATACTTTCAGGGAACAGCCAATTTTGGCTCAATACAACTTACTGCTTCAGGAAATTCACAAGATATATTCGTACTGAAATTAGATAACAATGGTAATGTGCTATGGGTAAAATCAGAAGGAGGAAATGAAGGCGATACAGGTTATGGCATTACCGTTGATAATAACGGTGATGTAATTGTAACAGGGCAATTTAAAGGTACTGCTCAAATTGGTTTAAATAATTTCTCAAGTGCCATTGATCCTAATTCTGGACTACCTGCTTACGATATGTTTATATCAAAATACGATGCTAATGGAAATAATTTATGGTCAATACAAGGTATTGCAAAATATGATGATAGAGGATTAGCTGTTAAAACTGATTCTAATAATGATATTTATGTAACAGGTCAGTTTTCAGACACGTTAACCATTGCTGGTTCTCAACACAACAACACCATTTTTAATGCTGGTATGCTGCTTAAATTAGACCCTACTGGAAACGAAATTTGGTTTAGACGTATGGGAGCAGTACAAACCTTAGTTTATGATGTTGAAATTGATAACTCAGATGATGTTTACATAACAGGAGATTTTCAGGGACAAATGATAATTATTGGTAATACCACTAATTATTTTTTAAATGGGAATTATACTTACAGAATATTCTTAATAAAAATGGCTCCCAATGGAGAGGTAATATGGATGCAAGAAGATGATTCAGACTCTGAAGTATCCTCTAAAGCAATTTGCTTGGATGTAAACCAAGATCCTTATATTGCTGGAACCTTTAAATGTGTAATGAACGAATATGCTGACACCTTAGGTTCTGGTTTATTTAATTCTGTTGGTTATAACGATGTTTTTATTACAAAATATAATAAATCAGGGCAAAGGCAATGGATGCGTCAATATGGTGGACCATTGAATGATTATTGTTCTGGTATTGCTATTTCACAAGCTGATAATCCAGTTATTTCAGGAGGGTACACCGAATATTTTAATTACCCCTACAGCCCAACAACATTTTCTAATTTCCCAGGTATTAATAAAGGGTTTTCTGGTTACTCATGGTCTCCTGGATGTCCTGCTGACACTTATCGTTACTTAAATGCTGTTGGAGCTAAAGACATTATGATAGGACGACCTGTTAATTTAAACTTAAATCATTATTATTATTACGAGCTTACATCTTGTTATAATGCTAATAATCCTCCATGCATAGAGTTTAACTGCCCTGATTCCGTTACGTTTTGTGGGAGCGGTACAATTCGAAACTTTACTTTTACAGCTGGTAATGGATTTTACTATGAAAATTATAATGCTACACCTTTTAACCCACACCACGGTCCTTATTATGATTTTTTATGGAATACTGGAGATACTACTTTAAGCATCAATACTAATATTAGTGGCTATTATTCTGTTCAGTCTGAAAGAATTGACGGCTGTTTGAGTAGTAAGGACAGTATTTATGTTACAGTTAATCCTCTACCTCAATTACCAAATTTAACTGATGACCATGGGTTTAACAATCAAAACTACCCGCCTTATAATAATATTAAATTATGTTACCCTGATACAGCAACTACATGGTTTAACGATTTAGATTCGACCTATCAGTTTACTTACACTACACCAACTGCAACTTACAATGATAGTCTTCCTCACCAAATATATACAGATGGTTTTCATTCTGTTAATGTTGTTGACACCAATGGTTGCACCCGTAATGCTGGTTTTAATTTAATTTATGATTACCCTGTTTCTGACACTATAATTCCATATATACTTTTCAATAAAGATAGTATTTGTGAAGGGGAAACTGTGTGTTATGTTGTTGCAGATTCAATTACCAACCCAACAGGTAATTATACCGCTTTTTGTAGTAATGCTATTTTGTCACCTTCAACTAACTGCTTAACTGGCTGTATATCTCCTACAGCTACAGGTTGGTACACAGTTAATTATAACTTCATTATTGGGTATGACAATCTTTGTGGTTCTGATACAGTTCATTATAGTGTAACCGACTCCGTGTATATTACTGTGATGAATAATCCATCAACTTCCATTTATACTGTTAGCGGAGACCCACTACTTTGCCCAGGAGATACTATTAATGTTTGGACAGACAGTATAATTAGCGGGTTTAACTGGAGTGGGCCCAGTATTTTAACAATAAATGCCGCTGGTGATACTATTTTTGCTAATCAGCAAGGTAGTTATAGTTATAGCGGAACCCTTACAGACACAACTACAGGTTGCTCATCTTACATTTCAAAAAGTTTTTTTGTTGCCGTAAAACCAAGCCCAACCATAACCAGTAATGTACCCGATAACATTATTTGCCCTAACGATTCTATACTGCTTACCTGTGTACAATCTGGAATTAATTATGACTGGATAGGTCCTCAAGGAAATTCAATAGGGAGTAACCAAAGTATATGGGTTAATGTAGCTGGTTTTTATCATTGCGTTTTAACCGACAATGATGGTTGCGTTTTAACCTCAAATACCATTGAACTTAAAGAGTACAACACACCTTATATTATAGCTGATCCAGGTACAGAACTTTGTCATACAGGTTCAATAGAATTAACTGCTTTTTATAGTGGAAGTCCAGGTGTTCAGTGGTATCCAGCTGGTTCTGCAAATGATCCTGACATTATTGTTAACCAACCTGGCACTTATTATGTAGAAGTAACACAATGTGGCTTTACAGTTACAGATAGTGTAGTTATTACTGATGCTAATCTAAATATTAGTGTTATACCTCTTACTAATACTACAATATGCCCAGGAGACACTGCTATACTAACCACTAATTCTGGTATGGCATCTTATGAATGGTCTCCTGTACAGCATTATGGACAAACACTTATGACTACTGATACAGGAGATTATTATGTTACTGTATTTGATGGAGCTACTGGCTGTTCAGCTGTTTCTGACACTGTACACATAAGTATGCACCCTGGAGGTATTACTCCAAATGTTCAAGGTCAAACAGTATGTCTTGGAGATAGTGCTACGCTCATTAATCTTAACTCGTGGTTAACCACCAATTGGTATAGTGACTCTATATCAACCATACCTTTTTCTTCCAATAGTAGCATTACTCTATATAACCTGATAAATGATACTACTATTTATGTTGAGAACTACGATACTAGCTGCACAAGTCCAAGAATAGCAGTTCATATTACTGTAATTCCAACAAATGGCTCACCAAATATTTATGGGGATACTATTCTTTGTGAAGGTCAAACACTAAATTTATACACTGATAATATCAATGGTGCATCTTATCAGTGGAGTAATGCTAGTGGTACTATAAGTACTTTAGTAAATTACATTGACCCTTTTGTTACCTTAAATGATACTGGTTATTATTATTTAACTGTTAATGGTGTTAGCTGTATTAATTCTAATAATAGTGTATTTATAGCCATACATCCTAAAACCCCTGCTCCAACTATATTTGGGGATACGGCTTATTGTACGAATGATACTCTACTGCTGTACACAAATAGCAATTTAGATTCCTTAACTTGGATTGACCCTAACTTTAACTACTCACATACCGATAGTTTAGAAATAAACCCTGTACTTTCTGGGCACTATACACTTTTAGGTATAGATACGAATGGGTGTAGTTCTGAAATGGACTCTATCTATGTTTCAACTCTACCCTCTCCACCTATCCCAAATATTTATACTCAGAACCTGTATTGTAGTGGAGACAGTATGTTTATATCAACTGACACAATAAATGGTATTACTTATAGCTGGACTGGGCCAAATGCTTATGCTAATAATGATGAAAGTGACACTCTTTTGAATGTAACACCTAATAATTCAGGAGTTTATCAATTAACAATAACTGATACCAATGGGTGTTCTTCAAGCAATCAAACTTATGTTAATGTAAATGATTACCCCGTAATAGATTTAGGTCCAGATACTGTTGTGTGTATTGATTCATTACCTTACCTATTAGCTATAGATACTATTTACAATAATTATTTATGGCAAGATGGAAACACTAATCATTATTATAACGTTATAGATTCTGGATGGTATTATGTGACTGTTGAAATGATTGGGGGGTGCAGTACAACTGATTCAATATACATAGACATTGAGCATTGTAATTCATGTGGATTTGCAAATGTATTCAGCCCTAACGGTGATGGGATAAATGATTACTTTGTAATTGAAAATTTAGAATACTTCCCAAATAGTAGGTTAGAAGTATTTGACCGTTGGGGAAAATTAATTTATGAGTCGGATAATTATGAAAACAATTGGGGTGGTGGTAATCAACACGAAAGTACTTACTATTTTATTTTCTATCCTAATGATCCAATAGGCGTTGTACCTATTTATAAAGGTTATGTTACATTAACCCGCTAATTACTTTTAATATAGTTAATCAAATCAATACCTAAGTACTTTGATATTTTTTGAGCTATAGTTTCTAACTCGCTCCTGCCCTTAGATTTATATAAAAGAATTTTTCTTTTCTTATCAATACATAAATAAATACAAAACAATGGGAACTTAACTGTAGATGATGCAGAAAAAGTGCGTGGTGCGTTTAACTTCTGTGTTCCTTGCCTTTCAGTAATTGCAACAAATTTGAAATTTAATAGCTTTTTCCATTCTCCAAACTCAATACCAAGAAAAGAAACATAAGTTTTATACCTGTTGTTTTCTTTATCAAGAATAAAGCCTTTCCCCTTAAGCATTACTCCCCTTCAGGTAATTTAACCAGCTCTACCTTCTCAACATGTATATGAGTTTTACCTTTTCCAACAGGTAAATCAACAGCTACGGTTTTGGTTTCATAACCTTTTGCTGAAGCGGTTACCGTATATTTTTTACCTCCTTGTAAAGTAATAAAATAATCTCCTTCATCATTACATATTGTCTTTGCTGCTACTTTTCCACTCTCATCCTTAAATTCCATATTGGCAACTACGTTATCTTCACCACTTGTTACTATTCCTTTTAAAATAGATAAGTTAATAGAAACTCCTTCGGTAAGAATTGGGTAGTTACTTAAATCAATTTTGTATATGTCTCGCTCTCCAAAACCTTCTTCCTTAACTGCTGAATAATGAGCTGTTTTACCATCTGTACTCAACACAAAATGTACGTCATCATCAACTGTATTGATTGGGTAACCTAAGTTCTCTGGTTTACTCCAAGTTCCATCGTCTTGTAGTTTAGACATGAAAATATCCTTGCCACCAATAGACAAATGACCATTTGAGCTAAAAAATAATGTCTTCCCATCAGGGTGAATAAATACTGAAATTTCATCACCAGGGGTATTAATCACCGGACCCAAATTTTTAGGTTCTGACCAAGTTGTTTTTGTTAAACGCTCAGCAACATAAATATCTCCTTTACCTTGCGCTCCATTCTTTTTTCCTTCGCGTTCACTAACAAAATATAATTTGTTTCCATCAGCTGATAAACTAGCAGAACTTTCAAAATAAGAAGTATTAATTGGTTTTTCTAATGCTCTTGGTAATCCCCAAGTTCCAGAGGTTTGTCTTTTCTTAGAAACAAAGATATCGCCAATGTAAACCTCTCCATCATTTCTATAAATGTAAATTTTGTTTCCATCAGGTGAAATGCTCAGGCTTGCATCATGTTTTTCTGTATTCAGTTTACCTTCTATTGGGCGAGATTTTCCCCAAGTACTTTCCGTAGAATCCCATTCAGCAATGTATATATCTTCAAAATATTTAAAGTCCCCTGCTTTATCAACTCCTCCACCCTTCGTGTCTGCCCTTCTGGATGTGAAAATCATTGTTTTACCGTCTGCTGAAATGGAAGGTGCATAATCTCCACCTTTTGAATTGATATTGTTTCCTAAGTTTTCTATTTTTACATTTACAGGATTAGCAATCATTTTCTTTGCGTAATCAACCTGAGCTATTCTTTTAGTAATGTTGTAAAACTTTCTATCTTTTTTAGAAGCCCTTGAGTTGAATGTAGTATATGCCTCTATTGCTTCATCCAACTGCCCATTCCTATGATAGGATTGCCCAAGGTTAAAATACAATTCATCATCCACTTCATCATTCAATTTTCTTGCATTCTGAAAATACTCTACCGCTAAATCAAAATTTCTTAACTCATAATGACACTCTGCAATACGATAATTAACCATTGCATCATTAGTATAATCTTCTTTTAATTCTCTGTAAATATTTAAAGCCCCCCTAATATCACGTTCAGTCAAAAACTTATGGCGAGCCTCTTGCATCTTAAACTTATAACCTATCTTACCCGTTTTCTTGTCATCTTGAGAAAATACTGGGTTAATGAAATAGATTGCCAAAAACAGTAGTATAACTTTTTTCATGTTTTAAAGATTTAATCAATCTACACATCAATTATGCCATAGATAAAAGTGTGCAAAGTGCCTTTGAGTACCTAACAAAAATAATGAATATGATGAGTATTCAAAATGTTATTACTAAAATAATTAGCTTACCATTAAATTAAGAAAATTGTTGAGAGCAGCTTTTTTATCATCATCAAAACGATAATCTATTTTATTGGATAAATAATCCAACAACACCTGTTCTTCTATATGGTTTTGTTTTATAACTTCTTTAATATTTGCAACACCATTTGTCAAACTATCATTGAATTTAGATTCAAATTCACTCGGAAGTTTTTTATTACTAACCCAGCATGCAAAAACAAATGGTTGTCCAGTAAAATCTTTCCATGCTTCAGATAAATCGTATTTATATTTTTTAGTTATACTAAATGTTCTATCTCCTATAATAACAGCTGCTGTTGTTCCTTTTATATTCTCTTCAAACCCTTCATAGGCATCTATCCATTTTGGGTTTATGTTCCAATACTTTTCCGCTAAAACTTTAACTAAAGTAACCGAAGTTTTAGAATGAAAATCTAAATAAATGTTTTCTATTTCTTCTAATGGAACATCACTAAACAGTGCTACTGTATCAACTTTACCATCTGCTCCAATGCAGTAATTAGAAATGATATGATACTCTTTTAATTGAGGTATAATAGCTACAGGAACTAAACCCAAATCTACCTCATTATCCATTAATTTTCTTGCACACTCCGATGGAATATCTAACGACAAATCAATTTCGTTTTTGATATCAGAATGTTCTAATCCAAATAAAAATGGCAATGTGTTTAAATACGATACAGCCGAAACCCTAATCTTCAATTTGCTCTTTCTTTTTTGCGTACTGATTGGTTGACAAATCTACAACATTATGTGTAGCAATAGTTGCTGCCACCACAGAAATTATTGCTACAAAACCTGATAAAGTAACTCCACACCATGGAATTAACAAGAAAAATGAAAATACCAAACCATTTGCAATAGCTAATCCCTTATTTTTTCGCATAAATTGAACACTCTGTTTAATACTCAATCTCCTTCTCTCATTAGTATAATCAATAAAAGAAAAACCATAGAAGTAAGAAGAAATGAAGAATAAGAAAAATGAACCTAACAAACCACCTATAAAAGGAATAAACAGACCTAGAATAAATACTGCGAACATATAAAAAAGCTCAATAAATAAATTTCGAGATGCAATTAAAACACCTCTAACCACATCACGCATTACCTGATCGCCATTAAATGGATATTCATTTCCTGTTAGCAATTCTTCTGTTCGTTCAGATAAAAATGAAAATACTGGAGATAAGCATATGATAATGATGTATCCACCAAACCGAGCAAAAACAAAAAAGAAGGTAAACTTTAAAACCAACCAAACAAAACCACCTGCTATTCCGGCAATATAATCTGAAACTGGTGTCAAGTACTCAGCTCCCCAGAAGGAATCATCCTCAATTTTCATGGCACTTTGCAACCAGTTTTCAACCCAATCGCTTAAAGAACCTATACCAAGCCAACCCGCAACTAAAAAAATGATGTTCAACAATACTGGGAATAACAAATACCACCACAAATGCTTTGAAAAAACCATCTCTATCGCTTTTCCATATGCCTTAAATCCTACACCAAAATTTTTAAACATACTTGCCAAATTTAGTTCAAAACTCTTTCCAAATATACGTAATAATCACCCTGCTTATTCTCTGTAAAAGGGTTACTTTTGTCTTTTTATAAATATTTAACAAATGGAGCTAAACGCACTAACAGCAATATCACCAATAGATGGAAGATACAGAAGAGTAACAAAAGATTTGGGAAAGTATTTTTCTGAAGCAGCTTTAATTAAATATAGAGTTAGAGTTGAAATAGAATACTTTATTGCTTTATGCGAGTTACCATTACCTCAACTCCAAGGTTTTGATAAATCTCTTTACGAACCAATAAGAGACATCTATAGAAATTTTACTGAAGAAGATGCTTTATCTGTAAAAGAGATTGAAAAAACTACCAATCATGATGTTAAAGCAGTTGAGTATTTCATCAAAGATAAATTTACAGCTTTAGGTATTGGAGAGCAGCAAGAATTTGTTCACTTTGGGTTAACCTCTCAGGATATTAACAACACCTCTGTTCCATTATCAATAAAAGAAGCCTTAAATGATGTTTTTTACCCTTTGCTAGATGAAGCCTTAAACATACTAAAAACCAAGGCTACCGAATGGAAAGCCATCCCAATGCTAGCTAAAACGCATGGACAACCTGCTTCTCCTACCAAATTAGGTAAAGAATTTTATGTTTTTATCGAACGAATCGAACAACAACTAAAACAAGTTAAACAAGTTCCTTTTTCGGCAAAGTTTGGTGGGGCAACAGGTAACTTAAATGCTCATCATGTTGCTTACCCTAAGTACAATTGGGTAGATTTTGCCAATAACTTTGTCAACAATAGTTTAGGGTTAAATCGTTCGCAAACAACCACACAAATTGAACATTATGATAATCTTGCTGCCTTATTTGATGGGCTAAAAAGAATTAATAATATCATCATTGATTTAGATAGAGATGTTTGGACTTATATCTCTATGGATTATTTCAAACAAAAAATAAAAGAAGGAGAAATTGGTTCTTCGGCAATGCCACACAAAGTAAACCCTATTGATTTTGAAAATTCAGAAGGTAATTTAGGTATTGCTAACGCTATTTTTGAACATCTTTCTGCTAAACTACCTATTTCTCGCTTACAAAGAGACTTAACGGATTCTACTGTTTTAAGAAATGTTGGTGTACCTATAGGACATTCCGTTTTAGCTCTAGCCTCATTAATTAAAGGATTAAACAAATTATTGATTAACGAAGAGAAAATTAAAGCTGATTTAGAAAACAACTGGGCGGTTGCTGCTGAAGCAATACAAACTGTATTGAGGAGAGAAGGTTATCCAAAACCTTATGAAGCATTGAAAGAATTAACCCGAACTAACGAAAAAATTACTGCTGAATCGATAGCCAATTTTATTGATACTTTAAACGTTAGTGATGAAGTAAAAACAGAATTAAAGCAAATTTCACCATACAATTACACGGGAGTAGAATTATTCTAATTTTTTGAAGAGTTTTAGAAAAATACTAAAATACGCTGGAGGCTATAAGTTTTATGCTTTCTTAAACATTCTGTTTAATATACTATCAGTTACTTTTGAGTTGTTATCTATCATGCTCTTTATTCCTTTTTTAAACTTAATGTTTAATCAAGAATCTATTCCTGTAACTGCAAAACCTGATTTTGCATACACCAAAGAATATGTAGAAGCCTACTACAACTACACCTTAGGGCAAATGGTTGAAGCTAATGATAAAGTTGCTGCTTTGTTGTTTGTTTGTATTCTAGTTGGATTGTTATTTTTTCTAAAAAACTTCTTCCGCTATTTCGCTTTGTATTACATTTCTGTTTTAAGAACAGGTGTTGTTAGAGATTTAAGAAAAAAGATACATCAAAAAACATTAGAGTTACCTCTGTCCTATTACTCTGAGCAACGTAAAGGAGACATCATGTCTAGAATGACTGCAGATGTTCAGGAAGTTGAATGGTCTATCCTCAATTCGTTAGAAATGATTTTTAGAGAACCCATTGCTATTATTTTGAGTGTTACTGTTTTGGTGGTAATGAACCCACAGCTCACCTTATTTTCTATGATATTATTACCTGTAAGTGGTTTAGCTATTGGACAACTTGGTAAGAGTTTAAGAAGGTCTTCTGTAAAAGTACAAGATCAACTAGGTGTTATTCTGTCAACCATAGAAGAAACACTTGGAGGGTTAAGAATAATTAAAGCTTTTAATGCAGAAGAACAAGTTACCAACAAATTTGACGACATCAATGAAGCGCATACGAACCTTACCTTAAAAATGGCTCGTAAAAGAGATGCTGCTTCACCACTTAGTGAATTTTTAGGGTCAACGGTAATGGTAGCTTTAGCCTATTATGGTGGTAGCTTAGTGCTAGATGGAAGCTCATCATTCTCAGGAGCAGAGTTTTTTGGTTACATCATAGTTTTTGCAAGATTATTAAGCCCAGTAAAAGCATTCTCTTCTGCATATGCTATTGTATTAAAAGGCGCAGCTTCTGCTGATAGAATTGATGAAGTTCTTAAGGCTGAAAATAATATTACAGAGATTGATTCTCCTCAACACATTGATGCATTTACCAAAGAGATTCATTATAAAAATATCAGTTTTGCTTATGATACCGCTAAGGTTTTAGATAACATTGACTTAAGCATTACAAAAGGTAAAACCGTTGCCTTAGTGGGTGAATCGGGTGGTGGAAAATCTACACTAGTTGATTTGTTACCTCGTTTCTATGATGTAACCGAAGGTGAATTATTGATTGATGGAGCTAACATCAAAAATCTTAGCTTAAACAATTTAAGAAGTTTAATGGGTATTGTTACCCAAGAATCAATACTATTTAACGATACCATTTTTAACAACATTGCTTTTGGTACTGAGAAAGTTACCAAAGAAAGAGTGATTGAAGCTGCTAAAATTGCCAATGCACATGAGTTTATCTCTCAAATGGAAAATGGTTATGATACGCGTATCGGTGACAGAGGAAGTAAACTTTCGGGTGGACAAAGACAACGTTTAAGCATTGCTCGTGCAGTACTAAAAAATCCACCTATTTTAATATTAGATGAAGCTACTTCTGCTTTAGATACCGAATCAGAAAAATTAGTACAAGATGCCTTGTTTAAATTAATGGAAAACAGAACATCTTTGGTTATTGCTCACAGATTAAGCACCATCCAAAATGCTGATGAAATAATTGTATTACAGCAAGGTAAAATTGTAGAGCGAGGCACACACACCGAATTAATTGCACAAAAAGGCGTTTATAAAAAACTTTCCGATTTACAGTCTTTTGATTAGATAAATTCTTTACTTTTAAAGCTGTACTCAAAATTAACACTATGAAAAAGTTATTAGCATTATTAGGAATTTTTGGATTTATGTTCTTCATCACTTCATGTGGAGATGAAGAGGTTATTGAAGAAACAACAGAAGAAGTAGTTGAAGAATTTGTGGATGATCCTAATGCTGAAGAAACTGCTGCTGATACTAGCTCAACAGGTGTTTACCAAGAAGAAGTAAGTGAAGAGCCACAAAGTTTACAAGAAGCTATGAGCACAAGTGATGAAATGGAACCAGAAGAAGGGGGAAGAACTTTTTGCGAGTGTGTAAAAAGAAACAAAGAGCTAGAAGATATAATGATGGCTGATGGTACAAGTGATGAAGATTTTGACAAAGCAATGGCTGAGATGGAAGCAATGAAAACCAACGATTGTAAAATTATGTTCCCTGACCAAAGCAACGTAGAGGAAGTTGCTGCCCACAAACGCAAAGTTAAGAAGTGTTTGAAGTAGAATATTCTTTTTTTTTAACGACTACAACAATTTAAGCATTACTATAACTATAAAAACCCAATTAAATTGATTAATTTGGGGTAAACGTATAGTACTGATAAAGAAAACTATCATGAAAAAATCACTCTCTCTATTCTTGATTATTACACTATCAAAAATAATATTAGCACAAACAACATCAATACCTGACCCTAATTTTGAACAGGCATTAATTGATTTAGGATATGATTCTGTTCCAATTGATGGTGTAGTATTAACTTCTAATATTAATACTATTACCTATTTAGACATTAGCTACACTAACTCCTCTTTAACTCCAAATTTGGCAATAACTGACATAACAGGAATAGAAGCATTTACATCTTTAACTTATCTTGACTGTCGAGGAAAAGTTTTAACTAGCCTTAACCTTACCCAAAATACAGCCTTATTATCTTTAAAATGTTGGTTAGGTTCATTCCCTAGTATTAACCTTACTCAAAATACTGCTCTAACTCATTTAGAGCTTGAAAGTTGCGACCTAACATCTTTAGATCTTACTCAAAACATTAATTTGGAATACTTACATTGCCCATATAATCAATTGACAAGTTTAGATCTTACTCAAAATACTGTATTAAACTGGCTAGACTGTTCTGATAATTTATTAACTAATCTAGACATTTCCCAAAATAGTAACTTAATAAACTTTAGATGCTACAACAATCAGTTAACAAGTTTAGATGTGTCAAATAATTTAAGTTTACAAAATTTAAGATGCTATGGCAATCAAATAACTAATGGGCTAGATTTATCTCAACATAGTAACTTAACATTTTTAGAGTGTCAAAATAATCTTTTATATAGTTTAAATGTTAGAAATAATAATAACATATCTTTTATTTGGTTTGATGCAACTAACAATCCTAATTTGACTTGTATTGAAGTTGATGATTCTACATGGGCTACGGCAAACTGGTCGACTAAAATTGATGGAAATGCTTCATTTAGCACTAACTGCCCTTCAATTTGTAATCTTTCTTCAAAGTTCAACCATATAGATAACGGTAATGGTAATTATAGTTTCACCAATACTTCAATAGGAAATTTCTCACAATCTCATTGGGCTTTTGGTGATGGAAATACATCTACAATAACAAGTCTCAACCATACTTTTAATGCTAATGGCACTTTTGTGGTAACATTAACTATTAATGATTCTACTTTTGGTGGCAGTTGTTTTGATTACTTTATTGACACCATAGTTGTGACAGGCGTACCTGCTCCAGCCCAATGTACTGCTGGTTTTGTAATGTACCCAGATACTACGACTACAAATATAACTGTGGTTAATAGTTCAACCGGAACTAATTTAACTTACTTATGGGATTTTGGTGATGGCAATACTTCAATTCTTCAAAATCCAAACTACACTTATTCAACATCAGGACCCTTTTATCTCTGTTTAACAGTAGATGATGGAGCTGGCTGTATTAATCAATATTGTGATTCTATTGGAGAAAATGGAGTTGTATTTAAAGCTGGAGGTTTTACTATCAATGTGATTGGAACTCCTATTATAACTGAAATAGAAAATATTGAAAAATTAAGCTCAACAATAGAATTATACCCTAACCCAGTTTCAGACCAATTGTCAATCGTTAGTGATCAATTAAATATAAATGAAATTAATATTGTTGATATTTCCGGTAAAACACTTAAAACAATTTCAGACCTTGGCGTGATAGATGTATCTGATTTAACTAATGGAATTTACTTCTTTAAAATAATGGCTGAAGAAAGAATAATAGTTAAAAAGTTTATAAAACAGTAAAAAACGATTTGCCAATATCATCTATATTTTATATTGTTTTAGCTTTATCATTTTAAACTAAAGATTAAAACAACACAAAAACATAGATTGGGCGTTAAATCACTTATAAAACTGCTCACTAAAATTAACCAAATATAATTCTTTCTTTGCTCTCGTAATGGCTGTATAAAGCCAGCGTAAATACTCTAAACTTATCATTTCATCGGTTAAATAACCTTGATCTACAAAAACTGCATCCCATTGTCCACCCTGTGATTTATGGCAGGTAACTGCATAAGCAAACTTTACTTGCAATGCCTGATAATAAGGGTTTTGACGGATTAATTCGTTCCTTTTTTTACGATTGGGCTCATGCTCATAGTCTTCAGATACGGCATCATATAACTTCTTAAATTGTTCTCCGGTCAAAGAAGGAGCATCAGTTAATATGCTATCTAACAATATTTTTACTTCCAAGTCTGGTTCATTAGGATAATCAACCATTCGCAATACTACATTGGCAAACCTAAAACCATACCTATTTTCCTCTCCTCTAATTTTTAATATCTCTACAATATCACCATTCGCAATAAATCCTGCTTTAGACGAATCTTGCAACCAGAAATAATTGTTCTTTACTATCATCATATAATCACCCGCATTTAACTCGTCTTCCATCCATTTTATTCTTGCACGTATTTGTAAATTAAACTGGTTAGCATTTTTATTACTTCTGGTAATTAACATTACGTTTTCATCACCATATTTGCTATAACAATTATCCAATTCATCTTGCAGCTCCTGCCCATTTATAATTTTAACATCAGCTTTATTTACTGATTTAAATAAGGGCAATTCTGTTTTAGTTTCAGCTATTTTGTTTCTCAAATAAGTAGCATTGCTTAAAATTTCTGAATCTTCCGATTGCCTTACTACTTCACTTAACTCATTAAACTCAATGTTAAGCCGATAGTTTTTATATAAAAAATCCTCATCTAAAGCCGGGCTAATTTCCATACCAACAGGTGGCAACTGGGCTGTATCACCAATTAATATGAGCTTACAATTAATTCCAGAGTAAACATATTCTAACAAGTCATCTAACAAACTTTTAGCTTCTCCCCAGTTCTTTGAACTTAAACCACCTCCATCACCAATCATACTCGCTTCATCTACTAAAAAAATGGTGTTCTGAAACTTATTTTGTTTTATCACAAATCGTGTATAACCATCACCTCCACTTCTTAACTGGTAAATCATTTTGTGTATGGTAAACGCTTGTTTTTGAGCATAATTGGCTAACACCTTAGCCGCTCTACCTGTCGGTGCCAGTAATACTGAATCGTAATTAATGTCAGGTAAAGTTTTAACCAATGCACCAACTAAAGATGTTTTTCCTGTACCTGCATATCCTTTTAACACAAAAAGATGCTTACGTACTGGCATAAAAACAAAATCAGTCAATTCGCCAATAACAGCTAATTGGTTTTTGGTGGGTTCATAACCAAAATTCTGAATAAATGATTTGTAAAAGTGATTTTGCATAATACATACACTTCTCTTTTGGAAAAAGGAGAAGCATGTACTAAAGTAACCTTTAATGCACAATTTCTCCCTTTTGTTAATTAATAAATGTTTTTATAACATTAATTTTTTAAAATGAGTTATTATAGCATAAAAAAAATTGTAGATTTGTGGGTAATTGATTAAAAAGAAAATTTATGAAAATTGGAATTCAATTAGTTTTAGCTGCCCTTGCAATATTTGTTGCTTACATGGTTTGGGATAGTATTGACAGTAAAATTGTTTTAACTGAAACGGTTGAAAAAAGAAATAAGGTTGTACAAGAAAGATTGGAGCAAATAAGAGATGCTCAGGTGGAGTACAAAAAAGTGAGAGGAGAATATGCTAACTCATTTGATAAATTGAAAGATTTTTTAATGAACGATTCTATTGTTCAGGTAAAAATGGAGGGTGAAGTACCTGATAGTTTATTAGGACAAGAAGCTAAAGCTTTAGAAATGGGAATTATCAAACGTGACACAACTAAAATACCTGTGAAGAACGAATTGTTCAAAGATAACTTTGACGCAATAGTAGATTCTATGATGTATATCCCGTTTTCAGGAGGAAAACAATTTGCAATAAGAGCAGGAGAAGTAGAAAAAGGAAAAGTAAAGGTTAAAGTTTTTGAAGTTGTTGCTCACTTAACAGACATCTATAAAGGCTTAGATACTGATAACGAAGGTTACGATATGAAAGACTCGTTAATGATTGGTTCTATGGCTGAGCCAACAACCAACGGAAATTGGAATTAGTTTTAGTTATATAATTTACAATCTATATTTACCAAAAAGGATGTGAAAGTTTCACATCCTTTTTTTATAACTTAGCTGCTCAATGGCAACTAAACAATCAAATACCAAATTACTTGATAAATCTTTTCAAAAAAGTAAGGTTACTGGCTATAAACTTTATGTAGAAATTAGTTATTGTTCTATCAAGCAACTTGTTTTAGATACTTCCTCTAATACTTTTATTGGGTTTCAAAAACAAGAACTTACAAACATTAGTAACGATTTTACGCTTACCAATGAATTGAAAAAATTTGTAAAGGAAGATGAATTGTTTAATCACAACTACAAATCCGTTTATGTATCTGTAGTCAATAATCGTTCTACCTTAATACCTAATGCTATTTATAAAAGTGAACGATTAGAAAGCTATCATCACTTTAATTTTTTAATTCAAGAAGATGATAAATTTTATGCTGATAAACTAATTAACATAAATACCCATAATGTTTACAGTATTTCTAAAAAAATAACTGATGTATTTGGTCATCTCAAAAACTTAGAATTCAAGCATTTTTCATCTTCATTAATAGAGGCCGCGCTAATAGATGCCAAGGCCAACAAAGCTCTATCTTCCATTTATGTAAATGTTTTATCTAAAAGTTTTCAGATAATCGTTATCAAAAATCAAAAATTAGAGCTTTACAATTCGTTTAACTATCAAAGCAATGAAGATTTTATTTATTACCTACTATTTGTATTAGAGCAACTAAACATAAATAACGAAGAAGCTACCATTAAACTTTCAGGTAACATTCAAAAGAATACCAATTTATATACTGCCTTATACAAGTACATTAATACATTAAATTTTATTTCTCCTTCTGGAAATTTGAAAAAAAGTTACATATTTGAAGAAACTCCAGTTCACTTTCATCATGGTTTATTTAACCTATATTTATGCGAATAATTAGTGGTAAATACAAAAGCAAAAGAATTTCTGCTCCAAAAAACTTACCTGTAAGACCTACCACCGATTTTGCTAAAGAAGCTTTATTTAATTTAATTAGCAATGAATACAATATTGAAGAATTATCGGTACTTGATTTATTTAGTGGTACTGGCAACATTGCATACGAATTTGCTTCAAGAGGTGCTCAAGAAATATTATGTATTGATAAAAATTACCATTGTGTAAGTTTTATAAAAAAAACAGCTATTGAATTAGGGTTTAGCCAACTTTCTGTGTTTAAAAATGATGTAATAAAATACTTGAAAAAATATCCTAAACCTTTCGATATTATTTTTGCTGACCCACCATATGACATGGAAAATATTGACCAAATAGTTACCTTAGTTTTTGACAAAAACCTGCTAAAAGAAAATGGCGTTTTAATAGTAGAACACGATTTTAAATGGGATTTTTCTAACAATAAAAACTTTAAGCAACACCGCAAATACGGCAACGTCAATTTTAGTATTTTTCAAAATTGATGCCTCAAAACATTTCCTATAAAAACATATTGAGTATAGCGCTACCTATAATTATAAGTGGGGTGGCACAAAATATTGTAAATGTAACAGATACCATGTTTTTAGGTAGAGTTAGTAATGTTGCTTTAGGAGCAGGAGGAAATGCTGGAATTTTTTACTTCATTTTAGCAATTACTGGAATGGGGTTTACCACTGGAGCTCAAATAATAATTGGCAGAAGAAATGGTGAACAAAATTACTCTCAAATTGGTAGCGTTTTCGATCATTGCATCTATTTTATGGCGCCCCTTGGTATTTTATTATTCCTCTTTATTAAATTCTTATCTTCTAATTTGCTAATTCACATAACTGAATCAGAGCATATTCTAGAAGCTTCTATTCAATTTCTAGATTATAGAGCTTATGGTATTCTATTCGCATATTTTAATTTCTCCTTTATTGCTTTTTATGTTGGTATTACTAAAACCAGAATCCTTATAGTTACTACAGTTTTAATGATGTTAGTAAATGTATTTTTAGATTACACCCTGATTTTTGGTCATTTTGGATTCCCAGAAATGGGTATAGAAGGAGCCGCTTTAGCTTCTGTCTGTTCTGAAATAGTTGCGTTTATTTTCTTCTTATTATATACCTATAAACAAGTTGATAGAAAAAAATACAAGCTTTTTGCATTTGAAAAGTATAACCCCAAAGTATTTAAGCGAATACTTACTGTTGGTAGTCCTGTTATGCTACAAAATTTTTTATCACTATGCTCCTGGTTTATTTTTTTTATGATAATCGAAAAAATAGGAGAAAGAGAATTAGCTATTTCCCATATTATAAGAAGCATCTATATGGTTCTTATGATTCCTCTATTTGGTTTTAGCTCTGCAACCAATACTTTGGTTAGCAATCTAATTGGGCAAGGCAATAGTAACTTAGTTTTACCCCTTATCAAAAAAGTGATAGGGTTAAGCCTTTTAAGTACAACTATCGTACTATTATTTAACATTTTTCTTCCAACCGAAATGATAGGTTTTTATACTAAAGATGTGAGTCTAATTAATGAAACTATTCCCACACTAAATGTAATTAGCGGAACAATGTTCTTTTTTTCAATCGCATTCATCCTTTTTAATGGTGTAAGTGGAACAGGTAACACAAATAAATCATTATTAATAGAATTCATCACCATATCTATTTACTTGGCTTCTGCATATTATATAGCAATCTATCTAAAGTCATCATTAGCTATTGTATGGTGTACCGAATTTATTTACTTCTCATTACTTGGTCTTTTATCCTTCATGTATTTAAAATGGGGTAATTGGCAAAAGAAAAAAATCTAAATACTTTAACATGGATAATTTATTAACGATACTTTATGTTAAAAATCAAGAGGACAGTAAACAGTTTTATGAAACATTGTTTGGACTAAAACCTACTCTACATGTTCCTGGAATGACAGAGTTTAACCTATTTGGAAATTGTGCTATTGGCTTAATGCCAGAAGAAAGTATTTCAAAAGTTATTACTCCAGCAACTACTCATCCTAAAAAAGGAAGCATGATTCCAAGATGTGAACTTTATTTTAGAGTTAATAATGCAGATAAGTATTTTAAAACAGCTATTAAATTAGGTGCAAAAAACGTTAGTAATATAGCAGAAAGAAACTGGGGAGAAAAAGTAGGCTATATTGCTGATTTTGATGGGCACATATTGGCTTTTGCCGAAAAGTAATTACATTTGTTTAATGTCTGATTCCAAATTATATTATTCCATTGGTGAAGTAGCTAAAATGTCTGATTCCAAATTATATTATTCCATTGGTGAAGTAGCTAAAATGTTTGATGTAAATACATCACTCATTCGGTTTTGGGAAAAAGAGTTTGACATCATTAAACCAAAAAAAAACAAAAAAGGAAATCGTCTTTTTACTAAAACTGACATAGATAATTTTCACATTATTTTTCATTTAGTAAAAGAACGTGGCTACACACTTGAAGGGGCAAAGAAAAAACTTAAAGACAACAAAGAAGACACTATAAAAAATACAGAGATTGTTAAATCTCTGCAAAAAATTAAAGGCTTTTTGTTAGAACTAAAAAATGAACTTTAAAGCTTAACTATCTTTTTGGTCATTATTTGCTTATCATTAGCAATTACCTTTACAAAATAAATTCCTGATTGATAATCTGTATTAAGTCTAACCGTATTACTGTTTGTAACTGTTCTAGTTTGAATTAATTTCCCTGTCATTTCATACACTTCTACAATTACATTATCATAAGAGTTATTAAGTCTTACTGTTAATTCGTTATCAAACGGATTAGGATAAATAACAACATTATTATATATCTCCTGTTCATTAACAGCAGTAGTTACAGCAGAATCAATCACAAAAAAGTTATCAATACCTGCTTCTGCCAAATGACCAGGAGCTAAATCCATTGCCCTAACAGTTAATGTCATATTATTTGTTGGAGTCATAATACTAGATACTTGAACTTGTTTGGCAGCCCATGAGCTTAAATCTGCATCTGATTCAATAGCAAAATCAACTACTGAACTTATTGTTCCATTAGAAAGTGTTATTACTAAAGAATCGTTTGGTGAACCAAAACCGCCACCGTTATAAAACCATCTTTCAAAATGGATGTAGGGGTCAGTATAAGTTGATAAATCAAAAACTGGTGAAGTAAGCACTGTTACTCCTCCATCAATATCATCATCTCCAGCATTTCCTCCACCATTACCAGTAACATAAGCTTGATCTAAACAATCATTTTGCGAATCATCATCAGGGTTTGAATCATTTCCTCCATTTGTAGTTCCTACAGGTTCACCTCTTTCCCAATCACCAGTAGAAGGATTCCCAGAAACTGACCAACCTAAATCAAATACAAAATCATCATAATAACCATCATTCAACTGATAAACATAAGGATTTCCAGAAGATTGTAAATTCTGATTGGTTAGACAAAGTGGTTGATGCCCCCATTTTGCAATTTGAATATCGTACATAGTTTCTTCAACCCCTGAAATAGAAAAATTTCCTGCCCCATCAGTTTGAACAGTGGCATTAAAACTTGAATTGGATATTCTTACATTGGCATTTGCAATAGGATTTGATGTTACTGATTCTATAACTTGTCCTTGCAAGGTAAAGGTAACTGAAGGAACCAATTCAACATTTAATAAATTAGTAACACCATTTGTTAAGCTAACATTAGTTATTGTTTTGGTTTTGTATCCAAATTTTGAAAAAGTAACATCATAATTTCCTGCTGTAGCAATACCTGTTTGGTAATCACCAATAATATTAGTGTTAGTTGATGTTGAAGTGCTTACTATATCTATTTGCACATTATCTATCGGATTAGTAGTTAATGAATCGGTAACTTTTCCCTCCAGGAAACATGCTCGAGTATAGTTCGCCCCCAAAACATATAACCCATTTTCCATATCACTTGCTATAATTAATCCTGAAGGTAGGTACGGATAAACACCCCAACAACCATTAAAATCAAATCCACTAAATTGAGGCGAAGTATCATAATTACCAACCTCAATCATGAGTGAGGGATTACTAACATCATGAATAGTAACTCCATCTCTATAATAAGAAGTAATTAAATAGTCATTCATAAAAAATGTATTGTGTGGTATTACATTTTGACCAGGGCTTGATTGAACCCTATCTAACTCACTGATATTAGACAAGTTACTAACATCATAAGAAGCTATAAAGCCATTCCCTACCTCATCTGTCGTAAATAAAGTTTGATTATCATCAGAAGGCCAACAGTTATGAGATGTAAAACTTGGTGTATTATTAGTAGCCATTGTAATTGGATTAGCCTTGTTAGAAACGTCTATAACTGCAAAAAAACCATCATTAACACAACCAGCCCATAATGTGTCTCCTCTTGCCATCCCATCATGAATATAATAATCATCATATAAACCAACTTCTACTGGATTTTGAGGGTCTACATTCAAATCTAAAATAATTGCTCCTCCTGTAAGATAATTGGCTCCCATAATGTAGCAATAACCATTTTCATCAATGTATAAATCATGTGCTGTTTGAAAAGGGTATGCACTCCCCGTAAATTGATATACATCTGAAGGAGTAATTGCCCCTGGCAGATTAGACATGTCTATAATCTTTAATCCATTCCCTCCTTCATTTACAATGTAAGCATGTTTATTCCATACTTTTAAATCTCGCCAAATAGTATTTGCTCCTGAAGAATAAAATACCTCAACAGGACTACTTGGTGTTGATATATCTACTATGGATGTACCATCTTGCAATCCAACTAAAGCGTATTCTTTACCTGTTGTATCAACATATCCCCAAATATCGCTCAAATCTCCATGCCCTGAGTAAGGAAGCTGTCCAATCAAACTCATATTGAGCTGTGCATTAACTACAAAAACCTGCATAAAAATTGCAAGACAAAAAAGTAATCGTTTATACATACTTGAAAAATTAAAAGAGTGCTTTGCAATTTACGATTTTGTATTGACTTTGCAATATCATATTCTACTAAAGGGTTGTATTGCTAAACAAACGGTATAAAACTTTAGATAAACTATTCCTCTTCGTCCTTATCTGTAAATGCTGTCGGGAGCAGCTCAATTCCTCTCTTTTGAGCTATTTTAATCAGAAAAGGAATAAGTAAACTTGCTCCTGGTATTAATGCAAAAGGTACTCCAATACCAAGCATTTTAAGCAAATCATACACTTGTGTTCTTAACTCCTTCTCTTCCTCAGGAGTTACTTTACCTTCTTTGATGTATTTTACAAATATTTTTGAAGCAATCTGAGTTTCGTTAGCTTCTACCTTCATACTGTAAACAAAAGATTGGATGGCCTTTTTTGTTTTATCCCGATGTACCTTGATTTTAGCTACAAATTCTATATCTCCTGCTTGTTCAAAAACAGATAAATCTAATTCTTCAACCTGAGAATTTTTAGGCTTCATATCACCTTAACTTTTGTATGGAGTAATCATAAAACCTCAATAAATTGGTAGTTTTATTTTCAAACCCACTTTCAATACCGGTTTTCATAAAATGAATTGTGATTGATTTACCTTGATAAGGTTGAGTAATAGATTCTGAAAACACAGTACCATATTGAATAAAATAATTACCAAAAAATTGGCCAATATCATATCCTAAAATGCTGTTATTTGAAGGGTAAGTATTGTTAGTTTCAATATAACCAGTGATAAAATCTTGTGTTAAAGAATCCTCTTCGTTAATATTTTGTGGATTACAATAATGTACATTTAAACGCTGAAAATAATCTAAATCAATGTTTTCAAATTTCACCCACTCTTCTAGCCCAATTAAAGTTACTTTATAATCTTCATAACCTCTTTTGTTTAAAGTAGTTATTAAGTAACTAAACAGACTAGTTACAAAACTCTGATTAGAGTTAGGTATAAATACTACATTATTTTTTGTTGCTGAAAACTGACTGGTAATTGCATCAAAATTAGTCGTTACATTTATCTTCTTAATTACTGAATAAATATTAGTGTCATTTGAATTTTGAGTTAACGTTTTGGCATAATTAGTTAAATAAATATCCACCAGTGCTCTTTCTTTGGCATCTTCACAATCAACAACTAATAGGTTTTCTGTTTTAAAACTATCTGCTACCATATTAACAATAGGTTCAATTATTGATGTTTTAGAGGGTATTACTTTAAAGATATAAGGGTTACCCAATAGTATTTTATTACTTTGTTTTACAGGGCTTATTAAAGGAATTTTGTACTCCTTTGCAAAATCAGCAACCAAATCAAAGTTGGTATGATATAAAGGACCTACAATAAAATCAAACTCTTTAAATTCTGGTTTTAAAAGTAATGACTTGATTCTAGCTGTATCATTTCCTTTAGTATCATAAACATATATCTTAAACTTACAGCTATCAGAAGATAACTCGTTTAATGCTTTAACAAAACCATTATAAAATTCAATGGCAAACTTTGAACGAGGATAGATCTCCTTCTTGTCTAATGCATTTCTTTTCTCAGCTATTTCATCATTTTCATCTAAATAAAATGGTAATAAAAGACCAACAGAATATATTGGTTTTTTGTTAATTAAAATACTATCCAAATTTAATTCTAAGGCAGTTATAGAAGAATCAGCACTCTGATTGCTACCTTCGATTAATTCTTGTTTTTTTATTGGTATATAAATAGTTTCTCCTTCTCTTAACCCTTGTGTTAATCCTCCATTAACCTCCTTTATCACTTCAATACCAACATCATACTGCTTACTAAGTGAATACAAGGTTTCTCCTTTACTAATGGTATGAGTTGGGTAATTCAATTTTGGTTGAACTTGCGTATTATTATCTGTTTTTAATTCTTTTACAGGTATCTTAATGCTTTGCCCTTCTTTTAATCCCTTTGAAAGTTCAGGGTTTGCTGAAATAATATCTTTTTGCTTAACAGCATATAACTTTGCAATAGAATACAATGTTTGCTTCTTCTCAACAGTATGTGTTATGAAGTTTCCATCTATGTTGGCAGTTGGTTCTTCGTTCCTTTTTACAGGAATAAAAACCTTTTCATCAATACTTAAACCATCAGCTACTCCAGGGTTTTCTTTTTTAATTACCGATAAGGGAATATCATACTTTTTTCCAATAGCATAAAGCGATTCACCCTTTTTAACGATGTGAATATAATACTCTTTACCTTTAATCTGATGTACTTGTAAAGAATCGGTTTGGGCAAATGTTGTTGTAACATTTAAAACCAATAATAAAAGGAAACTATATGTAATTAGTTTTTTGATAATCAATATTAAACAATTATTCCCATTCGATTGTTGCTGGTGGTTTAGAGCTTATATCATAAACTACTCTATTAACTCCTTTAACCTTATTAATTATTTCGTTAGATGTTTTTGCTAAAAATTCATAGGGTAAATGACACCAATCAGCAGTCATTCCATCTGTAGATTCCACTGCTCTTAACGCTACAGCTTGCTCATAGGTTCTTTCATCACCCATTACTCCAACTGATTGTACCGGCAATAATATTGCTCCAGCCTGCCAAACTTCATCGTATAAATTCGCTTTCTTCAATCCACTAATAAAAATATGATCAACCTCTTGCAAAATCTGTACCTTTTCTGGTGTAATATCACCTAAAATACGAATTGCCAAACCAGGCCCTGGAAAAGGATGTCTTCCAAGAAGTTCTTCGTTTAGCCCCATAGAACGACCAACTCTTCTTACTTCATCTTTAAACAACAAACGCAATGGCTCTACTATTTTTAGCTTCATATAATCTGGTAAACCTCCAACATTATGATGTGATTTAATAGTTGCTGAGGGTCCTCCAGTAGCAGAAACCGATTCAATTACATCAGGATAGATTGTTCCTTGTGCCAACCATTTAACATCTTCAATTAAATGTGCTTCTTCATCAAAAACGTCTATAAAAACTTTACCTATTGCTTTACGTTTCGCTTCAGGATCTGAAACACCTGATAAAGCAGAATAAAATTTATTTTTAGCATTAACACCTTTAACGTTTAATCCTAAATGTTTGTATTGGTCTAATACACTTTCAAATTCGTTTTTTCTCAGCAAACCGTTATCTACAAAAATGCAGTAAAGGTTCTCTCCAATTGCCTTATTTAATAGTACTGCCGCAACTGTACTATCAACTCCACCAGACAAGCCCAATACAACCTTGTCATTACCTATTTTATCTTTTAGCTCTTGAACAGTCGTTTCTACAAAGTTATTTGGTGTCCAGTTTTGAGCTACTTTGGCAATATTTACTAAAAAATTCTGTAGAAGTTTTGTTCCATCTTTAGTGTGATAAACCTCAGGGTGGAACTGTATAGCATAAGTATCTTCACCTTTGATATGATACGCAGCATTAGTAACATCTTCAGTACTTGCAATACATTCATAATTATCAGGTAAAGAAAGTATAGTATCAGAATGGCTCATCCAAACTTGGCTACCCTCATTTATATCTTCAAACAAAGGGTTATTAGTAATCATAGTTAGGTTTGCTCTACCGTATTCTCTGGTAGAAGAAGCTCCTACTTCCCCTCCAAAAAAATGTGCTAAGTATTGTGCTCCATAACAAATCGCTAATAGTGGTTTCTTTCCTTTTATTTCTGACAGATCTACCTTGGGAGCATCTTCACCCCTTACGGAATGAGGTGACCCAGAAAGTATCACCGCTTTAAAATCATCAACCTTATAATTTTCTCCATTAAAAGGATGAATCTCACAATAAATATTTAACTCTCTCACTCTACGAGCAATCAATTGTGTTACCTGAGATCCAAAATCTAAAATCAATACTTTTTCCATCCGGCAAAGATAAAACTAAACATACAAGAACATAACTTTTGGTTTATCATCTTCTTGTTTTTTCAAGTTTACTTATCAACAGGTGTTTAAAAAATTTAAACTAACCTTAACATTTACAACATATTATAAGTATTATATTTGTACAACGTTGTAAAATGATTACCTACAGGAGTGTTTCCGAAACCATTTTTCAGCGAACCTAATTAACCATGTTTTTTCGAGTAGTACTTTTTGGTATTATTCTGTTTATCGTGAATCCTTTGAGAAGTCAGATTACCGAATCATTTGACTCATGGGTTGATGGTACTTATGGAGGTGTTGCTTCAGCAACATTACCTAGTGGAAATTGGGAAAGCAATAATTCATTAGCAGGTACTACTAACCCCAGAACTGGTGCAAAGTGCGTGCGTTTTAATGATGATAGTGGGAGTAATGAATATCTAGAATATCAAGGTACAGATGGCAATGGTAAAGATAATGGTTTAGGCACCATTTCATTTTGGTATCGCCATTGGGATGGTGACGGCTCTTCAGTGCAATTTCAAGTACAGTATAATCAATCAGGTGGTGGATGGACTAATATTGGTGGTGTTGTAAATGTTACATCAACAACTTATGCCCAATTTTCAGCTACACCAAATATTACTGGAGATGATATATTGGTTAGAGTCATTTCAATTGCTGACGCAGAAAGGTTATGTATTGATGATTTTGAGATGACCGATAATGCAGCCCCTTGTACTCCAGCATCAGAGCCCTCTGTAAATGCAAGTGGTTATTCTTTTACTAATGTTGGTTGTAATGGTTTTACAATATCTTGGACCAGTCCGATAGCAAATGACAGTAGTTTAGTGGTAATGAGATCAGGAAGCGATGTAACTACTGACCCTGTTGATGGAACTGTTTATAATGCCAATTCAAATTTTGGATCTGGAAGTGATATTGGAACTTCAGAATATGTTGTTTATAATGGAGCTGGAACTTCAGTTACAGTTACAGGGTTAAATGCTTCAACCACCTATTACATTAATGTTTTTGAATATAATGGAGCTTCTACTTGCATTAACTACCGAACATCAGATGAAGCAAGCTCATCAGATGCAACTGTAGCGTGTGATACTTGTGCTTATATGACTTCCGCATTGATTAATAGTTGCGATAATGCTCCTTGTACTGAAGGGGATAACGAAATGCTATTCTTTAACTCTGGTAATTATTTTGTTGAAACCGATGCTTCTGGCATAACAGTTAATTATGGTTCTACTGCACCAGCATCAAACACTTATGCCGATGCTTTCACTACTAATTCTAACGCCATTGATAGCATGAATGCTGATGTGGGGTGTTCTAATATATTTATAGATGCATCAACTGTATCTCACATACCGCCAAATTCTGCATTTCTAGTTCTAAATGAGACCATTTGTGCCGATGCTTTTGATTGGTCATCCATTTGTGCTGCTATTAGTGGTAATGTTTATGTTTTATTCTCTAGCGATGCTACTTGGAGTGGTTTTGGTCAATTCTCTAATTCTCCACCTGCTTCAGGAAGACACTTTAGAACCACATTTGAAGGTTGCACTACTGACTATGTGTATGACGATAATTTACCAAGCGGAGATGGTGCTATTGTATATTGGGATGAAAATGGAGGTAATGCCGCTTCTTACGGAACTGATGGGTGCTCATTACCAACTACTGTTTTACCCATTGAGTTATTATTATTTACTGGAGAAAATGTTGGCAATAAAAACATTCTGAACTGGACAACAGTTTCTGAAATAAACAACGATTTTTTTACTGTTGAAAAATCTAGTGATGCCCTTATTTTCGATGAAATAGGAACTGTACTCGGGGCAGGGAATAGTAATTACCCCATAAATTATAGTTTTAATGACGACAATATAAGTTCCACTATTAATTATTACAGATTAAAGCAAACTGATTTTGATGGGCAATTCTCATACTCTAATATTATTGCTATTAATAACAGCAATCAAAATTTTACAGTTTACGAAGCCAATGGTACCCTTCACATCTTCTCTAATAATGATATGAGTACTGAATTGAACATTTATGATGTGTCAGGGAAAATTGTATTGCAAACAACCATGAACTCATCAAAACAAATAAGCCTATCTGATTTTAATTCTGGGATATATATCCTAAAAATCGTCAATAGAAATCATACTTTCATTAAAAAAATGAAATTCTAAACTAAAAAATCAGTGTGAAAGGATAGTAAACTTTTGCTCTATAGGGTTCAATCCGTCAATCAATTCCTGAATAAAAGAATCACCAAACAATAGGTAGCCATACAAGAAATTTTCTTTACGCTCCTGTAAAGAATTGCTAGGAAATAATTTCTCTTTGATGTTCCTAATTTGATTAATTGCAACTTCCTCGCTTTGTTTCTCAGCTTTTATCAATCTTGCTTCAATATTTTTAATCGATTTAAAAGTCTTTTGTTGCTCAGCCTTAATCATTCCTTTTAAGGAAGGATCAATCTTATCTGCCTTTTCAACTATCTGTTCAAAGATCTTTTCTACCTCTACTTGCTCATCATCTAATTCTAAATCAATATCAGCTTCTGATTTTACGTAGTTTTTTATCAATTCATCTGTATCCAAAAATAATTGCTCGATTGACAAACCTAACTTTTCAATTTTTTTCTGAGTACCACCATCTATTAGCATTGCTGAATTTCTCAATACTAAAACAGGAAGAGAAACTTCATTGTTAGCAAACATTTCTTTTAATTGAAACCAGTAAGCTAACTCCCCACCACCACCAATATAAGCCAAATTTGGTAAAACAACCTCTTGGTATAATGGACGCATTACAGCATTTGGACTAAAATTTTCGGGGTAGTTTTCTAACTCATTTAAAATTTCAGTTTCAGTAAATTGAATAGTGGTATTTAATACTTTATAATGATTATCTTCAAATACAATTCTTTCTCTTACATCATTTTTCAAATAGAACAGGTTAATCTCTCTTGGGTTAACTTGTTTTTTATAACTTAGTTTTTCAAGTTGATTGGAAATTGAATTAATGTCAAGATAATTAGTTCTATTTAATAATTCCGATTCAACATAAGATGAAAAAACACGTTTCAGATTACAATTATCTCCATCAATAATTACCAGTCCATATTTACCAAATAAATCGTTTACTAATTCTCTTATTGCTTGTGTATAGGTTTTATCTGATTGGTAACAGTCTTTCAGCTTTTCAATAATTTCTTCTAAACCAACTCTTCCATTTAAGGTTTCTTCTAACTGAGAAAATACCTTATCTATTCCTACTAAATTCATTCTACCAACCGCGCCTTTTTGATTTGAACTTATTTGATGTTTTTTACCAAATAAATTAAAGTGATTGATTTCCTCAAAATCATGATCTTCTGTTGCCATCCAAAATACAGGAACAAAATTTTTATCTGGAAAATAATTCTTTAACTCCTTTGCTAAGTTAATAGTAGAAACTATTTTATAAATAAAATAAAGTGGACCTGTAAATAAATTTAGTTGATGACCTGTTGTAATCGTATAAGTATTTGTTTGCTTTAAGCTTTCAATGTTTTGGTTTACTTTACTACTTAAAACAATTCCTTCATACTGGTTAGTTAAAGCATCTACTAAAATCATTCGATTTTCATTAGAAAAGATCTTTTCTTCTATCTGCTTATTATACCCTTCAATACTATGAGTATTATTGAAAAAAGGATGAATAATTTCTTTACCTGAAATATAATCTAACATCAAATTAGAAAAATATCCTGTTTTATGATATGGTATTGTTTGTTTGTTCAACTTATAACTTCTCCATATAAATCAAAATCTGTAGCGCTGGTAATTTTCACATTTGCAAAATCTCCAATTCGTACAAAGTTATTTTTCTTATCTATTAGTACTTCGTTATCCACTTCAGGCGAATCATATTCTGTTCTACCCACAAAATAATCACCCTCTACTCTATCAAACAAAACATTAAAGGTTTTTCCCACTTTTTGTTGGTTTAACGACAATGAAATATCTTGCTGAATTTCCATTACTTCTGCAGCTCGTTGCTCTTTTACTTCATCAGGAACATCATCATTAAAACTATATGCATGAGTATTTTCTTCATGCGAATAGGTAAACACACCTAAACGTTCAAACTTCATCTCCTCTACCCAGTCTTTCATTTCCTGAATATCTTCTTCTGTTTCCCCTGGATAACCAGCAATAAAAGTGGTTCTAATCGCTATTTCAGGTATGATAGCTCTAATATCATGAATAAGTTGAGTAGTTTTCTGTCTTGTAGTACCTCTTCTCATTGCTTTTAGCATATTTGTAGAAGCATGCTGTAAAGGAATATCCAAATAATTACAAATCTTAGGGTTTACTTTCATTTCTTCAATCACATCCATCGGAAAACCTGTTGGGTAGGCATAATGCAAACGAATCCATTCTATTCCTTCTACTTTACTTAACTCACGAAGCAAATCAGCTAGTTTACGTTCTTTATATAAATCTAAACCATAATAAGTTAAATCCTGAGCAATTAAAATGAGTTCTTTTACTCCTTTTGCTGCTAACCCTTTTGCTTGCTCTACTAGGCTCTCAATTGGTGTAGAAACATGCTTTCCTCTCATTAATGGAATAGCACAAAAAGAACATGGTCTATCACAACCTTCTGCAATTTTTAAATAAGCATAATGATTTGGTGTAGTAATTAATCGCTCCCCAACTAATTCATGTTTATAGTCTGCCTTTAAAGTTTTCAGCAAACGAGGTAAATCTTTTGTTCCAAAATATTCATCAACATTGGGAATCTCTTTTTTCAAATCATCTTTATATCTTTCTGACAAACAACCTGTAACAAATACTTTATCTACCAACCCTTCTTCCTTTGCTTCTGCATACCTTAAAATAGTATCGATGGACTCCTGCTTAGCATTATCAATAAACCCACAAGTATTGATAATTACTATCTCTGAATCATCCTGTTTTGCTTCATGCTCTACCTCAAAACCATTTGCCTGAAGTTGAGTCATAGTAATTTCTGAGTCGAACAAGTTTTTTGAACAACCCAAGGTTATCATATTTACCTTATTTTTTTTTAGTGTTTTTGTTTTCATCTATTGAAAAAGCGCTAAAAATTCCTTTACTGCAACCCAATATTCTTCACTATCCGTAAACTTACTCCATAAAGCACGCGAGCCATGTTTACCCAGCTTGGTTGGTAAAAAGTAAGCTCTATTATGCTCTGGAATTTCCATAGCTATATCCCACCAATTTTTCTTCTCCAATTTTGCCGAAGTTATAAATGTAGGAATTGAAATATTTTTTGCTCCTTGCTTCAACCAATCTTTTGGTTTTCCCTGATCTTCAAAATATTCGCCTGGAGCAAAAGATAAAGCCCCATTAATGTCTTTACGAACAGAAGCAATGTGCAACACCAAAGCAGAAGAGTAAGAACTTCCCCAAATAATTAAATTACCTGCCTTTGGATATTTTTCTTTAATATAATCAATGGCAGAATTCATATCAACTAAGGCATCAATGTAATTAGTGCCTGATCCTTGTTTCTCCGCTCTTTGATGAGTTTCGTTAATAACATCATTCACTTCACCACCCGAACGTTGATCAATCGCTATACAATTAAATCCTAATTCATTAAGTTTTGGAGCTATTTCCAAATACTCTCCTCTACTCCACCTTGCTTGATGAAAAAGAATAATAAATGGAACTGTTTCAGGATTTGTAACATATAAATCTGCAGTTATTTCTAATCCATCTGAAGCTTTAAAGGTTATTTTTTCTTGAGCAAGAGATTGAAAAGAGAAAAGTAATAAAAGTGATAGAACAAAATTTCTCATGACTTATTCTTTAAATAAGGAATCGACAAACTCGTATTTATTAAACACCTGTAAATCCTCCATACCTTCACCAACACCTATATATTTAACAGGAATTTTAAACTGATCTGAAATACCAATAACAACTCCACCTTTAGCAGTCCCATCTAACTTTGTAATAGCTAATGCGTTTATTTCGGTTGCCAAAGAAAATTGTTTAGCTTGTTCATAGGCATTTTGTCCTGTTGAGCCATCCAACACCAATAATATCTCATGTGGTGCATCTGGTATTATCTTTTTCATCACTTTCTTAATCTTAGAAAGCTCGTTCATTAAGTTCACTTTATTATGAAGTCTTCCTGCAGTATCAATAATTACTACATCAGTTCCTTTTGCTTTAGCCGATTGCAATGTATCAAAAGCTACTGAGGCTGGGTCAGCATTCATTCCTTGCTCTACAATTGGGACATCAACTCTACTCGCCCAAATTTTAAGCTGGTCAACTGCTGCTGCTCTAAATGTATCAGAAGCACCTAGCATAACTGATTTTCCTTTTTGTTTTAATTGATGAGCGAGCTTACCAATGGTAGTAGTTTTTCCTACACCATTTACACCAACTACCATAATCACATATGGATCTTGTTGTTCAGGAATCTCAATCTCTTTGTATTCTCCAGTATTGTTCTCTTCTAACAAAGAGGCAATTTCCTCTCTTAATACTTTATTTAATTCTGATGTTCCAAGATACTTGTCCTTTGCCACCCTTTCTTCAATTTTTTCGATAATTCGTAGCGTAGTATCAACACCAACATCTGATGTAACTAAGATTTCTTCCAAATTATCCAAAACTTCAGCATCTACGGTAGATTTACCACCTACTGCACGAGTTAATTTGGAGAAAAAACTTTGCTTAGTTTTATCCAGCCCTTGGTCAAGTGCTTCTTTTTTTTCTTTAGAAAATATATTGAAAAATCCCATATCTATATACAAAAAATCCCCCCCGATGAAGCGGGAGGGATAAATTTACACAATTCGTGTAATTATTTCTTATTAAAAAAGTCGTTTACTTTTTCTTTTGTTACAATGTCTTCCTTGAAAACATATGCTCCTGATTTATCAGACTTAACCATTTTGATAACTTTGGTTAAGTTCTTACCTGCTTTTTGTAACGTTGCAACGGTTTTCTTTGCCATGACTCTTAGTTTGTTTGTTCATTTGAAATTTTCAGCTAGCGAAAATTTCTAATTATTTAATTTCTTTATGTACAGTAACTTTTTTTAGAACTGAGTTATATTTCTTCAACTCAATTCTATCCGGAGTGTTCTTTTTGTTCTTAGTAGTAATGTACCTTGAAGTACCTGGCATACCACTCTCTTTATGCTCAGTACACTCTAAAATAACCTGAACTCTGTTTCCTTTTTTTGCCATTTTCCTATCCTTTAATTTTTACGGGAGTGCAAATGTAGTAATTTATTTTAATCTTACAACTTAAGGATTAAATAATATTAACCTCTCTTTCAAGGGTAATTCCAAATTTTTCTTCTACTGATTTAATAATCTCTTCTGATAATTTATAAATCTCACTTCCTTTAGCCCCTCCATAATTTACCAGAACCAATGCCTGCTTATCGTGAACCCCATAATTATCAATAATCTTTCCTTTCCAACCGCATTGCTCAATTAACCAGCCTGCAGCCATTTTATAAACACTATTTGGCTGTGGGTAACTAGGCGCATCAGGATATTCATGAGTAATTTTAGTTTTAACTGCTTCTGTAACAACTGGGTTTTTAAAGAAACTCCCTGAATTACCAATTTCATTAGGGTCTGGTAATTTACTCTGACGAATATTAATTACAGCAGTACTTACATCTTTTATGGTTGGCTCATCTATGCCTAATCTTTCTAATTCGGTTTCAATAGCACCATAACTTGTATTTAAGTTTGGAATTTTAGACAGCTTAAAAGTTACTGATGTAATAAAGTAATTTCCTTTTTCAGTTGTTTTAAAAATACTGGTTCTATAACCAAAGCTACATTCCTGGTTAGAAAATATACGAACAGAATAATCATGTAGATTTACAGCTTCTACCTTTGTAATTACGTCTTTTACTTCTACCCCATAAGCACCAATATTTTGCATTGGGCTTGCACCAACATTACCTGGAATTAAAGATAAATTCTCAATTCCACAATACCCTTTACCTATGCAATACATAACAAATTGGTGCCAATTCTCACCAGCTCCAACTTTTAAGGTAACAGCAGCAGCATCTTCAGAAACAATTTCAATTCCTTTGAAATTATTTTTGATGACTAAGCCCTCAAAATCTTGTGTAAGTAAAATATTACTTCCTCCTCCTAGTATTAGAAGTTCTTTCATATTGTCTTTTAAAACGGATGAAAGCTCATCAACACTTGTAACTTCAACAAAATATCTAGCTTTCACATCAATACCAAATGTATTGTAAAGTTTTAAAGAAATATTTTTTTGAATTTGCATTAATGCTGTTCTATTAGGGCTACAACATAAGCTGAAACTCCTTCTTCTCTACCTTCAAAACCCAATTTTTCAGTTGTAGTAGCTTTGATAGAAATGTCCATTTCTTCAACTTCCATTGTTTCAGATAACGTTTTTCTAATCTTATCCATGTGAGGACTTAATTTTGGTTCTTGCAATGCTACAGTGGCATCTATATTACCAACAACAAAACCTCTAGTTTCAATAATAGAAATTACTTTTCTTAGCAATAGTTTGCTATCTATACCTTTAAACTGGTCGTCTGATGGTGGAAAATGAAACCCAATATCTCTCATATTGGCTGCTCCAAGTAAGGCATCACATATTGCATGAATCAGGACATCGGCATCTGAATGACCAACAGCTCCTTTTGTATGAGGAATTTTAATTCCACCCAACCAAAAATCGGCTTCATCTTTTAATTGGTGAACATCATAACCGAACCCTACTCTAATTTTCATTTCTATTAATTAGTACTTTCTTCGTTTTGTTTCTTGAAATCATCAAAATTAAACATCAAAGAAAAACGCACTGTATTAGCCAACGGATTTTGCTGAGTAGTAGAAATTAAATAAGAAAAATCTAAGCTAAACACACTTAACTTTAATCCTGCTCCAACTGTAAAATATTTTCTATTTCCTTTAGTAGCATGCTCATGCATATATCCTGCTCTTACTGCAAACTGTTTATTATACCAATATTCCATTCCTGCAGAAATATTAAACTCTCTTAATTCTTCTGAAAAACCACCAGGAGCATCGTTAAACGATTGAAAAATACCTGTAACAATAGGTACATCTGGATTCTTTCCTGACTCAATCTTTGGTTCTCCTGTTGTTTCATCAATTACTGGTTGACCAGTAGCATCAGTTTCATAAATTGGTGGTGTTGGTACTAACAATTTATTTACATCAGTAAGTATAGAAAAAGTGTTGTAATCGTCTAGCACAAATGTTAAAGATTGTCCAATTCTCATGTTTATAGGAATAAAATCCTTAACAGCATCATTGGTATAAGCTATCTTCGCTCCTATGTTAGAAATATTTAAACCTGCATTCCATATAGCTTCTTGTCCAAAAACTTCTGCATCATCATTGGTATAAAAACCTCCAACATCTACTGCAAAAGATTTACCCGCCTTAGTATTAGAACCACTTACATCTATGCCCCCTGTTAAGTTTGAAAAGATATATCTAACAGCAATACCTCCAGAAAATCTATCTCCAAATTTTTGACTATAACCTAAATCAACAGCAAATTCAGCTGGATTAAAATCTCCAATTGGATCTCCTTGCTCATTAGTAAACTTAATATCACCTAAAGAAAAATACCTTAAAGAGGCTCCTAAAACATTGTCATCTCCTAATCTTTTATAAAAACCTAAATATGACATATTAATATCAGGAACCAATTGTCTTAACCAAGGTGAGTAGGACACAGACAAACCCATCTCTTTTTCAATAAAAGCTAATTTAGCAACATTCCAGTGCATAGAATTTGCATCAGGAGAGGAAGCTACACCAGCATCACCCATAGCTCCTGCTCTTGAATCAGGTGCAATCAATAAAAATGGTACTGCTGTTGTAATGGTATTTAATTGTAACGCACTTTGTTCTAATTCAGTATCTTGAGCATAAACTTTAACTCCAAATGCCAATAGAACAATTACTACAAATATTTTTTTCATCAAAATTTAATTAAAACGGACACAAATATACATTATTTATATGCACGTGCAACTGCATAATTCGAATTACAAACGACATTAATGAATTATTATTGTAAGATAACTAACTTTTCGTATTTCTCAGCAACCGAGTAATTATCGGCTCTTACTTTTAGTCTATAAACATAAACTCCTCTTCCTATTCTATCACCATATTCATCCAGTCCATTCCATTTAATGGATGTAGAACGGTAACCCTCATTAAGAATATGTTTATCTAGAGTTTTAACTAATTTTCCAGAAACTGTATAAATCTGTACTTGAGCATACATTGGCTTACCCGGCTGGTTATGCTCAAACCAAAACTCAGTATTTGTCGTAAAGGGATTCGGATAATTATAGACTCTATCCAATACAATATCTTTTGATTTAACAACTACAAATTCTATTGTAGCTTCTGATGAGTTATTATACACATCCCAAACTTTGAGAGTTAAAGTGTGTAAGCCTTCTTCTAAATCTTCAAAAGGAAAATAAATCTTACCCGACTGATAACTATTTAAGTCAGCCTCATAAAAATCATTTAGTATGTAAGCATTTTCAGTTTTTCCATCTAAAACTGCAGTAATATCGTGTCCAATACCATTACCGACCATGTTTATTCCATGAAAATCATATAAATTGGCAAGTAAAATAGGGTTTTCATCTGTCATCCCTCCATAAACAAAGTTTTCATCATTCATAAACAACTCTATTTCTGGACCTATATTATCTTCTGCATAATTATTAGATGTGCCACCAATGTAAAATCCATCATGATAACCATTTGCATCTTCCACCTGATTTTCGGCATAATAGCTAAATTTTCCCCTACCAAAATTATATGCTATATCTTTCGGAACCACAAAAGTATATGAAAAATCTCCATTGGTAACACTTACTTTACCTTTAAATAACTTACTGGTTTGCAATCCAAAAGTATAAGGTGTCCCTCCATCATTAGCCAAAGTGGTAATTTGTTTTTTCTTATCAAAAACGGTTGGATAGATCACTCCATTATAATTAGTTATTTTCTGGCCATTTTCATCTCTTACTTCACCAGTAACGGTTACTTTTTCTAATGCTTTAATAGTATCGGCTGAAGAAATGTTAACTCCATTAATTTGCAGGGTTGCAACATCATGAATAGGGTATGCCAATTTTAGTGCAGGATCACCAAGTAATGTAAAGTTTCTAGTGTTAGAATTGGCATTTGCGTTTTTAATGGTCATAAAAATTTCTCCAACAGTTGGCATTTCACCATTAACTGGTTTGAATACCTCATCATAAAAAGACTCATTTAGGGCCTGATTAGGACTTGAATAAACTAGCCTTACCGTAGTTAATAATCCTATTGCACCATTTGGACGAATTAACATTAATTCTCCTGCTGCTGTTCTAAAAGGATCATCAAACCTAGATAACTCACAAGTTGCTGTAAACAATAACGGAAATGCTTCTGTATTATTCCAACTGTTAATATCAGAAATTGTAACTATCCTTTCATGCGCCATCCCAGCTTCTCCTCCATGCCCTGTATAATTAACAATCAAAGCTCCTTTTTCAATAGTAGAATTAACCGCATCATTTACTTCAGGGTATCTACTTCCACCTGGAGTAGATTGTTGCTGAAATGCATCAAGATATATTTTATTTACATTATATTCTTCATGATTGTTTTCTATTTCCAATGCCAATGAATTGGATTGCGACATGTGAATATTATTATCCTGATCATCACCTATAAAAGTCACCAGATTTCTCCATTCTTTCATGGTGTTAGGAGTATTATAATTTAATATTTTATTTACAACATTATCTGCCTCTTCAGTTGTTTTTACTGGAATCCTACCTATAGCTATATCCAAATACTCGTTAGATATCCATTCCCCTTCACTATCTTCAAGGAATCCATAATAATCGTCAGATACATAGGAACCAATAATATCAGTAGAATTAGGGCTCTGATAAGTTAAAATGTAATTAGTATTATTAGCTAACCTGTTTTTATTATCATAAGAACCATCGCCCACCAATAATAAATAATCTGGCATTTCTGAAGGAGTAGCAGCTCGTTTATACAACATTCTAACAAAATCTCTTACAGCAACAATATCTGGAGCACCAGAAGAAAACTCATTATATATTTGTTGAGGAGTGACAACAATAACGTCTAATCCTTCCTGAGTATGGAAATCAGCAATCTGATTAGCTTGATTTAAAAATTTAGGATGGCTAAGTATTATCATATCTTTTTGAGCAGTAGCATGTAAGTTTTGATTTTCAACTCTGCCAACTGGAATTACTTGTCCATCAAAATTAGAGGTAAAAGCAACAAAACTTCTAAGTGAATCTGTTGCCAACGTAAATGAAAGATTACCAGCTAAAGCATTAACTACTTGTTCTTTTATATTAAATGGATCGGTTAACTCCCAAACTTTAAAAACATTAGTAGCATTAGCAATATTAAACTGAGCAATATTGCCAATAGCAACTGACTGAACATCTCTAAAAAAAAGCTGATCTCCAGACATCGATAAACTTCTTCTACCATTTACTTCTATTTCATCTAGCCATCCTTGTGATTCTGGAGTTGGTTTGTTATAAGATAAATTTAAAGTAACCACATCACTTGATGGAAACACACTTAATGTATCTTCTTTAATCTCAGCATACCTACCATGGGATGCTCCCATATTAACATAAGGGAGTGTAAGTACTGAAGAAGCACCGTTTAATGTAGCTGTAAAAGAACTTGCAACACCTGAGCGTGCGGCAACAGAATAACGCAGTCTTATTGGTGAGCCAGCATCTATGTTAGGAAAATTGAATGAGTAATTATAACTAGTAGTCACATCAAACAAATCACCAAACCACCTACTCCCTGATTTAATAAAGTTTACTGCATCTCTTTCATGAAAATCATAATCATTAAAAGCAGTTACAACAATATTTGGATTACTCAAAGATGCTTGGGTTGTTATTCTTTTTGGAGATTCTCCCGTATTACTAAATGTTATAAAATAAAAAGTAGTGTCTGAATATTGATGAGTGCTATGTTCAAAAAATGAAATTGAAGAATTATACTCCCATTTATGTGGCGATTGTCCATAAAACAACACATAGTCACCCTTATCAAAAGAACCATCGACAGCCCCAGAAACATAAACAGCATTCTGTTTTAGATCATCAGGTCTATAATCAGAATTTTGAGCTGGCAACATTTTACCACCATTACCATATAGTTTGAAATCATTAGGATTTAGATTACCAATATCCAAACCTAAATTTTTCAGAAAGTTATAATCAATTTTAAAGATTCCATCGTTTAAAACAGCTATTTTATACCAATCACCAGAAGCTAAAACCGAATTAGTTGCAAAAGATTTATTATTCACCAAATTTTTATTAGAGGGTAGTGTCGTAATTATTTTAATTTTATAGCTTACAACTCTTTTGTAACGACCTTTTTGAAAAACTATGGGGTAAAAATGAACTTCTCCATAATTTATTTTTCTGCTAGTATGATTTGAAAATGTAAGGTTAATATCGTCAGTGATATAATCTTTACCAGAAACTCCCTCTACAAATGTTTTATCTAGTTCTTCATAACCAATTTCTACAACCTCAACTTTTTGTATTTGATACTGTTTTAACTCAATCTGTTTGGCATAATAAGGCAAATAATCTTTCTTTTCATCATATTTAGCTTTCTTAAAAGCGAAAAATTTCTTTGTAGTAAAAGAATTAATTTCAGATGTAATATTTACCTCCCAATTAACGTTACCTTCTATAATCACCTCTCCTGAAAACCCTGTAAAAGGCAATAAAAACAGTACTAGAAAGGATATTTTGTTTAGTGCATTCATACATTAAATATTACGAAATTAAGACTAAAAAGACTATATTTACAAATTAAGTTTATCGCAAAAACGCAACAAAAAGTTAAATATTGCTTTTGATAAATAAATCAAATTATATACATTTGAAACTTGGCAAATGAATTTTGCGTAAAATTTTTTAAGTTAAAGGTAATATATGATAAAGAAAATTTTACTTAGAGCGAGTGTTATAAGTGCGGTTTTATTGTTTTTTTCTAACAATGTATTCGGGCAAGATCCAGAATTTACTCAATTCTATGCCAACCCGCTATACCTTAACCCTGCATTTGCCGGTACTGCTCACTGTCCTAGAGTATCATTAAATTATAGAAATCAATGGCCTGGCATAAGTGGTTCTTTTGTAACTACCAGTGCTTCTTATGATCAGCATGTTGATGGACTATCTGGTGGTATTGGTTTATTAGTATTAAATGACCGAGCAGGTGAAGGAACTTTAACAACAACTAATGTTAGTGGAATTTACTCTTACCAGATTCCTGTTACCAGAAGGTTTTCGATAAAAGCTGGTATCCAAGGAACATGGGCTCAAAAAAGAGTTGACTGGAGTAAACTAACTTTTGGTGATATGATTGATGCTAGAAGAGGTTTTGTTTACACCACAAACGAAGTACAAAGAGACGAGCCAGCAAATTATGTTGATTTTTCTGCAGGTGTGCTTGGTTTTAGCGAAAAATATTTTGTTGGATTTGCTGCTCACCATTTAACCGAACCTGATGAATCTGTTATAGAAGGTATCAGTCCATTACCAAGAAAATTTACTTTCCATGCTGGTGCTGTCTTACCAGTAGAAAGTAAAGGCGAACCCGCTTCTCTTTCTCCAAACGTATTGGTACAATTACAGCAGGATTTTTTACAAATAAATTTTGGTATGTACTTTAATAAAGGTCCAATAATTGGTGGTTTATGGTATAGAAATCAAGATTCATTCATTGCATTAGTTGGTTTTCAGGCTGGTATTATTAAATTTGGATATAGTTATGACATAACTGTTTCTAAATTAACAAACACTACTGCTGGTTCTCACGAATTCTCAACTGGTTTAAATTTCGATTGTAAACCTAGAAAAAGAAGGTTTAGAACAATAAGCTGCCCTTCTTTTTAGTTTATTATATTTGCATTATCAAACTCATTTAGATATGAAAACACAAGAAAAAGGAAACAAATATTTATTACTATTATTACTAGCTCTGCCATTAGTATTTAGTTCTTGTAGAAAAGAAACTTCTGGTACTACTGGGTGGAATTATAACGACCCAAGAAACGGTGGCTTCCAAAAAATACCTTACTTAGAGCAAGAAACTGGTCCTGGATTGGTTTTAATCGAAGGTGGTAGATTTACCATGGGTAGAGTCGAACAAGAGGTTCATTACGATTGGAACAACATCCCTAGAACTGTTACAGTTTCTTCATTTTATATGGATGAAACCGAGGTAACTAACTTCGCTTACTTAGAATATTTGTATTGGTTAGAGAGAGTCTACAGTGCTGATTATCCTGAAGTTTATAAAAAAGCATTACCTGATACTTTAGTTTGGAGAAGTAAGTTAGGATATAACGAGCCTTACGTTGAATACTATTTAAGACACCCTGCTTACAGAGATTATCCTGTAGTTGGTGTTAACTGGTTACAAGCCAATGATTATTGTGCTTGGAGAACAGATAGAGTAAATGAGATTATCTTAATTAGAGAAGGATTATTTGAGCATTATCCAAATCAAATTAATGAAGATAACTTTAATACCGAAGCATATTTATTAGGTCAGTACGAAAGTGGAAAAAGAGTTGATGGTATTCCTGATTTAAACCCAAACAAAGAATATAGAAATGTTAGAAAAGAAGATGGTATTTTATTACCTGAATATAGACTGCCAACTGAAGCAGAGTGGGAATATGCTGCATATGGATTAATAGGAAATACAATTGATGAGTTAATTCCTGATAGAAAGCTATATCCATGGAATGGTCATGCCGTAAGAAACTCTAACGAAAAATATATTGGACAAATCTTAGCAAACTTTAAGAGAGGTAGAGGTGACAATATGGGAGTTGCAGGTAAATTAAATGATAATGCTGACATTACTGCTCCTGTTTATGCATACTGGCCAAATGATTACGGTCTTTATAATATGGCAGGCAACGTTTCTGAATGGGTTATGGATGTTTACAGACCACTTTCTTTAGAAGACAATGATGACTTTAGACCATTTAGAGGTAATGTTTATAAAACTAAAGTATTAGATGAAGATGGTATTGTAATGGAAAAAGATAGTTTAGGTCATATCCAATATAGAGATGTTGATCCTAAATTAGATAACTTACAAGCTAGAAGAAATTATAAGCAATCAGATAATATTAACTACCTTGACGGACATTGGGAATCTAACATCAATTACATGGAGTTAAAAGAAGACCAGAACAATAAACAAGGGAACAAACAAATGTATCAGTTTGGAATGTCGACTTTAATTAGCGACAAAGCGAGAGTTTACAAAGGTGCTTCTTGGAAAGATAGAGCTTATTGGGCTGTACCTGGCACCAGAAGGTA
The DNA here is from genome assembly GCA_965267355.1 of Vicingaceae bacterium. Classification (GTDB taxonomy): domain Bacteria; phylum Bacteroidota; class Bacteroidia; order Flavobacteriales_E; family Vicingaceae. Next base: position 84,401 of record OZ253956.1, read on the forward strand.
TTTAACTGAAGACCAAGCAACAGATTACATCGGATTTAGATGTGCTATGGTTAGAGTTGGTTCTCCTATAGGATTAGGATATTAACAATTGATAATTAATTATATTTTTAAAAAGCTCGAACAAATTGTTCGAGCTTTTTTTATGTTTACAATTATGGAAATACACAACATATATAAACTATTTTTAGAAAGTTCTTGTATTTGCACAGATACAAGAAAGATAGAATCTAACTGTATATTCTTTGCTCTTAAGGGAGAAAATTTTAACGGAAATAAATTTGCAAATGAAGCAATTAAAAAGGGTGCTGTTTATTCAATTATTGATGAAGAAGAATATCAAATAAATGAAAAAACTATTTTAGTTAATGATGTTTTACAAACACTACAAAAATTAGCGAACTATCATAGAAAACAATTTAGCATCCCTTTTATAGGGATTACAGGTTCAAATGGCAAAACAAGCAGTAAAGAACTTATAAACTCGGTTCTTTCTACTACATTTAAAACACATTTCACACAAGGAAATTTCAATAATCATATAGGAGTTCCTTTAACCTTACTTTCTATAAAAAAAGAATGTGAAATTGCCATTATAGAAATGGGAGCCAATCACATTGGGGAAATAAAATCCTTGTGCGAAATTGCCGAACCTAATTATGGAGTAATTACTAATATAGGAACAGCTCATATTGAAGGCTTTGGAAGTAAAGAAGGAGTAAAAATAGGTAAAAGTGAAATGTATGAATTTGTTGCTAAAAATGGTGAACTTGTGTTTACCAATAATGATGATGAGGTTTTACGAGAAATATCTCAAAAACTGAATAAATACACTTATGGCAAATTAAACGCTGACTGTACAGCAGAATTACTAGCTGTAAAACCCAATATAAAACTTAAATGGAATAATGTTGAAGTAAATTCAACTCTATATGGTGAGTATAATTTTTATAATATTTTATTAGCGATATGTATCGGACAATATTTTAAGGTTTCTAGCGAAAAAATTACACAAGGCATCGAATCTTATGTTTCTTCAAACAACAGATCGCAGTTAATTAGAACCACAACCTGTAAAATTTATTTAGATGCCTATAACGCAAACCCTTCAAGCATGAGTGTTGCTATTGATAGTTTTGCCGAAAATGACGCTAAAAACAAGCTAATGATTTTAGGTGATATGCTAGAATTAGGTGAAATTAGTACAGACGAGCATCAAGCTATTATTCATAAAGCAGATCAACTTAAAATTGATGCCTATTTTGTAGGTAATGAATTTTCAAAGACTGAAAATAAATACAATTATAAATTCTTTGGTGATGCGGATGAATTAATAAACTACTTAAAGGAAAAGTCATTAAATGATTACAGTATTCTCATTAAAGGTTCTCGAGGGATACGCTTAGAAAAAATTGCTAATTTTTTGCAGGAATAAAAAAAGAGCAGTTTAAAACTGCTCTTTTATCTTCAATTCAATTTTTATTAATCTCTTAAAACTGCTCTTGATATTACTATTTTTTGAATCTCACTAGTTCCTTCATAAATCTGAGTGATTTTAGCATCACGCATTAAACGCTCAACATGGTATTCCTTAACAAATCCATATCCTCCATGTACCTGAACAGCTTCAGTAGTTACATCCATAGCAACTTTAGAAGCAAACACTTTTGCCATAGCTCCTTCTTTATCAAAATTTTGCCCTTGATCTTTTAACCAAGCAGCTTTTAAGCATAGTAATCTAGCTGCCTCAATTTCAGTGGCCATGTCAGCTAATTTGAAAGCAATAGCTTGGTGTTTACTAATTGGTTTACCAAAAGCTTCCCGTTCTTTTGAGTAAGCCAAAGCTAACTCATAAGCACCTGATGCGATTCCCAAAGCTTGAGAAGCAATACCTATTCTTCCGCCAGATAAAATCATCATAGCAAACTTAAATCCAAACCCATCTTCCCCTATTCTATTTTCTTTCGGAACTTTTACATCGTTAAATAATAATGTATGGGTATCACTTGCTCTAATTCCTAACTTATTTTCTTTAGCACCCACAGTAAACCCTTCCATACTTTGCTCTACAATAAAAGCATTAATACCTCTATGCCCTTTCTCAGGATCTGTTTGGGCAATCACTATATAATTAGAAGCTGTACCTCCATTAGTAATCCAATTTTTTGTTCCATTTAACAGATAATAGTCCCCCTTATCCTCTGCAGTAGTTCTTTGAGAAGTTGCATCAGAACCTGCTTCAGGTTCAGACAAACAGAAAGCACCTATCTTCTCTCCCTTTGCACAAGGAACTAAATACTTTTGTTTTTGTTCTTCGGTACCATATTTTTCAATACCCCAACAATAAAGTGAATTATTTACCGACATTACAACTGAAGTAGAAGCATCAACCTTACTAATTTCTTCCATAGCTAACACATAAGAAATAGTATCCATTCCACCACCTCCATACTTTGGATCAACCATCATCCCTAAAAACCCAAGTTCACCTAACTGTTTTACTTGCTCAGCAGGGAACTCTTGTTTCTCATCACGCTCTATTACTCCAGGTTTCAATACGTTTTGTGCAAAATCTCTAGCAGCATCTCTAACCGCTATATGTTCTTCTGTTAATTCTATATTCATTTGTTCTTTATTATTAAATTTGAAAGGGTAACAAAAATAGTTTTTTAATCTCATTTTTCAAACAGAATGGAAAGGTATAATGTAATTGGTGTAATGTCTGGAACATCGCTTGATGGGCTAGACTTATGTTATGCTACGTTTTCAAAAAATTCTGTTTGGTCATTTAATATTCAGAGTGTTTCAACTATTAATCTCCCTCAACAATTAAAATCGTCACTTTCACAAGCCACAACATTTAGTGGATTAGAAATAAGTTTATTAAACAACTCAATGGGTAATTATATTGGAAAAAGCATTAATAACTTTATTACTGAAAAAAATATAAATAGAAAAGAAATAGACTTTATTGCCTCTCATGGTCATACTATTTTTCATCAGCCAGACAAAAAATTAACCTTGCAAATAGGAAATGGAGCTAACATAGCTTCAAAAACTAAGCTTCCTGTAATATGCGACTTTAGAACTATTGATTTAGCCTTAAACGGCAATGGAGCACCTCTTGTTCCGATTGGAGACCAATTGTTGTTTTCAGAGTACGATTACTGCATCAACTTAGGTGGGATTTCAAATATTTCTTATCAGGAAAATAATAAAAGAATTGCATTCGATATATGTCCTGTTAACATAGTTTTAAATCATCTGGCAAACCAATTAGGTTATGATTATGATAAAAATGGAGATTGTGCTAAGGCAGGTCAACTAAACACAAAACTATTTAATGAATTAAATAAACTTAACTATTATAATTTACCAGCACCAAAATCATTGGGCTATGAATGGGTAAATGAACATATATTTCCTTTGCTCGAATATGACACGCCTTCTAATTTGTTAAGAACATTTGTAGAACATATTGCTTTTCAAATTTCAAATAACCTTACCAAAAATGGAAAAGCTCTATTCACAGGTGGCGGAACTCATAATGCTTTTTTAATGGAAAGAATTAAAAATTTTACAACTGCTGAAATCATTATTCCAAGCAAAGAAACAATTGATTTTAAAGAAGCGTTAATTTTTGGTTTTCTTGGAATACTAAGGTGGAGAAATAAAATAAACACCTTAGAAAGTGTTACTGGAGCTAATTCAAATGCTGTGGGTGGGTGCATCTACAATGCTTTTCCTATTTCATAAAGTTTTAACTATATTTGAACCTCTTAAAAAAATACACCTAGACTATGAGTAAAATAAAGTTTTTAATTCTTTCTATACTAACATTTTTAACACCGCTTTTAACTTTTGCACAAGAGCAGGCGCAAGAGGTTTTAACATTAGATCAAAAAATTGATGCTGCGTTTAGACCGATAGCAGATGCCGTAGGAAGTGTTATTTTTTACTCAATAACTTTTGGAGATTATACTGTACCTCTTGTTTTAATTATTCTTATTGGGGGGGCAATATTCTTTACACTTTATTTCAAGTTCCCAAATTTCACATTGGTAAGAACTGCCATAAAGGTTGTTAAAGGAGATTATGATGAAATTGACCACCATTCGGCTGACGTGGCAGAAGGAGATCCTACTCCTGGTGGCGATGTTTTTGAAACTATCGCTGTGGAAAATGCAGAAGGAGAAGTTTCTCACTTTCAGGCCTTAACGGCTGCCCTATCTGCTACAGTTGGTTTGGGTAATATTGCAGGTGTAGCTGTAGCTATATCTATTGGTGGTCCTGGTGCTACATTTTGGATGATATTAGCAGGTTTATTTGGTATGGCTTCAAAGTTTACAGAATGTACCTTAGGTGTTAAATACAGAGAAGTAACCGAAGATGGAACAGTTCATGGAGGTCCAATGTATTACTTATCTAAAGGACTAAAAGAAAGAGGGATGGGTGGTTTCGGAAAAGTGCTCGCCATTTTCTTTGCGATAATGTGTGTAGGTGGTTCTTTCGGTGGAGGAAATATGTTTCAAGCTAATCAAGCAGCAGCCCAAATCATTGGTAAATTCGGAATTGAGAGTGGAGCAGCTGGTGCTTTAATTGGTGTTGTAATGGCGATTATTGTTGGTGCAGTAATCATTGGTGGAATCAAAAGAATTGGTTCAGTTACTGAAAAGGTAGTTCCATTAATGGCTGCATTATATGTAGGAACTGCTTTAGTTATTATATTTATGAATATATCTCACGTCCCAACAGCTTTCGGTTTAATATTCGATGGAGCATTTAGCCCAAGTGGAGCTTTAGGTGGATTTGCAGGTGTTTTACTTGTTGGGTTTCAAAGAGCAGCATTCTCTAATGAAGCAGGAGTTGGTTCAGCTGCTATTGCTCACTCAGCCGTTAAAACAAAATATCCTGCATCTGAAGGAATTGTTGCACTCTTAGAACCTTTTATTGATACAGTTGTTATTTGTACAATGACGGCATTAGTTTTAATCATAACTAACATTGAGGGTGGTTTTATTAATTATGGTGAAGCTGGTGTTGGTGGAATTGAATTAACAGCTACTGCATTTGATTCAGTAATTAATGGTTCTTCTTGGGTATTAATGATTGCCGCAGTATTATTTGCTATATCAACGATGCTTTCATGGTCTTATTATGGATTACAAGCATGGAAGTTTTTATTCGGTAAAGGAAAAGTAGTTGATATTGTTTATAAAATAATTTTCTTAAATTTCATTTGGATTGGTGCTGCAATTGGTTTAGGAGCAGTTATCGACTTTTCGGATGCCATGATTTTTGCAATGGTTTTCCCTAATATTATTGGGTTAATTTTATTATCTCCAAAAGTTAGAGAAGAATTGAAAATATATAAAGATAAAATCAAATCCGTAGCTAAGTAACACTTTAAATGAGCATAAAAAACTATTTCGCATTTACCCGTGGAGAAAAAAGAGGTGCGGTAGTTTTATTAGTAATTATAGTCTTATTAATTATTGCTCAATTTTCTACTGATTTTTTAAAAGAACAACAGCAAACCGATTTCTCAGAATTTGAATCTCAAATCAATGCTTTTGAAAAAGAATTAAAAGAAAATAATAAACCTGAAACGGTAGAATTACAACTTTTCGATTTTAACCCTAACACCATTTCTGATGATGAGTGGAAACAACTTGGCTTTAAGGAGTGGCAAATTAAAACCATTAACAATTATAAAGTTAAAGGTGGTAATTGGAAAACCAAAAGTGATGTTGCTAAAATTTACGGTTTAGATAGCAACCATTACAAACAGCTTAAACCTTATATCTTACTTCCTGAAAACATTAAAGATGAAACTAAAAACTATAAGAGTGACAATAATATTAAACCTACCTACTTTAAGTTTAACCCAAACACCATATCTAAAAGCAAGTGGGAAAAATTAGGTTTTAAAGATTGGCAAATCAAAACCATCTTTAATTATAAAGCTAAAGGTGGTAACTGGAAAACTAAAAGTGATGTAGCCAAAATTTATGGGCTTTCGGATGATGATTACCAAAAATTAGAACCTTACATTCTTTTACCAGAAAAAATAGAAAATCAACCTACCACTTCTAAAAAAGATTTTAGTAAAAAAGTAAATATTAACACAGCTAATAAAAGTGAACTTACCAACCTAAAAGGTATCTATTCCGAAAAATATGCTGCAATAATTATTAAGTACAGAAATAACTTAGGTGGTTTTGTAAAAAAAGAACAGCTGTTAGAGGTATGGAACATGAAAAAAGAAACCTACGAAGGATTTTTACCACAAGTTGAACTTGGAAGCACAAAACCAAAACAAATTAACATTAATCATGCAACTGCTGAGGAACTAAAAAAACATCCTTACCTAAGCTGGAATACTGCCAATACAATAGTTAAATATCGAAAAACACATGGTAATTTTAAATCTGTATCAGAAATTAAAAAGATTCACTTAATATCAGACGATTTATTTAATAAAATTGAACCTTATTTAAAAACAAAATAATATGCTTAAAGAAACTATAATTAAAACAATAAGAGATGTATCGGATTTTCCGAAACCAGGTATTGTTTTTAAAGACATTACCCCTATCCTACTCGATCATCAACTTACTTTGCAAATAGCTGAAGAAATAGCTAGCATTCATCAAAACGATAAAATAGATGCTGTTGCAGGAATAGAGAGCAGAGGTTTTTGGTTTGGAATTATGCTTGCCAACAAACTAAAAGTACCTTTCATTCCTATCCGAAAAAAAGGAAAACTGCCTTATAAAACAGTTTCTTATAAGTATGATTTAGAGTATGGTTCAGCAGAAATAGAAATGCATGAAGATGCAGTAAAAGAAAATTGGAATGTTCTTATCCATGATGATCTACTAGCTACAGGAGGTACAGCTCAAGCCGCAGCCGAACTAATTATACAACAAAAAGGAACTATAGCTGGATTTAGTTTTGTGGTTACATTAGATTTTTTAAACGGTAATGAAATGCTATTAGATTATTCCCAAAATATTAGTAGTTTAGTGCACTTTTAAATTTTTTGGATATGGATTTTATGATTAGTGAAAATCAACAAATGATTGCACAAATGGTGCGAGATTTTGCTGAAAAAGAGATACGACCAAATAGATATCAGTGGGACAAAGACGAGCATTTTCCTGTTGATGTGATGAAAAAAATGGGGGAATTAGGTTTATTAGGAATTTATATCCCTGAAGAATATGGAGGTTCTGGGTTCGGTTATCATGAATATGTTACAGCATTGATTGAATTAGGTAAAGTTTGTGGTGGTGTTGGATTGAGTGTGGCTGCACATAACTCCTTATGTACTGGTCATATTTATTACCATGGTAGTGAAGAACAAAAAAAGAAATATCTCCCAAAACTAGCTTCTGGGGAGTGGATTGGTGCTTGGGGTTTAACAGAAGCCAATACAGGTTCCGATGCTATGAGAATGAAAGCCACTGCCGTTAAAGAGGGTAATGAATGGGTACTTAATGGTACAAAAAACTGGATTACACACGGTTTAAGTGGTGATGTAGCCGTAGTTTTAATTAGAACAGGTGAATTGTTGGATAGTAGAGGAATTACCGCTTTTATCATAGAAAAAGGAACTCCTGGGTTTTCGGCTGTAAAAATAGTTGATAAGCTAGGTGTTAGAGCTAGTGAAACTGCAGAGTTAATATTTGACAACGTAAGAATACCTGAAGAAAATGTAATTGGTGAAGTTGGAATGGGATTTATTCAAGCTATGCAAGTACTAGATGGAGGTAGAATTTCCATTGCTGCATTGAGTTGTGGCGTTGCAAGAGGTGCTTATGAGGCTTCCTTGCAATATGCTAAGGAAAGAGAACAATTTGGAAAACCTATTGCTAACTTTCAAGCAATTGCTTTTAAATTAGCTGATATGGCTACTGAGGTAGATGCAGCAGAATTACTTACTTATCAAGCTGCTGATTTAAAGAACAAAAAATTACCTATGACTAAACAAGGGGCTTTTGCGAAATATTATGCTAGTGAGGTTTCTGTTAGATGTGGAAATGAAGCAGTACAAATTATGGGTGGTTATGGTTTTACAAAAGAATACCCTGCTGAAAAGTATTTAAGAGATTCTAAACTAATGACCATAGGTGAAGGAACCTCTGAAATACAAAAATTAGTTATTTCAAGAGAAATTTTAAGCTAATTGTTTGTGAGTTATATTTTAATCACTACATTTGCAGCCCTTAAAAATTAAAAAGGAGAACGAAATGATTATTATTCCGATTAAAGAAGGTGAAAACATTGAGAGAGCTTTAAAGCGTTACAAAAAAAAGTTTGAAAGAACTGGTACGCTCAAAGAATTAAGAAACAGAAAGCAGTATACTAAGCCATCTGTTGAGAGAAGAGCTGAAAAGCTTAAAGCTATCTATGTTGAGCAATTAAAAAAAGCTGAAGAATAAAAAATATTCTTTCTACACATATTTTAAGTAGTTTATCTTATAACTTTATTTTTAATTTTACGTTTATAGGATAAACTACTTTTTTTATGCCTCACATTTTATCGTTTTGTGAATACCTAACCCACCAAAAAAGGTATTCCCTACACACCATTACTGCATACAAAAAAGATCTATTACAATTTCAAGAGTTTATAACTAAAAAATTTGAAACAACAACGTTTAAAGATGTAAAAGCAAGCTTTATTCGCTCCTGGATAGTTACACTAATTGAACAAGGTGTAAGCACAAGAACCATCAACAGGAAAATTTCAACCTTAAAATCATTTTATAGATACCTTATCAAAAATGATGTAACGAAAAACAATCCTATGCTTAAAGTTGTTTCTCCAAAAACCTCAAAACGTTTACCCGTCTTTATCAAAGAACAAGAAATAAACGATTTATTTACCACCATATCATTTAATGATGATTATGAAGGCATTAGAGATAAAATGATACTTGAATTGTTTTATGCAATCGGCTTGCGATTATCAGAGCTTATTGAACTTAAAACTACCTCTATAGATTTAGCTAATAACTCGATTAAAGTTATTGGCAAAAGAAATAAAGAAAGAATCATTCCATTAAACAACAAAATTGAAAATCAACTTAAAAAATATCTTCATGAACGAGACAATATGGAAGAAAAAGAACCTTATCTTTTTTTAACAAAATTTGGCAAAAAACTTTATCCAAAACTTGTTTACAGTATAGTAAATTCTTATCTTAGTCAAGTAACAACAGTCAACAAAAAGAGTCCACACGTTCTTAGACATACATTTGCTACACACATGTTAAACAATGGCGCAAATTTAAATGCCATTAAAGAGTTATTGGGACATGCTAATCTTTCTGCAACCCAAGTTTACACACACAATACAATAGAAAAATTAAAGAATATTCATAAACAAGCCCATCCAAAGGCTTAAAAAAGGAGGCAAAGATGAAAGTAAATTTAAAAATCAGCTCTGTGCATTTCGATGCAGATAAAAAGTTAATTGAGTTTATTCAAAATCGAGTTGACAAATTGGCCAATTATTATGACAAAATAATTGATGGAGAAGTAATTCTTAAAGTTGAAAACTCACATGACACTGAAAACAAAGTTGCCGAAATAAAATTATTAGTACCTGGCAATGATATTTTTGCAAAAAAGCAGTGTAAATCTTTTGAAGAAGCAACTGATACTGCGGTTGAAGCACTTAGAAGACAGTTAAAAAAACATAAAGAAAAACTTAGAAAAGTTTAATTCAAAAAAATAGATACTAATTTGTTTGATTAGTATAAAATCTTTTATACATTTGCAGACCTTTTTACGGAGAGGTCTGCTTTTTTATGGTGAAAACTCAATAAAATCGCAGTAAAAGCCGATGTAGCTCAGCTGGCTAGAGCAGCTGATTTGTAATCAGCAGGTCGTGGGTTCGAGTCCCTCCATCGGCTCGGTTCTTTAAAAAATTGAACACAACATTTAAAACGTTGGGGAAATACTCAAGCGGTCAACGAGGACAGACTGTAAATCTGTTGGCTACGCCTTCGTAGGTTCGAATCCTGCTTTCCCCACGAGACACTAAAATTAGCGGGAGTAGCTCAGCTGGCTAGAGCGTCAGCCTTCCAAGCTGAGGGTCGCGGGTTCGAATCCCGTCTCCCGCTCTTTTTTAAATATATCGGTTAAGAGTTAAGCCGATGTAGCTCAGAGGTAGAGCACTTCCTTGGTAAGGAAGAGGTCACGGGTTCAAGTCCCGTCATTGGCTCTAAAAAATAGAATTAATAAAAAGTAAATTATAAACTTGAATTTTAATATAAACCAATAATTATGGCTAAAGAGAATTTTGATCGTTCCAAACCACACTTGAATATCGGAACAATTGGTCACGTTGACCACGGAAAAACTACTTTAACTGCTGCTATTACTACAGTATTAGCTAAGCAAGGTTTTGCTGAATTGAGAGATTTCGATACTATCGATAATGCTCCTGAAGAAAAAGAAAGAGGTATTACTATTAATACTTCACACGTTGAATACGAAACTGCTAACAGACACTACGCTCACGTTGATTGTCCTGGTCACGCGGATTACGTAAAGAACATGGTAACTGGTGCTGCTCAAATGGACGGTGCTATTTTAGTTGTTGCTGCGACTGATGGTCCAATGCCACAAACTAGAGAGCACATCCTATTAGGACGTCAGGTAGGTATTCCTAGAATCGTTGTATTCATGAATAAAGTGGATATGGTTGATGACGAAGAATTACTTGAGTTAGTAGAAATGGAAGTAAGAGAATTATTATCTTTCTACGAATATGATGGTGATAATGCTCCTGTAATTGCTGGTTCTGCATTAGGTGCATTAAATGGTGAAGACAAGTGGGTTGCTACCGTTACTGAATTAATGGAAGCTGTAGATAACTATATTGAACTTCCTCCAAGAGATGTTGAAAAAGATTTCTTAATGCCTGTTGAAGATGTATTCTCTATTACTGGTAGAGGTACTGTTGCCACTGGTAGAATCGAAACTGGTGTAATTAACACTGGTGATGAAGTTGATATCATTGGTATGGGTGATGAAAAATTATCATCTACAATTACTGGTGTTGAAATGTTTAGAAAAATATTAGATAGAGGTGAAGCTGGAGATAACGTAGGATTATTATTAAGAGGTATCGAAAAAACTGATATCAGAAGAGGTATGGTAATCGCTAAACCAGGTTCTATTACTCCTCACTCTGAATTTAAAGCAGAGGTTTATGTATTGAAGAAAGAAGAAGGTGGTCGTCACACTCCTTTCCACAACAAATATAGACCTCAGTTCTATTTAAGAACAACTGATGTAACTGGTGAGATTTTCTTAGAAGAAGGAAGAGAGATGGTAATGCCAGGTGATAACGTTTCTATTACAGTTAAATTAATCGTTCCTGTAGCAATCAACAAAGGCTTAAGATTTGCTATCAGAGAAGGTGGTAGAACTGTAGGAGCAGGTCAGGTAACAGAGATTATTAAATAATAATAACTCATAAATTTTGTCAATGAAAAGGTAACCGTTTTCACGGTTACCTTTCTTGACTTAAAAATTTACGGGTGTAGCTCAGTTGGTAGAGCACTGGTCTCCAAAACCAGGTGTCGGGAGTTCGAGTCTCTCTACCCGTGCAGAGAATAAAAATTATGGCAAAAGTAGGAACATACATTAGAGAATCAGTTGACGAATTAGTTAATAAAGTATCATGGCCAACATGGTCAGAATTACAAAGTAGTTCTGTAGTAGTTTTAGTAGCTTCTGTGATTTTTGCTATAATTATTTTTGCTATGGATCAGTCTTTTAGCAAATTAATGAAAATAATTTACGGATTATTCGGATAAGGAAAGGATTAGATTATGTCTGAGAGCACAAAAAAATGGTATGTCGTTAGAGCGATTAGCGGCAAAGAGAATAAGGTGAAAAAGTACATCGAAAGTGAAATCGAAAGAACCGGTTTAACAAACTATGTATCTCAAATTTTAATTCCTACCGAAAAAGTATATCAAATCCGTAATGGAAAAAAGATAAATAAGGAAAGAAGTTTTTTCCCTGGTTATATTTTAATTGAAGCTGATTTATCTGGAGAAGTTCCTCATGTAATTAGAGGTGTTAATGGAGTAATTGGATTTCTTGGAGCTGAAAAGAAAGGAGATCCACTTCCACTAAGGATGGCTGAAGTTAATAGAATATTAGGAAAAGTTGATGAATTGGCTGATACTGAAGAAGAAATTAACATTCCTTATGTTGTTGGAGAGAACATTAAAGTAATTGATGGACCATTTAATGGTTTTAATGGTACTATTGAAAACATTAATGAAGAAAAGAAAAAATTAGAAGTAATGGTGAAGATTTTCGGAAGAAAGCAGCCATTAGAATTAAGTTTTTTACAAGTAGAAAAAGAAAGTTAAATTGTAATTCGTTGTGAAATTTCAACATAATATAATGCTTCCGGTTGAATGCTCACAAACTAAATAATAATTAAGATGGCTAAAGAAGTAAGCGGATTAATTAAATTACAAATCAGAGGAGGCGGTGCAAACCCATCACCACCAGTAGGACCTGCATTAGGTGCTAAAGGTGTTAACATTATGGAGTTTTGCAAGCAATTTAATGGAAGAACCCAAGATAAAGCTGGTAAAGTATTACCTGTTGTTATTACGGTTTATTCTGATAAATCTTTTGATTTTGTAATTAAAACTCCACCTGCTGCTGTTCAATTATTAGAAGCTGCAAAACTCAAAGGAGGATCACCAGAATCAAACCGACAAAAAGTTGGTTCTGTTACCTGGGATCAAGTAAAAGCAATTGCTGAGGACAAAATGCCCGATTTAAATTGCTTTAAAATTGAGTCTGCAATGAAAATGGTTGCCGGTACAGCAAGGAGTATGGGAATTAACGTAAAAGGTAAATTTCCTGAACAAGTTTAATAATAAAATTAATTAAATTAACAATGGCGAGGTTAACAAAAAATATGAAAGACGCTTTAACTAAATATGATGCTGAAAAGCATTATGATTTAGATGAAGCAGCTAAGATTGTTAAGGATGTAACCTATACTAAGTTTGATGCTTCTGTTGATATAGCTGTTCGTTTGGGGGTTGACCCAAAGAAAGCTAATCAAATGGTTAGAGGAACTGTTGCCTTACCTAATGGTGTAGGTAAAGACGTTAAAGTATTAGTATTGTGTACTCCTGACAAAGAAGCCGAAGCAAAAGAAGCCGGAGCCGATCATGTAGGTTTAGATGAATATGTAGAGAAGATTAAAGGGGGCTGGACTGACATTGATGTTATTATAACAATGCCAAGCGTAATGGGTAAGGTTGGTGCTTTAGGTCGTGTTTTAGGACCAAGAGGATTAATGCCTAATCCAAAATCAGGTACTGTTACAATGGATATCGGTAAAGCTGTAACAGATGTTAAAGCAGGTAAAATTGATTTTAAAGTAGATAAATTTGGAATTATTCATACTACCATTGGTAGAGCATCATTTGAAGCAGATAAAATTGCTGAAAATGCTAAGGAATTACTTCAAACTATTTTAAAATTAAAGCCTACTGCAGCTAAAGGTACTTATTTACAAAGCATTTGCTTGTCTAGTACAATGAGTCCGGGAGTTAAAGTTGAACCTAAATCAGTTACGGTTTAATAATTTTCTAATCTAACACTTAAGTTATGACAAGAGAAGAAAAAAATCAGTTTATCGACAATTTAGCTGGAAAGCTAAATGAAGCTAATGTTTTTTATTTAGCAGATATAGCTGGTTTAGATGCTGAAGGCTCTTCAAAACTTAGAAGATCTTGTTTTAATGGTGATATAAAGTTAGAAGTAGTAAAAAACACCTTATTAAAAAAAGCTATGGAAAAAGCTGAAGGTGATTACGCTGAACTTTATGATACACTTGTTGGAAACACTTCAATAATGTTTGCTACCGCAGGAAATGCACCAGCTAAAATTATTAAAGAGTTTCGTAAGAAAAATGAGAAACCTCTTTTAAAAGGAGCTTTCATCGAAGAAGCTATATATATCGGAGATGAGAACTTAGACTTCTTGACTGCAATTAAGTCTAAAGAAGAACTTATTGGAGATATTATTGGTTTATTACAATCTCCTGCTAAGAATGTTATTTCTGCACTTCAAGGAAGTGCTGGAGGTAAAGTTGCAGGTCTTGTAAAAGCACTTTCAGAGAAATCTGAATAAAACAAAGAGTACGCACTCATATTTATAATAAATTAAATTGTTTAAAAATTTTAAATTAAAATAAAAATGGCAGATTTAAAAAAACTTGCAGACGAGTTAGTAAACTTAACTGTAAAAGACGTTAATGAATTAGCTGATATATTAAAAGAAGAATACGGAATTGAGCCTGCTGCTGCTGCAGTTGCAGTTGCTGGTCCTGCTGCTGGTGGTGGAGACACTGCTGGAGGTGGAGAAGAAAAATCTGAATTCGATGTAATATTAAAAGCTGCTGGAGGTTCTAAACTAGCTGTAGTTAAGTTAGTTAAAGAATTAACAGGATTAGGATTAAAAGAAGCTAAAGAATTAGTTGATGGTGCACCTAAACCATTAAAAGAAGGTGTTGCTAAAGACGAAGCTGATGCTTTAAAAACACAATTAGAAGAGGCAGGAGCTGAAGTAGAAGTTAAATAATTTCTACCTTCTAAAAAATACGGTTTAGATTCTTGAGTAGCAATATGCGAAAAAGAGTCTAAACCATTTTGTGCTTATATACTCCAAGTAAATGGAAAACTGAGGCTACATATTCTATGTGAGCTGATTTACAAAGAGTTATAGTATATTTTTTTAAGTTAAAATCTCTAAATTAAAGAGATAATTTAATAATAACTAAACTCAGTTATACTAATGAACAAACCGTTAGTTAAAAAAGGTGAAGGACAAAGAATTTCTTTTGCTTCCACTAAAAATCAGTTACCTTATCCTGATTTTTTAGGTATTCAATTAAAATCATTTCAAGAATTTTTTCAGCTAGAAACTACTCCTGAAAATAGAGAACAAGAGGGTTTATTTAATGTTTTTAGTGAAAACTTTCCAATAACAGATGCTCGTAATCAATTCGTTTTAGAGTTTCAAGATTATTTTGTAGATCCTCCAAGATACTCTATCGAAGAATGTATTGATAGAGGTTTAACTTATAGTGTTCCACTTAAGGCTAAGTTAAAGCTATATTGTACTGATCCAGAGCACGAAGATTTTGAAACTATTGTTCAGGATGTTTATTTAGGAACTATTCCTTACATGACTGACAAAGGAACCTTTGTAATCAACGGTGCTGAAAGAGTTATTGTTTCTCAATTACACCGATCTCCAGGTGTATTCTTTGGACAAAGTTTCCATGCTAACGGAACCAAATTATATTCAGCCAGAGTAATTCCTTTTAAAGGATCATGGATTGAATTTGCAACCGATATCAATAGTGTAATGTATGCTTACATTGATAGAAAGAAGAAATTACCTGTAACTACTCTATTTAGGGCTATTGGTTACGAAACTGATAAGGAAATCTTAGAATTATTCGATTTAGCTGACGAAGTAAAAGTTAGTAAATCAGGTTTAAAGAAAATATTAGGAAGAAAATTAGCAGCTAGAGTATTAAAGACTTGGGTTGAAGATTTCGTTGATGAGGATACTGGAGAAGTTGTATCTATTGAAAGAAATGAGGTAATTATTGACCGTGAAACTGTTTTAGAAAAAGAACACATTGACCAAATCATTGAGTCGGGATCAAAAACAATTATCCTTCATAAAGAAGACGTTAACTCGGCAGATTTTGCCATTATATACAATACCCTTCAAAAAGACCCTTCTAACTCTGAGAAAGAAGCGGTTGAACACATCTACCGTCAACTGCGTAACGCTGAGCCGCCAGATGTTGAAACAGCAAGAGGTGTTATTGATAAATTGTTTTTCTCCGAAACTCGTTACGATTTAGGAGAAGTTGGTCGTTTCAGAATTAACAAAAAATTAGGTTTAGATATCGCTGATGATGTAAGAACATTATCTAAAGAAGATATTATATCTATCATTAAATACTTAATTGAATTAATTAACTCAAAGACTATAGTTGATGATATTGATCACTTAAGTAACAGACGTGTAAGAACCGTTGGTGAGCAATTATACAACCAATTCGGTGTTGGTCTTTCTAGAATGGCTAGAACTATTAGAGAAAGAATGAACGTTAGAGATAATGAAGTATTTACTCCGTCTGATTTGATTAATGCTAAGACTTTGTCTTCTGTAATTAATTCATTCTTTGGAACTAACCAGTTATCTCAATTTATGGATCAAACCAATCCATTATCTGAGATTACTCACAAAAGAAGAATGTCTGCATTAGGGCCTGGAGGTTTATCGAGAGAGAGAGCAGGTTTCGAGGTTCGTGATGTTCACTATACACACTACGGAAGACTTTGTCCAATTGAGACTCCTGAGGGACCAAACATTGGTTTGATTTCTTCATTATGTGTATATGCAAAGGTTAACAAACTTGGGTTTATTGAAACTCCTTACAGACATGTTGATGGTGGAAAGGTTGATTTCAAAAAAGATGTAGTTTACTTAAGTGCTGAAGAAGAAAACGAAAGAATTATTGCACAAGCCAATGCACAAGTAGATGATAAAGGAAATTTCTTAACCGAAAGAGTAAAATCGAGGTTAGAAGGTGATTTCCCTGTTGCAGAGCCTAAAGAGATTGCTCTGATGGATGTGGCGCCTAATCAGATTGCTTCTATTGCAGCATCATTAATTCCGTTCTTAGAAAATGATGATGCAAACAGAGCCCTGATGGGATCTAACATGATGCGTCAAGCAGTTCCATTGTTAAATGCAGAATCACCTATTGTAGGTACAGGATTAGAAGCTCGTGTAGCAGAAGACTCTAGAGTATTGATTAATGCTGAAGGCGATGGTGTTGTTGAATATGTTGATGCTAACACTATTACCATTAAATATACTAGAAATAAAGACCAAAAGCTAGTTAGTTTTGAAGGAGATTCAAAATCATACAACTTAGCTAAGTTCCAAAAAACCAATCAAAATACATGCGTAAACTTATCTCCTATTGTTAAAAAAGGTGATAAAGTTGTTAAAGGACAAGTACTTTGTGAAGGTTATGCTACCCAAGAAGGTGAGTTAGCTTTGGGTAGAAATCTTAAGGTAGCATTTATGCCTTGGAAAGGTTACAACTTTGAGGATGCGATTGTGATTTCTGAGAAAGTAGTTAAAGATGATATCTTTACTTCTATTCATATTGAAGAGTTCTCTCTTGAGGTTAGAGACACTAAAAGAGGATTAGAAGAATTAACAGCCGACATTCCTAATGTTAGTGAAGAAGCAACCAAAGATCTTGATGATAATGGTATCATTAGAGTTGGTGCAGAAGTTAGTGAAGGTGACATCTTAATAGGTAAGATTACTCCAAAAGGAGAAACTGACCCTACTCCAGAAGAAAAGCTTTTAAGAGCTATCTTTGGTGATAAAGCTGGAGATGTTAAAGATGCTTCATTAAAAGTTAGACCATCTGTAAAAGGTGTTGTTGTGGACAAAAAATTATTCCAAAGAGCAATTAAAGATAAGAAAGCAAGAGCTGAAGAGAAAAATTTAATTGCAAAATTTGATGAAGATTACAACAAAGAGATAGCTGAACTTAAAAAAGAATTAGTTAATAAACTATACACTGTTGTTAATGGTAAAACTTGTCAGGGAGTAGTTAATTATTATAACGAAGAAATTATTCCAAAAGGAACTAAATTCTCAGTTAAAGTTTTAGAAAAAATTGACGATTACTTGTTTATTGATTCTAAAAACTGGACTACTTCTAAAGAGTTAAATACTCAAGTAGGACAAATCCTAAACAACTATAGTATTAAAGCTAACGAAATTTTAGGTGTTTATAAAAGAAAAAAATATGCATTATCTGTTGGTGATGAATTACCACAAGGTATTGTTAAACTGGCTAAAGTTTACTTAGCTAAAAAGCGTAAACTAAAAGTTGGTGATAAAATGGCTGGTCGTCATGGTAACAAAGGTATCGTAGCTAACATCGTTCGTGAAGAAGATATGCCTTATTTAGAAGATGGAACACCAGTAGATATTGTATTGAATCCGCTTGGTGTACCTTCTAGGATGAACCTTGGACAGGTATACGAAACCGTTCTAGGATGGGCTGGACAAAAATTAGATAAGAAGTTTGCAACTCCAATTTTTGATGGTGCCTCTGTTGATGAAATCAATGAATATTGTATCCAAGCAGGCGTACCTCAATATGGTAAAACTTACTTATACGATGGTGGTACAGGTGAGAAATTTGACCAGCCGGCAACAGTTGGTGTAATTTATATGTTAAAATTAGGTCATATGGTGGACGACAAAATGCATGCTCGTTCTATTGGACCTTACTCATTAATTACTCAACAGCCATTAGGTGGTAAAGCACAGTTTGGTGGTCAAAGGTTTGGTGAGATGGAGGTATGGGCACTTGAAGCATTCGGTGCTGCTAATATCTTACAAGAGATCTTAACTATTAAGTCTGATGATGTTAAAGGTAGAGCAAAAGCTTACGAAGCAATTGTTAAAGGTGATCCGATGCCAACTCCTGGTATTCCTGAATCATTTAACGTATTGTTACATGAGCTTAAAGGTTTAGCTCTTAACATGACAATGGACTAATAATTTATTTTTTGAACTTAATAACTCTATAATATGGCTTTTAAGCGTGATAATAACCAACAAAACAGTAATTTCTCAAAAATTACTATCAGCTTAGCTTCACCTGAGCAAATCTTAGAAAGATCTAGCGGTGAGGTTTTAAAACCTGAAACCATTAATTACAGAACATATAAACCAGAAAGAGATGGTTTATTCTGTGAAAGAATTTTTGGTCCAGTAAAAGATTGGGAATGCCACTGTGGTAAATATAAAAGAATTAGATACAAAGGTATTATTTGTGATAGATGTGGCGTTGAAGTTACTGAGAAGAAAGTAAGAAGAGAGAGAATGGGACACATTTCTTTAGTTGTTCCTGTTGCACACATTTGGTACTTTAAATCTTTACCTAACAAAATTGGTTACCTATTAGGATTACCAACCAAGAAGTTAGATACAATTATCTACTATGAAAGATACGTTGTGATTAACCCAGCTGGTGCGGTGAATGCTGAAGGTGAACCAATTGAATATTTAGATTTTTTAACGGAAGAAGAATACCTTGATATATTGGATTCTTTACCAAAAGAAAATCAATATCTTGATGATAGTGACCCTAATAAATTTATTGCAAAAATGGGTGCTGAGGCACTTTACGATTTGCTAAAAAGATTAGATTTAGATGGCTTATCTTACGAATTAAGACATAAAGCAAGTACAGAAACTTCCCAACAACGTAAAAATGAAGCGTTAAAAAGGCTTCAGGTTGTAGAATCTTTTAGATCTGCTAACAAAAGAATTGAAAATAAACCTGAGTGGATGATTATTAAAGTCGTTCCGGTAATACCACCTGAATTAAGACCTTTAGTACCACTTGACGGAGGAAGGTTTGCAACGTCTGACTTGAATGATTTATACAGAAGAGTAATCATCAGAAATAACCGTTTAAAGAGATTAATGGAAATTAAAGCTCCGGATGTAATCTTACGTAATGAAAAACGTATGTTACAAGAATCTGTAGATGCTTTATTTGACAACTCTAGAAAATCTAGCGCAGTTAAAACTGATGCAAATAGAGCTTTAAAATCTCTATCTGATAGTTTAAAAGGTAAGTCAGGACGTTTCCGTCAAAACTTACTTGGTAAACGTGTTGATTATTCTGCTCGTTCGGTAATTGTTGTAGGTCCAAACCTTAAATTACATGAATGTGGTATCCCTAAAGATATGGCTGCTGAATTGTACAAGCCATTTATCATTAGAAAATTAATTGAAAGAGGAATCATTAAAACTGTTAAATCTGCAAAGAAAATTGTAGATAAGAAAGAGCCAATAGTTTGGGATATTCTTGAAAATGTATTGAAAGGACACCCTGTATTACTTAACCGTGCTCCTACTCTACACCGTTTAGGTATTCAAGCTTTCCAACCAAAATTAATTGAAGGTAAAGCTATTAGATTACACCCATTAGTTTGTACTGCATTTAACGCAGATTTTGATGGTGACCAAATGGCAGTTCACTTACCACTAAGTAATGCTGCAATTTTAGAGGCTCAATTATTAATGTTAGCTTCTCATAACATCTTAAATCCAGCAAATGGTACTCCTATTACACTACCTTCTCAGGATATGGTACTTGGTTTATATTACTTAACCAAAGAAAGAGTATCAACAAAAGAAGATACTGTTAGTGGTGAAGGAAAAACGTTTTACTCTCCAGAGGAAGTAATTATTGCTCATAACGAAGGTAAGCTTGACATTCATGCTAAAATCAAAGTAAAAACTACTGATGTTGAGAAAGGAGAGCAAGTTGAAAAAATTATTGAAACCACTACTGGTAAAGTAATTTTTAACGAATTAGTTCCTAACGAAGTTGGTTACGTAAATGAACTATTAACTAAAAAATCTTTAAGAGATATTATTGGTAGAATTCTTAAAGTTACTGGTACAAAACGTACTGTAGAATTCTTAGATGATATTAAAGACCTAGGTTATACCATGGCATTTAAAGGTGGGTTATCATTTAACCTGGATGATATTATGATTCCAGCTGAAAAAGAAAAAATGATAGCTGATGCTAACGTTGAAGTTGAAGAAGTAATGAATAACTATAACATGGGATTCATTACCAATAACGAGCGTTACAACCAAATCATTGATATTTGGACACACACCAATACCAGATTAACCAATACATTAATGAATAACCTTAAGAATGATAACCAAGGATTTAACTCAATTTATATGATGTTTGATTCTGGTGCGAGGGGTTCTAAAGAACAGATTCGTCAGTTATCAGGAATGAGGGGATTAATGGCGAAACCAAAAAAATCCGGTAGTACAAGTCAGGAAATTATTGAAAATCCAATTTTGGCAAACTTTAAAGAAGGTCTTTCAGTATTAGAGTATTTTATTTCTACTCATGGTGCTCGTAAAGGTTTAGCCGATACTGCACTTAAAACTGCC
The DNA here is from genome assembly GCA_965267355.1 of Vicingaceae bacterium. Lineage (GTDB taxonomy): Bacteria > Bacteroidota > Bacteroidia > Flavobacteriales_E > Vicingaceae. The sequence continues at coordinate 105,521 of OZ253956.1, forward strand.
GATGCTGGTTACTTAACCAGAAGATTGGTAGATGTTGCTCAGGATGTAGTGATTACTGAAGAAGATTGTGGTACACTAAGAGGTTTAGTTGCTACTGCTCTTAAGAATAATGAAGAGGTAGTTGAACCATTATTCGATAGAATATTGGGTAGAACTTCTGTTCATGATGTTTATAAACCTGGTTCTGAAGAGTTAATCGTTGAGTCTGGTGCACAAATTACTGAAGATATTGCAAAAGCAATTGAAGATGCAGGAATTGAAGAAGTTGAAATTCGTTCAGTACTTACCTGTGAACAAAAAAGAGGAGTATGTGCGAAATGTTACGGACGTAATCTAGCAACTGGAAGAATGGTTCAAAAAGGTGAAGCTGTTGGTGTTATTGCTGCACAGTCGATTGGTGAGCCTGGTACACAGTTAACATTAAGAACATTCCATATTGGTGGTACCGCATCTAAAATTACTGGTGTATCTAGCTTAGAGGCTAAATATGATGGTGTAGTTGAAATTGATGAATTAAGAACTATCAAAAAGAAAAATGATGCTGGTGAAGATATTGAAGTTGTAATTGGTCGTTCTGCAGAAATGAAGATTGTTGATCCTAAAACGAAAGTAGTTCTTACAACTGGTAACATTCCTTACGGTTCTCAAATTTATATTAAACCTGATGCTAAAGTTAAAAAAGGAGATAAAATTTGTGATTGGGATCCATATAATGCTGTAATTCTTACAGAAGTTGATGGTAAAGTTGCCTTTGAAAACTTCGAGTTAGGTATCACCTATAAAGAAGAGGTAGATGAGCAAACAGGATTTACGGAAAAAGTAATTTCTGAAATTAAGGATAAGAAGAAAATACCTGTTTTAACTATTGTTGATGGTAAGAAAAATGTCTTAAGAACATACAACTTACCTGTTGGAGCTCACATTATAGTAAATGAAGGCGACAAAGTTAAAGGTGGTGATATTTTAGTTAAAATACCAAGAGTTGCTGGTGGTACTTCTGATATTACAGGTGGTTTACCAAGAGTTACCGAGTTGTTTGAAGCTCGTAATCCTTCTAACCCAGCAGTAGTTTCAGAGATTGACGGTATTGTATCTTTCGGAAAAATTAAAAGAGGTAACCGTGAGGTTATTGTTGAGTCAAGAGGTGGAGAAGTTAAAAAGTACTTAGTTAACCTCTCTAAACACATCTTAGTTCAAGAGAATGATTTCGTTAAAGCGGGTACACCATTATCTGAAGGTTCTATTACACCAGCTGATATTTTAGCGGTAAAAGGTCCTACTAAAGTTCAGGAGTATATCGTAAACGAAGTACAAGAAGTATATCGTTTGCAAGGTGTAAAAATTAACGATAAACACTTTGAAGTTATCGTTCGTCAGATGATGAGAAAAGTTTACATTGAAGACCCAGGAGACACTAAATTCTTAGAAAAATCAATTGTAAACAAGAGAGATTTTATGGATGAGAACGATTGGATCTTTGACAAATTAGTTGTTGAAGATGCTGGTGAATCTGAAGAGTTGAAAGTTGGACAGATTGTTTCTCCTCGTCAATTAAGAGATGAAAACTCTAAATTGAAACGTATGGATAAGAAAACAGTTGTAACAAGAGAAGCAATTCCTGCAACTTCTAGTCCTATACTTCAGGGAATTACAAGAGCTTCCTTACAGACTGATAGCTTTATCTCTGCAGCTTCGTTCCAGGAAACTACTAAAGTTTTAAATGAAGCAGCAGTTAACGGCAAGGTTGATGATTTATTAGGACTTAAAGAAAATGTTATTGTAGGTGGTCTTATTCCTGCTGGAACAGGGCAAAGAGATTACAAAGACATTATTGTAGGTTCTAAAGAAGAATACGATCAACTTATTGCTGCTAGAGATGAAGAAGCAGTAATTGAAGAAGATTAACAATTAAATTATCAGAAAGCTCGGAAGTACTTCCGAGCTTTCTTTTTACAAAATTTTTCCCCATGAGTCAAGAACAAAACAATGATAACAAATTAAACATTGAATTAAGCGAAGAAATTGCTGATGGAATTTATTCTAATCTAGCAATAATCAGTCACTCAACATCTGAGTTTGTTTTCGATTTTATTAAAGTAATGCCTGGAATGCCTAAAGCAAAAGTAAAATCAAGAGTTTTAATGACTCCTGAACATGCTAAAAGGTTGCTACAAGCATTACAAGAAAACATTATGAAATTTGAAGCCAATCATGGCAAAATTAAAGACTTAGGACCAAGCGGCATCCCTATGAATTTTGGTGGACCAACTGCTGAAGCTTAGTTCTAAATTTAATAGAATTAGTTATAAAAAAGGGGAGCTTTAACATCCTTTTTTATTTATTGATGACTAATTACTACCTTTTTAAAGTAACTACTATTAGCCGTTTCATTAAGTATTTGAATTATATATATTGCATTCTTCCAATTTGTAACATCAAGCTCAGTTTTTGTATTCGAAATCATTTTGGAGTCAATTAAAGTTCCATCTATCGCATAAATCCTAATTTCATTTTTACCTTTCAATAGGTTCTCAATAACTATTTTTTTATCAGCTGGAATAGGATATAGTTCAAATGACTCTCCATTCTCGACATTATCAATTTGAGTAGTTAAACCATTTCCGTTTTTGAAATATATATAATTGTGTAATTGACTATTACCTCCTGATTTTAAAGTGCCAAAACCTGATGAATCAGCACAGAAAAAAGTTAAATCAAAACAAAGCTGTTTAGATGTATCTGCTATTGCCGTTTGGTAAGAGTATAACGTATCTGAGGCTTGAATTACGGCTATTTCAAACTCATATTGATTAGCACCAATATACGTCATATTATTTATATAAACACTGTCAACATTAAAAGAATAATCGATTGCACAATTTGTTAAAGCATTCAATAAAATTGTATCAATTTGGGACGAAACAGGTGAACCCCAAATTGAATCTTGTAGCAAAGGTTCATCGATAAATATCTTAGTTTCCATAAAATATTGATTGTTAGTAATATGATCCTCCGTTCTCACTATATACGGACCTGCACATAACCCTGTATAAGAAAGAGCTGAATCTGAATTTACTTGAACCGATCCACCACCAACAGGCTGATATATCGAATGATGAAAGAGAGTAGTTCCTCCATTTAAATATTTAGAATTATAAACGACAGATGCATCGCAAGAACCAGGTGAAGACTGAGGTGCTATAATAAGAGAATCTTTATGTGGTATACATGGAGCCATAGGGAGATAATTTAAAGAAACCGTAACCTCACAAATTAATCCTCCATTTCTCCAAATACCATAATTATAATAATCTTCACATAATCCATTAAAAACGGTCGATGAAGTTTGTCCGCCACTACCAGAACTAGAAAATGTCTTTGTATCTCCTGACTGAACATTAGCGAAGAAAAAACTAAGGCTTCCGTCACACATTCCTGGTGCACTAGGCATTACCGCAATAACCGTATCGACATACACTTGTTGAACAGATTGGGGTAAAACTCTTATATAGGTTCTTAAATGGTTGCAATTGGTATCTATTAGTTCAACCGTCAATCCCTTTCCCTCACAAATATTTTGAGCATGAAAACCTGAACTAGGTGACCATGAATTATCCCACCAAGTAATAACATATGGTCCGTCTGCTGTTCCATATTTAATCAAATCAACTGTATTATCACAGGTATTCAATGAATCCCCTCTATCTACTTCTAATTTTATATATGCCTGAGCTGTTAAAAAATGAACTAAGAATAATAAGGTGGTCGTAAGTAAAAATCGTTTCATAATTAAATAATAATTTTAGCTAATGTAATTCTATTCATAGAATAATTCCATGATTAAGCTCAACTTTATTAAATTTATAGCTACTAAATGAAAAAATATAAGCTAAATATTAAATCATGGGCTGAAGAAGACAGGCCAAGGGAAAAACTTAGTTTAAAAGGAAGAACTGCTCTTTCAGATTCCGAATTAGTTGCTATTTTGATAGGTTCCGGCAACAAAAAAGAAACTGCTGTTGAACTCTCTAAAAAAATATTATCATCAGTAAATAATGACTTAAATAAGTTAGGGAAACTTTCTACAAATGATTTAATGCAATTTAATGGTATTGGTGAAGCTAAAGCAATTAGTATAATTGCTGCTTTAGAACTTGGTAGGAGAAGAAAAGAAACCGAATCAACTAAAAAAATTATCATTAAATCTAGTTTAAATGCATTTAACGCCATTGAAAGTGTTTTAAGTGATTTATCACATGAAGAGTTCTGGGTAATTTATTTAAATAGAAAAAATGAAGTTTTAAAAAAAGTAAATATTAGTAAAGGTGGAGTATCTGGTACCATAGCTGACAGCAAGATAATTTTTAAAAATGCTATTGAGTTACTATCTTCAGCGATAATTGTGTGCCACAATCACCCTTCCGGAAACTTAAACCCTAGCCAGGAAGATAAACACTTAACCAAAAAATTAATTGATGCCGGTAAATTATTAGACATACCTGTTTTAGATCATATTATTGTTGGAGAGAAAAATTACTTTAGCTTTGCTGATGAAGGATTAATGTAACCACTTTTGATTTTAATATACTCACATAAACTAACCAACCGTTTAAAATATGCGTTTAAAACTATTTTTACAGATGTTTTAAAAGTAGTTATTGAGTTTACTAATAATATTGATGAATTTGAAAAATACGAAGGAGTAAAAATTAATTACTCCGCAACAAAATTAAATACGGGTTTATTTTTCCAGTCTTCTTCTATCCTATTTGAAACAGGTATAACTGAACAAAGCATTAACATTTTTGAATATGAAGGATACAAATGTTTTTTTAGTGTTGGTAAAGATTCTGCATTTCCATTTGATCCATTTGCAGCTAGTTTTTATTTAATTAGCAGATATGAAGAATATTTGCCGCATATAAAAGATGAACACGAACGTTTTGTGGCTTTAGAAAGTCTTGCCTATCAAAACAATTTTTTAGAAACTCCTTTAGTGAATATATGGGTTAATCAAATTGCTGAGCAAATAGAAAATTCTTATCCCAATTTTAATTTTCCTGAAAGAAAATTTGAGTTTATCTCTACCATTGACATAGACAATGCTTACGCTTATAAGAATAAAGGAATAATCCGTACAAGTGGTGGGCTACTTAAAGGGATAAAAGAAGGAAGTTTCACTGATCGTGTAAAAGTACTTTCGGGCAGTAAGTTTGATCCCTATGATACTTTCAACTATCAAAAAGAAATCCATCAACAATATGGTATCTCTCCTATCTACTTTTTTTTATTGGGTGATTACGGAGTAAACGATAAAAATATTCCAATAAAAAACAAAGAGTTTCAATCATTGATAAAGTCTTTGGCGGATTATTATCCTATTGGCATTCACCCATCATACAATTCTAACAAGGATATAAATCAGCTCTCTAAAGAAATTAAACGATTACAAGAAATCACGCATCGGAATACCACCAAAAGTCGCCAACATTTTTTAAAACTAATTTTACCCGATACCTATCGAAATTTATTAGAAAACGACATTAAAGAAGATTACACTTTGGGTTATGCCGAAAAAAGTGGGTTTAGGGCTAGCATCTGTTCTCCTTATTATTTCTATGATTTGGATATGGAAGTTAGTACCAATCTGAAAATTGTACCATTTACAGTAATGGAGGCAACTTACCAATATTACCAAAACTGCTCCCCTGATGAAGCCTTACAACAAATTAAAAACTTAATGCAAAAAGTAAAAGATGTAAAGGGTACATTTGTAAGTGTATGGCATAACGAATCGTTGAGTGATGAAGGTATATGGAAAGGTTGGAAAAAAGTTTATGAATTAATGCTTGAAGAGGCTACAAAATAATTTTTATGGAAGTAATTAACTTGGGTGAACATAATTCTATTTTTAATCAGTTTGTATCAGAAATTAGAAATGTTGATGTGCAAAACGACAGGATGCGTTTTAGAAGAAACTGTGAACGTATGGGAGAAATTTTTGCTTACGAAATAAGCAAAACCTTTAACTACAACCAACAAGATATTACCACTCCACTTGGTGTAAAAGAAATGCAACTTTCTGGTGAGCAACCTGTTTTAACAACTATTCTTCGTGCGGGTTTACCACTTCATCAAGGTTTATTAAATTATTTTGATAATGCCGAAAATGCTTTTATTTCAGCGTACAGAAAGCACCATAAAGATGGTACTTTTGATATTGAAGCTGAATATTTGGCAAGTCCGAGCATTGACAATAAAACGGTCATCTTATCCGATCCTATGTTAGCTTCAGGGGCATCTATGGTAGTTACCTATAAATCTTTATTAGATAGAGGCACGCCAAAAAAATTACACGTGGTAGTTCTTATTGCCAGTACCGAAGGCATAGCTTACATCGAACGAAATTTACCAGAAAATACCACACTATGGACTGGTGCTATAGATGATGAGTTAACTGCACAATCGTACATTGTACCTGGCTTAGGCGATGCAGGAGATTTAGCCTTTGGTTCTAAAGAATAAGTATGGATATATCTGTAATAACCGAATTTGCCATAGTCTTTCTTTTAGCATCAGTAAAATTTGCTGTGGCCGTGGGTTATGTATTACTTCCAACATCTAACTTTACTTATGCTGAAATGATTGAAACTCTAGTTGCTGGAGGTTCTTTTGGTATAATCGTTTTTTACTACTTCAGTAATTGGATAAACAAACAAATTAATAAATTGTTTAATCGAAAAAAGAAGAAAAAAAAGAAATTATCTACTAAAAGTACTAGACGTTTCATCAACATAAAAAACAAGTATGGTTTGATAGGAATATCACTTTTAACACCAGTAGTTTTATCCATACCTGTTGGTTCTTTCTTAGCTTCACGTTTTTATTCTAAAAAGAAATATACCATTTGGATAATGATAGCAGGTGTTGTATTCTGGGCAATTTTGTTACCTTTAATCAAACTTTATTATTGAAAAATATACTATGAAAAAACAAGCACTTACTTTAATTACAATTTCTGCACTACTTGTAGCTTGTGGTGGAGAAACTACTGAAACAAATGATAACACCACTACTACTGAAGTAGTTGAAGAAGCAACTCCTGTGATAGCTGATTATGTATTAAACGCTGAAAACAGCACCGCAAAATGGGAACGCACTTTAGACCAAAAACCAACCAAGCAAAAAGTAAAAATGTTTGGCAAAATGGTAGAAGTTGATTTAGGAGAAGTAAAACTTACCTCTAACGGAACAGTTACCATTAAAGAAGGGGGCTTAACCACTACTGATGATGAATTAACCGAAGCTACAGTAGTGTTTGATATGGCTTCTTTTAAATTTGCCAAAGAAAAGGGGAACGGTTTGTTTGATGTAACCAACCACCCTAACTCTACCATGGTGTTAACCAACATTACTGACTCTTCTGCTATGGGAAATTTAACCATACAAGGTGCAAGTAAGGAAATGGATGTACAAGTAGCTACTGCCAAAACTGAAAATGGTTATACACTAACTGGCTCTTTTGTGGTAAACACCCTTGATTTTCCTTTACGAGAAAAAGTAAAAGAAAAGGATGTAAACAAAGATGAAATAAAGGTTGATTTTGAGTTGGTTTACTTAAAGTAACAAACTTATTATATTGATAATCACTAGCATTATTTATTCGTTTGTTAACATATTTTACTAGTATGAAATATATTGCTTTAATATTTTTATTTTTTCTGTTCAACTCAAGCAAAAAAGATGAAAATTACCAATCTAAAAAAAAGATTTTTAAAACGATTGAACTCTATGGAGGCACAATTGAACAAGGTTCTCAAGGGTGCTCTATAGACTCAATTAATATGCCTTGTAGTGAAGTCAAAGAAGTATTGAATAAATACAAAGAACAATTAATGAAATGTGCTCCATGTTGGTTAAAAGAATATAAATATTCAACTAAGAAAATATATAGAGAGGGCTATGCCTTTAAAATTGGAACAGACATTTGGCATAAAGTCTATTTTGGAGTATATCTCGAATATAATGATAAAGGAGATACATTGGTTCATATTAAGGATTCAACTTTAAACCTTAATATTATTAAACAATTAAAACCTGACAGTATATGGCCATACTTAATTAAAAATAAAAATTTCACAAAGCCTACATAACGATTTGCCAACAATCTTTTATATCATATTGTTTTAGTTTTATCATCTTATACTAAAGTTCAAAACAAAAAAATATAAAGTTGTCGTTACTTCAACGTATATCTAATTCCAAAAAATCCTCTTATACCTTGAAATGAGGTGTAAACATAAGCAGGATCAAACACCCAACCTCCAGGGTTATCTGCTGGATCATCTACTTGTTTATCAAAAGGATCGTGTGCTCTTAATATAGAATTTGCTGATGGTGTAAAATTCAATAAGTTTTTAACTCCTCCATAAATCTCCCAACCCTTTTTAAAGGTTTTAGTTATTTGTATGTTTTGTATGCTATACCAATCAGAATACTCAGGTCTTGGGTCATTGTCTATCAATGGCAACTTCATTGGTCCATAAAGGTTTCCGCTATAATCTATTTTTATGTTGGGTTTGTAAAAAGTATAGCTTATACTAAATGTGCCTGACACTTTTTCTGTTAGCAGCTGTTGTTCTTTAACCAAACGTCCATTCTCGTCTTCTTCCATCTGAAAAACATCTAAAAATGTACCTCCCAACTTAATTTTTAATGGAGATGTAAAATTCCAGGTAGTATTAAAGCTCAAACCCTGAGAAACTGCATAACCAGTTAAATTTTCGTAAATGATTTGCCTATCGTTAGTTTCGTAATCAGGGTTTATTTTATTACTGAAATAAGTATAAAAAGCACTAGCATCGAAATTGATAAAGCCAAAAGAGGTATTGATAAATTTTTGATAGTGCAAATTACCATTATACGATTGCTCAGGTTGCAAATCATTCGCAATTATCACGTCCCTAGCACCAGTTGCTGCAGCGTGGTCTTCGGTAAACACATTTACAACTCTATAACCTGTTCCAAAACTAAAGCGAACAATATTATTCTCATTTGGCATCCACTTATAATTAGCCCTTGGTGTAATAATATCTCCGTGTCTGGAATCGTAATCGTATCTTAAACCTAACAGCAATTTATGCTTTTCGTGCAATGCCATTTCATTCTGAAAAAAGATACCAGGTAAATAAATGTGGTCTGGTTGGTTAAATGGGTTTAACGAATCTGGAGAAAAAGTAGCAGGAGTATTGTCATCATAATACGTATATCTAAAAGCTGTTCCAAGCGTAATATCATGTACATCCCACAATCTTTTATTCCAATGCAACTGACCATAAGCAATGTCTTGGTCAGCAATGTAAGGTGTGTTCCCATAAACCGAATTTTGGTAATGATCAGCATAAGAAAAACTTAAAAAAACTTTTTCATTCATTGGCAGTTGATACTTTCCAAGTATCTCATACCTATTGGTATATATAGATTCTCCATAAATGCTATCACCTCCTCTAAATTCTGGAGTCCATTGCATCTCCCCTCCCCATCTATCTTCATAGATATACCTAAATCCAATAGAGGTTACTCTATCGTTCTTCCTCTTAAAGCTATATTTATTAAATACTGATATTCTATCCGAAAGTGTAACGTCCGTAAAATTATCTCCATTATTATCTATTGGATTTGAATAATTAAAATAGCTCACCCCCAACAAAGAATGAACTTTTTCTCCCAATTTAAACTTGGTAGAAACGTCTGTATTAATTTCTCCCCAGGTTGTTCCCATTACATCAACCGAAAATTTTGGAGCATTCTCAGGAGATGCTGTAATAACATTTATCAAACCTCCAACAGCCTCAGATCCGAACAAAGTTGAAGCAGGTCCTTTAACCACTTCCATTTGTGCTATCATACTATTGGGTATTCCGTTTAACCCATAAACTGAAGCCAACCCACCAACAACAGGCATTCCATCAATAGTAACCATAGTGTAAGGACCTTCCATCCCATTAATGTGCACATCACCTGTATTACAAACACTGCAATTAATTTGTGGTCTAACACCATTTACAATTTGTAAAGATTGAAACAAAGAAGGAGTTGGATTTTTTTTAAAATAAACTGGTTTAAATACTTCAATCGGTACAGCCGATTCCATCATGGAAGTTTCTTTTAAAGTACCTGTTACCACAAATTCATCTATTTCCTGCGAAGTGCTTTCTATTGAAGTACTAAAAATAGTTGTTTGATTTCCTATAACATTAATACTTTCTCGGTAAGTTTTATGCCCAACTGCCGAAACTTGTATGGTGTACTTTCCTTCTGGAATATTCGTGAGCTTAAATTTTCCATTCTCATCAGAAGCTGTTCCATAATTGGTACCAACCAAACCAATGTTTGCAAAAGCTACAGACTCATTACCATTTTTAATCTTTCCTTCAATAGCTCCATTATCTCCGAACACCAATACTGGTGCAATCAACATAAATAAAACCAAACATCTCATTCGTTAACAGTATAAATATAAAAGACAAATCTAAACTTATTTTTAGACTTATCTAAATTTATTTTTACACTAATATTGTTTTTTATTTTAACTTCGTAAAAAATTTTATTTATGAACTCGTTTACTGAGGAAAACTATTTAAAAGCAATCTTTAAGTTAGAAAAGACAGCTACTGATGGTGTCTCTACTAATTCCATAGCTGATATGATTAACACAAAAGCTTCCTCAGTAACCGACATGATTAAAAAGTTATCTGATAAAAAATTAGTTAGCTACAAAAAATACAAAGGTGTTAGCTTAACCAAAAAAGGTAGAGATGTTGCCGTATCTATAATCAGAAATCATCGCTTATGGGAAGTGTTTTTAGTAGAAAAACTCAACTTTAAGTGGGATGAAGTGCATGATTTAGCTGAAGAGTTAGAACACATCAACTCAAAAAAATTAACCGAACGTTTGGATGAATTTTTAGATTATCCGAAGTACGACCCACATGGAGACCCAATACCTGATAAGGATGGCAATGTTAATCATCATAAAAACGTAACGCTTGCCGATATTAAGCCCAAGGATAAAGTAATTGTTGTTGGTGTTAAAGAACATTCTAAGAGTTATTTAAAGTATTTAGAAAGTTTAGATTTAGTACTTGGAGCAGAAATATTGGTGAATGACATTGTGGATTTTGACCACTCTATGACCGCTACGGTAAATAATTCCAATAAAATAAATATTTCTCATCAAGCAAGTAAAAACTTAATTGTAAAAAAATGTTAGAAGAATTTAAGGTATTTATAGAGAGTATTGATAGTCCTGTGCAACAAGCCTTGTATGCTTCTTTGTTTACCTGGGGGCTCACTGCTCTAGGAGCAGCGTTTGTTTTTCTTTTTAAAGGAATGAATAGAGCTTTTTTTGATGGTATGCTGGGTTTTACAGGAGGAGTAATGGTTGCAGCAAGTTTTTGGTCGCTATTAAGCCCTGCTATTGATATGTCAGAAGGAGAAGGTTTTGTTAAGGTTATTCCTGCCGCTTTAGGATTTTTAGGTGGTGCTTTATTTCTTTATGCACTTGATAAATTCATGCCCCACTTACACATTAACTTTAGAAGAGAAGAAGCTGAAGGAATGAAAACCGAATGGCACCGTTCTACACTTTTGGTGCTTGCTATTACTTTGCATAACATTCCTGAAGGGTTAGCTGTAGGTGTACTATTTGGAGGAGCGGCACAAGGATTAGAAGGAGCCACTATTGGAGGTGCCATTGCCTTGGCTATTGGTATTGGTATTCAAAATTTTCCTGAAGGTATTGCCGTTTCTATGCCATTGCGAAGACAAGGATTATCTAAACTTAAAAGTTTTAATTATGGACAGCTTTCTGCAGCTGTAGAACCAGTAGCAGCAGTACTTGGAGCTTGGGCAGTTATGACCTTTGAACCCATCCTACCCTACGCCTTAGCTTTTGCGGCAGGAGCGATGATTTATGTGGTAGTAGAAGAGGTAATACCAGAAACACAACGAGACAAGTTTACCGATATAGCCGTACTTGGTTTTATAGGAGGATTTATCGTAATGATGATGTTAGATGTCGCACTTGGATAGATTGAGTGTTGAGTGTTGAGTGTTGAGTGTTGAGTGTTGAGTGTTGAGTAAAATGTTTAAACCCTTACATTTTTTAATACTAAATCCATATAATTTATTAACTGAACATTAATTATTTCAACACACAAATTCTTTATTCTAAAATCTACATTCTTACTTTTGCTTTGTGAGCAATAAAATCAACATAAAAAACAAGCGCGCTAATTTTGAATACGAATTTCTAGAAAAATTTACTGCTGGTATTCAATTAACTGGCACCGAAATTAAGAGTATACGTGCAGGAAAAGCTAGTATTGTAGAAGGTTATTGTTTTTTAAAAAATGGTGAGGTATTTATTAAAAACATGTACATTGCCGAATACGAACAAGGATCTTATAATAACCACAATCCAAAACGAGATAGAAAACTTTTGTTGAATAGAACAGAAATCAACAAACTAGAAAAGAAGAAAAAGGATGTTGGATTAACTATAATACCTTTAAGTCTTTTTATAAACGGAAAAGGTTATGCTAAATTAGACATTGCCTTGGCTAAAGGTAAAAAGCTACACGACAAACGTCACGACCTTAAAGCAAAGGATGCGAAACGCTCAATGGATAGAGCATTAAAAAGATAGCATCATTTTTGTTGAATAATTTATCATTAAATTTGTTTGATAAGCCATTGTTTTGATTTACCGAATTTTACTTATATCATTATTTACTTTAAGTTTTTCTTCTGCATTTTGCCAGTTAGATGGCACCAAACAAGATGATGCTTGGGCTGAAGATAATATCTTTTTAGACGGAGTAGTAACTGATTATTTTACCGGAGATGAAATACCAGGGGTAAAAATTAGTGTAACTGCTGGTGGAAAAACTACTGCTTCTGGAACTTCAGATGGTAAAGGAGAATATAAAACAGTATTAGAATACGATAAAACTTATACCATTACTTTTTCTAAACCAGGATTTGTAAGCAAAACCATAACCATGAACACTAATGGTGTGCCTGATTTAAAAAGGCAAAAAGTACCCGATATGGTTGCCGAAATTACTTTGTTTAAACCAAGTGAGTGTATTAAAACAGATATGCTAAATCAACCCATAGGTAGAGCCGTATATTTTGCCAATAAAAATGTAATGGATTGGGATATGGAATACTCCATGCCTAAATTAGAGAAGCTGAATAAAATGTTAGATAAGTGTGTAAAGGAACAAGAAGAGAAAGAAGAACAATATAAAGAGTTGATGAAAATTGCCGACAAGGCTTTTAGCAAAGATGATTATGAAACTGCTCTTACTAATTACAAAAATGCACTAAATGTTTTCCCAGAAGAAGAAGACCCTAAAAAGAAAATTAAACTAATTGAAACTGAGTTGGCTAAAAAAGCAGAAATTGAAAAACAAAAAGCAGAAGAAAAAGCTAGAGCTGAAGCTGAGGCATTAGCTAAAGCTGAAGCTGAGGCAGCAGCTAAAAAAGCGGAAGAAGAACGATTAGCTAAAGAAAAAGCTGAAGCGGAAGCTGAGGCAAAAGCGGAAGCTGAGGCATTAGCAAAAGCAGAAGCAGAAGCAGCAGCCAAAAAAGCGGAAGAGGAACGCCTAGCTAAAGAAAAAGCTGAAGCTGAGGCATTAGCAAAAGCAGAAGCAGAAGCCAAAGCATTGGCAGAAGCAAAAGCAGCCGAAAAGAAAGAGGAAGAAGAACGAAAAGCGAAAGAACAAGCAAAAAAAGAAGCTGAAGAAAAAGCCAAAGCTGAAGCCGAAGCCAAGGCCAAAGCAGAAAAAGAAGCAGCAAAGAAAAAAGCGGAGGAAGAGCGCAAAGCTAAAGAGGAAGTTAAGGCTTTAGCCAAAGCTAAAAAAGAAGCAGAGTCTAAAGCTAAAGCAGAAAAAGAGCTAGCGGAAAAGAAAGCTGAGCTAGAACGTATTGCTAAAGAAAAAGCTGAAAAGCTAGCAAAAGAAAAAGCAGAAGCTGAAGCGAAAGAATTAGCTAAAAAAGAAGCTGCTGCAAAAAAAGCAGAGAAAGAAAGAATTGCTAAAGAAAAAGCGGCTGAGTTAGCCAAACAAGCTGAAGAAGAAAGAGCAGTGAATGCTCAAGTGATGGTTGATGTTCAAACAGATATTAAAGTTGAAACAGCAAAAGAAGAGGAAAAAGAAAAACAAATATTATTAGCCAACCCTGACAATAAAAATTCTGGTGAAATCAATGGTTCTTCATCCATAAAGTTTAAGAAAAATAACAAAACTCGCCACCTTTACGAAAAACCTAATAAGCATAAACCAGGTAAAGGACCTCAGCTTAAGAAAAGAATAGTTTTTTAATTGATTTCAAAAATCGGAGTAAACGTAAAATTATAAACTCCTTTTGGTCTTTTTAAAAAGCCCGGTCGATATTTGTTATAACCAATTCGTACAAATTGATTTTCAAACGGTTGTTTCTCCTTCTTTTTTAAATTATCTCCTCTACCCAAAAACTGTAAATTGGTAAAACTTACTACATAGTCTTTCTCTTTTGCACGATACTCAATGCTTACATCACCTATAAAATCATTTTTTCTAATTATTTCTGGTACACCTGGTATCCCTACCTTTTTTTCATCAACTAAATGAGGGGCTAGTTTACCTACCACTAAATTTCCTTCAATTTTAACTTTATCAAAAATATCAGACTCAACAAAATAATTGTAAATCTCATCTTTCGTTTTATCAGTGCTGTATGCCTTTTGCCAAGTTAATTTATCATCATTCAAATAAAAGTTTTCATCTTGTGCTTGCGCCCAAACATTAATAGTAATAAGTAATGATAATAATAACCCTAAATATCTCATAGCTAAAATTTTCTTTAAAATTAATAATGTTTAGCTATTAAACCATTCTTTTTTTAATAGCTTTTGCAACCATTTCAGCCGTATTCTTCACATTCATTTTCTTCATAATATTTCTTCGATGTGTTTCAACTGTTCTACTACTCAAACCATATAATTTACCTATTTGCACATTAGTTTTACCATCTATCACACTTCTTAATATTTCTTTTTCTTTTGAAGACAGTACTGATTTCTCTTTTGCTGAATTGTTTGCATTTATAATGCTATTAATCATGGTTACAGAAACTTCATTACTATAATATTTTTTACCTGAGGCAACAGTCTTAACAGCTTCTATTAATTTTTTCCCTCCTGAATCTTTTAAAACATAACCTAAAGCACCTGCTTTGATCATATCTAAAATATATGCTTCTTCTGAATGCATTGTTAAAGCTATAATATTAATGTTTTGATAGAGTTTTGCTATTATTTCTGTAGCATCAACCCCATTTAACTCTGGCATATTAATATCCATTACTACTACATCTATTTCTCCATTATGCTTTTCTATATATTGAATTGCTTCTACTCCATTTTCTGCCTCAGCTACTACAGATATCTCTTTATCACCATTTAAAATAGATTTTATACCATCTCTAACTATTTTATGGTCATCTACTAATAAAGTTCTTATTTTATTACACATAACTACTAGTTTAAGTTAATAGGAAAAGAAATATTAAACTCTGTTCCCTTATTTTCTTTACTATTGAATTGAACATCTCCATTAAAAGATTTAACTCTTGATTCTATATTCTTCAACCCTTGACCTTTATAAATGGTTAAATCTTTTATTTGAAATCCTTTCCCATTATCCCATAAATTCAGCTTTAGGCTATTATTTTTCCATTCCATTATTATTTTTATTTCTGATGCTTCACCATGTTTAATGGTATTATTAATAAATTCTTGACTAATTCTATAAATAGCAATTTGCAGTGGTTTTTCTAATTCAGGTATATCTTCTCCTATTAATAAATTTATATATAACTTATCTGTCCTATTTCTATTCTTTAACTCGTCTAAAGCTTTTACCAATCCTAACTCACTGAGAGTACTGGGCAAAGTTTCATAACAGATTTCTCTAAGCTGTTTTATTGAAGATTCTAATAAATCCTCTAATCGGTAATAGACATCTTGATTAAACTCTTGTGCATCTTTAATACTATCAATGTTTAATTTTAAAGCAACCAAAGTTTGACCTAAACCATCATGTAAATCTCTCGAAATTCTTTCCCTTTCTTTTTCCTGAGTATCAATAATTGCTTTTAATAACAGCTTATTCATGTTTGTGCGTTCAGTAACATCTTTAATGATTGCCTGATAACCTATAATTTTTTTATAAGCATCTCTAATGGTATTTACAGAAAATAAGCAGTCTCTTACTTGTCCTTTTCTTGTTCT
Source organism: Vicingaceae bacterium (assembly GCA_965267355.1). Classification (GTDB taxonomy): domain Bacteria; phylum Bacteroidota; class Bacteroidia; order Flavobacteriales_E; family Vicingaceae. The sequence goes on from OZ253956.1 coordinate 121,860, forward strand.
TACTTGCGCATCAAAATCTAAAATAATATCATTTTTCTCTAATGCTTTTAAAATTTGAGTTGCTTGAGATTTATCTACCATAAAAGAATAAAACGTTGAAAAGTGAAGGTCACTTCTTTTTGTTTTCAACATCTTTATTGTAGCCTTATTATAATCTATTATCCTACCTATATCATCAAATAATATTATAGGATCTGAAGATTCTTTAAAAACTCTAATATACTTAGTCGTAATCTTATCATTTTGTTCTTTTAAAACATAAAGTTTATAAGCATTTTCGATGGTTAGTTTTAATTCAAAATCGTTCCATGGTTTAGTTATATATCGGTAAACTTGTCCTTTATTAATAGCATCAATTACTGCATTAATATCACTAAAAGCTGTTAATAATATTCTTATGGGTTCTGGATGAGTTTCTAAAATTGATTCAAAAAAATCAACACCACTTTTTGTCGGCATTCTCTGATCGGAAAGAATTACTTCTATAGAGTTTTTTTCTAAAATTTTCTTTCCTTCTTCAGCCGAAGATGCTAAATGAATATCAAATATTCTTCTGTAAGTTGCCTTAAAGGCATTCAGATTGGCTTGTTCATCATCAATATATAATACCTTAATTCTTTCCATTAATTTTTATTTATTGGAATTTTAACAATTATTGTTGTTCCCCTGTTCACTGTAGAGTTTATTTCAATTGTTCCTTCATGACTTTCAACAATTCCTTTTACAATAGATAAACCTAACCCTGTACCCTCACCAACATCTTTTGTAGTAAAAAACGGATCGTAAAGTTTGGATAAATTTTCATCAGAAATGCCAATACCATTATCCTCAATAGCTATGTTAATATATTCTTCATTTTTAACAGTAGATATTTTAATCAATCCATCCGCAACATTATCATGCTTCTTATTTATTGCATAAATAGAATTATCTATTAAATTCATTATTAATTGATTTATCTTTCCTGGGTTACATTCGCATTCAGCTATATCTGCTAAGTTTAATTCTACCTTAATACCATTAATCTTATTTTTTATTAATACTAAAGTAGATTCTATGCCTTCGTTAATGTTGCATACCTTAAATTCGCTTTCATCCAATCTCGAAAAATTTCTTAATCCACTCACAATCTCCGTTGTTCTTTTAGCTCCATCTTCTATACCATTTATAATAATGTTTAATTCTTCTTTCAAGTAATCGTAATCAAGTTCTTTTTTTAATGCTTCTACTTCTTCAATAGCTATTTCCAAATTTTCTTTTTGAGCAACTTCTTCATATTTATTTAGTATAGTTTTTAAATCTTCTATATCATTTCTTAATGGAGTAATATTAGACGATACAAAATTGATAGGATTATTTATTTCGTGAGCTATACCAGCTGTTAATTGACCTAATGAAGACATTTTTTCTGCTTCTACTAATTGACTTTGAGCTTTCTTTAACTCTGTTAAAGTATTGTTTAATTTGGCAGTTCTTTGCTCTACAGTTTGCTCAAGAATTACATTTTGCTCTCTTACTAATCGTTCTTTTTCTTCAACAGCTTCAAGTCTTTCTTTTTTATAAATATTAATTCTTGCTGCTAATGCAAATGATAATAAAATTGTTTCTACTCCCGAACCTATTTGCATAGTGTACCTAGTAAAATTATTAAACGGAAGTACTCCTGCATCTTTTAGTACAAATACTATCACTCCTAACAAAAAAATCACCCATGCTATTATAAAATACTTAGCTGGTTTAAATCCTTTTTTAAAAATAAGAATACCTGTAATTAACATAAACAATGAAACTATCATTGCATTTATTTCCATTATCTTATGACTCCAATCAAATATTTTAAAAAAAGCTAGAGTGATAGGTATTAGATACATTAATGAAAGGAAAATAGAAATCTTAAAAAATAATTTCAAATATTTTTTAACCTTTAAAAAATGATTCATAAAAATCATTCCCGTCACTCCAGATATACACGGTAAAATAAATAAACTATAATTTGCAATTAGAGGTTTATTTGGCCATAAATATTGAAACGTATAGCCTTGTAAGCTAATTTGAGTAAAAAGAATCGATATAATATAAATAACATAGTAAATATAACTCCTATCTTTTACTGTTATATAAACAAATAAATTATACAATATCATAACTATCATTAGCCCAATATAAAGACCAGAAAGAATATCTCTTATTTTTATTTTAGAATCGAAAACTGTTTTAGTTCCTATCTTTATTGGTAACTGTATTCCTTCAGAGCTTCTTACTTTGAGATAAAATATTTTCGTTTTACCTGTAGGGATATTAATATCAAAAAAGAAATACGGATCTTTATATTTTCTAGAAGAAAAAACAAATTCTTCACCAACCTCATATTTAGTATATTCATTATCTTTTTCATAATAGAACTCTATATAATCAAGTATAGGTAGTGATAATTCAAGCAACAAATTATCTTTATCACTTAAATTTTTAACAGGAATTTTTATCCAAAAAATAGATTTAGTAATTCCAAGGTTAGCTACATCTCCCTTAACAGATATAAATTTTTTAGATGAAATTTCATCAAAATTTATAGTTCCTGTTTTATCTTCTAAAATTTGAATTTGAGAACTCACATCTAATAAATTATTTGAATTCTCATATACTATTATATTATGCTGAGAAAAGCTATGAGAAAAGCTTCCTGTAAGAATAGTAAACAATAGAAAAAAGTATTTTATATTAATAGGATTATTATACACCCGTAGTTTCTTTTAGTTTTTTTTGATATTTAACTTTTTCTATATATGGATACAAAAGATTATAATGTATTAACACATTCTTACCCGTGTCTATTTCAATTCTTTCCTGTTGTGGTTTTGACCTTAAAACTTTCATAATAGTTTTATCATGGTTTGCGGCATTATTAAGAGTAATTGCATCTAAAATACCTACTGCATGAGCTATTAATTCATCATTAGGGTATAAAAAGGTGCCATTCTTTCCTAGTGATTTTTCTACTATAAAACCCACATCAGTAAACATTTGCAATGTCACATCACCACAAATTCCTATCATAGTTCTAATATTAAGTTGGATAGAAGATGCTATTGCAGCTCTAACCATATATACACCTGTTCCAAGCCCTCGTAAACTATTATCAATCCATAAACCAGATAATTCTCCTATACCGCCATTTAAAGCATTTTCTTCAACTATTTTATGTATTCTTTGATCCACAGAACCTATAGCATCTTCAACTGGTAAAGGATGAATACCGTCAGCAATTTGAATTCTAATACCCCCTAACAATTTATTATGATCATCCATTAGTCCTAAGCAATATATACCTGGATTTTGTATCCAAACTTGATTATTTGAAGTAATGTTGTCAATCCCAAAATCCGTTAACACCTTAATATGCCCTTTAATATAATCATGACAAATCTGGGGCTCATCAATTGCTCTAAAAGCTACTATCTTAAAACTTCTATTTCTGTTAAGCTCATTCATACATCAATACATCTTTAACTTCTCTCCTTAATGCTTTTACTTTTGGTTTATCAGCTTTAGCTAGTCTAAAAAAGAAAATGTCTTTTTCAGTTTCATCCATCTTACATACTTCTCTTAGTTCATTATATAATCGAATTAAGCTATCTTTTATTTCTTCAACATCATCAAAATTATTATCGCCAACTTTAGCAAATAAAAAGGTATTAATAGATATGGGTTGAAAAGCTATATCTTTTTTAGTAGCAGCTAGCCATAACTTTTGAATTACCCTTCCTCCTTCAAAATAATTTTCTGAATCAAATTTGGGCATAGTTACCATACCTAATGCTGAAGCACTATCAATAGCTTTTTTAGATAACTTTCCAAATTCATTCCCAAGTCCCCATTTCTTAATATGTTTAGTAACATTCCAATTCTTAGCAACAATTAAACCTGCCCTCTCAGTTGGTGTTAAATCTATAGTTTCTATATCTATTCCATCTCTAGTCTCTTCCACCTCTTTTTGAGTCCATCTGATTTCATGAACAAAGTGATTATGACCTACTTTATTAGTCATAAAAAGTTTATCTACTTCAGCAATAATCTGTTTTAATTTTTCTATAGTCTTTACATCTTTAAACAATCTTAACTTAGCTCCTTTAATGGGATTTATTATATCATAGAAATACCGTTCATCATTTTCATTTAAAGAAGTTCTAATACTAAGGTTTCGGTTAGTCAATCTATCAGGAATATCTTTGATTAAGTCATCATTAATATGAGGTTCTGTATAATCATTACTTTTATTGTAAAACTTGAATGTAGCAACTAAATCGTTATCCAAACCAAGAGGAAATTTGTTAATCTCTACTTCGTATTTTAGTTGATGTGCTTTTAAAACTAAATTTTCTGTTGCAGCTCCTAAGCTTAGCATTGATGCAGTATTTTTATAATTGAGAATAGAAACAGATCTATTAAGATCATTAAACAACATCAACATCTTATTTTTATATAGCCATTTCCAAGGCTGAACATTCCCTCCAGAAGGAGCCATTGTAGCATATCTTACTAATTCTTCAATTTCTGAATTTTCAAGGGAACAAATATTATTCTCAGATTTTGAGAATAACTTTGAATTTGCTTCTTCTAAAACATTCTGATAATCTTCTATACTTGTTTTAGGAATGTGGTTTACTTCTTCATTTTTAACACTACTAGCCGAAATATAATCTGTAACATCATCATTTATTTCTTGTTCTGTATCCACAAAATACCTACCAGATTTAGTGAATTTATTTAGTAAAATCCTTCTACAAACATCAGTACATATTCCTCCACCAAAAATCACTCCCGATGCTAATTGGGGCCATGTTGTAATAGATTCTTCAATCTCCAACATAGATGCTTTCAATCTCTCTGAAGAAGTTTCTACCCCAAGCATTGGTAATAAATAAGGCACTTTTTCTTCATTTGTTTTCGCTTTTTTTGCTGCTTCCAAATCTAAATGGTCTACTAAACCATGTAAAATTGGCAAATCAGCATCTAAATCAAATCGCTCAATATCAGTTGTACCCCTATCACTAGAATTCATTACCACAGGTATTCCGTATTCTTTTGCTTTTTGTCTTATAAAAATTTTTGTATACAATCCATCACATACTTCAATACATATATCTAAGTTTCCATTTTTGGTAAAGAAATCATCTACATTGCTTTCTGTTAATCCTTCATGCAAGCATGTAACTTTTAAAAATGGATCAAACTCAGCTATTTCTCTAGCTGCAACAACTGTTTTCTTAATATTAAAGTTGTGAACTCCTGTTTGAATTCTATTAAGGTTAGATAATTCAATTAAATCAAAATCAGCCAACACTAACTCTCCACATATACGTTCCATTGCTATTGTTGTTGCAATTGCTTTACCAACTGAAAGGCCTATTATTCCTATTTTCTTGACAGCTAAAATCGCTTCTTCTTCAGGTGTAATTTTATAATGGTTTCGATTAGTTCTTACTTCTATAAATTCTCTTTCACCAAGTAAATGAACCACTTTATTTAACCAAGGATAGTAAACCCAAACACCATATTCGTCTTTAGACTTTCCTTCCAAATGATCACTAATCATATCATCTATCTGTTCTGATGATAATTTCTTAGACGGATTTCTAAGTTTAATTAGTTCTTTTAATTGTGAGTCAATTTCATCAATTATTTGAATTCCCGGTATCGAATTTTTAAGCGCTTCAAAATATTTTTTATCAGTTAATTTAGAAAAATCACAAATAATAGGAGTATAAGTTAAATTATTAAATCGTTTGCTGTCAAGGTCTAATAGATTTTGTTTTTCAAAATTCTCCATCATTAAAATTTAAACTTCTATCTTGGTTTAATAATAATAAATTTCGCAATACGATAACTACGTATTTATACGTAGTTTTAATTTTAATAAAATACGGACATTTTTTTACTCCATTATAACTATAATTGAATAATTAATTTAGGAATGATAAACTCGACAGAAAAAATAGTAAATGTACTTTACGTAGATGATGAAGTAAGTAATCTGCATGCATTTAAAGCTTCTTTTAGAAGACACTTTAATGTATTTATTGCTGAGTCTGCTAAAGATGGTTTTGATATTTTAAACAACAACCAAATACACATTGTACTTACAGATCAGCGTATGCCAGAAATTACTGGAGTTGAATTTTTAAAATCGATTATAGAACAATACCCTAAACCCATAAGAATATTGGTAACTGGATATACCGATATAGAAGTAATAAAAGAAGCCGTTAATTCTGGCAATATATACAAGTACATTGATAAGCCTTGGAATAATGATTACCTTAAAATAATTATTGATAAAGCATATGAGGTATATCGATTGCGAGAAGAAAATGAACAACTAACCAAAGATTTAAAAAGGGTGAATAGTCAATTAGAGTTTATGTTACGTGAAAAACTAAATTCTGGCTCATAATTTTTAATGAACTATTTCATTAAACCCAAAATAGTTTAGGTGTTTTACTACCTTTACGAGCATGAGAATTATCCCATTTTTTATTTTTCTGCTCTATCCTATTTTATTTTTTGGGAAAGAATATGCTCACAAAGAATATTATTTAGTAGATAGCTTAGTATTAGAAGAATTAAACAATAATGACAAAATAATAATCGACAGTTGTTTAAAGGTATTTCATTCTGTAAAACATGATACCAACAAACTAAAAGCAATAGAATTTTTAGCAGAAAACTGCAGTGAAGTAATTTGGCCAAAATACAATAATTGGGTTTATAGATTTACTCAGGAAAAACTAAAAACAGAAAAAGACATTGTTGTAATTAATACATTGAAAATTAGTTTGGCAGGAGCCTTGAATAACATTGGCTTTGTTCATATGAATAAAGGTAATTTAACAACCGCCTTATCTTACTATAAAAAATGTCTCCAACTGCTTTCAGAGTCTAAAAATGAGAAAATGATGGCCTACACTTTTCAAAACATTGGGGTTGTGTACAAAACTCAGGGGGATATACCTAAAGCTCTTAAATTCTATCATAAAAGCTTAAAAATAAAAGAAATGTTAGGCAATGAGCATGGGGCAGGAAACAGCCTAAATAGTATTGCCGAAATATATCATGACCAAGGCGATTATGATAACGCACGTAAATATTACAATAGAAGTTTAAAGCTTAGAAAAAAAATAGGAGACCAGTTAGGAACTGCTTTCAGTTATAGCAATATTGGCCATTTACTGTATGATGAAGGAAAATATGATGAAGCCATGAAATATTTCCATAAAGGACTGAAAATAGATCAGAAAATAGATTATAAAACAGGCGAAGCAACCAATCTAAACAACATTGCTATGACTTTTTATGCCATGGGTAATATGGAAAAAACTATTGCCTATCTGAATAAAAGTGGAGAAATCAGAATGCAAATAGGTGATAAAGAAGGAATGGCTTTAAACTTTAATAACATGGGTGCCATAGAACTAAAATCAGGTGATTATACCAACGCAGAAAAGCATTTAAAAAGAGGTTTAAAATTGGCTAAAGAAGTTGGTTCTCCCAGCTATATTTCAACCAACACAAATTATCTCAGCAAACTTTATGAAAAAACCAACCAACATAAAAAAGCATTAAGTTACTATAAACTTCACATCAAAATGCGAGATAGCATTAAAAATGAAGAGACTCAAAAAGCAGCTATACGCCAACAAACACAATATGAATTTGAAAAAGAACAAATCAGAAAAGAAAATGAAGCTAAAGAAAAAGTTAGAGTTGAAGCTGAACAATTAAAAAGAAGAAATAACTTAGAATATTCCCTTATCTTTTTAGGTATTCTTCTTCTTTTTGGTATTATATTGATGCTTGGTTTTATCAAGGTTTCGCCTAATGTTGCCGAAGGTTTAATTTTCTTCTCATTCTTAATTCTTTTTGAATTTGTACTTGTATTTGTAGAACCTTACTTAAATGAATATACAGATGGAGAACCCATTTATACTTTATTAGCTAATGCTGCTATTGCATTATTGATTTTTCCTTTACATGATATATTAGAAACTAAACTAAAAAATAGAATAGTAAAAAACCCGAAAGCCCCTAAAGGTTAATCTAGAATCTTAAATATAATTTCAATAATTCATTCATCAAACCAGCCTTATCCTTAAATTTAAAAAATGATTTACAAGAAATTAGAACTAGAACATGCTCAAGAAGTTGTACATCTATTTTACAATACATTCAAAGCTTCTGAAAACGAACAAGAAGCTATAATTGTCAGTGGGCTTGTGAAGAAATACCTACAGAACTTCCCAAGAAAAGATCTGAAAGGTTATATTGCTATTGATAAAGGTAAAATTGTTGGTTGTGTTTTCTTTTCGCAATTATTTTTCCTCAGAAGCTATAAGACCGTATTTATTCTATCTCCCATGGCTGTCAAAACTGAATATCACGGTAGAGGAATTGGTCAGGCATTAATCAATTATGCTCATAAACAACTTATAAAAGAAAATGTAAACCTTACAATAACTTATGGAGACATTAATTTTTATTCTAAAGTGGGATATGAGCAAATAACTGAATCGAAAATAGCTGCCCCTATGCCCCTTACATATCCAGAAGGATGGTTGGGATGCTCTTTAGATGCAAAAACTGTTTTGGAGTTAGAAGGATCTTCCAGTTGTATCCCTGAATTAAATGATAAAAACCTTTGGTAAGTCGACCTTGCTGATCGAATCGTTTTCGAAAAAGTCGAGCAAAAAAACCCCTATATCATAATGATACAGGGGTTTCTTTTCAAATGTACTCGAGGCGGAACTTGAACCCACACGGGCTAATATCCACAAGGTTTTAATGGGTGATTAATACTTACACTTTTAGACATTTCGCTACATTTCCACAAATTGTTTTCTTAAACCTGCTAATCAATTCATAAATTTCTTCTTCATTGTGCGCAGCAAAACCAATTCTAATACAGTTGTGCCCGAACTGCGAAGTGTCGTAACGCTGCCAATCGCCAATTGATAATCCATGCTTAAGCGCATTTGTGGCTATCTCTTTCCATGAGTAGTTGGGGTTAAGTTTAATCCAAACTGCCATACCTCCCTTCGGAATTTCAAACTCAAACACATTGCCCAATTCTTCCGTTAGTAGCTTACAAAATAAGTCTCTACGATTTTTATAAATCTTCATCACCTTACGGATGTGTCGATCTAAATCGCCTGACTTAATAAAATCGGCAAAAGTGAGTTCTAACAAAGCATCCCCTTGCCTATCCACAAAGCCTCTTAGCTTTGATGTTTCATCTACAAACTCTTTAGAAGCAATTAAATACCCCACTCTAAAAACAGGCGCTACCGTTTTACAAACGGAACCAATGTAAATTACGTTCCCGTTGGTATCATGACTCGCTAAGGGTAAAATTGGTGCATGGTTGTAATTAAAATCGTAATCGTAATCATCTTCTATGATGGCAAAATTGTGCTTCCTTGAAAGGTTTAACAAGTGTATTCTTCTTTCTGCAGAAAGCGTTACCGTTGTTGGATGATGGTGGTGAGAAGTAACATATACTGCCTTTAGTTGCCTCTGCTTGCAAAGAGCTTCTATCTCATCAGTTACCAATCCATCTTCATCTACATTAACCCTTTTAAGCTTGGCTTGTTGGTGTAAAAAGGTTAAATCTGCCGATTGGTAGTTGGTGTTACCTACCACTATTATATCATCTTTTTGTAAGAGTAGTTGAGCACATAACCAAATACCCATCTGACTCCCTCTTGTAATTAATACGTTATCACGAGTTATGTTAAGTCCTCTAGTTTCATTCAAGTAATTTACCAAAACTTCACGCAAAGTGTCGTTTCCATAGGTTGAACCATACGACATGTGTTGATGCACCGTCTTTTTAGCTGCAATTCTTCTATAGGTTCTGGCTAAATCGTTAATGGGTGCTAACCTGCTATCAGATATTCCATCATCTAAATACATTACATTTTCTTCTTGTTGAGATGGTTTTTGGGGTAAATCGTGATTTTTGTAAAAAGAAAATCCAGTCTGCTCTTTTAACCCAGTTGCTACATTATCGTTTAGCTTTTGTTGTTGCAGTTCGGGTAAATTACGGTGTACAAAAGTTCCCTTTTTAGGGATACTCTCTATCCAACCTTGTAACAACAAATCATCATAACAAGCAACAATGGTTTTTCTGTGTACCGATAGTTGTTCTGCTAAAGCCCTACTCCCTGGTAACTTAGCATTAGGTGCTAAGGTTTGCGATTTAATTAATTGTATAATTTGATTAGACAGCTGTATATACAAGGGCTGACTGCTTGTTCTATCGAATTGAATAGTAGTTTTAAATGGAAACATCTGGACTACTAATTATATTAATTCTGGACGATTATAACCATCCACAAATGTAATAAATTTGACTAGAATTCATAAAATTAAGATGTTATGCTAGAGATAAGACCCAATTGTGAACATTGCAATAAAGAGTTACTCTATAATTCAACCGAGGCAATGATTTGCTCCTTTGAGTGTACTTATTGTAGAACTTGTGCGCTTGAAGTATTTGAAAATGTATGTCCGAATTGCAACGGCAACTTTACCAGCAGACCAATACGACCAAAAAAAGCCATCAAAAAATACCCGGCCTCCACTGCTTACATCTACAAACCAAAGGACTTAACAAAACTGAATACAGATGCTTTTAAAAACATTAAACCCGAAGACAGATAAGTATGAATGCACATGTTATAGATAGCATAGGTTACGTGGCATTAGCAATAAACTTATACTCCATGTCGGTTAAAGGTGAATATAAGCTAAGACTAATTTCTTTAATTGCCAATGTATTGTTTGTGGTATATGGGGTATTGATTAGCGCAACCCCAATAGTTATAGGTTGTACCACAGCTATATGCCTACATGGCTATCACATTAATAGATTAAGAATAAATAAACCGTAATGATAAAAATAGAAATAGCGAAGCAATCTGATGCAACCATTTTGGCTCTTTTAGGAAGAGTTACATACGCTGAATCACATGGCCATTTTGTTAATAATGAGAAAGATTTAAGCGTGTATCTTAACAAAGCTTTTGCAGTAGACCAAATTGAGCAAGAACTTAACAACCCTCAACACCACTTTTACCTGATTTATGTAGATGAATTACCGGTAGGATATGCTAAACTAGTAGTAAACGCTGAACATGAAAGTGTTACATCAACAAACAATTGCAGATTAGAAAGGATATATATTTTAAATGAATTTATTCCACTAAAACTGGGGCAACAACTGTTAACCTACGTTGAAAATAAAGCCAGAACAATGCACCTCGATACCATGTGGCTTTCGGTATACATCAAAAACAATAGAGCCATACGCTTTTATGAAAAGAATGAGTTTAAAAATGTTGGTGAACTCATTTTTATGGTAAATGGAAAAGGGTATGACAACATAATTTTCTCCAAAAAGCTATAACATGAAAGAATACCAAAAAACGAAACTAAACCGAATTAAACGTGGACAAAAAAGAGCTTCTTACGATGTTGAAAAGATTAATACCATATTGGACGCTGGTTTTATTGGATATGTGAGCTATATATATGATGAAAGAGCCATTACCTTGCCTATGGCTTACGGTAGAAAAGACAACAAGATATATCTGCACGGATCTCAGGGAAACAGAATGTTGTTGGCATTATTAGCAGCTAATAAAATGAGCATGACGGTGATGCACTTAGATGCATTAGTTTTGGCTCGATCAGGCTTACACCATTCGGTGAATTATCGCTCGGCAACGCTATTTGGCAGTGTTAAAAAAATAAGTGATGATGTAAAAAAGGAAATGGCGTTAACTTGTTTTATGGAACACATGATGAAAGATCGTTGGGATAATATAAGACCCATGCATCAAAAAGAGCTTGACCGAACTTTAGTAGTAGAATTTAACATAGAAACAGCATCGGCCAAAATACGTGATACAGGAGTGGATGACGAACCTGAAGATTACGATTTAGATGTATGGGCCGGTTTAATCCCGTTAAGGCAAATTGCTGATTTACCTGTTCCCGATAAAGGAAAACCTCAGGAAATGAAAATACCTGAACATGTAATGAACTATTATCATAACAACCAATAAATCTAATATCTTTATAGTTATGAATATTAAAATACACAATAGCGATATAACTGATGTTTCTAAGATTTTCGAGTTGTATAAAATTGCAACCAATTATATGAAATCGAAAAACCAGGTGCATTGGCCTGAATTTTCGCAAGAAATGGTAGTTAATGAAATAAATGAGTTAAGACAATGGAAGTTATTAATGAATGGAGAGATTGCATGCATTTGGGCCACTACCCTAACTGATAAAACAATATGGGGAGATAAAAACAATGATCCGACTGTTTACATCCATAGAATTGCGACCAATCCTAATTTTCGTGGACAAAATTTGGTAAAAAGAATAATAAATTGGGCTGAAGAATACTGTACTGACAACAACTTAACCTATATAAGAATGGACACTGTTGGTTTGAACCAAGGACTTATAGGGTACTATGAAAAATTAGGATTCACGTTTTTAGGAACAAAGGAATTGGAAAACGTTGATGATTTACCAGAGCACTATAGCGAGGGTCCTGTTTGTCTATTTGAACGAGAAGTTAAATCGTTAAAATAATATTTAAGATATGCTATTAAGCTTATTAGCACTAAAAAGGAAAAAGAGAAAAATGAAAGAACTCAGCTTAAAAACATTAAATGAAGATAGCCTAGATCAAATTGTTCAACTTACCAAATTGCTTAACCCAAATATGGCAATTGCTGAATTGAAAACAAGGTTAACTAAGATGTTTTCGTTTGATAACTATACCTGCTTCGGACTTTTTGAAGACGACCAGCTAATTGGTATATCTAGTGGATGGATTACAGTTCGCCTGTACTCTAACAAACAGCTAGAACTAGACAATGTTATTATTGACGAAGGCATTCAATCCAAAGGTTATGGAAAGGTATTTATCCAAAAAATAGAAGCCTGGGCCAAAGCAAATGATTGCCAAACAGTTGAATTAAAGACTTATGTGGAGAATGGAAGGTCTCACAAATTCTATTTTAACCAGGGTTTTCATATCTTAGGATTTCATTTTCAGAAATCAATATGAACTATCATAATAAACGATTTAAACCAGTTGAAAATTCAACTAATGGAGAAACCTCTGATGAAACCATATTTGAATACCGACAGACGGGTAATATTTTAACCGCTGAATATAATGGTGGTCAAATTATTAGCGGACATTTAATTGGCTTGGTTAATGAGCAAGGGAACATTGAAATGCGCTATCATCAGGTAAATGTAAATAATGAACTAATGACAGGTATTTGCTACTCCCAACCAGAAGTAATGGCTAATGGAAAAATTAGATTGCATGAAAGTTGGCAATGGACTTCTGGAGATAAATCTAGTGGCACTTCTATTTTGGAAGAAATTTAATGATAAGAGGGTAACCTTATTAAAAAAAATACGCTTAAATGGAAATTTTGGATAACAAAAAAGGGTCTCAACTTTCATTGAAACCCTTTCGTACTCGAGGCGGGACTTGAACCCGCACGGGCTAATGCCCACAAGATTTTAAGTCTTGCGTGTCTACCAATTCCACCACTCGAGCAACACAGAGCGGGAGACGGGGTTCGAACCCGCGACCTCGACCTTGGCAAGGTCGCGCTCTACCAGCTGAGCTACTCTCGCATTATTGTTTAAGAACACGTCCCTAAAAAGGGGACAGCAAAAGTAATAAAAAATGGTAATCTGCAAAATTTATAAAATAAAAAACGCCAAAATATTTTAGAACATTTTGGCGTTGTATAAAAAAGCTTCTCTAAGACTTATTGTACAAGGCATTAGCAGTATGAGGTAGTAATGAAGTATCTTAGAGAAGCATTTTCTTAACCTGTAGTTAGTATGGCTATTGTTACAATAAAAGACATTAACGCTACAATAACTAAGGTGTACATATTATACTCTGTGCTTTTGTTTACTCGTAATTTCATGGCATATTCGTTTTAAGTTAATAATTCAATTTAATCAAACTGTATGTTCAACTTAAAAGAAAGAAATCAGTAGTAAATAAGCGCTTATTTTCAATCTGTTTTAAGAACTTTCTTCTGAATATAAAACGCCTATAACTGTGTTTAAGTTGCTTAAGGAATATAAGACTTTATAAACGGTCGGTTTATTTCAATAAAAGGACAAAAAATGGAATATTTCGGGAATTATTTTTTGAGGAAATCTAAAGTAGTTTGTAAAACTTCTTTAACATGTGGAGGAAATTCATCTAATTTAAAAGGATGCATAGCCCCAAAAACATGATTTGCCCCTTCTATTATTTTTAACTCTGCATTTGCATTCCATTTGGATATACTATATGCATCCGCTATCGGAACAGGTACGTCTTCCGTTCCATGTACAATAAGATGAGGAACACATATATTACTCGCAGCAGTTTGCACATTAAATCTATCTATATTCTTTACAGTATCTTCTGCAAACTGATAGTATAATGGCATTTGCTGTTTTGTTCTTCCATTTTCAATATACATTACCCCATCTTTCTCCCACTGTTTAATAACATCTTTTGGAAAGCGATTAACTAAATCAGCTACAGCCGCCCATGTTGCCAACTTTTTTATTCTATTATCTTCATTAGTAGCAATAATAGAAATTCCTCCTCCTCTACTATGTCCAATTAAATAAATTTCATTTTTATCTATTTCAGTTGATGGAATCAAATCAGTTTGTTCAATCCAATCCATCACTGTTTTTAAATCATCTAGCTCTTTTGAATAATTATTATTTCCAAACGCTTCTAAATCAGGAAAATCTATTGGTTGCTCTACCGTACCTCCATTATGGGAGAAATTAAACTTAACATAAACAAAACCTTCTTCAATAAAATATTCCATTACTTTATTAAAGTGTCCCCAATCTTTAAATCCCTTAAAGCCATGAGCAAAAATGATTACAGGTTTTTTCTTACCAGTTTCTTGATAACCATAGTCTAATAAAACAGGGAGATTATTCCTCCCATCAATTACTTTATTTTTATAAATTTTCACTTCTCAAAATTAAATAACTATTGGTCAATCTTTTTCTATTTGTTATTAAAATGTTAATGATTTTAGCATCTAATAAATGTAGATTTTGTTAAACAAAATATTGGTATATTTGGTTCCCATTGAAAAAAATAATTATTAACTAAACATTAGCGTATGAAACGTAATTTAATTTTATTAGGAGTATGTGTTTTTGCAAGTGCTTCTATGTTCGGTCAAAAACTTGGGAAATTTACCGGGTTAACAGAAAAAACAATTGAAACTAAAATGGGGAGTAAAACTGTAAAGGCTCCTTATACAGATGTTACCTCTTATTTAGGGTATGCTGAAAAAGATTCTGAAGATGCAGTTGTTGATGGAAAAAAATACACTTACCTATATGTGTGGATTCCGGCAGTAGCTCCTGAATTAGGTGTTAGAATGATGTCTCCAGCAGGAGCAAAAGTAGCAGCAAAACTAAAGAATGCTACAAAATCTGCTAATTATGATGATAATTCTAAATCAAAAGAATATTTTGATACATATATCACGTTAGAAAGATCTAACATTATTAGTTTAAAAGACATTTCTGCTGAAAAGATTGCTGGTGCTAAATGGCACACACTTGCTAAGAATGATGATTCTAGTGAAATGCCTGCACAACCAAGTAAAGCTAAATACAACTCTTTATTAAGAGTAAAAAGTGAAACCAAAGATCCATTAAAGGCATTAACAGTTGGCCTTTATAGAGTTGGATTTACAACTTTCAAAAAAGGAGAAGTTAAAGGAACTTTCTTAGCTGAAGTTGGAGCTCCAATTAAGCTTCCAGGTATCATCGTTACAAAGAATATCGAGGATTTAAAGAAAGCTGCTAAATAATTATTAGCAACTTCAATCATAAAAAAAATGGGTTCAAAATTTGAACCCATTTTTTTTATGTGTCGCTCTTACTACATCTTATTTGGAACTTGAACTCCTAATAATTTCATAGAAGATTTTATTACCTTCCCAACAGTTTCCGACAGTTGTAATCGAAAAGCTAATTTGTTTTGATCTTCTTCACGAAGAATATCTACAGTTTGGTAAAAGTTATTGAAATCTTTAACCAAATCGAATGTATAATTACAAATTACCGCTGGATTATATTGCTTACCTGCTTCTTTTACAATTTGAGGATAATCTTTTATTTTTTTGATTAGCTCCTGCTCTTTATCATTAATTGCTACATCATCAAAATCTGTTGAATAACCCAATTCTTTAGCTTTAGCTAATAACGACTGAATACGAGCATGAGCATACTGAATAAAAGGACCTGTATTTCCATTCAAATCAATCGATTCAGCAGGATTAAACACCATTCCTTTTTTAGGATCGACTTTTAGCAAGAAGTATTTCAATCCACCCAACCCTATAGTAGAATACAACGTATTTTTTTCATCATCATTCATTCCTTCAATATGACCTCTCTCCTGCGTCATAGTCTTAGCATCACCCACTATTGCCTGCATCAAATCATCAGCATCAACAACAGTTCCTTCTCTTGATTTCATTTTACCTTCAGGTAATTCTATCATACCATAAGATAAATGATAACAACCTTCCGCCCAGTCATACCCCAATTTTTTAAGTATCGTAAATAATACTTTAAAATGGTGATTTTGCTCATTACCTACTGTATAAATTAAACCATTTAAATCATTATGATTTTTATACCGTTCTATAGCAGTTCCAATATCTTGTGTCATATAAACAGAAGTTCCATCAGCACGTAATAGTAATTTATCATCCATCTTTTCATTACTCAAATCACACCAAACCGAACCATCCTCTTTCTTATAGAAAACTCCTTCTGTTAATCCTTTTTCAACAACATCCTTCCCTAGTATATAGGTATCCGATTCATAATATAACTCATCAAAATCCACTCCCATGGTTTTGTAAGTCGTATCAAAACCATCGTACACCCAACCATTCATCATCTCCCATAAAGCTACAACTTCAGCATTTCCCTTCTCCCACTTACGAAGCATCTCTTGTGCTTCCTTAAATATTGCCGCTTCTTTTTCTGCTTGTTCTTTTGCTAATCCTTCATTAACTAATCCCTTTATTTCAGCTTTATAAGCTCTATCAAACTCTACATAATACTTCCCCACCAAATGATCACCTTTCATTCCAGAACTTTCAGGAGTTTCTCCATTCCCAAACTTTTGCCAGGCTAACATGCTCTTACAAATATGTATTCCTCTATCATTTATAATTTGGGTTTTAAAAACTTGGTGTCCGTTAGCTTTAAGTATTTCTGCTACTGAATAACCTAAAAAGTTATTTCTTAAATGTCCTAAATGCAATGGTTTATTGGTATTCGGAGAAGAATATTCTACCATGTACGTTTTACCAGATGGTTTCGCAAAACCATAATTTTCAGTACTAGCAATTACTTTAAATTCATCAACAAAATGGCTGGAAGAAATGGAAAGGTTTAAAAACCCTTTTACAACATTAAAATCAGTTATAGCCGTAACTTCACCTTTTAAGTAAACTCCTAATTCTTCTGCTGTTTGCTCTGGTGATTTTTTTGATGCTTTTAAAAATGGAAAAACCACAACTGTTAAATCACCATCAAAATCAGGTCTTGTTTTTTGAGGTTCCTGAGCAGTTATATCTTCACCATAAAGATGCTTAATTCCTTCTTCAACCTTATCTGCTATTAATTTTTCCATTTATTTAATGTTAACCTCTTCTATTGTTTTTGTAATCTCCGAAAGCACTTCAAATGCAGTCTCTGCCATTACATTTCCTTTATTATCCAAACATGGGTTTACTTCTACAAACTCTACACAACAAACCTTTCCTGTTTTTAAAACCACATTAATTATTTCAATAATTTCATACTGGTCAAATCCTTTAGAAACCGGTGTTCCAGTACCTTTAGAAATCAAATCGCAATCCATACTATCCACATCAAAAGATATGTAAATAACATCACAATTTTTCAACCTATCTAAAGCTTCTGCCAAACAAACCTCCATACCTCTATGTCGAACCTCTGCAACTTTGTAATTTTTAATGCCATTTTTTTCAATGGTATAATCTTCCGGTTCTTCCGTATCTCTAACACCAAAATATACAATATCATCATGCAAAACCTTTGGAGAAATTCCTCCAATATTCTTCATGGCTTCCCAGTTTTCATGAGTAATATCCTTTACCTCATTTACTTTTCTGTCTAAATTATCGTCAGCCAAAGCTGCTGCCAATGGCATTCCATGTATGTTACCAGAAGGTGTAGTATAAGGCGAGTGAATATCAGCATGAGCATCAATCCAAACTACCCCAACTCGTTTATCAGGAAAAGCACACTTTACACCACTTATAGTACCAAGTGCTGAAGAGTGATCACCGCTTAAAACCAAAGGAAACTCATCGCTATTTAAGGTAGCTTTTACTTTATCACTCAACCCTTCACATACCTTTAAAACTTTACCTATTCTCAACGCATAAGTTGTATTTTGTTTTTGATAAACAGCATCATTAAAGGTCTTAACTTCAGCATATTCATAGCAATTAAAAAAGTCGCTTTTTGCATTTATCGCTGCTATTTCAATTGCATCAATTCCTAAATCAGCACCACGTGTCCCAGCACCTATATCCGATCTATTTTTTATAATTTTAATTTTATCCATTTCTATTTTCTTCTTGCCAGCAAATTTACATTATATGAGTTTAGCCACAAATAATAATTTATCTAACAATTAATAGGTTTAATAAGGTAAAAGTACATACTTATCCTCTTTAGAATAAAAATAATGATATATTTGTAAGGCTTGGACTATAATAATAGCGTTGAATAAACTACTGAATATTGTTGCATTAATTGCTCTACTTATTTCGTTTGGATGTGGAAACGAAATTTCTGAAAAAAATCAGGGAATAATTATTTATAAAGTTACTTACCCTAAAATGGATAAAAACAACTTTATGATGGATTTCATGCCCGACAAAATGGTAATGAAATTTAAGGGTGGTAAATATGTAACCATGCTTACAGCTGGTATGGGAATGTTCAAAAGTAGTTTTATTGTAAATCAGGATAATGATCAGTTTTCTCAAGCAGTTAAACTAATCAACAAAAAATATGCATTAACTCTTGAGGGGGAACAGATTTCTAAATCAATAGAAAATTTACCTGGATACAATATCGAATTTACTGATGACTATAAAAAGATTTTAAATTACAACTGTAAAAAAGCCATTGTTACTGTTGACAACGAAAGTCATGATGCTTTTGAAGTTTATTATACTGATAGAATAAACATTGAGAACCCAAACTGGGGCACCCAGTTTAACAGTATCGATGGAGTATTGCTAGAGTACCAGTACGAAAAATATGATGTCTGCATGCGATTTGAAGCTAAAAGCATTAAGTTTATTGAAATAAGTGATAGTGAGTTTGATATTGACAAAGGATATGAATTCATTTCCGAAAAAGAAATGGACAAAGAAATGCAAGAAATTTTTGATAGTTTCAATTGATTTTCTTCTTTTAATCTACTCGTTTTTATTCACAATTAGTTGTTATTTAGTAGCAATTTAAAGCCTTTAAGCAGCGTTAGTTATTAATATATTTGATAGCTAGTAAAAATGTGCAATGGCAACAAATCAATTTAAAGATAAATCAAAAAAAAAGAAGCCCACCAAAAAAAAACTAAAGGGTAAAGGAACTAACCCTTTAAAAAAAGTTAGTTCTTTTTTTACCAATTTGAGTAAAAATGATAAACTCATTAAAACTATTGGATTGGTTTTATTAGTTTCGGCTGCCTTTTTACTATTTGCATTTTCTTCCTTTTTATTTACCTGGAAAGTAGATCAAAATTTAATTAATCACCATTGGAATAATCCTGAAGTTCAAGTAGAAAATTGGCTTGGAAAACTTGGAGCATACTTCTCTCACTTGTTCATTTACGATGGTTTTGGAATTTCATCTTTCTTGTTTGTTTTCTTGTTTTTCATTCTAGGGTTCAGAATTCTTTTTAAAGTAACCCTGCTTCCTCTTGGAAAATCATTCAAATATTCCATTTTTGCCATTGTATGGATTTCTGTGTTAATGAGTTACATCTTGCCCTCTAGCCCTATTTTGGGTGGTACCTTTGGTTATGAAACCAATCTGTGGTTAAACAGTATTTTAGGAAGTATTGGTATATTTCTAGTTTTAGCATTAAGTCTTTTACTTTTCTTAGTATTCAATTTCAATATTTCATTTGCATTACCGAAAAAAGAAAAGCCTGAGGAGGAAATAGTTGAAGAAACAAAAACACAAGAAACAAGTACCCTAACTAACGTACTAACTGAAGCTGAGGAAGAAAAAACACCTGAACCAGAAGAATCAATTTTAGAAGATACTCAAAAGGATTTTAATGAGAGTATTGATTTATCAACTGAACAACCAGAAAAGGAAATAAAACCAATTAGCGATGAAAATGTTTCTTTTGAAATAGAAGAAGCTAAGCCTGAAGATGAAATGTTATCAGAAACCGAACTCAACAAAAAAGTGGCTGAGTTTGGGGAGTACGACCCTACTTTAGATTTATCTTCATACGAACTTCCATCAGTAGACTTGTTAAAAGATTTTGGAGATACCCAAAAGAAAGTATCCCCAGAAGAATTAGAAGCAAACAAAAACCGAATACTTGAAACACTAGAAAACTACAACATTAAGATTGCCAGTATTAAAGCAACTATTGGTCCTACAGTTACACTTTATGAAATTGTACCAGAAGCAGGAGTAAGAATCTCAAAAATTAAAAACTTAGAAGATGATATTGCTTTAAGTTTGGCTGCTCTTGGAATTAGAATTATTGCGCCAATACCTGGCAAGGGTACTGTTGGTATTGAAGTCCCTAATCAAAATCCTGAAATTGTACCTATGCGTAATGTTATTGCATCTGACAAATTTCAGAACTCAAAAATGGAACTACCTGTTGTTATGGGTAAAACCATTACCAATGAAACTTTTACCTTCGACTTAACCAAAATGCCTCACCTTTTAATGGCAGGTGCCACAGGGCAAGGTAAATCTGTTGGACTTAATGCAGTACTTACATCCTTACTTTATAAAAAACATCCTTCCCAATTAAAATTTGTTTTGGTCGATCCAAAGAAAGTTGAATTAACACTTTACAACAAAATAGAACGCCATTTCCTTGCCAAATTACCAGATAGTGAAGAAGCAATTATTACCGACAATCAGAAGGTAATTAATACACTTAATTCTTTGTGTATAGAAATGGATCAACGTTATGAATTACTGAAAACAGCAATGGTTCGTAACATTGTAGAATACAACACAAAATTCGTTGCTCGTAAATTAAATCCAGAAGATGGTCATAAGTTTTTACCATACATCGTTCTAGTTATTGATGAGTTTGCTGATTTAATTATGACGGCTGGTAAAGAAGTTGAAACTCCAATAGCTAGACTAGCACAGCTTGCAAGAGCAATTGGAATTCACTTAATAATTGCTACACAAAGGCCCTCAGCAAATATTATTACTGGTATTATAAAAGCAAATTTCCCTGGTCGAATTGCTTTCAGAGTTACTTCAGGAATTGATTCTAGAACCATCTTAGATGCTGGTGGAGCCGATCAGTTAATTGGTAAAGGAGATATGTTATTTTCTCAAGGTAATGATTTAGTGCGTATCCAATGTGCCTTTGTAGATACGCCTGAAGTAGAAAATATTTGTGACTTTATTGGAGGGCAAAGAGGTTACCCTGAAGTATTTACATTGCCAGAATATGTTGGCGAATCAGCGACTGGAGGTAGCGGAACTTTTGATGGTGAAGATCGAGATGCTCTATTTGATGATGCAGCAAGAGTTTTAGTTCAACATCAACAGGGATCTGCTTCGTTATTACAACGTAAAATGAAAATAGGTTACAACCGAGCAGGAAGGTTAATAGACCAAATGGAAGAAGCAGGTATTATTGGCCCGTTCGAAGGTAGTAAAGCACGTCAAGTACTTATTTCTGACCTTGAAACTTTGGAACAGTTTTTGAAAGACCTTGGAAACAACTAAATTTGAGGTTTAATTAAAAAAATCAACATGAAATATATTTTTATTCTATTAACTGTATTCACAAACATTACAGTTAATGCACAAGAAGACACTAAAGCAAAAGAAGTATTAGACAAACTAAGTGCTAAAACAAAGTCTTATAAAACAATTAGTGCTTCTTTTGATTTTACTATGACCAATAAAACAGAAGGTGTTAACGAAACACAATCAGGTAGCATTTTAATTAAAGGAGATAGCTATAATTTATCTATCAGTGGTCAAAATGTAATTTCTGATAGTAAAAATGTATGGACTATTTTAAAAGATGCCGAAGAAGTTCAGATTAATGAAATTGATGAAGAAGATGAAGATGCTATTAGTCCAAATAAAATTTTCACGCTTTATGAAGAAGGTTTTAAATATAAGTATGTGAAAGAAGATAAAGGCTTTCACATTATAAACCTATATCCTAAAGAAGCAGCTGACAAAAGTTACCACAGAATTGCTTTATATATTAACAAAGCTAAAAATGAAATTAGTAAAGTAAAAGTTTATGGGAAAGATGGCACTAACACTACTTATAAGATTAAATCTTTTACTACAAATACAAGCATCCCTGATTCAAAATTTAGTTTTGACAAAACTAAATACGCCAAATACGAAATAATAGATTTAAGATAATAAAAAAGCCTCGCGATGCGAGGCTTTTTTAGTTTTAAGGTTATTTATTGTAATTGTAGTTTCTTATTAGCTTACTTCAGTAATGTAACTTTACCTATGTATTCATGCCACTCACCAAATACATCTCTGGCTTTTATCTTATATACATAAGTGTCTTGTATGCTCATCTTACCTTTGTAAGTCCCATCCCATTTCGAATCTAATTGATATCCTTCATACACTACTAAGCCCCATCTATCAAACACCAAGGTTTGTAATTCGGTTATTCCATAGCCATCTGAGAACCAATAGTCATTCACTCCGTCTCCGTCTGGGGTAAATACGTTTGGTATCCATATGGCAAAGGTTGGTTTTATCACTACATTCTTTGTTGCCGTATCTCTACATCCATATGTGTTCTCCATGTATAAGGTTACTACGTAGGTGCCTGAGTCTGCATAGGTATGTACTGGGTTCTGAATAGTTGATGTTGTACCATCTCCTAAATCCCACTGCCATTGTGATGCTATAATGGATTGATCTATAAAGTTAATCTCCGGATCGTAAATATCTGTTTCTAATGGGTTATAGGTAAAAATCGCTTGTGGTATTGGGTAAGAGGTTACCATAGCTGGTATGGTCATACTATCTACACATCCAAAGTTTGATATGGCTGTTAGGGTTACATCGTAATTTTCTGCTGATGTTTGTGAATCATTATACCAACAGTGGTTTGGTGCTTGTGAGCCTGATGTGTTACCGTCTCCAAAATTCCATACCCATGTGTCTATAGTGCCTGAGGTAATGGCTGAGTTGTTTATGAGTTGTACGCATACTGGTGAACATCCTTGTGCTGGTCCTTCAAAGTCTACTGTTGGTAATGGGTGTACGGTTACGTTTTTGGTTAAACTGTCTGTACAACCGTGGTTAGATACTACTATCAGCTCTGCTGCATAGGTTCCTTCTTGGGTATAGGTATAAGTCGGATTTTGTAAGTTGCTTGTTCCTACTCCATCTCCAAAGTCCCAATCCCAGTTAGTTATATTATTAGTAGTGTACATGTTAGATACGTTTGATAAATCTTGAAATACTGTTGGGGCATTCAAACAAACGTCTGTTGGGGTAAAGTCAACTACTGGTGTTGGGTATACTTCTATATTGTTATGGGTTACTGTATCTCTACAACCATTGTCTGTGGTTACTACTAGTTGTACTTCGTAAACGCCTTCTGACCCATAGTTTTCTGATGGGTTTTGGGCTATGGAGGTGTTGGTGTTACCAAAGTACCATTGCCATCCTGTTATTGCTCCTGTGGCTACCATCGAGTTATCGGTAAATGGTACTGGGGTAGCGTAACATTGATTCTGGAAGGTAAAGTCGGCTACTGGCATTGGGTATATGTCTATTGGCTGGGTTATGGTATCTGCGCAACCTGCTGCTGTTGATACGATTAGTTGCACATTGTATTGTCCATGGCTTGCATAGGTATTGGTTGGGTTTTGGTTGGTATTGTCTGTTGTTCCGTCTCCGTCAAAGTCCCAGTCCCAGTTGGCTATTGTTCCTCCGTTTCCGTTGGAGTTGTCTGTATATATGGCTGCTGTATCTATACAGATATTGTTTACTGTAAATGCTGCTGTTGGTAATGGGTCTACTGTTGCACTGTCTGTATAGATATTAATGCATCCGCTGTCTGTTGTAACGGTTAGGGTTACTGCAAAGGTTCCGTCTGTTGCATAGGTGTTGGTTGGGTTTTGATTGGTGTCATCTATGTTTCCGTCATTGTCAAAATCCCAAGCCCAACTGATTATGTTGCCTGTGGCTACTGTTGAGGAATCGTAAAGGTTAGATACGTCATTTAAGCATACATCGGCTACTGAAAAGTTGGCTACTGGCATTGGGTGTACGGATACTGGCTTGGTAATAGAATCTACGCAGCCTAATTGCGTGGTTACTAATAGCTCTACGGTATAGTTCCCTGATGATGGGTATCCATTGCTCGGGTTTTGATTGGTATCGTCTACTGTGCCATCATTGGTAAAGTCCCAGTCCCAACTTGCTATTACGCCTCCGTTTGGATTGGATAGGTCTGTAAAGTTATTGGCTGAGCCAAAGCATTCGTTGGTTACTGTAAAATCGGCTGTGGGTTGGGCGCTCACGTATACATTCTTGATCGTATCGTGCGTACAACCATTGTTGTCTATCACGGATAGGCTTACTGGATAGGTACCAAAGCCTGGAAATGTGTAGGTCGGGTTTTGGGTATTGGCATCTTCGTTCCCGTCATTGTCAAAATCCCATGACCAATTCTGAATGCCTGAGGCTGTTGCTGTTACATCCATGAATTGTGAAACGTTTCCTGCACAGGCGGTATCTGGGGTAAAGTCGGCTACTGGTAAGTCATGGATATACACGTCTATTTCTGTGGTATCTACACACCCACTGTCTGTGGTTACTATTAATGTAGTGGTAAAGGTGTTATTGGTCCCGTAGGTATAGGTCGGATTCTGGGCTACACTCGTCCCGACTGCGTCTCCAAAGTCCCAATCCCAATTGGTTATCGCTCCTGTGCCTACATTAGAGTTATCTGTAAAGGTCGTTAATGTCCCGTAACAGGCTGTGTCAACTGTGAAATCTGCTACTGGTATTGGGTGTACGGATACTGGCTTGGTAATAGAATCTACGCAGCCTAATTGCGTGGTTACTAATAGCTCTACGGTATAGTTCCCTGATGATGGGTATCCATTGCTCGGGTTTTGATTGGTATCGTCTACTGTGCCATCATTGGTAAAGTCCCAGTCCCAACTTGCTATTACGCCTCCGTTTGGATTGGATAGGTCTGTAAAGTTATTGGCTGAGCCAAAGCATTCGTTGGTTACTGTAAAATCGGCTGTGGGTTGGGCGCTCACATATACATTCTTGATCGTATCGTGCGTACAACCATTGTTGTCTATTACGGATAGACTTACTGGATAGGTACCAAAGCCTGGAAATGTGTAGGTCGGGTTTTGGGTATTGGCATCTTCGTTCCCGTCATTGTCAAAATCCCATGACCAATTCTGAATGCCTGAGGCTGTTGCTGTTACATCCATGAATTGTGAAACGTTTCCTGCACAGGCAGTATCTGGGGTAAAGTCGGCTACTGGTAAGTCATGGATATACACGTCTATTTCTGTGGTATCTACACACCCACTGTCTGTGGTTACTATTAGTGTGGTGCTAAAGGTGTTATTGGTCCCGTAGGTATAGGTCGGATTCTGGGCTACACTCGTCCCGACTGCGTCTCCAAAGTCCCAATCCCAATTGGTTATCGCTCCTGTGCCTACATTAGAGTTATCTGTAAAGGTCGTTAATGTCCCGTAACAGGCTGTGTCAACTGTGAAATCTGCTACTGGTATTGGGTGTACGGATACTGGCTTGGTAATAGAATCTACGCAGCCTAATTGCGTGGTTACTAATAGCTCTACGGTATAGTTCCCTGATGATGGGTATCCATTGCTCGGGTTTTGATTGGTATCGTCTACTGTGCCATCATTGGTAAAGTCCCAGTCCCAACTTGCTATTACGCCTCCGTTTGGATTGGATAGGTCTGTAAAGTTATTGGCTGAGCCAAAGCATTCGTTGGTTACTGTAAAATCGGCTGTGGGTTGGGCGCTCACATATACATTCTTGATCGTATCGTGCGTACAACCATTGTTGTCTATTACGGATAGGCTTACTGGATAGGTACCAAAACTAGGAAAAGTATAGGTTGGATTCTGTGTGTTTGCATCTTCGTTCCCGTCATTGTCAAAATCCCATGACCAACTTTGAATACCAAAGGAGGAAGCAGACATATCAAAAAACGAAGAAATATTACCTGCACATACAGTGTCTGGTGTAAAATCTGCTACTGGTAAATCACTAATATACACATTCATACTTGCCGTATCTGTACAACCACTATCAGTTGTTATAATTAAGGTTGCTGTGTAACTATTATTACTTGGATTAGTAAATGTTGGATTTTGTGTTGAGTTATCTATCGTTCCGTTATTATCAAAATCCCAATCCCAATTCGTTATCGCTCCTGAGATAGTGCTTGAAGTATCAGTAAAAGTAGTAGGCGTTCCAAAACAAGCTGTGTCTGCTGTGAAACCGGCAGTAGGTGAATAAACCGTAACCGTAACTTGATCTGTATTAGGACAAGAACCCACCAAATTTCCTGTAACTGTATAGGTAGTGGTGGTGGTAGGTGAAGCCACAGGATTTTGACAATTTGTACAACTCAAGCCTGTTGCCGGACTCCAAGTATAAGATCCTGAACCAGAAGCTGTTAATTGCGCAGATTGCGAATTACATATAAAGGCGTCAGGTCCTGCATAAAGACCTGTAGCAATATTAAAAGTAACCGAGAAGCTATTCGTACCCACAATTGGGCATGCGTCATCTTCTACATCAAACGTTATTACATTGCTGAGGGCACCTGGCTGTGCAGTCCAACATAATGTACCTGTTGCAGGATTTGTTCCAGTTTGCACAAATGTTGCTCCTGGAAGTAAAGAAGGGCCATTTGAGCTCAGTGTTAAATTGTTTGCCCCATCGGGATCACTAAAAACTACATCAAAACAAAAATTATCCCCATAACATAAATCTAAAGTAGATGGACCAGTTTGAGTTCCTCCTCCAACTAAATTCGTAAATGAACCTCCTGCAGGGGGATTAGGTGGGACATTAGAACAATTAATTACTTCTATTTGATAATCATGTATAATAGAAGAAATTAAATTGCCATTATTATCATAAGACTCAATTAAAACCGCCACAACAAAGTTTCCTGTAGTAGCTTGATTAAAAGTCATACAACCTGTATTATTATTTAATGAAAAATTTTGTAGCGGGTTTGTATAAGAATACCCTGCAGCAAAATTAATAGGATTACCATTATCTCCCAAAGGTGGAGTCATTTGATAATATGTACTATCAGCATCAGGATCTGCAGTTGTTAAACAATATGTATTATTTTGACCAGCACACATATACGGAATTGCTGAAGAAGTTACTACAGGACCATTATTACAAGGTGCAGTTGAAGTGTTTAAAATACTCTGAACATGCATATCTTGTGAAGAAGCTCCTGAAGTATTAGTACTAGCATCTCTACAACAAAGTTCATAATCAATAATCCAACTATCACAATCTGCCGGGAAACAAACTGTGGCTTCATAAGTAGCCAACCAAGCTCCAGGAACAGTACCTCCAGCACAAGTACTTGTAGCCGTAGCACAAGTTTGAGCAACATCATAACTAGTACCTATTTGAGTCATAGTACCCATAGTAGGATTAGTTAAACCACAATTATTGGTAAAAGTAAATTGGTTAGTTGGCATCGTAGTAGGGTTTGTACTAGGACAATTAATTACCTGAGTAAAAATAAAAGTATAACACAAAGGATTATTCGGATCACAAGTCCAAGTTAAATTTGAGGATGGAATATGAGATGCTCTAGTTATTGTACTGGTTCCTACCAATAGATAAAAAAGTGATAGTAGAATTAAAATCTTTTTCATAGCAGTTAAGTGTTAGTATGTCCAAAAGACGATTGTTTTAATGTTGGCGTTGCCTCTTATTTTATAAGTTTTAAATTTTTAAACAAAAAAACCGTTAATTGTATAAAATATCACAAAAACAATATTTAGATACCCTAATATTAAGCATTTAAACAAACATGAACAAATTAAAGTTGCAAACCTCTTCTTTAAAGGAAAAATTAAAAAATTGATGCAAAATATTATCAAAATAGATACTGAAGAAAATAAAAAATTAGGCCAATCAAAAAGTCCCGCCAGAAGCGGGACAATTTTTATAAGAAAAAGGTAACGTTAAAACTTCATTTAGAAGCTTCAACATTTATATGACGAAGATAATATTTTTTTGGTTGCCTGCAAGCCTTTAATTTTTTTTTTAACTACTTTTTTGTAAAAAATGTGATTTTGACAGAGTAATCTGATCAAAAGTGGCAAATTGAATAAAAATGAAGATTTCATCATTTAAATATGCATACATTCTATCAACATCATATAAATATGGTTCACCTTTGTTATCCAATAACCCTCTAAAATTAGGCATATGATAAGCAACCACCTTATCTCTACCTCCTACAAAATCTTTAACCTCTATACTAAAATAAGGTTGAGAAGTAATAACAGAATCAACTTTTTCTGGTGTAGCTTCTTCATCTATCATCTCGTAATAAATTTTTTTGTACATATTTACATATTGTTTTACTGTTGCCGTATCAACTCCATTAATCACCTCTCCAGTTGTAAAATCTTTTAAAACAAACTTATTATCTTGGTTTTCAAGAATGAATGATTCTGCAGGCGATTCATAATAATTAACTGTAATGCTTTTTATTTGTTCAGGTAAATATTTAAACACAACTGCATCTCTCCATTGTGTAGCTTCAGTAAAAAATCTGGTTGTTAAATATCCATAAAAACCAGGTATATGCATTACAAATGGAACAGTAGATTTAATGCCTTCAGATTCTAATAACATGTATGTTCCCTGATGATCTATTGTGGGACCTCCTACGTAATAAATTTTTTCAGGTGTATTACCTTTTTTTGTATAAACTTCAACTTTAGTGGCATTGGTAGCCAAGTCTTTAATTTTATTATTTATTGCGGCTCTTGGTACTGGATTTTTTACAGCTATCCTATAAAATGTTTTCATTAGCAACCTGATATTATCAGGGCGAGCCACATACTTACCATCAACCATCCACACATCTTTAACTTTTGACAATATTACTTTTTTACCTTTAGCATCAGCTATAAAAATCTTGGTAATTGAAGAAGTATCTTCAATGGCAAAATCCGATTTTGCACCTTCAATTTCATCTATAGTACCCGAATCATTTGTGGCTACAAAAAAAACAGTAGCTGCAACTAAAACAATTAGAATGGCAAATAGTATTTTATTTGATTTCATCTGTTTTTATTTTGTAAATTTTTTCTTTCGGTCAAAATAATGAGCAATACCAAATAGTAATATGAAACCAATTGGTAAAACTGTATTGATTAATTGCCAGTTAAATTTGTTGTTTTTAATTTCGGTTTTATCCAATAATCTAATGGTTAATTTTTTAGCTCTTACTGCCATTAATCCATTATCGTTGCATAAATAATCAACCACATTTATCATAAAATCTCTATTACCAAATTCTTGGCGAGTAAAACGGTCAAAACCAAGAGCTAAATACTCTCCTGATTTTAAGTTTACCTGATTTTTGGTAACATCACCATCTGCTATAACCACCATTTTGGTTGGTTTACTTTCTTCTTTAAAGTTAATTTCATTAGCCTCCTTAATTCTAGGAGTAATTCTGTTTTTATAAACCGACTCAAATTTACCTTCTAACAACACTGCAACCACTTGATGACCTTTATTAAATTGTGTTTGATCAGGTTCAAACCTTACCATGCTTAAACTCACACGTGTAGGAGAAGAACTAACCTTGGTATACTTTGATGTTTTTAGTAATCCTGTTTTTCTAATTCCTTTTTTGGCAATAGTATCAATCGTACTTACAAATTCTCCTTTTAATGCATTTAAATTATTTACAATAGGATGACTATTAGCTGGAGTTAATAATGGAAAAAAGAACCAAGGAAACATTTCCGTTTTAGGTTGATTACCAACAACACCTGTCACAATAGGTATTGGTACAGACTGAATGTCTTGTACTAAATTGGTATTAATTCTTACTCCGTAAGTAAATAATTGATCATCTAAATTTAAATCCTGGGGTACAGCTATGGAAGTGTTTGCTACTTGTAAACTATCCATACTGGCATTTACGGCATCTATCAACCATACCACCTTACCTCCATACATAATATATTGATCTATGATGAATTTATCCTTTTCAGAAAATTTTTGAGTAGGTTTTGCAATAATAATTGCATCGTACTTAACTTTTACAGCATAAGCCTGTGTACTGTCAATTATTGCTCTTTCTGTTAAGCTATGTAATTCTCCATTTAGTTCAATTCTATCAACTATATAAAATTCAGAAAGTGTTTCTGCCAAGGATGCTGTTTCTAACTTGGTTAATTCACCATGACCTTCAACAAAAGCAACTTTTGGTTTCTGGATGGTAGTCAAATTATTAATTGTATTGGCAATTTCATATTCTAAAGATTCGATAGAACTATTTAGCATAGCCTCTGAACTTGCACCAATCTGGCTTTTCAATAACTGTACTGGTATTTCTTTTCCTTTATAGGCTATTAAAGCTCCTGGCCAAATAATTTTATTGCTAAATCCATCTTCACTTTTTTCCTGCAAGTCAGTTGGCCGTAATCCTTGTTTATAGAGTTGCTTGTAAATTTCATCTCTAACTTTCTTGTCAGGACTTTCAGAAGGGTTTATAAATTCATATTGAATATTACCATTAGAATAAGCCCTGAACTCATCCAACATCTCTTTGGTTTCATCTCGTAAGCGTTTAAATCCTGCAGGAAATTCGCCTTCCAAGTAAACTTTTACAAAAAGTATGTCATCTAAACTACCTGCTAGATTTTTACTTGTTTCTGAAAGTGTATATCGCTTTTCGGCAGTTAAATCAAAACGTTCAAAAACAAAAGAACCTACATAATTGAGTAACACAATGATGATAACGATAACCATCAAAAATGTTAAATCTCTTTTTCTATTTGTAGTATTCTTTTCTACCATTTTCTACTACCTAAAACCGTTTTGGTTAACATTAAAAATAAGGTAATCACACTTAAAAAGTAAATTACATCACGTGTATCAATAACCCCTCTACTCATAGAAATATAATGCTCATTAATACCCAACTTTAGTATAATATCATCTATAGAACCGAAATATTCTAATGAACTAATTGATTCAAATCCTACATAACAAAAGAAACACAAAAAAACTGCTACTATAAATGAGATAATTTGATTTTTAGTAATAGCACTTGCAAAAACACCTATTGCTACAAATACACTCCCTAAAAAGAGTAATCCAAAGTAAGAACCCATTGTACCTCCAACATCAATATTGCCGACCGGGTTACCCAAATTATAAACTGAATAGAAATAAACTAAAGTAGGGAGTAAAGAGAATAACACTAAGGTAAATCCTGCAATATATTTTGCAAATACAATTTGAAAATCGGTTAGTGGTTTGGTCAACAATAACTCTATTGTTCCGGTTCTACTCTCCTCTGCAAACAAACGCATGGTAATGGCAGGTATTAAAAACATAAAGACCCATGGTGCTATGTAAAACAAAGAATCTATAGTGGAATAACCTGCATCTAATACATTAGCACCACCCGGAAAAACCCACATCATTAAGCCCAACGTGGTTAAGAAAACAGCTACTACAATATAACCTATTAATGAGCCTAAAAAACTTCTTATCTCCTTATTTATTAATGTTAGCATAGTGGCTTTAAGAAAGCCCAAAAATAACATTTTTAAGAGGAACTTTATTATAAAAATTGTTAATGAACTTCTAGACGGTCTGTCCTACTTTTTAAACGGTAAAATTTCACATTATTTATATTTTTAACTTTTTTTTATATATTTAAAATACTTCTTTCGTAATATTGCTCGCTCAAA
Organism: Vicingaceae bacterium; assembly: GCA_965267355.1. GTDB lineage: Bacteria > Bacteroidota > Bacteroidia > Flavobacteriales_E > Vicingaceae. Next base: position 154,274 of record OZ253956.1, read on the forward strand.
ATATATAAATAAGAAAATGTTAGTTCAAAAATTTGGTGGAACATCAGTAGGCTCAGCTGAGAGAATTAAAAGTGTTGCTAGCCTAATTAATAATAACCAACCTAAAGTTGTAGTGCTTTCAGCCATGAGTGGCACGACTAATAGCTTAGTAGAGATTGCTGGTTATTTGTATAAAAAAAATAATGATAGTGCAAATGAAGCTATTGTCAGTTTAGAAGAAAAATACTACCACGTAATAGATGAATTATTTGACAGTAGCAAATATAAAGCAAAAGGTAACGAACTAATAAAATCACATTTTACCTATATTAAGTCTTTTACACAAGACATGTTTACCTTGTTTGAGGAAAAAGCAATTTTAGCACAAGGCGAACTCCTTTCTACAGCCTTAATACATTATTATTTAAATGAACAAAACATTAGTTCAGTGCTAATACCCGCTTTAAATTTTATGCGAACAGATAAAGATGGAGAACCTGATTTATTTTATATCAAAGAAAACTTAGAGCGAGAAGTTGCTGAAAATCCAAATCAAAATATTTACATTACACAAGGCTACATTTCTAGAAATGCTTTTGGAGAAATTGATAACTTGAAACGAGGGGGAAGCGACTATTCGGCTTCATTAATTGGTGCAGCCATAAATGCTGAGGAAATACAAATTTGGACTGACATTGATGGGATGCACAATAACGACCCTAGGGTAGTTGACAATACGAAACCTATTTCTCTGCTATCATTTGATGAAGCTGCTGAGCTTGCCTACTTTGGAGCTAAAATTTTGCATCCAGCCAGTATTCAACCTGCTAAGGTTGCCAATATTCCTGTTCGGTTAAAAAACACTATGCAACCAGAAGCAGAAGGAACACTAATCCATAGCAAATCTACTGGAGATGGTATTAAAGCTATAGCTGCAAAAGATAACATTACCGCTATTAAAATTAAAAGTGGGAGAATGCTTTTAGCTCACGGTTTTATGCGTAAGGTTTTCGAGATTTTCGAAACTTATAAAACCTCAATTGATATGATTACTACATCTGAGGTAGCTGTTTCGGTTACTATTGATGACACCAAATACCTTAATGACATTATTGAAGAACTGAAAAAATATGGAACTGTAGAAGTTGATGATAACCTATCTATAATATGTGTGGTAGGCAATTTTATTGCTGAAAGTAAAGGTTATGCTTTAAAAATATTTGAAAGTTTAAAAGATATTTCAATTAGGATGATTTCTTACGGTGGTAGCAAACACAATGTTTCTATGCTAGTGAATACGACTGATAAGAAAGAAGCACTAATTTCATTAAACAAAAATTTATTTGAAGATGTTTAATGAGGTACAAATAGAAAAATTTAAAATCACCCCTACTCCTTTTTATTACTACGATTTAGAGGTACTAGAAAACACCTTAAAGTCTGTAAAAACCCACTCAAAAAAATTGGGTTATCATGTACATTATGCGCTAAAAGCGAACTCTAACCCTGAAATTTTAAAACTAATTGAAAGTTATGAATTAGGTGCTGATTGTGTGAGTGGTAACGAAGTTTTGCGAGCAACTGAATGTGGTTTTGATTCTGATAGAATTGTTTTTGCAGGTGTTGGAAAAACAGATGAAGAAATCAACATTGGGTTAGACAACAACATTTTTTGTTTTAACTGTGAATCAATTCCTGAATTGGAAGTGATTAATGAGTTGGCTGAAAAGAAAAATACAATTGCTCGGGTTGCTTTGCGAATAAATCCAAATGTAAATGCCAACACCCACAAATACATTACTACTGGTCTTGAAGAAAACAAGTTTGGTATTAATATATGGGAGTTAGAAGATGTTTTAACTGCCTTAGAAAATTGCAAGCATTTAAAGTTAATCGGGTTACATTTTCACATTGGTTCTCAAATAACCGATTTATCAGCTTATAAAGGACTTTGCTTGAGAGTAAATGAAATCCAAAAATGGTTTTACGAACACCAGATTATTGTTAACCATATTAACGTTGGTGGTGGTTTAGGAATTGATTATGATAATCATAGAGAAAACCAAATTCCAGATTTTGAAAAATTCTTCGCCATTTTTGATGACTTGTTAGAATTAAGACCTCAGCAACAATTACATTTTGAATTGGGTAGATCTATTGTTGCCCAATGTGGCACATTAATTACCGAAGTTCTCTATGTTAAGAATGGAGTAAATACTGATTTTGCAATTGTTGATGCCGGAATGACTGAGCTACTTAGACCAGCATTATATCAGGCTGTTCATGCTATTAGCAATTTAACCAGTCAATCTAATGAGCTAAAAAGATATGATGTAGTAGGCCCTATCTGCGAATCATCAGACTGCTTTGCCAAAGCATTGATGTTACCAGAAACCAAAAGGGGCGATTTAATGGCCATACATTCTTCTGGAGCTTATGGTGAGGTAATGGCTTCGCAATATAATTTGAGAGATTTGGTTAAAGCTGTTTATTAGAAATCATCTATCTTTGAGAAGATGAGAATCTTTAAAGAAGCAAAATATACTTTCTACAGTAATGATTCTTTAGAAACATTGATAGAAAATTTCAAGAAAAATGTTGAACCTATTAAAGGTTTCAACCTTCGTGGATATAGGACTACTAAAAAAAAGTACGAGGGGTCAATCGCCAAAACCTATTTTATCCTAAACAAAGTAAACGATATGAATACAAGTTTCGGAACTGATTATGAAGGAAATATAGTTGAAGAAAATGGTAAACTTAAAATAACTATAACAGCTTCAACTCCAGCACAGGTTAAAGTAATTTTTTGGTTCATGACTGTTATGTGTCTTATTTTCTTTTTGATTTCTGCTTCTCATTCTTTTAAACTTGATGTATTCTCCTACATTTCTTTAGCAGCTTTGGCTGTCCAAATTGGAATTGTTTTGATTTTTAACTCAATCCGATCGAACATAAATTTTAAACCTATCGAAAGAGTTTTTCAAAACCACTAAACTATTTACTCTTTTCTCTTATAAACCCGTACATAGTCTATCTCAAAATTATTAGGGAAGATTGTGTTTTCTAAATTCATGTCATTAGTTTCACTAACTTCGTTATTGATAATAATGTGCATAGGAAACGTGAAATACTTTCTTCCTCTTCTAGATGTTTTAATTTTTTTATTGTCGTAATACCACACTATTTTCTTTTTAGTCCATTCAACAGCGTAAATATGAAAACCATCCGAGCCATCAACTTTCATATTGTAATTTTTAGGCTGCTGTTTCCTTTTATTTCGTTTTGTTAACCAATGCTGGTTAGTATTAATATTATTTGGCTCAATGGTATAAAACTCATAAATATCAATTTCTGGTGGCCATTGTTCTGTACTTACCAGCCAAAAAGCTGTCCAAAAACCTTCTCCTTTAGGATTTTTACTTCTAATCTCAAAATAACCGTATTGTTGTTTAAATGATTTATGGTTATCAATCAATCCAGATGAATATGGCAAATTCTCTTTATTGGGTGATTTATCAGCTACAATCAATAAAGTAGAGTCTGTAAACTGAAACTGGTCTGTATCATAATAACAAATTCCATCTTTATTAAATCGTCCTCCCCAATAATAATGGTCTTGCCATTTGGTATAATCTAACTTTCGATCATTAAATTCATCGTTAAAGGTCAGTTTCCACCCCTCTTTTTCAATAGGGTTTTGTGCATTTACAAATAATGGGAATAACAAAATAAATAAAGTGCATCTTCTCATTTCTTAAAATTCTTTTAATTTTTCATACAGCTTTTGAACAGGCAATCCAACTACATTAAAATACGAGCCTTTAATCTTCTCAATACCAACATAGCCTATCCATTCTTGGATTCCATAACTTCCTGCCTTATCATACGGTTGATAATTATCAATGTAATAGTTAATCTCCTCTTCAGATAAAGATTTAAAATAAACTTCCGTAGCATCATAAAAAGAAGTGACTTTATCCAGACTCATTAAAGTAATAGCTGTTATAACTTCATGCTTTTTACCTGATAAATCACTCAACATTTGAAAAGCTTCTTGTTTATCATTGGGTTTTCCTAAAATCTTATCTTCTAAGCAAACAATAGTATCAGAAGTAATTACCAAATCATTAGGGTTCAATTCATTTTTAAATGCCTCAGCTTTTAATTCACTTAAATAAATCGCAACTTGTTCTCTTTTTAAATCATCAGGATAAACCTCTTCAACTTCTTTTGTTCTTAATTCAAAATCAGCAACAATTTCTTTCAATAAACTTTGCCTTCGAGGTGATTTGGAAGCAAGAATAATGTTCTTTGAAGACTTAAACATTGATGGTGTTATAGTAAAAAAATAAAGAGTAAACGATTCCCATTAACATAACAAGTTTCATGTATTTGCTTAATTGGGTGTAATCTTTCTTCTCTTTTGCTTGATATAACTTATAAATAATGTAACCCAAAGGAACTTGTACAGCAAACAAAAAATACATAAAAGAACCTGTATCTTTAGCTTGCAGTTGATGATGCTGCAAATAACCAATAGCAACAATCATAATTACAGCGAAAATTTGAGCAACATAAGTTGCTTTTTTCTTGCCATATACTACCGCCAAAGTATTACTAAAATACTTTTTATCACCCTCATAATCTTCAACATCCTTAATAATCTCCCTTACCACAGTACTTAAAAAAGCAAACAAACTAAAGCCAAGTGTCCAATATAAAATACTTGTTAGCAATCTGTTTAGTTGAAATTCTATCAATTCGAATGGAGTCTCTTCTTCTAAATAAAAAAGTAAAGCATTAACCGTATTATCAGAATTCTGATGCTGTAATATTAGCTCATACAACCCTGCAACCAATGGCACCAGTGCTGCCAATAGAGCAACAATTAAGTTTCCAACTAGTACTTGCTTTTTAAACATGGTTGAATAATACCATAAGGCACCTACTGATAAAACTTGAATTAGTGCCAGTTTCCAGTTACCCATAATGTAAGCCAAGTAAACACCAATTAAAACAGCAATAGAACTAATTACAATATGAGCCCCCATTGCTACTCTACGCTTTATATGCTTGCCCACCAAAATAGTTTCTGGGCGATTAACCCTATCCACCTTCACATCAAAATAATCATTTATTATATACCCAGCTGCAGCCACCATAACTGTTGAGAGACTCAATAGAAAAAAGTTTAAATCACTCATTTGTAAGCCAACTTGATTAATATCTTGATCTCCAGAAAACTTATACAAAAACGGTCCGATAATAGCATATCTAATAGCATACTGAGTAGCCACAATTATCAATAAATTAGGCAAGCGAATTAATTTTATGAAAGCAACAAATGGACTCATAACTCTGTAACTGTAAAAATAAAACTAATTTTATAATTAAAGATTCTTTCTTCTAAATGGGTATTAATCAAATATTACTGAAATATTGGGGTTATAATAGTTTTCGACCTTTACAGGAAGATATAATTAATTCTGTTTTAGATGGAAATGACACGTTAGCCTTACTACCTACCGGTGGTGGAAAATCCATTTGTTTTCAAGTACCTGCATTAGCAAAGGAAGGAATTTGCATTGTAGTTTCCCCATTAATTGCTCTGATGAAAGATCAAGTTGAAAACCTTAAGAAAAGAAGTATTAAAGCGGAAGCAGTTTTCTCAGGGATGACCAAAAGAGAAATAGATATAATTTTAGATAATTGCGTTTATGGAGATATTAAGTTTTTATATGTATCACCTGAAAGAATAGAAACTGAAATATTCAAAGTTAGATATGAGAAGATGAATGTGAATTTGATAGCAGTAGATGAATCACATTGCATTTCTCAATGGGGTTATGACTTTAGACCTTCTTATTTGAATATTGCACACCTCAGAGAAAATAAACCTGATATTCCTGTATTAGCGTTAACGGCAACCGCTACTCCTGAGGTAGTTGTAGACATTCAAAAACAACTTCAGTTTAAACAAGAGAATGTTTTACAAAAGAGTTTTGAACGTAAAAACTTGGCGTATGCAGTATTAGAAGAGGAAAACAAAAATGCTCGATTACTGAAGATATTAAAGAATGTACCTGGAACTTCTGTTGTTTATGTTAGAAGTAGAAAGCACACCAAAGAAATAGCTAGTTTTTTATTAAAAAACGGTATTTCAGCTGATTTTTACCATGCTGGTTTAAGTAATGAAGAAAGAAGTCAGAAACAGAATAGTTGGATAAATGACAATACAAGAGTAATTGTTTCAACTAACGCTTTTGGGATGGGTATTGATAAACCTGATGTTCGTTCGGTTGTTCATATTGATTTACCTGATTCTTTAGAAGCTTATTTTCAAGAAGCTGGAAGAGCTGGTAGAGATGAGAAAAAAGCTTATGCAGTTTTACTCGTTGAAGAAGCTGATCGATTAGATTTAACTCAACGAATCATCAATAGTTTTCCAGAGATAGAAACTATAAAAAAAGTATATCAAGCTCTGGCTAATTACTATCAACTACCCATTGGAAGCGGTCTAAACGAAAGTTATGATTTTAATATTGTTGAATTCAGCAACCAATATAACTTTAAAGTATTTACCGTTTTTAACTGCTTAAAGTTTCTAGAAAAAGAAGGCTACATATACCTTTCAGAATCTACTTTTAATCCCTCTAGAGTTAAGTTTGAGTTGAACAAATCAGAACTTTATGAATTTCAAGTAAAACATCCTCATCATGATTTGTTGATTAAAACTGTCTTACGCTCTTATGGAGGTATTTTTGAGAATTATATAAAGATTGATGAAACCGAATTAGCTCAACGATTAAAAACAAGTAAAGCTAAAGTTGAAGAAGGACTTCACTACTTAAACTCTCTTGAAGTGATTAGCTACCTTCCACAAACCACTCAACCTCAGCTTACCTATTTAACCGAAAGACTAGAGGATAAAAATGTAGTTATATCAGCACAGCATTACCATGATAGAAAAGAAATAGCTGTAAAGAAAATGGAAAGTGTAATTTATTACGCTACTACCAAGCACAAATGCAGAAGTGAAATTTTATTAAATTATTTTGGCGAAAAAGACACCTATCGTTGTGGCGTTTGTGATGTTTGTTTAGAGAGAAATAAATTAGAACTGAGCGATGTTGAATTTAGTGCAGTGTCAGATCAGATTAAAAAACAGTTAAAAGAATCTCCTTTACCAATGACTGAATTAGTAAATCAGATAAAAGATGTTAGAGACGATAAAATCATTAAGGTAATTCAGTGGTTAATGGAGAACGGAAAAATAAAACCAAATCAAGAGAACTTATTGGAATGGAAAAAATAACCTGGATAACTAAGGCTTTTAAAGATTTAAGTGTAGATGAATATTGGGAGATATTACATTTACGCACAGAAATATTTGTGGTTGAGCAAGATTGCCCTTATCAAGAAGTTGACGAAAAGGATAAAAAATCATTTCACATTTTTGGAAGAGCTGAAACCGGAGAAGTAATTGCTACCAGCAGAATTGTACTACCAGGTGTTTCTTACAACGAAATATCTATTGGTAGAGTAGCTTTAAAAAAAGAGTATAGAGGAAAAGGGATTGCAGATGAAATGATGTTAGAAACTTTTAAATTCATTGAACAAGAATTTGGAAAAGTTCCCATAAGAATATCAGCGCAAGAATATCTGCTCAACTTTTATGGAAAACATGGTTTTAAACAAATTGGAGAAGGATATCTAGAAGATAATATTCCTCATGTTGAAATGTTGAGAGACTAATGAATAATTAGTTTCTTAATCCTTTTTATTGGACCAGGACAAACTACTTGATGGCAATCAATACATCGATTGACTAACTGGTTAAATTGTTCAGTTTTAGCCTCTGCATCAGTTGCTTCTTGTAAAGCTTTGGTTTGGTTAATCAAAAGCTCATTAAAAGCTTTAAACTCAGCAGTTTTAACAGTAGGATCAGTAGGAGTTGCTGTATGAACTCTTTCTAATTCAGCAATAAACTCATCAGAAACATTTCCTTCATCATTCATGATAAGTTGTTTTAATGAATCTGTTTCGTAAGATAGGTTACGCATCAATAACGCAAGTTCACTATCACCATTGGGGTTGATTGCTGAAACTTGTGTTTCCTCTTCACAAGTTTTCTCTACTTGCCTTTCTTTTTCTTGCTCTGAGCAAGCAAAGAAAAAGGATGCCAAAAGGCATCCTAATATGATATAATTTTTACTTCTTAGCATCTTCAATAATAACTCCAGTAGCTTCGAAAGAATAAGTTATTTCTGGTTCAGTAATCGCATCAATTTCTTCTTGACTTGCATTAGCATCTTCAGCATAGTGTTTTAAAGTTGCTACATCTAAAGTGTCAATTTTTGCATACCCAGTTAATGTAGCAGTTTTCCCTGCAGCATCTTTAGGAACAAAAAAACCATAATCTTTAAAAGTAACATGCATATCTTTATCATCTCCTAAGTCTAAAGTCATCCAACATCCTTTTTTTGCACAAACATCAGTAATCTCAGCAGACATTGTTGCCACCATAGAATCACCCGTAAATTTTGACATGAAATCTTCTGCAGTTAAAGCACCGGTAGCATCAAACTCCTCACCATGTATAGTTTGAGTTACTTCTTCTTCAACAGTTGCTACTTCTTCTGTTACTTCTTCGTTTGTTGTTTCTTCTGCTCCACCACATGCAATCAATAATGTAGCAGCTAATGGTATAAAAATATTCTTCATTATCTTAATTTTGTTAATTAGATGACAAATTTAGATTTTTTAAACGTTTTAGATATACCAATAAATAGTTTTACCGTTAATTAGAATGATTATAATTAAGCCCACTTATGTTTAAATTTGTTACCATAGTTTTAATAGGAATTTTATCAGTAACTAATCTTATGGCCCAAGAAGAAAAAAAGGAAGTAAAGCTGAATAAGCTAAACGACTTTGAAAAGTACGTTATCATCAATAAAGGGACAGAAAGACCTTTTACAGGAGAGTACACTAATCATAAAGCTGAAGGTTATTATTTGTGTAAACAATGTAATTATCCGTTATATACCTCTGCTGATAAATTTCCATCACACTGTGGTTGGCCAAGTTTTGATGATGAAATAGATGGTCATGTAAAGCGTGTTCCTGATGCTGATGGCAGCAGAACAGAAATTGTTTGTGCCAGATGTGATGGACATTTAGGTCATGTGTTTACTGGAGAAGGTTTTACTGCTAAAAACACCAGACATTGTGTGAATTCTGTTTCTCTAAGATTTGTAAACAAAGAGGAATTTAAAAATTGATTAAATAAAAAAGGCTTAATAAAATTATTAAGCCTTTTAATTTTATCTGAGTATTTTCCTTATTCTTCGTTAGGAGATAAAAATTTATACACCACTCCTGCTAGTATAGCACCTACAATTGGAACAACCACAAATAACCATAACTGATCTATAGCCCATCCTCCGGCAAATAGTGCCTGACTAAAACTACGGGCAGGATTTACTGATGTATTAGTTACAGGTATACTTATTAAATGTATTAACGTTAAACCTAAACCAATTGCCAGGCCTCCCATTCCTTTAGGAGCTTTATCATGAGTTGAACCCAAAATAATGAATAGAAACATAAAAGTCATTACTAATTCTGTAACTAATGCAGCTACCATACCGTACCCTCCAGGCGAATGCTTTCCGTAACCATTAGCTGCAAACCCACCAAGTTCAAAACCATCTTTACCGCTAGCTATTAAATATAAAACTGCTGCACCAACTACTGCACCCATTAATTGAGCAGCTATGTAACCCAACAAATCTTTTTTGTCAAACCTTCCTGCAGCTGCTAAACCTATTGAAACTGCTGGATTAAGATGGCACCCTGAAATATGCCCAATGGCATAAGCCATAGTTAATACTGTTAACCCAAATGCTATTGAAACACCAACAAACCCAATACCTAACTCAGGGTAAGCAGCTGCTAAAACTGCACTTCCACATCCCCCTAACACCAACCAAAAAGTACCTATAAATTCTGCTATTAATTTTTTCATAATTATTTTTTTAATAAATCTCTTATTTCTGTTAAAAGAACTTCTTCCTTGGATGGTGCTGGAGGTGCAGCAGGAGCTTCTTCTTCCTTTTTCTCCATTCTTTCTTTCATTTTGTTGTATGCCTTTACCACCATAAAAATGCAAAAAGCAACTATTATAAAAGTAATAATGTGGTTGATAAAATTACCATACATGATTGCTACTTCTTCAACAGCTTCCGCTAATACTGTTTCTCCATCCATTACAGCTGGTACCGGCTCTTGTATCACCATTTTAAGCTGAGTAAAATCTACTCCTCCCATGGCTTTTCCAATTGGAGGCATAATAATATCGTTAACCAATGATTTTATTATGGCTCCAAAATAAGTGGCCATAATTAAACCAACAGCCATTTCCATTACATTCCCCTTACTTATAAATTTTTTAAATTCTTTAAACATGGTTTCAATTTTCAAATTAACAAGGAACACTTTCAGTAATTACTCTTTATGGAAACTATTCAAAATACAAGGTTTGTATTCAGAAATGAAACGAATTATTATGTCTAAAGTTGCAAACAAAAAATACCTCTTTTCAAATATTAATTCCTTGCATTTAAATTCTCCGTTTAGAATAAAACTGAAAGTGTTTTTTACCTTTTTCTATTATTTTGCTACTTCTTTAGTAAATTTTACTTTCATCTCAACTCTTCTATTCAATGCTCTACCTTTAGCTGTTTTATTATCTGCAACAGGTACTTCTTCACCATGACCAGTAGATTCTAATCTATTATCTGCTATACCTTTTTTCACTAGATAATCTTTTACTGCTTTTGCACGTTTTTTAGATAATTCTAAGTTTTTAGTATCATCACCAGAAGAATCAGTATGTCCATCAATAATTAAATTATATACTGGGTTATCATTTAATATTTTAACCACTTCATTTAAAATTGGGTAAGATGAAGAAGTTAATTTATCACTCCCTGATCTAAACTTAACTCCGTTTAAAGCTTTTTCAAATACTTTTAACTCTGATTTTTTCACTTCCGGACAACCATTATTTTTTACTAAACCAGCAACTTTAGGACAAGCATCATCTTTATCAGATACACCATCTCCATCTCCATCAGGACATCCTCCTAATTCTTTTGCTCCTTTTTCATTCGGGCAGGTATCGTCTTTATCTGCTAAACCATCTCCATCACTATCAGGGCAACCTCCTAGCTCTTTTAATCCTGATGCATCCGGACAAGCATCATCTTTGTCTGCTACACCGTCTCCATCTTTATCTGGACAACCGCCTAATTCTTTTGGTCCTGATACACCTGGACAAGCATCATCTTTATCTGCTACACCGTCTCCATCTTTATCCGGACAACCATTATGTTCTGGCTTACCAGATATTTCTGGACAACCATCTTCTAAGTCACTTAATCCATCTCCATCTGAATCTTTCCATGGACAACCTCCCATTTTACCCCAAACATTTGGACATGGGTCTTCCGTATCCATAATCCCATCTCCATCTGAATCTCCATCGTTACCTAACAAACCAGCCTCATTACCTACTATTAAAAGAGGTACTAAACTACCTGGCAACTGTGCTTTTACTTGATTGAAATTTGCTGCTCCAACTATTAATAAAGCTGCAATTAATAAACTTTTAATTCTTTTCATAATTCTAATATTTTTAATTTGCGTTTCTCTTAAGACAAGAAAAAAATGAAAAGTCACATTTCGGATAATTTATTTTTTTATTCCTTATAATTGTTTCTCGATTTCTAATTTGAAATCCACATTGTTTAAGAAAAAACCTAAAATAGAAGACCTAAGTGATTTAGAACTTATTAATTTGATTGTAACTAAAAATCAATCAGATCATTTTCAGCATATCTATTTGCGTTATTCTAAGCTGGTATATAATAAATGCTTATCACTTTCTAACGATATGGATGTTGCTAAAGACTTAACTCATGATATTTTTTTAAAAGTATTTTTAAATCTATCTACTTTTAAAGGAAATGCTAAGTTTTCTACATGGCTATACAGTATTACATATAATTTTTGTATTAATTATTTAAAAAAGGAAAGAAAACCATCAGAAAATAATGAAGAAATGCATGATATTACTGATGAAGAAGGAGAAAAATTAGAACAAGAACTTTTAAAAATAAAAGTAGATTGTTTACAAAAAGTTTTAAATGCTATTTCTATAGAAAATAAAAGTATTTTATTAATGAAATACCAGGAAGAATATAGTATAAGAGAAATTGCTGACATTTTAGAACTATCAGAAAGTGCAGTTAAAATGAGAATAAAAAGAGCTAAAGCTCAGGCAGTTGAAGCAAATAAAAAATTATGTTAACTTTAATTAAATGAGTAACAACCACTTTAAAATAATAAAACCTACTGAGGAACCTCCTAAAGAAATAGAAAAAGAGGTAATGAGCAGTGTAAAAACAACCGTTCTAATTCTTAGAATTGTTCAGCTTTTTGTAGGTGATATTGAAGGTAGTGTTATGCACTTATTTAAAACGAAAAAGACAAAAGATAAAAAATAAATACTATGGGTATTATAGAAAGTATCAAAACAAACTTTATCAAATCTATTGGTTCTCTAGGTAGCCAGGCATTAGATGTAATTCCAAAAATTTTAGGTGTTCTATTTTTATTACTAATAGGTTGGTTAATTGCTAAATTATTACGCTCTATTACCAAAAAACTACTATCCACGATTAAAGTAGATGAGTTATCAGAAAAAATAGGGCTGCATAAAATATTTAATGAGTTAAATTTTAAAATTGTTATCTCCAAACTCATATCTCAGTTTGTATATTGGATAGTATTTTTAATGTTTGTTATATCAGCCTTTGAAACAATGGGAATGACCATTATTTCAAATGAAATAACTAAACTAGTTGGATACTTACCTCAATTTATTTCTGCCCTGTTTATTTTTGTTGGAGGTATTTTATTAGCCAATTTTGTAAAGAAAAATGTAACTACAGCTACTAATTCTATTGGTCTATCAAGTTCTAAAGTTATCGGTAACATTGTTTTTTATGTTATTGCAATTTTTGTTACCATTACAGCATTAAACCAAGCAGGCATAGACACATCACTAATTACGTCTAATATTGTAATTGTGATGGGAGCCATTTTATTGGCATTTGGTATTTCTTATGGGTTTGCTTCAAAAGATATCTTAACCAACATTTTATCTTCTTTTTACAGTAAAGAAAGATATACTGAAGGAATGGTTATTAAAATAAACGACATTGAGGGAGAAGTAGTAAAAGTAGATAGCATTGCTATAACAATTACAACTAAAGATAACAAAACTATTGTTATACCAGCTAAAAAATTAATCTCTGAAACTGTAGAGATTATTAAATTATAACTTATTCATTAAAATGAAACCCTTCGTGAAATATAACTATTATTTGATTATATATTAAATCACATCCACTCCAATAATACTTCTTACCGGTAAACTATGTATTCCTTTTAACAATACCTTAGATTTTTTAATAGAAATAATTTTAGCTTCAACTTTTTTCACTCCATCTTGACAAGCAAAAACTATTTTAGCTTTTTTGCCTCTATACTTCCCACTAATTTCAAGTGCTTTTTGAAGGTTATTTCTTCTTCGGTTTTTTTCAATACTATTAAATAACACATCCGATTTAAAATAGTTTAATCTGGATAGTTTATCTTTCTCTACTCTTTTTACAATTCTTGTCATATAAATTAGGTTTTAATGGTTAAATATCTATTTAATAATAATTACTAAAATATGGTTAAGTAAAAGGTTCTGTTTCTCAACTTACCTCTAAACGAAATATCTGTTTTAATAATCTTCTCTTCATAGTTTTCTTTGTTGTTCTTTTTCTTAAAAAACATATTGTATAGTTTGTTGTCAGAAATTCATTCCAACAATGGTTTTAATAAAAAAATTGAAATTATATATACTTCTCCTAAGGAACTAGAAGACTTTAATATTATATGTAACTGTTAAAACAATCATACATTCTAATTATAAGCATTTTTTTATAAATTAACAAGCATTTATGCTATTAATTCAGAGAGCCTTTGCTCATTAATAATCTCTATTCCTAAATCTTGCGCTTTTGCTAATTTGCTTGGCCCCATATTCTCGCCTGCAACTATATAACTGGTTTTTTTAGAAATAGAACTACTTACCTTACCACCGTTTTGTTCTATCAATTGTTTTAACTCATTACGACTAAACAAGGTAAACACTCCACTTACTACAAAGGTTAAACCTTCTAACTTATTTGTAGTGTTGGCTAATTGTTCTTCACTTAATTTAAACTGCAAACCATGAGTTTTTAATCGATTTATTAACTTTATATTGACTTCTACTTTAAAGTAGTCTAATAAGCTCTCTGCTATTCTATCTCCAATTTCATCGGTTGCAATTAATTCTTCAAAATTTGCTGCAATTAAGGCATCTATATTTTTAAACTGTCTAGCTAATTTCTTAGCAACCGTTTCACCAACATACCTTATTCCTAAAGCAAACAAGACCCGTTCAAAGGGTATTTGTTTTGATGCTTGCAACCCATCAATGATATTTTGAGATTTCTTTTCTTTAAAGGTATCTAATGCAAAAAGTTGGTCAAATGACAACTCATACAAATCAGCAATATTCTTAACTAAACCTTGTTCATACAACAAATCAATCGTTTCTTCTCCTAATCCATCAATATTCATTGCCTTACGGCTAATAAAATGCTGCATTTTACCTTTGATTTGAGGTGGACAACCCCATTCATTTGGACAATAGTGCTGAGCTTCTCCTTCTTTACGAATCAATTCTGTTTCACATTCCGGGCAATGGGTGATATATTGGGTAGGTTCTGAAAATATATCGCGCTGTGTAACCTCAACATCCACTATTTTCGGAATAATTTCACCACCTTTTTCTACCATTACGGTATCTCCTACTCTAATATCTAACTTTGCTATTTGATCAGCATTGTGTAATGATGCTCTTTTAACTGTAGTTCCGGCCAACAATACTGGCTCCAAATTAGCTACAGGTGTTATCGCACCAGTTCTACCTACTTGATAAGTAATTTCGTTTAGTTTGGTTTTTACTTGCTCTGCTTTAAACTTATAAGCTATGGCCCATTTTGGTGACTTAGCTGTAAAACCTATCTCTTCTTGTCGGGCATAATTATTTACCTTAATTACAATCCCATCAATCTCAAAGTTTAAATGATGTCGCTCATTATCCCAGTAACCGATAAACTCAAAAATCTCATCAACACTAGTGCATTTATTAATGTAATTATGTTCTACTCTTGGAACTTTAAATCCCCATTCACCAGCCTTTTGTATAGAGTCATAATGGGTTTGAAATGGTAAATTATCTCCCAATACAAAATATAAATAACTATCCAACTTCCGTTGAGCAACTACACCAGAATCTTGCATTTTTAAAGTACCAGAAGCAGTATTACGTGCATTGGCATACAACTCTTCCCCGACTTCAGCACGTTGCTCATTTAATTTTTGGAAAACATTTCTAGGAAAAAATATTTCACCTCTTATTTCAAATTCATCAGGATAGTCGTTTCCATTTAAACTTAAAGGAACTGACCGTATGGTTTTTACATTAGCCGTAATATCATCCCCCTGCACCCCATCACCACGTGTAACAGCCCTAAATAATTTTCCATTTTTGTAAGTAATACCAATAGCAACACCATCATATTTTAACTCGCAAACATATTCTATATCTCCATCTACCAACTTTTTAATACGATTTTCAAAATCAGCAATTTCTTCTCTACTGTAGCTATTACTTAGCGATAGCATAGGGTATTTATGCTTGATTGTGTCAAATTCTTTGGTTACCTCTCCTCCTACTCTTTTAGTTGGTGAGTCCTCATAAACCAATTCAGGAAATTGCTCCTCCAACTGCTGCAATTCCTTGAGAAGCATATCAAAATCATAATCAGAAATGGTAGGCTTATCTAACACATAATAATTGTAATTATGTTGCTTCAATTCTTCTGTTAACTGATCTATTTTTTGTTTTGCTTCCTGATTGTTCATGGCTTAGCGATTAGAATTTCTAAATTAAAAATAATGCCGCATTGTTCGTAAATTTGCAACACTAACTTACTAACAGCTTATGAGCAAATTAGAGGAAGGAAAAAAATTATTTGAATCGGAAAAATTTAAAGAAGCATTAGTTTGTTTTAGTGAGTTTTTAGCAAGCAATGCTAACCATGGTGATGCTCTTTTTTACAGAGGGCTGTGCTATAGAAAAACTGGAAAATTTCAGGAATCAGTAATGGACTTAACTGCACTAATTAAAAGGTTACCTGAAGAGGCTGACCTTTATTCTGAACGAGGAGTGAGTTATTATCACTTAAAAGATTATCATACTGCCCTAAAAGATATGGATAAGGCAGTTGAATTAGAACCCAAAAATCCATACCGTTATTCGAGTAGAGCATATATTAAAGCATACGTTGATGTGGATGGTGCCATTGCTGATTACGAACAAGCCACAATTTTAGATCCAAAAGATGATATTGCATACAACAATTTAGGTTTACTCTTAGAAAAAAGAGGGAAGCTAAAAGCTGCTCAAGAGAAGTTTAAAAGAAGTAATGAAATTATTGGGTACGACCCAGAGAAAAGGAAAAGTAAGGAAAATAGTGTTGAACTGGATGGCATAGAGGATGACATTATAAAAGAAGTTGATGAAAGAATTGAAAAAGCAAAACAATCAGCTGAGCAAGAGCAAAATCAATCAGAAAATAATATTGGCAAAATAATGTTGGATGTGTTTAGAGATAAACAAACTCGTAAAGAATATTTTAAGTTCTTAAAAGGAATCTTTAAGAAGTCTAACTAATTTCTTCTCCTCTCTTTATATTGAATTGAATGGCCGTATTATCTATATGTCCACCTAATGGTACATTCAATTTAGCTACTTTTAGGCGGATATTCTCCACCTCATCAAACTTACTAAACAAAGCTTCAATTATTCTTTTACCAACATGCTCCAACAAATTAGAACGGATAGCCATTTGTTCTTTCACAATAGTAAAAACAGTCTGGTAATTAACAGCATCGTTAATGTTATCAGAATTGGCTGGTTTGCTTAAATCTGTATCCAATTCAACATCCACCAAAAAGTTGGTACCTACTAAAGCTTCTTCTTTAAAACAGCCATGATAAGCGTAAATTTTTATTCCTTCAACAAATACTTTTCCCATTAAGCTTGTTTTAATTCAGCAACTCTACCTAAACCAACATTAATTCTGTTCAAAGTTTCTTCTTTACCTAACAGAGAACAAATATCAAACATAGAGGGTCCCATTCCAGCACCAGTAACTAACAAACGGAAGCCAGGTAATACAGCACCAAAACCTAATTCTTTTCTTTCTAAAAAGGCTTTAAACTCTGTTTCAATATTCTCAGATGTAAAATCAGTAATCTCCTCTAAAATGGTTTTTAATTCTTCGATAATTGCTGGCGTATTTTCCTTCCATTTTTTACGAAGTGTTTTTTCATCATATTCAGTTGGAGCATAAAACATAAAAGTTCCTTCCTTCACAATATCAATTGGAAAAGTCGCTCTTTCCTTCATTAATTCACAAATCCTTGCTAACTTTTGAAAATTGCTATCATGATACTCTCTTTGTATCACTGATGCTTCTTCATCACTAACTCCTTCTCCATTCATACTCCAACTTGGGAATAAAAGTCTTTTTCCAAGAAGCTCATACACTTCATTTTTTTTCTCCAATAAAATTTTCGCTATTTCTTCACCTGACTTAGCTCTCAAGTATTGCTCGTTAAACCACTTAGTTTTGTCTGGATCGAATTTAGCACCTGATTTGCCCACTCTTTCTAATGAGAATGCTTCAATTAATTCTTCCAATGAGAAAATCTCTTGAGGAGTTCCTGGGTTCCATCCTAAAAAGGCTAGCATATTAACAAATCCTTCTGCAAAATATCCGCTTTCTCTATATCCAGATGAACTTTCTCCTTCTTCAGGATTCCATTGAATTGGAAAAACAGGAAATCCTAACCGATCTCCATCTCTCTTACTCAACTTACCATTACCATCTGGTTTTAAAATTAATGGTAAATGAGCAAATTCTGGCATTTCATTTTCCCAGCCTAAACATCTGTATAATAAAACATGTAAAGGGCCTGATGGTAACCACTCTTCACCTCTAATCACATGAGTAATTTTCATCAAATAATCATCTACCACATTAGCCATATGGTATGTTGGCATTCCATCAGCTTTATACAATACTTTATCATCCAAATTAGAAGAATGAACAACAACCCACCCTCTAATTATATCTTGGAATTTTATCTCTTCGTTTCTAGGAATCTTAATCCTAACTACATAAGGTTCTCCAGCGTCTAATCTCTTTTGCACTTCTTCTGCAGAAAGTGTTAAAGAGTTTTTCATGGAGTTACGAGAGTTTGCATTGTACTGAGGAGCAGCTACACCCGCTGCTTTTAAGTTTTCTCTCATCTGCTCTAACTCTTCTGGAGTATCAAAAGCATAATATGCGTGACCAGCTTCTAATAACTGATTAACATACTTCTTATAAATTCCTGCTTCTTTTCTTTCAGATTGACGGTAAGGACCTAAATCACCTCCAACACCTACACCTTCATCAGGTGTTAAACCACACCAATTTAAAGCTTCCAAAATATATTCTTCAGCACCCAGCACATAACGAGTTTGGTCGGTATCTTCTACTCTCAATAAAAAATCACCCCCATGTTTTTTTGCAAACAGGTAATTATACAAAGCTGTTCTAACACCCCCCATGTGTAATGGCCCTGTTGGACTAGGTGCAAACCTTACGCGTACTTTTTTCTCCATCTGTTAAAATTAAGGCAGCAAAGGTAATTTATTCATACTCAAAAAAAAAGCTCTTTTGAAATTTCAAAAGAGCTTTACTATAATCAAAATGAACCTATTTATCGATAACTATTCTTCGCGTATAAACTCGCTCTCCCAAATAATCTAGTGAAACAAAATATATTCCTGAAGAAATTTCATCAGTTAATATTTTAACTTCTTGAATATTCTCTACTAAAACCACTTTAATTTTTTGTCCTAAAACATCTGTTAAAACAATTTCACCACCTAAATACTCATTTGGTACACTAACATTAAAATATTTTTTTGCTGGAATAGGATAAATACTTATTTCATTAATACTAGCAATGTTCTCAATTGAAGTACTAATAACATTTACAGAATCACAAAAAGTATTAGTATTACAACCGTTACTATCAGTTACTGTTAAACAAACATAATACATTCCTGTAGAGGCGTATGAATGAGAAGGTTGCTGCATAGAAGATGTATCTGCATCACCAAAATCCCAACTATAACTCATAGCACTTAATGAAGAATCACTAAACTGTATTGTAGTTCCTCCAGCATTCATCCATCCAAAATTAGCAGAAGCTGTATCGTGCACCGCTACTGAAACATTATGTGTTTCAAAACAATTTTGAGTATAGCCATAATAAGTAGTTGTAAGTGAAGTATTGTAAGAATCTGGTGAGCTGTAGGCATAAACAGTATCAAAAGGTGTATAAATCCCAGTACCATCATCAAAATTCCACTGGTAAAGTGGGTTTGATGAAGAAGATAAATTAAACATCGCATCAGTATTTACAGCTGATGAATTTGAAAAAGTAATGGTATCATTTGGGCAAACTGATGCAGGAAGCACAGTATATAAAGATGTAATATCAGTAGTAAATATGGGTGATAAAAACGCGTCCATATCCCATCCGGCAAAATCATCAAAAGCATTATACCAAACACCAGCAAATTCTGCAGAAGATAATCGTTCTCCGTTTCCATCT
The DNA here is from genome assembly GCA_965267355.1 of Vicingaceae bacterium. Lineage (GTDB taxonomy): Bacteria > Bacteroidota > Bacteroidia > Flavobacteriales_E > Vicingaceae. The sequence goes on from OZ253956.1 coordinate 174,167, forward strand.
GCATTAGCACTAGTATTTGTTACATAATAAGGGTTAGCAGGAAAAGCTGCATTTAATTCTAATGCTACGGCAAAGGTGTCAGTTATAGAAACTGGTGAGCTAAACATTAAAGGTTGAGCTGCAAATCCAACATCCATTACCTGAACATCAGCAGAATCTATCATAGTAGAAGGCTCATTATCTACGTTAACATCATATACCTTAATTGTCATAATAATTGGAATAGCATTTCCCGGAATTCCATCTGTATCCAGATATACATGTGCACTAATACCATGTATTGTGCCAGTACCTGAAAAGTAATAAACCTGAGCAGTACCTGAAATATAAGTCGTTATATCCATTGTATCTATTTCTGGAAGACCAGTTAACTTAGATATTGGATATTCTACCGTATCGGTACAATTAACTGTTTTATTGTTAACTGTTTTTTTCACCTTCAAATCAACAAGGTGATTTAAGGTTTGTGGATTTACAATTGGTAAATTGACTTGCGCAGTCAAAAAAGTTGTAATAACTGTAAATAAAAATAGAGTGTAGATTTTTTTCATAGCCTTGTAATTGATTTGTATCGTTAGTAGTACGATTCTGACTAAGAATTGGTTTCAAGCATCTCCTCAATTTCTTCTGATTCTTTCTTGTTAAAAAATCGTTTATTGAAAAGAAAAATGATAGCAATACCAACAGAAATAGCAGCATCAGCTATATTGAAAACGGGTCTGAAAAACAAAAAATCTTCTCCTCCCCAAAAGGGCATCCACTCAGGAAATGTTCCTTCAAACAAAGGAAACCATAGCATATCCACTACCCAACCGTGCAAGAACGGTGCATACCCACCTTCTTCAGGCATAAATGTGGCAATTTGATTAAAACTTTCGTTAAAAATTAAACCATAGAATGCACTATCTAAAATATTGCCAATGGCTCCAGCAAATATCAAAGCCACACAAACTCTAAAACCTTTATGTGCACCTTTAGAAATCTTGAATAAATAATAACCAATACCAAAAACAGCTATTATCCTAAAAAGACTTAAAGCTAACTTACCCCAATCTCCACCAAACTCCATCCCAAAGGCCATTCCTTTATTTTCTATAAAATGAATTTGAAACCATTCTCCAAATACTGGAAAACCACCACCAAGCATTAAATTTGTTTTTACCCAAATTTTTAGCCACTGATCAGCAAGCAGCACTAAAAAAGTAACCGTGAGTGGATGAAGTAATATGTTTAGGAATTTCTTCACTAAAAAATAAAAATCGCTTCAAAGGTAAAACTTTGAAGCGATTCATCGAATAAATAATAAAACTATCCTTGAGCTTCTTTTGCTTCAATACTTAAAGTTGCGTGTGGTACTGCCATTAATCTTTCTTTCTTGATTAATTTACCTGTAACTCTACACACACCGTAAGATTTATTTTGAATTCTGATTAAAGCATTTTCTAAATGTTTGATAAATTTTTCTTGACGACCAGCCAATTGTGCTACTTCTTCTCTAGAAAGTGTTGCAGCACCTTCTTCCATCATTTTAAATGAATGTGCTGTATCATCAGTACCATTATCATCCTTATGTGATAATGATGCTCTTAAATCATCTAAATCATTTTTAGCTGCTGCTATTTTCTTTTCAATTAAGGCTTTAAATTCTGCCAAATCTTTATCTGAATATCTAACTTCTGCCATACCTTTAAATTTTTATAGTTTTTGTAGTGAAATTAATGTAGAAACATCCTCATCAAGTTCTACTGAAATTCCTTCATTTTGTTTCAATTCGTCCACTAGGTCGAGTTGCCCCGCTAAAGTTTCCGAACAAATATAATCTTTATTATTATTCACAGCGTTATTTATTTCACTGTGATTTAAAATTTTTAAATGTATCTTATCTGTCACCTCCAAACCACTGTCTTTACGTAGGTTTTGAATACGATTAACAAACTCTCTTGCGATCCCTTCTTCTCGTAAATTTTCAGTTATAGTAATATCTAAAGCAACTGTTACTCCTCTTTCAGTAACAACTAACCAACCTGGAATATCCTGAGTTGTAATCTCTGCATCATTACTATCCAAAATAACTTCTTGTCCTTCAATTGTTAAAGTAGCTCCTGCATTCTTTTCAAATTCATTAATATCATCTTGAGAAAACTGGCTCACTGTAGCAGCTATTTGCTTCATAATCTTTCCATACTTAGGACCTAAAGTTTTAAAGTTTGGTTTGATTTGTTTTACTAGCACACCAGCAGTATCTTCTAGATACTCTAATTCTTTCACATTTACTTCAGACAAGATTAATTCTTCTACTTCTTGTAGTTGTCTCTTAAATATATCATTTAAGATAGGAACCATGATTTTTTGAAGCGGTTGTCTTACTTTAATTTGCTCTTTCTTTCTAAGGCTTAACACCATAGAAGAAACTTGCTGTGCAATATCCATACGTTGCTCTAAGTCAACATCAATAGAACTTTCATCTACTTTAGGGAAATCAGATAAATGCACCGAAGTATCATTTCCTTTACCAGAAACAGTAATTAAATCACTATACAATTGATCCATGTAGAATGGAGCTATAGGAGAAGAAAGTTGAGCAACTACTTCCAAGCATTTATATAAAGTTTGATAAGCTGATATCTTATCTTCAGTATAATCTCCTTTCCAAAAACGTCTTCTACATAAACGAACGTACCAGTTACTTAAATGGTCGTTTACAAATTCTTGAATGGCTCTACCTGCTTTAGTAGGCTCGTAAGCTGAATAACTTGCATCAACTTCTTTAATTAAAGAATTAAGTTTGGAAATAATCCATCTATCAATTTCTGGCCTTTTCTCTATTGCAACATCATCTTCAGCATAACTAAACCCGTCTATGTTTGCATAAAGTGCAAAGAAACCATAAGTATTATATAATGTACCGAAGAACTTACGTTGAACTTCTGTGATACCATCTAAATCAAATTTTAAATTATCCCATGGCTGAGCATTAGTAATCATATACCAACGCGTAGCATCAGGGCCATATTTATCTAAGGTTGTGAATGGATCAACAGCGTTTCCTAAACGCTTACTCATTTTCTGACCATTCTTATCTAACACCAATCCGTTTGATACTACATTTTTGTATGCTACTGAATCAAAAACCATTGTTGCAATAGCGTGTAAGGTAAAGAACCAACCCCTTGTTTGATCAACACCTTCAGCAATAAAATCTGCTGGATAAGATTTGTTATTATCGATTAATTCTTTGTTCTCAAACGGATAATGCCACTGTGCATAAGGCATAGAGCCTGAATCAAACCACACATCAATTAAATCAGCTTCACGTTTCATTGGTTCTCCTTTAGAAGAAACCAAAGTAATCTGATCCATATAATTTTTATGTAAATCGATCTTATCGTAATTCGATTTATCCATGTTACCAACTTCAAAGTCAGATAATGGATCTTCCGTCATTACTCCAGCAGCTATAGCTTTTTCTATTTCAGCTTTTAACTGTTCTACTGAACTAATACAAATCTCTTCATCGCCTGTTTCGGTTCTCCAGATAGGTATAGGAATACCCCAATAACGAGAACGAGATAGGTTCCAATCGTTTAAGTTCTCCAACCAGTTACCAAAACGACCTGTACCAGTACTTTCTGGTTTCCAGTTAATCGTTTTATTCAGTTCAATCAATCTATCTTTAGCAGCAGTAGATTTAATAAACCATGAATCTAAAGGATAGTATAAAACAGGCTTATCAGTTCTCCAGCAATGAGGATAACTGTGTTCATATTTCTCAACCTTAAAAGCTTTATTCTCCTCTTTAAGTTTAATAGCTAAATCAATATCCACACTTTTATCAGGTGCTTCTCCAGACTCATAATATTCGTTCTTCACATATCTACCAGCAAACTCTCCCATTTCTGGTCTAAATCTACCTTGTAAATCTACCAAAGGAACTGGATTATCATTATCATCCAGTACTAGCATAGGTGGAACTCCCGCTTCTTTAGCTACCAAAGCATCATCAGCACCAAAAGTAGGTGCAATATGAACAATACCAGTACCATCTTCTGTTGTTACAAAATCACCAGGAATAACCTGAAATGCTTTGTCAGCATTCTCATAAGGTTGAGCAAACGGCAATAATTGTTCGTATTCTATACCTACTAATTCATCGCCTGTTTTCTCTTGCATTATTTGCCATGGAATAACTTTATCTCCATGATTATAATCATCAAAAGAAGCATTCTCTCCTTCAGGCTTAAAAAACTTAGTAACTAAATCTTTTGCCAAAATAGCGAACATTCTTTCACCAGTATATGCATTGAAAGTATCAACTTTAACATAAGTAATTTTTTTACCTACTGCTAATGCAGTATTTGATGGTAATGTCCATGGAGTAGTTGTCCATGCTAAGAAATATGATCTCTCTGTATCCTTAATCTTAAACTGAGCAACTACGGTTGTATCTTTAACATCACGATAAGTACCAGGCTGATTTAATTCATGCGAACTTAAACCTGTACCAGCAGCTGGCGAATAAGGCTGAATGGTATATCCTTTATACATCAATCCTTTTTGGTGCAGTTGACCTAACAACCACCAAACAGATTCAATGTATTTATTCTCGTAAGTAATGTATGGATCATCCATATCTACCCAATAACCCATCTGACGAGTAAGGTTATTCCATACATCTGTATAACGCATTACTGCTTCTTTACAAGCCTTGTTGTACTCTTCAACTGTAATCTTTTTACCAATATCTTCTTTAGTAATTCCGAGTTCCTTTTCTACTCCTAATTCAACTGGTAATCCATGAGTATCCCATCCAGCTTTACGCTTAACTTGATAACCCTTTAAAGTCTTATAACGGCAAAAAATATCTTTAATAGCACGAGCCATCACGTGATGAATACCTGGTAATCCATTTGCTGAAGGAGGGCCTTCAAAAAACACAAAAGGGTTATTATCATCACGAGTAGTAACACTTTTCTCAAAAACCTTTTCTTGTTCCCATTTATCTAAAACTTGCTTGGCAACATTCGGAAGATCTAAACCACTATATACGTTATACTTACTCATCCTATTTTTTTATGAAGTGCGAATTTAATAAAAAAAAGCCCTGAAATTTCAGGGCTTTTCCATTTCAGTTTTTTTATTTGTTAATCAATCACCGCGATGCATTTCAACTCAATAGCAATAGGCGATGGCAAGGCATTTACCTCTACTGTAGTTCTGCATGGTTGATTATCTTTAAAATACTCAGCGTATACACGATTGTAAGTTTTAAAATCGCGTTTCATATCAGTTAAAAAAGTAGTTACATCTACTATTTTATCCCAACTACTTCCACTCTCTTCTAATATAGTTTTTACATTGTTAAAAACTGAGTGACATTGAGCTTCAAAATCAAATTCTTCGTAATTACCATTCTTATCGTATTTCAAACCTGGAATATTAGCTTCTTCACTACCCGATTTAGCAGCTCTGGGGCCAACACCTGATAAAAATAATAAGTTACCTACTCTCCTGGCATGCGGGTATAAACCCATCGGCTTTGGTGCATTCTCTGAATTAATTTTTTCACTCATAACAATTAAGTTTCTTCAAAAATAGAATTTTAAATAACTTTAAACCAAAATAAAAATACCTTTTAGCATGGAATACAGAAGACTCGGAAAATCAGGATTGCAATTAAGTGAATTATCGTTAGGAAGTTGGTTAACTTTTGGAAAACAAATCGGCAATAACATTGCAGAAGATTTAATGAAAATAGCATACGACAATGGTGTAAACTTTTTTGATAATGCTGAAATATACTCCAGAGGAGAATCAGAAAAAGTAATGGGTAAGATTTTGAAAAAGATGAAATGGAGTAGAGATTCTTACTGTGTTTCCAGTAAAGTATTTTTTGGAATAAATGGATTAATGGATAGTAAACCTACCCAAAAAGGATTGCACCGAAAACATGTTGTTGAGGCTTGCGAACAAGCCATGAAAAGATTAAACGTAGATTATTTGGATTTATATTTCTGCCACCGACCAGATAAAGAAACACCTATTGCGGAAACAGTTTGGACCATGCACAACTTAATTACCCAAGGTAAGGTTTTGTATTGGGGCACATCAGAATGGAGCGCTCAGGAAATTATGGAGGCACACATGGTAGCTAAGCAATACAATTTGATTGGACCTACCATGGAACAACCACAATATAACATGCTAACCAGAGATAAAGTTGAAGTTGAATTTTCACAGATTTACAAAACTGTTGGTTTAGGAACTACTATATGGTCACCTTTAGCTTCTGGTGTATTAACAGGTAAATACAATAAATCTAAGCAGCCTAAAAATACCCGTTTAGATATGGAAGGCTTAGAGTGGTTAAAGGATAAAAATGTAACTAAAGATCACTTGAAAAAGGTTGAGAAATTGGAGAAAATTGCCAATGATTTAAAAGTAAGTATGCCTGTAATGGCCGTTGCATGGTGTTTAAAAAATCCTAATGTAAGTACAGTAATGTTAGGCGCTAGTAAGACTTCACAATTAAAAGAAAACTTTAAAGCCATTGCTGCCAAAGAAAAACTAACTCCAGCTATAATGCAAGCGATTGAAAAAGTTTTAAAGAACAAACCCGAACACCCTACTTTTTAAAATTGATTGATTATACTTTTTATTTGCTGCAAGTAACCTCCACCAAACAAATTAATATGCACCAGTAAAGGGTACAAGTTACAAATCGCAATTCGGCTTTCCCAGCCTTGTTGTAAAGAGTAATGCTCATTGTAGCTTTGGTACATTTCATTCCCAAAACCACCAAAGAGTTTGGTCATGGCTAAATCCATTTCTCGATGTCCGTAATACACAGCTGGGTCCATAATTACTGGTTCACCATTATTGCCAACCATGTAATTACCACTCCATAAATCTCCATGCAATAAAGCAGGTGGTTCTTCTGGAAAAATGTTAGGTAACTCTTTGTATAAGTTCTCAAATTGAGCAATTGTTTGGCTATCCATTTTACCAGCATCCACAGCCATTTTTATTTGAACTTGTAAACGCTCATGGATAAAAAATTCAACCCAAGTTTTATGTTGTTGGTTAGACTGAGATAATGAACCAATATAGTTGTTTTCAACTAACCCAAATTGATCTGAAGAGTTTTGGTGTAGTTGGGCTAATTGCTTTCCAAAATTTTCCCAAAAATCAGTTTCGGGTTGAGCACTTTCAATCCATTCTAAAAGCAAATAAGAAATATCATTTTCTTCACTTAAAGCTATTACTTGAGGAACTGTAAAGACGCCTACACTTCTTAGCATCCCTAATCCAATAGCTTCCATTTCAAACATTCTGGGAAAACGATTAGCAAAATTGGTTTTAACAAAAAAATAACCTTGACTAGTTTCTAATCGGTAAGCATCATTAATATCTCCACCTGAAACGGAATGTGTGTTATTTATCTCAACGTCTTGATTAAAGAATAGAGATAAAACCTCTTGAATTTCTGATAATACGTTTTGTGAAAGCATTGTTAAAAATACTATTTTTACAAAACTTGGGGATGCCCGTCCGTCCTGAAAAGAAACGTTCGGGCGGGTAAACTTTATGAAAGTATATATTTAAAAAAGCATAGAAAAAGGTTCTTACTATGTTGGAATGAGTGAAGACACTGAAAGAAGATTAAGTGAACACAATAGTGGTAAAGTTAAATCTACTAAACACGGTCTTCCATGGGAAATCATATACGAAGAAGAACACCCAAACAGAATAGAAACACGAAAAAGAGAAAAATATTTAAAATCTGCTGCTGGTAGAAAATTTAGAAAAAATATGGGGATGTAGCTCAGCTGGCTAGAGCGCTTGACTGGCAGTCAAGAGGTCGTGGGTTCGACTCCCATCTTCTCCACAAAAGAGAGATTGATATTTTTGCTATCAATCTCTCTTTTTATTAATACTTATAACTTTTATAAAAGTTGTACCGTAGAAACCATAAATATTTTCAATTATTAAAATTATCTTTAACAACTCTAAAACATTAAGGTATTAAATTTGAATATAGGAGACCACATTTTAGTTATAGAAGATGAAGCAACTATCAGAGAATCGTTACAAGATATGCTTGAAATCAATGGGTATAATGTATTAACTGCTGAAAATGGTATAGATGGCTTAAAGTCTGTTGAACAGCAAAAACCAAGTTTAATTCTCTCCGATGTTATGATGCCTCTAATGGATGGTTTTAACCTATTAAAAACATTAAAAAACAATACCGACACCGAATTGATTCCTATAATTATGTTAACTGCTAAAGTTGAATTAGAATCGAAATTATATGGGTTAGAATTAGGAGCTGATGATTATATTACCAAACCATTTGAATTTAGAGAGTTGAATTTAAAAATAAATAATCTACTTCTTAAACATAGAAAACTAGTTAATAATAAAATAACTAACAAAGAATTAAAACCTCTTTCACAAGAAACAGTTTTTATTAAGAAACTACACTTATTGTTAGATGAACAAATGGATAACTCTAAATTAAACATTGATAATATTGCTTCTCAACTTAATATGAGTGTTTCTACTTTTAACCGCTGGCATAAAAAGATAATCAAAAGTTCACCTAACCAGTACCTAAAAGAGTATCGTTTAAGCAGAGCAAAAGAAATGATACAACTCAATTATGGAAATGTTTCAGAAATAGCTTTTAAAACTGGTTTTAGCAGCCTTTCTTATTTTTCTACTGTTTATACTGACTTTTTTGGTGTTAATCCTAGTGAGGATTATTCTTCTAAAAATTAATATTGTAAATACATTTTTTGTTTCCGTTTTAGTTTTTATTTCATTTGGTTTTGATTTTGTGTCATTCCTGATAATTGCTTTCATTATTCTTCATTTAATACTGAAATTAGTATTCATAACAAAAACTGAATATTCTATTTCGCTTAAAATATTTTAAATGGAGATTAAAATAAAACGAGCCTATATTATTACTACCCTAATTATTTTGGGGGTAATTGTATCCATAAACTTTATTTTATATAGTTATAAAAACATTAGCGAAAACGACTCTGTAGTTATTAATCTTTCAGGCAGACAACGAATGCTTAGTCAACGAATCACATTTAAATTGTTACAGTTGCATAGAATAGCTGAACAAAATAAACCCATTCAATCAGAAAAACTAGAAATAAATTCTTTACTCAATAATTTCAAAAAAATTCAACTAGCATTACAAAAAGGTAATGAAAAACTGAAATTACCACAACTCAACAATAGTTATATACAAACTCTTTTTAATCAATCTCAACCCTGCTTTAATAAATTTTGTTGGTACACAGATAGTTTAATTAATAATACTAATTCATCCCAAATAGAAAGTTATCTAAACTCCATTTTATATAATCAACAGCAATATTTAAAATATCAGGATCTAATCACATTTCAATTTGAAAAAGAAGCTCAAAGGAAATTCCAGGTCTTTTCTAATAAAATGCTTGTTTTATCAATTATATCAATTGTCCTTTTACTCTTAATGATTCCTCTCATTTTCAACCCTATCTTAAAAAGGTTGCAAAAGGCAAATAAGTTTCTTAAGGAATCTTCTAAGAAATATAGACTATTTTATCATAATAGCCCAGCTATGATGCACTCAATCGACACAAGTGGAAACATATTGAATGTAAGTAATTTCTGGCTTGAAAAAATGGGGTATACAGAACAGGAAGTTGTAGGTAGAAAATCTACTGACTTTTTAAGCGAAGAATCAAAAAAATATGCAAAAGAAGTTATTCTACCAGAATATTTTAAAACAGGATACTGTGAAAATGTTCCGTATGAATTTATTAAAAAAAATGGAGATACTATCAATGTTTTATTATCTGCATCTTCTGAAAAGGATAACAATGGAAATATTGTTAAATCACATGCAGTTATTACAGATATTACCACAGAAAAAAAAGCAGAACTTTTACAAAACATTTCATACAACATTGCAATGAAATTAAGTATGGAAGACGTAACTATTCAGGACTTTTTCGAATATACCCAGAAACAGTTAGCCCGAGTAATGGACACTTCTGAATTCTACATTTCTCATATAAGTGGTTCTGAAACACTTACTTTTCTTAATACAAGTATTACTAACAGAGAAAATAAAACACTAGTCCGAAAACAAGGTAATGGATTAAGTGAGTATGTTATAAAAACAAAGCAACCATTATTATTAAATAATGAAGATGTACTAAATTTTCAAAAAGAAAAAGGACTTAAGATATATGGAAAACCAGCAAAATCGTGGTTAGGAGCACCTTTAATGTCTTCAGGGAAATCAATTGGAATAATAGCTTGCCAATCACATACCAAAGAAAATCTTTATGATGAAAATGACTTAGCTTTTCTTTATTCTATTGGGAATCAAATAGGCTTATGGATAGATCGAAAAAAAGCAGAAGAAGATCAAGCTGCTTTTGCCCGGATTTTTGAAAAATCATTACACGAAGTATACATCTTTAATCTAGAATCACTGCATTTTGAATATGCTAATAAAAGTTCACAAGAAAACTTAGGTTATACACAAAAAGAACTAAGAGAATTAACTCCTCTGGATTTAAAAGAAGAATTTACACAAAAAGAATTTGAAGAATTTATTGCTCCTTTAAAAGATGGAGAAATTCCTGTACTCCGTTTTGAAACGACACATAAAAGAAAGGATGGAACTTATTATCCTGTAGAAATTCATTTACAATGCTCTGTTTTTAGAGGAGATGATGTATTTATTGCAACTGTTTTAGATATTTCTATTAGAAAAGAAGCTGAGAAAGAGATAAAAGAATACGCTCGTTTTTTCTCATTATCAATGGAAATTATGTGTATAGCCGATACTGATGGTTACTTTAGAAAGGTAAATCCTCTTCTGTTATCAACATTGGGCTATACTGAAGAAGAACTACTTACAAACCAATTTTACAGCTTTATTCATCCTGATGATATTGAAAAAACTAATGAAGTTGTAAAGCTTTTATCAAAAGGTACTCCTACTATTAACATTACCAATAGGTACAGGTGTAAAGATGGTTCTTATAAGTGGCTAAGTTGGGCAGCTACTCCCGACATGAAAACAGGCTTATTGTATGCAACAGGTAGAGATGTTACTAAATTAAAAAATGCAGAAATAGCACTCTTAAAAAGTGAAAACTCGCTTAAAGAAGCGCAAAAAATCACTCAATTAGGGAGTTGGGAATGGAATGTAAAATCAGATACTGTTAAATGGTCTGACGAACATTACAGGATTTTCGAAATACCACAAGAAGATAAAGAATTAACTCTCGATCGTTATATGACAATGGTTCATCCCGAAGATAGAGAATACGTAAGTAATACTCTTGAAGACTCTTTTAATAATAAAAGTAGTTATACACTTACTCATAGGATAATAACAGCTAAAAATCAAGAAAAATATGTAGAAGATAGAGGGCATGTTGAATTGGATGAAACTGGAGAAATTATAAGGTTCTATGGCACTTGCATGGACGTTACGGAGCGTATTAAAGCTGAAAAAGTAAAAGAAGAGTTTACTCAACAATTAGAAAATGAAGTAAGTGAACGAACAAAAGAATTGATAAAAAGTCAGGAGCAATTAAAAGAAGCCCTCTCCAAAGAAAAGGAATTAGGAGAAATGAAATCTCGTTTTGTTTCTACTGCATCGCATCAATTCAGAACCCCTATGGCTATTATACAGTCTAATTCAGAGTTATTAAACATGGTAGTTGAAAATGCCGATATACAATTAAAATCAAAACTCGAAAGAGCGACAGTCAGAATAGAAAATGAAATAAAACGAATGACTGATTTAATGGATGATGTTCTGATACTTGGAAAAATAACTTCTGAAACAATCAACATCCAAAAAACACCTACTAATATTTTAGAGCTTTGCAATGAATTATGCAGTCAATTCAATGATCTTCAACAAGATGGCAGAAAAATTAATTTTAATTATGAAGGGGAAATTAAAAATGCAAATATCGACTCTAAATACATTAGCCATGCTATAATTAATCTCATCTCTAATGCTTTTAAATACTCCATTAAAGACAACCCCAAAATGGATCTTTTATATAATGAAAAAGATATAAAAATAGTAGTTACAGATACTGGAATAGGAATACCTGAAGATGAAATCAAAAACCTGTTTTCTCCTTTCTATCGTGCAAAAAACGTAAAAGACATTGAAGGTACAGGCTTAGGTTTGGCTATAACAAAAGAATATATAGAACTAAACAATGGTAATATAACTGTTGAAAGTAAACTTAATAAAGGAACTACATTCACTATTTCTATTCCTTATATATAAAACAATAATAAAATGATTGAACCAAAAATACCTAAAAACGAAAATAAACGCTTAGCTACATTAAAAAGCTACGAAATATTAAATACTTTACCAGAAAGCGATTATGATGAAATTACACGCATTGCATCATTAATCTGTAAAACACCTATAGCGTTAATCTCCTTGGTAAGTGAAGATGAGCAATTTTTCAAATCTAAGCAAGGAATTGATGCTTCAAGAACCCCAAGAAATATATCTTTTTGTGGTCATGCTATTCATAATCCAAATGAATTATTTATTGTAAACAATGCCTCAAAGGATAAGCGATTTTTCGATAATCCCTTGGTTTCTGACTATCCAAATATTGCCTTTTATGCCGGTGCACCTCTTGTTTCTCCTAAAGGTTATGCACTTGGAACCTTATGTGTAATTGATGATAAGCCCAAAGAACTAAATGATGAGCAAATTCAATCGCTAAAGGCTCTTGCTAATCAAACCATGAAGCTATTTGAATTAAGAAAAAACAATAAAATACTTAAAAAGAATCTCAAAAAAGAAAAAGAATTAAGCGAATTAAAATCACTTTTTGTGGCTACTGCTTCTCACCAGTTTAGAACACCAATGTCAATAATTCAATCAAATTCTGAACTATTAACCATGCTTACACAAAATAGTGATGGCAACTTAAAAACAAAATTTAAAAAGACAACTAATCGAATTCAGAAAGAAGTAAAACGAATGACAGAATTGATAGATGATATATTAATTCTTGAAAAAATCACATCAAAAAAAATTACCCCTAAGAAAAAAACAATAGATATAGTATCTCTTTGCCAAGACTTATCAGATCGATATAGTATAATACAGTCAGATAAAAGAACTGTAAATTACAGCTATTCTGGTGATGTAAAGGCTATTAAAATTAACCCAACTTTAATTAGTCATGCTATAAGCAACTTACTATCTAATGCCTTTAAATATTCTAGCAATAGTAATCCAAAACTTCAACTTCTTTTTAAAGAAAAAACCTTGGATATTATAGTAAGTGACGATGGAATAGGTATTCCTGAAAGCGATATTAAAAATCTTTACCAGGCTTTTTATAGAGCAGAAAATGCACAAAATATTCCAGGAACAGGTTTAGGTCTTGCTATTACTAAAGAGTACATAGAATTAAATGGTGGTAAAATAAACTTAGAAACCAAATTAAACATAGGAACTAAATTCACAATTACACTTAATTACTAAAAAACAGCTCATGAGAAATAATAAAATATTAGTAATAGAAGACGAAACTAACTTAAGAAACACACTAGTAGATTTACTAGAAATAAATGATTATGAAGTTATTATTGCTAAAGATGGAGAAGAAGGTGTAAAAAAGGTAATACAAGCTAACCCCGATATAGTGCTATGCGATGTAAACATGCCCAAAATGAATGGTTTTGAAGTATTAAATATGCTACATAATGCATTAAATGAATTACAAATACCTCCTTTTATTTTCTTAACTGCCAAAACTGATCGAGAAAGTACTCGTTATGGAATGAGTTTAGGAGCTGAAGATTACATCACAAAACCTTTTAACAGTCAAGAAGTATTGAATGCCATTAATATTCGCCTTGAAAAACGTTCTAAAATACAACAATCAATACTCAAGTCAGAACGCTCCCGAATTTCAGGAGAACTTCATAATGGAATTCAAAACATTATGGCAGCAGCAGGAATGGGAATAAAAAGCATTGCCAACGATACTAGTATTAATCATGAAAAGCGAACTGTAATACAAAAATCTTCTGAATTAATTGATATGGCACTTAATGAAACACGCCAACTTTCTCATCAATTATCCCCTAAGGAGCTAGAAGAAAATGGTATAAAAAAATACATCCAAAAAATAATACACCCAATAATAGCTAGTGAAAATATAACTTTTAATTACTTCTCAACCATTGAAACAGTAGATGATAAAATATTACAGTTAAACCTATGCAGACTAATTCAGGAAATGATAACCAATACACTAAAACACGCTAAAGCTAATAGAATTGATTTATCTATAACCGAAAACAAGAATGACATTGTTATTCAATATAAAGACAATGGAATTGGATTTGACATAAAAAAAGTAACTAATAACAATGGGTTAAAAAATCTAAAACAAAAAGAACAAGAACTAAAAGGAAAACTAAACATTGAATCATCTCCAAAAAAAGGAGTTGTTATTAACTTTAACTTAAGTAAAAATGGATAAAATAAAATTATTAATTGCAGACGATCATAGTATAATTAAAGAAGGTATTAGACTAATGCTGAATAATGATACTGATATTGAAATTGTACATGAAGCTTCTTCTGGAGAAGAAGTAATAGCTTATGTAGAAAACAACTCGGAAAAAGTAGATGTACTACTTACCGATATAAATATGGCTAAGAAAAACGGAATAGAAACCACTAAAATAATAACCGAACAATTCAACCATATTAAAGTACTAGCCCTTACGATGAATGCAGAAAAATCATATATCACTCAAATGATTGAAGCAGGAGCTCTAGGATATATATTAAAAGAATCTGATTCAAATGAGCTAAAAAAAGCCATTAAAACTGTAGCTGCCGGAAATAAATACTATAGTCAATCTGTATCTAATACTATGATAGATGCATTTTTAAATAACGAACAATCTAATGAATTATCAGAAAGAGAAATTGATGTATTACGCCAAATTGCAAATGGTGCTACCAATAAAGAAGCAGGAGAAAATTTATTTATAAGTCCAAGAACTGTAGAAAGTCATAGAAGAAGTATTCTGGAAAAGTTAGAATTAAGAAATACTGCAGACATGGTACGTTATGCTATTAAAAACAACTATATAAATTAATTATAATTCAATAAAAATAATGATATCACTGATAGTAAAGTAAGGCAAGTAAATAATACCACAAACAACTTTTCAAACCACGATATGTTACTGTTTTGAAACAATACCAAATAGATTTTTTCAATATTATTTTTCATAAATCGCAGATTAAATTAGTTTAGGATACTTCTTTATGGACTTTTTATTTTCTACTGTTTCATTGTTTTTAATAGACTTAAGTAATGTCAACTTTTTTTCTAACATTTCTTCATTTTCAATTTCTCTCTGAAATTCAAGAATTTGAACTACTTGTTGCTCTAACTTATCAGATAATCTATTCTCATTATGATAAGTATTTAATACACTTAAGAGTTTTTTATGACTGTATTTATGACGAACCCTTATACCATTTAAAAATAAGGGAGTTGAAATAGCCATTAATCCTACTCCAACAGGTGGTACTACTGCAGCAACTGCTGTTGTTAATGGTAAAAAAGACATCTGCCCAATTCCTGAATTATCCCTTTTATCAAAATACAGTTCGATAATGGCTATACTAGTATCATTAGTACCATATTGTTGAATATATTCATCATAAGTAAGTTTATTAGATTTTGCATGGCTTAAGCCAGAAAAAAGAATAAAAATAAGTGCTAAATAAAAGGTTTTCATAATTTAAATTTTAAGTTAATATTATGATGTAAAGTTATTCCGAGCAGAAGTGAATACCCACAGTAGAACAACCCCTTTTTAAGCACTAAACCACCTATTTTACAAAGTAGAATTACCTATTAAGATATAGTCAATTATCACTATAAGTCCTATACTAAAACATTAAATTAGCTTTAGCCTAGTTAATAGTAACGTAAAAAATAATTTTAAAAATTGCTAACTGATAATTTACTCTCCAAGTAAATAAGCAAAAATCAACGGTGCAACTATACTTGCATCCGATTCAATAATGAATTTGGGTGAAGTAGTATCCAATTTACCCCAAGTAATTTTCTCGTTTGGTACTGCTCCTGAATACGAACCATAACTTGTTGTAGAGTCACTAATTTGACAGAAATAACTCCAAAACGGAGTATCAGTCCTTTCCATATCCTGGTACAACATTGGCACCACACAAATAGGAAAATCACCTGCAATACCTCCTCCTATTTGGAAAAAACCAATTCCTTTATCTTCTGCATTATCGGTGTACCAGTCGGCTAAGAATGTCATATACTCAACACCTGATTTCATGGTACTTGGCTTTAACTCACCTTTTAAGCAGTAAGAGGCAAAAATATTACCCATTGTTGAATCTTCCCAACCAGGAACAATAATAGGTAAGTTCTTTTCTGCAGCAGCTAACATCCAGCTGTTTTTAGGATCAATCTCATAATATTGTTCTAGCACTCCAGAAAGCAACATTTTATACATAAACTCATGCGGAAAATATCGCTCTCCTTTTTCTTCGGCATCTTTCCAAATGTCAAAAATGTGTCCTTGCAATCTTCTAAAAGCCTCTTCCTCTGGTATACAAGTATCGGTAACTCTATTCGATCCTTGTTCTAATAAATCCCATTCTTGCTGTGGTGTTAAATCACGGTAATTTGGCACTCTTTTATAATGCGAATGAGCTACCAAGTTCATGATGTCTTCCTCCAAGTTAGCACCCGTACAAGAAATGATTTGAACTTTATCTTGCCTAATCATTTCAGCCAATGAAATGCCCAACTCAGCAGTACTCATAGCACCTGCCAAAGAGATTAACATTTTTTTATCCTCTGCTAAATGTTTTTCATAAGCTTTTGCTGCATCAACCAAAGTTGCTGCGTTAAAGTGTTTGTAATGCTTTTCTATAAATTGAGAAATAGTTCCTGCCATTTTATAAATTTTTAAATATCACTTGTATAACTTCAAACAATATTAAGATAATAATTATCCACTCCAACTTGCTACTGTGCTTGTGTTGAATAATTGCTTGAAAAAAATCTAAATTTTCTTTTACTATATTAAGGTTGTTTTGCAATTCATGAAAACGATTGACCACATCTAATTGTAATCGAAGGTCGTTATCTAAGTTAGCCAATTGCTCATCCGACCAAGCCAAATTAGTTGTTTCAAATATGTATAAATTCTTAGCTATTCTGTTTTTAATGTTCATTGTTTCGCCTATGAATCTTCGCATCTCTTTAAACGACAGCAAAACATTACCTTTCTGCTCTAACTGATTGGTATAAACTTCTATCTGAGCTAATAATTTACTGGTATCATTATTATAATGATCTATTGCTACTGATTGCGCCAAATTAAACGAAATCACTTGGGCAACATCATCGTTTATTTCTTTCAAATAAATAACATCAAACCCCACATTTTGAGGCTTATTTTCCTCAACTAAAATAGCGTATTCTTCAAAAGGAAGTTCGCTTAATTGAAGCGTATTGGAGGACAAATCATCAATTAAACTTTTAATGTGTTGTTCGGAGCAATTAATAAAAACAATACTACCATAATCTTTAATGTACAAATAGGAGTTTTCATCTAGCTGATAAAACAAGTAAGACTGTTCCTTTCTTATAAGCGTTAAGTTAATTTTACTTTGAACTTCACTTATATTAAATCTCTCCTCTAAATGATATGAAACGGCATTTAGTTTCATTTATCAAGACAAAACTTATAAGAAAGTAATTTGTAATACAGTTTTGCTGCTAAAAAATTAGGTGCTGATAATCCTTCAATTGGAGCTAACTCTACAATATCAAAACCAACCACATTTTTAGCTTGCATTACTTTCTTCAAATAATTAATGGTATCATTCCAATTTAGCCCTCCTGGTTCTGGAGTTCCCGTTGATGGCATTATGGATGGGTCAAAAGCATCTAAATCAATGGTAATGTAAACATCATCTGTCATTAATCTTATGGAATCTTCCATCCAATTGGTTGTTCCATAAATGTCTTCAGCAAAAAAGCATTTATCAGGATTTAAGTGTTCTTTTTCAGAAACATCCATACTTCTGATACCAACTTGAATCAGATTAGCATTTTTACTAGCATCATAAACTGCACAAGCGTGATTGTATTTAGAACCGTGATACTCTGGTCTTAAATCAGCATGAGCATCAATTTGAAGTACAGTAAGGTTATCGTACTTCTCGTAAAATGCTTTGATTAAACCAATGCTAATGGAATGCTCCCCTCCAAAGAAGGTTAAGAATTTGTCTTTGGTTAACAGTTCTTTAGTACTATTATAAACTGCATTAAACATTGCTTCAGGGGAAGCATCTTCGGTAATAGCCGGCAAAATATGTACGCCTTGCTCGTAAACTTCAGCGTCAGTTTCAATATCATAAAGCTCCATGTTTTCCAGCGCATCTAAAAACACTTCAAAACCTTTATCAGCTCCTTTACCCCAAGTACTTGTTCCATCATAAGGAATGGATTGCAACCAAATTTTCGCGAAGTCTTTATTGCAATACTTGTCTTCTATTCCAGCAAAATTTCTCATTGGTTGTAACCTAACAGTTTAAACATATCCTCTGCCGATTGCTCATTACGATAAACATAATCAACAATATTTCCTTTATCATCTCTATCTATTATTACATGCTTTGGTGATGGAATTAAACAGTGTTTTATACCACCATAACCAGAAATAGCATCTTGATATGCGCCTGTATGGAAAAAACCGAGATACAATGGCTCTTTTTCTTTATCCTCATACTTCGGTAATAACACTTCTTGGTTTAAATCTTCAGAATTATAATAATCCGAATGATCGCAGCTTATTCCTCCAATGTTTACACGTCCATACTCATTTTGCCATTTGTTAATGGGCAACAAAATAAATTTTTCGTGTATCGACCACGCATCTGGAATGGTATTCATCAAACTATTGTTAATCATGTACCAAGTCTCCGTATCGTTTTGGTGCTTTTGCTCCAATACTTCAAAAATGATCGCACCACTTTCTCCAACAGTATATTTTCCAAATTCGGTGTAAATGTCTGGCTCTGGAATATCTTGCTCTACACAAGCCTCTTTAATGTTTTTGATTATCTCATTAATGATGTATTCATAATCATATTCAAAACCTAAATTGTTGCGAATGGGAAATCCTCCACCTAAATTAAAAGAATCTAACGCTTTGCTTTCTTTCTTTAAATCGGTATAAATTTTCAACGCTTTTTGAAATTCACCCCAATAATAAAGGTTGTCTTTAATACCAGAATCAACAAAAAAGTGAAGCATTTTTAATTCAACTTTATCATTATCTCTGATGTTCTTCTTAAAAAAACTTACCAATTCATTTTCTCTAATTCCTAATCTAGAGGTATAATAAGATGATTGTGGTTCTTCATTAATGGCCATTCTCATTCCTATTTTCACTTTGTTTTTTCCAGCAACTTTTAAAATTCTTTTCAACTCAGATTTACTATCCAACACAACAATTATATTGCTAAAACCTTGTTCTTGAATACCGATAATCTTTTTGAGGTAGTCATCCGTTTTATAGCCGTTGCAAATAATGGTTATATCCTTATCTATTTTTTTATCTTGATAAAGATTAAGAATCAAATCAATATCAAATGCTGAAGAAGTTTCGAGATGCACTCCATTTTTTACAGCCTCTGATACCACATGCGAAAAGTGATTACACTTGGTGCAGTAGCAGTAATTATAAGAGCCTTTATAACCATTCTTTTTAATGGCTCTATTAAATAGATTTTTAGCTTTTTTTATTTGGTCACCAATTTTAGGTAAGTAAATAAACCTAAAAGGTGTTCCATACTTTTCAATCAGGTGTTTTATCGATATCCCATGAAAAGTTAATGAATCGTTTTTTAAATCAAACCCTTCTTGTGGAAAGTAGTAGGTTTGATCTATTAAATCAAAATATGTGTTTTTCATTTCAAATTATAGTCCGCATTAATGTCACAAAAAAAGTGAAATAACCAATGCAAATACTATTTATATTTTAATAATTCAACTAATAAAATAATAGATGTGAGAATTAAACTCAGGATGATGACAATTCCAAGTCTATTTTGATAAAAATATTTCATATTATATCATTAAATAAACAATTCATATCCATCATATTTATCCTGTTCATCTAAAAACCATTTAGGATATTTTTTTTCTTTTCTATTTTTCTTCAAAAACTTTTTCTTCCTAATTTTGTCCACTTCTTCCTCTAAACTTTTAAAGTATCTTTTTTTATTCTTTGCCATTTTAATCGTTTTTATGGAGCGGCAAAATGCCGCTCCGTATTTAGTTTGATAGGTATGTATATTTGGTTAAACTAGTAAACCTTTATTTAGTATTCATCTTCTTCGTAATCACCTTCATCAGTATTATTCACAAACTCTTCTGATGATAAAATTTTTCCAGTTTTGTCAGCAACAATACTGTATGATGCATCATCATTGCTTGCACTAATTTCATAGCTTACATTTCCCGCACCAGTTTCAATTAAAGTAATAGCATCTACAGTAGCACTATTAAAACTTGCCTTAACTGCTTTAGCAATTACAGCTGGAGCTTCGTCCAGTGATGTTCTAGTTTCCATGTGCTTGCCTTCTTCACTAAACGTAGCCGATTTGGACAAATCTCCCTCATAAAAATTTGCAACATAATCTAAATCATTCATATCCCATTCAGTTTCCTGAGCTTTCGGAAACTTAACCTGAAATGCTTTTGAAACACTTGATGGAACATCTTGAGCAAATAATGCAGAACTAGCAATAATAAATGCTCCTAATAAACTTTTTTTCATAATTAAAATTTTAAAAAAATGAATTAATCCAGGTGGGTTATTCACTGGTACTACCCAATTAAACGTTTATGATTTTCATATCACTAATAATGTTGATACTATTATCCAAATCATCAATTCGATTATTAGATTGAGTTTGAAAAAAATCAATCTGAAACCATTGATCTTGATTAACAGTATCATTTAAATGATACTCTTCAATTAAATCTTTTCTACATTTCACAAAAAGGTGAGTCTTACCTTGGCTATCAATAAAACAATAACATTTGTTTTCGTAGCCTACGAATTTAAAATTTGCTTTTTTCATCCTTTTACTTATCAGTTATTCATCTTCATCCCCAAATCCATCTTCAAATGATGATGATTCTTCATCTTGTGAATAATCGTTATCCTCCTCTTCTACCTCAGGTGAAAAATTCAATATAACTAACCATTCTTCATCCTGACTATTTACAAGTACAGCTTTCTTTTGAGATTGATTTATAGCAACATCAAGAAGATTTAATGCGTTATACTTCAAGTCATTTAAAATTTGTTTTCTCCAAATTGGCGAAAGACTATCGTAATGTTTAATTTTTCTAGTCATAGCTAATTATTTAGTTATTTTATCTGCAATTTTATACTATAATGAAATATAAACGTTTCATAAATATAATATTTGGTGTATTTTTATTAAATTTGATTATTTAATAGTTTTTTTCACTAACAATGGATAATTACGATAAGAAAATCCTTGATTTTCTCCAAAAAAACGCCAAGCTTACAGCTAAAGAAATGGCTGATAAAATCTCGTTAAGTCAAACCCCAGTATATGAGCGGATTAAAAAGTTAGAAAAAGTTGGGATAATTAAAAAATATGTTGCCCTATTAGACGCTGAAGTACTAGGTAAAGGCTTTATTGTTTTCATGAACATAACCATTAAGGATCATAGCCATGAACAACGGCAAAAATTTATCAAAGCCATATCTTCTTTAAAAGATGTTACCGAGCTATATCACACATCTGGTTCATTTGATTTTTTGGCTAAAGTTAGATTTGCCAATGTAAAAGAGTACAGAGATTTTTTGGTAAACGATATAGCTACTGTCGATAATATTAGTGATATTGACAGTCAAATTGTTCTCGAAGAAATTAAATATTCAACCTACATTCCTGTATAGATTTTTTACTTTTGTGGTATGCCAAAAACATTAATGATATTAGCTCACCCAAGAATTGAAGAATCTATTGGCAATAAAATTATTAGTGAATTAACCAATAAAGAAGATGATGTTGAAATTAGGCACTTAAACAGCCTTTATCCTGATTTTAAAATCGACATCAAAGCTGAACAAGAGGCTATGGAAAATGCGGACACTATTATTTTTCAATACCCACTTTATTGGTACAGTACTCCTGCCATTTTAAAAGAGTGGATAGATCAGGTGTTTGAATATGGATTTGCTTTTGGAACTGGAGCAAAACTGACAGGCAAAAAAGTAATTGTTTCAGTAACCATTGGCAGCGGCAAAAAAGATTACCCCCAAGAAGTAATTGATAAAATGTTATTCCCCTTTCAGGGCTTAGCCGCTTATTGCAAAATGAATTATGTTGGTGAAGTTCTATCAAACAACATTAACAATTATACCCCTGAAGCTGCTGAAAAAGCAAAAGAAACTTCTAAAGAGCATGCCCAACGATTAATAGAATTGATTAATTCTTAAAGTAGTACATTTACTAACTATGAACTTTAACGATTTAGGATTTGACCCAGAGGTAATGGAAGCTCTGGATGCTATGGGTTTTGAAACACCCACCCCAATACAAGAGAAAGCCATACCCGACATTATGAAAAACAAAGACATGATTGGTTGTGCCCAAACAGGTACAGGTAAAACAGCAGCTTTTGTTCTTCCCATTTTAAATGCAATTTGTAAACGTGGTAGCTCCAGCAAGGTTAGTACTATGATTATTGTTCCTACTCGTGAATTAGCCATTCAAATTGACCAACAAGTAGAAGGGTTAAGTTATTTTACCAATGCTACATCAATAGCCATTTATGGTGGTGGAGATGGACAAACTTTTGAAGCAGAAAAGAAAGCTTTAACCACCGGTGCTGATATTGTGATTTGCACCCCTGGAAGGATGATATCGCATTTAAACATGGGTTATTTTGACACTTCTGGAGTAAAGCATTTTATTTTAGATGAAGCGGATAGAATGCTAGACATGGGTTTTAATGACGATATCATGAAAATAGCAAAAGAGCTCCCTAAAGAAAGACAAAACTTGCTTTTTTCAGCTACCATGCCTCCAAAAATTAGGCAACTGGCAAACAGTCTTTTAAAAGATCCTGTAACTGTAAATATTGCTATTTCTAAACCTAACGAAGGCATTTTACAAGCTGCCTATTTGGTGCATAATCACCAAAAAATTGAATTGATTAAGCATCTACTAAAAGGCAAAGATCATGACCACATTATCGTTTTTTCGTCTAGAAAAAGTACTGTAAAAGAAATTACCCGAGCATTAAACCAACAAGGATTACCCGCAAAAGGAATACATTCCGATTTAAACCAACAAGAGCGTGAACAAGTATTGCTCGACTTCAAAAACAAGAAAGTAAAAATGCTGGTGGCTACAGATATTTTATCTCGTGGCATTGACATTAAAGGAATTAACCTGGTTATCAATTACGACATTCCTTCTGACGCAGAAGACTATGTACACCGAATTGGAAGAACAGCCCGAGGTGATAATACTGGAGTAGCCATTACTTTTATTAATGGTGATGAGTGCTATAACTTCTCTAAAATTGAAAAACTAATAGACAAAGAAGTTAGAAAATTAGCCTTACCTGAAGGTTTTGAACCTGGGCCAGAATATAAGATTGAGCAAAAAAAATCATTTCGAAAAAAGAAACCTTACCATAAAAAAAAGAATTGGAAACCTCGTAAAAACTAAATTATGTCGAGAAGAAAATTTTTAAAAGTATCAGCTCTTGGAGTTGGAGGATTGTTACTTGCTAAATGTGCTCCAGCTAATCCAGAAAACAACGAAGAAACTGAAGCAACACCAGTAGTTCCAAAAACAGTTAAAAAACCAGTAGTTATCTCAACCTGGAATCATGGAATAGCGGCCAACAAAGCAGCTTGGGAAGTATTAAATAAGGGTGGCAATGCTTTGGATGCGGTAGAAAAAGGTGTAATGGTAACCGAATCGGATGCCGAAAACAGAAGTGTGGGTTTGGGTGGAAATCCAGATAGAGATGGTAGGGTTACATTGGATGCTTGCATTATGAATCACGAAAATGAATGTGGAGCAGTTGCTTATTTACAAAACATAGAACACCCTATTTCTGTTGCTAGGAAAATAATGGAAGACACTCCTCATGTAATGTTAGTTGGTGATGGAGCTGAAGAGTTTGCAGTAGAAAAAGGTTTTGAAAGAACAAATTTATTGACTGAGGAAGCTGAAGAAGATTGGAAGAAATGGAAAGCTGACCAGAAACAAAAGAAACCAGAAATCAACCATGAAAACCATGATACAATTGGCATGTTGGCTATTGATGAAAATGGAAATATTTCTGGCGCTTGTACCACTAGTGGTTGGGCATACAAATTACCCGGAAGAGTTGGTGACTCTCCAATAATTGGTGCTGGCTTGTTTATAGATAATGAAGTTGGTGGTGCTTGTGCAACAGGTTTGGGTGAAGCTGTAATCAGAATTGCTGGCAGTCATACCGTAGTTGAATTAATGCGACAAGGAAAATCTCCAACTGAAGCTTGCAAAGAGGCTGTAGATAGAATTATTAAAAAACACAAAAACTTAGAAGGTTTACAAGTAGGGTTTTTAGCCATTAATAAATACGGAGAAGTTGGGGGACATAGTGTTTATGCTGGCTTTAATTATGCACTGAAAGATAACGAAACTGAAAAAATGATAGACTGCAAGTATGAAATGGAGTGGTAGCATTTTTATCATTTTCTTAATTAGTTTATTGGGTTGTGACTCAGATAAAGAAGTTATTTATCCTGAGAAAGCAAATTATGGCATTATACCCCAACCTCAAAAATTGACTACTGAAAAAGGTTTTTTTGTCATAGATGAGAACACGTCAATAAATGGACCGGAACAATTTCATGAGTTTCTTGAAAGTTATACTGGATTAAAACTTCATTGGGATAACCCTAAACCAGGCAAGGGATTTTTTATTGGTTGTAATTCATCAGACATTGGATCAGAAACTTACACATTAAAAATTACCAAATACAGGGTTGATTTAGATGCGCAATCGCCAGCAGGGGTATCTCGAGGGCTAGCGACATTAAAACAATTAATAATGTTGAATAGTGACTCTTCTGGTTATTTTATTCCATACTGTACAATTAAAGATTCTCCAAAATTCAAACACCGCGGTTTGCTATTAGACTGTTCTCGGCATGTCTTTGAAAAAGATGTGGTAAAGAAATACATCGATTTATTAGCTTACTACAAAATGAACACCCTACATTGGCACTTAACCGAAGATCAAGGTTGGAGAATAGAAATCGATAAATACCCAAAGCTGACCGAAATAGGTGCTTGGAGAATCGAACAAAATGGAAGCAAATATGGTGGTTTTTACACCAAAGAAGATATTAGAGAAATAGTAGCTTATGCTGAAGAACGACACATTACCATCATCCCAGAAATTGAATTACCTGGTCACTCACAGGCTGCTATCGCTGCTTACCCTCACCTATCTTGTACTGGCGAGCAAGTACCAGTTGCAAACGATTGGGGTGTATTTAAAGAAATTTATTGCGCAGGTAATGATAGCGTTTTTATTTTCTTAGAAGATGTACTCACTGAGGTGATGGAGTTGTTCCCATCTAAATACATACATATTGGTGGAGATGAAGCACCTAAATATCGCTGGGAAAATTGCCCAAAATGCCAGAAAAGAATTAAACAAGAAGGCTTAAAGGACGAGCATGAATTACAGAGTTATTTCATTTCACGAATTGAAAAATTCTTGAACAAAAATGGAAGACAATTAATTGGTTGGGATGAAATTTTAGAAGGTGGTTTATCTCCTAATGCTACGGTACAAAGTTGGAGAGGGATGGATGGTGGAATTGAAGCAACAGAGAAAGGTCATTATGCGATTATGTCTCCAACGAGCCATTGTTATTTAGATTATGATTTAAAGGCCATTGACTTAGAAAAAGTCTACAGCTTTGACCCTATTCCTGAAAAACTTCCAGAAGATAAACACCATTTTATTATGGGTGGAGAAGTAAACATGTGGACTGAACATGTGCCTAATGAAGACAATTTAGACAGCAAAATTTTTCCACGATTAATGGCTTTGAGTGAAGTATTGTGGAATTATCCTAAGGAAAGAGATTATGAAGAGTTTTACAATCGAGTGCAATACCACTACCCTGTTTTAGAAAGTTTTGGAGTAAACTATGGGCAAGAAACTGTTCCTATGACTTATGAGGTACAACCTGCCATGCAAGGCTCTTTTGTTACATTAAAGCCTTCTAACAAAAACATTAAATTGAACTACAAAAAAGAATGTGAAGGTTGTGATGAAGACTTTAAAGAGTATAAAAACGAAAAGATACACATTGACAAAACCACCCTATTAAAAGTTCAGCCAATAAAGAACGAGCAAAATTATGGAGAGGTTATTGAAATACCTTTTGAGTGCCATTTGGCTACTAACAAAACTGTAACTTACACTGCAAAATACAATGATTGGTATACCGCAGGTGGTGACAAAGCATTGGTTGATTCTAAAATTGGAACCTTAGATTTTAGAGATGGGAACTGGCAAGGATTCTGGGGAGATGATTTAGAATGTGTGTTGGATTTTGATGGAATTGACAAAGGCTTTACTTCTGTTTCGGCTAACTTTTACCAATACAACAATGCTTGGATTTTTGCACCACAAGCTATGAGTGCAGAAATTTCTTGGGATGGAAAAGACTGGGAAGATTGGGGAAGTGTAAAATGTTATGTTGACCCCAAACAACGAGATAAATTTATTACCACACTTACCATAGATCATAAAGAAGAAACCAGCTTTAGATATTTAAAATTGAAAGTAAAAAACTTAGGTAAAGTTCCTGATTGGCACGAAGCAGCTGGTTCTGATGCTTGGATATTTATAGATGAAATAATTGTAAAATGACCTTTGAGTTTTGCATAGATAGTTACGAAGGAGCTTTAGCAGCCCAAAAATATGGAGCTAAACGAGTGGAATTATGTGCTGCTTTAGATGTTGGTGGATTAACTCCAGGATTTGGATTGATACAACAATGTGGTATGGTGGAAGGAATTGAAGTGCACACCATGGTTAGACCAATAGCTGGCAACTTTGTTTACTCAGCCACAGACATTGAAGTAATGCAACACGACATTGCTGGGGCCAAAAGAGCTGGTGCAACTGGAGTGGTGTTTGGCTGTTTAACCCAAGCAAATGAATTGGATGTTGAAGCCACCCAACAGCTAACCGAATTTGCTAATAGCCTCCAATTGGAAGTTACTTTTCATAGAGCGATTGATTTTTGCAACAACCCTTTAGACTGCTTAAATCAGTTAATTGTAATGGGTGTTGATAGAGTTCTAACCTCTGGTGGAAAAGAAAAAGCCATAGATGGAATACAAACCATTGCTGAAATGGTAAAACTAGCTAACAAGCAAATACAAATTATGGCTGGGAGTGGAGTAAATAGTACCAATACCAAACAATTAGCTGATACAGGAATAGATGCTTTGCATTTTACCATTCATAAATCGAATAGCGCTAATGAAAAACTAGGAATGGGAAGCAGAAATGAAATTGATGAAGATAAAATTGAATCAATAGTAAATCAATTATGAAGCGTATAATTTTCATAATCCCCCTTCTCTTTTTATTCTCTTGTTCCTCAGAAAAAAAAGAAGCATCTCCTCCCATTGAATTAGGCACTTGGAAATTTGAATACAAAGGCAAATGGTTTTCAGCAGAAGTTCCTGGAACAATTCATACTGATTTATACAGTCACAACATTATTGAAGATCCTTTTTATGGTAACAATGAACAAAAATTGCAGTGGATAGAAGATGAAGATTGGCACTACAAAAACAGCTTTACAGTAACCCAAGAACAGTTAGCTGACAAACACATTGAAATTGTTTTTGAAGGGTTAGACACTTATGCCGCTGTTGTGCTTAATGGAGATTCTATTTTGCAATCAGATAATATGTTTCGTAGCTGGCAAGCTGACATAAAAGAACATTTAAAGGTTGGAGAAAATTTGTTGGAAATACATTTTACTCCTCCGAAGGATTACAACAAAGATCACTATGCCAACCACCCATGGAAGTTGCCTTCAGGTAGCGAAACCAAAGAACCAAGAGTGGGCTCATTTACTCGAAAAGCTGCCTACCATTTTGGTTGGGATTGGGGTCCAAGGTTTGTCACTTGTGGTATTTGGAGACCCATAAAATTTAATACTTGGAACAAAGCCAAAATTAAGGATGTACATTGTTATACCGCTTCACGGAGTAATGATAAAGCTTTGATTAAAGCAAACATAGAAATTGAGGCAGATGTAAAAGATACTGAGTTAACCACCATTCAACTGCAAATTAATGACACCACTTTGATGTACGGATTAAAAGATGGAATTAACACCATTAATTATGAATTTGAAGTAGGGCACCCAAAATTATGGTGGTGCAATGGCTCAGGCGAACCTAATTTGTATGATTTAAACGTGAGTTTGACAACAAGTGATAATCAAACTCAACAAAAAAACATACAATATGGAATTAGAACCATAGAATTGGTTAACGAACCTGACAGTATTGGTACTAACTTTTATTTTAAACTAAACGGCAAACCCGTCTTTATGAAAGGCGCCAACTACATCCCTCAAGATGTATTTATCCCAAGAGTTTCCGAAGAGCAATACAGAGAACTTTTAACTGCAGTTAAAGAGGCTAACATGAACATGATTAGAGTTTGGGGAGGAGGAATTTATGAGAATGATATCTTTTATGATTTGTGTGATGAATATGGTATACTGGTATGGCAAGATTTTATGTTTGCAGGTAGTTTATATCCTCATCATAACGAGTTTTTAAGTACTGTAAAAGAGGAGATAGAGGAAAACGTAATCCGTCTGAGAAACCACCCTTGTATTGCGTTGTGGTGTGGCAACAATGAAATAGAAGTTGCCTACAACAACTGGGGATGGCAAGAGCAATTTGGATATACCGAAAGCACCAATTTTAAAATATGGAAAGACTATGAAAATCTGTTTCATAAAATGATTCCTGAGATTATTAAGGAGTTAGATCCAAATAGAGACTACACTCCTACTTCACCGTTAAGCAATTGGGGAACTGCTGAAAATTTTAACCATAGCAGTATGCACTACTGGGGCGTATGGCATGGAAAAGAACCTTTCGAAAATTTTGAAAAGAATGTAGGTCGTTTTATGGTAGAATATGGTTTTCAATCTTTCCCAAGCATGGAAACCATACAAAAATTTGCTCCAGATTCTAGCCTGAACTTAGATTCTGAAATAATGAAAACCCGACAAAAAAGCTACATTGGCAATGGTTTAATTCTTAAACACATTAACCAGTATTATAACGAGCCAAAATCCTTTACAGAGTTTGTAGAGCTAAGCCAGAAAACACAAGCCAAAGGAATGCAAATGGCAATTGAAGCTCATTTAGCTAAAAAGCCTCATTGCATGGGCAGTTTGTTTTGGCAACTAAACGATTGTTGGCCTGGTCCAAGCTGGAGTGTAATTGATTACTATGGCAATAAAAAGGAAGCCTATTTTACGGTTAAAGAAGAATTCTCGAAACATTAACTTAAACTTAGAATCAAAGTTTTAAAAAAGCCTTAACGCATACCTTAATTTGATGTAATGCTCCTCTTATATTTTTGAGGTGAATTTAAAACTTATAGTTTATGCCAAACTTAGAATTTTCGACCCACAGCACACCAAAACTTTATTTTGATTTAAACAATGGTGTAATTAAAATTACTGGGAGATCAACCATGTTAAATCCGCAGGAATTTTATCCAAGTGTAATCCATTTAATTGAAGAATATTGTGAAAACCCTCACCAACATACCAAATTGGTAATAGATTTGGGATATTATAATTCTATGTCCTCTAGATTCTTACTACGAATAGTTGAATTAATTTCTCGGTTAGATTTAAAAAGAAACCATACCGTAAAAATTAATTGGTTTTACGACCCTGAAGATTTAGGAATTGCTGAAGATATTAGATTGTTTAGCAAAATAATTCACTATAGGATAAATGCTGTAGCTTACGAACTGGCTTAAGAACTGTAATTAACACGACAGACCTACTAATTTTCTCTTTATTTAAGAACCGTTTCTACATTTCTCACGTACATTTACACGGTTATGAAACGGTTAATTCCTTTCTTAGTTATCATATTTTTATCTCTCACTGCTTTTATTGCAAGTGATGAATCTCCTTTGCTTTTTAAAATAGAGAGAAGTAAAGATGCCAATCAAATACTATACACCTTAAATATTGACAATGAAGGAAACCTAAATGAAGAACCTATTAATGCTTTTTGGATTAAGAAAACCAAAAAAGGAAGAATTGAGCCATTAACCTGGATTCAAAAGAAATATGCTTATGGTTTAAAATATTTACATGCTTGTGAAAAGTGTGCTACTTTTCAATTTGTTTCTTATGACAAAACAAATCTCCATTTGAGAAAATACAATGATGAATACAAGGTTTTTACCCAATTAAATGGGGAGGTAGTTGAAGTAGAAAAAATTTTTGTACAAATAGATGGAGGTACTTTTTGGGTGCCCAATGTTACTGCTGTGGAACTGCATGCTAAGTATTTAAAATCTGGTGAAGAGGTAGTTGAAATTATTCAACCGTAATTTCATCTAAGAATAACCAAGTAGGATTTCCTGCACCTAAATGCCATTCAGGACATAGTCCATAGTTCTTTATCTTAATTTTGATATACCTACAATTTACTGGAGAATTCATTGTTCGAACAAATTCCTTGGTAAAAGCTCCATATTCATTATCAGCAAAATCATTTTCAACCTTTCCTATTTCTTTAAAATGTCCATACATACTACCAGCAACCCATAACTCAATTTCTGAAGGAAACCATATCCATGATTTTATATCTTGTAATGCGCCTATGGAAATACTTTTCACAGGTTGCCATTTCCCTAAATCAACTATTACCTCAACATCTTTTCCATAATAGCCCTGCCAAAAACCTGTTCGGAAGTTTGCTGTACCTTTTAATTGATCTATTAAGGCATTATCTCCACCCGCATTATATTGATTATCATATTCGGTTAACAATTCTATACTTCTACTTCCATCTATCTTTTTGAAAGAGGCATTCACTTCATAACTCTTCTTCTCTCCTTTTTGAGCATAAACAGTTATGTTAGTATTCTCTGTGATTGTAAATGGTTTTTCATATTTGGAAAAAACACCATCATCAAACCTAAAATAGATTTCTGCTTCCTTATCAACATTCTTAATTTCAACAGCCATACTGTCTTCAAACGTTTGTTTAGATGAAGCGAAATAAGGTACAGGAACAATTTCATCTTGCTTAGCTATTGAAGGAATGGGCATATTCTCTGTTCCCCAATTTCCATTTGGTTTTGATCCCATTTCAAACACTAATTCTCCACCAGAAACTATATCCTTATGATAAAGGGCAGCGGTATTCAGCTCATCTCCATTAAGTTTAGCACTTTGTATATACTTATTCTCATCTGAAACGTTATTGGCTTTAATAATGAACTGTTTCCCATTCTCTAAACTAATGGCTACCTCATCAAACAATGGAGTTCCTATTGCATAATAATCAGCTCCGGGAGTCACTGAATAAAATCCCATTGCACTTAATACATACCAAGCTGACATCTGTCCACAATCCTCATTGCCAGACAATCCATCTGGTTGATTGGTGTATTGCTCCGTTAAAATTTGATGAACTCGCTCTTGGGCCTTATACGGTTTTCCAATAAAATCATACAAATAAGCCATGTGATGACTTGGTTCATTTCCGTGTGCATACTGACCAATTAAACCAGTAATGTCAACCTGATGTCTTCCTGTTAATTCCATTTCTGTGGCAAACAATTTGTCCAACTTCTTTTCAAAATTTTGAGCTCCACCATGTAAATGAATTAGCCCTTCAATATCCTGAGGGACAAACATGCTGTACTGCCAGGAATTAGCTTCAGTAAAATTAAAGTTCACCTCTGCTGGATTAAATCCAGTACTCCATCCTCCGTTCATTTTACTTTGCATAAAACCACTTTCAGTATTATAGATGTTCTTGTAAAACTGTGCTCTATTGATAAACTCCTCATAAGTTTCCATCAAATCCATTTCTTTTGCCATAGTAGCAATACACCAATCATCATAAGCATATTCTAATGTTTTAGAAACAGATTCTGATTCATCACCTGCTGCGATATAGCCTTTTTGTTTATAAGAAGCTAATCCTAATTCATCTTGTCTTGCACTGTGTAACATGGCTTCCATAGCCAAACCAGTATCATAATCTCTCAACCCTTTCATATAAGCATCTACAATTACAGAAATAGCATGATAACCAATCATACAACCCGTGTAATTTGCTGCTAATTCCCAAATTGGTAAAGCACCTCCATCTTTATATTGTTTTAAGAAAGTTCTGATAAACTCATTGGTTTTTTGTTGCTCTATAATGGTGTATAAAGGATGAGTTGCTCTAAACGTATCCCACAAAGAAAAAACCGTGTAAACTAGATCTTCAGATTCATGAATTTTCATATCCATTCCTCTGTATTTACCATCTACATCTGAAAAAACATTTGGAGCTATCATGGTATGATATAATGCAGAGTAGAAAATCTCTTTTTTCGTTTCATCTTGACTAGCTATTTGAATTTTGTTTAAAGCTTTTTCCCATTTGGCTTTTGCATCAGCGTTGTATTTTTCAAAATCCCAATGAGATGCTTCTGCTTCTAGATTTTTGTGAGCTCCCTCTATGCTTACTGCTGAGATTCCTACAGCAACATCAATTTGCTCCCCCTTTTTGATATCAAAACTTAAAGCACACTTAGTACTGTCCTCATTAAATTCTTTATTAGAAATTGTTCTTGAAAATTTCACAACAAAATAGATATGTTGTTCAGTAGCCCATGCATTAGAAACTCTATAACCCTCAAGTTCATTTTCACCAATGACCTTCAAGTCACTTTTTAATAATTTATCTCTGTGTTGTAAATCAATAATTACGTTGCTACTTCCCTCCTTATTAAATGTATATTGGTGAATTCCAACCCTTTCTGTTGCAGTTAATCGAACATCAATATCATGTTCTTCTAACTTTACTTCATAGTAACCTGGACTAGCATTTTCTGTTTCTTTTTTAAACCAAGAGGCGTATCCGTTTTCAGCTCCTGTTTTATAGCCATTATCAAACCAAACCGCTCCTTGAGTGGGCATTAATAATACGTCTCCATAATCTCCAACTCCTGTACCACTTAAATGAGTATGACTAAACCCATAAATAATAGAATCGGTATTATGATACCCCGAACAACCATCCCATCCTTCTAATCTGGTATCAGGACTTAACTGAACCATTCCAAAAGGTAATGTAGCTCCTGGGTAAGTGTGTCCATGTCCGCCAGTTCCGATAAAAGTATTTACATAATCATAACCGTTGGCATACTCAGTTTTCGACTGTTCACTACCGCAAGAAACAAGAAGTAATACAAAAACCGATAATGATATTTCTATTATTCTTTTCATTAAGAAAATGAGTTAACTTTTTTAGCATAAAACCATATAAAGCTATAACAAAACATTACCAATATAAAGGCCATTTTAAAACCAGAAACATCCGTAAACAAGCCATACAAAGGCGGAATAAATGCTCCTCCAACAATTGCTGTACAAAGCAATCCCGAACCTTGTGGTTTTAACTCACCTAAGCCTTCAATAGCCAAACTAAATATGGTTGGAAACATAATGGAGTTAAACAAACCAACTCCCAATATTGACCACATGGCTACTAAACCAGTTGTTGACATAGTAAGGATTAATAACAGTATTGCTCCAACAGCAAAAAATGCCAACACTTTATTGGGTTCATAGGCTTTGGTTAAATATGATCCTATAAACCTGCCCACCATTGCTCCACTCCAATAAAAAGTAACAAATGATGCAACAATTCCTTTATCATCAATTAAACTTAAATGTGAACCATGCAACCAAGAAACCAAGTGATTCATAAAATCACTACTCCTAATCACTTCAGCTAAGTTCATATCTAAAAAATAGTTAACCAAATAACTGCCAATAGCTACTTCAGCTCCTACATATAAAAATATTCCAACAGCTCCTAAACTCAATCTAGTATGCTTTAAAGCTTTACCGTATGATTGAACACTAGAAGTTAATAATTGAGGTAATTTAGATTTCCATACAATAAGAGCCAATAATAATAAAGAAGCTGCCAACACGATAAATGGCATCCTCACCGCTGAAGCTTCAGAAGTAAAATAAGCCAACTTATCATCATGAGTTAATAATTGTATCTCATCTGAAGTTTTAATGCTATCACTCAATATAAAAATAGCACCTAAAGCAGGAGCAATAGCAGTTCCTAATGAATTAAAGGCCTGTGCCAAATTTAATCGACTTGAAGCTGTCCTTTCATCTCCCAATACCGTTACATAAGGATTAGCTGCCACTTGAAGAATGGTCATTCCTGCAGCCAAAATGAAGTACCCTAACATGAACAGCCAAAATACTCTAACAGATGCTGCTGGTAAAAACAACAGACATCCTAATCCCATAACCCCTAGCCCGAGCATCATTCCTCTTTTGTAGCCTATCTTATTCAATAAAGCTCCTGCAGGAATAGATACCACACCATAAGCAGCAAAAAAAGCAAATTGAACCAAGCCTGCTTGAAAATAAGTTAACTCAAAAATTTCCTTTAACCTAGGAATTAATGAATCCACCAAAACAGTTATTAGCCCCCACATAAAAAACAGGGAAGTAACTACATAAAATGCTTTTTTATAATTTATCTTACTCATAAAATTCAGGCTAATTTACTATTTTCTAAACCGATTTAGTATTTTTATAGCATGAAAAAAGTTTCTCTAGCTGATGTTGCTAAAAGTCTGGGGGTATCCAAAACCTTAGTTTCACTTGTTTTAAATGGAAAAGGTGATGAAAAAGGCATCAACAAAGACACCCAAAAGCGTGTTAGAGAAAAAGTAAAAGAACTCAATTACAAGCCTAACCAATTTGCCAGAGGACTGAGAGTAGGAAAATCCAATACCATTGGTTTAGTGGTAGCTGATATTTCTAATGCTTTTTATGGCAAAATGTGTAGGAGCATTGAAGATCACTGCACTGAAAATGGTTATAATTTGATTATTTGTAGCTCTGATGAAAACCCCGAAAGAGAATCGGAATTAATAGGAATGTTAATTGACAGGCAAGTAGATGGTTTGATTATTTCTACTACCCAGAAAAATAATAGTGACATAAAAATGCTCAGAAAAAACAACTTTCCTTTCGTTTTAATCGATAGGAATGTTGATGCCATTGAAACGAATTATGTAGTAGTTGATAATATTGATGGTGCCAAACAAGTGGTTAATCATTTAATCAAATTAGGTAATCAAAGAATTGGACACTTAACCATTAGTCCTGCTCACATTAGTACTATTAAAGAAAGAGTTGAAGGATATAAACAAGCATTGAGAGATAACAATATCTCAGTAAATAATAAACTGATTAAAGAAGTATCTTTTGACAATCTGAAGACTGATGTTAAAAAACAAGTGAAAGCTTTATTGGCACCTCCTAATAAAGCAACAGCCATTTTTGCTGCAAACAATAATATTGCTGTTGCATGCTTAGAATGCTTAAATGAAATGGGGTTAAGAATCCCCCAGGATATTGCCTTAGTTAGTTTTGATGATATTGATGCGTTTAATTTATGTTACCCACCTGTTACTGCTATTAATCAGCCTATTGGCGAAATGGGTAAAAAAGCTGTGAACATAATTTTAGATGAAGTTAAAAACGAAGATAAAGAGCTAAAACCTCAACAACATTCTCTTAAAACAGATTTAATCATTCGAAAATCTTGCGGTTATTAAACTTCAGGGTAAAAAGCATCTTTAATGTGATGAATTTCACATGTTACATCATTTAAAATAACTGAAATAACGTCAAACCTACATTCCAAATCTATTTCATTTTGTTGGATATAATAATCAGCCCCTTCAATCAGATGTTTTTGCTTTTTTAGGTCAACTGCTTCTTCAGGATTACCAAAAAAATCTGATGTCCTGGTTTTAACTTCTACAAACACTAAATCGTTTTTATCCTGTAAAATAATGTCTATTTCAAATTTCTTTTCCTGCCAATTAGTAGCAATTATTTCATAACCTTTATTTAGAAGGTATTTTACAGCTTCTTGCTCTCCTCTTTTACCTAATTGATTGTGTTGAGCCATAGTTGTGTAAAAGTATTTATTTTTTTGGTAGAGTTTTTGCCCAAGAAATTTCTGAGAATTAGTATTCTTGTTACATAATTAAATTACCATGAAAAAAATTAAATTACTTACTACGCTTATTGCTTTATTTTTTGCTGCTAACACATTTGCACAAGCATTTGAAGGAACCATAGAATTTACACGTAAAAATTATTTCGATCAAACGAACTACGTTTACTATGTTAGTCAGGGAAAAGTAAAAATTGACGAATTAAACAAAGATGGAAAGATTATGGGAACCATGCTTGTCAGCCTAAAAGACAAAACTGTTATTGCTATCAACCATGATAGAAAAATGTACATGGATGTTAAAGCTAAATCCAGCACTAAAGACATGAGTATGTGCATGACTTACAAAAAGAATGAGAAAAAGGACATTTTAGGTTATAGCTGCACAAAGTGGGTAGTTGATAATCCACGATTAAAATCTAAGGCTGAATATTGGGTAATAGAAAAAGGGAATTATTTCTTTTTTAAAGATTTGCTAGATGCATTAAAACGTAAAGACAAGATTGCTTTGTACTTTATGCAAATAAAAGAAAACGCAGGTTATTTCCCTATAATGGGTAAAGAAATTGGCTACGATGGTAAAGTTAAAGCTGAGTTTATCACCAATAAAATTACCCGAAAGAAAATTGATGCTAAAGAATTTATTATTCCTAAAGGCTACGAAAAATTTAATTAAACACTAAACTGCATTTTTCATCAACTGATAATTTTGCAGCTGCTCCCATAATCAAAGCTCGGTTATCATCCAGATGACCTGCAGGAAAATCAAAACAAACAGGATAGTTGTATTTACTAACTACTGAGTGTATTATTTCTTTGGCTGTATGTCCATAAGGAATAGCATTATCATTCATATCAGTCATTCCACCTATCACTAAACCAGCTAAATTTTCTAGCATCCCAGCCCTATCCAAGTTCATCATTATTCTATCAATGTGGTATAAATACTCATCCAAATCCTCCATAAATAGGATTTTGCCTTTTGTATTTACTTGTGTTTTTGTTCCCGTTAAGCTATATAAAATAGATAAGTTCCCTCCTACTAAAACTCCTTCTGCTTTTCCACTAATGTTTAAATCATGTTTAGCAAACTTATAATCTAACAGCTCTCCAAACAGAGCTCCTTTAAGTGAAGTTAATGCTTCTTGAGTATTACTAGCAAAGTTCAAGGGCATGGTAGCATGCAAGGTTTGAATATTATAATTCTGATTGATGTGATTATGTAACACTGTTACATCACTATAACCAGCTATCCATTTTGGTAACGCTATAAACTTTGAAAAGTCAATATGGTCAACTAACTGAACCGTTCCGTAACCACCTCTTGCACAAATAACAGCCTTAATTTCATCAGTATCTATAGCCCATTGTAAATCAGCTAACCGCTGTTCAACAGTTCCTGAAAACTGATTATCTTCTTGAAACAAATTGGCACCAAAAACAACTTCCAATCCCCAGGCATTTAACTGTTCAATTGCTGGTTTTAATTCCTCCTCAGAAATCTTTCTGGCAGTAGAAATAATGGCAACTTTATCTCCTTGTTGTAAAATGGGTGGTTTTTGCATTTTTAAGATTTATAAAATGTAAATTTGCTGCTTTCAAAATAACAAGATTTCTCCACAAGGTTGAGATACCACAACGAGAATTTATGAACAACAAAAGAGTTACCATAACAGCAGCCTTACCATACGCCAATGGTCCTTTGCATTTAGGACATATTGCGGGATGTTATTTACCTGCTGATATTTATTCGAGATATTTAAAAGCGAAAGGTGCTGATGTTGCTTTTGTTTGTGGATCCGATGAGCATGGTGCAGCCATTACGTTGAGAGCGAAAAAAGAGAATACAACTCCTCAAGAAATTGTAGATACTAATCACAACATTATTGAAAAAGCTTTCAAAGATTTTGGGATTGAGTTTGATATCTACCACAGAACAACAGCTGAATTACATCATCAAACAGCTTCTGAGTTTTTTAAAGATTTAAACGAAAAAGGTTCTTTTATTCAAGAAACATCTGAGCAGTTTTACGATGAAGAACACCAACAGTTTTTAGCTGACAGATACGTAACTGGAGAGTGCCCTAAATGTGGGCATGATGCTGCTTACGGTGACCAATGCGAGAAATGTGGCAGTAGTTTAAGTCCAACTGATTTAATTAACCCTAAATCTACCTTAAGTGGTAAAACACCTGTTTTGAGAGAAACTTCTCATTGGTACTTACCAATGAACAAGCACGAAGATTGGTTAAAGGAATGGATTGAAACTGGAAAGTTAAATGGAGTTGAACAGCACAATGCTGCTGATTGGAGAAAGCAAGTTATTGGTCAGTGCAAAAGTTGGATAGATAACGGATTACAACCAAGGTCGATTACAAGAGATTTAGATTGGGGGGTAAAAGTACCTGTTGAAGGTGGAGATGGAAAAGTTTTGTATGTATGGTTTGATGCTCCTATTGGATATATTTCTGCTACTAAAGAGTGGGCAGCAAATAATGGAAAAAACTGGGAAGATTATTGGAAGAATGAGGAAACTGAATTGGTTCACTTTATTGGGAAAGACAACATTGTTTTCCACTGCATTATTTTCCCAATTATTTTAAAAGAACACGGAGATTACATTTTACCAACCAATGTTCCCGCCAATGAGTTTTTAAACTTAGAAGGA
Source organism: Vicingaceae bacterium (assembly GCA_965267355.1). Taxonomy (GTDB): domain Bacteria; phylum Bacteroidota; class Bacteroidia; order Flavobacteriales_E; family Vicingaceae. Next base: position 213,373 of record OZ253956.1, read on the forward strand.
GATAAAATTTCTACTTCTCGTAACTGGGCAGTTTGGTTACACGAATACTTAGAAGATTTTCCAAACAAAGAAGATGAATTACGTTACGTATTAACTTCTATAGCTCCTGAAACAAAGGATAGCGAATTTACTTGGAAAGATTACCAAGCAAGAATCAATAATGAGTTGGTTGCCATTTTTGGAAACTTTGTAAACCGTTCAGTGGTACTAACACACAAATACTTTGAAGGTAAAGTTCCTGCTTTAGGAAACTTAACTCCTGAAGACCAAGAAGTAATTGATAGCATAGCTACTATTCAACAAAAAGTGGATGAATTACTGAGCAAATTTAAGTTTAGAGATGCTCAAACAGAAGCTATGAACTTAGCCAGAATTGGCAACAAGTACTTAGCTGACACTGAGCCTTGGAAGTTGATTAAAGAAGATGAAGAAAGAGTAAAAACCATATTGCACATAGCTTTAAAATTAAGTGAAGCATTGAGCGAAGTGTTTTTACCATTCTTACCTAATACTTGTGCTAAGCTAGAAGGCATTTTAGGTAGAGCTATAGCTGAAGGTCACCAAATTAATAAAGTGGAATTGTTGTTCCAAAAGATAGAAGATGATGCTATTGAAGCTCAAATTGCAAAGCTGGAAGCAACAAAAATCAAACAATCTAACCCAAAAGCAAAACCGATGAAAGACGAAATTACTTTTGATGATTTTACTAAAATGGATATTAGAATAGGTACTATTTTAACTGCCGAAAAACATCCAAATGCTGATAAATTGTTAAAGATGACTATTGACACTGGTATTGATGAAAGAACAGTAGTTTCTGGTATTGCTGAGCATTACTCACCAGAAGAAGTAATTGGAAAACAAGTATCTGTATTGGTGAATTTAGCTCCTCGTAAAATCAGAGGAATTGAATCTCAGGGAATGATTTTAATGGCTGAAAACAATGAAGGCAATTTAGCTTTTGTTTCTCCAGAAAAAGTGATTGACAACGGAGGTGAGGTGAGATAATTATGAATGTTGAATTAAGAATGATGAATTATTTCTATAGCAGAGAAAAGTGCGGTGGCTAATTCAAGAACTGTGCGAAATATTTAAAATGGAATAAATTTTTATAATTACACCTCCCTAACCCTCCTTTTTAGGAGGAAATTTCTCCCCTAACAAGGGGAGATTAAGAGGGGTGTAAAAAATAACTAATGGACAGAAAAAAACAACATAAAGACAATAAACCCAAACGTAAAGCTGGTTCTTATAAAAAAGCTCCTTTGCGTAAACCCTCTGGTAAAAAGAGTAGCAATAACCCACACACTAAAGCCAATGATGGTAAAGTAAGGTTAAACAAGTTTTTAGCCAATGCAGGTATTTGCTCTCGTAGAGAAGCTGATACTTTAATTAGCACAGGTGTGGTTACTGTAAATGGTAAAATAATTACCGAAATGGGCTTTAAAGTAGACCCTGAAAATGACAAAGTAACTTATGGTGGAGAAAGCATTAGAGGAGAGAAGAAGGTGTACCTGCTAATGAACAAGCCTAAAGATTTTATTACTACTGTTGATGACCCGTTTGGGAGGAGAACAGTAATGCAATTGTTAGGTAAACTAAAACAACGAGTTTACCCAGTAGGGAGATTAGATAGACCAACTACTGGAGTATTGATGCTAACTAATGATGGTGAACTAACCAAAAAGTTAACCCACCCTAAATACGCAGTAAAGAAAATTTACCATGTTACTTTAGATAAAAATGTAACCGATAACCACTTAAAACATTTATGCGATGGTTTTGAGCTGGAAGATGGATTTACCAAAGCTGATGTGGCAGTACATATTGGTGATGGTAAAAAGAAACGTGAAGTAGGTGTTGAATTACACTCTGGTAAAAACCGTATTATTCGTAGAATGTTTGCCCACTTAGGATATGAAGTGGTAAAACTAGACCGTGTTTCTTTTGCAGGACTAACTAAAAAGAACCTTGCTCGTGGACAATGGCGCTTCTTAACTGAAAAAGAAGTGAATGCTTTAAAGATGCTGCAATCTTAGTATTTATAGCTTTCTAGATACATAGAAAAGGGTTAGAATGAAGTGATTTCACTTCTGTTCTTGTTGATAATGATATAACCATGTTTGGACATCATTATATAATACAATATCTATTGCTTCAGTGGGATTCATATATACCTGCCCACCGCTTGAAGGTTTACCGAATGGCCATTCTTTTTGCCATGAAGTATCTGATTTATCTAATTTCATATAGAAATTCTTAATCCCAAATTTCTTGAATTCTCCAGATATAGTATTCTCGCCTAAAATAATTGGGTCATCATCAAACCAATCTAGCTTTCTATAAAAGTTACCAATTACAACATAATCACCACCAAACTCTTTTTTAATACATTCACCACCCATAGGATAATACATTGCGTTCTCTTCATGCATATGGATTTCTTTAGCAATATGCCCGAGATGAGCAAAAATCCCTATTCTCTTACCTTTTTCTCTTTCCAATATCCATTTAAGATTATCAAGTTGCCCTTTCTCACGAATATTATAGTCATAATTTCCTTCCCCCTTCATATCATGTAAAAATTGAACATTTTGTTTTGCGCTAAAAATAGCACGGTTAGCCCAACTATATTCCTCAGCACCATTTAATCTTATATATAAATCAGCATTACGTTGCATATCTAATTCACATTGATCTAAAATATCAAAAATATTTACCCACTGAGCAGAATCAAGATCCCAAAAGTGAGAATCGTTACTATTTATCGAATCCTTGATGTGAAGATATGGGAGATATGGTTTTATCTGATTTTGAACCTCGTTCCGTTTCTCAGAGTCAACTTCATTCAAATAATTCAATAAATATTCAAATCCTTTCTTCGCATTTTCGTTGATTGGATTTGGAGCACATCCAGAAATATCGTAGCCATATATATGAACTTTCTTATTTTTTGGCTGATTCACATTATAGGTACGAATCCACTCCAAAAGTTCCTTATTCAAGTTTATTTCCCCAAATTTACAGGCCATTCCATTGCTTAAAACTGAATCAATCGAAATGTCAGACCCTAAAACGTAATCATACATCAGTTTAGATTCTATCAAACCTGACTCGATAGCTACCAGATCTATACGCTCTTTCATGATTAAAAACTTCCATAACTCGTTTCGAAACTTAATTGGTTCATACATTTCATGAGTTCCTTCCGACATCCCAATAATTCTAGCATCCCCTAACATAGGTAAGATATTTGCAAAATATTCACCATTTAATTCATTAATGTCATCGGGAAGTTGTTGCGGAGCATATTCCGATTGCTGAGTTAGTTGCCAATCCTGATTAAACGAATTCTCTTCTGTACAGGAAAGGAAACACAAGAATAATAAGACTATTAAACCTAATTTCATTAAATTATAATTTCTATAAAAATATCATTTCATCCTTTTATCGTGAATTAAAAATTCTTAATTAATGTTAAATTCATCGTCTAATTTTTTTATAAATAATAATGCTTACATTCTTATAATAATTTAATTTTAGACGATGGAAAAAAAATATTATCACACCAAAGAATCAGTTAAAGAATACATTCGGTTAGCAGACGGCATTGATGGTTCAGAGTTGATTGAAAAGCTCCAGCAATATACTTCTAAGAATTCTTCCATACTTGAAATTGGTTCTGGTCCCGGTAGCGATTGGGAAATATTAAGCAAAAACTATAGTGTTACAGGTTCTGATAATTCTGCTGAATTTATCAAACGCCTTACTGCTAAATACCCTGATGGAGAATTTTTAGAATTGGATGCTGTTACCCTATTAACCGAAAAGAAGTTTGATGTCATTTATTCTAACAAAGTAATGCATCACCTAACAGATACTGAACTAATTGATTCCATTAAAAGACAATATGAAATTTTAAATACTAACGGCATCATATGCCACTCTTTCTGGAAAGGAGAAAGCTCTGAAGTGTTTAAAGGTATGTTGGTGAATTGTCAAGAAACGGAAAACCTTAAGGAATTCTTTGGCAATCACTTCGATATTCTTTTGCTAGAAAGCTACAAAGAGTTTGAAGATAATGATTCTCTTCTACTAATTGGGCGAAAGAAATGAAATCTACCTTCTCCACAACACCTTGCTAATAAGTTTAGGATTGACCATTCAAAACCTTCAGTTTTAAAATAGAATTTTAAAGCTTACGTTCTATAGTTAGCGTAAGTATGAAAAAATTCAAGGTAATAGGGATAATTTTTGGCATCATCATTTTATTGATGGTGATTACTGGTATTATCTTTTCTACCATTTATGAAGACAAGGTTAAAGCCTTTATCATTGAACAAATCAACAACAATGTTCATACTCCTATAGATGTTAAAGAGGTCAACTTTTCGGTATTTAAAAAATTCCCTTATGCCTCGTTAGAGTTTAGCCAGGTTAGTGCTAAAGAGATGAGCAAAAGCGATAAAAAGGATGACCTTTTTACTGCTCAATCCATTTACCTGCAATTTAACATTATAGATATTCTAAAAGAAAATTACATCATTAAAAAAGTTCAGGTAGAACACGGAATGATGAACATTAAAATTGATAAGTACGGTAACGATAATTACCATTTCTGGAAAACATCATCGGATACTTCTGCCCTTTCTGTTGAGTTAGAAGATTTAGTATTTAAAGAGGTAAATTTCTACTTCCTTAACCAATACAAGGATATGGACATGGATATCAATACTGAAAAGCTGGCTTTATCTGGTAATTTCTCTAGCGATGAATATACTTTGGATGCTCAAGGACGGTTTCGCATCAATCAGATTAACGAAAAAGGTAGGCGAATTATGAAAGATAAAACAGTGTATGTTAATACCGCTTTAGCCGTAAACACTATCAGTAATCAATACTCCATAAAATCAGGGCAACTTGCCTTTCAGGATTTAAATTTTATACTTTCTGGTAGTATAAAAAACAAAGAAGAGGGTATTGATCTAAACTTAAAAACCAAGGGCAATGAAATGGAAATCAATAAACTTTTCTCTTTGTTTCCTCCTCACCTACAAGAAAAGCTAACTACTTACGAAACACAAGGTATTATAACTTTTAACTCTGCTTTAGAAGGGATGTTATCAGCAAAAAAAACACCCAACTTTAATGCAGAATTTAGCATAGCTAATGGGGTTGTTACCGAAAGTAAATCAGACCAATCGTTAACCAATATTAATTTAACTGGCACCTTTTCAAATGGAGCACAGCAAAATAACGCCAGCTCTAAATTAATTTTAAAAGAAGTTGATGCTGATTTTGGTGCAGGGCATATTTTTGGCAACTATACCATTACCGATTTTAATAACCCCTATATTGTTTTTAACACCAATGCCACAGTAGATTTAACTACTGCTAAAGCATTTTTTAAATGGGATAGTTTAGAAACTGCTACAGGTAATTTAGAAATGAGTTTAACCTATAGTGGCTACGTAAAAGAACTCAACAACATTAAAGCAAGTGAATTACGAAAACTAAATGCAAGCGGTAATGCTCGTTTAACTAATGCTCAATTTAGAAAGGCAAATACAAATAACTCTTTTGAGCAAATTAATGGTTCGTTTAAATTCAATAATAACGATGTTCAAATTGACACATTAAACTTTATTGCCAACGGTAACAAATTTGAGTTAGATGGTAAGTTTAAAAACTTATTGGCTTTCTTATTTGTAGAAGGTGAAAACTTAGCGGTAAAAACGAATTTCCATAGTAATAGCCTGGTACTAGATGACTTTTTAAGCAAAGAAGAAGGTAGCACTCAATACACCTTAGACTTACCAAAAAACATCACTTTAAATTTTAAAGCTAAAGTGGATACTTTCCATTTCAGAAAGTTTTCAGCTCATAATGTTAAAGGTCATATTGAAATGCACGACCAAATACTTACTGCATCAAACGTATCTTTCTTATCTATGAAAGGTGAAGTAACTGGCAACATGGCAATTGATGCCCAAGGAGAAAGCATATTAATTACTGGGAACAGCAAGCTACATAAAGTTGACATTAACGAGATGTTCCGTCAATTTGAAAACTTTAGTCAAAAACACATTTTAGATAAAAACATAAAAGGGCTAACTACCTCTGACATTGAATTTGCCTCAGTTTGGGACAGGCAATTAAAAGTAGATGATGATAAGATTTATGTTTTAGCTGATATTCATGTAGACAAAGGAGAGTTGATAGATTACAAACCAATTTTAGCTTTGAGTAAATACATTGAGGTAGAAGAATTGGAGCACATTAAATTCGATCATCTTAAAACACAAATTGAAGTAAAAAACAAAGTGGTTTACATTCCTAAAACAGAAGTTAATTCTTCTGCTATAGATGTTACTTTATCAGGTACACACACTTTTGATAATCACATTGATTATCGTTTCAAATTACTGCTTAATGATGTGCTTTGGAGAAAAGCCAAGAAAAAGAAAAAAGACATTTCAGAATTTGGTTACATTGCTGATGATGGGTTAGGTAAAACCACTATCTTTCTTAAAATGAAAGGTACTATTGACGATTATGACATCAGTTACGATACCAAAGGGTTAAAAGAACGTTGGAAAGAAGATTTAAAAAAGGAAAAGAACACCTTAAAGAAGATTTTAAACGAAGAATTTGGTTGGTTTAAAAAAGATACCACCATCAAAAAAGAAGAAGAGCCTGAAGATGATGGGTTTATTATAGAGTGGGAAGAAGAAACAGATGAAAATCCAAAAAATTCAAATGACAAATCACAAAAAACAAAAAATAATAAAGAAGTCAAAAACAAGAAAAAGAAAAAAGGTTTGGGTAAGTTTATAGATAAAATTGCCAAACCTGATGAAGAGGAATACGAAGACTTTGACGATATTTAAACTAAATCCATAAAATTTCATTTCACTCCCTCCAAAGCTGAAAGAAATTTCGTAAATTCGGTAACTACAATTTAATAACTTTATGAGCGATTTTTTTTCTAAAATGACCGCTTTTGAGCAAACTTTTTGGTGGATTGCTCTAATTGGTTCAGCAGTTTTTTCAATAATTTTCATCTTAACTTTTATTGGTGGAGGTGATGCAGATATGGAGTCTGATGTTGCTGATATGGATGCCGATGATGGTGGAGTTGGGTTTCAATTTTTCACCTTTAAAAATGTTGTTGCCTTTTTTACCATTTTTGGTTGGACAGGAATCATCTGTATAGAAAATAAACTATCTAATATTGCAACAATTAGCATTTCTAGTGTTGCTGGATTAATAATGATGGTATTAACTTCTTTATTGTTTTTTTATATGCACAAACTAGCACATTCAGGAACCTTAAAAATTAACAATGCCATTGGTGCTGTCTGTGAAGTTTATCTTCCTATAGGCGCAAAACGTTCTTCAATTGGAAAAGTTCAAATTAAAGTACAAGGAAGTCTTAGAGAATTAGAAGCAATAACAGACGAAGAAGAAGATTTGGCAACAACAACTATTGTTAAAGTAATAGATATTGTTAGCTCAGAAATTTTATTAGTCGAAAAATTATCTAAATAATATACCATGAACCACTTTTTATTAGCCATTTTTGGTCTTAGCGGAGTCTATTTAGTTGCTGCCGTTGTTTTAATTTTTGTAGTATTTATATTTTCCATGTTTAGGAGGTATAAAAGGTGTCCTTCTGATCAGGTTCTTGTTGTATATGGTAAAACTCGTGGTGATGCTTCCTCAAAATGTATTCATGGTGGAGCTGCTTTTATATGGCCAATTATTCAAGATTATGCGTTTTTAGATCTTACTCCTATATCAATCGAGGTTAACTTAATCAATGCTTTGAGTAAACAAAATATTAGAGTAAATGTTCCTTCAAGATTTACAATAGGTATTTCAACCGAGCCTTCTGTTATGCAAAATGCTGCAGAACGTTTACTTGGACTTTCTTTAGATGCCATTAAAGATCTTGCTCAGGAAATCATTTTCGGGCAGTTACGTTTAGTTGTAGCTTCAATGGATATTGAAGAAATTAACACCGATCGAGACAAATTTTTATCCCACATTACACATAGTGTTGAAGCAGAATTAAAAAAAGTTGGTTTAAAACTAATCAACGTTAATATTACTGACATTCATGATGAATCAGGTTACATTGAAGCATTAGGAAAAGAGGCTGCTGCAAAGGCAATTAATGATGCTAAAATTTCTGTTGCTCAAAAAGATAGAGATGGTGCTATTGGTGAAGCAAATGCTGTTCAAGATCAACGTATTCAGGTTGCTGCTGCTGATGCTAAAGCAGTAGAAGGTGAAAATACCGCTAAGGTTCAAGTTGCAAATTCTAACGCTGACAGAAGAGCTAGAGAAGCTGAAGCTGAAAAAATTGCTATCGCCTCAGAAAAAGTTCAGGCTGCAAAAGCACTTGAAGAAGCTTATGCTGCGGAAAAAATTGCAGAAGAAGCAAGAGCAAAGCGTAAAGAAGCTGAACAGAAAGCAGACATTGTAGTTCCTGCTCAAATTGATAAAGAAAAGATAGAAATTGATGCTGAAGCTGAAGCTGAACAAATACGTAGAGTTGCAAAAGGTGAAGCTGATGCAATTTTTATGAAAAAAGAAGCTGAAGCGAAGGGTATGTATGAAATATTGACTAAGCAAGCTGAAGGTTTAGATAGAATTGTTAAAGCTGCTGGAAACGATTCCAAAGATGCTGTTCTCCTATTAATTGCAGATAAATTGCCTGAATTAGTTAGGACACAGGCTGAAGCAATTAAAAATATCAAGATTGATAAAGTTACTGTTTGGGAAGGAGGAAATACGAAAGATGGTAAAACATCTACTTCTAACTTTATATCAGGAATGTATAAAGCAGTCCCCCCATTACAAGAAATGTTTAACATGGCAGGAATGCAATTACCTAATTATCTTAAAGGTGAGGACATAGAAGATAAGGAAGGAGAAAAAAATAATCAACCAGACATTACAAATCTTGACAATTCGAAAAATAAAGATAAAAATGAGTAAAGAAGTAAAATACAGTAATGATGACATAACCATTATATGGAAGCCAGATTTGTGCACTCATTCTGGAAATTGTGTAAGAAGTTTACCAAAAGTATATAACCCTAAAGAAAGACCTTGGGTTAAAATTGAAAACGCTACAACAGAAGAGTTAAAGGCTCAACTTAAAACTTGCCCATCAGGTGCTCTAAGTTTTATTGAAAACAACTAAGTCTTAATCCTTAGTTAATTTCAACAACGTATCTCCTATTATTAGCAGATACATTCCTGATGCTAAATCATCAATAGAGATATTTTGCTTTAAAGCATGCTGTAATTGTTTTTCACAAACAATTTTACCAGCTAAATCCTTTATTATCAGGTAATCTTGAGTATAACTATCCAACTCTACTGTTATGCTTTGTTTAGCAGGATTAGGATAAACTCTAACAGTATTAGAATTCAGGTTTTCTACTCCTGTAGTTTGAAAATCAACATCTACCATTTCTATTGCAATGGCAGAAATGTTTTTTGCAGTATCAATGGCTACTGAACGTATCATACCGCTTGTAGTAAGGTTGTTCTCATAACGTATGTCATTAGTTGCTCCTGCTCCAACTGTAATTAATTCACTGGATGTTCTGTTCTTGTAAACTCTCAATTCATCTACATCATAAATACAATTCCCACTTCTAAAGGAGATGGCATTTCCAACCACTAATGGACTGGTATCTGTCCATGAATCAACATAAATATCATCTACATATACATCTGTAGTGCCTGTAGTTTTGTCGTAAACTATTTTATAATCATATTGCTGCCCCGAATTAAAGTTGTAAACTACGTCTTTTTCTAAGGTAAATATATTGTTGGTTACTTTATAAAATTGTAGTTTGCTATCGTCTTGTCTAAACCACACAAAATAAGAGTTACCTCTATTGGTTTGGCTTGCATCATCACACATGTAATGAAATCCTGCTCTTTTATTACTTCCGATTCCAGAAATAGATGCTTTATAATGATATAAAAACTTGGTATTATTATTCTGGTCTAAACTTGCATAAAGATTGGTGTTAGCATTATTTTCATCGCTCTGATTTAGTTGATTTCCCACTATAGACCAAACTCCTGATGAGTCTATCCAATCAGGATGAATGGCTGCATCAAAATCATCATTAAAAAACCCGTTGACATCATTAGCTCTCCATTCTACAGTATTGTAATCTGAAACATTGTAAAACATATGCTGCACGCCACTTCCTCCAACATTATCTGTATCTGTAAATGTGCTAGTGAAATCTGTTGTAGCAAATGGTGTTGGTGAGGAAGATATAGTTGTTGTTGGAGCAATTATATCAGGAACTGTAGTTGTAAAACTAAACTCAAACCCAGGCGCATCCGTTGCACAATCTGCTCTCATTTCTAGTAACAAACTATTACCTGTAGAATTGATTGTAGTTGGAATAGTAGTACCTGTGTAAACACCTATTCTTGATGAAAAAGTTGTTGCCCCATCGTACACATACAAATAATCCCAGGTACTTTCCATATCAAACAGAACGGTGTTTAAAGTAATGGTTCCTCCATTTTGAGGTTGAATTAAAATCAATTCTCGTTCGCCTGTGTAATTTCCACCACTCCCACCATTATCGGTAATTGTTCCTGAGTTTGTAGTAATGGTAGTAACAGGTGTCGAATTATTGATTAAGTTATCATAATACTTCCAATCCCAGTTAGCATCTGGATCGGTATGCGACTGATTAGGAAAATGTTGATGTCCTTTAATTGCCACACAACTACCCGGAATACTTGAAGCATTATAATGTGTAGTAGAAGCCCATGGAAAATAAGCTGTTCGTAAAGGAGAAATACCGTAACCACTTTGGGTAATATCTCTGACTAAGTCAGCACTAGATTGATACATAGCAGCAGTATACCAAGTAGAATCATTTACAAAGCCTTCATGCTCCATACCAATAGCATAAGGATTTGCAGAACCAACATGCCATGCTTTATCAGCTTCTAAAACCACCTGAGTTACTTGTCCATCAGACGAACGTAACACATAATGGTAAGAAACATTTGAAGGAACAGAACAATTATGTGCCCATGAGATGGCACCAGCGTAGCTGCCTTGTATAGTGTGTACCGTAACTGCTGAAATGGCTACCCCATTTCGTGAACTATAATTACAAGTTGTTAAGTTCTGTAAAGCAGGAGGGTAATCTGCACTCTTATTATTTATAGTTGATTTTTTGTAAACTTTCCCCTCATCTCCTTCAATATTATAATCTGTCATTACAACTTTAGAGGATTGTAAAATTTTTAAATTTTCTTTTCCAAATACCAATTCTAAGTCAAAGTTATAATCAGGAAATCCATATTGCTGCTGCATTACCGGATTATTCATAAACGACAATACAGAATATAAGTGCGAATTCATAGCAAAATCTTGTTGAACAGTTTGCACTGGTAATTCACTCAGTTTGCTTAAAATGTGAACAATATTCTGCTCTTGATATTGAAAAGGGCTTAACAACTGTAACTCGTGATGATAAGCTGCTGCAAAAGCTAAAATGTTTTGTTCAGGGTTGATTATGATATCATTTACCGAAATACCTGAAACCTGAGCAACATAATTGAGATTATTTTTAAAGTAGCTCTTCCCATCTAAAGTCAATCCCATCACTCCATAAGTTTTAGGTAATCCAGCACAACTTTCTGGTTGATTTTGTAAATGCTTAAAATGAGTCATAGTGTAAGCAACTGCCTCTAAAATACCTTTTGGAACATCAGGGTATTGTTGATAAGCAGAATTAAACTCCTGTTGGTAAGTATTTTTTGGTAATGAAGTGGATTGTGAAAAACTTGGTAAAAGGGTAATCAGGAAAACTGACAGTAAAAATATCCTCATAAAAGTAGTTTATTAAGTTAATTATTTCGATAAAACTCTATTTTTTATCGACTAACAAATTTACTGAATTTTACAAACCTATGGCAAAACCAACTCTGATAATTGGGTTTGTTTGTACATAGTTAGATTCTTTGGTTTCGTTTAAATTCCACAATCCCATAACATACAAAAAAGAATTTCCACCCATATTCTGTTTAAGTCCACCACCAACATAAACGTTTACCATATCTATTACAAAATCATCTGACAGATCTACATAATTAACTGTAAGCTTAGCACTTTCTATCTCAGAGTGCAACAATATTGGTAAATTTTCAAAAATATACTGAGCAAATACAGAACCTGAATAGGTTGTTGCTTTATAAGGAAAATTAACAGTATTAGTCTCTTCAAAAATATAACTTCCTCCAATACCTGTTATTAGATTATCGGTAAGGTAATAACCAACTGTAGGAGAAACTGCTATATAAGAGTTGGTGCCAAATTGCAAAAACAAACCACCACCAACTGTTACTCTGTTCCAATCAAAACCTTTTTGCTTTTCTTTTTTAGGCTGAGTTGGGGTATCTCCATACACATAACCATCATCTTGAGCAAATGCACCTAACGAAATAAAAACCAACAATATAGCTAAACTACTTTTCACTAATTCAAATTTACGAAATTTTGTAAGAAGCTATCTCATTTAAGGATTTTTCACTTTTAAAAAACACTCCTTTACCCATAGCTACGAGTTTATCATTATTATATAACGCAGCTCTTGCATAAATCTTTTCTCCTTCCATTTTTTCTATACTACCCTCAGCTTTCAAAGTTCCTTCAACAACAGGTCTAAGTAACTTTGTTTCAAAAGTACCTGTTAGCACAAAAACATCTTTTACAACTGAATTGGCAGCAAAAAAAGCAGCATCATCTAACATTTTAAAATAAACCGAACCATGTAATGCTTCTGCAGCATGAAAAAATTGTGGATTCACTCCTATTTTAATTATAGCTTCCTTTTCTAAAACCTCAATAGTGGGTTGATACAACTCATTAATAGGAGCCGCCAAATACATGTTTTCTAATTTTTTAAAATGTTCTTTCATTTTAAAAATGTTTTTATTTCTTCAGCTAACTGAGCAAGATTCGCTTTTTCTATTGGATGATTAGAATCAGCTAACGTATAAAACTCAGCATTTGGTAGTGCCTCATAAACTTCTTTTGTTTCTTTTAAGGAAACCATCTCATCTGTATCTGCCAAACCAATTTTAACAAAATGATTTATGTTTTTATAATCATCTATTTTTAAAGGGTTGTTCTCTCCCATTTGAATCATCATGTCAGCAGTTCTTGCAAGCAATTCTTTCCAATCATTAGGCTGATGTCGTTTTTCTAAAACATTAGCAAAAGCTGGTATTTTTTGTTCAATAATTGTAGGGTTGAGCATTTTAGTTTCTTTCTCTGCAATCTTTTTGTCCCAATTGAATTTTGTTCCCAAAGTAACAACCTTACCTATCCTTTTTGGAAAATATTTGGCCGCATACAGTGCAACATACCCTCCCATGCTGTAACCAAATATATCTATTTGATGAATTTGATTCTCATCTAAAAAATTGATTAGCTCATTTGCAAATTGTTTTATATTAAACTCATTGACAAAATCTCTACCTCCATGTCCAGAGAAATTTAAATTATAAATTTCAAAACTATCTTTTAAAGACTCGCTTAAAGAAATCAATTGATCTTTAGCTCCTATTGCACCGTGTAAAAGTAAAAGCCTATTCACTTATATTTTATTGGAGTTTAATAATTCAGCAAAGAAGATAAAGCCTCAGCAACTTTTTCAGCATTTGGTAATAAAGTAGCTTCTAAAGTAGAGTTTAAAGGTATAGCTGGTGTATCTACCGATCCAACAATTTCAATTGGTGCATCTAAATGCTCAAAACAATTCTTCTGGATACGTGCAGCCAACCCTAATGTAAACGAATTTTCACAAGATTCCTCAGTAACCAACATTACTTTATTGTGTTTTTTCGTAGCATCATACATAGCTTCTACATCTATAGGATTAAGGGTTCTTAAATCAAGAATCTCAATTTGACCTGAGAACTGCTTAGCAGCTTCTAAACTCCAATATACACCCCTGCCATATGTAATAATTACCGCAGATTCGCCATTATCAACATGGTCTTGCTCAGCCTCAATTACTGTCCTCGCCTTTCCAAATGGAATAATATAATCTTCATCTGGTTCAATGGTTTTTGCTCCTTCTGTACCTTTTATTTTACTCCAATACAATCCTTTATGCTCAAACATCACCACAGGATTTGGGTCGTAATAAGCAGCTTTCATCAAACCTTTTAAATCTGCTCCAGTAGATGGATAAGCTACTTTAACCCCTCTGATATTGGTAACAACCGATTCAACACTTGATGAATGATAAGGTCCACCTGAACCATAAGCTCCAATCGGAACTCTCAAAATCATACTTACTGGCCATTTTCCATTTGAGAGATAATAAGAACGGCTTGCTTCTGTAAACAATTGATTTAATCCTGGCCATATATAATCAGCAAACTGAACCTCAACAATAGGTTTTAATCCTACTGCCGACATGCCAACCGTACTACCAACTATAAATGCTTCCTGAATTGGTGTATTAAAAACTCTATCATCACCAAACTGCTGAGCTAATGTAGCTGCTTCTCTAAAAACACCACCAATTCTAGCTCCAACATCTTGTCCGTAAAGTAAACATTCCTGATGTTTAGTCATTAACTCTCTGATAGCAAACAATGCTGAATCTACCATAACAGTTTTATCCTTACCTGCTGGTTCTCTTACCCCTTTTTCTTCATTTACAGGTGTAGGTGCAAAACAGTAAGTTGTTAAATCTTCTGGTTTGGGATCTTCTTCAGCTAAAGCTAATTCATAATCTTTAGCTACTAATTTTACTGCAGTGTCTTCAATTTTTTGAAGCACTTTTTCACTTACTCCTAGTTCAAGTAAATCTTGTTTTAACTTAGGAAAAGGATCTTTACTCCACGCCTCAGCTAACTCTTCTTTATCGTGTCGATAAAACTCCATTCTTACGCCTGAAGTATGGTGATTTAATAGAGGTACTTTAGCATGAATAATAAAAGGTCTTCTTTCTTTTCTAACTATTTCTATTACTTCATTTATCGTATTGTAAGATTCAGAAAAATTAGTACCATCTATGGTTCTAACATCCATTCCTTTAAACCCCTTAGCATAATGGGTAATGTCTTGAGCTCTAGTTTCTTCTGCATTTGCCGAAATATCCCATTCGTTATCCTGCACCAAGTAGATAATTGGCATTTGTTTTAAAACTGCCATCTGAAAAGCTTCAGAAACTTCCCCTTCAGTACAAGAAGCATCACCCAAACTACAAACTACAACTGGATTTTCTCCCTTATAATCTTCAGCTAAACCTAATTTTTCTTTATATTGAATACCCATTGCAACACCTGTAGCAGGTATTGCCTGCATGCCTGTAGCCGAACTCTGATGAGGAATTTTAGGTTTATCATCATCGTTCAAACTTGGATGTGAATAATATGTTCGACCACCTGAAAAAGGATCGTTTCTTTTAGCTAAAACCTGTAACATTAATTGAAACGGTTTCATTCCAATTCCTAATAAGATACTATCATCACGATAATAAGGAAAAACAAAATCTTGTGGTTTCAACTGCAAGCCACAAGCTAACTGTATAGCCTCGTGTCCTCTAGATGTAGCATGAACATATTTAGCCGTAACTTCTTTATTCGCTTCATAAAGTTCAGTTAATGCTTTAGCTTCGCACATTAAACGAAATGCTTCTAAGGCGATATCTTTACTTACTTTATTCTTCAACTTAGTTTTAATACTTTTCTCCGTTACTTCTGCCATTCCTCTATTTTTGAAAGGATTGTAAAGATAACAAAAATCAATACTAGGAATATTATTTAAAGGATTTCTTAACTGTATTTAACTTAGATTTTAAACTTTAAAGAATACTTTTACATTTATAACATGCCTATCTTAACTTCTAAAGAATATAAAATTAGTGAAATGGTTATCCTGTTTTTTGTGATACCCATTTTCTTAGCGCTTAATATTTCAATAATCGCTAAAACAATTATAATTGTTTTCGGGCTTTCTTATTGTATTTGGGTTTCAACTAAATTAAAACTAATTACTAAAACTACTTTAACAGAGTTTAATCTAAAACCTCATTTAAAAAGAGTGGGGTTAACTTTTCTATTTGTAATTGTTTCAAGTTCTATTTTCTTATACTTTACTGACCCTAAAAATCTTTTTATAGTTATTAAGGAAAACCCTTTAATGTGGTTTTTTGTTATCATAATATACTCTTTGTTATCTGTTTTACCTCAGGAACTTTTATATAGAAGTTATTTTTTTAGACGATATTCTGACTCTTTCTTTCCTCCTTATGTTATCATCTTTTTTAACATACTAGCTTTCCCGGTAGGACATTTATTTTTTCATAATAACTTAGTGTTAATAGTAACTTTTATTGGTGGAATTTTGTTTACCACTACTTATTTTAAAAGTAAATCTGTACTTCTAACATCTATAGAGCACGCCATTTATGGAAACTGGTTATTTACAATTGGAATGGGAGAAATGTTAGCTTTTCCAATGCCTAGCTAATTTATTCTAAGCTCTTTTTATTATAAATTAAATACCCAAAATGGAATAAAAAACTCCATGGTTCATCAAACCTCTCGTAATAATTTAAATTAACAGCTAACGGACCTAGCGGGGTATTATACACCAATGCGGATGACAGTATAAATTGTTGTTTAGGCCAAAAAACACCATGATATGGTTTCTTCTGATTATCTTGTAAAATCTCCTGATAAGGTTGATACATATAAGCTTCTAATCTTAATTGCAAATTCTTAAGCAAATAGTTTACATTCTTTATTCCCAAAGCAAAATAAGAGTGAGCTCTGAAATTTTCCTGAAAAAGAGTTTTACTCTCAGAAATTGGCTGAAAAGCTGGAGCAGATAATACTGATGCAGTATAATTATTAAAGAAAGGTTGAACACTGTAAACTCCCTCACCAAACAAACCAAACCTAACATTAGAGTTCTCATTAAAATATTTATCATATGTGATTTTTAATTGAAACCAATTAAAAATGGTATCAAATTCATCTTTGATAATAGAAGTTGATCCAGGAATGGTGTGTTCATCACCTCTCACAAACTTTCCGCCAATTGAAAAGAAGCTACCCTTAGACGCATATTGTTTTAGATCATGAGAATTACGCTCAAACCTTAGACCTATAGAGTAATTTCTAAACTTCGTTTGATCAGTAGTATCAGTAGAAATAAAATCTTTAGTCTGATAATATCGGTTAGTTAGTTCACCTATGGTTCCATCTAAAATTATTTTCCCTTTGTATGAAACAGGAAATCCGAATTCCGTTTTAAAATACTGATCCTCTTGGACCAGAAATGATGGTTTGGTATCTTCAAAAAAACTAGTACTACTTTTAAAATAATCCCATCCATCAATAGTAAATGTTGTTTTCCAATAAAAAGGAATTTGAAAAGGAAAATCAAATCGGAAACCCGCTGAAACAGAGTTATGCAATTTACCAAAGTAAGTATTAGCTAATAAAGTAATGGCTGTTTTACTTAAAATATTGTATTGCAATCCAATAAAAGCTTCATTAATAGGACGAGATGAAAAAGTACCTCCAAAAGAAACAAATAAATCTTTTTCTTTTTTTGCTCTTAAATTTAAGGTGTATTTACCTGTGTTTTTATTATAAACAGCTTGCGGATAAATTGATTTTATTTTATCGTCTGATGCTACTTTAATATATTCAGATTTTAATTCTTCTGCTGTAGCTGTTTCGCCTTTAAATCTTATAGATTTTCTAACATATTTGTTTTGTGCAGGTGTTAATCCAGTAATAGAAACATCTTCAAAAACTAGAGGAGGTAACGATTTTCTGTATTGATTTCGTTTTTCAACTAATTCTAATCTATTTACTCTTCGAGTAACATTTTTTTTAATCGAATCTATTTGGGCAATGGTAGCAACATAACCAATATCAATAAGCCTTTGGTTATTGTTAAAATCAAATAAAGAAAATTCGTTCGCTTCAGGCTCTATCATAATAGCGTTATCACAATTAATAGAATACTCACTATTATCAGCTATAATAGCTTTTATTTGTGAAACTAAATTATCCTCATCTGGCGGATCGAAATTTGAAGACACGTTACTACCAATAATATAATCTGGTAAAAACTCATCATACATCACATCTGATGGAAAATTATTGTAGAGTCCACCATCAAACAATAACATATCTTGGTAAGGAATTGGTGTTAGGTAAAAAGGATATGCCATAGAAGCTCTAACTGCAGTAGCCAAACTTCCATCTTTTAAAACCACTGCTTCTTTTTTTACTACATCAGAGGCAACACATCTAAACGGTATAAATAAATTGTCAAAATTATTTTCTGAAGCTGCTGTAGCTGGAGCAAAATACCTCATCAAACCATAATCAACAGCAGTTGGAGAAGTTAAATTCGTAGGGATAGTGGTTTCTAAAACGGTATCTAAATCTACTTTTAATTTAAACATGGTAGGATCATTTTCCTTTTCTCTTAAATAGTAAACATAATTTTCGTCTAAAACCCCTTCTGCCCATTTTTTAAATTGATCAGAAACAAACAACTCCTCTATTTCTTCTGGTGAATATCCTGAGGAGTACAATGCTCCCACTAAAGCTCCCATTGAAGTCCCAGCAATGTAATCTATTGGAATTTCATTTTCTTCCAATGCTTTTAAAACTCCAATATGTGAAACACCACTGGAGCCTCCACCGCTAAATACTAAACCAACTTTTTGACTGAAAACAGAAAAAGATAAAATGGTTAAAACCAACAGTATGGTAAATTTACTGAGCTTAATGACAGTGATTTTAGTATTAAGCGTGAAAGTTAAGCCATTTTTTCTATCAAACCAACAAAGTAATTAGGAGCTTGTTTTAGTCGAGAACCGTACCACGAGTAAAACTCTCCATCAACCAACATAATTTTAGAATCAGGAAACTCTTGTTGCAATTCTAATTGATGCTTTTCTTTAAAAGGAAATGGTTCTGATGATAAAAAGATATAATCTGGCTCCATATTTTTAATGCTTTCAACTGATAATTCGGGGTAACGTTCAGCATTCTTAATCACGTTTTTAAAACCACACTTACTCAACATATCGTGAATAAAAGTTGATGTACCTACACTCATATATGGGTTTTGCCAAATGAAATACAAAACACTTTTTGAGTTTTTTTTCAATTCAGCTAACTTGTTAAACTCTTTTTGTATTGTAGACGCAATTTGTTTTGCTTGTTCTTTAGCATGAGTTATTTTGCCAATACCCACTATCATTTCTAAGCTATCATTCAGGTTGGAAATATCACTCGTATAAACAGGATATTTCGTTTTCAGCAATTCAATTTCAGATTGGGTATTTTCTTCTTTATTGGCAATTATCAAATCAGGATTTAGGTTTTCTATTTTCTCAAAATTTAATGTTTTTGTTCCTCCTACTCTTGCTTTAGTTTTAAACCATTCTTGCGGATGAACGCAGAATTTAGTAATTCCAACAACTCTATCTTCTAAACCTAAATCGTAAAGCAATTCTGTTTGAGATGGAACTAATGATATTATCCTTTCTGGTGTTTGCTTTAACTCAAACTGATGCCCTATTTGATCAGTTACCATCATTCTGATTTTAATAAAACAATCTCTTTTGTAGTGTCAGAAATTTTAAAATTATCATCTATACGATAACCAATAATCCATACTATTTGATTACTCGAAACCAATACTTGAGATTTCTGTTTAGAAATTAAATCAACTTTTTCATCAATAAAAAAATCACTAAGTTTCTTTTTTCCTGTCATACCCAATGGCTGAAAAACATCTCCCTGTTCCCAGTTTCTAATGATTAGAGGAAATGTTAACTTATCTAAATCTAAAAAAGCGTAATTGGAAGGTTTATTAAAATCAATTGCTGTTGCTCCAATTCTCTTAAAAGTTATAGTTGTATTCTGAAAGCCTTCTAATGAATGAATAACTTTTTGTTCTTGTCGTGTGTTATCAAGTTCAGTAAGAATTAAATACTCCCTATCCTTTACCAATTGGTCTGTTTCAGAGTAAAATACTTTACCTGAATCTGAATCTAAAGCCTCAACAATATCTTGGATATTACTACCATTAAAACCAAAAGGCTGCAAAAAATAATAGAGATAGGTATGAAGAGGTTTAAGTTCTCTCAGTTTTTCAATTGAAAATAAAATCTTATTCTCATCAGAAGATGATGTACATTTCACTAATTCCTCCTCAATCTTTTGAAATAATATTTCTTCAGCATCTGAGATATAATCAGCAGTTTGAACAATGCTTTCAGCAACATTAGAGTTTAATTTTTCTAATTCTGGCATTACCTTATGTCGGATAGCATTTCTTAAATATTTTGTATCTGCATTTGAAGCATCTTCTCTGTAGGAGATCTCATTTCCTGAAACATATTCATCAATTTCACCTCTTGTAAAACACAATAAAGGACGAACTATACCCTTAATGTTTTTTATACCATGTAATCCAGACAAACCTGTACCTTTGGTAAGGTTTATCAGCATAGTTTCTGCCACATCATTTTTGTGATGAGCTGTTGCGATAATAGCATAATTGTTTGTAGTTTTAATATCTTGAAACCAATTATACCTCAACTCGCGAGCTGCCATTTGTATTGACAACTTATTCTTTTTAGCATATTGTTGCGTATTAAAAGCAGTTGAATGAAAAGGTATAGAGTGATTTTCACAAAACTGTTGTACTAGCCTCTCATCTTTATTTGCATCTTCCTTTCTCAGCTTAAAATTACAATGTGCTACTCCAAAACTAAAATCGGTTGCTTTAAATAAATGCAGCATAGCCATCGAGTCTTTTCCTCCACTTACAGCTAATAGCACCTTTTGACTTTTATCAAAAAGTTGATTATCAGAAATATATTTTAAAAATTTATCAAGCATTATTACTCAAAACTTCCATCATAGCTTTGGCTTTTAGCAGGCATTCATCATACTCCTTCTCGGGATTAGAATTTGCTGTAATAGCCCCACCAACGATAAACGAAAGGTAATTATTTTTTTGGTTGTAAGTAATACTTCTAATAACTACGTTAAAATCAAAATCTCCTTTATCATTAATATAACCAACTGTACCTGAATAAATTCCACGTTTAGTAGTTTCATATTGCTCAATCAACTCCATTGCTCTAATTTTTGGTGCTCCGGTCATTGAACCCATTGGAAATGTGGCATTAATGATTTTATCAAAATCAATAGGTTCTTTTAATTGAGCTGAAACTGTAGAAATCATTTGATGTACCTGAGGAAAAGTATAAATACCAAAAAGCTCATCTACATTAACCGTTGCTTTTTGTGCAACTTTTGATAGGTCATTTCTTACCAAATCAACAATCATTACGTTTTCTGATTGTTCTTTAGGATCGTTTAACAGTTGTTGCTTTAATACCTCATCTTCTGCATAGGTCTGCCCTCTTTTTATAGTGCCTTTAATGGGTTGAGAAATAATTCTATTGCCTACTTTTTTGATAAATCGCTCTGGTGAAGCACACATCAAATAGTTATCATCACACTTTGCAAAGCAAGAAAAAGGGGTTGGCGATTTTTCATTCAATTTTAAATAAATTGATAAAGGGTTTATTTCAGCTTGCTCAGCAAAAAACTCCTGACAAAAGTTAACTTCATAAATATCACCTAATTGAATATGATTCAATAGTTTATTAACTTTTTCTATATATTCAATTTTAGAAATTCTTGGCGTTAATTGAATTGACTGATTTTCCGTTTCACGTAAATCAACTGATTTAATTTTTTCAATTAACTCATCAATATTTTCTTTCGTATAATACTCAACTTCAACCTCATGATCTGATATTTTAAAAAGCAATTCAGGGCTAAAAAAATGCTTTTCTGAAAAATTTACCTCATCAATATTTGAAGAAGTTAATTGTTCTATCTGATTTTTATAATCGTAACTGATAAAACCAAATTGCCAATTTTTATCTCTTACCTCATCAGAATTTGAAACTGCAAATAAGTTTTGAGTACCATCATTACCGTTTAAAAACACTAGGTTTTTAAAACTGCTGTAATAGTATAAAAGTTGCTCTTGAAAACGGGCTTTATCTTCAATAAAAAAAGAATCACCCATTAAACGATAAATTTTAATTGCTTTGTAACAATAGCTAAACCTTCTTCAAAACTACAAGGAGAATAATCTAAATCGTTAATGGCTTTATCCAAAACAAAGCCTGTTTTGGGTGGACGTTTAGCTGCCTGATTAAGACTCTTTGATGAGATAGGGGTGATGATAGATTTATCGTAACCGTAAAAATCAGCAACTCGATTTACCAAATCAATAATACTCATGGTATCTTTTCCTGACAAATGATAAATTCCTTCAGCACCTTTTTCAGCAATTAACCAGCAACCCATAGCCAAATCTTCAGCTAATGTTGGAGAGCGGAACTGGTCGTTTACAATAGTTAATGGATTGCCTTTTTCTAATGCTTCTTTTGCCCAAAGCACAATATTACTTCTGCTCATATCTTCTACTACTCCATACACAATAATGGTACGAACTATACTCCATTTTATGTTGCTTTGTTGTAATAGTTTTTCTGCTTCGTATTTCGATTTTCCGTAATAACTCAATGGATTAGGCTGGTCCGTTTCTTTGTAGGGTCCTGCTTCACCATCAAAAACAAAATCTGTTGACAAATGAATTAAATGAGTATTGTACTTTTCTGATGCTACTACTAAATACTTAACTGCATTTACGTTTAAATCCCAGCACAATTCCTTATTATCTTCACAAGCATCTACATTGGTCATAGCTGCAGTATTGATAACTACATTTGGTTTAAATGTTTCAAAAACAACATTCACTTCTTCTGGCTTAGTAATATCTAAAGAATGATACTGATAACCACTAACCTTGGTAACTCTATTTTCTCCTTTAGAAGTGGCTATCAAATCAATATCATCTTTACCTGCCAATAATTTAACTAATTTTTGACCTAAAAGACCATTGCTTCCAGTTACCAGAATTCTCATTCTTTATTTTTTTAAGATGGATTGTTGAGCGGTAAAATCTCTAAAGGCATCTATCTGCGCTAAGGTACCCAAAACAAATATTTTTGCTTGAGGCATAATAATAGTGTCTGGCGAAGGGTTAATGATGTATTCTCCTTCGGGAGTTCTAAAACCAACAATATTGGCACCTGATTTATCTCTTATACCAAGTTCACGGATAGATTTATTTTTCAACTCATCAGGCAAATTTTCAAAAGTTATTTCTTCTAAGTTAATAGAGCTTGTTCCTTGTCCCATTACATAATCCATAAATTCAATTACGTCAGGTTTAATAACTAATGATGCCATATGAGCCCCACCAATTTTATCAGGCATTATTACATTGTCAGCTCCCGCTCTTCTTAGTTTTTTATCCGAATTATCTTTAGATGCTCTACTAATTATTAAAAGATCAGAATTCATTTCACGAGCAGTAAGTACTACAAAAAGATTATCAGCATCATTGGGTAAAGTAGTAATTAAAGCCTTTGCACAATCTATTCCAGCTTTTTCCAGATATTTTTCCTGGGTAGCATCACCCTCTACAAAAGGAATATCATGAGCTTCTCTTAATATTTCAATCAACTCTTTATCTTGCTCTATTACAACAAATTTTCTGTTATGAGCTCGAAGCTCCTGAACAGCCTGTTTTCCATTTCTACCATAGCCGCAGATTATAGTATGATTGCTTAATTTACTCACTGTTTTATTGATTCTTAAATCTTTAAAATAAATTTTATACTCACCATCTAATATATAATTAGAAATGGACGTAACTGCATACACAAATGTACTAAAGCTAAAGATAATTAAAATTGCTGTAAATAAACGTCCTTCTTGTGATAATGGTCTTACCTCATTAAAACCAACAGTAGAAACCGTAATAACGGTCATGTAAATTGCCTCAGGCAAAGTATAATCCTCAATAAGTATAAAACCAGCAACTCCTGCACATAAAATGGCTATGAGCACCATGAGTGCAAAGTAAATTTTTCGGAAATACTTAAAATTAAATAGCGTATAGCTTAAATATCCCAAACCGACCTTCTTTTTTGAAATTTAAAATACTCTTTATGCTCTAAAATAAAAGCCATAATTAAGTACACAAAAATAGGCGAACCAAAAGTTAAAAAAGATAAATAAATAAAAAACATTCTGATACGGCTTGATTTTAACTGAAGCTTTTCACCCCACCAAGCACAAACACCAAAAGCATATTTTTCGAAAAAAGATAAAATTTTATTAATCATAGCTGTAAAATTTTACTCCCTATGCTGCAATTTAAACATTTTTTTTCAGAACAATAGTTATTCTTTAATTCTAATAACGATTGAGTATGTAAAGCGTTGCCTGTTTTTACTCCCAATTTTTGCCAATTTTTAATAATAGCATTTTGTTCTGGCTTTAACTCTTCTAATAAATTCAACGCTTTATCTACCAGTTGTTGGCTATTTTTTGCCTTACCATAAACAAAGGTAAACGGAACTATTACATTAATAATGATATTATTTATGGTAGCCTCTCCAAGCTTTTTTGGTTTCTCATCATTAGTAATTTCACCAAACCGATAATGATTATTCCAATAAGTAGAGGCAGTGACATTGAAACATTTTTGAAGTTCTTTAATGCTATTAGACTCTATCATTGCAGCAAATAACCTTGGATTTTTGGTTAAAAGTACTGACAACTGACTTATGCGTAAAGTAGGAAAGTTATACGGACGAAGCCTTAAAAATTTCCATATACTCTTATCAATACTTTGTAACGAAAACTTTACCTTTAAAAAAGTATACTCTTTTTTTAACTCAATAAAATATTTATCTGTAATAGCATCTTCTAGAAATCCTGCTTGCCCGAAAAAAAGAGCTTCAACAGATTTAACTAAACAATGTTTATCTACAATTTTCAAAGGTGTATTAGATGCCAATTGAAAAAATGGTTCAGCATTAACTTTAAGTCCAAAATACTTAAACAAAAACTGATAAAAGGTTTCTTCCCAATCGTTACTATTTTGCTGTAATCTGTTTTCTATATCAGCTGCCTTACGTTCCAGTCTTTCAATAATCAAACGATTCAACCAACTTTTAACTGTAAAATCATCAATATATTTCAATTGATTTCCGCAAGGTATCCAATCTGAATTATTGATACTTGCTAACGAATTGTACTTAGCAATTAAATCTTTATTAATTAAGTCCTTTAACTCTAATGTGGATAAACTATTTCCTTCACTATTTTTTATTTCTCTGTCGTAATGATAAACCACATGAAGAATAACATTATTATAAGATTTATCTAACTGGTGTTGGTGTTTCTCCCAATCAGAAGAATTAACATGAATTTCTACATTACCAGCCCAAACTGTATTGCCAATTTTTATTTTAGCATTAAAAAAATCAGGGCCAGCATCAGTATTTTCAATACCCTTTTCTAATATCTGAATAGAAAGATTATTAGTTGTAAATAACGATACAGACTTAAAAAGACTGTACTTCCAAATAAAATGGAGAAAATCCTCCTTCATTCTATTCTAAATTTATTACGAAATATCTTCAGAAGTATCTAAATCAGATGCCCTACTCGGTCCAGTGTTCTTTTTTTTAGGCTTGGCTAAATCTGCTGGAGTAGTAGATTTTGTAACAGTATCAGCAGCCAATAAACTTGATTGAATTTGAGTCTGTAAATCTCCTACTGTACCTGGAGAATAAGGAACAAAAATAGTGTTTACTCCTTCTTCTGCTAATCTACTAACTGTATCATAATGTTGAGTCATAAATAACATGTTCATTACTTGCTGACCTGTAACTCCTTCTTCCATGGCATCTTTAACCTCCTCAACAGATTGTTTTAAACCATTAGCAATTGCAATTCGCTGATTGGCTATACCTTCACCTTGTAATTTCTTACTCTCTGCTTCTGCTTCCGCAGCCGCTACAACTTTAATCTTCTCAGCTTCTGCATATTCTTTAGCCGCTTCTTTTAAACGCTTAGCAGCATTAATCTCATTCATCGCATGCTTTACCTTAGCATCAGGATCAATATCAGTAATTAATGCTTTTACGATAGCATATCCGTACTCTTCCATAGTAGCTGAAAGCTCTTGCTGTACAGCCTGTGCAATTTTTTCTTTTTCACTAAACACATCATCCAACTCCATATTAGGAACCTCTGAACGAATGGAATCAAAAACATAAGATTGAATCTGACGTGCCGGATTATCAAACTTGTAGAATGAAGTTTTAATTCCCTCCTCTGTCTCAACCACATAATATTGTACAGAAACTATTAGTCGCACAAATACATCATCTTTAGTTTTTGTTTCAACTTCTACAGGCAACTCCATCACCCTTAAATTAACTGTACCTGCCTTTTTATCAATAATTGGAATTTTAAGGTTAAAACCCGAACGAGCTACTCGCTGAAACTTTCCTAACCTTTCAATAATAACAGCTGTTTTTTGTCGTACAATAAAAAATAAACCGAAAGTAAACAACACGCCAAATAAGCCTGCTACAATTTTTAAAACAAGAGCTACGTACATTTTATAAGTATTTTAGGTTAAGAATTATTTCAAAAAATCTTGTAACAAGATACTCATTTCTTTTTGAATTTTCAAGGCTGAATTTCGGGCAGCCTCAGCAAAGTTTTCATCACTACCAGCATAAATAATTCCTCTTGAAGAATTTACCAGCAACCCGCAATCTTTTGTCATACCATATTTACATACTCCATTTAAACTTCCACCTTGAGCACCAACGCCTGGTACCAATAAAAAATTATTGGGCACAATATTTCTAATATCAGCAAACATTTCTGGTCGGGTTGCTCCTACTACATACATTAAGTTTTCATCAGTTCCCCATTCTTGCGACTTTCTCAATACTTTTTCAAATAATCGCTCATTATCCAAACCAAAAAACTGGAAATCATCTGCTCCTTTATTAGAAGTTAAAGCTAAAAGAATAACCCATTTATTATCAAATTCTAAGAAAGGTTTTACCGAATCTTCTCCCATATATGGAGCAACAGTAACCGAATCAAAATTCATATTTTCGAAAAAAGCGCTGGCATACATTTTAGAAGTATTACCTATATCTCCTCTTTTGGCATCTGCAATAGTAAATATATTATCAGGTATGTAATCTATAGTTTTTTGTAGAGCTTGCCAACCCTTAACTCCATAACTTTCGTAAAAGGCGGTGTTGGGCTTATAAGCTACACACAAATCTTTGGTAGCATCAATAACCTGCTTATTAAACTCAAAAATTGGATCCTCAGCATCCAATAAATGTTTGGGAATTTTATTGATATCAGTATCTAAACCAACACAAAGAAAAGATTGCTTTTCTTTAATTTGATTGATAAGTTCTTGTTTTGTCATAAATTATTCTGCTAAACCTGCTTTTAATTTTTCAGTATTCTCAGCAATCTTTAGTGGATTAATCACTTCATCCAAATCTCCACCAATTATGCCATCTAAATTATAAAGTGTTAATCCTATTCTATGATCAGTAACTCTACCTTGTGGATAGTTGTATGTTCTAATTTTGGCTGATCTATCTCCTGTTGATACTTGCGATTTTCTTTCGGCTGCTCTCTCTTGTTCTTTTTTAATTACTTCAGCTTCATATAGTCTTGTTCTCAAAACTTTTAAAGCCTTATCATAGTTTTTGTGCTGCGAACGTCCATCCTGACATTCCACTACAACTCCTGTAGGAATATGGGTTAACCTAACCGCTGACTCGGTTTTATTAACATGCTGTCCACCAGCTCCTGAAGATCGAAAAGTATCTTTACGAATGTCGTCTTTATTTATCTCTATATCAACCTCCTCTGCTTCTGGTAAAACTGCAACGGTTACAG
Source organism: Vicingaceae bacterium (assembly GCA_965267355.1). Classification (GTDB taxonomy): domain Bacteria; phylum Bacteroidota; class Bacteroidia; order Flavobacteriales_E; family Vicingaceae. The sequence continues at coordinate 241,333 of OZ253956.1, forward strand.
CAGAAGTGTGCACTCTCCCTTGTGATTCTGTTGCAGGCACTCTTTGCACACGATGAACACCTGATTCAAATTTCATTACTCCATAAACATTCTCTCCTTCCACACTAAAACCAATTTCTTTAAACCCTCCAGCTGTTCCTTCATTAACTGTAGTAATTTCTACTTTCCAACCTCTTTTATCTATATAACGAGAATACATTTTAAATAAATCGCCCACAAATAAACTTGCTTCATCTCCACCTGTTCCAGCTCTAATTTCTATAATTACGTTTTTACTGTCCTCTTCATCTTTTGGTATGAGCAAGACTTTAATCTCCTCATCCATTTCCTCTTTTTTGGGTAAAAGTTCATCTAATTCCATTTTAGCCATATCAACAAACTCCTTATCTGTTTCATTGGCAATAATCTCTTTTGATGATTCGATATTATTTATTACATCTTTATATTCTTTATAAACTTTTACTATTTCTCCCAACTCTTTGTACTCTCGGTTCAACTTCACATACCTATCCATATCGGCAATAACTTCAGGATCAACAATCTGCTCACTAACCTGCTCGTACCTAATATTTATTTCTTCTAATTTTTTAAGTAAACTCATATTTATTTATTCGTAAACAAATTCGCCAAACTCACTTTTAATGGTCAATTTCTTTTCTCCTTGAGATTCTACTCTACCCACAATTTGAGCATCTACATTAAATGATTTGGAAATATCAATAATACTTGCTGCAATATCTTCAGAAACATATAACTCCATTCTGTGCCCCATATTAAATACTTTATACATTTCTTTCCAATCAGTTCCTGATTGTTCATGTATTACTTTAAACAATGGTGGAACCTCAAAAAGGTTGTCCTTAACAATATGTAAATCATCTACAAAATGTAAAATTTTAGTCTGAGCACCTCCACTACAGTGAACCATTCCATTAATTTTTCCTTTATGTAAATCCAATATTTTTTTAATTATTGGAGCGTAAGTTCTGGTTGGAGATAAAACCAATTTTCCAGCGTCTAATTCTACACTATCAACCTTATCAGTTAGGCTATAATTTCCAGAATAAACTAACTCTTCAGGAACATCTGCATCAAAAGTTTGAGGATATTTTTTAGCTACAGTTTTATTAAATACATCGTGCCTCGCGGAAGTTAGTCCATTACTACCCATTCCACCATTATATTCAGTTTCGTATGTAGCTTGCCCAAATGAAGACAACCCAATAATAACATCTCCAACTTGGATTTTAGCATTATCAATTACATCTTCTCGCTTCATTCTACAAGTAACTGTAGAATCTACAATAATTGTTCTCACTAAATCACCAACATCAGCAGTTTCACCACCTGTAGAATAAATTCCTATGCCCTGATTTCTTAAATCTTCTAATAATTCTTCTGTCCCGTTAATAATTTCAGCTAATACTTCTCCCGGTATTAAGTTTTTGTTTCTTCCAATAGTTGATGACAACAAAATATTATCTACAGCTCCTACACACAACAAATCATCAATATTCATAATCAAAGCATCTTGTGCAATACCTTTCCAAACTGATAAATCTCCTGTTTCTTTCCAATAAGCATAAGCTAAAGATGATTTGGTTCCCGCTCCATCTGCGTGCATTACAACACAATGCTCATCGCTACCTGTAAGCATATCCGGTATGATTTTACAAAATGCTTTAGGATACAACCCTTTATCAATATTCTTTATCGCATTGTGAACATCTTCTTTAGAGGCAGAAACACCCCTTTGCATATATCTATCTGATTGACTCATTGTTGGCACAATTTTTCTACAAATGTACTTGTTTAGGTATAAAAAAAGCATCCCGATTTAAATCGGGATGCTTATATTTTCACAATAAATTATCTAATTAGATCCTTCTTCCTTCGGCTCTTCAGTACCCTCAGATGGCGGAACAAAGTTATCACCTATAACTTTAAAGTCGGTACGTCTATTACGTTGATGAGCTGCTTCAATCTCTTCTTTAGATTTTAAAGATTTAATATATTTCTCAGTTAACACAACTCCACCTGGTCCTTTAATTGGCTCAGATTCTCCCATACCTTTTGCTTTAATTCTATCAGGATGAATGCCTTTCTCTTTAGTTAAGTAATCAACACAAGATTGAGCTCTTCTTTGAGATAATCTTTGGTTATAAGAAACAGAACCTCTAAAATCTGTATGAGAACGCAATTGAATAATCAAGGTTGGATTTTCAGTCATTATATTATATAAATAGTCTAAAGAATCTTTTGAGTTAGGTTTTAAGTCTGCTTTAGCATATTCGTACTCAATCAATGGTAACTTAATAACTACATCCTGGAATGGTTGCAATGCATATTCATGGAAAAACTTTTTAGATTTTTCTAACCCTACTGTTGTTTCTTTACCTTTTGCAACTAAGTATTTCTCTTTTGTTACTACTAATGAATAAGAAGTATTCTCTTTAATATATCTGTCTGGTCCGTTTTCAACAAAAGCAAAATTACCATCTGCATCTGTTGTTGCCTCAGCAGAGCTACCATCTGTTCCAACCAACTTCACTAAAGCTCCTGCTAGTGGTTGGTTAGTTTCAACATCTTTAACTACCCCTTCTAAAGAAAATAGTTTTGGTGGTAAATAAAATTCCCAAATATCATCTCCACCTTTTCCACCTTCTCTACTTGTAGTAAAGAAACCTCTGTCTTGTTTTGGTTCAAAAACAATTCCAAAATCATGAGCTGCAGAATTTAATGGGTATTGTAAGTTTTCTACACCACTCCATTGGTTAACTCCAGTACCTGCAGCTTTGTATAAATCTAAACCACCCATACCTTCGTGTCCATTAGATGAAAAGTATAATTCACCATTATCTCTAATGAATGGAAACATTTCATCTCCTGGTGTATTAATTTCAGAACCTAAGTTAGTAGGCTCCGACCAAGTTTTTGCTTTTTTATCATAAGTAATGTACCATAAATCTTTTCCTCCTTGTCCTCCAGGCATATTTGATGCAAACACTAAAGTATTATCATCAGCAGAAATTGCAGGATGACCAACAGTAAAAGTATCCGCTGCTATTGGAATTACTTCAGCAGCACCCCATTTCTGACCAGCTTTCTTAGCCCACATAATGCTACATCCCATAACACCTTTATTTTCAACACCACATCGAGTAAAATAAATCATGTTTCTTCTAGCATTCAGACAAGCTGCCCCTTCAGAAGCAGGAGAGTTAACTGTTTCATTCAACACAGTTGGTTCACTCCATTTTCCTTTTTTATCTCTTTTACTTGAATATAAATCAGAGAAATTCATTCCTGTCACATCAGAAACTTCTGCGCCAGCAGAACCTTGACGAGTTGAAGTGAAATAAATCTCCGTATTCTTTTTATCAGCAAACACTGGAGAGAAATCATAATCTTCTGAGTTTAATAAAGGCATAGGATTAACTACAAATCTTGTCGGGGTATCTTTCCATTCTTTAGCCTTTTCACAAGACTTAATTCCCATCTCAGCTCTCTTGTCACTTGGATTAGCTGCTTTATATTTTTTATACTCAGCCATTGCCTCTTCGTACTTACCTTCAGAACGGTAAATTTCTGCAACTTTGAAGATTGCTATAGGATCTTCATATCTTGCTTTAATAGCTTTAGTGTACCAAACCGCTGCTTGTTTTCCATCATTCTTACCATTATAACACTCTGCAATTTGAAAAAGAATCTCAGCTTTTACTTCTTTTTTAGTTTCTTTAGTGTAAGCTTTCTTGTACATTTCGATGGCCTTGTAATACTTACCACCTGCAAAAGCAACATCTGCTTCCAACTTATAATTTTTCTGCGCATTTGCCGCAAGGCTAAATGTCATTAACAAGGCAAAAACGCCAATTATTTTAAGATTTTTCATATCAAAAAGTTAGTTATCCTTTGAATAGCCGCTAAAGTAAAAAAATCTTTTTAATTAATCAAAGTAAATAGCACAAATAATTTAAAGAAAAAATCCCCTTAAATTGAGTTTTCAAGGGGATAAAAAGGCTTTTTTTTTAGACAAAATTATCTAGTAAACAATAGCTCACGTAATTTTGGCAATGGCCATAACTCATCATCAATTAACAATTCTAATTTATCAGAATGGTATTTAATTGTATCAAAGTATGGTTTAATTTTATCACAATATGCTAATGCTTTTTTCTCAGTACTCTCTAATTTGTTTGCTTTCTTGCGCTCAGCAAGCATATTATCACAGTTTTCTTTAATTCCGTTAATATGCTCAGAAATATCCGTTAAAATTTGCTTTTGAGTTTGAGTAACTTTAGAAGCATTTTTCCCATAAATCTCATTAATGCCTTTAATGTTATCTATTATAGTGTTTTGATATTTAATAGCTGTTGGAATAATATGATTTTGTGCAATATCCCCCAATGTTCTTGATTCAATTTGAAGTTTCATAACATAATTTTCCAACTCAATTTCATATCTCGCATCTAACTCAACTTCAGACAAAACACGCAATTCTGAAAATAAATTTTTAGTGTTTTTATCTACCATTACTTTAAGAGCTCTTGGTGTGTCTTTCAAATTAGATAACCCTCTTTTTGTTGCTTCTTTCACCCATTCATCACTATAACCGTTTCCTTCAAATCGAATAGCTTTAGACTCTTTAATCAGTTTTTGAAGCTCTTTTAAAATCGCTTCATCTTTTTTAACTCCTTTCTTTAATCTGACATCTACAGATTTTTTAAATTCTTTTAACTGCTTTGCAACAATCACATTTAAGGCAATCATTGCACTAGCACAATTAGCAGCTGAACCAACTGCTCTAAATTCAAATTTATTGCCAGTAAAAGCAAACGGTGAAGTTCTATTTCTATCTGTATTATCTAACAAAATTTGAGGGATCTTGCCAATACTAAGTTTTAATTCCGTTTTATCTTCTGGAGTCATTTTTCCAGCACCAATATTTTTCTCTAATTTATCTAACATTTCTGTTAACTGAGAACCAATAAACACAGAAATAATAGCAGGTGGAGCTTCATTAGCACCAAGTCTATGATCGTTTCCTGCAGATGCAATGCTAGATCTTAGAATATCAGCATTATCATAAATAGCTTTAATAGTATTGACGAAGAAAGTTAAAAACCTAAGATTCGTTTTTGGATTTTTACCTGGAGCTAATAAATTAACCCCTGTATTAGTACCAAGCGACCAATTATTATGTTTACCTGAACCATTTAAAGTACCATAAGGTTTTTCATGTAACAACACTCTAAAATCATGTTTTCGAGCAATTTTCTCCAACAAATCCATTAACAAAAGATTGTGGTCGTTAGCTAAATTAGCTTCCTCAAACATAGGAGCACATTCAAATTGATTTGGTGCCACCTCATTATGACGGGTTGTAACAGGTATCCCTAATTTATGTGCTTCAATTTCATAATCTTTCATAAAAGCAGCTACTCTATCAGGTATAGATCCAAAATAGTGATCATCTAATTGTTGGCCTTTCGCAGGGTTATGTCCAACTAACGCCCTCCCTGTCATCATAATATCAGGTCTAGCATTATAAAGGGCTTTATCAATCAAAAAGTATTCTTGCTCCCACCCTAAACTTGCACTTACTTTTGTGATATTTTTATCGAAATACTGACAAACATCGGTAGCAGCATGATCAACCGCCTGCAAAGCTTTTAATAATGGAATTTTAAAATCTAATGCCTCACCTGTATAAGCAATAAATACAGTAGGTACACATAAGGTTTTTCCAATTACAAAGGCAGGAGATGTAGGATCCCAAGCTGTATAACCCCTTGCTTCAAAAGTATTTCTTATTCCTCCATTTGGAAAACTAGATGCATCTGGCTCTTGTTGCACCAAATTCTCACCATCAAATTTTTCTATGGCTCTACCACCACTAATTGGACTAAAAAAAGAATCGTGCTTTTCGGCAGTTGCTCCAGTAAGTGGTTGAAACCAGTGAGTAAAGTGTGTTGCCCCCTTAGTTAACGCCCAATCTTTCATAGATGAAGCTACTTGATTAGCCATACTTCTATCTAATCGGGTACCACTATTAATCGAAGCCATTACACTTTTGTAAGCATCTTTTGGTAAGTATTCGCGCATAGTTTCTTGAGTAAATACATTTGTTGCATAATACTCTGATGCTTTACCTGCCGGAAATTCAACTTGTTTAGGTTGTCTTTCTAACACATCTTCTAAAGCTCTAAATCTGAAAGTTGGCATTTTTAAGGGTTTAATGATTAAAAATTATTTTTTCAATGCAAATTTATATTTTTAGAGGGGGTAAAAACATAAAATATATTAAATATTTATTAACACCCCCTATTTTTTTCATTAAAATCAGTAATAAAACTATATTTATTAAAACAAAAAAGCCTCTACCAATTGGTAGAGGCTTAAATTCTAGTTTAAAAAACTTACTCTATTGCCACAATTTTAACTACAACTTTCATATTCTTCATTTGATTTTTTTCATCTGAACCATCTGTACCCCCCATATTTCTTTCTACTCTTTCTTTTGGTATCCCTTTAGAAACAATATACTTATATGCTGCACTCACCCTTCTCCCATCCAATTTTTCCACATCACTTTCTGTTTTATCTTTATAGCCTGTAACAACCACTTTTTCATCAATATTTTCTTTTAAATAAGTCACCACAAAATCTAATTTTTTAATTTCATCTGATGACAAATCAAAAGATTTAGGATTAAAACTAATTTCCATCCCATCAACATTTTTTGCTGAATATTCAACCTTAGGAGCACCTGATTTATTAGCAGCATCAGTCATTGTTGTCCCATCAGTATTAATAATCTTTACTGTTTTTGTATTCACATTTTGATCACTAGAAAAATCTCTTTCTACTGTTTCAGCATTTTCCATCCCAGGAATTGCATCGCAATTACACTTACCCGCTTCTTCTTTAGCAACAACAGACACGTTGTCTATATAATAATACGCGTCATACTTTTGAGGCTTTGTAAATCCTTTTGGCCTTTTAATTCTTGGAGTCGTTAACTTCTCATCTGGTGTAAAGTTTCCTATCACTAAATACTCTTCTCCACCTTTTGCTTTATAGACTCCACAAATTGGAGTCCAATAAAACTGCTGTTCGTAAACTGTTAATCGTTTACTAACTATGGCATTATCAAACTGCAAAATATCAGAATTATTTTCTTCAAGAGCTTTATCGCTAAGCGCAATTCCTATGTAATTAGAAGCATATTTAGACAAATCTGATAAACTAACATGAAAAGTAACACAATACTCTTTCCCTGCTTCAAGTTTCTGCGTTAACTTACCTTGCAAATATGTTCTTGGATACTTTCCTTTATATGCAAAAGCCCTTATTCCTGCATAGCCCTCACCTTCCATAGGTTTTTCTTCTCCATATTCATTATCAGGCACTGTAGATAAAAATGATTTAGAATTAGGATTATACAAATCAGCTGACTCTAATGTTGGAGAAGTCCATGGAGCAGCATATTCTATCATACCCCCTTCTTTCATTTTTTTAGCTTCTGTTTGTTTAAAAGTAGGGTTTTCAACCAAATTTGTTTGTGCAAAAACACCTATTGTAGCTATTGAAAATATTGTAAATAAGAACTTTCTCATAATAATTTGATTTTATGGCAAGTTTACAAATTTTATACCGAAAACTAAAAGTAGAGGAATTACTCAGAACACCATAATCAAAAAAGGCCGCCCGAAGGCGACCCTTTTCTTAGTTCACACTCTTACCGTAAAAGTTAACCTTAAACAGTTCTTCTAAGAGCATTCTTTTACCATTATAAAATGGTGTTATCCAAGCATCTGTTTGACCAGCTTTTATTATTTTTTGACGAAGCACCTCTGCTTCAGCTAACGTTCTATATACCCCTTGTGTAAACCTTGTAATACCATCAGGATAACCAGTTATTACAGGATTACCAAATTGTTTTAAATGATCCCATTTATAATTTTTTGGAAAACGGTAGGCTGCAATTTGAACCCTAAACTCTAATCCTTCTGCACAAGAATTACCACCCGTCTTAATTAATTTATCATAAACAACTTTGTCGTTTAAGTCTTTGCCAATAAACCAAGAGAAATCAATAATAGTATCATTTTCACATGGCCCTTTACTATATTCTTCCATAGTTTTTCTTTGACCAAAAACAAATACTGTTACAAAAGCATCTTCAGAAGCTTTTTCTTTTTCTTTTAACATCTGTCTAAACTCTTCTGCTTCAACCAATGTCTCAAAAGGTCCGAAAGTGTATCTAGTAATTCCATCTGGATAAGTTTTTTTGGTAATCTTTCCATATTTTTCTAAATGTTGTAATTTAAAATCATTAGTATCCTTTACTGCTCCTATTTCAACTTTAAAAGTTAATCCAGTAATTGTTTTAGAGGCAGCATCAACTAAATCTTCTTTATTTAAATTAACTTCTTTAGTTTCCTGCAAATCAATAGCACTTTCTTTATCATGAATTTCTTTATCTGTTTCTTTTGTTTCTTTATTAGTTAATTTTTCATGAATATTTCCATCTGAAAATTCGGTTTTAGTGTACTCACTAACGTAGTATTGTTTGAAAGATTTTTCAACTCCATTATCATTTACATTTACTTCAACGTCTTTACAATTAGCATCTTGATTAACAATTTCTTTTTTAGCTACCTCAGAAGCCAAAAGAGTTTCAAATGGGCCTACAATTTTCTTTGAAGTTCCATCTGGATATTCTACCGTGTTAATTTTAGCTTCTATTTCAGGAGTTATTTTTTCTGAATCTAAACACTCTGCATCAATAAAATATTCTACACCTGCTACTTTTTCTTCCCCTCTCTCGTTTAATATTTTTTCGTAAATCATTTCCTCATAACCCTCTTTTGTATTTTGTTTCCTAAACTTCTCAATCTGCTTATCTATTTTACCTTGTAATGGATCCAACTCATCAGCAACAGCAACACCTTCAACTTCTTCTTTAGAATATACATTAAAATCATGTTCTACCTGAACGTAAGTTTCTAAAGATTCAATATCAATGTAATCTATCTTTGTTTCATACCCTTCTACTTCAATAGCAATTTTATACTTATTTCCTGGGGTTAACGCCAACATATAGTTACCTGTAGTTGCGTTAGATTTATATTTTGCCACCTCTTCTCCTGTTTTATCATTAGAAACAGTAATATCAGCCTCTATTGGTTCTCCATCAGCCTTAGTTACACCAACTACTAAAGCCAAAATTGGCCGTTTACCAAAGTGCCCTGGTGCTACAGTATAAATATCATGAGTTCCCTCATCACTTCTACCGGCAGTAGAATAATAACCTGTTTTTGCATCAGCAGAAAGCACATAATACCTATCATCATCAATAGTATTAACGGGGTGTCCAATATTTTGTGGTTCATCCCACCCTTCATCAGCTAAATAGGTATAAAAGATATCATACCCCCCCATACTATTCCTTCCTTTAGAACTGTAGTACATTGTTCTCATATCAGGATGTATAAAAGGTGCATCATCATCAAACCGTGTATTTATAGTTGGACCTAAATTGGCAATTTCTCCCCAAGTGTTATCAGGTTGTAATTTAGCAGAATACAAATCTCTACCTCCAAAACCACCTTCTCTATCACTAGCAAAGTAAAGTGTTTTACCATCAGATGTAAGCGTAGCACTTCCTTCCCACGAATCATCAGTATTCACTTCGCCTAGTAATTTTTGCGGCTTACCCCAAACATCCCCTTCCAATTCACTATAATAAATATCTCCTCTATTCCCTTTATCTTGCTTATATAAAAACAATGTCTGCCCATCAACTGAAAGAGCAATACTTGCATCGTGTGAATTGGTATTTATATTATCTCCTATACTTTCTGGTTCTAGCCAATCATCACCCAACCTGTAAGAGATCATAATATCTTCATAATACTGACCATCTTCATCTGGTTTACCTGTCTGATCCAATAAACCTCCTTTACTTTTATTACCTCTATAAGTAAATATCAATATCGATTCATCTGGTGTAATTACAGGAACATATTCAGAGTGCTCAGTATTTATTGGTGAACCTAAACTAGTAATTTGAACCTCAACAGTATCTTTCATGTACTCTTTAGCATTCTGGCAATAAATTATGTTTTGACGAGCCAATGCTTTTTGTTCATCTGAAACATCCTCATGAGCCATATACTCCTGATAAACTGTAATAGCTTCATCAAACTGATGATTTACCGCATAAGCCCTTCCAAGGTAAAAATTAACCTCATTAAATTCTGAATTAATTTGTTTTACTTCTTTCAATGTCTTTAAAGCGTCTTCTTTTTTGTTTTTAAAATAGGTATAACATATCCCTACCATTAATTTGTAATAAGGATCAGAAGGTTTATTATCAGATAGTTTTTGAAATAATTTTAATGCTTTTGGTATGTTCTTGCTATCTTCATCTTCATAATAAAATTCAGCCTTTTCCAGCATTTGCTTCTCTTGCTTACCCGAAAGTTTATCTTGAGAAAAAGTAGGACTAACAAATATTGTTATTAACAATACAAGTGTAATATATGGCTTGATAATCATTTTATAATCAGATTTATAGCTATTGATGCAGCTAAAATATAGGAAATAAAAGCTCTATTTTATTAACAATATTTACAGTTATTAACGCAGTTATTAACACTGAATTAAATTTGAGTGATTTATATTTGTCAAAATTTTAAAAAACTCACCTCTAATTTGGAGTATAATTTAATAGAATTAAAAAACGGCATTCGTATTATACACAAGCCCTGCAATGGAGAGGTTGCTCATTGTGGTTTTATTATTAATACAGGCTCCAGAGATGAATTACTAACTGAAAATGGAATTACTCATTTTATTGAACATGCCATTTTTAAAGGAACTAAAAAACGTAAGGCTTACCATATTTTAAACCGAATAGATAATGTCGGTGGAGAAATTAATGCCTATACCACCAAAGAAAACACTAATATTTACGCATCTTTTACTAGAGAGTATTTTGAACGAGCATTAGAATTACTAGCTGATATTGTTTTTAACTCTACTTACCCCGAAAATGAAATTATAAAAGAAAAAGATGTAATCATTGATGAAATAAACTCTTACTTAGATAGTCCTTACGAACAAATTTATGACGATTTTGAAGAACAAGTTTTTAGTAAGCATCCTTTAGGAATGAATATTTTAGGAACTATAGATTCTGTAAATCAGATTAATAGAAATCAAATCTTAGAGTTCATCAAAAAAAATTACCACACTGATGAAATTGTATTTAGCATGGTAGGTAATATCTCATTTAAAAAGATTGAACGATTAGTCAATAAATATTTAGCTGGCATACCTGAAAAACGAAGAAATAGTAAACGAAAAATTTTTAAAAACTACTTTGCAAATAACGAGGTTATACAAAAAGATGTTTTTCAAACACACTGCATCATTGGTAATCAAGCATACGGAGCACATCATAAAAGTAAAAATGCTTTTATTCTGCTCAACAATATTTTAGGTGGCCCTGCAATGAACAGCAGGTTAAATATGGCCATTAGAGAAAAATATGGTTTCACTTACAACATTGAATCAGCCTATACCGTATATTCCGATACTGGCTTATTTTATATTTATCTTGGTACCGATCAAAAATTTATTGATAAAAGCATAAAGCTGGTAAAACGAGAATTAAGGCTCCTAAAAAATAAAAAAATATCTCCAGCTCAACTAGAGAAAGCTAAGAGACAGCTAATTGGACAAATCACATTATCGGAAGAAAACAATTGTAATGTAATGCTTGGCATGGGAAAGAGCTTATTACTTTATAATAAAATTGACAGTTTACCTTCAATTTTTGAGAAAATTAACAAGATAACAGAGTTGGAACTACAAAACATTGCTAATGAAATTTTTGACGAAAACCAACTAAGTAGCTTAATATTCACTTCAAAAACATAACCATGGATTTTTTACCTGAATCAATAGAACAATATGTATCAAAGCATACTGAAAAAGAGCCAGAAATATTAGCCGAACTGAACCACGAAACCTGGGAAAAGGTTCTGATACCCAGAATGCTTTCTGGACATATACAAGGAAGAATATTGAGTATGCTTAGTCATATGATACAACCAAAGTATGTTTTAGAAATAGGCACTTACACTGGGTACTCTGCTTTATGCTTTGCTGAAGGCTTACAAAAAGAAGGTAAAATTCATACCATTGATATTAATGAGGAGCTAGAACCCATGGTAAACCGCTATATTGAAAAATCAGGATTGAAAAACAAAATAATAAATCATATAGGCAATGCTTTGGACATTATCCCTACCTTGACAGAAACTTTTGATTTAGTTTTTATTGATGCTGATAAAACCAATTACTCTAACTATTACGATTTAGTTTTTGACAAAGTAAAAACTGGTGGTTACATTATTGCTGATAATGTTTTATGGAGTGGAAAAGTAGTTGATGAAAAAGAAAATAACGACCCTGACACAGCAGCATTAAAAGACTATTGTAAAAAAGTTAATGATGATGATCGTGTACAAAATGTACTTTTCCCAGTAAGAGATGGTTTAATGATAGTTAGGAAAATCTAATTCATTAAATCTTCTATTTCTTCTGCTTCTAACGGAATGTTTTTCATTAAATCTAATGTTCCATTTTCAGTAATTACGATATCATTTTCTAAACGGATGCCTAAATTTTCTTCACGGATATAAATACCAGGCTCTACTGTTAACACCATACCTGCTTCAAAGGGTCTATTTCTTTCTTCAACATCATGTACATCCAAACCAAGGTGATGAGATGTTCCATGCATAAAGTACTTTTTGTATAGTGGGTTTTTAGTATCCTGATTGGCTACATCAGTTTTATCTAATAGTCCTAACCCAATTAATTCACTTTCCATCATTTTACCCACTTCTTCATGATAATCATTATGTAATGTACCTGGTGTAAGCATATCAATAGCTCCTTTCATTACTCTCAAAACTGCGTTATAAACTTCTTTTTGCCTTGGAGTAAATTTACCACTAACTGGAATGCAACGTGTCATATCTGAAGCATAGTTAGCATACTCAGCTCCAACATCCATCAATATCACATCCCCATCTTTACACTCCATATTATTTTGCACATAATGTAATACACAAGCATTATAACCCGAAGCAATTATAGGTTCATAAGCAAAACCTCTAGATCGATTTCTTAGAAACTCATGCATGCATTCTGCTTCAATTTCATATTCCATCACTCCTGGCTTTACAAAATCTAACACTCTTCTAAATCCTTTTTCAGTAATGTTACATGCTTTTTGCAACACATCAATTTCTAATTGAGATTTAATTGGGCGCAGTTTTCTCATAATGGGAGCCAGACGCTCATAATTATGGTCAGGGTATTTCTGTTTGCACTCTATTCTAAACCTATCATCACGAGTTTGAACAGTCGTAATAGCTCTCAAGTGTTCATTTTGATTAAGGTAAATGTTATCAGCTTCAACAATAATATTATGCAATATATTATCCATTTCTGACAACCAGTAAACCGATTCTATACCTGACTGTTTTGTCGCAGCGTCTTTAGTCAGTTTTTCACCTTCCCAAATTGCAATTAACTCACTCGTTTCTTTCACAAAAAGAACTTCTCTAAATTTTGGATTTGAAGCATTAGGAGCAATAACCAGAACGGACTCTTCCTGATCAATACCACTCATATACAACAAGTCACTATTTTGCCTAAAAGGCATTGTACCATCAGCATTAGTTGGCATTATATCGTTAGAATTAAATACAGCCACCGAATTGGGTTTTAAATGACCAATAAAGTTTTTTCTGTTTTGAATGTATAGTGAATTATCTATTGCTTTGTACTTCATGTTTTTAAAATTTAGAATAAACAAATGTAATTAATCCTTAACTGAAGATAAATTTAATTTTAGTTAATTTGGACGTAAACTAAAACTTTAAAATATGTTCAAAGAATTTAAAAAATTTATAAGCAAGGGGAATGTAATGGAAATGGCTGTTGGTTTAATCATGGCCACTTATTTTGGAGCCATTGTAAAATCATTGGTTAATGATATTATTATGCCTCCAATTGGAAAGGCTATGGGCGGTGTAGATTTTACCCAACTTAAAATGGTAATCCAAGAACCTGTTCCAGCAGTTATGGATGGCGAAACAGTAGTTACCAAAGCTGTGGAAGAAGTGGCGATAATGTATGGTAATTTCATCAATCATATCATTACTTTTATAATTGTAGCTTTTTGCATTTTTATGGTAGTAAAAGCATACAACAAAATGAAAGAGAGAATGGAGAAAAAGGAAGAAGAAGCTCCTGCTTCACCTCCAGCACCATCCAAGGAAGAAGTTCTTTTAACAGAAATAAGAGATTTATTAAAAAACAAATAACAGTAAAAAAGGAGTTCTTTTGAACTCCTTTTTTTATTCGTCTTTATCAAACTCTTCGTAATCTATACCTTCTTCAGGTTGGTGATCCAAACTACTTGATGAAGCATCTCCAACATTTATTCTTAATATATCATCCTCTGAACTACCACTTGCAACCAAACCAACCATCATTATTAAGTTGGTTCCAATAATTACCCATGCCAAAATAGCTTCATTAAAAGGTATTACATCATATTTTTCAACTATCTTATTAAACAATAAGATGGTTACCAAACCTCTTGGTGCAATTAACATTTGAGGAAAAATAGTACTCTTTAAAAACACCTTAAGATTTAATGCTCTGGTTAAGAAAATAATTACCATTACAAAAACTGCAATAATAATTGCTTCTATATCAAACAATCCTTCCAAATTCATCGTTAAACCAAACATCACAAAAAAGAAGGTTCGGATTAAAAAGGAGGTTTCATTGGTAATGATTACAAATTCATTTCTTATCTCATAAATCTTCTTTTGATTGATTAATTTACTTAAAAACCCTCTAAAAAAAGCATGCGTATTGTTTAACACCAAACCAAATATTAAAATTATCAATAACGCGGAATAATGGAAATATTCTCCTACTGAAAACAAAAGAGCCAATATTGCTAAAAATAAAAAGAACTTTATTTCCGTTTTAATTTTATGAAAAGCATACACCAATAGATAACTTAACAATACAGAAACAACTACTGAAATAACAATATTTAACGAAATAGCCTCAAAATAACTTTGCCCTTCTGAAGGTTCGTGAATCCAAAAAGCGAACAACATAATTCCAAAAATATCAGAAAGGGTCGCTTCCAAAATCATAAATTCTCTTTTAGCTGGGATTAAGGTATGAACACTTGGTATAACAATGGCACTACTCACCACCGAAAGCGGTATGGCATACAAAAAGGCATCCATAAAGTTACCGCCTTGAATAAAGTATAACACCGAAGCTATTAACGTATTGGTAATGCCTAAAATAATTACTGAAGTAAAAAAAGCGGCAATTATCATTCGTATCTTATTACGGTGTACTTTAATATCTAAAGCACCTTCCAACACAATCATCATTAAGCCTACTACCCCAACTAAACCAAGATAATTGCTCAAATCTGGTATAGTAATCTCAAAATATTTTGTAGCAAATTGTAAAGCAACACCTGTACCTATTAAAAAAATAACAGAAGGTATTTTTGTGAATTTCGAAATCTGGGTAAACAGATACGAAAACACAATTAACAAACTAGCAAATATGATGATTACGTAGGGGTTGTTCATGAGTATAAAAATATAAAAAAATCCACTCTTTTGAAGAGTGGATTTCTAAACCAACTATTTTTATATTATATTTACTTGGTTAGTATAACTTTTTTGGAATAATTAAAATCTTTTCCTTTAACATTTACTATATATACTCCTTTTGGTTGATTAGCTATATTAATAGTAGTATAGTACTGATTATTTTCAACTTGTTGAGAATAAATTAAATTACCAAGTATATTATAAACTTCAATAATCTTTGTGTCCTCAGATTCTATGTTAAGTATTCCTTGTGTTGGATTTGGATAGATCTTAACCAACTCTTTTTCTATTTCTTCTTCAATTCCCACAGTTTGATAACACAATTCAGGTGATATTGCAAAATTAATTTTTTTGTTCCATGATAAGGAGCTTTCCATAGCTGCCCATGTCAAATCAGACCATAACTCATAAGAATAAACAGTAGATGTTCCTTCTCCGTCAGCATTTGTGTAAAGAGCAACTGTATCTTGTGGAGAACCGTAATTTAACATTATTCCAACAAAATAGTAACTACCTGAGTTAATTGTTGGAGGATTAGAAAAAGAAATATAAGTTTCCGTCAGTCCAGTATTTAAACTACTAATTGACACCGTTTCAGAAGTGATTATGTTTTGAGGTATTCCTCCTCCAAAACTCTGATCTGAAGCCCAAACCACAACATCTATTGTTCCGCTTCCTGATACATTCACAGCTTTTGAAAAAAGCATCTCTACACCTCTTAAAATTCGTTGCTGAGGATCTCCATAATAAAACTTTTCACACTTCGCTATATCCTGAAAACTATTATGTCCTGCAATCCATCCCCAAGGTGGGCTACCATCTGTATCAGGGTAATTACTTGGAGTATCAAAATCACCAATATGTGTATCAAAATCACATACCATAGGTTTACATACAGTAGAAGAATTTAACACCCCTCTTCTAGGTGAATTTTGCATTACCGCCATCATCCTTGCTTTCTGATCATTAGTAAACATTGTTAAACAAGCATCATCACTATAATCCATATAATTCATAAACATATCCCCACTATTAGAACAAGATGGGCTTGGATGAGTCGGACAACCAGCATTATCACTTGCCTGATCTGGCGTATCATTACAGTAATCACCGCTATTTCCACAAGCTCCACCATCATCACCCCAAATATGTCTTAAACCTAACCAATGTCCAACTTCGTGAGTTGCAGTTCGTCCCAAAGGATAAGAGGATAATAAATTACCTGTTCTACCAAATGCTTTATAGTACATAACAACACCATCAGTATTAGCAGCACCTCCAGGAGGAAGACCTGACAAACCAGAATTATCAGGAAATTGTGCATAACCTAGTAGTTGTCCACCTGAACCTGTAGGTCCCATGTGAGCTACCCACATATTCAAATACCTATCAGGGTCCCACTGTGTGGCAGGTTTAATAGTTGAATTGAAGTACGTTTTTGTGTAACCGTCAGCTGTTTGTGTTGAAGCTGTATTATTGGCTCCAATTGAGGGAGCAGAAACTCTGTTCACACCTGGTTCAGCTAATGTATTTCCATTTGGATCTTCCGTAGCTAAACAAAAAGTAATACCACAATCAGCAGCTACAGACTGAAATACAAACGGAGTAGTTGAAAAATCTGAATTAGTTTTAGAAAAGTCTTCGTTTAGAACATCTATTTGTGATTTAGCTTGTGCATAACTAATATTTCTTTCTTGCCCAACAGCTTCTCCAGAATTATGGATAATATGGATTATAACAGGAATATTATAAGTGGTTTGTTTTGCTGTGCCATTTTGCACTTGCTGCTTATATGCTGCTACTTTAGGTGCTAACCATGCTTCAAAATCTTCTAAAGTACCGAGTTGAGGATGTATTTGCCTTAATTCAGCATCATTTTCCATTGTTGAACAACGCTCATATTTTATTTGGGCTATTATAGATGACGTAAATAAAATACCTCCTAAAAAAATCACTATTTTTCTCATAACAGAGTTTTTAATTGTTATTCAACAAATATCTATGAAAATAAAAGTTAACACAATACTCATTTATGAGTATCTTTATATTATCTCTTTTTTAACACAGTAATTAATCAACTCTGTTGTATTGTATGTTCCAGTTTTTGCTAGTAATCTTCTTCTGTAAGTATCAACGGTATGTTTGGATATAAACATCTTTTCTGCTATGAGTTTACTTGGTAAACCTTGTTCTAAATAAGACAATACTTCTAACTCTCTTTGGGTAAAATTTTTCTTTTCCTTTCCGTTAATTTTCACCCCTATTACACACACATCATCTACTTGTTCTATCTCTCCTTTCCAATCGTTAAATTCTTGTTCTAATAGTTGTTTTTGTTTTTCCATAGAATGTGAGAAATTATCTAACAAACAATTTCTAAAGGTTGAGTACTTGTATTTTTTACCTTTCTCTCCTCCAAATTGATCGGCAAACCCATCACTAAATACATAGATGGCATCGCCTGGCTCTAATTGTATTTCTTGGGTTACAAACTCCACTTTATTGTCATAAGCACCAACGGGTTGCTTGGTAGCCTTATATTCTATTAATTGAAAATCATTGGTTTTTGTAATTTTTAAATCTTCAGCTACTTTGGTTTTAATGGAAGTAATTCTATACAACGGATTATTAGCGCCTGAATAAAATATCTTTTTAGAAGATATATCCAAGGCACACAATGCTATATCCATTCCATCTTTTATGTCTTCTTCGCTTTTTTCAAAAGCGGTTAAAACTAACTCCGTTACTTTATCTAAAACCTGACCTGGTTCTATTAACTCAAATTCTTTAATAGCTCTGTTTAAAGCATTTGCACAAACAACACTTACCATAGCACCTGGCACTCCATGTCCTGTACAATCAGCTGCTGCAAAATAAACCAATGTTTTTTCTTTACCTTTTACTTTATAGGTAGCTGTTTCCATCCAATAAAAATCTCCAGCTACTATATCTTTGGGTTTATAAAAAATAAAACTTTCGGTTAGCCATTCTTTTACCAATCGTGGTGGCGGCAATATGGCTTCTTGTATTCGCTTGGCATAGGTTATACTCTCTAAAATTTCTTTGTTTTTTTCTTCAACTATTACTTTTTGGGTATTGGCAATATCTCGTTGGTTTTCTACTTCATCTTTTTGTTCTTCTATTATTAGTTTTTGCTGGCGAGTTACTCTAAGCCTATTAAACACAATAAATAAGAAGATGCCTGTTAAGCCCAAACCACCTGCTGTAGCATAACTAATTAATCGTTGCTTTTCTTCTTTTTCTTTTTCTATGGCTAACAATTTCTCATTTTCAGCATCATCTATTGCTTTTTGTTTCTCGTATTCGTATTTAGCTTGTTGTCGTATAGCTGCTTTCTGATTCTTTTTATCGTTGATGCTATCCCTCATGGTAATGTGTAGCTTATACATTTTTATTGCCTGAGGAAACTTACCTTGCTGTTCTAATACACTACTTAACAGACCTGCTGCTTTTTGGATGATATCTGGAAAACCTATTTCTTGAGCGATTACCAATCCTTTTTCTCCATAAGTTAAAGCTTGTTCAATATTATTTTTAGACTGATAAATGGTTCCTATGTTTATGAAACTGATAGCTATCCCTTGCTTATGCCCAATTTCTTTGTAAACAGGTATACTACGCTTATAATAATCTAATGCAATATCAAGTTCACCCTTTTTCTTGTAAACAAATCCAAGATTGTTTAATCCAACAGCAATACCTCGCTTGTTATTAATACTTTCCTGTATTTCTAGACTTCGATGATAATTTTCTATAGCTTCACTTAATTGTCCTCTATTATCATATACAACACCAATATTATTATATGCTAGAGCAACTCCTTCTTTATCATTAATCTCATCACATATTTTAAGATTTTTATTATAATATTCAAGAGCTTTTTCATTTTCTCCTTGATTGCTATAAACATAGCCTATATTATTAATAGCAATAGCAATTCTCTTTTTGTTTCCTACTTTTTCAAGAACCTTAAGGCTTTTAAAATAAAGTTCTAATGCTTTTGGAATATCCCCTTGATTATCATAAATAATTGCTATGTTATTCAATGTAGTTGCCATTCCTAATGTGTCATTTAGATTTTCATAAGTATTAAAACTTTGCTGATAATAAATTAAGGCCTTTGAGTAATTTCCCTGGATTTTATACATTAATCCAACATTGCTTGAGGTTCCAGCATAAACTTTTTTGTAATACGACTCTATATCTTTTGACAACTCTTTTTTGAGATGTTCTTCAACAGTTTTGTACAACCATAAATTATATTTTGGCCAAACATTATCCCCCCAACTTTTCTCCACAATAATATGAATCGCTTGCAATCTATTGCTGTCTGTTTTGGCTTCATGATAGACCATTAAACAACTATCAATTAATAATCGATCTTGTTCAAACAATTCATCTAAAATCAAACTATCCACCAAATAATAATCTTTTGGAGCAAATTTTTGAGCTAGAGTTATATTAACCCACATAACTATTAAAACAAATACTATTAATCTTTTCATAAGCATAAAAATAGTCATCCTACTCTAAACAAAATATACTCACAAATGAGTATTGTGTTAATATCCTTGCTTTTCTACTTTTAGGCAAAACTTTTTTATGGATAAATACCATTTTACAAAAAGAGAAAAAGATGTTCTAATTCTTTATGCACAAGGCAAAAAACATCAGGAAATAGCAGATGAACTATGCATATCGTTACATACCATGCGTACGCATTGGCGAAACATCAAAAATAAATCTGACATTAAAAACATGGCTGATGTTTTTCAATATGTAAATCATCATTTAAACAAGTAAATTATGAATAAAATAAAACACTTAACAACTGTCTTTTTGAGCTTAGCAATATCAATTTATAGCTTTTCCCAATCATCAATCGGAAGTGGTTTATCTGCCTATACTCCAGGATTTGCAATTGGATTAGATACCAGAGCAAATTTTGATATTTCACCAAATATTGAAATTACACCTGGTTTAAATTATTACTTTTCAGGAAGTGCATTAATATTAAATGGAGATGTTCATTACCTTTTTGGTGATGCTACAACTTTAAATTATTATCCTTTAGCCGGATTAAGTTTTTATAAATATAATGGCGGTTCAACCATTCAACTAAACATTGGAGGAGGAGTTAAAAAACCCCTCAATGAAAATATATCAATTTTTGGAGAAGGAAAATTAGCTTTGAGTAGTAATACTGGGTTTTTAATGACTGGTGGTCTATTATATAATTTAGGTGATGGCGGAAATTCATCATCAAAATCTCCAAAAGAAAAAAGCACAAAACAGCCTAAAGAAAAAGCTTCTTCTGACAATGAAACAAACCACAATCTATTTAAAAATGGTTTTTTTATAGATGGCTTAATTGGAACAGCTACTCTAAAAAGTACTGTGAACTCTAATATTTTTAGAACAAGTTTTGGTTTTGCTGCAAAACTTGGGAATAAATGGTACAAAGGAAATGGAACTAATTCTAAATTTGGTTTCCAAGTAATATGGCTAAGAATGGGCTATTACACACATAAAGATGGGAATTCTGTTAGTACTTCACCTCTAAATTTTGGTTTTATATCAGTTCACAAATTAAACAGTAACGTTGCACTAGAAGCAAACTTAAATACAGGCATTGCCACATACCATGACCTTGAACTTGAAGATGGAATTTTTGTTATTCCATTAAACCCATCGGTAAAAATTAAATACAATTCACTAACCGCTGGAATTGATTTAGTACAATCAATAATGACTAGAGATGGTGATTTTGATGACGGTCAATCAAGTCAAACAATTTTCAGTCTAACAGCAGGATTGAAATTTTAATCAGATAACAACTTTCTCATCACAAGCGATAGGGTTAAGCAACTCTATCGCTTTTGTCATTTTATCTACCCCATCACAAACCAAAGTCAACTTCTCATTGCGTTCTTTCATTTTACAAGCTTTTGGGTTGTGCTGTATGTAATTTAATACTTTGGTAAATTTTGGAGATTGATAGTAAGGTGATTCTTGATTGGAAATGAAATAACCTATCATTTTTTGTTGTTTTAACACCAGTTTCTCTAAACCTATTTGCTTAGCAATCCATCTTAATCGTATAGCATTAAACAACTCTTGGGTAGGCTTTGGTATCTCTCCAAACCTGTCAATTAAGCTTTCTTTTATTTCATCTAATTGTTCTTGATTTTCCACATTATCCAAATCACGATAAATGTTTAAACGCTCTCCTATATTAGTAATGTAAGCATCAGGTATTAATATTTCTAAATCGGTTTCCAACTGGCAATCTCTCACAAAATCTTTGTTCTCTAATTCCTCTTTATAAAGATCTTTAAACTCGGTTTCTTTAAGTTCATCAATGGCTTCTTGTAGTATTTTTTGATACATATCAAAACCTATTTCTGAAATAAAACCACTTTGCTCAGCTCCCAATAAATTTCCTGCACCACGAATATCTAAATCGCGCATTGCAATGTTAAAACCACTGCCCAAATCAGAGAACTGTTCAATGGCATTTAACCTTTTTCTAGCTTCGGGAGTTAAAGTGTGCATTGGGGGTGCCATTAAATAACAAAATGCTTTTTTGTTAGAACGCCCAACTCTACCACGCATCTGGTGCAAATCGCTCAAACCAAAATGGTTAGCATTGTTAATGATAATGGTATTGGCATTAGGAATATCCAAACCAGATTCGATAATTGTTGTTGCTACCAACACATCGAACTCTCCTTCTACAAAAGCCATCATTTTTTGCTCTAATTCATCGCCTTTCATTTGTCCATGAGCAGTTAAAACTTTTACATCAGGACACAATCGCTGAATCATTCCAGCAATTTCTTTGATGTTTTCAATACGATTATTCACCACAAAAACCTGTCCTCCTCTTGCGACTTCATAAGCAATAGCATCTCTAAAAACTTCCTCACTAAAAGTTACCAACTTGGTATCTACTGGTTGTCGGTTTGGTGGTGGTGTATGAATGTTAGATAAATCTCTAGCAGCCATTAACGAAAACTGTAGAGTCCTCGGTATTGGAGTTGCGGTAAGCGTTAGTGTATCCACATTTACTTTAATTGTTTTGAGCTTATCTTTTACTGATACACCAAACTTTTGTTCTTCATCAATGATTAACAATCCTAAATCTTTAAAATTTACATCTTTACCGACAATTCGGTGTGTACCTATTAAAATATCAATTTCGCCTTTTGCTAGTTTTTCTAAGGTTTCTTTTTGTTGCTTTGGTGTTTTAAAACGGTTGATGTAATCTACATTACAAGGAAAATCTTTTAATCGTTTTTTAAAGGTTTTATAATGCTGTAAGGCTAAAATTGTAGTTGGAACTAGCACTGCTACTTGCTTACTATCTGCAACAGCTTTAAATGCAGCACGAATGGCTACCTCTGTTTTTCCAAAACCTACATCTCCACAAACTAATCTATCCATAGGATATTCAGCTTCCATATCCTTTTTAATATCGTTAGTTGCCTTTAACTGATCTGGAGTATCTTCATAAATAAAAGAAGCCTCTAGTTCCGTTTGCAAGTAAGTATCTGGATTAAACTGAAAACCTTTTTTTGATTTACGCTCTGCATACAGCTTAATCAAATCAAAGGCAACTTCTTTTATTTTAGTTTTAGTTTTCTTTTTAAGGTTTTGCCATTTATTGGAACCTAGACGATTAACTACAGGAGGAGTACCATCTTTACCCACAAACTTTGAAATTTTGTGCAAAGAGTGAATACTTACATAAAGTAAATCATTGTTGGAATAAACTATACGAATGGCTTCTTGTTGTTTGCCTTGAACATCAATTTTTTCTAACCCAGAAAATTTACCTACCCCATGATCAATATGTGTAATAAAATCACCTGGTTTTAACCCATGAATCTCTTTTAAGGTAAGCGCTTCTGTTTTTTTATTGTAACTACTTTTTAAGTTAAATTTTTGATAACGATTAAAGATTTGGTGATCAGTATAGCAAACCAATTTTTCATCTAAATCTATAAATCCCTCGTGTACAGGGAGCAATATAGAGCTAACTTGCAACTCCTTACCAATGTCTTCAAAAATGTCATGTAAACGTTCTACTTGTTTACTGGTATCTGCCAATAAAACATTTATAAATCCTTCTGATTTTTTTGCCACAATATCATCGTGCAACATATCAAAATTCTTATTAAAGCTCGGCTGCGGTTTTTGGTTGAATTCAATTTTAAAATCAGCATCAAAAAAATATTGTGAACCAAATTCAATGGTGTTTTTTTGAGTTAACTCATCAATAAAATTTTCTTTAGAAGAAAATAAATCTATAGGCTTTAAGTGTTTTAAAGGAGAATTCTCTGCTTCTTTATAAGCTTCTAAGGCTCTTTCAAAATCTTTATTGATTCGCTCTAATGTTAACGTAACATTTTTAATCCAAACCAAACTATTTTTTGGTAAGAACTCTAAAAAGGTTTCACGTGTTTCTTTTATTAATGTGGTTTGAACATTCGGAATTATTGAAACTCTTTTATACTCTTTAATGCTTAGTTGCGTAACAGGATCAAATGTTCTTATACTCTCTATATCATCTCCAAAAAACTCAATTCTATATGGATGATTGTTAGAAAATGAAAACACATCAACTATACCTCCTCTAATTGAAAACTGACCTGGCTCTACCACAAAATCTTCACGCTCAAAACCATATTGGTAAAGCACATCATTCAAAAAGTCAATCGAAATTTCATCGCCAACATTTATTCTGGTAGTATTTTTCTCTAAATTTCTTTTGGTTACCACCTTTTCTGACAACGCATCAGGATATGTAATCACACATTTGGTGTTGCTCCTTTTAGAAAGCGCATTTAACACTTCCGCTCTAAGTAAAATATTAGAGTTATCGGTATCCTCAATTTGGTATGGTCTTCGGTATGAGCTTGGGAAAAACAACACTTTTTCATCACCAACAATACGCTGCATATCGTTGTAAAAATAAGCTGCTTCCTCTTTATCATTTAAAATGAAAACCTGATCTACCGGAAATTTAGAGAAAATACCATTGGCAATAAATGAAGCGGCTGAGCCCACCAATCCCTGAAAATGAACGTGAGACAATTCATTTTCGGATAAATGATGACAAATTTGTTGTGTTTTTGCCGAGTTAGCAAAAACAGCTTTCAACTCCATTGCTTTCATGGGAACGTAAAATTAAGATTTAATCTACTTATTAATATTTATAGGGGTATTATTTTTAGTTTTGAGTTATGAATCGTTGGTTTTGCTTAACTCTTACTCTTTTTTTGTGCTGCTCTATCTACAGCCAGGAAAAAATTAAGTACCGAAAATTAACCTATTCCGATTTTAAAAGTGAGTTTGGCTATAACGATACTTCATTAGTAGTTATGGACATTTATTTCGATAAAAAAGAAAACTCCGCTTATGGCGAAATGAGTTTTTTACCCATAACTGTCGGACTAATTTTTGTTCCCAACTTTAGTATAATTGGAGTTGCTACAACAGCCATTAGCTTACCAATATTTGTTCATGGTAGTTACACACTAATAAAGTACAGTAAAAGAAATCTACACAAGACATTATCAAAATATAACGAGACTAAAAAGTTACCTAAATGGCTGCAAAAGAGGGTGGATAAACAACTAACGTTTTACAAAGAGATAGAAAGGGGTTATTGATATTCAGCTGCAGTTAACTCTCCTTTGTCATTAAAGTATAATAAGATGCTGAATTTCTTATCTCCAGCTACTTCATTAAATAGTTCCTCATCAGAACTAAATTCTTGTTCTTCTTTGTTCCAAATAATTTCAACACGTATTAAATTATCAATTACTTCAGAAAAGTAAACAGTTATAGCAGCATCTTTTTTTGTTGAATAAGTACTTAACGTGTTATTGTTCGCCACCTTTTTACTCGCAAATTTTTGAGCGATATCGGTTGTGTTTTTAAGCACTGAATCAACCTTAGCAACTACAATTTTACCTTCATTACTTTTTTTCATAAAATGCTCGATATTCAAAGGCATTATAGTATTACTAAGTTTATACTGAAACACTTCACTTTTGTAGTTCTTTTTAAACTTCCATAAGTCTTTAGTTTTTTTACCAAAATGAGCTTTGAGTGTTTTTTTAAGGATAAAATTATTTTTAAGATAATACACCACCTGCTCATATTCTGGAACTATTTCATCTTTTGTATTGCTTTCTACAACTTGCTGAGTAGCTGAAGTATCAGTATTAACCTTTACTGGCTGCGATATAGTATCTAGCTGTTCTTCAGCTATAGCATCATCCATTTCAAAGCCTTTGCCTTTAATCAATTTACCAAATTTGTACCATGATTTAACTTTATAATCATTGTTATCTACTTTGTACCATTTCCCATGCTTTTTTCCGCGCTTATATCGTCCATAAACCTTTAAATACTTATACGCCCAAAAGCCATGTTTAACGCTGTCTTTATAAATACCTTTAATTCTAATTATTCCATTCTCGTTATACCAGGTAAACTCTCCATTCGGATTACCATTAGCATAAACGGCTTTTACTTTTTGTTGACCAGATGGATAAAAAACTTTGTAGATTCCATTAAGTTTATTTCTAATGTAAGTTTTTTCTATCGCTACTTTTGAAGTGTCATTAGCATATACAGCTATTTTTTTTGTATAATGTGTTGTTGGATGGATATAACTTGGGCGATAAATCACTTCCATTTTTTCAGTGATGGTATCTAACTGAATAGTTTCTTCAACTATTTGAGCATGATTTGTATTAACAACAATAAAGGACAGCAAAAACAAAAAAGTATTTACTACTTTCAACTTTCTACTTTCAACTTTTAACTGATTAACCATACTTTTCAATCATCTCAAGTACCTTGCCAACCATATTTTTTGAACCCATAATAACCGGAACTCTCTGATGTAACTCTGTAGGCTGAATATCCAAAATCCTTTCATAACCTGTAGTAGCAATTCCCCCTGCTTGCTCTACAATAAATGCCATAGGATTACACTCGTACAACAACCTTAATTTGCCTTTTGGTGAACCATCAGTTGCAGGATAACAAAACACTCCTCCTTTAATTAAATTACGATGAATATCGGCTACCATTGAAGCAATGTATCTATGCGAATAAGGTCTTCCTGTTGATGGGTCATCTTCTTTTACCCAATCACAATATTTTTGCAACCCTTTAGAAAAAGAGTTGTAATTCCCTTCATTAAAAGCATATAGCCTGGCATCGTCCGGCATTTTCATGTTGGGGTGCGATAAACAAAAAACACCAATACTTGGATCTAACGTGAATCCATTTACTCCATTACCCGTAGTATAAACCAACATGGTTGACGGACCGTAAACTACATAACCAGCAGCCACTTGCTCGGTTCCTTTTTGCAAAAAATCGTCCAATCCAGCTTCTCCTGTACTTTTTCTTCTGTAAATCGAAAATATTGTTCCTATAGAAACATTAACATCTATATTAGATGATCCATCCAAAGGATCAAAAACAGCTATGTATTTTCCATCTTTTGAATTTGGATGATCAAATGCTACATAGTCATCATTCTCTTCAGAAGCTATGGCACAAACCTCACCACCAAATTTAAACGAGTTAATCATCTGGTTATCTGCATAAACATCCAATTTTTGTTGATCTTCTCCTTGAATATTTTCAGAACCTGCAGCACCCAAAATATCAACCAAACCAGCTTTTCTAACTTCACTATTTATAATACGAGCAGCAATGCCAATATCGTTTAACAACCTTGTTAAATCACCCGTAGCATAAGGAAATTCATCTTGTTTATCTAAAATAAATTCGTTGAGAGTAACTATGTTTCGCATAAGTAAAAAATTTGCTCTGCAAAGTAAGGAATTTATACCGATATCCTTTTAGCAATTAATAAGTTTTAACCTACATTTGTTGAATGGATTTCAACATTAGAAGAGCAACAAAAAAAGATTTACCCGAAGTTTTAGCTCTGGTTAAAGAATTAGCATTATATGAAAAAGCTCCTGAAGAGGTAACCATTACGCTACAAGAATTAGAAGAAGATGGCTTTGGAGAAACCCCTTTATATTGGATTATTTTGGCTGAAGATCAAACCGGAATTTTGGGCATGAGCTTTTATTACATTCGATATTCTACCTGGAAAGGAAAATGCTTATACTTAGAAGATATTGTTGTAAAAGAAGAACACAGAGGGAGAGGCATTGGTAAAGTATTATTTGAAGATACTATAAGTGCTGCTAAAGAAATAAATGCCAAACTGATGACCTGGCAAGTGTTAGACTGGAATGAACCTGCAATTAATTTTTATAAAAAGTTTAATGCTGAGTTAGATGGTGAGTGGGTTAACGGAAAACTCCGTTTTGATTAGACAATGTGATAATTAGATAGTTGGATGATTGATAACTTTTAACTTTCGAACTTTAAAAACTTATGACTAAAGTATTCAAATTTGGTGGTGCTTCTGTAAAAAATGCTGATGCAGTAAAAAATGTTGGAAAGGTTATCGAATCTTTTTCAGGTAATTTAGTGGTGGTAATTTCTGCTATGGGCAAAACTACCAATGCACTTGAAAAGGTAGTAGAATCATACTTTAACAAAGATCAAAAACTGCAAGAAACACTTCAAGTCGTTAAAGATTTTCACTTTGAAATATTGAACAATTTATTTGAAGATAAAAAGCATCCCATCTTTAATGAAGTACACAACACTTTTGTAGAAATAGAATGGGAAATTGAAGATGAAGTTCAGAGAGAATATGACTATGTTTATGATCAAATCGTTAGCATAGGAGAAATACTTTCAACCAAAATTGTGAGTGCCTATTTAAACTCTGTAGGCATAGAAAATAAATGGTTAGATGCTCGAAACATTATACAAACTGACAACACCTATCGCAATGCCAGAGTAGATTGGACAAAAACTGAACAACAAGCTAATTTGCTGATTTCTGAAGAACACCGCATAATTATCACACAAGGTTTTATAGGATCTAGCTCTGAATTATTTACTACAACATTAGGTAGAGAGGGTTCTGATTTTAGTGCTGGCATTCTGGCTTATTGTTTAAATGCTGAAAGCGTTACGATATGGAAAGATGTGCCTGGCATGCTAAATGCTGACCCAAAATGGTTTGATAAAACCGAAAAATTGAATAACATTTCTTATCACGAGGCTGTTGAGTTGGCTTATTATGGTGCTTCTGTAATACATCCAAAAACCATCAAGCCTTTACACAACAAAAACATTCCACTTTATGTAAAATCGTTTGTAAATCTGCAGGAAGATGGAACCGTAATTAACAAAAACACTTCAGAAGATTCTTTAATTCCTTCATTTATTTTTAAAATGAATCAGGTATTAATTTCTATTGCTGCCAAAGATTATAGTTTTATCATGGAGGATGCCTTAAGCCATATTTTCGGGTTGTTTTCTGAAAAGGGAGTTAAAATAAACTTAATGCAAAATTCAGCAATTAGTTTTTCGGTATGTGTGGATTTTGACCAACAAAAAACACCAGCACTTATTGATGAGCTAAGAAAAACTTATAAAATACTGTATAACGATAACCTGGAATTAGTGACCATCAGACATTATGATAACAAAACCATAAAGCGTGTTACTACCGATAAAAAAATAATAGTGGAACAAAAGAGTAGGAATACAGCTAGATTTGTGATGAAAGATTTGAGTTAGTTAATTTTATTTTTCTCTAACCAAAATACAACAACATCTTTATCTAAGTTAATTAATGGAACCGTTTTTTGTTCTATTATTTCCTTTAAATCGTCATAAAAAGCAGAGGGTTTTTCACTTTTAATCATTTTATCTATTACTTTAAAAATCTCCACTTCAGATTTTTCATAATTATTGGCTTTAGCAATATCAAATACTAATTTAAGGTGTTTTTGAGCCAAATCGTAATATTCTAAATCTATATAAACTAAAACCTGAATAATTAAAGTAGATGTAGCTAAGTCATGTCTGAATTTTTTTTGTTTCATATCAAACATATTCATACAGCTATTACACCACATCAAACATTTTTTGTTATTTCCAAGATAATAATTGGTGAGAGCCATGTTAAACTCACAAATCATTTTAGCCTGAGTGCTTTTTCGGGTTAATCCTGTTTCATACCAAACCTCCATATTATCTAAGGTTTCTTGCACTTTTTCCTTATCTCTAATGTGTATATAATATCCTAACTCAAATATGTACTTGGTATCAAAAAACTGTCCTTTTGCATGATTAAATTTTAAATCTACATCATCTAATTTTTTCATGTATTTAGGAAACTCATCAGTATAGTTTTGAAAATAATAATAAAGCAACATATTATTAATAGCGGAAGCATATTTTAGAGGATTCTCTTTAAGCTGATGAGGATTTTCTTCAAGTATTTCTATTGCCCTCTTTTTATAATGTAATTCTTCAGCATCATTGCGTAAAATCGTATTCCCAACCCCTTTTAAAAATACATAATCTAATTTAGCATGAAAATTTTCAATATCGTTCTCAGCCACTTTGAGGTGTGGGTGTTCGAATATTTTTTCTACTTCCTCAACTGCTTTCTTATTCAGTTTAATAGAAGCTTTGGTGAGATTTTCCATACTTTTCAGTAAAAAATTAATCTCTAATTGCTGATTAAATTCCTTTAAATAATCCTTCGCTTCATTAACTTTTTCTTCATCAAGATTCCCTTTGGTTAAATACTCTTCCATTCTTCGTTCCCAATAATTAATCAACAGAAGATAATTAACCATATCATACTTCTTAGCAATTTTTTTACCTTGTTTTATTTTTTTACCTGCTAGTTTATACAAACCTTTCCAGTACAAAATCTCTATTTCTGACAACAAACTATTTAACTCCACACTTTTTTTTGCTTTACTATGATGAGCAGTAAGACTTTTTAAAATCAAGTTCATCAGGTAATTCTTAGCTACAGAAAATTGTTTCGTAAAATCTTCATTTTTGAATTTCTCTATTAAGGCTGCTTCATCATACTCTTTTTGGGTTTGAATAGCATCAAACAATTTCACATAGTTATTACTCTCTTTATGTACCGATGCAAAAACTTTAAAATACCTTTTTTCAGATTTACTTAAAGAGTGGATTAATTCATATAATAGTTCCTTGCTTTTCATTTCATTTTTTTAGATTTCTAAAAGTATTTATTTTCAATAAAACAAAAAAACACTTCAAAATAAATTAATACTCCAAAATATCATTATAAATTTTAATGATATGCATATCAGACACTTAAATTACATTAACTTATTATAAAAGTTAGATTTTAATTGGCTTTTTAGTATAAATGTTGGTTTTTTAACAAAAAGAAAATTTTAGAAACCTAAATTTTTGAAAAAGTAAAATTGATACTACAACTTAGTAGTTATAGTTTTGGGGAAACACTAAACTAAACTTTATGAACAAGAGAATCTTTTTTATCCTTTTGTTGGTATTACCAGCAATTGTATTCAGCCAAAGTAGTTCATGGCATAGTGATGCAAAAAAAGAAAGAGCCTTTGTAAAAAACTTAGGTCAATATGATGGTAGAAACTGGCAAAGTAAAAACAAAGTAAAATATGCTATACAACAACCTGGTGGTTGGTTTACTTTTTTTACTGAAAAAGGCATTACCCATAGAATCGAACAATTAGTTAGAAATCCTAAGAAAAAAAAGGATGACCCTAACTCTCCAAGTAGAGTTCATATGAGCGAATTGATTGATGTAAACTTTCTTAACGCAAATAACAATGTTCAGATTGTAGCTCAGCAAAAAACGCCTTTTTACTTTTCCTACGCTGTTAAAGATATAGAAACAAAAGAAGTTACTAATATTAAAGATGTACATGGGTATGAAAAGATTATTTATAAAAACATCTATAATAATATAGATATTGAATATACCATTCATCCAGATGGAGGAATTAAATACAATATTATATTACACCCTGGTGCAAACCCTTCAGATATTCAATTAGAGTATAAAACAAAACATACTAAAATTAATAATGAAAATATTTCTCTTTATTTAAATAGCAATGGAAATCTTGAGATAAAAACTTCAAACAAACAAATAGTTGAACACAAACCTTACACTTACTATCAAGGTTCTCAAGCTGTAATCAATTCTAATTATAACTTTAATAATAATATTTTAACTTTTAGTTTAGGAAACTACAACCCTAATCAAACTGTAGTAATTGATCCATGGATTGTAACTCCAGGATGGGATGATGGTGATTTTACCAGAGAGGTAGAAACTGATGCAGCAGGAAACGTTTACACAATAGGTGGAGAAACACCAATGCAATTAAGGAAATACAATGGTGTTACCGGTGCTTTAATCTGGAATTACAATACTCCATGGGATACAACTGGTGGAGATTGGTTAGGTACCTTAGCTACAGATGCAGCAGGAGTTAGTTACATAACACAAGGAACAGGACCAGAAATAGAAAGAGTAAGTACTGCTGGTGCAATGGTATGGCATAATAATGCTCCTTTTTTGCATGAATACTGGACCATTACTTTTAATTGTGACAATACAAAACTAATCGTTGCGGGAACAGATGTTATTCCTTTTGCATATGAAGCCACAATATGGGATATAGATTTAAGTAATGGAAATCAATTAGCAAGCGTTGAAGTAGGAACTCAGGCTGGTTTTGATCCTGTGGAAGTTCGTTCTATTGCACCAACAAAAAATTCTAAATATGTTTATTTAACTCATACAGAAGTAGGGTTAATGAATCAAAATCTTACAGCATGTAACTCAGCTCCTGAGTTTGAAGTAAATCACGGATACGATTTAGGCTACAAATGTGAAAACTATCTATCATCTGCACAAAACGGAGGAGGATTGAAAGCACTAACAGCTAACGATAATTATTTTTATACCCATAGAGGAGATCAAGTTTCACAATGGGACATTAACACTGGAGCACTATTAAATACTGTTTCATTACCAGGTGGAAGTTCAAACACGATACCAATAATTGGAGGTAGGGTTGTTCATTGTAGTGGATTAGATGTTGATGTGAATGGCAATGTTTATGCAGGATCAATGGACAGGGTTGTTAAGTTTGATGCTAACTTGAATATCATTTCTCAGGCTATGACTACTGGTGGATTCTCTGTTTATGATGTTGATGTAAACTCAAATGGTGAAGTTATAGCTGGAGGAGCCATATTGGATAACAGTACTTCTACAGGTAGAGGTGGTCGAATTGAATCACTTAATATGACAGCAGGAGGACAATATACAACTGTATGTTGTGACCCTAACTTTTGCCCAGTAGATAACCTGTGTACATCTGATTCTCCTGTAAATCTAAACCCAAATACTGGAGGTGGCACATGGAGTTCTTCTCCGGTTACTGCTGGTCTAAATACCACAACAGGTGTTTTCGATCCTTCTGTTTCAGGAGCAGGTAGTTTTACCGTAACTTATACTTTAGCATGCGGTAGCTATTCAACAACTATTAATGTTAGCCCATGTACAGGTCTAAATATTTGTGTGGAAACAAATGGTGATTTAACAGTAAGTGGAGGTACTCCTACTTATACATGGTATGAGGGTACTCAGGTTCCTTCATGTGTTCCTGGGTTTGGAAATTGTGATGGACTATTCACATTTACCGATCCAGGACCACTTGTAATGCAGTGGACTAGTTTTGGTACTGGAGCTACTATCACACCTCCTGTAGGTGCTGATACAATTAAAGTTGTTGATAATTTTGGTGACAGTGTAATTTCTTTCGATATTAATACTTTACCTCCTTGTAGTGGATGTGATGCAACTATTACTCCAGCTGGACCCTTTTGTGAAAACGCTTCTCCAGTTAACTTAACTGCAGCCCAAGGAGGAGGAACTTGGAGTGGTGTTGGAATAACCAACACAACCAATGGCACTTTTGATCCAGCTGTCGGTCCAGGTAGTTATGTAATAACCTATACTTTACCTGGATGTAATGATACTGTAACTATTGATGTCAACCCACTTCCTGATTCTGGTACTAACGGCACTGCAATATTATGTTCAGGAGCTTCAGCAGTTAACTTATTAGATAGTTTAGGAGGCTCACCAGATGCAGGTGGAACATGGAGTGGACCATCAGGATTAACAGGCGGTGACCAGGGAACATTTAACCCTGCAACTAATGCAGCAGGAACTTATACCTACACTGTTACAAATGGCTGTGGTAGTTCTAATAATGATGTGGTTGTTACCATCAATCCTAGTCCCAACACAGGTTCCAACGGCACAGCCGTATTATGTTCAGGAGCTTCAGCAGTTAACTTATTAGATAGTTTAGGCGGCTCACCAGATGCAGGAGGAACATGGAGTGGACCATCAGGATTAACAGGAGGTGACCAAGGAACATTTGACCCGAGTAGCAATACAGCAGGAACCTATACCTATACCGTAACCAATAGTTGTGGAACATCAAACAATGATGTTGTAGTTACTATCAATCCAGCCCCAGTAGCAGGAACCTTTGGTAGCACTACCCTATGTCCAACCGACCCAGCAACAGACTTATTTAACCAGTTAGGAGGTTCACCAGACAATGGAGGAACATGGAGTGGACCATCAGCCTTAGCTAATGGTGATCAAGGAACATTTGATCCAAGTAGTAACGCAGCAGGAACTTACCTTTATACGGTAACCAACTCATGTGGAACAGACACCGCTTCAGTTACCGTTACCATTTCACCTAATCCCGTACCAGGAACCAATGGTACAGCAAGCTTATGTTCCAATGCCAGTTCAATCAACCTACTAGATAGCTTAGGCGGCACACCAAGTAGTGGAGGAACATGGAGTGGACCATCAGGATTAACAGGAGGTGATTTAGGAACATTTGATCCAGCAACTAACACAGCAGGAACTTACACTTACACTGTGAATGACTGTAGTGGTAGTCCACAAACAGCAGACGTAGTGGTAACCATTACACCAGCCCCAGTAGCAGGAACCTTTGGTAGCACTACCCTATGTCCAACCGACCCAGCCACAGACTTATTTAACCAGTTAGGAGGTTCACCAGGTACAGGTGGAACATGGAGTGGACCATCAGCCTTAGCTAATGGTGATCAAGGAACATTTGACCCTGCAACCAATTCAGCAGGAACTTATCTTTATACGGTAACCAACTCATGTGGAACAGATACTGCTTCCGTTACCGTTACCATTTCACCTAACCCAATACCAGGAACCAATGGAACCGCTTCACTATGTTCCAATGCCAGTTCAATCAACCTACTAGATAGCTTAGGAGGTACACCAAGTAGTGGAGGAACATGGAGTGGACCATCAGGATTAACAGGAGGAGATTTAGGAACATTTGATCCAGCAACTAACACAGCAGGAACTTACACTTACACTGTAAATGACTGTAGTGGTAGTCCACAAACAGCAGACGTAATGGTAACCATTACACCAGCCCCAGTAGCAGGAACCTTTGGTAGCACTACCCTATGTCCAACCGACCCAGCAACAGACTTATTTAACCAGTTAGGAGGTTCACCAGGTACAGGTGGAACATGGAGTGGACCATCAGCCTTAGCTAATGGTGATCAAGGAACATTTGACCCTGCAACCAATGCAGCAGGAACTTATCTTTATACGGTAACCAACTCATGTGGAACAGATACTGCTTCAGTTACCGTTACCATTACACCTAACCCAATACCAGGAACCAATGGTACAGCAAGCTTATGCTCCAATGCAAGTTCAATCAACCTACTAGATAGCTTAGGAGGTACACCAAGTAGTGGAGGAACATGGAGTGGACCATCAGGATTAACAGGAGGTGATTTAGGAACATTTGATCCAGCAACTAACACAGCAGGAACTTACACTTACACTGTGAATGACTGTAGTGGTAGTCCACAAACAGCAGACGTAGTGGTAACCATTACACCAGCCCCAGTAGCAGGAACCTTTGGTAGCACTACCCTATGTCCAACCGACCCAGCAACAGACTTATTTAACCAGTTAGGAGGTTCACCAGGTACAGGTGGAACATGGAGTGGACCATCAGCCTTAGCTAATGGTGATCAAGGAACATTTGACCCTGCAACCAATGCAGCAGGAACTTATCTTTATACGGTAACCAACTCATGTGGAACAGATACTGCTTCAGTTACCGTTACCATTACACCTAACCCAATACCAGGAACCAATGGTACAGCAAGCTTATGCTCCAATGCAAGTTCAATCAACCTACTAGATAGCTTAGGAGGTACACCAAGTAGTGGAGGAACATGGAGTGGACCATCAGGATTAACAGGAGGTGATTTAGGAACATTTGATCCAGCAACTAACACAGCAGGAACTTACACTTACACTGTAAATGACTGTAGTGGTAGTCCACAAACAGCAGACGTAGTGGTAACCATTACACCAGCTCCAAATGCCGGAACAAATGGAAACATCACTTTATGTAATACAGATCCTTCAACAGACTTATTTAACCAGTTAGGAGGTTCACCAGACAATGGTGGAACATGGTCTCCTGCACTTACTTCAGGAACAGGAGTATTTGACCCTGCTGTTGATGCTGGTGGAACCTATACCTATACAGTAACCAACTCTTGTGGTTCTATTAGTGCAGATGTAACAGTAACCGTTACTCCTTGTACAACACCAACCGCAAATTATACTGTAAGTGATAGTATCGTTTGTGCAGGAGAGTGCATCACATTCACCGATGCAAGCTCAGGAGCTACATCATGGCAATGGACATTTACTGGAGGTAGCCCTTCTAGTGCAACAGGAGCAGGGCCACATAATGTATGTTATGGAACAGATGGTACTTACAATGTTGAATTAATTGTAACCAACTCAAATGGTTCAGATACAGCAACCTCTACAGTAGTAGTTAATGCTACACCTGTAATAGATGCAGGATTTGATGTTACCATCAATTTAGGAGATAGTACAGAATTAAACGCTATTGGTACTAACGGAACCTATAGCTGGACTCCACCAACATGGTTAGATTGCGGTGTTCCTTGTATTGGATCAACCCAAACATCTACCCCTGAAGAAACCATTACTTACACCGTTATTGTAACAGACTCTAATGGATGTACAGCCAGTGATGACGTAACCGTAATTGTTGATTTTGATTATGTAATCTGGGTACCTAACATCTTCTCTCCTAATGGAGATGGAGCTAATGATGAAGTGTTTGTGAGAGGAGCAGGAGTAGCATCATTACAGTTCTTTATTTATGATCGTTGGGGAGAAAAAGTATTTGAAACAACAGATATGGATACAGGATGGGATGGAACATTTAGAGGCAAGAAAATGAACAATGCAGTATTTGTTTATTACCTGGAAGCAACCTTCTTAGACGGTACAGAAGTAACTAAAAAAGGTGACATTACACTTGTCCGATAATTAACTACTAAAACTAAACAAACGTTATGAAAAAAATATTTGCAATACTAGGGATTATCGGAGCATCAAGCGTAATGGCTCAGGATATCCATTTTACCATGTGGGATGCAATGCCTATTACTACTAACCCTGCTACAACAGGTGTTTTTCCGGGAGACCACAGGGTAGCCATTAACTATCGTAACCAGTGGGGAAGCATTGGCAATCCTTATACCACCTACTCTTTTATGGGAGACATGGCTATTTTAAAAAACAAATGGCAAAATGGTTTTATGGGATTAGGATTGAATGTGTATAGAGATGTAGCTGGAGTAACTGATTTTGGTACTACTAAAGTATCTCTGGGAGTATCAAACATTGTATTTCTGGATGATAAAAACTCTGCTTCAGTTGGATTAATGGGATCCTGGGGGCAAAACAGCATGAGTCAAAATGGATTAGAATGGGATCAACAATTTAACGGACAGTTTTTTGATCCTACTGCAGCAACAGGTGAAACCAATATTTTTCAGGGTGGAAATTACCTGGATTTTTCTGCAGGCGCATTATGGACTTATGGTACGGGAGCTAAAACTCTTAGTTCTCATGACCAATTTCATATGTCGGCTGGTTTAGCATTTTATCACATCACCAGACCAAGTACAGAGGCTTTGGTTGATGTTGATAAATTGTACTCAAAATGGGCATTCCATACCAATGCTTTTATAGGGCTATCAAACACTAAAATGGCGTTGAAACCAAAGTTTATCAGTTATATCCAAGGACCTACACGCCAGTTTACTGGAGGGCTTTTAGTACGATACATGCTAAGAGAAGAATCTAAATATACAGGCATGTTCACTGAAATGGCAATATCTGTGGGTGGTTATTATCGTTTTGGTGATGCTTTTGCTCCAAGTGCTGAGTTCGAAATTGGTAAGCTGGCCATTGGGGTAGCTTATGATATGAATGTTTCTGGACTTAGTGCTGCTACTGGTGGTAATGGTGGCCCTGAAATCTTTATCAAATTCATTAGCCCGAATCCTTTCCAATACGGTAGAGGTACCAAATCTAATGCAAGATTTAATTAATAATAGAAGTGAAATTATCAATATTCATTTGGAACAAACTTTGTTATAATATATTTAATTTTCTGTTTTAAAATATTCTTATGAGAAAACTATTAATTGTTATAACGACTGTTTTGTTTTGTGGTATTGCATTTGCACAAAATGTTGAGTTTAACAAATCCAATTTTAAATCAGACCCAAAAGGTTTTAAAGAGGCATACAAAGCACTTCAAGAAGGAGATCTTCACTACCTTAGAAATTTTTACTCAAAGGCATTAGAAGAGTATTTGAAAGCCAACAAATTTAACCCTAATAACGCTGAGTTAAATGCCAAAATTGGCGATTGTTATATGGGTTCATCAGACCAACTACAAGCTCAACAATATTTCAAAAAAGCGTTTTCACTAAGTAAAGATTTAGATGGATACTATTATTTTATGGCAGGTAAATCTTACCACATCAATAATGAATTTGATAATGCCATAAAGCACTATAAGATTGCTAAAACTAAAAAAAGTAGAATGGATAATAACCTTTCTACTAAGACAAGTAAGAAAATTAAAGAATGTGAAAACGCAAAAAAATTAGTTGCTAGTCCAAAAAATGTAAAAATTGAGAGTTTAAGCTCTGCCATTAACACATCAAATGAAGAATATGTTCCAGTAATAACTGCTGATGAATCTGAGTTATTTTTCACTTCAAGAAGACCAGAAACTACTGGCGGAGAAATTGATGCTGGCATAGCCGATTACTACGAAGACATCTATTACTCTAAGTTAGAAGATGGTAAATGGAGTGTTGCAGAGAATATCGGAAAACCTGTAAACAGCGAGTTTCATGATGCAACTGTTGGATTATCTTTAGATGGACAAAAATTGTTTTTATACAGAGATAATAAAAAAGGAATTGGAAATATTTATGTTTCTGAAAAGAAGGGAAACAATTGGTCTGAACCAACAGAATTACCAGAACCAATTAACTCTAAAAACCAAGAAACTTCTGCGTGCTACTCTCCAGATGGAAATACCATTTACTTTGTAAGTAACCGTCCGGGTGGACAAGGAGGTAAAGACATATACAGATCTACAAAGGATAAAGATGGTAACTGGGGTGAGGCAGAAAACTTAGGAACAACCATAAATACAGCAGATGATGAAGATGCAGTGTTTCTTCAAGCTGATGGAAAAACATTATATTTTAGTTCAAAAGGGCATCCTACTATGGGTGGCTATGACATTTTTGTGAGTACATATGAAAATGGAAAGTGGAGTACTCCTGAAAATGTTGGTTACCCTGTTAATAGTGCTGATGATGATGTTTGCTTTGTACTTACTGCAAGTGGAAAATATGGCTACTACACTTCAATAAAGGTAGATGGAAAAGGAAGAAGAGACATTTATAGAGTAGCCTTTTTAGACGAAATAAACAAACCCCAGCTTACCTTATTAAAAGGTATAGTTACTGACCGAAAAACAGGGAAGCCGTTATCTGCCAAAATAGAACTATATAACAACACTGATGATAAATTAGTAGGAACTTTTGAAACCAATAGTGCCACAGGTAAATTTATGGTTTCATTACCTGCAGGAAAAGATTATGGAATAAGTGTAAAAGCACCTGGCTATTTATTTTATTCAGAAAACTTTAATATTCCTGCTGACGCTGCATTTCAGGAGGTTGAAAAACACATTAAGTTAGACAAACTAGAAGTTGGCAAGAAAGTGGTTCTAAACAACATTTTTTACGAT
Organism: Vicingaceae bacterium; assembly: GCA_965267355.1. Lineage (GTDB taxonomy): Bacteria > Bacteroidota > Bacteroidia > Flavobacteriales_E > Vicingaceae. The sequence continues at coordinate 281,330 of OZ253956.1, forward strand.
TACAACAAAGCTACACTTAGACAATCTTCATTTAATGAATTAAACAAAGTAATTGAGTTATTAGACCACAACCCTAAAATGAAAATTGAACTTTCGGCTCATACTGATTCTAGAGGAAGTGATGCCTACAACAACAAATTATCACAAGCAAGGGCTCAATCTTGTGTTGATTATTTAGTGAGTAAAGGTGTAGACAAAAGCAGACTAATTGCAAAAGGATATGGAGAAACTCAGCTAGTAATAACTGATGCAGAAATAGAAAAATTAACCAGTGAAGTAGCTAAAGAAGAAGCTCATCAAAAAAACAGAAGAACAGAATTTAAAATAATTGAAAATTAGTAGTAATGGAGTGGATGATTGTAATATTTCATAAGTAGTAAATAGTTTTAGTTTAGTTACAGTTGTTATTACACTCTTTCAAAGCCTCACACTCGTGAGGCTTTTTTATTTGTTCAACAAAATAGACAACAATTTGGTAGTTGCTAAAGCATCTCCTCCTGCTCTATGTCTATCCTCTTCTGGAATAGGAATTTCTAATGCTTCACAAAGTCTACCTAAACTATAGGATTGCATTTCTGGCATATGCTTTTCACTTAATTGAATCGTACATACTTTTGGTTCATTTAACATAAAACCAACTCTTTTAAGTTCAGTTTTTACGAACCTATAATCAAAATCCACATCATGAGCTACAAATATATTTCCTTCTAATTTTTGATAAATATCCTTGGCTACGTCTTTAAATAAAGGTGCTGAACTTACCATGGAATTTGTAATTCCGGTGAGCTTGGTAACATACCAATCCACTTTCACCTCTGGGTTAATTAAGGTAGAATACTCATCAACTATCTTTTCACCATCAAAAATATAAATGGCTATTTCAATAATCTTTCCTTTAAGGTGGTTTCCTCCTGTGGCTTCTATATCTACTACAGCGTACACATCACAAAATTAGTGATTTAGTGAATAATGGATTTATTGCCAACACTTATCTCTGAACCTTCAGCTAACATTACAGAAGTAGGCTTTTGTTGATTTAAAAAATCAAATTCTTCTCCATAGGTCAAACCAAAATCAACATTAATGGCTACTTTTTTAATGGGATAAACTTGCCAACTAGTGTGCTTCACTTCATATTCAGAAGTTCGTTCATCATCCATTTTTGTATAACCCCAGTAGTGTTCCGTTATAAAATCTTCTTCCGACCCAGCACTAAAATCTTTCAGCTCTGAATCAGCCAAAACAGTAATTTTATTCTCCCTATTATCCATAAACCAAGAATAACTTACCTCAACTTCATCTCCCATTTTCCAATTGTGATTCATTGCACAAGTTTCATAATGCTCTTTATAGATTTTATTAGCAACTAAAGTGATAATTGGTTTAGGTACTATCTCCTTAATAAATACTACTCCCCTCTTTAATTCACCTTCCGGAGTAATATGTTTCACATAAAAACGCAAGTTAACTTCTTCAAAGTTAACGTGACCAGGCAGTTTACATCCTTTAACTGTTGTATTTAAAAACATAAACCCAACTAAACTCACATAACACTTACTATTCCATAAATCTAGCTCAGTACCATAGGGAACGTACTTTTCTAATAATGAAGGCTCAACTTCGTAATTAATGAGAATTAACTTTCTCCATTCTGCTGTTAAAAATGGTTTTGCCATGTTATAAAAATTTCTCCTTAACTGATTGTGTTGGAATCAAACATGATTCTGATTTCATCAACTTTTTTCGATTAGCAGCAATAATATCATAAAACCAATCTCTAATAAATTTAGGTACTATCATAAATACTATTACTAAACTGTACAATCCTCCTATTTCATATGCTATAGAAAGTGCTGCACTAGATTTTGTTTTGGCTACCCCATTTTTAATTAGTACAACAGTACTCAAATCAGATTTCAACCCATACTCTTGAAGTAGTTCCTCTCCTTTATTGGATTGTAAAGAAGCAAACCTAAACTTATCTTTTTTGTCTCGGTCAATCACAAATTTTACCCAGTAATTGCAAAAATTACAATCGCCATCAAACAGTATAATATGTTTACTTATATCACTCATTAATTAAATCAGCACAAGCTTCTTCAAACTTACTAAAGTTAAATTCAAAGCCCGTTTTATTCAGTTTTTCAGGAATAAAATTTACACTATCTAACAAAAGCGAAGGTTCGGCCCCAATCAATGGAGCAACTATCTTAATCCCAAAAGCTGGAGCTGGAAACCCAAAAGGAACACCAACTACTTTTCTTAGCATGCTCATTAATTCAGCATTTGATAGAGGATGATTTGTTGAAAAATTTACAGGCCCTTCGAGCTTATTCTCTATTAAAAATTCAACCGCTCGTGCAGCATCATGAATGTGCATCCAAGATATCATTTGTTTTCCAGATCCTACCTTCCCACCTAGCAACAACTTAGTCAACTTCTTCCATACAGGAAAAACTCCAGCCTCCTTTCCTAACAGCAAAGAAATTCGCATGGCTACTCTCCTGGTTTCAGGCAACTCATTTTTAAAAAAAGCTTTCTCCCAAGCTATAGCCATCTCACTTAAAAACCCTGTATTTGTAGATAAATCTTCTTCGGTATTAGGTATAACACCAGGTTTATAAACTAATCCAGCACTAGCGTTTAACCAAACTTTTGGAGGTTCATCTAAGCTTTTTACTGCTTCCCTTAAAGCTCTAGTTGAATCTAACCTTGAACAAAGGAGTTTTTCTTTATTGTCTTCTGTGAATCTACAGTTAATCGATTTACCTGATAAATTAATTAACACATCTGAGTTTTCTAGTGAAGACTTCCAGGCATCTATGGTTTTACCATCCCAAACCAAATATTCAACCTCATTATTTGATTTATTTGAAGTTCTGGTAAGTATCTTAATAGAATATTTATCTTTAAAATAATCAATCAAGTAGCTACCAAAAAAACCACTCCCTCCAGCAATAACCATTATGGGTTTAATCTTCATGAGGTAAATTTAAACCATAATCAAGTTCAAATAATACTAAGTATTGTTTTTAACATCTTCTTTACAAACGTATATTTGTACTCTTAAAAATTCCTAATGGCAGAAAGACTTCGAGACAATAGAAAAACCGAAGAAATTAGAGCAAAAGTTCGTGAAACTGAACTAGAAGTTTCCAACTTTATCTACCCTCTATTTATTGAAGAAGGAAATAACATAAAGAAGGAAATTGCTTCAATGCCTGGCATATTTCGTTATTCGCTAGAACGCATTAATGAAGAAATTGACGAGGTTATAGCGTTGGGAATTAACTCGGTTATTCTTTTCGGAATACCATTAACCAAAGATGCTGAAGGAAGCGAGAGTTGGAACGAGAATGGAATTATTCAGCGGGCTATTAGACAAATAAAGGCTGACTACCCTACTCTACAAGTAATTGCTGATGTTTGTTTTTGCGAATATACAGACCATGGCCACTGTGGAGTATTATGTAATCATGATGTAGACAATGATAAAACCCTGGTAAACCTTCGTAAGCAAGTATTGGCTCAAGCAAAAGCTGGAATAGATATGGTAGCACCATCAGGAATGATGGATTTTGCAGTTCGCGAAATGCGTGATGAATTAGATAAGAACGGATACCAGCACATTCCAATTATGGGATACTCTGTAAAATACTGCTCATCTTATTACGGGCCATTTAGAGATGCTGCTGATTCTTCTCCAAGTTTTGGAGATAGAAGAACCTACCAAATGGATCCTGCCAACAGAAACGAGGCAATTAAAGAAGCACAAGCTGATGTAGATGAAGGAGCAGAAATCTTAATGGTTAAACCTGCTTTATCTTATTTAGATATAATAAGAGATTTAAAAAACAATTTTGATTTACCAATAGCAGCATATAATGTTAGTGGTGAATATTCAATGATTAAAGCTGCTGGGCAAAACAACTGGATTGATGAGCAGAATGTAATGATGGAAACATTACTTTCGATTAAACGAGCTGGAGCTGATATTATCATCACTTACTTTGCGAAAGAAGCTGCTAAAATTTTAAATAAATGAATCACACAAAATCACAAGAATTATACAACCAAGGACAAAAGCACTTAGTAGGAGCTGTAAATTCTCCGGTGAGAGCTTTTAAATCTGTTGGTGGAAATCCATTGTTTATTAATAAAGCTCACGGAAGTAAGATTTATGATGTTGATGGAAATGAATACATTGATTTAGTTCTTTCTTACGGCCCTATGATTTTAGGACACGGAAACAATAGTGTAATTGAAACTGTGCAAAGACAAGTATGCATGGGGTTCTCTTTTGGCGCAAGTACTGAGAATGAGTTGAAATTAGCTGAGATTGTTTGCAATGCATTCCCAGGAATGGACAAAGTAAGATTTGTCAACTCTGGTACTGAAGCCATTTTGAGTGCTATTCGTTTAGCTAGAGCACACACTGGAAAGAATCACATCATCAAGTTTGCTGGTTGTTATCATGGTCACTCTGATGCTTTATTAGTTGCTGCCGGTAGTGGTATTGCTACTTTTAGTTTGCCCGGAAGTGAAGGTGTGCCGGAAGAGGCAGTTAAAAACACATTAATTGCCGAGTACAATGATATTGATAGTGTAAAAAAGCATATTGCCGAATGTAATGATATAGCTGCGATATTTATAGAGCCTGTTGCAGGAAATATGGGAACGGTTGTACCGTCAGACAATTTTATAAAGGAGCTCAGAGACATTACTCGAGCGAATGGAATATTATTGGTTGTAGATGAAGTAATGACTGGCTTCCGTTCTAAGTTTGGAGGTGCTCAGGAATTATTAGGGATAGAAGCTGATATTACTTGTTTAGGCAAGGTAATCGGTGGAGGTTTTCCAGTAGGAGCTTATGGAGCTAGAAACGAAATTATGGGGAATGTTGCTCCATTAGGAGGAATGTACCAAGCAGGAACACTATCTGGAAATCCAGTGGCCATGGCTGCAGGTATTTCCACATTAACAGAATTAGAAAAACAGAATCCATACAACCAGTTTAACGAGCATGCTGAAGCAATTGAAAAAGCATTGTTAGAAGCTGCTGAAGAAAATGGAGTTGAACTAACTGTAAGTAGGTTTGGATCTATGGTTAACCCTTTCTTTATCAACAAAAAGGTAACCAACTTTACTGAAGCACAAGAGTGCGACACAGATAAGTTTGCAAAATTCTTCTGGGGATTAATTGAGAACGGAATTTATGTTCCACCCTCACAATTTGAAGCTTGGTTTTTATCTTCAGCAATTAGCAACGAAGATTTAGAAAGAATAACAACAGGAATTAAGAATGCCATGAAAAAGGTAAATGAAACGGTAGAAGCATAATGAGTTTTAATGATAATTTTTTAAAAGCTTGTAGAAGAGAAGAAACCCCTTACACTCCACTTTGGTTAGCACGTCAAGCTGGACGTTACCAAAAAGAGTACATGAAAATTAAGGAGAAGTACAGCATTATAGATATCAGTACTATTCCTGAGGTTAGTGCAGAGGTAACTTTGTTACCCATCAATCAATTTGAATTGGATTCTGCCATTATATTTTCTGATATTTTAATTCCATTGGGGCCAATGGGAATTAGCTTTGAATACAAAAAAGGCTATGGACCATTAATCCATAATCCGGTAAGAACTGTTGCTGATGTAGAGAAACTAAAAGTAGTTGATCCGGCAACAGAAATGTGGTACACAGGTAAAGCCTTAGAAATTTTAAAAGGTGAATTGAATGTACCTTGTATTGGTTTTGTAGGGGCTCCATTTACTTTGGCTAGTTACATGATAGAAGGTGGACCTTCTAAGAACTACCAAACCATGAAAGCTTTTATGTACAATGAAACAAAAGCTTGGCATTTGTTAATGGATAAGTTAGGAACTGTTATGGCTAACTACTTAAACTTTCAGATTGAAAGTGGAGCTATGGTTGTACAAATTTTTGATAGCTGGGTAGGTGCTTTAGATGTAGATGATTACAACGAATACGTTTACCCACACATGGAAAAAATGGTGCAAACTGTAAAAGGGAAATACCCTAATGTACCATTAATATCTATGGGTGTAAACTCGGCTCACTTAATACCTAGTTTGCGTAAAGCTAACCCAGATGTAATTGCTATTGATTGGAAAACCGACTTAGCTAAAACATGGGAAAGTTTAAATTACGAAGTAGCAGTACAAGGAAATTTAGACCCAACAGCATTGTTTGCCGATTGGAGTATAATTGAAGCTAAAACCAAAAAGATTTTAGACTCCGTAAAAGGTAAGCCAGGCCACATCTTTAACTTAGGACATGGTATTTTACCAAGCACACCGGTAGAGAATGTTAAACGCCTATGTGAGTTTGTGCATGAGTATACGAGAAAATAATGTCTAAAAATGATAATATTATCATTTTAATTGGACCTATCCGAACAGGTAAATCGACTATTGCTAAGTTACTTTCTGAAAAATTAAGTCTTCCTAGATATCGAATGGATATGCTCCGCTTTGACTATTATAAAGAAACCGATTACAACGAAGAAAAAGCTGAACAAATTAAAAATGAAGAAGGTTTCTTAGCCCTTTGTAAATATTGGGAACCTTATGGAATTTACGCTATAAAAAGAGTATTAGAAGATTGTAAAAAAGGTGTTATTGATTTTGGTGGTGGACTATCAGTTTATGAGGATGAAAATCAGTTGCAAGAAGCGATACAATTACTAAAAGATTTCAAAGTTGTCTTACTTCTTCCTACTGAAAACAAAGAAGAAAGTATAGAAATTCTAAATTCCAGAATGCTTGAAAGAGATTATCAAGAGTATTTCTCACAACAAGATATTAATGTTAGAAAACAACTAAACCAACTCTTTGTTAATCATTTATCTAATTATCTTTTAGCGAAAGATACTTTTTACACTAAAAACAAATCACCAGAAGAAACTTGTGAAGAAATAATAGGCTCACTCTAATACCAAACTCTCCATCTTCTCTAATTTCTTTCCAAGAAATTCTCTAAAACGCTGTAAACAACTTTTATTTTTGGTTAACAACATTAATTCATACACAAAAAGATAATTGCTGATTTATAATAAAAAAGCTCCAACATAGTTGGAGCTTTTTTGATATACTAAACTAATTAGTTCTTAATCACTCTTCTGGTAATGGTCTCTCCTCCATTACTTATTTGAACAAAGTAGATTCCTTTTTCACTATTTCTTAAATCAATTGATGTTTCCGTTGAAACTAATTGATTAGTAAAAACAAGTTCACCCAAAACATTATAAACATTAACTAATCCATTATCTATTTGATTCAACTTAATAGTGAAGAATGCTTGAGTTGGGTTAGGATAAATGTTAATGTTTTGAAATGAATTTTCTTCATTAATTCCAACACTCATAATTGCAACACAAGCAGAAGTATCAGAACATGCACCTACTGTTACTACAACTGCGTAATTTCCATTTGAAACAGCGGTATAACTTTGTCCAGTTTCTGCTGGAACAATTGCTGTGTTGGTAGAACAATCTATCCATTCGTAAGTCGCTCCAGTCTGATTAGATGTAATCATTGAACCATTTACTGTAGTAGATGTATCTATCGCAGGCAACACATTCAAATTAATGGTTACGGTACTATCACACATATTTGGTCCAACATTCGTAAATACTTCTGTTCCCGTTGGGTTTGAAGCATTATACGTAGTCCCGTTTACTACTACACTGTCTTCATTACATATAGTGTTGGTTACACTTCCAACTAATGCTGGTAATACATTCAAATTAATGGTCACGGTACTATCACACATATTTGACCCAACATTCGTAAATACTTCTGTTCCCGTTGGGTTTGAAGCATTATACGTAGTCCCGTTTACTACTACACTGTCTTCATTACAAATTGTACTATTTACGCTTCCTGTCTTTAAAGGTAGAACATTAACCGTTACTATAGTACTCATTTCTTGTTTACATGGTGTTGAAGAAATTCCTTCAACCCAAGCGTTTACAGTATCCATATTAATTAAAGTACCGTTATAGCCATTGGCAGATTTATCGATCATAGCTGAGCCTGCACCCTCTTCAAAATCATAATATGCCTCCAAATTAGGCTCTGTTCCTGTTAAACCGTTTGACATTGCACTCTGTACTTGACTTAAGTTAACATTGGTATTCCAAACACTTAGTTCATCCACCGAACCATCCATATTTCCGAAAAACAAATTGTTTACCCAAGCCTGACCAACGCTTGTCGTTGCAAAATTATTATAGATGTGAGGAGCATAATCAGTAATATCCAATATTCCATCAACATATATAGATACACTATCGGTAGATCCATCTTTAGTAATGGCAAAATGATGCCAATTTCCGTCATTTACCATCACATTACTCCATACTAAGCTAGCATTTGCGTTTGTATTTAGCGAGTAATACCTAATTCTACCAAAAAACAATTCAAACTGTGTGTACAAACTAATTCCAGATGCAGCCGCCCATGTCATAATCTTACCAGAAGAAGCCGAGTTGACTGTGGTTTTTATCCAACCCATCACTGAAAACGAACCAGATAATGGAACTGCTGGAGTAACATCTACCCTATCATCATTGTTATCAAGTAACAATGCAGATCCCTGCGAACAAGCATTTATGTTGTAAGATGTAGTATTTGTTAATACTCCTGTATTAAAAGTAATGCTCCCTCCATTTCCTACAATAGGACCGTCAACGATTAAATCAGTTGCATCATCTCTCAACACATAATTTACATTCATTTCAGTGGTATCCACTTGTATAGAAGTGGAGGCTCCATAACAAATGGTATCTTCAATTGCCATCACATCTAGATCATTAAATGTAGTAAAACTCAAATTAACGGTTACCGTGCTATCGCACATAAAGGGACCAACATTAGTAAACGTTTCTGTTCCATTAGGGTTAGATTGATTATATGTTGTTCCGTTAATAACAATACTATCAGAATAGCATATCGTGTCCATTACACTACCGGAAAGAGGAGTCAGAATAGTCACATCTATAGTCATTATGCTATCCATAAGACATGCATTTGGAATGGTATCCGTAACAGTGTATGTTCCAATAGTAGTATAAGTTTCATCCGTACTTGGCACAGTATAAGAACCGCAATTAACTTCACTAAAATTAGAATAGGTGTTAGCACAACCACCAAACTCAAAAGCTCCTATATCAGGGTTTCCTACTCTTGCTGCACTTCTTTGATCAAGAGGCAAAGAGGTAGCTATATCTCCATTATCGATTGGGTTTCCACCTGCCATAAGTGCAACAGTAGGTGTTAATCCTCCATTGTTTTTTATACCTGCTGGATCCAATCCTGGATTAGTTGAATATGCCCATGTAACGGTTACTTCCGAGTTTTCCACTAAATTATTAACTTTGGAAAAAGCTCCTGGAGTACCCCACCTAACATCATCAAAATTCCCACTGTTTGCAACATTATCAGCAATAAGGTTGTTATACAAATATCTCTCAGAAGAAACTTTAGCTAAATGCAACCCTCCAGCTTCAATAAGGTTAGTCCCTGTACATGAGTTATTAGCAATGGTATTGTTGGTTAAATAATTATAGCTCACCACAGTATATATTGCCCCACCTCTACTGTTCCCAGCAGCAATAGTTTGATTGCCATAAAATGTATTATTCTCTAAATTTAGCGTATCTGTTGAGTTTGAGGTACATAAGGCCCCACCACTAGCAATTTGATTATTTGAAGTAGCAGTATTTAAATGAAATGAAGAGTTAGCAATTTTCAAGTTAGGAACTCCCTCAGAATATACAGCACCTCCATATGCTGTAGAAGATACCGCCCCATTAGTACTTACGGAATTTCCTTCAAAATCGGTTGTAGTTATCTGTAACTCAACAGTTCTGGCATATATCGCACCACCATAACTAATTGCATTACCCGTGGAAGTACAATGATTATTTTTGAATTTACTTTTCGATATAGAAAATTTAGCATATAACTCATTAATTGATAAATTAAGTGCTCCACCTTTAGTACCCATTGTTGATGTACATTCATTATCTTCAAACAAACATCCTTCAATTGTCAAATTGATTTGAAAAAAGCTATTGGAAGCAAGGGCATAAATAGCTCCTCCTTCCGAATTGTGACTTGTACTTAGTACCGCATTACCAATAAATTCACAATTCTTAATTGTAATGTCCCCACCATTAAGAAACATAGCTCCACCCGACCTTTGATTTCCGTTAGAGATATTATGAATATTGTTAATAAAACTACAGTTAGTAAACCTTGAAATTCCAGAAGAAAAATAAATTGAAATAGCACCTCCACCGGTATTCTCAGTTCCGTCTCCTATACTGTTTCTAAACACACAATAACTGGCATCAATTCCAGCCGCATTTCTTGCTGCAATTGCTCCTCCGTATTTTGCACCATTTTGGTCGAACAAACAATTTTTAACGGTTAAATAACCTGTTGTAGCTACATGTATAGCTCCTCCCATTTGAGAAATTACAACAAATTGTGCCCCTTTATAAAATTGAACCCCTTCTATTAGTACCGAATCTGAAATTCGCATAATTTGTGAAAGAGAATCTCCTGAAAGAATAGTATTACTAGTATCATTACCTATTATAGTTATAGCTACATCAACATCTAAATAGGAAGTAAGTACTATAGGTATTCCATTAATAGAGTTATCAAATACAATACTATCTCCATCTATAGAATTGTCAATAGCATCTCTTAAAGAACCAGCCCCTGTATCTAAAGTATTTGTTACTGATCTAGTAGTTGCTTTCGAAACATTGCTCATTAATATTGAAACAAATACTAATAGTATCAATTTCAAAAAGTAGTTTTTTTTCTTCATTATTATCAGGTTATTTATGATTGTTATATTTTATTGTTGCTTCTATTCTATTTCTCACTTTCAATTTTCGATAAATGCTCTTTACATGAGATTTAACAGTACCTAATGAGATGTATAAATGATCAGCTATTTCTTTATCTTTTAGTCCAAGAGATATATGATATAATACCTCGTTTTCTCTTTTTGTTAATTCGACCATTATTTTATTTTGATCTCTCATCAGTGTTGTAAACTTAGTTTTTAGGTTATTCAAATGAAATCCCTCTAAAGGGGGATTTTTTTAACCTGTTTTTCTGGATACAAACCTAGTTTGAAAGAAGTAATGAGATATACCACAAAAAGGACATAAACTGCCCGAAAAAAGACACCTCTTTATTTACAAGGGTTTCAGTGAAAGAAATGGAATAGATTAAGACAGATATTCGGATGGAAGTTTGCCAAAGCGTTCCGTATATAATTGAGTAAAGTAACTTGGTTTTTCAAAACCAACAGCATAACAAACTTCTGCAACAGTGTGATACTTTTTAGATTTTAATAAATCTTGAGCTGCTAAAAGTTTTACTTCACGAATAAATTTCAGTGGAGTAAGTCCCGTTATTCTTTTTACAGTTCTTGTGAGTTGTTTATCTCCTAATGCCATCTGATTTGCCAATTCGGCAACACCAAAATCAGATGATGAAAGGTTATCAGAGACTATTGTTTTTAGCTTTACTAAAAAAGCTTGATCCTTATCAATATCTGGTTTATCGCTATTGGATATTTCAACTAATCTTTCTTTTCTATTCTGAAGTAAATTAGCCACTCTAGCTATTAATTCCTTCTGACTGAAAGGTTTGGTTATATAATCATCTATTCCAATAGAAAGTGCATTTAACTTATCTTCTTCGGCAGATCTTGCAGTGAGCATTATGGTCGATATATCCTTGTATTCAGAATTAGCCTTTAGTTTACTTAACAACTCAAACCCTCCCATATTTGGCATCATAAGATCTATAGTCATTAAATCAATTTTGTTTTTTGATAGTATTTCTAATGCATCAATACCATCGTTAGCTACAAAAACTTTAGCAAAGTCACTTAAAATATCTTTAAGATAATGCTGCATTTCTCGATTATCTTCAACTACAAGAATATTGAAAGATGATTCTTTCAAAATAGGTTGTTCTGGAAGTGACAAATTCTCTTCTTCTTGTTTATCGATAGGTTGAGAAGCAATTTTGTCTACAATCACTTCCGGTGGAAATACAATTGTAAACGTACTACCTTTTCCTTCCTCAGAACTCACCGAAACAATTCCATTATGCAATTCCATATACTCTTTAACAATGGTTAGACCTATTCCAGTACCACCTTGTTCTATCATTTTTTTACTTGAAGATTGGTAATATCGATCAAACACCTTAGATATTTCAGACTTAGAAATTCCAATACCGGAATCCTTTACAGCACAAGTTATTTGACCATTTTCAAGATAAATATGTAAAATTACCTGCCCTCCTCTTGGCGTATATTTTATAGCATTCGATATAAGGTTGTTTAACACTTTTTCAATCTTTCCGCTATCGATATTAACTAAGATATTTTTTTCAATATCTATTTGTTGTATTAATTCTATATCAAACTGTTGAGCATAAGACTCAAATGTGAAAAATATTCGATCTACAAATGAAGCTAGTGAAACTTGCTCAGTATTTAATTCCATTTTACTGGACTCAAGCTTTCCTAAAGCTAAAATTTCTGAAACCATCTCAACAAGTCTGTCATTGTTTTTCTTTGCTACTTGAATGCTTTTCCTCTGATTATCATTCAACCCACCAAATCGATCATTTAGCATTGATTCCATGTGACCAGAAATAAGTGTGAGCGGTGTTTTTAATTCATGAGCTACATTATTAAAAAATTTGGTTTTAGTTTGATCTAGCTCTTTCAATTTTTGAGCTTGTTCTTCTATTAACTGCTTTTGGTGTTTAATTAACCTTAATCTTTTTACGATTACAACAAGCATTAGTATTAATAAGATTGCTATACCTATTACAAAAAATACTATTATTTGATTTTGACGCTTTTTCTGAATTTCTAATGCTAGTTTCTTTTCATTTTCTGCGTCATCTAGAGCTTTCTTTTTTTCATACTTATATTGTGTCTCCTTCTCAAAACTTAAATCCTTTAATTCTTGGTTAGCTATACTATCTTTTAAAATAGTATATGTTTCCAGCATATTATAAGCCTTTTGATAATCTTCAAGTTCTAAATACAAATCCTTTAAAAATTGTGATGATTGAATAATATTATCAACGAAACCAATTTCAGTTGCGACATCAAAAGACCTTTCACCCATTTGCTTTGAGACTTTTAAATTACCTCTATCCCTTTCTATAGATGCTATTGCCATTAGGGTATAACTAATTCCGTCTTTAGCTTCTATTTCTTCCTTTATTTCAAGAGACTTGTAATAATATTCTAATGCCTTATCATTGTCATTACCTGTATAATATCTTCCCAACGAATGAAGAGATTGCGAAACATTGAGTTTATCATTTTTTTCTTCATAATAAGTCAACACTTTTTGTTGAAGACCTATTGCTTCTTGAAGGTTTCCAGACATATGTGAAAAGCTGGCTAAAGTGGAGTTTACGTGCATTACTTTCTCCAGGTCGCCTAACTCTTCATATATTTTAAGCGCTTTTTCAAAATTTTCAACCGTTTTATCTGGTTGTCCCATGTTATAATAAATACCTCCTAGATTAATAAGAGCATTTGCCTCATCCTTTTTATTGCCGATTTTAATACTAATATCTATAGCTTTATAACCACATTCCAGAGCTTTTTCCATTCTCCCCAGATCCAAATAGGATAAACTCATTGAATTATAGCAATCCCCCATTAGTTGATAATCTTCTATATCATTTGCTATTTTTACACCTAATTGATAATCTTTAATAGCAAGTTCCGTTTGTGCATGAACATCATAGTCATAGCCTCTATTTAAAAGCCCTGAAATTTTGTATTTCTTGTACCTAATTAACTCCTTAACACCTTTCTCAGTTATAAGTTTCTGATTAACCCAATGCAACATATAATTATTGTAGGCATTTGAAACCTTTTGATCATAAACATTTGCTGCAATCTTATTTAGGTAATAGCATTTAAGAGTATCATTCTCCGAATCGTGAAATTTTGTTAATAATGTATCTAATTGTAGTTTTAGGTCGTCAGAAATACTGTTTAAATCTAATGAATCAATCAAATAGAAGTTTTTATTGGCTAAATTCTTCCCTACCCCTAAAGAGGTATATAACATTATAAGCGTTAGTATTAGGCATCTAAACATTGCCCGAAAAATACAAAAAGTTAAGTGATGTGCATATCAGAATTCATAGAAATCAATCGTCATTCTAACACCAAACTCTCCATTTTATCCAATTTCTTTTGCGTAAAATCACCTGAGGTAGTGTAAACTATATTCCTTTTTTGGTTAATTACATAAAAGTGAGGTTTGCTTTTATCTTTAATCTTTAGTTTGTTCTTATACTCATCTAAGTTTCCTTTATAGAACAATACATACGGGAACAACTCCTTATCTAACTCTTGTTTGGTTTTCTTCTTTACAGAATTATACGCTGTCTTATTCACCCCACTAAATACTGGAACAAAATAAATGTCCACATTATAGTCAATCGGTATAAATGTGTTTTGATTAATGAACAAATCGTAAACTGGCTGCATCCAGGTTCTTAAAGCTGCCTCAGCTTTTTTAGATGAAGCTATTCCTATAATGGTAAACTTTCCATTAATACCTGAAGGAATATTTATAGTTTCATCATATAAGGTTTCCCCTCTAATAATTGGGAATTTATTGTGATTATCAGCAACTAGATTAAAAGCTAGAAAAAGTAATGCTAAAAATAAAATAGATTTGATGGTTTTCATAGGAAATTGGTTAAACGGTTCATTATAAAAACGAGATAACCATCAAAATTATTACACCAACAAACCCTGGTTAAAAGAAATATCGTTAAAGTCTAAAGAGTAAAACTGTTACAACAATTCATTCGCCACGTTTGCCAACTCAGAGCGTTCTCCTTTTTCTAAGGTAATATGAGCAAACAATTCGTGTCCTTTTAATCGATCTATCAAGTAAGAAAGCCCATTTGATTGTTCATCTAAATATGGCGTGTCTATTTGATTAACATCACCAGTAAAGACTATCTTGGTATTCTCTCCTGCACGTGTGATAATGGTTTTCACCTCATGTGGTGTTAAATTTTGAGCCTCATCAACTATAAAGAAAACATCCGATAAACTCCTTCCTCTAATATAAGCCAAAGGAGCAATAACAATCTTACCGCTCTTTTCCATGTCCTCAATTCCCTTGTACTTACGCTCGTTTTGGCTAAACTGGTTTTTAATAAACTTCATGTTATCCATTAAAGGCTGCATATAAGGGTTTATCTTTTCTTGAGCATCACCAGGCAAATAACCAATATCTTTATTGCTTAATGGTACAATTGGTCTTGCTAAAATAATTTGATGGTATTTTTTGTGTTGCTCCAAAGCACTTGCCAAAGCCAACAATGTTTTACCTGTACCTGCTACACCTTGCAAAGTGATTAGCTTAATGTTTTCATTCAATAAAGCATTAATAGCAAAGGTTTGTTCTGCATTTTTTGGCTTAATTCCATAAACATATTGCTTCTCAACTCTTTCTAATTTTTCATCAAAAGGGTTGTAATATGCCAACCCTGATGAAGTACCATTCTTTAAAATATAGAAATGATTTTTATCTGGCTTTTTTAAAAATTTAGGCTTAGTTAACGAACCTTTTGTAAATAAACTTTTTAGTTCATCATGATCAACATTATTAATTAATGATTTACCTGTAAATAAGTCTTTTACATCGTTAATTACCTTACCCGATTTAAAATCTTCAGCATTTAAATCTAGTGCTTTAGCTTTAAGTCTTAGGTTAATATCTTTAGTTACCAACACCACTTTTTGCTTTGGTGTTTTCTTTTGTAACGACATGGCTGCACTTAAAATCAAATGGTCAGCTTTATGCTCCTGAAAAACCTCTTCAGTTTTTACCACATTCTCATCATGGTAGATGATTTTAAACCTTCCTTTTCCTCCATTAATCTTTACCCACTTTTGCAACGATTCATGTTTCTCTGATAGTTTATCTAGAAATCTTATAAACTCTCTTGCTTCATAATTTTTGGTATCAGTACCTTTCTTAAAATTATCCAACTCTTCTAATACCGTAATTGGTATGGCAATATCATTCTCTTCAAAACATTTAATAGCGTTGTGGTCGTGCAAGATTACAGAAGTATCAAGCACGTAAATTTTACGTTGCGACATATAGATATGGATTTGTGTTTTTTATAGTTCCTGATCCTAATTTACCTTTTCAAGGTTCACAATTTCTTCTTTAAATTTATTAAGAAAACACTCCAGCTCAGAAATTGAACTTTTGAAATAATGAACAGCAAATTGTTATTAAACGAAAAAAGTCCCCATTTGACGGGAACTTTTAATTTTGTGTATTTCTAAATTTAACCTTTAGGTTGCAATAAATTAACCTCTATTAGATTCAACCCAGTTTCTAGCATTTACAAATGCCTCAAACCAAGGTGTTACATCATCTTGTTTTCTATCTGTAGGATAATGACCTGCTTGCCAAGGGAAGATGATTCTTTCCAAGTGAGGCATCATTGCTAAATGTCTTCCATCTTCTGAACACATACCTGCAGTATCATATTCTGATGCATTTGGATTAGCTGGATAAGCATTTCCTGAATATTTCATTACAATGTTATAATCTTCCTCTTCGCCTTCAAATAAGAAGCGGCCTTCCCCGTGTGCCACCCATATACCTAATTTACTTCCGGCTAATGAGTTTAACATCACAGAGTTATTTTCTGGAATATCTACATTTAAATAACTTGATTCAAACTTGTGTGATTTGTTATGATGCATTGGTTGGGTTTCTCCTTTTGACTTTACCAAACCAAGCTCCATCATTAGCTGACATCCATTACAAACTCCCAAACTTAATGTATCTGGTCTTGCATAGAAATTATCTAATGCTTCTTTTGCTTTTGGATTATATAAGAAAGCTCCAGCCCAACCTTTAGCTGAACCTAATACATCTGAGTTAGAGAAACCACCTACAAAGACTATCATATTTACATCAGATAAGTCTTCCTTACCTGATATTAAATCGGTCATATGAATGTCTTTAACATCAAATCCAGCTAAGAATAATGAGTACGCCATTTCTCTATCTCCATTCACTCCTTTCTCTCTAATAATGGCAGCTTTAACCCCTGTAGCATTTTGCCTGCCATGAGCTAAATTGTAATCATATAGCTTACCCGTAAAAGATTCAGGTAACTGATAATCCAAAACAGTGTTTTTATACGATTCGAAACGCTCAGTTGCTAGTTCTTCGGTAGACTGTTTTTTATCTAATAGATAAGATGTTCTATACCAAACATCTCTCATTTCGTCAATATCAAAAGACAATTGAGCATCTTGCTGTCTGATATTAATTACCCTATCAGCAGTTGGTGTTCCTATTAAATGAGCATGAACTCCTTTTTTACCTAACTCAGAAAGCACCTTTGTACTATCCTTAACTTGTAGTACAACAGCAGAAATTTCAGAGAACAAAATCTTCACTAAATCCTTCTCATCTAAAGAAGAGAAATTGATATCAACTCCGCCTTTACTATTGGCAAAATTCATTTCTAATAAAGTAGTAATTAAACCACCAGCAGAAACATCATGTCCAGCTAATACCAATCCTTCATTAATTAAGTTCTGAATACTATTAAAAGCATTAGCAAAGTATTCGTTATCTGCAATAGTTGGAGTTTCATCTCCTACTTTATTAATTACCTGAGCAAACGATGAACCTCCTAACTTGAATTTATCTCTTGAAAAATCAACTAGTAATAAAGATGTGTTTTCATCATTAACCAATACTGGTTCAATCACTTTTCTAACATCACTTACATGACCAGAAGCTGTAATTATTACAGTACCTGGTGAGTAAACTTTTTCATCTTTATACTTTTGAACCATTGATAAAGAATCCTTACCTGTAGGAATATTAATTCCTAAATCACAGGCAAAATTACTCACTGCTTCTACTGCATCATATAACCTTGCATCTTCACCTTCATTCTTGCATGGCCACATCCAGTTTGCACTTAATGAAACTGATTTTAAACCATCTTGCATTGGAGCCCAAACAATATTAGTAAGAGCTTCTGCAATTGCCATTTTACTACCATCTTTAGGGCAACTCAATGCTATTGCAGGGGCATGTCCTAAAGCTGTTGCAATTCCGTCTTTACCTTTAAAATCAAGAGCAACTACACCCAAATTGTTTAAAGGCAATTGAACTTCACCTGCTGTTTGTTGTTTTGCAACTTTACCTGTTACCGAACGGTCAACTTTATTTGTTAACCAATCTTTACATGCAACAGCTTCTAATTGTAAAACTTGTTTGATGTAATGTTCTATCTTAGAGTTGTCATAATCTACAGTGGCAAACCCTGGTTTAACTGTATTGTCAGTAATTACAGTTTTTGGTGGTTTACCAAACATATCTTCAATCTGTAAATCGATTGGATTTTGACCAGTTTTCTCATCAACAAAACTAAAGTGATGGTCGGCTGTAATTTCTCCAACAACGTACATTGGAGAACGCTCTCTTTTACAAATCTCCTCTAGCAAAGCAATATCTTCTTGTTTGATAACTAACCCCATTCTTTCTTGAGATTCGTTGCCTACAATTTCTTTAGCTGATAAAGTTGGATCACCGACTGGAAGCTTTCTTAAATTAATAGCACCCCCAACTTCTTCAACTAACTCAGAAAGACAATTTAAATGCCCTCCAGCGCCATGATCGTGGATAGAAATGATTGGATTATTTGAAGCTTCTGCAAATGCTCTAACTGCATTTGAAGCTCTCTTTTGCATTTCTGGATTAGAACGTTGTATTGCATTTAACTCTATGGCATTACTGAACTCTCCGGTTGCAACTGAAGATACCGCACTACCTCCCATTCCAATTCTATAATTATCTCCTCCTAATACAACTATTTTATCTCCTTTTTCAGGAGTATGCTTTTGAGCATCTTCTAACTTGCCATAACCAATACCACCAGCCAACATGATTACCTTATCAAAGCCATATTTCTTCCCTCCTTCTGCATGTTCAAAGGTTAGTAAAGAACCATTGATTAATGGTTGACCAAACTTATTTCCAAAATCAGAAGCTCCATTAGATGCTTTTACTAAAATATCAATCGGTGATTGATACAACCAATCTCTTGCTGGCATAACATTTTCCCAATCTCTTCCTTCCTCTAGTCTTGAATAAGAAGTCATGTAAACAGCTGTTCCAGCCATAGGAACACTACCTTGACCGCCAGCCATTCTATCTCTAATCTCACCCCCACTTCCTGTAGCTGCACCATTGAAAGGTTCAACTGTAGTTGGAAAGTTATGCGTTTCTGCTTTTAAAGAAAGTACTGTATCTATATCCTTTGTTTCGAAAAAATCTGCTTTGTTTTGAGAAATTGGCGCAAATTGCATTGCCTTAGGTCCCTTTACAAAACTTACATTGTCACTATATGCCGAAACAATAGTATTGGGATTTTCTTTAGAAGTCTTTCTAATTAAATTGAATAAAGAAGATGGTTTTTCTTTCCCATCAATAACAAATGTTCCATTAAAGATTTTGTGTCTACAATGCTCTGAGTTTACCTGAGAAAAACCAAACACTTCACTATCTGTTAACTTTCTCCCAATCCTTTCACTCACATTAACTAAATATTCCACCTCAGCATCACTCAAAGCTAAACCTTCTTGTTGATTGTATTCCGCAATATTATCAATATATTCAACTGGATCTGGCTCAATATCAATATCGAATAACTGCTGATTTAGTTCAGTAAACATCATCTCCAACATAGGATCATAAAAATCTTGGTCGGATTCAGCAATTTTATACTCTTCCATCCTAACGATATTCTCAATAGCCATATTCTGAGAAATCTCAACTGCATTGGTACTCCATGGAGAAACCATTTCTGCTCTTGGCCCAATAAAATAACCAGATACTGAAGCATCATTTAAATGCTCACCTGCCAACAACCAATTAAGTTTTGGCAAGTCACTTTCGTTCATTTCACCTTGAAATTGAACTGCAATAATTTTGTTAGATTGAGTCTTAAAAAATGCTATCATTTTAATACAGAAATGTTAGAGCTGCAAAGTTAGAAAGAACCCCAAAACGGCAATTTTATAAACCCGTTTTTTTTCACAACATTTCAACAGTTTTTACCATTAAAATATTTTCCTCTTTTTTACCAACCTTTTTTACCCTGAACACGTATTACATCTGTAATACACCAAAACTACTAACTTACTAAACACGTGGAACTAGACGAAATAATAGAAGGTTGTTACGAAGGCAGCAGAAAACATCAAGAAGCACTCTACAATATGTTTGCTTCTAAAATGTTTGGAGTGTGTCTTACCTACACCAAAGACCGAGAGCTAGCCCAAGACATTCTCCATGATGGATTTTTTAAGGTTTTTAAAAAATTTGACAAATACGATAGTAAATGGAATTTAAGTTCTTGGATTAGACGAATTATTGTGAACACTGCAATAGATCATTTTAGAAAAGCAAATAGAATGTCAAATGTTGATTTTCAAGAAGCAGTTTATTTAGCAGGCTCACATGATGAAGTAACAAACATTTCAAGAACTAATGATTTATCAGATATCATTAACATGCTACCTCAAGGCGCAAAAACAGTTTTTAATCTTTATACTGTTGAAGGATACAAACACAAAGAAATTGCTGACATGTTGGATATTAGTGTAGGAACATCCAAATCACAATTAAGTAAAGCAAAAAGTGTATTACGAGAGTTAGTGAATAAATATTATGTAAGATAGTTGAAGGATTTTGATAACATAGAAGATTGGTACAGGGATGAGCTAAACAAGTTTAATGTTGAGCCTGACAATAATGTTTGGCAATCATTATCTGATGACTTAGATGCTGACATGACTCTTACTGATGAAAATATTAGTGAGTGGTACAAAAGAGAAGTATCTAAGCTAGAAGAAAGACCAGATTATACTGTTTGGGAGAAGTTAGCGACCAAATTAGATACTGCTTCTGTATGGGACAGATTAGTTGTTAGTCTTAATAGGCATGAGCAATACATTTGGTGGAGAAATGTAATAATAAAAGGTAGTGCCATACTTCTTTTATTAACTAGTAGTTATGTTACTTACAACAAGTACTTTGGTAATGATAACAGCGAAACTATAAGTAAAAATAACACACCTGTAAATCAAGAAAACAGTAAAACTAATACTACAAATTCTACTCAAAGCAAATTTCAAGAAAGTAATAATACCGTTACAGCTCAGATTATAAATGAAGAAACACTAAATAATAAGGAGGACAAAAGAAGTACTGCATTGAGGTCAAAAAATACTAATACTAACTCTATCAGTAAAGCAATTGCTGAAGCAAAAGAACAAACAAGCATCCAAAAAGACACCAAGAGTTCAGACTACACAACTTATTCCTCTTTAAATAATACTTCAAAAGAGAAATTATTTAATCCTATTGTTATTGATGACTTAAGTAGATTAAAAACTTCTGAAGAAAAAACATTAGCAGAATTTGAACGAAGAACAATCACAGAAAGAGACATTTCTCACATTTATAATAGTTCTGATTTTTTAGTTAAGAAAGAGAAAAACAAAATTGTTTTTAATAGTAAACGCTTTTCATCATACACTAGCTATGGTATTTATGCTAGAAGATTATATTTTGGGATAAATGCTGGTGTTAAAAAACAAGGGTTAATTACCCGTATTGCTAAGGATAATTATTTGTCAAATTACAATCAAATAGAATACCTTGATTTCGGACATAACTTTGGTATTACCACTGGTTACATCTTATCGGATAAAGTTAATATTGAAGCAAACATCAATATCAACAGCACATCTGGTTACGAAAGAAGGTTTAATGGTCCTGAAAATAATTTCCATGAAGAACTTAATTTAAATTACACTACCCTTAACCTGTTGGCTAAAAAAATGAATACTAAATCTACTTTTGATAATAAAGTGTATTCCACCAATTTTA
This sequence comes from Vicingaceae bacterium, assembly GCA_965267355.1. Lineage (GTDB taxonomy): Bacteria > Bacteroidota > Bacteroidia > Flavobacteriales_E > Vicingaceae. The sequence continues at coordinate 303,393 of OZ253956.1, forward strand.
TAGGAGGTGTTTATGCTAGTTATTTAACCAGCTCATCTACCAATATAAATGGGGTGAAACAAAAACTAGATACTTATCAAAGTAGTGATTTTGGATTTGTACTCGGAATTGAGCAAGACCGATACATTTCTAAAACTTTTATTATTACTCCTAGCGTTAGGTACAATCAAGGCTTAGTAAATGTTGCTAATAAAAATAATGCCTTTAATTCAGCAAGAAATTTTTCACTTGAATTTAATTTGGGCATCAAATACATCTTACTAAAAAAGTCTAACTAGTATTCCAACCATTTACTTTAGCTAAACGTTTTAGCTTCAAATGATTTCGATTAAAAACATATTTACTGCATTTGTTATTATTGGGATTTTCTCATTACACCCAAGTTTAAATAAAGGTCCCATTAGCTATTTACATTATTTGGTTTATGGTAATCATGTCAACTTATCTTTTACCGAAATTGATGCTACACAAATCTCAGTAAAATGGTCTTGCGAAAACTACCAATCTAACTGTAAGGAATTAGTTATTTATGAGAATGGAAATATGATTAATGACATTCCTTTTGAAAAAGGTATACAGCAAATTGATGTTTATTACAACAACACTTTAATAGGAACATTACAACAAAACAAAGAGCATAAAAATCAAGCTCACCATTATAATTTCAATGTTAGTTCTGATGATGAACATATTAGTTTTAAAGGAGAAATAAGTGGTCCATCCCCTTCAGCTTATTCTCAAACTTTAACAAAAAAGGAAATTATTCTTGCTAAGTTATAGCAAATAATAATTGAGTAGTGATAACAAAAAAGGGACTTTCATTGAAAGTCCCTTTTTTAATATAATCAAGTATTTTTTACTCTGCTAAAACAATAACTTTATTACTGTTTACCTCAACAACTCCGCCATTAATTTCAAAAACTTTTTCTTCCTTACTAGCCTCAACAACTTTTACTTGTCCCGCTTTTAAGGTTGAAACTATCGGAGCATGATCCTTTAAAACTCCAAAAGATCCATCAGATCCAGGAAGGTTAATCATCTCAACTTCTCCTGAGTAAAGGTTTTTTTCTGGTGTAATTATATCTAATTGCATCTTTTTGAGTTTTGAGTTTTGAGTTTTGAGTTTTGGGTCTTAACTATTTATCTTAATAAATCTCTTAACCCAACACTCCTAACTCATCACATATTTTAAGCTTCTGCCATCATTTTCTTACCTTTCTCAATAGCTTCTTCAATAGAACCTACTAAGTTAAATGCAGCCTCTGGATACTCATCAACTTCACCATCTAAAATCATATTAAATCCTTTAATGGTATCCTCAATAGGAACTAAAACACCTTCTAAACCAGTAAACTGTTCCGCAACATGGAAAGGTTGAGATAAGAACCTTTGAACACGTCTTGCTCTGTGTACAACTAACTTATCTTCTTCAGATAATTCATCCATACCTAAGATGGCAATAATATCTTGTAATTCTTTATATCGTTGTAACGTTTCTTTTACTCTTTGTGCTGTATTATAGTGCTCATCACCAACAATCTCAGCAGTTAAAATTCTTGATGTAGAATCAAGTGGATCTACTGCTGGATAAATACCTAACTCAGCAATTTTACGAGAAAGTACTGTTGTAGCATCCAAGTGAGCAAACGTTGTAGCAGGAGCAGGGTCAGTTAAATCATCTGCAGGCACGTAAACCGCCTGTACAGATGTAATAGAACCTGATTTAGTAGAAGTAATTCTTTCCTGCATCGCACCCATTTCTGATGCTAATGTTGGTTGGTAACCTACCGCTGAAGGCATACGACCTAATAGTGCAGACACCTCAGAACCAGCTTGTGTAAATCTAAAAATATTATCAATAAAGAATAAGATATCTCTACCTTGTCCATCACCTTCACCATCTCTAAAGTACTCTGCTAAAGTTAGTCCTGATAAAGCAACTCTTGCTCTTGCTCCAGGAGGCTCGTTCATCTGACCAAACACCAATGTTGCCATTGATTCGTTTAATCCTTCCTTGTCAACCTTAGATAAATCCCATCCACCTTTTTCCATTGACTCTTCAAACTCTTTACCGTATTTGATTACACCTGATTCAATCATCTCTCTCAACAAGTCATTTCCTTCTCTTGTTCTTTCACCTACACCAGCAAATACAGATAAACCTGAGTGACCTTTGGCAATGTTATTAATTAACTCCATAATTAATACGGTTTTACCAACACCCGCACCACCAAATAATCCAATCTTACCACCTTTTGCATAAGGCTCAATCAAATCAATTACTTTGATACCTGTAAAAAGCACCTCAGTAGAAGTAGATAATTCTTCGAATTTTGGTGGCTCTCTGTGAATTGGATAACCTCCTTCTTTAGAAACTTCTCCTATTCCATCAATAGCATCACCAACTACGTTAAATAATCTTCCTCTAATTGCCTCGCCAATAGGTAAGGTAATTGGACTTCCTGTAGCAACAACTTCCATTCCTCTTCTCAGACCATCTGTAGCATCCATTGCGATAGCCCTAACAGTATCTTCTCCAATATGTTGTTGACATTCTAAGATTACTTTTTGCCCATCTTCTCTTGTGATTTCTAAAGAGTCTAAAATGTTTGGTAAAGCTCCATTTTCTGTATTGAAGCTAACATCTACAACAGGACCAATTACTTGAGTTATTTTTCCGGTATTACCTGACATTACTTTTGTGTTTTATGTATTAAATATTTGATGTCTAATTTACGGGTGCGAAAGTACTATAAATAACCCATTAAATAACAAGAATTTTAAGATTATTTTTATTAAATATAATTACTGATATTTGTGTGCATAAATTATTTGATTTTATTATCATTTTAAGCATACTTACGTGAAGATTTACAGAAGTATTGAAGAGTTTGATTTTACTGGAAAAATAGCACTTACCATAGGTACTTTTGATGGGGTTCATTCTGGCCACCAAGTAATTATAAACCAGTTGAAAAAAAATGCTGAAAATCATAATTTAGAAAGTGCTGTTTTAACTTTTTTCCCACACCCAAGAATGGTGCTTTATCCTGATGATAATGAACTTCGTTTATTAAATACAATTAGTGAACGAATCGAGATGCTTAAAAAAGAAAAAATTGATCATCTTATCGTACATCCTTTTTCTAAAGAATTTTCACGCCTAAGTTCTACCGAATATGTAAGAGATATTTTAATTAATAAATTAAACGTATCACAGTTAGTAATTGGCTACGATCATCACTTTGGTAGAAATCGTGAAGGGTCATTAGAAGACTTACAAGAACTAGCACCTCTTTATGACTTTAAAGTACAAGAAATACCTGCTCAGGAAATTCAGCAAATAAACATTAGCTCAACTAAAATTAGAAACTCTTTGGTAGCTGGAGAAATATTTGCTGCCAATCAATTTTTGGGTTACAATTATTTTATTTGCGGCACTGTAGTTGATGGGAATAAAAAAGGGAGAGAATTAGGATTTCCTACAGCTAATGTTAAAATTAATGAGTGGTACAAGTTAATCCCTGCTAAAGGAGTATATGCTGTAAAAGTAACCGTTGATGGAACTTCTCATTTAGGAATGTTAAACATAGGTGTTAGACCAACTATTGATGGAATTAACGAAACTATTGAAGTAAATATCTTTAATTTTAACGAAAACATCTATAATAAAACCATACGAATAGAGTTTTATGAACGCATAAGAGACGAACAAAAATTTAACGCAATTGATGATTTAATAAACCAACTTAAACTTGACAAAGAGAAAGCCATACAAATTTTTAATTAGCCTAACAGTAATGTTATGTTTTATTAATTTGGTTAACGCTCAGTTGCTAGATTCTATTGCTTTTGATACAGTTCCTACTTACACTTTAAAACAAGCATTAAAACAAGACCCATTAACCATTTACAAATTAAAAATTAAAGGTGAAAAACTTAAAGGTTTACCTGAAGAAATCTATCAGTTTAAAAACCTCAACGCTTTAGATGTAAGTAAAAATAAACTTACCGAATTCCCTAAAAGAATTAATGAATTTCAGTATTTACAGGATTTGGATATATCCAGCAATAAAATTGAAGTTGTAACCAAAGAACTTGGCTTATTAATACACTTAAAAACATTTAAAGCTAATCAGAATAAAATTGTTAGTATTCCAGCAGAAATTAGATATTTAAAAAAATTGCATTACATGGATTTATGGGGAAACGATATTGGATCACTACCCTATGAAATTTCTGATTTAAGCGAAACCCTCCAAGAAATTGATATGCGTGTTATTTTAATGAGTAAAAACGAACACGATAAAATTAGATCACTACTACCTAAAACTAAAATAAAATTCTCTAAAGCCTGTAATTGCGGTTTTTAAAACCTCTAGAACTCCAATCTTATTTAATATTTTAGGATTTGTGTTGTTTTAACTGCATACTATATTTATTTTTGAGGCAATAAACGAACTATTTGTTATATCAAACCGTTTAGTAAACCATAGGTGTTTAAAACAAATTACATATTTCTTACCATAGTTCTTGCCTTAAGTATATCAATTGCATTTGGACAAGACGAGATTTTATTTTTAAATGGTAAAATTTTAAAAGGTGATATTTTAGAAAAAACCAACTATGAGTTCACCTTTAAAGACCAAAGCAATAAAGAGTTTGTTATTGATAAATACCGTGTTTTTTCACTTAAAGACGATGGAAAAGAAAGCATTGTGTATGAATACGACACCCTTTCAGGTAACTTTTTAAAAGTTGAAGACATGAAAATGTTTGTTTACGGAGAACGTGACGCCCATTATTCGTTTAAACCACGAGTTGCCAATTATACTGCTTTAGGTGTTGGTGTTGGGGCTGGATTTATGATGCAGCGCGATCAAAGTTTTTTATATATACCAATACCTTTATTTTATACTGCTGCGACATTAATATTTCCTACTAAGGTAAATCAAAAAAGACTGAAAGATACCAGATACATTAAAGAAGATGAGTACTTACGTGGTTATGAACGTATTGCCAGAAGTAAACGTACCCAAAGTGTTTTGAAAAATAGTGTAATTGGTATGATTGGCGGCTACCTTATTGGTCTAGCTGTAAATGGAAACTCTGACGACAAATAATATAAGTCGTGCTTTCTTTTATTAAAACTTTTATCTACTCTAATCTATTAGTCGCACTTAGCGTTGCAGCTTACACCCACCTGTCTTATCAAATCTATCATCTTCCAAAAAATAATTCCCCCTACATTATCGCAATGGTATTTTGTTTTACTTACCTCACTTATAACGGACAACGTATTTTTAGGTTAAGTAAATACAAAAAAATTGGAGAAAGGCTAAAATGGGTAGTTAAGTATGAAAAAATACTTCGCATCAGTTCATTAATATTAGCACTGGTTGGTTTTTCATGTATGTTTTACATCAATACCGAATCATGGTTTTTATTAGTAATCATGGGATTTTTATCCTTGTTTTATGTTGTACCTATCCCATTTATAAATAAGGGTTTAAGAGACATCTCTTTTATTAAAGTTTTTATCATTGCATTAGTATGGAGTTTGATCATCTTTGGATTACCATACATTGATAGTTCTCCTTTAAAATTAGAATCTCATACAATTATAGCTTTTATACAATGTTTCTTGTTCATTATAGCCATTACGCTTCCTTTTGACATTAGAGATTTAAAATACGATGAATCCAGTAATTTGAAAACCATCCCTCAATTAGTAGGAATTAAAAACACCATAATAATTTCAGAGATTTTATTAATTGGTTCTTTAGCTTGTTTTTATTTCTTAGAGTTAGAATCTCATATTTTAGTAGCTCTAACCGTTGGTCATTTAATAACGATGACAATAATTGCTTTAACCAACAAAAACCGAAAAGAATTATTCTACGCAGGTTGGATAGAAAGCACCGTAATCATACTTTGGCTGTGTGTGCTTATTGCTGATTTTCTTTTTTCTCCCTGATTTTTCGATAAGTCTTTACAGCAAAAAACAATATCGCTCCCAGAATTGCCATTCCAGCTACTCCCCACACCCAACTGATGTTATTCTTCAATACCACCAGAAAAACTATAGCAAACAAAAAAACCGTTGCGACTTCATTCCATAACCGTAATTTAAACGAAGAGTGTGTTAATTTATCGTTTATTAATTGAGTAAACATTCGATGACAAAAGAAATGATAGATGTACAAAGCAATAACAAATGTTAATTTAATATGCATCCAAGGCATAGTTAACCAAGCTCTACCAGTGGGGGTGAAAAACAACAACCAGCTAGCAAAAAAGGCAGTTAAAATTGCTGATGGCCAGGTAATTCCATACCATAATCGCTTGCTCATTGTTTTATATTGTTTTCTTAAAATCGCTTTAGCTCCTTCCTCTTCTTCCTCTGCCTCTACGTAATAGATAAACAGTCTTACAATATAAAACAAACCCGCAAACCAAGTTACAACAAATATGATATGTAATGCCTTTAGATATGAATATTCCATAGCACTAAATTAATTATAAACTTTAAATTCGATTGGCTTAATTGGTATTTTTGCATCCATGAAAAAAGGAGTTTTACTTATTAATCTGGGCACACCAGACAGTCCTTCGGTTAAAGATGTAAGGAAATATTTACGTGAATTTTTAATGGATGAATACGTTATTGATTTACCTTATTTAAGTAGATGGATGTTGGTGAATTTGATTATTGCTCCTTTAAGAGCTCCAAAATCTGCAGAGATTTACCAGCAATTATGGACAAAAAATGGATCACCATTATTTTACTACGGAAAAGAAGTAAGAAAGCTGTTACAAGAAAAAATGGGTTCCGAAACTTCTGTTTATTTGGCAATGCGTTACCAAAACCCATCAATTAATTCTGTATTACAACAAATTAAAGCGGATGGAATAACTGACTTAAAAGTAATTCCACTTTATCCTCAATTTGCTTCCTCCTCTACCAGAACATGTATTGAAAAAGTAAAAACAGAACTTAAAAAACTAAACTATCATCCAAACATTTCTTTTATAGAAAACTTTGTACAAAACAAATTGTTTATCGAAACTTTTGCTGACTTAGGCAACAACTATTGGAAAACTGGTGATTTTGATAAAGTAGTTTTTAGTTATCACGGAATACCTGAACGACACATTTTAAAAGATTCCGTTGACAACTATTGTCAGATCAGTGATGCTTGTTGTGCAAAGTACCATAGCAAAAACCGCTTATGCTACAGAGCTCAATGTTACGAAACATCAAGGTTGATTGCTGCTAAAATGAACCTTAGTGAGACTGATTACGAAGTAGTATTTCAATCAAGATTGGCATCAAGAGCAAAAGACCCTTGGTTAAAACCTTATGCTGATTTGGTAATTGCTGATTTACCTAAACAAGGAATTAAAAATGTGTTATGTTTTTCACCTAGTTTTATAGCAGATTGTTTAGAAACAACCATAGAAGTTGGAGTAGAGTTTAAAGAAATATTTGAAGAAAACGGTGGTGAAAAATGGCAGTTGGTAGAAAGTTTAAATGACCACCCAAAATGGATTGAAGCATTACAGGAAATGGCAACCCACTAATGTTTTTCTACCTATCTAAAATATTGTTTTTCTTAACCACACCTATTGTATGGATATTTGCATTATTCTTATGGGGAATGCTCACTAAAAAACCTGAGCGAAAGAAAAAATTACTTTGGGCTTCACTTATTTGTTTTTACTTTTTTTCTAATGCTTTTATCACTGACGAATTTGTAAGAACCTATGAAGACCGAGCCATAAAATACAGCGACCTAAAAGAAGAATATGATGTTGCTATTGTATTGGGAGGTTTTAGCAATCATGACCCCAAACAAGAACTCATACAATTTCACTCGGCTACTGACAGGCTAATGGCAGGAATTAAATTATACAAAACAGGTAAGGCTAAAAAAATAATGATAAGCAGTGGCTCGGGTCAAATAATGCGACCTGATGAAAAAGAAGCCTTGTACATTAAAGATTACTTATTGGATATTGGCATACCTGAGGAAGATTTAATTATTGAAAGTGAATCTAAAAACACCCGAGAGAATGCCGTTAACTGTGCTGAAATTTTAAACCAACAGTACAAAAAAGGAAAATACATTTTGGTTACTTCTGCCAAACACATGCCAAGAGCAAAAAGATGTTTTACCAAAGTTGGTTTAGAAGTAACCCCATTTAGTGTTGACCAGCAAGCAGGGCCACGCAAGTTTTTATTAGACCATTTATTTATACCAGATGTAGATGCTTTGAGAAGGTGGCAAATGCTTTTTAAAGAATGGATGGGGTTTATCGCTTATAAAATGATGGGATATTGTTAACACAATAGTTTGCTACATTTCAAGTTTATTGGTTAATGATTTTTAACATTCGCGCATACTTCACTTCAACCTTAATTCTAGGTATTTTATCAAGCATTATTTTTATAATTCGCTCTTTTTATCTCTATACAGATTCTGAATATATTTATGATTATCTTAAATGTGACTCTCAATCAGATTCAGTTATAATCCCTATTACAGAATCTATTTTAAGTGGAATTGTTTTCATTATTATTCATATAATAGCTTTCATTCTTTTTTCACATTTTGCAAGAAAACAAATCGATGGATACTTAGTAAGAATAAAAAGCTTCTTTAGTAAAAATGATAAAATTTCGAGTATAATAATCCGACTATTTTTCTATTCTTTAGCATTATATATCGCCTTTTTCGATATAAAGTTTTTTATAGACTTTAAATTTCAAATTCTTGGATTAGTAGAATTAATTTTTGACGTAGGTATAATAATTCTTTACGGTATAAATATTTCTAGTTTAATAGGAGAAAAGGAGTAACTACTTCCTCACCCTAGTATAAGCCACCACCTTGGTTTCAAAAAAATCTTCATTAAAAAAATGTGTTAAGGGAAATACTTCTACTTTTTTACCACTTTCTTCAATTTCTTCGGCTAAATCACCCCCTTTTAAAAAGAGCACACCATTTTTAATGCTGTTAAAACTTTCAGCTTTTAACTTCCCTTTAACCCAAGGTAAAAACTTTTTCATTTGTGCTACCGCACGTGTAACTACAAAATCAAATTGTCCCTCTACTTCCTCAGCTCTTTTATGGTAAGCTTTTACATTTTGTAATCTTAACGCTTGGGCAACTTCATTTACCACTTTTATTTTTTTACCAATAGAATCAACCAGCACAAATTCACACTCAGGAAACAAAATAGCCAAAGGTATTCCAGGAAAACCACCTCCAGTACCAACATCCAAAATTTTGGTTTTAGGTTTAAAACTTAGCACTTTAGCAATTCCTAAAGAATGTAGCACATGCCTCACATAAAGTTCATCAATATCTTTACGTGAGACTACATTTATTTGAGCATTCCAATGTTGATACAAATCACCTAACTGGGCAAATTGCTCAACTTGTTTTTCAGTTAGGTCAGGAAAATACTTGGAAATAATATTATGAGAATAACTCATTTGGCAAAACTAATAATAAAGCTCAACACCCAATACACAAAACTCAACACTCAATTAAATCTTCCCTTTTTTATCTTTCATCAATTTATACAACTGTTCTCTGGCTCTAAACAACTGTGCTTTAACAGTACCAAGCGGTAAATCAGTTTCTTCAGCTATTTCTTCGTAAGAATACTCTCTAAAATAACGCAATACCACCAACTCCTTATAACGAGGTTTCAATTTGCCAACTATATCTCGCATTATTCTAATCTTTTGCTTACGCACGAATTTTTGTTCAGGGTCTAATGCATCCGATTTTACTTCCACATTAATTTCTCCACCCTCTCCATCATCAATATTCTTATCCAAAGAAAGTGTAATCATTTTCTTTTTACGGATAAAATCAATGCAGTTATTAGTGGCTATCCTAAACAACCAAGTACTAAAGGCATAATTAGGAGTGTATTGATGTATTCTGTTAAATGCTTTACCAAATGCCTCAATGGTTAAATCATCAGCATCATCACTATTCTTCACCATTTTCAACATCATAAAGAAAATAGAATCTCGATATTTTTCCATCAACTCAGCATAAGCTCGTTCATCATTCTCTTCACGAGCTCTACAAACCAATTCGTAATCAATTTGTGCTTTAGGTGATAATTTAGGGTTTAGTTCCATCTAATTTTTCTGCTAATGATATTTGAAATTACAATTATTGGATTAAAAATCATAAAAAACACTTCAAATAATGGTGAAAAAATTATTAAATCTTTCCCGCCAATTTTGTTTGAAGATAGCTTAAATATAAGCATTTGTAATAAAAGTCTGAACATAAATACCCCAAGTATTAGATAAAAGAGCTTAACATTTACTACCAACCCCACAAAAAGCACCATAAATAAATATTGAGAAATTTGAAGCATTCCTAACATCAATTTATGCTTAAACTTATAGTATTTTCCAGTAGTATAGTGCCTTCTTTTTTGTCTGAACCATGCCTTAAAAGTTGTTTTGGGTTTGGAAATAGTATGAGCATCACTATGAACCATCACCTGAGTGTTATACTTGTTTGCTACCTCGTTAATAAACAAATCATCATCGCCCGACAAAATATGTTGATGTGAAGCAAATCCTTTATTGTTGAAAAACAATTCTGTATGATAAGCCAGGTTTCTACCAACCCCCATATAAGGTGCTTTGCCCAGTGCAAAAGATAAATATTGCAAGGCCGTATAAAAAGTCTCGAACCGTATTAGCTTATTGAGTAGCCCTTTTTGTTTTTCGTGCTGCCCAACTCCCAAAATTATTTTTTTGCCTTTCTCATAACTACTCATATACTTTGCCCAATTTTCTGAGGCAGGTTTACAATCCGCATCTGTTAATAAAACCTTATCATATTTCGCAGCTTTTATCCCTAAGGTTAAAGCAAACTTTTTACTACCAAAAAACCTATCGTTATCGGGCACATTTACAATTTTGAGTTTTTTGTATTGCAAAGCAAATGCTTTTAAAACATCCTCTGTATCATCAACAGAATGGTCGTTTACAACAATTACCTCAAACTCAGGGTAATTCTGATTGAGATAGATTGGTAAAAATTCTAATAGATTTTCTCGTTCGTTTTTAGCACAAATAATAATTGAAATTGGCTCTAAATTCTCACTAATTCCTTTGGGTTTATGAAACGCTAACCTAGCAAAGTAAAACAAGTAGTAAAAAAGTTGAATTAAAAAGCAAAAAAGATACAACGCAACCAGATAATCTATCAAGTAATTAAACTCCAAAAACCTTATAAGCTCTTGCCATTGCATTATTCAAATGTAAATCTATACTTTGGGCTAAATAAGTATCTTTGGGCAAGTTTTTAAATACATATCGTTAATAAGATAAAGGTGTAAATGGAGTTTAAATTAGAGCAAACCGATAAAGAAACCAAAGCAAGAGCAGGGACAATCACAACCGACCATGGAACAATAGAAACTCCCATTTTTATGCCTGTTGGAACGGCTTCTACAGTTAAAGGTGTTCATCAGCACGAATTAACAGAAGACACAAAAGCTCAAATTATTCTGGGCAACACCTATCACTTATATTTAAGACCAGGAATTGACATATTAAACCAAGCAGGTGGGCTGCATAAATTTATGAATTGGGATGGACCAATTCTTACCGATAGCGGTGGATATCAGGTTTACTCTCTTTCTGATAGAAGGAAAATTAAAGAAGAAGGTGCAACATTCTCGTCTCATATTGATGGTTCTAAGCACTTGTTTACTCCAGAAAATGTAATGGACATCCAACGAACAATTGGTGCTGATATTATTATGGCTTTTGACGAATGTACACCTTACCCTTGTGAATATAAATATGCAAAAGACTCGATGCACATGACACACCGCTGGTTAAAAAGATGTTGCGAAAGATTTGATTCTACCGAGCCTCTATACGGTTATTCGCAAACCTTATTCCCTATTGTACAGGGTAGTGTTTACAAAGATTTAAGAAAGCAATCTGCTGAAACCATAGCAAGTTTTGAGCGAGAAGGAAATGCCATAGGAGGTTTATCAGTTGGTGAGCCAGATGATGAAATGTACGAAATGTGCGAAATCGTTACTGATATTTTACCTAAAGATAAACCACGGTATTTAATGGGGGTTGGCACTCCTATTAATTTACTAGAAAACATTGCTTTAGGAATTGACATGTTTGATTGTGTAATGCCAACACGAAATGCAAGAAATGGTATGCTCTTCACTAAAAATGGTACTATAAACATCAAAAATAAAAAGTGGGAAAACGATTTTTCTCCTATTGATAGTGAAGGAACAAGTTATGTAGATACTTTCTACAACAAAGCATATTTGCGTCATTTGATTATTTCTAAAGAAATATTAGGAGCTCAAATTGCTACACTACACAATTTAAGTTTCTATTTATGGTTAGTTAATACCGCTAGAGAAAAAATTATTGAAGGAACTTTTTCAACCTGGAAAACACAAATGGTTAAGCAAATGAGTCAACGCCTGTAATGCTAAAAAAAATAGACATATACATTATTAAGAAATTCCTTGGGACTTTCTTTTTTGCATTACTGCTTATTATCTTAATTGTTATTGTTTTTGATATTTCTGAAAAGTTAGAGGATTTTATCGAGCGTGAAGCTCCTTTAAAAGCAATAATTGTTGATTACTACCTTAATTTCATCCCCTACTTCGCTAATATGTTTAGTCCGCTATTCATATTTATTTCTGTTATTTTCTTTACCTCTAAAATGGCAAATAAATCAGAAATTGTAGCCATACTTGCCGGAGGAGTTAGTTTTAATCGATTTTTAAGACCATATATGGTTTGTGCTACACTGTTAGCTGTTTTGTCTTTTTACCTCAACAACTTTATGATACCAGATGCCAATAAAAAAAGATTGGAATTTGAAGAAGTTTATTACCGAAACAAGTTTAGAAACTATGCCCAAAATATACACCTGCAAATAGACAGCACTACCTACATTTATATGACCAATTATGTAGCTGATATGGACATGGGTAACAATTTTTCTATTGAGCGTTTTAATAAAAATGGTGAGTTAGAGTACAAATTATTGTCTGACAATGTAAAGTGGGACTCCATTAACCAACAATGGACTATAAATAATTATGTAGAACGACACATTAATGGACTGGAAGAAACCATAAAAAAGGGCTTAAAAAAGGACACTATCATTAACATTAAACCAGAAGAATTTAAACGTAGAACCAACTACATTACCACCATGGATATGTTTGCTTTAAACGATTTTATTGAAGAAGCAAAATTTAAGGGCTCCAAACAAGTAATTAATTACGAAATAGAAAAATACTCGCGTGGTGCTTACCCATTTGCCACTTTTGTTTTAACATTAATTGGAGTTTCTATCTCTAGCAGGAAAGTAAGAGGTGGTATAGGTATGCACATTGGTTTGGGGCTGGTTATCAGCTTCTCTTACATCATGTTTATGCAAATATCCAGCACTTTTGCCATTAACTCAGGTACACCTGCCATGATAGCTGTATGGATACCCAATATACTCTACAGCATTTTAGCATTGTATCTTTTAAAGAAAGCTCCAAAGTAAAAATCATAAATTTAGTGCCTTTGAGAAGGTGCAAGACAATTAAGTAACCTATGAAACACATTGCAATATTTGCTTTTTTATTAATTTTCACAAACTGTAAAGCTCAAGAAAAAAAACTTCTTCTTCGTAAAGAATTAATATCTGATTTATCAGAAACACCAATTTATCCGAAATTAACAGATAGCGTAAATGGAAAAAAGGAGTGGAAAGAGAATTTCAAATATTTAGATAGTATTGAAATTTATGGAATCACTTATTTGAGTGATGGCTTGAAAATAAACGGATTTATGGTCAAGCCCAAGAAAAAAGGAAAATATCCTTGTATAATATATAATCGAGGTGGAAATAGAGATTTTGGCGCGCTCAAAATTGCTCACGGAGCAATTACGCTGGGTCAAATTGCAAAAGAGGGTTATGTCTTAATCGCAAGTCAATATCGAGGAAATGTAGGAAGCGAAGGAAAAGAAGAATTTGGAGGAAAAGATGTTAATGATGTAACCATTCTAACAAAAATCTTAAAAGAAATAGAAGATGCTGATACAAATAGAATTGGAATGTACGGTTGGAGTCGTGGCGGAATGATGACCTATATAGCTTTAACTAAAACTGATAAGATAAAAGCAGTTGTGGTTGGAGGAGCAGTTTCCGATAATTTTAGCTCTATCAAAGACAGACCTGAAATGGAAACAAATGTTTTATCAGAACTGATTCCAAATTATACAATAAATAAAAATGCTGAATTAGAAAAAAGGTCAGCCATAAAATGGACTGATAAATTTCCAAAAGATGTACCTATACTAATGTTACACGGAAATTCTGATTGGAGGGTAAAACCTGAGCAAAGTCTAAACCTTGCACTGGAATTTGAAAAGAATAGAATTCCATACAGGCTTATAATATTTGAAGGTGGTGACCACGGAATATCTGAACATAAAAAAGAAGTTAATGAGCAAGTTCTGAAATGGTTCGATAAATATTTAAAGAACAATAAAACATTGCCAAATATGAAATATCATGGAAGGTAAAAAATAGTGAACAACAACGTATAAACTTCATTGCTTCGAAATTTCTTACCGAAAATCTGCGGATTTTCAACGCAACGAAAGTTTATACACATTATTAAAGATTCTCCCCTTCCTGTTTTTCTGGTTCGATAGATGGATTTGATGGTACAGAAGCGGATGTTTTAAACGTATTTTGAGCTGCACCATTTACCTCAACAACAGTACTGTTTTCACATTTAATCGTTCTACTTTTAAACTTGTCCATCAAATGAAAATCGTGTGTAGCCATCAAGATAGCCTTTCCTTTTTGGCTAATATCAAACAACAATTTCATGATCTCTTCAGATGTTTCAGGGTCTAAATTACCTGTAGGTTCATCTGCTAAAATTAAATCAGGCTCATTTAACAAAGCTCTTGCTACCACTACTCTTTGCTGCTCACCCCCACTCAATTCATGAGGATATTTATAGCCTTTTGCTCCTAACCCAACATTATCTAAAACTTCTTTTATTCTAGCTTCTATTTTTGATTTGTCTTTCCAACCAGTAGCTTTTAACACAAATAATAAATTATCGTGTACACTTCTATCTGTAAGCAACTGAAAATCCTGAAATACTATACCTAGCTTCCTCCTTAAAAAAGGAACTTTTCTTTTTTTAATTGTTTTTAAATCAAAATCGCAAACGGTTGCTTCTCCTTCTTTCAAAGGCAAATCACCATATAAGGTTTTGAGTAAACTACTTTTACCCGACCCTGTTTTACCAATTAAATAAACAAACTCGCCTTTACCAATTTTAACGTTCACATCCTGTAACACAAGATTGTCTTTCTGAAAAATTTTGGCTGACTGAATATCTATTATCATGGTAGTATTGTTATTTAAAACCAAACAAATATAACTATTATTTAAGAGCTATATTTTACCTTACAAAGGTGACTCTATATTCATCTATCCTTAATGAGCATAATGAAATAATGTAAACATTATCACGTTGAAAACTTAGGGTAACGAAAAAATGTCAAGGCTTTATCATTTTTAATTTTAGCCATTATTTACTGTCGTTGAAAAAGGTATTTATCATATCAATTTTGATGTGTGTTTTTGCTTTTAAAGCATTTACACAAAAATCTACCATTTATACCCATAGCAATACCACTTACAATTCAGCATTAGAGTTATACGACAAAGAAAAATTTAGTGCTGCTCAAGAAAAATTTTTACAGGTATTGAATAATACCGAAGATAAAAAATCTGAAGTAGCTTTAAACGCTATGTATTATCATGCTTTGTGTGGTTTAGAGCTATTTAATACAGATGCAGAGAATTTATTGATTGAGTTTATTTATGCTTATCCTGAAAGTCCTAAGGTTAAATTAGCCTACTTTCATTTAGGGAGATATAAGTTTAGAAAAAAGAAATATGATGAAGCCTTAGAATGGTTTGCTAAAATGGATTTGTACGATTTATCGGAGAAAGACTTAGCTGAATACCACTTTAAAAAGGGCTATAGTTTTTTCATGGAAGAAAACTATGATGAAGCATCTAAATCTTTATATGAGATAAAAGATGCTGACACCAAATATACTTCTGCAGCAAGATATTACTACGCACATATTGCTTACTTGCAAAAGAAATACGAACCTGCGTTGCAAACCTTTTTATCATTAAGCAACGACAATAAATTTGGTCCAATTGTGCCTTATTATATTACTCAAATTTATTACCTGCAAGAAAAGTACGATAAAGTAATTGAGTATGCTCCATCTTTACTGGACAGTGCTATGGCAAAAAGAGCTCCAGAGATAGCTAGAATTTTGGGTGATGCTTATTACAGAACAAATAAATATGAAGAGGCTATTCCTTACTTAGAACGTTTTCAAAAAGAAAAACCTTACTTGTCAAAACGTGAAGATAAGTACCAACTCGGTTACGCTTACTACAAAACCAACCAATGCGAACAAGCGGTTGATTGGTTAAAAAAATCCATTGCAAAAGACGATAGCCTAACACAAACTGCTCATTACCATTTAGCTGAATGTTACCTAAAATTAAATGAGAAAAAATATGCTAAAAGTTCTTTTAGAATTGCTTCTGATTTAGATTTTGACCCTCAGATTAAAGAAGATGCTCTTTTTAGTTTTGCCAAAATTTCTTACGAACTATCTATGCATCCATACAATGATGCCATTAAAGCATTTGAGGAATTTATTAATACTTACCCTAACTCTACTAAATTGAATAACGCTTACGAATTTTTGGTAGCGGTTTACTTTACTACTAAAAATTACAAGGCTGCTTTAGCTTCCTTAGAGAATATTCAAAACATGAATGCTCAACTGGAAGAAGCCTACCAAAAAATAGCTTATTACCGAGGCATAGAATTATTTAATAACAGAAAGTATCAGGAAGCTATTGTACACTTTAATAAAAGTGATAAATACCAAATAAATGAAAAAGTAAAAGCAGATAATAGCTATTGGAGAGCTGAAGCGAACTATCGCTTAGCCAAATACGAACTTGCTATCAACGAATACAAGAAATACTTGTTTGAACCTGCTGCTATTGCCAACAACGACATTAATAAAGCTCATTACGGTATTGGCTATTCCTATTTTAAATTAAAAGAATACAAAAATGCAAACCCCTGGTTTAGAAAATATGTGCAAACAGCTGGCAACGAAAAAAGTAAAGTTCAAAATGATGCTTTAAACAGAATTGGTGATTGTTTTTACATCCAAAAAGATTATAAAGCAGCTATTGAGTATTACGACAAAGCTACCATGCTTGGTTTAGGAAAAGTAGATTATTCACTTTACCAAAGTGCAATTACCAATGGAGTAATTGGTAATTATCAAGAAAAAAATAATCTTTTGGAAACCTTGATTAGTCAGAAAAAAGGAACACATTTATTGGATGATGCTGTTTTTCAACTGGGAAAAACGCAGCTAGTGCTCAATCAGAACGAAAAAGCGTTAAGCAATTTTCAACTACTAATTAATGAACACCCTAACAGTCCTTATTTAAGTGAATCCTTAATTCAAGAAGGATTAATCCACTACAACAAAAAAGAAGATGACAAAGCATTAGTTTCTTTTAAGCGGGTAGTAAATGAATTCCCAAAAACTGACGAGGCTAATGAAGCATTGCAAAAAATTAAAAAAATATACATTGATAAAGGACAGCTTTCGGATTACGAAAATTACCTAACTAGCATTGGAGGAGCAGACTCATCTGCAATGGTTATGGATGCCGATTATTTTGAAGTTGCCGAAAATGTTTACATGAATGGAGATTGCAACAAAGCCGTAAATGAGCTAACTAAATATTTAGAAAAATACCCTAACGGACAAAACAAACTGACAGCACATTTTTATAAAGCGGACTGTGAATACCGTTCTGGTTTTGAAAATGAGGCTTTAATGGATTTCACTTACATTATTGAACAGCCTAAAAATAAATTTACTGAAGTGGCTTTACTAAAAGCAGGGGAGCTAAATACCAACCTTGGAAAAACAGAAGATGCTTTAAATTGTTATTCTAAATTAGAATACTTAGCAGATGTTCCTGCAAATGTGTTTAAAGCTCAAGTAGAGCAAATGCGTTTAAATTATCAGTTAGGTAATAATGAGGAAACAATAAAATATTGCGAATTAATTATTGATAAAGATATTGATGATGCCAACCTAATTACTGAAGCTCATTTACTTTATGGTAAAGCTGTAATGGCTAAAGATGATTACAATCTAGCCTTAAAAGAGCTTATTACAGCTGCTGGTTCATCAAACGAGTTTGGAGCTGAAGCAAAATATAACGTAGCTTATATATTTTATTTAAGAGGTGAATATGATAAGTGCGAAACAGAGGTATTTAGCTTAATTAAAAAATTCCCTTCTTACGATTACTGGATAGGTAAAACTTTAATCCTCTTAGCTGATAATTATGTAGCTAAAGAAGATTTATTCCAAGCAAAAGTTACATTAAAAAATGTTGTTGATAATAGTAAATACCCTGAATTGGTAAATACAGCCAATGAAAAATTACAGATAATTGAACAACAAGAAGCATCTCAAAGAAAAGCAGTTACTGAAGAAGAAATTGATGTGAAACTGTTTGACGAAAAAGACATTAAGCTTTTCCATGAGGAAGAAAAAGTAACTGAAGAAGAATTACCCCAACCAGAAACTTCGGAAGAGGAGACCCAAAACGAAAATGAGGAGGAATCAGAAGATGAATAAACGAATCTGCATATTATCACTTTTATTAATTCCACTTTTAGGGTTTACCCAATCAGGTGTAAATGATTCTACTACTATTATTTCAGTAAAAGAATACGAACCAATACTTACTGATGCTTTTAAAATAAAAGAGAACCCAAGTATTAAAGACACTAACAAAATTATCCCTGAACTTAAATACAGTTTCTTAAACAAACAAGTGCCTGTAACTTTTGACATTGATCCAATCAAAGCTGCTAAAATAAAAGGTGAACCGTTAATTAAACTTTATCGAGGTTATGCAAAACTTGGTTTTGGAACCAACACTACTCCACTTGCTGAGTTGTATTTTAACGCCAAGCGTTCAAAAGGGTTTGGTTGGGGATTTTCCGGAAAACATTTTTCATCATCAGGAATAGCAAGTAATGATTACAGCTCGTTTAGTGATAATTCACTGAGTATGTTTGGCAAACGTTACTTAAAAGAATTTACTCTTTACAGTAAAATTGGTTATGATAGATATGTAAACCACTACTACGGAATACCTGAAGAGAATTTAATTACCATTAACGATGCTGATGCACTTAGACAAGACATCGATAAATTTTCTGCTGATTTTTCACTAACCAGAAATTTTACGGATACCACTCAGTTCGATTATAATTTTGATATTAACTACCATTTAATGAGTGATATTTATGATGCTAAAGAAAATCACATTGAAATTGATGGAAAACTAAGTAAATACCATAAAAGAGAACTTTATACCATCGGAGCCGAATTGAATTACAACAAGTTAGATAACTTACTCAATCAAGATAATAACTTAGTTGTAGGGTTAAATCCGCAAATTAGTACAACTGCAAAAAAATGGCAATTTAAAATTGGATTAGGTTTATACTTAAACTCTTATCCTGATACCAAGTTCCATTTTTATCCAAAAGCCGAATTTAAGTATGATGTTGTGGAACACATTATCATCCCTTATGTTGGAATAAGTGGCGGATTACAGAGTAATAACATGAATAACTTTTACCTTGAAAATCCTTTTATAAATACACAAACATTGGCTATTCAGAATAGTAATCAGAAATACAACATTTATGGAGGGGTTAGAGGTAGCTTAAGTTCTAAAGTTACGTTTAATACAAGTTTTAGCCGACAAAAAATTGAGGGAATGCCACTTTATGTAAAAGACTTAAGTAGTGCATTAGAAAACCAGTTTACATTAGCTTATGATACTGTTAGCTTTAACCAATTAACAGCTGAACTGGCTTACCAAAAATTAGAAAAATGGAAAATATTATTTGGCGCCAACTACTATAATTACAATGCTAAAAACGCTGCAGAAGCATGGCACAAGCCTAACATCAAAATTTCCTTGTCAGGTATTTATGATTTAAGCGATAAAATTTTAGTACGCACAGATTTCTTCTATATCGGAAAACAATTTGCATTAGATTACGAAACCGTTATCAGTAATAATGTAGTAACTACCACCCAAATAAGCGAAGAACTGAAAGGCATTTTTGATGCTAATCTGGGGCTGGAATATCGTTATACTAAAAAGCTTTCAGCTTTTATCCAGTTTAACAATATAGCTGCTCAAGCGTACAAAAGGTGGCAAGATTACCCTACTCAAAGATTTCAGGTATTGGGTGGGCTAACTTATTCTTTTTAAAAGAAAAAAGCCCGGAAAACCGGGCTACTAACGAATACAAAACACTATTACTTACTGAACTAATATTCTTTCACTTTGTTGCCCAAATACGTTATATACTTTAAATATAAACAAGCCATTATTTAAGTCACTAATATCAATGGTGTTCCTATTATTCAATAATGTTTGTTCCATAACCTTTTGCCCTCTGTAATCATAAATTTCTAACTGTGATGGAACTTGATCTACTTCAACATTTATTTTGTTTTTAGCAGGATTAGGATAAGTAGAAATAGCTCCGAAGCCACTTTCTGATAATGATTTAACCTTTTGGGTTGACACATTAGCACCTAGTAATGGTTCAGGAACTACAGCTGCAACTGATTTAACAGTAGGGTTAATCACATTAGCATTTAATAATGGTTCCGTAACTACAGCTGCATCAGATAAGTTAATAGAGAATAATTTATTTTGATTATCAATAATTTTAAAATGTCCATTTACTGTATCAATATTTGAAGTACAAGGCTTAAATATTCCTAATCCGTTAACACTATCAATTCGTGTTACATTACCTGTTGTAGGATTTACCGCTACCAAATATGTTTTATACACTCTTGTAGGAACTCCTGTTGAGGTTGAGGTTGTACCTGAAGAACCTAATACCTCTTGTGTTTCTATTGCATAAAAACTATTATTAGCTAAATCAATTTGTAATTCATTGATATCTGTTGTAAGTACAGGGTTACTTATAATAGTACCCGTTGTTAAATCAAGCGTATAAATGACATTTTTACCTGCAATAAAACTATATTCATTGTTATTGGTATTAATAATAGACGATCCCAATTGAATTGCTTCTACACCATTTATACTATCTATTCTTGTAACTACTCCCGTTATATTATCAACTGAAACAAAATATGTCATTATAGTTGTGTTTCCTATCGGTGCTCCTCCCATCCCTGTTGATGAAGAAGAGTTTGTTGAAACCTCAGTCTCTAAAGCATAATACTTATTATTTATATGGTCGTATTGTAATTCATGAATCTCCGCACTAAGTGTTGGATTATTAATTATTGCTCCGGTAATAATATCAATAGTATAAATCTTTCTGTCATTACCTGTAACAATATAATAACCACTATCAGAATTAAGGACTGCATTATGTATATCATAATATTGAGTTTCCTGTATAGTATCTATTTGATTTACTGTTCCATCTGATGGATCTACAGAAATAAAATAGTTTAAATTTGCTGCTGAATCGTATTCCAAAGCGTAAACGGTAGTAGTTTGAGCATTTAAAAAATTAGACATTATTAACATCATTATAAGCGGTAAAAATTTTTTCATATTTGACAATTTTTTATTTGTAAGTTTTATGATGTAAAGGTATTCTCAATCAAAGGCAAACTAAAGAGCAGTACCACCTAATCTTATGGTTTTAATTACTGTTTTTTATCCGTTAATTCTGGATTTATTAAAGTAACAATACCCATACTAACATAAGTAGTTTTTGCTATTTAGTAATATAATAGCTTAATAAGAATTTAATATATAATGCTTTAGGCAAAGAAGTTAGCAGAGATATAATAAACAATCAAGAAAAAATTGATATTGAATATTTAGTTGATAAAATCTATTTTATATCACTTAAAAACAAAGCTATTTCAAAAAATTTTAAACCAGTAAAGTTCAAATTTGAAAAACTTAACAGCATTACTGCTCAACTCAAGCATACAAAAGGTAGCAAGATTATCCTACTCAAAGATTTCAAGTATTGGCTGGGTTGACTTATTCTTTTTAATTATCTAGAAGTAACGAATTCGATAAAATGAGTATAATTATCTATTACTGTACTATTTGATTTTATATTTAACTTATACTTAGTCTTTGCACTACAACATAAAACTAATTCTTTAGCATGGTTTCCAATAGATTCTATCCAATTTTGAATGTACTCTTCCTGATTAGGTTTTACGTTAAACATCAACAGGCCTTTAGGATTAATAGTATTTACAGTTTCTTTTAAACTTTGTAATGGTACATCAGCACCTAAATAACAGACATTAATGCCTTTTGACCTTAAAATATAATTCGCTACTAACAATCCAATCTCATGATGTTCATTCTCAGGTAAAAACAATAGCCATGTTTCTGAAAATTCAGAAACAGGCTCTAACGAATCTATAGCAGCAAAAAGCTTTTGTCTAATCAATTGGGAAATAAAATGTTCTTGAGCGGGACTAATTTCTTCTGTTACCCACAACAACCCTATTTTATTCATCATGGGATATAACACTTTTTCATAAGCACCTGAAAGACCAAAACTCAAGATAGCATTGGAAAAAGCTTTCTCAAACTGATGTTCATTAAAAGTAAACCCAGCACTAATCAATTGATTAATTATGGACTCCTCCTTAATACCAGGCCCACCCGAATTATTTAAAAGTTCTATTTGATTAGTGATTTCTTCATCAGATAAATTTCCAATAGCAGAAATTTTAAATCCAGCGTTTTGAAGAGTCACAACATTCAACAATCTTCTTAATTGGTCATCATCATAATATCTAATATTAGTATCTGACCTCAATGGTGTTAACATATTATAGCGTTGCTCCCAAATTCTTATGGTATGAGGTTTAACACCTGATAAGTTAGCTAGATCAGAAATCTTATATTTTCCCATCACACTTCATGTTTAAGTTTACACAAAGTTAATTAAACAATTTAAAAGAATTACTAAATCTGAAAATTAATTTTAAAACACATCTATCAACCTATTTACAGCATAAAACAAGTTTATAGACCATAAAAAGATACTAGTGAGACATTAAAAAAATAATATTATTGTTTAATAAATTTGTTTTTTACATTAACATTTATATATATTTGTGTAAGTTTTTACAAAAAATGATAAACAGAATGAATTATATACTTTCTCTATCAGCAGCAGTTTTACTTATTTTATTGTTTACACAGTTTACTGTTAAAAGAAGTACAGACAAAACTGAACAAATGAATTACACTGTAATTAAGAAATATGACAAATTTGAAGTAAGAATGTATCCCAAAATTATTCTTGCGAGTAGCAAGATGAATACCTCAAGTTTTTCAAGAAACTCATACAAAGGCTTTAAAACTATTGCTGATTACATTTTTGGAGGAAATCAAGAAAACAAAAAAATTGCAATGACTTCACCAGTAATCGGACACATGAAAGATTCAATGGTAATGAGCTTTGTTATGCCATCAGAATACACGGTTGAAGATTTACCTAAACCAAACTCCAACCAAGTATACATCAATGAAATGGAAACAAAAAAACTAGCCGTTATTCGTTTTAATGGATTTGCTAACGACATTGATATTAAGAACCATACCAGATGGTTAAAAAAATATTTAGATAAAGAGAATATTGAATACACTGACAATGTATTTTTCTACGGTTACAATCCACCTTACCAATTATTTGGAAGAATAAATGAAGTAGCTATAGAAATAAAACCTTCGAAATAGTAGTGTTAATAAGTGAATAAAAAAAAGAAAATAGCAATAATAGGTTCTGGATTCTCTGGACTTTCAAGTGCTGCATATTTAGCAAAAGAAGGGTACCGTGTAGATGTATATGAAAAGAACTCTACAATTGGTGGAAGAGCCAGACAGTTTAGAGATAACGGTTTTCTATTTGATATGGGACCAAGTTGGTATTGGATGCCTGATGTGATAGAGAATTTTTACAATGATTTTGGATTTACCACTTCAGATTTTTATGA
Source organism: Vicingaceae bacterium (assembly GCA_965267355.1). Taxonomy (GTDB): domain Bacteria; phylum Bacteroidota; class Bacteroidia; order Flavobacteriales_E; family Vicingaceae. The sequence continues at coordinate 327,649 of OZ253956.1, forward strand.
TCTGAAAAAATTATCTCCAGCATTCGACATGATTTTCGAAAATGGTGAAAAATTCACCGTCCCTGAAAATTTTGAAGATTTAAAGTTAGCCTTTGATTTGATAGAGCGTGGTAGCTCCAAAAAGCTGGAATCATTTATGGACGATGCCCAGGTAAAATATGTTAGTAGTATGGAAGGTTTAATACATTTACCTGGGCTTAGTCCACTTGAATTTATGAGTTTTGATGTATTAAAAAAAGCAACAAAACTAAATTTACTTTCCTCTTTTAGAAAACATGTTAATAAACATTTTAAGCACGCTCATTTAAGAGCATTAATGGAATTCCCAGTATTGTTTTTAGGGGCTCAACCTAAAGACACTCCAGCACTATACAGTTTAATGAATTATGCTGGACTTAAACTCGGAACATGGTATCCTGAAGGTGGTTTTTTCTCCGTAATAAAAGCTATGAGAAAAATCTGTGAAGATTTAGGAGTTAGCTTTCATACCAACACACCTATCAACAAAATTGAAGTAATAAATAACGAAGCTGTTGCATTGCTTTCTGGTCAAAAATGCTTTGAAGTAGATGCAATAATTGGTTCAGCAGATTATCACCATATCGAAACTAATCTGCTTGAAGCTAAATATAGAAATTATGATGATGACTATTGGAGTAGAAAGACTTTTGCACCCTCTAGCTTAATTTACTATTTGGGCATTGACAAAAAAATCCCCAAGCTTAAACATCATACCTTATTCTTTGATAAAGATCTAGATGTTCATGCAGACGAAATTTATAATAATAAAGCATGGCCATCAGATCCATTATTTTATGTATGTGCCCCTTCAAAAACTGACAAACATGTAGCTCCTACAGGAAAAGAAAACCTATTTGTTTTAATGCCCCTAGCAACAGGTATTGAAGATACTAAAAAGTTACGTGAGAAGTATTTTAATATGATGATTAAAAGACTTGAGGAGCACACTAATGTAGATATTAAGAATCATATTGAAGTAAAACACTCTTATTGTATTTCAGATTTTAAAACTGATTACAATGCTTATGGTGGAAATGCTTATGGTTTAGCCAATACACTTAGCCAAACAGCTTTTATGAAACCTAAAATAATTAATAAAAAAGTAAAAAATTTAGTTTATACAGGTCAACTAACTGTTCCAGGACCTGGTGTACCTCCTGCTATTATTTCAGGAAAAATTTCAGCAAGACTAATTACAAAATCGATAAAAAACGGAAACTATGAAATCACTATTTGATGATCTTTCAGCTTATTGCTCTAAAAAAACAACCCGACATTACAGTACTAGTTTTTCAATGGGAATTCAAGCATTAGATAAATCCATACACAGACCCATCTATGGAATCTATGGTTTTGTTCGATTTGCAGACGAAATTGTAGATAGTTTCCATGGCTACAATAAAGCTGAGTTATTAAGTGAATTTAAAGAAGATACTTATAAGGCAATTTACAATAAAATAAGTCTTAACCCCATTCTTAATGAATTTCAGAAAGTTGTTAATGATTACAGAATTGATCATAGTTTGATTGATACTTTTCTTAACAGCATGGAAATGGATTTAGAAGAAAAATATCATGATGTTCTCTCTTACAAAGATTACATCCTAGGCTCAGCAGAAGTAGTTGGTTTAATGTGTTTAAAGGTTTTTGTTAATGGAGATAAAGCAAAATATGATGAACTAAAACCTTATGCCATGAGTTTAGGTTCTGCATTTCAAAAAGTAAACTTCTTAAGAGATATAAAAGCTGATTATGAAACACTTGGAAGAACCTACTTTCCAGAAGTTGATATGTCAAAATTTTCTAAACAAGAAAAATTAAAAATTGAAGCTGACATAGCTAAAGATTTTGAACATGCTTTAATTGGAATTAAAAAACTTCCTAGAACATCTAAAAATGGAGTCTATTTAGCCTATATATACTACTTACACTTATTCAGAAAGATTAAACACACTCCTGCCGAAAAAATAATGCAAACCAGAATTAGAATTCCTAATGTTTCAAAACTGGGGTTAATGTTTCAAACTATGGTTCAACACAAACTAAACTTATTGTAAAATGGAAGAATATGTTGTATTAGTAGATAATCAGGATAATGAGCTTGGTTTAATGAAAAAGATGGAAGCTCATCAAGAAGGCTTATTACACAGAGCTTTTTCAGTTTTTGTGTTTAATTCTAATGGTGAAATTTTACTTCAAAAAAGAAATAACAACAAATACCATTCTGGAGGTTTATGGTCAAACACGTGTTGTAGTCATCCAAGACCTGGAGAAGGAACAAAATCTGCTGCTAAAAGAAGATTAATGGAGGAAATGGGTATGGAGGCAGAATTATTACCAGCTTTTTCTTTCATCTATAAAACCAAACTAGACAATAACCTTACAGAACATGAACTTGACCATGTTTTTTATGGTTTTTCTAATTCAAAACCACAATACAACAGAGAAGAAGTTGAAGATTACAGATATATATCTCCTGAATTATTGAAACTTGAAATTGAAACCCATCCAGAGAAATATACTGAATGGCTAAAAATATGTTTAAACAATTTATTGTTACATCTTACTAAAATAAAGAATTATGAAAGCGAGTATCAAAAAAGCAATTGAAAAAGGAAAAGCAATCAAATTAAGAATTGATAGAAGAACTGTAATAACAGTTAGAACAGTTGAAGCTTTACAATCATGGCTATCAAAGTTTCCACAAGCTAAAGTTGTAAGTTAATGTATTTATTAGAAAGAAGTCAATACTTACCTATTAACCTAGAGAAAGCCTGGGATTTTTTTGCTACTCCAGATAATCTTGGTCAAATTACCCCTGAAAGCATGTCATTTGAAATAGTAAAAAAGACATCCACAGGGAAAATTTCCACCAATGATATTATTGATTATAATGTAAAACCCATGGGAAATTTCCCATTAAAATGGAAAACTTTAATAACAAAAGTTGAAGAGCCTTATTGCTTTGTTGACAAACAGATAAAAGGTCCTTATAAATTATGGGAACATACTCATACATTTAGCAAAACTCAGGATGGAGTATTAATGCAAGATAAAGTTAAGTATAAGCTTCCTTTAGGTATATTTGGTAAGCTTTTTCATCCCTTAGTGAGAAAAAGATTAGAATATATTTTTGATTATAGATATAAAAAGTTAAATCAATTGGTTAAAAATGGAACTCTATCTTAAAATTTTGATAACACTGGGGTCTTTTATAGCAATGGAAGGAGTTGCCTGGGCAAGCCATAAATACATTATGCATGGCTTTTTATGGACTTTACATGAAGATCATCATACTAGAGAAAATATACTAACTCATTTTGAAAAAAATGACTTCTTCTTCCTTTTATTTGCTACCCCTGGAATTACATTTATGATTATTGGCATGGAAGAATTCTCCTATTGGTTTTTTGTAGGGTTAGGAATAGCTATTTATGGTTTTGCATACTTTTTAATTCATGATGTATTTATTCATAGAAGATTAAAGTGGTTAAGGAATACTGACTCTACATACTTCAGAGCTATTAGAAAAGCTCATAAAGTACATCATAAACATTTAGGAAAAGAAGATGGTGAATGTTTTGGAATGCTTTGGGTTCCTATGAAGTATTTTAAAGAGGCGAAATGAAACCTTATACTTATTTATTGGTAAATTTAGGAGCAATTCTGATTCCTCTTATTTTTTCATTCCATCCTAAACTTCGATTCCATAAAAAATGGAAAAGTGTATGGCCTTCAATACTAATTGTGGCTCTTGGGTTTATAACATGGGATATTTACTACACCAAAATTGGTGTTTGGGGGTTTACTGCTGATTATTTGATTGGAATAGAGTTTTTTGGTTTACCAATTGAAGAAATTCTATTTTTTATTTGTATTCCTTATGCTTGTTTATTCACTTATCATTGTTTCAAATTATTAATAAGTGATTTCAAAACTATAAATCCAAAAATTATAACAATATCATTAATAGTTTTATTGCTAACAGTTGTTATTAATCAACCTTTTTTATACTATACTTCTGTTACATTTATACTTCTTTCTACTACATTACTTTTCATATTATTTACCAATCCCATATGGTTACCAAGACTTTACCTTACCTTATTAGTACTAATCATTCCATTTTTTATCGTAAATGGAATTCTAACGGGAACAGGACTTGAAACACAGGTAGTTTGGTACAACTCTTCAGAGTTTATGGAAATTAGAGCTTTAACTATTCCTATTGAAGATTTTTTCTATGGAATGTTAATGATTGTATTGAATGTAGTGATATATGAATTTTTAGTTCAGAAAATCTCCAATCGTTAATTCAACACCTCATGATAGTATAGATAAAAGCTCCTCTGTACTGAATAATGTTTGAATTTTTTGAAACAATTCCCTCTCTTCTTTTCTAACATGGTTTTCTAAAAGAATACCTAATTCATTCATATCCTCAACCAAATTAAAGGAATGATTCAAGCTTTCAACTTTTTCTAACATTAAAACATGTTCTCTCTTTAAATCATTAATAAGGTCATCTATATCTTCCGTTTTCCCTTTTACCCCTTCAAAAAGAAATTCTTCCTCTTGTTTAAAGTGGTTTCTTAATTGATTATTAAAGAATTCTATTGTATAATTTCTTTTACCCTCAATATCCGTTGGATAACCTTTTAGTGGTGGAGAATTTCTCTTCAGCAGTAATGCTAAAAACAAAACACTCCTATGAAATTTTGATATTGGAACTAATGCAGGATCTCTTCTCACTTTTATTAAAAGTCAATTACTAACCCAAAGGTAGGAATTGGAGTATTATTCTCAGAGGTTATTTCTATCAAATTTCTTGGTTGTACTTCCTCTCCCATTTCGTCAGTTTCTAGAACATAGTTACTTGGTGAAGGAGAGTTTTGTGCTAATAAATTTTGAATCTCAAAATACAGGTTTAAAGAAACCCTCTTTTTATTCCATTTTTTATCTACCCTTACATCTAGTTGACTAAAAGCTCCTAATCTATCTGTTCCTATATTTGAATAATCTAAAGCAATTTGAGGATAAGTTACTAGTGTTGTTGCTTCATCTACAGGAATAAATGGTGTTTCCCCCGCAAAACGATATCTTGCACTCAACTCCCAGTTTCTTTTAAACTGATATCCTCCTGTAAAAGAAGCCAGGTATCTACTATCCCAGAGAGATGGCAAGTAATTATTAGAATCAAACCCTGTAAACTCGCTATAGAAATAAGTAAAAGATAGCACTCCATAAAATCTTGAAACTAGCTTTTGTTGATAGAATAACTCAACTCCATATGTTCTTCCTTTACCTACACTTTCAATCTCTTCATTACCCAAAACTTCAAAGTCTGCCCCTTTGTTGGCTAATGAAACTTGATCAATTATAGAAACAGGATAATTATTGTATTGCTTATAAAATCCCTCAACACTAATGCTTGAAGCTGAACCTAAAAACCGTTCAATTCCTAAACCTAAATGATCTGACTGAATATATTTTGAATTTTTATTTACAAATTCATTATTCAAATTCTGAAACCCTAACACAGTATATGGCGGAATTTTAAAATATCTACCAGCAGTAGCACTAAGTTTCCAGTTTTCATCAGGTTTAAAAGATATTGCAGTTCTTGGTGATAGATTTAGTTGATTCTTTTCTCCAGTTGTATAGGTATCATCATCAAACCTAACACCAAGAGAAACATCTAGCTTGTCCTTAGCAAATGAGTAAGTACTATTTACAAAAAGCCCGTAACGATAAAACTGTATTTCAGTATCATATATTTGGTTAAATTGAATCTGTTCTGTTGTATTTTGATAATCAACCTGCTTTAACAATACACCAGATTTAATCTTCCATTTAGTATCGTAAAATGTTGCAGCAGATCTAAAATGGGTTTCCATTTCTCTGGAATTATTTCTAAAAATTAACCCTTGTCTATTCTCGTTATCATTATATCTAGAGAAATTATTAGTAAGCACATTATTACTAGTAGTTGTTTCCAGGTAACCCTTACCATTTTTAAATATCTTTTTCCAACTTAAACCCATCGTATTAGTTCGTTGAATGATATAAGGAGATTGCTCCAATACAGCTCTAGCATCATCATCTTCAACTCCCGAACCATCTAAATAAAAATCATCTATTGAACCTATGCCCAACAAATAAATATAATTATAGTCGTTTATTTTATGATCTATTTTATATTGATAATCCCAGTAATCAGGTCGAATAGGCAAACCAATAGCATCGAATAAAAACTGTAAATAACTTCTTCTAACAGATAATATTGCTCCTGTTTTACTTTCTTCTTTTTTACCTTTAAACAGGGGCGTATTTATCGTTAGGGCTGTTTCACTTGCCCCCACCCTAAAGTTTCCTGAAAAATCTCTTTTATTACCATTCTTTTGTTCAAACTGCATTACACCAGAAAGCACATTATCATATTGTGAATTAAATGCTGAAGAAGACAACTCTACACTCTCAATAAAAGCTACATTTAACATTCCAACTGGTCCTCCAGAACTACCTTGTGTACTAAAGTGATTGATATTTGGAATTTCCATTCCGTCTAAAAAATAAACCGTTTCGTTTGGAGCTCCCCCTCTTATTATTAAATCATTTCTAAACCCTCCAATTGATGGAGAAACCCCAGGTAAGGATTGGGCGACTCTGACCACATCATTATTCCCTCCAGGGTAAGTCTCTATTTCAGTTCTAGTTAATTTTAAAGAAGACATTGGTGTTTCTTTTGGCCGAGCCAATTTGTTTTCATTGGCATAAACACTAAATTCTTCTAAACTATCTGAGCTTTCAGTTAGCGTAAAATTAATAGGCTGATTACCAACAGATCGAATGATAACATTATACTTGGTTTGTGGTGTAAAGCCTAAAAAACTTGCTGTTATATTATAGGTACCTGGTTCTACATCTTTTATCACAAACCTTCCATTCTCATCAGTAACTGCACCTTTAAATACTTTGTTAATTGAAACTGTTGCAGTAAAAATTGGCAATCCCGCCTGATCTTTTACATAACCGGCAATATTAGTAGTTACCTGACCTAACAATATTTTTGTTAATAGAAAAAAGGTTGCTAATATGATTATTTTATTATTCATTTACGCAACACTTAAGCCTATTTTATATGCCTCCAATGCTCTTTTCCTAGCAAAACTATGCTCTATTATAGGTAAAGGATAATCTGAAGTATTAACCTCTGGAACCCATTTTTTGATATATTCCCAATTAGGGTCAAAACGCTCTGTCTGAGAAGTTGGATTAAAAATTCTAAAATAGGGAGCTGCATCACAACCAGTACCAGCAACCCATTGCCAATTTCCATTATTTATTGATAAATCATAATCTAAAAGTTTTTCAGCAAAATAGGCTTCACCCCATCTCCAATCAATTAATAAATGCTTACACAAAAAACTTGCAGTAATCATTCTTACCCTATTGTGCATTAACCCTGTTTGATTTAGTTCTCGCATACCCGCATCAACTATTGGGTAACCAGTATTACCATTACACCATTTTTCAAAATCATCTGGATTATTATTCCATTTAATAAAATCGTATTTCTTTTTAAAATTATTTGTAGCGGCTTCGGGATAATGACACATGATTTGGATAAAAAATTCCCTCCAAATTAATTCGTTTAAAAACTGTTGACCAAAATTCAATGCTTGCTTAACGGCTTGTCTAACACTAATAGTCCCAAACCTAAGATGTACACTTAATTTGCTTGTAGCTTCAGATGAGGGGATATTCCTTAACTCATCATATCTATCAATTAATTCCCAATCAACATCTGGTACAGTAATACCAGATTTTGTAAACCCTATTTCTTCGATAGAAGGAAAATGAAAATCTTGCTGAACTAAATTATTAGGAGATAGGTCGCAGTTGTTTGTTAAAATCAGGTTTTCGTTAAAACTTTGCTTCCACCTCTTAGAGTAAGGTGTGAAAACATGATATGGACTTCCATCACCTTTAATTATTTCATTCTCTTCAAATATTACATGATCTTTAAATATACAAACCTCAACACCAGTATTATTGAGAAAACTTTTAACCTTATTATCTCTACTTATGGCATAGGGTTCATAATCCTTATTCCAAAAAACTTTATCAATATTATAATTATCAGATAGTTCTTTATAAATATTTAGGGGAGCCCCCTGTTTAATCAATATAGAGGAATCATTTTGTTTTAGTTTTTCATTAATAAGTTTTAAAGTATTATAGATGTGAGTAATCCTAGCATCATCTTTTGGTAATTCATCAATAATGTTCTCATCAAAAATAAAAAGGAGTACAAACTTTGTATTGCTTTTTAGAGCTTCAGATAATGCTAAATTATCTTCCAACCTTAGGTCTCTCCTTAACCAAACTATATTAACTAAATTTGACATGATACAAAATTATACTTTTTGTTAAACTTTTTAATGTATTTATTAAACATTATTATGTTATGAAAAATTTTTCCCTTGCATTTATATGCTTATTATTTAATAATATAGTTGTTTGTCAAAACAAACAAACACCAATCATATTTGTTCATGGTATGCTTGCAAGTGGAGATACTTGGACAAAACATATCCAGATGTTTGAAGAGAAGGGATATCCAGAAAATTACCTTCATGTAATGGATTGGAATACTATGCTTTTCAACCAAAACATTCATGTTAAACAATTAGATAGTATAATCAATTTTGTAAAATTGAAAACCAATAGCAAACAAGTAAACCTGGTAGGACATTCTGCTGGTGGTGGAATTTGCACAAAATATATTTCTGATACATCTAAGTCAAACAATATTATAAACTATGTTCATCTTGCAAGTTCTGAATTAAAAAACCCTTTAAATGTTAAGACACTTAATTTATACTCAAGCTATGATCAAATAACAGGTGGTAAAAATGTAGAGTATGCTAAAAACATCAATATTGAAGACAAAGATCACTATGAAATAGCTACTTGCAAAGAAAGCTTTGAGGCTATCTATAACTTTTTCAATCAAAATAACCAACCTGATAATCCTAATTCATTATCAGACCAAAAATTGTCAGGTAAATTAGTTACCCTAGGTGAAAACTTTCCAGAAAAAAACTGTTTAATCAGTATCTATGAATATAACCCATTAAACGGAGAACGAATTTCAAATTCAGCAGTAGAAAGTTTTACGAGTAATAACCAAGGTTATTGGGGTCCATTTATATTTGAAAAAGATAAGTATTATGAGTTTGTTATTCAGCCAAAAAATAAAAGAACAATCCATTACTTCAGACAACCTTTTAGAAAAAATTCCAACCTTATATATTTTAGAACACTCCCTAATAATGGTTTAGCCGCTTCTCTTTTAAGTGCTTTACCTGTAGATAAAAAACAAGTCAGTTTGGCTATTTTTTCTTCAAATAAAGCTATTATTAGCGGAAGGGATTCTCTTTTTGTAAATGATATTGAATTATCATCTGAGTTAATTTCACCAGCAAAAAAAACTGCTATTGCCTACTTTATTTTTGATGAGAATAATGATGAAAAATCATCTTTAAACCCTATACCCTCATTTCAAATGTTTCCCTTTTTAAATGGAGTTGACACTTACCTTAACAGTAAACCTAAAAATTTAATAACAGTGAAATACAATGGTAAAACTATCACATTAAAACCTATACCTTCTAACCAAGGGTTAATGGTACTTGTAATTGATTAAATCAATTATTTAAACTGATGTTTAGTTATCGTATAATTTTTTGAGAAACAGCAAAATTATTTTCTCCAGTCACTTTTACTATATACATTCCACCAGGAAAAGTATTTAATGAAAAGTTATAATCTGAAGCAATAAAATTATTTGACAACATTATTTTTCCTGAAAGATTATAAACCAATAATCTCTTTTCTCCACTAACAGGGACATTTAACTGATAATCTCCATTATTTAATTTTTTAATTTTAACTGTATGAGATACCTGATCTTCAATTGCAGTTGATAAATTAGGAGAAGATAATACTGTTATTGTTTTTGAAGTTTGTTCTACACAATTATTTCGGTATGCATCTAAAGTAATGGTATAATCCCCAATTAAAGAATATGTATAGCTTGGATTAACATTTGTCATGCTGCTTCCATCTCCAAAATCCCATGAATAGTTATGAGCATTCTGCGAAAAATTAGTAATATCTACCTTTGCTCCATTACTTAAATAAATAGTGTCATTATCTAATTCAAAATCTGCTATAATCATTGGAGCAGCATTAACACTAAAAACTGCTTCATCAGTAATTCCTAAACTGATTACTCTAGCAGTATATGTTCCTGGTGCAAGATTTCCCTGATTGGCAGTAATCGCTGTAGAATTATTGTTGTTAATTAGATTTCCATTAGCATCAACTATCTCATAAATCCAATTAGTATTGCCTTTATTCTCTATGCTCACACCTCCATCATTACTACCCTGACAGCTTTCTGGATAAGCAGAAATACTAATTGGTGTTGAAATATTAAATGTAAATGTAGGAGCATTTTGTTGACTATTAATTGTGAAATTTAAGAGTGTATCTCCTGTAAGGTAATAATGATTACCTGTAGCTATATCTGTTAAACTTATTTTATAATTAGAACTCATTGAAAAAATTTCTTCTATTTCGAGAGTATAATTTCCGGCTGCAGGAATATTTGTAAATATGGTTAAGGATTTATCATAACTATATTCTGGCAAGGCATTTATTGATAATTCCTGACCTGGTGAAACTTGTGTGTATATAGATGGAGCATTAGTATTAGAAGTGAACAATTTCCATGCATCATAAGCTCCATCAAAGTTTTCTGTAGCTCCATTTAATAACCGAATTACTGTTTCATCTGAATATCCATTACCTGTAATTTTAAAACGTAATGCATTATTATAAGCATAAATATTTGCTGATAATGCTAAAAGTAGCATTGCTAATGGAATAATCTTTAATAGTGTTTTCATAAATATTCGTTTTTAAATGATAGGATAAAGTTCTATAAACCACATCACCACAAAAACGGTAGTACTTATGAAATTCAAATGAAGATAGTGCGTAAATTATTTTATAAACCACTTAATCAAATAAGTATTTATACGCATTAAAAAATCTGTATTTAATGGTATATGCATCCATATATTTTATAATTAAATTTATAGGTAGAATATATTTTAAATTAAAGTCAAAAAAATATCAGTTATGAGTTACCTAAACATTTTTATTATTGATGATCATAAAATTATAAGGGATGGTATTAAACTAATGCTAGCTAAAGAAGAAGAAATTAACATAATAGGTGAAGCTGGATCTGCTAATGAAGCATTAGATTTTTTATCAAAACATCATAAAACTATTGGTGTGATTTTAATGGATATAAGCATGCCTAAAATGAATGGAATTGAACTTACAAAAGAAATTCTATCAAAATACCCTGATTTAAAGATACTTGCTATAACCATGCATGCTGAAGATAATTATATAATTAACATGATTGAAGCTGGTGCCTTAGGATATATTTTGAAAGAATCTGGTACTGAAGAGATTATTAAAGCAATAAAAACTGTAGCCTCAGGCAAAAAATACTATAGCAATGATGTATCGGTTACCATGATTAATTATATGATGAATGGTAATAAAAAAGATGAGAAACTTTCTGAAAGAGAAGAAGAAGTTCTTAAATTAATTGCTATGGGTAAAACTAACAAGGAGGCAGCCGAAGAGCTTTTCTTAAGTGACAGAACTATTGAAACCCACCGCAGAAATATATTGGCTAAATTAGATTGTAAAAATAGTGCAGAACTTATTCATTATGCTTTAAAAAATAATTTAATTAGTTTGTAAAAACTCTTCAAAGTGATTATTATCTAACCTTACCATAACTGAAACATGGGTTCCTTCATTTAGTTTACTATTTATTTTTAAGTCTCCTCCTATTGTACTTATTCTATTAGCCATACTTGTCATACCAAGACCTGAATGATTGTTATCTTTCTTCTCATCAACCTTAAAACCTATACCGTTATCTTTTACATCAATAAATAAACGTTTTCCTAATAATCTGATTTCAATATTGATAATTGGTGATTTAGAATATTTAACTGCATTATTAATTGCTTCTTGCATTACTCTAAAACAGGTAAGTTCAATTTCCTTGCTAAACCTCTTATCTTTTAAGTTAGATTTAAAATCAAACTTTATATCATTATTTATATTTTGATAATTATTAACCATTCCTCTAACCGATTCTTCTATTCCATATTCTTTTAAAGATCGAGGCATAATATTATGACTAACCATGCGAGTTTCTTTTGTTGCCTGGCTAACTAATTCTTTTCCTGTTTCAAAAACAGAATATACTTCTTCATCTAATTGATTTTTCATTAGATGATCTAAGGCGTTCATACTCATATTAGCAGCAGCAATAGTCTGTCCTAATCCATCATGTAAATCATGTGCAATTCTTGTTCTTTCATTTTCTTCGGCTTTAAGTATATTAAAAAATTTATCTTTCTCAGATTTTATAAACTCTGTAACATCCTGAGCATTAATAATAAAACCATTAATTCCTTTTTTATCTATATGATTAGTCAAGATTGCCCTTAAATAAGCGTACCCTTTTTGTTTCTTCTTAACTAAATAAACATCATACTTTATATTTGAATCATTGCTAAGACATGCCTTATAATTTTCTTTCGCTTTTTTATAATGCTCTGGAGATATAAGTTCAAAAATATTCTGCCCTACCAATTCATTTTCTATATAGCCAAGTGAGGCAGTTACTGAAGGAGAAATAAAATTAATAACTCCTTTTGCATCTACAACACAAGTAATTTCAGATGAATATTCAATTAAGCTTCTAAACCTTTCTTCTCTTTCTTTTAAAAGAATTTCAATACTTTTTCTTTCAGAAATATCGGTGATTACCGACATCACTCCTGTAAACTCCTTATCATCATTAAACTGAGGGGAGGCACTTATACTAACAGTTATCAAATCACCTTTTTTAGTTAACATATTAGCCTCATAATTGCCTGAATTTCCTTTTTCTCTTTCTTTTATTTTGTCTTTCAGGTTTTTTCTTTCTTCCTGTGGTGAAAGAAAATCATATCCATTTTTTCCTAACAATTCATCCTCACTATATCCAAACATTTCACAAAAAGCAGGATTAACTAAAAGTATTTTTCCTTTTGGATCAGAATACAGCAGACCTTCTTTCATTTTGTTAAATAAGCTCTCATATTTAGTTTCGCTTATCTGCATTCTTTTTTGAGTTTCTTTATGCTCAGTAATATCTGTTACTTTTCCAAATTGCCCAATTACTTTCCCTTCCACAATTTCCGGAACGAGAGTTTCCCGGAGCCACTTCCATTCTTTTTTAATTGGATGATACCATTCATATTCAAAAACATATTGCTTAGATACTTTGGAGGAGCGAACTTTTTGGTTAAATGCAATTGCTTCCTTGTATCTTTCTGGTTTCATAGATTTGGTTAAATCAGGATTACCATGAATATAATCCTGAGCCGAAAAACCTATAACTTCTATTACATTATTGCTTATATACTCAACAAAAGGAGTATTTCCTTCTATTAATTTTACTTTGTATACTATCTCTCCTATGTTATTAGAAATTAATTCTAATTTTTCATAAGCATAAAGCACCTCCTTTTCAGCTAAAACTCTATCGGTAATATTTGCATGAGATATAATTATGTTTTTGCTTCCCTTTAAAGGCATTGCTCTTAAAGTGTACCATTTTATTTCTTTAGGTAAATGACAGGGATAATCCAGGTAGAAGTAATTAAGCTGTCCTTTACTCACTTTTAATATCCCATCATATATTTTTTGTATAGTATTATCTGTTTGAGCAATTTTTTGAACCAGTTCTAAATAGTTCTCACCTACCTTAGCATTTTTAATAGATACTATATCTTTATGTTTAGCAGCAAAATCATCCCAGGAATCATTAGTGGTAATTATTTTTCCTTCATGGTTAACAACTGCAATGTGACCACTTAATGAGTTTAAGGTATTGGTTAAAAATTGTTCCTTTTCTATTAACTGCTTTGATGCCCGGTATTCTTTAATTGCTCTATTTATTGCTACTGATAGTTTTCCTAAATTCTGTTTAGTAACATAATCTGTAACCCCATCTCTCAATAAATCAACTGCTTTTTCTTCTCCAATAGTTCCAGAAACAAAAATGAAAGGAATATCTTTTTTCATTTTTTTGAAGGTATCATAAATTAAGATTCCTTCAAAACCCATTAAATTGTAATCTGATAAAACGATATCAAATTGCTCTTGCTTTAATGCTTCTATAAAACCATGCTCGTTTGCAACTTGTGTTAATTCTAAATTAGTATAAGTATTACTCAGTTCAACACGAATTAACTCAGCATCAGAAAGGTTATCCTCAAGGTGTAATATTTTAATAGGTAAATCCATCGTTTATTTTTCAGGGGGATGATTCAATAACATCCAATAAAAACCAATCTCTTTTACACTTTTAATAAAATTATCAAAATCAACAGGTTTAATAATATAACTATTTACACCATAATTATAAGCTTCAATAGAATCTCGTTCTTCTTTACTGGTAGTTAATACAACCACAGGCATTGTTTTAGTAATAGTGTTGTTTCTTACCTCTTTAAGCACCTCTATCCCTCCAACCTTAGGCATTTTCAAATCAAGCAACATTAGCTTAGGTCTATTACTACTATCTCTTCCTTCATACTCGTTTTCAGCAAAAAGATAATCTAATGCTTGTTGTCCATCTTTCACCCATTTAATTGTATTAATTAAATTATTTTCCTGTAAAGCCATCATAGCCAACTCAGCATCTTCTGCTCTATCTTCTACTAATAAAATATCTATTTGTTCTTCCATCATAATTAAATTTTTACTTTGGTATTTTAAATATAAATGTTGTTCCTTCTCCTAATTTACTTGTTGCTTTAATTTCACCCCGATGTTTATCTATTATTCTTTTAACATTAGCTAAACCCACTCCTGTTCCACTAAACTCTTCATTACTATGTAACCGTTGAAATACATTAAACAATTTATCATAATATTTCATATCAAAACCAACTCCATTATCAGTTATCCTAAACTCAATCATATCTCCCACTATTCTACTGTCAATTGTAATTTCTATTTTTTCTTTAGTGGAAGAATATTTAAATGCATTTCCTATTAAATTTTGCCACAACATTTCAAACATGGTGGGATCTACCTTAACATTATCAAGTTTTTTTATGTTCAGTTGAACTGGATTCTCATAATTATCCCTCTCTGATTGAATACACTTTTCAACTATTAATTGAGTGCTTACTTCTTTTAGTTCAATATCACTACGTCCTATCCTTGAAAAAATTAACACATCACGAATTAAATGATCCATTCTAACAGCATTATCTTTAATAAACTGCAACCATCTTAAACCAGTTTCATCAAATTGGTCGTTATATTTTTTATACAAGTTCTCACTAAACCCTTGAAGTGCCCTTAATGGTGCTTTTAAATCATGTGATACAGAATAACTAAACGCTTCTAATTCATCATTTGCAGCTATCAATCTTTCATTGGTTTCTTGTAAATCTTTGGTTTTTTCTTTTACAAGTTGCTCCAATTCTATATTTAGTGATTTTAATTCTGTGATATCCATAAAAAGGCCTCTAAGCTCTGTTAATTCATTATTTACATAATAAGGTTTACCTATTGCTCTTACCCATATTTCATTACCTTTAGCTGTAATTAATTTTGCTTCTACATCCCAACTTTTATTATTTTTTATGGCTTCATCAACCGATGATTGGATAAGATCTCTATAATCAGGATGGTAATACTCTATACCTTTGGTAAGGTCTATTTCTTTACCCATTTCTTCTTCATGGATTCGATAAACTTCATCAGACCAATAAACTTTCATTTGAGCTATATTCACTTTCCAGCTCCCAATTTTTGCAATCTTCTGAGTTTCTTTAAATAATTGATTAGTAGATGCTAACTCACTATAGGTTGTTTTTAAATGAGTTTGTTTTTTTATGATATACCTTAGTATAAGAATAAAAGATAGTAAGTAAATGAACAACCCGGAGATGTAATACTTAATGTTTTTATGTTTAATAACCGATAAATCTGTATTTTCTATTGAGTAAACCAGTACTAATTGATGGCTATTTGCTGTATGTATTTTAGCTACACCTTTATAATATCGATAAAACACATCATTTATATCAAAATTTTCAAAAGCAAAACTTAAATCATTATCCTTTATTATTCCACGTTCATTTTGTTGAATATAATTCCATGTATCTGGATTTTTTAATGCAAAAGAGTTATGTTTTTTTTCTGCCCTACCCTTATCAATAAATCCTTCAAAATTGGATGAATCTTTACCTGAAAGCCAAAATCCATTTTCATTTATCAACTGGAAAGATACTTTATCTTTTTCCAGTTCAGTCTCAATAAATTCTAAAATAGAATTGGCTAAAAAATTTATCACAATAATTCCTATTTTATTTTTATGATCATCTTCAACAACACTAGCTACACGTATAACAGGTTTATATGGTTTTTCTATCACACCATTCTCAACATTCAATTCCATCTCAGAAACATAAATTTGCCTCTCTGTTAAATTAATACTCTCTTTAAAGTAAGGTCTATTCGATTTATTTTGCAATGCTGAATCTGGTGTAATAAAAATATTACCATCATTATTGTTTACCCTAACTTTTTCATCTCCATCTTTATCAATAAATCGTATTTGATAGTAAAATTTATTGGCATGCATTAAAGCCGTAAAATCCCGTTTCAACTCTTGCCTACCTTTTTCGGTGCTAAAAAACCGCTCGGAATTATCTAATTGAGATAAAAATAACACATCTGAAAACAAACTCCGTAAAGAAGCTTCCATTTGGGTTTTAATGGCTAACAATTTTTCTTGCTTGGTTTTAAAATGTTGTTGTTCTATAGCCAATGCATCATTCCTATAAAGAATTGAAAAAAATAAAACTCCACCAAAAAACAAACAAAAAATTAGAATGATGTTTCTCCTAAACTGACTATTTAATGTATCTGTAAGATTAGCTTGTATATTTTTACGTTTCTTCAGGTAAAACAATACTATAGCAACAACTAATACACCTATAATAGAAAAAGTCCTATTTAATAGTACCTTCCATTCTTCACTTCCGTTAGGAGAAATAAGCCACCCTAATATAATTAATATAGAAGATATAAAGCCTAGTATTATCGGAGCTGAAACTTCTTTTAACCATAAGCTCAGCAGAACTAATACTACATAATTTATACCTGAAGCAACACCTTGCTCCGTATTAATATCAAGTATAAATAAGGCTACCCCTACTAATAATACAATACTATATTTAATGATATTTTGATACCTCATGAACAATGGTCTAAGGTAGTCTTTATCTAAGATAAAGACACCCCATAAAATACCTAATTACAACTAAGTACTTTTACTTAATTTCATACGGATTTAAATAGAATTACACCCAAACAAACCGTAAATAAGCATTATTACCTAGTCAATTTCAGTCATTATCCTCTTTCTTTCCAATTGATGTTGTATGAACTTTGTTTTAAAAATAATTAGAATGAAAAATTATACAACAAATACAAAAATGATACAAGGGAAAAATATCGTATTACTATTCGTTTTTCTAATAAGCTTATTACTAATAAGTACTTATGCAAACGGACAACCTCTCATGAAAGAATCTCCTTTTATTGCAAAAAGTAAAAAAGCATTTACTATTAAAGAGTTTACTGTTAGAGAAATAAATAAAACCGCCTATTTCAGATTTTTAATTATTGAAAATAGAACAGATATTAAATATACTTTAGAAGGATCTGCAAATGGTAAAGATTTTAAAATGATAAAAGAAAAAGAAGGTTACCCTTCTCCTAACAACCAACCCTTGCTCTATTGTTATAAATTAAATACACTAAATAATTTAACACAACATTATCGTATTAAAATAGAATCTAAAAAAGGAATAGAATACAGCAATATAATAAAGACACAACCTTATTCCAATTATGACTTAACAGTAAGTAAAAATAATTAAGAAATAAAATATATGAAAAATATAAATTTAATGATAGTTGATGATAGAGACATTAACAGAGATTTACTAAGGCTCTTATTAAAAACAACTAACAATATAAACATAGTAGCAGAAGCTACCGATGGTATTGAAGCTTTAGAGTTAGCTAAAACACATAAAATAGACATAGTAATTATGGATATAAATATGCCAAATATGGATGGTATTGAAGCTACAATAAGATTAAAAAAAGTTTCACCTAAAATTAAAATATTATTTAATTCATTTTTTGATGATGCCAAATACATAAAAAAAGTGATTAATGCAGGGGCCGCTGGCTATATTAAAAAAGGTGAATCAATTAATTCTTATATTGAAGCTATTGAGACGATTAATAACGACTGCATATATTTATCAGACGAAATTGATGATAGTGTATACGAGGATGTTCTCTTAAGTATGAAATTTAATATGAGATCTAAAGTCTTTCAAAATTAAAATACATTAATAAAAAAAGGCACTGAATATTCAGTGCCTTTTTTGTTGCCCGACTAGGGCTCGAACCTAGACTCTTCTGGACCAAAACCAGACGTGTTGCCAGTTACACCATCGGGCATTATCTTGCTTTAAGAAGATAAGGACGGCAAATGTAGTAAAACAATTTTTTTCTCCAAAACAATTTTTAACATCAATTAACATCCGTTAACTATAATTCGTGTAGAATTTCATATTTTCGTAGCTTATTAATATTTATAGGCATGGATTACAAAAAACTAAATAATATTGTTGGATGGATTGTGTGGATAATAGCAACTATAACCTATGTTGTAACTGTAGAATCTACTGCAAGTTTTTGGGATTGTGGAGAATTTATAGCAACAGCTTATAACTTAGAAGTTGGTCACCCTCCCGGAGCTCCTTTTTTCATGTTAATGGGTAGATTTTTTACCATGTTTTTTTCTCCTGAATCTGCAGGCTACGCTATTAATATCTTATCAGCTCTTAGTAGTTCATTTACCATCTTGTTTTTATTTTGGACAAGTACTCATATTCTAAAAAAATTAGCATTAAAAACTGGTGAAATCAACAAAAGCAAAATTGTAGCTATACTTGGTGGTGGTGCCGTTGGTGCTCTAGCTTATACTTTCTCTGATTCATTCTGGTTTTCAGCTGTAGAAGGTGAGGTATATGCCATGTCATCATTATTTACTGCTTTAGTATTTTGGGCTATATTAAAATGGGAGGATGTTGCCACTGAAAAGCACAGTGTAAGATGGATTGTATTTATTGCTTACCTAATGGGGCTTTCTATCGGTGTTCACCTCTTAAACTTACTGGCAATACCTGCAATGGTATTCTTGTACTACTTTAAAACAAGGGACTTAAACCTTAAAAACTTTGCTAAAGCTACTGGTTTATCTGTATTATTCTTGGGTATTGTTCAATTTGGAATTATACCTGGAACAGTTAAAATAGGTGCCATGTTTGAGTTATTTTTTGTTAACTCAATGGGAATGCCATTTAACTCTGGGTTAATCTCCTACATAATATTATTAATTGCTTTAATCACTTTCGGGCTTTATTATACCCAAAAGAAAGGTAAAGCAATGTGGAATACAGCTATTCTATGTGTAATGGTTATTCTAATTGGCTATTCTACCTACACTGTAATAATGGTTCGTTCTATGGCTAATCCGCCAATGGATGAAAACAACCCTGAAAATGCATTTAGTTTGTTATCTTACCTAAACCGTGAACAGTATGGTTCTGCTCCATTTTTATCGGGTCAGTATTTTAATACTCCTTTAGATGCGCGTGAACCTTATGTTGAAGGAGATCCTGTTTACATTCAAGACGAAGAGTCTGGAAAATATGTACACATCAATAAAGGAGAAAAGAATAAACCTAATTATGATGAAGCTACTTCTGGTTTCTTACCTCGTATGTGGAGTTCTCAAGGAAACCATGTGAAACATTATAAAATGTGGAGTAATTACAAAGGTAAAAACAAGCGTGCTTCTAACGGAGAAACCATTAAAGTACCAACGTTTGCTGAAAACCTTTCTTTCTTGTTTAACTACCAGTGGGGTCATCTATACTGGCGTTATTTCATGTGGAATTTTGCTGGAAGACAAAGTGATGTTCAAAAAATGACTCCAAATGATATTGATAAAGGTAACTGGATTAGTGGTATTAAACCAATAGACGCCATCCGATTAGGAAATCAAGATGAGTTACCTAAAAGCATTACTGATAACCCAGGACATAATAAATATTTCTTATTACCACTTATATTAGGTTTAATTGGGTTAGTATATCAATTTAAAAAAGATCCAAAAGATTTATTAGTTCTTGGTTTACTATTCTTTTTTACTGGATTAGCGATTAACTTTTATACCAACCCTCCTTCACCTCAACCTCGTGAAAGAGATTATGCATATGTAGGTTCTTTTTACGTATTTGCAATATGGATAGCCGTTGGTGTTTACGCTTTATTTGAAATTCTAAGAAAAAAAGCACCTGAAAAAATTAGTGCAGTATTAGTTTCAATAGTTTGTTTGTTAGCAGTCCCTGCATTAATGGCAAGCCAAAACTGGGATGACCATGATAGAAGTGATACCTACACCGCAAGTGATTTTGCTAAAAACTATTTAAACTCTTGTGCTCCAAACGCTATTTTATTTACCAATGGTGACAACGATACTTTCCCATTATGGTATGTGCAAGAAGTATTACGTTATAGAACTGATGTTAGAGTAGTTAACTTAAGTTTGTTAAACACAGATTGGTACATTGAACAAATGAGACGTAAGGCCTATGATGCAGATGGTATTCCTCAACGTTTACCAATGAAAAAAATACGCCAAGGCACCAATGATTACGTACCAATTTACGAAAGACCTGGAGTAAAAGGATTTAGAGATGTTGATGAAATTATTGGTTTTGTTGCTGATGATAGCCCAAAATCTAAAGTTGGCATTGGGCAAGGCAAAAAACAAGTTGATTATATTCCAACTAAGCGGTTTAAAATTTCTGTAGATAAAGAAAAAGTATTAGCAAATGGTACTGTACCAAAGGATAAAGCCGATAGAATTGTTGATAACATTGAATGGACAATCAACAAAAACTACATCATGAAAAATGATTTAATCATTTTAGATATACTGGCAGCAAATGATTGGGAAAGACCTGTTTATTTTGCGATTACTACTGGAGCTGATAGTTATTTAAATATGACTGGTTACTTCCAGCTAGAAGGCTTAGCATATCGTTTAGTGCCATACAAAGCACAGAGCTATGATGGACAAACTGGCGAAGTAGTGGCTGACATTATGTACGACAATCTAATGAACAAGTTTAAGTGGGGAGGAATGAATGAGAACAAAATATACATGAACGAGAACAACCGCAGAATGTGTATGAATTTCAGAAACAATTTCTCAAGATTAGCTACTGAATACATTAGGCTCGGAAAAAATGATAAAGCTAAAGAAGTACTGGATAAATGCATAGATATTATGCCAGAAGAAAATGTTCCTTACAACTATTTTATGATTGCTATTGCCGAAGATTACTACAAAATTCAGGATTATGAAAAAGGTAATGAAATCATAAAAAGTTTGGTTAACTTATACGAGGATGATTTGGAGTATTACACTTCATTAAAAGCTGCTGATAAGAAAAAGCTAAAAGAAGAAATGGACAGGGCTAAATATATTTTACAACAGTTAATTGTAATAACTAACGAAAGATATAAAGAATCTGGCATCCAAAAAGAAATGGAACAACGATTTACAAGCATCAACAGCTTATTAATGCAGCCTTAAGCATTTAGATTCAAACAAAATTGAATGAAGAAATTAATTAGAAATATTTTAAGAGGCTTAGGGCTATATGCATTTGCCTTAGATGTAGAAAATAAACTCATTACCCTTTTTAAGAAAGGTGAAAGAAAGACTTTTTACAGTCAGTTTATTAAATCGGGTGATTTGGTTTTTGATGTTGGAGCTAACAAGGGTAATCGTACAGTAATTTTCTTAGATTTAGGTGCAAAGGTGGTAGCTGTTGAACCTCAAAAGGAATGCTACGAACATCTTATCAAACGATTTGGTAATAAAATAGAATTAGTTACTCTTGGACTCGGTGAAAAAGAAAGCACAGCTACCATGTACGTTTCTGGTTCTACCTTAATCTCTTCTTTCTCTAAAGATCATGTTGATCAAATGCAAGAAGATCGATTTAAAGGTGCTGCCTGGGGAAAAACCATTGAAGTAAAAATGACTACAATGGATAAATTGATTGAGAAATATGGTGTACCTGCTTTTTGCAAGGTAGATGTTGAGGGTTATGAATATGATGTATTAAAAGGACTATCTCAACCTGTTGGAGCTATGTCGTTAGAATATATTGTTCCTGAAAACACACAGGTTTTAGTTGATTGTTTAACTCACTTAAATAAACTGGGTAAAATAGAATGTAACTTCTCTTATGGTGAAACCATGAAGTTTAACTTGGCTACATGGAAAACCGGACAAGAAATGATTGATTATGTTAAAACTCAAGAATTTACTGATACTTCTTATGGTGATGTTTATGTGAGGTTCATCTAAAATAGATTAAAAAAAGTGTCGAAAAATTTATCCTACTCCCCTTATTCTCTAAATAGTTAGAGTTTTATCCAAATATCTTTTTTAAACCTCTGTGCCATCCTATTTCAATAATAGATTTTGACTCTTTATCTGAAAGCCCTTGATAAATTTGAAAAGCAATATTTAACAAATCTTCATTCCTTGTTATTCTTTCAGAAGCAAAATCAATAACTTTAGAATTATTCTCTATAAGCTTTACGTTACCATTTACAAGTTTTCGGTTAGTTTCTACTAAAACAGTATTATTGGTTAGCATCTGTTCAAAATATTCAGGTTTCATAATCTTAGTTTTAATGTTACATACAAACTTTATGAAAATTAGGAAATCTCCTGATAATTAAAAAACCTCCAGCATAATGCTGGAGGTTTCTAATTTTTAGTTTTAAAGCTCTCTATTTAACTATCAATTTCTTTATAGTAAAACTTTCATCCTCGTAAAGTACTTTAACAATATAAACTCCTTTATCATTATTACTTAAATCAATTATCTTGCTATTGCCATTTATGTTTGAAAACGAATTGAAATTAATTTGTTGTCCAACAGAATTATAAATTTCTATCTTCTCTATTTGGCTATTAGCAGTTACAGTAAATCTACCAGTATTAGGGTTTGGAGCAATAATAAAATTATTAGATTCAATACCTCTAATCCCTAATGCAACATCCTTTATAACAACTGAATCTAATTGTTGATTAAAAAGCCTATCTCCCTCGTTGATATCAATAATTTTAGCATCAATAAAATCAAATACTAAACTTCCATAACTCGTAGATTTACCTGATAAATTGTCAATAGTAATTACATTGAGTGTTAATATTTCACCAAAAGCATTATTAATCATCTGACCATCCGTTCTAACCAATCCTATATCAATGCGACCATTATCATAAAAATTAGTGTCTAATGTTATCATATCAACCCCCTCTGTTCCTAACCATGAGTTAGAAAAATCTACCGTTACACCAGCAATGGAATCAATTTTAGTTTTATCATAAGACATTTTAAGTACTATCCCATACACACTATCAGCGGGTATGGCACTAGTACCTAATTTTATAGGAATGGCTAATGGTGTACCTGTTCCCACAGTATCAGGAGAAATATCTGCGTACAATGGCGGATCATTAACTCCTTGAACCTGATTATTATCAGCTAATCTGGCATGTATTAAGCCATAATTTAATAGTATAGCATCACTATCATCATTATCTATTATACTATCGCCATTACAATCTGCATGTTTAATATCTACTCCTGAACCCAACTGGGTGATACCCCAATCAGCAGACCATTGTCCTATCCAATTGGTTGTAGCATTAGGTCTTGGGGTTGCATAATTACCATAATATACTCCTATAGGAAAAATATCCAAAACATCAGCAATTAAATCAGAGTTAGCATCTCCTGGCCAAACACTGTCACAATCTACACAAGCTGTTTCTACTACTGGAGGACAACATGCTCCTGCACCAGTTACAGTTACTTGATAAGTTCCTGTACCAACAGTAATTACTGGTCCATTTTGAGGAGGTACTGTATTCCATGAATAACTGTATGGTGGACAACCACCTGTTATATTAGTTACAGAAGCCGTTCCATCAGTACATGTAGGACAACTAGGTGACGTAGTAACTATATCAAAAGTTATACATGGAACGATACATGTGTCTTCTACAACTATATTAGATGTTAAAGAACCACATCCCGGAAAATTAGCATAACCGAAATATTGTCCTGGCTGAGATGCCCATATCGTTTGAGTAGTATCGGTAAGTGGAAATACATTCATTGCAGTATCTGTAAATGTTTGCCAAAAATACCCAGTAGCTCCAGGACCAAAATCTAACAAAGTAGAATCTGGAAAACAAACATCTATAGTATCAAACACAGGGTTATAAGCACTAACAGTAATTGAGTCTTGAGAAATACATCCATTTCCATCTGTTGCAGTTACTATATATGTCTGATTATGTGCAGCTGTAACATAGGGGTTTGAACTGGTCGAATCGGACAGTCCATATGAAGGAGACCAGGAATAAGTAACTCCAAACTGATGTCCGGAAGACAAAACTGTTTGTAATTGTGCAAGCGATTGACAGGCAGTAATCGTATCTTGTGGAATAGAAACCATACATGAGCCAGGGCTACAATTTACTTCTGTTGCTACAACAGCATAAGATTGAATGCCTTTAATTGGACAAGCATCATCCTCTACATTTAAGTAAATTATCTTTTCCTGATATGGAGAATTCCATCCACCATTAGAATAATTAAAAGTATTCGTATCATTTAAAATCCCAGCTGAAGAATTGCTGAAATAGTTAGTTCCATAGTGACCTGGTAAAATATAAGTATTAATAGTATCCGTAGGGTCTGTAGAAAATATTACAGTACTAAAAGTATCTGGTGTATTACATACTGTAAAATTAAGTGTAGGATTGGTTATAGAAGGTAACACATTCGATCCATTGTAAACGTTAACAGAAAAATCTCTTGTAACTGAACTGATTAATTGTCCATTTCTAAATTCATCTACTTTAACTGCAATTAAAAATTGTCCCACAGTAGGCGCAAGGGTAGAAATAATTCCTGTTTTAGAATCAATTGTAGTAGAAGTCCCCCCAAATGGTTGAATTGCACTGTAACCTGTACTATAAGCTATCGGAGATCCAGCACCATCCTTCGGAGCAACTAATGAAAAATGTAACGAGTCATGATCGGCAAAATTAAAATTATCATAAGCCCCTGCATTTATCAAATTATTAATGTTCACTGGAATCATCCACCTTGGATTGTCTGCAAAAAATGGAGATTTATTATTCTGATGTACAGTATTATCAAATGTTGTCTCAATATAAAAGTCTTTGGTACCAGGTGATGTAATATTTAAAAGAGCTGCATTTCTACAACAATGCTGATAGCTCAATCTCCAATCATTACAAGGAGTATATCCATTTATATTTGCCTCATAAGTCCATTTAGTTTGTCCGGGAACACTTCCTCCATTACAAGTTGTTTGCATAATATCACAAACCTGACTGACATCTTCACCTGAATTACTTTTATATAATGTATCAGACCTATTTATTCCGCATGTCGCAGAAAAAGAATTAAATGCTATTGAGTTAGGCATCGCTGAAGAACAATCAACGAATAACGTTAATTTAACTTTATAGGTATTTCCGCTAACCCATTCGTAGGTTATTTCTCCTCCATTACTATGGGAAGCCTTTAAATTAAAGCCTACTAAGGCTACTAAAATGGTTAATAAGACAACTTTTTTCATAATTAACAGTTTAAATTAGACACTATTTGATGGTACAAATATTACCATGCAGTGTCAAGTCAGAAAATACAAAATACATCATTTATCGGATTTTTTTATATCAAATTATAATTCAACAATTTGATTTACAATATATTAATTAATATTTTTATCGAATAAATGAATAAATCTAAACTCATTTTAATATTAAAATCTCTAAATAAAAAAGAGATGAAAGAGTTTGAACTATACATCAACTCTCCTCTTTTTAATAAAAACAGAGATGTTTTAAATTTACTAAGTATTTTAAAGAAATACTATCCTCATTTTGAGCATAACTCATTTTCTCATGAAGTCATATCCCAAAAACTATTTGGGAAGATTAATATTCAACGATTAAGGTATGCTATGACAGACCTTACAAAACTAGCTGAACAATTTATAGCATATAAGGAGTATTCAGATAATTCAAACAAGCATTTAATTAAAGCATATCAAAGCAGAGGCTTAAACAAATTCTTCAATCAAGAAACAAAAAAACATCATCATCAAATTTCAAAAATTTCAAAAATAAGAGATGAGAATTACTACAAAAACATTCATGATTTAAGTGAACTTTCTTTTCATTATACTTTGGAACATGACAATCGAAATATAGATACTCAATTACAAGATGTTGTAGATAACTTAGATCTTTTTTACTTATCTAAAAAACTAAAATATTCATGCGAGATTATCAATCGAATGAATATTTTAAAAGTTAAATATGATATTAAACTTTTAGAGAATCTTCTCACCTTTCTTAATAAGAATCCTTTTGAAAATTCTCCATCAATTTCTGTGTATCAAAAAGTGCTATTAACACTCCAGAACCCACAAGAAGAAAAAAATTACACTCAATTAAAACAACTTATTACAAAGCACTTACATGTTTTTCGAAGGGAAGATCAATATGATCTCTATGGATATTTACAGAATTATTGTATAAAACAAATCAATTCTGGCAACAACAAGTACTTAACTGAATTGTTCGACAATTACAACAATATGATTGAAAGCAAAGTGGTTATAAAAAATAACACCATTGCTCAATTTGATTTTAAAAACATAGTTACTGTTGCATTAAGAGTTGAGAAGTTTAATTGGACCGAGAATTTTATCAATGAATTTCAACATTACCTACCTCAAGACCATCAAACAAATGCTGTAACTTATAATTTAGCAAGAGTAGCTTTTTATTCCAGACAATATAAAAAATGTTTGAAAGAATTACTAAAAGTTGAATTTACAGATATCTATTACAGCCTTGATTCAAGAGCTTTATTATTAAAAACTTACTACGAACTAGAAGATTTCGAATCTGCACTTAGCTTAATTAAAGCTTTTAAAATTTATTTGAAACGTGACAAGAAAATTTCTGCATATCAGAATGCTACTTACTCTAACTTCCTGAAAGTATCTAACACCATAGTAAGGTATAAATTAGGTTATAAAAAAGATATTTCTAAAATAGAAAATGAATTTAACAATATCAAGCAAGTAGCTGATTCAACTTGGTTAAATCAAAAAATAAAGTCACTAACTTAAAGTCTTTGGAAGACTAATGTAAAAACTTGTCCCAACATCTTCTTTAGTTTCAAACCAAATTTTACCGCTAGCAGTTTCTACAATATTTTTAACCATTGCTAAACCTAAGCCCATGCCTGTAGTTTTAGTGGTAAAATTGGGAACAAAAATTTTATCTTTTTTATCTTCAGGTATTCCTGTACCATTGTCTTTTACCTCAATTACTACATCATCATCCTCTACCCCCACAACAACTACAATTTTTCCTTCAATATTCTCTGGTATCGCCTGAATAGCATTTTTAATTAAATTAGTAAAGACCCTCAACAACTGATCTTTATCCATAATAATTTCCAAGTCCGCACCACTATTATTTACTAGCTCCAGTACTACATTTTCTTCTTTATATAAATCTAGCACTGTTTCTATAACAGCAATGAGGTTCAACTTCTGTTCATTAGCTTTTGGCATTTTAGCAAAGTTGGAAAATTCATTGGCTATTCTGGTTAGGGTATCTATCTGATCAATTAAAGTTTTAGATGTTCGTTCTATTCGTTCTGATAAATCAACTGCATCATCACTTGCAACTCTTTGCAACTGTTGAATACTTAGCTTCATAGGAGTTAAAGGGTTTTTAATTTCATGAGCTACTTGCTTGGCCATTTCCCTCCAGGCACTCTCTCTTTCCGATTGAACCAACAATTGAGCACTTTTTTCTAATTCCAATACTTTTTTATTGTACTCTAAAACTAATGCACCTATCTCATCATTAGATTGCCACTCCAACAATTCAGAAGATTTACCCAACTGAAGTGCACTTAATTTATCTTTAATTAACCGAACAGGCTCCGATATATAATTAGCAAAGAAAACAGCTATAATAGCTGAAATTAAAAACAATAAACCATAAACATTTACCAATGCAGTATAAAAAGAAGAAAGTTCATTATCTAACTCATGCTGTTTAGCAAAATAAGGCAAATTCATATATGCCAATATCTTATTTTGATTGTTTCTAAACGGAACATAAGTAGAAAGATAATTTAACTGACCTATATTCTCATTATGTGTATAATGCGATTTTTTGGCCAGACGCATTGCTTTATATGCTTCTGTATCCATTTGAGATCCAATCAACCCCTTATCAAACACTTCAGGCCTAGATGATGCCAACAGCTTGCCCGACTTATCGTATAAATTAATATCAGTAAAAAACACATTAGAAAATTTTACAAGATAGTAAGTCATTTCATCATACATCGTTGTGTTTAGTTCTTGCTTACCTCCTAATTTATGCTCTAACTCTACTAAAACAGATTGTACTTTTTCCTGTAAAAGGGTTTGGTTCTTCTCAAAATTTTGCTTTTTAATGTAATAAGTAGTAGCCCATCCAAATAGAATAAATGACAAGAAAATAGATACAATAACAAATAATTGAATTTTAGTACTAAAATTACTTAACCCTATTTGCCAGTTAAATGGAGATATCTTAAAGAAAAAGCCAACCAACAAGACTAACAGACTACTAATAATGAAAAAGTAAGAAAAAGTAGTAATGTAATTAAACATTGTTTTTTGTGGAGTAGTTAAAACAATCGTGGTGTTCTTATCACTTTGGTAAATTACATGATAGGCATTATTAAATGTAGCACTAGCAAAACCATCAGAATTAAGTTTAAACGAAGTATTTAATTCAACACTGTAGTTAAAAGCACCTACCTTATCAATAAGGTTACCTTTTTTATATTTAGCATAAGAGTATTGGTTAGTATTAATTTGAGTTGCTGTATTCTTATCATCCAACAATAGTTCAGGGTAACCCTCAGCCTTAGAAAATATTTTTGGAAACAACTCAATGAACAGATAGTAATCTATAGTATTCGATTTGATTTTTAGTTTAGCTAGATAACTACTTATACCTTCATCTGAATATAAAAAATTGATACTCTTATTTATCCCAAAAGGATTATTCGATTCACGTTCAATTTTATTATTAAAAAATGATAAACAGTTTACCTCTCTATTTTCATCCTCCACAAAAATAGAATCGATATCTGTACATGGGTAAATTACATTTACATCGTACTTAGTCCAATAGCCCCCAAAATATTTATCAAGTAAATGTTTATTTATCTCATCTTTTTTACCCCAATAATTAGCTATGTGTGTAATTAGAAAATTATCATTTTTTATTCTCTCCTCAATTTCTTCAAACAAATATTCTGCTACGGGGTCTCTTTCTTTAGCAATTTTTTTGACCAAAAATTCTTTATTTACTTGTTCTTTTTGCTTGCTTAAATGAATAAAGCCATAAGAAATGGTAAGTGCTATAATAAAAATTAAAAATGCACTGCGATAAAAACTCACTTTTGGAGTTGTTTTAAACGAAAAAACCACAATAGCAAAAAGCACCCATCCTGTAAGAAAAACACTTAATTCAAAAAAGAAATGACCTATTATTACAAACAGCAAACTAAAAACCCAGTAAATGATAATAATGTGGTTTCTTTTAAAGGCTTTATCAATAAAGTGACTAATATTTGTTTTGATAAAAATAATAGTTGCGATTAACAACAATACGATTGAGGCTATACCTATAAAACTGTAAACGTTTAAGTCAAGCAAATAATTTACATCAAAATTAATATTGGAATTAACTATTAAACCTTGAATTAAACCTGACAACAATAAAGGAATAAGAGATGAAATAACACTTAACAGTATGGCTAAAGTTTTGTTAGTAGATTGTATTAATCTTATAAACTTTACGTAATAATAAAGTATCAACAAACAAGTGATTGCATGCAACAATAAATCTCCGAGTGAAGGTAAAAAAGCTGATTGGGCAAAAACGGTAGGGCTAAATAGTTCTAAATTAAAAACACTGTAAAAGATATTATATTTCAGTAATAGTAATCGAATAAGCACAATAACAACTACCACAATTAATGATGACCATTTTCTGTATCGAATAAAAACTTTTAATTGTTTACTTAAAAAAGACAAGAAGCTAACCCAAGCAATTAAAAATAAAACAAGAATCAACCAATTGTTCTGAGGAGTATCATCCATCTGTTCTCCTAATTGAATTGAAAACAGAAAATTATTACTTAAATCATATATTGCATTTTCAGTTTCTTCATTAAAAAGAATTGAATGTTCAGCAACTTTAAAACTATGATGAAAACTATAATTAAAGTATCTGTTATTTATTGGAGCTTCATTTTTAACAAGTATTAAGGCCAGATAATGTTTTTGATTTTGCTTCTTAAGCAAATACTGGTACCATCCATTTTTTAATTGTACTAACCCTCTTTTGCCAGTAAAATCTTTTAAAGTATTATCGAATTGTACATCCCTACTCGTCCAAAAAGTACGTTTACCTTTTTCTATAATAAAAAATGAAATTCCTTTAGTTTGTTCTAATTTGACATACTCTTCAGAATTGGCAAATAAGAAGTTTACATTCTTATTAGTCATAATCTCATCTAGAGCAGTTGTAGCTATCTCTTCTTTATGGTGAATTTTTGCTTGAAATTCAGAAAGGTTTATTTCCTTTTTATAAAAAAAGTCAGGTAAGAACCACATCAATGCAAAAGCAATTATTGCAATAAGTAAATGCAAGTATTTATTGAAGATGATTCTTTTCATACGTCAACTCTAACTTTGTGAATTTACGAAATTCACCAACAAAAAAAGTCCCACCAATGGTGGGACTTTTAAAGTCAACCTAATCTATACTAATTTAAAGCTTCCGCTCCACCAACAATTTCAAGGATTTCTCCTGTAATTGCAGCTTGACGAGCTTTATTGTAACTTAACTTTAATTCATCAATTAAATCAGATGCATTATCTGTTGCCTTGTGCATTGCAGTCATACGTGCACCATGCTCAGAAGCATGTGAATCTAATAGTGCTTTAAAAAATTGTGTTTTTAAAGATTTTGGAATTAACTCCTGAACGATAAATTCTTTATTTGGTTCAAAAATATAATCTACTGATGAGGATAAACTTTCTTCTGTTTCAGGCGGAAGCACCGGTAAAAACTGCTCCTCTTGAACTTCCTGAACAGCAGCATTTTTAAATTGATTATAAACTAATATAATTTTATCAAAACTACCTTTTACAAACTGCTCCATTAAAACCTCAGCAATTTTAGATGACTTTTCATAAGTCAAATCATCCCAAACTGTTTCGTTGTGCCTTGGCAGCTCAGTACCTTTAATTCCCATATCAGAATTTTTAAAGGCATCCATACTTTTTTTACCAACAGATAAAACAGTAACTGAACTATCTTTATAATCAGTATCTGCAAGACGTTTAGCTGTTTTAATTACATTATTATTAAACCCACCACACAAACCTCTGTTAGATGTAATACTTACAATCAAAACATTTTTGAGTTCTCTCTGAGCAGAATAAACACCATCATTGCTATCTAAACTTGCACTTAAATTGGATAAAATCTCCTGTAATTTATTTGCATAAGGACGCATTTGAGTAATTGCATCCTGAGCTTTACGCAATTTGGCTGCAGAAACCATTTTCATCGCAGAAGTAATCTGCCTAGTTGATGAAACTGAGGTAATTCTGTTTCTTATTTCTTTTAAGTTTGCCATTCTTTAGTTTTCAGTTATCAGTCTTCCAACTTCTTACTTTGCTAACTACTTATATCTTGCAGTTAATTCTTCAGCCGCTTTTTCTAATGTTCCTGTAATATTATCATCTAACTTACCAGCTCTTAATGCATCTAAAACATCTTGATGTTTAGTTTGCATATAACTTAAAAACTCTTCTTCAAAAGCTTTCACTTGATCAACTGGAACACTATTAATTAAACCTTTAGTACCAAGATAAATAATTGCAACTTGTTTTTCTACTGACATTGGAGCATTTTGACCTTGTTTTAAGATTTCAACGTTACGCTTACCTTTATCAAGTACTGCCATAGTAGCTGAATCTAAATCAGAACCAAACTTAGCAAAAGCTTCTAATTCTCTATACTGAGCTTGATCTAATTTAAGTGTACCCGCAACTTTTTTCATCGATTTTATTTGAGCATTACCCCCCACACGAGATACTGAGATACCTACGTTAATCGCAGGTCTAACTCCTTGGTTAAATAAATCTGATTCTAAGAATATCTGACCATCCGTAATAGAAATTACGTTAGTTGGAATATAAGCCGATACATCTCCCGCTTGTGTTTCAATAATTGGAAGTGCAGTTAATGAACCTCCACCTTTTACTTTACCTTTTAAAGATTCAGGTAAATCATTCATATCAGCAGCAATCTCATCAGATGCATTTACTTTAGCTGCTCTTTCTAATAATCTTGAGTGTAAGTAGAATACATCACCAGGATAAGCTTCACGTCCCGGAGGTCTTCTTAATAATAATGATACCTCACGGTAAGCAACTGCCTGTTTAGACAAATCATCGTAAACAATCAATGCTGGTCTACCAGTATCTCTAAAATACTCACCAATTGCAGCACCTGCAAATGGAGAATAAAACTGCATTGGAGCAGGATCAGAAGCATTTGCAGCAACAACTACAGTATAATCCATTGCACCAGCTTCTTCTAACGTTTTAACAATACCTGCAACGGTAGAACCTTTTTGACCTGTAGCTACATAGATACAGAATACTGGTTCTCCTTTATCGTAAAATTCTTTTTGATTAATAATAGTATCAATACAAACTGTTGTTTTACCTGTTTGTCTATCTCCAATTACTAACTCTCTTTGTCCTCTACCAATTGGAATCATTGCATCTACCGCTTTAATTCCTGTTTGTAATGGCTCAGCAACTGGCTCTCTGTAAATTACCCCGGGAGCTTTTCTTTCGATAGGCATTTCGAATAACTCTCCTTCGATTGGACCTTTACCATCAATAGGATTTCCTAAAGTATCTACAACTCTTCCTAACATTCCTTCACCTACTTTGATAGAGGCAATTTTATTAGTTCTCTTTACTGTATCTCCTTCTTTAATTCCTTTTGAAGAACCTAAAAGTACTGCACCAACATTATCTTCCTCTAAGTTTAATACAATACCTTGTAATCCATTATCAAATTCAATTAACTCACCAGATTGCACTTCTGATAAACCGTAAATACGGGCAATACCATCACCAACCTGAAGAACTGTACCTACTTCTTCTAATTGTGCTTCCGTTTTAAATCCAGCTAATTGTTGTCTTAATATAGCTGATACTTCTGCGGGTTTTACTTCGGCCATGTTTATTTATTTTATGTTATAATATTTTATTAAAATTCCTTGACGTATGGATTATCACTAAACTCCATTTCAAGGTTTGCTAATTTTCTTTTAATACTTTCATCAACTTGCTTATCACCAACTCTTAAGATTAATCCTCCTATAATCTCTTCATCAACCACTTCAACTAAATCTACATTCTCTTTTCCTTGAGTATTTAACAACTTAACTACTGCATCTTTTTGTTGCTTAGTTAACTGAATAGCACTAGTTACTGTTGCTGTAGTAATATTTTTATGTTTTTTATAAGCATCAACAAAAGCATTTGCAATATCTGGCAATAGACCTTCTCTTTTCTTATTTAAGATAATAGAGATAAAACTTTTTGCTATTTGAGAGATATTCTTGCCAAATACTTCTTCAAGAATTGCTTCTTTTTTATCAGTTCTAACAATAGGGCTTTTTAATAACAGTTCTAATTCTCTGTTATCATCACAAACCTTATTGATTAATTGCATATCATTATGCAACTCCTCTAGTTTGTTTTCTTCAACTGCTATTCCAAGAAGAGATTTAGCGTATCTTGATGCTACTTTAATGTCTCTCATCAAAAACTAGTTTAAGTTAATGTCTTTAACAACATTATCAATAATTGTCTTTTGCTTATCAGCAGAAGACAATTCTTCTTTTAATATTTTTTCAGCTATTTCAACTGATAACACTGCAACCTGATTTTTCAACTCAGTAATTGCAGCCATTTTTTCATGTTGAATACTTTCTCTTGCTTCAGCAACGATTCTTTCTGCTTGTTCATTAGCAGAAACTTTAGCATCAGCAACAATTTTATCTTTCATTTCACGTGCTTCTTTCAACATCGCATCTCTTTCTTCACGAGCTTTGTTTAACAAATCTTCATTGCTAGACTTCAACTCAGCCATTTTCTTCTTTGCATCCTCTGCTGCTTCCAAAGCATCTTCAATAGAATTTTCTCTGTCTTCTACAGCTTTAAGAATAGGTTTCCAAGCAAATTTTCTTAACAAGAAAACTAAAACTACAAATAGTAATAGTTGCCAAAAAAACAAACCAAACGAAAACTCTCCAATTAACTTTTCCATAATATATATTCTAAAATATCTTTTTTAATTTTTAAAAAGAACAACTGTAACCAACCGTTACAGCTGTTCTTTATACAATTTTGACTAGCCTACCGCGAATAACGCAGCAAAACCAATACCTTCAATAAGCGCTGCTGCAATCAACATCGCTGTTTGAATTTTTCCGGTTGCTTCTGGTTGACGAGCAATCGCGTCCATTGCTGAACCACCGATTCTACCGATACCGATACCTGCTCCAATTACAACCAATCCTGCACCTACAATAGCTGGAATTTCCATAATTATATATATTAAAAATTAAACATTACAAATTAATGTGCTTCAGCATGATCATGCTCCTCTACGGCCATACCGAAATAAAGAGCGGATAACATGGTGAAAATATATGCTTGTAAAGCTGCTACTAGCAACTCCAATATTCCTAAAACTATAGCTAACAAAAATGAAAGCGATCCTCCTAACCAATTAGAAAAGATAAAAATCATTCCTATGATACTCATTAATACTACGTGACCTGCTGTAATGTTAGCATATAAACGAATCATTAATGAGAATGGCTTAATAAACGTTCCTAAAAATTCAATTGGAGCTAAAACAATCTTCATTGGAACAGGTACTCCTGGCATCCAAAAGATGTGTTTCCAATAATCTTTGTTCGCAGTAAACGTAGTAATCAAATAAGTTAGAATTGCCAAACAGAAAGTAACAGCTATGTTATTTGTTACATTCACTCCCAAAGGCGTCAAACCAAATAAGTTAATTATCCATACAAAGAAGAAAACAGTTAGCAAATAGCTCATGTATTTTTTGTACTTCTTTTTACCAATGTTTGGAATGGCAATATCATCTCTAATGTAAAGAACTATAGGCTCTAAAAATCTTCCCATTCCTCTTGGAACAGCGTTTCCTTTTGCATATGATTTAGCCATAGCTCTAAACATGAAAAACATAATTAGAAAAACTAACGAAATA
The DNA here is from genome assembly GCA_965267355.1 of Vicingaceae bacterium. Lineage (GTDB taxonomy): Bacteria > Bacteroidota > Bacteroidia > Flavobacteriales_E > Vicingaceae. Next base: position 363,560 of record OZ253956.1, read on the forward strand.
AAAACAACATTCTTTGTGATTGAAAAATCTAAAGGCATTTCATTGGTAGCATGATGATGCTCATCGTAGTTTATTGTCCCTTCTGCATCAGTTTTATAAATTTTACCGTGATAAAGTTTGTAGTAGTTACCACCTGCTTCCGCAACAGTCTCTCCATGATGAAACTTTGATGATGAGAATACTTTTAAACCTCCATCCCATAAAATAACTGGTAAAGGAAATCCTACGTAAGTTTTACTACCATCATCATTGGTATATGAGTAAAGACCAAAATCGTAAGAATCTTGTAAGTGATGTGCAATGTATTCTTTAATTTCTTGTTTAACCCCTGCTTCTTCAGATACCTCTTCTACTACTTCTTTATGGTGTGTTTCTTCATTGTGATTAGCCTCTCCATTATGGTCGTTTGCAAATAATGCAAACGGGCTAATTAACACCAAAAACAACAATGTTTTTAAACTATTTCTTACCTCCATATTATACTTTCAAAAAGGGTGCTTTAAAAATTGGTGCAAACGTAAGACTTTATATTAAAATCCGAAACTATTTTGAGTTTTATTTCCACTATTTTTCAACTGATTTTAGTCATGTCTTTAAACCCTTATTTATTAAGGGTTTTGGAAAGAAAAATCACCTCAACAATTAAAGAAATTGCGTAGGGAATAAAAAAGGCAGCAAATTCTATCTTGCTTATCTCACCGTCTTGATTAAATGAAGGGTAAAAAATGAGGAAAAACAAGCCGAATTTAACCATACTTCCTCCCATAAAAATAAAACCAAGTGAGCTTGATAGTTGTTCTTTAAAAAAGAGTAAACCAAAAAAAGTAACCGCAGCAATTAAATGATTAAAAACATAACAACCTATAATGTTATTACCAAAGACGGGTAACGAGTTTAAATGAAGAATAAACACATGTAAAGCGAAACTAACTACCATTAAAGCAGTAAGTATCAATAAAAACTTCAACACAGATTTAATCATCTTTTTTATCAGAATCGTTTAGCTTGTTTACTTGCTTAAGCACATTATACAACGAAATAGCAACCGCCAATAGAGTAAAAATAATGGTGAACCACTTTTTATCTTTAGGGTATTTGACATCTAACCACTTGCCAAAATAAGCACCTAAAAATATAGTAACCCCCATTTGGAGACCTATACCGGTTAAACGTAAAAAATGATTAGGCTGTTTGGGCTTCTTCGAAGATTTCTTTTGGTTGCTTTTGCTCATTTTGCATACTACTTACAACTGTACCCATATTACAAGACCCTGTAAAGGTAGCTCCAGGCTCTATAGATAGTTTATTCGTATTAATATCTCCTAAAATATTGGCAGTAGCTTTTAACTGAAGTAACTCTTTTACTGCTATCTTAGCCTTAATAGTACCCGAAATATCAGCATTTTTGCAGGCTACCTCTCCATCAATAACACCACTACTACCAACCACAACTTTACCTTCTGAAACCAATGTTCCTGATAATGTTCCATCTATTCTAATATCACCTGAACAGGTAATATCTCCTTTAATCTCAGTTCCCTTTCTTACAATATTAATTGCAGGACTTTCTATTTCATTATTTCTTGCCATTGCCTTTGATTTATTAGTAAACATAAACTATGCTTAAAAAGCAAATATAATCATTTATAGCTTAGAGTTCTACTTCAAAGTTTTTCTTAAAAAACTTTGTATAACCTTTAATGTCTTTGTTTTTATAAAAAAGAATAAAGTTTTCTTTGGAGATAAGGAAGTACTGATAACCAGTTGCATTGATATCTGTTAATTGCTCTTTATTCAATTTAAAAGACTTGTAATAATCTATCGCTGCATCATAACCTTGCATTTTTTTTACAATTATAATTTGGGTAGTAGGATCAACCATTATATTACTAACATTTAATGATTTTTTGCTATAATATTTTTGATTGAAATTAGAGATGTCAACCTTATACTTATTGGTCTTTTTATCTTTCCCTGGAACCATTAAAACAAAATGAAACTCATCATTAAACTTATGAGTGTAAGGCACCTTAATCGCTCCAGGTTCATCCTCTGATAGATTAATATCAACTCCTTTTTCAATTAAATCCAAAATCCGTTTAGCTTCCACACTTACTTCAGATTGCGGGTGTCTTGTAATAACATTTTGTAATGCCAATTTAAAAGAATCTACCACATTGGTATGTCCTATTGCCATAGCCGCCAAAAAGTCGAATCTATCTTGTATGTGATTATCAGCAAATATTGATTTGGCTTTTTCGCAACGAATTAAAACTTTCTCGTAAGCTCTATTTCTATAAATATCATAAACAATGCTGTAGTAGTTATTTACTCGTTTTCTATTTTCACGAGTCACTTTGTTGTAAGTTGGATCTTGAATAATTCTCGCATATTCACTATCAGGATAGTTATCTAAAATTAGTCGTTTATACTTCTCTTTTAGTACATCATCATCTATCAGTAAGCTAATGCGATACAAATTATACCAGGAAGGCAATTTGTAACGACAAGTATCATATCTTGCCACTAAATCTTCAAAAGAAATGATAGCATTTTTATAATCCTGAAAATTTTCACGATAAATATTACCCATAGCATACAATGCCTCTATAATTTTATTATGAGAAATATTCAGTGCAGAATCATTTAATGGAATTTGAGCTAAATAATACTCTTCGGTAGTTTTAGGGTTAATTTTATTGCCAGCACTATCGGTAGGTATTGAGTCCAGATTAACTAAATCATCCTCAAAAGTGGCAACAGTGGTTTTATTACTTCTTCTCCAGTTATCTTCTAACTTTCTATTCCCCCAGTTTTGTTTAAAGTCAGTAAATCCAAACCCCATAGTAGTTTGATTATAGAAATACCATTTACCCGTATTATTTACATTGGCATTAATATCAGGAATATTGTTTTCAAGTATAACATTACTCTGCTCTTCAATCTCTTTTAACCGTTCTTCTTCTTTAGCTTGTTCAATTAAATCGGCTATTACTTTTTGTCGGTAAGCCTCATCTCCAGCCAACTTTTGTAAACTATCTTGCTTTTCTACAATCAGGATATTTTTAACCAATTCTGTTAACGATTTTGTGCGAGCTTCTATCTGATCAAACCGCTCATAATCTTCTGGTAAAACGGTTAAACAGCTATCGTAATAGGCTTGAGAAGCCAAATAATCAGGCTTTTCATAAAACAACTCTCCTAACCTTAAATAGGATAAGGCTTTCTGTTTATTGTTTGAAACACTCATTGCTGCTGACTTTTGAAGGTATTTAATCCCCAGAGGTTCGTCATCTTCTTTAAAAGCTATATCTGCTAACGCATAGTATATCTGATCTAAAAACTCTACATTCTTCTTATCCTTCACCATCTTTTTCAACATCTTCTTTATGCCCTCACTATCTTCCGAACCGTTATCAAAAGATAATGCTCTACTTATTTTGGCATTAAACATCATATCGTACTCTGGCTTTAACTTTATTACTGCCGTAAAATATTCTGATGCTTTGGAGTACTCTTTTTTCTTTAACCATAACTGAGCCAACACATAATTATAACGTCTTTTATCCTTACGCTTTTTGGTAAACTTGATAGACTTTTCTAAACGAGAAATGGCATCATCATAATTTCGTTTTCTGATGTAGTAATCAGCATAAACAGCATTATATATGCTTTTATATTGCTTAGGACATCCTTGTTCATCAATAAGCGTAAGGTAAGATTCTGCCTTATTCATGTCATCAACTTCCATGTAGGTACGTGCCAACCATACCAACGCCAAAAATCGCTCATCTTTCTTTTTATAGGCTTTAGCTACATATTCAAAAACCTCTTCAGCAATGTAATGTTCGTATTTGTAAAAACGAGCAATACCCATTAACATATAGGAATCGTCTACCCAACGATTATGTTCTTCTTTTTTAATGAACATGGAGTGCCTGTGAATTAACGTAGAAGTTTTTTCAATAATGGCATCCATATCCGGATACATGGCTTTACTCTGTTCTTCGGTTGGATAAATAAATAAGGGCAATATTTCAGAATAATCATCCTGATGCTGCTCGTAAAGTTTTGTTTCGTTTGCCTTCTTTATTTCGTTAGCATTAAAGTACCAATTGTACCTCGATGTAGTATTGTGATAAGCTCTGCTGGTAAAGCGATTTTTTTTTCGAGAACAGCCAAAAACAACCAATAGTAACAGAACTACTGAAGTTACAATAAGTATATTTTTGGTTTTCATCAAACTGTATTAAAATGTTATATAAACTTACTTAGCTTGGGTTTAGTATAAACAATCTGCTAAAATACTTATTACTTACAAAATAGCATATTATTTCATATCGAATAAAGGACTGAATTGCTTTTAACATTTTTTACGAAACTGCCAAAACCATCAATACTAATGGAATAGGTATATTTGCACATTGTAAAGCAAAACAATGAGCAGTTTTAACAAAAAGCCAAAAAAATTACAGCGGTTAAAAAACAAGTACCGTTTGGTAATTTTAAATGACGATACTTTTGAAGAAAAAGTATCGTTAAGGTTATCGCGTTTAAACGTTTTTGTAGTGGTTGGAATAAGCTCTTTAGTACTGATTTTACTGGTAATTATGTTAATTGCTTTTACCCCATTAAGAGAATTTATACCAGGCTATGCCAATGTAACCGTTCGTAAACAAGGGGTAGAAAACTACATTAAAACCGATTCGTTAGAAATTGCCCTTGCCAACAACAATCTTTACATTGAAAACCTAAAGCACATCATACAAGGCGAACCAATTGAGTATAGTGAAGAAGCTTATGTGGATAGCACGGTAAATTATAACAACATTAAAGATCAACCTGTTGAGGAAGACTCCATGCTACGCAACATGATTGAAACGGAAGAAAAGTATAACCTTTTTAATGCAGCAGGCAGTGCCCCAGGAAAAATAAGCAGTTTTATCTTTTTTACTCCGTTAAAAGGTAGTGTAACCAACCGCTTTAACCTAAAAAAAGAGCATTACGGAATTGATGTAGTTGCACCGAAAAACGAAGCCATTAAAGCTACTTTAGATGGTACGGTAATATTTGCTGAGTGGACTGCCGAAACGGGCTATGTAATACAATTACAACATGCCGATAACATTGTATCTATTTACAAGCACAACTCAGTACTACATAAAAAAGTTGGTGATAAAGTAAAAGCTGGAGAGGTAGTAGCCATTATTGGCAATTCAGGAGAATTATCTACAGGACCACACTTACATTTTGAGTTATGGTACAATGGCATACCTATTAACCCAGAGGATTATATGATGTTCTAAATAAAAAAGCCTCAACAATGTTGAGGCTTTTTTGTATTTACAATTTGATTTTATAAATCTTTCAATTGGCTTCCATCATTTTTAAAAGCACTAATACCTGTAACATCCATACCTGTAATTAGTAAATGAATATCGTGTGTCCCTTCGTAAGTAACTACACTCTCTAAGTTAGCCATGTGTCGCATAATCGGATACTCACCCGTAATACCCATACCTCCGTGCATTTGTCTTGCTTCACGAGCAATTTTTAATGCCATATCAACATTATTACGTTTTGCCATAGATATTTGAGCCGATGTAGCTCTTCCTTCTTCTCTCAACACACCTAATCTCCAGGTTAACAACTGAGCTTTGGTAATCTCAGTAATCATCTCAGCTAATTTCTTTTGGGTTAATTGAAAAGATGCAATTGGCACCCCAAACTGTATTCTTTCTTTGGTATACCTTAAAGCAGAATCGTAGCAATCCATAGCAGCTCCAATAGCTCCCCAGGCAATACCATATCTTGCAGAATCTAAACAACTCAATGGTGCTCCCAATCCGCTTCTACCTGGCATTAAGTTTTCTTTTGGCACTTTTACATTATCAAAAACCAACTCTCCGGTAATACTTGCTCTTAACGACCATTTATCATGAGTTTCTGGAGTGGTAAACCCTTCCATTCCTCTCTCAACTAACAAGCCGTGTATTCTTCCTTCTTCATTTTTTGCCCATACTACCGCTACATCAGCTATTGGTGCATTAGTAATCCACATTTTTGCTCCATTCAGCAAATAGTGGTCACCCATGTCTTTAAAGTTGGTTACCATACCACTTGGGTTAGAACCATGATCAGGTTCCGTTAATCCAAAACACCCCATAAACTCACCAGTAGCTAATTTTGGTAAAAACTTTTGTTTTTGTTCTTCGCTTCCGTACTTCCAAATTGGGTACATTACCAACGAACTTTGCACAGATGATGTAGATCTCACACCAGAATCACAACGCTCTAACTCCTGCATAATTAAACCGTAAGAAATTTGGTCTAACCCCGGGCCACCATATTCTTCTGGAATATAAGGACCAAAACCGCCAACCTCAGCCAAACCTGGTATAATTTGTTTCGGAAATTCTGCTTTTTGAGCATATTCTTCTATAATAGGAGAAACGTCTTGCTTTATCCAAGCTCTTACTGTATCTCTAATTAGCTTATGTTCTTCTGTTAAAAGCTCATCCAATTGGTAATAATCAGGAGCCTGAAATCTATCGTCTGCCATTTTATTTTTTTTAAAAGTTGAGCAAAGGTAAATATTCTGTTTTAAGATTGAAATTTATTACACAAATAGCATTAGAATTTTTAAAAATATAACAACATCCTCCTCAACTATCATTATTGAAATAAATAATTATATTTGTTGTACATACATATATTGTTTAAACACTTTTCTATGAAAAAATACTACCTTTTTATTGCAAGTTTGATTTTAATAGTTACTACAATTATTTTTTCAATAACTGACACCACTAACATCACCTATTCTACTTATGCAAGCACATCAGGTTCCCCTGGTGGTAAAACCAATTCTCCTGGTGATGCAATAACTTGTACTCAATGTCATGGCGGAAGTTTAAATCCAGGAAATGCAACAGCTATCATTTCAGTACCTGGTCTTGTTAGTGGTTATACTCCTGGGCAGACTTACACTATCAATATATCTATTTCAGGAACATCATCGAGCAAAATTGGTTTTGAAGCTACTGTTGAAAGAGATGCTAACAATAGCAAAACAGGTACAATAATTATAACTGATGGTACCAGAACAAAAACTGTAAATGGCGGTAATGCCATAACGCATAAATCATCAGGCACATCAGCTTCTGGCGGAGCAATTAGTTGGTCATTTAACTGGACGGCCCCTACTACAGGCACAGGAAATGTAACTTTTTATGCAGCTTTTAATGCCAGTAATGGTCTAAATAACACTGGCGGTGACCAAATTTACACTTCTACTTTAACTGTTAATGAAGCTACCACAAACATAGCAGAATATGAATCGACTAGTTTTAATGTTTACCCAAACCCTTTCTTAAATACAGTTAACTTAAATTCAGTTACTAGTATTAATAAAATCAAAATTTATAGTGTTAATGGTAGTTTAATAAAAGAGCTTAACGTTGGCTCACAAAAGGCAACCTTAAATCTTGAGAACTATGAATCAGGCATCTATTTCATGAAGGTATTTTCTTCGAATGGTATTAGTATAGAAAAACTCATTAAACGATCTCACTAGATTAACAACTATCATTTAAGTCCAGAATAATCATTATATTTATCATCTTGTTTTTAAAATTATAGCTTATGAAAAAATTTACTTTCTTACTTTTTAGTGTTATTTCAACTGGTTTATTTGCTCAAACCAAACATACTGTAACTGTAACTAGTACTTTCAGCCCTTCTTCGTTAACTATTACTGTTGGAGATACGGTTGAATTTGTTAATCAATCTGGTTTTCATTGGGTAGATGGAACACAAGGGACTTTCCCTTCTAACCCAGCTTCATTTGATAATCAATCACAATCAGGTACTGGTTGGACTTATGAGGAAGTGTTTACTGTGGCTGGAAATTATGATTATCGTTGTGGAATACACACAGCAACAATGCAAGGTTCAATAACTGTTCAGGCGTCTTCTTCAGTAAATGAAGTAAACCAACAAAACAGTTATTCGTTTTATCCTAACCCCACAACTCAAACGATAATTTTTAACAATGTACACAACATTAAAAGTATTGCTTTGTACTCTTTAAAAGGTAACGAAGTACTCCGTTTCACTCAAGTTAAAAGTGAGTTAGATGTTTCTACTTTAAGCCCTGGCATTTATTTTATGGAGGTTACTGACACTCAGAACAAAGCTACAACCGAAAAAATTATCATTAAATAATCTGTTTCACATGAAGTTTTATTTATCCTTATTTACTGTTGCTCTTATTGTTGCATCATGTAGTTATAATAAAGGTGAGTTACCCGAACCTGTAGAAAAAAATAATTCTAACAACAATAGTTCGGCAATTACCTACAACGATCATACAAAAAGGTTGTTTGATGCTTATTGTATTTCTTGTCATGCCCCTGGTGCAACACAAGGTAATTTTCCACTTACTAATTTTTCTGAGGTAAGTGCTTATTCCGGAACTGGTGGCTTAGTTCAAATACGTGTTTTAGATCAGGCAAATATGCCTCCAACTGGTTCGGCTAATGGACAACTTACTCAAGCTGAAAAAGACACTTTACAAATGTGGATTAATCAGGGAGCTCCTGAATTATAACCTTAAATTTATTTACCATGAAAAACCTACTATTATATAGTTTGCTTTTACTTTTTATAGGCACTGTAAACTCACAAGATTTATACAAAGCAACTTCTGGCGAAATTGCTTTCTTTTCTGAAACACCAGTAGAAAACATTGATGCACAGAACAAAACGTTAAAAGCATTACTCAACATCAAAACCAATGAAATAGCTTTTGTTGTCACCAATGTTGGGTTTAAGTTTGAAAAACCTTTAATGGAAGAACATTTTAACGAAAACTATATGGAAAGTGACAAATACAAACTTTCCGTTTTTAAAGGTAAAATAACTGGAGAAAATTTGGACTATTCTAAAGATGGTACTTATAAAGTTAAAGCTAATGGCACATTAGACATTCATGGTGTAAAACAGGAACGTGAAATTGAAGGTGATATTACTGTTAAGGAAGGTAAAATTATTTTAACTAGTAAATTTAATGTTGCGTTAAAAGACCACAAAATAAAAATTCCGAAAGTAGTGGTAAAAAACATTGCCGAAGTGGTAGAGGTAACTGTTAATATTAATCTGGAAAAAAAGTAATAAGATAACGATGAAGAAAATTTCCTTTTTTATACTAAGTGGCCTTTTGGCAATTCATGTTTCTGCACAAGATGACTTGTTAAACATGTTAGAAGAAGAAGTTAACAACGAATCTACTCCACAAGCAGTTACAGCAACTTTTAAGGGCATTAAACTAATTAATGCCAACACCATAGAAACAACGAAAAAGAAAACCATGGAGTTTAGAATTACCCATAGGTTTGGCAATATGGAAATTGGAAACCCAGCAGGAAGACACTCCTTATATGGGTTAGACAATGCTTCTAACATCCGTTTTTCTTTGGATTATGGTTTAACTGACAGAATAAGCATTGGGCTTGGTAGAAGTAAAATGGCTGAGCACATAGACGGAAACATTAAATACAGGTTTTTAGATCAGAAAGAAAAAGGATTTCCATTATCTGTAGCTTATTTCGCCAATGCTGCCATATCGCCTATCCAGAACATTGCTGATGATGATTTTAGCAACAGATGGTCGTACACGCACCAGTTAATCATTGCCAGTAAATTAACTTCAGGTATTTCATTAGAAATTTTACCAACATTGGTACACAGAAATTATGTAGATCAGTCTGCGCACCCTAAAAACAATTCATTAGATGAGAATGATTTATATGCTTTAGGATTTGCAGGAAGATTTAAAATCACCAAAAGAATGGCTTTTGTAATTGATTATTTCTTGCCTTTTTCTGAGTTTAGAGATGCCGATAATGGTTACTATAATGCTCTTGGTGTTGGTGTAGAATTAGAAACTGGTGGTCATGTATTTCACATTAACTTAACCAACTCAGCAGGAATAATCGAAAACGATTTTATTCCTTCAACCAGAAGTTCCTGGGGCAAAGAGGAATACAAGTTAGGATTTAACATATCCAGAGTATTCCACTTTTAATAACTTACTTTTTATAAGTTCCTGCGAGTATAGCTTTATACTTTGCTGTATCCTTTAAGGTATTAATGGCTTCATTTAGTACAGGGTCGTTACGTAAAGACACAGCTACCTGACCGGTTTGATAATAGTACCTTGAAACTATTTCACCTTCTAAAATTTGTTTAATTTCATCTTTAAAATTGTACAAATCATCTTTTTTATTATGATGAAGCTTATTTTTTAACGCTTCATACTCAGTTTTTACTTCCTCAAAATACTTGTCTTTTTTAGCAGCTTTTTCTAAGTCACTTAACAAATCTTCGCTTTCGGTAGTGTACTCATAATCTTTATCTTCTAAAAAATGAACAAAGTCCTCATATTCATCATCCGTTAATTTAAAATCTTTAGCAGGAGCAATAGATTCATGCTTCAATCTATACTCAGTAGCATAATCAAAAATTAAACTCTTCACTAACAATACTGCTGAAATATCACTCAATGGTAAACCTTTTACTTTAATATCTGGAGCAATTCCTTTACCATCATATACTGCTCTTTTGCTAAGTACGGTTTTAAATTCTGTAATTAGAGAATCAGGAATTTCTTCAGCTTCGCCATCTTTATTTTTGTGTGCATAATCTAATTTCTGAATACATCTTCCGCTTGGTGTATAGTACTTGGCCACTGTAACTTTTAACTTAGAATTGTAGCTTAATGGTCTAACATTTTGCACCAACCCTTTACCGAAAGAATTATTACCAATTACTACCGCTCTATCGTTATCTTGCAATGAGCCTGAAACAATTTCAGAAGCAGATGCAGAGCCACCATTAATTAAAACCACCAAAGGAATTTCGGTATCAATAGGCATATTCAAAGCTTTATACTCTTTATTCCAATCTTTTATTTTGCCTTTAGTACTTACTACAGGCGTTCCTTTTTCTACAAAAAAGTTAACAATGTTTACCGATTCAGTTAGCAATCCCCCTCCGTTTCCTCTTAAGTCTAAAATAATGGATGTTGCTCCCTGCTCTTTCAGCTCATTTAATGCTGCTTTCACTTCAGAACTTGCTGTTGAAGTAAATCCTGTTAATCTCATATACCCTACATTATCATCCATCATACTGTGGTAAGGAACATCTTTAATCTTTACATCTTCACGAGTAACAACTTTGGTAATTCTATCTTCTTCTCCAGGTCTTTCAATGGTTATTTCTACTGTTGTACCTGGTTGTCCTAATAAAAATTGCCTGATTTCTTCAGAGTTTTTCCCTATAGCGGATTTCCCATCAATTTCCACAATTTTATCCCCTGCCCTTAACCCTGCTTTATCAGCACCGAAACCCTGATAGGGTTCAGAAATAATAACCTTATCTTCTCTTGTTTGGATTAAAGCTCCTATGCCTCCATATTGTCCAGTAGTCATTATTTTGTAATCTTCCATCTTTGATTCTGGAATGTAATTAGTATATGGGTCTAACGATTCCAGCATAGCATCTATCCCTGTTTTCATCAACTTACCAGGGTCAGCATCATCAACATAATAAATGTTTAACTCACGAAAAAGTGTAGAGAAAATATCAAGGTTTTTTGATACCTCAAAATAATTGGTTTGAGTAAATGCAGTAAAAGAAATTGCTGCCAACAATATGGCAACTCCTGCTATAATTTTTTTAAATTGTTTTTTCATAACTATTTTTTATTTTTTTAGGTACTGGATCATAACCACTCCCACCCCATGGATGACAAGAAAAAATTCTTTTTAACGCTAACCAACCTCCTCTAAAAGCTCCATGCTTATTTATGGCTTCTATACTATATTGTGAGCAAGTAGGTGTGTATCTGCAATTTTGCCCTAAAATGGGTGAAATGCTCAACTGGTAAAATCGTATTAAAACAACGAATATTTTACTTACTATTCGTTTCACTCTTGTCTATTAAACGTGTTAAAATTACTTTTATTTTTTCTTCTATTTCCTGGTAACTATGTATTTGTTTGGCGGTATAAATCAACATTAAATCTATCCCTTTTTCATTTTCGGTTAACCACAATTTTAGTGCCTTATTATTCAAACGGTATGCCTCCCTCATTCTTCTCTTAATAACATTTCGGTTAACTGCCAATTTAATATTCCGCTTCGGAACACTGAATCCTGCACTCAACACTACATCATCGACCTCACACTTTGGTAACACCATTGCTCTAATTGGATAAGCATTAATACCCTTTCCTTTACTAAAAAGTAAATCAATAGCTTTTTTACTTTTTAATTTTTCTTTTTTAGAAAAGGTATTACGTGGAGCTACCATATTGTACAAAATTACTTCAATAAAATCTTTATTTGCTACCGTTCATAAAGTTTATGGTATTCATTACTTTTGTTTAACAAAAATGATGCATTATCCTCCAGGATTTAATAAACATAGATGTAGAAATTTTCCTTTTTTTAAATGGAATTAACTCTCCCTTCTTTGATGTTTTATTTGGATGGATTACTAGCAAAACATTTTGGATACCTCTTTACGTATTTTTGATTTTTTTAATCGCCAAAAAATGGAGTTGGAAAACATTTATTATAGCCATTTTTATAGCACTAACTATATTATTGGGAGATAGAATTTCAGTAGTATTTTTTAAAGAAGTATTTGAACGATTAAGGCCTTGTCACAACCCCAACTTAGCTGGCTTGGTTCATATTATAGACAATCACTGCGGTGGTCAGTTTGGTTTTGTTTCATCACATGCTACCAACAGTTTTGCTTTGGCATTATTTTCAGGCTTACTCTTAAAAAAACATTATAAATACATTTTATGCATTATGATTTTTTGGGCAGCATTGGTTTCTTATAGCAGAGTATATGTTGGGGTACATTATCCAGGTGATGTTTTAGGTGGAGCTATTTTGGGAAGTATAATAGGTATTTTAGTATTTTGGGTGATGAAATTTGTTGACAAACAACTTAAACTAAAATTGAATCCATAATGTTAAATTTACTTACCATATTCATCGGTGGCGGAATCGGAAGTTTATGCCGATATGGAATAGGCAAGCTAAGTTTAAAACTAATGCAAACTAATTTTCCATTAGGAACTTTTATTGCCAATATTCTAAGCTGTATTATTTTAGCATTAGCTGTAATTTATTTTAATGGAAAATCTGACAACACCACTTTGAAACTGATGATTATTACTGGCTTTTGTGGAGGGTTTAGTACATTTTCTACATTTAGTTTTGAAACTTTTGAACTACTAAAACAAGGTAACTATACTATAGCTATTTTAAATATTTCACTAAGTATTATTGTTGGTGTAGCACTTATTTTTATGCTTTTAAAAAATCAAACCTGATGAGAAAGTTTATTCTAATACTAATGATATTTCCTCTTTTTGCTTTTAGTCAAAAACCAAAATTAGTTGTGGGAATTGTAGTAGATCAAATGCGTTACGATTATCTAACCAGGTATTGGGATCGGTATAGCGATGATGGGTTTAAAAAATTAATAAACAATGGGTTTAATTGTAAAAATGCTCATTACAATTACATGCCCACTTATACTGGTCCTGGGCATGCTTCGATATACACAGGAACTACACCCGAAAATCATGGAATTATCTCTAATACCTGGTTTGATAAAAAAACTAACAACTACACTTACTGTACATCTGACACCAATTATCACACGTTGGGAAGTTCATCTTATTACGGAAAAATGTCTCCCTCTAAAATGTTTACAACCACCATCACGGATGAGCTCAAACTTGCCACTAACCACAAAGGAAAAACTATTGGCATTTCTATAAAAGATAGAGGTGCTATTTTACCTGCTGGCCATAAGGCAGATGCAGCCTATTGGTTTGAAGGAGGAAATACAGGGAAATGGATTAGTAGTTCGTACTATATGAATAAATTACCAAAATGGCTAGATGAAATAAACGCCAACAAACCAGCTGAAAAATACTTAAAAAAAAAATGGGAAACACTTTACCCTATTTCTTCATACACTAATAGTATCAATGACAACAACCCTTACGAAGCAACATTTTACACGGAAGAAAACCCAGTCTTTCCACACAATTTACCTGCATTAAGAGATAGTAACAACAACTATAGTTTAATTAAATCAACTCCATTTGGCAATACCATTTTAAAAGATTTAGCAATTGCAATTGTTCAAAACGAAAAGTTAGGGATTGATGAATACACAGATTTTCTAGCAGTAAGTTTTTCTTCACCTGATTATATTGGGCACCAATACGGGCCTATGTCTGTAGAAATTGAAGACACTTACTTGAGATTAGATAAAGATCTCGCTGACTTCATCAACTATCTTGAAAGTAAAATTGGAAAAGAAAATATATTGATTTTTTTAACCGCTGACCATGGGGCAGTTAATGTACCTCAATATTTAATTGACAATAAAATACCCGGAGGTTATTTTGATGAAGCTAAGTTTGAAGAATCTCTTAAAACTTACATTAAACAGGAACTGAAATCTGATTCTATCATTAAAAATGTATCTAACTATCAGGTATTTTTGGAAGACAACATACCAACAGCCAAAAAGCTATACATAGAAAACATGATTGCTAACTTTATACTAAAACAAGAAGGAATTGCAAAGGTGATTACTTCTACTAGCTTAAATTCAACCGAGTTTACAGACAGAATACTTTCAAGTGTTCAAAGAGGTTTTAATCAAACTCGTTCAGGAGATATACTGTTTGTACTAAAATCAGGATGGATACCCTCTACCAGTAAAAAAGGTACTACCCACGGTTCCCCATATCATTACGACACACATGTTCCGCTTTTGTGGTATGGAGGTAATATTGAAACAGGAGAAACAGACAAACCTGTTGTTATTCCTGATATTGCTGCGACTGTTGCAGCTTTATTAGGTATTCAAACTCCAAGCGCATGCACTGGTCAACCTATTAAAAATCTAATTAAAAAATGAAAAGATTAACTTTTATCTTCATAAGCCTTGCCTTTATTTCTTGTGAATCGGATACTAATATTAAATCTACTGATCAGGACACTATAATTGCATTTGAAGACACAGTACAAGTAGAAAAAAACTCTGAAACCGAAAGAGGAGCTTCATTTACACACGTTTACAGCATGTTGGTAGATGCAATGTACAACAAAAAAAATCAAGAGTTTAGGTCGTTTATTCACCCCCAACACGGCATTAAATTCATTAGTAATTTTTCTGGTGCAATGCCAGAGCTCATAGAGTTTGATAAAACCGCAAAATTTGGAGAAAACAAGCAAATTAAAAACACATTTAAACAACTAGACTCCTTATTGCTAAAAGAAGCAATAATTGAATCTTTACCTAATGTAATTTGTGATACTACTATTTATGATAAAAGTGGATGTTTTGCTTACGAATCTAACTCAAAGTTACAAGGTCATCCTTGGAATGCAAATGGTAAATATGATGATTTAATCAATAATGTAACCTGGACCGTTGTAAACACCCATAATTTTACTTTTTTCTTCTCCGAAATAGACGAACAATACTACCTTACTTTTATAGATATAAGAACCCCATGTGAGGCATAATTACCGATTAGAAACTAAAAGCTGCCACTCAGAAATTCAAAGTTGTCACCCGTTAAGTCTTGCTTTTTATAACTAATCATCATGAGTAAGTTTGAATAAACTTTTATTATTCAACTATCATGAGAAAACTATTTATAATAATTATTTGCTTCGTTTTAAGTATCACATCACAAGCTCAAACATCTCCTTTTTTCAGCAATGTAGATATAGAAGGTCCTGATGCTCCAATAATTCAATTGAGTCATCAAGGAAATAGTATTCAAGTTAATTTAAGTACTTCTCCAATCTCAAACAATTATAACGAAAACTATCATGCGCTTGACACAAGCATTAATAATGGCTATGCTTTTTTCGATTTTCAAGGATATCTCATTTATCAAGTATTCGATTCAACTGTAAATCACTTAACAGATTATCTTGATACTACAAAAATGAAACTTATAGCACAGAGTGATATTCAAGATAGTATTGGGTCATTAACTAATCACTATTACGATACTATCAATGGATATTGTGATTCTATGTTGATGGTTAATGCTTCTAATCAAGGCTTATCACATACTTTTATATTTAATCAGGATGCTTTTACCAATAGTCCTTTTCAACAAGGAAACACTTATTGTTTTATGGTATTATCTTATGCAGCAAATACCAATAAAATAAATATTATGTGCAATAATACCCCATGGACATTCCTAATGGGACATAAAAGTTCCAATGGAACTGGCATTATTGCATCTTGTATTGAGTTTAATCCAACTGGAGTACCAGAAAATGAAAGTTTGTTATCAACCA
Organism: Vicingaceae bacterium; assembly: GCA_965267355.1. Lineage (GTDB taxonomy): Bacteria > Bacteroidota > Bacteroidia > Flavobacteriales_E > Vicingaceae. The sequence continues at coordinate 379,991 of OZ253956.1, forward strand.
TCAATCTTTATCCAAATCCTGCAAAGGATAAATTGCATTTTAATTTTGAAACAAGTTTCAATCAGGTGACTATTGAAATTTTTAATACAACTGGAAAACAAATACTACAAAAAACAAGAGTACAAAACAATACTATTTCATTAAATCTTGAATCGATATCTTCAGGTTTATACTTTGTCAAGATAACAACTGATGAAGAGCAAAAAACGCTAAAATTTATTAAGCAATAAATACCTGTAATTTAATCAACAATTTGTCGATAAAATTGTTAATAAATACTCCTTTTTAATTCACTCAAATCACCAATAAAAATAGGTCATTTAATTATATTTGTTAGACTTGAAAAACACCCCTTTTTGGGGTTAAAAATTAAGAGAAAACAGATATAAAATATGAGCGAAGAAAACAAGAAAAATTACGGAGCTGACAGTATTCAGGCACTGGAAGGAATGGAGCATGTTAGAATGCGTCCATCAATGTACATTGGCGATGTTGGAATTAGAGGTTTACATCACTTAGTTTATGAAGTAGTAGATAACTCTATTGATGAGGCCTTAGCTGGACATTGTGATAAGATTGATGTTTGGATAAATGAAGATAATTCTATCGGTGTTAGGGATAATGGTAGAGGTATTCCTGTAGGTATTCATGCTAAAGAAGGCGTTTCTGCATTACAAGTAGTAATGACCAAAATTGGTGCTGGTGGTAAATTTGATAAAGACTCCTATAAAGTTTCAGGTGGATTACACGGTGTAGGTGTTTCTTGTGTTAACGCATTGTCAGAACATTTACATGCTAAAGTTTTTAGAGATGGTAAAGTTCATGAACAAGAATATGAGAGAGGTAAGACACTTTATGAGGTAAAAGTAACTGGTGATACTGATGATAGAGGTACAGAAGTAACATTTAAACCTGATCATCAAATATTTGAATTAAGAGAGTATAATTACGACACACTTGCAAACAGAATGAGAGAATTGGCATTCCTTAATAAAGGAATTACAATCACTATGACTGATAAGCGCGACAAAGATGAGAATGGTGAATTTAAGTCAGAAACGTTCCACTCCGAAGAAGGTCTTTCTGAATTTGTAAAATACATTGATGAAACTCGCGAGCAATTAATTGCGGATGTAATCAGCATGGAAGGCGAGAAAAACGGAATCCCTGTTGAAGTAGCAATGGTTTATAACACATCTTATTCAGAGAATATACATTCTTATGTAAACAACATTAATACGCACGAAGGTGGTACTCACTTATCTGGTTTTAGAAGAGGTTTAACCAATCAGTTAAAGAAATATGCAGATCAATCTGGAATGTTAGACAAATTAAAGTTTGACATTTCTGGAGATGATTTCCGTGAGGGATTAACAGCAATTGTTTCAGTAAAAGTTGCTGAGCCACAATTTGAAGGACAAACAAAAACAAAATTAGGTAACAGAGAAGTTACTGCTCCTGTTAGTCAGGCAGTAAGTGAAATGCTAGAGAACTATTTAGAAGAGAATCCTAATGATGCTAAACAAATAGTTCAGAAAGTAATTTTAGCTGCACAAGCTCGTCATGCTGCTCGTAAAGCTCGTGAAATGGTTCAGCGTAAAAATGTTATGTCTGGGTCTGGTTTACCGGGTAAACTTTCTGATTGTGCCTCTAAAGATCCAGCAGAATGCGAAATTTACCTAGTTGAGGGGGATTCTGCGGGTGGAACTGCTAAACAAGGCAGAGATAGACATTTTCAAGCAATTATGCCGCTTAGGGGTAAAATTTTGAATGTTGAGAAAGCCATGCGTCATAAAATATTTGACAATGAAGAGATTAAGAATATTTATACAGCACTTGGTGTTAAGGTTGGAACAGAAGAAGATGAGAGAGCTTTAAACACAGAAAAATTAAGATATCACAAAATTATCATTATGTGTGATGCCGATGTAGATGGATCTCACATTGAGACATTAATTTTAACTTTCTTCTTCAGACATATGAATGAGTTAGTAGAGAAAGGATACATCTATATTGCTACTCCTCCATTATATTTAGTTAAGAAGGGGAAAGAGCAACAATACTGTTGGGATGATGACCAACGTGATGCTGCTATCCAGGCAATGAAAGGTGCAGGTAAAGAAAGTAGTGTGCATGTACAACGTTATAAAGGTTTAGGTGAAATGAATGCTGAACAATTATGGGCAACTACCATGAACCCTGAAAACAGAACACTAAGGCAAATTACTATAGAAAATGCTGCTGCTGCAGATCATACCTTCTCAATGCTAATGGGTGATGATGTTCCTCCTCGTAGAGAGTTTATTGAAACGAATGCTAAATATGCAAACATTGACTCTTAATACTAAATTGTCATTCCTAGCTTAACTGGGAATTTCAAATAACAAAAAAAGCCTCAACAATGTTGAGGCTTTTTCATATAAACTAAAAGTTGGGTATTACTCTCTAACTATCTTTCTTCTTAATATCACTTTATCATTATTCATTAACTGAATAAAATACATTCCTTTTTCAAAGTGAGATAAATCAACTGTAGTATTACTTTGCTCTATCAATAATCTTCCATAAGCATCATAAACCTCAACTTTTGTAAAAGGTTTTTCTGAAACTATATTAACAATGTTTTTGGTTGGGTTAGGATAAATTTTTACCTCATCACCTAAATCTATTTCATTAATACCAACAGAATTAACAACTACTGTTTGGCTAATGGTATCACTAAAACAACTATCCTCAGAGAAAACAATTAACTCCACATCATAATTTCCATTAGCTGCATAAGTATAATTGGGGTCTTCCAAACTACTGGTATTCCCATCATCAAAATTCCAATGGTAATAAACACCATTAACAGAAGCATTAGTAAAGTTGATCGTACTATTTCCAGAAAAATTAAAATCAGCAATCGGATGATTGGAATTAATTCTCCATAAATCCATACTATCCAAAACAGTATTAGAAGCAACTGTTTGTATGGTTAATGCATTAGCAGCTGTTACTCCAGAAGGAATGTAAGTAGAACCTACACATGATTTTTGAAACAGAGTAACATAATGCACACATGCTGCTAAATAACTACCATTTATGTTTGCATGACTCCCATCGCCTGAATATAAATGAATGGAAGGAAAACTATCTCTCATAGCTTTCCATGCTACCCCAACAGGAGAAACAGTAGCATTATTAGTATCGGCCATCCACATGTACATTTCTCTTAATTCTTGCTGCATTCCTGCATAAGTACAAACTGGTGGATGTTGTCCGCAAAAAGAAGCATCACCATTTTCCCTGCCCCAAGTCATGTAAAAAATTGTTTCGGTACAAGGGTTATTGGCTTTAATCATATTGTTTAAAGTAATACTATGTGGCATGCAGTAATCCTGACCCGTAATGGATTGAGGCAATGCAGGAATTTGACTTTGCTCTTGTAGAAAAACATAATCCCAAGGCTGAGCGTTAATCTTTGCTATAGTAGTTGAGTTGGTAGTATGAGCATTAAAATAATGTCCTCCTGGCGTATTTTGATCTTTAGTTATACTATCTCCAAAGCTCCACGCGATATTTTGAACTAAACCAGGAACATTATTACCATTTGTATAACTATTTCCTAAAAACAATACTTTTTTAGGTTGCGCTGCTACCCCCCCTGCAATCAAAAAACAAATACTAACAACTAAAATCTTTTTCATTTTATTCTTATTGATTTTAAACAAAACGAATTATCGACTAAAAGGAAGCCTAAAGAATTATAACAAAATAGAGCATTATTGTAATGCTATCATTTCTTCTCTGATTTTTTCTTTTCCTTGTCGTAGTCTAGCTTACTACCCCAAAAACGCATTTGCTGCATTGCCCAGCTAATTCTTTTATTAAGGTAAGCACTTGGACGCTTAGCATTAAATTTAATTGGATTTGGCAATGTAACTGCAATGGTGGCAGCTTGTCGTTTAGTTAAATCTTTAGCTGATTTATTAAAATAGGCTTTAGAAGCTGCTTCAGCTCCATATATCCCATCTCCCATTTCAATAACATTTAGATACACTTCCATAATTCGTTGTTTACTCCAAAACAGCTCAATTAAAAATGTAAAATACACTTCAAACCCTTTTCTAACCCAGCTTCTACTTGGCCACAAAAACACATTTTTAGCCACTTGCTGACTAATAGTACTTGCGCCCCTTTTTCGTTTATTAGTTTTGTTGTGTTTAATGGCTTTTTCGATGGCACCAAAATCAAACCCATTATGTTTTAAATAGTTTTGGTCTTCGGTACAAACTACAGCCAATTGTAAATGAGGCGATAATTCTTCAAGAGGAGCCCAGTCTTTATCCAACTTCATCTCTTTACCATCCACCTTTTGCTCTACACACCTAATTACCATTAAAGGAGTAATTGGTATAGGCACCCAACGAAAAACAATAACTGAAACGATACTAATGATTAAAAACCACAACGAAAGTTTCCAAATAAACCTCCAAATTTTGGAAAGCAGTTTTTTCATTTAAAGCTATACTAAGTTTTCTGCTTTTTCTTTTTAGCGGCAGGAAAAAGAATATTGTTTAAGATTAAACGGTAGCCAGGATCATTGGGATGTAAATTCAAATCTGTTGGTGGGTCACCAACCATGTGTTGGTAGTCTGCTGGATCATGTCCTCCATAAAAAGTCCAGGTTCCTTTACCCATCTCACCGTGTATGTATTTGGCAGAGTTTAACGATTTATTTTCACCCATTACCAAAGTACTTGATTTTAAAAATTGTTTGTTGTAGCCTGTTGTTTGCCCATAAAAACCATTTACAATTTGCGTATGATTTTGGCATAACATGGTAGGTACAATATCCCATTTTGCAGAAAATTCAAACAAAGTAAAATTGTCAATATTTTTTGGTGTTTTCACATGAATTGGAGTGGCATCTATATTAGAAAATTCATACTCCATTGGGTTAGTTTTTAATGTAAAATCTTTAAAAGCGAAAGTTTTACTATAATCTAATTTTGAGTTGTAATCCGATGTTGAACCATCTCCATCAAACATAGCTTCACAAATATCTACTCCTTCAGCAGCCAAAGCAATATCTAACGCATCAGTACCAGAGCACATCGCGAACAAAAACCCACCACCCAGAGTAAACTCCTTAATACTTTTTGCAACAGCCAGTTTTAACTGAGAAACTTTTGTAAAGCCTAAACGAGCTGCTGTTTCTTCATTATATCTTACTTGTTCTTTGTACCAAGCATGATTTCTGTAGTGTGCGTAAAACTTCCCATACTGACCAGTAAAATCCTCATGGTGCAAATGCAACCAATCGTATTTAGGCAAACTTCCTGTAATAATTTCATCATCATAAACTACATCATAAGGTATTTCAGCATAGGTTAATACCAAAGTAACTGCATCGTCCCAAGGCTGTTTGTTTTTAGGTGAGTAAACTGCAACTTTTGGAGCTTTCTCCAATTTTACTACATCCATGTTTATTTCTGGGTCAGCAATTTCATGCAATATTGCTGTAGATTTAGCATCTGCTATTACCTCAAAAGAAACGCCTCTAATGATTAGTTCCTCCTCAATTGCTTTTACGTGTTTCATCATAAAACTACCACCACGGTAATTCAGTAACCAATCAATTTCCAGATTATTTTCTAACACCCAATAAGCTATTCCATAAGCTTTTAAATGGTTTTTTTGAGTATGATCCATTGGTATAAGCAAATGAGTAGCATTTGCTTGAATGACAAAAAAACCAATGAGTATGAAAACAAAAATCCGCTTCATAAGCTAAAATTAAGGATTTTTAAAAGATTCCGATTTTCAGCGGGGTAGTAACTTAATACAATTAAAGTGTTTAGCTTAACTAAAACGGTGGATTATCGTCTAAATTGTCATCACCACCATAATCAAATGGTTCATCATCATCTATATCATTCATTTTAGATGATTTGGTAATGGTATTATCATCATCAAAATCTTCACCTACAGGCATAGTAGCAAAGTTACCTCCATCCAGCTCGTCAAAATCACCCAATCCTTTTTCTAAATCCTGGAATTTAGCCAGTTGATTGATGAATTTCAACTGAACATCACAAACTGAACCGTTACGGTGTTTGGCAATAATTACATTAGCTACCCCTTGAGTTGAATTACCATCTTCATCATGGGTTAAACCATAATATTCTGGACGGTGAATAAACTGAACCATATCTGCATCCTGCTCAATAGAACCGGATTCACGTAAATCAGAAAGCATAGGTTTTTTATCTCCACCTCTGGTTTCAACCGCTCTACTTAATTGTGATAATGCCAATACCGGTATATTTAATTCTTTGGCAATACTTTTTAAAGAACGAGAAATAGTGCTTATTTCCTGCTCACGATTTCCTCCACTTTTACCATCTCCACCAGCTGTCATTAACTGCAAATAATCAATTATCAACAACTGAATATCGTGCTGTGCTTTTAATCTTCTAGCTTTGGCTCTTAATTCAAAAACAGAAAGCCCAGGTGTATCGTCAATAAAAATTGGAGCTTCTGATAATTTATCAATCTTAGCGTGAATTTGATGGATTTCATCATCACGTAAATTACCACTTCTTAATTTTTCAGAAGATATTTCTGACTCTGCTGAAACCAGTCTGGTTACCAACTGAACTGAAGACATCTCTAAAGAGAAAAATGCAACTGGCTGCCCAAAATCTACCGCTGCATTTCTTGCTAAAGAAAGTACATAAGAAGTTTTACCCATAGCTGGTCGAGCAGCAATAATTACCAAATCAGAAGGTTGCCAGCCCGAAGTTACTCTATCTAAAGCTGTAAAACCAGATTGAACACCTGTTACGCCTGTTTCTTTACCTTTAGCCTCCTCAATTTGGGTAATTGATTGACGAATTAAATCTGACATGGTTTCGTAATTCTTACGAATGTTACCCTCAGCCACCGAAAACAAACTAGATTCAGCTTTATCTAATAAAGTAAAAACATCAGTAGTTTCATCATAAGCATCAGTTATAATTTGCGATGAAATACTGATTAACTCTCGTTGAATATATTTTTGTGCAATAATTCGAGCATGGTACTCAATGTTAGCTGCAGAAGCTACTCTGTTTGTCAACTGAGTAATGTAATACGGTCCTCCTACTATTTCTAACTCTCCACGCTGTTTCAACTCATTAGTTACTGTTAAAATATCAACAGGTTCTGAGCGCTGAAACAAATCCTGAATTGCGGCAAATATCTTTTGATGAGCTTCTTTGTAAAAACTTTTAGGTTGCAGAATATCTATCGCTGCATTTACTGCATCCTTTTCTAACATTAATGCTCCCAAAACAGCTTCTTCTAAATCTAAAGCCTGAGGTGGCAACTTACCATGTTCTAAATTCTGAGAAATTGGAATAGGTTTTCTTACACGTTTTCTTTGGGGTATTTTATCTGCTTCTGCCATGGTCTCAAAGTTACAAATGGTGTCAAAAAAAGGTGGGAAATACCACCTAAAAATTGCTAATAGTTGTGAACTAAATTAAACAATTAGTTACTAGACAATTAACAGCTTATCAACTTATTATCAACATATTTTCACTAAAAATCTTAACTTTATTAAATGAACCTCAAACAAACCATTTTTATTACTTTTATTATTACTTGTTTTTGGTCTTGCTCAAAAGATAAAGATAACTTTAGACCTACCATCAGCATTACCAGTCCTACCCACCAACAAAATATAAGTGGTACTGACACTCTGCAAATCATTGCCGAATTTAAAGATGACCAAAACTTAGAAAGTTTACAAGTGTTTTTAAAGGATGAAAACAATAATGTAGTGTTATCATCAATCAGTAAAAATCCCAATACTAAAACATACCAATTAAACGAATGGTTTTTTTTTGATGACATTCATCTGCCGTCAGGGCAGTATTATTTTACTTTTAAAGCATCTGATGGAGAGAACACTACTATAGAGACTGTTGACATATGGTATGATGAACAGTCTAAGCAAAGACTAGGAGTTTTTATTGCCGATAATACTGGCAGTAATACCAATATCACATTGTTAGACAATGCTTACAACGCTTCTTTCTACAATAATTATTCAGGCGATTTTTTAAAAATGACTGTCAACTCTTTTGAACAACAATTACTCATTTCTTCTAACAGTTCTAAAACTGTTATGGCTGCAAATCTATTAACAGGTGGCAATGTTGCATGGACTGACGTTTCTAATTTTAATATTACTGGATTTCTAGCTACTGAAGATTTTAATTATGCTGGGTTATATGACGGAAATTTGAAGCGATACAACACTAACGGAGCATTTAATTTTCATGGCACTGCCAACTTAAATTTTTATATTGAGGAAATTGGAACACACAACAATTATTTAATTACTGAACAAAAAAATATAAGCAATAGTAATGTTCAACTGGTATTAAGCTGGCTTTCCACAGGTGCTCAGGTTTCTCAAACTGCAATTAATGAAGATATCCTCAAAATGTACAGTATTGATGCGAATACTTTAGCTCTATTCACTAACGATGCTGTGCCTGCTGGAAACTTAATTTTTTATTATTTCTCTACTGGCTTAACTAACTCACCTTTTAACATTAATACTGGTGAGATTGATGATTGTGAAGAAATATCTACAGGTATTTACCTGTTAGCAGAAAACGGCAACCTTACAACAATTAATGTTGTAAGTTTTTCAAAAGCTCCCTACTTAAATGGAGTTAATGCCAATCTAATAAAGTACGATTATTTTACCAACGAATTATTTGTGGTAGATGGAAATCAATTAACCATTTATGATTACACCTCTAAATCCGTCAAAGGAAACTATACTCATAGTGCCCCTATTTTAGATTTAGATTTTTGGTACAACAAGTAGTTACTCGTTTACCACTCCCATAGCGCAAAACTTATTGATACGCTTTTGCACTAATTTATCAGGTTCCATTTCCTGTAATTTAGGTAAGTGTTTTAAGATTTCTTTCTTCACAATGGAAAACATTTCTTCGGGATTAGCATGTGCCCCTCCTACTGGTTCTTTTATAATGCCGTCAATCAATTTATTTTGCAGCATATCATCAGCAGTTAATTTTAATGCCTCTGCTGCCTGCTCTTTAAACTCCCAACTTCTCCACAAAATAGAAGAACATGATTCTGGGGAAATAACCGAGTACCAAGTATTCTCTAACATTAATACTTTGTCACCAATTCCAATTCCTAAAGCACCACCAGAAGCTCCTTCTCCAATTATGATGACAATAATTGGAACCGTCAATTGAGACATTTCTAATAAATTACGCGCAATAGCTTCACCTTGTCCTCTCTCTTCTGCTTCGAGTCCAGGAAAAGCACCTGGAGTATCTACAAAACATACAACAGGCTTATTAAATTTCTCTGCCAATTTCATTAAACGCAAAGCTTTACGATAACCCTCTGGGTTAGCCATACCAAAGTTTCGATATTGACGCATTTTAGTGTTTACACCTTTTTGTTGACCAATAAACATTACCGATTGACCATCAATAGAACCTAAACCACCTACCATGGCTTTATCATCCTTCACAGTTCTATCTCCATGCAATTCAATAAACTCTCCATCTGTTATCGCTTCAATATAACTTAGTGTGTATGGTCTTTCTGGATGGCGAGAAACCTGAACTTTTTGCCAAGCTGTTAAATTGCTATATATTTCTTTGCGAGTATCTTTAAGTTTTTTCTCTATCTCCTTAACAATTTTGGTTGTATCAACCTCTTTCTCTTCTTGCAACTTTAAATTTTTTTCTAGCTGCTCTTCTAACTCTTTTATTGGTTCTTCAAAATCTAAATAAACTGCCATAATCCTTGTTTACTAAAATAGAGGGCTAAATTACTAACTTTTGCTAAACAGCTAACTCATTTCTGTATTTTTGACGATATGGTTGTTTTTCCGAATGCTAAAATAAATATCGGGCTAAATATAGTTGCAAAACGCAACGATGGCTTCCACAATATTGAAAGTATCTTTTACCCTGTAGAAGATTTGTATGATGTTTTAGAAATTGTAGAAAGTAATAAATTGATTTTTAACACTACAGGAGTTAAAATACCTGATGATTCAACCAACAATTTATGCCTAAAAGCATTCCATATTCTCCAGAACGATTTTAACATAGCACCTGTTAACATTCATTTACACAAGGTAATACCAATTGGGGCTGGTTTGGGAGGCGGTTCTGCTGATGCAGCTTTTACCTTAAAGACTTTGAACGATATTTTTCAATTGAATTTATCTATTTCTAAGCTTCAAGACTACGCTCGAAAATTAGGCAGCGATTGTGCTTTCTTCATTGAAAACAAACCCGTTTACGCTTTTAATAAAGGTGATGAATTTGAGAAAATTGATTTAGATTTATCCTCACACGAAATAAAAATTGAATATCCAAACATTCATATTTCTACCGCTGAAGCATATGCTGGAATTGTACCACAACCTTCTCATAAAAAATTAAAAGAACTAATTTCATCACCCATTGAAGAGTGGAAACACCACATCAAAAACGATTTTGAAACTTCTATCTTCCCAAACCACCCAGCAATAGAAAATGTAAAAAACAACATGTATAAAAATGGAGCAAAATTTGCTTCGATGACTGGAAGCGGTTCAGCAGTATTTGGAATTTTTTAACTCTAACTGTAACTTTTTAATATTGCTGTTCGTCACACCATCAAACAACAACATTTAATGACGGTAAAAGAGTATAACCAAAGTGTTGATGATTATTCCGACAATCTTTATCGCTTTGTCTTAAAAAATATTAAAGACGAAGAGAAAGCTAAAGATATTGTTCAGGATACTTATATCAAATTTTGGGAAAAGAAAGATGATGTTGATAGCAACAAAATCAAATCTTATTTATTTACCACAGCTTATCACAAGCTAATTGACGTTGTTAGAAGAGAGAAAAAACAAAGCTCTTTTGAAGTTGTAAAAGAAAACGATTATAGCTCAGAAAATTCTTATTCTGATTTACAGGAAATACTGCATGAAGCAATTGAAAAACTTCCTGCTAACCAAAAAGCAGTTATTCTATTGAGAGATTATGAAGGTTATGCTTATAACGAAATAGCTGAAATAACAAATATGAGCGAATCGCAAGTAAAAGTTTACATTTTTAGGGCAAGAAAATTTTTAAAAAACTATTTAGGAAGTATTGAAGCATTAATATAATGAGTTTGATTACAAAAAATAACTACGAAGCATTTTTGCTTGATTATGTTGAGGGGAATTTATCTCCTGAACTAACAGCAGAGTTAATGTTATTTTTTGAAAATCATTCAGAATTAAAAGAAGAATTACATGATTTTGAACTACCTGTATTAAACCCTACAAGTATCAAACTAAATAGTAAAGAAGCATTAAAAATTGAAAAAAATAAAATTACTGTTATCAACTTTGAAGATGCGGTAATAGCAGAAATTGAAGGAGAAAATACTGATAAAGAAAAAGCAACCTTAGCAGCATACTTAAATCAAAATCCTGATAAGAAAAAGGTGCTTGAAGCTTATCAAAATACTAAGTTAAAAGCACCCGCAATTACCTATAATTTTAAAGAAGATTTAAAACAAGAAAACAAAAAGGTAATACCATTGTACTGGTGGTATTCGGCTGCCGCTGCTGTTATTTTAATTATAGTATTGTTTAATGGTATTAATTGGAATAATGAAGTAAAAGAACTTCCTATCGCTGAAGAAACTACTTTACCTATTAAAGAAAAAATCATTAACAACAAAGAGTTATTGATAGAAGAAAAAGTAGAAACTCCTATTATTGCTAATAACGAAACTCCATCTGAAAAGAAAAATACACTTAAAGAAAATAATAAGAAACCTAATATTATTACTCCTAATAATACTGTTAAAAAATCTTTAACCCAAGTACCTGAACCCATTGAAGAAAAAGAAGCAGAATCAATTCTTGCCGAAGAAGAAGGTTTGAATAAAAACGTGAAAGATACTACTGTAAATGAACAAATAGAAACTCAAATGATTGATCATGATATTCATTATGCAGACAATGTTCGCATAACTTTTGAAACTGATGATGAAGAACCAACTGGCAACCCAAATGATATAAATAACGAAAAACCTACAAAGTTTGATGTGGTTAGAGCAGCAGTAAAACAGCAGTTAAAAGGTTTTTTTAACAACACTAAAAAGGATGCTGAAACACTTGCTGCAGCTACAAAAACCATTGGATTTAATCGTAATAAATCAGAAAAATAAATTTTAATTGTAACAAAGTGAGGTAGCTGTTCGTCCTACCCACAAACACCGGTGATATTTTAAATGAAATTAAAAAAACAAACCATGAAAAAATTAATACTTAGCATAATATCACTCTTTATAATAAAGGTTACGTCCGCTCAGAATATTACAAGAACATTAGAGGATTTTTCAGCCTTGAAAGTAAGTAGTGCAATATCAGTAGAATTGACTCAAGGAGATAAAAATGAAGTAACTATCTCTGGGTTAAATTCAGAAAATGAGCAAAAGCTAAAAACTGAAATTAACAACAATACTTTGGCAATTTATACTGAAGGAAGAATAAAAAACAAAGAAGAAATTAAGGTTTATTTAACCTTTACAAATCTTAATAAAATTAAACAAAGTGGTGCCTCAGAAATTAATTCAACTAACACCATTAACGCTACTGATTTTTTGTTAGATGGTAGTGGAGCTATTGAAGCAAAATTAGCCTTTAATGTAAGCTCTCTATCCGTTAATTTTTCTGGAGCAAGTGATATCACACTAAAAGGAAACACCAATAATTTGAATCTGAAATTAAGTGGCGCATCCGATTTAAAAGCATCCGAGCTTATTGCAAAAGATGTTAAAGTAGACGTTTCTGGTGCTTCAAGTGTTAAAGTACATGCTACCGAATCCATTACTGGAAATGCTAAAGGCGCCTCAGATATTAATGTAAAAGGAAATCCTACAAAAAGGGAAATAAATCAAACTGGTGCTTCTTCTGCAAACATTGGAAATGATGGAAATGTTCAAATTACCATAGGTCCAGGACATGGTGTTCAAATTGAAAACGATAAAGTAAATGTTAAAGCTGGAAAAAAAAATGTAATCGTTAACGATGACACCACTATTGTAAGATGGAGAAACTCGGAAATGATTATGATAGGCGACTCGGTACATATAAACAGAAAAAAGAAGAAAAGAAGAAACCATTGGGCTGGTGTAGATTTAGGTATAAATGGCTTCTTTAATAATAGCGGTAGTTTAGATTTGAGCAACCCTTCAACTTTTGAACAAAATAGACCACAGGATGTAACTCAATTTATGGAGTTAAACTACCGTAAATCATGGACTTTTAGTATTAACTTTTTAGAGTTCTTCATTCCTGTTCAAAAACATCATTTTGGAATTGTTACTGGTCTAGGAACCGAATGGAATAACTATGAATTAAAGCATAATGTAAGGCTAACTGATGTAGGAGGGAGTTTTGTACATCAAGAAGTTACACCCTACAACGAAAATTATACTTGGGGATATATTGATACTACGTTAAACTACACCAAAAACCGTTTTAAAACATGGTTTATTAATGCTCCATTATTACTAGAAATAAATACAGGTAATGATGCCAAACGTTCCTTTCATTTATCTGCTGGAGCAATTTTAGGTTACAACCTGCAAACCAAAATAAAATATAAGTACGATTTAAATGGAGATAATAAAAAAGAAAAAGATAAAGATGATTTCAACACCAATCCGTTTAGAGTAAGTTTAACTGCTCGTGCTGGATATGGTTGGTTTAATTTATTTGCCACATATAGCTTAACACCATTATTTGAAAATGGAAAAGGACCAGAATTGTATCCATTTACAGTAGGTGTTACATTAGTAGGATTTTAATACTTCCCTTTATTACCCACCTGTTTAGTTAGTGCAAAAAGGAGTTCGTTATACGAACTCCTTTTAAGTATATTGCTTAAGCCATTTAATGGCTTTCTGCTTATCTTGAAAAAGTTTTGAAGGCACTCCAGGTTTTACTATCTTTAGATAAAAATTCCCCATAATCTTTTGAGGTAAAGAGCTTATCACAAAAGCATCAGCTTTACCATATTTATTGGCTACTTCTTTCATATACTCCATCACATCTTTCTCAATAATTACAAATTTATTTGCTGTAAACAAATGTGGTGTTTTTACTCCTCCTGTAACCTCCACATATGCATCTTTTAGAAGCTTTGCTTGCTCTAAGCTAACTGCTTTTTTTAAATTAATATGAGTATGTACAATTCCATCACTTCTTAAAACAACTTCAGCAAAATCTAATAAAGCTTTATTGATAATTGGTATATTTTCTTTATCCGTCAAAATACTCACCATATTAAGTAAAAACACGGATAAAGATAGCAATCCTGATTAAATAAATATTACTTGAAGTGTACATGATTTTTTTTAATTTTACTTTTCTAAAAATTACAGTTATGGCAGGACATAGTAAATGGGCAAACATTAAGCATCGTAAAGGTGCTCAAGATAAGAAAAGAGCAAAGATATTTACACGAATAATCAGAGAAATAACTATTGCTGCACGTGATGGTGGTGGTGACCCAGATGCAAACCCTGCTTTAAGATTAGCTGTACAAAATGCAAAGGGTGCTAATATGCCAAAAGACACCCTTGAAAGAGCCATTAAAAAAGGTGTAGGTGGTGAAGGTGCTAATTTAGAAGAAGTAACTTTTGAAGGGTATGCACCAAACGGAATTGCTGTTTTTGTTGAAGCAATGACTGACAATAACAATCGTACAGTTGCAAACGTTAGAGCAGTTTTCACCAAGCATGGAGGAGAGTTAGGTACTAATGGTTCATTGAGCTTTATGTTTGACAGAAAAGGAGTATTTACCATCAATAAAGAAAAACTGGAAGGGAAAGACATTGAAGAATTAGAAATGGAATTAATTGATGGGGGACTAGAAGAGTTGGAAGAAATTGACACAGCAGTTATTGCCTACACATCATATGAGGACTTTGGCAATATGCAAAAGTTGCTGGATGAAATGAACATAGAAGTTGAAAGTGCAGAACTACAACGTGTGCCAACTACTACAACTGCTTTGGATGTTGAATCTGCTCAAAAAGTATTGAAACTGATAGAAAAAATGGAAGAAGAGGACGATGTAAATACTGTTTATCACAATCTTGAAATGACTGATGATTTAATGACTGCTTTAGAAAATGAGTAAGCTCATTTTATCAATACTACTAGTATAATGGAAACACTTAATAAAATTATTATCGCTAACAAATTTTGAAGTGCTTCTTTCCTTTGCTTTTGTGTTAAAATCTTTCTGGTTCTCTCTCTAGCTTCAAGGAGTTTTTGACCATCAATTTCTATAGAAGAATCCGCAATTGAATTTGATAACTCTGTTTCATATATTTTTCTAATCTGTCTGTACGGTTGTTTAGGAATTGGTGATTTAATGAATATGGATTGCACTGGATGAACTTGCATATTCCCTCTTCTCAAAGACATTACTCATGCACCTTATTGCTTGTTTTCCCACCCAACAATTGCTGCAAGCGAGAGTTTTCTTCTTTTTCTTTTATATCTTCAATTATCGCAGAAATTTTCTTTTCGGTGTTAGTATCAGCATCAATAGCATTTCTCAACTCTAACTCTTTATCATCACCTGCTTTTAAGTCTTTCAGTTCCATTTCAGCAACATGTATTCTGTTTTTATACATGTCTTGTAAATCCATTAAAGAAGTAATTCCTATCATTCTCACCCACCAAATTTCTTCTTCAATAGCTATTTTCTTTAATGACGCCAAACCTGATTCAACTATTTTGTTATCTTGTTTTTTAAGATATTTACCATACATGGATGCCACTCCATAGCTTCTATAACCTTCAGCCTCATTAATGGTATTGATAAAAAACTCATTTTCTTCTTTGCCACCATGTTCAGCATAAATAGCACATACTGCATAAAGCACATCCGAATTTTCTTCTTTCTCAAAGGTTTTAGCAAACTTTAAAGCATCTTCGTAACTAACAATTGATAACGCTTCAAGCGAACTTGAAATAACATAATAAGATTGTTCTTGTACACCATCAATACAAACCTTCTTTACTTCTTCATCATCTTCATAATAATCAGATAAGGTATAAATGGCATCTCCTCTTACTATAGAATTTTCATCTTTAGTTAAATTCAATAACGCTTTTTTAACTTCTTCTGATTTGCCTTTTTGTGCATTTTTTATTGATTGAATAGCTACTCTTTTTAACCTAGGGTATTTATCATTCAATCCATTAATAATTGTAGAGATTGCTATGTCTTCTTTGGATTTCGAGAGTGCTGTTAAAGCTTCATATCTATCCAAATATCTTGGTGCGTTATTGTACATAAATGCCCATTCTTCCAAAGTATGGTCATCTACTTTTTCACACAATAACATTTTATCTGCATCAAAATTTATGAGATCTGGTTGAGCTGCTACTTCAAATTTATATTCATTAACCAAACGATCTACAACAACTTCTTTAGTTTCTACTTTACCATTTACGTAAAGGTCAATTTTTACAGGTAATTTAAATATCGGAAACTCTTTATAATCTTGCATTTGCATTACCTTAACATACTGTACTTTCAAAGAATCATCGTACTCATATTTTATATCTAAAACTGGATGTCCTTTATCGTAAAACCATTGATTAAAAAACCAATTTAAATCTTCTCCTGTTACTTTTTCACAAGCCAAACGTAGCTGATGCATTTCTACATCAGTAAATTTATTTTCTTCAAGATATAATTTTAACGAGGCAAAAAACGCTTCATCTCCCATATAATTTCTCAACATGTGTAAAATGCGACCACCTTTTTGATAAGAATGCCTGTCAAACATTTCTTCCTTATCTCCATAACCAAAGCGAACCATTTGCTTATGGTTTCCTCTCTTTACTGATTGTAAATAACTGTTTAAATCATTTTGCAAGCCTTCAGCAGCTTTATCATCACCATATTTATGTTCTCTCCAAAGTACTTCTCCGTAAGTTGCAAAAGATTCATTTAACGGAAGATTTGCCCAAGATTCACAAGTAACTAAATCGCCAAACCAATGATGAAATAACTCATGAGCAATTACGTCTTCTCCTGCACTACCATCAATTAACTCACGTTTGGTTTGTTGCACAAAATCACCGTGAATTACTGCTGTTGTATTTTCCATTGCTCCAGAAACATAATCTCTCACCACTACCTGACTGTATTTTTCCCAGGGATACTCAACTCCTAATTTTTCTGAGTAAAAAGTCATCATCTCTGGAGTTAACCCAAAAATGTCTTTAGCATAAGGTTCATATTTGTGCTCAACATAATAATCAACATCCAATTTTTTCCACTTATCCTTTACTACAGCAAAATCACCAATTGCCATCATTACTAAATATGGTGTATGTGGTTGATTCATTTCCCAAAAATCGGTACGTGTACCATCTCCGTTTAACTCAGAATGAGTTAATAAGCCATTAGACAACGTTTTAAACTTTTCTTCTATCGTAATGGCTATCTCATTAGTCATTCGTTGATTTGGCCTATCAATAGTGGGAAACCAAGCTGAGTTAGCTTGTGTTTCTCCCTGAGTCCAAATTTGCATTGGTTTCTCTTTATCTTCTCCTTTTTCATTAATAAAATAAAGCCCTTTATCAGAACTAATAGCATCACTTCCACCCTCTTTTAATTGATTGGGTTTAGCTGTATAATCAATAAATACCATTAGTGTATCATTTCGAGTATATTGCTTATCCAATTCAATGGAAATTATCAAACTATCATAATCATACTTTAATTCTTTAGTTTTAAGTAAACTGTCAGCATCTAAAGTCCATAATTCCACTTTATTGATGTCCATCCCCCTAGCATCTAATTCTAAAATACTTTGAGGATAGAAATATGGGGTTAACTCCAACTCAGCCTTACCATATAAATATGCTTTTTCCCAATTAAACCTTACATCTAACTTGGTGTGAATTAAATCAAACTTTTTAGTAGCTGAAGCATTGTAAATTGGTCTTTCAGGGGTTTTAAAAGGATTTTCAATTTCTATAGTTTGCTCTGGCAGTTCAATAGGTTTAGGAGTTTTACAACCTACCACCAATAGCACAGTTGTTAATACATAAAAAATATATCTCAACATAAATTTAAAGATTAGTTAGCACAACAAATATGCAAATAAAAAATGGTTCTTTTATTTACTATGTGATAAACGGTTATTTATTTAGAATAAGTACCTCTATCGGTAGGAAAACTACTTTTAGTAGCAGCTTCTCTTGTTTTTTCTACTTGGGGAGTTTGTTGAGTAGTTTCTTCTGTTGCATTGCAACTTACCAACGCCACAGTGGCAACAAAAAATAAAAGGAATAATTTTCTCATAAGGCACTAAAAATTAGAATACAAATTTAATAAAAAAGAGTTGACAAATTTCTTGCCAACCCTCTTGCTCTCCTTAATTAAAACTATGTATTCAACTAATTAAGAAACCCTGCCTTTGTAATATTGTAATAAACTAGTATGCAATCTTTGTACCTGAAGATTGAGAATACTCAAGTCATGAATAATTATACCTAACGGAAACTTGTCATTCTTTGGATCAATGTAGATTTTTACGTTTTCCTCGTTCACATCTACTGTTGGAGCAACACCTAACAACTGTTGGTAAATCTGCTCGTATTCCTTTATTAGTATGAGTAATTCATTCAATCCACCCTCTTCTTTTTTCAAAACGTTCAAGTTGCCATTGTCGTCCGAAATCTCTAGGTAATTCGATGCTAAAATTTGCTTTATGGTCTCGTCAGCTAAATCAGGATGTTCGCTTTTTGCTATTTCAAAACTTAGTATTGAGGTTAAACTATTGATCGAATCTGCCAATTGATTGGCTTTAAACACAGCTTCATAATCTTGAAGTGAGTCTGACCCTAATGACAATAGTAACTGATGATTAGATTGGTTGGTCAGTTTGGTATTTTCATTAATGGTATACTGCATATTAATAATGGAACTCCTAACAGTAAAACTACTTCGTAAACTAACCAGAGCAAACAAAATACTAAAACCTGAAACAGCAATTACTAATGTAGTCAGTGTATTAGTTCTAAGTTCCTTGTTTTTGTAGAAATTGTAGATGGCCAATGGTAGATACACAAATAATAGTATCACTCCTCCTATATCCATTAATAAATTGGCATAAGGCCAGTGCATTACCTTGAAAAAAATGCCGTTTACAACTAAAAAGGCACTGGCAATTCCAACAATATTTAACCAGGTTCTGAACTTTCCCATTTTCTCTTTTACCTTAACTGAAAGGAATAAAGGCATAAATACAAAGCTCAATAAAAAGCCTCCTACAACATACATTAACCCCGCTCCAGGCCAATGTTGGATTTTAAATATGGATGCTATCAACAACATAAGGGTTGCTACTATTCCGATGATGTGCATTGTTTTTCTCATAACTAATATGTTTTTGGTTAATAAATAAGTGGTTTCCTCTTGTATATTTCGGATACCATTATTACCAAAGCTGCTTATGGATTCCTCCAATGCACTGGCGTAGTTTTTTCCTTGCTCCATTTTTTCTTCAACCATGCAACAAACATGGTCAACCAAATCGTAGAGCAATTCTTCCATTTCTACACCTTTAGCTCTAACTAGCGTGGTTATTTCACTGATATGTTTTTCAGTTAAATGTTCCATGCCAGTTTTTGGGGTGTTAAATTGATTATGGTTTTTAATGTTTCCATAAACTCTTTTAACTCTTCAACCTTTTCTTTTGCAGTGTTGTTTCCTGTTTTAGTCAACTTGTAGTACTTGCGAACTCGGTTACCTACTTCTATTTTTTCTGTAGTTAATAAGCCGTCTGCTTCAAGTTTGTGTAGTGCAGGATACAATGCGCCTTCAGTAAGATTGATTTTGCCCTCGGTAACTTCTTTAACCTTTTGGGTTATTTGATACCCGTACATTCTATCACTTTCGGAGAGCAGTTTTAAAATGATAGTTTTTAAGGTTCCTTTTAATAGTTCTTTTGAATACATAAGACAAATATACATAATTTTCTTATGTATATAACTTTTAGGTATATAAATTTATTGTGCTAAATAGTTAAAGTACTGATTTACAGTAATAAAAAATTATCCATTAAAGTTATATTATTATACTTCTCAATTCAAAATCAAACATTATTTTTGCAGCAACTAATTTCTAATTTCAATGAAACAACCTATTTCATCCAACTTTAAACTCGGTATTTTAGGTGGTGGTCAACTGGGTAAAATGCTCACTACAGCTGCAAGTAAAATGGATGTAAGCACTTATGTTTTAGATCCAACAGAAGGCTGTCCTGCAACAGATACCTGCACTCATGTTGCAGTTGGTGATTTTAATAATTATGATACAGTTTACCAATTTGGACAAGATAAAGATGTAATTACCGTTGAAATTGAAAGTGTAAATATTGAAGCGCTGAAAAAGTTAGAAGAAGAAGGGAAACAAGTTTTACCAACTACTCATTCACTTTCCATCATAAAAGACAAAGGCTTACAAAAACAATTTTATAAGGATAACAACATTGCTACTTCTAGCTTTGAGTTATTTGAAAGCACTGAAGAAATTAAAGCAGCCATTGATAATGGTTCGGTTACTTTTCCATTTGTGCAAAAGTTAAGAACTGGTGGTTACGATGGTAGAGGTGTTGCTGTAATTAAAAGTGCTGATGATATAAACCTTTTACTAGAAGGGAAAAGTTTGGTGGAGCAAATGGTTGACATTAACAAAGAAATTGCTGTTATTGTTGCCCGTAACACAAAAGGAGAAACAAAATGTTTCCCAGCTGTAGAAATGGAGTTTAATCCTGTTGCCAACTTAGTTGAGTTTTTATTCTCGCCAGCTGCAATTAGTGAAGCTGAAGCAAACGAAGCTGAAGTATTATCGAGAAGCATTGTAGAGCATTTAGATTTTGTTGGTTTATTGGCCGTTGAGTTATTTATTGATAATGAAGGAAAACTTTATGTAAATGAAGTTGCTCCTCGCCCTCACAATAGCGGACACCAAACCATTGAAGGAAATTTAACATCGCAATACGAACAACATTTAAGAGCCATTTTAGGTTATCCTTTGGGAAGTACTAAAATTACCTTACCTTCGGTAATGATTAATATTTTAGGAGCTGAAGGCTATGAAGGAGATGTAAAATATGATGGTATTGATGAGTGCATGCAAGTAGAAGGTGCTAATTTTCATATTTACGGCAAAAAGGTTACCAAGCCTTTCCGTAAAATGGGACACGCAACAATAGTAGATGAGGACTTAGAAAATGCCAAAAAGAAAGCAAGATATATTCAACAACAACTAAAAGTTATCGCATAATGGGAGCAAAAGTTAGTATCATCATGGGTTCAGACTCTGACCTACCAGTAATGAACCAAGCCAAAGACATTTTAACTGAACTAGGTGTAGCATTTGAATTAACTATTGTTTCTGCTCACCGAACGCCAAAGCGTTTGTACGAGTTTGCTGAAAATGCACACAAAAGAGGTATTGAAGTAGTTATTGCTGGTGCTGGTGGTGCTGCTCACCTACCAGGCATGGTAGCTTCTCTATCTCCATTGCCAGTTATTGGTGTTCCTGTAAAATCGAGCAACAGTATTGATGGTTGGGATTCTGTATTATCTATTTTACAAATGCCTGGCGGTGTACCTGTTGCAACAGTTGCTTTAAATGGTGCTAAAAATGCTGGTATTTTAGCTGCACAAATTGTGTCTGTACAAGATGCTGCTTTACGCGATAGAGTAATTGCTTACAAGCAAAAATTAGCTGCACAGGTTGAGGAGAAGATTAAGAAGTTGCAGGAATAAATGAAACATCTCATTTATATACTCTTAATCGCATTAGTTTTTATAAGATGTAATACCAATCAAGAACCAAAAACAGATTGGGAAATAATGAACCTTAACGGAAAGGTTAAATCAATAAAAGAGAATCAATTAGGCACACCTAAAACAGGTTACGAAGAAGTATACTCAGACACAAAATCCTCTTGGGAATATTTATTTAACAAAAAAGGCAAATTAATTAAGAAATCATATAACTTTTATGGTGATTCTGCTACTGAAAGATATAGCTATAAAAATGATTACTTAATAGAAATATCAATAGACAAAAAAGATAAAAATCGAGCCAAAGAGAAACACATCTACACATACAATCAAATCAATTTACTTAAAGAAATCAATTACACTTGGGATGATTTATCAAAAGAACTGAGATATGAATATCATTACAATGACAAAGGAAATCTTATTAAAAAAATTGAGTATTCTGAGTATTATTATTTAGATAATGATACTACTCAAAAAACTATTTATTTATATGATTATGAATCCGATAGTATAATTTCAGAAAAAATCTACAATGGGGATTGGAGTTATCGTTTTTTTAGTGAAAAATACTATAAAGATGATATATTAGTTAAAGAAAAGTTTAAGGATGGAGTTATCACTTACAAATATGACAAACTAGGAAATACAGTTAGTGAAATTACTACTTATGATGGGTATAGCCCCATCGAAAGAGAATATAAATACACTTTTGACAATCATAATAATTGGGTAAAAAAGAAATCTATTTCCGAAGGATATATTAGTATTGTAAAAAGAGAAATTGAGTATTTTGATTAAAGACAAACTACCTCTCAAAAGTCAATCGTTTCCCTCTATAATCTTCATCAATTTCTCCCATGTTGTAAACTAAATGTCCGTTTACAAAGGTTTGCATTACTTTACTTTTAAAAGTATAGCCCTCAAAAGGAGACCAACCACACTTGTATAGTATATTGTCTTTTTCTACTATCCAAGGGTTATCCAAGTCCACCACTACTAAATCTGCAAATTGTCCTGCTGCAATGTAGCCTCTATCTTCTATTTCAAACAATTCAGCAACAGCATGGCTCATTTTCTCTACTATTCTCTCCAAAGAAATTTTACCATTGTGGTAATGCTCTAACATAGCTACTAAAGCATGTTGTACTAATGGTCCACCAGAAGCAGATTTAAAGTAGTTATTTAGTTTTTCTTCTACTGTATGTGGTGCATGGTCAGTAGCAATTACATCAATCTTATTGTCCAACACCCCTTGCAAAATGGCATCTCTATCACTCGCTTTTTTTACAGCTGGGTTCCACTTAATAAATGCTCCTTTCTCTTCATAATCCTCCTCACTAAACCACATGTGGTGAATACAAGCCTCAGAAGTAATTCTCTTTTCTTTTAAAGGTTTAGTATTATCAAACAATTCTAACTCCTTAGCTGTAGAGATGTGTAAGATGTGTAAACGCGTATTGTGTTTTTTAGCTAAATCAACTGCAAAAGATGAGGATAAATAACAAGCTTCTTCGCTTCTAATTTCTGGATGAAATTTTACAGGCACATCTTCACCATACTTTTCTTTGTAAGCAGCCATATTGGCTCTAACAGTTTCTTCATCTTCGCAATGTGTTGCAATAAGCATATTGCAATTGGCAAAAATGTTTTCTAACACTTCTTTTTTATCCACCAACATATTACCTGTTGATGAACCCATAAATATTTTTACTCCACAAACATTCTTAGGATCAGTTTTCAACACCTCTTCTAAATTGTCATTAGAAGCTCCCATAAAAAATGAATAATTTGCTAGTGAAGAGTTTTCAGCTATGTCAAATTTATCTTGTAATAGTTCTTGAGTAAGCGCATTAGGAACGGTATTAGGCATCTCCATAAAAGAAGTAATACCACCAGCTACTGCAGCTCGAGATTCAGTATTGATATTACCCTTATGTGTCAACCCAGGCTCACGAAAATGCACCTGATCATCTATAACCCCAGGTAATAAATAGTTATTTCTAACATCTAACACCTCCGCATCCGCTTCATAAACTGAAACATCATCAGCTTCAGTTAAAACTTTTGCAATTCTTTCTCCCTCTATTAAAACGTGGCCTTTAAAAATTTTGCCTTCGTTTACAATTTGTGCATTCTTTAAAAGAGTTTTCATGCCCTCAAACCTTTTTTACAATGAAACTTTATAGGCATCAATTACGCTACAAAGTCTGCTAAAAATTTCTTCGATAGATCCCACGCCATCAACTTGTTTAAACTTTCCTTGTGCATTATAAAAATCTGCTACTACAGCAGTTTGGTCGTTATAAACCTTAATACGATTAGCAATAACTTCCTCATTAGCATCATCAGCTCTTCCACTATCTTTTCCTCTTAACAATAATCGCTTAATCAATTCTTCATCTGGAACATTTAAAGCTAGCATTACCGAAACAGATGTATTCTTACTTTCTAAAAATTTCTCTAATGCCTCAGCCTGAGGAATTGTTCTTGGAAAACCATCAAAAATAAACCCTTCTGCATCGGGGTTTTTATCTACTTCTGATTCTAACATTTTTATGGTAACCTCATCAGGCACTAAATTACCTGCATCCATATAGCTTTTAGCTAATTTACCTAACTCTGTTTCTCCCTTAATATTATATCTAAAGATATCACCTGTTGAAAGATGAACTAAATTATATTTAGCAATTAGTTTTTCTGCTTGTGTTCCTTTTCCTGCTCCTGGAGGACCAAATAATACTATATTTAACATGTTTTATATATTACTCGTTTAAAACGTAAATTGAATTTAAATTTCTTCCTAAACCATCATAATCTAAACCATAACCCAACACAAAAGCATTAGGAATTTCCAGCCCGATATAATCTATAGGATATTCTTTTTCATAAGCCTCAGGCTTGTATAATAGTGTAGCTATTTTAATACTTGCTGGTTTCTTATCTTCTAAGATTTTATAAAGTTTTTCTAAGGTATTTCCTGTATCAACAATATCTTCAATTAAAATTATATCCTTTCCATCTATAGCTTCGTTTAAACCAATCAACTCATTTACAGTACCTGTAGTGGCTGTTCCTTCATAAGATGCCAACTTAACAAAAGACACTTGACATTCTAGATCTACAGATTTAAGCAAATCGCTAAAAAACATAAACGAACCATTAAGTACACCAATAAAAATTGGTGATTTATCTTTGTAATCTTGATTAATTTTTAGGGCAATCTGCCTAATTGATTCTTGAAGCTTTTCTTCAGAAATAAATGGTTTGAAAGATTTATCTTTAACTGTTATAATATCCATAAGATAATTTCACCACAAATGTAATTAAATAAAGTATTGAACTCGAATAATAAGAAACAAGAATTGACGTAAAACTATCTGAATGAAGCTCTTTGCAAGGCTTTAGGCCTGTTTATATACCTAACTGATATTTCTACACCTCCGTTACCACCGGTAACACTTGATAAATCAGAATTATTATAATCATAAGAAACTCCTATCATATAATCGGTAAACTCTATGTAAAGCTGAGGAACAATAGCATCTTTCAAGCGATAATGAGCTCCAAAATAAACTGCTCCTTGTTTAAAGAACCCCGTGTATTTGGTAGAATTACCCATTTTAATTTTAATTAACATACCAGGCATTGTCTCCTGATAAGGCCCTTGAATTGCATAAAACATAGATGGTACCAATGCTACTTTACTCCCTCTAATATCAAAAGTTCCTGAAAACTGAGAAACAATTTTCATTGGAATTTCATCCTCTGTACCTGTTAGAAAATCTTGTTTAGGTTTATTAAGATGATACCCGGCAATACCGATATTAAAACTAGAAATATCGCTACCAAAAAAAGCAGCTGTAGTATTTCTAAATTCATAAAACAACCCCGCGCCTAAATCAAAATATTTTGGAGATCTAATACCAAAAGACTCATTAGAGTTTAATTCTCTATCAAACTCTAACCCATTAAACTGACTGCCCCATGTTAAACTAGCTAAATTAGCAGAATACTGACCATAACCTGCTTGCAATCCCAAAGAAAAACTATGATTATCAGCTACTGGTAACACTCCTGAAACTGACAATCCTCCTAGAAAATTTCCAAAGTCAGAAGCTCCCGCTACATCTTTATAAAAATTAGCTCCCAATCCAAAGTAAGCTTTCTTCCCATTTCCTTTTACTAATGGCATATCAAAAGATGCTGCATAAGTAGTATAAGGGTTACCAAATGCTCCCCATTGAGTTCGGTAATTTGCAATACCTCTAAACTTACCATCAAATACACCAGTAGCTCCGGGGTTAATTAATTGAGGCGTTTGCCCAAACTGAGAAAAATGAACATCCTGTGCATTGGTTTTGTTCAATACCACCCCACAAGTTAACAACACTATTAAAAGTACTTTTCTCACTATCTAACTAAAGTTACATCTCCATTTTTATTCAACACATCTCCATCGGTAAATGTAACTCTTAGTTTATATACATAAACCCCAGACGCAGCTTTTTTGCCATTGAAATTACCATCCCAACCATCGTCTTGTGAGCTAGAAGAAAAAACTAGCTCTCCCCATCTATCATAAATATCAAAAGATAAATTTTCAATTTGACCTCCATATACATATAACACATCATTGTTTCCATCATCATTAGGAGAAAAAGCCAATGGAACACCAGCAGCTTTTGGTGGTGGAATTACTTCTTCTACATAATAAGCTGTAATAACATCATTACCTGAAACTGTAAAACTCACATTAGAATCATAATTAGAAGGTGTTAAGGTATGATACTGAGTAATCCAATGATCAAACAAATAATTACTTATTGGAGTTTGAACTAAATCTACTTGTGTTCCTGTTAAGTATCTTTTAGTAACTGATGTTTGTGTGAAATCATGAAATACCGAATTAGTATCAATATCTACTTGTCCCATACTAAGTGGGGCAACTCTAAACTCAATATCAAACGTATCTAACAATGCAAAATGTGCCACAATACTATCTGCTTGATCAACCGTAATTTGAACATTAGGGTCAGTGGCATTAGCTATAAATGGTGTACTATTAGAAGACCAGTTTACAAAAGTATAACCAGGCTGTGGTGTAGCTACTAAGTTTAAAATGCTCGTTTCCGGATAAACGCCTGAATATGGATATGCTCCTGGCGTAAATCCATCAATTGAGATATCACCTCCACCCACAGGATCAACATTAAAAGTTAAATCAACAGTATCTCCAATAATAATAAAGTGAGCCACTATACTATCAGCTTGTGTAATTTGAAGGGAGTTTTCTGGATTAGTAATAACTGAATCTAAGGTATGGTTAAATATTTCCCAGTGATCGAACATGTAACCTGCATTCGGTTTAGCTTCAAGAAGTATGTCTATATTCCCGAAATAATCACCAGAAAACACATAATTATTAGGTGTAATAGAATTGATTTTTATCTCACCTGTTAACGGAGGGTTTACATTAAAATTCAACGGATAAGGGCCCGTTAAATTATAGCAGCCCACAAGTCCATTATCTATAGCTACACATCTATCATTAATAAAATCTCTAATGTCTTGTACATTTTGTTGCCACCCTGCAACAGAACCTCCCCATTTTGCAACATGACCAGGCATTTCTGGCGCAATATTATTTACCAAACTATCCAACAAGGTTATCATACTAGGACAACTTAACACAGTATTCCCTAAATCTATATAACGTGAGATGTAATACTGCTCAAATGTCGGGTTGTTCATTAGTGCTTTCATTATTTCCGTGTGTCCTTGACCTCCAGGATCAGGTAAGTTTTCAGCATCACATGGATCAGCATTTGCTGTTGTATTAGGAATCCCTGTATAGTTGATATAATGCCCAAAAACAGCATCCATATCCCATAATGTATATCGCCATTTTTTCTTATCCCCATTCGGGTCAAGTCCTCTCCACCAAGCTGTATTCCAGTTTAACCAATCTTGACTTACAATATAAGAGTTCAAACAGAAATAATCTATCAAACTTTTCCAGTTATAAACACTATCAACATAATTCCAATTAGCTTGCAACGCCATATTATTTGTTAGCACAAAGTTTTTAAATGCATCCCAATCAGGTTGTGCATTTGGCGGGCCAAATTTAGTCCATGTATTACCCCAAGTTTTTAAGAACTGAATATACTCGGGACTTTCTTGATACTGTTCATCCTGATCCCAATAATAATCTAAAAAATCATTATCATCTACTTTCTCTCTACTTTCGTAAACTCCCCAGTATTGACCATTAACATACATGATACAAGCATCATAAGTCCTTTCATCTAACTTTAATTTCCCTCTTTGTGATAACATCTGTACAAAAGGATCTCTTATGTGAGCCCCTCCCGGTTCAAAAGGATAATTATCACTTGCTCCTGCTTTAAAAATAATTCGTTGAAACTCATCACGGGATTTATGTGCAAATATTTGATGTTCTAATGCATGATTATAACCAAATTGATCTCTTGCAATAAAATCAACTCCTCTTTGCTGATATGCCCATGAATCATTACCATGTTTGTTAAATTCCCCGGTAGTTTCAGTAACCATAGTACCTGTTCTATCAAAAAATTCAACTGAACCGATTGGTTCATTTTGTGTTCCATTAAACAGAGTTGGCACATCATCGCCACAAACTGACACTACAGGAACAGTATGCGTAACATTAATAAAATAGGTATTTGTTTCTATAAAACTTGGCGGTATATTAGGATCAGAACTAAAACATCTTGCTCTAAGCACTGTTGTAGAAGAAATATTAATCGGACCAGAATAAACTGGATCGGCAGTAGTTGGCTCATCACCATTTAATGTATAATGTATAGTTACATTCGGGTCTGGCGTAGAAATAGAAACCGATTGTGAACTTGCATAAAAACCTGCAGGCACACTCAAAGTTGGTTTAGTAGCATAATCTTGCATTGCTCCTGTATTACTCCCATTAGGTGTAGAGTTAGTGAATAGGCTCCAAGTTGAGGCTCCATCTGTGGTTCGCCCTCTAGAATGTAAATGTTGTGTAGGATCTAATGTTAAACTATCTATTAGTGTACCTCCTGCATCAGAAAGAATAATGTTTTCGTACTTGGTTTGGGTTAGCTTAAAATTAGTATGTACTTCAACTCCTCCTGCAATTTCTGCCCTTCCTGAACAATAAACCATTAGATACCCACCTGCTGGCACATTTATACTGCCTGGCACTTGAAATTTTGTAACATTTGATGCTTTATCACTAATGTAAAACCCATTCAAATCAACAGGAGATCCGGATGGATTATATAGTTCTATCCAATCTTCCATCTCTCCATAAAAGTCCGGATCACCAGCACTAGTAGAATTAGCACAAGAATATTCATTTATAACAATTTGAGCATCAACATTTTGAAAAAATATTGTTGCCAAAAAAACAATCAAAAAATATCTATAAAATTTGTCCATATGTGACCGAGTATTAACAATAAAAACATTTAAAGTTAATAATTTATTAACAACCAACTGATTAATTAATCTTCAATTCTTGATTTCCTAAAAATTGAGGTGTTATTTTTTCCGCTCTAAAATGTAATGCGTAATGATTAGTGATTCTCCTTTTAAAGAATAAACATCCACAATATCCCATTTATGTTTCTTGAGTTTATTAAGAATTGTCACGATAGAGTTTACACCTTCAAAACCTTTTGAGACTACTTCCGTTCCTTGGTTATTACCAGTATAAATAGCTATTCTAGCCAAACTTGAACTACTTCCTTCTATAGTTCTAAATTCATCTTCATTATTTAATCTAACCTCAAGAATCACATAATCTCCCTTCTCTGTAAGTGACTTTAATTTGCTTACAATATTTACTTCTTCTTGACCATAAGAGTTAAATACAAAAGCTGTAAAAAATGTTATTAAAAATAAAAATCTCATAAAAATTGTTTTTACTGAATAGGAAAATATATTGCCGTTTGCCATTTCTCTGGATTAGGTTCTGTTGATGGGTCAGTAATGTATTTTTCCCATGGTGGACCTATAACCACAACTTCATTTTTTCTCATCCATTCATTAATACCATTATAAGTTTCAACTAATCTTTCATAAGGCCCGTAATGAACAGCGGTTACCACATTACCTTTAGCCAGTTTATTTAGTTTTATTAGTGAATGATTTACTTCAATCGAATCTAAAACAGGAATCCCTGCTTCGATATCTATAATGGAATCTGACCAGAAATGATAAATAACCACTGGAACATCTGCTACTTCAATCTCATTCTCATTCATATACTGGTTAATCTGCGCAAACATTTTACCATGTACATTGTTCATTTCCATCTGATTAACAGTATCTCTTATTGACAAGAACCATTGCTGATCTATAACAGTTTTTTCAACCTTAACTGAATTAATTCTTGGAAGTTTTTCTGCATGAGATTTTAGCCGTTTTAAACCCAAGTCATAATCTTCAGCAACATAATCCTCCATAAACAAGCCAAAAAACTTAGCTAAAGGGTTAAATCCAAATTCAGCTTTCATGCTCCAAGTTACTTCTATTCCACCTTCAACCTCTTCAAGATAGAAACCACTTGGTATTTTTCCCATTCCAAAATCAACTTCGTATTCAATAGATTGGTTTTTCTTTATCTTGGTTATGGTTAACTTACCTTTACCAACCTCATCATTCTTGCTGTTCCATTTAAAATATGCTCCTTCTCCTATAGCCGGGTTGGAATAATTACTCTCATCCAAATAAATACTGGGATCTTTTAATGCCCATGGTGCCCAGTTTTCCCATCTTCTCAAATCATTAACCTGATTAAAAATTTGTTTTTTATCAGCATTAATTACAGTACTCCGCTCCAACTGAAAACCTGATGGCAAAAACAATGATATCACAACTGCTATTACTAGAAATAACAACATGATTAGCAACATCCTTTTTACCAACTTCATAAACTTCTTTGTTAAATTTCGGTTTATAAAAGTATAATTTTTAACAAAGTAAACAAACTATCACTTAACATATTTTACCCTTTACAAGCCCTATTATTATTGGTTTTTATAAATTTTATTATATTGGTCGCCCTTAAAAACTTAAAGAAATGTTAGTTTTTAAAAAATATAGCCCTGTTATCTCTTTAATAGCTTTATTACTTACTCCTGCTATTTTTTATGCAGGAAATGAGGAAGAAACCAATAAAAAAGACACTATTTCTGCACTTGTTATTAGCCCTAACAATCCTTTATACGAAAGTATTTCATCTCTTTCAGGCAAAGAAATTGTAAATATGATTGACTCTTTATTAGACCTTGATGAGATACCTATGGAACTAATTAAAGAGATTAATGATTACGCAGAAACGCGCCTTTTAGAACATGATTTTTACAATTCATTAACTTATTTTTATGACAACTCTGAAATACCTGCCAATTCTACTTATGGCGAATGGGACACTCGAAACATACTACCATACTCAGATGACATCACCAAAAATGACACTTCTGTTTTGTTAACATTAACAGACGAGAAGAGCAACTGTACTTTTGTTGCTCCAATTTATGACCCAGTAGTTACTTCAAATTTTGGTTGGAGAAATGGTAGGAATCATAATGGGATTGATTTAGATTTGCAAGTATGGGACCCTGTTGTAGCTGCTTTTGATGGAATGGTAAGAATCGCCCTATACCATCCCGGATACGGTAGAGTAATTGTAATTCGCCATTACAATGGCTTAGAAACCCTATATGCTCATTTACACCGATTTAAAGTTAAAACAGGTGATATAGTTGAGGCAGGTCAAGTAATAGGTCTAGGGGGAAGTTCTGGACAAAGCTCTGGTAGTCATTTACATTTTGAGGT
The DNA here is from genome assembly GCA_965267355.1 of Vicingaceae bacterium. GTDB lineage: Bacteria > Bacteroidota > Bacteroidia > Flavobacteriales_E > Vicingaceae. The sequence goes on from OZ253956.1 coordinate 411,783, forward strand.
GAGATATAAAGGCAAACCTTTAAATCCTAAACACATTATTTCTTTTAAAAAGAACGAGTTAATTAGTGATTCTCTTCAACTAGTTAAACACAAATGGAATTATTCAGCCTTACCTGTTGGTGTAGAATACCATACTATAGAACGCGGTGATTTTATGTATAAAATTGCTAACAGATATGGAATTACTGTTAAAGAACTATGTGAAATGAATGGTATTTCGAGAAACAAAGTTTTAATTGTTGGTAGAAAATTAAGAATTCACTAATGTTTAACATTACCAATTACTTTGAGCACCCTACGCGACCAGGTTATTACATTTTTAAGTTTTATCAAAAACACAAAGCTGACTATTTTGAAAAACTTCTAAACCAAGAAAACATTTGGTATGAATCTTCAATTGATGAAGATGAAAAAATCATCTATTTATATGGAATTAAACTAGCTGATTATAAGAAAGCATTAAATGCAAACTATTTGGTAAGTGCTGAATTCAGAAAACAAACTATTTCTAACCAATACGTTCGATTTGTAATTTATGCCATTACTATTGGTGTAATTGCATTAGCAATTTATGGCGCTTTAAAATCTAAATCCTAGGGTAAATGTAATGTAATGATCTTTAATGCTAGTATCAGCATAATCTCCTTGATCAGCAATTACAACAGTTTGTGCATTTTGCATTCTTAAAGCATAAGCCATATCAAAATAATAACCTTCTCCTTTAATTCCCCAACCCAAAGAATAAATAGAAGCACTATTATCCGCACTAAATTTTTCGCTTAATGGGTTTCCTTGAAACCTGTATCCAGCTCTAATTCTAAAAGGGTCTACCCTCCATTCTGTACCAACTCTTAAGTTTTGTGTTAACCTAAAATTGTTTCTGATATTTTGATTCTCTTGTGAAAAATCTGCACCAGCACCACCGTAATAAGTATCTTCTTTAATACGGGCAGTAGAATAATCTACAATCTCATAATCAACATTAACCACTCCATAATTACCCATTACCACACTCGCGCTAGAAATAAAACGATAAGGAGTTGTTACAAAATAATCAAATGTACCGTAAGGTGAAGATGCTTCAATTACTGTTCCGTCTTTCTGTTCTGAAATCATATTAGTTTCAAACTCATCTCTTAGCCCATAAATAGTTGGTGTATGGAAAGCCGTTCCTATTCTGAACCAATCGTTAAAACGATAAATCATACCCAACTTAAAGTTTACACCTGCTCCTGAGGTTTTCACATAATCATGTAAGGTTAATGATTTAAAATCTGTTAAAGTATCTCCTTCTTCAGAGGTCTCTCTATAAGTTCTATCATAAACATATCTTACTGTTGGTATTCCAATTGAAGCCCCTAAGTAAAGTTTATCATTATAATTACCTCCAAAAGCAAAATACATTTCTCCACTCCCTCCTCTTGTTTCATAAGTTACGCTTTGCATTAAGTTATCAGAATTAGCAAATACATGATCATATTGTGTACTATCAGTCATTAAAGGATTTATCAAATAAGTTTGATACGGCAAATTAGCAGTAAAAGGATAAAAGTCAATAATATCACTCTCAAATGTTCCTCCATTTGCATTAAGTTCGTTTACATAAGAACTTAACATTGAAGAATCAGTAGAACCATTAACAATAATACTTGTGTTATAGTTACTTGTTCTATTATACCCTAAAGCAAAATTAAAAGACTCCCAATCTCCACCCGCATTAAAGGTACCTACCAACCCTACATTACCAAAATGAAAATTTAATTTCCCATCGGTGGTTAAATTATTATCGTGATTACTTTCTGTATAATCGTAGTGAAAAGCAGGGGTAAAAGAAAAATCTGAACTTTTATAAACCCCTATACCACCTGGATTCACACTAATTGCCGACATATTTGCCCCTAAAGCACCGAACGAACCACCCATCGCATTAAACCTTGCATCTCCATAAAAATCAAGATCAGAATATCTTAAAGCATCAAATTCATTTTGAGCATTAGCTTGGAAGTAAGCCCCAACCATTAACCCTATAATTAATAATTTTTTCATTTACTGTAATTTTTGGTTAATGATTATCTTCTTCTACCTCCACTTCTTGAAGAACCAGATCTGGTTCCTCCGCTTCTGTTAAAAGATCCAGAAGACCTGTTATAACTTGGCCTTGAACTACCACCTTTATAGCTTGGTTTATTATAACTCGGCTTACTGTAAGATTTTGAAGGTCTTTTATTAGAAGGCTTATTATAGCTATTTGATGGCTTGTTATATGTTTTCCTAGAACCATTATTATAGGTTTTCTTTGGTGTACCATAACTATTGCTCGGTTTTGTATAACTTGGCTTAGTATAGGTTTTAGGAGTATTCCCACCTCTAGTTGTACCATACTTTCCTCCTGAGGAATTTGTTGGGTTTTTAGTAGTAGTTCTCGGATTATTATAACCTACCTGTGACTTCGTATAATTTGGTTTAGATGTATTATTTCTAACCGTACCGTTACTATAACTGTTTTTTGTTGGTTTCACACCTGTATTAGTCCTCACTGGTGTTTTTACAGCAGACTCATATTTCTGACCAAAGGTTTTTACTGGTTTATTAGTCGTTGCATATCCTCCACTAGTACTTGTTCTAGAACCTCTCCCGTAACCAGAATACCCAGAACGACTTCCTCTTTTACCATAATAATAACTATTTCGATCGTAACTATTATAGTAATGGTTATTAGCATAATACCCATTAAACCCGCCATTCCAGTAATAAGGATTATAATACCAGTTCCAACCGTAATAACCTACACCACAGTAGCCAAAATTACCAGTCCAACCCCAGCCCCAGTTCCATCCTACGTTCCATCCACCCCAGTAAGACCAACCTACGTTCCATCTCCAAGGACGAGGATTCCACCAATTGTATGATGTATAAATGCTTGTTCCATAAAAATAAGGATCGTAATCGTACCAATAATAATTAGTATAATAATCATCATAATAACCATAAGTACCTACACCTCTTCTAAAACGTCTTATTCTAGCTGCATATTCATAGTCATAATACTCATTATCAAAATCGTAATTATCTCCATTAAAATAGTTGTTAGTTATTCTCACATTACCATTCTCATCTTCGTAATAAGTAGTACTATCCGTAATACCCATTTCTCTATTATAAGCTTCTTCACGTTCTCTCTGACGACTTTCTATATAATAGTCATTAGCTGTTGAATAATTATCTTCAGGAAGAATTTCTTCTTCTACATCATTAGTACCAATTACTGTACTGTTCTTGTTTTTTGATGAAGGATAAAAATCGTCTTGGGCATTAGTAAAAATTGTTAAGCAAGTAAAAATTGCCGTAAGCATTATGTTTCTAATCGTTTTCATGGTAATTCCTCCTATAATTTTCACTTTGTTAATGAAATGTTAAAATTCATTTTGATTTAAACCAAATACTATGCCAAGAAATCTATTGCCAAAATAAAGTCACAAAAAACACTGTATGGTATAAAACCTCCACAAAAATTTCGGCAGCAATTTCTGCTCCTACCCCTTTCCTTCTTTTTTTATGGATTTCATCATTATTATCGTTATAAATTTCATCATCATTATAAGGCTCAACTGATTCATCATCCATTTCAGATTGTTCTCTTACCTCAAATTCATTATTATAATCAACTTCTGTATAATAGTTTTCTTCGTTTACTTCACTAGTGGTTGGTTTATTTTTATTTACCACCTCTTCCGTTTCATTATTATAAAAATCATCTTGCGCTTGTATTGTATTTAAGCTAAAAAGCAAAATAAACGGAATAAGATAAATTTGAATAGCTTTCATAGTAGTTCAGTTTTAAGTAAAATTCGCTTAATTTTACCTTCTTTTAATTTAAAGTTAGTTAATATTTAACTATCAAAAATTATACCTAAAACAATGGCAAAAGATTTTACGTCAAGAGAACAAGATTATTCACAATGGTATAACGAGCTAGTAGTAAAAGCAGATCTTGCTGAACACTCGGCCGTTAGGGGTTGTATGGTTATCAAACCTTATGGCTACGCTATATGGGAAAAAATGCAAGCACAGCTTGATAAAATGTTTAAAGACACAGGGCATGTAAATGCGTATTTTCCATTGTTTATTCCTAAATCATACTTAAGTAAAGAAGCTGACCACGTTGAAGGTTTCGCAAAAGAGTGTGCAGTAGTTACTCATTATAGACTTAAAAACGCTGAAGATGGTAGTGGTGTTGTGGTTGACCCTGAGGCTAAATTAGAAGAAGAGTTAATTGTTAGACCTACTTCAGAAACTATTATCTGGAACACCTACAAAGGATGGATTCAATCATACAGAGATTTACCTATTTTATGTAACCAATGGGCAAATGTTGTTCGTTGGGAAATGCGTACTCGTTTGTTTTTGAGAACCGCTGAATTTTTGTGGCAAGAAGGACATACTGCACACGCCACTAAAGAAGAAGCAATAGAAGAAACCAAAAAGATGTTAGATGTTTATGCTGACTTTGCTGAAAATTTCATGGCTATTCCTGTAATGAAAGGTGTAAAAACTCCTTCAGAAAGATTTGCTGGTGCATTAGATACATATTGCATTGAGGCTTTAATGCAAGATGGAAAAGCTTTACAGGCTGGAACTTCGCACTTTTTAGGTCAAAATTTTGCTAAAGCTTTTGATGTGAAATTTGCTACCAAAGAAGGTGGAATGGAACATGTATGGGCTACTTCATGGGGTGTTTCTACTAGATTAATGGGTGCATTAATTATGACACATTCAGATGATGATGGATTAGTATTACCTCCAAACTTAGCCCCAATACAAGTTGCTATTGTTCCTATTTATAAAGGCGAAGAACAATTAGCACAAATCTCTGAGCAAGCATTGAAAATAAAATCTGAGTTAGAGGCTAAAGGAATCTCTGTAAAGTTTGATGATAGAGACACTCACAAGCCAGGATTTAAGTTTGCTGAATATGAGTTTAAAGGAGTACCTGTTCGGTTAGCTATCGGACCTAGAGATATGGAAAATGGCACCGTTGAAGTTGCCAGAAGAGACACTAAGGAGAAAGAAATATTACAACAAGATGACATTGCCAATAAGGTAGAACACTTATTAGAAAATATCCAATCTAACTTATTCCAAAAAGCAATAGACTTTAGAGAAGAAATGACTCACAAAGCAGATTCTTGGGATGAGTTTAAGGATCTTATAGAAAATAAAGGAGGTTTTGTGTTAGCGCATTGGGATGGCACTGAAGAAACTGAAGAGAAAATCAAACAGGAAACGAAAGCTACTATTAGGTGTATACCATTAAACAATAAACAGGAAGATGGAAAATGTGTGTATTCAGGAAACCCATCTACACAGCGTGTAATTTTCGCTAAAGCATATTAATTAAATCCTATGAGCAATCAACAAGAAGCTAAAGAGTTAATAATAGAAACACTAAAAACTAAAGCGTGTTTAAAACAGCGTGTCTTTAGAACTACCATAGAAATTTTTAAAGATTTTAAAGAGGAAGCTGAAAAATTATGCAATGAACTCCATGATGAAATATGCAAGGTTGATACCACGGTTGCTGTAGAGTACATCGAAAAAGGTGATTACGAGTTCCATATCAAATTTGGTGGAGATATTCTAGTTTTCTTTATGCATACTAATATTTTTGATTTTGATAAAACCCATGGTATATGGAATACTTCTTACGTAAAAGAAGATGAACTAAGAGCCTATTGCGGGATGATTAATGTATATAATTTCCTAGCTGATTCATTTAAGTACAACAGAGTTAATGATTTAGGCTATCTTGTCGCTCGTTTTTTCGTAAATAAAGACAAACATTATTTTGTAGAAGGAAAGCGTCAATTAGGCTTTTTATATAATGATTTTGTAAATGGAGTTATTGATAATGATAAAATCAGAAAAATAATAGAATCAGCCATTCTATACTCTATGGATTTTGATTTATTGACTCCTCATTACGATACTATGAAAGAGGTAACGGTTCATGATGTGATTGAAGTAACTAATACCATGAATTTAAAAACAGGAAAACGTTTAGGATTCAAGTTTCAGGCAGACAGTGATAATATTGAGTAATTTTTTTAAAATAAATTTGTGCATATATTAAAAAATTATACATTTGCACTCCTCAAATTAAGAGGATAACCCATTTGGCCCGTTCGTCTAGGGGTTAGGACGCCAGGTTTTCATCCTGGAAACAGGGGTTCGATTCCCCTACGGGCTGCAAAACCACTTCTCTAGAGAAGTGGTTTTTTGACTGAAAGTCGTGGTTTTTATAAATAATTGCTACATTTGCAGTCCTTAAAAAATTGAGAAATAAATATTTAAGATATGGCTAACCATAAGTCGGCACTAAAAAGAATAAGACAAACCGTAAAAAGAACGGAAAGAAATAAGTATCAGCATAAGACTACTCGTAATGCGATACGTGACTTAAGAAATTCTACTGACAAGAAAGAAGCTACTGCAATGTTGCCAAAAGTTTCTTCTATGATTGATAGATTAGCAAAAAGAAACATTATCCACGATAATAAAGCTGCTAACCTTAAATCGAAACTAACAAAGCACGTGGCAGGTTTATAATTTTTAGTTCACACAACAATATTAAAAGGTACGCTTACAGCGTACCTTTTTTTATGCTTTATACTTAACTTTGTATTATGATAAAAGTTGCCATAAACGGTTTTGGAAGAATAGGCAGAAGTTTTACTCGTGCTATTCAGAAACACAACAATATTGAATTAGTAGCCATCAATGATTTAGCTGATAACAAAACATTAGCTCACTTATTAAAGTACGACTCAGTACATCAAGCATACAAGGGCTCTGTTTCTGCTGCTGATAATGAATTAGTTATTAATGAAAAGTCTATTAAGGTATTTGGGGAAAGAGAACCACAAAATCTACCTTGGGGTGATTTAGGAATTGATGTTGTAATTGAATCTACTGGTAAATTTTTAACTAAGGATTTAGCCCAAACACATATTAACGCTGGTGCTAAGAAAGTAATATTATCTGCACCACCTAAAAGTGATGATGTAAAAACCGTTGTTTTAGGCATTAACGATGATATTATTGATGGTACAGAACAAATCATTTCCAATGCATCTTGCACTACCAATGCTGCTGCTCCTTTAATTAAGGTATTGCACGACCATTACCACATTGAGAGTGCATACATCACTACTGTACATTCTTACACAAGCGATCAAACCTTACACGATGCCCCACATAGAGATTTGAGAAGAGCAAGAGCTGGTGCATTATCTATTATACCAACAACTACAGGAGCTGCTAAAGCCATCACTAAAATTTTTCCTGATTTAGACGGTAGATTGGGTGGCTGTGGTATTAGAGTACCTGTACCAAATGGTTCGTTAATTGACATAAGCTTAGTGCTAAAAGAAGATGCCTCAGTAGAAGAAATAAACAAAGCTTTTAAAGCTGCTGCTGATAATGAGTTAAAAGGCATTTTACAATATACCGAAGACCCAATAGTATCTATTGACATAGTTGGCAATAGCCACTCTTGTATTTTTGATGCTGACTTAACCTCCATTACCGGGCACATGGTAAAAGTAGTTGGCTGGTACGATAATGAAATGGGGTATAGCAATCGTTTGGCGGATTTAGTTTCAAGAGTTATATAACCGATAATCAAATAGATAAATTAACTAGGCTAATTTTTCTTATTTTAGATACTTATGAAAAAGTTATGCCTTTTACATACACTATGTTTAATTAGTTTAATTGGTTTTTCACAAAACCCCAGAAAAGAATTCCCTATTGGACTGAATCTAAATATAGGTGGTCCTAGCTTTATTATTGGCGTATCGGCTGATGCATTTGTTATCCCGTCTATAAATATTGAAGCCGGCATTGGAACTGGTTTCCTTATGGTTCCTGGTAGTTTTTTTGGTGGCATTAAATATCATAGTGATGCTCATACTGATAGCTATTGGACTTTTTACTCTGGTCTTATGGGTATTGCAGCCACTACTTCTTATTCATCAGAACGTCCTACTAGTAAGCTTTTTGGGCTAGTATATTTACCAGTAGGAACACAATATATTGCTGATAATGGTTTTACCTTTAGTGTTGAAGTTGCAGGATTATATGATAAAAATGCTGATTTATACGCTAACCATTTTGGAGTTTGGGTAGGTGTTAAAATTGGTTTTCACTTTAATTTTAAAGATAATATACCAAAACCTCCAAAACGAAAAACAACTTATAAAGACGAGAATATTGAATACCACCCTAATTACTAATTAGGCACTTCTATTTTTTACTCTAATTATCTTCAACTAGTACTTCTAAATCCTCCCAAAAAATAGGATAAGATTTTTTCACCACTTCAGCATCTTCAATGGTAATTTCATTGATTAAACTTAAAGGTGAAAATGCCATAGCCATTCTGTGGTCGTTATAGGTTTTTATTGTTTTGTCAGTCCAATCTGGGAGATTCCCGTTTGCACGGGAATGACGATTGATAAGCAAATCATCTCCATCCACCTCAACACTAAAACCTAGTTTGTTTAATTCGGTTTGCAAAGCAGCTATTCGGTCTGTTTCTTTTATTCTTAAGGTTTTTAAACCTGTTAATCGAGCTTTTACATTTAAAGTAGCACAAGTTACTGCAACTGTTTGGGCTATATCGGGGCAATTTGAAAAGTCAAATTGCAGTGATTGAGTGATTGAATAATTAAGTTGTTTTGTTATCCTAATGCCATTTTCTATGAATTCTGTATTTACCCCAAAATTTTTGTAAATATCAGCTACCACTGCATCACCTTGAAGGCTTTCCTTTTTCAAACCATACAGAGTAACATCAAACTCATTAGCTAAAGCAGCAAAACCATACCAGTAAGAAGCAGCACTCCAATCAGCTTCAACTGTAAATTCCTTAGTCTGGTAATTACCCTCATTTACTTTAATTGTATTTCCACTCCAGTTTGCCTTTGCTCCAAAGTATTCCATCATACTAATGGTCATATCAATATATGGTTTGGAAATAATTTCTCCAGCAAACTCAATTTCCAATCCTTCTGTTAATGTTGGTGCAATCATCAATAAAGCAGAAACATACTGGCTGCTTACGCTCCCATCCAATATCACTTTGCCACCACTTAACTTCTTTCCATTTATCTTTAATGGTGGATAGCCTTCTTTTCCAACATATTTAATATCTGCTCCTAATTGTTGCAAAGCCTCTACCAATATTCTAATTGGCCTTTCTTTCATTCTTTCTTCACTAGTTAACAACCATTGCCCTTCTCTTACAGCTAAAAAAGCAGTCATAAAACGCATTACAGTACCAGCTATGCCAACTGACAATGTCAGTTGATTATTGTCAGATTGCTCATCAGAACTTTTCATTTCATCTGTTTCTGCTTGAGCTGTATCTGATGCAGTCTGAACTTCTTTTAGTAATTGAGTTAAAATTTTTGTATCCTCAGCCTCAGCTAGATTGCTGATTTCAAAGTGTTCTTCACACAAAGATCTAATGATTAAAGCTCTATTGCTTTCACTCTTAGAAGCTGTTAAATTGATTTCTCCGTTAAGTTTTTTTCGTGATTGGTATGATAGGGTTTTATCCATTCCCTAAGGTTTTGTAGTAATTCAATGCGTCAATTATCAAATCAATTTCAACATTTTGATTGATTACACCTTCACCAATCTTATTCAATAAAGTGAAATTTATGGTGTCATTCTCATTCTTCTTATCATTCTTCATCAACTCAATCAATTCATGATAACAAGAATCATCTATTTCATATTTAGAATAAATTGAAATAATCGTTTTAGCAATGTTATTTAGATCTTCCTCTGATAAATTTAAATGCTTACATGAAATAAATGCTTCGCACACCATACCTATTGCAATAGCTTCTCCATGTAACAATGGAAGTTCATCTTTCTTTAGCGAACAACTCTCAACAGCATGACCAATTGTATGACCAAAATTCAATAGCTTACGTTCGTTTTTTTCAAAAGGATCCGCTAAAACTATATCATTTTTAATGCGAACAGATTGAGTAATTAACTGTTCCCAGTTTTCAGCATTTGACAAATAATCTGTTTGCAAATCTATCCAGTAGTCAGCATCTTTAATCAAAGCATGTTTTAATGCCTCTGCGTATCCCGAAAGCATTTGCCTCTTATCTAACGTCTTTAAAAAAGGAGGGTAAATGAATACACCTTTTGGTTCATTAAACACACCTATCATATTTTTCAGCCCTTCAAAATCAATACCCGTTTTACCTCCAACAGATGCATCAATTTGTGAAAGCAAAGTAGTTGGAATATTGATAAAATCAATCCCTCTTTTATATGTTGAGGCAACAAACCCACCCATATCCGTTATTACACCTCCACCCAAATTAATGAGTAAAGCATTTCTGTCAGCCTTAAACTCTGACAAAGTCAACCAAATTTGATAACAAATATCTAACACCTTATTTTCTTCACCACTATTTATTTCAATAATCTCAGCATCATGCAATAAATCTATACTAGAAATTAATTGCGTAGCACAATGCTCTAGCGTATTCTCATCAACCAATATGTATATCTGTGAAGATTGATAGGGTCTAAAATACTCATGAAGAACACTAAATGCACCATCACCGATAAACACTTCAGAATTGGTTGTTTTGATATTTGTTATTTGATTAATCGACATGGTTAAAAATTACTTAGCAAATGTATTTAAGGAATTTATATTTCTGCTAATTTCGTACGATAAATATCGTTAATGGATTTTAGTAATACTGAAATAGCTTTTGCTGGTAAAAGCAACAAAGATTTAAAAAGAAGTTATTGGCTTTTTAAAATTATTGGCTGGAATTGGTTGATTAAAATTGGTCCAACTTTACTTAAAATTTTTATGCCTTTATGGTTCCCTATCCCCATTATTAAAGCTACCATTTTCAAACAATTTTGTGGAGGAGAGAGTATTAATGATTGTGAGAAAGCCATCAATCAATTAAGCTCTAACAACATCAAAACAATTTTAGATTATTCAGTTGAAGGAAAGGAAGAAGAAAGTGTATTTGATGCCAACGTTAAAGAAGCTTTAGCAGCCATAGAAAAAGCTAGATCAGATAGTAACATTCCTTTTTCAGTATTTAAACCTACAGGTTTTGGTCGTTTTGAATTATTACAAAAGGTAAATAAAAAGAAAAATTTAACGCAAATTGAGCAAAAAGAATTTGATAGGATTTTAATGAGAATTGATACTATATGCAAAGCTGGGTTTGACGTAAACATTCCTATTTTTATTGATGCTGAAGAAAGCTGGATACAAACCACTATAGATGAAATTGCTTTAAATATGATGCGAAAGTACAACAAGAAAAAAGCTGTTATCTATAACACGGCCCAAATGTACCGTTGGGACAGAATAGCTTATTTAAAGGAACTTAAAGCTATTGCTGAAAATGAAAAATTCTATATTGGTTTAAAATTAGTTAGAGGTGCTTATATAGAGAAGGAAAGAGAACGTGCTGAAAAAATGGGATACGAAGACCCAATGCAAAAAACAAAAGAAAACACTGATAAAGATTTCAACTTAGCTTTGAAGTTTTGTGTTGAAAATATCAATTTGATTTCTATTTGTTGTGGCTCACATAATGAAAAAAGTTCGCTTTACCTAACCGAGTTAATGAAAGAGCATAATATTAACTCTACCGATGAACGAGTGTATTTTGCCCAACTTTTGGGAATGAGCGATCACATTAGTATGAATTTGGCAAGCGAAGGATACAATGTAGCCAAATATGTACCTTATGGACCTGTTAAAGATGTTACTCCTTATCTAATTAGAAGAGCGCAAGAAAACACCTCTGTTGCTGGGCAAAGAGGTAGAGAATTATCACTTATTCTTAAAGAGCAACAAAGAAGAAAATCTGCTTAATTTCAATTACTTTTGTTTTTATGCAAAAGTTAAAACTTTCTGGCCTAGCTATACTAAGTGGTTTATTGATGGGAGTAAGCTGGCCAGCTACTGGCAACCTAGCTCCACTTTTTTTTATTGCCCTGCTTCCTTTACTTTATGTTGAATACACTGTATCTCAAAACCCAGAAAATCTAAAATCAAGGCACTTATACCTGTTTGCTTTTTTAACTTATTTAACTTTTAATGGTTATACCACCTGGTGGATATATTTTGCATCTGGACCTGGAATGTTAATGGCTGTTGTTCTAAACTCCATTTTTATGGCAATAATATTTCTTTGGTTCCATAGTGTAAAAAAGAATTTCGGAAACAAAAAAGGCTATTTAAGTCTTATTTTCTTTTGGATAGCTTTTGAGTGGCTGCATTATCATTGGGAATTTTCGCACCCATGGTCAACATTCGGAAACACTTTTGCAAATTATACTGAGCTTATACAGTGGTATGAATATACAGGTACACTTGGTGGAACACTATGGGTTTTAATAGTAAACATTTTGGTTTTTCAGGTATTTCGTAAAACAATAATTTTAGGAGAAAGTTTTAAATCTCATGCAAAAACTATAGCAATTATTTTGGCAATAATTATTATTCCTATGGTTATATCTGGAATAATATATAAGAGCTATACTGAAAAAGAAAATCCAACAGAAGTAGTTATTGTACAGCCAAATATCGATCCTTACAAGGATAAATTTGGGGGGATGACAGTAGCAGAACAAATGCACAGAATATTATCCTTGGCAAAACAAAAAATCACACCAAACACTAATTACGTTGTAGCACCTGAAACAGCTATACCAAGAGGGGTTGTTGAGTCAAGAATTGAAGAAAGTTATGGTATTGAAGAAATTAGAAAATTCTTAAAAGAATTTCCTCACATTAAATTTATTATAGGAGCTTCTACTTATATAGAATATCCCCAATCAACTGAAAAACCTACTACAACTGCTCGCCCTGATAGACAAACTGGTGGGTGGTTTGATGCTTTTAATTCTGCATTATTAATTGAAAGTAATAAACCTATTCAAATTTATCATAAATCTAAATTGGTATTGGGGGTTGAAAGAATGCCTTTTTCTAAATTATTAGGCGGTTTAGCCATTAACTTAGGAGGAACATCAGGTGGGTTAGGAATTGAAAAAGAAGCAAAAAACTTAATAACTAACAATCATCAAATTGCACCAGTAATTTGTTATGAATCTATTTATGGTGACTATGTAGGAGATTACATCAACAAAGGAGCTAATATGATTTTTGTAATTACCAATGATGGATGGTGGGAAGATACTCCTGGCTATAAACAACATTTAGCTTATGCTCGTTTAAGAGCTATAGAAACCAGAAGAAGTATTGCCAGAAGTGCAAATACAGGTATATCTTGTTTTATTAACCAAAGAGGTGACATCAATAATTCAACAACCTGGTGGAAACCAATTGCCATAAATGGCAGAATCAACAGCAACAAAAAACTAACCACTTATGTTAAGTATGGTGACTATTTTGGGCGAATTTTCGCAGCAATTTCCGTAATAATGTTACTGTGGAACTGGACAAATAAAATAAAACGAAAGTTTGGTAACGCTATTTAGTTACCTTTATTCATCAACTTAGTTGAGTAATTGTTTTGCTCTCCTATAATAGACAACATATAAATCCCCGTACTTAAATCTAAATTATCAACGTTTACAGTTGTTACTCCTTCAATAGACTGAACAGCCCTATTGGCAATCATTCTACCCCTGGCATCATAAAGGTATAAGTTCATCTTTTCATCTATACTGTTTTTGATATTAAGCCTTAATTTACCATCATGCAAAGTCAACTGAGTTACATCAAAACCTTTGCTGCTACAATTAGAAGCAATTACCTCATGGTAAGAAGTTGTTCCATCAAAATCAACTTGCTTTAAGCGGTAATAAACTGAAGCATCTGATAAATTCTCATCTTCTACAAAATAATTCTGAGGAACATTACTATTACCAGCTCCTGAAACTATTGCTAAATCAAAATATACTTGGGCATCATAACTTTTTTCAACTATAAAATAATCATTATTTATTTCCGATTGAGTAGTCCATTTTATGATTACTTTTTCATTTTCACAATGTGCCTCAAAGTTTACTAGTGTAACTGGCAATGGATTGGTATTATCTACTAAAATCCAATCTTCAAAAAAATCAGCCGCAGGAACAACAATACCTGATACAATATTGGTAGCTGCATTTCCTGTTCCAAATAATTTATAAGTTTCCCAATGACCTAAAGAGGTATTAAATCTTTGCGCCTGTAAATTAGCTTCAGTAATGGTATTAGCACCTCCTACTTCATTTGCTGCATCATCATAAGCAATAGATAGTGTTATGTTTGGTTTAGCAGCATAAGACAAAGCATCAATATGCCAAAAACGATCAACTACATATAATGATCTATCAACTGCATTATAATTCATATTAGTAACTGCAGAGGGATAAGGAGCGTTCATATCTGTTGCTGTTTCGTAAGTACTTAAAATAAACTCTGCATTAGCTCCAGTACCAGCACTAGTTTTATTGATAGTTAATGGTATTTTAGTACCACTCGCTGTTGTCCAGGGTATAACATAAGTACCTGTTGTAGTACCAATCTCCCATTTAATTACATCGGCTTCATTTTCAGAAATAATGTTACCACCAGTCCCAGCAGTAGTTAACGCATTAGCATTAGCATTATCCAACACCAAATAAGCTCCATTATCAATAACAATATATCCATTGTTATTAACTACTACTCTTCCCTGCCCAAAAAGTAATACAGGTAAAAAGAATAAAGCAAATATTGAAAGTAGTTTCTTCATGGTTCAAGATAAACTATTTGTTATCAATAGATTGTTGTAATTCTTTTACCAATTTTTCTAATTGTTCTATTTTAGAGTTTTGAGCTTCTATTATAGCTTGCTGCTCCTGAATACCCTTAATTGCTAAAGGAATTAAACGTGTATAATCAACTGTTAGAAAATTTTCATCTTTTTCTACCTTACCTTTCGATGGTTCTATCTTTGCTGCGCCATTAGTTGAAAGTGTTTTTTCCTTTACAATTTCCGGAATAATTGCTTTCAACTCCTGAGCAATAAAACCAAATTCATTTCTTTCATTCAGTCCCATCTCTGGGTACTTTTCAATATCGTAATTATATGTAACCGGAGATAATTGACTAATTAAGGATAGTGCACCTTTCATCGGCTTAATATCTTTCTTTAACCTTCTATCTGAAACATTCCAAAGCCCTCCGGTATATCCTAAATCATTATAAAAGAGCCCACCATATCCTAAATCTGCTCCACCACTATTAAAACGAGAACCTACAACACCAATACTCTGCCAATCATTACTCTGCCCAAAAACACCATCTCCTCCAGCACCAGTAGTAATACCTAAACCAAAAACACCTGTATAAGTTCCAGCTGTAATACCCTCAAAGCCATTGTACACATTAGCCGTACTAGAATTATAAGCAGATAATGCAACCCCATCAGTTCCTGCATTAGTATAACTTGCCATTGGAGCAGCACCTACATTAACTCCTCCATTTGACATTTCAAACATATAAGCAGGTGTACCTGTTCTGATACCTATTCTATCATTTCCGGCATCAACAAAAAACTGATTAGCCTGTGCATCAGATTCTATTCTGAAATCATTAGAGGCAATACCTTGTTCATTGAAGATTGATGTACCATTACCATTTAACCTAATGTTGTAAGCATTATTCTCATAGATATCAACTCTACCATCATCCCCACTATCATAAATTCTTACTAAAACATCTCCTGAATTTGCTCCACCATCTCTGGTTTGGATTTCATCCATAAAAGATGTAGTTGTATTTAAAACTCTTACTTTCTCTACATTATTCCTTCTAATTGAAAAATCTACCCCATCAGTAGTACCTAAAAAATTTGTTCCTGCAACAGTACCTGCATTACCCGTTAGTTGCCAAGCATCACCTGTCATTGAAAATTCTACCCACTGAGTTCCATCCCATAACCAATAACTATTTGTAGTCTCATCATAAACCGTTAAACCTTCATCACCAGCACCGAGACCACCTATTCCAGTACGTTGTGCAGTACTTAATCGAGGTATCAAAATACCTTTATTATTTGTTGTTACATCAACATCTAAAATAGCATTTGTATTTGGTGCTGCACCATTATTGTTAATCGCAACATTTTGAGAATATAGGGAAACACTAGAAGCCAGTATACCCAGAACGAAAATTCGAGCAATCCAATTGTTCATTTCAAGAAGTTTTAGTTTAGTATCAAGTCAAAATTACAAAAAAAAATAAAAACAGGTTGCTAATCAATTATTTAACAACTTCACCATTCTTTTTTGTAGTTATAACATTAGACGAGTTTTTTAAAAATTGGTTGCGTATAATCCTATATTTTTTAGATAATCATACCTAAGACCAATATTATTAAACACTAGTCTGCTCTTCAGATAAAATTTCTATTACTTTAATGTAAAGCTCATACATTGTTCTGGGCTTAGCACAGTAATAATTTAAGTTTTTATTAAACTGATTAAGTGTTAACTCATGCTGATTTAACGTTGATTCGAACTCTTGATGGTAATTTATTTGAATACCTGAATCAACTCTTGCTATTCTGTATTTAATTTCAGCCTGTTTTAATTCCATATCAACCAACACCTGTACCATTTTATCTTCACTTATCACATAATCAGGCACAGGTTCTTCTTTTTTGCAAGAAAAAAAAATGAGCAACACTAATGTTAGATATGTTATATGTGATTTCATAAAAAAACCCTGAATATTTACTTCAGGGTTTAATAATTTCTAATATTATAATTATGCCGCTACTTCTCCTGAAGCATTACTTGCTTCTATAGTTTTAGCTGCCTCTAACATTTTTTGAATCATTCCTTCACCATATTCTCCCTCCATAATATCACGAACTTCATAAATATCATTACCAACAACAGCTTTATAGAAAAAATGATTTTGAGTTTTCACACCTGAGTCGGGAATATCTTGCTTATAAACTAAAGCATTTTTTTCTTCAGTGATAATTTCAGATTTAAACACTAAATCTTCTTGTAAATCCATTTTAAGCATTTCTATATCACCTTCTCCATACATTATTTCAATACCGAAATCTGTTCCAACAACAATTTCTAAAGCTCCTCTTTCCGTTAAGGTAACCTCTGCTTCTCCATGTGTTTCAGCTTCAGGAACCATAACTGTTAGATTAAAACCATACTCGTTTAGATCTAATTGTTCAAAACCTTTTAATTCTACTTGTTCTTGAGGGTTCTCATCTTCATTTTGGTTATTATCTCCACCACAAGCAACAAAGACCGAAAGTGAAACCACTATTAATAAATACAATAACTTTTTCATAGTACATACTGATTTGTAAGCAAATATAAATTAAAATATTTAAACCTTACAAACCTAAATTATTTTGATTGTACATTTAATCTAATTCCCTCAGAATGAGAAGTAAACTCTGGTGCATACATACACTGAATGCTGGTGATACCATTGGAGAAATTACCGCTCATATTTACTCTTAATGGATATTCAAAAACATAAGTTCCTTTTCTTAAATAATCGAAAAAGAAATTAGTTGAAGCATCCTTAGTGCTTTCATAATATCCTAACCCATCCTGATATCGATAACCTGAAAATACATTTATTGGTTCTAAACCAGCTGCTCTCATATCTTTCATATGAACATACTCCATATCTCTATCAACTCTTAACTCTATTCTTACCTTAATCTTATCTCCAAGTTTTAAACTTGTTGCATCAGTAATTGGAGTAATTACTGGCCCAGAAGCACTGTTCTTTTGTAAGAATAATTTCTTTGTCAGTTTTAACGGAGTTTCGTGTGGAGTTATTTTATCCAACTGCTCGAAGTATTGCCAATACATAGCACCCCAAGCCACTCCATCATCCTTTTTAGTAACTTTTACATTACCCATAGATGATTTAACCTCTGATTTATTCCAAGATGTTTTAAAGTATCCTGTACCAGCTTCAACTTTAACATCATCGATCTTCTTAGGGTCTATTAACTGATTCCCCACTTTAATTTCTACTAACTCATCACTTAACAACAAATCAGTTCCTCTTAGTAATAAAGCGTAACAAGCTTCGGTAGTAGCTTTTGTTGTTTTCCAATCTTGTGTTTGCTTCTGTTTAAGCAACCAAACCTTCATCGCTTCAACACTTTCTTTATCGTTTACTACTTCATCAAAAGCTTCAATTAACAATGCTTGTGTTTCTATAGGGGCTTGATGCCACCAATAACCGCTTATATTATCTTTCCAATACATACCTAGCTCATCATGCATTATAGCATTTTCTTTTAATGATGCTATTATTTTTTGTTCTACTGGAATTCCTGCTTTGTTTTGACCATCTCTATGTAAAGCCAATGCAATCATCCCTTGCATATACCTGCTTTTATTCAACCAATACTTCTTCGCTTGCCCAATGTAATAGTTATAAGCTTCTTTATTTCTTGAACTGATTTCTACATCTTTTAAGAAATAGCTTCTAGCATATAAATAGTGAATATGGTAATAATTGATATTATCTTTATCCATATCCCATTTATCTTTTAGTAAATCCTCATAATCTTCTCTCACTCTATCATCTAAATACCTTACAGCTTTTTTAACCATATTCCAGGTTTGATAATCATCTCTGATGTTCTTAACACCTAGATGATCCAGATGCCCCATACCTGTAACTATATGCTGAGTTATGTATCTACTTTCTGGCATTCCTTTAAACCAGGTCCAACCACCGTTAGAAACTTGCAGCTGCTGAAGTTTCTTTTCAGCCCTACCTAATTCATTGGACATTCGGTTTAAATCAAACAGTAACCCGATCCTCTTTTTTCTTTCTCCCTCATCTTGTGCGTCTAATACCCATGGGGTTTCTTCTAATACAAGAGATTTTAACTCTTGATTTTTCTCCAAATTAGATAAGAAAGCCTCTGGAGAACTATTCTTCCAACTATCAAAAACCTGCTTAATTTTTGGAGATGAGTTAGCAATATGAGTAGCTATTGAGTTAGCATAAAAACGACTAAATGTTTGCTCTGCACATTCATATGGATACTCCATTAAGTATGGTAAAGCTTGTATAGCATACCATGCTGGATTAGATGTAAATTCCAATGTCAATTTGTGGTGTTTTAACGTAGTTGAGTTATTATTTAACAACTTATTAAACTTAAATGTTTTGCTTTGATTACCTCTTATTGGTAAAGGCATTGATTCTGTAACCAACATTCTGTTGGTTAATACAGGTAACGCCATTTCTTCACCATCCGTAAAGTTTCCTGCCTTCGCAGCTACTTTGTATTTGATAGCAGAATACCCTTCAGGAACACTCATAGTCCAGTTAACCGAAGTACTCTTCCCTTTCTTTACATCAAAACCATACTTTGGTTTACCAGTAATTACTTTACTCGAAATATTCTCATTAGTTAACGCATCATAAAAGAACACTTGTGCCCCGCCTGATAAATCTTTATCTGACAGGTTGGTAATCTTTGTAGAGAAAGTCATTTTATCTCCTTCTCTAAAAAAACGTGGAGCATTTGGGTAAACCATTAAATCTTTTTGTGTTACGGTTTCTTCATACAACATCCCTGACTTTAAGTCTTTAGTATGAGCCAAGCCCATAAACTTCCATTTGGTTAAAGCCTCTGGAATAGTAAACTTTATGATTACCTCTCCTTTAGAGTTGGTTTGTAAATGAGGATAAAAGAAAGCTGTTTCGGCAAAATTACTTCTGACTTTCACATCATTTAAGCCCTCAATATTTGCTTGTTGATTTGCTTCACCTGATTTAGCACCCGCTAAAGTTGAAGAAATACTTGTAGTTACATCTTTATTTTTATCAGCTTTAGGAGAAGGAGCATTTACTGACAATTCTTTCTTAAGTTTTCCTGAAGACTTGGTTTGTTCAGCATAACCACTTGCGTCTTCATCCATAGCTTCCTCTGTTACTTCCATTAATGCAACTCCGTCATAAGAATCATATAAATAATCTCCTTCACTATATAATCCTCTGTAATACCTGTCACGATAACCATAGTAATATCCAAACCAATTTAGCCTATCATAAATTTTGGTTCTTAAATTAGTTAGGCTTTCATTCCAATACTGAGCTATTAGTTGTGAATTTACCGCAGTAAATCCTCTATTACTTTGCCAGTACCTACTGCTGTAGTCATACCTCAATACATCTAACCCCCAATAATTTGCTCGAAACGCATCTAAAGAAGCATCATACAAAGTTGCTACCATTTCAGCAGCTACCTTCTCTCCTTTTTTACCTTTTATCTTAATCTTCCATTCTTCTTCTTGCCCTGGTAATAATTTATTTCTAAACGTTTCAAACTCTACATCCAGTTTTTTATTGGTGTAAGGAACCGATACCGTTGAAGTAAAATTGTAATTTCTATTGTGCTTAACGAAAGTAAAATGCACATGAAAATTGCCTCTATGTTTTTCCTCAATCGGAACAACTATCTTTTTCTGCTGTCCACTTAGTTTTATCCATTCTTTTTTTACGATGTTTCTTTTGTGCTCCACTTCATAAACTACCATTACATCCTTAGCAGCAGAACCAATCAAAAACTCTGCTTTTTCTCCTGGTTCACCTTTTACTTTTAGAGGCATAAACCAACCTATATCGTTGGCAGGAACATACTTGCCGTATTCATTAAATACTGTAAAATATTTAATTTCTTTTACCTCTTGACCAAACTTATCTTTACATGTAATCTCCATTACATACTTTCCTTCTTTCCATTCTGGCAAGTGATATAATTCAACAGATTTTCTTTTTTCCGTATTAAAAGGATGATCATAAACTTTAATGTCTTTCTCCCATTTATACATATTATTTTCATCTGAATACTCATCTCTAGGAAAATCCTCTTTATAATCAGTTTCGGTAATGAATTTTACATCTCCTTTATTCCAATACGTGCTACTGTAACTCTGCCCTGGCATTTTAAGCGACCAAACCTTAATATTTCCAGCAGTCGGTTCAAACTCTCCATTTAAGTTAGTTGTACTTAAACTAAAAGTATCTACTCCACTTTTGTTTACTTTATCTGGCACGCTTGCATATACATTTAAAGCATTGTAACCTACCCTAACATAAGTGGTAGCACTATGCGTTTCTCCATTAATATCCGTTACATCAGCATAAACAGTATAAGTATAGATTGGTGAATATTTTTTATTAACCGATTTATCCGGAATGGCAGTAAAATCAATCTTATACTCTCCATTATCATCAGTAGTTGTTGTGCCGTTTATTATTTCTAATTCGGCTGAAGATGGAGAATAGCCCCAACGATAAAAACACCAGTATGGAAAGGATGCATTTCTAACCACCCTATAAGTTACCTCAGCCTCGTCTAATGCTGCACCTGAATAAGTTTTAGCCGTTCCAACTACATTTACTGTCTCGTTTAACTTATAAGAACCTTTAATAGGTTCAAACTTTACTTCAAATTTCGGACGTTTGTATTCTTCAACAGAAAAGTACTTGCTTCCATAAGTATCTGAAATATACATTTGACCATTTAAGCCATTATTTGGAGCGACAAACGAACCGCTAAAAGTTCCATACTCATTCGTTTTTAAATTTAAACTAGATACTTTTTGATGGTTAACATCGTAAAATGTAATTGTAGAGGTATGATTAGTTTTAATTTTATTGTTGTTTTCAGAGTCAGAATCTAAAACAATTCCTTTAAAATAAATGATTTGCCCTGGTCGATAAATTGCTCTGTCTGTAAAGAAAATTGTTTTGGTAAATTTTCTGTAATTGTTATAATTCTTGTACTGATAATAAGAATCCTCCGTATTTAACCTATCATCCTGATAAATAAAATCAGCATAGAAATTTCTATAATTAGAACCTGGTTCTACTTTAAAAAAACCATCCTTATTAGTTACTCTAGTTCCCATTGATTTCCATTCGTATTTTCTCAATGTATAATTATATTTTTCATAATATAATTTAGCTTTTACACCAGAAAGTGGTTTCCCTGAATTTCTATTTACAACAAAAAACTCAACATCCTCCTGGTCTGTTCTTCTAGTTAAGAAGCTAATATTACTTATCCAAAAAGGAGTAATAGCAACCGCTTCTTTCTCGTATTTAAAATCTTTGGTTGTAGCTGTTAACAACACATAAAAACCTTTATCAAACTCTCCTATTTTAAACTCACCACTGTGCTTTCTGTAATCTCCATCATTTGGCAAATCCATTTCCCAATCCTTTACTGTATTACTCTCTTTTATTTTCTCAAATCGTTCGTAGTAACCTATATTTCTATTCCATTTTTTATAGTCATCATAATCTACTTTTACGATTCTATGATATACTTTATTGATGTTTTTAAATCCTAGTAATGCTTTAATGGATTGATTAGGAATATTTGCTTTTTCAATCTGAACATCCAAGGCTTTACTTTCTATACCATTCTTTAGCTGGCGGCATAAATCAGCTCCATAAGTGCTAGGATATTTTTCAATAGCATTATTGCACATTACCACGGCTCTTTTCAGTTCCCACTTATGTTTTTTTGGTTCGGCAAAATTGTAAGCACTACCTCTATTTTGATGAATTTTAGCTAACTCATAAACAATTTCTGCAGCGGTGGTATCTTCTTTAAAGGCTCCATACAATAAGGTTAAAGATTTATAATACAAAGAATCTGCGTTTTGAAAACTAGCATGGTTTCTTACAAATTTCAATCGTTTCAATTCTACATCTATTAATGCCGTATGGTTAGAGTCGTTGATATGATTCTGTGTTAAATCTTGGAGGAGTTTTAAAGCATAAAACTTAAGTGACATGGTATCTTGCGTTGAAAATTTCACTCCAACAAAATCTCCGTAAGAGCTTATATATAATGAGTCATCCAAGACAAACTCGTAAACTGGTCGAGTAATATTTGGTTCTTCATTACTGAAATAGTCTATTGCTCTTTGAGCTAAAAAATCATATAAGTATGGACGATAATCTCTGGCATTTTTTGTAATGATAATCTCATCAAATGTTTCAATCGGTGTTCTACTCAAGCTGTCAATGTTTTTTACTGATAACATATAATGCTTGATAGTAGCATCAGTAATTTTCTGTAAATCCCAGGTTGTAATGTCTTTGTTCTCAAAATTTACTATTTGTGTTCTATCGTAAAATCTCCATCTGTTATTCTGATAATACATCCAGTACATTTCTGCAATTACAGAGTGTATAATTGGCTGTAAAGGATAATCAGAATTGTTAGCCAAACTATCTAACTCATTCAAGGTATTTACAAAAGCATTTTCCTCAATATTTGATTGAAGTTTAGCTTTTATGATTAATGACTTTACAATCTGCTCATGGTTATTTTCAGATTGTGCTTTTTTGTAAATTTTAACCACTTCTTCTAAAGCAGATTTTGTGAGTCCATTCTGCTCTAAAGAATCTACAACTGTCCATTCTTCTTTGTATACTTCTCCTTTTGCATACACCAATAAGGGCTTCTTATTACTTCCGTTATCCGATATATTAGATGAAGAACAGTTTATTAAAACTAAACTTACCACAAATAGCAGAGTGGCGGCAATAGTAAACTTTATGAAATTTTGCTTTAGCATAATGTAGTTAGATTGATGAATATTCATTTTTCTTAGTAGATGCTAACCCTTATAAAATTGCATAATTTTTAGCGCAAAAAAAAGCACCGTTTTAAAACGGTGCTTTTTCACTTATCAATAAATCAATTATTTCAATACAAAGTTGATAGGCAAGTTATAAGATACTCTTACCGCTTTACCTCTTTGTTTTCCAGGCTTCCATGCAGGCATAGCCTTAACAACTCTAATTGCCTCTTTATCTAACAATTCATGAACTCCTCTTAACACCTTAACATCTGAGATTTTACCATTTTTGTTTACAGTAAAATTCACGTACACTTTACCTGAAATACCATTAGCTTTGGCAGCAGGTGGGAACTTAATGCTCTTTCCTAAGTATTCGAATAATTTCTTCTGACCCCCAGGGAACTCAGGCATATTTTCTACAATAGTAAATACTTCTTCTTCTACAACTTCTTCTTCTACCTCAAATACCTCAACAACAGTTTCAGCATCAGCCTCAGTATCTTCAATTTCTAATTCCTCAACTTCTTCATCATCTTCTACAATTTCAATAATTTCTGGTGCTGCAGGTGGTGGTGGTGGTGGTGGTGGTGGTGTATTTTGCTCCGTAATTGGAATAATATCTTCTTCCTCTTCTTCAATAATTAATTCACCTAATTCACTGGCTTTTACATCATAAAATTTCCAGTTTATCATTGCATAAACTAAAAACAAAGAGACAACAAGACCAGCTAAAGTGAATGTTCCTCTTAGCTTTTCTAAATCTGCTTTTGGGTTCTTTTTTGGTTCCATAAACTAATTTTTTATAGGTTATAAAATTAATAAATTTTTATTTGCAATATGTCATAATTTTAACCATCTGTTTATCGGTAACAATTTCATAACAAACGGAAACATTAAAATTCCAAGTATTGCACCAATAGCATTGGCTATAAAATCATACCAATTACCACTTCTGTTTATAAAGATGTAATGTTGTAGAATTTCCATAATTCCACCATAAAAAATTCCAAAAAGAATGATAAAAGCAAATGTTTTTAAACGATTTTTTGGTTTTTGAAACGCAAGTAATAAAGTAATGGAAAGAATAGCATAAACTACTGAATGAACTAATTTATCAAACTGCCAAATAGGAACTTCAGGCACTTTATCACCTGGAAAACCACTCACAATTAAAATAACAACTAGCCAAACAATGGCAGGTAAAAACTTATTTTTTAAAATCTTATTCATATAAATAAAAACACCTCCAAAGCAAAACCTTGGAGGTGTTTATTAGAATATCTAAACTTAACCTAATTCTTCTTTATATTGATCTGCTGATAAAAGTGCATCAGCTTCTGATGAATCAGACATTTTTACTTTAATCATCCAACCATCACCATAAGGATCATTATTAACTGCTTCTGGAGCGGATTCTAAATCAGTATTAAATTCTATTACTTCACCTGAAACAGGCATAAATAAATCAGAAACAGTTTTAACAGCTTCTACTGTTCCAAAAACTTCTTCTTGATTTAATGATTCTCCTTCCGTTTCTACTTCTACATAAACAATATCTCCCAACTCACCTTGGGCGAAATCTGTAATACCGATAGTTGCTACATCTCCATCAATTTTCACCCACTCGTGGTCTTTCGTATATTTTAAATCTGCTGGTATATTCATTTTAAAATGTTTTTATTATGATTAAAAAAGTGTTGTAAATGTATATAATTTTCTTTTTAAAATACTATTGTGCTAAGGTAAATCTTAACTGAATTCCTGCATTAGTATTTGATGTAGGGAAAGTAGTAGAAATATATGGGTTAGTAGCAACATAATCGTAAAACGCCCTAACATTTAGCGTTTTACTAACTCTATAGTCGGCTGTAAACTTAATAGAGAAAACACGTTGCCCAGCTGTAAGCTGATTAACTTCTTCCACTATTTTTCTAATAATGGTATTATTCTTTCTAATCACAAAATCTATACGTGTATCTATATCACTTGTAATCATTCTTCTTTTAGAGAAAGGCATTTTTACATTTCTAAACTTATAACCAGTACCAATAGACCATTCACTACCTTTTATTTCTGTTATTTGGCTATTTGCCATACTTAAAGAGGCATTTCTATCTCTCTTATATTCTAACCTCACCAACATATTGTTGTGCATGGTCATGTCTGCACCTAACAAAGGAGCAAACTGCTCTGAAACTGTAACCGTAGAAATTTGTAATTCAGGAATAAAATCTCCTCTAATGTCACGAGCCGAAGCTCCCTGATCATTTTCATCGTACAACAGATTAGTAGTAAAAGAACTTACATTTAAAGTAGATTTATAAGAATGATTCAGAGTAAACTTCTTAAATAATCTGTTTACAAATTTCATCTTACTTAACCCATCATAAGTTATTCTCCAGTTAGGCAAAGGTATATATTTGGTGAAATCTTCTAGAGACACATTATTACCATCTCTACCAGAATAAGCCGCTATAAATGTTGGTATTAAAACATCTTGTGAAGTTCCACCATAACCATCAGCATAACCATCGGCCGTACCAAAAGAGTTACCATTTTCTTGCGCTAATCGTTGTGATATTTTTTCACGTTCAGCTAAAAAGCTTTCAAAAACAGAAGATGATTTAGACAGTTCATCATCACTTGCAAAAGCAGTATTGAAAGACAAGAAAGACATACTGAAATTACCTGTTTCAACAGGTTTCACAAAATAATAATCTCTACGTAAATCTCCACCTAAAGTATCAACAAAAGTATTTTGATTTATCTGGAAAAACTGTTGATTAAGATTGGTAGAATAACTGCGATTTGCAGTTAACTGAATTCTTAAAGATTTAATTGGTCGTAAGGTTGCTCTTAAACTGTAATTCTCAGCAAAAGTGGTATTATAATTATACATCAATGCATTTTGAGCACTATCATTGGTTACTAACCAATCTCTTTCAGCAGCTCTCAATGCAAAATCATCTTCTTGAATACCGGAAACAAAATTAAAGCCTGGAGCTGTAAACCCCGGATTATATCCCATAATCTCGGTTTCTTGATTATAACCAGGCATTAAAGTACCTCTATTTCTACTATATGTTCCTGAAATATTTTTTGGACTCATTACGATTTGCCAAAAAACATCCATCGGTTTAAATGGCAACTTTTTACGCCACAGTTCTACTCGAGTAGAGTCTGAATCTTTGAATTTCTTCAAATCAAATTTTATATCGGCTGGAGGCTGACCACCTTTCCATCCTTTTACTTTTGCATTTTGTGCCTGAGTTTTATTTTTGTCAGGTTTCATGTTATTCTGTCTTCGCCTTTTTTGTCGCTCTAATGATCGCTTTTGTACCTTTTTCAAGAATCCGACCTGATTATGCAACTTAGTCATATTTAATTGCGAATTCAACGAAATTGTATTGGAATTTTGTATAGTATGACCCAAGCTATCCGCTCCAATTGGAGCCCTCTGCCAATCATAATCTCCGGAGTATCTAGAAGTTAATGTAACAAAATCTAAATAAGGCAATTTATCTATTGGAATAGCATAATTTAGATTGAAAGTATGGTGATAGTGTGTATTTGTACCAAAATCTCTAATGTTTGCTAAAACAGTATCTCTCCACGATTGATATTCGTCTGGAATACTTGGGTCAACTCTTCCATTTGTAGGTTGCCCATTAAAAGTTAAGGGTTCCTCTATTGTAGCATTATTAGTTGCATTAAAATCAAATTTTAACGCTTTAGTCAAATCATATTTAAGTCCATAAACCCTATTCCAATAAAAATGTTTTTGATAATAAGTAGGTAAGTCAAAATTAAAACCCGTATTGTTTCTTGCTCTACGCTCAGAGTACATTCTATCCATATCAGTTTGGAAAGTAAGTTGCTTAGGAGCTAAGTAGAAATTGAAATCTTTAATCAGTTTAAACGCTTTTTTCTTAGCAAACTTTGCCTTTTCAAATGGTTTAAAGTTTTTAGGGTTATTACTAAAAGAATAACCTACACCTCCTCTATAGGTCTTTTTAGTATCAAACTCGGTATTGATATCACGATACCTTGATTCTGAATAACCATAATTGAATGATAGGTTAGAAATATCATAAAAATGGTTCTTTTTCTTATTCTTTGCAGGAAGCTTACGAACATTGGTAAAGTTGATACTCCTTCGTTTAGTAACTTCCTGTGTTCGTTCTCCAATAGAGTCTCTTTCTGCTTTGGATAATAAATCATTTTTTAATAATTCATTCAACTCCAAATCGGGATCAAGAGGATTAAACCTTGGTGTTACTACTCCTTCCGAAATATTATAATACATCGGAATACTTATTCCAATTTTTTCAGGTATAAATTTACCCAGCTCTACACTGGTAGAAATATCATAACTCTTACGGTACTCTTGCTGACGTTCATTTAACTTTTGCTCAACACTTCCCCACCCAGGTGTACTATAATCTCCAGCAATAGTAATATTTCCCAAATCTGCCACTTGAGTTGTAATTCTGGCTACAGAAGCCCAACCCCCTTCGTTATCAAATTCTGCCATTCTTAGTTCATTCACCCAAATCTCAGCACATTTAGCTAAAGCATCATCACTCGGGTTAAGCGGGCTTTGCTTAGGATTTCTAACACCTATCATAAACACTCTAACATCTCCAATATTTGGATTACCTTTAATTCTCATTGTGTTATTACCATCTTTTTGTTCGTAAGGTTTAATTAATAACACCCCACTACTCGGGTCAGATATTAAACTATTCCTTAGAATTTTCATATCTGTTAGTTTAGAAAATTGTAAATCGATATTATTAGCTTCGGGCCAAACAATTAACCTATCTGCTTCATTACTATTATTATCTGTATTATAAGAACCAGGAGTAGTAACTTTTAATGGCACTTCATACTCATAGTAGTTATCATTAAAATCTGAACCCATTCTAATAAATACGGAAACATCATCATCATTTAAAGGAAAAGCAGGATCACGTTCTTCAGCATGTATAAACATCTTTAAACGTTTATATCTTCTAATGTCAATATCCATTGGTTTATAAGCTGCTCTTGCATCACCATCATTCAAATCACATACATCTAATACTAAAGCTTGCTCATTTAACTGTTGAGTAGTACTTCCTGTAGATGGGTTTGGATTTATTTCTCTATCAATGCCTGGAGGAATGATATAATTAACTGGGGTTTTCTGACTATTTTCTTCTACGTTTACTGCAGCAATATTAAAAGATGTTTCATCTCCATCACCTCCTATATAATCACCTGGGCTCAATAAATCTCCATCAAATTTCCTCCATTCTCCTCTCACCAACTCTAATCTGGCAAAACGTAATACTATTTCTTTATTAAATCCTTTTAAAAACATTCTCATAAATCGGATAGACTTAAAATCTTGAATATCTCCAACCACCTGATCAGGTTCTCTAATAGGTATTTTAAACTGATACCATCTAATAGACCTAGTATTTCCATCTGGAGTACTTACCGTAGTTTCTAAAACATTGGTAATAAAATTATTACCAACATTAGATGGATTAACATCTTGTGGGTTTAACTGTACTGAATACTGGTAATAACTCTCTCTAAAATCAAGATTATTATTATTGTTAATATCCTCAATATCTGGTCGTGTAGTTGCGGAAGTGGAATAACTTTCAGTAAATTGATCTGACGTAGGTGAGTTTCCTTCTAAACCATTAAACATCTTATAACGATCTAATATATTAAGTGATAACGCATCATAGTCTGAACCTCTAAAATGATGATAATTATCCCCAGAAGGATCGGGGTTACCGTTAAAATCTGTAAAACCACTAAAGCTTGGAAAAAAAGCTATTTCATCAGTATTATTCAATCCATCCATACCAATATCCTGAAATGGTCTTGTACTAGGTGTATTGTCAAAGGCATTTACCAATGCTTGCACCGTTGGTACTCTACCCCAAATAGTAGTATCTATCAAATTGGCATTTGTTCCTGTAGAATAATCAATAGGTGACGTTGGCAACCCATTCTCAAATGACTTTCTATCATCTTTTAAAATATCCTCAGAAATATTTCCCAGGTTAAAGTATAAAGTACCACCAGAATGATTTGGATCTCCATCCTCATCATTAAAAGGGTCCATCACCCAGAATTGAATGTACTCAACATTAGAAGATTCGAAATCAGTAGTCTCAATTTTTCTCATAATACCCGCCCAACGAGTAGTAGGGTTAATCAGGTTTCCATTTGCATCAAAACCAGCTCCAATTCCACTTCCATCATCAAAATTGTATGGACCTCTTTCGCTCGGATAATAAGCTAAATCTAACGTAGCAATATTTTGTGTTGTTCCTTGTTGAACAGATCTAAACGGGAACACTTCAGTTTGCAAAACCTCTCTCATGTAATGATTTGATTGCATTGCCTGATCATTAGAGATATGATTTGGGGTTCTAGAATCGTTACGCCAAAACAATGGATCGATATTATACCATGATAATAATGCTCTGTTGTAGTTGTATGCTAAACTATCTGATAATGGAAACATCCCTTCTGGGAAAAGTGACGGTTGTCCTTGTGGGGTTGATGCATGTTTCCATTGGAAAACTGTTCGCATATCTATAGTAGATTGACTACCTTCAAAATCATCCAAGTAAGCAGTTCCATCTTTACCTATAGCACCTGGATTACCTGGAAATAATTTAGCAACCTCACCTTCTATGGTTATGGTTGATTTTTCTTTGGTACTATAAATAGGTAATTTATCGGCCCATCTTGTCAAAAATGGCAAATCTTTTTTATAGGTTAAATCAAATCCTACTACTGTGTTATTTATTGGCTCATCACCAATATTAATTTTACGGGTTAATGGTCTTTCTGATAGTTTTATAATAGTACCCCCCAGATTAAAATCATCACTAATTTTATAGTCAAACCTTGAACCCATTAATGTTTTAGTTTGAATATTAAATAGCGACTGACTTTCGAGAGAAATCTTAATTGGTGTTCCTGATTGAAGTACCCCTTCATTAATAATTTTCACCCTACCTAGGTTATAATCAACCGTATAATCAACATTTTCGGTTAAAGCAGCACCACCAGCAGTTACTCTTACCGATCCTTCCGGAATATTCATTGCATTTAAAGATATGTCTGATGTAGTAGATGAAGAATACTGCCCCCTGATAGTGTACCTGTTTTTCTTTACATCTTGTTCAGCAAGCGTTTGTGGTGTAACATAGAGTGAATCGAATGCAAACTTATCCGCTACAGCCTGATTAGAGAATTTACTTCGTAAATGAGAACCAAAAGGTTCTAATACTGGAAAATAAATTCTACCATTATTAGAATTTATAGTTATTCCATTGATGTAATCAAACACTCCATCAGGGCTAGCCTGATTATTCATGTTTAACCTATCTAAATTCATTACACTAACCAAAGGCAAACCATTTACCTCTCCTTCAGGTATAAATGGAATTTCTACACCAGTAGCTGGATTACTATAAAAAATGTCTAAATAAAAATCTGAAGGCGAAATGTTGAATGCTCCCAAAGAATATACGTTTTTCATCATCAAATCCCATGTAGGAAGTTGAGTATTGATTGTTGTTCCTTTTAATAATTTAACATATAATGCATCTTGACCCGCAACCCCATCAGTAGAAAATTCACCTACTTGGTAAACCTGACCATCCATAGTATATTGAAACGCTACTGCTAAAATATTATCTAGGTTTAAGGCAGAATTTAAAGAGATATAACCTAACTGAGAATTTAAAGTATATTCTGAAGGTTGAAGTAACCTTGCTTGCTCATATTTTTCAAAGTCAATACCATTTACATACCCTTGTGCTGTTAACTCTTGACTAGCATTAACAAATCCTCTAATATTAGGAACATTGTATAGTGATGCTCCTGATGTATCAGCAATATTTTTATACAAATCATTAGCATTGTTATAAACATTTATAGCTCCCACTGTAGGTGTAACCGGTCCACCATGATACTTAGTTGGATCAATTTCTCCTAAATCAGCAAAACCAATAATATTTTTAGTATTCTGAGTTGATTGATTGATATTAGAAACCCAAATCTCCACTTTGGTAATATTAGCCCGTGAAGTAATTATTGGAGGAGTAGATAATGATTGTTCATAATTGTCTCTAAAAAAATGAGATAAGAAAAAGTGCTTATTTTCCTCATAGTCAGAACCCTCTTTTTCGAATTTTTGAACCTGAGCTCCTCCTTGAATATTTATTTCTTTTCTTTCTCCTCTTTCTTGAGACAATACACTTGTTACTGTCATTCTTCCGAATTTCAATTCTGTTTTTATACCAAAAAGTGTTTGACTACCTGTAATTAATTGACCTCTTAAAGGTAATGAAACATTACCTGCTTCAATTTTTTGAATAATCTCATCTTCATAGCCTGTATATTCAATTTTCATTTGGTTTTCAAAATCAAAAGTAGCCTCCGTATTGTAGCTCATAGATACTTTCAATTTTTCCCCAATATTTCCAATTACATTAAGTTGTATTTGTTGATTAAAATCAAAAGTGGTCGTACTCCTTTGATTAGATGGTAATGCGGGATTATCTCTTGTAGAACGATTAATCCCAAAACTAAGCTGAGCAGAACCTTGCGGTCTAATATCAATTTTATTTCCTCCAAATATTCTGTCAAATGCTTCGCCTTTTACAGTAAGTTCTGGTCGAAAACCTTTAGTTTGATTAATGTCCTCTGCAGCTGATTTTTGTTTCCAATAATCTTGTAAGGATTTTTCAGAATCATAATCAATATATTCATCAAAATCCATATAAGTTGGATATTTAAAATAAGTATCTCCTATTTTTTCATAGTAATTGTAAGTACCTGTTTCAGGATCATATTCAAAACCAGACTTGACATTACTTGGGTTATTCATAAAAAGCCCTCCTGAATTATTACCTCCAGGGCCTCCAATACCATCTTCAAAGGGATATGGCAAATCTATCTCTGGAGTATCAGGGGGCAATACTTCTGTTTCAAATGCCAGAATATTGTTCTGATGAGGGTTTGCTTCAGATTTAGCTGGATTAATAGAGAATGTAACTATCATTATAGTTACAGCTATCGATACTACCAGTAAAAATTTATTATATGTGAATTTTTTAAAACTCAAGTTACCCTTTTCTAACTAAAGATTTTTTAAGGTCATCTTTATCAACTCCTCAACCGTTAATTTATCACCTGACAACATTACTTTAGTTAATGCTTTTTCTGCTGGCTTTTTAGCAAAACCTAACATAATCAATGCACTTAACGCTTCTTCTTTAATAGTATTGTTTGCAACTGTAGAAATACTGCCTACACTTTCTACCTTTCCAATTTTATCTCTTAAATCAATTATTATTCTTTCAGCAGATTTTGCTCCAATTCCTTTAACCGATTTAAGCGTATTTACATCTCCAGAAATAATGGCTTGTTTGGTTTCATTTGGCGATAATGAAGATAAAATCATCATAGCTGTACTCGCACCAACTCCAGACACCGAAATCAATAAACGGAACAATTCTCTTTCACTTTTTTCTTTAAATCCATATAAAAGTTGAGCATCTTCTCTAACTATAAAATGGGTAAACAAAAAGCATAACTCATCATCTCCTAAAGTTGAAAAGGTGTTTAAAGAAATATTAATTTCATATCCTATGCCATTACAATCAACAATAACATAGGTTGGTGTTTTTTCTACTAGTCTTCCTTTTATTTGAGCAATCATTTACTTTCTGGTTTGTGCATCAGTAACAGCAATGGTTACCATATTAATAATTTCTCTTACAGAGCTACCAAGCTGTAAAATATGTACAGGTTTTTTCATCCCCAGCAATATTGGTCCTATAGATTCAGTTCCTGCCATTTCTTGCATTAGCTTATAAGCAATGTTTCCTGAGGAAAGATTTGGAAAAATCAGAGTATTGGTATTCTTCCTTGCTAATTCAGAAAATGGAAAAATCTCATCCCTCAACTCTTTATTTAAAGCAAAATTAGCTTGAATTTCTCCGTCAACAATAATATCTGGGTACTGCTCACGCAACATTCTGGTAGCTTCTCTCATTTTTATAGCATCCTCACCTTCAGAAGATCCAAAATTAGAATATGAAAGTAATGCAATACGAGGTACAATTCTGAAACGTTGAATAATTTTAGCAGCCAGGGCTGTTATATCTACAATATCTTGTGCTGAAGGATTTACATTTACCGTAGTGTCTGTAAAAAAGAAAGGGCCCTTTTTAGTAAACAGAATATACATTCCTGCTATTTTGGTTACATCATCGTCTGTTCCAATAACTTGTAAAGCCGGTCTTATAGTGTCTCTATAATTTCTAGTCAATCCACTAATCAGAGCGTCAGCTTCTCCAACTTCTACCATTGCTGAACCAAAGTAATTTCTACTTCTCATCATTTCTTTAGCTTCCGTTAAAGTAACTCCTCTACGCTTTCTTTTCTCAAAAAGTAATTGAGCATAATTATTTTTTCGTTCACGCTGAGAAGAACTTCTTGGATCGATGATAGGGATATCATGTATATCTAAATTATATTCTTCAACTACTTCCTGAATACGATTTACTTTCCCAAGTAAAATTGGTTTAGCAATTCCTTCTTCATAAACAATTTGAGCAGCTTTTAATATTTTGTAATTATCTGCCTCAGCAAAAACAACTGTTTTAGGATTTCTTTTTGCTTTTTGAGTAATGTTTTTAAGTAATTTATTATCTAATCCTAATCGTTTAGACAAATCTTCTTTATAGGCTTCCCAATTTTCAATAGTTTGTTGTGCAACTCCAGAATCTATCGCAGCTTTAGCAACAGCTGGAGCTACTGTAGTAATCAAACGAGGGTCAAGCGGTTTAGGTATAATAAAATCTTTACCAAAAACTATGTTTTTTTCATCGTAAGCTTCGTTTACAACTTCTGGAACAGGTTCTTTTGCTAAATCAGCTATCGCCCTAACAGCAGCTAATTTCATTTCCTCATTAATGGTCGTTGCCCTAACATCTAATGCTCCTCTAAAAATAAATGGAAAACCCAAAACATTGTTTACCTGATTAGGATGATCTGAGCGTCCAGTAGCAATAATAATATCATCTCTAGAATCAACGGCATCTTTGTAAGCGATTTCAGGATCAGGATTAGCAAGTGCAAATACAATAGAATTTTCTGCCATAGTTTTAACCATATCCTTGGTTAAAATTCCACCTCTGGATAAACCTAAAAACATATCAGCATCTTTCAATGCTTCATCTAAATTGGTGAGTTTTCTATCCGTAGCAAACATTTTTTTAGAAACAGAAAGACCTTCTCTATCACTCCTAATTACGCCTTTACTATCAAGCATTATGATGTTTTCTTTTTTCACACCAAGAGATACATATAGTTTTGCACAAGACATAGCTGACGCTCCTGCACCACTCACTACCACAGTAATCTTATCAATATCTTTCCCAGCCAACTCAACTGCGTTAAGCATAGCTGCAGAAGAAATGATTGCTGTACCATGCTGGTCATCATGCATTATAGGAATATTTAATTCTGCTTTGAGACGTTCTTCAATTTCAAAACACTCCGGAGCTTTGATGTCCTCAAGATTAATGCCTCCA
Source organism: Vicingaceae bacterium (assembly GCA_965267355.1). Classification (GTDB taxonomy): domain Bacteria; phylum Bacteroidota; class Bacteroidia; order Flavobacteriales_E; family Vicingaceae. The sequence continues at coordinate 447,092 of OZ253956.1, forward strand.
AAAGTTGGGGAGATAGCTTTTACAGTATTCACAAAAGCATCTACATCAGTTGCATCAACTTCAATATCAAAAACATCTATATCAGCAAAAATTTTAAACAACAACCCTTTCCCTTCCATAACTGGTTTAGATGCTTCAGGGCCAATATCTCCTAGTCCTAAAACAGCTGTACCATTAGATATTACAGCTACCAAATTTCCTTTTGCTGTGTATTTATAAACATCATCAGCATTAGAAGCAATCTCTAAGCATGGATTAGCAACTCCTGGAGAATATGCTAAAGATAAATCTCTTTGCGTACTATATGGTTTGGTTGGAACAACCTCAATTTTACCAGGTTTTCCTTGTGCGTGATAATCTAATGCTTCTATGTCTTTCCTCGATTTTGCCATAACTATTCTATTCCACTAAAACCCGTAAAAATACCAATAAATTTTGGGCTTTAACAAAGAAAAATCACAATATGAAAGCCCCTAAAAAATGTTCCTTTCAATCTTTTTACAATTGATTGAAAATGAATACATTTACTATTTAACCAAAAGCTATTAAATGAAGAAAATTGTTGTGTTTTCTGGTGCAGGAATAAGCGCTGAAAGTGGACTCAGCACTTTTAGAGATAATGGTGGCTTATGGGATAATTATGACATTAAGGAGGTAGCAACTCCTGAAGCCTGGAAAAAGAACCCTGCTTTAGTATTGGATTTTTATAATTTAAGAAGAAAACAAGTAATTGAAGCTCAACCCAACAAGGCTCACTATACTGTTGCCGAGCTCGAAAAAAAATTTGACATAGAAGTTATCACTCAAAACATAGATGATTTACATGAAAGAGCTGGATCTTCTAAAGTTTTACACCTACACGGTGAAATTTTAAAAGCCAGAAGTACTGTTGACAACAGTATTTACAACATAGGTGACTGGAAACTTAATATTGGAGATTTGTGTAGAAAACAAAGTCAGTTAAGGCCTGATGTAGTTTGGTTTGGAGAACCAGTTCCAAAAATGACCGATGCTATCAAAATTTGCGAAAATGCAGATGCGCTTGTTATCATTGGTACTTCTCTAACCGTTTACCCTGCTGCCAATATCTTAGATTTTGTTCCAGAGAACTGTCAAAAATATTTAATCGATCCTAACACACCACCCGTTACTGAGATTAAAAATCTAACCATTATAAAAGAAAAAGCCAGTACTGGGATTCCAATACTGGCTAATAAGTTGTTATCTAAACAAGAGCTTACTTAATAATTACTCGCTCTGTTTTTAATGCTCTATTATTAGCATATACTGTATAAAAATACACTCCAGACTTTAAACCATTAACATCTAAATTTAATTTACCATTAGTGTTAGGTAATTGGTGTGTAGCAACTCTCTTACCAACAACATCAAAAACTTCTACTCTTGGGTTTGAGTTGATTACATCACCGGTAAAATTATAGTTGATATTTATATTACCAGCAGCTGGATTTGGATAAATAGACATTTCTGCATCAATACTATTAAAGGTTGCTACCGAAGAGGTATTGTCATACTTCCAGGTAATTGTTGAAGAAGCAGAATCATTTGGATTACTTACATTATAAACTACAACTTTCCAGATAGCTGAATCCCCAGGGTTCCAAACAAAAGTAAATGGAGCCACTTTAAAAGTGTTATCAGTTCCACCTCCTGCAATTGTAGCCATACCACCTACTGCCTGAGAACCCGTTAATGATCCATTTGCCGTACGACAATCAGTTCCATAACAAACTTGTAACCCAGCACCTGTAGGGTTTGAAACCACATACACCTTACACGTATAGTTTGCTGTAGTCCCTGTTAAATTTTTTACGTGAAACTTCGTTTCACTTAAAGGCATTGCATCGTCCGTTTCAGTATGCGTAAGACCATTGATACTTACATCATTCTTATCCATTAAATCAAATGTTTGAGCAGATAATATTCCCCCTGCAGCAACCATTAAAATAAAAAGTATATTTTTAATCATAGTTTTAGTTTTTAGTTTCACATTCATTTTAAACTCTTTTCAAAAATAACCATAATTTCACTTCACTTCACCTCTTTACAGATATAGCACCACAAGTACGTCAGATTAGGATTCCAATAATTTAAATAAGATAAAAAAGGTCTACTCTTATTTATTATTAGATTTGTTTATCAAAAATTTGAAATTAAATTAAAATCAATTAAAAACTAAACTTATGAAAAAATTATTACTTTCTGCGTTTGCCTTTGCTGCCTTAGCTGGCACTTCAAACGCACAAATCTTCTTCGAAGATTTTAATAGTGGTACAGCTGGGTGGACGTTACATGATGTTGATGGAGCTACTCCTAACGCAAATGTAGGTGCTTTAACCGCTGCATGGAATGCACCCTTTACTTTAGATGGTAGAGATGCTGCGTTGAGTACTTCTTGGCTTGATCCTGCTGGTACTGCTGATGACTGGATGGTAACTCCAGCAATCAACCTTCCATCAACAGGAAATCAAATTGCTTTAGAGTGGGTTTCTCAAGCTCCTGATGCAAGTTACGCTGATGGTTTAGAGGTTTATATCTCTACTACAGGTACTGCTGTTAGTGACTTTACAGGACCAGCTCTTTACAATACTACTGCTACAGGAGAACCTCAAACTTGGACATTAAGATCTGTTGACATTTCTTCTTTCAATGGTCAAACTGTTTATATCGCATTTAGAAACAACTCTAATGATGATTATATCTTAGGTGTTGATGATGTTACAGTTAGAGAAGTATTCCCTAATGATTTAGAAATGACTTCTTTAAACATCTCTCAATATGGAACAGGTGGTAACGTTAACATTTCTGGTACTATTACCAACAGAGGTGCTAATAGTGTTAATATGTACAATTTAGTTTACACTGTAAATGGTGGTGCTCCTATTGTTGAAATGATGAGTAACACTATTCTTCCTGGAGCATCTTACAACTTTACACATTCAACTCCTTTAGCTACTGTAGCAGGAAACTTCTACGATTTAGTAGTTTACAATGATTTAACTGGAGATGGAGATAACTCTAATGACACGTTAAGAGCTACGCATACTGCATTAACTTCTGTTCCAACTAAAATTAACGTTGGTGAAGAAAAAACAGGTACATGGTGTCAATGGTGTCCAAGAGGTGCTGTTGGTTTAGCTGAGATGGAAGCTCAAAGTGATTTTATTGGTATAGCTGTACACAACAACGATCCTATGGTAGTTTCTGCTTATGATAATGGTATCAACACATATATCCCTGGCGGATACCCAGGTGGTGGTGTAGATAGAGTTTTAGAAGGTGATCCTAATGGAGCTAGTTTCTTATCAATGCACAACACAAGAAAAAGTGCTGTAGTACCATGTGATGTTCAAAACATTACTGCTACTTTAAACACTTCTACTAACCAAATTTCTGTATCTGCTGATGCTGAATTCTATGGTACTGTTGCTGGTGATTACAGATTATCATGTGTAATTACAGAAGATAATGTTTTAAGTTCTGCTCAATCTAACGCTTATGGTACTGGTATGCCTGGTGGACCTGGTGGATCTTTAGATAATGGTGGGCCTATGGCTTTCCCTGCAGGAATCAATAACGCTTTTGATTTCTATGGAGCTGCTGCTAGTGTTGCCTCTTCAGCATTTTTAGGTTACGATCACGTTGCTGTATCATTATCTAGCAATAATATTTTAGGTACACCTGGTAGTTTACCTGCTGGTACAGTTCCTACTGGTGTTTATCCATACACTTTTGCTAATGTATCTGGTAGTGTATTAGCTAATGGTGGTACAGGTGCTTATGCAGTAGTAATGGTTGTTGATGCTAATACTGGTGAAATCTTAAATGCTGGTAAATCTCCAATTAGTGTTGTTACAGAAGTTGAAGATTTAACTGCTGAGGCAATTGGTTTAGAAGTTTATCCTAACCCAACTGCAGATGTTGCTACAATTAAGTTAAACTTAACTGAAGCTACTCCAGTTACTATGGAAGTTTATAACACTGTTGGTAGCTTAGTTTACACTACAGGTACTCAAAACTTAACTGGTACTCAAAGGTTAACTTTTGATGGTACTGAATTACCAAATGGTATTTACCATGTTAATTTAACTGTAGGTAACGAAGTTATTACTAAGAAAATTTCATTACTTAAATAATAACATTTAGTTTACTCAAATAAGAATCAGTAGTGTGGCATTATTTTTGTCAAGTCGCTACTGATTCTTTTTTTATAAAAAATATAACCATGAAAAAACTTATCTTATTAGCTACAGTAACTCTATTCAGTTTATCAACTTTTGCTCAAAAAGAGGTAAGAGCTATTCCTACTGTAAAAGTTAAAGATAGCGAAGGGAATACTGTTAACACATCTGATTTTAACAATGATGGCAAACCAATGGTCATTAATTTTTGGGCTACATGGTGCAAACCTTGTGTTGCTGAATTAAATACCATCTCTGATTTATACACAGATTGGCAAGATGAAACAGGAGTAAAGATTATGGCTATTTCAATTGATGATTCCAGAACATCTAGCAAAGCCGTTCCTTATGCAAATGGTAAAGGATGGGAATATGAAATTTATTTGGATGCCAATCAAGATTTTCAACGTGCAATCGGGTTCCAAAATCCTCCATTTACATGTGTAGTAAATGGTGAAGGAAAAATAGTTTGGACTCATGCAGGTTATCAAACTGGTGATGAAGATGAACTATATGAAGTAATCAAAAAAGTTGCTGCTGGAGAAAACGTAGAAGCACACTAATAAGATTTCAAGAATAAATAGAATAAGCCCGAAATTTTCATAATTTCGGGCTTATTTTTATGCCATAATTTAAAACACTATTTGGGTTTGATGAGATTTTTAAGAAAAAGCGTATTTAGCATTTTTTGTCTAATAGGAATCCAGTCTGGATTCGGGCAAAGTTTTGATGAAATTATGTCTAGAGGGCAAGTTCATGGTAACTTCCAAATGGATATGCAATATTATAGAGAGGATAGTGCTATTGGTGCACAAGATGTTCCAGAAGATGTATTGATGAATGGTTTCGCCAACATTAACTACACTAATGGAAACTTTTCTGCTGGATTTAGATATGAGAGTTACTTGAATACCATGTTAGGTTTTCCGCCTCAATATAAAGGAAGTGGAATACCATACAGATATGCTTCTTTCGAAAATGAAGAAATGGCTGTAACTGTGGGTAATTATTATGAGCAATTTGGTAACGGTTTAATTTTCAGAAGTTATGAAGCTAGAGGGTTAGGATATGATAATGCAATGGACGGGATTAGAATTAAATATAAATTGGCTGAAGGACTTAATTTAAAAGGTGTTATTGGTAAACAAAGGTTATATTTTGAGTATGGAGAAGGAATTGTAAGAGGTATAGATGGAGAACTAATGTTGAATGATTTTTTTGGAGGTAGTTTAAAAGATGCTAAAACAAAGATAACCATAGGTGGTAGTTTTATTAGTAAGTTTCAACCTGACCAAAATACTCAATTTAATTTACCGGAAAATGTTGGTGCTTCTGCAGGAAGATTTACAATAAGAAGAGGAAAAATAAGTTTAAGCGGAGAATACGCTAGAAAAATTAATGATCCCTCAGCAGACAATGGATTCATATATAAAGAAGGAGAAGCAATTCTAGCTGAGACTGTTTATTCTACGAAAGGTTTTGGTTTAACATTAACTGCTAAAGCAGTGGATAACATGAGTTTCCGATCGGATAGAAATGCAGCATTAACTGACCTGCTAATCAATTATTTACCTTCGCTAAATAGGCAACATACCTATAATCTTTTGGCAACATTATACCCTTACGCCACACAGCCAAATGGTGAAGTTGCTTTTCAAGGTGAATTAGTTTATAAAATTCCTAAGAAATCATTATTGGGCGGTAAGTATGGAACAGGTATATTATTGAACTATTCTTCAGCTTTTAACATTGATTCAACTGCTCTCCCAGCTTCTGATAGTTCTCGAATAGGTTACGAGTCAAATCTTTTTGCTATTGGAGATGAAAAATATTTCGAAGAATTTAATATTGAAATTAGTAAGAAGTTTAGTAAGAAGTTTAAAGGAATAATCACCTACTCCAACATCATGTATGATCAGGCTGTAATTGAAGGTAAAACACCTGAAGATCACCCTGACATATATGCAAATATTGGTGTAATTGACTTAAGCTATAAATTCAATAAAAAACATTCTATAAGAGTGGAAGTTCAGGGATTATTTACAGAACAAGACAAGCAAGATTGGGGAACTGTATTAATTGAATATACATATTCACCACATTGGTTTATTGCTGTAATGGATCAATACAACTTTGGTAATGATAAACCAAAAGACAGAATACACTATTACTTTGCATCTGCCGGTTATGTAAAAGGAACTAACCGTATTCAAATTGGTTATGGAAGGCAAAGAGCTGGTATTTTCTGTGTTGGTGGTGTTTGTAGAAATGTACCTGCCGCAAATGGTTTAACCCTAAGTATAACTAGTAGTTTTTAATATAACAACTTAATGATTATGAAAAATTTATTATTCCCTATTGTTACTATATGCATGGCTTTATCACTAACAAATTGTGATAAGGTTGACAATCCTGTAAACCCAGTTACCAATCAAACAACTGGTGATAGAAAAATTTTAATTGAAGAGTTTACAGGTCAACTGTGTACATTTTGCCCAGATGGAGCAAGAGAAATAGAACGATTAGATTCCATTTATGAGGGACAAATCATTGCTGTATCAATTCATGCTGGAGCCTTCGCAGACCCAGCTAATGGTGCTCCTAACGATTTTAGAACAACTGCTGGAACTGAATACAACAACACTTTTGGAGTAATTAGTTGGCCTGCTGCCACCATTTCAAGAAGAAACAACGCTGCTGTTTTAGGTCAATCACAATGGGAAACTGAAATAGGTGTGATTAAAGATTTAGAACCTGAAGTTGATATTTCCATCACAACTGCTTATGACTCAACAAGTAGAGAAGTAAGTATTACTGTTTTAACAGAATGGTTAAAAGATGGTGACCAAGAAGCTGTTTACAATGTTCAGCTATTTGTTACCGAAAATCATGTGATAGCTGGTCAGTTAGACAATGGTGTATGGAAACCTAATTATAGCCATGAACACATGCTAAGAGGGGCAATAAATGGTACATGGGGTACTAATTTAACAAATGGAACTCTAGAGGGAACATTAGAATCTAATAAATTTGATTATACCTTGGATCCTACATGGAAAGCGAAAGATTGTAAGATTATTGCTTTTGTTTATAAAGTTGGTCCTAATTATGAAGTAGTACAAGCCAATAGTTTATATATAATTCCGCAGGGAATCGTAAATACAACATGATATAAATAAGATATAGCTATATTCAAAAGCTCCTGTATTCTGCAGGAGCTTTTTTATTAATTTTGATTTATGAGATTAGTAATCATTTGCATATTCTTATTATCATCAGGGTTAAGTAGTGCTCAAGTATTTAAATCGGGTGTAATACTTGGGTTAAGTGGTTCTCAGGTTGAAGGTGATGGTTATGGAGGATATAACAAATTAGGCTTTATAGTTGGTGGTTTTACCAATACTGATTTATCAAGTAAATGGTCAACTCAGTTTGAAATCTATTTTATCAATAAAGGTAGTTTTGATGCTGCCCACCCTGATAAAGGAGACTTTGATTCATTTAATTTTAACGCCAATTATATTGAAGTACCTATAGCTTTAAGGTATAAACACCACAACTTCATGTTTGAAGGTGGGCTTTACCTCGCTAAATTTTTAAGCTATAGTGTGGAAGATGAATTTGGTAAGAGAGACATCAGAAATTTCCCTATAAGAAGCTTTGATTTTGGTGGTTTTGTAGGAATTAATTATAGCATTAAAGAACATTTAATTTTTAATTTACGTTCTAAAAATTCGCTAATACCTTTCAGAGATTTTCAAAGTTTTGACCAAAACATTGGCATTTTAAACAAATTATTTAATAATGGTTGGTATTATGTAGATATTAACTTTTCAATTCGTTATCAATTTGGAGGAAGTAAAGAAGAATAGAAAAATAGTAGTAGCCATAACTGGAGCTTCGGGTGCTATTTATGCTAAATTGTTGTTAGATTTTCTAACGAAGCAAAAAAATATTGAGGTTGGAGTATTGATGAGTGATAATGCAAAAACTGTATGGCAACACGAATTAAACCTTGAACACAAAGACTACTCTTTTAATTATTATCATAAAAATGATTTTAAGGCTCCTTTTGCTTCAGGTTCAGCCCAATATGACACCATGATTGTAATTCCTTGCTCTATGGGAACACTTGCTAGAATAGCTAACGGTATATCAAATGACTTGTTAACTAGAGCAGCTGATGTTATCTTAAAAGAAAGAAGAAAACTAATTTTGGTAGCCCGTGAAACTCCTTACAACCTCATTCATATCAATAATATGAAACAGGTTACAGAAGCAGGGGGAATTATATGCCCTGCAACACCTTCTTATTACTCTAACCCGAAAACCTTAGAAGATGTTGCTAAAACAGTTGTTGATAGAGTTATCGATTTGATAAATTTTGAAAACCCCTCTTATCGTTGGGGTAATTAAGATCTAACAAATTCAATATTTCTTTTTAACCCGTTAAATTTGGTTCTTTTAACTGCCGATTTTTTAAAGATTTCTTGATAAACTTCTTCGGTAAGTTCTTCCCATTCATTTTTTGAATAACTCAATAGTTTCCCATTAGGCATAAAGCCAGGTTCATTATGAGGGGTAGAAAACCTATTCCATGGACAAACATCTTGGCAGATATCACACCCAAATATCCAATCTTCAAACTTACCTTTAACTTCTTTTGGCATTATTTCATCATTTAATTCAATGGTAAAATAAGAAATGCACTTGCTTCCATCTACTACATTATTCGGTAAAATCGCTTCGGTTGGACAAGCATCTATACAGGCTGTACAGGTACCACAATAATCTTTTATTTCGTTGTCGTACTGTAACTCTAAGTCTAGAATGATTTCTGCCACAAAAAAATATGACCCTTTTTTAGGGTTTATCAACATGCTGTTTTTTCCTATCCACCCTAAACCACTTTTTTTTGCCCATACTCGATCTAATACGGGAGCAGAATCTACAAATACCCGAGCATTTATTTCTCCTATTTCATCATTAATAAAACCCACCAGATCTTTAAGCTTATCTTTTATCACAAAATGATAATCTTCTCCGTAAGCATATTTAGAAATTTGATATGAATCCTTTTGCTGTTTCTTTTCGGGATAATAATTATACAATAATGAAATAACTGATTTTGAACCTTCTACTAATTTTGTGGGATCTAACCTCTTATCAAAATGGTTTTCCATATAATGCATTTTGCCATGCATATTATCGTTTAACCATTTTTCTAATCTTGGTGCTTCTTCTTCTAAAAATTCAGCTTTTGATATACCACAAAATGAAAATCCTAAACGAGCTGCTTCAGATTTAATTTGTTGGGTGTATTTGTCTTGTAAAGAAATAATACTAAAACAAATTTCCTTGACTTGGGTCTTTTAACTTACCAAGATGGGTATAAGCTTTTTCGGTAGCTTCTCTACCTCTTGGGGTACGCATTAAAAAGCCTTCTTTAATTAAAAAAGGTTCATATACTTCCTCTATAGTACCTGCCTGTTCACTTACTGCTGTAGCAATTGTAGTAAGCCCAACTGGTCCACCTTTAAATTTATCAATAATGGCATTTAAAATACGATTATCCATATCATCCAAACCATGCTTATCTACATTTAAAGCATCTAAACCTACTAAAGCAATTTCTTTATTTATTCTTCCATCTCCTTTTACTTGAGCAAAATCTCTAACTCTTCGTAACAATGCATTTGTTATACGAGGAGTTCCTCTACTTCTTCTTGCTATTTCATCCGCTGCATTACCTTCAATACCCACATTAATAATATTGGCCGAACGTTTAATTATTTTAGCTAATAATTCAGCATCGTAATATTCTAATCGAGAAGTAATGCCAAATCTGGCTCTCAATGGTGAGGTTAAAAGGCCTGTTCTGGTTGTTGCTCCTATTAACGTAAATGGGCTTAATTCAATCTCTACACTTCTGGCATTTGGTCCAGAGTCTATCATGATGTCAATCTTATAATCTTCCATTGCAGAATACAAATACTCTTCTACAACAGATGACAAACGATGAATCTCATCGATGAATAAAACATCTCCTTCTTCCAAATTAGTTAATAACCCAGCTAAGTCTCCAGGTTTTTCCATTACTGGCCCAGAAGTTACTTTAAAACCAACTCCCAATTCATTAGCAATAATGTTAGCAAGAGTTGTTTTACCAAGTCCTGGAGGACCATGCAATAAAACATGATCTAAAGCCTCTCCTCTTTGTTTAGTAGCCTGAACAAATATTTTAAGATTATCTACTACCTTCTCTTGACCTGTAAAATCATCAAATGAAAGTGGTCTTAACACTTTTTCAAACTCTTTTTCTACTGAGCTTAAATTTTCATTATCTGCATCAAGATATTCGTTCATTTACCAAAGATAAGTTTTTTGTCTATCCTTCGAAAAACTCAGGATGACAAAAAGAGAATTTATTAATCATCAATATCAAGTTCTTTACCAGTAATGGTTCTAAAGATCTCGCCTAGATAAACCTTTAGCTTAATAACATATTCTGGAGATGAAAATTTTTCATTCACTCCTGGACTTTTGTAATAAATTAATCGATAACCAACTCCTGTACCAATACCAAACCACCTCATTATTTTGTAATCTATAAGTGTTGCTGGCTCATAAGATAAAACTGTACTTTCAACTAATTTTACTTTTTGACCCTCTGAATTAGTGTACTGATAACTGGCTCCTCCAACTCCCAATTGAGTAGATAAACTAAACTCCCATTTTTTTGAGTTGTAAAAAACATATTCAAAATATGGTGAAAAATAAAAATATTCAAGGTTTACTGGTAATAAAGAATCCCCTTCTTGTACTGTTTTTTCAGATGAAACAAGCATCTGATTAATCCCTAAGCCTACTTTAAATTTCCTTCTAAAACTTAACCCTACTTTCAACCCGATTGTTTTTACATCATTATCTCTAATAAAGGAAAAACGATTATCAAACTTAACATCTAGCTTTGGTTTGGTATGAAAACTTTTTTTAAACTCTTCTTCAAATGTTTTAGGCTGTTTATCTATAAACTGAGCATTACTTAAAAAAGGAATTGAAAAAAAGAACAGAATTAATAACCGATTAAGTTTTAAGAACAGCATAAATGAATAAGGCTAATTGCTTTCAGCTAGTTTGCTCTTTTTATAATGTCGGTAAATAAAATATCCTACCGTACCCATTAAAACATAAGGAATAAGCATCAAGTAAATAATCCCATCGTTAACCCCTTGAGCAGCTGTACCACCAGATTGCAAATCAGACTCAGCAACAGCCTTACACATAGCGCATTGCGCATAAGAAGCGGTGTTAATTATAACAAATAGAAATAATATTGCTGTTTTCTTTATTAATGACATAAACCCAAAGTTACGAATGTAATAAGAGAACAAAAAGTTTATTTACGCTGTTCTATTCCTTCTTTCTTTTTGCCTTTTAAAGGCACTGCATCTTCTTTAAATAAGATATCAATGGCATCAGTTAATTCTTCCTTTACTACCTTGTGAATAGTACCATCAAAAATTCCTCTAATATGCCCTTTTTTATCAATCAATATTAAATATTGTGAATGTAAAAAGCCTCCAGGTGCAACTTCGTCTTTTTGTGCACTTACAAAAAAACCGTTCAACGCTACATCATAAATAGCCTCTTTATTACCTGTTAAAAAATCCCAATTTTTAGTATCTGCATGAACCATTTCTGCATAATTTTTTAATACCTCTACGGTATCATGTTCAGGATTTACAGTAATCGAAATAAACCTCAATCCTTCTCTGTCATTGAAATTATCCTGAATATATTTCATGTTAGTTGTCATTTTAGGACATATAGTTGGACATGTTACAAAAAAGAAATCAGCAATGTAAACACTACCTAATAAGTCATCTCTGGTAACTTTTTTACCATCCTGGTTGGTAAACTCAAAATACGGTATTTGATGATAAAGTGTATCATAAGTACCATCAGCATTCTGAACAGCTTCTTTTGGTCCTATATAAGACAGTTGCCTGTAATTATGTTCTCCCGTCCATAACAACAAATAAACTGATCCAGGTAAAAAAAGGATAGCAAAGAGAAATAATATTTTTTTTGGTGTAGATGCGTTTTTCATTATAAAAAGAAAGACCACAATTTCTTGTGATCTTTATATTAAGGTTATTAATTATTTAGAACGGATAGTATCGTATAAAATTATCATACATACCTTCTGTAAAGACCATATACATTAAATATAATGCCAGTAACACAAAAGGGATTATAATAGTATTTTGTAAAGAGCCTCGTTCATGTTTTAAGTGCATATAATACGCTACAATAAAATAGGCTTTTGCAATTGTCATAACAATAAAAGTCATTTTTACAGCATGCCAGTTTACTCCCCAATCTTTCCAAAACATTCCAAGTAAAACTTCTACCGTAGTAATGGCAAGAAGTACCCAGAACATATTCCATATCATTCTTCTGGTTTTTTTACCTTCAGCTTCATCGTGATGAGCTGCATATTTATAAGGTCCTTCCTCTGAATGTCCCATAATAAGTTATTTAAAATTTTATACTAAGTAGAAGAATGTAAATACGAATACCCACACCAAATCTACAAAGTGCCAGTAAAGTCCTACTTTTTCTACCATTTCATAATGACCACGTTTTTCATAAGTACCCATTATCACATTAACAAATATTACAAAATTTAATACTACTCCACTAAATACGTGAGTACCATGGAAACCAGTAATGAAGAAAAAGAAATCTCCAAATAATGGATGTCCATATTCATTGTGCGTTAAATTTGCTCCATATATTTCATGACCTCCAGCAACAGCATCAGCTAATTTTTGACCAGTCAACTGGATATACTCGCCAGTAGTAGCATCTTTCCATGGCAATAATAAAACCTGTTTAGATTCATCTACCCATCTCCCTATAATTCCTTGAGTGTGTTCTATAGTACCATTTACATCAACCGTACCTATACCTAATTCTAGTGCTCCTAATTCTGTTCCATGAATAAAGTGATACCATTCCCACGCTTGAGAACCAACGAATATTAAACCACCTATAATAGTCCAAAACATCCATTTAATTACGCCCTTTTTATCCATCCTGTGCCCAGCTTCTACAGCTAATACCATAGTTACAGAACTCATAATCAAGATAAATGTCATTAATGCCACATACAATAGAGGATGGTCTCCATGCATAAATGGAAAGTGGGTAAATACATTTTCAGCCGTAGGCCATATATCTGCATAACTATGACGATAAAAACCGTAAGCTGCTAAAAATCCGGTAAAAGATAATGCATCTGACATTAAGAAAAACCACATCATTAACTTACCGTAACCGGCACCAAAAGGGGAGTTATTATCTCCTGCCCAAGCTGTTTTACTATCTACTACTGCTGTATGAGCCATATTATATTTTTTTTTCTATGCTGTTATATACATTAAAAAAACATAAAGGTATATCCATAATCCACCTAAAAAATGCCAATAAGTTATACTTACTTGCACCCCAAGATTTTTTGCTGGAGTATATCTTTGTTTAAATGTTTTTACTAATACTATTATTAAACTTATTATCCCACCTACTAGATGTAAAACATGTAGAATGGTTAATAAATACAAATAAGAACTTGCTTGTGAAGTACCGCTTAAATAATACCCTCTATCTACCAAATTTTGCCATCCCAAATACTGAGTAAAAACAAAAGCAAGCCCTAATATTAAAGCACCTAAAATAGTTGCTTTTGCTAATGATTGATTCCCCTTTTTAGTAGCTTTCAATCCTATATGATAAACAACACTACTCAACACAATTACAATTGTACTGATTAAGAACGCTTTTGGTAGGGCAATATTAATAAAACCACCTCCACCTTGACTAACAATAACTGCACTTGTTAAACCTCCAAAGAACATAACTATACTTACTATGCCAATCCATAGTAAAGGTTTAGAAGTTTTCCTTCTAAGTTCATCTTTATAGTTTATATTTTCCATTGCAACTGTCGCCATTAACTAGTGCGCTTCTTCCGTTTCATTTTCTCCAATTGGAGTAGTTTGCATAATGTAATCCTCTCCGTATAAGAACTCTCCGTTCTCATCAACTTTACTATAATCGTAAGGCCATCTATGTACAGCAGGAATTTCTCCATGCCAGTTACCATGAATATGCTCTACAGGAGCAGTCCACTCCAATGTAGTACCTTTCCATGGGTTTTTAGGAGCACGAGGGCCTCTGAATGCACTATATATAAAGTTAAACATGAAAATTAACTGCCCAATTAATGCAATTACCGCAAATGTACTTACAAACTCATTGATATCAATCATGTTATCAAACAATGGAAATTCAGAGTTGGTATAATATCTTCTTGGTACACCTGCTAACCCTAAAAAGTGCATTGGAAAAAATACTCCATAAGCACTTACTATGGTTACCCAAAAATGCAAATTACCCAGTTTATTATTCATCATTCTTCCAAACAGCTTAGGGAACCAATGATAAACACCTGCAAACATTCCAAATATCGCAGATAATCCCATTACAATATGGAAGTGACCAACAACAAAATATGTATCATGTACATTAATATCTAATGCTGAATTACCAAGTACTAATCCAGTAACACCTCCAGTAATAAATGTAGAAACTAATCCTACACTAAATAATGCTGCCGGAGAAAATACAATATTACCTTTCCATAATGTTGTAATGTAGTTAAACACTTTAACAGCTGATGGAATAGCAATTAATAACGTTGTAAACGTAAATACAGCCCCTAAGAATGGATTCATCCCCGTTAAGAACATATGGTGACCCCAAACTATAAACGATAGGAATCCGATAGCCATCATAGATCCAACCATTGCTCTATATCCAAAAATTGGTTTTCTTGACATGGTTGAAATAATCTCAGATGTTATACCTAAAGCTGGTAATAATACAATATATACCTCAGGGTGACCTAAGAACCAGAATAAATGCTCAAATAATATTGGACTACCTCCTGAATGATCTAACACTTGACCTCCTATGTAGATATCTGACAGGTAAAAACTTGTTCCAAAACTTCTATCCATTAATAATAACAATGCACAAGATAAAAGTACTGGAAATGATAATACACCTAATATAGCTGTAAATAAGAAAGCCCATATTGTTAAAGGTAATCTAGTCATAGACATCCCTTTAGTACGTAAATTAAATATTGTAACAATATAGTTCAAACTACCTAATAAAGAAGATACAATAAACACTGCCATAGATAACAACCATAATGTCATTCCTGCACCAGACCCTGGTATTGCCTGAGGTAATGCACTTAATGGTGGGTAGATGGTCCATCCTGCAGATGCAGCTCCTCCTTCAACAAATAATGAAATTACCATTATAACAGAAGAAACAAAAAAGAACCAATAAGAAAGCATATTTAAAAAACCTGATGCCATATCTCTGGCACCAATTTGTAAAGGAATAAGCAAGTTACTAAATGTTCCACTTAAGCCAGCCGTAAGTAAGAAAAACACCATAATAGTACCGTGCATTGTTACTAATGCTAAATACTTGTCTGGTGCCATTACACCATTTTCTTGCCAACTACCCATTAATAGTTCTATTATTTCAAAACTTTCACCTGGCCATCCTAATTGTAGTCTAAATAATGTTGACATTACTAAACCAATGAAGCCCATGGTAAAACCAGTTATCAAAAACTGTTTTGAAATCATTTTGTGATCAGTACTAAAAATGTACTTAAACAAAAAATCGTTCTCGTTATGATGATGTCCGCTCATTCTTATATCTTATTAAGTAACGTTCTTAAATTTTTCTTTATTCAACAAATTGTTTTTGCTCTGCCAACCACTTTTCATAATCTTCCTGGCTTTCTACAACTATATCCATTTGCATATTGTAGTGAGCAGCCCCACAAATTTTATTACATAACAACACGTAATTAAATTCTTCATTACCTGTTATTTCTCTCATTTCTTTTGTTGTTTTTGTTGGAACAAAGTTAAACTGAGTTGCAACACCAGGTACACAATTCATCTGTGCTCTAAAATGAGGCATATACGCACTATGAATAATGTCAATTGATCTAAATACAAATTGTACGGGAACATTTACTGGTAAATGAAATTCTCCTTTAACTAATTTATCATCTTTAGCAAAATCATCTGCTTCATCAACACCAGTAGCATTTGCTCCTTGAATTAGCGTCACATGTGCTCTTCCTAATTTTTTATCATCTCCTGCATACCTCGCTGTCCAAGTAAATTGTTGACCTGTTAATTCAATCAAAACATGTTCAGTTTCTTCTGGAATAGGTTTCATAATGGTATTCCAGTTATTTAACCCCATTAATATTAGAACTGTTAATGCAATTGAAGGAACGATTGTCCATATTAACTCTAATTTGTTACTATGCGCAAAGTGGAATGCTTTTCTTTTAGAATTATAAGCATACTTATATGCAAACCATAAAAGGAAAATATGAGTTAAAACAAATACCGTAGAAATTATGGCAAATGTTAAATATAAAAGAAAATCATAATCTACACCATGTTCTGAGGCAGGTTCTGGTAACACTCTACCTCCCCAGGCATACAATTGCCAAAAGAAATAAGCCATGTAAGCAAAAAGGAATAATAGCAATAAAGTAGCCTGAGTTTTTCCATCTTTCTCCTTTACTTCCCAGATATTTTCACCCTTACTTTTTGCTCTTAGCTCTGCAATTTTCAATAACTGAACTCCAGTTACTGCTACTAATAAAACTGCTATTACTACTAATACGGTCATCATAATTTAAAGACTTTCTAAATTTATTCTAATTCTATTAATGGTGTAAATGTAAACTCTCATCGTACATTGGATGATTCTTTGTTTGTAATGGTGCTTTAGATAAAGCTCTCAAAACAGTAAATATGAATATCCCTAAGAATGTTAAGAACATACCTATTTCAACTGCCCCTAAATGTCCATGATCGAACATAGTACCTGGAAGTACCATTACTAAAACATCTAACCAGTGTCCTACAAATATTATTAACGCAATCGGAACCAAGAATATACCATTTCTCTTAGCATCTCTCGACATTAAAACAAAGAATGGTAAGAAGAAGTTAATTGCAAACGTTCCTAAATATAGTCCTCTATAATCTTGGAATCTTTGAACATAATAAGTCACCTCTTCAGGAATATCTGAATACCAGATTAACATAAACTGGCTAAACCAGATGTAAGACCATAAACAACTGATTGCAAACATCCATTTTCCTAAATCGTGAACATGACTTGAATTTACTTCTTTTAGGTAACCATTTCTTTTTAAATATTGAACTAATACAACAGCCACAATCATCATAGAAACCCACATGCCTGAAAAACAATACCATCCAAACATTGTACTAAACCAGTGGGTATCAATAGACATAATCCAATCCCAAGCAGAAGAAGAAGAAGTATAAGCAAAGAAGCTAATAAATAATACACCTTTTAAAATAGCTTTACCATAGATCGGAGAAGTAGCTCCATTTAATTCTAATTTATCTTCTTCTAAAGATTTTTTTCTAAACCACCATGCGAAATACATCCATACAGCAAAGTAAGCAATTGTTCTACCCCAAAAGAATGGTTGATTTAAATAAGCAGATTTCCCCGCAATAATTTTATCATAATGCTCACTTGCTGGATCCATCACACCTTCTACCATCCAGTGGTAAAGATGATTCATATGGAAAGTGCCTCCAAGAAATACTATTAATAAAACAATAGCTCCAATTGGCATAAAGCTCATAATTGCTTGAAACACTCTTTGTGTGGTTACACCCCAAGCCATTTCAGAAACATATTGTAGTGCAATAAAGAATACTGCAGCTAGCGATATTGTAAAAAAGAAATATCCATTAACCAATAAATTAGCCCATAATCTTTGAGAGGTATGATCCCCATGAGCTGTAAGCATACCTATTGCTAAAGATGCGATACCAACTACAATTAATATTATGGTAGTAAGTTTTGCTTTATTTGATATAGTGTATTCCATTTTATAGAATGTTTAATCTGTTTTTAATGTGCACTTTCTTCATTTGTAGCTTCACCTTCTTCAGCAGTAGGTTCAGCAGTCTCCTCACTTATTTCAGCAACTTCAACAACAGTTGTTGAATCCATAGCTGAAACTTTACCCATAAATTCAGCTCTTATATAATGAACTAATTTCCATCTTTCTTCTTGATTTAATTGAGAAGCATGAGCTCCCATCAAACCTTTACCATAGGTGATAGTATGAAACATTTTACCTTCAGGTAAGTTTAGCTCTGGAGTAAACTTAGTTGGAATTGGAGGAAATTTATCTCTTTGTACTAAAGTTCCATCTCCTTGTCCTTTATCACCATGACAATGAACACAGAACATCCCAAATAATTCTTTACCATCCTTAACGACATCTTCAGAATATGCTATAGGATTAGTTAAATTCTGACCCGCCATCTCATAACCTTCAGCAGTATTTTCGTAAGAATAAGGTATGTAACCTCTAGCTATTGTACCTTCTACTGGCTTACGAGCAGTCATCTTATCTGTTAATTCTGGGTTACTGTAATTACCTCTTATTTCACCATAATCAACATATGGCTCAACAGCAGGGGAACGATACATATCTGGCATGTACTCTGGAGCTAACCCATCTTCTTCTTTACAAGAAGTAATAGAAACGATAGCTAATGCAGCTACTGTAACTTTTGTGATAATATTTAAATAGTTTCTTTTCATAAGATATCGTTTCAAATACTATGAATTTTTAACATCAATTTCTAATACATGGGTTTCATTAATCCATGACTTAATATCTTCTTCACTAGCCTCATTATCGTGCGTGTGAATTTCCATTACGAATCTATCATCCGTTGTTCTTGGATACGGATTTTTTCCTTTCATACCAGGTAAAGTCCAGTTTCTCAACATATAAGTAATTGCCATACCATGGGCAGCACATAATACTCCAAACTCAAATGTAATTGGAACAAAAGATGGAAGATTAGTTAACAGTGAAAAATTTGGTTTACCACCAATATTTAATGGCCAATCTTGAATCATAAAAAACCACATACCCGTTAACGCTAACGAAACTCCAATCATACCATAAATGAATGCAGCTATTGCAATTCTCGTTCTAGGTAATCCAATTACAGGATCTAATCCGTGAATAGGAAATGGAGAAAAAACATCTCTAATATGTACTCCTTTTTCTACTAAATGCTTAGCACTTTCTAATAGTACATAATCATCATCGTAGATAGCGTATAATTTCTTGTCTGACATAATTTAATCTCTTATAATTAAATTTATTTTTTTACTGGATGAAGTTTATGAAATTCTTCATCTGACATATTTTTATATTGTTCTCCTGAAGACTTTAATATAGTTTTCACCTCATTAAAAGCTAATACAGGGAAATACTTTAAAAACAACAAGTAGAATATACTAAACAGTCCCATAGTACCTATAAATATTCCAATATCAACCCATGTTGGATAGAACATAGACCAACTTGACGGAACGTAATCTCTGTGTATTGAAGTTACAATAATTACAAATCTTTCGAACCACATACCAATGTTTACAACAATAGACATAATGAATGTGAATGTTAAGTTAGTTCTCCATTTTTTCACCCAGAATAAGTGAGGAGAAACAACATTACAAGTCATCATTGCCCAATAAGACCACCAGTAAGGACCGGAGAATCTGTTAATGAAAGCATAAGACTCATACTCAACACCAGAATAGTATGAAATAAATAATTCTGTTAAGTAAGCCACACCTACTATAGAACCTGTAACAATAATTACTAAGTTCATATATTCAATATGCTTAATAGTTACATATTTCTCTAATTTCATAATCTTTCTAACAATAATCATAATGGTTTGAACCATTGCGAACCCTGAGAATACTGCACCAGCAACGAAATAAGGAGGGAATATAGTAGTATGCCAACCTGGAATAACTGAAGTTGCAAAGTCCATAGATACAATAGAGTGTACCGAGAATACAAGAGGTGTAGCTAAACCAGCTAACACTAATGAAACTTCTTCAAATCTTTGCCATGCTTTAGCGTTTCCTGTCCATCCAAAAGATAGTAGACCATACATGAATTTTTGAACTGGTCTAGTAGCTCTATCTCTAATTGTAGCGAAATCTGGAATTAAACCAATGTACCAGAATACTAATGAAACAGATAAATAAGTAGAAATCGCGAATACATCCCATAAAAGAGGCGAGTTAAAGTTTACCCATAAAGAACCAAATTGATTTGGAATAGGTAATACCCAATAAGCCATCCAAATTCTTCCCATATGAATCATTGGGAATAAACCAGCCATAAATACCGCAAAAATTGTCATTGCCTCCGCAGGACGGTTAATTGCCATTCTCCATTTTTGTCTAAATAAAAGAAGTACAGCTGAGATTAATGTACCTGCGTGACCAATTCCAACCCACCAAACGAAGTTAGTAATATCCCATGCCCAACCAACAGTCTTATTTAATCCCCATGTTCCAACTCCAACTCCTAATAAATATAGAATACAACCAACACCCCACATTCCAATTACCACGGCAATTGTCATCATGATTTTCCAACCCTTGGTAGGCTTATTTTCAATAGTATGGAGTACTTCGTTAGTGATATCACTATAGGTAGGACTTCCTAATACTAATGGTTCTCTTATTGATGCTTCTTTATGCATTGTATAATTCTTTTAAAACTCTTAAGCTTCGCTTTTATTAACGTTTCTTACTTTAACTTGATAATAGATATTCGGATCTTGTCCCACTTCCTCAATCACTCTATAAGATCTATCGCTATCCATACCTGCTCTAACCTTACTATCTTTATCATTTAAATCACCGAATGTTATTGCTCCAGATCCACAAGCACTAGAACAAGCTGTTTGAATTGAACCATCCATTACTGGAGTTCCAGCTTTCTTAGCTTCTAATTTTCCTGCCTGGATATTTTGAACACATAAACTACATTTCTCCATAACCCCTCTTGTTCTAACAACAACATCTGGGTTAAGTACCATTCTTCCTAAATCATCTTGAGCAGGATTTACATCAGTAAATTTGTGATATGCAGTATAGTTAAACCAGTTGAATCTTCTTACTTTATAAGCACAGTTGTTAGCACAATATCTAGTACCAATACATCTGTTGTAAGCCATCATATTTAATCCTTCATTACTATGCGTTGTAGCAGCAACAGGACAAACAGTTTCACAACCTGCATGGTTACAGTGCTGGCACATCATTGGTTGATGAACGACTCTTACTTTATCAGCACTTGCAGCACTTTCCATTTCAGTATAAGCTCCAATAGCACCTTTTTCAGTAGCTTCCATTGTAGCTTCATGAGTATCGCCAATAGCACCTAATGGCTCATGCTCACTAGAATAATATCTATCTATTCTTAACCAGTGCATTTCTCTTCCTCTTCTTACCTCATCTTTACCTACAACTGGCACATTATTTTCTAAATTACAAGCTGTAATACAAGCACCACAACCAGTACAAGTATTCATATCAATAGACATACCCCATCTATGACCAATCTCTTTTACAGGGTGTGCACCCCATAAATCAAATTCTTGAATTGGTTTTTTTACTGCATGACCATCTTCATGAGCTAATAAAGTATGTATTGGATTGTAATCGTCTTTCGAACCGTTTTTAAATACATCAAGAGTAGTTTCTCTAATTACAGAATCTCTACCCATTACCGTTTGATGGGTTTGAGTTGCAGCAATTGGATATTCACCTTCGATAGGAGTAATGGTAGCTGAAGTTGTATAAGAAACAGCACCATTTTTAGCTATAGCCACCATAGGGAAGGCATTCTTTCCAGTAGCTTCTTCCATCTTACCAACCTTTTTACCATAACCTAAAGCGATACCGATAGTACCTTTTGCCTGACCAGGTTGAGCAATAACTGGAAGCTCAATTGTAGCTCCATTTGCAGAAACACTTAACATATTAGCAGGATTTTCCTGTCCTAAAACAGTATTAAATCCTTTTTCCTTCATTTCAGAAGGATTCATAGTTACATAATTATCCCAAGTAATTTTAGTTACAGGATCAGGTAACTCTTGGAGGATTGGGTTATCAGCTCCACTACCAGAACCTATACCTTCTTTAAGGTATAAAGTTAATTCTGTTCCTGATACTTTCATTTTTGCAACAGCAGCAGCAGCAGCATTAACATCACCATTAAATCCATCCATCATTTCTTCACCCTCTGCAACTGGAGCAACTTCTGCATCTGTATTCATTGAAGCAGCTTCATAAACACCATCATGTAGAGCTTTATTCCAGAAATCAGCAAATACTAATACCCCAGAACCAGGGAACAAGTTTCTTTCCCAATAAGCTTGAATATAATCGTAATATGAAGTATCATTCCCCGTCCACTTAAGAATACTTTCTTGTGCTTGACGTGTATCAAATAATGGAGAAATAGTTGGTTGTCCTAAAGAATAATGACCAGTAACAGGATTAGCATCATTCCAAGATTCTAACCAATGGTTATCAGGACAAACATATTTACAAGTCGCAGCTGTATCATTCATTTTAGTTGCAAAAGAAACCGTAGTCTTCACTTTCTTCATCGCTTTTGCAAACTTGCTACCCATAGTATAAACTGGATCAACTCCGTAGATTAACAAAGCATCTACTTTACCTGATTCCATTTCTT
Organism: Vicingaceae bacterium; assembly: GCA_965267355.1. Taxonomy (GTDB): domain Bacteria; phylum Bacteroidota; class Bacteroidia; order Flavobacteriales_E; family Vicingaceae. The sequence continues at coordinate 470,054 of OZ253956.1, forward strand.
TCACCAATTCAGCAACACCAGCATCACTACCTCTCTTAGAGTTTGATGCTTTATCTATATCTATTGTTTTACCGTAGTTTCCTAAAGCATTGTTCAATGCATTTACCAGTACTTGAACATTCTTATCATTAGAACCACAAACTACAATTGATTCACCTTTATTAGCAGATAAGCTCTTTGCAGCCGAAGCTACCTTTTTACTAGCTTCTGCACTTAATTTACCACCGTTTACTTTAGAGCCAGAAACTGCACTATAAAGAGCAGCCACAATAGCTCCGTACTCAGATGGCTTAACAGGAACTCTAACATCTGCATTAGTACCAGTCAAAGACATATTAGCTTCAAACTGATAATGCTCAGACATCCATTCACCCTCTGGTTTTCTTCTTTTAGTATAACCATTGCTATATTGCATTGCATCTAACCAACCTGATAAGAAATCAGCTCCGATACTTACAACAGTTTTAGCATTTAAAAAATTATATGTTGGAATCACCCTTTTGCCAAAAGATTCCTTATTAGCATCTAAAATACCAGAGTAAGAAATTGCATCATACTCTACTAAGTTGTTCGAAGGTAACATATTCCCTTCCTCGTCCACCATTTCAGTGTTTCCAACGGTAGCAAAAATTTCTCTAGTAGAGGGACTTATAACAGAAGATGATAAGATTCTTAAGTTTTTAGCTCCTTTAATTTCTTTAGTTAATGTTTCATCAATAGATTTCCATGATGCAGCTTTACCACCAATTAATGGATTCTTTAATCTATTATTATCATACAATGAAAGAACTGAAGCATTTACTCTTGCATTAATTTCACCTCCAGTTAATGGAGAAGAAGCATTTCCTTTAACAAATATTGGACGACCTTCTCTTGTCTTAACTAAAACAGGACAATAATCCTGACCATCGTAATAAGTAGAGGCATAGTAATTCGCCACACCTGGAGTAACTTCTTCAGGTTTATTTAAGTATGGTATAGCTTTAGTAACTGGAGTTTCACAAGCCGCCAGAGAAGCTGCGGCAACTCCAAAACCTAAATACTTCAAGAAATCTCTCCTTGTTGTTGTACTTTCTTCTAAGGTTTCTTTGTCTTGTAAAAAGTCTACCACCGGAAGATCTTCAGCAAATTCATTTCTGTTTGCTTCTTCAAAACTTTTAGGATCTTCAAGTTGCTCTAAACCTTTCCAATATTTTGTTGAATTAGCCATATATATAAAGCTTATAAATTCTAATTAAATTAATAGTGACACTTAGCACATTCCCAACCACCAATCTCTTTAACTGTAATCACTCCATCTTCCATCACTTTTTCTTTAAATTCAGGAGTCATTCGCTTATGCATTTCATCGTAATAGCCATTACCATCAGTTGCAACAGCAGTTTCTTTATGACACTCAATACACCATTTCATAGTTAAAGGTTCTGCTTGCTCCACAACATCCATTTCTTCAACTGGGCCATGACAAGTCTGACATTTTTGTTTTCCAGCTGTAACGTGTTGAGCATGACTAAAGAATACATGATCAGGCAAGTTGTGAATTTTAACCCACTTTACGGGAGTTGGGTTATCTCCATATGTTTGAGTTTCTTTATCGTAATCTAAATAATCATAAATTTTTTGAATCTCTTCAGTCATAGAATATTGCTTACCATTGTAAGTAAATGTCTTACCACTTGACCCATCAATTGACTTATGGCAATTCATACAAACATTTAACGAAGGTATCCCTGATGTTTTACTATGGCGAGCAGACGAGTGACAGTAATTACAATCTATCTTGTCATCACCCGCATGAATTTTATGGGAAAACTTAATTGGTTGCTCTGGCTTATATCCTTGATGAACTCCAATCTGAAAAGCACCATCCATTAAATCTAGTAGACCTCCAAAAAACAATACAATAATTACTGCTGCAACAATTCCCTTATTATTTCTAGTTAACTCCTTAAATGATTCTATTAAATTAGTAGGACCTTTATACTCTTCTCCATCTTTTGTTGCTACAGCCTCTCTTAAAAAGATTCCTGTTCTATTTAAAGTAAATACTAAAATAACTAAAAGTAAAATTGCTGCAAGAAAAATATAAATCATAGTAGAATTATCTTCTTCAACTACAGCAAGAGCACCATCACCAGCCTCAGCAGGCGCAGCTTCTTCTGTACCTGGATTAGCAATGTATTCTAAAATAGCATCAATTTGAGCATCATCAACTGGTTGCGGAGGCATGATAACCTTATTGTATTCTTCAAAAATTGCAACTGCATCACCATCACCAGAAGCAATTAATTCACCAGAATTCTTAATCCATTTTCCCAACCACTCTCTATCATATTTTTCACCTATTCCCTGAAGACCAGGACCAACAACTTTATTAGTACCTACACTATGACATGCAGCACAATTTGCTTTAAATAATTTTTTCCCGTCTTGAGAGTATGATTGAATTTGAAAGAACAGAAAAGATAAACAAAATAAAAATGTTTTGAATAGTACATTTCCTTTTGTTAGGTTTGTTATCTTGTTCATACTAAATAAGTTACAATTACTTTATGAATTATTTTGAATATACCTATGTGCAATTGCAAACAAATGTATAATTATAGGTGGTTTTTACTAAGCGTTTTTGAAAAAAAAGAATGATAAAATATTAATTTAGAATAAATCTAAATAAGAAGTTGCGTAAAATTTTATCTTTTGGCTCGTTAGTTGATATTTTAAATCACTGTATGAATTTTATGTATTTTTGATTTCTAAATTGAATATTTATGCACAGGATACTTTTAGTTGTCATAGTAATTTTATTATCACTTCAACTTAAAGCTCAAAATGAAGCTAAAGACACAATAAACCTTATGAAGGTTGAAATTATAAAAGACAACAGAATAGACAATTTAAACAAAACTTACTCTAACTCATATCATCTTGATGGGTATAGAGTTCAAATTTATTCTGGAAATAAAAAACAACCTGCACGGCAAGCAAGAATGGAATTCACCAAATTTTATAGAAAAACTAAGGCTTATGAGATGTACGAACAACCTTATTTTAAAGTAAGAGTTGGTGATTTTAAAACCAAAATTGAGGCATTAAAGTTTAAAAATAATCTAGTCAAACACTTTCCGAATTGCATTATTGTAAAAGACGAAATTGAGTTTGAAAATTGATTTAAAGACACTTCAAAAAAAATAGCCTCATGATGTGAGGCTATTTTTTTTGATACAACAACTAACTTTATTAAAGTTTTTGTTTCACTTCAACCTCTTCGTAGGCTTCAATAATATCACCTACTTTAATATCATTAAAATTAGCAACGTTCAAACCACATTCGTAACCTTTAGCAACTTCTTTTACATCATCTTTAAATCGTTTTAAAGAACCTAACTCACCAGTATAAACTACAATTCCTTCTCTAATTACTCTTACTTTACTATTACGATTTATTTTACCATCTTGAACCATACAACCAGCAATAGTTCCTACTTTAGAAACTTTAAATAATTCTCTAATTTCAACTGTCGCCACAATTTGCTCTTCTATTTTAGCAGCTAACATTCCTTCCATTGCATCTTTAATTTCCTCTATAGCATCATAAATGATAGAGTACAATCTAATATCTATTTGCTCTTTTTCAGCAATTTTACGTGCATTAGCAGATGGCCTAACCTGGAAACCAACAATAATAGCATCTGACGCTGCTGCCAACATCACATCTGATTCAGAAATTTGTCCTACAGATTTATGAATAATATTTACCTCTACTTTATCTGTAGATAATTTTTGCAATGAGTCAGATAATGCTTCTATAGAACCATCCACATCACCCTTAATAATAATGTTTAATTCTTTGAAATCACCAACTGCCAATCTTCTTCCAATCTCATCCAGTGTGATATGTTTTTGAGTTCTTACTCCTTGCTCACGTTGCAACTGCAATCTTCTTTCTGCAATAGACCTAGCTTCTCTCTCATCATCCATCACATGAAACTTATCACCAGCACTTGGCGCTCCGTTTAACCCTAATATTGAAACAGGTGTTGATGGCCCTACTTTTTCAACATTATTCCCTTTATCATCAAACATTGCTTTTACCTTACCACTATAACAACCAGCAAGTAAAACATCTCCAATTTTTAAATTACCAGCCTGGACCAATAACGTAGAAACATATCCTCTACCTTTATCTAATTCAGACTCAATAACCGTACCTACTCCATTTTTTTCAGGGTTAGCTTTTAACTCTAACACCTCGGCTTCAAGAATAACTTTTTCCAACAAATCTTCAATTCCCTGACCTGACTTTGCCGAAATTTCCTGAGCCTGATACTTTCCTCCCCAATCTTCTACCAAGATATTCATTCCTGACAATTCTTCCCTAATTTTATCAGCATTAGCTCCAGGCTTATCAATTTTATTGAATGCAAATACCATTGGCACACCAGCTGCTTGAGCATGATTTATGGCTTCTTTCGTCTGTGGCATCACACTATCATCTGCAGCAATTACAATAATTACCACATCAGTAACTTGAGCACCTCTAGCACGCATAGCCGTAAAGGCTTCATGGCCAGGAGTATCTAAAAAAGTTAATTTTTTATCTTCTCCTACTTTTACTGAATATGCCCCAATATGCTGTGTAATCCCCCCTGCTTCTCCTTCAATAACATTTGCTTTACGTACATAATCCAATAAAGAAGTTTTACCATGATCAACATGCCCCATTACTGTTACGATAGGAGCTCTTTCCTTTAAGTCTTCTTCACTATCTTCAACATCTAAATCTACTTCTGTTTCTTCTGTAGCAGAAACAAACTCTACAGTAAACCCATGTTCTTCCGCTATTATTGTTAAAGTTTCAGCATCTAATCTCTGATTGATTGACACAAACATTCCCAAACTCATACAAGCAGCAATTACATCATTTGGACTAACATCCATCATGCTTGCTAACTCACTAACGGTAACAAACTCTGTTACTTTTAATACACTTTTTTCTTTTTCTGCTTGTTCAAGCTGCTTTTCCATTTCTTCACTAACAGCCTGTCTTTTATCTCTTCTGTGTTTTGCTCCTTTGCTTTTACCTCCACCAGTTAATCGGGCAAGTGTTTCTTTAATCTGTTCCTGAATTTCTTGTTCAGTTAACTCAGGTTTTTTCTCAACTCTACCACCTTTCTTTCTGCCTTTTCCTGTTTGTTTATTTTGAGCTTTATCTAAATCAACCTTTCGGGTAATTCTTTTTCTTCTCTTCTTACTTTTTGCATCTGCATCATCAGAAGAAGCTACAGGCTTTGGTTTTTTTTCTTTTGGCAGTTCTATCTTACCCAAAACCTTAGGAGCATCTAACTTTTCATAATTAGTTTTTATTTCTTCCGGCTCTTTACGTACCTCTTCTTTTTTCTCTTCAGCAACTGGTTTTTCTTCTTTCTTAGGCTCTTCAACCTTCTTTTTATCTGGTCGGGTTTTAGTATTTAACTTATCTAAATCTATTTTACCCAACACCTTTAAATCATCTGCTGGCTTCTTTTCTTCCTCTACTGGCTCATCTTTTTTAGGCTCTTCCTCTTTCTTTGGTTCTTCCTTAACTTTTTCTAAAGTGATGGTCTCCTTTTCAGTACCTATTGATACTTTTTTAGACTCTTCTTTAGCACTTTTTTCTGATTGAAATTCATCTACCAATATCTCATAAACATCGGCTTCAATTTTGGTATTTGGGTTACTTTCAACCTCAATACCTTTTGATGCCAAAAATTCAATAAGTGTTTGAATTCCAACATTAAATTCACGAGCTATTTTACTTAATCTTTTTATCTGAGCCATATTATTGCTTTCAATCAGTATTTATTACTAAAGTATATATTTTCTTTTAATCTAAAAACCTTATAAAAAAATATTAATCTTCAAATTCCTGTTGAAGAATGTTCATTACATCTTCAACTGTTTCTATTTCTAAGTCGGTACGTTTTACTAAATCTTCAACTGAAAGATCTAAAACACTTCTTGCTGAATCACAACCAACAGCTTTCAATTCTGCTATCACCCAATCTTCTATTTCATCTGCAAACTCCTCAATAGCAACATCATCCGTATCGTCATCCATATCACGATAAACATCAATTTCATATCCCACTAACTTACCGGCTAATTTAATGTTAAATCCACCTCTACCAATAGCCAGAGAGACTTGATCAGGCTTTAAAAACACCTCTGCCCTACTATTCTCATTATCTAATTTTATAGCCGTAATCTTTGCTGGACTTAAGGCTCTTTGTATATACAATTCTGTATTATTAGTAAAGTTAATTACATCAATATTTTCGTTTCTTAATTCTCTAACAATACCATGAATTCTTGCTCCTTTCATACCAACACAAGCTCCAACTGGATCAATTCTATCATCGTAAGATTCAACTGCCACTTTAGCTCTCTCACCTGGTTCTCTTACAATGTTTTTAATTGTTATTAATCCATCATAAATCTCAGGAACTTCCAATTCAAATAATCTCTCTAAGAATAACGGAGATGTTCTAGACAAAATAATTAATGGCTTATTGTTTTTCATTTCCACTTTAACAACAACCGCTCTTACGTTATCTCCCTTCTTAAATCTATCATTAGAAATTTGCTCATTCTTTGGAAGAATTAACTCATTATCTTCATCATCTAAAATCAAAATTTCTCTCTTCCAAACCTGATAAACTTCACCTGTGATTAAATCACCTACTCTATCCTTATATTGTGAGTATATATTGTCTTTCTCTAATTCCATTACCTTAGACATTAAGTTCTGTCTAAGTGAAAGAACCGCTCTTCTTCCAAAATCTTCCATCTTTACTTCTTCTGATACTTCCTCTCCAATTTCAAAATCAGGTTCAATTTTAATTGCATCTTTATATGCAATTTCTTTATTTTCATCTTCTACTTCTCCATCAGGCACAATCTCTCTATTTCTCCAAATCTCTAAATCTCCTTTATCTACGTTCACGATAAAATCAAAATTTTCATCGTCTCCAAATCTTTTTTTGATAGTACTTCTAAAAACACTTTCTAGAATATTCATTAGTGTTGCTCTATCAATATCTTTGAATTCTTTAAATTCCTGAAACGAATCTATTAGGCTTAAACTTTCCATTTTTAGTTTATTTAAACGATATTATTAATGTAGTTTCTTTAATATTATTAAAATCTATTTTCTTTTGTTCAACTATTGTTTGCTTCTTCTTTCTTCCTTCTATTCTTTCTTTATAAGAATATTCCACTTCTATCCCTTCATCATTTACCGACTTCAATTCCCCTTTAATCTTACCTTCTTCTTGGGTTATCACTTTCACCTCTCTTCCAATATTTTTAAGGTATTGCTCCTTAACCCTAAACGGCTTATCTAAGCCTGGCGAAGAGACATGCAACTCAAAATCCTCTATCTCTCTATCTAAATTATGCTCAACTGCTCTGCTAAAATCAACACAATCTTGAATGGTAAAACCATCCATACTATCCACCTCTAACAAAATGTTATTCCCTGACCTTACCTCCAATTCTACCACAAAACAATTTTTCTCTTCCAGCTTATCCTTAATTAAATCTTTTACTTGTTCTGCTGTTATCATTTTTTTCCAAAAAAAGAGGGAACTGTGCGTTCCCTCAATTCGTCATTCATATTTCAGAACGCAAATGTAGTGATTTATTTTATTTAAGCAATAAAAAAGTCCTGCAAAAATTCACAGGACTTCAAAGTATAATTAACTTTTACTATTACTTTTCAGCAACTACTTCAAAGTTGAAGTCAGTATCTACATCTTTGTGCAACCTAACATTTGCCTCATAAGTACCAACCTCTTTAATTGGTTCTCCTTTTATTTTAATGTACTTTCTATCAACTTTATGTCCGCTTTTTTCAATTGCGTCAGCTAATTGAATTGTATTTACAGAACCAAAGATTTTACCTTTTTCACCAACTTTAGCTGACACCTTTACTACTAATTCTTTCAGTGCATCAGCAGTTTTTTGTGCTTCATCTTTTACTTTCTGGTCTTTAACTGCTCTTTGCTTTAAGTTTTCTTCTAAAACTTTTAAAGCAGACTCAGTAGCTAAAGCAGCCATACCTTTAGGAATTAAGAAATTTCTTCCGTAGCCGTTTTTTACTTCAACTACTTCGTCTTTAAATCCTAATTTTTCTACATTTTCTTTTAATATAACTTTCATCTTACTGCCCTCCTATTATTTTAACATATCGCCAACATAAGGCAATAAAGCTAAGTGTCTTGCTCTTTTTACAGCTTGCGACACTTTACGTTGATATTTTAAAGATGTTCCTGTAATTCTTCTTGGTAATAACTTACCTTGCTCATTTACAAATTGAAGCAAGAACTTCTCATCTTTATAATCGATATATTTAATTCTGTTTTTTCTAAATCTACAGTATTTCTCTTTAGATAACTCAATATTTGGAGGAGTTAAATATCTAATTTCTGAACTATTTTCTGCCATGGTTTTTAGTTTTAAAGGTTAAAATTAAGCTTTTGCTGTTCTTTGTTTTCTTGATTCAGCAAAGGCAATAGCATGCTTATCCATAGATACCGTTAAGAAACGCATAATCTTCTCGTCTCTTTTCATATCTAACTCTAACTTAGCTATTAATTCACCTTCGGCTTCATACTCAAACAAATGGTAAAAACCTGTTGATTTTTTTTGAATTGGGTAAGCCAATTTCCTTAACCCCCAGTCTTCTTCATGCTTAAGGTTTGCACCTCCATCTTTCAAAGACTTTTTAAATTTTACAACTGTCTCCTTTACCTGCTCTGCAGATAAAACGGGAGTTAAAATGAAGACAGTCTCATAACGTTTTGTCATTTCCAATTTATTTAGTTAATCCTTTAAATTTATTTTAAAGGACGGCAAAAGTAAACATTTTAGTTTGATATGCAAATAGTTAAAACAAAGATTTATACTGCTTTATTCTAAAACGAATGAAACTCTAATAATCATGAAACTAATTGAATGTAAAGTTAAAAATAAATACCTCCTTTAATTATTTACCCCAAGAGTATCTAAACACTAAAAAATTTGAGCTTAACAACCAATAATTATTATCTATTCCTGCACCTAATCGAACTCCCACTTGAGTTTTATCACCATAAAAAATAGCACAATTAAAATTATAAGATTCCGCCCCAAACAGATACCCAGAAGCACTTGAAACACCCATAAACAAACCTATACTAATCGAATACTCAATTGTTAATTTATCTGTTGGGTATGTATTAATAGCCAAACCAATATAACCTATCTCAAAACCTAATACTGGAAGAATGTTATCATTGTTTTCAAAAACTAGCATCCCTTTTACACCCCCTAAACCAAATTGAGGTCCAATATGTCCTTTTTCCCCTAATGGAAACTTTAGACTATATCCAACCCCTAATAATGGAACATCTATATCATGTCTTAAATTACTACCTTGCTTATTTTTATGACTTAATCCTTTTTGTCCGAAAACCAAAGAAGAAAGAGCAATAAACAGGAGAAACAAGATAATTCTAATCATAAATACAGATGTAAGTTTTTGTTAAAAACAAAGTTATCATTATAAACGTTTATAATATCATTTAAATTATATTTGACTTTTGTTTGAGGTATGGAAAATTTCATTGTTTCGGCTCGTAAATACAGACCAACTACTTTTGATACAGTTGTTGGGCAACAAGCTATTACCTCAACTTTAAAGAATGCCATAAAAAGCAACCACTTAGCTCAGGCTTTTTTATTTTGTGGGCCAAGAGGAGTTGGTAAAACTACCTGTGCAAGAATACTTGCTAAAACCATTAACTGTTTTAGCATAACCGAAAGCATTGAAGCCTGTGATGAATGTGACTCATGTAAAGCTTTTAATGAGAACCACTCATTAAATGTTATTGAACTTGATGGAGCTTCTAACAATTCCGTTGAAGATATTAGAAACTTAATTGACCAAGTGAGGTTTGCTCCGCAAATTGGAACTCATAAAGTATATATCATTGACGAGGTACACATGCTTTCTCAAGCAGCTTTTAATGCTTTCCTTAAAACATTAGAAGAACCCCCAAAGCATGCTATTTTTATTTTAGCAACAACAGAAAAACACAAAATAATACCAACTATACTGTCTCGTTGTCAGATTTTTGATTTTAACAGAATACAAGTTGAAGACATTGCTAATCATCTAGATAGAATTGCTAAAAATGAAAATGTAGAAGCAGAGCATGATGGGTTACACATTATTGCTCAAAAAGCAGATGGTGCATTGAGAGATGCGCTATCTATGTTTGATCAAATTGTTAGTTTCTCGGGAGGAAGTATCTCTTACAAAGATGTGATTGAAAATCTTAACATTTTAGATTACGATTACTACTTTAAGGTAACCGATGCTGTTTTAACAAAAAACGTTTCTGAAAGTCTTTTGATTTTTAATAAAATACTAAATCATGGATTTAACGGACACAACTTTGTTAATGGCTTAGCTGAACATTTCAGAAATTTATTAGTTTGCTTAGATGAGAAAACTGTTTCTTTGTTAGAAGTTGGTGCAAACATTAAAGAACGCTATGTTACACAAGCAAAAGCCACATCTGTAAACGAACTGATTAAATTTTTAGACATTACCAACAGCATTGACACCAAGTACAAAGCCAGTAAAAATCAACGCTTATTAGTTGAAGTGATGCTGATGCAGCTTTGCTCTTTGGGACAAGCAACCGAAGAAAAAAAAAACTCCATAATTAACTTGCCAATTAACACAACAAAAAAAGCTACAACACCCGTTCAAGAACCGACTAATACAACAGCAACTCAACCCCAAGAATCAACATCACAAAACAGTAGCGAACTTCAACAGGTTAAAGAACCAGCTACAGAATACAATAAACCCGTTGAAACTAAAGCACAAACTACCACAGTACAAACTAAAACTGAAGTTAAAGAAAAACCCACACCCAAACCTCCAACAGAAAATCCAAAGCCTGCTGCTTCCACTGTAAAACTGAATCCTTCTATTTCTTTTGCTGATTCTATTTCGCTTAACGGCACTACAGAAAAGGGAAAGCAAAACAAAGATGATACAACAGAGAGCACCAAAAAAATTGCCCAACAATATACCGAAGAGCAATTCGTTAATGAATGGAATAAATATAAAAAATTATTACTAGAAAAAGGCAAATCAAGCTTAGCTAGTGCTTTTGAAAAAATACCTGCAATTACAAACGACAATATTCAGCTAATTGTTGAGAACAAAGTACTTTATGATGAGTTTAAAGCCCAACAGACTGATTTTTTAGAATTTATCAGAAAGGCATTATCAAATTATAACATTCAAATTAATATTAAAATCAATAAAGATTCAACAACTAAAAAGGCTTACACTCCTCAAGAAAAATTTATTAAAATGAGTGAGAAAAACCCAGCCTTAATTGATTTGGCTAAAAAGCTAGATATGGATGTTGGATATGCATAAATCAGAGTCATTATGAAAAAATTAAACCTTGTATTAACAGCAGTTATTGCTGCTTTTTTGATTATTTCTTGTGGAGATAGCGAACAAAAACAAGAAAGCAGGTATAAGTACGAATACGAAACCATAAAAGACGATCCTTTAAGCACCCTTATCTATACATTAGATAATGGCTTAAAAGTATATATGTCAGTAAATACTGATGAACCTCGTATTCAAACGAACATAGCTGTAAATACGGGCAGCAAGCAAGACCCTGCTGATGCTACCGGTTTAGCTCACTACTTAGAGCACATGCTTTTTAAAGGCACTTCTAAAATTGCATCTTTAGATTGGGAAACTGAAAAAGTACTACTAAAACAAATCTCTGATTTGTATGAGAAAAGAAGAACTGTTGAAGATGAAGAAGAAAGAAAAGCCATTTACCGCCAAATAGACAGTTTATCAGGTGAAGCAGCCAAATACGTTGTACCTAACGAGTATGATAAAATGATTAGCTCTTTGGGAGCAAAAGGAACAAATGCGTACACTTCCTTAGAAAGAACTGTTTACATTAATGACATTCCATCGAACGAATTTGAAAAATGGTTAACTATAGAATCTGAACGTTTTAGTGAATTGGTATTAAGACTATTCCATACAGAATTAGAAGCTGTTTACGAAGAATTTAACAGGGGTCAAGATAACGATTGGAGATTGGCTTGGAGTACAATGATGAAAACATTATTTAAAAAGCACAGTTATGGAACGCAAACCACTATAGGAACAAGCGAACATTTAAAAAATCCTTCTATGGAAAAAATCCATGAATACTTTAACACTTACTATGTTCCAAATAATATGGCTATCATTTTATCTGGAGATTTAGACCCCGATAAAACTGTGGATTTAGTAAAAAAATATTTTGGAGAGTATCAATCTAAAGAAGTACCAAAATTTACTTATGAGCCAGAAGATGAGATAACAGAACCAGAAGTAATTGATGTTTATGGTACAGATGCCGAATGGGTAGATATCGGATTTAGATTACCTGGAGTAAAAAACGAAGATATTTATAAATTAAAGTTGATTGATTATATGTTGGCCAACCAACAAGCAGGCTTAATTGATCTGAATTTAGTACAAGCTCAAAAAGTATTAGATGCACATTCACAATATATGACTGCTAAAGATTATTCTTTCTTTAAGTTAAATGCAAAACCTCGTGAAGGACAAACATTGGAAGAAGCAAGAGATTTATTGTTAGCTGAGTTAGAAAAAATTAAAAAAGGAGAGTTTGAAGATTGGATGACTCCTGCTGTAATTAAGAATTTAAAACTTCAAGATGCCCAGTATTCTGAATACAACTGGTACAGAGCTTCGCAAATGACAGACGCCTTTATTTTAGGTAAAGACTGGTCTGAAGTAGTTGAATCTTACAACAAATTAAGCAAAGTAACCAAGCAAGAAATCGTTGATTTTGCTAACAAACATTTTGGAAACAACTATGTGGTTGTAAACAAAAGGACTGGCAAACGAGACAATGTAAAAGTTGAAAAACCAGAAATTACTCAAGTTGCATTAAACAGAGATACCATGTCAGCTTTTGCTAAAGAAATTGAAGCAATGGAAGCTACCCGAATGGAACCAATGTTTGATGAATATGAGAAAGATGTAAAGAAAAGTGAGCTAAACAATAAAGTTCCTTTTTATTATGTTGAAAATACTACGAACGACCTTTTCCGCCTGAACTATATCTTAGATATGGGTAGGTTTAGCGACAAAGAATTAACCTTAGCAGTTAAGTATTTGGAATACCTTGGCACAGACAAATATTCAGCAGCTGAGTTACAAACTGAACTATATAAGCTTGGTCTTTCATACAGTGTTTATGCTGCTGATGAAAGAGTTTACGTTACACTTTCTGGTTTAGAAGAATCTTTAGAAGAGGGCATACAGCTTTTTGAGCATATTTTGGCCAATGTTCAACCAAACCAAGAGGCCTATGATAATGTTGTAAAAGATATTTTAAAAGAAAGAAATGATGATAAATTATCTAAATGGCGCATCTTTTATGGTGCAATGATGAACTATGGTAAGTACGGTCCTGAATCTCCTCAAAAACACATTTTGTCTGAGGAAGAATTGAATAATATTGACATTAATAGCTTAGTAGAAAAAATAAAATCCATTACCTCTTACGAACACTATGTTTATTACTATGGTAAAAAGAATATGGATGAGGTAGCATCAGTAATTAATACACACCACAAAACGCCTGAACAATTAAAACCACTAATTGCAGCAAAAGAATTTCCTGAATTGGAAATGAACGAGAACAAAGTGTACTTTATCAATCATGATATGGTTCAATCAGAAGTGATGATGCTCTCTAAAGCAGGTGCTTACAATAAAGACTTAGCCGCTTCTACCAATGTGTTTAATGAGTATTTTGGTTCAGGCCTTTCATCCATTATTTTTCAGGAAATTAGAGAGTCTAAAGCATTAGCATATTCTGCCTATGCTTACTATACAACTCCGGGCAAATTGGATGAGTCGCATTATGTAAGGGCTTACATTGGCACACAAGTAGATAAATTGGGTGATGCCAAAGTGGCAATGATGGAGTTAATGAACAATATGCCTGAGGTTGAAGATCAATTTCAAGATGCCAAACTCGCTGCATTAAAGAAAATTGAAACTTCCAGATCTAAACGCTCAAGTTTATTTTGGAGGTATCTAAGTGCAAAAGAAATGGGTAGAGACTATGATATTAAAAAAGAAATTTATCCTAATATCAAATCTCTTGAAATGAAAGACATGAAACAATTCTTTAATGATAATATTAAAGGTAGAAACTATACTTTCTTAGTTATTGGAAATAAGGACTTGGTAGATGTTGACGTTTTAAAAGAAATGGGTGAATACGAAGAGGTAACTCTCGAAGAAATATTTGGGTACTAGAAATTTCTTATCAAAAGTTGCTTTGTATCAATATTTTCCTACATTTGCAGGCTCAAAAATTAATTAATAATTAAATTTTAAAAGATGCCTACAAAGATTAGATTACAAAGACATGGTAAGAAAAGATATGCTTTTTTCCATGTAGTTGTAGCGGATGCTCGTGCCCCACGTGATGGGAAGTTTATTGAAAAACTAGGTACTTACAATCCTAACGACAATCCTGCAACAATTGACATTAATTTCGACAGATGCCTACATTGGGTAAAACAAGGTGCTCAACCAACTGACACTTGTCGAGCTTTATTGTCTTACAAAGGAGTTATGCACAAAGACCACCTAGATAGAGGTGTTTTAAAAGGTGCTTTAACTCAAGAACAAGCTGACAAGAAATTTGAAGCTTGGTTAAAAGAAAAAGAAAGCAAGATTGCTGGAAAAGCTGATGGTTTAGCAAAAGCTGCTGCCGATGCTGAAAAAGCAAGATTAGCTGCTGAAAAAGAAGCTAACGAAAAGAAAGCTGCTGCTGTATTAGCTAAAACTTCTGAAATGGCTGCTGCCGCTGAAGCAGATGCTGCTGAGGCTGCAACTGAAGAAAGTGCAGAAGCTGCAACAGAGGAAGCTCCAGTTGAAGAACCAAAAGCTGAAGAGGCTGCTCCTGCTGAGGAAGCAAAAGAAGAAGCGCCAGTTGAGGAACCTGCTGCTGAGGCAAAAGAGGCAGAGAAAGCCGAAGAAGTTGCTGAGGAGCCAAAAGCTGAAGCAACAGAAGAAGCTGCTGCTGAGGAAGAAAAGAAAGCAGAGGAATAAGAATATAAATTATGAATATAGAAGAGTGCTATTACTTAGGTTACACTTCTAAAGTTCATGGCAAGCAGGGAGAAATCATCATCAAATTAGATGTAGATAATCCCGAAGAATATAACGGACTGGAATCAGTACTTATCCAATTGAATAAAAAGGATAAACTACTGGTTCCTTTTTTTATTACCCAAGCCCAAACCTTAAACAACGGAACACTTCGTATTAAAATTGAAGATGTTGATTCGGTTGATGAAGCCAAATCACTAGTTGGCAAAGAAACCTATTTACCATTAGCAGCACTTCCCAAACTTACTGGCAATCAATTTTATTACCATGAAATAACTGGGTTTACTGTCATTGACACCAATCTTGGTGAATTAGGAATCATCAAACAAGTGTTAGATTACCCTACTCAAGCCATTTTTGAAATTGTTAATGCTAATGGAAAAGAAATACTAGTTCCAATTACTGATGATATTATTCAAAAGGTGGATAGAGACAATAAAGTTGTAACTGTTACTACTCCTGAAGGCTTGGTTGATTTATATCTATAGTAATTTAATTATATTTGGTTAAAAGTTATAGTACAGATATGTTGTATTAATACAACATGAATATATTGTTGCATACAATTTAAATAAGATGAAAAAACTACCTGTTATCAACCTGATACTCTTAACCTCAATTATTGCTTACTTGTTAATTTTATCCAAATCAACAAGCGAAAATATAAAATCCATAGAGGAGAAAATAGTCCCAGAAATCACAACGGAAAGACTAAATATTGTTGATAAAAATGGAAACAAATACATCGTCCTAAGCAACCCTGAAAAACAAGCATTAGCTACCATTGACGGCAAAATAATTGATCCTGATACTGAAAGAAATATTGCCGGTTTGCTATTTTTTAATGAAGATGGAGATGAAATAGGTGGTTTGGTGTATGGAATTGATAGTACTAACAGCTATCAATTACTAACATTTGACCAACGAAAAAATGATCAAATAATGGCGTTACGAAAAGATGAATATTTAGATTCAGGAGAATGGAAAAAACAATACGGACTTCTATTACAAGAGCGGTCTGATAAACAAAATGATGCGATCACTTCGGAGTTGAGGAAGATAGAGAGCATTAAAGACTCCATGTTGCGCGAAAAAGAACTTGAAAAATTTTACAATAATCCTGATCATCTCTCTCCATACAGATTATTCATTGGTAGAACATTCGCTGGAGATTTCGGGTTATATTTGATGGATAAAAATAATAAAACTAGGTTGCAAATATATATTGACGAAAATGGAGATTCGCACATAGAAAGTATTGACGAAAACGGGGAAACAAAAACCATAGAATAACAGTGTACAAGAAAACCGTTAATCAACCAAAAAGGTGAACACTTTTCAATTCAAACAATTTAGTATTGTACAAGAAAACACTGCTATGAAGGTAGGAACGGATGGTGTATTGTTGGGTGCTTGGGTAAACTCTAATGGAAAGAAAATTTTGGATATTGGAACTGGAACTGGCTTAATTCCCTTAATGCTGACTCAACGAAACGACAAGGCTAAAATTGATGCCGTTGAAATAAATGAAGAAGCTTACCAAGAAGCAAAAATGAATTTCCAAAATTCAAATTGGAGTGATAGATTAGCTGTTTTCAATATAGCCATACAAGATTATCAACCCAATAAATTGTATGATAACATTGTTTGCAATCCACCTTTTTTCATTGACTCAACTAAAGCACCCGCAACAAATAGAACTACAGCAAGGCACACTCGAGATTTATCGTTCGAAGATTTAATAAGTTCTGTAAAAAGATTACTCTCTCCAGATGGGGTTTTCTCAGCAATCCTCCCAATTGAAGAATCGAAGTCTTTAATTGATATTGCAACAAAGAATGAACTTTTTCTTTCAAGAAGGTGTTTAGTAAAACCAAACTTTAACAAAAATCCAAAACGAGTACTATTGGAATTTTCATTTCAGAAAAAACCGATTGAAGAGACTGAACTTACAATTGAAACTGAAAACAGGCATGAATACACCAAAGAATACATAACTTTAACCAAAGATTTTTATTTAAAACACTAGTGGCTACTAACCAATATCAAGGAAAGAAAATTGATGCAAAAGACACTCAAAATGTTAATGATGAATTAACAGTTGAAGGTGGTCTACAAATTAACATCAATAACAAACCTTTTTCTTTAACCATGCGAACACCTGGTGATGATGAAGAATTAATTCGCGGTTTACTATACTCTGAAGATATTTATAGAGGAGAAGAAACCCTCAATATTAAACTTTCTGAAACAGAAAACAACATCATTACAGAGGCTAATATCAATATTGATGAAAACTTAATCCGTTCAGGATATTCTAACAGTAGAAACTTTTTATCTGCTTCGTCTTGTGGCATTTGCGGTAAAACAGAGTTACAAGAAATTGACTCAACATGTAAATTAACAGATGAAAGCAAAATAGATATTAATACCACCTCAAAGATGTTTAAAGAGATGTCTAAGCATCAAAAGACCTTCCAATCTTCTGGAGGCTCACATGCTACTGGTGCTTTCACTTTAGGTGGGGAATTAATTTGTGTAAGAGAAGATATTGGTAGGCATAATGCTGTTGACAAAGTAATTGGGTATTTAGTGAACAAGAATCAACTTTCGGAAGCTAAGTGCTTAACTGTTAGTGGTAGAATTTCTTATGAAATTGTATCAAAAGCTTTTGCAGCTAAAATTCCAATATTGGCAGCAGTATCAGCACCATCTAGCTTAGCTGTAGATTTTGCAAAAGAACTCGGAATTACATTATTTGGATTCTGTAGAGAAAGTAAAGCAACTTGCTACTCTCACACCGAAAGGGTAACATTTACCTAAGCATGGTTACTGCACCTGTTTTTTTAAACTCCTTACCCTTAGCTGAAGTAAACCTAATTACATACACATAAGTATCAACTGGGCAAATTTTTCCTGAATTCTCAAAAGCACCATTCCAAGCTTCATTAATATCTTGTGTTTCAAATACTAGCTGCCCCCATTTATTGTATACCTGAAACAAATATCCATCAGGATCTGAAAAAGTAAGAATTGGTTTAAATGTGGCATTAAAACTACTCTGTGGTGCAAAAGCATTTGGCACAAAAATTAATGGCTGATGTTTAACACAACTCTCGTTAGAAGTACTGATTGCATAAGGCAAACTCCCTACATGAGGAATGTTCCTTTCTTTAGCCTCAACTCTATAACAAAACTCACCATCACCTTGGGTAACATTCATAATGTTATCTTCATAAATGGTTGTATCTCCAAATACTGCCAATGTAGCAATTGGTGTATTGTCCCAAACCCCATTTACGGCCCTATAAATTTGATAGTTATCTACCATACCCAACCAACCATCATATTTAGTAATGGTTAATGTATTTTTCTCTGCTACACTATCAGCCTCAGCTTTTAACCATATCGTTTTACCGATGTTAGAAGTATATTTTAATTGCCCACAAACATTAATGGTTTCAATCTCATAATAATAATGAGTGCTTTTAGCAGTCACATCATAATCAGTATAAGTAACTAAAGGATTCATTCCTGTGTAATCTCCAACAGTAGCTATTATTATATAAGGTTCGCTTAAAGTAGTTTTTCTTTTAACATTGTAATAACTTACATCTGCTGTAGTATCCACATAAAACTGTAAATTTATTTGTTGTGAATCCACAACTGTAGCAGTATATAAGTAGTTAAATTGTGGGTCTTTAAAAAAGTCAACTGAATTTATTTGAACATCATTGGAGGAAGAACTATATGGTCCTACACCATTGTTTTCATAAGCTCTTACAAAAAAGTTATAGTTATTACCTTGTACAATTCCTGAATATGTAAAGCTAGTACCCAAGGTACTACCAACAGAAGTATATACCCCAGCATTGACACTTAAAAACACTTTATATAATACATTAGTTCCTGAGCTAAAATCATCATAGGCATTCCAGTTCAAATCTACACTTGCTGCACATTTATCAATAGTATGTTCTAAAAAAATAGTGTTATGATAACTGGAAGTATTAGAGTTAGGCGTAGGGCAATTATCTAAAGCAACAACACTTAATTCAAGACTTTCTATATCAGAGTTATTTAAACCAGCAGGAAAAGTGTAACAATTTGCAGGTGCATTTACTTCATCAATACTATCATTTGCACCTGTAATTGGATTAAACATATATATTGCATAATGATCTAAATCTGGATCAACTACTGTTTGCCAACAGATAGTAACGTTACCTGCTGTATCTACTGTGATACTATCTACTACAGGAGCAGCAATAAAATTAGTAGTACAATTAGCACTTACTTTACTAACTGCAAACAATATTAATATGCTTATTATAAAACTTCTCAAAACTAGTTTAGTAGGCAACTATACTACGTATAAGACTCTTTTTTGTTGTGTTAGTTGCTTTTTTCTTTGGGTAATTCTAATTCTCCTTTTTTTAATTTATTGTATTTATCTACCAAAAGTGCTAATAAATCGCTAAAGGTTTTCATTGCAACTTTAGTATCATCACTAATTTCGGATCTTTTTAGTTTTAGTATTAACAGTCCGTACAATGCTACAAAACAGGCATGTATTTCATTAGTAGTTTCTCCACCTGCCTTTTGCATAAAAGAAGTAATGTTTGCCTTAGTTGCCAGATATTTTTCTTGGTAATCAATATCCTGAATGGTTGTCAGTAATGAATTATGTAAGTTGTTTAATTCTTCAATATAATTTATAGTTTTTTTTAAATGTCCTTTTTCCGCAATTCCTTCTTTCATCATCTGCTCAATTAAATTCTGATACCATAACTTCATATCATACTTAATCTCATCAGAAATATCAAAACGACTGATTACTGTTTCGGTGATCTGTTCTAAATCAAAGTTATTAGATCGAATAATATCTTCTATTTGCCACATGTACAAAACATACTCGGCAATGTTAGTTCTCTCCTTTTCTTTAGCAATTAACATTACTTCTATTCGTTTTCGGCTTCTTTTGGAGCATTTTCTTTATCATACATCTCATTCAATCCATCAATAACATCATTAGAAATGTTAATTCCTTCATTATAATCTAAAACAATATTACCCAGTTGTGATGCTCCAATAATAATATTATATCCTTTATCTTTATTATACTCTTTGATAAAATCTTTTACTTTCTTTTGAAACTCTTGATTTAATTTAGCTTCTTCTTCCTGAAATTTTACAGCAAAATCATCTCTCATCTTATAAAGCTTTTGCTCTTCTGCCAACAATTCTTTTTGTTTTGTTTGTCCTTCAAACTGTGTCATAGTAGGCGCTGCTTTCTGAAATGCAATAAACTTCTTTTCTAAAGCAGCAGACTTTGCATTTAGTTCTTTTTCATACCTTGCTTCTCTTGCTTTCAGCTTATTAATAAGTTCAGTATACAATTTGTAGTTTTTCTGTAAAGAATCAACGTTTAGATATCCAACATTAGAAACTATTAATTCTTGACTTCCTGTTGTGTCTTCTTCAGCAAGTTGACCAACCTCATTCATATTTGCTTCTTCTGAATTAGTAGGATTAGTAATACTAAAATGCAAATAGTATAAAATGATTACTGCAATTGCAAGAATTGCATTTAAAGCTAAAGATATGTTTTTCATAAATAAAGTTTTAAATAACAAACCGCTTCCTTAGCAGTTTCCAACCGCAAAGGTGAGCAATATTATTAATAATTAAGTAGTAGAGATTAATTTAATTGTGGTTCCATAGAGTGGCTGATAAACTCAAAGGGCAGGTTTACCATACATGCAAAGTCTTCTCCAACTTCTTTCATGTCATCATCTTCCATAGAAAAATGCCAAATAATATTTATGTCTGCTCCTGATTGTCTTAAATCACTCAACCTGTAAAGGATAAATAATATTCGTTTGGAAGAAAAGATATTGAAGTATTCTAAATCAAACACAAAATCAACTCTTTTATTGATTTTACCGTTAGCTTGTTCTAGCCAATCAATAAGTGGGGCATAAAAACTATCTACTTCAGAAACTACAGATTTCCCTCTAATAACAAACTGGTTACTATTTAAATCGAAAATTACTTCTGGAGATACGTCTGTTGGTTCTATTCGAATCTTTTCCATTTCTCTTGTAAATTGATATTACAATATCCGAATAAAATCAATACAGCAACAAAAATTTTATACGTATTGTGTTAATTTTTAAGATGAATCATGAATAATAATAGACAAATAACCTTTTACAGACTCTTCATATCTTTAAGTTTACTTGCTTGTCTTCTCGAGATTTCTACTTGTTTACCATTATGTAATTTAACCATCAACCCTCCATTAAACCAATTTTCAATGGTATCAATCCATTCTAAATTAATGATATGCTTTCGGTTAGCTCTAAAAAAAACATTCTCATCTAACTTACTAGCGAGATTATTTAACGATTTTAAAATAAGAGGTTTGTTATTGTCAAAATAAACCCTAACATAATTCCCTTCTGACTCAAATAAAGGAATATCAGAAAGTTTTACAAACCAACACTTATCTCCATCTTTTACAAATACCTGATCTTTTAAACCAAGTTTATCCGATTTATCTACTTCTTCAATTTCTTCAATCTTAATTTTTCCTATTGCTTCCTTAAGCCTATCTGTTTGTATTGGTTTCAGTAAATAATCTAAAGCATTTACCTCAAATGCTTTTATAGCGTATTCATCATAAGCGGTAATAAATATAACATGAGGGGTATAATCTAGTTCTTCCAAAACTCCAAAACCATCTTTACCTGGCATGTGGATGTCTAAAAAAACTACATCTGGTTTTAATTGATCAACTTCTTTTATAGCATCATCTGCACTATTACATTCAGCAATAATTTCCACATCTGGAAACTCTGACAATAAATTGGTTAACTCTTTTCTCGCTAATCGTTCGTCATCTACTATAATTGCTCTCATAATATTTATAAAATAGTTTTATTTGGAATAATTATTTCAGTTTTTACTTTATCACCTTCATTTTGTATAGAGAATTTAGCTTCATTACCATAAAGCAATTCTAATCGCTGCTTGGTGTTTAAAAGGCCAAAACCTGTTTCTGATTTTTTGAAAGAATCATATTTACCACTATTGTAAATGACAACCTTCAAACCTCCATCATCATCTATATGAGAATATATTTGCAATTTTCCTCCTTCAGGTAACTTTGAGGTACCGTGCTTTATACCATTTTCTACTAATGTTTGTATCATTAAAGGAGGAACTAAAAATTTAAGGGTCTCTTCTTTAACAGATTGCTCAATCATCAAACGCTCTTCAAAACGAGTTTTTTCTAAACTCAGGTAATCATTTACCAACTTCATCTCATCTGATAGAGGGATTAATTTTTGCTTACCCATTAATAATGAGTTTCTTAACACATTAGAAAGTTGTGTAATAGCATCTTTAGCTAAAATAGGATCTTCATCTACCAATGCTCTAATGCTATTCATAGAATTGAATATAAAATGAGGGTTTAATTGTGATTTTAATTTGTTCAACTCCATTTCATTTTTTGCTGCTTGCCACTTTAGGTTTTTAATTTCTTCTTTTTTGTAGTTGTTTACATAATGAAACAAAAAATATAACAACGACCATATCAGATAAAGCAAAGTCCAGCTAATAACTGAAGGAAAAGCATCACGAAGATTAAAAACATAATCATTACGAACAATTAGCCATTCTATTACTATCGATTTTAATACATAAACAACAATACCCGAAGTAATGGTAGCAATTAATATTCGTGGAATTAAACGAAGTATATTAAACCTCATCCAATTAAATTTAACTACCAATGACCTGTAGGCGTGAGCAACCACCAACACTATGATATAAATTGCTAATAAACTATATATCAACTCTAGCGTAAGTTGATTTCCAGTAAGGATATTAAAAATGCCAACAATAACAACATAAACCAACCAGCCTATAATTTGAAAAAACCAGTATAGTCGTTTTTTGTTAAGCATCTTGTAAAATTAGTGAATCAATTATTGCCCTAACCAGGCTTTTCTTATTTGTAGTTGTTTTGGAGTAGCATTCTCATCAAATTCAATTAAAAATTTCTTGGTTTTTTCGGTTAGGATAGCTTTACCTTTTAGTTTTTTCTCTTTAAATTCATTACCATCTCTTCTAGCAACAAGTATTTCTACTTTATCACCGGACTTGGTGTTTTTCTTAAAATTATTGATTTGACTTTGTACATCAGCAATATTGATTTTCTCGCCATTAATGGCAAGCAATTCATCGTTTGTTTTATATCCCAAATTTTTACCAAAAGCATCTGCATTACCCATATCTGCAACAAACAAACGTTGTGTCTCAGGGTTATAACTCAGCATCACATTTCCAAGACTTACTTCTTTTACTACAGCATCTTTTTTAAAGATAATTCCTACCTTTTTAAAGTATTCCTCAAAAGGCAAATCGTCATTTCCAGCAACATATTGCTTGAAGAACTCTTTAGTTTCTGGTACAGTTAATTCTGCAATCTTATCAAATAACTCATCATCATTAAAAGAAACATTTTTACCATAAGTTTTAGCCAATTTGGCCATCATATCTTTCACCCCTATTTTTCCATCAGTTTTTTCTCGAAGCAAAATATCTAAGCACATACCTATTAAAGCTCCCTTTTGATATACATTTCCATATTGGTTTTTATGCTCATCCAGGCATCCTAAACTCATTTCGGTAAATGGCAAATCATCTTTGTAACCATTTGCTCCTTTCATTTTAGATTCGATTACATCCAAATATTCCTGTGGAGATTGCATCCCTCCATAAACCTGCACATGCCCTGCAAAATACTCAGTCACTCCCTCATACATCCATAAGTGTTTTGACATTTTTGGCTGGATGTAATCAAAATCACCTATTTCTTTCGAATGAATATTTAATGGGGTAACAATGTGAAAAAATTCATGAGCAGCTACATCAACCACAATACCCGACAACTGTTCAGCAGGCATTTCAGGCAAATAGTAAAATGAAGAGTATGAGTGTTCTAACGCTCCACTACCACCTGAGCCACTTTGCCCAGCATAAAGATAGATAATGAATGCATACTTATCTACAGGTAAGGTTCCACCTAAATAATCTTTTTGCAACTCTAAAATTTCCTTAATATCTTTTGATAATTCTTTAGAAGTAGCTACTTTATTTTTAGAATAAACCGAAATTAACACATCTGCATTTCCAACTTTAACAACAGTAGTATCTGGCTCATTATACATTATAGGAGAATCTACCAAATCCATATAGTTTGGAATGGTAAATATATCTGTATTGCCAACAGTTTTAATAGAGCTAAGACCTGTAGATCCATAAAAATTTTCTGGTCGGGTAACATTAACTTCATAAGGAATTTTCTTTAGCCCATCAAAATATCCAAAAAACCCATGGTTGTTTAACACAATATTTTCACCTTTCTCAATATTAGTTCCTCCCGGTTCAAACACCAATTCATCAACATTAGCATCCCAGGTATCTTCAACCCAATAGGTAACTTTTGCAAGCTTTGTAGCATCAACTATTTCCCACCTGTTATCATCCAAACGATTAACACTTAGCGCATATCCATCTTTATCAAAAGCTTCGAAATCCATTACGTACTGCCCAAAATCGTAAATACTATAAGTACCTGGTACTATTTTAGGCATGTTGTAAACAATCTTATCTTGTTTAATCTCTGGTGTTTTTAATTCTATTTGAAGTAAATCGCTATTCGCTCTATTTAAATCCAGATAAAACTGATATTTACCTTGAGCATAAAGCATTAGGTTAATAAATACCAATACAACTGTTACAACTATCTTTCTCATAATTTCATTTATTTTCTATCTAAACAAAAATATTGCTAAATAAGATTTTATAGCTTTTTTATTACATCAGTGGCAATTAAAACACACTAAAGGTAATTTATCAAGCTAACTAGAAAATTAATATTATTTACATTCTGTTTACTTCAAAAAAGAAAGGGGCAAAAGCCCCTTTTATATCATAGTTTTAAATTTTAATTTAAAACATTGGAACAACAAAACTGGTACCATTAATAGTTACTGTTGCTTTATTATCACATGCTCCTGAGCCAAAATCAACAAAGCGAGTTGCTAAATTAGCTGGGGTAACTTCTAACTGTCCGCTCACTAACCAACGACAACAAATCTCTTTTCTTAATGGAGAAGTGATAGTAACTGAATAGTTATGTCCATTACGACTTATACCGCTAGCAGAGCCTGTAATCAAATAAACATCATCACAAACTCCAGCTAATCCATGCGTAAATAAAGTAGTAGATTCTCCTGCTATCCATTCATTGGTTCTAGTTGATTGCCAGGTAGCTGTAGTTCCATCTGTATAGGTAAGTAAACCATTAGAAACTTGTACAGTAAAAGATAAGTTATTATTCATATTATAACCATTGTTGGTAATGGTTTTAGTACCTTCTACTTTTACATCATTAACATAATAATTATCTGGTTGAACGGTAAGTACACTTCCTGAGTCTCTGTAATGATCAGTAAGTGTAACTGTAAGTTTTCCTCTACGATTAATCCCATAAGCACCTTGACAGTTAGTTGAACCAAAATCAATTTCCATAATCTTTGGCCACGAGGTATCCCCCCAAGCAGGGTTTATAGTAACCGTAGCACAATTACCAAAAGAATAATTTCCTGTTTTATTGTTTGTCCCCATTTTTGCACTTTGCCCCTTATCATCAGCAGCTTCTTCTACCACTCGTTTAATGTCAGCAAAAACATTTTCAGCAGCACCATTATCTTGAGTAGCTGTAGTTCCCAAATCTAATGTTGGAGTATCCTTATCTTTTTTACAACTTTGAAAAGAAATTGCAGCAAGTAATATGCTACTTATTAATAAATTATAATTTTTCATAACATTAAAACTTATACCATAAAATTACAAAAATAATACCATCACAAATTGTGCCTTTTGTGTGAAATAATTATTTGGTCGGAATTTTGAAGCGCTTCAGCGAAATATTGGTAACCAAAATAAGTTATTTACGTAAATTTGAATGTACATAAAATTTAGCATTATGAAAAAATTTATCCTTATTCTCACCATTCTTATCCCATCTGTATTTCTAGCTCAAACTTCTAGAGATATAAATACCGTTATTCAAAAAACCATTGATTTACATGCACTGAAAAAATTTTATAACGAATCTGAAATTACAGGTGAAACACCTCTTATTATCATCAATGATGATAAAATACCTAACAATCTGATTGTTTTTAAATTTAATAAAAGGGTGAAAATTATGACTACCCAGGAACTTGCTACTTTTAAGCAAATTTATAAAGGCAACTTAGATAGTTACTTTGTTTTTGAGGTCATGGAATTTAAAGACGACATGGTTACGATAAAAGCTACATTTAGAAGAAGTGATAAAATTGCCATTAACGTCAGTATGAAAAAGCAAGACAAAGACTGGTTAATTACTGAATCTTCTGCTGGGTAATTTCTTATGAGTTATGAGCAAACTCAAGCTCGATTTACACAATATTTACAATAACTCTAAAGCAATAGATGAAGCATTGAATGATGTTATTGACTCTGCTATTGATAAAAAAATAAAAACTGTTGAAATAATTCCTGGCAAAGGAAGTGGTCAACTAAAAAAAAGAGTGATTCGGTTTTTACAACAAACTCACATCAAAAATAAATACCACCGAATAGATAAGGACAGTAAAAATTTTGGGCGTATTTTCGTTCACTTTAAACATTAATAATGTTCAGCTCAGGACAGAAAATATTTGCACTTTGTTTTATTGTAGTTTTTATAATAACTATTGGCTATCAATTCTACAAAGACAAGAAACGCAACAAAGAACAGTTTAAAGGAACCATTTGGATATTGGTTGCTTTAATTGCAATAATGGTTGGTTATGTCTTACTCAACAAGTTTGTATAATTATTTCGCTTTTGCTTCTGTATATAGCTTCAACCCTTCATCTAACCAAGCTTTAAAATCCTCTGCATTGCCATGATTTTCATAATCCGCTGAACCGTTAGCTAAATCTTCACCATTAGGTCCAAGCATTCTGTAGTATGGTTGAGTATTGGTCTGGTAATTCATAGTTTGATAAGCACTCCATTTGTTGCCAACTGTCTTTAACACCCTAGTTTTACCTGGTGCAAACTCAACTTCCACTTGTTCTTCTTTTGGCAATTCTGCTTTCTCATCAACATACAAAGAAATAATAACAACTTCATCACGCATAATATCAATTACACCTGGCTGCCCCCAAACATTTTCTTCCATTTTACGACAGTTTACACAAGCCCAGCCCGTAAAATCTAAAAATGCTGGTTTACCCATCTTCTTAGCATAAGCTAGTCCTTCATCTAAATCATGAAACAAATACAATCCTTGTGCACCTAAATGTGTTCCTTCTGGTCCATGTTCTTGTATTGAGGCAGAATTACCTCCTCCTGAACCACCCACACCGTGTGGAGATTCACTATAAGACATTGGTGGTGGGAAACCACTAATCAATTTTAATGGTGCCCCCCATAATCCAGGAATAAGATAGATAACAAAAATTACAGTAGCTGTCCCTAATAATACTCTGCCAACTGATAAATTCTGAACAGGACTATCGTGTGGCAATCTGATTAAACCAAATAAATACACTGCTAAAACAGCAAATATTCCTATCCAAATAGCTAAGAACAATTCACGCTCTAAATAATGACCTTGAACAACCAAATCAGCATTTGATAAGAACTTAAATGCAAACGCTAACTCTAAAAACCCTAAGAAAACTTTTACAGAAGTTAACCACCCACCTGATTTTGGCAATGAATTTAACCATCCTGGAAAAGCAGCAAACAATCCAAATGGCAATGCCAACGCTGCAGAGAATCCCAACATCCCAATAACTGGAACTATACCACCAACTGTAGCTGATTCAACAAGCAATGTTCCTACAATAGGACCTGTGCACGAGAAAGATACTAAAGCAAGTACTAACGCCATAAAGAATATACCTATCAATCCTCCTCTATCTGATGCTTTATCTGCTTTATTAACCCAAGAACTAGGTAAGGTTATTTCGAATGCTCCCATAAACGAAATTGCAAACACTACTAGTAATATAAAGAAGAAAATGTTCATTCCTACACCTGTAGAAATCTCATTTATTACATCAGGTGGCACAAATAATGTTACAACAGAACCTAAAATAACATAAATAACGATTATTGATACCCCATAAAAAATGGCATTTCTAATTCCCTGAGCTTTAGACTTACTTTGTTTAGTGAAGAAACTAACTGTCATAGGAATCATAGGGAAAACACAAGGAGTTAACAATGCTGCCAAACCACTACCAAAAGCTAAAAAGAAAATAGTCCAAATAGACTTATCCTCTTTCTTTTCTTCTTTCTCTCCTATAGGTTCTTGCTCCGAAGTGTTATCTGAAGTTTCAGCTATTAATGTATCTCCTGTCAAGGTATCAGAATTTGCTTCAGCAAGCGTATCTATATTTTCTTCAACAACTTCAGTTTCTGTTTCCTCTGTTGTTGTTTCTTCCTCATTCCCGCAACCTTTAACCTTTAATTCAAATTCAGCATCATAAGGTGGCAAACAATGGCTTTCATCACAAGTTTGAAATGAAAACAAGCCTTTTAAGGTAAAATCTTTTTTACTCTTAATTTTTATTTTTCTCTTCAAAGTAAAAGTATGCGAATGCTGATATATATCCTCATCAGCAGCTTCATCATGAAAAAACTCTGGCTTAGGCTCTATTACCTTTCCAATCACATCATAATTAGAAGATTTCTCAGGCTCTATAGTTGTTGCAATTAAAAATGAACCTTCTGGTAAATTAGCCGCATAAATGTGCCAGTGTTCTACACAGGTAATTTTCCCAACAATGGTAGCATCACAACCATTTTGCTCAATACTGAACTCCCAACTCACTTTATCTTCTGGAAACTCTAATTGTGCCTGTACAGCACCAACTAAAGTAATCATCAACAAAAGTGGCATCAATAAATATTTGCTAATTTTTTTCATTTATGTACTATTTTATCTTAATAGGATTCCAAAAGTAGTTATTTCCATTTGAGTTTTTAGGTAATCTTAAAGACATATTTGGATTCTTACCAGATAATCAGAGTTTATAATAAAGAAACTTTCAGTCACTTATCCAATTCAATAAGTATGAATGTAAATTATTCGAATTGGATTTCCTCATTTTCTTTTAAATCAAACTTCTTTTTAAACCAATACGTTGTTAGGTAAAAGAAAGGAGTATCAACCAATGCCACCAATACTTTGAACAAAAATCCATTTAATAACAA
Organism: Vicingaceae bacterium; assembly: GCA_965267355.1. GTDB lineage: Bacteria > Bacteroidota > Bacteroidia > Flavobacteriales_E > Vicingaceae. The sequence goes on from OZ253956.1 coordinate 499,677, forward strand.
GGCTCCAAACAGCTCCCATTTGATAGCTCCAAAAGCACATAGTAGTAGTAAAACTGTACAAGTATCTACAAATTGTGAAGTAATGGTAGAAAAATTATTTCTTAACCACAAATGCCTACCTTTGGTTAAGTCTTTCCAAAAATGAAAAATGCGTATATCGATAAATTGTGCTAATAAATATGCTAACATTGAAGCCGCTACAGCAACTCCTGTAAGCCCAAAGACTTTAGTAAATTCTTCATTTGATACAGGCGACCAAGGTGTAGCAACAGCCACATCTGCAACTGTAATTACCCCCATTACAAAAAAGGTAGCTACTAAACCTACTTTTACTACCTGATTGGCTTTTTTTCTACCATATATTTCAGAAATTAAATCAGTAATTAAAAAAGTAAAAGGGTATGGAATTAAGCCAACAGAAATTTCAAAATTGTATAAATCAAAAGGATTCCAGGAAATAAATTTTTGAAATATTAGATTACAGGATACCAACAATGCTATAAAAACTCCTGCTAAAAGTAAATAGTAAAAATGGGCTTGCTGCTGTTTTGCATTCATTTTACTAAATAAACCAATTTATCGAAAATAAAAAAATCCCGCTGTAAGGCGGGACATCAACAATCGATTTATAATCATTTAAAAAAACTTAATTTGATGAATCCTTCTGATAGGAATAATGGTAGTTTGTTTAAGAATTACATTTTTTTCAGTAACTCCCCAGACTGTAGTCTCTACAGTTTTAATTCCTTTATTATCTTCAAAAACTATTCTAACCTTAGATTTTCGAGTATTTCCAAGTGTCATGGCTCGTTTTATTCTTTTCTGTCGCTCTAACCTGTCTTGTTCAAGCAATAAAACATCGTCTTTTGGAAAAGAAAATTGAGAAATGTTTTCTTTGGCAACCATAGTGGTTGCATTTGTAGTTAAAGCATCCATAGTAATAAAGTTTAGGTGATAACAGATGCTTTTACGCCACTATTTCAAAAAAAGTTACAATTAACTTTCAAAAGAATAATCTCGTTCTACTTTGGCAATTCTGGTTTTATAAACTTTATACCAATCTTTCTTTCCTTTCTCTTGAGCTAACTTATGTTCTGTATGCTCTTTCCATAAACGAATAGATTCTAATGAATCCCAATAAGAAACTGTAACACCTAATACATCTCTAGCATTTTCAGCACCCAAAAAACCCGGTTGTTCTTTTGCTAACTCATCCATTCGTTGAGTAACTTCCAAATATTCAGGGTCATCATTTTTACGAATAGACGTGAAAATTACAGCATAATAAGGTGGTTCAGGAGTATTAGCTAATCCCATTAGGCAATTGCTTTAATCATATCCTGTTGTGTAATGATATGATATTTATCTCTATCATAGTTTACTAAAACAGCTTTTGCTCCTTCTTGAAATATTTTAGAAATAGCATCAATGGTTGTTCCTTCTTCAACTACAGGAAAAGATGTTTCCATAATATTTTTAACTGGCAACTCTTTTAATTCAGGTTGTTCACATAATTTTGCAAACAAATGATTATCAGTTAAGGAGCCCACAAAACCATTATCACCCACTACAGGTATTTGAGAAATACCATACTGATTCATTAACAATATAGCTTGGGATACCGGGTTATCAGCAGTAACTGTTACCAAATGTTTTCCTTGATGATCTTTAATTAAATCTAGGGCATTTGCTTTTTCTTCTTCTAAGAAACCTCTATCACGCATCCAATCATCGTTAAACATTTTTCCTACATATCTACTTCCATGGTCATGAAACAATACAACAACTACATCATCTTCTTTCAATTCATCTTTTAACTGAACAATCCCTTTAATAGCAGAACCTGCTGAATTACCAACAAAAATCCCTTCTTCTTTTGCCAATCTACGTTGCCAAATAGCAGCATCTTTATCTGTAACTTTTTCAAATTTATCAATCACATCAAAGTTTACATTCTCAGGTAAAATATCTTCTCCTATTCCTTCAGTAATGTATGGATAAATTTCATTTTCATCAAAAATACCTGTTTCATGGTATTTCTTAAAAACTGAACCATAAGTATCAATACCCCAAATTTTAATGTCTGGGTTTTTCTCCTTCAAGTATTTCCCAACTCCTGAAACAGTTCCACCTGTACCAACGCCAACCACAAAATGGGTTATCTTACCCTCAGTTTGTTCCCAAATTTCAGGACCAGTACTTAAGTAATGTGCTTTAGTATTAGATGGGTTATCATACTGATTTACGTACCAAGAATTTGGAATCTCAGTTGCTAATCTTTTAGATACAGAATAGTAAGATCGTGGGTCTTCTGGAGCAACATTAGTAGGGCAAACATGTACATCTGCACCAACCGCTCTCAAAATATCCATTTTTTCTTTACTCTGCTTATCACTCAACACACAAATCAATTTATATCCTTTTGCTATACAAGCCAATGCCAATCCCATTCCTGTATTACCTGAAGTACCTTCAATAACTGTTCCCCCTGGTTTTAATCTCCCATCAGCTTCTGCATCTTCTATCATTTGTAAAGCCATCCTATCCTTTACGGAATTTCCTGGATTGGTTGTTTCTACTTTAGCCAACACTAAAGCAGGAACATCTTTACATAATTTATTGATTTTAATAAGTGGTGTGTTTCCTATTGTTTCTAGGACATTGTTGTAATACTTCATCTAACTGTAATTTGAGGAGCAAATGTAAGAAATACCTTTGAGCCTAATCAAATCTGATCGCCTTAACTGGAGAAATTTTTGTGATAACCAATGACGGAATAATGAGCATTAAAATACAAACCGCTAAGGTTCCTAAATTCAACAACAATATATGTAAGAAATTCATATTGATTGGCACTTCAGAAATGTAATACGATTCTTCTGGTAAGGTTAACAAACCAAACTGTTGCTGAATTAAACACAAAGCAATTCCAATAACATTTCCATACAACAATCCTTTAATGATTAAATAGGTAGCGTTGTACAAAAATATCTTGCGTACATTCCAGTTAGGCATCCCCAGTGCTTTCAATATTCCTATCATATTAGTTCGTTCTAATATTAAAATAAGCAGTGCAGATATTATATTGATTACCGCTACAATTACCATTAAAATGATAATGATATTTACGTTATAGTCCTGCAAATTCAACCAACTAAAAATATCAGGGTTTTGGTCTTTAATGGTAGTTGAATGTAAATCGTAACCGATACGCTCATAAATGTAGTCACCCATTCTATCAATATCATTAAAATCATCAATCAGTACTTCAAATCCACCTACTTGGTTTTTATCCCACCCATTCCGTTTTTGGATGTGAGCAATATCAGCCAGTACAAATAAATCATCAAAACCTTCTAAACCTGTTTGATAAATTCCTTTGATGATAAAATCTTTTGGTCTTAGCTGTCCATTTTGTTGAATGAAATACACAAACATTTTATCCCCCACATTCAGCTTCATTTTTTTAGCAATGTGGTTGGATATTAAAATGTTGTTTTCTTTAATAGAATCTTGGATAACAAAAGCCTCTCCTTCAACAATTTTATCGTTAAAAAAAGACCAATCGAAATCGCTACCAATTCCTTTAACCACCACTCCATAAATCTCTTCTTTGGTCTTTATAATCCCTGCTTTGGTAGCAAAAACCTGTATATGTTTAATACCAGGTACAGAATCTAAATTGGGATAAAATTCCTGGTGTTTATAAATTGGATTAGCTTCATAAGTATTTTGAGAATCGTAATTGGTAATTTGAATATGACTTCCAAAACCGATTACCTTATTTCTGATCTCTTGCTGAAAACCAGACACAATACTCATAGCAAGTATCATTACCGCAATCCCAAGTGTAATGGCAATAATAGAAATATTAATTACGGGTTTGGTAAATTTTTTGGAACGATTATCTCCCTTAATAATGTTTTTGGCTATGAAATATTCGAGATTCAAGTTTGTGGTATTTCTCTTGGATGTTGACTAACAAAAGTAGTAATTTGTAATGTATGTCTTTTAAAGGATTTTTAAATATTCTATTAATTGGGTTGGTTTGCCTGCAATGCACTGGGCAAGAACCTAAAATAGAAAAAATTACCAAAGTAAAAAACCAAATTAAGGTTGAGCAGCCACCTATACAAATTTCTGCAGAAAGAACCTCAAAATACCTACCATTATTAAAGAATAAAAAAGTTGGGATTGTTGCTAATCAAACTTCTTTAATTAAAAATACCCATTTGGTAGATTCTTTATTGAAATTAGAAATAAATGTAGTAAAGGTTTTTAGCCCCGAACATGGGTTTAGAGGAAAAGCTGACGCTGGCGAAAAAGTAAGTTCTGATACTGATGCAAAAACTGGTTTGCCAATCATTTCACTTTACGGGAAAAATAAAAAACCAAGCAAAGAGCAGGTTACTGATTTAGATGTTATTGTTTTTGACATACAAGATGTAGGTGCTAGATTTTACACCTACATTTCTACCATGCACTATGTAATGGAAACTTGTGCAGAGAATAATGTTAAACTAATTGTTTTGGATCGTCCAAACCCCAACGGACATTATATTGATGGTCCTATATTGGAAAAGGAGTTTAAATCTTTTGTTGGGATGCACCCTGTACCCATTGTACACGGAATGACCATTGGTGAATATGCCAAAATGATTAACGGAGAAGGTTGGTTAGCAGGTGGTATAAAATGTGATTTAAATGTAATCACTGTTAATAATTATGATCACAACAGATTTTACGAATTACCTATTAAACCATCTCCTAATTTACCCAATATGGGTTCTATTTATTTGTACCCTAGTTTATGCTTGTTTGAGGGCACACTCATTAGCATTGGTAGAGGAACCGACAAACCATTTCAAATTGTTGGGCATCCTGATATAAAATCTGATCGGTACAGTTTTACGCCTAAACCAACAGAAGGAGCCAAACATCCAAAACTAGAAGGTAAAAAATGTTTTGGTTATGATTTGAGTGGTTTTGGTAAAGATTACATTAAAAATAAACCAAAAATAAATCTGTATTGGTTAATGGACATTTATAAAAACTACCCAGATAAAGAAAACTTTTTTGGCTCTTCTTTTAATAGACTAGCTGGAACAGATAAGCTACAACAGCAAATTAAAAATGGTGTTAACGAGCAGGACATTTACAAAAGTTGGCAAGAAGGTTTAAAGCAGTTTAAGCAAATTCGCAAAAAGTATTTGCTGTACAAAGATTTTGAGTGAAATGCTAAATGAAAGATAACACCAAAATATTACTTTTAGTTGCAGCAGTATTTCTTCTAAAAATTATTCTTTTACCCTACAGCCAAACCACACATGCAGATGCGGTTACCCGTGTTTTCAAAAGTATAAACTGGTTAGAAAACCCTCACTGGGTAAAAGCAAGCGTTTGGGGGCCTTTTCATTATTACATTAACGGATTAGGGCTAAAAATTTGGTACAACCCCGTTTATACTCCTAAATTGATAAACATAATCTTCTCGTGTTTATCGTTACTGCCTTTCTATTACTTGATAAAAAGAGAGTTTAACGCTAATGGTGCTTTTGTAGCAACTTGTTTTTTGGCTTGTTCACCTATATTATTTAGATACAGCTTCATGGCTTTATCAGAAACACCTTATTTATTCTTTTTGATACTTAGTCTTAACCTTTTATCCAAAGGCGTAAAGCAAAAAACATTATTGTTAGTATTAGTTGCTGGTTTACTTATGAGTATTGGCAACGGCATCAGGTTTGAAGGATGGATTGTTACTTTTTGCATATCATTAGTATTACTACTTTACAAACAATGGCAACCTTTTTTTGTTTTTAGTTTTTGTTCTGCTTTGTTTCCAATCTATTGGTTAATTTCTTGTTATCTGGAGACTGGAGATATGCTGTATAGTTTTAATGGCACTTATAACTGGAGTATTGGAGTAATGGACAACAATAGCAACTTAGATTTTGAAGATTATTTACGCAGAATATGGTTTTATCCTTTTTCTTGGGTAATAGCAGTAGGAATCCCTACTGGTTTTATCATTTTAAAAACCTTAATACAAAAAAAAGAAAGTAGGCTCTTAACTTTAGCTTTACCCTTTTTACTAATGCTGCTTGTTTATGAGTTTTTTGCTTTTAGGGGTGTTTTTTTGTTACAGCATCATTACGTAGGTACTTTGGTTATACTGAGTTTGCCTTTTGTTGCCTTGTATTTTAAAGATGAAAAAAGGAACAAACAAGCACTATTTTGGGGGGTGATAACCATTCTGTTATCTTTGGTTTACAATACTGGTGGTGTAAAACCTTTATCACGAATAGAAAACCAGGAGATAACACAATTTGTAGATGAACTTAAAAACCACTCTTCTAACACAAGTTTAATTATAGATTTTATAGGTTGGGATGAAACTTATTACTTGGCGTTAAACAGTGAAATGAACCCAAAAAATATTGTAACTATGGTAGATGGAGCCAATGCAACTATTGATTATAAAAATGTAGATGCCAAGCTTGAACAATTTGAAAATGGTTTTGTATTGCTAAAAGACAGTTCTGAATTGGCTAAGTATATACAACCAAAACTAGCGTCAAAAAACACTATAACACATTATCAATTAGAAGATTTAACCCTTTATTATTGGACAAATTAACTCCTCAACAACCAACGCAACTCATTTAGCATTAAAGCAGTAGCACCCCAAATGGTTTTCTGTTGATACTGAAAAGTAGGCACTTCAATCTTTAAGCCTGTACGTAAGGTTAGTTTCTGTGGTATTAATTCTTCTGTTTCTTTTAAATAAGAAAGGTTCATTTCAATAATATCTGCCACCTCAGCTGGTTCAGGAATAAAATTGGGGGTATAATCAATCGTTCCAAGTACAGGCGAAACCAAAAAATTACTTACTGGTATGTAAACATCTGTTAACCTACCTAATATATTTACATGCTCCATAACAACGCCTACTTCTTCATTGGCTTCGCGTAATGCTGTATGTATAATATCTGTATCAGTATCTTCCACTTTCCCACCAGGAAAAGCAATTTGCCCGCTATGTGTACCATCATATTCTGGTCGCTGAATTAAAGTAATGTGTGGTTCAGAATCTTTAGCATAAAATAAAATCAACACTCCACTCTTTTTAACAGTGGTTAAATTCACATCATCAAAATACACTTTACGGTAAGGTGCAGCTTCTTGGTGAGCTAATTTACCTGGCAACTCTTCTATTAATCGCTGTTGAAGTTGTTCAATTAAGCTCTGCATTATTAAAAACTTCTTCTGTTGGAGTATATTCAATAGCTGTTTCTGTGGTCAACCTTAGCATTTTCTCATTTTTAGTAAATTCTACTTTAGTGTAGTTTAAAGGCAAAATAACCTCCGATTTCAAATTAACTATTCCTACTAAATCATTTTGCTTCACTAAAAGTGTGTTGTTATAAAACCACTCCATTTCTTCGTACTCAGGTTTTATTACATAATTACCTTTTTGGTCAATTAAACCATAAAACCCCTCTGTTTGAACTATTGCTAATCCATTGAAAAACCCTGAAGCATAATCAAAATTATAGGGTATTTTAAGTTTGGTTTCGTAATCGCAGTAGCCCCATTTTCCGTGTCTTTTAATTGCTATCAACTCATCTGACACCTCTCCTACATCTTCAAAAAGTGCAGGCATAAACTTATTCCCACTAGTATCAATCAACCCAAATTTACCTTCTTGAATAACCCTTGCATAGCCTCTTTCGTTAAACATACCCCAATTAATTACTCCCTTCTGGTATGGTCTCTCAATTGCAATAGCAGTATCACCATTCGTTTTAATGTATCCATATTTATCATCTTTAACCGCCATAGCTAACCCATTTTTCACTTCAGTAAGTTGATTATAAATGGGTTTAACAATATAATTTCCCTTGGCGTCAATTACACCAAACAAGCCATTTGCTTGCACCCGCATGAAATCATCATCCAGATTATCAACCCAATCGTACTTTGGTTTTACCACATAAAGTAAATTGGTATCAATAATCCCATACTTGCTATTCTGCTTTACATAAGCCAACCCATTATTAAAGTCTCCTACCGATTCATACTGCATGCCCACTTTCAAGTTGCCTTTTCTATCAATAAACCCGTATTTCCCATTAAGCTCTATAGAAATAAACTGATTGTTCAACAAACCAATTTCAGTATAAATTATTGGTACTATTGTTTCTCCAATTCTATTGATTAAACCATATTTATCTTCTTTACCAACAATAGCTAATCCTTTTACAAAAGACTCAGCTTCATCATACTCAAAAGAAATTACAACAGCATTGTTTTTATTAATAAAGCCTATTTTATCGTTTTTCATAACAGCTGCTGCTCCCTCACTAAAATCAGAAACCCAGTCGTACTCTGCTGGAATCCGCACTTTTAAATCATCATCTACAAACCCCCATTTTCCGTTTTCCAGAAATGGATAATAAGTAGTATTGGCTAAAATGTAATCTTGCTCCAACTCATTTTTAAATGGGTAATCCGGATACTTTTCTAAAAACTTTTTAATGTTTTCGGGTGTTCTGATTTGAGTAGATAAGTTGTAAATGTTTCTCCATGCTTTTGGTACTGATGGGTTACTTGGAAACTGCTTAATAAATTGATAATAAGCACCTATCGTCTTACTTTGTGTGGCTAACTCATAAATATTATCCTGAGCATCTCTAGTATAAGGACTAGCAGGCTGATCCTGCAAAAAACGAACATTACTTTCTATGTTATTATGAATGGTGTATTCTTTAAATATTTGTTTATCATATCTGGCTTTTGCCTCATTAATTTGCTCAGCATCAGGATAAGTTTCCATAAACTTTTTATAAGCATAAGAAGTGTTATTTTCTTTTGCTAGATCAAAAGCCAATTGATTTCTCTTTGTTATAGCTTGATGAAGCTGTAAGGCATTTTGATTATTATTTATAAAATAATTGTAAGCAGTTATTGTATTTTGGGTAACCGATTCATTAAAACATAACTCGTCCACCTTATCAGCATGAGCACAAATAGAAACCGTATCTACCTTTACCATTTTTAACTTAACTTTTTGTTTTTCTTTAGTTTGATGGTAATAAGCCTCCTCTGAATACTGAATGTAATGCAAGGCTGAATCAAGACTGTAAAAAGGATTATTGTTACGAGAATATATTACGCTTAAACCATAAGCTGCAGCAGCTGGATTTCGTTTTAAAGATTTGTAGAAAATCTTTTTTGCTTTAAAATAATCGTGTATTTCTAATGCTTCAAATCCTTTGGTAAGAGACTGACCAAAACCACAAGCACCAATTATTGGATTAAAAAAAACCAGTAAGCTTAGCAACAACAATATTTTTCTACACCTAAGCAAACTAAAACAAATTCTTATTTTTCACGTAAATTAAACAAGCGACTAAGTTAGCAATACAAAATTTCACATTAAAATTAATTGTTATTTAACCTGTATGGCCAAATACACCAAATACCTTTTCCCTATTTTTTTTGTATTGCTAATTTATAGTTGCAACACTTCTGACATACCTAACAAACACACCAGCAAAATTGTTTACAAAGATTTAGATAGTATTAAAACTGACGGTAAACTAAAAGCCCTCATCAACTACAGCCATACCAGTTATTTTATATACAAAGGTAATCCTATGGGGTTTGAGTATGAATTGCTCAAAAAATACGCTGAACATATCGAAGTAGAATTAGAGGTAATTCCCATTAAAAATATGGACAGTGTATTTGTTAACCTAAATAAAGGAAAAGCAGATATTGTTGCAGCTAATCTTACTATTACGCAAGAACGATTACAACAAATAAATTTTACTGAACCTGTTTTAATTACCAAGCAAGTTTTAGTGCAGCGTAAACCAGAAAATTGGAAATCTTTAAGTAAAAAGAATTGGCAAAAAGAATTAATTCAATCACCTCTTGATTTAGCTAAAAAAACTGTGCATGTCCGAGAAGGCTCTTCTTTTTTCCCCAGATTAAAAAGTCTTTCTAATGAAATTGGGGCGCCTATCAATATTAAACCTGTTCCGGGTGAAACAACCATGGAACTATTAATTGAGAAAGTTGCTAACGGCAAAATAGATTATACCATTGCTGATAAAAATATTGCTTTAGTAAGCCAATGGCAGCATCCAAATATTGATGCCAATATGGTAATCAGTTTAGATCAAAAAATTGCATGGGCTACCAGAAAAAACTCTGATAGTTTAGTTGTTTCTATAGACAAGTGGTTACTTAATTTCCAAAAAACCAAGAAATTTAAAATGCTTTACAACAAGTATTTTAAAAATCAGAAAAGTTTCAATAAAAGGGTTCACCATAAATATTACACCTTATCTAGTGGGAGCATTTCCCCATACGATAACCTAATAAAAAAACATTCTCCTAAAATAAATTGGGATTGGGAACTATTAGCTTCACTCATATATCAAGAATCACATTTTAATAATGATGCTATTGGCTGGGGAGGTTCTTTTGGATTAATGCAATTTATGCCATCAACAGGTGCCAGATTTGGAGTTGATTCGAGCTCATCAGCTGAAGCTAACATCGTTGCCGGCACTAAATACATTAAGCATTTAAATAAAATGTGGGCTAAAAATGTGCCTGACTCATTAGAAAGAATCAAATTTATTTTAGCTTCCTATAATGCTGGTCCAGGGCATGTTATGGATGCACAGCGATTAGCCAAAAAGTATAACGAAAACCCTGAGTTATGGAAAAATGTAGGGTATTATTTGAAAAACAAATCTAACCCACAATACTACAAAGATGAAGTGGTAAAACATGGGTATTGTAAAGGTTATATAGCATATAATTATGTTTCAGAAATAATGGAGCGATACGAACATTATAAAAACATTAGCGTTGAAAACTCTCTAGCCACAAGGTAATTAATAGAGCTACCTTTAACTTACTTTGCTTAAACCCATTAAGCAATGAAATTCATCAAAAACATTTCACCCGAAACACAAAGCATCATTATAGTTGTAATTATATTAGTTGCTGCAGTGGTATTAACAAAAGTTATCAGATGGTTAATTGATAAGTCTTTTGTAACAGCATCTGATAAACTTCATTTAGACAAAACTCGTTATCGTTTTTTTAAAAATGCTGTATCACTAATTGTTTGGATAATTGCAATAGGAGCAATTGTTTCTCTAGTTCCAAAACTCAAATCTTTAGCAGTTACGCTATTTGCTGGGGCAGGTATTTTAGTTGCCATTATAGGTTTTGCCGCACAACAAGCATTCTCAAATATTGTTAGCGGTATATTTATCGTAATGTTTAAACCTTTTAGGGTAGGAGATAAAATTAAAGTGGGAACTTTTAGTTACGGAATAGTTGAAGACATCACATTAAGACACACAATCATCAATAGCTTTGAAAATAAACGAATAGTAGTACCCAACTCAGTAATGGGTTCTGAAACCATTGTGAACGACAATATAAATGATGTAAATATTTGTCAGTTCATTAACATAGGTATAAGTTATGACAGTGATATTGACTTAGCTACTAAAATTATTCAGGAGGAAGCATCTAAACATCCTTATTGTATTGATAATAGAACTGATGAAGAGAAACAAAAAGGAGTTGATAAAGTTGCTATTCGATTAGCTTCCTTTGGTGATTTTAGTGTTAACTTGAGAGCTTTAGTTTGGACTAATGACCCTTTAAAAGTTTATGAAATGACAAGTGACATAAATAAAGCCATTAAAAAAAGATTTGATGCAGAAGGTATTGAGATTCCTTTCCCTTATCGAACTATAGTATATAAAAACGATTTACCAAAAAATACAAATCTGAATAACAATGGCACAAAAGACTAATTCTACCGGTGGCAAAGCAGGGCTTCCTCCAGGAGCTCTAGTACATGTTGGAAAAAGAAAAGCTGAAAACGTTAAAGTATCGTTTATTGATTACGATAGTAATGAAATAAATGAAAAAGATGTAACAAAAATTGAAGACATATTTAAACTTAAAGCTACTCCAACCGTTAGCTGGATTAACATAGATGGACTACACGACACCAATCTAATTGCTAAAGTTGGGAAAAATTTTGGGTTACACCCTTTATTGATTGAGGATATTTTAAATACCAATCATCGCCCAAAAGCCGAAATTTATGACAATCTCATATTTGTTACACTTAAAATGCTGGGGTTAAGTAAAGATTCTAAATCGGTAGTGTCAGAACAAGTAAGTATTGTTCTAGGCGAGAATTATGTGATTTCATTTCAAGAACGTGAAGGAGATTTATTCAATATTATTCGAGAACGTTTAAGAAATAATTTGGGCACCATTCGGCAAATGGGGTCTGATTATCTCATGTATCGTTTAATAGATACTATAGTAGATAATTACTTTTTTGTAACGGACTATTATGCTGATCAGATTGAAGACTTGGAAATTCAAGTATTGGAGTCTCCCTCTGATGACATGGTTCGAATCATCCAGATGAGTAAAAAGCAACTCATTCAGCTTAGAAAAGCTACCAATCCTTTACGGGAAGTACTCTCATTATTGGAAAAAGATCCAACTCCATTAATTAAGAAAGAAACTGATCAATACTTACGGGATGTTCATGAACACATAGTGCAAATCAATGATGTTATTGACACGCAACGTGATATGCTTTCAGGATTAATGGATTTATATATGTCAGGTGTGAGCAACAAGATGAATGAAGTGATGAAAGTGTTGACCATTATTGCAACTATTTTCATCCCACTTACTTTTATAGCAGGTATTTACGGCATGAATTTTAAACACATGCCTGAGCTAGAAATGCCTTATGGCTACTATAGTGTTTGGGGATTGATGATCGCTATTTTTATTGGCATGATCATCTATTTTAAACGAAAAGGTTGGTTATAATTACTTTAATTCTTTAGGAATTGTACAAACTGGAATTGGTTCCATTTTATGTTGGTTAGCCATATTTAATTTACTGTAAATAGCAAAGACTTCTTGTTGGCGTGGTGTAAATGAAGTTATATCCACTACACCTTTTTCAGCAACATCCATTGCCCATTCTAATTCAGGATATGTAGCACCAATTTGATCTTCATCTGTTCGGCTATCTCCCCAAAGACCGTCAGTTGGTGCAGCTAACATAATAGTTTCATTAATTCCTAATATTTCTCCTAATTCATAAACTTCAGACTTTACCAAATCAGCAATAGGACTTAAATCTACACCTCCATCACCATATTTGGTAAAAAATCCAACACCAAAATCTTCAACTTTATTACCAGTACCTAAAACCAAATATTTGTTAAGGGCTGCAAAATAATATAGGGTAGTCATTCTTAATCGTGCTCTCGTGTTTACCAAGCTCATCTCTCTTCTATCACTTTCTACTACGCCAGGAACAGCATTTATAAATGCATCAAAAACAGGCGTTAATTCAGTTTGCACAGAGGTAACGTTTGGATAATTCTCTTTTAAAAATTCAATATGATTTTGAGCTCGCTCTACCTGATAGTTTTCTTGGTAAATAGGCATTTCTATGCACATTAATGGTAAGCCAGTTTCAGCACCTAAAGTAGAAGTTACCGCAGAATCAATCCCTCCCGAAACACCAATAACAAATCCTTCAGATTTTGACTCCTGAGCATAACTCTTTAGCCAATCTACAATGTAATCTTTTACTTTAACTGCATCCATACTTTAAAAATAAATACCAATATTTAGTGCCATGTAATTAAGGTTGGCATTGGCTTCTTTATTCGATAAATCACCCCCTAACAATAATATATTTTCATCAGTAACATCACTTACCGTTCTATCAAATTGGTTTATAAATCCATTATTAAATGTTAACCCTAAAATTAAGCTGGTATTTCCTGAAATATTATACTCTACCCCAGCACCGATTACCATTGCCATATTCATAAAGTTAGCATCATCAGACGCATCATCCAAAGTATAATTAGCAGATTGTTGTATTGGCAATATACCATCACTATAATTATATTCAAATTCTGCTTTTGATTTATAATTGATACCTGCTTTTAAACCAATATTAGCATAATAAGTAAAGTAACCTATTTCATTCGTTCTTAATTTTAACGTGAGAGGCAACTCAATGTATCTAAACTTGTATGTAGCTTCTACATCTGCCACATATAAATTATCTAATCCATCAGTAACACCAACATACTTTACTTTCCCGGGAGTATTCTGTAAAAACAAGCCTGTAGATAATAAATAATTATTACTTAAAAAATATTCAAAAGATAATCCGTAGGCAAAACCCATTTTAGAGCCATTACTCTCAAAACCTGTTCGGTTTGATTTCATCCATGCGATATTAGGGTTAACCTGAATCCCCAACCTAAAGGTTCTATCCTCATTAGGCAATTTTGCTACAGGATCGTTTTCAAAATCATCTTGTGCAGAAAGGTTTAAAAATAATAAACCAAATACTATTAAAGTGAGTACTTTTGCTTGTGAAATCATAAATCAAAATTAGCTATAAAATAACCCTGAAAAGGCTTATGAAATTCGATTTTTCAACACTTAAATGCTTAATAACTTTAACTACTTTTCTACTGGTTTTTTCTTGTGGTAATAATCGGTTAGATGTTGATGTAAGCCATGTGCACGTTGAATTAAAAATCAAACGTTTCGATCAAGATTTATTTCAATACGCCTCAGAATTAAATGAATCTGAAATTAAAGAATTACAAAACAATTACGGTTTGTTTTTTACCGATTTCACCAACAGTATCATTAACATTGGTAATATTCAATCGCCTCAAGCTCAATACCATTTGAATGCTTTTGTAAACGATAGTTACATCAAAGAAATAAAAATCGAAAGTGATGAGTTATATCATGATTTCACACCTTATAAAAAACAATTATTAGATGCTTTTAAGTACTATAAATATTACTTTCCGAAAAGAAATATTCCAGAAATAATCACTTATATTTCAGGCTATAATTATGCTATCGTAGCTGATGAAAATTATCTTGGCATTGGTTTAGATATGTTTTTAGGAACAAAGCATGAAGCGTATGCAAGGCTTGGGTTGCCTCAATATAAAACTGATTTTATGACTCCTGATTATCTGGTTAGTGGAGCAATGTTGAGTTGGGTTTCAACCGAATTCGAATTGGACAACACCAATGCTGACTTACTAACTGAAATGATACACCAAGGTAAACTTTTATATTTAATGGATGCTCTAATGCCTAAAGCATCTAATACTGTAAAAATTAATTACACTAACGAGCAATTAAGTTGGTGTAAAAACAATGCTGAAGAGATGTGGTTTTTCTTTATTGATAATGATTTATTATACACTAAAAAAACCTCTGACATCATTAAATTTATGGGAGAAGCACCTTTTATTCAAGGCTTTCCAGAAGGATCGCCTGGCAGAGTAGGGCACTGGATAGGTTGGCAAATTGTTAAAGCATATATGGATAAAAACCCAAACACAACTGTTGAGCAATTAATGAATAATAACAACGCCCAAGCAATTTTAACTAAATCGAAATATAAACCATGAGTAAAAAATCTGATATAAACTTTACCATTAGTTTAGATGAAAATCACATTCCAGAAAAAATTGAATGGAATGCAACAGATAGTGGAGAAGATGGTACAAAAGAAGCAAAAGCATTAATGATGAGTTTGTGGGATCCAAACGAAAACAATACCTTGCGTATTGATTTATGGACCAAAGAGATGATGGTAGATGAAATGAAGCATTTCTTTTTTCAATCGTTTATTACTATGAGCGACACTTACGAAAGAGCTACAAGCGATAAAGAAACCGCAGAAGAAATTAGAGAATTTGTTAAAACACTAGGACAAAAACTAACCAACAATTAGTCTTGAAAACACCTTTTTACATTACCCTAATTATCATTCTATTTACAAGTGTAAATACTACTTACGGTCAGTGTGAAAAACTGAAGAGAAAAAGAATTTATCAACTTCTGGGAGCTGCAGAATATGACAATCACCGCAGTTCTGATGTAGTTACTTCAGAAAACTATCATACCGAAGAATATCAAATTAACCTATTTAAAGGAGTGGTTTATAAATTAGTTTTTGATGCTGCTAAAATGCCTGAAGGTGTTACCATTTACCTTTACGATTTAGGGAAAAAACGCGGTGCAGGAAAGTATGAAGAAGTATTTAATTCATCAACTGCCGAACTCACAAAATATGGAACTTACGAGATAACAATGGAGTTTCCTCAACGAAAAATGCTGGTGAAATACGACATAAAAGAAAACACCAAACCTGGATGCGTTTCATTTGTTTTAGGTTATTATTTTAAAAATAGAATTAAATAATGAGTGAAAATTTAATTCAGAAATATAACATTGCTGGTCCTCGATACACCAGTTACCCTACAGTACCTTTTTGGAATAAGGAAGGAATTGATTACAAAGTTTGGACTGAGTCTGTTAAAAAATCATTTGCTGAATCCAATTTAAAAGAAGGTATAAGCATATACATTCATTTACCTTTTTGTGAAAATTTGTGCACCTTTTGTGGCTGCCATAAACGCATTACTAAACAACATAGTGTTGAAGAACCTTATGTTGATGTAGTTTTGAAAGAATGGAACTTATATTGTAAGCTGTTTGATTCAAAACCTCGCATCAAAGAATTACATCTAGGTGGTGGAACCCCAACGTTTTTTAGCCCTGAGAACTTAGCCAAACTGATTAATGGTATAATGACTAATGCTGAAAAATGCAAAGAATATGAATTTAGTTTTGAAGCTCACCCAAATAACACCACAGAAGAGCATTTACAAACACTTTATGATTTAGGTTTTAGAAGAAACAGTTTTGGTGTTCAGGATTATGATGAGAAGGTTCAGAAAACAATTAACCGTATTCAACCTTTTGAAAAAGTAAAAATTGCTACTGATAAGTCTCGTGAAATAGGTTATGGGTCAGTTAGTCATGATTTGGTATTTGGGTTACCTCACCAGACCAAAGCAAGTATTTTAGATACTATTAACCAAACCAAAGAACTGAAACCCGATAGAATTGCTTTCTACAGTTATGCACATGTGCCATGGATTAAAGGAGTGGGACAAAGAGGGTATGATGAAAATGATTTACCAAGTCCAGATGAGAAACGTGAGTTTTATGAAAGTGGCAAGAAATTGCTAGGAGAATTAGGATACGAAGAAATAGGTATGGATCATTTTGCATTAAAGAATGATTCTCTTTATAAAGCTATGGAGAATAAAACACTTCATAGAAACTTTATGGGCTATACTGCAGGTAAAACTCAATTAATGGTTGGCTTGGGTATGAGCTCTATAAGTGATAGCTGGTACAGTTTTGCACAAAATGTAAAAACGGTTGAAGAGTATACCGAAATTGTAAACACAGGACGTATACCTATTTTTAGAGGACACGATTTAACTGATGAAGATTTGGTAATAAGACAACACATCTTAAATATCATGTGCCACTTTGAAACCAGTTGGGAAGATGAAACTTTACAGTTTCCTGAACTACAAGAATGCTTAGAGCGATTACAAGAAATGCAGCAAGACGGTTTAGTAAACATTACCGAAACTGGGTTAAGTTTACCTGAACATGCTCGCCCGTTCGTACGTAATGTATGCATGGCTTTTGATTTACGTTTAATTAGAAATAAGCCTACTACCCGTATTTTTTCGATGACTATTTAAGCTTTTTACTCAACGAACAAGTTAAAATTAATATTCTGAATAGTAATATATCATTAACTATACAGCCATATCATTAATTTATTTTATGTATTTCATTATAAATATAAATGAAATTAAACCTTTATTCTTTCGTTACTTTGTTGTTGAACTTTAAATCCAAAAAAATGAACAAAGTAATCACTATCATAACAGTTCTCTCCTTATTCTTAACAAGTTGTGCTGTTATAAGGCCAGGTGAAATTGGAGTCAAACAAAAATTGGGTAAACTTTCTAATGAAAGCCATGCGCCTGGTTCAGTATGGATTAATCCTCTAACAACTAGAGTAATAAAAACCAATATTCAAGTTAACGACATTAAATTATCTCTTAGCCTACCTAGTAAGGAAGGACTAAGCGTAACATCTAAAATTTCAATTCTATACAGGATAGATCAAAATAGTGTTCCAAAAGTTATTCGAAATATTGGACTTGGATATGAAGGAATAATTTCGAATGTATTTAGATCTGCTTCAGCAGATGTGTGTTCAAAATACTTTGCAAAAGATATGCATTCTGGCATGCGAACAGAAATTGAGAGTGAAATAAAAAAGAAAATGGAAGAAACGCTAACAGAACAAGGAATTATTATAGAAGCAGTATTAATGAAGAGTATTCAACTACCTGTTGGACTGGCAAGTTCAATTGAACAAAAATTACAAGCGGAACAAGATGCCATGCGCATGGTATTCATTCTTGAACAAGAAAAACTTGAAGCCGAAAGGAAAATTATCGAAGCTACAGGAACAAAAGATGCTCAAAAGATCCTCTCTGAAGGATTAACCGATGAAATAATCAAATTTAGAAGTATTGAAGCTTTTATTGAACTTTCAAAATCGACTAATAGTAAAATAATTATTACAGATGGAAAAGTTCCATACTTAGTTGAATAGCAAATTGTTTTAATTACTAACTCATAATATCTTATACATATGAAAAACAATAATTCATCTTCAATTACAGCTTTTAGAAACAATGCTAAAAAAACAAACTCAGCTTGTTATAAATCAAAAGCAGTATACCTAGATAAAAAGAATATTCTAGGACTTAAATTCGACAAAAGTGACACTTTAGAATGTTTAGAGCAGCAAAAAAACCGAAAACAACTTTTAAAGAAGGGGATGAGACTTGGTAATGAATACAAGCAAAAAGTTAAAATCTTTTTTAGAGGTCTGCATAATCATTTTTACACTGAAACAACTATTTGGTACGTAGGCAAACATTACATAAGTCTTAAAGGTGGCGTTGCTTTACCTATAAGAAGTATTTTTAAAATTGAAATTTAATCTATCATTTACAATTGAAAAACCTACAAAACATAACATTTGTCTTATTTGTTCTCATAGCTTTATTAATAAATAAGGCTAAGTGTCAAGAGGGATTTGATTCTACAATAACCAAAAGAGAATATAATAACTTACAAGAAGCTCTTAATAATCCAGAAAAAGTATATAGATTGGATTTGAGTAACCAAAAATTCTACTCCCTTTCAGATATAATTTGGGACAAATTTAACAACCTAGAATATTTGAGCTTAAGAAATGATCATTTAAAAGAAATACCTTCAGGAATTGGAAATATAGAACATCTAAAAGTGTTAGACTTAAGCGGAAATGATTTTAAGGTTTTACCTGAATCATTTTCTAACTTGAAGGAACTAAAAGAACTTTATTTAAATAACGAAAGTAAAATGGATATTAACAAAAGTCTTATCGTTATAAAAGATTTGCCCGAGTTAAGAATACTTCACCTTGAAAATGACAACCTTAAAAAAATTCCTAAATCTGTTTTTCAATTATCTCAGATAGAAAAATTATACCTTAACCAAAACCAACTAAAACAAGTACCAAATGAACTAATAGAATTAAAAAATTTAGAATACATTGATTTGCATGACAATCGCTTGGAACTTAACAAACAAGAATTGGAATTTCAAGGGTTTGGTATAAAAATAGATTTATAGACTAACACTAATGTATCTATATCACTTTACCCTTAAACAAATTAAAATCTCTAAATAATTATGATAAGGTTTTTATCAGAATTCTTTCAAATCGCACTTGGTATAATTCTAGCCAGCATAGGGCTTAAAATGTTTTTGCTACCAAATGGTTTTTTAGATGGCGGAGTAACTGGAATTGCTATTCTTTTAAGTAAACTTTCAGGTTTCAACATATCTATTACTTTATTAATTGTAAGTACGCCATTTCTTATTCTAGCTTGGTTTAGTTTATCTAAAAGAATATTCTTTAAATCTGTTTTATCAATTATATCACTTGCCATTGTTATCCACTTCGAAAACTTCAATGCAATAACCGATGACAAACTTTTAATTGCCATTTTTGGTGGTCTTTTTCTTGGTGCTGGAATTGGTCTTAGCATAAAAAATGGGGCGGTTCTGGATGGCTCCGAAATACTAGGAATATTTATTAATAATCGCTTGGGAATTAGTATTGGAAGAGTCATCCTAGTTTTTAATGTTATTCTTTTCGGAATTACCGCTCTTGTATTATCTATTGAAATAGCAATGTATTCCATTCTTACCTTTATTGTTACTGCCAAAATAATTGATTTAATGATTGAAGGTTTTGAAGATTATGTTGGTTTAATGATAATATCAGATAAAACAAACATAATTAACAACGAACTTATAAAAAATGTGGGTACTGGAACTACTTTATATCAAGGATCTGGCGGTTTTGGGAAAAGGGGTTCTCAACCAAAAAATGATATTATTCACACTGCAATAAACAGAATTGATATCAGAAGAACTTATAACTTAATAGATTCTATTGACAAAGATGCTTTTATAATAGAATTTGATGTTAATAGCATTAAAGGTGGGGTCTCTACAAAACTTCTATCTAAAGATCGATTAAGAAAATTATCATCTGTTACAAGCAAATTTAATTATTGAATATTAATCTAAATCATCATGAATATATTTGTAAAAATAAAGTGGGTTGTAGCAATATTGGGAATATTCCTAATAATACTCTCAACAAACCTAATTGATAAAAATAATTTTCTTCGAATCGAAGAATCCATAGAAAATATATACAATGAAAGGCTTTTATCGAAAGAATTACTAATGGACATTAGTATTCAGTTTCACGATAAAGAAATAGCATATGCACTAAATGATTCCGTTTATTTACAATCAAAGAACAGTGAAATTAATGACAAAATAGCCCATTCGCTTAAGCAATTTGATAGAGTAGAATTAACAACTAATGAAAAGTACATTTTAAAAGATCTGAATAGAAATCATAAAAAATTGATTCAGTTAGAATCAAATGTGGAAACGGTAAAATCATTATACAATCCCGAATGTGCTAGTATCTTCTCAGCAATCAATAAAAATATTGTCGATTTAGCAAGTGAACAAATACAAGAAGGAAAGAATCAAAAAAAGATTGCTAATGATGCTGTAAGTCTAACAAAATTGTTCTCAAAAATTGAAATCTATATATTAATTTTCTTGGCTATTATTTTACAAGTAATAATACTGTATACTCCAAAAAAATAAATTATTTAATTTCTTATAGTGTTATTATAAATTTATTATTGGTTATTGATTTTGTCATACACAACCATTTTCGCCAAAATGGTTTGACTAATACCTCTTGCTAAAACAAACACTATCATAGCTAGCCATACACCATGATTGCCCCAAACATTAGCTAACAAATAGTAACTTGCTACGAATATCACAGTAGAAAGTAACATGGTATTTCTCATAGCTTTAGAGGAGGTTAAACCAATATAAACCCCATCCCAAACAAAAGGCACAACACTTAAAATTGGGAAGACAATTAGCCAACCCATATATTCTAATGCAATAGTAATCACACCTTTTTGGTCGGTCAGTATATTTAAAATATCGAAACCAAATAACCAATACGCCAAACCATAAATAGCTCCAAAGCTAAAACCCCAATAGAAACAAAAACGTACCGCTTTTTTAAAGTTTACTTTGTCTTTTGCTCCGAAGTATTTTCCGCTAATAGCTTCTGCTGCAAAAGCAAAACCATCAATTCCATAAGCTGCGATAGTGACAAACTCTAATAATAAAATATTAGCTGCTCCAACTATTTCTCCTTGTTTGGCACTCATTACTTTAAAAAAAGATAGTGCAAAAATCAAGCATAAGGTTCTAATCAAAATATCAGTATTTACCAGTACAAATCTTTTAATAGCGGACAATTCTAATATTTTTCTAAAAGCATTTGAAGTGAGTTCTTTACTATAAAACAAAAAGAAAGAAACAGTAGCCACCAAAAAACCCAGGTACTGTGCAGCCACCGTACCAATGGCTACGCCTTTGACTTTCATATTAAGGTTGATTACCAAGTAATAACTAATACCCGCATTTAATAGATTTACTAAAATGGTAATTACCATAGTTAATTTGGCATTTTGCTTACCCATAAACCAACCTATAAAAGCATATAAACCAATAGTTGCAGGAGCAGCATAAATTCTAACTTTGAAATAATCTGTTACTTGTTGGTTTACTTGTGCATTACTATCAATTAAAAATAAAGAAAGTTCTAACAACCATTTTTGAAACAAGATTAAGAGTAACGCTCCACCAAAAGCAATAATTAACCCTCTAAACAATAAGCGATAAGCCTCAGTTGAATTTCCTTTTCCGAACTCTTGGGCAGTCATACCTGTCATCCCCATACGTAAAAACCCAAACGTCCAATAAATAAAGTTAAAAATCATTACTCCAAAACCAATCGACAAAATATAGGATTCACTTCCTAAGTGTCCCATTAAAGCAACATCCACCACACTTAACAATGGTACTGATAAGTTTGCCAAAATATTGGGTATTGCCAGTTTTAGAATTTCTTTATTCAAAACAAATTAGTTTATCCAGCGAAATTAGTAAATCCACAATCTCATAATTAACTATCACAATAATAAAGTGTTACTTTCGTTTGTTTGCCAAACTCACTAACTTCCATGAAAAATTATTATATCTTGTTAATTGTTATGCTGAACTTATTTCAACATCTACAAGCTCAAAATTCAGTGTTAAGCTCTGGCAACTGGCATAAACTCTGCACCAAACAAGAAGGAATTTATCAAATTACTTATACCGATTTACAAAATTATGGTATTAACCCTAGTACTATTGACCCAAGAAACATTAGTATTTATGGAAATGGGGGTAGAATGTTACCCCAATCTAACAATGCTCCTAAAACAAATGACCTAGAGGAAATTGCTATTAAGGTTATTGGCGAAGCTGATGGAGTTTTTGACCCGACAGACTATATTTTGTTTTATGGGCAAGGTGCTGATAAATGGTTTTATGAGAATCAAAACTTTTATCACCAAAAAAATTTATACGATGATGGTGCTTACTATTTTTTAACCGTTAGCAGCTCTAGCGGCAAACGTATTAACACTCAAAATTCATCCGTTGCAACACCCAATTATACCTCTAATAAATACGACAACTTTATTTTTCACGAACTAGATAGTTTTAACTTAATACAATCGGGCAGAGAGTGGTTTGGCGAATTGTTTGACACACAATTAACTTATAATTTTAATTATAACTTATCCAATTTAGACATCAATAATACTGCTACGCTAAATTATGCTGTAGCAGCCCGTTCTCCAATGGCAAGCCAAATAAGTGTAAATTGTAATAGCAATAATTCTTCCGTACTACTTCCTTTTGTTAACATGAGTGTATCTTATGGCAGGTATGCCGAAATCGGTTCCTCTTCACTTAATTTTATTCCTGGTTCAACTACAATTTCCATTAGTTTTACTTACAATAAACCCGACCCAACCTCTACAGCATGGCTCAATTACTTTGAGTTAATTACTCGTAACAACCTTTCAAAAAATAATAACCAATTACTATTTATGGATACAGCTACAATAGGTGCTGGAAACATTACCCAATTTGAAGTTAGCAATACTCTTAGTTCTGATTTTATATGGGAAATAACTCAGCACAATAGTGTTGCTGAACAAACAACTACTTTTAATTCAGGTGTTACTTCTTTTGTTTTAAGTACCGATTCGTTACGAAAATTTATTGCTTTTGATTTAAACAATTTACTAATCCCAACTTATATTAATTCAGTAGCCAACCAAAATTTACATGGAACAGGAAATCCCGAATTAGTAATTATTACTCATCCTAACTTTATAAGTGCTGCCAATAACTTGGCAAACTTCCATAACAACAATAACGGAATTAGCACTTTAGTTGCTACTACCGAGCAAGTTTACAACGAGTTTTCTTCTGGTGCTCAAGACATTACTGCCATTAATAATTTTATGGAATACCTTTATCAAAAACCTGGCTCTTCATTAAAATATTTACTGCTTTTTGGTGATGCTTCTTATGACTATAAAAATAGGATTTCACCTAATTCTAATTATGTACCTACTTATCAATCAGAAAACAGTATAGACATAATTGGGTCTTATACCTCTGATGATTATTTTGGTTTATTAGATTCTAATGAAGGCACATGGGTAGGAAATGAGGTGATGGATATTGCAATAGGCAGATTACCAGTAAAAACCTCACAACAAGCTAATGATATTGTAAATAAAATTATTGATTACAAAACCAATACTAATTCTTATGATGATTGGCGAAAAACCATCACTTTTATTGGAGATGATGAAGATAACAATATTCACATGGCTCAAGCTGATAATCTAGCAGAAATGGTAAACAACAACCATTGCAATTTTAACGTAGAAAAAATTTATGTTGATGAATACTTACAAGTTGTAAACGGACAACAACAAAGTTACCCCGAAGCTGAACAAAAAATAGTTAATGCATTTAAAAGAGGTTCTCTTATTGTAAATTACACAGGACACGGAAGTAATTATCAATTAGCATACGAAAATCTTATAGACACTTTTACGATAGATACACTCAATAATACAAACTTACCATTAATGATTACTGCATCATGCGAAACAAGTAGGTATGATAACCCAAAATTGACTCCTTTTGGTGAAAAATTTTTACTCCATACAACATCTGGAACAATTGCCACATATAGTTCTACAAGGTTGCTATTTTCCACCCCTACTTTTGCACTTAATCAGAGCATTTATAATAGCATATTTTCAAAGGTAAATGGCAACTATAAAACTATTGGAGAAGTATTTAAAGAAGTGAAAAATCAAAATAATAATACCAACAGTAGAAATGTTACACTTTTAGGTGATCCAGCTTTAACTTTAAATTTTCCTGAATATATAGTAAATGCCTTACACCCTGACACACTTTATAGTGATTCTTTAAATATAATTACTGGGCAAATTGAAGATGATAGTGGCACGCTTCAAAACTGGTTTAACGGAAATTTAATTGTTTTTATACAAGGTAGTAAAGACACCATAATTACACTAGCTAATGATGGTGGTAGCCCTTTTGTGTTTTATGAAAGGCGAGATACTATTTATTACGATACCATTACCATAACCAACGGAACATTCAATTTTAACATTAATCCAAGCAATATACCAACCTCAATTATTAGCGATGCAAAAATTAGTTACTACGCATTTAGTAATAATGTTGATGCTTCA
This sequence comes from Vicingaceae bacterium, assembly GCA_965267355.1. Taxonomy (GTDB): domain Bacteria; phylum Bacteroidota; class Bacteroidia; order Flavobacteriales_E; family Vicingaceae. Next base: position 525,011 of record OZ253956.1, read on the forward strand.
GGTTGTAATGATAGCATTTACATTAACGATTCATCAACGGGAATTAATAATATGGACATAGAATTAGAAACCAATGTTTACCCAAATCCATGTTCTGATAAAATTCATTTTTCCACGAGGGTAGCAAATAATTATACTGTTCATGTGTACAACAATATGGGTCAAACTATATTATCTGAAGAGTTTTCTGATAGAACCCATACTCTTTCTGTTGAAAAATTAAATAATGGTATTTATTTCTATTTGATTATAGATAATAAAGGAAAAAAGTCGAAGGGAAAAATAATCGTAAGGCATTAATATCTCTTTCTATGGTCTTTATTTTTTGCTAAAAATTGGTTTCATAGAACATAACATTAAATTAGTCTAATATATTTTTTAATAATCATTGAAATAACTACATTTAAGCCTATTAAGTTTTTATAATGAGGTATTTATCAATATTTTTTGTTTTGCTTTTTGTTTGGTCATGTGGTAACAATTCCACAACAGAAAGTATAGTAGCTAGCAATGATGAAACTACGGATTGGCATAAACTAAATTTAAAAGGCAGTATAAAAGCCATCAAAGAAATTAAATTTTTGGCTGTTGACAATTTTAGTGAAATACAAAACGGAGAGAAAATTAAGCACGTTTACAACAAAGAAATACTCTTTAACCTTGATGGTTATAGGATAGAACAAAATGATTACATACCTGATGGTACTTTGGCTAACCGAATTATGTATTTACACCAACAAAACAAGTTAGTTGAGTATAACGAGTATGACTCGCAAGGAATGTTGTTTGGAACTGGGAAATATGAGTTAGATGGAGATGGAACACCAGTAAAATTAAATTATAAAACTAATGATGGCCGATACAACTGGTCGGAAACCTACAAATACAACAGCCAAGGTAAGATAACAGAAATTGAACACTTTAATGCTGAAAATGTACTCACATCTAAAGAGGTTTATAAATATAATGATAGTGGATTGCTAATTGAATCTGAATTATATAAAGATAAAAAATTGGTAAGCAAAAACACTTATAAAAATAATGAAGATGGTAGTAATATTGAACTAACTTATAGTGGCGATTCTTCAGTTTATACTTATATGTACAACTACGATGCTAAAGGTAACTGGGTAAAGAAAATTGTTTTTGAAAACAACAACCCTAGTGGAATTCTTATTAGAGAAATAGAGTACTTTAATTAAAAAATAAAACCCGAAAGGATTAAAAAATTTTCGGGTTTATACTAAATAATATCAGTATTATTATTTATTTAATTCCTGCTTCACTAAATCAGAAATCATTTTACCGTCAGCTTTTCCTTTTAATTTACCCATAACTGGTCCCATTACTTTACCCATATCTTGTGGTCCAGCAGCTCCAACCTGCGCAATAGTTTCTTGCACTACTTTTCTTACTTCATCTTCTCCCATTTGCTCAGGTAAATAAGCACTTAAAATTTCAATTTGGAAATCTTCATCAGCAGCTAAGTCTTCTCTCCCTTGTTCCTTAAAAATGTTAGAAGAATCCTTACGTTGCTTTACCAGTTTCCCAATAATCTCTAATCCCTTTTCATCAGAAACTTCTCCACTTCCATCCTTAGTACCTTCAAGTAATAAGGCTGACTTAATAGCTCTTAATGCAGCTAATTTTTCTTTCTCTTTTGCAAGCATAGCTTGCTTTATATCATTGTTAATTTGTTCTGATAAACTCATAATAGTTATTTATAAATAAAAAAGTCGCTTCAAAATTACTAAGAAGCGACTTAAAAATTAAACTTATTATTATTTACTAATCTACATTATCGTGTAAAAAAGAATTATCATCATTTAACTTAGGTTTCCCTTCTTCATCTTCTGACAACGTAAACCTAGATACATTAGTATCCGAAGAATGTGGTGTTTCTTCTAAATTAATTTTTCTTCTTTTATAAGCTGGTTCTTTTTCTAAATCATTTATTCCAGAAGGAGTTTTCATTTTCATTCCCAACTCTTTTATCTTCATCACTCTTTCTTGAGAACGTTTTAATTGCTCCTCATCAGGTATTCTATTTGTATAAACAGGACCTTCCTCAACAGCTTCATCTTCACTTTCTTCTTTTCTGGAAAGTATAAAATCATCTTCCGGAACCGTTATATCTTCACTAGTAAAATCTGTTTCTTCACTCGTAACTTGTTCTGTCGAATCATCGTCATTCAAATTCCAAACAATTACACTTTCTTCTGCAGCCTTTATTTTTTCTTCATCATTAGCATCTTCCATCCAGTTTTGATCTTCCTCGGTAGTAGTTTTCATTTCTGTTTCACTACTATTTAGCTCTTGCCAATTTAAGTTCATTTCATCTCTCTTAGCTTCAATATCTTCTTCATCGTCCTCTAAGCTAAAAACTACTTTTTCTGTTTCTTCACTAGTAGTTTCTTCAACTTCAGAAGAAGTTTCAAAATCTAAAGTTGGTTGTTCTACTTCAGTATCTGTTTTGGTAATTAAAGTAGGTTCCATTATATCCTCATCAGTAGTTGTTTCTTCTGTCACTACTGATTCAGTAGTAACTTCTTCTTCAACTGGCTGGGTAATGTTGGTTGGAACATCTTCATCTAAACCATAAACTTTTTTCTCTGGCTTCTCACCTAGCTGGAAAGTATCTGTTTCGTTAGCACCAAAACCTGTGGCAATAACTGTTACCGCAACTTTTTCACCTAAACTTTCATCTGTGCAGTTACCCCAAATCACATCCGCAGTTAAACCTGCCTCATCCTGAATATAATCGGTTATATCACCAATCTCATCCATAGTAATTTCTTCCGTTCCAGATGTTATATTAAGTAGCACAAATTTGGCTCCTTTAATTTCATTATCGTTTAACAATGGAGAAGATAATGCTTTACTTACAGCATCAACAGCTCTATTTTCTCCTTCAGCGGTTGCAGACCCCATAATTGCAGTACCGCCATCTTTCATTACTGTTTGCACATCTTTAAAATCAGTATTTACATAACCAGTAACCGTAATTATTTCTGATATTCCTTTTGCAGCAACTGTTAAAATATCATCAGCTTTAGCAAAAGCTTCTCCCATCTTAAGGTTACCGTACATCATTCGTAGTTTGTCATTATTGATAATAAGAAGTGTATCAACATTTGCTCTAAGTGCCGCAATACCATCATCAGCTTGTTGTTTTCTTCTTCTACCTTCAAAAGAGAATGGCATTGTTACAATACCAACCGTTAAAATTCCCATTTCACGAGCAGTCTCTGCAATAATTGGAGCAGCACCTGTTCCTGTTCCACCACCCATTCCAGCAGTAATAAAAACCATTTTGGTGTTGTTCTGAAGAATTGCCTTTACAGCTTCTACATCTTCTATAGCAGCATTTTTTCCTACTTCAGGGTTAGCACCTGCACCTAATCCTTCAGTTAAAGTAGTACCTAACTGAATTTTATTCGGAATAGAACTTTGGTCTAAAGCTTGAGCATCTGTATTACAGATAACAAAATCTACTCCCGTTATACCTTGACTATACATGTGGTTAACGGCATTACTACCTCCACCACCTACACCAATAACCTTGATTATTGACGCTTGATCTTTTGGCAAATCGAATTTCATATTATGGGGTTTTAATTATTCTTATTTTTCATCATCTTCAAAGAAGCTCTTGCCTGCATCCATTATCTTCCCAAAAAATCCTCCCTTCTTTTCATCTGAATGTCCAACTACTTCTCCTCCTGATGAGTTGTTGCTATTTACATTTTCATAACCTTTAATCACTAAACCAACACCAGTTGCGAATAATGGACTAGTTACTTCTTCTGCATTTCCTTTTGCTAAATGTTCATTAGGATATCCTATCCTAACATCCATTCCTGTAACATATTCTATTAATTGAGATATGTGTTTTAACTGCGAACCTCCTCCTGTTACAACGATTCCGCAAATCAATTTATTTTCATAACCCGAGTTCTTTATCTCATAATGAATATGCTCTATGATCTCTTCCATTCTAGCTTGAATGATTTGAGCCAAAGTTTTCAGTGAAATTTCTTTAGGAGGTCTTCCTCGTAAACCAGGTATAGAAACTATTTCGTTTTCTTGACTTTCGCTTGCCAATGCCGAACCAAATTTAATCTTCAATAATTCAGCTTGATTCTTAATAATTCCACATCCTTCTTTTATGTCTTCAGTAATTGAATTCCCACCAAAAGGAATTACTGCTGTATGCCTAATTATTCCATCCTGAAAAATAGCAATATCTGTTGTTCCTCCACCAATATCAACCAATGCAACTCCTGCTTCTTTTTCTTCATCACTTAACACTGCTTCAGATGATGCAAGAGGTTCCAAAATTAAATCGGCTACTTCAATACCTGCTTTATGCACACATTTGTAAATGTTCTTAGCTGCAGCGATTTGTCCTGTAATGATATGGAAATTAGCCTCTAAACGAACTCCTGCCATACCAATTGGATCTTTTATCCCTTGTTCGTTATCAATGATGTACTCTTGAGGTAATACGTGAATAATTTCTTCACCAGGTAACATCACCAACTTATACATATCATCAATTAAAGCATTAATGTCTTGCTGACTAATTTCATCATCAACGTTGTGTCTTACTTTAATCCCTCTATGTTGTAAACTTTTAATGTGTTGTCCTGCAATACCAACATTAACCACCTTAATATCGACACCTGATTTATTTTCAGCGTCTTCTACCGCTGCTTTAATTGATTGCACAGTTTTATCAATATTAGAAACTACCCCTCTTGAAACTCCTATGGATTCAGACTTACCCATTCCCAAAATTTCTAACTTACCATGTTCGTTTTTGCGACCAACAATAGCAACAATTTTGGTAGTACCAATATCTAAACCTACAACTATTTCTGAAGTTTTGCCTTCTTCCATTATTCAATAAATCTTTTTGTACAAACTACTTGATTTTTGTACTTCAGGTTAATCTCAGAGTACTCATTCCAGCCAGTTTTACTTAATCCTTTTTGGTAAAAAAGCATCAATTTTTCAAACTTGCTTTCGAGATTTTCTACTCCTCCAAATACAATTTTATGATTTCCTACCTTTGGTACGAGTTCAAAGTCATACACTTTATTAACATGTATTTGTTCAATTTGGGCCTTCCAGAATTCAGATTTATCAATGTATTTAGAAATTTTGTAAACATCATCTAAAATGGTTTTTTCAGTTAATGAGTCAGGGAGATTTTCATAATTAAGTTGATACCTTTTACTATAGGGTTCATTTACATTTCCACTCACTACTGGTAATCTAGAGGTGTACTTATTGCTACATAACATCAAATTACCTTTTTCATCAATGTAATAACTGTCATTTTTACTAAAAACTCTAACTATTGGCCTTCTTTGCTCTACCTCTATATTTAACTGACCATCAATAGTTTTATAAACCTGTACATCTTTAATTGATGAGTTATTACTTAGCTTTTCTTCCAAAATATTTACATCAAATTGATTTAGTAAAAGCTCTCCCGTATCATCAGCTCCTAGTACTTGTATTAAAATATCTTGTTCATCAACAAAACGGTTTTCTGTTTCATAGTCAATATTCACTACTGGTTTTACAAAAGTTTGCTCATCATGACTTTTGTTTACAAAACCCAATGCAGCAAGAATTGCAGCAACAACTATAACCCAAAGTAATATTTGTACTATTTTATTCATGAACCTGAAACATCTCCTTTATTGGGTTAATTAAAGTATCTATATCACCTGCGCCTAAAGTTAAAAGCACCTCAACATTTATCCTCTTTAAGTGTTCAACAAGGTTTTCTTTGCTTAACACTATCTTATTCTCAAGACTCGTTTTATCAGCAATTAACTGAGATGTTACCCCTTCAATAGGCAACTCTCGAGCCGGATAAATATCCAAAAGAATCAATTCATCCAACAATGATAAACTCTCAGCAAACTCATCAGCAAAATCTTTGGTTCGAGAATATAAATGGGGCTGAAATACCCCAGTTATTTTTTTGTTAGGATATAAATCTCTAACTGATTGAATACAAACTTCTAACTCTGATGGATGGTGAGCATAATCATCAATATAAACTATATCCGTTGTTTGTATATGATATTCAAACCTTCTTTTAACACCTTTGTATGTACTTAACGCATGCTTTATTTCTTCTTCGTCAATTCCGAGAGATTGGGCAATAGCAAAAGCCCCAATTGCATTCTCAACATTATGTATTCCAGGAAGTCCTACCTTAACATGAAAAGTGTTTTTGTTTTCACTTTCTATATCAGCGTAATATGCTCCATCGAATATCGACAGTCTGGTTGAATACGTGTTAGCATGTTTATCCAAAGAATAAGTAGAAAAATCAATGTCTTCTATATTATTAAACCTATCTATATATTCTTTTTTGGTAATCAGTTTTCCATTTTGTTTTATTTTCTTCACAAACTCTTTGTATGCATTCTGCATTTCAGAGTCATCACCATAAATATCCAGGTGATCTGCATCGAGAGAAGTTATTAGAGCAATATCTGGAGAAAGAGTGAGAAAAGACCTGTCATATTCATCGGCTTCAACCACCACAACTTTTGCCTTATTGTTGAGCAATAAATTAGAATTAATATTTAAACTAATACCACCCAAAAATGCTACACAATCTACTCCACACTCATTTAAAATATGTGCTACCATGGACGAAGTGGTAGTTTTACCATGAGTACCAGCAATGGCTATTGTAAAATAATTTTGAGTTATTAACCCTAAAATTTCTGAACGTTTGTATAACTTAAAACCGTTCTTTTTGAAATACTCAAATTCTTTATTAGTTGAAGGAATTGCAGGGGTGTAACAAATCAAACTTTTTTTCTGTAATGAAAATAACTCATCTAACAATTCTAAATTTTCTTCATAATGAATTACTACTCCTTCTTTTTCTAACTCAATTGTTAAATCCGTTTTAGTTTTATCATAACCGAAAACTTGATAACCCTGGGCTAAATAATAGCGAGCCAACGCACTCATTCCTATTCCACCAACACCTAAAAAATAAATGATATTTTGCTTGTCATCATTCATTTCCTAACTTAATTACTTCATCTGCAATAATAGAAGCTGAATCGGTATATGCTAACTTTGCTACATTAACAGATATTAGTTTTTGCTCCTCTTCGTTTTTTACTAATTCAGTCAGTGTGTCGACCAATTTTTCTTTTGCTTCAATATCTTTTACCAACTTAGCTGCATTATTGTTTACTAACGCCATTGCATTTTTGGTTTGATGATCCTCTGCTGCACTTGGCAATGGAACAAATATGGTTGGTTTTGCAGCTATACTTAACTCAGATACTGACATAGCTCCAGCGCGAGAAACAACTACATCAGCCACAGCATAAGCGTAATCCATTTTTGTAATAAAAGGCATTGTCTTTATTCCTTGACCTTGATAAGATTCAACTGCTTTTTTCGCCTCATCTACATATAACTTGCCTGTTTGCCAAACCAATTGTATTCCACTTTCTGCAATTTTTGCAATGCCCGCATCAATGCTTTGATTAATAGTTCTGGCCCCTAAACTACCTCCAACAACAAGCACAGTTTTTTTACTTTCATCTAACCCGAAATGTTCTATTCCTCTAATCCGTTTTGCCTCTAGGTTTTTAATGTCTTGTCTTACAGGATTTCCCGTTAACAATATCTTTTCTTTTGGAAAAAACTTATCCATTCCGTCATAAGCAACACATATTTTTTGAACTTTTTGAGCTAATAGCTTGTTAGTTATACCTGGATAAGAGTTTTGCTCTTGAATTAATGCAGGAACACCCTGTTTGGTTGCTGCTTTTAATAATGGCCCACTAGCATAACCACCAACACCAACAACAACATCTGGTTTAAAGTCTTTTACAATTTTCTTTGCTTTAGATAAACTAGCTAACAACTTAAATGGAAACTTCAAATTTTGAAGCGTTAACCTTCTTTGTAAACCCATTATTGGTAAACCAATAATATCATATCCAGCAGCAGGAACTTTCTCCATCTCCATTTTACCTAATGCTCCTACAAATAAAATTTCTGCATTTGGAAGTTTTTCTTTAATAGCATTGGCTATTGCTATGGCAGGAAAAATGTGCCCTCCTGTACCACCTCCACTTATTATAACTTTAAACTGCGACATTTATATTTTTAGATTCTTCTTTAGTTGTTTTTCTACTTACACTCAAGATAATTCCAATCGCTAAGCACGTAAACCATATAGACGTTCCTCCCATACTAACTAATGGTAGCGGTTGCCCAGTAACAGGAAACAAGTTTACCGCAACCGCCATGTTTATCATTGCCTGAAATACTAGGCTAAAGGAAAGTCCCACCGCTAGAAAAGTACCAAAGGACTTTTCGGCTTTCTGAGCTATTTTAATACCTCGATAAAATAATATGAGGTATAACACAATTACCATGATTCCACCAACAATTCCATACTCCTCAATAATTATAGCATAGATAAAATCTGAATAAGGGTGTGGCAAAAAATTACGTTGAGTACTACCTCCAGGACCCTTAGGAATTTTACCTCCCGTTGCAATTGCTATTTTTGCCTGATCTGCCTGATAGTTACTATCACTGTCACCCCCTTGTGTAAAGGTTTCTATACGACTTACCCAAGTTCCTAACCTAGGCAATAAATCTGGTTTTGCTGAAGCTATAGATAATAACAGTAGAAGACACCCTATCCCTATTCCTATTAGGGATAATATGTATTTAATATTTACTCTTCCTATAAACATTATTACTAAACTAGTAGTAAACAACATAGCAGCTGTAGAAAAGTTGGCCGGAAATATTAACCCACACACCGCTAGCACTGGTAGCATTATGGGGACAAATGCCGATTTAAAATCTTTGATATTATCTTGTTTTTTATAAAGTAATCTTGCCAAATACATTATCAAGGCAAGCTTAGCTAAATCTGAAGTTTGGAAGGTTTGATTAATCACTGGAATAACCAACCATCTACTAGCATCATTAATATTAGCTCCTGTTAATAAGGTGAGAAGTAACAAAGGAATAGACAGGTAAATTGCTATTTGAGATATTCTTGAGTAGTATTTGTAATTAAGATTATGGGCTAATATCATTAAACCAAAACCTACTACTAGTATTACAACATGTTTAAAAAGATAATACAGCGTATCTCCATCCTTGTATTTATAAGCTAACGTAACAATAGAACTATAAACCGCTAAAACAGACAAAATGGCTAGTAGCAAAACCACTAACCAAACTACCTTATCTCCTTTTATGTATTTATCTACAAAAGACATCTAACTTATACCATAACTAGTTCTATCGTTTCTTTGAATTGTGGTGAATCTTCTTTGGTAACACAAACCACTTTTTCATTTAATTCAGTACTATGAATGGCCAAACGAATAGCTTCTTCAAAACTTGTTGCTGAAATGACTAACACATCTTCATTTTTCAAGTTTTCCATTACTGAATTAAGGGTATCACTAATAACAATTATTTGAGTAATATGAGCTTCTCCAAATTTTACGCCTGCATTAAAAAATGCTTGGAGTTTACTTTCATCAACAATAACAGCACACTTATTGTTAGCTGAAAAGTCCACCAACTCATTAACCTCAGTATAATAAAACTGTTGGTTTTTTATGGTAATTATTGGCTCCATTATAATGCTCTTACTGCAGTTTTAAACTGATGCCCTCTATCCTCGTAATTATCAAACAAATCAAAACTTGCACATGCTGGCGATAATAAAACCGTATCTCCTTTCTGGCTTAACTGATAAGCCATATTCACCGCATCTTGAGCACTGGCAGTATCTACAATAGTTTCAATAACATCTTCAAATACTTCGTGAATTTTAGAATTCTCTTCACCTAAACAAACAATTGCTTTTACTTTATCAGTAACCAGCTCTTTTAACATTTCGTAATCATTCCCTTTATCTACCCCACCTACTATCCAAACTATTGGATGTTCAAAGCTCTCTAAAGCATACCAAGTAGAGTTTACATTAGTTGCTTTAGAATCGTTTACAAAGGTAATTCCGTTTACTTTTCCTACTTCTTCTAATCGATGTTCCACATTCTGAAAGTCAGACAAGCTCTCTCTGATTACTTCTTTGTTTAAGTCTAAAATTTTCCCAGCAATTCCTGCTGCCATTGAATTGTACAAGTTGTGCTTTCCTTGTAACGCTAATTCGTGAATTGTCATTTTAAATAATTTATTATTAGTGTTTATAATTAAATTCTCTTTTTCTAAATATGCTCCTTCAGAGCATTGTTCTTTAATACTGAATGGGTGTTTTATTCCTTCATAAATTCTTTCTGCCAATTTTCTGTTTATCACCTCATCATCTTTACAGTAAATAATGTGACTCTTTCCATTTTGGTTTTGAAAAATTCTAAACTTAGCATCAGCATACTTTTCAAAATCATTCTCATATCTATCCAAATGATCAGGCGTAATGTTTAACAATATGGCTATATCCACTTTGAAATCATACATTCCATCCAATTGAAAACTACTCAGCTCCAACACGTAATACTCTTTATCATTCTCCGCTACCTGCTTTGCCAAACTATCACCAACATTGCCTGCCATTCCTACATTTAAACCTGCCTTATGCAACAAGTGATAGGTTAACATAGTAGTAGTAGTTTTTCCATTACTCCCTGTAATTCCGATAATTCTTGCATTAGTATATCTTCCGGCAAATTCTATTTCAGATATCACTGGTGTTCCTTGATCTTTTAATTTTAAAATCAGTGGAACAGTATCAGGTATACCTGGACTTTTCACCACTTCATCAGCATTAAAAATTTTATCTTCTGTATGCTTCCCTTCTTCCCATTCAACATCAATATTTTTAAGAACCTCTTTGTATTTATCCTTTATCCCCCCTCTATCCGAAACAAATACCTCAAACCCATTTTTCTTTGCCAAAATAGCTGCACCAACTCCACTTTCTCCTGCTCCTAAAATGGCCAATCTTTTACTCATCTTACCTCAGTTTAAGTGTCACAAATGTTAGTAGCGCTAACATTATCCCAACAATCCAAAACCTTGATACAATCTTCGCTTCATGCATATTCTTTTTCTGAAAATGATGATGCAATGGAGCCATCAAAAACACCCTTTTTCCTTCTCCATATTTCTTTTTAGTGTATTTGAAATATCCAACCTGTATAACCACAGATAGATTTTCAATTAAAAAGATTCCGCACAGTAAAGGGATTAGTAATTCTTTTCTAACAGCAAGAGAGAATACAGCTATAATTCCACCTAAAGCTAAACTTCCAGTATCACCCATAAACACCTGAGCCGGATATGAATTATACCATAAGAAACCTATACAAGCACCAACAAAAGCTGCGATATAAACCACCAACTCTCCTGAGTTAGGGATATACATAATGTTTAGGTAATCTGCAAAAATGGTATTACCGGATACGTAAGCGAAGATGGCTAAGGTGACCCCTATAATGGCTGATGTTCCAGTAGCCAGACCATCTAATCCATCAGTCATATTTGCTCCGTTGGAAACAGCTGTGACTATGATTATCACTATCAAGATGAAAACAATACCACCTAACAGATATGAATTATCTCCAGCCCAACTGGTTAAAGCAGCATAATCAAATTCATTGTTCTTTACAAAGGGGATTGTAGTAACTGTAGACTTAATATTTTCCCAGGTATAGTTGTTTGAAGATTCTAGAACTTGATCATTTAAGATCTCATAACTAATATGAGTAGGTGCATCTTCAGTGAAAGCTTTCTGCTTTACAACTACATCTTCATTAAAATAAAGGATAGAACCAACCACAATCCCAACTGCAACCTGTCCCATTATTTTAAATCTACCTGCTAAGCCTTCTTTATTCTTTTTAAATACTTTAATATAATCATCAACAAATCCAATTGTTCCAAGCATTATCGTAGAGATAATCATTAGGATGATATAGATATTATCAAGTTTGGCAAATAACAATGTTGGAATAAGAATAGCAGCTAGGATAATTAGTCCGCCCATTGTTGGTGTTCCTTGTTTCTCAATTTGACCTTGTAAACCTAAATCTCTTACAATTTCACCTACCTGTAACAACTGTAATTTTTGAATTATCCTTTTACCAATAACCATAGAAATGATTAATGAAGCTATTAAGGCAAAAGCTGCTCTAAACGTGATATATTCGAACACTCCTGCACCAGGAAAGTCCATTTCATTTAGATATGTAAATAAATAGTACAGCATTAGTTTTTAAGGATTTCAAATGTTTCTTTCAATATTTTTAAATCATCAAATGGCAATTTCTCCCCATCTATTTCTTGATACTTTTCGTGCCCTTTTCCAGCAATCAGAATCACATCACCACTATTAGCTAATGAACAAGCAGTTCTTATAGCTTCTTCCCTATTTGTAATAGCCAACACCTTTTTAAAGTGAACCCCATCAACACCTTGTCGCATGTCTTTGATGATTTCATCAGGGTTCTCAGTTCTTGGATTGTCAGATGTTAAAATGATTTTATCACTTAATTCACAAGCAATTTTTGCCATGATTGGTCGCTTCTCTTTATCCCTGTCACCTCCACAACCTACTAGAGTTATTAATTGCTCATTACCCGTTCTTATATCATTGATAGTTTTTAGCACATTCTTTAATGCATCTGGTGTATGAGCATAATCAACAATACCAGCAACATTATTGGAAGACTTTACATACTGGAATCTTCCATCAACAGAGGTTAGATTACTAAGTGCTGTAAGAACAGTTAATTTATCTTGCCCAAGCAACACTGCAGTTGAGTATATAGCCAGTAAATTGTAAGCATTGAAGTTGCCTATCAGTTTAGTCCAAACTTCATTACCATCGATATTCAGCATCATTCCTGAAAAATCATTCTCTACCACTTTACAAGTAAAGTCTGCCATACTCTTCAAAGCATAACTTTGCTTCTTTCCCTTGGTATTTTGAAGCATCACCCCTCCATTCTTATCATCTTTATTGGTTAATGCAAAAGCATCTTCCTTTAAATCATCAAAAAACTTCTTCTTTGCTTTTAAATACTCATCAAATGTTTTATGATAGTCTAAATGGTCATGAGTGATATTAGTGAATATTGCTCCTTTAAAATCTACACCAGCAATTCGGTTTTGATGAATGGCATGAGAACTCACTTCCATAAAGCAATACTCACAACCTTCAGAAATCATATACCTCAACAAACTATTCAGTTGAATAGCATCAGGTGTAGTATGCGTTGAGGCAATTTCTTCAGCACCAATTTTATTTACAACTGTAGAAAGCAAGCCAGCTTTATAACCAAGCGAAGTATATAAATCATGTAAAAGTGTAGCTGTAGTTGTTTTACCATTAGTTCCAGTAACTCCAACTAACTTTATCTCTGATGATGGGTTATCAAAATAGTTCGAAGCAATTGTTCCTAATGCTGCAGCACTATTTTGAACTCTTACATAAGTTACATTTTCATTAATATCTGCAGGTAACCTTTCACAAACTATAGCAATAGCTCCATCGTTTATAGCTTTTTCTATAAATTGATGGCCGTCTACCTGAGTACCTGAAACTGCTACAAATAGGCTAAACTTTTCAATTTCTCTTGAATCAAACGACACCTTTTCAATGGCCATTTGAGTAGAGCCAATTACTTCTTCTAACCCTGTTTTATATAATATATCTTTTAGTAACTTCATTAAGCTAATTCCAATTCTATTTTTTTACCTTTTTCTATTTTCTCCCCAGGAGTTAAGGATTGCTTCTTTACCACTCCACTACCTTTAAAAGCAACACGCAAACCTTGATTTTCTAAAATGTAAATAGCATCCTTAATACTCATACCTGTTACATCTGGAACATAAATAGGTGCTATCTTTTTGTTATAGATTTTTACAGACTTATCACCCGTACTAACTTTAGCCCATTTTGGATTTTCAGATTCTAACTCGGTCTTAATATTTAAGGTTGAATAGATTTCATGATGGTCAGCGTAGTATCCATCCTTTGCATAAGGAATCCTTGATACTGCTAAATGATTCTTTTTATTAATCTCTTCATGTATTTGAATACTGTTGGCGTAAACCTTATCAGCGACCTCTTTAAATATTGGACCCGCAACTAAGTTTCCGTAATACACATTTTGAGATGGTGCATTAACCACCACAATACAAGAATATTTAGGATTATCAGCAGGAAAATACCCTACAAAAGAAGCCTGATGACTTACTTTTGATTCGTATTTGTAACCATATTTTGCATTGGCAATTTGGGCAGTACCAGTTTTACCAGCTATTTTATAAACAGAATTACTAAGGTTTTTAGCAGTTCCTTGCTCAACAACTCCTTCCAACATTTCCTTAGCCATTTTAATGGTCTTTTTTGAACAGATAGAACTATTTATTACTTCTGTTTCAACCTCTTTAACCAGCTTTCCTCTTTTTCTAACCTCCTTTACAAACTTTGGTTTCACCATTTTTCCATCGTTTGCCACAGCATTGTAAAAAGTTAATATTTGCAGGGGAGTCATCTGCACTTCATAACCGATAGACATCCAAGGCATGGTAATTCCTGACCATGTTTCATCATCAGTGCTTTTAATTAATGGAGAACCTTCTCCTGCTATTTCAACACCTATTTTTTTGTTTAAGCTCATTTTGTAAAGTCTATCCACAAAACTTTGAGGTTTTTCTGCATACACCCTGTTTATTTCTTTTGAAATGGCAACATTAGATGACTTAATAAATGATTCTTTAATGGAAATCACACCATAACCACCTTTATGAGAATCACGCATAGTTGCATCATAAAATTTAGTTGTACCATCTTCGGTATCTACCATATCATCTAAATCCAGATAACCATCTTCAAAAGCAGCCAGTAAAGAAGCTAGCTTAAACACAGATCCAGGCTCAGTACTCTCTCCAACAGCATAATTGTAACTCTCATAATACTTTCCATCTTTACCTCTTTGTAGGTTAGCAATCGCTTTTACCTCTCCTGTAGAAACTTCCATCAATACCACACAACCATGATCAGCCTGGTGTGTTTCCAACTGGTTTTCTAGCGCACTTTCAGCAACATCCTGAATATTAACATCAATCGTAGTGTAAACATCACTACCATCTTCTGGTTCTTTACCATCTTCCTCTTCTATAGGCATCCAAACTCCTCCCGCAATTTTTTGCATCAACATAGAACCTTTAATACCACTCAATTCTTTACTGTAAGCTCCCTCTAATCCAACAGGCTTAATTCCTTCACGCTCATAACCAATAGTTCTGGCAGCAAGCATTTTAAAAGGTCTTTCTCTCTTATTTTTTTGCACTGTAATCAACCCACCTTTGTATTGACCTTTATTAAAAATTGGAAATTCTTTTAACTTTTTTAAATCAGTAAACTTTACATTATGTTTTATCAAATGATACCTTGCGCCTTTTTTGCGAGCAGCCTTTAACTCTGATAAATATTGTTGCTGAGTTTTATCTTTAAATAGCTCTGAAAGATGATAGGCTAATGAATCTATATTTTCATTAAAAAAATCATCAGTAATGGCTTCTGCATTTGGATCAAATCTTACCTCATATTTTGGAATTGATGTTGCCAACAAACTACCATCAGCAGCATAAATATTACCTCTTACTGCATCAATCTCTCTAGATTTTCTAGTAAGTTGATCTTGCTTAGCAACCCATTCCTTTCCTTCAATAAAAATGATATTAACGGTTTGACCAATAATGATTAAAGCAAACAAAGTCATCATCCCGTAAATGAGATAAACCCTAGAGAATATGGTATTTTTATTTCCTTTCATTATTCTACTACTGCTAACTTTTTCATATCATTCTCATCTACAATAATTTTTGTAGGAGGAATTGTAGATTCTTTTATTCCGTAAGGTTCAGTTGCTTGTGCCACTTGAGATTGCTTACTGTTGTAGTTTAAATCGGACTTAATGGTAATGTACTCTGAACGAAGTGCTTTAAGCTCATTACCTACTTTTTGTAATTCACGAACGGTACGCTGAGCATAATACCCGTTAGCGATATACATTATTCCGAGAAAGGTTAAGAAAAATATGAAGGGTAGTTGTCTGACTACATTGTCGCTTGACAAGAAGTTACCGGAAAATACGGAGGCTAAAGATTTGGAAACCTTACCTGGTTCCTTTTTTTCTTTTGCCTTTTTTTCTTCTTTTAATGTATTCACTTACACCATCATAATTTTTCGGCAATCCGAAGTTTTGCACTTCTGGCCCTGTTGTTATTTTTAATTTCTTCCGCTGTTGGAAGAATTGGTTTTCTATTTATTGCTTTGAACTTCAATTGTGGATTCCCAAAAAAATCCTTCTCCAACTCCCCTTCAAACTTTCCTTTCTTTATGAAATTCTTTACCAATCTATCTTCAAGTGAGTGATAAGTAATGACTGATAATCTTCCACCTGGCTTTAACACCTCATAACACTGCCCCAACATCTCCTTTAAAGCATTCATCTCATCATTTACTTCTATCCTTAATGCTTGAAACACTTGAGCCAAGTATTTGTTCTTTACTCTTTCTGGCACACAAGCTTCAATTACTTCAATCAGTTCTTGCGTAGTTGAAATTCTTCCCGATTCTCTTCTTCCAACAATTTCAAACACCAGCTTTGCAGCATTTCTTATCTCACCATACTCCTTGAAAATTCTAATTAAGTCTTCCTGCTCATATTCATTTACCACCTTTTCGGCAGTTAAATCAGCTGATTGATTCATTCGCATGTCCAACGGACCTTCAAAGCGAATAGAGAAACCTCTTTCTCCTTCATCAAACTGATGAGAAGAAACTCCCAAATCAGCCAGAACACCATCCACAGGAATAACCTTGTAGAACTTCAAGTAATTTTTCAAATAACGAAAGTTCTGTTGCACCAACTGAAAGCGGTTATCATCAGGAACATTAGCTTCAGCGTCCTTATCCTGATCAAAGCCAAACAACTTTCCACTTTCATTCAATCTTTTCAAAATCTCTTTTGAATGACCACCGCCACCAAAAGTTAAATCCACACAAACCTCTTCTCCACTTATATTTAATCCGTCAACAGACTCTTTTAACAAAACCGGATTATGATACATCTCCATCGTCATCATTTGATGAACCTCCCATCACTTCTTCAGCCAAGTTTGCAAACTCATCTGGCTCATCAGTCAATAATCCATTGTATGCTTCTTTATCCCAAACTTCAATTCTATTACCGTGTGCAAACAGTATTACCTCTTTGGAAATTCCAGCGTAATCCAACAATCTTTTCGGCAATAACATTCTACCAGTCGCATCCAACCCCAGCTCAGAAGCACCTCTGTAGAAATAGCGAATAAACTCTCTATTCTTCTTCACGTACTGATTCAGTTTATTCACTTCCTCACTGATGTACTTCCAATCGTTCTTTGGATAAAGCACCAGACACTTTTCAAAACCACGGTTCATTACAAACTTCTCCTCAGAAGCAGCATCTAACTGCTTACGAAGACCCGAAGGAAGCATCATTCTCCCTTTGGCATCAAGTTTACATTCGTATTCTCCAATAAAGTTTGTCACCTCAAACTGCTTATTATCAAGTGCTTATTTTTTCAAATGGTAAATATAGCTCAATTTTCCCCACTTTTTACCACTTTCTACCACTTTGTTGATAACTTTTAACGTAAGGAGCTTAAAAATGTTGCAAATAGCCTGTAAATAATATGATTTGAGAAGTGGTAGAATTGCTCCATTAAGAGCAAAATTTGAATAAATTTTAATGCTTAGTTTTGAGTTTTTGAGGAAAGAAAATGATAGTAAAAACTGCCGAATTTGTAATTAGTAATACCAAGCTGGAATTGTGTCCTGAGCCCAATAAACCAGAGTATGCTTTTATTGGTAGATCTAACGTAGGTAAGTCATCGCTAATCAATTACTTGACAGGCAATAAAAAGTTAGCCAAAACCTCAGGAAAACCAGGGAAAACACAACTAATTAACCATTTTGTGATTAACGATGAATGGTACTTGGTTGACTTACCTGGATATGGTTATGCTCAGACCTCCAAAACCAACCGAAAAAAATGGGAAGCTTTTATTGCGGATTATATTTTACACCGCAAAAATTTGATGAATTTATTTGTGCTGATTGATAGCCGATTACCCGCTCAAAAGATAGATTTAGATTTTATGGAATGGCTGGGTGAGAAAGGAGTACCATTTTCTATGGTGTTTACTAAAACGGACAAATTGAGCAGCTCAGCCCTAAATAAAAATCTATTGGCTTACAAAAAAGAAATGCTAAAAGCTTGGGAAGAAATGCCTATTAATTTTGCAACTTCTGCAGCAGGTAAAGTAGGTAAAGAACCTATTTTGAATTACATTGAACAGATTAATGGAGTTTATGGAAAACTTTAAACCCAAATTTAATTATGAACGATATGAAAAATGGGTCAAATGCTCTATTGGGTGGTTAAGTATTGAACCTGATGGTATTTTAACAACTAGATTACAAGGACTCGGAATTATTGATGCAGAATTATATGATGTAAATAAATTTGATATCGAAAAGCCTTTAGATAACGATTTATTAGCATTTGACCATATAAATATCAAATCCTATTTATGGGTTTTAGGTGTTTATGAATTTTTCAGGACGGTTCACCAAAGGTTTCGTGAAAATCCAGAATTAAGTAATGAAAAAACAATAGAAATTATAACAACCACTAAAAGAGAGTTAGCTAGAATAAGAGTACCCCTAGCTAAATTAGAACCATCAAATAAATATAAAAAAATTGATTACGCTGTTCCAAAACTAGGTGCTAGTGACACCCAGATTGGGTGGGAAATCAATCCAACTGAAATAGTTTGGTATAGAGATTTATCAGACCTTGCTATATCTACCTTAAACAAAATACGATCAGATAAAATAAATAGAGATTTTTAAGCTTTTAAGCCACCTTCAAGCTACTAATCTTAGATTTTTTAAACTTATCTTTAGCGTAACGCAAGGTAATTTTATGTTCCTTTTCTTTACCATCAGATGGTAAATCGTACATGGCATCTAACATAATGGCTTCACAAATAGAACGTAAACCTCTAGCTCCTAGCTTGTATTCCACAGCCTTTTCTACAATAAAATCAAACACACTTTTATCAAAGCTTAGTTTAATATCATCCATCTCAAACAACTTAACATATTGCTTAATAATGGAGTTTTTAGGCTCAGTTAATATTCTTCTTAATGCTGTTGCATCTAGTGGATTTAGGTGAGATAATACAGGTAATCTACCAATCAATTCTGGTATTAAACCAAAGGCTTTTACATCTTGAGGTGAGATGTATTGCAACATATTATTTTCATCTACTTCTTCTTTCTCAGAAGATTTATAACCTATTACTTGTGTTTGTAAACGGTTGGCTATTTTTCGTTGTATACCATCAAAAGCTCCACCACAAACAAACAATATGTTTTTTGTCTCTATAGCTATTAATTTCTGTTCTGGGTGCTTTCTTCCACCTTGTGGTGGAACATTAACCGTAGAACCTTCTAACAGCTTCAGTAAAGCTTGCTGTACTCCTTCTCCACTTACATCTCTGGTAATAGATGCATTATCACTTTTACGAGCAATCTTATCAATCTCATCAATAAAAACAATTCCTCTCTGTGCGGCCTCCACATTATAATCCGCAGCTTGTAATAAACGAGATAAAATGCTCTCTACATCTTCACCCACATAACCTGCTTCGGTTAATATGGTAGCATCCGCAATACAAAAAGGCACATGTAAAATTTTAGCAATGGTTTTTGCCAATAATGTTTTACCTGTTCCTGTTTCACCAACAAGTAAAATATTAGATTTTTCAATCTCTACTTCTTTATCAGATTCAGCAACTTGCATTAATCTTTTGTAGTGATTATAAACCGCTACAGATAACACCTTCTTCGCTTCATCTTGTCCAATTACGTATTCATCCAAATGAGTTTTAATCTCTTTTGGTTTTAGTAATTGTATTTGATCTGAAATGGCTTTGTTAGCCTTACCAGAAGTTTCTTCCTTTACAATATTTTGTGCTTGGGCAATACAATGATTACAGATGTGTCCGGTAACTCCGGCAATCATCACATCTACTTCATTTTTTGTTCGTCCGCAAAAGGAACATTTAACTTGTTGGTTATCCATGTTGCAAAGGTAATAAAAAAAGAAACCCGCAGTATTTGCGGGTTTTTTATTAAGCTGTAACTAGCTCTTTGTTTTTTACAATGTTCTCGATAAAATTATCGAACAAGTACCTCGAATCATGAGGCCCAGGTGAAGCCTCTGGATGATATTGAACAGAGAATATCGCTTTATCTTTAAAACGAATTCCAGCTAACGTTCCATCATTCAAGTGCTTGTGTGTAACAATAATTTCATCATTACTTTCAGCTGACTCCATATCTACAACGAAACCATGGTTTTGAGAAGTAATTTCTCCTTTACCTGTTTCAAGGTTTAATATTGGGTGATTAATTCCTCTATGTCCGTTAAACATTTTAGAAGTTGTCAATCCTTGTGATAAACATAAGATTTGATGACCTAAACAAATTCCGAAAACAGGTAAGCCTGCACTAGCAATTTGCTTAACCGTTTCAATTTGTCCTGGCATCACTGAAGGGTCTCCAGGACCATTAGATAACATAAAACCGTCAGGATTCCACTCCATCATTTCTTCTAAAGATGCATCCATAGGATATACTTTTAAGTAACAACCTCTTTCAGCCAAACACCTTAAAATGTTTTTCTTCACCCCTAAGTCTAACACAGCTACTCTGTGTTCAGCGTTTTCATCACCAATAAAATATGGTTCTTTAGTACAAACTTTAGAAGAAAGCTCTAAACCAGCCATTGAAGGCACCTGAGCTAATTGGTTTTTCAAATCAGTTTCATCAAAATTCTCAGATGAAATAATGCAGTTCATTGCTCCCTTGTGACGGATATGACGAACTAACATTCGAGTATCAACATCTGATATCGCTACAATTTTGTGCTTTTCAAAATACTCTTGTAAAGAACCATCCGCAAAAGCTCTTGAGAACATATCAGAGAATTTCTTACAAACCAATCCAGAAATCTTAACTGTATCTGACTCTATCTCTTCATCAGAAACTCCATAATTACCAATATGCGAGGCATTCATAGTAATCACCTGACCATAATAAGAAGGATCAGTGAAAATCTCTTGATACCCAGTCATACCAGTGTTAAAACAAATTTCTCCTGTTGTGGTACCAATAAGGCCTGCAGCCTTTCCATACATTACTGTACCGTCTTCTAAAATTAAAACCGCTTTGTTTTCTTCGTTAGCCATAATTTTTCATGTATAAAAAAAGGATAAAGCAAAATTACTTTATCCTTCTTTATTTTTTTATAAAAGTTTTCAAAGGTTATTCACTCTTTTTCTTCTCTTCTTTATCATCACCTTTGTCTTCTTCTTTCTTCTCGTCTTTAGCTTCAGGAGCTTCTTCAGTAGCCTCAGCTTTCACTTCTTCTTTCTTTTCTTCCGCAGCTGGCTCTTCAGTTTTTTCTTCTACTGGAGCTTCTTCTACAACTTCCTCTACCTTTGCTTCTGCAGTCTCTTCAGTAGCAGGTGCCTCTTCAACAACTTCTGCTTTAGTTTCAGCTTCTTTCACTTCAACTGCTTCCTCTACAGCAGCAGTTGTAGATGCAGCATCATCAGCTTTTTTAGCACCACCTCTTCTTCTTCTAGATTTTTTCTTCTTAGTTTCTTTCAACATGTTTTCGTTGTAATCAACTAACTCGATAAAACACATTTGTGCGTTATCACCTAATCTAAATCCAGTCTTCAAAATCCTAGTGTACCCACCTGGTCTATCAGCTACCTTAGCAGAAACATCTCTGAACAATTCCGTTACTGCATGTTTATCTCTTAAATAACTAAATACAACTCTACGAGAATGTGTAGAGTCAGTTTTTGATTTAGTGATAATAGGCTCAATAAACTTTTGCAATGCTTTGGCTTTAGCTACAGTTGTATTGATTCTTTTATGCTCGATAAGAGAACATGCCATATTTGCTAACATTGCTTTTCTGTGAGAAGCTTGTCTGCTTAAATGATTAAATTTCTTTCCGTGTCTCATTCTTTTCTTTTTTCAACTAAGCCTGCTATAGTACTTAGCTGTTGTTTATAATAAACTTTACCTTAATTTTTATTACCCTCACAAGGATTTTGGGTTATTACAAGAGTTTTTACTCTTTATCTAACTTATAGGCTGCCACATTCATTCCGAATGTTAACCCTTTGTTTTCAACTAATTCATCTAATTCAGTTAAAGACTTTTTACCAAAATTTCTGAATTTTAATAAATCATTTTTGTTAAACTGAACTAAGTCACCTAAAGTATCAACATCAGCAGCTTTTAAACAGTTTAATGCTCTAACTGATAAGTCCATATCAACCAACTTAGTTTTTAACAACTGTCTCATATGTAATGAATCTTCATCAAAATCTTCTACAGCTGATTTTTCTTCTGTTTCTAAAGTTATTCTCTCATCAGAGAATAACATGAAGTGGTGAATTAAAATCTTAGCAGCTTCAGTTAATGCATCTTTTGGATGAATTGAACCATCAGTTGTAATAGCAAAAACTAATTTTTCATAATCTGTCTTCTGTCCTACACGATAGTTCTCAATGTCATACTTTACATTTTTGATTGGTGTATGGATAGAATCTATTGGAATTACTCCAACATTAGCATCTTTGCTTTTGTTTTCTTCAGAAGGAACATAACCTCTTCCTTTACCAATGGTTAATTCCATTTGTAATTTAACAGAAGTTTCCATGTTACAGATAACGTGATCGATATTTAACACCTGGAAAGCAGAAGTAAATTTTCCGATATCTCCAGCAGTTAATTTATCTTGACCACCAATAGTAACCATTAAAGTTTCTGTATCTGTATCTTCTATTTGTTGTTTAAATCTTACTTGCTTAAGGTTTAATATAATTTGTGTAACATCCTCAACAACTCCTTTAATAGTCGAAAACTCATGATCTACTCCTTCAATCTTAACCGAAGTAACAGCAAATCCTTCAAGAGAGTTTAACAAAACTCTTCTTAAAGCGTTTCCAACTGTAATACCATATCCTGGTTCTAATGGACGAAACTCAAAAGTACCGAAGTAATCATCTGAGTTAATCATAATTACTTTATCCGGTTTTTGAAAATCTAATATTGCCATAGTGTGTTCTTTTTTTAAATGATTATTTAGAGTAAAGCTCTACTATTAATTGTTCTTTAATGTTTTCAGGAATTTGAGTTCTCTCTGGAACATTAATTAATTTACCGTTCATTTGAGAACCATTCCACTCTAACCAATCAAAATTTGATGGGTTAGCAGCTAAAGAAGCAGTAATTGATTCAAGAGATTTTGATTTCTCTCTAACACCAACAACATCACCCTCTTTTACTTGGTAAGAAGGAATGTTAACGATTTTACCGTTAACAGTAATGTGTCTGTGACCAACTAATTGTCTGGCTCCTCTTCTAGTAGGTGCAATACCTAAACGAAAAACGACATTATCTAAACGAGATTCACATAATTGTAATAAAACCTCACCCGTAATACCTTTCTTTCTTGAAGCAGTTTTAAATAAGTTAGAGAATTGTCTCTCTAAAATACCATATGTATACTTTGCTTTTTGTTTTTCAGCTAACTGAATAGCATATTCAGATTGCTTTCCTCTTCTTTTGTTAGGACCGTGTTGTCCTGGAGGATAATTTTTCTTTTCAAGAACTTTATCAGGGCCAAAGATTGGCTCTCTGAATTTTCTTGCAATTTTACTTTTTGGACCTCTGTACCTTGCCATTTTGATTTAAAATTTTGAGAAAGAGAAATTATGAATTAAGGTCAATATCCTTCGATAATTTAAACTCTCTTTCAGGTTATTATTAATTATACTCTTCTTCTTTTTGGAGGACGACATCCATTGTGTGGTAATGGAGTAACGTCAACGATTTCTGTAACAGTAATCCCACTATTATGAATAGCTCTCATTGCAGATTCTCTACCATTACCTGGACCTTTTACAAAAACTTTTACTTTACGTAATCCGTTTTCAAAAGCTTCTTTAGCACAATCCTCTGCAGCTAACTGAGCAGCATAAGGAGTGTTCTTTTTAGAACCTTTAAATCCCATTTTACCAGCAGAAGACCAAGAAATAACTTGTCCGTTATTGTTGGTTAAACTGATAATAATATTGTTAAAAGAAGCATGAATGTGAGCCTGTCCATAAGCCTCAACTTTTACATTCTTTTTCTTTTTAGCGTTCGATTTTGCCATCGTTTTTACTTTTAGCTTCCGCAACAAGTACGGAATAAACTTTATTTATTATTTAGTTGCTTTTTTCTTGTTAGCAACAGTCTTTTTCCTTCCTTTTCTAGTTCTAGAGTTATTTTTAGTACGCTGACCTCTTAATGGTAATCCAGCTCTATGACGAATACCTCTTTGACAACCAATATCCATTAAACGTTTAATGTTTAATTGAACTTCCGATCTAAGAGCACCTTCGATTTTGTAGCTATCAGCAATAATTTTTCTGATTTTTGCTAAATCGTTATCATCCCAATCTTGTACTTTTTTATCTTCAGAGATTCCTGCTTCAGCTAAAATGTTTTTTGCTGAAGAACGTCCAATACCAAAAATGTAAGTTAAACCTATAACTCCTCTTTTTTGTTTTGGTAAATCTATACCTGCAATTCTTGCCATAATAATAAATTATATTATAAAGACTAACCTTGTCTTTGTTTAAACTTTGGGTTTTTCTTGTTAATAACGTACAAACGACCTTTTCTTCTTACAATCTTGCAGTCTGCACTTCTCTTTTTTAATGATGCTCTTACTTTCATGAGTCTTATATTTATTTCTCCTTCGAGAATTAATTATTTATATCTAAATGTTATTCTTCCTTTTGTTAAATCATAAGGAGACATTTCAACTTTTACTTTATCTCCAGGCAAAATACGTATATAGTGCATTCTCATTTTACCAGAAATATGAGCTGTAATTACGTGCCCATTTTCTAATTCAACTCTAAACATTGCATTACTCAATGCTTCGATAATTGTTCCGTCTTGCTCTATTGACGCTTGTTTCGCCATATTATAATTTTACTTTTTATTTTTTAAAACTTCTTCTATCAATTCATGTGTTGATAAAACGTCTGCTTTTCCTTTCCTAACAGCCACATCATGTTCAAAATGTGCTGATGGTAATCCATCTGTAGTAACTATTGTACTTCCGTCAGGATGCTGTTTAATATTTCTTTTTCCCATATTAATCATTGGTTCTATTGCTAAAACCATCCCATCCTTCAATTGAACTCCTCTACCTCTTTTACCATAATTAGGTACTTGCGGTTCTTCGTGTAAATCTCTACCTAAACCATGTCCTACTAATTCTCTTACAACACCATAACCATGTTCTTCAGCATAACTTTGAACAGCATAGCCTATATCACCTATTCTATTACCCACAACTGCTTGTTCAATAGCTCTCCTTAAACATTCTTTTGTCACTTCTAATAATTTTTTAATTTCAGGTTTTACTTCTCCAACCTCAAATGTATAAGCAGCATCTCCATAAAAACCATTCATCAAAACCCCACAATCAACAGAAATAATATCTCCATTTACTAAAGGTTTATTATTTGGTATTCCATGAACAACCGCGCTATTTATAGAAGTACAAAGTGTATTAGGAAAATCGTACATTCCTTTAAACCCAGGAATGGCAACATTATCTCTAATAAACTCTTCGGCTAAAGTATCAAGCTCAAGTGATGTCACACCTGGTTCAACTTTTTTAGCAACTTCAGCTAACGTTTTTCCAACAAGCAAAGAACTCTCTCTAATTAATTCAATCTCCTCATCCGTCTTATAAAAAATCTTTCCCATCCTCAACAAACAAATTATCCAGCCATTCCCATTCCAGTAGAAGATCTTCCTTTAATTCTACCCGATTTCATTAATCCATCATAATGACGCATTAACAAATGACTTTCTATTTGTTGTAATGTATCTAATATTACCCCTACCATAATCAATAATGATGTACCTCCGTAGAAGTAAGCAAATGCCTGATTAACTCCAGCTAATGCTGCAAAGGCAGGTAAAATTGCTACCGTTGCCAAAAACATAGAACCTGGCAATGTAATTCTAGACATTACGTTATCTATAAATTCAGCAGTCTTTTTCCCTGGTTTAATTCCAGGAATAAAACCACCATTTCTTTTCATTTCATCTGCCATTTGATTAGGGTTTACTGTTACCGCTGTGTAGAAGTAAGTAAACGCCACAATCATTAAAAAGAAAGTTAAATTATAAGCAAAACTATTTGGATTACTAAATGTAGTGATAACCCAAGATGAAGCTCCGCTTTCTCCAAAACTCGCTAAAGTCATTGGTACAAACATAATTGCCTGAGCAAAGATAATTGGCATCACCCCAGCAGCATTTACCTTTAAAGGAATGTACTGACGAACACCACCATATTGCTTATTACCAACTATTCTTTTTGCATACTGAACAGGTATTCTTCTTGTTCCTTGTACTAACAAAATAGAAACAATAGTAACTAATAATAAGAATGCTACTTCAATTAATAATGCAATTGGACCACCTACTCCACTAACACTCATTCTTGAACCAAATTCAAAAACAAAGGCTGATGGAAGATTAGCAATAATTCCTATCATAATTAATAACGAGATACCATTTCCAATTCCTTTCTCTGTAATTCTTTCTCCAATCCACATAACGAAGATAGTTCCTGTTGTTAGTAACAATACAGTAGAGAACCACCACAATGGCCCTGGATCAACAACAACACCTGGATTGCTAGTTATTTGTGAAGCAATATAACCTGGTGCTTGAAAACCAGTAATTACAATTGTCAATACTCTTGTAATCTGATTGATTTTTCTCCTTCCACTTTCTCCTTCTTTTTGTAATCGCTGGAAATATGGTATTGCCATACCCAATAATTGAATTACAATAGATGCTGAAATGTATGGCATGATTCCCAATGCAAAAATTGATGCTCTTGAAAAAGCTCCACCAGCAAATATGTTAATTAATTCCAATAATCCACCTCCTGCTTTATTAGCATTTACTGCTTCTAAAGCAGCAGAATCAACTCCTGGAAGTACAACAAAAGAACCTGCTCTATATACTAATAATAAAGCCAGAGTAGTAATGATTCGAGCTCTCAAATCTTCAATACTCCAGATGTTTTTTATGGTTTGAAAAAGTTTCTTCATCTCTTATTAACCTTCTTTTGATTCAGCATCATCAGCTTTATCCTCAGCCGGTTTTTCTTCAGCTTCCGCTTTTGGAGCAGCTTTCTTTGCTTTAGGTTTCGCTTCTTCTTTCTTCTCCTCAACAGCACCTAAAACATTTACTTTACCTCCAGCCTTTTCAATTGCAGCTATTGCTGATTTAGAAAATGCATCAACCGTAAAATCTAATTTAGCTTTTAATTCTCCTCTTCCTAAAATCTTCACTAAATCTTTTTTAGCAACTAATCCGTTTTCAACCAAAACTTCTTTAGTAATTGCTTTTACTTTTTTAGTGTCAACCAAATTTTGAATAGTATCAAGGTTTACACCTTTATACTCTTTTCTATTAATGTTTGTAAAACCGAACTTAGGAACTCGTTTTTGTAAAGGCATTTGACCACCTTCAAAACCGATTTTACGTGAGTAACCAGATCTAGATTTAGCACCTTTGTGCCCTCTTGTAGAAGTACCACCTCTACCTGATCCTTGACCACGTCCTACTCGCTTTCGCTGTTTTGTTGAACCTTCCGCAGGTTTTAAATTTGATAAGTTCATGTTATATCTTTTTATCTATTCTTATTTTACTTCTTCTACTGAAACTAAGTGATTAACTTTAGCTATCATTCCTAATATTTGAGGAGTAGCTTCATGTTCTACCACTTGGTTCATTTTACGAATACCCAAAGCCTCCAAAGTTTTCTTTTGGCGAGCTGGTTGGTTTATTTTACTCTTAACTTGTTTAACTCTAACTTTTCCCATTTCTCCTTGGTTTATCCGTTAAATACTTTATCCAAATCAACTCCTCTTTGGTCTGCAATCGTGTATGCATCTCTTAATTGAGATAATGCATCTAATGTAGCTTTTACCACATTGTGAGGGTTTGATGAACCTTTAGATTTTGCTAACACATCAGTAATTCCAACGCTTTCAAAAACTGCACGCATTGCACCACCAGCAATTACTCCTGTACCATGTGCAGCAGGTCTAATAAAAACTCTTGCTCCACTGTACTTACCGTTTTGCTCATGAGGAACTGTTCCGTTAATCACAGGTACTTTAATACAGTTCTTTTTAGCTACTTCAATTCCTTTTGTAATTGCTTCGGTTACTTCGTTAGCCTTTCCTAACCCGTGACCAACTACTCCTTTTTCATCACCAACAACAACTATTGCAGAAAAACTAAAGTTTCTACCACCTTTAGTAACCTTTGTTACTCTATTGATAGCTACTAGTTTATCTTTCAACTCTGTTTCAGTAGCTCTTACTTTTTTTACGTTTGGGTTTGCCATAATCTTTTTAATCTAAAAATTAAAATTTAAGTCCTCCTTCACGAGCACCTTCCGCTAAAGCTTTTACTCTACCATGGTACAAATAACCATTTCTGTCAAACGCTACATTTTCAATACCTGCTTTTACAGCTTTTTCGGCAATTACTTTCCCCACTGCAGCAGCTACTTCTGATTTTGTACCTTTTGCTTTAACTTCTTTATTTGTTGATGATGCAGCAACTAAAGTTTTGCCTGTTTCATCATTTATAATTTGAGCATAAATCTCCTTGTTGCTTCTAAAAACAGATAATCTCGGGTGAGATGTCGTTCCTTTAACAACCTTTCTGATTCTTCTCTTTATTCTTAATCTTCTATCTTTTTTACTAAGTGCCATAATACTTATCTTATTATGATTTATAATTAGCTAGCAGCTGATTTACCTGCTTTCCTTCTAATATGTTCACCAACAAACCTGATACCTTTACCTTTATATGGTTCTGGTTTTCTTAGCGATCTTAATTTTGCTGCAACGTGCCCTAACAATTGTTTGTCATGTGACTCTAATGTTACAACAGGAGGCTTACCTCTCTCTGATTCTGTAGTTACTTTAATTTCTGGTGGCAACTCAAAAACAATATCGTGAGAAAAACCTAAAGCTAATTCTAACTTTTGCCCTTGATTAGATGCTCTATAACCAACACCTACTAATTCTTGTTGCACTTTATAACCTTTAGAAACTCCTTCTACCATGTTATAAAACAAAGAACGGTACAATCCATGTTTTGCTTTGTGGTCTTTCTGCTCAGAATTTCTTTCTATAGTAAGCACGTTATCTTCTAATTTTAGAGTAACAGCTTTCGAATCAAAGTCTTGCGTTAATTCTCCTTTAGGGCCCTTAACGGTTACTTTCCCTTTCTCAATCTGAACCTCTACTCCTTGAGGAATATCTACTGGTGCGTTTCCGATTCTTGACATAACTTTATCTTTTTAATATACGTAACAAAGTACTTCACCCCCAACGTTTTCTGTTCTCGCTTCTTTATCCGTCATTACTCCTTTTGAGGTAGATACTATTGCAATACCTAATCCATTAATTACTCTTGGCATATCAGCCGAACCAGAATATTTCCTTAACCCTGGTTTACTTACTCTCTGTAACTTAGTAATTGCAGGAACTTTAGATTTTGGATGATACTTTAAAGCAATTTTAATATTACCTTGTGCATTAGTATCATCTTCAAATTTGTAGTTTAAAATATACCCTTTGTCAAACAAAATCTTAGTGATTTCTTTTTTCACGTTTGACGCAGGTATATCAACCACTCTATGCTTTGCAGCAACTGCGTTTCTAAGTCTTGTTAAATAATCTGCTATTGGATCTGTCATTTTTAATCCTTTTTTAAAATATCTTTTTACCAGCTTGCTTTTGTAATTCCAGGTATTAAACCTTCAGAAGCCATTTCTCTGAATGTAACACGAGAAATACCAAATTGTCTCATATAACCTCTTGGTCTTCCTGTTAGTTTACATCTGTTGTGTAATCTAACTTTTGAAGAATTTTTAGGTAGCTTTTGTAACGCATCCCAGTCACCAGCAGCTTTTAATGCAGCTCTTTTTTCTGCATATTGCGCAACCATTCTTTCTCTCTTGCGCTCTCTCGCTTTCATTGATTCTTTAGCCATACTGTTTATTTTTTCTTAAATGGTAAACCAAATTCTGTTAATAATGCCATCCCTTCTTCGTTAGTGTTAGCAGATGTTACTATTGTAATATCCATACCACTTACTTTCTTAATATTATCAATATCAATCTCTGGGAAAATAATTTGTTCTTTTACTCCTAAAGTATAATTTCCTCTACCATCAAATCCTTTTCTTTCTATACCTCTAAAATCTCTTGTTCTTGGTAAAGCAACTGCTATTAGTCTATCCAAAAACTCATACATTTTATCTCCTCTTAAGGTAACTCTTGCTCCAATTGGCATTCCTTTTCTTAATTTGAAATTAGAAATATCCTTTTTAGAATAAGTTACATTAGCTTTTTGACCCGTGATAATTGTCATTTCTTCAACAGCTGATTCGATTAATCTCTTATCAGTAACTGCATCACCAACACCTTGATTAAGACAAATTTTCTCAATCTTAGGTACTTGCATTGAAGAAGTATAACTGAATTTCTCCTTTAAAGCTGGAGCAATTTTTTCTTTATATTCTGTTTTTAATCTAGGTGTATAACTCATGATATAACCTCCCCTGATTTTTTAGCGTAACGAACTCTTTTTCCATCTTCTTCCTTTCTACCTACTCTTGTTGGTTCTCCTGTTTTTGGATCAATAACCATTAGATTAGAAATGTGGATAGGAGCTTCTTCTTTAATAATTCCTCCGTCAGGATTTGCAGCATTAGGCTTAGTATGTTTAGATATTTTTTTGATATCACTTCCTTCAACAATCGCTCTGTTTGTTTCAGGGTATACCTTTTTCACCTCGCCTTGAGCACCTTTTGACTCACCTGCGATAACCTTAACGGTATCTCCTTTCTTTATGTGTAATTTAGCCATAACTAAAATTTATCTCTTTTAAAGTACTTCTGGAGCTAATGAAACAATTTTCATAAATTCTTTCTCTCTTAACTCTCTCGCTACCGGACCGAAAATACGAGTACCTCTCATTTCTCCAGCTTCATTTAATATAACTGCAGCATTGTCATCAAATCTGATGTAAGAACCATCTGCTCTTCTTATCTCTTTTTTTGTTCTTACAACAACAGCTTTATGTACTGCTCCTTTTTTAACATTACCACTAGGCATTGCTTGTTTCACAGATACAACTATAGTATCACCAATTGACGCGTATCTCTTTTTAGATCCACCTAATACTTTTATACAAAGTACTTCTTTAGCTCCACTATTATCTGCTACTTTTAATCTTGACTCTTGCTGTACCATAATTATTTAGCTCTTTCAATAATTTCAACTAATCTCCAACATTTATTTTTACTCATCGGACGTATTTCCATGATTTTAACGGTATCACCAATGTTGCAATCATTTTTGTCATCATGAGCCATAAACTTAGCTGTAGATTTTACGAATTTTCCGTAGATAGGGTGTTTCTTACGGCTTTCTACCGAAACAACAATAGACTTATCCATTTTGTTGCTTACAACCAATCCTACTCTTTCTTTTCTTAAATTTCTAGTTTCCATTTCAAGTATATTATTTAGCTTGAAGTTCTCTTTTTCTTAACTCTGTGTTTAACCTAGCAACTGTTCTTCTAACATCTTTAATTTGCATAGGGTTTTCAATAGGTGAAACAGCATGGCTTAGCTTCAGCTTTGACAACACGTCTTTTTGTTCTTGTAATTTTTCAGTTAAATCATCAACCGAAAGATCTTTTATATCTACTTGTTTCATAGTTTTAACTATTTACCTTCGTAATCTCTTCTTACTATAAACTTTGTTTTAACTGGTAACTTTTGTGCTGCTAACCTCAAAGCTTCTTTTGCAATATCCATTGGCACACCATCACACTCGAAAATAACCTTTCCGGGTCTTACAGTTGCTACCCACAATTCTGGAGATCCTTTACCTTTACCCATTCTTACCTCTGCAGGTTTTTTAGTAACTGGTTTGTCTGGAAATACTCTAATCCAAACTTGACCTTCCCTTTTCATATATCTTGTTACAGCAATCCTTGCTGCCTCTATCTGGCGAGCTGTCATCCAACACTCTTCAAGAGACTTAATAGCAAACGATCCAAATGCAATTTGATTTCCTCTTTGAGCGTTTCCTTTCATACGCCCCTTCTGCATTTTTCTGTATTTCGTTCTTTTCGGTTGTAACATTTTATCTTATTTTAAATCTTCTGATCGTTTATTTTCTTTTATTTCTTCTTCTTCCTCCTGCTGGGCCTCTCTTTCCACCTTTATCTTTAGATTTACCTACGTTAGGTGATAAATCTCTCTTTCCGTACACCTCTCCTTTACAAATCCAAACTTTAACACCAATTCTTCCGTAAGTAGTATGAGCTTCTGTTAACGCATAATCAATATCCGCTCTAAATGTATGTAATGGAATTCTTCCTTCTTTATATCCTTCTGTTCTTGCCATTTCAGCTCCACCTAATCTTCCTGAAACCTGAACTTTAATCCCTTCTGCTCCCATTCTCATTGATGATGCTACTGCCATTTTTGCTGCTCTACGGAAAGAAATTCTTCCTTCAATTTGTTTTGCAACACTATCGGCTACTAGTTTAGCATCTAACTCAGGTCTTTTTATTTCAAAAATGTTAATCTGAACATCTTTCTTAGTAATCTTTTTTAATTCTTCTCTTAACTTATCAACCTCTTGACCACCTTTACCGATAATGATACCTGGACGAGAACTATTAATAGTTACGGTAATTAGTTTAAGCGTTCTTTCAATAATAATTTTAGAAACACTTGCTTTATGCAAACGAGCCATCAAGTACTTTCTAATTTTAAAATCTTCAACTATTTTTCCTGAATAGTCTTTTCCGCCATACCAATTAGAATCCCATCCTCTGATGATTCCTAATCTGTTTGAAATTGGATTTACTTTTTGTCCCATATCTTAATTTAAACTATCAACTATTAATGTAACGTGGTTAGATCTCTTTCTAATTCTGTGAGCTCTACCTTGTGGTGCTGGTTGAATCCTCTTTAACATTCTAGCACTATCTACTTTAATTTCTTTAACGACTAAGTTGTTGTCTTCAGGTCTTTCACCTTCGTTTTTAGCTTCCCAATTTGCAATTGCAGATCTTAACAATTTCTCTAATCTTTTAGCAGCATCTTGAGGGCTAAACTGTAAAATACTTAAAGCTTTATATACATCTTCTCCTCTTACCATATCAGCAACTTTTCTCATTTTTCTTGGAGAAGTTGGGCAATTATTAAGCTTCGCATAGCTTAATGTTTTCTTAGCTTCTTTTATTTGTTCAGCTCTATTTCTTTTTCTAGCACCCATGGTAAACTATTTTATTTTTTTCCTTTATCCTTATTACCTGCGTGACCTCTAAAATTCCTAGTTGGAGCAAATTCACCTAATTTGTGACCAACCATGTTTTCAGTTACGTAAACAGGTATAAATTTATTTCCATTATGAACAGCAATAGTTAATCCTACAAAATCAGGTGTAATCATTGATGCTCTTGACCAAGTTTTAATTACAGCTTTTTTACCAGACTGTTGAGCATCATCTACTCTTGCCTGAAGCTTATAATGTACAAATGGTGGTTTTTTTAATGAACGACTCATATCTTATTTCTTTCTTCCTTCAATTATATATTTACTTGAATGTTTCTTTTTAGCTCTAGTTTTGTACCCTTTAGCTGGTACGCCATTTCTAGATCTTGGGTGACCTCCAGAATTCTTACCTTCACCACCTCCCATTGGGTGATCAACCGGGTTCATTACAACACCTCTTACTCTTGGTCTTCTACCTAACCATCTACTTCTACCTGCTTTACCTGATCTCTCAAGCATGTGCTCAGAGTTAGATACTGAACCAATAGTAGCTTTACATGTTGCTAGGATTAATCTTGTTTCACCTGAAGGCAACTTAACCACTACATACTTACCATCTTTTGCTGTAAGTTGAGCATAAGCACCAGCACTACGAGCCATTTTTGCTCCTTGTTTTGGTCTTAACTCAATGTTGTGAATTACGGTACCTAATGGAATATCTGCTAAGTATAATGCGTTTCCTACTTCTGGAGCGGCATCTTTACCAGAAACTACTTCTTGACCTACTTGTAATCCGTTTGGAGCAACAATATACCTTTTTTCTCCATCTTTGTAATAGATAAGAGCGACACGTGCTGTTCTTCCTGGATCATATTCGATTGCCTTAACTACACCTGGAACTCCGTCTTTTTCTCTCTTAAAGTCAACTGAACGCAGTTTCTGTTTATGACCACCACCAATGTAGCGCATAGTCATTCTACCAGAGTTGTTTCTACCTCCAGATTTATTCTTTCCTTTTACTAAGCTTTTTTCGGGCTTTGAAGCGGTAACTGTAGCAAAATCGCTAACAATTTTATGTCTTTGCCCCGGTGTTGTAGGCTTTAATTTTCTTACTGCCATTTTTGTTTATATCTTTAGAGGGTTGGAGCCCCCGTATAGTTAATACTTAAATTTCTTTATTATATGTTACTGTAAAAATCTATAACATCTCCTTCTGCTACTGTAATAATAGCTTTCTTATATTTATTTGTTTTTCCTTTAATTAATCCAGCTTTAGTAAATCTAGATTTTGATTTTCCAGCGTAATTCATTGTATTTACAGCTTCAACTGTAACACCATACGCATCTTCTACTGCCTTTTTAATTTGTATTTTATTAGCTGCATGATTAACAACAAAACCGTAACGGTTTAACTTATCCGTTTGGTCAGTCATTTTTTCAGACACAACTGGTTTTACTATCACTTCCATCCCTTATTTCTTTAAAATATTTTCAATTTTTTCAATTGATCCTTCAGCTAAAATTACACTTGACGCATTCATCAAATCGTAAGTATTTATTTGCGAAGCCGTTACAACTTTAGCTCCCTTCAAATTTCGGGACGACAAATATACATTTTTATTTGAATCAGAAAGCACTAACAAAGATTTTTTATCAGAAGCTCCTAAATTATTCAATATCTCAGTGTATTTCTTAGTTTGTGGAGCATCAAAAGAAATATCTTCTAACACAGTAATAGCACCTTCTTTTGCCTTATATGATAAAGCTGATTTACGAGCTAATTGCTTTTGCTTGGTGTTTAATTTAAAACCATAATTTCTCGGTTTCGGTCCAAACACTCGGCCACCACCTTTAAATAATGGGTTTTTAATATCCCCAGCTCTAGCTGTACCTGTTCCTTTTTGCTTTTTGATTTTTCTAGTACTACCTTTTACCTCTCCTCTTTCCTTAGCTTTATGAGTACCTTGTCTTTGATTAGCTAAATATTGTTTTACATCTAAATAGATAGCATGATCATTTGGTTCTATTTCGTAAATAGACTTATCTAAGGTTACTTTCTTCTTAGTATCCTTACCACTAATATTTTTTACAACTAATTCCATGTCTATTCCCTCCTATTATTTTTCAATTAATACAAAAGAACCTTTAGCTCCAGGAATAGATCCCTTAACTACGATTAAATTCTTTTCTGAATAAACTTTGATTACCTCAAGGTTTTGTTGCTTTACTCTTTCACCACCCATTCTTCCAGCCATCTTCATTCCTTTCATTACTCTTGATGGAGTAGAACCAGCACCTAAAGAACCTGGAGCTCTCATTCTGTTATGCTGACCGTGAGTTGCATCCCCAACACCTCTAAATCCATGTCTTTTCACAACTCCTTGAAAACCTTTACCTTTTGAGGTTCCAATCACATCTACCCATTCTCCTTCTTCAAAAAGCTCTACAGTAACAACATCACCTAAGTTTTTTTCTTCTTCAAAACCTTTAAACTCTACTACTTTTCTTTTAGCAGAAGTTTTAGCTTTTTTAAAATGACCCTGCAATGCTTTTGGAGTATTCTTGTCAGATTTCTCTCCATAAGCTAACTGTACAGCATCGTAACCATCGGTATCAACCTTTTTGACTTGTGTAACAACACAAGGACCAGCCTCTATAATTGTGCATGGTAAATTTTTACCCTCGGCACTGTAAACGCTAGTCATACCTATTTTTTTCCCAATCAATCCTGGCATTTTACTTTACTTTTATAATTAAACTTTAATTTCTACATCAACACCACTTGGTAACTCAAGCTTCATTAAAGCATCTACAGTCTTAGATGAAGAACCGTAGATATCAATTAATCTTTTATAAGCAGATAATTGAAATTGCTCTCTTGATTTCTTGTTTACGTGTGGAGATCTTAATACTGTAAATATTCTTTTGTGCGTTGGAAGAGGTATTGGACCACTTACTACTGCACCTGTACCTTTTACAGTTTTTACAATTTTTTCAGCTGACCTATCAACTAAATTAAAATCGTAAGACTTCAGTTTTATTCTAATTTTTTGGCTCATTCTTTTATATATTAAGCTTCTACTTTTCCTTTTGCTTTTGCTATTACCTCTTCAGCTATATTTTTTGGACACTCAGCAAAGTGTGAAAATTCCATAGTTGAAGTTGCTCTACCAGAAGACATTGTTCTTAAATCAGTTACATATCCAAACATTTCAGACAAAGGAACTTTAGCTTTTACAACTTTAGATCCTGCTCTATCATCCATACCTTCTACCTGTCCTCTCCTTCTGTTAAGGTCACCTACAATGTCACCCATACTCTCTTCTGGAGTTAGTACTTCTAACTTCATCATAGGTTCTAATAATACAGGTCCTGCTTGTGGAAGTGCAGCTTTGTATGCCATTTTAGCAGCAATCTCAAATGACAACTGATCTGAATCGACAGCATGGAAAGAACCATCTTTCAATGTTACTTTTAAACTATCCACTGTATAACCAGCTAATACACCTGCTTCCATTGCATCTTTGAATCCTTTCTCAACTGAAGGAACAAATTCTCTAGGAACGTTACCACCTTTAATTTCGTTAACAAATTCTAACCCTTCTGCCTCTTCATCTTCAACTGGCTCAATTGTAACAACAATATCAGCGAACTTACCACGACCACCTGATTGCTTCTTGTAAACCTCTCTATGATCAACAGGTCTAGTAATTGCCTCTTTGTAAGCAACTTGCGGAGCACCTTGATTACATTCTACTTTAAATTCTCTTTTTAATCTATCAATAATAATATCTAAGTGAAGCTCACCCATACCACTAATAATAGTCTGACCAGAATCCTCATCTGTTTTCACTTGGAAAGTTGGATCTTCTTCAGCTAATTTACCTAAAGCAATACCTAACTTATCAACATCAGCCTGAGTTTTAGGCTCAATAGCAATACCAATTACTGGATCTGGGAAATCCATAGATTCTAATACTATTGGATGTTTTTCATCACACAATGTATCACCTGTTTTAATATCTTTAAATCCAACTAATGCAGCGATATCTCCACAACCTAATGCGTCAACCTGATTTTGTTTATCAGCATGCATTTGAAAAATTCTTGAAATACGTTCTTTATTTCCTGAACGAGAATTGTGAACATAAGAACCTGCTGGTAAATTACCAGAATACGCTCTAGTAAAACATAATCTACCTACAAATGGATCTGTAGCAATTTTAAATGCTAATGCAGCGAATGGCTCATCATAAGATGGTTTTCTCGATTCTGGCTCATCTGTCTTAGGATTAATTCCTTCGATAGCCTCTGTATCTAATGGAGATGGTAAAATTTCCATTACCATATCTAACATTGCTTGAACTCCTTTATTTTTAAATGCAGAACCACACATCATTGGTACAACTTTACCAGCAATAGTAGCTTCTCTTAATGCATCTAATATCTCTCTTTCAGTTAATGATTCAGGATCTTCAAAATATTTCTCCATTAAGTTATCATCAAACTCAGCAACTGCCTCTAACAACTCCTCTCTTAACTGCGTAGCTGTATCTAATATGTCTGCAGGAATATCAATCTCTTCATAAGTCATTCCTTGATCTTCTTCATTCCAAACAATCCCCTTGAAGTTAATTAAATCAACTACTCCTTTAAATTCAGATTCATCTCCAATATTAATCTGTAATGGCAATGCATGACTCCCTAACATTTCTTTTACCTGCTTACAAACAGCTAAAAAGTCAGCACCTTGTCTGTCCATTTTGTTTACAAAACCTAAACGAGGCACATTATAATTGTTAGCTAATCTCCAGTTAGTTTCAGATTGTGGCTCAACACCGTCAACAGCACTAAATAAGAAAACTAACCCATCCAATACTCTTAAAGATCTATTCACTTCAACAGTAAAGTCAACGTGACCAGGAGTATCAATAATGTTTACATGATAATCTTTTCCTCTGTATGGCCAGTTCAATGTAGTAGCGGCAGAAGTAATTGTAATACCTCTTTCCTGCTCTTGCTCCATCCAGTCCATTGTAGCAGCACCATCGTGTACCTCACCAATTTTGTGACTCACCCCACCATAGTAAAGAATACGTTCAGTAGTGGTAGTTTTACCAGCATCAATATGTGCTGCAATACCAATATTTCTAGTATATGTTAAATCTCTTTTTGCCATTTCAATAAGTTCTAATATTAAAATCTAAAATGAGAGAATGCTTTGTTAGCTTCTGCCATTCTATGTGTATCTTCTTTTTTCTTAAAGGCAGCTCCTTCTTCTTTATAAGCCGCAACAATTTCCCCTGCTAATTTCTGAGCCATAGTCTTTTCATTTCTTTTTCTCGCGAAAGAAATCATCCATTTCATTCCCATAGAAATTCTTCTATCTTCTCTAATTGGCTGTGGAATTTGAAAAGTTGCCCCACCTATTCTTCTACTTCTAACTTCAACAGCAGGTGTAACATTAGTTAATGCTTTTTTCCAAACATCTAAACTATTCTCTTCATCAATTTTTTCTCCGACAATATCAAGTGCACCGTAAAATATTTCATAAGCGATGCTCTTCTTACCATCCAGCATAAC
The DNA here is from genome assembly GCA_965267355.1 of Vicingaceae bacterium. Lineage (GTDB taxonomy): Bacteria > Bacteroidota > Bacteroidia > Flavobacteriales_E > Vicingaceae. The sequence goes on from OZ253956.1 coordinate 564,213, forward strand.
ATTGTTTACAAATCTTGTAACCAACCTGTCGTTAAACTTTGGATCTGGAAGTAATACTCTTTTTTTTGCTCTAGATTTTCTCATCTTATTTTATATCAATTATTTCTTAGGTCTTTTGGCTCCGTATTTCGATCTTCTTTGTGTTCTACCATCAACACCAGCAGTATCTAATGCTCCTCTCACTATATGATACCTTACACCTGGTAAATCTTTAACTCTTCCTCCTCTAACAAGCACAATAGAGTGTTCTTGTAAGTTATGTCCTTCTCCACCAATATAAGCATTAACCTCTTTTCCGTTAGTTAATCTTACCCTTGCAACTTTTCTCATTGCCGAGTTTGGTTTCTTAGGTGTAGTAGTATAAACTCTAACACAAACACCTCTTCTTTGCGGACAAGAATCTAAAGCAGCAGACTTACTAGTCTTAACCATTTTATTTCTTCCTTTTCTTACTAATTGTTGTATTGTTGGCATATCTTAATTATTATAAATACAATATTCCCCTAAAAAAAGGGAGTGCAAAAATACAATTATTTTAATATAAACCAACACCTGTTGATATTTTTTTGAGCTAATTGATTTTTAATACTCTTACCTTATTTAAAATATTCTCTTTTTCAATAAAAAAGGGAGTGTTTTCACACTCCCCTTTTCATGACCAAAATTCATTTTAAATTATGACCCATGCTTTTCTTCAAACTTTTTCTTGAATTCAGCATTCAATAAATTCTTATTTGCTTTCATCCATGAAATAATAGCAGCTTTATATTCTTCTTTCGTTTGACCTTCTTTGTATTTAGGCAAACTAGCAGGAATTTGCTTAACATTCAGTTTAGACAAAATCTTTCTGCTTTCACCCATATATCCGTCATTATTATTAATTGGATGACTTTTCGCTTCTATTTTATTTCCTGCAGCAACTTTTCTTGCTTCAGTTTTGGTTTCTACTGAAGATTGTCCATAGCTTAATCCTGCTATCGTCATTCCAGCAATCACAAGTGTTAATTTCGTTAGTTTCATATTCTATCCTTTTTATATTTTATTTTACAAATTAAAGAAATATTATTTATCTACTTTATCGTATTAAACTAAAGCCTCCTTTCTTAAAGTATTCAGCACCATCAAACCCAGTTGCATTTACTATATAGAAATAAGTACCATCTGGAGCCTCAGAACCAGATAGTGTTCTTCCATCCCAATATCCTTTCACATTATCCCATTGGTACATTAATTGACCCCAACGGTTATAAATTTCTACCTCTACCGATTCTAAGTTTTCTCCTTTAACAGTAAAAATATCATTCTGACCATCATTGTTTGGAGTAAATACGTTTGGTATCAATATCACAGATTCTCCAAAGGCATCAATACTAACTCTAGCTGTATCAAAACAAGTTCCATCAGTAACAATTAAAGTAATGGTATATGTGCCTATATCTTGATAAGTAGTTGTATCTGTGGCTTGATTACTTGTATTTCCATTTCCGAAGTCCCAACTATATGCAACTATACTTCCAGTAGAGCTTGTTCCATCAACATTAACTACCAGAGGTATATTACCCGTTGTTGGTGTAGCATTTATATTAGCAACTACTCCTCCAACTGTCACCAACACAGAATCTGTATTACTTGGACAAGAACCACCTGTTTCAATCACATAGTACATATGTGCTCCACTACCAGGGTTTGGAAGCACCAATGGACTTCCTGTACCTATATTATTAGATAGTCCAGAATCATCATACCATTCAATTGTACCAGAGCCACTACCAATAGCAGTAAGTGTTAAAGAACCACTAGAACAAATAGTAGTATCATTCATTGCCTGAATAGCAAGCTGAGGGTTAACAGTTAAATCAGTAACTACAACACTATCACATCCTCCAGCTGCTGATAATGTATCATTATAGATACCTGCAGTACTTACAATTCCACCACCCGGTAAAGTATAGGTTTGACCTTGACAAATACTATCATTCACATTGGTAATAATAACAGTATTAATAGTAAGTGTCGTTACTAAAATGCTATCACAACCATTTCCATTACTTAATGTATCGTAATAAGTGCCAGCTGTTGTTTGGAATGAACCACCTAATAAAATACTATCTCCCTGACATATAGCTGCACTTTGAGGAACTGTATCTACAGGGTTAATTGCTAAAGTAGTTTGAATAATACTATCACAACCATTAATGGTTAATAAAGTATCTTCATAAACACCTGCCGCTGTTTGGAAAGAGCCACCCAGCATAATACTATCTCCATCACATATCGCAGCATTTTGTGGAACCACAAACATTGGATTAATAATAATTTGGAAAGAGTCTAACGCTGCAGCACAACCACCAGAAGCCGCTAAGTTATTATAGATCATATAAGTTCCATCTGCACTTGTTGTCAAATCAATTTCCCCTGTTAATGTATCTACAAAAGTTACCCCTGAAGGTGAAGAACTAAATACTCCTGCAAAACTATTGGCACCAAAAGTTGGTAATACTTGAGCAGTATCTCCTTCACAGAATGGAGTATTGTATGTAAATGTAGCCCCTGGAGCATTCACAATATTAATAGTAACTGAATCTATTTCAGGACATGGATTCCCTACAGTAGTTGTATTGTAATAAACAGTAAATGAACCTAAACCTGATGTACTTAAATCTATTGTTCCATCACCCGAGTTAATTACTCCAGGTGCACTTATAGTAAATACACCTCCAGAAGTTGAATTCCCTCCTAGTGTAGCAATTGGATCTGATCCTGTAATACAAAATGTATTAGATGGATAAGTAAATGCCGCTGTATCAACAGGAAGCACTTCTATTGTAGTAGAATCTACTTCCATAGCACAACCTCCAGCTGCTGCAATAGTATTATAAACAGTATATAAACCTGGTGTACTATTTATTAAGTCAACTGCACCAGTTGAAGAATTCAGTGATAATCCACCAGGGTTAGAAGTATAAGTTCCTACAGTAGCTCCAGGTCCTAAAGTTAATACCGGAGCAGCTGAATCCTGACAATATTGTAATTGATCATAACTAAATGCTGCATCTGGAGCAGGCGTTATAGTAATTACAGTCGAATCTAATGCAGGACACGAATTACCTGCCGAAGATGTATTATAATAAACAGTAAATGAACCTGTTCCACTAGCATCTAAGTCTATTTCTCCTGTACTAGCATTTATAGCACCTGGGGCAGAAATAGTATAAGTTCCTCCAGAAGTTGAATTTCCACCAAGTACTGGTGTAGGATCAACTCCTGTTTCACAATAAGTTGTTGGTGAATAACTAAACAATGCAGAATCTGTAGGCAATATCTCTATAGTTGTTGAATCAAGAGCTGCTGCACAACCACCAGCCGCTGCAATGTTATTATAAACAGTATATAAACCAGGCGTACTTGTTGCTAAAGTAATAGCACCTGTCCCTGTATTTAAACTCAACCCAGTTGAAGGATTAGAAGAGAACACACCTCCACTCGCTCCAGGGCCAAATGACAATACTGGATCTATAGAATCTTGGCAATATTGTAATTGATCATAACTGAATGCTGCACTTGGTGCTGTTGTAATTGTAACATTGAATGTAGCTGTATCAGGACAAGGGTTACCTGCACTAAATGTATTATAAGTAACCGTAAATGAACCTGTTCCACTAGCATCTAAGTCTATTTCTCCTGTACCAGCATTTATAACACCTGGGGCAGAAATAGTATAAGTTCCTCCAGAGGTTTGTGTACCACCTGAAATAGCTATTGGATCTGTTCCTGTTACACAATATGTTCCTGACGAATAAGAAAAACTTGCATCATCTTCTGGATCAACTTGAATCGCTAACATTAAAGATTCCTGACAAGGAACAGTTCCAACCGTATAAGTTACATTTATTGGCCCACTTAAACCAGATGGGTCAAACATACTCCCAGTTACTCCTGTTCCAGTCCACGTTCCTCCTGTTGTTCCTGTCACAAAATTGTTTAAGTCAATAGCACCTGACCCTTCACAAAGTGGCCCAGGGTTAGTCCACGTAGAATCCACATCTGGTATTACCGTTATTGTATGCATCTGACTCTCTTGACATGGGGCTGTCCCTACTGTGTAGGTCACATTCTGCGTTCCTGAGGCTGGATTGAAAGTGTTTCCACTTACGCCTGTTCCACTCCAACTTCCTCCTGTCGTCCCTGTTATTAAACTGTTCAGGTTAATGCTCCCTGCTGAAGCGCATATAGAACTTGGATCTGTCCAACTTGGATCTACATCTGGAATTACTGTTATTGTATGCATCTGACTCTCTTGACATGGTGCTGTCCCTACTGTATAGGTTACATTCTGCGTTCCTGAGGCTGGATTGAAAGTGTTTCCACTTACGCCTGTTCCACTCCAACTTCCTCCTGTCGTCCCTGTTATTAAACTGTTCAGGTTAATGCTCCCTGCTGAAGCGCATATAGAACTTGGGTCTGTCCAGCTTGGATCTACATCTGGAATTACTGTTATTGTATGCATCTGACTCTCTTGACATGGGGCTGTCCCTACTGTATAGGTTACATTCTGCGTTCCTGAGGCTGGATTGAAAGTGTTTCCACTTACGCCTGTTCCACTCCAACTTCCTCCTGTCGTCCCTGTTATTAAACTGTTCAGGTTAATGCTCCCTGCTGAAGCGCATATAGAACTTGGGTCTGTCCAGCTTGGATCTACATCTGGAATTACTGTTATTGTATGCATCTGACTCTCTTGACATGGGGCTGTCCCTACTGTATAGGTTACATTCTGCGTTCCTGAGGCTGGATTGAAAGTGTTTCCACTTACACCTGTTCCACTCCAACTTCCTCCTGTCGTCCCTGTTATTAAACTGTTCAGGTTAATGCTCCCTGCTGAAGCGCATATAGAACTTGGGTCTGTCCAGCTTGGATCTACATCTGGAATTACTGTTATTGTATGCATCTGACTCTCTTGACATGGGGCTGTCCCTACTGTATAGGTTACATTCTGCGTTCCTGAGGCTGGATTAAAGGTGTTTCCACTTACACCTGTTCCACTCCAACTTCCTCCTATCGTCCCTGTTATTAAACTGTTCAGGTTAATGCTCCCTGCTGAAGCGCATATAGAACTTGGGTCTGTCCAGCTTGGATCTACATCTGGAATTACTGTTATTGTATGCATCTGACTCTCTTGACATGGGGCTGTCCCTACTGTATAGGTTACATTCTGCGTTCCTGAGGCTGGATTGAAAGTGTTTCCACTTACACCTGTTCCACTCCAACTTCCTCCTGTCGTCCCTGTTATTAAACTGTTCAGGTTAATGCTCCCTGCTGAAGCGCATATAGAACTTGGGTCTGTCCAGCTTGGATCTACATCTGGAATTACTGTTATTGTATGCATCTGACTCTCTTGACATGGGGCTGTCCCTACTGTATAGGTTACATTCTGCGTTCCTGAAGCTGGATTGAAAGTGTTTCCACTTACGCCTGTTCCACTCCAACTTCCTCCTGTCGTCCCTGTTATTAAACTGTTCAGGTTAATGCTCCCTGCTGAAGCGCATATAGAACTTGGGTCTGTCCAGCTTGGATCTACATCTGGAATTACTGTTATTGTATGCATCTGACTCTCTTGACATGGGGCTGTCCCTACTGTATAGGTTACATTCTGCGTTCCTGAGGCTGGATTGAAAGTGTTTCCACTTACGCCTGTTCCACTCCAACTTCCTCCTGTCGTCCCTGTTATTAAACTGTTCAGGTTAATGCTCCCTGCTGAAGCGCATATAGAACTTGGGTCTGTCCAACTTGGATCTACATCTGGAATTACTGTTATTGTATGCATCTCTGTTTGTGGGCATGGGCCAACGGAATAAGTCACATTCTGCGTTCCTGAAGCTGGATTAAAGGTGTTTCCACTTACACCTGTTCCACTCCATGTTCCCCCTGATGTCCCTGTTATTAAAGTATTCAAGTTAATGCTTCCCGCTGAGGCACAAATAGTACTTGGGTCTGTCCAACTTGGATCACTTGTATCACCAGTATAAGTTCCCGTAAATGTATTAGAGCACCCATTAGCATCAGTAATGGTCACACTCCAACCATCACCATTATTTAGGCCTGTAATTTGAAATGAACCATTATGAGAAACTGGTAAGCCGGCAAGAGAACCGTTACTATTATTGGTTACTGTATAATTTGCCGCTGTAAATTCTGGTTGACCACCAGTAACAGTTAATGTAACTGTACCTGTACAAGCATTTGAAGAGGTTGAAACAGCGATTGGCGCTAAATAATAAACCTCAATAGCAGCTCCCATGTCCCAACATCCATCACCATTTTGATCATGATGAATTAAACCATTAGGGTCTCCACCATTATCACCATCATCATAAGTAACTGGATAAAAGTATAAATGACCATTGTTCACACCTTCAAAACCGTAAGTGGAAACATTACAATCAGTAAAATCTTCCCCCGTCCAGGTTCCAACATAAGTACCTGCATTACCAGGAGTTGCTGTTGGTCCAGTATGTATTTCCCATACTACCTCAGATATCTCACAACCAAAAGCAGGAGGTAACACATAATCATCATTACTAACAAAACTAAGACAATCATTGCCTTCTTCACACAAATATATTGGTGAAGTAGCTGGAGAACCATTTTGAGTAATTGTAAATGTACCCACATCAGGGGTTAACAAACAAGTACTCGGACAAATATTAATATCCCATGTACACTGGGCATTGGCATCTCCATCATTAACTATATAATAAGTTGTTCCAGCTGTCATAGCTATTCCTGCTATTTCAAAACAATTATTACCTCCTGGTTGTGTATTACACCCTAAGGCTGTATAAGGTCCTCCACATGGACCTGTAAGCACGCCAGCTTGTATAGCAGCACCACCACCTGAACAAGATAAATTTGCAAAAATAATATCGTAAGTACCTGTTACTGTTGGAGTAAAAGAATACCACGCTGTATTCTCTAAAGATATAGCACAGATGTCTCCTGGGGCATAAGTATCATCAAACCCTGAATTAACTGTAAACCCAACATTAGAACCTGTGTACCAAGTACATGTTGAAGGTATAGCTGCTCCTGGACAAGAATCTCCCTGTGCAAATACATTTGAACTTATTAGCATAAATACTGCTATAAGAGAAAGTACAATCCTTTTCATAAAATAATTATTTTAAATTCGAAAATATTAGGATACTAAAGTTTGAGCTGGTTTAGTTAGAGTTATTTATTTCTACTATTTTTTGCAGCCCTCTTTTGCTTATATTCTTCTGTAAATAAATTTTGATTATTTTTTCCCCATTTCTGAATTAACATTTTATACTCCTCTGCACTCAGTCCATTTTTATATTTTGGAAAGTCAGCAGGAATCTCATCAACAATAAGGTTTTTCAAAATTTGCTCTTTTTTACCCATGTATCCATCAGGATTATTTAAAGCAACTTGTGATTTAGGTTGGTTCGCTGTAGTAAGCTTTGTTGATTTAGTTAATACAGCCTTTTTTTCAGTAGTCATTTTTTCTTGAGCTTGACTAAAACCAACTGAACATGTAACTGAAAAAACTGTTAAAAAAAGTAAAGATTTAAACCTCATAATTAATCATTTATTTGTGAAACTTCATATCAAGTTAAAAATACATGACGCAAAATACCAAAAAAAAGTTGCACATGCAAAAGACTAATCCATCATTAAATATTCGTTAAATGAAAACATCTATAGGTTCAAAGTTAACATACAATCGATTAAAGCTCTATAATAACTAGTAATAATGAAAATAAATTTAGGTTTCTAATTACATATTGAAGCATAGTATTGAGCCTTCTGTTTATCCCCATAATTATTATGCAACATCACTAAATGGTTACATAATTTTGTATCTGTTTGATCATGTTCAAAGGCTCTCTCAAAATAGTGTATGGTTTGATTCATGCCGGTTTTATTTAAAGATGAAAGATTAGCCATATTCATAAATACAAATTTTGGATTTTGAGCCTGTTTAGCAATATCTTCCATGTCTGATATTCCTTTTTCTTCCAACCCATTTTTTATTAAAAAATTATTTACAGAATTATAAATACCATTATTCTCTGGGTTAATTTTTATAGTTTTTATAAAATAAAAATAAGCACTATCTATAGCTCCTAATCTTGAATAAGCTGTAGCAATATTTAAGGTCGCTTCTTCATAATCATGTTTTAACGTTAATGCTTTTTTACAATATTTTATACCATTATTATAGTCTGCGTAGAAATTAATATAAGCAGACCCTAAATTATTTAAACTAGTGGTATATGTAGAATCAACCCTTATAGCTTCTTTATAATGAAAAATGACCGTTTCTATTTCTTTTTTTAGGTTGGGGTTTTGTGGGTTCTTTCTTAACTTATTTAGTGCTTTAGGGTAAAGTGTATTAGCAATTAAAGAATGAGCTTTAGCTGAATTTTCTAAATGTTCAATATCAGTCGTATATAATGTTAGGTAATCATGCCAGTCTGAGTTTCTAGCAATTGTTCTTCCTGAATAGATTATCGTTATTGCTAAAATTGAAACAACAAAACCCTTAGGCAAATTTATTTGAGGAACGTCAGTTAACACATCAACCTTAAAGAGTTTAAACAATAAATAACCTAAAACAATACAAAATCCTAATGAAAAAGCATAAGTAAATCTATCCGCAACAATACCTACTATTGGAAAAAACACATTAATAACCCCAAGCATTACACCAAACCATAACACTATACCCAACCCTAAAACATCACGCTTAATAAATCTCCAAAACCCATAAATACCTACCGGAATAAAAATTAAAATACCTAACCAAACCTGATAATGAGACCAATGAGCAATTGGTATTTGACTGTACCCATAATAAAACGATAAGTCTTTTGGAAAAATTAGCATCTTTAAATAGAACCAAGAGCAATAGAATCCCATTAAGATTCTATCCTTAAACCCTCCATAGTATAATAATGGATTTTCAAAAAACTTCACATTTCTACTTCCTGTCTCAGAGACTAATCCTTTTTTCATAAGAATAATTACAACTCCAAAAATTAGTATTGAAGAGGTGCAAATCAAAATTTTCTTCCAATTGATTTTTGTAAAGTACATTACAACAGGCACTATGCCAATCATTGCAATAGTTGATTTTTTTGATAGAAGTGCCATTAAAACAAATAACCCTCCATAAAGAACATGCTTAACTTTACCTGTGTATCCATATTTTAAATAATGAACTAATGCCAACAAAATACCCAACAACATTAAAAGCTCATCTCTACTTTTAATATTTGCTACAGGCTCGGTATGCAAAGGGTGAACTATAAATATTAATGTGATTAAAAGCGGCAATAGCTTATGGTATTCTTTTAAGAGTAAACTCAAAAAATTAAAAAGTACCATACAAGTAAGCGCATACAAAAGCACATTTATAAAATGACTAACGTTTGCCTGAGTCAGTTTGTCTTTTTTCTCTTTCTCTTCTTTAGTTTGGAATGCAGGCAATCCTTTAAAAAATTGTTTTTCTATGGCAAATGAAAGTGATACCATAGGACGATACCCATAAGACTGTTTCTTATCAACAGCATAATGCGAAGTGAAAATTTTAGGTATTGCTTTAAATCCATCATTGACTTTTTCAACTCCATCCACAACAATATTATCGTCTAAAGCATACTCATTATTGATACTATTACCGTAAATAATAAAAGTAATTAGGAGTATTGCAATATAAATTCTGGATTGCTTTAGCTTTGATAAATTGACTTTATACATTAGGTGATGATTAAGAAACAAATATATAAATTTACCAAGTAATTAATCTATATGGATAATTTAGATACTATAAATAAGCTGCCTTTTTTCTATATCCTGAGTATGGGAAGGTCCGGCAGTACTTTACTTGAATTTATTTTAGATGCTCACCCGAACGTTAACATCCCCTTAGAATCAAGGTTTATTATTCATCTTTATTCTAAATATCATAAAAAAAAGAAATGGACAGATAATGATAAAAAAGAGTTTATAAAAGATTTGTATAAAGACAAAAAACTAAATGACTTTTGGAACTTTGATAAAGAAAAACTTGAAAAAGATGTTTTAAACACTTCTACCAACATATCATTTTTTAGTTTGTGTCGAATTATAACCCTTAACTATGTCTCCTTTTTTGAAAAAAAAAATATTACTATTCAGGGAAACAAAAACCCTATTTATGCTCTCTGGACTGACGTACTTTACCAACTAAATAAAGACGCAAAATTTATTCATTTAGTAAGAAACCCCATGGGAGTAGTTGCTTCTCAAAAAAAACTAGGAAATACAAAAACCTCCTACTTAGCTTATAGATGGAATTTAATGAATAATAAAATTGAAACCATCAAGCAGAAAAACCCTCAGAATTTCTTAACCATAAAGTATGAAGATCTTTTAAACAGTCCTGAAAAAACAATTAAAGAAGTTTGTCAATTTCTTAAAATTGATTTCACAGAAGAAATGTTAAATTACCATGTTATTATTAACAAGCAAAGAGATTTAATTGATAAAGAAAATAATCAAAAGAAAAAAGAATTTTTTTATCGCTATTTAAAAAACCTGGTGAACCCTATCGAACCTAAGACATCTAACTCATGGAAAAAGACACTCTCTATCAACGAACAAAAAGATGTTGCTTTTATAACTGAAGAACTTGCCAGCAAATATGGTTATAACTTGTCCCAACTAAAAGGTTCTTACAAGTTAAACTTTTTAAAAGTCAAACTGAAAAATGAATATCGTTTTTTTATCCACCGCTTATTCTATCGTTTATCCTTATCAATAAAATGAAAAAGACACTAAAAAATATCCCGATAACTTTTTTAGTCTCTAGAGGAAGGTCTGGTTCTACTTTAATTCAAAGTATTTTAGATGCACATCCCAATATTTGCGCTCCTTTGGAGTCAAAATTTGTTTTACATTTAAGAACGAAATATGAAAAGATTGACAATTGGAATGAAAATGTAATTAATCAATTTATTAAAGACTTATACACCAACCGAAAGTTTAGGTTGTTTTGGAATATTACACCCAAAGAGCTTCGTTCAAAAATGAATGATTACGAGATTAATCAATTTAGTGATGCTTGCAAAGTAGTATACCTATGTCATCACTCATTTTTTAAAAAAGATGAAATCAAATTGATTGTGGACAAAAACCCTTTACATTCAAGATTTTCTGATATATTGCTTAATATTTTTCCTGAAGCAAAATTCTTACACCTCATTAGAGATCCAAGAGCAGTAACTTATTCTCATATTAAGTCATTAAAGCAGAGAAATGCTTCAAATCTAGCTTATGAATGGAGGTTATTAAATGAAAGAATAGAACAGGTTAAGCTTAAATATTCCCATCTATTTCATACTTTTAAATATGAAGACTTCACTTTAAATCCTGAAAAAGAAGCAAGAAATATATTTTCCTTTATCAATTTACCGTTTTTTCCTGAAATACTTGATGCGAATAAAACCTTAAATAAAAACTACAAAAGTAGTACTTATTTGTCTTTACCTCAGCACAAAAGTATAACTACACCAATAAACAACAACAAAAACAAGGCATGGGAAGACAACTTAAAAAATGATGAAATAAACCTTATCAATATTATATGTGAAAAACAGTTAAAGAAATACGGCTATGAATCGGATGTGACTACTGAGGGTATTATATCTCAATTAATTGTATTAAAAGCAAAATGGAGATCAAAATTTAAAAACTTTATATTAAAACACATGTTTAATTTACCTTTTGGCATAAGAGCTTTACTATACAATTCCGTTAGCCTTATCAAAGACAAACAATACAAAAATTAAATATCTAGGGTATTTCTAAATCTCAATACTAAATTTATAACTCCAGCATGAATTAGAAGAGTTATAGCTTTTAAAAATTTTGGTAAGTACCTTAAAAAAGGTATTTTTTGAAAAATGGATTGCATCACTAACCCACCTAACACCATACTAGACACTGTGTATTTTTTAGTGACATATTCTGGTCGCATTACATCAATCAATAACACATACCTCCGTTTATTTGAATGATTCCAAGCTGTATGTTTAGCAGCATCATTAAAAACAAATATTTTTCCCTCTTGCCAGCTCTTTTGTTGTTCATTAACCTCAAAACCACAATCAGGTAATTGAACTGGTGCAACTAAAGCTAAATGAGCTCTAACAATAGCATTGGTATCACCTCTATGAGGTTTAATTTGCACTCCAGGCTCCAAAATACTGATAGAAGCTGAAACTATGTTGGGGGCTTGTTGTAGAACTTTAAAAGTTTCAGGGCACTCTTTTATATTCTTTTTTACTTTCCAACACCAAAAGAAAAATGCAAAAGTTCTCCAACTTTTTTCTTTAGTTACTAAGTTTTTATTGAAATAAGGTTTTATCTCAGTTTCGTACTTATTGATGTAAGTCTCTACTTCATTTTTAATTACTGGATAATTATCCTCAAGTAAACTAATCCAACTAAAATTGGAGTTATCATAAAATCCAATATGATCATCTTCAGATTGACCACCCATAAACGAATACCATATTTTAGACTTTTTTGCCATGAAGCTAAAACCAAAAATATAACTATTTTTGGATAAGTAACACACTTAACTGGTTGGACTCAAAAAAAAATAATGCACCTTTTTTTATTCTTGGTAGAGAACGTTCGGGCACCACAATGCTAAGAGTGAACTTAAATAACCATTCAAATATTTATATACCCCCTGAATCTCCTTTTATTCTTAACCTATATAAGAAATATGGTAAACAGACTAATATTAATCCAAAAACCTTTATTGAAGATTTAAAACAAGACCCATATTTACTGAAATGGGATATTGATTACCAAAAATTAACCGATGAGCTAAGCTCACTGAATGTTCAGTCATTTACCAATTTTTGTATAGAAATACTTAAACATTTAAGTAATGGAAAAGTAATAGTAGGTGATAAAAATCCTACCTACTCTTTATTTGGGTTTACCTTACATCACTTGTTTACAGGTTCAAAATTTATTTGGATTATTCGTGATTACAGAGCACAAGTTAACTCTATGCTAAAAGTAAATTTTGAAAGAAAAATAGTCAGTTCTTTAGCATCAAGATGGGTGGCATATAACAAATCAATAGATACCCTTAAAAACAAACATCCTAATCAAGTTTTATTAATCAAATATGAAAATCTGGTAAGCAATCCAGAAGATAATTATAAAAAAGTCTGCACATTTCTAGGCGTTGATTATGAATCAAACTTACTAAATACTGATAAAGAAAATAGTGAGTTTTACTCGGGGCATCACCTAAGCTTAGGTGAAAAAATGAACACCAAACACATTGATGAATGGAAAACGGAACTAACTCAAGAACAAATTAAAATTTGTGAAATGATTGCAGGTGATTATGGTGAAAAATTTGACTATAAAAAAAGTATTTCTCCCAACTCAGCAAATCGTATTCAACATATTTTTGGAATATGGTATGGCAAACTTTATGTTCCTTTTATTAAATTGATATATGCATTACCTCTTAGTTGGAGAATGTTTATCAATCGTCAAATTATTTACAAAAATTCAGCTTTTTGGAAAGAATTAAAAGAACATTATCAATCTTGATTTTTCTTTCTTTTTTCTAAATACTCATCAAGTCTACCTGTTTGAGCTAATTGAATAAGGTTAATATCAGTTTTAGCTAATTTCATTGATCCTAATAATGTTGGATTTGTTGCGCATAAATCTAAAAAGAAATATAGCGGTGCTATTTTAAAGCAATGATGGGGAGGTAACCATCTGTAGCCAACGCCTATAGAGTCTGACGGGTTCTTTACAGCATGCCACCAATAAGGTGGATTATAAAACACGTCTCCAGCATTAAGCATTACGTGTATTCTGTCTAAATATCGAAACAATGGAAACTTGTCATAATCAGGATCGAACGGATTAAAAATTCCACCTTGTCTGAAACTAATGCTTCGATAAATATTTTGTGCTGGATCAGGGTCAAAAACTAAAGAATATTCTGGTGGGTACAAATACCATTCTTTTTGCCCATAAGCCTGAGTAAAAATATTACAACTAAATGCGTTATGCAGTGGGGTATATGAATCTTTTCCTCCAATGAAAACTTGAAAATTGTCTCCAACGGTAAACTTATGCCTTGCTTTTAAAATCCAGTCATAATCAAAATCCTTAATGTGTTCTGGGTGCCGCTGCAACAATGGATAAAAACGATAGTACTTTCCTTTTCCTTCTCGAATCCCATCAAGCACATCTTTTAAAAGTATTCTTTCATAAGGATCTTCTATTGCTTCATGATTAACAAACAGAATTTCTTCATCTCCATAAAGGTTTTTAAAATGCTCTATCGACCATTCTTTAACACAATTCCATTCTTTAGCCTTGCCTTCTAATACAACTGGTATTCCTTTTTTAATATAATGATTTTTAAACTCATCTAGACTTAAATCTTTTCTCCTTTCTATTTCAAATGTCTGACCAACTTCCCCTTTTAACTTTAATCGATCGTGAATATTCTTGTACAATTTCCTTCTTGAAGAATTATGTAAACGAAAAGTCCTTTCTCTACCAAGAAAATGATCTAAAAACTGATAATAACCATACTGAAAGCGTTCTGTATTTTTAATTAGCTTTTTCATTGTTTTGGAGAAAACTGATTATGATGTCCGAATTGATTTCTTATTACTTGCTGTCCAGTTGTACAATAATAGTTCATTCCCTTAACCACAGCCTCAATATATTTTCGATAATGAGGAATTAATATCAGCCGAGCAACAAAATACCAAATTGGTCTAGGCACATTTCTATAAGCATCTGATTGAATAGACAATCTAAACTTTGTCCCTAACTTACTGTCCGATTCCATAATATCAAAAACAGTATAGTTGTTATTATGGTTCTTCTTCTGGTAAATCAAAAACTTGACTCTTTTATTTTTAACATACTCAACCACCTCTCTTGTTAAAACTTTTCCGTTATAATATTCACACTGATCTTTATGCTTAACCCCTTCTATTCCTAAATGCTCGTTACTCTTTACAAAAGAATTAAAATAAATCACATTTTGAGGTTGGGTAAGTGCATTCCACAGCACCTCTTTTGTACAATCAATATATGTTTCACCACAAATTTCAAAAAACAATCTCGAACTATAGCTGTAATTAAAATTAACTGATTTCAAGCTACTACCTTTGGTTTACTCACTTTTTTTTCTTCAATGTACTTATCCAACTTACCATGTTCAGCTAAATGTATTAAATTAATATCCGTTCTATACAATTTATAAGCTTTCCAAAAAGGTGGGTTGGTAGCACATAAATCTAAAAAAGAATAAAGGGGTGATATTTTAAACATATATAAGGGTGCGAACCACCTATATCCAACACCAATTGATTCTCCAACATTTTTAACTGCATGCCAATAGAATGAAGGATTCCAAAACACATCTCCTGGCTTTAAATGAACAGAGTAACCATCAATGTATTTATACAATGTATAAGGAGTTTCATAATTCGGATTAAAAGGATCAAAAGGTCCTTCATTAGTTTTATAGGGAGCTCCTCGGTATACATTTCTGATAGGCGCTGGATCTATTACAGGAACATAGTAATTTGGATAAATTACCCATTTCTTCTCTCCATGAGTTTGAACAAATAAGTTACATTGGTTGGCATTATGCAAAGGGGTTACTGTACCGTTCCCCCCAATAAATACTTGAAAAGCCTCAAACCAAGTTACCGGGTTTCTTCTTTCTCTCAGCCATTTATAATCAAAATCTCTTAAATGTTCCGGATGCCTTTCCAATAATGGATAGAAACGGTAGTACTTACCATTTCCTCTTTTTATCTCATCAATTGCATCAGCTAAAGTTGTACGAGTATAATCATTTTCCATATACTCTTGATCGGCCATCACAATCTCATCATCCCCATGTAGTTCTTTAAAGTAATCGAATGACCAATTCTTTACACAATCCCAATCCTTAGCAGCTCCTTCTAAAACAACAGGAATACCTTTTTTCATATAGTGATTCTTGAACTCCTCTAAACTCAAATCTTTTCTTCGTTCAACAGGCCTTATTTGTCCTTCACCACTCGCTTTCAACTGCTTATGTAACTTTTTATAATACTTTCTTCTCCCTTTTTCATGCAACTTAAAAGAACGGTCTCTACCTAAAAAATGATCCATAAACTGATAATAGCCATATTGGAAACGCATACTCCACTTTATATTTCTTTTGTAGTTATCCATCACCTACCAAAGATAGTATTTATATTTCTATAACCTTAACAATTTTCCGCTCTATTGTGTGAAGTTGGTGCTGAAAGATGTACGTTTTTTTAACGTAAACATTTACTTTTTTTATCTCTCCTTGATTTGCATAAACTGGTTTCTCTGGAAAATTATAAATGTGTTCGGGAGCTTTTAGAAAACTCCATAATGGTGTTTCGTTTATTCTTTGATTATAGTTCTGTATAAATGTGCGAATAAAATGTGTGTGCAATTCGTCTTTCGTCTTATTGTAAAGATTCATTCCATACTGCTGCTCTAGTTCGTACAAGTTATCAATAGTTGATTCGTTTATGGCTTTTGATAGCGGATAATTAAATGTATATCCAAAACCTGTGATTTTTATTCTTTTTTCATTTAAAGTGTATAGGAATTTGTCGTGATAAAATAATTGGTGATATGGATTAAATAAACTTTTGGAAGCGTTATAAATATTTCCATTTTTTAGTTCTACTTCGTACTCAAATGTTTGATTGTACTTAGTATCTAACCATCCAATTGTAAAAGCCGACATCCAAAAAACTCCTAATGGAATAACTAATAATGATGCTTTAAAAAAATCGGGTTTAAATATTTTTTTTCCCGATTTTGAGCTTAAATAAACCAATAACATTGTATCTACTACCAACCATTTCCAAAAAAATATCCCTCCAAAATAAAAAATAAACAAGTGCATAATCATACAACTTGCTATTAATATGATGGCTCCTACTCGCTTATACAACATGAAAAGGGTAGATAACTCTAATAACATAATCAGGAATTGAAACAACTCCTTATATTTTGCAAGTAACCCTACAGTTACTGCTGAAACAGTCCACCCCCTATCGTTCCCATTCATTACTACATATTCTAAAGGATTTTGAAGAAACCATTCGTAACCATGTGGAGTAAATTTTATTTTTCCAATACCTGTAGCAAAATAACTGGCTGCCATCAATATCAATAATAATAAGGGAAGCATTTGGGCTTGTAATTGTTTTCGGGTATTTATTAATAAAAAAGCTATTAACAATACATAAATATCAAACAGCACTTTTTTATCAAACAAAGGGAATCCCCCTATAGGGTAATCGAATTGACCCCTAAAAAGAAAAGCCAACATTAAAAACCACACACTATAAATAGGGTTAAACCATATCAATATTAAAAAAGTTATTAGCAGTATTTGTTCTAGTAAAAAATAATTATTGAGGTAGTAATTATAATCGTAGGTTAACATTTCCCAACACAACAATATACCGGGTACTAGAAAGAATAGTTTAATTAAGGTATTTGCTGACAACGCTTGCCATGTAATTTTATCTCTGTGTTTGAACAAATAAACAAACACAATTATTCCTAAATAGGTAGTAGGACTTTTAAAGCTTGATAAAAAAAAAGAATAATCTAGATAAGGTTGGAGGTTCAGAAAATACAGACTTAAATCAAATTTAGTAAATAGTATTTTATTCCATTTTACAGCAAGCCTATTAAAAAAATGGTAATACGAACCATAAAATACAACCTCAACAAACTTAAATACTACAACAAATACAAGTATAGTTGTTATAGCTTTGTACTTAAGACTATACTGTTGAAGCTTTCTATACATTAATTAGGTTTTGTTTTCTTTTCTTCAAGATAATCATCCAACACACCCATTTCTTCCAAATGAATAATCGTATAGTCGTTCTTAAGATTTTTAATTACCTCTCTCCTAAATGGTGCATCAATATAATCTAATAAGGTATATAAAAAAGTTGCTTTAAAATTAGCCCATGGCGATACCCACCGGTACCCGATACCTATCGAAACGGAATTATTTCTTACAGAGTGCCAATATTGTGGAGGGTTATATAAAATATCTCCTGGTTTCAGTACTACTCTAATTCCATCTATATACTGGTATAAATTATAAGGAGATTCATAGTCTGGTTCAAAAGGGTTAAAAGGCCCTGTTTCTTTTTTATGTGGTGCTCCTCTGTGAAAATTCTTTCCAGGTTCACAATCAATAATTGCTGTTAGTTGAGGAGGGTAAATCACCCACTCTTTTTCACCGTACGCCTGGATAAAAATATTGCTGGCCATAGCCGAGTGAATAGGTGTGTAAGTATCTTTCCCTCCTATAAAAATCTGGAATTGCTCCCAGAAAGAGAATTTATTTCGACATTTTCTCAACCATTTATGATCAAAATCTTTGATGTGCTCGGGATGGTAGCGCAACAATGGGTAAAAACGGAAATATTTATCCCCACCATTATTGATGTTATCCAACACATCCTTTAGCTTACTAATTTCATAAGGTTCTTCACCTATGTTACTGGCAATTATTGTTATCTCATCTTCACCATGTAGTTCTTTAAAATACTCCAACGACCAGTCTTTAACACACCCCCAATCCTTCGCTCCTCCTTCTATTACTACAGGTATGCTTTTAGCTATATAATCTCTTTTTAACTCTTCTAAAGTTAAGTTCTCTACCCTTTTTATATCAACCAGTTTGCCTTTACCTGTTGATTTTAAATGCTCATGAATTTTTTTATACAACTTAACCCTGCTCTTTCTGGTCATGGCCACGCCTCTTGGTCTTCCAAATATCTTATCAATAATTTGGAACCATCCATACTTAAATCGATGACTGAACTTAAGTTTAGTTAAATTATACATTTGATAATTTTTTATTCACTTCAGATTTTAAATATTCTGGCAAATTGTAATAGAGCTCCTGGTAATAATCTTCATCTACTTCTATATCATCCCAACTCAAATTAGTTTCATCTTTTGATATTCGTTTCACCATTTCCCTAAGTTTTTCAGATGACAGAAAATAGTCTTCCCTAGTCAACTCCATCATCACTTTTTTCGAGTCATTATCTTCACCAACCACCTGATAACCCAGCTCCAAATTATAATTCAAAGCTTTAGGGTTATCCTTCCTAACTTCGGCAATGGTTTTTTCCATTTTCATTACCATAAAAGTTAAATCAGCCATACACACTGATGCTATTACAGGGATATGTGAACCTAAACTTTCTTCATCCCAAATAAACATTCCTCCCTCAGCTATTCTTTCATCATAAGAGTGTATTTTCCCATGAATTAATCCAACTTTCTTTTGATGAACTTTTATAATAAAATAATAATTTTTTTCATTGTTTATCGAGTAAAACCAAGTCAGTTGCTCCTCTTTAGAAATGTCTCTTTGATAAAACATTTTGCGTTGAATTTCAGGACTGTTTCTTTTTTCCCTTACCAATTCGATATCTTCCTCTTTTAACCGAATTAATTCTATCCCGTATTTCCTGATAATCATAAATAAGCTTCTTTAACAGAATAAACCGGTTTATCGTTAAGTACTATATATATATTGTTCAAATACTTCCCAACTATTCCAAAGCATAATAACAACAAACCTGTAGAGAAGAAAATAGCAACAATTAATGCTGTAAATCCTGGAACACTAACATTAAGTAATAGTTTTTTCAATATAAAATAAAGTCCTAACAGGAAAAAAACCAACGATAATATCGCGCCACCATAAGTCATGAATTTTAATGGCCAATTACTATAATTTACGGATATATTGACAATAAACTTAAAGAGTTTCAATGGTGAATACCCTGATTTACCCGACCTTCGAGGGTGATGCTGAACTTCTACTATTTCGATACATTCAGTATGCCAAAACAACAATTCTTCAATTAATATAAAGTGCATTTTATGATTTACAACTTTCTTTAATAATGATGAATCAATTAGCCTAAATGAAGAGCCTTCTCCATATTTACCATCTATATGTTTTGCTCCTTGTTTATATAAATTACTACCAACCCGTCTAACTAGTGAGTGATTTTTACCACCTACTCCATAAATTAAATCAGCATTAGTGCTATCCATCTTCTCTACAAGCAACAATATATCTTCTGGAGCTTGCTGCAAATCATCGTCCATAGTAATTATGCGATCACCTGTAGCATATCTAAAGCCACAAAGTGTAGCATTATGTTGTCCATAATTTTTTGCAAAGCGTACTATTTTCGATTGACCAGAGTTAGCGTCTTTGATTTCTTTGAGAACATTCCAGCTTTTATCACTTGAAAAGTCATCTACAAAAATGACTTCATAATCAGCAGTCAATTTTTGTAAAGTAGTACTAATCCGCTCATACAGTTCTTTCAAACAATTCTGGCTGTTATATACTGGTATGACTACTGAATATTTCATTGTCCTGCTGTTAATCCTCCATCCATTACTAATTCTGTTCCTGTAATCCATTTTGATGCATCTGACAACAAAAATATAATGGCATTTGCAACATCTTCTGGTTCTCCAAAACCCAATGGATAATGTTCTCCATGTTTATCCATCATTTCTTTGGTTACTGCTTTTTCTGCCTCATCAAATAAAGGAGTTCTTACCATAGCAGCACTAATTACATTCGATCGAATTTGCTGTGGAGCATATTCTAATGCTATAGTTTTACTGTAAGAGTTAATTGCTGCCTTACTTCCAGAATACAATGCTCCTCCTTTATGAGGAAAGTGACTAGATATGGATGACATAAAAATTAAAGACGCCTTGGGTTTTATCTTTTTCGATTTGAATAGTTTACTAACCAACAATACCGGAGCCTGATAATTAACCCCAAACATTTCATTAATCTGTTTTTGACCAATAAACTTTACCGGAAATGGTCGAACAATTCCTGAACTTTGAACAAAACCATCCAACTCTTCTACTTTATTTACTAAGTCTATTACTTCTTCTTCATTGGTTAAATCTGCTGGAATAATTTCATGTTCGCTCCCTTTGAGTTTAGCCAACACACCTTCAAGCCTCTCTATATTTCTGGCAGATAGAATAACTTTAGCTCCCAGTTCGGCAATAGAAATAGCTACTTGTTCACCAATACCTGAAGAAGCACCTGTTACCAAAATGGTTTTATTTTCTAAACTGAAAGGGTTCATTTATATTTCTATTAAATCAGAACAAATAATCTTATCAGTTGAAAGAGCCACAATACCCCATGACAAACCTACTCCAAAACCTGTCATTAACAAATTTAAAGATTTAGAGGTAATTTCTTTTTGCAATTCGGTTACAATTGTTAGCGGTATGGAAGCAGAACTGGTATTACCATATTTCTGAATAGAATACGGAACTTGCTCTGGTTCAAACTTTAATTTCTTTCGTATCGTTTCGTTCATTAACTTGTTTGCTTGATGCATTAAAAAATACTCATAGTTTTCGGTAGATGTATTAGATTGTTCAAAGAATTCTTTGACTGAGGTCGGAACCTTTGTGACAGAAAAATTGAATACATCCAGTCCATTCAACGCTAAGTTAAGGTCGCATCGATTAATTCCTTTTTCAATCTCTTTTTTGTCAAAAGATTCTTTTGACACTAGATTTCTAATTCCTCCATGAGGAATAATGATGGCTTCATAACCAGATCCATCGCTATTTAATTGAAAGGAAGTCGGTTTAGCTTTTTCATCAAACTCAATTGCTGTTACCGTGCCAGCATCACCAAATAAGGGATAAGTACTTTTATCATCTCTTGAGCAAGTTGCTGATGAGATATCCCCCATCATCAACAAACCTTTTTTTAACCCTGTTGAAGACATTAACCCTCCTATTACCGATAACCCATAAACAAAACCAGAACACCCCAATCCAATATCAAAAGCCATGCATGATTGAGATAACCCTAATCTATCCTGCAAAATTATTGAAGTAGCAGGCAAGTAATAATCACGTGATTGTGACAAAAAGATAACGATATCAACATCACTTTTATCCCAGGAAAGGTCGTTCAAAAGTTGTTCAGCAGCTTCATAGCATAAATCTGAAGTAGTCACTCCCTTTTTTGCAACCCTCCTCTCTTCAACTCCAGTAGTTTTAATCAATAATTTTTTTTCTGCTTCAGTAAGCAATTCATAATTCCAATTAGATTCTACATCTTTAGGAACTGCTGCTGCAATTCCTTTAATGGCTATGTTATTAATATTGAAAAAAGGCATTATCCTTTACGAGCTTTGACCAAGTCAAATAACTCTCTTACTGTATTAATTTTAGATAAATCGTCACCATTAATGACTACTTCGTATTCTGTATCAATCAATGCAATGATTATCAAAGCATGCATAGAACTCCATTCTTCTAGTTCTCTAAAATCTGTTTCTTCTTTTAAGGTTCCTGGTTCCAGTTCTTCAAATTCAACCTCCAGTTTCTCTATAAATTCTTTAATCTCCATCGTTAAAATCTTACTACAGTTGCACCCCACGACAAACCAATTCCAAACCCTGCAACCAAAACTTTATTTCCTTTTTTAATTTTGTTTTTCTTAAATGTTTCATAAGTGGCAATAGGAATAGATGCAGACACCGTATTTCCTATTTCTTCCATATGAATTATAAATTTTTCCTCAGGTAATCTCATTCGTTTCCGAATAAAATTAAGCATTTGTGCGTTTGCCTGATGCAATATATAAAAATCTATATCATCTCTGGTTAAATTTTCTTTTTTTAATATCTCATCCACCAAAAAAGGCACCTTTCTTAAAGCAAATAAAAAAATCTTAGGGCTGTTCATAATCAATCGCCCACCTCCTAAACCAGTAGGAACGTCTGTATATTGACTCAACCATTCAATATCTGCAGGCTCTTTGGTTGCCGAACGTTCTACTTTTAAAGTATGCTCCCCTGTACCATCTGTACCAAAAATAAAATCACCAATATTAGCATTATAACCATTAGTGAACTGATTATTGCTTATAAAAGTAGCTGCTGCTCCATCACCAAATATTGCCCTAATTTCTATATCTTCTGGATGAATAACTTTTGTTGGCACGTCTGCTGTTATTAATAAAACATTATTTACCTGCCCAGAAACAATTAATGCCTTTGCTAAACTCAAACCATAAACCCAACCTGTGCAACCATGCAAGATATCAATTGCACCGGCTGTAGTTGGAATTCCTAAATCGCTTTGCATAACACAAGCTGTTGTAGGTCCCTTATATTCTAATGCATCAGACACAAAAATAATATACTCTACATCTTTAGGGTTGATATTCCATTCTTCAAACAAATTGTTAGCAGCATAGTTCCCTAAATCTTTTGCTGTTTCATCATATGGGGACACTCTTCTTGAGTTTACCCCACATTGATTATAAATCGTATCTGTTGTAACTTCAGGCTCTACTATGTTATTAGAGAAAGCATAATAATCTTTTATGATTTCATCATTATTAACCTTTCTTTCAGGTAGATAATAGCTTATGGCGTTAATGTAAACCAATATTAAAAATTTATTAAAATTAATATTCTTTAAGCATTAAACCAATTGAGTGTTTAATAAATTTATCATTCAAATAAGTTATTCACAACTCCAGTTTTCCTTAGCTATAATCATACTTTTGTAAAATGAGTTATTTAGATGAGTTAAACGATTCACAACGCAAAGCAGTAGAAGCCACTGAAGGTCCTGTAATGGTTATTGCCGGAGCTGGTTCTGGAAAGACCAGGGTTTTGACTTATCGTATAGCTCACCTTATCAATAATGGAGTTGACCCTTTTAATATTTTAGCTTTAACATTTACCAATAAAGCTGCCCAAGAAATGAAAGATAGAATTGGGAAAATTGTTGGTTACAATGAAGCTCGAAATATATGGATGGGAACATTTCACTCTGTATTTGCCAGGATTTTACGAAGCGAAGCGGAAAAAATTGGTTACCCTAGCAACTTTACGATTTATGACACCCAGGATGCTAAAAACCTTTTAAGAACCCTAATAAAGGAACATGGATTAGATGAAAAAGTATATAAACCAGGATTAGTTTTAAATAGGATTTCAGCTGCTAAAAACAACTTATTATCTTCTGGAGCTTATATCAATAACACTACCATTCAATCGGAAGACAGACAATCTGCCAAACCAAGATTAGGAGACATCTATAAAGCTTATGAAACACGTTGTTTTAAAGCTGGCGCAATGGATTTTGATGACTTACTATTTAAGACCAATATTCTTTTAAGAGATTTTCCGGATGTATTGCATAAATACCAACACCGTTTTCAATACATTCTGGTAGATGAGTATCAGGATACTAACTTCTCCCAATACATTATTGTAAAAAAGTTGGCTGCTGCTTTTGAAAATGTTTGTGTGGTTGGTGATGACGCTCAGAGCATTTATGCATTTAGAGGGGCCAACATTCAAAATATCTTAAACTTTAAGAATGATTATCCTGATGCTCAAACTTTTAAGTTAGAGCAAAATTATCGTTCAACCAAAAACATTGTAAATGCTGCGAATAGTATTATTGAGCAGAATAAAGAACAAATAAAAAAAGAAGTTTGGACAGACAATGGTGAAGGCACTAAAATAAGAGTACACCGAGCAGCTACTGATAATGAAGAAGGAAAGTTAGTTTCCAATCTGATTTTTGAAACCCAACAAAACCGACAAGCTCACAACAAAGATTTTGCTATCCTTTATAGAACTAATGCTCAATCAAGAGCAATGGAGGAAGCACTGAGAAGAAAAAACATTCCTTATAAAATTTATGGAGGGCTATCCTTTTACCAACGTAAAGAAATTAAAGATTTACTAGCTTATTTTAGGCTAGTAATTAATCCTAACGATGAAGAAGCACTTAAAAGAGTAATCAATTATCCTGCTAGGGGAATAGGAAAAACAACAGCAGATAAAATCACAATTGCTGCCAATAATTACCAAAAAAGCCTTTGGGAAATTATCACTAACCTACATCAAATCAATATAGGGTTAAACAATGGAGCAATAAGCAAGATTCAAGATTTTATTACCATGATTCAGAGCTTCTCTTCTCAGCTAATTAATAAAAGTGCTTACGATTTAGGAAACGAAATTGCTTCAACATCTGGAATTCTTAAAGAGCTTTATAGTGATAGGACGCCTGAAGGTATAAGTAGATATGAAAACATTCAGGAACTTTTGAATGGATTAAAAGAGTTTACCGAAACAGAAAACGAACTCGAAGAAGATGTTACTCCAAGAGGATTAACAGAATTTTTGCAGGATGTTGCTTTATTAACCAATGCTGATAATGAGAAGGAGGAGGACATTAACAAAGTAACTTTAATGACCATCCACTCAGCTAAAGGATTGGAATTTCCCTATGTTTTTATCGTTGGTTTAGAAGAGAATTTGTTCCCATCACAACTATCTTTAACCTCAAGAACTGAATTAGAAGAAGAACGTAGATTATTTTATGTTGCTATTACCAGAGCTGAAAGAGAGTTACACCTTTCTTTTGCTAATAGCAGATACAAATGGGGTTCATTAATCTTTTGTGAGCCAAGTAGGTTTATTGAAGAAGTAGATGAAAAGTTTTTAGAATATACCTTCTCAAAAAATACTTCTGCAAGACCACCTCAACCAAAGAGTTTTGAAGGTGAATTTAACTCTTATCACAAAAAGAAACCTAATACATTCCAAAAAACAGCCTCCAAACCTAAACCTATAAAAACAGTACCACAACACACTCCAAAAAACCTAAAACGCGTATCAAGTGTTGCTACAGCTAGCCCTGATTCAGCAGCGACTTTACATCTTAAAAAAGGAATGATGGTAAATCATCAAAAGTTTGGCAATGGTATCATTGAAAATTTGGATAACGGAAAGGCATCTATCAACTTCCAAAATGTTGGTATTAAGCAATTATTATTAAAATATGCCAAGTTGACTATTGTTAAATAATATCTTTATTTTTGAAAGCATAATTATTACAAAAAACGATTTGATGGAGCAGTTTGAAAAAGATTACAATACGAGAAGAACTCAAATGGTAATCCCTGAATATGGCAGAAACATTCAAAAAATGATAGAACATGCCATTACCCTTGAAGATAGAGAAGAACGAAATAAAATGGCTACTGCCATAATAAGTGTTATGGGTCAATTAAACCCTCACTTAAGAGATGTTGATGATTTTACTCACAAACTTTGGGATCATTTATTCATTATATCCGATTTTAAATTAGATGTTGATTCTCCTTATCCTATCCCTAATAAGGAATCCATTATGGAGAAACCTGAAAAAATGGATTATCCGAAAACCGATAATAGGTTTAAACATTATGGCAAATCTGTTAAAGCATTAATCGAAAAAGCTACAGAATATCCTGAAGGTGATGAAAAAACAGCATTAGTTGGGGTGATTCTTAATCTAATGAAGAAGACCTATCTTACATTCAATCAAGATAGTGTTGAAGACAAACAAATAATTAACGATTTCAACACCTTAGCAAAAGGAAATCTAACCATTCCTGAAAATGTAAACATCATCTCCACTAATGAAGTGTTGGCAATGAGTAAGAAGAAAAAATCAAACAACAATAGAAACAAACAAAACGGAAGAAACAAACAAAAAAAACGCAGATACTAAATGGGAACTTTTAAAATTAAAGGGGGCAATAAATTAAAAGGAGAACTAACCCCTCAAGGTGCAAAAAACGAAGCTCTTCAAGTTGTTTGTGCTGTGTTATTAACCCCCGAAAAAGTTACCTTACACAACCTCCCTTACATTAGAGATGTAAACTTTTTAATTGATTTATTAGAAGAACTTGGTGTTAAAGTAGAACGAGAAGGAAACGGCACCGTTCATTTTCAGTCTGATGATATTAACCTAGATTATCTACAAAGTGAGCAATTTAGAAAAAGAGCAGGTTCGCTTCGAGGTTCTATTATGATTATGGGACCACTTTTAACAAGGTTTAAAAAAGCGTATATGCCTAAACCTGGTGGCGATAAAATTGGAGCAAGACCGTTAGATACTCACTTCCTTGGATTTACAAAATTAGGAGCAACATACAGCTATGATCATGATACCAGTTTTTACACTTTAAAGGCTGACAATTTAGAAGGGAAATATATATTATTAGATGAACCTTCTGTTACAGGTACTGCCAACATAGTAATGACAGCTGTAATGGCAAAAGGTAAAACCACTATTTACAATGCTGCTTGTGAACCCTATCTACAACAACTCTGCTCTATGCTGAATAGTATGGGCGCAAAAATAAGTGGAGTTGGCTCTAACCTATTAACTATTGAAGGCGTAACTGAAATGGGTGGATGCGTTCATACTCTACTACCAGACTTTATTGAAGTAGGTTCTTTTATTGGATTAGCAGCTATGACCAAATCTAGCATTACAATAAAAGACTGTAGAGTTGATATGCTAGGTAGAATACCTGATACTTTTAGAAGATTAGGAATTGAACTAGAAATTAAAGGAGATGACATATTAATACCCTCTCAGAAACATTATAAAATTCAAAGAATGATTGACGGTTCTATACCAACAATCTATGATGCTCCCTGGCCAGGATTTACACCTGATTTGTTAAGTATTATTTTGGTAACAGCCATACAAGCAGAAGGAACTGTTTTGATTCATCAAAAAATGTTTGATAGTAGATTATTCTTTATAGATAGACTAAAAGACATGGGAGCTCAGCTAATTTTAAACGACCCGCACAGAGCTACTGTAATTGGTATTAACAGAGAGTACAATTTACGAGGTGTTACTATGTCTTCACCTGATATTAGAGCTGGAGTAGCTTTACTAATTGCTGCACTGTCAGCAGATGGAGAAAGTACTATCAATAACATTGAACAAATTGATAGAGGCTACCAATATATTGATGACAGATTAAACGCAATAGGAGCAGATATTACCCGTTTGTAAATCCAATCATTGTCGTTTTTGCAACAAATTTTTGGCTTAATCTTTGTTAATTTTACAAGCAAATTAAACTTTATGGAAACAATTAAAAAATTTAAAGCATCAATAACTTTAGCAGTTATTATTCTTATTACTGCTGGTTTTATGTATAAACCTGGGCAACCTTCTATCGGAACCAAAGCACCAGAATTAGCATACAAAAACCCTAATGGGGAAATCATGAAACTATCTGACCTAAAAGGACAATTAGTTTTAATTGATTTTTGGGCATCTTGGTGCAGACCATGCAGAATGGAAAACCCATATGTTGTTAAGACTTACGAACGTTTTAAAGATGAAAATTTCACTAATGGAAAAGGGTTTACTGTTTTTAGTTATTCTTTAGATAAAAATCCTGCTGCATGGAAAAAGGCTATCGAACAAGATAAACTAACTTGGAAATACCATGTTTCTGATTTAAAAGGATGGGGGTCAGAAGGAGCTCAGAAATATGGAGTAAGTTCAATCCCTTCAAACTTTTTAATCGATGCAAAAGGTAATATCATTGCTACAAATTTAAGGGGGCATGATTTAGAAACTACTATTGAGAAGTACCTAAAAAAATAAGATTTATTTCATAAGGTTATTGATAAGGCAGGAGATATCTCCTGCCTTTTTTGCTGTCTATTTTTCATAAGAAAACAAAAACCTGTCAAAATGGCTTTTATTAATGCAATGGTAGTATTTTTGCCAACTCGTTTTTGAGACATAAAACCATACAACTATGAGTGACGAAGAAAAAGTAAATGAAGAAGAATTAGAACAAACAACTGAAGAACAAGTTGAAGAAGATACTCAAGCCCTTACACCTGAAGAAGAAGCTGAGAAGAAGTACAACGAAATAAACGATAAGTATTTGCGACTATACTCTGATTTTGAGAACTTCAGAAAAAGAACTCAAAAAGAGAAAGCAGACTTATACAAAACTGCTGGAGAAGATATAATTACCGCTATACTTCCAATTCTAGATGATTTTGAAAGAGCAAGAAAAGCCATGGAAGAATCTGATGATATCAAAGGAGTTAAGGATGGTGTAAAGTTGATTCATGATAAATTAGTTAACACTTTAAAGCAAAAAGGTTTGGAACCTATTAAATCTGCAGTAAATAAAGATTTTGATATAGAGTTTCATGAAGCCATCACTCAAATACCTGCCCCTAAGAAAAAACAAGTAGGAAAAGTAATTGATGAAGTAGAAAAAGGTTACGTCCTTAATGGAAAAGTTATTCGATTTACAAAAGTAGTTGTAGGAAAATAAGTAAACATGAGCAAAAGAGATTACTACGAAATATTAGGGGTAGATAAAGGTGCTTCCGAAGCTGAAATTAAAAAAGCTTACCGAAAATTAGCTATTAAATATCACCCTGATAAAAATCCAGACGATGCGGCAGCTGAAGAGAAATTTAAAGAAGCTGCCGAAGCTTATGAAGTACTAAGTAACCCGGAAAAGAAACAGCGTTATGATCAGTTTGGTCATGCTGGTATGGGTGGAGCTGCTGGAGGTGGATTTGGTGGCGGTGGAATGAATATGGACGATATCTTCTCTCAATTTGGAGATATTTTTGGTGGTGCTTTTGGAGGAGCCTTTGGTGGTGGAGGTAGTAGGGGACGAAGAGTAAGAAAAGGTTCTAATCTTCGTGTAAAAGTAAAAATGACATTGGAAGATATTGCCAATGGTGTTGAAAAAAAGATAAAAGTTACCAAATTAGTTAATGCTGAAGGAGTAACTACAAAAACCTGTCACCAGTGTAATGGCACAGGACAAGTAACTCGAATAGCCAATACTATTCTCGGACAAATGCAAACATCCTCACCGTGTGGCACTTGTGGTGGTGACGGACAATTAATTGACCAAAAACCAGAAGGTGCTAATGCTGATGGGTTAATCAAAAAAGAAGAAGTTATTACTATTGACATCCCTGCAGGTGTTGAAGATGGTATGCAGCTTTCAGTTACAGGAAAAGGTAATGCTGGTCCAAAAGGTGGAATAGCAGGTGATTTAATTGTTTTAATTGAAGAACTAAATCATGAAACTATTAAGAGAGATGGTGTTAATTTGTTGTACGATTTATATTTAAACTTTGCAGATGCTGCTTTAGGTACTGAAGTTGAAATTCAAACCATAACGGGTAAAGTAAAAATTAAAATAGAATCTGGAACACAGAGTGGCAAGGTATTAAGGTTAAAAGGTAAAGGGTTACCTAATATTCAAGGCTATGGAGGCAAAGGAGATTTCTTAATTTATGTAAATGTTTGGACCCCTCAAAAGTTAAGTAAAGAAGAAAAAGCTACTCTAGAAAAATTAAAAGGTTCAGAAAACTTTAAACCTAACCCAACTAGTAAAGACAAAGGCTTTTTTGATAGAATGAAAGACTATTTTAGATAATATTGATTCTATACAAATAAATATTTAAAGCGAGATTAATTCTCGCTTTTTTTATTTACTACCTTTAAACCGTGATTTACAAAAGCACCATAGATTTGGTAAATGATCTAGAAAAAAATGGTCATTTAGTTCGTATCAAAGAAGAGGTTGACCCACACCTGGAAATGGCATCCATCCAGCTTAGAGTTTTTGAGCAAGGTGGTAAAGCAGTGCTTTTTGAAAACATAAAAGGATGTGAATTTCAAGCTGTATCCAACTTGTTTGGATCATCAGAAAGAAGTCGTTTTATTTTTAGAGATACTTTTAAGAAAGTTCAGCAACTAATCGATTTAAAAAACAACCCAGAAAAAGCAATTAAAGAACCGCTGAAACATCTAAGCTTAGGTTTATTTGCTCGTAATGCATTGCCTCATAAAAAAAGTGGTTTACCATCTTACATGAAGGAAACAGCGATTGATAAACTTCCTTTAATACAATGTTGGCCAGACGATGGTGGTGCATTTATTACTTTACCTCAAGTTTATTCTGAAGACCCAGAAAACCCTGGAATTGATAATTCCAATTTAGGAATGTACCGAGTTCAGTTAACTGGTAATGACTATGAGTTAAACAAAGAAGTTGGTTTACATTATCAAATACACAGAGGTATTGGAGTACATCAAACTAAAGCCAATAAACTAGGAAAACCCTTAAAGGTTTCCATTTTTGTTGGTGGTCCTGCAGCTAACACATTAGCAGCAGTTATGCCATTACCTGAAGGTTTATCAGAAATGAAATTTGCTGGTGCTTTAGGAGGTAGAAAATTTAATTATACTTATGTAGATGGATATTGTATAGCTACAGATGCTGACTTTGTGATAACAGGAGATATTTATCCCAACGAAACTAAACCCGAAGGACCTTTTGGTGACCATCTAGGATATTATAGTTTAACTCATGATTTTCCTGTGATGAAAGTTCACAAAGTATATCATAGGAAAAATGCCATATGGCCGTTCACTGTTGTTGGAAGACCTCCACAAGAAGACACTCTTTTTGGAGAGTTAATTCATGAATTAGCTGGAAGTGCTATACAACATGAAATACCTGGTTTACATGAAGTAAATGCAGTAGATGCTGCAGGTGTACATCCTCTTTTATTAGCCATTGGAAGTGAGCGGTACACACCTTACCAAGAAATAAAACAACCACAAGAGTTACTGACTATCACCAATCATATTTTAGGTAAAGGACAGTTGAGTTTAGCGAAATATTTATTTATTACCAATAAAGAAGATAACCCTGATTTAAGTTGTAAAAACATTAAGCAATATTTAGCTCATGTTTTAGAACGAGTGGATTGGAGTAGAGATTTACATTTCCACACTAAAACTACCATTGATACTCTAGACTATAGCGGAACAGGTATCAATCAAGGTTCAAAAGTAGTGATTGCTGCTATTGGCGATAAAAAAAGGTCACTATGTGACTCCTGTTTATTAGATAACGCCATACTTGTTCAACCTGGCATTATAGCATTAAACTTTCAAGCATTTACCAATTATGAAAATGCTAAACAGGAAATAACTTCTTTTACTTCAACACTCGACACTCAACACTTAAATGGAATAATGCTAATTATTCTATGTGATGATGCCAGCTTTTTGGAGCAAAACCTCAACAACTTTTTATGGGTAACATTTACCAGAAGCAACCC
Source organism: Vicingaceae bacterium (assembly GCA_965267355.1). Taxonomy (GTDB): domain Bacteria; phylum Bacteroidota; class Bacteroidia; order Flavobacteriales_E; family Vicingaceae. The sequence goes on from OZ253956.1 coordinate 596,390, forward strand.
AGCAAAAGATATTTATGGTGTAGATAGTTTTACCGAAGATAAGCACTGGGGGTGTAATGGCCCTTTAATTATTGACGCACGAACTAAACCACATCATGCACCAGCATTAATAAAAGATGAAAAGGTGGAAAAAAGAGTTGATGAAATATTGAAACATGTTTCAATAAGCTAAGCCCAATTTAGCGGACAAGATTTGCAACAAGATTTACCTTTCTTTTCGAATTTCTTACAACAGTTGTTCTTCTTCTTTTTCTTCTTCTTTTTTAGTTCTACGACTATAGAAGAATTTGCTGCAGGTAATATGTGCGTTGAAATCTGTTTCATTTTGTGAAACAAATCTATTATTTAGATTTATTCTAAACAATACCACATTTGTGGTATTTTAAATTAAGAATAATGACCTAGTTTAGCCTGAATAGTCATTCCCACTTGACTGGCACGAAGCTTCATTTTTTCAGCAATTTCACCACTAAAATGCTCAGCAATGGTTTCCGCAAGTAATTCCTGCCAACGCTTAAAATGATCGGGTGTTAAGGTTTCTTTATCACTTAAATCTTTGTGTATTTGCACTACATTATTCTTATATCCCCCAGTATGGAAAAGTGTGTTGTTCCAAAAATCGGCTAATAAGGGTAAATGATGTGACAGATCTAACTCTGCCACTTCAGTAAAAATATAACCTATCTGTTCGTCCTTCATCATTTTGGAATAAAATGCTTCCATCAAGAACAACAAATCATCTCTATTTTCTATATCTCTCATTAATTTGTCTTTAGAAAATATTAATGTGGAATGTTAGGGTTGTCATATCCCTCTTTAATCATTTCCTTTAAAACATCCATATTAACATCTGCTAATTTATTAATATATAAACATCCTTTTCCTGTTTTATGTTTCCCTAATTTCTCTAACATTTTTTCATGCATAGAAACATCACAACCACTTATATACATAGAAATTTTTGCTTTGCGTGGAGAAAATCCAACTTTAAACCAATCTCCCTCTCTACCACTTGCATATTTATAACGAAGATCACCAAAACCAATAATAGAAGTTCCCCACATTCGCGGCTCTTCTTTCGTAATATCTTTCATCATTTCTAAAATTTCAAAAGCATCTTTACGCTTTCCTTCATGATCTACCGAATTGATAAAATCTTCAACGCTTGCTGCGGTTTTTTGTGTTTTGTTTTCTGCCATAGCTTTATTTTTTTGCTTTTTTAATCAGTTTGTATGCCCAATCGTAATGACTTGAAGTTGCAGAGACTAAATAAGACCCTAAAGAAGTAGAACCTGTCCATTTGTACCTTTTCTTTTCAAATAACTCATCATTACTATGCTTAATAATTATCTTTTGTAAATCTTTAAACGATTTATCCAATTGCTCCCTAACTTCTTTTAAATCCGAACTTCTATATTTTTCCCAAATTAAGCGATTTAAATCAGGAGTAGTTTTCCAAGTATATCCTTTCGCAGGCATTTCAGGTTTTTGGCCTTTCATACCTACTTTATACCAATCCATCATCATTAAATGCCAATGATGAAGATGAGCCAAAACATCTCGAATATTTCTATTCATAGTTCCTTTTGGAAATTCCTTATGTTGTTCCTCAAAAGAAAATGAATCAACAAATTCATTGAGTAATTGATAGTTCTTATTACCCAACTGTATTAATTCATCTTTGGTTTTAGGACGTGGCATATAACGACAACTTATATTACCAAATTTACAAAATAAGCTCCAATAAAAAACTCCCCAAGTGGGGAGTTTTAAGTTTAACTAAAAAGTATTTGGTTATTTAGAATTTAGCAGTAATTCCAATTAAAAAATTGGTCCCTGCTTGAGGGTAGTAAAAGTTTTCTGTAATCTTTTCTCCAAAAATATAGCTATAAGTATATCCATTACTACTATATAAATTATTAAGGATATTATTAACTAATACATTTAAAGTAACATCCTTCATTCTTTTTGGGAAAACAGTATAAGACAGTCTAGCATCCATTGTATAATAATCGCTAATCTTCTTTAAAGCACTCGATGTGTTATCTAAATATTGCTCTCCAACATATTTTCCTTGTACCATTAAGTTCAATGATTTAACTGGAGTATATTCTATACTAGCTGCCGAAATAATACTTGGTGAAAAAGCGATATCTGTATTTGAATATGTATTCTCAATTATTTCAAACCCATTGGTATAATCATAAACCACTTCTGTAAATTCAGCTATTTGATTTTGAGATAAGGTAGTATTCAAATTAATCGCCACTCTTTTACTTAAAAGAATTTTAGCCATCAATTCAACACCTGCTCTATGACTCTTGTCTACATTGGTTCTTATAGAAGAACCTACGTCATTTAATTCTCCAGTTAGGACTAACTGGTTAGTGTAATCCATGTAATAAAAATTACTTTGAAGCAATAATTTTCTTCTTTTATAGTCTAAACCAAACTCATAATCTAACAATGATTCATGCTTAGGTTGTCTGTTCGCTGCATTATCAATAAAATCATTTCTGACAGGTTCTCTATTTCCAACACTAACAGATGCATAAGTTCTAAGTTTAGGGTTCAACTTAACCGTAATTCCGACTTTAGGATTAAAAAATGTAAAGTTGGTATCTATACTTAAATACCTTAAATCATTATCAATCCCCGCAGTTGAATAATCTACCATTCTTACTTGTAAATCTACAAATGAGGCAACTTTTTCACTAAAATTATATTCTACTTTTAAGTAGTTATTTAAATCTGTTTTTAACCCATTGTTGTCATAATATCGATCTCTAATCTCTGATCCGTTTGCATATTCTGCCCAAATGATTTCTCCAAAATGGTCTCCATCGTATTTATTATAACCTCCACCTAGTGTGATATTAATTCTGGTTATATTATATTTTAGACTGTATACCATTCCATAGAAATGATTATCCAGCCATCTTCTTCGGATTAAATCGGTTGATGTTATGGTATCAGTTCCTATTACTAAATTGGACATTCCATAACTAGCAAAGTCATCTTGTTTTCTGAATTGCTCAAAATAACCTCTTCCATAAGTATAATGGAAAGAAACATTACCAGATAATTTTTCATTGAATTGATTCGTAATGTGTAATTGATAATGGTCTTGTCCATAATTATCGATTTCATTATCATATTCATAATAGTTATAAGTTCTACCTGAGTTTAACAGATTATGGGTCTGAGCTGAATCCAATCCATTATTCAGCGCATGGTTTTCCATTACCATTTGGTTTCCTGTAACTCTCCCTTCAGGTGTTCCCCACCATGATTGATAGGTTTTTTCTCTACCCGAAAAGTGTATTGCCTTAACCATTGTTTTTTCGCCATAATAACCACCTGAAACATAGTAACTTTTTAAATCTGAAGTTGCTCTATCAATATATCCATCTGAAGCTATATATGAAGCACGTCCATCAAAAGCCCATTTTCCATTCAACAAACCTGTTCCCATTTTGGCAGTATATTTTTGTGTGTTAAATGAACCATAAGAGGTTGATAACTCTCCATAAGCCTTTTCGTTTAAGGTAGTAGTTTGCATATTTACAGAACCTCCAAAAGCTCCTGATCCATTAGTAGATGAACCCACACCTCTTTGAATTTGTATGTTTTCTGTAGATGAAGCAAGGTCAGGCATATTCACCCAAAATACTCCTTGTGATTCTGCATCATTAACGGGAATTCCATTTATCGTCACATTAATTCTAGTTGCATCAGAACCTCTTAAACGAAACCCTGTATAACCAACACCTGCACCTGCATCACTAGTAGAAACGATTGAAACTGAGTTTTGCAACAAAAAAGGAATGTCTTGCCCCAAGTTATTTTTTTCAAATTCTTTACTTGAAATATTAGTATGGGCAATCGGTGAATTTTCAGCAACACGCGTACCTTCAACTATTAATTCACTCAACTCTTGATTGGATGTTTTTAAATCAAAATTCAGCTCAACATCTTTATTTAATTCTATTTCTTGTTGCTGAGTTTGATAACCAATAAAACTAACCTCAACTGTGTAGTTTCCTTCTTTTAAATTAGATAACCTATAACTTCCATTATTATCAGAGGTTACTCCTTTAAAAGTGTTAGCAATTCTAATGGTTGCTCCTGGAATGGGATTAGAAACTGAATCTTTAACAACTCCAGAAATTGAAAATTGTGCATAGCAACTGACTGATAAAGCAACTGCTACCGCCAAAACAAATAATTTTTTCATTATTTTAAAATTTGACGAACGATGTGGGGTAACACATTCGTATTGTTAATACTTAATTTATTTACCTACGCCAGCATTACCTGGATCAGGTTTATTCTTTTAATTGCTTAAAAGAAATGGGTATAATCTCAGCCTGTAAAGTAAGGCACCCCATGAGATGGCACAAAAGTATAACTTATAAAATACTATCTAGTATTTCTTTACATTTTTTTATTCGTGTTCGTAAATCACCAGAAATAATATGATAGATTAAACCATTATCTTTTAATAGTCTTACATACTCATTAAATAGTCTTTTTCTATCTTCAAAGTTTGAGTGTTCTCTTAATGGATCTTCTTCCCAACCCTCTATAACATCACACAGCAAATAAATTTTATTTTTTGTCTCAAATAAATGATGGTTAATCCAATCTAATTCCCTATTATATTTTTCCTTAATCCAAACATAGAAAACGGTTAAATCAGTATCACAAATAGCAATTCTTTTAGCAACTTTTTGTTCTTGATTAAGCTGTTCTTTTGCCATTATTAGAACATCTTCAAAAGAATATTCAGTTTTTAAATTTTCTAAATATTCTCGAGCATATTCTTTTACCAAAGGCAATGAGTACTCTTCACTCAAAAACTCTGACAAAGTAGTTTTTCCTGATGATTCAGGTCCGGTTATAACAATTCGATTAATCAACTTTTACCACTTTAAGTTTTTTCCATTGTATAAACCCATAGACAACAATTATGGTGTAAGCCAACATTAACAGGGCATATATTTCTAATTCTCTGGTATAATATAAATAAACCGACACTCCATCTATTGCTATCCAATAAAGCCAATTCTCTATCCATTTTTTAGCCATCATATAAGTTGCTAAAAAGCTAAAAATGGTAGTAAACGAATCTATTAATGGTTTTTGAGCTTCTTTAAAAAAGAGCGTTAAAGTATAATATAAAGCAAAAGAAAGAACGACACCAATAACTATAATTAGAAAATTTCTTTTTAGGGTATGCTGATAAACTTCAGTGATTACCTCTTGCTTTTTCCACATTATCCATCCATAAATACCCGCAAAAACATAAAAAACTGAAAGCAAGGCTTCAGCGTATAATTTAGCATAAACTGCAAATAAATAGATACTTAATAGCGAACCTATAATTCCAAAAATCCAACAGGAAATTTTATTTTTTGCCATTAATACAGTGTAAATCACACCAAAAATAACGGCAACTATTTCAAGTAACAAAGCAATATTTTCAGATACCCAAGTCACCATTTAAGACCTTCATTACAAAAATTGCCTTTCCATATTTTTCAAAGGAACTTTTTATTTCTTTTTGAAGTACTCTCATCACATAATCATATTCACCAGCAACATGTGTGCTTGTTGCATTGGTTTTTACCTGAAGATTATCGTTATTCTTTAACCTTTCTATAAAATCCAAAATAGGTGGTTCGTAATCAGCGTTTAATGGGTATTTACTGATTTCTATAGTTGTTTTCATATCTTATTATTTTAATAAACTTCAGGAATCAATAAGAAAGAATATTCTTATTCAGAAACTTTTCCCTTCGTCCGCATTACCAGCATCAGGTTAAAAGGGTATAATCTCAGTCTTTCGACACCCCTAAAGCTTTACCAAATTTAGCTATAAAAAAAATGGAGCACTGAAAACAGCGCTCCATTTTATCAACAATATATTAACCTGTTATACTTGTACAGGATTTAAAATCGCATTAAGCGTAGCGCTCGGTCTCATTGCTTTTTCAGCTAACTCATCATTTGGCATATAATAACCATCTATTTGTTGAGCGGAACCTTGAGCTCCATTTAATTCAGAAACGATAGTATTTTCCTGACTTGTCATTACTTCAGCAATTGGAGCAAACTCAGCTTTTAGTTCAGCATTATCATCTTGAGAAGCTAATGCCTCAGCCCAGTACATCGCTAAATAAAAGTGAGAACCTCTGTTATCAATCTGACCTAACTTACGAGCAGGAGACTTATCATTTTCTAAAAACTTCTCAGTTGCAGCATCTAAGCAATCAGCTAAAACTTGCGCTTTAGTATTTCCTGTTGTGGTTGCCACATGCTCTAAAGAAACACCTAACGCCAAAAACTCTCCTAACGAATCCCATCTTAGGTAACCTTCTTCTACAAATTGTTGAACGTGCTTCGGAGCAGACCCACCAGCACCAGTTTCAAACAAGCCTCCACCATTCATCAATGGAACAATAGATAACATTTTTGCTGATGTTCCCAGTTCAAGAATTGGAAATAGATCGGTTAAGTAATCTCTCAATACATTTCCTGTAACTGAGATAGTATCTTGTCCTGCTTTTACTCTTTCTAATGTGAATGCTGTAGCTTCAATTGGTGCTTTTATTAAAATCTCTAATCCAGCAGTATCGTGATTTGGTAAATACGCATTCACCTTTTTGATTAACTCACTATCGTGAGCTCTGTTTTCATCTAACCAGAACACAGCTGGAACACCAGTAGCTCTTGCTCTATTTACAGCTAATTTTACCCAATCCTGAATAGGAGCATCTTTAACTTGGCACATTCTGAAAATATCACCAGCTTCAACATTTTGCTCTAATAATACGTTTCCATTTCCATCTAACACTTGAACTTTACCATCAGCATTCATCTGGAAAGTCTTATCGTGAGAACCGTACTCTTGAGCTTTTTGAGCCATTAAACCAACATTAGGCACTGTACCCATTGTTGTTGGATCGAAAGCACCATGCTGCTTACAGAAATCAATAGTTGCTTGGTAAACTCCAGAGTAACTTCTATCAGGAATAATAGCTTTAGTATCTTGCTGGTTCCCTTCAGCATTCCACATCTGACCTGAAGTACGAATCATTGCTGGCATACTTGCATCAATAATTACATCACTAGGTACATGTAAATTAGTAATTCCTTTATCAGAATTTACCATAGCCACTGCTGGTCTTTCTTTATATAAATTGTCTATTGCTGTTTTCACCTCAGCTTCTTGAGCATGACCAGTAATCTTAGTGTAAACATCTCCAATTCCATTGTTCAAATTAACTCCTAGCTCCGCAAACAAATCAGCAAATTGTTCGATTACCGGAGCATAAAATACAGAAACAACAGCCCCAAAAATAATTGGATCAGATACTTTCATCATTGTTGCTTTCATGTGCAATGAGAACAACACATTGTTTGATTTAGCATCTTCAATTTCTCTAGCAATAAAGTCTTTTAAAGCATTAATACTCATTACAGAACAATCAATAATTTCACCTGCTTGCAATGGAGTGGATTCTTTCAGAACTTTAGTTGAACCATCATTTCCTACAAATTGAATTTTAGCATCTGTAGCATCTGCAACTGTTGTTGCTTTTTCACTCCCGTAGAAATCATTAGCCGACATACTTGCTACATGAGATTTAGAATCAGCAGACCAAGCACCCATTGAATGAGGATTCTTCTTAGCGTAATTCTTAACCGCTTTAGGAGCACGTCTATCAGAATTTCCTTCTCTTAAAACTGGATTAACGGCAGAGCCTAACACCTTAGCATATCTTGCTTTAGTAGTATCATCACCAGGATAATCTGGAACGTTATAGCCTTTAGATTGTAATTCTTTTATAGCAGCTGTTAATTGAGGAATTGAAGCAGAAATATTAGGTAACTTAATAATGTTTGCCTCAGGTGTTTTTGCTAAAGCACCTAATTCAGCTAAAGCATCCCCCATTTTTTGATCATCAGTTAAACAATCAGAAAAGTTGGCTAAAATTCTACCAGCCAATGAAATGTCTTTAGTTTCAACCTCTATATCGGATGAAGCTGTAAATGCTTTAACAATTGGTAAAAACGAGTATGTAGCCAACATTGGAGCTTCATCTGTTTTTGTGTAATAAATCTTTGATTTTCCTGCCATTTTTGAATGTAATTTTGAGTTCTGAAATTCGACTGCGAAGCTACTTATTTTAGCCCTTTTATTCAAGATAATGAACAGCTAAAAAAGAAGTATTTTCACTTTATATCATAATTGCTTTATTTTGCTACATTATTGAGCTAAAAATTATTCAAAATAATTCTTTGAATATTCAAATTTATTTTACGTAATTTGCACTCCTCAAAAATTTAAAGAGAAAAGAGATGTCAAGAGTTTGTCAAATAACAGGAAAGAAAGTGATTACAGGTAACAATGTATCTCACTCTAAGAGAAGAACGAAAAGAAAGTTCTACCCAAACTTACAAACTAAAAAGTTTTACTTACCAGAAGAGGATAAGTACATTACTTTAAAAGTTTCTGCTGCTGCATTAAGAACTATCGATAAAAAAGGTATTTCTGCTTGTGTTAAAGAAGCTAAAGCTAAAGGATTTTTATAAAAATTTAAGTTATATAATTTAAGAGAACGCTGTTACTTTGGTAGCAGCGTTTTTTTATTCCCAAAAGTTGTTGTTAGTAAAATCTCATGAGCTTTATTTTATGCAGTTTCATAATTGAATACCTTAGCTTTATGAAGCATCTTTTTTTCATATTGATACTTAGCCCGATTTTCTTGAAAGCTCAGGAAAATGTAATGGAACTCCCGAAAGACAGTATTGTCAAGCCCGTTTTATATGAAACTGATCTATTACCAGCTTCATTTTTTAAAAAAAATAGAAATGCATTAAGGCAATTGATGCCAGCAAATTCGGTTGCAGTATTTTTTGCTAACCCGATAAAAAACAGATCGAATGATGTTGATTATGAATATCATCAAGACCCTAATTTTTACTACCTAACTGGTTTAAAAGAGCCCCATGCTATATTACTAGTGTTTAAAGAAAATCAGTTGTTTAATGATTTTAGTACCGATGAAATTTTATTTATGCAAGCGCAAAATAAAATAGATGAACAATGGACTGGAAAAACTCTTGGTATTAATGGAGCAAAAGACAGTTTAGGTCTTAAAACTGCCTTTAGAAATGAAGATTTTTTGACATTAGATTTGGCACTTGAAAAGTTTAGTAACGTATTAATTACCAGTGTGCCTGAAGATATAAAAAATACTGCTAAAAAAGCCGATTTGTACAATTTGGTAAAAGCCTTTAATATAAAAACAGACAACTTAAACACTATTGATAAGATTACATTACCTGAGTTAATGGCACAGCTCAGACAAATAAAATCACCAGAAGAAATTACTTTAATCAGAAAAGCTGTTGATATGACTTGTGAAGCTCAAATTGAATTAATGAAAGCCATAAAACCAGGGATAAAAGAATATCAATCAGAAGCCATTGTTGAGTATATATTTAAAAAAAATGGAGCTGAACACCCCGGGTTTCCGTCTATATTAGGTGGTGGTGAAAATAGTTGTGTTATACACTATAATACTAATCGAAAAACACTGCAAAATAATGAGCTTTTGGTAAGCGACATTGGCGCTGAGTACCATAGCTATACTGCTGACGTTGCAAGAACAATTCCAGTTGGTGGAAAATTCTCGGAAGAAGAGAAAATAATCTATAATATTGTTTTAGAAGCTCAAAAAGCTGGTATAAAAGCCTGCCAACCAGGCAACAAGTTTTGGCAACCACATAGAGAAGCAACAAAAGTAATTACACAAGGTTTAATGGATTTAGGTATTGTTGAACATGATTATGAAGTTCAAAAATATTTTATGCATGGCACATCACACTATTTAGGCTTGGATGTGCATGATGCTGGACTACATCGCAGATTGCAAGCTGGCAATGTAATTACGGTTGAGCCAGGTATATATATTTCGGAAGGTTCAGATTGTGACCCAAAATGGTGGAACATTGGTATTAGAATAGAAGATGATATTTTAATTACCGAAACTGGTTACGAAAACCTATCAGAAAAAGCTCCCAAAGAAATTGAAGCCATTGAAGCGTTAATGAAAGAGAAAAGTAGTTTTGAGTAATCAGATTAATGCTGAACCATTAGTTTTCCAATGGTTTTTTGCTGATCGTGAGCTTGACTAATGCTGAACACGTAAAAGCCTTTATTATAATTAGAGGTATTCAATTCAAAACTATTGTTAGTGGTAGTTTTCACAAGAATTTTCGCTCCTAAAAAATCATAAACCACTAACTCAAATTGGTCTTGCTGAGGATTTTCAAAGTAAATAATTGCTTTTTCATTAGCTGGGTTAGGGCGAACCTGAAACCCAAATTCTTTAGTGTCAATTACCAAAATAGAAATTACATCGGTAAAACCATTACCTCCTAGTTCTACTCGGTAGTAACTCTTTTTATTTTTTACAGGTTTTTCATCTGTAAAATTATACGTAACTGGTGTGGAGGAACTACCGCAAACACCAGCAACACTCCCCACTTCATTATAAATTAAGCTATCGGTAGAGCGCTCTACCGTAATACCATTACAGGTATTACCCGAACTTATGGTAACACTGATAAACACTTTGCCACTAACCTCAAATACATCTAAATCATCCAAAATGGGATGCCCTTTTTGTGCTTGCAATAAATTACTGGCACAGAAAAGAATTACAACCCATATGTTTTTTAATTGAAGCATAGCTGATAACTAACTGTATATTATACGGTTTAGTATCTACAAAGTTAAAGAAAGATAATTTTAAAGGTTGTCTAACTTTTGACAACAGCAAAAATTTAATTCGCTACATCACTCATAAACTTAATACGGAGCAGTCGCATTTCTTCTTCGGTGTAGGCACCTTCAAATTCTTCTAAAGCATCTTCAATGTCATCACTATCTGCCTCCATAAAGTATTCAAACACTTCTTCCTGATCTTCTTCATCCACCTCCTCATCAATGTAATAATCAATATTTACTTTAGTACCAGAATGTACAATATGTTCTATTTCGGTAAGTATATCATCTAATTCTATCCCTTTAGATTTTGCTATATCTTCCAGTGGCATTTTACGGTCGATACTCTGCACCACATAAACTTTTAATCCAGATTTGTTTACCACAGATTTTACGACCATATCTAATGGTCGCTCAATATCATTCTCTTCTACATATCGTTCAATCACATCTAAAAACTGTTGCCCAAACTTTTCTGCCTTACCCTGTCCAACACCACTTATGTTGGTTAATTCTTCCATCGTAATTGGGTATCGAGTACACATATCCTCCAACGATGGGTCTTGAAAAATAACATAAGGAGGCAATCCTTTTTGCTTAGCTATAGATTTTCTTAAATCTTTAAGCATAACATATAGTTTCTCATCAGCTGCTCCGCCTCCTTTTTGCGGAACAATTACATCTCCATCATCAACATCACTATAATCGTGCGCTTTAACTAACTCTAGTCGTGTTGGGTTTTGGATAAAAGCCTTCCCTTTATCACTTACTTTAAGTACTCCATAGTTTTCAATTTCTTTAACTATTAGCCCTTCTATGATACACTGACGGATAATAGCATCCCAATACTTTTCGTCTTTATCTTCTCCTTTACCTTGTCCAAACAAGTCATGAGCATCATGTCCAAAAGATTTAATATCAGAACTGGCATTACCTGCCACAAAATTAGCTACATACTTAGCTTTAAACACCTCGTTTAATCCAACAATGCCCTCCAAAAGAGTTTTCACTTCCTCTTTTCCTTCAAATTTCTCTTTAGGGTTTTTACAGTTATCACACATTCCTGAATCATGACAAGCATCCTCATCATACTTCTCTCCAAAATAGTGTAGTAATTGTCTTCTCCTACAAACTGCTGTTTCGCAGTATGACACCATTTCAAAAATTAACTGCATACCTATTTCGAGCTCAGCAACAGGCTTACCATGTAAAAACTTTTCTAGTTTCTCAATGTCTTTATAACTGTAAAATGCAATACAATTTCCTTCTCCACCATCTCGACCTGCTCGACCTGTTTCTTGGTAATAGCTCTCTAAACTTTTTGGAATGTCATGGTGAATTACAAATCGAACATCAGGCTTATCAATGCCCATACCGAAAGCAATAGTAGCAACAATAACATCAGCTTCCTCCATTAAGAACATATCTTGATGTTTAGCTCTTGTACTCGAATCTAATCCTGCATGATAAGGCAAAGCATTAATACCATTCACCTGAAGCAACTCAGCAATCTCCTCAACCTTCTTTCTACTTAAACAATACACAATTCCTGATTTGCCAGGATATTGTTTAATACATTTAATGATTTCTTTTTTTACATTTTTTTTAGGGCGAATTTCGTAATATAAATTCTCTCTGTTAAAAGAAGCTTTAAAAACCCTCGCCTCTGTCATCCCCAAATTTTTCTGAATATCCTCTTGTACCTTAGGAGTTGCTGTAGCTGTTAAAGCTATTATCGGAACTCTGTCAATTTCTTCAATTATAGTCCGTAGCCTTCTATATTCTGGCCTAAAATCATGCCCCCATTCTGAAATACAATGGGCTTCATCAATAGCAAAAAAGGAAATTTTAATACTTTTTAAAAAAGCAACATTCTCCTCCTTAGTTAGAGATTCTGGGGCAACATACAAAAGCTTGGTTACACCATTAGTTACATCTTCTTTAACCTTTTTAGCTTCAGTTTTGGTTAAGGATGAATTGTAAAAATGAGCTATCCCCTGATTGGTTGATACTCCTCTTATAGCATCAACCTGATTTTTCATTAAAGCAATAAGCGGAGAAACCACTATGGCAGTACCTTCACAAATTAAAGATGGTAATTGGTAACATAAGGACTTACCTCCACCTGTAGGCATTATCACGAAAGTATCATTTCCATCTAATAAGTTAAGAATAACTTCTTCCTGCTGTCCTTTAAAAGTATTAAATCCAAAATACTTTTTAAGATAATCCGTTAATGGAGCATTAAGTGTTTGCATTAATTAGATTGTAGTTTTCTTTAATTCAATTACTTTTGTACATAAATATACAACAATTAATTGTTACTGATTTAATTTTTTAAAAAATTTTACCCCTTTGTATAACTCCGAAGAAATTAGAAATATTGCTCTCGAAACCATTACTATTGAAGCCAATTCTATTAGTGGTTTAACCAACTTTATTAACGATGAATTTGTAGCTACAGTTGAGCTTATTTTAAAGAGTAAGGGCAGAGTTGTAATAAGTGGGATTGGCAAAAGTGCCAACATTGCTCAAAAAATTGTTGCTACCTTAAACTCTACCGGAACTCCTTCTATTTTTATGCACGCTGCAGATGCCATACATGGTGATTTAGGTAATATACAAAGTGATGATGTTGTAATTTGTATTTCTAAAAGTGGGGATACTCCAGAAATAAAATCGTTAATACCTTTAATAAAAAACTTTGGTAATCCAATTATTGCGATTACTGGTAATAAAGGTTCATTTTTAGGCAAACAAGCTAATTACACACTTACTACTTATGTAGAAAAAGAAGCTTGCCCTAACAATTTAGCACCTACCAGTAGCACTACAGCACAATTGGTAATGGGAGATGCTTTGGCTGTTTGTTTATTAAAAAGTCGTGGTTTCGATAGTAGTGATTTTGCCAAATTTCATCCTGGAGGAGCTTTAGGCAAAAAATTATATTTAAAAGTTGGTGATATTTATCCTAACAATGAGAAACCTGAGGTAAATCCAACAACTTCTTTAAAAGATGTTATTGTAGAGATTTCTTCAAAACGACTGGGAGTCACTGCGGTAACTGAAAACGGCAAATTGGTTGGAATAATCACTGACGGTGATTTACGAAGAATGCTAGAAACAGAAAAAAACATTGATACCTTAACAGCCAATGATATTATGACAGCTTCTCCGAAAACTATAGGTGAAGATATGCTAGCCACTAAAGCATTGCAGATAATGCAAACTAATAACATTACCCAATTAATTGTAAGTAATGATAACACTTACTTAGGTGTTTTGCATTTGCATGATTTATTGAAGGAAGGTATATAGTAGTCACTTGTTTTTAGTGTTTGGTGTTAAGTAAAATAGAATTTCAAACTACTAAAAACCAAAAACTATATATCATAAACCAATCTATCTCAACACATTTAATCTTTCTGAATCTAGTTTAATAAAGATAAACAACAATATGGTAAATGACCATAATGAAGACCCTCCATAACTAATAAATGGCAGTGGAATCCCTATTACTGGAGCTAAACCAATGGTCATTCCAATATTTATTAAAAAATGAAAGAACAGAATTGATGTCACCACATAACCATAAATTCTACTAAAAATGGAACGCTGTCGTTCTGCAAGATAAATCAACCTTAAAAACAGTGTAACATAAAGTGCAATTAAAATAAATGTGCCTATAAACCCCCACTCTTCTCCTACCGTACAGAAAATAAAATCAGTACTCTGCTCGGGCACAAAGTCAAACTTAGTTTGAGTTCCTTCCAAAAATCCTTTTCCTGTAACACCACCAGAACCTATTGCAATTAATGATTGTTTCACATTCCATAAATTGCCTTGACGAAGTTGTTTTAAACTGTACCTTTTTGCACCTATATCATCTCTAAGTTTTTGTTTTTCTTCAGCACTTATTCCTTCTGCATCTCTTTCTAATTTAAGTTGTTCTATCTGTTCAACTAATTTATCTTCTTCACCCAACAGAACAGTGATTCTTGTACGCTGATGCTCTTGCAAAACTTTGTTGAAAACAAAATCGATACTAAAAATAAATGCACAAGTAGCAACAAAAATGAATATCCATGTAAAATGAACTTTCTTATCCTTTATCTCTCGTTTAATGGTTAAAAAGACAAACAAAAACATCATTATAGCAGCTAATGCATAATAGAAAATATTAGCTTTAAGTTCAGCATAAAAGAACCCATAAACTAACAGTGTAAAACCAAGCAATGAAAGAAAAGCTACTTTAATGCTATGTTTAGAAACTGTATATATTAATAGATAAGAATAAGCAGCAGTGATGATAATGTTAATTGGACCAAAAATTAACGTTAGTACAAAAACTATGATAGCCAGAATACCAAACAACAAAATGTTTCCAGAAAGCCCTTCGCGGTACAGTACAAAAATAAATGCAGCATAAACCAAAGTTGATCCAGTATCATTTTGTAATAAAATTAAAATGGCTGGTATAGCAATGATAGCAATAGCTGTCACCTTAGTTTTAAAATCCTGCATTTTGATATTAAGCATTGACAGATATTTTGCTAAAGCTAATCCCGTAGCAAACTTGGCGAATTCGGATGGCTGCAAAGCAAAACTTCCTATCTTAAACCAGGAACGAGCTCCTTTAATTTCTGCACCAAATAAAAGTACGCCCACCAGCAACAAAAGAACTCCTATATAAATAGGGAATGCAAAAGAAGTGAAAAAAGCTCCTTCAAACATTAAGATTATGAATGCCAATATCAATGCAAAAACAATCCACATCAACTGTTTACCATATCGTTGTGATATATCTAAAATACTATGATGCTCTTCATTATAAACAGCTGCATAAATATTTATCCAACCAATAAATAATAAAACCAGATAAATCAAAATAGTTACCCAATCTACATTTGCGAATATGTTAGTGTATCTTCTCAATCTGTTGGCTCTACGTTCAAGAGGTTAGCTTCTAAAATTCTTTTTTCTTTGGAATTATTTGGAATTGATATGGTATCATGCATGTACTTTTCTATCATTAAACTAGCAATAGGAGCCGCCCATGTGCCACCAAAACCAGAATTTTCAACATAAACAGCAATGGCAATTTGAGGGTTTTCTTTTGGCGCAAAAGCAATAAAAACAGAATGGTCAGCTCCATGCGGATTTTGAGCCGTACCTGTTTTACCACAAACTATCAAGCTGTCATTAATCCTTGCTCTTCTTGCAGTTCCTCCAGGTTCATAAACAACACCATACATTCCTTCGATAATAGGGTTAAAATATTTTGTTTTAACACCTACATAATTTTTTTGTGAGAATGTGGAAGGAATAGTGTCTGTTTTTCCCACCTGCTTGATAAGATGAGGAGTAAAAAAGTAACCTTTGTTTGCAATAATAGCTGCTAAGTTGGCCATTTGTAATGGAATTACCTCAACCTCTCCCTGACCTATGCTTAATGAATAAATAGTACTAAATGCCCAACGCCCTTCCCCATACCAACGATTATAAAAATCTACATCTGGCACATTGCCTCTTTTAATAGAAGGAAGATCAGTTTTTAATCTTGTCCCAAAACCAAATTTTTTAACTTTTTTTGCCCAAATTCCAAGACCTATTTCACTATCCTTAAAAATACTTTTAGCTCTTCTTTGCTGAATTATTCTTTTAAATACACTATAATAATATGGGTTGCAACTCATCTTTACAGAAGCAGCTACATTACTTGCTGTTGGATGATTGTGGCAGCCAACCAAACTTTTTATACATGGAAAACTTGAATTTTCACTAATCACCCCTTCTTCTAAGCCAATAAGAGCTTGTACAGTTTTAAAAATTGAACCTGGTGGATATTTAGCCATTAACGCTCTATTAAAAAGTGGGTTTAAAGAATCTTTACTTAAAACTGGATAGTTCTTTCTCACGTCTCTGCCTACTAACAAATTAGGGTTATAATTTGGTGAGGAAACCAGGGTCAAAATTTCACCAGTTTTTGGCTCTATAGCAACAATACTTCCTTTCTTGTTTTGCATCAATAATTCACCATATTCTTGCAGCATTACATCTATAGTTGTTTTAATAGTTGTACCAGTAACAGCAGCGGTATCGTAAGCACCTTTTTCATAACTACCTTTTTCTCTATTATGTACATCTACCAATACTTTTTTCACACCCCTTTTTCCTCTCAACAATTTTTCATAGGAGTATTCTAATCCACTTTTGCCTATGTAATCTCCAGATCTATAATAAGGATTATCATCTAATGTGCTTTGATTAACTTCTCCAATATACCCGAGTATATGAGCAGCACTATTTCTTGGGTATTTTCTTAACATACGTGTTTGCACAAAAAAGCCAGGATATTTAAACAACTGTTCTTGAATGGTAGCATATGAAACGGAAGAAATTTCTTTTACAAATGGTGAAGGTTTGTAACTTGAATAAGATTTTGCCTTGCCTAGCTTTTCTCTAAACTCTTCCAACTCTATTTCAATAAGTTTACAAAATGTAAGGGTATCAAGTTTCTTAACCTGTTTAGGAACCACCATTAAATCATAAGCAGCCTCATTATAAACCAATAGTTCACCATTTCTATCATAAACCAGTCCTCTTGCAGGATACTCAACAATCTCTCTTAACACATTACTTTCAGAGTCAGATCGATACTCTTTATTTACTACCTGAACATTAAATAATCGTACAACAAAAATTAATCCTATCACGAGAAAAATTAACCCTACAACAAATTTTCTGTTGGTTAAGTTGTTCATGACTTATCAGAGGATTTGTAGTTGAATAGTTGCAAAATAAAAATAAGCACTAAAGTAAAAATGGCGCTAGATAAAGCCCTAAAGAAAGTGGAAAAGAATTGAGTAATTTTAAATGACTCAATGTAAAATAAAAACAAATGATGAGCTAACACCAATACTGAAGCATAAAGCAAATACCAGGAAATACCCATAACCTGCATATTTGGTTTATCACTAAATTCATAACCACCTCTTGGGGCAATAAGTTTTAAAAAATACTCCCTACAAAAAGCCATAAAAATTGTTGCCGACAAATGCATGCCAAGAGTACTGGTAAACATGTCTATTATAAACCCCAATACAAAAGCAATAATTAAAGTAAGCCATTTAGGAGTTTCAAATGGAAGCATTAAAATAAATACAACATATAAATACGGGTTAACATAACCTCCTAGCTCAATATTGTTTAGGATTAACCCTTGCAAAAGAACTAACCCAATAAAACTAACTAAATATTTTAATACTGTAACTATCATTTATCCTCTTCTTCCGTGATTTTTTCTAGTTGTTTTTGCTCTTCTTTTTGTTTGTTTTTTACAATATACACATGCGATAGTTTTTTATAATCTACACTAAATTCAACAGTAATATTGTAGAAATTACCTCCTTTTGGTAAGTCAAATTCTTTAATTGTCCCGACCAAGACACCTTCTGGATAAATAGCCGAATAACCACTTGTTACAATTGTATCACCAACATTTAATTTTACATGATTAGGTATGTCTTTTAATTGAGCTTCTCTGTAGTTACCCAACTCCCAAACCAAAGGACCAAAGTAACCTGTATTTTTTATTTTAGCACTTACCGTATTTTTTTCGTGCAAAACCGACATTACCGAACAAAAATTATCAGATACGTTTTTTACAATTCCAATAACGCCATTAGCAGAAATCACCCCCATTCCTGCTTCAATTCCATTAATACCCCCCTTATCTAAAGTGATATAATTATTTCTTTTATTAGTAGAATTATTAATCACTTTAGCAGAAGTATATTGATATCGTTGCATGTAAACAGTATCATTTACTTCAACAGTGTTACCAAATATCTTAGTAAAAGAACTTATTTTTTGGGTTTGAAGCTTAGCATTTTGTTCAGCCAATTCAGCATTAACTTCCTTAAGGTTAAAATAATCATTTATATTATTTACTGTAGCATAAAGATTACCGATTAAAAAATTAGAAGAGTTAAAAAACTTAGAGTTTTGATAATTATTATTAAAAACTAATAGTGTAAAAGCTATAAATTCAAGAAATAGAAATAGGAATAAAAATGAATTTTTTGCAAAAAACCGTATTAAATTCCTCATTATTCAACCCGATATTATTTAGTTTTTAATTAAGAAAGGGAACTTTTCTGTATTCTTTAAAGCAATACCTGTTCCTCTTGCAACACACCTTAATGGGTCTTCAGCAATATGCACAGGCAACTTAGTTTTGATAGAAATTCGTTTATCTAATCCTCTCAACATAGAACCACCACCCGCAAGATACAAACCTGTTTTGTATATATCAGCTGATAATTCTGGTGGGGTCATTTCTAACGCACTCAAAATTGCATCCTCAATCTTAGCAATTGATTTATCTAACGCATGAGCAATCTCAGAATAAGAAACAACAATTTCTTTCGGAGTACCTGTCATCAAATCTCTTCCTTGAACCGCAAAGTCTTCAGGCGGATTATCTAATTCTGGCAAAGCTGAACCCACTTCAATTTTAATTTGTTCAGCCGAACGCTCACCAATTAAGAGGTTGTGCTGTCTTCTCATATACTCAACAATATCATTGGTAAAATCATCCCCTGCAACTCGTATGGATTTATCACAAACAATCCCCCCCAAAGCAATAACGGCAATTTCAGATGTTCCTCCTCCAATATCAATAATCATATTACCCATTGGTTCTAATACATCTATTCCAATACCAATTGCAGCAGCCATTGGTTCATGTATTAGATAAACCTCTTTACCTCCTGCATGTTCCGCTGAATCTTTTACAGCTCTTTTCTCTACTTCTGTAATACCTGAAGGAATACAAATAACCATTTTTAATGATGGAGTGAATAACTGTTTTTTGTTGCTCATCATTTTTATCATCCCTCTAATCATGTGCTCTGCAGAATCGAAATCTGCAATTACTCCATCTTTTAGCGGACGAATGGTTTTAATTTCTTCATGGGTTTTACCGTGCATCTGCATGGCTCTTTTCCCAACAGCAATCACTTTCCCTGTCATTCTATCTTTTGCCACAATAGAAGGCTCATCAACCACCACTTTATCATTATGAATAATTAAAGTATTAGCGGTTCCTAAATCTATCGCTATCTCTTGTGTTAAAAAGCTGAATAACCCCATGAACTAATTTAATCTAAACGTTTAAAATTAAGTAAATTTAGCACTAAAACTTGCTAATTGATTTTGCCTCACAACAAATGATAAACATCAAATTGTTAATGAATTGAGCCTTGTTTTAATGTCTAAAATGACGTATTCCAGTCATTACCATTGCCAAATCATTTGCATCACAATAATCAATTGAATCCTGATCTTTAATTGACCCTCCTGGTTGAACCACAGCTGTGATTCCAGCTTTTTTTGCCAACTCCACACAATCAGGAAATGGGAAAAAAGCATCAGATGCCATTACTGCCCCATTTAAATCAAAACCAAAAGCATTGGCTTTAACAACTGCTTGTTTCAAAGCATCAACTCTTGATGTTTGCCCTGTTCCACTTGCCAACAATTGTTGGTTTTTCGCGAAAACTATGGTGTTAGACTTGGTGTGCTTTACAATTTTATTAGCAAATTCTAAGTCTGTTATCTCTAACGAGGTTGGGGCTTTTTTTGTTGCAGTTTTAAAATCATTTGCTCCAGCAGTTTTTAAATCTTTATCTTGAGCAAGTACACCATTCAATACAGTTCTGAATTGTTTTTGAGGTAAATCAATTGGTTTCTGAACCAAAATGATTCTATTCTTTTTCTCTTTTAAAATTGCTAAAGCAGCATCTTCATAACCAGGAGCAATTACCACTTCACAGAAGAGTTTATTAATCTCTTCAGCGGTTGCTAAATCAATAGTTTTATTACAAATTAAAACCCCTCCAAAAGCTGAAACTGGATCACCAGCTAAAGCGTCATTCCAAGCTTCTAACAATGTATCTCTTGAAGCTAAACCACATGCATTATTATGCTTTAAAACAGCAAATGTCGGTTTATCAGTAAACTCTGCTATTAGATTCACAGCTGCATCAACATCTAACAAATTGTTGTATGATAATTCTTTACCGTGTAACTTATCAAACATCGCATCTAAATCACCAAAAAATGTTCCTTGTTGATGTGGATTTTCTCCATATCTTAATACTTGAGAATTCGTTATACTTTGTTTGAACACATTATTCCCATTTTCATTAAACCAATTAAAAATAGCCGTATCGTAATGTGATGAAACATTAAATGCTTGCTTCGCTAAATATTTTCTATCTTCTAAATCAGAAACTCCAGCTTTTTCATTCAATAAATTCAACATATAATCATATTGCGAGCGGGAAGAAACGATTAGAACATCTTTAAAATTTTTAGCAGCAGCTCTAATTAAAGAAATTCCTCCTATGTCAATTTTTTCAATAATATCTTGTTCGCCAGCACCGGAAGCTACAGTATCTTCGAAAGGATATAAATCAACTATTACCAAATCAATTTCTGGGATTTCAAATTCTTCCAATTGAGCAACATCTCCATCTAACTCTCTTCTACTTAAAATACCTCCAAATATTTTTGGATGTAAGGTTTTAACTCTACCTCCTAAAATTGAAGGGTAAGAAGTTAAACTTTCTACAGCTGTAACTGGAGCACCAACCTCTTCAATAAATTTTTGAGTGCCCCCTGTAGAGTATATGGTAACCCCTAATTCATTTAACTTATTGATAATTGGCTCTAAATTATCTTTATGAAATACTGAAACTAATGCGTTTTTGATTTTTTTCTGACTCATTTTTTGTTGCTTGAAATTGAAAAAATTTGAAGCTACAATTTTACATCTTTTTGACACCTTAACCTACCTATCTAACTCACTAATTTTGCGTTTGTTGATAAAAGATTGAAATTGTTTATAACCAAGACTAATATTGCTAATTTTGCCTTATGATTATATACAACGTAACGGTAAATATTGAAGACGAAGTTCATGAAGATTGGATTAGCTGGATGAAAGAAACCCATATACCAGATGTAATGAACACAGGTTATTTTTTAGAGCACAAAATCTGTAAAGTTTTGAGCACACAAGCTGATGAAACTGGACATACTTACGCCATACAATACACTTGTAACACCATGGCTGATTTAGATGAGTATCAAGAAAAATGTGCTCCTGAATTACAAAAAGACCATACTGCTCGTTACGAAGGGAAATTTGTTGCTTTTAGAACTTTGTTGGAAGTGGTTTAACTAGCAGTATTAGTTATGCTAAAACTTCTCTCCCCAGAATCATTAAACGGGCCATCAATCAAGTTTCCGTTTTTATCTATTAATTGAATCCTAATTGTATTCTGAGGACTAGGTAGTCCTGAAATTTGGTAAGCCGCCCATTTTTCAATGATAAATTCAATATCATTAATAGTTACTTTTACTTTATTACCATTTTCTTTTATGATAGTGTTAACTAAGTAAAAATCTAAAATTGGGTTATTTGTTTCTTCTTTTGGTTGGCAATAAAACAAATGCGGTTGATTCATATCAAACATATCTTCAACACCAACAACTGCATTTTTTAACACACAACCTTTATTACTTTTTATTGCTATTCCATTAGGATCAGTTAAGTATGCCAGAAACACATTATTTCCATACATAAACTCCATTTCAAATACATCAGCAGAAAATTCTGTTAGGTAATAATTATTTGCTAAGTAAGAGATTTTATGATCCCCTACTCCGCTCACAGCAAAATTCAAATGATTGACTCCTTCTTTAAAAGAATTGGTATTTAATGTTAACGAAGCTTCACTTGGTTCGGCCTTAATTTCTGTAAGGGTAATCCCTTTATTCTCCATTACTAAAACCTCATCATCAACTTCAGGTTCAATTATCTGAACTTCACCAGTATTTGTAGTAACTTGTGTTTGAGTTGAATCGTTTTGAGGTAATTCTGTTGTAGTTTCATCTCCTCCACAAGAGACAAACACGCTTAATAACAAAAAACAAAAAACAACTTGCTTCATCTTACTCAACAATTATCACAGGCATTGCCTGTTACTCGAAATTTAAAATCAGCTGATTCTTTTCTACTGTATCCCCTTTATTTACTGAAATACTTTTTATCACTCCATCAGTTGGAGATTTAATTACATTTTCCATTTTCATGGCTTCCAAAATAATCAGCGCATCTCCTTTTTCAACTTGTTGCCCTCCTTGAACGGAAACCTCTAGTACTAAACCTGGCATTGGAGCTTTTAAATCTGCTACTTTACTTCCTGCCAAATTATCCATCCCTAAACTATGCAGTAATTCATCAAATCTATCTTTTAATGTGAATTGATGTTTATTTCCATTTACCTTTATTAAGAAAGATTTTTCATCAAAATCGACTTTCAATACTTCAAGATTGTACGATTTATTATCTTTAATGATATGATAAGAATTATCATCTACTTTTTGTACATCCCAACTGAACCCTTCTCCATTTAATAAACCTTCTGCTGTATTTTTAATTTCAACATTATATTCTTTTTTGCTCTCGGTAATTACTTTAATTGCTCCCATTTGATATTTAATTTATTCTTCAAAGATAACTAATCAGTTTTCATCAAAAAAACGAACTTTGACCTTATTTTAGTTTATGGAGTTAAATTTTAAAAAAGTAGGTGAAGGAGAACCACTAATCATCCTTCACGGATTGTTTGGTTCATTAGACAACTGGATGACTTTATCCAAACAGCTTGGAGAACATTTTGAAGTTTATGTTGTAGATGCTCGAAATCATGGGTTTTCGCCACACAATGATGAATTTAGTTATGAAGTAATGGCTGATGATTTGTATGAATTCATCATCCAGCATAACATCAAAAAGCCAACAATTTTAGGTCACTCTATGGGAGGTAAAACAGCCATGCAATTTGCTATGAATTACCCGAATATGCTTTCAAAATTGATTGTGGTTGATATCGCTCCAAAACCTTACCCTGTTCATCATGGTGAAATCTTAAATGGAATGTTTGCCTTAGATTTTGAAAAAATCACATCAAGAAGAGAGGCTGACGAGGAATTAACCAAGCATATTCCTGAAATATCTACCAGACAATTTATTTTAAAGAATTTATTTTGGAAGAAAAAAGGCAAATTAGCATGGAAATTTAACTTACCTGTTATTAGTGATAATATAGAAATGGTTGGCTATGAACTCAACAATATTTCCGCCTTTGAAAAACATACTTTATTTATTAGAGGTAGTAAATCTAACTACATATTGGAGTCTGACTATCAATTAATTAAAAATATTTTCCCAAATGCTACCATAGAAAGCATAGAAACTGGTCATTGGGTGCATGCTGAAAATCCTAACAAGTTTTTTGAACTTATAGTAAACTTTATACAAGACTTATAACAGCTAATCTCCATTTGCAACTATCCCACAGAAATAAACGTCTTACTGTGTATAAGTATAAAATATAATTACGTATATCGTAACATATTTTGTATTATTGTCGTAATCTTATCATTGTCTTAACAAAATTATGTGGATGGGTTTAAGAAAGTACTGCTTTTTATTTGCACTTTTTAATTTCTTTCTTTTTAGTAATGTTTTTGCTGGAGACTTTTACTGGGTAGGTAATAGTGGAGATTGGAATGACCCTATGCATTGGGCAAACGTATCTGGAGGACAAGGAGGTGCAGCAGGTCTCCCTGGCTCATCAGATAACGTATTTATTGATAAGAACTCTTTCACCCTTTCCAACCAAACCATTACCATAACCAACAACATTTCTGTTAATGATTTTACCATTACCAAGAGTTCTATTCCGTTTGAATTAACATCCAACAATCCTATAAATACTACTATTTATGGTAAAGTAGATGTTTCATCAATAATGTTTACCAATAATTTAACTGGTGCTATTTATTTAAAATCTACCAACGGAACTAAGCAAATGAATTTCGGTACTTGGAATTGGAAGGTTGATTTTTATTTTGAAGCAACTGGAAAATATGTTTTAACAAACCCTATTCTTTCCTCCAACAATAAAGTGATCCTTAACAAAGGTGATTTAGATTTAGCTGGAAACGACATTGTCTGTAAAGATTTTATAGCATCTTCTTCTTCTAAAAAGAAACTTATTTCTAACAACTCTGATGTTTTAGTTTACAATTCATGGCAAACCACTAAATCAAAATTCAATTACAATTTTTCTAACACTAATGTTTACTTGCTTAACCCAAATCAAAATGCTATTAATATTGTAGGGGATAATTATTCCATCAATCAATCTAAACTTCCTAAAAACACTAACAATAAAGTAATTAGCAGTATTGTAATTGATAATGATACTGTATCATGTGGTAACACATGTGATGGTGTGCTGTATATTGACACTGTAGTAACAGATTGCCCTCCATATACTGTACTTAACTGGGTCGGTGCTGGTCCACCTAACGGTCCGCCTTGGGGAGATACTATCGTTCAGTTATGCCCGGGATCATATACTGCAGTTGTTCAAGATGGCTGCGGATTTAATTTTGGTCAAGCTGCTGATGTATTGGGTCACCCTCCTATAATTCCTATTTCTGAAATTATAACCCAACCTTCTTGTAAAGGAGATTGTGATGGAGAGGTTTCTGTTTCAGTAATTGGTGCAAATTATGCCAACTGGACTTTTACATGGATGCCAGTTGGGGGAACAGTGAATACTGTTTTTACTACAACCACATATTCGAATTTATGTACAGGAAATTATACTTTACAAGCACAAGATGGACATGGCTGTGATACAACATTTAATTATTTTGTTCCTGAGCCAGATAGTTTATATGCAAACGTGAGTGTTGTAGATGTTGATTGTAACGGAGACTGTACTGGTAGTGCAACCTCTAATCCAACAGGTGGGACACCTGGTTTCAGTTACTCATGGGTACCTGCTACTGGAAATCCTGCAGTTGATACTGCTCAAACTTTCCCTAATTTATGTGCAGGAGTAAATTATTCAGTTACCGTAACCGATGCTAATGGGTGTGTTAATGATACTACTATACAAGTTAATGAACCTCAACCGTTAGTTTTAGATACTATTTCTACCAATGTTACCTGTGGAGGAGCTTGTGACGGAACTATTACGGTAACTGTTTTAAATGGTGGTACGCCTCCTTTTACACATAGTTGGAGTACTGGTAACGTTGATAATGGTGCAATTGGCGACTTAACTGCTCTTTGTCCTGGAACATATTACGATACGCTAACCGATGGAAATAATTGTGACACTATAATTGCTTTTACCATTACCGAGCCAAACATATTAACAACCTCTACCAATCCTACAGATGTAACCTGTAACGGTACTTGTAACGGTACTGCTGTAACCACCCCCGCTGGTGGAGCTGGAGGATATATGTATAATTGGACAGCCATTCCTCCACAAGCATTTTCTGGTCAAGGATCAGATTCAATATTCAATTTATGCCCAGGAACATATATTGTTGAAGTTACTGATGCTAATATGTGTAACGTATTTGACACAATTTCCATCTCCGAACCACCACCATTAACACTTAACCTAAGTAAAACAGATGTAACATGTCCTACTTTTTGTGATGGTACAGCTACAGTAACACCAAGTGGAGGGACTGGAGATCCTGCTGTTGATTTTAATTATTCATGGACTGGGCCATCTTGTTCTCCCTGTTTGACCCAATCCATAGCAAGTTTATGCCCAGGCACATACATAGTTACAGTAACGGATTCCTTCGGATGTCAAGCTGTTGATTCTATTGTTGTTAATGAACCTTTACCTATAAATTTGGTAATGAACTCTACAGATGAAACTTGTGCTGGTGCTTGTGACGGAACTGCGGGAGTAACAGTTACTGGTGGTACGGGAGACCCCGCTGTTGATTTTACCTACATATGGACATCCGTTCCTGCTGGACAAGTCGGCCCTGGTCAAGGTACAGATTCCATTTTTAGTTTGTGCGCTGGAGATTATACTGTAAATATTACTGATTCTGTTGGGTGTCCCACGAGTGCACAAGTAACCATTAACCCTCAAACTGTAATTATAGATAATCTCGTTACAACTGATTTAAGTTGTAATGGTGTATGTAATGGAACTGCTACTGTTTCTCCAACTGGTGGTGTTCCTCCTTACACAGTATCATGGAATGGAGGTGTAGCAATTAACGTTCCTGCAGCTGGTTCTAGTACTGAAATAGGATTATGCGCAGGTAATCATACCGTAACTATTATTGATGATAACAATTGTCCTTTAGTCGTAAACTTTACTATAAATGAACCCCCTCTATTAACAACTAATACTAATACAACTGATGTTTCTTGTTTTGGAGCCTGTGATGGCACAGCAATTACTTCTGGAAATGGAGGTACAGCTCCATATAATTATGTTTGGAATTCAATCCCAGCAGGTGCACCTTTCCCAATTGCTAATGACTCAATAAGTGGATTATGTGCTGGTACTTACTATGTTGAGGTTACCGATGATTCCTTATGTACTGTTTCTGATACCGTTACTATTATAGAACCTTCAGAAATTTTACCAAATGCTACAGGTACTGATATTACTTGTAATGGGTTGAATGATGGTTCTGCAATCTCGCTTCCTACTGGCGGTGTAGTTCCTTACTCATGGGTGTGGACTGGTCCTGGAGGTCCATATAATGGACAATCCATCAGTCCTCTTGGTCCAGGTCAGTATATTGTTACTGTTACCGACAGTAACAATTGTACTGGTGTTGATACTGTTGACATTATAGACCCTCCTGCACTAACGGTTAACGCTTCTGCAACTAATGCAAGTTGCGGAACGGTATGTGATGGTACTGCATTAGCAACTGCTAATGGTGGAACTCCAGGTTATTCTTACTCTTGGAATACTACTCCTGTGCAAAATGGTGCAATGGCAACTGGATTATGTGCAGGAACATATACTGTTACAGTTACTGACACCAATGGATGCACAGCCCAGGATACCACTGTAATAAATAATCTTATTATAATTACCATAAACCCTAGTATTATAGGTTTAAGTTGTAATGGAACCTGTGATGGAGAAGCTACTGCAGTTCCTTCTGGAGGACAAACACCTTATACTTATAGTTGGAGTAATGGAGATACTACTCAAACAGCTGATAGTCTATGTCCAGGATGGGTATTTGTTACTGTAACTGATGCCAACGGATGTGCTAGTACAGATTCTATTAATATGCCTGTAGCTCCTCCTGTGTTAGTGCCTAATGGAAGCATAGACCAACAAATTAGTTGTAATGGAGCATGCGATGGTATGGTTTCTTCAGCTCCATCTGGTGGTACACCACCTTATAGCATCGTTTGGTCATTACCTAATGGTATTGATACAAACAATGTCTGTGCTGGAACAGTTGTGGTCACTGTAACTGATGCCAACAGTTGTGTTCAAGCTGAGACTTTATTTGTAGTAGAGCCTGATACTATTTCTCCAAACGCAACCATTACAGATATAAATTGTAACGGAGATACAACGGGAAGCATTACACTGAATCCTTCTGGTGGAACACCCGGATACACCTTTACATGGGTTCCAAATGTAAGTACAAGTAATAGTGCATCAAACCTACCCGCTGGAACTTATACTATAACCATAACTGATACTGCAGGTTGTTCAAGAACTGATAATTATGAGATAACTGAGCCCCCTGTTCTATCATCAACTCCAATTGGAGTTGATATAAGTTGTAACGGTGCTTGTGATGGTATGGCAGCTGTTATAGTAGGTGGAGGAACACCTCCTTATACCTATAGTTGGGCTCCTAATGGAGAAACAAACGATACTATTTTTAATTTATGTCCACCATTCTTAACAAATACTGTAACTGTAACTGATAGTAATGGTTGTATTACTTCTGAAACTATTACCATAAATGAACCTGCTGCACTTAATGCTAATGTTACAGGTACTCCTATTGGTTGTAGTAGTGTTTGTGATGGAACCGCAATTGCGAATCCAACTGGTGGTACAGTCCCTTACTCATATCAATGGTCTCCAAACGCTGCTCCAAACCCATTAAATGGCTCAAGTATTAGTAACTTATGCGCTGATACTTTTAGTGTAACAGTAACTGATACCAACGGTTGTTCAGCCCAAGGAACCTATATTGTAACCGAACCAACTGCCCTAGCAGTAACTTTAGACAGCACAAACATTACTTGTAATGGATTAACTAATGGTACTGCTACTGCTAACCCTACTGGAGGGACTCCTCCATATTCATATTCATGGGTAGGTGGCTGTTTAGCTGGTACAGATACTAACCAAACTATTACTGGATTGTGTGCTGGAGTTTACACCGTTACCGTAACCGATTCTGCAAATTGCATTTTCGTTGGTTCTGTAATTATTGAAGAACCAACGCCTATTGATGATAATGAAGTTGTTGTTGACGCAAATTGTGGTATATGTGATGGTTCTATTGTAGTATTTCCTTCTGGTGGAACACCTGGATATAACCATTCATGGTCAAATGGAGTAACTAACCCTAACAACCCAGGGCTATGTGCTGGATTCTATACTGATACTATTACAGATAATAATGGTTGCCAAGCAATATTTACCATTGCTGTTAGCAACCCTACAGGACCTTCTGGGGTTACAACAACTGTCAATGATGCTACATGTTTTGGAGCATGTGATGGTTCAATAAATGTTATTCCAATAGGTGGAACACCTAGCTATTCATATAGCTGGAATTCTGTTCCTGCTGGTGGTCCATATCCTAATGATAGTACAATTACAGCCTTATGTGCTGGAATCTATAATTTAACAGTAACAGATGCCTTAAATTGCGTCTTGGCTACTTCAATGGTTGTTGGCGAAGCTGACAGTATTGTAGCTAATGAAATTTTTACTGATGCTACATGTAATGGTTTGTGTGATGGTACTGCAAGTGTAACTCCACAAGGAGGTACTCCACCGTACCAATTCTTATGGTCACACAATGGTTCGACTGCAGCATCTGCTTCAGGTTTATGTGTTGGTCCTGTAAGCGTAACCATAACAGATGATAATGGATGTACCGAAGTTGTTAATTTCAATATAGGTAGCCCTAACGCTTTATCTGTTAGTTCATCTATAACAGATGCTTTATGTAATGGTGCATGTGACGGAACTGCGACAGCAAACCCTAGTGGAGGTACAGGTCCTTACAATTACCAATGGAATGATCCAAGTTCTCAAACTGGGCAAACTGCAACAGGATTATGTGCTGGAATTTATATTGTTACGGTTACTGATTTTAATGGATGCTCTGGGAATGATACTATTACAATCGGAGAGCCTACTGTAATTGACGATAATGAAATAGTTACTGACGCTACTTGTGGAGTTTGTGATGGTTCGATAACCGTTGCTGCAAGTGGGGGAACTCCAGGTTATATGTATAACTGGCCTACTTTAGGCGCTGGGACTCCAACTGTAAATGCTTTATGCGCTGGGTCTTACCCACTTGAAATTACTGACAACAACGGATGTACCGATACTTTCTTAATTGCTGTAAGTAATCCGAATGGCCCAACACTTTCAGTTACTACCAACAACGCAAGTTGTAATGGAGTATGTGATGGTTCTGCTACCGCAACTGTTACTTCTGGAACGCCTAATTATCAATTCTTATGGTCGCCAGGTGGACAGAATACTAGCAGTGTAAGTGGTTTATGTGCTGGCAACTACACAGTACAGGTAACCGATGGGAATGGATGTATTACTGTAGAACCTGTTACAATAATGGATAATAACGCAATATCCGCTACCGTAACAAAAGTTGATGCTACTTGTAACGGAAATTGTGATGGTTTTGCACAAATTACCCCAAATGGAGGAGTACCACCGTACCAGTATAGTTGGGTAGGCGGTGTGGCAACGGGTCAAACAGCAAGTGCAGTTGGAGGCCTGTGTGCTGGCAATTACACTGTTACAATTACTGATGCTCTAGGGTGTTCTCATGTAGAAAACATTACTATTAACGAAAGTAATGTGCTTACTGTTTCTACTTCAGGCATAGCAGCAAATTGTAATGGAGGCTGTGATGGCCAAGCAACAGCAACTCCAACAGGAGGAACTGCTCCTTACACTTATTTATGGTCGAACAATGCTTCTACACCTACTATTACTGCTCTTTGTGCTGGAACATATACTGTAACTATTACCGATGATAATGGTTGTACTGCTACATCTAGTGTTACTATCGGTGATGGTATTGCTATCACGGCTACACTAAATGTTACTGATGCTACTTGTGGGGTATGCGATGGCGATATTACTGCAACTGCTGGAGGTGGTTCGGGAGCTCCGTATCAATATTCTTGGTCTCCAGGTGGACAAATAACCCCTTCAATTAACGGATTATGTCCTGGTGCATACAATTTAACAATTACGGATAACGCAGGTTGTTCAGAACTATTTACTGTACTTGTTAATAATGCTAATGGACCTACATTATCTACTTTAGCAGATAGCGTTACTTGTTTTAATGATTGCGATGGATTAGCCTATACTACAGTAACTGCTGGTAATCCAAACTATATTTTCCAATGGGATGATGCATTGTTGCAAACTAATGATTCTGCAACAAATCTTTGTGCAGGATTATATACAGTAGTTGTTCAGGATGCACTAGGATGTATTTCAGTTGACTCTGTTACTGTTCCTGAACCTACTGAAATTTTGGCAAACATTACATTTACAGAACCTACTTGTAATGGAATATGTGATGGTACTGCAACGGTTAATCCTACAGGCGGAGTTGGTAACATTTCAATTCAATGGGGAGCTTCTGCTGGTAACCAAATTACTCCTACTGCTACTGGTTTATGCGCTGGAACACATTTAGTTACTTTAACTGATGATAATGGTTGTTCTATTGTTGATAGTGTTACCTTAACAGATCCTGCAAACATTTCTATTACGGCAAGTGCTACTAGCCCAACCTGTAATGGTAATTGTGATGGAACCGCTGTCGCGACAGCAGCAGGAGGAACTCCAGGATATTTATACTCTTGGAATACTGTTCCTGCACAGCCAAATGCTCTAGCCGCTTCGTTATGTACTGGAACATACATCGTGACAGTTACTGATGCAAATGGATGTACAGATACAGCTAGTGTTAACGTTCCTGATCCAACTTTATTAACCACAACTTCTACGCCTACTTCACCGACTTGTAATGGAGTATGTGATGGAAGCATAACTACAACACCAAATGGTGGTGTGGCTCCTTACACTTATTTATGGAGTAATGGAGATACCACTCAAACCACTTCTTCAACACTTTGTGCAGGAACTTATGATGTGATTATAGTAGATGCTAACAATTGTACAGCTTATGATACCATAGTGCTAACCGCTGCACCAATGCTAAATGATAATACTGTAATCAATCAACCAAACTGTAACCTATGTGATGGTTCCGCTACATCAACACCAATTGGAGGTATTGGTCCATTTGATTTTGTATGGACTGATCCTACAAACCCAGTACCACCATTGTTAACTGATTTAGGTGTGGCAACATCTACAGTAGTTGGACTATGTGCTGGAACATTAGATTTAGAAATTACCGACCAAGGTACTGGCTGTATTTACAATTACACTATATTAGTGAACAATGCTAATGGTCCAAACCTAGCTATGAATTCAACTAGCGAAACTTGTACAGGCTCATGTGATGGTACTGCAACAGTAACCCCAACAGGAGGTACTGCTCCGTACACCTATTCTTGGTCACCAACTGGACCACCAGCTGACACCAATCAGACTGCAACAGGATTATGTCCTAATACTTATACAGTAACTGTAACAGATAGTTCTGGATGTATTACTTCAGATACCATTACAATTACTCCTTCAACTGGACTAAACTTAGCGATTAGCAGTATTGTTCCTGAAACTT
The DNA here is from genome assembly GCA_965267355.1 of Vicingaceae bacterium. GTDB lineage: Bacteria > Bacteroidota > Bacteroidia > Flavobacteriales_E > Vicingaceae. The sequence goes on from OZ253956.1 coordinate 629,136, forward strand.
GTTTTGGAGATTGTGATGGGCAAGCTACTGTAAGTGTTGGTTCTGGTACTGCTCCATTCCAATACAACTGGAATCCTACATCACAAATTTCACCAACCGCTACTGGCTTGTGTACTGGAAATTACGTAGTAACTGTAACGGATAGTACCAACTGTATGGATTCTATTAGTGCAAATGTTACTGGTCCTAACATTTTAACAGTTACTGCTGCTATCAATACACCAATTAGTTGTAATGGTAGTAATGATGGTGTTGCCATTGCTAATGTATTAGGAGGAACTCCAAATTATCAATATTCTTGGAATACTGTTCCTGCACAAAACACACAAATGGCAACGGGATTAAGTGCAGGCACATACATTGTAACAGTTACAGATGACAATGGTTGTACAGCTATGGATACGGTTACTCTAACTGAACCAACAGCAATTGACGACAATGAAATAATAACTTTACCAAATTGTAATTTATGTGATGGAGCAATTACCGTTACTCCTACAGGTGGAATCGGTCCTTACACTTATTCTTGGACTACACCAACTGCACCACCAAGCCCTCAGCCAATTACAGCTACTTTAATTAACTTATGTGCTGGAGCATATACACTAACAATTACTGATTCAACTGGATGTCAAGCTAATTTTGCTTACCCGCTAAGTAATGTAAATGCTCCTGCTCCAAATACAGTTGTAACTCACGCTCAATGTAACGGAGATTGTAACGGTGTAATTACTGCTACTCCAAATGGTGGTACTGCTCCTTATAGTTATTTCTGGAACCCTCTAGGAGATACAACTAACTCAATTAGTAATTTATGTGTTGGGCAGTACTCTGTAGAAATAACTGACGCTAATGGCTGTATTGGAGTTGCTATTGACAGCGTAACTCAACCAGATGTGTTATTAGCAAATATCAATTCTGCTAATGCAAGTTGTAATGGTGTTTGTGATGGTTGGGCTGTTTCTAACACACTTGGTGGTACTGCTCCTTTCACTTACAACTGGACTCCAGGTAATTTACCACAAGATTCTATTACGAATTTATGTGCCGGAATTTATTATGTAACTGTTACAGATAGCAACAACTGTACTGTAAATGATAGTGTAACTATTATAGAGCCAACCGGAATTACTTCAACAGATGTTACAACAGATGCCTCATGTTCTTCTGCTTGTGATGGAGCTGCAACAATTACTCCTGCTGGTGGAGTTGGGCCATACACTTACCAGTGGAATGGTAATACTACTCCTGGACAATCTAATACCGAAACTGGATTGTGTTTTGGAGTTAACACAGTTGAAATTTTTGACCAAAATGGTTGTAGCATACTTGACACCGTTAACATAGGTGCCATAGATACGGTACTGGCTGATGCTGGACCAGACACTACAATTTGTTTGGGAGATCCTATTAGCTTAAATGGAGTTGCTACGGGTATCTTTACCAATGTAGAATGGTTTGTTCTTCCAGGAATGAGCTCCATAGGAACAACTGACACCATTACGTTTACCCCAACTACAACTGGAACTATTTGTTATGTATATCAAGTTAATGGACCTTGTGTTGCAACTGATACTGTTTGCATTACCGTTGAACCGTTACCAATAATTGATGCTGGACCGGATGTAACCATACTTGAAAATACAACTACAACTTTAGGTGCTACAGGTGGCGTTTCTTATACTTGGACTCCTGGTTCAACACTTAGTGATTCTACTATTGCTAATCCTGTTGCTTCACCAGCACAAACTACTACGTATTATGTTACTGGTGTATCTGCAAATGGTTGTACAGCTACCGATAGTGTTGTGGTAACAGTTCTTCCTGCTATTAAATTCCCAGATGGTATTTCACCAAATGGAGATGGCAAAAATGATACTTGGATAATTGACTTTATTGAACAATTCCCGAATAACGTAGTTGAGATATATAACCGTTGGGGTGAATTACTATTCCACGCTGATGGATATCAACAAGATTGGGATGGAACATATAATGGAGAGCCATTGCCAATAGGAACTTATTACTATGTAATTGAACTTAACGAAGAAGGTTTTGAACCATATACTGGTCCAATAACCATATTAAGATAAAATGAAAAAGGTAATATACATAGCATTATTAATTTTTGGTAGCAGCAGCTTGTTTGCTCAGCAGCTCCCTCATTTTAGTCAGTACTACTTAAACGATTTCTTAATAAATCCTGCTGTAGCAGGTAGTAGAGGTTATTTTGAAGGTATTTCTACCCACCGTTACCAATGGGAAGGAATTACTGATGCTCCAAGAACCTATACGCTGAGTGTTCATGGTCCTTCTAAGAATAGAAAAATGGGCTTTGGCGGCTACATTTTTACCGATAATGTTGGCCCAACGCGTAGAACAGGTTTTAATGCTTCTTATGCATACCATTTGAGATTAAATCAAAAATTAAAGTTAGGGTTAGGATTGAATTTCGGTGTTCTGCAATTTATGATTGATGGTTCTAAAATTACATTACGAGATGCTGACGATGTAATTATTACCAATGGAGTACAATCTACTTTAGTCCCAGATGCTGGTTTTGGAACTTACTTGTACCACGATAATTATTACTTTGGATTTTCTGCACCTCAGCTGTTAAACATGAAAGTGAACTTTTTTGATGAAGGAGAAAACCCAACAGGAACTTTACCTTCTCACTTTTTTGTAAATGCAGGTTATAAGTTCAGACAAATAGAAGACTTTATTATTGAACCAATGGTTTTTGTAAAGTATGTAAAACCTGCACCCGTTCAGTTTGAAGGTACAGTAAGAATTATGTACAAAGAGCAAGTTTGGATATCTGGAACTTACCGTGATAAGGATGCCATGGCACTAGCAATAGGTTATGTGATAAACAATAGTTTTACCATTGCGTATGCTTACGATTTTACTACTACCAACTTAAAAAATTACAATGATGGTACGCACGAATTATCTGTAGGTGCTCGTTTTTACAGAGCTACCAAAAAAGATAAAGCTGCCCCTAAGATTGAATAATTAGAAAAACGCCCTCACCTGTACTCCACCAGTATGTATTACTGGAGAATTGTCAGAAGCTCTTCCATTATAATTCACACTTAGCTGCATGTGCTTGGACAGGTTTTGTTGGTAATTCAATTCCCAAGTCATGTTAGTGCCAGGTTCTAAACCTTCCATCATCTCATACGCCAAAGCCGTATTATTGGTAATCGAAAACTGGTTATCAATATAACTAAAGGTTGCTCTAAAACTACCTTTAGCTGCAACATTGTAACGTAATTCTGTTCCCACAGTTTGGCTAACTAACTCTTCTCCTCCATAAATGGTATCATTGGTTTTTTGTTCGTAATTGTAAAACACACTGGCTCTAAACTTTACACTCGGTTGCACCGAAAATTTGGGTTCAAACTCATAAGTGTTTAAGAAAAAATTACGATTGCTAAAAAATTCAGATAAGTTGGTTTTAATACCATTTGCACCCAATAATGTTAGAGTATAAACTCTGGTTATGTTCCAACGAGTTTTTAACGCTCTGTTTAAGGTTTGTCGAGATTCTATTCCGTTGGTTAATAAAGATCTACTTCTGTTGTCTTGAAAGGTAAAATCAGTACCAAATTTAGTTCCAGTTCGATTAAAATATATGGTATTTAAAAACCCGTAATTTAAGGTTACTAAGTTACTATCAGCAATATCTCCAATAAATGGGTTGTAATAATCCTCTTTGTTAGATACTTTCCTACTGACTCTATAATTGGTTCGATTAGAAAAACGTGATACCAATTTTTTAAATCCTTTTTCACTGCCCCATTGAGCTTCAGGTCTTAAAAATAACCCTTGGTTAAATTGGTTGGTGTAAGTTCTTACATAATCATTAGTAGGAGTAAATATTTTTATAAAATTAGCCTGATCCTGAAAAGCAGCAATATCAAATTCGTTTAAATCTTTTACGCCATTCCCGTTAATATCACCAATATAAGCATGGGTACCTTGTCCCGGCTGCACCTCTACATAAGAAAATTCTTTTTTAACTTCTAAACCTGAACCAACCTCATAATAAGTATTAGAAGAGATTACACGCTTCAAAAATTTGGCAACATATTCCACCCTTGCTAATACATTTTCTTCAGGTTGCAAAGCGGTAAATGCTGGCTCTAAAATTTCCAGTTTTCTATAGGTAAATTTTGTGCGGAATTTATGATTCTTATTTTTCACCAAACCTAAACCAAAAGTTACATCTTCAGCAAAAGTCGTTCCTGTAAAATCGTTTATTAGTGGAGCATTATCTCTTCGTTGTCGGTAGCTAATTAAAAAATTGTTTTCTGTAGTATCTGCACTTCGTATAAATGTTTCCCACATCACAAACTCGTAACTATTTGCTTGCAAAGAGTCTGTATTTTCATTGAGATAGTATTTATTTTTCTCGGTTTCTTCAGCAACTCCAATCATAAACCATTTTATATTCTTTGAAAAAGTTGCTTTGTGCCTTAAGAAATCAGTATTATTTAACCCCTCTGTAGTTAGAAAACTCCCATCTGCCTGTAAAGTAAATCCTTTCCATGTGTACATGGTATACAGTGAGTTTTTCAATCCATCAAACTCATTCTCGTTTTTTAGTACATCAACATCATATTGCAAGTTGGCCTTTTTTTGCTTTTCAAGCCCCACAAAGGCATTCACTATATGTTGATTAGAATTTAAAAACGTATTACTACTTCCTGTCCAAATTTGGGTAAGGTTCCAGTCTCGTTCAAACTCAGCACTTCTAAACCTTTGTATGGGAGTAAAATTTTCTTCAATAAATTCATAGCCTGTTCCTATTTTAAATTTCCATGGAATTTCTTCATCTTCTAAATTTACTTTATTAGAAGTATTTACCTTTAAGGCATAACCTATGTTGTCCTCACTATCTTTATCCGAAAACGTATTAATATCATTATTAGAAACCGCTCCCTCCCAACTCACAAAAGATTCTTTGGTGTAATTATACTGTCCGCCAAAAGTGGCCATTTGTCGGGTTTTTGGAGTAACTAACAAAATTACAGGTTCATACTCTCCTTGGGGAATACCCCCAATGGGTTGCACCCACTCATAAACCTTACCATTTGCAGTACTTTGTATTTGCACATAATCACCTCTATTAGGGCCCAAGTAAGAAAAGCCTAATTGATATATCGCACTATCTGGGTTAGTAGAATAAACAAACACTGAATCAAAACCTAAGGTATCAATCATCTTATATAACACCAGGTTTTCAGAAAAATCTACCACATTAATATTAGGAACAATAGCCTGATGTAAACTATCTCCTATATTTGAAAGCACTAATTTATCTTCATCGTTTAATTCTTGTTGCAAAGGCTGATTTCGGGAATCTTGTTCAGAATAAACATTTAACCTCAATTTTAGTTTTTCACTTTCGTAGTCATTTCCAAAATGCACTAATGAACGCGCATAGTTCCTATCTGAATACTGAAATTCAGCAACTATTCTAGAATTACTGGTAATTAAAGTGTTTGCTGTAAACGTTAACTCAGCTGTATTGTAATCTATAATATAATCAAACTCGTTACCTCGTTTCATTAACTTCCCATCAACATAAATTTGCTCAGTACCTGATAAAACAATGATAAAGGTTTCGTTTTCTGCCCCAACTAAGCGATAAGGTCCCTGATTACCCTCAACTCCCAATATTTTATTACGAGCAAACTTACCTTTAGATAGGGCACCACTAATTGTGGGCTTCATTACTGCATTTTGATTCTTAAAAGGCTTTAATTGCATCTCAAAACTCCCCCCTTTAACTTTTTTATTAAAATTCATAAAGTAGCTTTTAGGTCGCTCCATATAAAAATCACCTGCTGTTAATTTCCAGCTATCACTAAACAACTGAATAAAAACCCTATCAAACTCCTGTAACTGTTGCGTGTTCCCTTCAGCTTGTATCGGTATATTATCATCCGAAATGCTTGCTAAAATACTTACATTATTACTTAGCCTACCCGAAAGTTGAAGGTTTAAACTCGAATTAACCGATAAGTTCTGATTGTTTCCAAATGCAACACCCCTGGAAATACTACCACTTTTATTCAATCCATTCAAATAAAAAATATCATCAGGATCAGCGGTGTATTCGTACTTAAACGGATTCTTAGCTCGTTGCCCTTTAGCTGTTACCTCTTCCATTTTTTTATGCTCGTACGAATCATCAAAAGAATATGGAAAAACACGATAAGTTAAGCTAATATGCTGTCCTTTAAGGGATTTATCATTAATGATAAAAAGGCTTTTAGCATAATCTATCTCATATGCATTATTATCAATAGGTTGATTGCCCATAAAAATGATTTCAGAGTTTGGAATTATACTTAAACTATCTAACTGCAAGGTATCTTCACTTAGTCTTAGTGTTTGTTTTTTTAAATTACTAATGTTCTGGGCAACAATTAATTGAACCATAATTAGCATTAAAATTAGTAGTATGTAGTGCAATTTTTTCAACCCCTTTTACAATCAGGCATAACTAACAAAGATACGATTAGTTAAAAAGTACTATAGTAACTTAAAAAACTGCTAATTATGATAGTCTCATTGATTTTTCAACCTAAAAACCACTTATTTAACATTATTCTTAAATTTTAAACCACTTTAATTGATATAATTTAGGATATTATACTGTAATAATTATATTTGTATTTGGATTAAAACGTTTTATCTAAGCAATATGAAGAAGTTATTTTACTTATTTATCGCAGCATCTGTAGTTTTAACTAGCTGTGGGGGAGACAACAGTAATAAAGAAAAAAACACTAACGAAGCTAAAGGTGGTGTAAAGTATGGTGGTGTATTTAAAATGAATGAAACAGAAGATTTCAAAAGTTTATACCCACTTAACATTACTATGGCTCTTGAGCAACGTATTGCCAACCAGGTTTATGAAGGTCTAGTAAAACTAAACCAAGAAGATTTAAGTGTTATTCCTGCTATTGCTGAAAAATGGGATATCAACGAAGATGCAACTTCATATACTTTTCATTTAAGAAAAGGGGTAATGTTCCATGATAATACTTGTTTTGAAGGTGGTAAAGGAAGAGAAGTTACTGCTAATGACTTTAAATATTGTTTAGACAGAATATGTGTAAGCAGTCCAGAAAACCAGATGTATTGGTTATTTAAAGATAAGGTAAAAGGTGCAAACGAATATTACGAAGCCAACAAAGCTGGTAATGCTCCTGAAGGAGGAGTTGAAGGAATAAAAGTGGTTGATGACTATACTTTACAGATTGACTTAAATTATTCATTTGCTGGTTTCTTAAATATTGTTAGTCATGCAGCATGTTATGTATATCCAAAAGAAGCTGTTGAAACTTATGGAGCTGACTTAAGAATTAACCCTATTGGTTCTGGTCCATTTAAAGTAAATAAAATTAAAGAAGGAGAAACTGTAATCCTTGGTAGAAACGAGGCTTACTGGAAAAAAGATCAGCACGGAAACCAATTACCATATTTAGATGGTGTTAAGTTTTTATTCAACAAAGAGAAAAAGGCTGAATTATTAAACTTTAAAAAAGGTGATTTAGACATGGTTTTCCGTTTACCACTTGAAATGATTGATGAAGTTGTTGGTGAATTAGAAGATGCTAAAAAAGGTGGAAACAGACCTTATGTTATGCAAGTTGTTCCTGCTCTAAGCGTTTACTATCTTGGTATGCAACACAAGCTACCTCCTTTTGACAATGTTGATGTTAGAAAGGCTTTTAACTATGCAATTGATAGAGAATCTATCGTAACTTATACGCTTCAAGGAGAAGGAAGAGCTGCCTTAAATGGTATTGTTCCTCCTTTTAAAGGATACGACTATGAAAATGTTAAGGGTTATGAATATGACGTAGAAAAAGCTAAAGAATACTTAGCAAAAGCTGGTTATCCGAACGGTAAAGATTTTCCTGAGGTTACATTACAAATTAACCCAGGTGGTGGTGATAGAAACGTTCAGATTGCAGAAGTAGTTCAAAAAATGTTAAATGAGAATTTAGGTATTAACATTAAAATAGAACAAATGCAATTCGCTCAACATTTAGAAAACCTGGAAACAGGTAAAGCATTATTTTGGAGAGCTGGATGGATTGCAGATTACCCAGACCCTGAAAACTTCTTAAACTTATTATATGGTGGACATGTGCCTGAAGATTTAAATACTAAGGCATATATCAACGCCATGCGTTATCAAAGCGAATCTTTTGATTCAATATTTAATGCTGCCTTAAGAGAAATTGATGATGCTAAACGTTTTGAATTATTCAGACAAGCTGATCAAAAACAAATAGATGATGCAGCTGTTATGCCTATCTTCTATGATGAAAACACTAGACTGATTCAAGTACACGTTAAAAATTTCCCATCAAACGCAATGGAGTATAGAGATATGACTGAAGTATATTTTGATTACGGAGATGCTGAAGCTACTAAATAATAATTTACAATAATTTGTTTAAAAGCCTTTTGAAAGATTTCAAAAGGCTTTTTTATTTTTTGTTGTTTTACCCTAATGGATAAAAAATTAGTCATAACTATTCTTCTGGCAATTATACAAAATTGTGTATTCACTCAAATTCTAGATATAAATCAACCTCTTTTTACTGACAAGCCTTTTTTTAATCAAAGCTTTATCAAAACCAATAAAATCAAATCCATTAAAGGTTCAATTTCTTCTAAAAAAGTAAGAGATATAATCAGAACTAAAGGGCTTGATTATTACTATGAATTTAATAATGATGGCACATTACTAATGCAACTAGCTTCTCATGATTCAAAAGGACTAAAAGATTCCAGCATTATAACCTATTGCTATAACGAAACAGGGAGGGTGAGCATAAAAAGAAAAAGCGACAGTTATGGATATTACTCTCATCATTATAAATATAATGAAAACGGAAATGTAGTTTTACAAACTTATTGTAGAGATGAAAATCGATTTGAATGCAAAAGTAAGTTTGAACTCAAAAAGCAATATACCATTATTGCTGATAGTTTTTCATACAAACAAATAAGTAATACTCAAACCAAAAAACTATTTTACAACAACTCAGGTAAAATTTTTAAAGAACAAACAAATTATTATAACGAATTAGGTTACTTAATTGAAGAATACACCAAATTTTTAATTGGCAATAAAAAGAAAAAAGTTACCTACGAATATGATGAAATGGGAAGGTTGTATAAAAAGCACACTTACATCAATATTGCCAGCAATAAAAAGAAAACCGAAGAGTATAGTTATGATGAAATAGGTAATGTTTTAGACATTAAAATTTATGAAAATGAAAAATACATCACCCGAAAACAATTTTTATACGATAACAAAACTATGTTGTTAATCGCTCAAATTATCCAAGATATAGAAAGTGAATTTTTGAGAATAATTCAATACAAATACACTTTTTTTGGAGACAAAAACCAAGTACAGTTTACCGACACCCTAGACACCTCAATAGAATAATATTTTTTGAAAAAATTGCGAAAAAACGCAATAGATTCTAAATGTTTCGTCTTTCTAATCGAAAGCCCTTTATAAAAAGGTTTTTTAAATGAACTTGGAATCAGAAAATAGAAAAAAACTTAAAGACTTTTTTGGTGAGGAATATAGGTCTCTTAAGATTTATGTAAACTCAAGAATACAGGATACAGCCAATCGAAGTGCAGAAGATATTATCCAAGATGTTGCATTAAAACTATTTTCAGGTGCAGATAGGTATGCTCCAATTAATAATGTAGCTGGCTTTGTATACAGATCAATAAAAAACAAAATTATTGACATCATGCGAACCAATAAACAACCGGATATAATTGAAAATAATTCAGATTTTCTAAACCTTGGGGAAGTACTAGATCAATCAACAGACAACCACACTCCAGAAAAATTGATTGTCGTTTTAAAAAATTGCATCGATGAATTAAAACCAGAGTACAGAAATATTATAGTAGCAATAGATTTTGAGGGTTCCAGCTACAATGAAATTTCAAATGAAACAGGAATACCAATAGGAACATTAATGTCTAGAAGGCATAGAGCCATTGGAATTTTATATAAAAAATTAGAATCAGAAATTAATAACATATAAACTAAAAATCATGAAAAATTTTTTCACTCATAGCTTTAGAAAAAAATCTCCATTAGAAATTGTTGGTATAATCATATTTGGAACAATTGTAATAGGAGGGTTGGCCGTTTTATTCGGTTTTGTAATAATGTGGTTATGGAATTGGCTAATGCCAGAATTATTTGGATTAACAACATTAACCTACTGGCAAGCCGTAGGCCTCTTTATTCTATTAAAACTTCTTTTAGGAGGATGTGGTAGAGGTGGTAGCAAAAAATCATCTAAGAAATCTTGCAATAAAGACCAGAAGAAATCTAAGGGTGATTTTTCCAAATGGGAACATTATGACAAGTTTTGGAAAGAAGAAGGTGATGAGCTTTATAAAAAATATCTTGAGCGACAATCCAGTCCAACTCAAGAAAATGAATCTCCACAAGAATAGTAGTAACTCTTTTAAATAATTACACTATGGAAATTTTGGTATTTAAAACAGATATTGTGTCAAAGAAAAAAGTAGACGATTTAAAACCTATGTTCAATCAACATTATGGCATAATGAATTGGTCAGTTGATGTTGATGACATTGACAATGTACTCAGAATTGAGACAACATCTAACCTTAGAGAAGAAGAAATTATTGGATTAGTTCAACAACAAGGTTTTTACATTGAAACATTATCTGATTAAACATAATAAGGAGATATCATCAAATAAACAACAACCCCAGTAATCGCTACATATAACCATAAAGGAAATGCAATTTTGGCAATTTTTTTATGCTTATCAAACAATTCTGATAAAGCCCTGGTATAAGTAATTAATACTAACGGAATAATTGCTATTGATAATAAAATGTGGGTAATTAACACAAAATAATAAACATATTTAATAGCTCCTTCTCCACCATAAACAGTTGAATCTGAAGTCATGTGATAGGCAACATACATTACCAAAAATAAAATTGACAATATCAAACTCGCTTTCATCAAGCGCTCGTGCAAAACTCTTTTCCCTTTTTTAATAGCAACTACTGCTGCAATTAACAAAATGGCTGTTAATCCATTAATACTTGCATAAATTGGAGGTAAGAATGTTAAAGGTTCTACATTAGGAATTTTTATACCAAAAAGTGCTGCAACAGCTAATGGTAAAACTATAGAAACAATAATTGTGAATTTTTTATACTTGTTTTCAGCAGGTGCTGTCATATAATTCTATCAATAAGAATAATGGTTAAGGATAAAATCAAATACAAATAAGAAAGTAGTAAAACTCTTAAGGCAAACTTATCATCTTTGGTTTGGACCAATTTTATAGCAGGGTATAACATCAACAAAGACAATATACCCAAACCAATTGTTGTAATTCTACCTGTAATCTCAAAAATCTCTGGTAAAAATCCCATTACCAAAAGAGCAATTACACTTAGTACAATTAGAACTGCTGTAGCTGTATTTTTTTTACCAAAAGGAATCATTTTAAAGCCCGCTTTTTGGTAATCATCATTTACCCTCCAAGCTATAGCCCAAAAGTGTGGAAATTGCCAAACAAACTGAATTGCAAATAAAATACCTGCTTCTAAACTAAAACTCCCTGTTGCTGCAACCCAACCCAACATTGGAGGTATTGCACCAGGAAATGCTCCAACCAAAACCGAAATGGTTGAAACTCTTTTTAATGGAGTATATAAAGCCACATACATTGCAATTGCCAACAGTCCTAAAATCCCACTTAGTGGATTTAACAACCACAACATTGCAACTCCAAGCACACCAAATGCAGAAGCAACAATAACACCTTCAGCAACTGAAATTTTTCCGGTTGGCATTGGCCTTTGTGATGTTCTGTCCATCAGTTTATCGTAGTTCCTTTCTATAACCTGATTAAAAGCATTCGATGAACAGGTAACCAAAAAACCACCTATTACTAAAAATAACACCTCAGTAAAATTATAAACTGGTGCACCAATAAAATAGCCAAAAACAGCAGATATAACTACAAATGACGTTAACTTGATTTTAAACAACTGCAAGTAACAACCTATCCTTTCAGAAAAAGTGAGTGATGATACCTTAGAAATTTTAGTGATTGCCATTTGTTGTTATAAAGCAGCAAATATAGTTAAATGAGCTAAAATATTAAAATTAGACTCCTATCATATTTTGCTCTGATTTTTTTAAGGAATCGCTACCTACAACCACCTTAAATAACTACTTTTGCGAATTGCGTTAAGCCAATTTGTCAGTAAAATCTTTTTGGTAGGGTAGTTGACATTTAGGCTAAAAATTAAATAGAATAATAAGATGAGTGGAATACTAAGTAAAGTTCTTAAAACATTTGTTGGAAGTAAGTCAGATAGAGATTATAAAGAACTATCGCCAATCATAGATGAAACTGCAACAGCATTTAATTCTTATCAGTCACTAAGCAACGATGAACTACGAGCAAAAACATTCGAATTAAAAAATCGTATTGCTGAGAAAATAAAAGCAGACGAAGATGAAATTGCTAGTCTAAGGGAAAAAATTGAAATAGATACCAATTTATCCATTGTAGAAAAAGAAGATATCTACAATAAAATTGATGAGATAGATAAAAAAGTTCTTGAACAAATTGAAGAGGTTCTTGTCGAAATAAAAGGTGAAGCATTTGCAGTAGTAAAAGAAACAGCTAGAAGATTTTCTGAAAATGAGACCATTGAAGTTACAGCAACAGGTTTAGATAGAGACATTGCAGCAGAAAGAGACCATGTGAAAATTAATGGCGATAAAGCGGCTTACAATAGCACATGGCTTGCTGCTGGAAATCCCATTAAATGGGAAATGGTGCATTATGATGTTCAGTTAATTGGTGGTAGAGTTTTACACGAAGGTAAAATTGCCGAAATGATGACTGGTGAAGGTAAAACCTTAGTAGCAACTTTACCTGTTTACTTGAATGCCCTTGCCGGAAGAGGTGTTCATGTGGTTACTGTTAACGACTATCTTGCAAAAAGGGATAGTGAGTGGATGGCTCCAATGTTTGAATTTCATGGTTTAACCGTTGATTGTATTGATAAACATCAACCAAACTCTGAAGAAAGAAGACAAGCATATTTAGCAGATATTACATATGGAACCAATAATGAATTTGGTTTTGATTACTTGAGAGATAATATGGCACGCAGTCCAGAAGATCTAGTTCAACGTAAGCATCATTACGCAATTATTGATGAAGTTGATTCTGTATTGATTGATGACGCAAGAACTCCATTAATTATTTCTGGTCCTACTCCAAAAGGGGATAAACACGAATTTCATGAGTTAAAACCAAGAGTAGAAAAATTGGTTGCTGCACAGCGTAAATATGTAACCACAGCTTTGGCTGATGCCAAAAAACTTCTTTCTCCACTAAGTGATGGAGAAAAAATAAGCAAAGAAGATCAAGAAACTGGTGGAATGGCTTTATTAAGGGCTCATCGTGGTTTACCTAAAAACAAAGCATTGATTAAGTTTTTAAGTGAGCATGGAATTAAGGCTGCTTTACAGAAAACTGAGAACTTTTATATGCAAGACCAAAGTAAAGAAATGCATAAGGTTGACGCTGAACTTTACTTTGTTATTGATGAGAAAACCAATAGTGTTGAGCTAACTGAAAAAGGAATTGAGTTAATTACTGGTTCTGGAGATGATGCTAACTTTTTTGTAATGCCGGATATTGGTTCTGAAGTAGCAAAAATTGAAAAATCCGAAGCCCCTGACCAGGAAAAACTAGTAGCCAAAGAAAAAATGATACAGGATTACTCTGTAAAAGCAGAACGAATCCATACTATTAACCAGTTGCTGAAGGCGTACGCTATGTTTGAAAATGATGTAGAGTATGTGGTAATGGACAACAAAGTGAAAATTGTTGATGAACAAACTGGTCGTATCATGGAAGGAAGGCGTTATTCTGATGGACTTCACCAAGCTATTGAAGCAAAAGAAAATGTAAAAGTAGAAGCTGCTACACAAACTTATGCAACCGTTACTTTACAAAATTACTTTAGAATGTACCACAAGTTATCTGGTATGACTGGTACTGCTGAAACCGAATCACAAGAGTTTTGGGACATCTACAAATTGGATGTTGTGGTAATCCCTACTAACAAACCAATTGCAAGAGATGATAGAGAAGATTTAGTCTATAAAACTAATCGTGAAAAATACAATGCCATTATTGATGAAATAGTGAGCTTGGTAGAAAACAAAAGACCCGTATTAGTTGGTACTACCTCGGTTGAAATATCTGAGTTACTAAGCCGTATGCTTAAAATGAAAGGCATTAAGCATAATGTATTAAATGCAAAATTACACCAGCGTGAGGCTGAAGTTGTTGCAGAAGCAGGTAAGGCTGGGGCTGTAACTATTGCAACCAACATGGCAGGTAGAGGTACCGATATTAAATTGCAAGAAGGTGTTAAAGAAGCTGGAGGTTTAGCAATTATCGGTACTGAACGACATGATTCTAGACGTGTTGATAGGCAGCTAAGAGGTAGAGCTGGAAGACAAGGTGATCCAGGTTCTTCTCAATTCTTTGTTTCATTGGAAGATAACCTAATGAGATTGTTCAATTCTGAGCGTATCATTAAGTTAATGGATAGAATGGGGCTTGAAGAAGGAGAGGTAATTCAGCACTCAATGGTTACCAAATCTATCGAAAGAGCCCAGAAAAAAGTAGAAGAAAACAACTTTGGTATTCGTAAACGATTGCTAGAGTATGATGACATCATGAACTCTCAGCGTGAGGTAATTTACACCAAAAGAAGAAATGCTTTATATGGAGAAAGGATGGGAGTAGAAATCTCTAACATGGTTTATGATGTGTGTGAATCTTTGGTAAATGAATATCAAGATTACGGTGATTATGAAGGGTTTAAATTAGAGTTAATTAGATTACTATCTGTAGACTGTTCTTTTAATGAAAAAGAGTTTTTTGAGAAAAATGCTCAAGAGATAACAGAAGAATTGCACGAGCAAGCCGTTAATCATTATGTGAGAAAATCTGAGATGATTGCTCAAAATGCATTCCCAGTGATAAAAGATGTTTATGAGAATCAAGGTGCACAATACGAAAATATATTGGTTCCTATTACTGATGGAATGAAAACTATAAACATTTCTGTTCCATTAGAAAAAGCTTATAATTCTGAGGGTAAAGAGCTGGCGAAGTCTATTGAAAAATCAGTAATTCTTGCTTTAATAGATGATGACTGGAAAGAGCACTTACGTGAAATGGACGAATTGAAACAATCGGTACAAAATGCCGTACATGAGCAAAAAGATCCTTTATTAATTTACAAGTTTGAAGCATTTAAATTATTTAACGAAGTACTACTTAAAATTAATAAAGAAGTTGCCAGTTTCTTGATGAAATGTAACTTGCCTCAGCAGCAAGGTGGCGAACAAATTTCAGCTCAGCAAAATGCTCCTCAACCAAAAACAGACATGAGCCAGCTGCAAACCAGCCGACCAGAAACGGTTTCAAGTTCTGCAACGCAGCAGCAAGGAGGACAACCAGAACAACCCCAACCAAAAGCTCAACCAGTAAGAGTAGAGAAAAAGGTTGGAAGAAATGATCCTTGCCCATGCGGTAGTGGTAAAAAGTATAAACAATGTCACGGAAAGCTAGGCTAATCAGTATTTTTCTGATTAGCTTATCTTCTTTTTGTTTTGCCCAATCTGAAGAACGGGCATATTATCTTGAACCTGAATATCAATTCGGTAAAATAATTCCCATTAGTAGCTACGGAGAACCCCCAGAAATTGGATTTCAAAATTCCGCTGCTTTAAGTTTTGGATTTACCAATTCCGATACCACCAAATGGGGAAGATATTACAATCAAGCTGAGGCTGGTGTAATGATGCTTTATTCCAACTTAGGGAACAATGATGTATTAGGCCATCAAATAGGTGTATTGCCTTTTATTTCGTTTAGAGTATTTAATAAACTTAAAAACCCTCTTAAGCTAAGATTGGGAGCGGGTATATCCTACTTTACTCATAAATTCGATAGTATAGATAATTTTCAAAACGAACTAATAGGAGCAAGCTTTACATGGGACGTGAAAGTGTTTTTGTATAAATCCATTTATAAAAACAAAAAGTTTAATCTACAAATGGGTGTTGGTTTCTCTCATGAATCTAATGGGCACACCAAACTTCCTAATTTAGGCATCAACTCTCCTATGGTATCCTTATCTGGACAATTTTACTCTCAAGAAGAAGCAAATTTTCACCATCCTACTCGAAAGAAAAGGGGCAACGTAGGACCAAAAAATTATTTTGTAGATATACGACAAGGTATTGGAATACATGAGCAAGACGAAACAGAAGGGCCGAGATTAGGAGTGGTGAAACCCGTATACTCAACCAGTGCTAGTGCCGCAATAATTTTTAATAGTCATATTAAACTAAGAGCTGGTTTTACTTATCGCTTCTACCAACACTTTTACGATCACATTATTGATAGTAATGTGGTTAGTCTTTCAGATGATCCTAGATGGAATGCGTCTAACATAAGTTTCTTTCTCGGAAATGAGTTTTTAATGGGGCATGTTGGAGTTGATGCCGAATTAGGTTTTAACCTTCATAGACCATTCTACAACACCTTTAATCCAAAAGGAGATATTGCTTTGGTTATGCAAAAATTGTTATTGACTAGAATTGGCATGAATTTGTATTTGTTTAACACCCATAAAATGCCAAAGCACAATGTTTACATTGGCACACACATTAAAGCTAACAATGTAAAAGCCGATTATACAGAGTTTACTTTGGGTTATAGTTACAAGTTGAACTAGAGCTGTGAGATTATTTCAAAAAATAATTGTAATTGCCTTGCTTCTTACTTTTACAATAAAAAGAAGTAGTGCACAACATTATCAAAACAGCAACTTTGGTATTAATTTAGGTTTGGTTGCGGCCATCGGAAGTCATTTTGATCGATTTGGGGTAAACATCAGTACTTTTTATGTGACTAATAATGTACAGGTTAATCCAACTTTTCGTTTTTATTTCAATGCCAAAAGCTTAGGACCTAAACAACAATATGTAGAAGCAACAGCTAGCCTTGGATTGGTTTATAGTTTTGGCAATAAAGACACTATCCAAAATTTATTTTATACCCCTGTAAGTAATCAAACAGGCAATAAAAACAGTATTGGTTATGCTTATAATTTTTATTTCAATAATATAGGAACCAGTCAAAAAACAGGAACTATTTCTTTACAATTTGCTGAATACAATTTTGTTGCAGAAAACGACCTTTTTGCTCAACCTAAATTAGACCGATTTAGAACAGGTGCTTTTGTTTTTACTTATCAGAAAAATAAATTTCAATATGCCATTAATAGCACCCTATTTACTGGCCAAATGGGCGAAAGAGTAACTGATGAAAGCTACCCTTTTAACCATGTGTATGAAAACAATATAGGAGGCAAGTACACTCAACATTCGCACGGTTTATTAAGTGCACAAATAAAATATGCTGGCCCATATCAGCAAATTTATCAAGGAAATATTGGTATAGATTCAGAAAGGGTTAGGCATGTCATCCAAAACCGAGTAATCCATGATATTTTAACCATGCCAAAACTTACAGGAAATATTAACGCACATATTCCGATGATTGACGATAAAGGAAATCAATTCTTATTCAAAGAAAACCAAAAAGTAAGACCTCCGAAAATTTACTGGAACGGATTTAGCAACGCTGCTATTTTTTATTAAAAAGTAAACACCACACCCACCAAATTATCTCCATAAACATTCGTAATAAAAAACTGAGGCTGTATGCCATGCTTTGCTTCAGAAAGAGGGTCTGTATTTGTCTTTTTAATCCTCTTATTAGCAACCACAGTACCCACCGAATAGCCAATTAAAAATCCTAGCGGATAATCAGATGCATAGTGCACTTCACTGTTCATCATTTCTATAGCCAGAACACCAACCAACGAGTAACCTACTGGTCTAATCCATTTAATCTCAGGGTAATTTTTTCCAATTATAGTTACGGTAGAAGTTAACGTAGCCACATGCCCAGAAGGCATAGCATCGTACATAGCCGTATGATCAAGATACTCTTGAAACCCTGGGAACCCATGCCATTTTCCTCTTGGCTGTGTCCTTAAATGTGGGCTCTCTCGCCCAAACACTCTTTTTAATCCTTGTGTTAAAATACCCAAGGTTAAAATTCCTTCTACAATTTCACTGGAGGTATGCAATGCTCTGTAATTTTTAGTTAATGCCCCTCCTGTTAAAAACCCTAAGCCAATAGCTAAAGATGTATTTCCATGCCCTAAATAATAAAGTGCTGCCGAATTGTTTTTAGGATAAGTAAACATGTTTAAAAAGGTCTCTTGCTCATGATCTTCTTCCAATCCAATATCTCTTAAATTAGCTGCATAATCCAACAATTCTTCATCGGCTGCATACAACATTCCAGTTGTTAAACCAGTTAAACCCCACCATTTTAAGTTCTCTTTTTTTACAGCTTCTTTACCAAGGTTAACATAATTTTTTGGCCAACCAGTAACAAACTCAAACAACTTAGGCCGCTCATAAGTATAAGTCAACTCGTCAGAAATTTGAAATGATTGCTCGGCAGGTTTTTCTTTTTTTTGAGCAAAAGAAAATGACACCACTAACAAAAACAATATGGTAAAAATGTACTTCATTAAAACCTTAAGGTAGCCGTAAAAGTAAGTTCATCTCCATTGTAAATCGGACAAAAACTTACATTATTATTCTTTTTAAAAGGATTCCAGTTCTTAAGCGGTTCAACATGATAAATTACATTAGCAACTAATATTCCTACTCCAGCACCAGCCAGCACATCAGAAATCCAATGTCTGTTATTTAATACGCGAAATGTTCCTGTTGAAGCAGCAAACAAATAACCACTACCAGCCATTAATGAACTTGAACCTTTATATTCATGATACAAAATTGTAGCCCCTAGAAAAGTTGCAGCTGTATGGCCAGAAGGGAATGCATGATTACTACTATTATCTGGTCGTGTTTTACCAATACCTCTTTTGAACGAATGAACAACTATCATTGTAGCTAACCCACCAATTGCCATGTTTTTAGTTTGGTCAAACCAGTGGTTTTTTGCTTTTAATCCAGCCAAATCACCAATGTAAACTTGTACAAAAGGAACATACTGCATGTAATCGTCAATAGAATTATGATAATCATTCCCTACCTTATTCCTAACATTTTTTTGGATGGTTTTTTCAGTAAAAGTACCCGTTAATACCGATCCTGTTAAAATTAAAGTAGCGGGAATTAACGCTTGCTCTACAAATGGTTTAGTTTGCTTTTTAAACCCAATAGTATCATTTTGAGCAAATCCAATTTGCCAAAAAAATAATACCCCTAATAAAAAACCACACTTTACCATAACAACAAAAGTAATCCAAAAATTTAAAGTGATTTTTTAGTTAGCTTTGCTTACATTTTTATTCCATGAAAATCAGCATTCCGAAGCGATATCAGTTATTAAAAACTCTGGTGCTATTTTTTTTAGCACTTTCTTTTGTCACACGTGTTGCGTTGTATATTTGGTCGCTCAGCACCATTGATTTTTCGTTTATTGCTTTTATTAAAATCATTTTTGTAGGAGTGTTTTTCGATATTGGTGTTATCTCCTTTTTTGCTTTACCCTACAGTTTATATTTGTTGGTTTTTCCAAACAAATGGGTAGGCAGTAAACTCGACAAAATATTAACCTATTTTGCTTTTTTCATTGTCTTACTCATTTTTGCATTTAGCACTTTATCAGAGTTTACTTTTTGGGAAGAATTCAGTTGTAGATTTAATTTTATAGCTGTTGATTATCTGGTTTATACTGATGAAGTAGTTGCTAACATTAATGAATCTTATCCGCTACCTATTTTACTCTCCCTGGTTATTGGTGTTGTTCTAGGAATCATTTTATTGTCAAAAAAAATTGGTGTTTTTCAAAAAACATTTAACGCTTCTTTATCCCTTAAGCAAAAGCTAATCGGTTTCGGATTAAGTGCTGTTATTTGTCTAATATTTTCAACAAGTATAGAAAACAAAGACGCAGAATGGTCTACCAACCGCTACGAGAACGAATTAAGCAAATCGGGTATTTATTCTTTTTTTGCAGCCTTTAGAAACAACGAGCTCAGTTATCCTAATTTTTATCTTACACAAGATAAAGGTATTGCCCTACAGGTAATGAAAAACAACATTATTACCCCAAATGAAAACTGGTTAGACAAAGACCCTTTTAGTTTTAAAAGAAAAGTTGTTAATTATGGTGAAGAGAAAAAACCAAACGTAATTTTTATTTGTGTAGAAAGTTTAAGTGCCAAATACCTTGCTCGTTTTGATAATGATGAATACGATTTTGTGTTTACACCTTATTTAGATTCGTTAATGCAACATTGCATTAATTTTAATACTCTTTTTGCTACTGGAACGAGAACCATTCGAGGCATGGAAGCGATTACACTTTCTGTTCCTCCTTCACCAGGTAGAAGCATCGTAAAACGACCAAACAATACAGGTTTTTTTAATATTGGGACTGTATTTGCTTCAAAGGGTTATAAAAATGTTTTCTTTTATGGAGGCGATGGATACTTTGACAACATGAACCAATTCTTTGGTGGAAATGGTTTTGACATTGTTGACAGAGGTAGAGGTTACCTAATGGGTGATGATTTTACTTCTAAAAGAACCAACATTAATGATGATGAAGTAACCTTTGAAAATGCTTGGGGAGTATGTGACGAAGACATATATAACAAAGTAATTAAAGAGGCTGATTTGAACCACAAAAACGACCAACCATTTTTCAATTTTGTAATGACTACTTCTAATCACAGACCATACACTTATCCCGAAAATAAAATTGACATTGCTTCGGGAGAGGGTAGGCATGGTGCTGTAAGATATACCGATTATGCCATTAACGAATTTATTAAAACTGCAAAAACCAAACCTTGGTTTAAAAATACCATTTTTGTTATTATGGCAGATCATTGTGCTTCTAGTGCTGGCGAGCAAGAATTAGATGTTTCTAAATATCACATCCCCGGAATGATATACAACCTAACCAACGATACTGCCCTTGAGGTAAATACACTTTGTTCTCAAATTGATATTTTTCCAACCCTTTTTGGTTATTTAAACTGGAGTTATGATAGTAGGTTGTTAGGTCGAGATATCAACCAAGTAGAACCTGACAAAGAAATGGCACTAATTGCCAACTACCGAAAATTAGGTTTATTGAAAGGGACAGATTTAATGGTGCTAAACGATAAAAAATCGGCTAATTTTTACACTTGGAATAAAGAGCAAAACAAACTTAATCTACAAAAAACAGACTCAGCATTTTTACAACTTACGGTTGGCTACTACCAAATCAACGACTACCTTTATCAAAACGATTACCAAAAACTGGATAAATAGTACAAAAAGTAAAAGTCAGTTTTTCACTTTTTTTGGATATTTTATTTTTCTTTTTTGCTATAGTTTTGGTTAAAATTTTGAGAAATGATTTACCGTTTTTTAAAAACCGTTTGCAAGCTGGCTCTTAAAGTGTATTTCAGAAAAATGCACATTAATGGCTCAGAGAACATCCCAAAAGAAGGACCTTATTTGATTGTTGCCAATCACCCCAGTTCGTTTTTAGATCCATTGTGTGTTGCTACTAATGTGAAACCAAAAGTTAATTTTTTGGCAAAAGGTGTTTTGTTTAAAAACAAAATTGTGGCTTCCATTCTTAGAGGGTTAAACATGGTGCCTATTTACCGTGCTGAAGATAATCCAAAACTCGTTTCTCAAAATAAAGAAGTATTTAAAGCCTGTTACCAAAGATTAGCAATAGGTAAAGTAATCATGATTTTTCCAGAAGGGACAAGTGAAATGGAAAGAAGATTGCGAAAAATTAAAACTGGTGCTGCCCGAATTGCGTTAGGAGCAGAGAAAGAACACAATTACGCCTTAAACATGAAAATAGTTCCTGTTGGATTAAACTACACCAAATCCAGTAGGTTTAGAAGTGAGGTGGTTGTCAATTTTGGCGAACCCATCAAGATTAAAGATTACATTGATAACTATAAAACCAATGAGGTTGAAACAGTAAAAATATTAACTCAAGATATTGAAACTGCCATTAGGGAATTGATGATAGCTATTGATAAAAAAGAGCATGATGAGTTAGTAGAAAGAGTGGAACGCATTTACAAAACTTCATTAGTTGAAGAAAACAATAGTTTGGGAGATGTTAAAATATCGCAAGGCATTACAGAAGCTATAGACTACTATTACCAAACCGAGCTACAGTTGTACGATAACATGGCGAACCAAATTGACCGTTATTTTTTAAAACTAAAAGAAGTGAAGCTAAGCGATAAATCTATTGAGAACATGGATAAAAGAAAGCGATTTATCCCTGAATTGTTTAAATCATTTTTTGCATTGTTATTGGGCTTTCCGTTTTGGTTATTTGGAATAGTAAGCAGTTACATCCCTTACAAATTACCAAGAATTGTTGCACTAAAAATTACCGATAGCGAAGCTTTTTATGGAGCATTGCTTATGTCCTTAGGCACTTTGTTTTTTATTTTGTTTTACAGTGCAGAAATTATTGTGTTTTGGTATTTAACAAAACACGCTTTATTAACCTTAAGCTTTGGAGTTTTGTTAGTATTAAGTGGTTTTTATACCATTTACTATGCACGGAATGCACGCAGGTTATATTTTAACTTACAATTAGCACTAAAGCTGAACCGTAAAAAAGAACTAGTTAAAGAATTAGTTGTGGAGCGTAAACGTTTGATTAAGCAGTTAAATGCGATTAAAGAAGATTACTTTAATGGTTGAAGATTACCTCATCATCCAACATAACATCTGATATAGTATTTAATATTAGGAAATTCCTAATGTGCTGTATAAACAAAATTCAAACTATTTTCTTTCATATTAATGGATGCATCCACCCAAGCTTCTTTATCAAGAATATCAATAAATTCATACCCTTCTTGAGTCGAAATCCAACTCCCACGATATTTTGATTGATTCATTGAATCAGTTATTAAATCATATTTTCCTCTCACATCTCCAATAAAAGTTCTTACTCCATCAACTTTTCGGAATTGATTCAATTCATTATAAAAAGGAACCTCTTTAATCTGATTTACAACAGTATCTATACTCATCTCATCAAACTTTAAGGTGATAATAGTCGAATAGTCACCTAAGAAAGCATCATAAGTTACACCTTTATCCTTGATAATTTCGTAGTTCACTGGTAATTCAATATTCAATTCTTTTTGCAGTAATTCTATCTTTTCTTCTTCATTAGAACATGAAAACAATAGAATTATAGAAATTAATATTAAACACATTTTCTTCATCCTCTAAAGATAAGAAAGTCTTTGAAATTAATTGCTTTATTAAATTTCACAGCCTCTAACCACGACTATTACTAATAGCATAACAAATGCTAAAGTCAATAAATATTTTAGCTTAATCTTTTTCACCCCGCCCAACCTTCTCTATCCAAACTACGGTATTGTATGGCTTCTGCCAAATGGTTGGTTTGTATGTTTTCCGAGCTTTCTAAATCCGCTATGGTACGAGCTACTTTTAAAATCCTGTCGTAAGCTCTGGCAGATAAACCTAATTTATCCATTGCTTTTTTAAGTAGTTCTTTTCCTGCAGCATCAATCTCACAAATTTCTTTCAAGGTTTTAGAGGATATTTGAGCATTGGCATGCACCCCTTCTTTATCCTTAAAACGTTCTTCTTGTACTTTACGGGCTTTAATTACACGCTCTCGTATTTGCTCACTGCTTTCTCCAACTGGTTTTTCGCTCAACTCGTTAAACGAAACAGGGGTCACTTCCACATGTAAATCAATACGGTCTAACAATGGTCCAGAAATCTTACTCAGGTATTTTTGAACTACTCCAGGCGAACAAACACAATCTTTTTCTGGGTGATTATAAAATCCACAAGGGCAAGGATTCATAGAGGCAACCAACATAAAGCTTGCTGGGTAATCTACCGTAAACTTTGCACGGGAAATGGATACTTTCCTATCTTCTAAAGGTTGTCTTAACACTTCTAAAACAGTACGTTTAAACTCTGGCAATTCATCCAAAAACAAAACTCCATTATGTGCCAACGATATTTCACCAGGTTGCGGAAATCCACCCCCACCAACCAATGCCACATCACTAATCGTGTGATGTGGTGAACGAAATGGCCTCACATTAATTAAAGAAGTTTCTTTAGACAACTTACCTCCTACCGAATGGATTTTAGTGGTTTCCAATGCCTCACTTAATGATAAGGGAGGTAAAATGGTTGGCAATCGTTTAGCCAACATGGTTTTACCCGCACCAGGAGGTCCAATTAGAATTACATTATGCCCACCCGCAGCTGCAATCTCTAATGCCCGTTTGATATTTTCTTGCCCTTTTACATCTTCAAAATCAAAGTCTACTTTGTTTAGATTTTCATAAAAGGTTTTTCGGGTATCTAATTCTGTCTTTTGTAGGGTTGAGTTACCATCAAAAAAGTCAATTACTTCTTTAATATTCTCCACCCCATAAACATCCAAGTCATTAACAATAGCAGCTTCAAGTGCATTCTCTTTTGGTAGTATAAAACCTTTAAAACCTTCTTCTCTAGCTTTAATAGCAATTGGTAAAGCTCCTTTTATTGGCTGCAAACTTCCATCTAACGAAAGTTCTCCCATAATGATATAATTGCTTACTTCTTCATCACTCATCTGTCCGCTTGCAGCTAAAATACCTGTTGCAATGGTTAAATCATAAGCTGAACCTTCTTTACGAATATCGGCAGGAGCCATGTTTACTACCACCTTTTTACCAGGCATTTTATAACCTACATTTTTTAAAGCGGCTTCTATACGTTGTTGACTTTCTTTTACAGCATTATCTGGTAAGCCTACCATAAAAAACTTCATACCCCTGTCTACATTTACCTCAACGGTAATTGTAATGGCATCAACACCAACAACTGCACTTCCGTATGTTTTAACCAACATAAGTAATTACAGGTTTTGCTCTACAAAATGAATTAATGAATGGATGACTTTAATGTGAATTTCTTGTGCTCTGTCAGCATATTCAGAATGTGGTGCTCTAATTTCTACATCACACAATTCGGCTAATTGCCCTCCTGATTTACCAGTTAAGCCTATTACTTTCATTCCCTTATCTTTTGCAACTTTAGCTGCTTTTATAACATTGGTAGAGTTTCCACTTGTGCTAATTGCGAGTAAAACATCTTCTTGTTTTCCCATAGCTTCCATATATCGGGAAAATACTTCATCATAGCCATAATCATTACTAACACAACTTATATGAGAAACATCTGAGATGGAAACTGCTGGTAAAGATTTTCTATTATCTCTAAATCTACCTGTCATCTCCTCTGCAAAGTGCATAGCGTCACACATAGAACCACCATTACCACAAGAAATAACTTTACCCCCATTGTCGATGCTATTAACAAGTATATTTCCCGCAGACTCAATATTCTTTAGATTTGTTTCATCAGCAACAAAATGGTCTAATATTTGTTTTGCCTCGGTAAAATTATTTTTGATTTGCTCTAAACTCATTGTATTAGTTTTGTTTACAAGAAATAAAACTTAAAATTATAGCTATCAAATTTAGATAATAAATAAAGTATTTTTACTTTTATGTCCAATTATTAGATTTTAAGATATGAAAAGATTTCTATCAATTTTAGCACTCATTACGATTTCAACTACTGTATTTGCTCAAAAACCTGAGGTAGAAGCTACTTGTTACACCAAATATGCTAAAGTGTTTGAAAAGCGAGGTGCTTTTGAAGTAGAAGATGGCACTTATGATGATGTAATCATAACTATCAGAAAAGGTTCTATGGCAGATTGTTTTTATGGTAAAGCAACTGTAAAGAACGAGAAAATTGTTACTTCTAGTTTAGCATTAAAATTTGAAGATGATACTTTTGAACCATTAGAGTTTAAGTTTAAACACGAAGATGAGAATAGAGTTATTGAAATTGTAAACGGCATAAGCAACACTATGTTTACTATTGAAGAAGAACTGATAAATGTTCTTTTTGTGAAAAAAATTAAGCCTAAGAAAAAAAAGTACGCCAAAGTTGCTGACCCAGACTTTGACTTATAAAATATCTAAAGGAGTGTTTTTCACTCCTTTTTTATTGCGTAAAAAACCCTATTAATATTTTCTAATCTTAATGTTTGTGTAGTAGAGAAAACTGTTGAAAGTTCTTTTTCAATTTGCTTTACCTTTTGCTTGGTTTCATAGTTGTAGGCAACATAATTGATAAGCAATTCTCCTTTTTCGGTCATTAATTTTTTTATTTGCTTAAAGAATTGTTGTGTTAAAACTTGATTAGGGACATCAATCCCGTCAAAAATATCTACACAAATCAAATCGTATTGTTTAGTGGCATTTTCAACAAAGTTGAATGCATCATCAACAATAACATTTAACTTATCGTATTGATTTAGCTGGAAATATTTGTAAGCCAATTCAATTACTTTTTCATCAATTTCTACAGCATCTATCGCTGGACGTAAACCTTGTTCTTTATAAATAATGGCTGGTATGCTTCCAGCTCCACAGCCTAAAATTAAGATGTTTTGTTTCTCTACTAGCCTTACTTTATCAAATGCTTGCTGGAAAACACGATGCAGAGTGGCAAAGGAATAATTAGCATTATTAGCATTTAAAACATACTTGCCATTTTGAATAGCGACAATTAGCTTTTTATTGTATTTGCTACTTACTTGCTCAACTACAATTCTAGAAAAATAACTCCAGTATTTTTGAAAATTGTTCAAACTCCGTATTTCCTTTTTCTACTTTTAATGGAATACCCTATCAAAATTAAAACAGCAAAAGGAATCCACGCTGCAAAAATAAATGGAGAGAAGTAATCTCCAAGATAAAAAACTAATGCTATAACTGATATAAATGCCATTCCAGCTAAACCTATTTTTTGAGTTAAATGAAGTTTCATAACGTAAATGTATTAAAAAAGCCCAAGCAATGCCTGGGCTTTTACCTATCAATATATTAACTATTACATCATCCCTGGCATTCCGCCTCCCATTCCTCCCATAGGAGGCATAGCAGAAGCACCTTCTTCTTCAGGCTCATCAGTAATTACACATTCTGTAGTTAACAGTAATGCTGCAATAGAAGCTGCATTTTCTAATGCTACACGTGTAACTTTGGTTGGATCAATGATACCTGCTTTGTACATGTTGGTATACTCTTCAGTTCTAGCATTGTAACCAAAATCATCTTTTCCTTCTCTCACTTTTTGAACTACAACAGCACCTTCACCACCAGCATTAGTAATAATTTGTCTTAGAGGCTCTTCAATTGCTCTTCTAACAATAGAGATTCCTGTATCTTCATCTGCGTTATCACCTTTTAACTTATCTAAGGCTTTTTCTGCTCTAACTAAAGCAACTCCACCACCAGGAACAATTCCTTCTTCAACAGCAGCTCTAGTTGCAGATAATGCATCGTCAACTCTATCTTTCTTTTCTTTCATTTCTACCTCTGTAGCTGCACCAACATATAATACTGCTACACCACCAGCTAACTTAGCCAAACGCTCTTGTAACTTTTCTCTATCATAATCAGAAGTAGTAGATTCAATTTGAGCTTTAATTTGACCAACTCTAGCTTCAATATCAGCTTTTTTACCAGCACCATTTACAATTGTTGTATTATCTTTATCAATAACCACTTTCTCTGCAGTACCTAACATATCAATGGTAGCATTTTCTAGTTTAAAACCTTGTTCTTCAGATATTACAGTTCCAGCAGTTAAAATTGAAATATCTTCTAACATTGCTTTTCTTCTATCACCAAAACCTGGAGCCTTAACAGTAGCTATTTTTAAACCACCTCTTAATTTATTTACAACTAAAGTAGCTAAAGCTTCACCTTCAACATCTTCAGCAATAATTAATAAAGGCTTACCAGACTGAGCAACAGGCTCTAAAACTGGTAATAAATCCTTCATGTTTGAGATTTTCTTATCGAAAATCAAAATATAAGGGTTCTCCATTTCTACCAACATCTTTTCAGTATCAGTAACAAAATATGGTGACAAATAACCTCTGTCAAATTGCATTCCTTCAACAACATCAACAGTAGTTTCTGTTCCTTTTGCTTCTTCAACAGTAATAACACCTTCAGTTTTTACTTTAGCCATTGCTTCAGCAATTAAAGACCCTATTGTATCATCATTATTAGCAGAAACAGTAGCTACTTGTTTTATCTTTTCGTTGTCAGACCCAACACTCTTAGACATTTTTGCTAATTCACCTTTTACAGCTTCTACTGCCTTGTCTATTCCTCTCTTTAAATCCATCGGATTAGCACCGGCAGCAACATTCTTTAATCCTGTTACTACTATAGATTGAGCCAAAATGGTAGCTGTTGTTGTACCATCACCAGCATCATCAGCAGTTTTACTAGCTACTTCTTTTACCATTTGTGCCCCCATATTCTCAACAGGGTCACTTAACTCAATTTCTTTTGCTACAGAAACACCATCTTTAGTTACATGAGGTGCTCCAAACTTTTTATCAATAATTACATTTCTACCTTTAGGTCCTAATGTAACTTTTACAGCATTTGCAAGCTTATCTACTCCTAATTTTAAGTTATCTCTTGCTTCTACATCAAATTTTATATCCTTTGCCATCTCTTTTAAATTTTTGAATTAAACAATTGCGAAAATATCTGCTTCTCGCATTATTAAATAATCTTTACCTTCAACAGAAACTTCTGTTCCTGCATATTTACCGTATAAAACCATGTCGCCTTCTTTAACAGTCATTGGCTCATCTGGTTTACCGTTTCCAACTGCAACAACTTTTCCTCGTTGTGGTTTTTCTTTAGCTGTATCAGGAATAATAATTCCTCCAGCTGTTTTTTCTTCTGCTGGTGCAGACTCTACAATTACTCTATCTGCAAGCGGTTTAATGTTAATAGACATAGTTAAAACTTTTATTTTGGTTAATAAATTTAATTCTTCGATTTGGCTCTTATCAGATTCTGTACCATTTGAAAAAACTGACAATTTACAAGACAATTTTGCAGTTTTAGTGCAAAAAAAATGTCAGCTTAAAAATTTTAGCTGACACTTTTTCACTTTGTTATATCAAATCTTATTTTCCTTCCTCTTCTGGTTGATTAGCTCCTGCCTGACCATCAGTTGGTAATGGTACACCATTATTAATTGGCGCTGTTGGTAAAGCCGCATCATCCACTTGTTCTTGAATTTTTGATGCTGGGCCTTCTTCTTCAGCAACTTCTCCACTTCCTGTGCCTGTAAGAGCTGATGAAGCGATACTTAAAACAACAATAGCAATTCCCATAGTCCAGGTTGCTTTTTCTAAAAAATCTGTTGTTTTTCTTACACCCATTACTTGGTTATTCGTAGAAAAAGCAGAATCTAATCCACCTTTTGGGTTTTGTACCAAAACAATTAAAATAAGTAGTACACAAACTATAATTACTAGTACTGAAATTAAATATATCATGGTTTAATCTTTTGTTTCAAATTTTTTATTTGGGCTGCAAAATAACTCCTTTTTTTCGGATTATTCAAACTTAATTTTTCGTAAACCGTTATGGCTTCTTCAAAGTTTCCTTGATCTACATGTATTAAAGCCAATGTTTCACTTACAAAACCTTCATCTTCTACACTCTTTTTTGCCAAATTAGAAGGTGAGAAAAATTCCGTTTTCTTAGGCTCAATTCTTGGATCTTCTTGTATAAACTTATTAATTAAATCTGTGTTTCTTTCTTTTTTTAATTTTGAAGTATCTGTAGTTTCTTTGTCTCCATCATAATGTTTCAACCACTCAGAAAAAGAATGTGCTTCATTCGTATTAAATAAATCTATCTCTTCAACTTCTCCCTTTTCTTCTTCAATAAGCTGTTTAGCTTCTTGTTCTGTTTCTAATAAAATACTATTATTAATAGCCTGAGTTAAATATTCTTGCTCCAGAATTACCAATTCATCATCCTTTTCAGCAACTGGTTCAGACTTTAAACCTTCCTCAACAATAGTTTCTTGTTCAACAACATCTGATTGAGATTGTTCTTCAATTACAAGTTTATCTAATGAGTAAATGTGGTCAAACAATTTTTCTCTATCGGCACAATAAGCAGCTGTTTTTTTTAATTGCTCTTCAAACAATATGCTGTTATTGGCATTTAGATTAACTGTATACATTAAACGGGAAGTTTGGCAATATGGAAATTCTTCAATAAGTTGCAATATATCTTTATCGGAAGCCGAAGCTAATGCTTCTTCTCCATCAACATATTGTATGAATTTATTTACCTGCATTACCAGTTACTTACTGCCTTGTTAAAAATATCCTGAGTTAATTGGTCATTAATATCTTTAATCAATTCATCTTCAATACTAGCTATATTTTGCGAACTCTCATAATCTGCAAAACGAGTAAAGCTAGTTTCAAAATCTTGTTCACTATCCTTGGTATTGGTAAATTTTACTTTTACAGTAATGGACAACCTGTTTAATGCTGCTTGTTCGTTTCCTTGAATAGCAACTGATGAAATATTGTAACCTGTTATCGCTCCCTCAAATTGTAAATCTCCATCTCGAGCTGCCAAATCCAAATTAGTTTGAGAAATAAAAATATCCTTTAATGCTTCTGTAAAAGATTGAGTCAAATTAGCATTTGCCAAAGGAGCATAACTTTGAAATGTCTTTACTGAAACCGTTTTTACATCTTCAGGTATAGAAGCTCCAGTAAAAGAATAGTTGACCTTACATGAAATCACTAATACAACGATTAGAACACTAACAATATTTATGCGTTTAGTTGTCAATATCGTATTCTTTAATTTTACGGTACAGCGTTCTTTCAGAAATACCCAATTCTTTTGCAGCACTTTTTCGCTTACCGTTATATTTATTTAGGGCCTTTATTATTAATTCCTTTTCTTTATCAGCCAATGAAAGTGATTCTTCAATTACCTCTTCATGGTCAGTAACTGGTTCATCAGCTTTTGGAAGAATCTGTGCCTTATATACCTGAGGCTCTTCTACTTGTTCTGCTTTATCATATAAACGCTTTAAACTTTGAATAATTGCTGGGTTGTTTTCAATATCACTATTACCTGAATTTGCATTTTGTATTAAACTAAATACGAGATTTTTCAGTTCAGTTACATCTCCTTTCAAGTCAAATAAAACTTTATATAAAATGTCTCTTTCAGATAAATCTGAACTTTCACTTCCAACTACAGCTGGCAGGTTAGTAGTATCATTTTGAGGCAAATATGTTGCTAAAATTTCAGCTGTAATATCTCTGGTACTCTCGATTACTGAAACTTGTTCAGCAACATTTTTTAACTGACGAATATTACCGACCCACCTATAATTCTCCAACATATAAACCGCTTCTGGTGTTAACTTAACAGGAGGCATTCTATATTTGCTCGCAAAATCTGATGCAAACTTTCTAAACAATAAATGTATATCTCCTTTTCTATCCCGTAAAGCTGGCAAATGAATAGGAACTGTATTTAATCTATAAAATAAGTCTTCTCTAAATTTTCCTTTCTGTATGGCTTGAGGAATATTAACATTGGTAGCAGCAACAATCCTAACATTAGTTTTTAGCACTTTAGATGAACCCACCTTAATAAACTCACCCGTTTCTAAAACTCTTAATAACCTAACTTGGGTTGTTAAAGGAAGTTCAGCTACTTCATCTAAAAAAATGGTTCCTCCATCAGCTACTTCAAAATAACCTTTTCTAGAATCGTGAGCCCCAGTAAACGCCCCTTTTTCATGCCCAAATAACTCTGAATCAATAGTTCCTTCGGGTATAGCACCACAGTTTACCGCAATATATTTATTATGCTTTCTGGCACTTAATTGATGAATAATTTGAGGCATTACTTCTTTCCCAACACCACTCTCTCCAGTTATCAAAACCGATAAGTCAGTAATAGCTACTTGAGCTGCAACCTCAATAGCTCTATCAAGAGCAGGAACAGACCCAATTATTCCAAACCGTTGTTTTATTTGTTGAATATCCATAGCTATTAATTAAACGGCATTGCCCAATAATGTGCCTCCAGTACAATCATTAATTTTAACTTTTACATAATCACCAACCTTATATTTACTTTTAGGAAAAACTACAACCGTGTTCTGAGAGGTTCTACCTGCCAAATCATTTTCCGAACGTTTTGATGTTTTCTCAACAAGAACTTCATAAGTTCCTCCAACAAAAGCCTGATTTCTCTCTAAAGAATGTTGATTTTGTTTTTCAATAATTTCAGATAACCTTCTACTCTTATCTTCTTCACTAACATCATCATTCATTTTTCTTTCGGCTAAAGTATTTGGCCTTTCTGAATACTTAAACATGTAAGAAAAATCATACTTCACATAATCCATCATCTCTAAAGTATCTTTATGATCTTCTTCTGTTTCAGTACAAAAACCTGCTATAATATCTGCAGAAATTGCACAATCAGGTACAATCCTACGAATTGCATCTATTCTATCTTTATACCATTCCCTAGTATACCCTCTATTCATTACTTCGAGAACTCTCGTACTTCCACTTTGAACAGGTAAATGAATATAATTGCATATATTGTCATACTTAGCCATTGTTTCCAAAAATTCATCAGTAATATCTTTGGGGTGAGAGGTAGAAAAACGCACTCTCAATTCAGGGCTAATTAATGCAACCTGCTCCATTAACTGAGCAAAGTTCATACTCTTTGCTTTTTCTTCTTCAGATAAGTTATCGTATTCTTTTTTTAATCCCTCTTTACCATACCATAAGTAAGAATCTACATTCTGACCAAGTAAGGTTACTTCTTTATATCCTTTCTTAAATAAATCTCTTGCCTCGTTAATAATACTTTCAGGATTTCTACTTCGTTCCCTACCTCTTGTAAATGGCACTACACAAAAAGTACACATATTATCACAACCTCTGGTAATAGAAATGAAAGCAGTTACACCATTACTAGACAATCTTACTGGACTAATGTCCGCATACGTTTCTTCTTTTGATAAGATAACATTCACTGCTTTCTTGCCTTCATCAACTTGCTTAACTAAGTTTGGTAAATCTCTGTATGCATCCGGACCAACAACAATATCAACCAATTTCTCCTCTTCTAAAAATTTAGATTTCAATCGTTCAGCCATACAACCTAAAACACCTATAACCATTTCTGGTTTTTCTTGTTTTACTTTATTAAATGACTTTAAACGCTTTCTAACAGTTTGCTCTGCTTTCTCACGAATTGAGCAAGTGTTTACAAATACCACATCTGCTTCATTAAGATCATTAGTAGTATTGTATCCTTCCTTAGTAAGTATTGAAGCAACAATCTCACTATCTGAAAAATTCATCTGACAACCATAGCTTTCGATGTAAACCTTTCTGTCAGCACCTGAGTTACCCTCAACTAAAGTAGCAGTCCCTTGCTTGCTTTCCTCTATTACCTTATTCTGTTGCTCCATATCTTTTAAATTGGAAAACAAAATTACTTATTTTTTAATTTTTAATGACAAAATGACATAAATAGACTATTTTATAAAATTTATAAAAAATATATTATATATAATATAATATAAGGATGTCTACCGAATTTTTAATTTGGAATTGAAAAATATTATTTCATTTCTTTGCAAAAAATTTCAAGCTCAAACATATAGCTATGGCAAAGAACCTTGTAATTGTTGAGTCACCGGCTAAAGCCAAAACCATCGAAAAATTTCTTGGAAAAGACTTTACAGTAAAATCTAGTTTTGGACACATTAGGGATTTACCCGGAAAAGACATCTCTGTTGATATCGACAATGGATTTACTCCTAAATATGTAATACCTTCTGATAAAAAGAAAGTAGTAAGCGAATTAAAGAAACTAGCAAAAAACGCAGAAATGGTTTGGTTGGCTTCTGATGAGGACCGTGAAGGAGAAGCCATATCCTGGCATTTAACAGAAGCATTAGGTTTAGA
The DNA here is from genome assembly GCA_965267355.1 of Vicingaceae bacterium. GTDB lineage: Bacteria > Bacteroidota > Bacteroidia > Flavobacteriales_E > Vicingaceae. The sequence continues at coordinate 663,338 of OZ253956.1, forward strand.
CGAAAACAAAACCAAAAGAATTGTATTTCATGAAATTACTAAATCTGCTATTACTAAGGCTGTTGAAAACCCTAGAAAAATAAACAAAGATTTAGTTGATGCTCAGCAAGCTCGAAGAATTTTAGATAGGTTAGTAGGTTATGAGCTTTCACCTGTTTTATGGAGAAAAGTAAAACCATCGCTTTCTGCAGGAAGGGTACAATCGGTAGCAGTTCGTTTAATTGTAGAGCGCGAAAAAGAAATATTAGATTTTAAATACACTTCATCCTATCGGGTTATTGCCAATTTTATTGTTAGTGGTAATACTATTATGAAGGCCGAATTACCTAAACGATTTGACACCAAAGAAGAGGCTCAAGATTTTCTTACAAAATGTAAGAATGCTAGCTTTACTATAGAAAGTTTAGAGACTAAGCCCGCTAAAAAATCTCCTGCCGCACCATTTACAACTTCAACCTTACAACAAGAAGCAAGCAGGAAATTAGGTTTTTCCGTTTCACAAACCATGACTGTTGCACAACGGCTGTACGAAGCTGGTAAGATTACTTACATGAGAACAGACTCTGTTAATCTTTCTGATGAGGCTTTAAATGCTGCAAGAGCAGAAATTACAAAATCTTACGGAGCTGAATATGCTCAAACCAGAAAATACAACACCAAATCAAAGGGAGCACAAGAAGCTCACGAAGCCATTCGTCCAACCTACATGAATACACATTCAATTACGGGTGATGCTCAGCAGGCAAGATTGTACGATTTAATTTGGAAAAGAACAGTAGCTTCACAAATGAGTGATGCTAAGCTAGAAAAAACTACTGCAAAAATCAATATCTCTACAGCTAACGAAAATTTTGTAGCAAAAGGCGAAGTATTAATTTTTGAAGGCTTCTTAAAAGTTTATCTTGAAGGAACTGATGATGAACCAACTGAACAAGATGGCATTTTACCACCTCTTACTGTAGGCGAAGAATTAAAGTTGAAAGAAATTACAGCAACTGAAAGATTTACGAATCATCCGCCAAGGTACACTGAAGCAAGTTTAGTAAAGCAATTAGAAAATTTAGGAATTGGACGACCTTCTACTTATGCGCCTACTATTTCTACTATTCAGAAAAGAGGTTATGTTGTTAAAGAAGATCGAGATGGAAAAGAGAGAAATTTCACAACCCTTACACTAAGTGCTGGAAACATTGAAGAAATAGTTGCTAAAGAAAACTATGATGTAGAAAGAAAAAAAATGTTTCCAACAGACATAGGTATTGTAGTAAATGATTTTTTAGTAGAAAATTTTGGGAAAATCTTAGATTACAGCTTTACTGCTAAAGTTGAAGAAGAGTTTGATGCTATTGCTGAAGGTCAAAAGAAATGGAATAAGATGATAGAAGATTTCTATGGCCCTTTCCATAACCAAATTGAAGATACAATAGAAAATGCCGATAGAGCAAGTGGAGAAAGATTGCTTGGTGATGATCCAGAGACTGGTAAACCAGTAATTGCTAGAATTGGAAAATTTGGTCCTATGATTCAGATAGGTAAAACTGAAGATGAAGAAAAACCAAGGTTTGCAGGATTACAGGGAAATCAAACTATCGGAAGTATAACCCTAGAAGAAGCTCTTGAGCTGTTTAAGTTCCCTAAAACATTAGGGAATTACGAAGGTCATGAAATTGTTGTAGCCCAAGGAAGATTTGGTCCTTATGTTAAATTTGATAAAATGTTTGTTTCAATTCCTAAGAGTGAAGAAATAGGCTCTGTGGATTTAGATAGAGCTATTGAGCTTATAAAACAAAAACAAGAAGCTGATGCCCCTATTGATGAATATGAAGGACTCCCTGTGCAAAAAGGTGTTGGTAGATTTGGTCCATTCATTAAATGGAATGGAATGTTTATTAACGTAAACAAAAAATACGATTTCGATAATCTTTCTCATCAAGATATAGTTCAATTAATTGAAGATAAAAAACAGAAAGAAAAGGATAAGTTTATTCATAATTGGGAGGATAAAGGAATTTCTGTTCAGAAAGCAAGATGGGGGAGGTTTAATATTGTAAAAGGAAAAACTAAGATTGAACTTCCTAAAACAACTAATGCCGAAGCATTAACCTTAGAAGAAGTAGAAAAAATTATTGCAGATAACGCTCCAGCAAAAAAAACTAAGAAAAAGAAGTAGAAAGATTATATTTGAATTCTAAATCAATTCAAATATGAACTTTAATGATTTTTTTGACCCTAGCAAAATTGAAGGAGACTTAGCATTTGATTACTTAGCTTCTCAACTCTTTAATGGCATTGATCAATACAGCAACCAACCTGTTGAAGATTATAACATAGCAATTATTGGCGTTGGTGAAGATAGAAATGCTTACAACAATTTTGGTTGTGGTCAAGCACCTAATCATGTTAGAAAGTATTTATACCGGTTAGCTGCATTTAAAAGTAATTCCAAAATAATTGATCTTGGTAATCTAAAAATTGGGAACAGTACACAAGATACCTATTTCGCTTTAAGTTCAATCATCGAAAACTTGGTTAAATGTAATGTGTTACCAATAATAATTGGAGGAAGCCAGGATTTAACTTATGCTAATTTTTTAGCTTATCAAAAACTAGAACAACCTGTTAATCTTGTTACTATTGATTCAAAGCTTAACATCGGTAATGCTGATAATGATTTAAATTCAAATAATTTTTTAACCAAAATTATTTTACACCAACCTAACTTCTTGTTTAACTACAGTAACATTGGCTATCAGTCTTATTTTATTGATAAAGATGAAATTGAACTAATGTCTAAATTATTTTTTGATGCTTACCGCTTAGGCGAGGTACAACAAAACATTGAAGAAGTTGAACCTATCGTTAGAAATGCCGACATCATCAGTTTCGATATCTCAGCAATCCGACAAAGTGAAGCACCAGCCAACAACAATCCGTCTCCAAATGGATTTTACGGAGAGCAAGCTTGTCAAATAGCAAGATATGCAGGGTTGAGCGACAAACTAACCTCTATAGGTTTTTATGAACTAAACCCTGAATTAGACCATAACGGGCAAACCGCTCACGGTGTAGCTCAAATGATATGGTATTTTATTGATGGCTACAATAACAGAAAAAATGATTTTCCAATTGGTAGCCGAAAAAATTATTTAAAATACATGGTAAACATTCAGGATGGAGAAAAAGAGGTCGTTTTTTATAAAAGCGATAAAAGTGATAGATGGTGGATGGATGTTCCTTACCCGTCACACAAAAAAATTAAGTACGAACGTCACTTATTAATACCCTGTTCTTACAACGATTACCAAACTGCTTGTGAGAATGAAATTCCAAATCGATGGTGGCAAACTTTTCAAAAGCTCTCTTAATTTTTTAAAAAACAATTAAATAATTAACAACTAAAAGTTAAAAAAGTTTTTGGTTAAAATATTTTTTTATTTATCTTAGCCGACTAATGAATGCAGAAATGCATTAATTTTATGACGAAAATTATTACTTGTATGAAGAAATTTATTGTTTCTACAGCTTTTTTATTTGCTGGATTTGCGGCATTCTCACAGCAAGATGCACAGTTTACTCAAAACATGTTTAACAAGTTGAGTATTAACCCAGGTTCAGCAGGTCATAATGGTGGTATTTGCGGTACTCTCTTAACTCGTTCACAATGGATGGGTTTTGATGGAAGACCTCAAACTCACCTGTTTAGTGCTGATGCATTGCTTTTCAATAAGCATGGTGTTGGTTTAACCATTTTTCAAGATCAATTAGGTATTGAAAGTAGTTTTATTGGTAAACTAGCTTATTCTTACCACCTGATGTTAGGTCCTGGTACTTTAGGTATTGGAGCGGAAGTTGGTGTAGTAAATAAATCTTATGGTGATGATTTTGTAGCAATTGACAATCCTATAGACGATCCTTCTATTCCTAACGCGAGTACTTCAGCACTAACTTTTGATGCTGGTTTAGGTCTATATTATCACATTAAGAATAAAATGTATGTAGGTATTTCTACTTTGCATATCCCTCAAACAGAACTACAAGATGTAGCTGATGGTGGAGGGCAAGGTGCACTAAACTATGCTCAATCTCGTCACTACTATATTATGGCCGGATACGATTGGGACATCAGAAAAGATGAAATGTTTATTTTAAAGCCATCTATTTTTGCTAAAACGGATGCTGCGTCAACACAGTTAGATGTTAATGGTATCTTATTATACAATAAATTAGTTTGGGGTGGCGTTTCTTACAGAGTACAAGACGCTATCGCGGTATTAGCTGGACTTGATTTCACTAAAATGAAATTGCCAGGATTAAAATTAGGAGTTTCTTACGATATTACTACATCTGCTTTAGGTGATCATAGTAGTGGTTCGTTAGAATTCATGTTAAGATATTGTACAAACATTGTGAGCCCTCCAACAAGAGAGGTTTATCACTCTGTAAGATTTTTGTAAGAAAAAGAGAAACCTAATACTTAAATATGCGTATAAGGGCAACCTGCTCTAAAACTAAAAATATTAAAAAGCAGGTTGTTGCTCAATTTTAAAAGAGCAAAAACAAAAGAAGGAGGTAATTATGAAACGAGTATTAATTTTATTAGCTATAGTTGTGCTTTACTCTTGTAGTAAAGGTAACGGAGAGTTGATTGGTGTACAAGGTAGAGAGGAATGGTATCAGCCAGACCCTTTTGGTATGCTATTTATTCCTATGGGAAGTTATAACATGGGGCCATCAGACCAAGATGTTCCTTATGCTTTAACTGCTCAATCTAAAACAGTTTCGGTTCAGGCATTTTATATGGATCAAACTGAAATTTCGAATAATGAGTATCGTCAATTTGTATTTCACGTAAGGGATTCTATTGCCCGAAAAATCTTGGGTGAAGAGATTGATGAAGAATATTATTTAAGTTCCATCAACCCTTATGAGGAAGAAATTGATCCACCTGTAATTAACTGGTATGCTAAACTTAAATGGGAAGAGCCTGAAATTAGAGAAGCTTTAGAACCTATGTATTTATCGCCAGGTGAGCGTTTTATGAGAAGAAGAGAAATTGATGCTCGTAAGTTACAATATACTTACTATTGGATTGACTACCGAAGAGCTGCAAAAAGATCTAGTAGGGATGCATTAAATGCAGACGAAGGGGAAAGACATAAATTCTCTATTGATAGATCTAAATTTATCATGAGAGATGTAATTAATGTTTATCCTGATACTTTAGCGTGGATTCATGATTTCACATATTCGTTTAACGAACCAATGACTCAAAATTATTTCTGGCATCCCGCTTACGATGATTATCCAGTTGTTGGTGTATCATGGAAACAAGCAACTGCTTTCTGTATCTGGAGAACAATGCTAATGAATGATTTCTTAAGAGATAATGGAAGTACAATGGTAAACGATTTTAGATTGCCTACAGAGTCTGAGTGGGAATATGCTGCAAGAGGTGGTTTAGATTTAAGTCCATATCCTTGGGGTGGACCATATATCAGAAACAGTAGAGGTTGTTTCTTAGGTAACTTTAAACCTATGAGAGGTAATTATATTGATGACGGTGGTTTCCACACCGTAAAAATTAACTCTTACAATCCTAACGATTACGGCTTATATTGTATGGCTGGTAATGTAGCTGAGTGGACAAGTAATGCTTTTGATGAGTCAGCTTACAACTTTGCACATGATTTAAATCCAGATTATTTATACGATGCTAAGGATGAAGATCCTGAAGTATTAAAAAGAAAAGTAATCAGAGGTGGATCATGGAAAGATATCGGATATTATCTTCAAACAAGTACAAGAACTTATGAGTATCAGGATACTGCCAAGTGCTACATTGGGTTTAGATGTGTTCAAACATACTTAGGAAGATCTAAAGATGATAATTTATAAAATCGAGTTTAACAACCTATCTATATATTAACTTTAAAACTAAAAAATTATGGGATTTATAGAATTTTTATTTGAGACGAAGAAAGGTAAGACAATTATGGGGCTCTTATACGGATTAGGAGCAGCAGTCGTAATTGTTGGGGCATTATTTAAGATTATGCACTGGCCTGGTGCTGGTTTAATGCTTATCATTGGTTTAAGTACGGAAGCATTAATTTTTGCCGTATCTGCTTTTGAACCACAACACATGCCATTAGATTGGACATTAGCGTACCCAGAATTAGCTGGTATGGACGAAGATGGAAAAACTATCGAGAACAAAGGTTCAGCGGTTGAACAATTAGATGACATGCTAGGAGAAGCAAAAATAGATTCTGAATTAATTGAAAGTTTAGGTTCTGGTTTAAGAAGCCTAAGCACTAACGCAAATAAATTATCTGAAATCTCTGACGCTTCAGTTGCAACTAATGAATATGCTGACAGTTTAAAAACTGCTTCATCAAAAGTTAGCTCTCTAGCAGATGACTATGCAAAAGCTTCTGAATCTTTAGCAGTATTAAATGAAGCTGCTAATAACGGTGCTAATACTGGTGAACAAATGCAAAAAATGGCATCTACTCTTGAAGCACTTAATGAATCTTACGCGTCACAATTGCAAGGTTCTCAGCAACAAGCTGAAACGATGCAACAAATGTATTCTGGTATTACAGCATTAATGACTAACTTATCAGAATCAGTTGAAGATACTAAGCGTTACAAAGAGAACATTGCTGAGTTATCTACTAACTTAACTGCATTGAACAACATATATGGTAATATGTTAACTGCAATGAAATCATAACTAATTATTTTTTGTTTAACTAATTTAAAAACATTTGAATTATGAGTGGAGGAGATTTACCACCAAGGCAGAAGATGATTGGTATGATGTACTTAGTACTGACTGCACTGTTAGCAATGAATGTTGCAAAATCTATTCTAGATGCATTCGTTAAGATTAACACAGGTATTGAGTCAACTACTATTTCATTCGATGCGAGTAATAGTATTTTATATTCTGCCTTTGATAAGGCTAGAGCAGAGAGCCCTGCTGCTAAAAAATGGGCTGACAAAGCAGATCAGGTTAAAAAAATGTCTAACGACATGTACAACCACATTAAAGCTTTAAAAACTAAATTGATTGAAATTACTGATAAAAAACCTGCTGAAGTAGCAGATACTATTAGTATGATTCGTGTTGATGCTAAAGATAACTATGATGAGCCAACAAGAATTATGGGTTTATCTGAACCTGGAAAACCTGTAAAGGTTCCTGGTTTAGAAGAGTTTAGTGGAATAACATTAAGAGAGAAACTTAATGGGTTCAAAACGGGAGTTACTGGAGTTTTTGAAGACAAAGATGTACAAAAAGCTATGGAGGAAAAATTAGCTTATTTGAATACTCCTGAAATGAAGAATGATGATGGAAACATGGATCCTTGGGAAACAGGTTTGTTTTATCATATTCCTTTAGCTGCTGTGGTTACTATGCTATCTAAAATTCAATCTGATGTTAGAACCGCTGAAGCTGAAGTTATTGCTAAACTTTATGAAAGAATTGATGCTGGAGGTGTTTCGTTTAATGCCGTAGAAGGTATGGCTGTATTACCTAAAGCTTATATTATGAGTGGTGATACATTTAGAGCTAGTATATTTACTGCTGCCTACGATAACCGAGTAAATCCTGAGATTTATATCACAAAGGCTCCTTATGATACTTCTGCTGCCTTAGCTGTTGAGAAATCAGGCAAATTTGAAATAGAAAAAATAATGACGGGGACCAAAGGTACTAAGTGGGGAGAAGGTGATTGGTTTAAGATGGATGAAAAGGACATAGCTGCAGGAAAAGGTGAATTGAAAGTACTGGAAGGTGTTGGTGTTCACGATTGGGGTGGCATTATTAAATTAAACACTAAGAAGGGGCCAAAAGTTTATCCTTTCAAAAGTAGTTTTGAAGTAGGAAAACCATCATTGGCAATTTCTGCTGATAAAATGAATGTTTTCTATATGGGTGTTGATAACCCTGTATCTATTTCAGCTCCAATGCCTAAATTTACTGCAAATGCTCCTGGTTTATCAAAATCTGGACAAGGTTGGGTAATGCGCCCTAAAAAACCTGGTAAAGTTACTATCAGTGTTTCAGGTCAGGATGAATTGACAGGGAAAAGTGTTGCTCTAGGTAAAGCTGAATTTAGAGTAAAGCGTATTCCTACACCTGTTGCTTACATTGCTGGTAAAACAGGTACGGTTGTTCTATCTAAATCTCAATTAGGTGAAGGTGTGGTTCAAGCAAAATTAGAAGGTTTTGTATTTGATTTAAAAGTTAAGTGTAAATCTTTTGAGCTTGGTACTACAGTTAGTGGTGATTACAAATCTGTTAAGGTTAGTGGAAACAGAATGAATGCTAAAGCTAAGAACCTAATCAAAAGGGGCTCAAGAGGTCAACGTTTTTACTTAGAGAAAATGGCAGTAAAAATGCCTGATGGAAGGGTAGTTACTATGGGTAATATGACTGTTAAACTGAAATAATAATTTCACTAATATACTAATAAGAAAAAGGAGGATATTATGAAAACACAATGTAAATTAATAGCAATTGGTCTTTTATTTATTGGACTAATTTCATCTACAGTAGATGTAAAAGCCCAAAAAGTACTGGACAAGCCTTGGATTAAGGAGAACACTCCTACAAGAAGAGTTGTACCCTATACACATGTAAGAGAGGCAGATGTTATGTGGCACAGAAGAGTATGGAGAGCAATAGATTTACGTGAAAAGATTAATCATCCTCTGTATTATCCTATTCAGGAAATAGAAGATCGTAAAAGTTTGTTTGATGTAATTAAAATGGGAATTAAAGAAGGAACCATTACTGCTTATGACGAATCAAGTGATGAGTTTGAGATGCCTTTAACTAAGGCTGAAGTAATGGAGGGAATTTTAAGATACCCCGAGATTAAAGAACAATATGACGAGTATGGTGATATTATGGAAGGTTTTGCTGATACTGTATGGCAAGATTATTCTTCTCAGGATATAGTAGAATATAGATTAAAGGAGGATTGGTTTTTTGATAACGAGCGTTCAATTATGGACGTTAGAATTATGGGAATTTGTCCTGTAAGACTTGAGCTTGATGAAAACCTTGAGGTAAAAGGAAAGTCTCCTATGTTTTGGGTTTATTTCCCAGAATGTCGTTACGTTTTTGCAAACTACGATGTATTTAACAGACAAAATGATGCGGAAAGAAGAACATTTGATGATATTTTTTGGAAACGAATGTTTAACAGCTACGCTTTTAAACGATCTAATGTTTATGATAGAAATAACAAGGATTACCTGCAAGGGATAGATCTTTTGTTAGAAGCGGATAGAATTAAAGAAGATATATTTACCATGGAGCATGATCTGTGGCACTTCTAAAAGTTATATGAAATCCCAAAAAAAGCCTCACATATTATGTGAGGCTTTTTTATTCCCCTAAAGTTGTTTCCTTAAGGCGATTTCTATAAGCTGTAAATAATTTAGACTTTGAGACAAAACCTATATATTTTCCTTCTTGTATTACAGGTAAATTCCATGCATTAGTTCTTGTAAACTTATTTACTACCTCATCCATATTATCATTAAGAGATATAACATCAACAGGTTCAATCATCAAAGATGTAACATTTGTTTCTTCATATAAATCTGAATTAAACATAATGTCTCTTATATCATCCAGCAGAATCATTCCCTGAAAATTATTACCCTCATCTATAACAGGAAAAATATTTCTATTTGATTGAGCTATAATTTGAACCAAATCACCTAAATTAGAGTCAATGTTTACCACACTAAAATCTTTTTCGATTTGAGATTCCAAGTTCATTTGTGTTAATACTGCCTTATCCTTATCTCTAGTAATTAGCTCTCCCCTTTTTGCTAACTGCATATTATATATTGAATGAGGAATAAAGTATTTTGAAGTTAAATAAGCAATAGTAGCTGTTATCATCAACGGTATTATTAAATCATATCCACTTGTTATCTCTGCAATTAAAAAAAGAGAAGTTAAGGGAGCATGAAGTACTCCTGCAATTAAACCAGCCATTCCAACTAGAGTAAAATTACTTTCAGAAATATTAGCCCATCCAAAATGATTGAATGTTTTAGCAAAAACAAACCCACCAGAAGCACCTACAAAAAGTGAAGGTGCAAATACACCACCTACTCCACCAGCAGAAATGGTTAGAGCAGATGCAATTACTTTAAAAAACATTAGTGCAAACAACAACACTAGCATTATCAATATGTTGTCTTTAAAATCATAAAAAAGGCTATCATTTACCACACTCATATAGTTACCAGTAAACAATTGCTTAATCGTTACAAAGCCCTCTCCATATAGAGGTGGTATAAAGAATATAAGTGCACCTAAGATGGATCCTCCGACAAATACTTTTATTAGTCTATTATTTAGTTTCCCTAAGAATGATTCAATAGCCCAAAACATTTTGTTAAAGTAAACAGATACTAACCCAGTAAACACCCCCAATAAGATATAAAATGGCACATCAGATGCTAGAAATTTATCTTGTATTTCTATATTAAATAGTACATTATCACCTAGCATCATTCTAGAAGTAATTGCAGCTGAAACTGATGCCATTAAAAATGGAATAATTGAAGCTAATGTCAAATCAAACATAAAGACTTCTAAAGCAAATACTAAAGCCGCAATTGGAGCATTAAACATACCCGACATAGCTCCTACAGCGCCACAACCTATCAGTAGAGTAACCGTTTTATAATCTAGTTTTAATACTCTTCCTAAATTAGAACCAAGTGCAGCACTTGTAGAGACCGTTGGTCCTTCAAGTCCAGCAGAACCACCAAAACCTGCAGTCAAAGCACTGGTAATTATTGACGCGTAAATACTAAACGATTTAATAATACTGTTTTTCTTCGATATCGAATACAGAACACCAGGTATCCCATAACCCACTGGTCTCTTTATAATATAAACAATCATTACCACTGTTAATATCAAACCTACCAACGGAAAAATGAAATATAGATAGTTATGTATACTTTGTGTAAAACCGGATTTAACTAACTCCTGAATATAGTGTGCTAAATTTTTAATAATTACCGCTGCTAAGCCCGATAATAATCCGATGACAATACTTAAAAATAGAACGAAATGCTTTTGTTGAATACGCTTAACACGCCAAATTGAAAATTGTTGTATCCAATTCTTCCCCATTTACTTTTTATCTATAATATGTACATCTCTTTGAGGGAAAGGAATTTGGATTCCTTGTTCTTTGAACTTAGTATTTATTGCAAACCTTAACTCGCTCCTAACTCTTTCAGTTTGCCAAGTATCAATAATCCAAAATAATAAGCGAAATGATAGAGCTGAATCACCAAAATCACTAAAAAACACCATTGGTTCTGGATTTTTAGAAACCTTAGGATTTTCGGCAGCAACTTGTAATAAAATATCTCTAACTTTTTCTACATCTGAACCATAAGCCACGCCAACAGTTACATCAAACCTAGAGATTTTATTGTTAGCAGACCAATTAATTACTTTTTCGTTAACAATTTTAGAGTTAGGGATTACCATATAAACTCCATCTAATGTTTTAATTTGAGATGTTCTAAGATTGATTTCCGTTACAGAACCAACCAAACCATCCATTTCTAGGATATCTCCTACACTAACATTACCTTCTAACAAAATAACTATTCCTGAAATTAAATCTTTAAAAACATCTTGTAAGGCAAATCCAACCCCTAAACCTAGCGCAGCAAACACTCCAAAAATCACAGACAAATCAATTCCTAAACTTTCTGCTGCAATAAATACACTTACTATGTATATTATATATTGGAATATTTGACTAACAGATTTGGATCTCCCCTCATCAATTATCCCTTTTTTGCTAAGCCTTTTTTTTATGATGGCTCTTACCCCAGAAACCATCAACCTTGCTAACACAAAAATTAGAGCAACTATAAGAATATCTAATACAGAAATTTGATATTTATTAATATCAAGAATATTAAACTCTAGTATTTTCTCAAGCCATTTCGCCATACGACAAACTCTAAATTACCAAGTTAAGAATGATTATCAAAATTAGTCTTTATCTGAATAAAGTCCTCCTGCTTGTTTTGCCGAAATAGTAATTCCTTTTATAAAAGATGAGCTAAACCCATTATGTTCCATTTCATTTAACCCAGCAATTGTGCAACCTTTTGGAGATGTTACTTTATCAATCTCATCTTCAGGATGCGATTGATTAGCAATTAATAAACTTGCAGCTCCTTTTGCAGTTTGTGCGGCCATCTTTAAAGCTTCACTTGCGTGAAAATCAATTTCATTACCTCCTTGAGATGCAGCTCTAATAGCTCTTAAGAAAAAAGCAATACCGCAAGCACATAAAGCTGTAGCAGAAGTCATTTGTTCTTCATTAATTACTACCGTTTCGCCTACCATTTCAAATAAATCTTTAACTTGCTCTATTCTATCTTGGAATTTTGGAATTGTACAAATACAAGTCATTGATTCTCTGATGGCAATTGCAGTATTAGGCATGGCTCTAACTATTGGAATATCATTTCCAATAATTTGTTGTATTTGAGCTACTTTAACTCCTGAAACTAAAGAAATGACCAAATGATCTAGTGTTAAAGTATGTTTAATTTGCTCTAATACTTCATTAATTTTTTGGGGTAATACAGCAATAACAACTACTTGCGACTGCTTAACAGCAGCTACATTGTCATTGGTTACTTCAAAACCATCTTTTACCAAAGATTCTAACTTAGCAACACTTCTTCTAGTTAAAATAAAATCGGATGGTTGATAATTACCTGAATCTACTAATCCTTTAACTAAAGACTTACCCAAATTACCCGTTCCTAAAATTGCTGTTTTCATTTCTTAAAATTAAGAATGCAAACATACACAGGAATTTGAATCAACTACACGAGATATAGACAATTTCAATCCAGTAAACCTTCTTAAGTATTTATACACATTAAGAATACAAACATTAAGCATTAATACTTAATTGATTGATTTTCAGTTAATTATTAATTATTTAATAACAAATTTGCTTGTTTTTTTATATACATTTGGCAAGAATCAAATTAAATTTTCAATCTTAAAACTATCAAAAATGAAAAAAACAACTTTATTAATGAGTTTAATATCAGTTAGTATTTATTGTTCAGCTCAATTTAATGTCAGTACAGTAACTTCTAACGACTTATATTGGGATAATGGCCAAATAGGAATAGGTTTAAACAACCCTACTTCAAAACTTGATATCGCACTAAATACCAATTTTATGTATGAAGATGTTTCAGGTTTTAGATTAACCTACCCCATTCCTGGTATTGGGGGACCTGGAATTATCAATGAGAATATTTTTGAGATAAGGCAAAAAACACTTAACAACAATCATTCAACAAAGATGGTAGTTAAAGTAAACGGTAACGTTGGTATTGGTGTTCAAAGTAATGACCCTTTCCTAAACAATCAAAGATTAGTGGTAACAGACAGAAATCCAAAGCAAATTGACATGCATGTAATTGGTTTTGGATTAATTGACGGACAAAATGGTTCTTTACTATTAGGAAGTGAAACCGGAGCACCTTACGGAGAATGGGGAATTGAATATAATGATTACGGTAGTATTGCAGGATTAAATTTCTGGAAGCCTGCAGGTAGTAATGGTTTTGGCAATTACTTTATGTTTATTTCTGATAAAGGAAATGTTAGTATTGGAACCAATGATTCTAAAGGGTACAAATTTGCCGTTAAAGGTGATATGATTGCAGAAAAAGTAGTAGTGAAATTACATGCTGACTGGCCTGACTTCGTTTTCGCTAAAAAATACGGGTTAATGCCTTTGGATGAAGTAGAAACGTTTATCGAAAAAAATCACCATTTACCAAACATTCCTTCAGCTAAAGAAGTGGAAGAAAAAGGAATAGATTTAGGTGAAATGAATGCTGCCTTGTTGCAAAAAGTTGAAGAGCTTACATTGTATGTTATTGAATTAAAGAAAGAGATCGAAGACTTGAAAAAGTAATATCATCTCTAATTATTAATTCTTAAACATGAATGTTATGAAAGCAACACATAAATATCTTTTAGCGTTGATTTTCCTTTGGGGAATGTTCGATTATGCTAAAGGACAAAATAATTTAATACACAATGCCATCATAGAACAACCAATAAATGTTTATTCTCCTCTTTATCCTGGTTTAGTAGATGATCGTGTACATAAAGAATATTACTACTCCGGTGGTTGGCAAATACAAAATTATGGCAATCAAACAGGGCTAGATGTTTGGACTGATCGGTTAAAAACGAAAAAAATTACCGATAGTTTTGGGAAAACCTTTGTTTTATTACATTCTCCAGAGTGGTTTATGACCAATATTTATTGGGATGGACCCAATGCCTATTCTAAATTAACCATTGCTGACAGTCCTGGTAGTACTATACAGCCTCATTCAGGTGAAGGGTATATTGGTATGGGACTGGGAGAACTTGTACAACAAAAATTCTTTAACTCTAACAAGTTTGAAGAAGGGGAAAGTTATACATTAAACTTTTACATAAGACCGGTTGATAATAATAATATATTTTCTAACAGTAACTGGTCACAAGGGTTAGATTTAAAGGTGTACCTACGTAAATCCAAGATGAAATACGCAGCTGTTGCAAACAATAAAAATAAACGTTGTGACGAAACAAAGTATTTCAAAAAGAAAAATATGAACAATACCATTACAGTTATGAATCATCATGTTGATTTGTCAAGTTACCCAACCGGACAATGGCATGCAGTAACAGTCGAGTTTACGGCTCCAGCGGATAATTATGATTGGATTGTTATTGAAACACAAGGAAATGTTAGTCCATGTGATGGAACTTATTTATTGCTTGATGACTTCATGCTAGCTAAATCTTGTGAATTTCCTTCTTGTGATAGAACAGCTGGTTTAGTTTTCCCTCAAGATAATGGCTTTGTAAATTTAACAACTCCGTTAACGATAACGAATCTAAACAATGTTACCAGTGCTACAGTAGAAGTTTTTCCTTTATTAGGTCAAACTCCGATATGGTCGTACAGTGTTACATGTACTGATGGTATTCAGGATCCTATTTATTGGGATGGAAGAGCAACTTCGGGATCTTATGTCGCCAATGCCTTTTATGTACTTAAAGTTACTTATACCAACGATTGTGGAACAGAAGTTTTTTCTCACACGATTTCAAAATCAGGTGACTATCCTGCAACTACTAATAACATTGTATGTAATACTTCTAACATTGCTACCCCGGTACCATGTTGTGTTTATCAACCCGACTTAACATTAAACAACATTGTTTATCCTGGACCTGGGTTATTTGATTATAAAGTTATTAATCAAATAGATGTAGCTCCTACTGGACCAGTTACTGTTTCTAATGTAGCTGAAGTTGAAATGAGAGCAGGTTATGAAATTGAACTTTACCCTGGTTTTACAGTAGACGCAGGTGGGTACTACTTAGCAGAAATTGTTCCATGTACAAATGGCGGTCGCTTAAGACCCTCTGATGTTCCATCAAAAGATTTTTCTGGTACTAAACAAGAAGCTATTGTAAAAGCAAAAACAACTGAAGAAGCTTCTAATAATAAATATTCTGAAGAGCCTGTGTTGAATAAATTTACAATCAAAGTTTATCCTAATCCTAGTAAGAATGGAAAGTACATGGTTGAAATGTTAAATAGTAGTTCTTCAAAAGGTTATGTAGAGGTTATGGATTTGATAGGTGGAATTGTTTATAAAGGGTTTATAGAAAGCAATAAATCTATTGTGGACATTTCTAATCAACCAAATGGTATATACTTTATACATATTAGAAATGGCGATGAAGTTAATATTCAAAAAATAATAAAACAATAAATCCCTCTATTCTGTTTAACCTAAAGATCCTTAATGGAAACAACCATTAAGGATCTTTTATTATAATAAGCTTTGATTAATATCCCCAATAATATCATCAATGTGTTCTAAGCCAACTGAAATTCTAATCAATCCTGGAAGTATTCCTACTTCTTTTCTTTCTTCTTCCGTTAGTTTAGAATGAGTGGTTGATGCTGGATGTGTAGCAATAGATCTAACATCTCCTAAATTAGCAGTGAGTGATAATAACTGGAGTTTATCTAAAAACTTCCTTCCTTTTTCTAATCCTCCCTTTACAATAAAAGTTACTATACCACCACCCGCTTTCATTTGTTTTTTTGCAATATCATACTTTGGATGTGAGGCTAAAAATGGATACTTAACCAGCTCAACTTCTGGATGTTTTTCTAACCATTTAGCAAGTTTCAATGCATTTTCTGAGTGCCTATCCATTCTCACTGATAAAGTCTCTAAACTTTTTGAAATTACCCAAGCGTTAAAAGGAGATAATGCAGGGCCTGAGTGCCTAGCGAAACTCTGAATCTCATCAATCAATTCTTGTTTACCAGCAATCAAACCTCCTAATACTCTTCCTTGTCCGTCCAAATATTTGGTAGCAGAATGTATTACTAAATCAGCCCCATACTTAATCGGTTGTTGAAGATAAGGAGTTGCAAAACAGTTGTCAACCATAAACAGTAGATTGTGTGTTTTAGCAAAGCCTCCTAACCACTCTAAATCAATAATATCTACTCCTGGGTTAGTTGGTGTTTCAACAAAAACCAATTTGGTATTATCCTGTACATGGTTTTCCCAATCCTCAGTTTCATTAATATCAACATAAGTAAATTCTATACCCCATTTTGGAAGTATCTTGGTTAAGATAGTATGCGATGAACCAAATATTGAACGACAAGCCAGCACATGGTCTCCCTGTTTTAGTAAAGCTCCAAATGCGGTAAACACAGCTGCCATTCCAGTAGCTGTAGCCCAACCAGCTTCTGCTCCCTCTAACAACTTTATTTTCTCAATTAATTCAGTTGTATTTGGATTAGAAAAGCGACTATAAATATTTCCTTCAACTTCATCTGAGAACATTGCTCTCATTTGCTCAGCATCATCAAATACAAAACTTGAAGTTAGGTGTAAAGGTGTTGAGTGCTCGTTAAACTGTGAACGTTCGCTTTGTGTTCTTATGGCTAATGTTTCAAAATTTTTCATTCGTTAATTATTGTAAAAGTGTTTGTAATCTTAATTTCTTTATCTAAGCTTAATGCTACAGAGCAATATTTAGTTAGTGTTAAATCTATTGCTTTCTCTACTTTTTGCTGTGCTAAATCTCCATATAAGGTAAAATGCAAATGAATTGATTTAAAATTCTTAGCCGTATTATCATTTCGTTCTGCTGTAACATCAACTTGATAATCTATTAATTCTTGTTTTTGCTTTTTTAATATTAATCCTAAGTCGATACTTGCACATCCTGCCACTCCCATAAGTAACAACTCCATAGGTCTTGCACCTTTATCTTCTCCACCAATGGTTGGATTAGCATCTATATTTACTTTTATTTTATTCTCGTTAATAGCTTCAAAATGAAAAGCATTGTTAACTCTTTTTAATTTCACTTCCATACTCAATTATAAATGTAATCCACATTCTGTTTTTGGACTGTTATTCCATCTGCCTTCTCTTCCTTTACCAGGAATTGTACAATGTTTACAACCAATTGAAAAATAACCTTTAGCAACTAAAGGGTGAAATGGTAACTCATTCTCTTTAATGTAGGCTTCTCTTTCTTCTTTAGTAACATCCAATAAAGGATAAAACTTTAATATTCCTCCTCTCTCTTCAAAAATATCTAAAGTAGACCTATGGTCAGATTGCCACTCCATTAAACCAGAAACCCAAACGGTAAATCTCTCTTTTATCAATTCTAAAGGCTTTACCTTATTTATAGAACAACAAAAGTTCGGATCTTTTTTCCAAGTTTCATCGCTTGTAGTAAAATCATGTTGCCACTTTTCCGCCCCAATACTCTCTACATTTAATCCATATAATTCAGTCAACTTATCCTTATAATCCAGAGTTTCTTGAAAATGGTACCCTGTATCTATAAAATAGATTTTCTGTTCAGCATTTACCTTAGAGAATACTCGTAATAAGAATGCTGAAGTAGCAGCAAATGATGATGTAAGCATAACCTCATCAGCCAAAAAATCATTATACAACTCTTCAACTCTTTCTGGTATAGTTAACTTCCTATACTTCTTATTTAGAGCATCTATCTGCTCCTTAGTAAATGTTCTTTTTATACTTTTTGTTTCCATCTAATTTAAATTAACTGCTGGCAATTCAAGTTTTCCAATTTCTTGGGTTTTATTCTCTGATACAAGAACTTCAGTCACTCTATTTAATATTTCTATTCTATCTTCTAGGTTTCCTTTTATTTTATTCCTAACTTGATTCAAATAAATTGCTGATTCTTCTACTTCATTAGGAATAGCATCCTCAATCACATCTCTTAATCGTTTAGCCAAAGTTGGTGAAACACCATTACTGGAAACTGCAATTTTCACAGCTCCCTTATTCAACACTGCACTAGTATAATATTCACACAATGGTGGGTTGTCAACCACATTGGTTAGAATGTTTTTTTGTTTCGCCAATTTTTTAATCTCCACATTTAAGTCAGATATGTTAGTAGCTAAAATCAATAACTTAATTCCGTCTAAATCTCTTTCAACAAACGCTCGTTCTTTAATCTGAACATTTTTGTTCTTGATAGCAATGCTTATTAATTCAGGATGAAAATCCTTAGCTACTACCTTAATATTTGCATTTGGGCTTTGTCTTAAAATAAACCTAACTTTTTCTAAACCAATGTTTCCCCCTCCAACTATTAAAGTCTGGATTTCATCTAACTTCAAGAATATAGGATATAAATTATTTGTCTTCATAGACTAAGTTTTGATAATTAGACTTAATGTTTTCATAAACAAAGTTATTCGCTTCGTTGACTACTTCTCCAATAACAATTATTCCAGGTGTACCAATTTTGTGATTGGAAACGATTTCCTCAATAGTATCAATTTTACCAATAACTGTTTTACTACTCTTTAAAGTTCCTTTTTGAATCACTCCAACTGGTAATTCTCCTTTATCGTTTTGTTGATATAACTCCACTATTTGAGGCAGCTTTTTTATACCCATTAATACTACAACTGTGGCATTTGTTTTTGATGCATGTTTAATATCATCGGTTAGTTCTCCTTTCTTGTTTGTGGCAGTTAATACCCAAAAACTCTGGCTAACATCTCTCTTTGTTAATGGGATGTTAGATAATTCAGGAACTGCAATAGCGCTAGAGATTCCTGGCACCACCTCTACATCAATTCCGAAAGAAGCAACATAATTATACTCTTCATGTCCTCTTCCAAAAATGTAAGGATCACCACCTTTCAATCTAACTACATTCCCATAATTAAAGGCATAGTCAACTATCAATTGATTTATTTCATCTTGTGGGTAGGTATGCTTATTAGCTCTTTTTCCTACAAAAACCCATATGGCATTTTCAGATGCATATTGTTTTATCTCTTTACCAACCAATGCATCATACAAAATTACATCAGCACTTTCTATAGCTCTGACAGCTTTAATAGTTAGGAGCTCAGCATCACCTGGGCCAGCTCCTACTATTTTTACATTTGGTTTTATTACTTGATTTTTCATTTTTCTATATCTTTCTTAAGCTAAAACAATTGCTGCGTTTTTTTCAATCTTGTTTGTTTCAGCTATAGCTGTTATTAATTGATTAAATGCAATGGCTTTATTAAAGTATTCTACCGCAAACTGATTGCTTGGTTTGTGTTTCTTAACCTCTAATGCCATTTGATCAAAAGGTTGATTTAGTTCAATGCCATGCTCCACAATAATTTTAGCAGCACCTTCAATTACTGATTGTTGACTATTGTACTTTTCATCGTAAGCTAGTAATAATCTTTTAGCACTATGCAATAAAATATTGTAAGAATGATAGATTGAATCAGCAAAAAGCTTTTCTGAAATAGCTTCTTCAGCCAATTCAATTTTTTCTTCTATTTCGTATTGAATAATTTGTCCTAAATCAACTGTTACACCGGCACATTCGCCAACACCAATATTCATCTTAAACTTATCCTTATGACCCCAATCCAATAATTCTTCTTCTTGTATTGGTTCATTGGCTAACCCTTTTAACAAATCATAGAAATACTTGTTTCCATATTTATTGTAATACTCATTAAACAACAATCCTTTACCATTATGTTGGAAATCGTTTAAAACTATATCAACCGCTTTAACTGCTCTTTTCGTTGGAAGCTTAATTACTTTATCAGCAATAATACCTTCTCCATTACCAACAACACCTCCGCCAAGCAACAACTGAACTGCAGGCACTAAATTTCCATCTTTCTTCAATGTACTTCCATGAAAACCAATATTGGCTATTGAGTGTTGACCACATGAATTAAAACACCCGCTAATTTTAATTTTAATGTCTTTGTTCTCAACAAACACCTTGTGCTCTTCTTCAATTAATTTTTCTAACTCTTTAGCTAAATCAGTACTATTTGTAATTCCTAAATTACATGTATCAGTGCCTGGGCAAGATGTTATATCTGCAGTACTGTCAAAGCCAGGTTTAACTAAATCTAGCTTCTTAAGCTCTTCATATATAAAAGGCAATGAATCCTTTCTTACATACTTAATAATTAACCCCTGGTTAATAGTAACTCTCATCTCACCATTAGAAAAGTGATTAACCAACTTAGCGAGTTTTCTAGCTCTAATAGAACTAATGTTTCCATTAGTTATTTTTAACTGAATCGTATAAAACTCAGTTTGTTTTTGGTGATAAATATTGGTTTTAAACCACCTTAAATAATCCTCTACATCTTCTACATTAGTAATTGGAGCAACTCTAACATCATTTAACTTTGGCTCTTCTACTTCTGTAATTTCAATTGTTGGTTTTTCTACTACAGCTAACTCTTCATTTACTAAGCTTAGAAACTCTTCGATTCCAATTTTATTGATAAGATACTTTAACCTTGCTTTGTTTCTTTTCTGTCTTTCACCATATCTGTCAAAAATTCTTAATACCGCTATGGTATAACCGTATATATCATCAGCTTTAATAAACTCAGAAGCTACTTTTGCTAAAAATGGTTGAGCCCCTAATCCACCACCAACAAGTAATTTAAACCCTCTTTCACCATCTACAATTTTTGGAATAAACCCTAAATCGTGAAGAAAAGAAAAAGCAGAATCTTTCTCACTTGAAGAAAATGAAATTTTAATTTTTCTACCCATATCCTGGTTAACAGGATTTCTTAATAAATACTGAAACAATTCTTCAGCGTAAGGCGAAACATCAAAAGGTTCATCTGGGTCAATCCCTGCAAATGGTGAAGCGGTAATATTCCTTACTGTATTTCCACAAGCTTCTCTTAATGTAATTTTATCTTGCTCCAATTCTTCCCACAATTCAGGAGTCCTATCTAAACTTACATGATGTATCTGCACATCTTGTCTAGTGGTTAAGTGTAAATTTCCATTTGAATATTTATCAGATACATTAGCTATGTTTATCAACTGATTATGCAACAGTTTACCATAAGGTAACTTTATTCTAACCATTTGAACCCCCAGCTGTCTCTGACCATAAACACCTCTTGCTAATCTTAAGCTTTTAAATTTATCTTCTGGTAATTTACCAGTTTTGTATTCGTGTATTTTTTGCCCTAATTCAAGGATGTCTTTTTCTACCTCTGGGCTTAATATATTTTCTGTTTCCGTTCTAAAACTTTGCATATCTAATTAAATTAAAACTTCTTCCTTTAAAGAAGTTTGAGTTAATTGTTCAATTAAATTATCATCTTCTAATGCTAGAATTGAAATATTATTTCTTTGTAAATCGGTTTTGATTTTCTGTAACCCATTTAAAGAGATTTTTCCAATGAACCTTTTTCCAATAACATCAAGTGGATAAAGACTACTCAACTCAGATTCGATATTCTTAACTGCATAAGAATCTTTAGCATTAATGATTATGGTAACTTTTTGATCGTTATTAAATTGATGGTTATTAGTTTCTAGTTTTTTGTAAGAATAACTATAACCATTATCAATTGCATTTAGATCTGAATAAACCACAGAACCTGTTGGGTAACTACCAGCTCCCTTTCCTTTATAAAAATGAGTGCCAATTTGTTTTCCTTCAACTACAACTCCATTGTATTCGTTTTCAATATTATACAGCTCACTTTCTTGGCTTACTAAAGTTGGAAGAACTGATAAGGTTAAACTTTTAGCCGATAGTTCTACTTTGGCAACTAACTTAATCTTAAGCTTATGTTGTTTAGCGAATTCGACATCTTGCTTACTTATAGATTCAATTCCAATATTTAATACTTGTTCAGGCTTTAATATTTTCCCAAAGGCATGAGCAGTAATTATTATTAATTTATATAAGGAATCATACCCACCTACATCAGATGTTGGATCAGCTTCTGCAAACCCTAATTCTTGTGCTCTATTTAGGGCTTCTTCATAAGAAATATCATCATTAAATAACTTAGTTAAGATATAATTTGATGAGCCATTAAAAATCCCTTTTACACTTGTTAACTCTTCATTTGCAAACAAGTCATTCAAGGTTCTAATTATTGGTATACTTCCACAAACTGCTCCTTCATATAGGAATTTAGCATTGTTTTCTTTTTCAGTTTTTACTAATAATTCTAAGTTTTCGGCTATTAATTTTTTGTTAGCAGAAATTACATTCTTTCCTATTTCTAGGTTTTCGTAAACTATTCCAAAAGCATCTGTTGAAGAAGAAATCAATTCTAATACCGCAAATACATCTTTATCTTTAATAGTATCTGAATTAGTTGTTTCTATAATTGATTCAACATTCTTTCGCTGCTTAGAATCATCTTTAACAATTATGGTGTGAAGCCTTTTTTCATCCTCATTGTTTTTCAAATACTCTTGAAACCCTTGACCTACTACACCAAATCCGTATAATTTTATTTTATCTGTTGCTCCCATTTTAAACTACTAGTTTTAATTTTTTTACATTATTTTTTTGCTGAGCATAAAAGCGCTCAAATTCATTTTTCAATTGTTCAGTTTCTATCAAAAAGCCATCATGACCATATAATGAATTAATGATGGTAAATTGACTCTCTTTAATTCCGTTTGCTAAATCTTTTGATTCCTTTGGTGGAAATAAAACATCTGAACTAATTGCTACTACCAGTGTTTTTGCTTTCACCAAACTCAGTGCACTTTCAATACTTTCTCTTCCTCTAGCTACATTATGGCTATCCATTGCTTTAGATAAATACCAGTAAGAAAATGCATTAAAACGATTCACTAATTTTTCACCTTGATAGTTTTGGTAACTAGATGCATTAAAATCATCAGTTAACTCATCATTGTCTTGTTGTGTAGAATTATAAGTGTTATAGTTTCTATAACTCAACAAAGCAATTGATCTAGCTGCTTTTAATCCTTTTTGGCCAGCATCATCATTATAAGAATACCAAGTTCTATCTGCTTTGATTGCCAACCTTTGGCTTTCGTTAAAGGCTCTACCCCAAGGAGAATGCTGAGCATTAGTTGCAATTAGAAACAGATTCTCAAACACTTCAGGTTGTTGAATTGCCCATTCAACAGCTTGTTGCCCTCCAAGTGAGCCACCTAATAAAGTATTTATCTTTTCAATTCCTAAATGTTGTCTCAACAACTCTAACCCACCTACAATATCTCTAATTGTAATTGCTGGAAAATTGTGATGGTAAGCACTTCCTGAATCTTCATTTTTAGATAAAGGTCCTGTAGTTCCATAGCAAGAACCTAATACATTAGCACAAACAATAAAGTGCTTTTCTGGATTAAAGAATTTGCCTTTCCCAACTAAACCATTCCACCATTCCTCAGGATTTGCATTTGCAGTTAAGGCATGTGTAATCCAAATTACATTGTCTTTTGCAGCATTTAATTCACCAAGAGTGGTATAGGCTATTTGCAAATTGTTCAATCTTCTACCTGACTCTAGTTGAAACTCTTTTTTGTATGTAACTATTTTTGTACTCATCTGTTATTAGTTTTTTGATAAAATGATTCTGATTGAAGCACACACTTTGAGGTGCAACAAAAAATTGATTGGCTCTGCTAAGCAGAGAAATCATTCTTATTCCGAGAAAAGTTTAGAATAATAGAATGATGCTTAGCACGTGCAGCAACAACAGCAACACATGCTATGCATCATATCTTCTGTAACTAAAACAGATTTATTAGATAGGTAAATACCCTCGTTGCTTTCTCTTGCGAGAAGCACACCAATTGTTCTTTTTTTGCTTGTAGTTTCCATTTTGCAATTCTTTATATTTTCCTCAAAACCATTTTTGAGGTTAGGAATTGGCACCGATTTTCCAATCGTTTTTATACGACTTATAGTTGGTTGCCAGAGGGTCAACGAGCCTAATCTCTCACCTCTTCTTTATAAACAATTGCATTTCACAATGAATGTGATTGGCAATTGAAATTCAGAGCAAATGTAAATATAATTTTGTTTTAACAAATAAAAATTGCTAAAATTTTAAGATTTTAACGTTTTACTGATTTTTTAAGAATAAAATTTGGTATTTATTTCAGTACTATTCTTCCCAATTTATCAGCTAGCTGCTTTTTTACTTGCAACAATCGTTGCTGCTCTTTTATAAATTCCAGTTGCTTTTCTTCATCAGTTTCAGTTTTTAACTGATTTTGGTTTTCCTCAATAAGTTTTTGCAACTTGCTTAATTGAAAGGCTTTTACCGTGTTCTGTATTGCTTTTGGCAACAACTGTTCTTCAGTAGTAGTAAATATTTTATGCGTTTCCCAGTTGGGACTTAGTTGGTGTTTTTCTGCAATCATACTAATGGCAATCTGACTTATTTCAGGGTTATCATGGTTAATAAAATCCTGGTAATTTGGAATCAAGTCATTGTTGAGCTGTTGAACGAAATAATTGAAAATCTGTTGAAAGCTCTCATTTTCAAACGTAAAATTATCTTGTGCAATTATGCTGGTAATGTACAAAGTCACCGCAACTTTTTGAGCGCTTTTTTCGCCTTCTTGGGTAATCACTTCTACTTCAATTTCTTTGTCACCATAACTTATTAGTTGCCTAATGACCTCTGATTCCCAATGAGCAATATCGTTTGCAACTTCCTCCTGTTCTTGATTATTAAAATCAACATACTCTTCTTCTGGTAATGGAGGAGCTTCTTGTTTTGTTTGTTTAGAAAAATTCTTACGAAGTATTTTATTCGTTTCATTTATCAAAGCCTGCTCTGGCACATCTAACAAAGCACTACACTCCTGAGTATAAACTGACCGTTTAATCTGATCAGGAATTACTGCTATACTTTCTACAATCTCCTTAATTAATTCTGCTCTTTTTATGGGGTCATTTCCTACTTCTTTAACTAGAATAGAAGTTTTAAATCGGATAAAATCCTGAGCTTCTGAAGTAATATAATTTGTTAACTCTTCGGTTGTATGATTCTTGGCGTATGAATCTGGATCTTCTCCTTCAGGGAATAAAACTACCCTTACATTCATCCCTTCTTTAAGAATCATATCAATCCCCCTAAAAGAAGCCTTCAACCCAGCAGCATCACCATCATACAAAATGGTAATGTTAGGAGTAAATCGTTTTATTAAACGAATCTGCCCCTCGGTAAGTGAAGTTCCTGATGAAGAAACCACATTTTCTACCCCAGCTTGATGTAATGAAATTACATCAGTATAACCTTCTACCAAATAACAATTATTCTCCTGAACAATTGATTTTTTAGCATAGTAAATACCGTAAAGAACTTTACTCTTGTTGTATATTTCCGACTCAGGAGAATTAACATATTTAGCCGTTTTTTTATCTCCACTTTTTAAAGTTCTACCTCCAAAACCCAATACCCTACCCGACAAATTATGAATAGGAAAAATTACCCTTCCTTTAAATCGATCAAACTTTTTATCTTCTTTAACAATCGTTAGCCCAGATTGTTCTAGAAACTTAATACTATGCCCTGATTTTTCAGCCTCATCAGTAAATGCTGTCCAATCATCAGGATTATAACCCAGCTGAAATTTGTCAACAATGTCTTCTCTAAACCCTCTTTCTAAAAAATAACTTAACCCAATTGCTTTACCTTCATCACTTTCGTGCAATTGTTTTTTAAAGTAATTCGCTGCAAAATTGGAAACAATGTATAAACTTTCTCGCTCGTTAGCTGCTACTTTCTGCTCATCGGTTAATTCCTCTTCTTCAACTTCAATATTATATTTATCAGCCAGATATTTAAGCGCTTCTGGATACGAATAATGTTCGTGCTCCATAATAAAGTTGACAGAATTACCAGCTTTACCACAGCCAAAACACTTATAAATTCCCTTTGCAGGAGACACTGTAAAAGATGGAGTTTTCTCATTATGGAAAGGACACAAACCTAATAGGTTTGCTCCTCTTTTTTTTAAGGGTACAAAATCGCCAACTACTTCTTCGATTACAGCAGTTTCAAAAATTTCATCTATGGTTTGCTTAGGTATCATTTTAGTTGGCAGTTGACAGTTGACAGTAAAACTATTTACAGATTACTTGTACTGACAACTTTTTAAAAGTCTTGTTCTTTTATTAGCTTTCCTTGCTCATTGTAAAATTTCCAATGTCCTGTTTTTTTGTTGTTTTTATACTCTCCCTCGTAACGCACTTGTCCATCGGAAAAATACACTTTTGCCTTACCTTCTCTATTACCATTTGTAAACATTCCTTCGCTCTGCACTTGCCCATTATTAAAATACGCTTTCCACTCTCCATCACGCTTTCCATCTATGAGTTTCCCTTCCATCTTTAACTGTCCGTTGTCGTGAAAATGTTTTTCCTCTACTTTTATTTCTTTATCACCTTCTTTCTTGTAATAGCCAACTACATAAGGTTCATTGTTAGGGTGTTTACTCTCAACTTTTTCAACTAAAGGTGCTTCGCATGCAAATAAAATACTTGTTAAGAAACCTAATACCATTAATCTCTTCATGTCTCTATTTTTTTCTTTCCGTTGTAAATATTACCAATTCGGCAAGTGCCTTATTAGCTTCATTTTGTTCAAACTGACTTAGTATTTCTAATGCTTTATCCTTAAATTCTAACATCGCTTTTTGAGCATAATCCAACCCACCACTTTTAATCACAAAATCAATCACTTCTTTTACTTTCTTCTTATTCTCGTTGTGATGCTTAATCAACTTTATCATACGTTTCTTATCTGAAGGAGATGCCTTGCTAAGAGCGTAAATTAGTGGTAAAGTCATTTTTTTCTCTTTAATGTCAATACCTGTTGGTTTCCCAATGGTATCACCATTACTTCCATAGTCAAACAAATCATCTTTTATCTGAAAAGCTATACCTGTGTACTCTCCAAATAATCTCATCTTTTCAATTGTTTCCTTATCAGAACTAGTAGAAGTAGTTCCTGCAGCACAACAGGCAGCAATTAGTGTTGCCGTTTTTTGACGAATAATGTCATAATACACTTCCTCAGTAATATCAAGTTTTCGAGCTTTTTCTATCTGTAGCAACTCTCCTTCACTCATTTCTCTTACTGAGTTTGACATGATTTTTAATAAATCAAATTCTTCATTTTCTACAGCTAGTAATAAGCCTTTTGACAACAAATAATCTCCAACCAATACAGCAATCTTATTCTTCCATATTGCATTAATACTCCAAAAACCTCTACGTTTATTGGCATCATCTACCACATCATCATGCACTAAAGTTGCCGTATGCAGCAGCTCAATCATTGCTGCAGCTCGATAGGTTGAATCGTTAGATTCTCCAAAAACTTTTGCTGATAAGAAAACAAACATTGGTCGCATTTGTTTTCCTTTTCTTTTGATAATATAGTGCATTATCTTATCCAGCAGCGAAACTCTACTTTTCATTGAAGCTCTGAAACGAGGTTCAAATTCTTCAATTTCTTTTAAAATTGGTTGTTTTATTTGGTCGAGTTTACTCATTGGGAAACCAAAGTTAATAAAAGGTAGGTGATAAGATTGTTAATTCATGTATAAACTTTCTTAAGCCATTTTGGCAACACAAAGACCCCTAAAAATAAATAAGGATAATAGCTTAACAATCGCCATAACACAGCCATCAATCCTGCTAAACCAAAAGGTACAAAATCTGCCAGGAAACCTTGAAAAGCAAACTCTGCAATTCCTGTTCCTCCCGGTGTTGGACTAATCAACATGATAATCCACATTACTAATTGCCTACCATAAATTAGCAAATGATCACCCACTGGAGTAAATGCCAAAATTAAAAAGTTAACTACCCAAAATCGGGCAGTCCAACTAAACATGGTAGTGGCAAATGCTTTTAACCAAAATATAAGTGGTTTTCCTTTTAATTCTTTAGAAGTAAGAATAATATCATCACCTATTTTTTCGATTTTGGAATGCCACCTTCTCAACCATCTCAACCTAAATATTTTTAACAATAATTGCTTCACCGCCTTAGGATTTATAAAAACACCAAACACTATAATTATTGATAAGATACAAGTAAACGAATACCCTAAAATAAAAATTCCTTTAACCGTAAATACTACTCCAAAAATCTCTTTTTGTAAATCAACAGGAAATAAATATTGTGTACCAATAATTAAGATAATAATAGGAACAGTAACAATATAAAATAACTCATCAAAAAGAGCTGTTATCATAACCATTGCTGTACTTTTTCCTACACTTAGTCCTTCTTTATTTAAAATGTACAACGCAACCCCTGTTCCTCCCACTATTGATGGAGTAATGGCTGAAGCAAACTCCCATAACATAATTACATCAAAACTATTTCTCCAACTTATTTGGTCATCTGTAATCACTCTAATTCTATACATATAAGCTAAATCTCTTATCGCCATCATTAAAAGTGCAATAAACAACCAAAAAAAAGATTGTAATGTCCAACGTACTTTTGAGAATTCCTCCCAACTTGTATTTTGCCATAACATATAAAAAGCCACAGCCAAACCAATAACTATTGGAACAGCTACTCTTCTGATCGTGAATAATTCTTTTACTTTATTACCTTTGGTGCTCGACAAAACTTTACGTTATGAAAAAAATATATTACCTCTCTACATGCTCAACTTGCACAAGAATTATCAATGAATTAAACCTTGATGATTCTTTTGAGTTTCAAGATATCAAATCTAATAAAATAACTGAGGAACAAATTGAGCACATGGCAAAATTGTCAGGTTCGTATGAAAGCTTATTTAGCAGAAGAGCTATGAAGTATAAATCTATGGGTTTAGCTGAAAAATCATTATCTGAAAGTGATTATAAAAAGTATATTTTAGATGAATACACTTTTTTAAAGCGGCCTGTAATCATTATTGACAGTCAAATATTTATAGGGAACAGCAAAAAAACTGTTGAAGCCGTAGCACAAGCATTATGAGTAGTAACCTAAAAGCTCATTTGGCTCTTTTAGGAGCCAATCTTATTTACGGCATTAATTATTCTGTAGCTAAGGATTTAATGCCTGGTTTTATTGAGCCTTTTGGTTTTATTTTTTGTAGAGTAATTGGTGCTTTAATACTTTTTTGGGCTGTGCATTCTTTTACTTACGAAAAAGTAGAAAAGAAAGATTTTCTACTTATGGCTATTTGTGGTTTTTTTGGTGTTGCAGCTAATCAATTGATGTTTTTTTATGGGTTAAACATTACTACTCCGATAAATGCCGGAATAATCATGACATCGAATCCAATATTGGTTTTGGTTGCTTCTGCCATTATTTTAAAGAATAAAATCACTATTAATAAATTAGCAGGTATTTTTCTCGGCATATCAGGCGCTCTATTATTGTTATTGTTTAAAGCTGATTTTTCATTTAACACCGAAACTTTGTTGGGTGACCTATTTATATTTTTAAATGCCTTATCTTATGGCGTTTATCTTGTTCTTGCTGTTCCCTTAATGAAAAAGTACAAACCGCTAACCGTTATTAAATGGGTATTTACATTTGGGGTAATTTTCGTTATCCCTTTTGGATTCAATCAGTTTACCGAAATAGATTGGAGTTCTTTTTCTTCAGTAATTTGGTTAAAATTTGCTTTTGTAATTGTAGGAACTACCTTTTTAGCCTATCTTTTTAATATCTATGGATTAAAAAAATTAAACCCTTCAACAGTCTCCACCTATATATATTTACAGCCTTTACTTGCAGCAACTTTTGCAATTTGGGCAGGCAAAGATGAATTAGATTGGGTAAAAATAGTAGCAGCTATATTAATTTTTAGTGGTGTTTACTTGGTTAGTAAAACAAAACCCTTGAAAAATCAGTAGTATTATTACATTTGTAGTCTAATTTTAACTTATGATAAAGTCCATGACCGGTTTTGGAAAAGCAACCGGAGAAATAAATCAAAAGAAAATTACTGTTGAAATTAAATCGTTAAACAGCAAACAAGCTGATGTAACAGTAAGAATGCCCTCCTTTTATAAAGAAAAAGAGTTAGAAGTTAGGTCTTACATCAACAAACAACTTAACCGAGGAAAAATTGAATTTAACCTTTATGCTGAACTGTTAGGAGACCAGTCAAGTTACCAAATTAATAACGCTGTATTTAAAAAATATTATACCGACCTAAATGAAATAGCTGAGGAGCTAGGAGCTGAGAAAGCTGACATTGTTTCTGCAATAACCAAATTACCAGATGTTTTAAAAACTGAACGAGAAGAATTAGATGAAACAGAGTGGAATTCTATCAATGAAATAATTCAAAAAGCCATAGCTAGCTTAGATGAATTTAGAATAAAGGAAGGGAAAGTTCTTTCAGATGAATTATCACTTAGAATAAATAATATCACACAGCTTTTATCTGAAGTGGATAAATTTGAAGAAGCAAGACTCACCACCATAAGAGAACGTATTAAAAACAACTTAAAAGATACCGTTGGTGAAGAAAATATCAATAATGACCGCTTTGAACAAGAACTCATCTATTACATTGAAAAATTTGATGTAACTGAAGAAAAAACCCGATTATCAGCCCACTGCCAATACTTTATCGAAACCATGAACACTCAAAATTCTGAAGGGAAAAAACTAGGGTTTATCTCTCAGGAAATTGGTAGAGAAATTAACACCTTAGGCTCTAAGGCCAATAATGCAGACATGCAGAAACTAGTGGTTCAGATGAAAGATGAGTTAGAAAAAATTAAGGAACAAACATTAAATATTTTATAACATAAAACTATTATGGAAGGGAAGTGTATCATATTATGTGCACCATCGGGGGCAGGAAAAACATCAATCACTAAATTTTTATTACAACAAGATTTAGATTTAGAATTTTCCATCTCAGCATGTACTAGAGAAAAAAGAACCAACGAAGTGGATGGTGTAGACTATTATTTTCTTAATACAGATGATTTTAAGAGAAGGATAGAGAACGATGAGTTTGTAGAATGGGAAGAAGTATATGATGGTAGTTTTTATGGAACACTTAAAACAGAAATCAATCGAATTTGGAATAGAGGTAAGAATGTAATCTTTGATGTTGATGTGGAGGGAGGTTTAAGTTTAACTAAATATTTTGGAGAAAAGGCACTGGCAATATTTATTAAACCTCCTGCAATTGATGAGCTTGAGAAAAGACTTAAAGCACGAGGGACTGAAGATGAAGAAAAAATTCAAAAAAGATTAGCTAAAGCAGCTAAGGAAATAGAGTACGCCAAATGGTTCGATACTATTATTGTAAATGACAATCTGGATGATGCACAGCAAGAGGTTTTAAACTATGTAAAATCCTTTTTAAAAAAGTAAATGAAAATTGGCCTTTATTTTGGTACTTACAATCCTATACATGTAGGGCATTTAATCATTGCCAATTATATGGCGGATTATACCCATTTAGATCAGGTTTGGCTTGTTGTTACCCCTCAAAACCCTTTAAAAAAGAAAGCATCTTTGCTATCAGACTACCACCGCTTAGCTTTAGTTAGAACTGCCATTGAAGATAATAATAAGCTAAAAGCATCTAACATAGAATTTGAACTACCTAAACCATCTTACACCTCTACTACACTTACTTACATCCAGGAAGAGTATCCCGAACAT
Organism: Vicingaceae bacterium; assembly: GCA_965267355.1. Lineage (GTDB taxonomy): Bacteria > Bacteroidota > Bacteroidia > Flavobacteriales_E > Vicingaceae. Next base: position 695,460 of record OZ253956.1, read on the forward strand.
GAGTTTTCCCTTATTATGGGAGAAGATAATTTAAGAACATTCCACAAATGGAAAAACCACGAACAAATTATAGAAAATCATCAAATTTTTGTTTATCCAAGAGCTTTAACTGAAGTTGAACGAAAAGAACAAATAGTAATTGAAACAGAAAATGATTTCAAAAACCATAAAAACGTAACTTACTGTGATGCCCCTGTCATGAAAGTTTCTTCAAGCTTTATCAGAAAAGCCATAAAAGAAAAAAAAGATGTAAGATATTTATTAACTGAGCCCGTTTTCAAGTACGTTACCGAAATGCACTTTTACGAAACATAATTCAACACCAAACTAGCTGCTAAAACCGTAAATAGAAATTCTGCCAACCATTTTCTTTTTACATCATTAAAATAATTGGCTAAGAAAATTGAAAAGGGAACACTTACTAAACTTAGTGTTGCAAGGTAGTCATTTCCATTTAGAATTATTAATAAAGAAAGTAAAACTGCCAACATTAACGTCAATAATTTTGATTTTCTCACTTTAACCACATCAAATTGAGTCGATTTTATAAAATATAATATTGATAAAATACCTAGAGCCAATGCAACACAAATAGAATAGTAATAATTAGTCAAACCTGATGCTTGCTCAAAGAAAATAACATTATTTAATCCAAACGAAGCTTTTAATGTTTCTATATTATCCGAAAAAAAGAAACCGACTACATAATACAGTAAAGGCAGTACAAAACCAAAAATCGAAACAATAAAGCTGCGCCAATTCGGAGTACTCATATAAAGCAACACCAACCACAGAAAAGGAAACAATATGATTAAAGGAAAGTAAATAAGTGTAGCCAACCCTATTAATACTCCTAAATTAAATGCTATTTCATTAACCTGAGCCTGATTATATAGTCTTAGAAACAAATGGAGTAATATGATAACTAACGTATTTACAAGTAATAGTGGGTTAAATATGAGCATAGTTTTACTGACACCCATTAAGATTACATAAAACAATCCTACCAAATGACTATTATTTTTAACTATTTTATGCCTATTTACTATATTGTTTAGATAAATTGCCTGAAAGGATACTAACAATACACAAACAATGTAACTTAGATAGCTGTATTTGTTTAAACCTTCAACTAAATTAAATAACGAATTATCATAACTAATTACAACCGTATCATTCCATAATCTGGGCACCCACATAACAAATGTCAACAATACGATAAATGCATTAATTACTTTTTGATTGGATTTAAAAACAGCTATTAACATAACAAGTGCTACAAATATAGTTTCAATATGCGTTTTTTACCCAAAAGTGTTTTGTTTATTAAAGATAAATTTTACATTTGCTTTCTAAACATTTAAGTTATGACAGAATTTATATACTCATTAGGCGATTTTTTTTACTGGCTGTTTGAAAATACACTTGAACCATTAGGAAATTTGCCTAACAATGCATTTTTATTACTAGGGTTTGTTGGAATGTTTATTTGGTTAAAAATGCAGAAAAAATTTAATGAAGAAGCCAAAGCTAACGGTACTCTTAAATAAGATAAAAACATAAATTTTAAGGAAGACCTCGACTATTCGGGGTCTTTTTTATTGAAAAAAGCACTAAACAACAATATATTGTTAATAAATTATTGTTCTATTAAAAAAAAGTGCTAAATTCGCAGCCCCAATTTAGGGTAGTAATGTAATAACAGATTGATAAAAAACTAGTTAAGTGGATACAATAAGTTACAAAACAATATCAGCAAATAACGCTACAGTTAATAAGGAGTGGTTATTAGTTGATGCTAAAGACGAAACATTAGGAAGATTAGCTTCTAAAGTAGCTAACTTAATAAGAGGGAAGCATAAAACTAACTTTACTCCTCATGTAGATTGTGGAGATAATGTAGTAGTTATTAATGCTGAAAAAATTAAACTTTCTGGCAATAAGTGGGATGAGAAAGAATACATTACCTTCTCTGGTTATCCTGGAGGTCAAAAAAGAGCTACTGCTAACGAATTAATGGCTAAAAAACCTACAGCAATGGTAGAAAAAGCGATTAAAGGTATGCTCCCAAAAAATAAGTTAGGTAGAGCTATGTTTAAAAACTTATATGTATATGCTGGTTCAGAGCATAAACAGGAAGCTCAACAACCAAAAGCAATTAATTTAAGCGACATTAAATAAAACACATGGAAGTAGTTAACGCAACAGGAAGAAGAAAAACTGCAGTAGCAAGAGTTTACTTATCAAAAGGTAAAGGTAACGTTACTGTAAATAAAAAAGACTACAAAGAGTTCTTTCCTACAACCGTTTTACAAGGCAAGGTTCAACAAGCATTTAATGTTACCGAAACAGCTAAAAATTACGATGTAAAAGTAAACGTAGCAGGTGGTGGCATTACAGGTCAGGCAGAAGCAGTAAGACATGCTATTGCAAGAGCACTTGTAAAAATTGACGAAGAGCACAAACCAGCTTTAAAAGCTGAAGGGTTAATGACAAGAGATCCAAGAATGGTTGAACGTAAAAAATCTGGTCAGCCTAAAGCTCGTAAGAAATTTCAGTTTAGTAAACGTTAATATAAATTATTGTTTAGTATCTAAACTTTTAAGACTTAGCTTTTTTAAGCTAGCTACTTAAAAGTTGAAATATTAAAGAATGTAAACAATTAAAACATGTCAAAAAAAGTAGATTTTCAAGAATTACTTGATGCTGGTGTGCATTTTGGGCACCTAAGAAGAAAATGGAATCCAAAAATGGCTCCTTACATTTTTATGGAGCGTAACGGAATCCACATCATAGATTTACATAAAACTGCTGCAAAGTTAGAAGAAGCATCTTCAGCTCTTGCACAAATTGCTAAATCTGGTAAAAAAATAATGTTTGTTGCTACTAAAAAACAAGCAAAAAATGCAGTTGCAGAAATGGCAAAAGGAATTAACATGCCATACGTAACTGAAAGGTGGCCAGGTGGAATGTTAACCAACTTTGTTACCATTAGAAAAGCAGTTAGAAAAATGGCTGCAATTGATAAAATGGGAGAAGATGGTACAATGGCTACTCTATCTAAAAGAGAAAGATTACAAATCTCTCGTCAAAGACAAAAATTAGAAAAGAACTTAGGTTCTATTTCTGATTTAACGAGATTACCAGCTGCAATTTTTGTTGTTGACATCATGAAAGAGCATATTGCTATTGCAGAAGCTAAAAAGTTAGGCATCCCTACTTTTGCTATTGTAGATACTAACTCTGATCCAACTGCTGTTGATTTCCCTATCCCTGCAAATGACGATGCTGAAAAATCTATCGAAAAGATTTTATCTCTTCTTTCTTCAGCTATATCAGAAGGTTTAGCTGAAAGAAAAAAAGATAAAGACAAGGCTAAAGCAGAAAGAGATGCTAAAAAGCCAGTAAAAAAAGAAGAGGTTAAAGAAGAAGCTAACGCTGAATCTAAATAAAACTTATTATAAAACTTTAATTAAGAATTAAAATGGCAAACATTACAGCTGCAGACGTTAACAAATTACGTAAGCAAACAGGTGCAGGAATGATGGACTGCAAAAAAGCTCTAGTTGAAGCTGAAGGAGACTTTGATAAAGCAATTGATTTATTAAGAAAGAAAGGTCAGAAAGTTGCTGCTAAAAGAGGTGATAGAGATGCAAATGAAGGTTTAGTTATTGCCAAAACGACTACTGATGCTAAAAAAGCAGTTATGGTAGTAGTAAATTGCGAAACTGACTTTGTTGCCAAAAACGAAGATTTTGGAACATTTGCAAACAAAATATTAGACTTAGCCATTAAAAACAACCCCGCAAACATAGAGGAGTTAAAAGCATTAAGCTTTGATGGTAATGGTTTAACTGTTGCTGATAAAATTACTGAGCAAACAGGTGTTATTGGTGAAAAGATTGATGTTTCTGGCTACGAAGTAGTTGAAGCTGATCAAGCAGTTGCTTATAATCACCCAGGTAATAAATTAGCATCTATTGTAGGTTTAAACAAATCTGGTGATACTATAGCTGAAGCTGGTAAGCAAGTTGCTATGCAAGTTGCTGCAATGGATCCAATAGCAATTGATGAAAACAGTGTTCCTGAAGAAATCATTGCTAAAGAAATGGAACTTGGTAAAGAGAAAGCATTAGCTGAAGGTAAGCCTGAGCACATTGTAGAAAAAATTGCTGAAGGTACCGTTAAAAAATACCTAAAAGAAAACACATTATTAAATCAAGCATCTGTAAGAGACAACAAAAAAACTGTTAGTCAAATGCTAAGTGAAGTTGAAGGCGGTTTAACCGTTACTGATTTCAAACGCATCATGCTTGGTTAATATCAAATTTTAAATCCCGCAAATTGCGGGATTTTTTTTGTCCATATTTTTTTAACTTTATCGTAACAAAAATAATAACATGGCTTACAAAAGAATTCTTTTAAAACTTAGTGGTGAAGCCCTAATGGGTAACAAGCAATTTGGAATTGATAATGATCGTTTAGCTGAATATGCTAAAGAAATAAAACAGGTTGTAGAACAAGGTGTTCAGGTTGCCATTGTAATAGGAGGAGGAAATATTTTTAGAGGAATTCAGGCAGAGAAAGGTGGCATGGAAAGAACTCAGGGCGATTATATGGGGATGCTAGCTACAGTTATCAATAGTATGGCTCTGCAATCAGCTTTAGAAAGTATTGGTGTATATACACGCCTACAAACTGCCATTGAAATGAAAGAAATAGCTGAACCTTTTATTAAAAGAAGAGCAGTAAGACACCTTGAAAAAGGAAGAGTAGTAATATTCGGTGCCGGAACAGGAAATCCATTTTTCACTACAGATACAGCAGCAAGTTTGAGAGCTATTGAAGTTGAAGCTGATGTGATTTTAAAAGGCACAAGAGTAGATGGTATTTATACTGCTGATCCAGAGAAAGATAGCTCTGCAAAAAAATACAAAGAAATTACATTTGAAGAGGTTTATAAAAAAGGTTTAAACGTAATGGATATGACGGCCTTTACCCTATGTAATGAGAACAAATTGCCTATCATTGTATTTGACATGAATACTCCGGGCAACCTACAAAAAGTAGTAAATCAAGAAACTGAAGTTGGAACATTAGTTAACTTTTAATACCTTTATTTTAAAAATTAGAGCCCATGACTGAAGAAATTGAATTTGCTATTGATACAGCTAAAGAAGCTATGGATAGCGCTATAAATCATTTGGATAATCAGCTACAAAAGATTAGAGCTGGAAAAGCCAACCCAATGATGTTAAGTAGAGTTATGGTTGAATGTTACGGAGCATTAACTCCTTTAAACCAAGTAGCTAATGTTACTGCCCTTGATGGAAGAACTTTATCTGTTCAGCCTTTTGATAAGTCTTTATTAGAAGAAATTGAAAAAGGAATTGTACATGCTAACCTTGGTTTAAACCCACAAAATAATGGTGAGAGTATTTTAATAAACATCCCTGCTTTAACTGAAGAGAGAAGACGAGATTTAAGTAAACAAGCTAAAGCTGAAGGTGAACATGCTAAAGTTGGTATTAGAAATGCCCGTAAAGATGCTAATGATGAAATTAAAAAATTAAAAAATGATGGCTTAAGTGAAGACATGGCTAAAGATGCCGAAAGTCAAATACAAAAAGTTACTGATGACTATGTAACTAAAGTAGATGCCATGATTGATGCTAAAGAGAAAGACATAATGACGGTTTAATTATCCGATAACTTCTTAAAAAGAAAAAGCCTTAACATACATAATCAGTTAAGGCTTTTTTGTTAAAGATTAATCTTTTTGTAATACTCCATCTTTAAAATGAAGCACTTTCTTTACTTCTCCAGCTTTTTTACCATAAAAAGTCCATTTACCATGTGATCGACCATTTTTAAAGTATTTTTCACTTTCTAAAGTACCTATAGCATACCAGGAAGTAACTTTTCCTTCTTGTTTACCTTTTATAAATGTTTGCTCATATTGCTTCTTCCCATCTTCATAATAATAAACCCACTTCCCATGCTGAAAATTATCTTTGTATTCACCTTCTTCTTTTAAGTTTCCATTTTTATACCAATAATAATGAGGTCCTTCCTGAACAGAAATTAATCGGTTTTTGGTAAACTCAGCAAACTTCTTATCCTTATCCATTAAATAAGATTTTTTCTCATCTTCTTTTACCAAATAACTATCCATTAACTCTTGCTGACCATTTTCATACCAATACTCCCAAATGCCATCTTTTAAACCTTGCTTATAAAAACCTTTATAGTCTTGCTGATCATTTTCAAACCATCCTTGCCATTCTCCGTCCATAATGCCATTAGTAAAGTGCCCTATATCTTTTTTAGCTCCACTATCATACCAGCTTTTCCATTCTCCTTCTTCCTTTCCATTTTTAAACACTCCTTGCATTACTAACTGCCCCTTTTCACTCCAATACTTCCATTCACCATTTTTTCTATCATTAACATAGTTGCCTCTTTTCCATACTTGTTGGTTTAGATACCAAAATGTCCATTCCCCATTTCGTTTATCATCTTCATAAAGCCCCTCATAACTTTTTTGCCCTGTGCTATCACTATAAAAAGTCCAAAGCCCATCTCTTAATCCGTTTTTGAAATTACCTTCAAAATCTTTATTTCCATTGTCTAACCAAAAAATCCACTTGTCGTTTCGCTCACCATCTAAAAAATTACCCTCAACACTTATTGCTCCATTTTCAAACCATTCTTTCATTTCTCCATCTTCTTTTCCTTCTTTATAAGTTACTGTTTTTAATTTTTTTCCGTTTTGATACCAGTAAGTCCAAATGTCATTTTTTTTGCCATTAGTTACCACTCCTTTTAATCTTGGAGTTACACCATCTTCCCAAAAATAAATCCATTCGCCAGTCATTATGCCGCTATCATAATTTCCTTCTGCCAATTTTTTACTACTGGCATTAAACTCTTGCCACAATCCGGTTTTTAAACCATTTTTATAAGCTCCTTTAAATTTTATAGTTTCATCATCAGAGTGATATGATTGAAACTTACCATTACCATCTTTTACTGTTTGTTCACCTTGTTTATTAAAGTAGGTGTTCAAAATTGGTTTCCCTTCTTTAAAAGTTATGGTATTTTTTAGTTTTCCATCTTCATACCATGATTTCCATTCTCCAACCCGTTCATCTTTAAAAAAATGTCCTTCTTCTTTTTTACTACCAGATGGGTAATAAAAGGTCCATAAACTATCTCTGTACCCGTTTTTATTAAAGCCAACCATTTCTAGCTTCCCATCATCAAACCATACTTTACAGACTCCCTCTTTTTTTGCTTGATTAAAAAAGCCTTCTTCTCTTTTCTTTCCCTGCTCATTATAATTGATGTACTTGCCATTAAAAACTCCATCTTTATATTCAACTTCTTGCTGGATAACTCCACCCTTACTCCAAAAAGTCCATTTACCTTGTTCTAAGCCATCTTTCACAACTCCCTCTGCCTTCTTTTTCCCATTAGTCCACTTATAAGTGTGTAATTGAGAAAAAGCTGTAAAAGCACTAAAAATGAATATAAACAAAATTTGAAATCGCATAGTTGTAATACTTTAAATTAGATGTGATATTGTGTAAAGATATTTTTATATAGAGCAAACAAATAACATTCCTCTTTTTTATTTAAACATACCATTGTGAGTTGACATAAAAAAAGCCTTGTAAAAAAATTACAAGGCTTTTTTTTAAATATTAAAATAAATTACGATCCAAACACACTTGAATGCACAAAGTGCTGTGTTGGATTAGTAATAATAACTGGTATTTCAGCATCGTTTGCTATCACCTCTTGTTCTTCACTACCAAAGAAGTCTGGCAATAATGAGCCTTCTTGAGTATTAACAATAGCAATCATATCAGCATTAATTCTTGCTGCATACTTTACTAATTGTTTTTTAAACCCTCCTGATTCTTCAGCGTTTTCGATAGTATAACTAATAGATTTTTCAGTGAAATAATTTTTAGCAAAAGTTAATTCTCTATTTAACTTAGTTTGCAAAAATTCGTCAGATTCTTTGGCTGCAAAAAGATGTACTTTACTATTAAAGTGAGTAGCAATACTCGCAGCAATATGCAACTTTTGTTTAGTTACATCCGAATAATCAATTGGAACTACAATATCATCGTAAGCATCAGTATCACTTGGGCCTTTTTCTTGTACAACTACAAAAGGAACTTTAGAATGAGAAATCACTTTAATGGCATGGCTACCCATAATTTTCTGCATTCCTCTTGCTCCATGAGTTCCCATAACGATATAGCCTGCATCAATTTCAGAAGCAACATCTCCAATGTCATCAAAAATATTGCCTATTCTAACAATTACATGCATATTCACTCCATATTTACTTTCGGCATCTTTGGCAATTGTAGTTAGCTTTGCTCTGTTTTCATCAACTTCTTTAGTTTTACCTACTACATGTAACAAATAAACCTCTCCATCATAAGATTTTGCAATTTTAGCAGCATGGCTAATCGCACAATCAGCAACAGATGAATAATCATGAGGGACTAATACTTTATAAACTTCTTTATCCATATTTGAATTTTTAATGTGTCTAAAGTTATTTTATTTTTCTTTTATTTCAAATGTTTCCATAAATTTTGTGGTAAAATCACCTGCTCTAAACTTTTCATCTTTTAATAATTGTTGATGAAAAGGAATAGTAGATTTTATACCTTCAATGATGTATTCATCTAAAGCTCTCTCCATCTTCTTAATAGCTTCCTCTCTAGTTTGAGCAACAGTAATTAACTTAGAAATCATTGAGTCGTAATATGGTGGAATAATATAGCTAGCATAAACATGTGTATCTATCCTTATTCCATGTCCGCCTGGTTCATGATAAGTTTCTATTTTACCAGGACTTGGTCTGAATCCATTAAAAGGATCTTCCGCGTTAATTCTACATTGAATAGCATGTAATTGTGGTTCATAATTTTTACCACTAATCTTTTCACCTGCTGCTAGTTTTATTTGTTCTTTTATTAAGTCGAAATTGATTACCTCCTCTGTAATAGTATGCTCTACCTGAATTCTAGTATTCATTTCCATAAAATAGAAGTCTCTATTCTTATCCACTAAAAATTCAACTGTTCCAACTCCTTCATATTTAACAGCTTCAGCAGCTTTAATAGCAGCTTCTCCCATTCTTTTTCTCAATTCAGGAGTCATAAATGGTGAAGGAGTTTCCTCAACTAGTTTTTGATGTCGTCTTTGAATAGAACAATCTCTTTCAGACAAATGACAAGCCTTTCCTCTATAGTCTCCTGCAATTTGAATTTCTATATGGCGAGGTTCTTCAATAAACTTCTCCATATACATTCCATCATTACCAAAAGCAGCACCTGCTTCCTGCCTTGCAGAGTCCCAGTGCTCTTCCATTTCTTCTTCGCTCCATACTACACGCATTCCTTTACCACCACCACCAGCAGTGGCTTTAATCATTACAGGGTACTTTATTTTTTTTGCTGTTTTTTTGGCATCCTCAAGTGTATCTAAAATTCCTTCTGAACCAGGAATTACAGGAACTCCTGCTTTTTTCATGGTTGATTTTGCAGAAGCCTTATCTCCCATTGCATCAATCATCTCTGGTGATGCACCAATAAATTTTATCCCATTCTCTTGACAAATCTTAGAGAACTTAGCATTTTCAGACAAAAACCCATAACCAGGATGTATACCGTCAGCATTGGTAATCTCTGCAGCTGCAATAATATTAGGAATATTTAAATATGATTCTGCACTTTTAGGAGGGCCTATACAAACTGCTTCATCAGCAAACCTTACATGTAAACTATCTTTATCAGCCGTAGAGTAAACCGCTACTGTGCTAATCCCCATCTCCTTTGCAGTTCTTATTACTCTTAGAGCAATTTCCCCTCTATTTGCAATTAATATCTTTTTGAACATAAATCTACCTTTTAAAAATTTTTCAATCCTCAACTACCAAGTAAATTGGCTTCTGAGATTCGATGATTATAATTTTTAAATGATTATGATGGATCAATTAAAAATAATGGTTGATCATATTCTACAGGATCACCATCATCAACCAACACCTTAACTACTTTTCCAGTAATTTCTGCCTCAATTTCATTAAATAATTTCATCGCCTCTACCATACATACTACTGTGTCAGCTTTCACATCATCCCCAACATTTACAAAAGAATCTTTATCTGGCGATGGTTTTCTATAAAACGTTCCAATCATTGGAGATTTAATAGCAACATAATTAGCATCGTCATCTGCTGCCTCTTTTGTTGGAGCAGCTGGTGCTGAAGCAGGTGCAGTTGCTGCTACTGGCTGCTGTACTGGTACAGCCTGTGGAGCTGCTGCTACTGGAGCAGCCATTGGTGCTTGAACAACCGGCTGTACCTCAACAACTTGTTGATGCTTACCTCTTTTATGTGGAGGAGTTTTTATAGTGATTTTAAAATCCTTATCTTCAATTTCTACTTCACTAACCCCAGATTTTGCTACAAACTTGATTAGTTCTTGAATTTCTGCTGGTTTCATAATTTATCTTGATTTTTTATTTTTAATTGTGTAAAAGTAATTATTATTTATTTTAAGAATCATAAGCCCATTTCACCCATATAGAACCCCATGTAAATCCTCCTCCAAAAGCTGCTAGTATTATGTTGTCACCTTTCTTTAATTGATTTTCCCATTCCCATAAACATAAAGGTATAGTGCCAGATGTAGTATTGCCAAATTTTTGAATATTAAGCATAACTTTCTCATCACCAACTCCCATTCTCCGAGCAGTAGCATCTATAATTCGTTTGTTAGCTTGATGAGGAACCAAGAATGCAACATCATCAGAAGATAGATTGTTTTTTTCCATAATCTCAGCTGAAACATCTGCCATATTGGTTACTGCAAACTTAAATACTGCTTGCCCTTCTTGATGTATATGGTGTTCTTTATTTTTTACCGTTTCTAAAGATGGAGGATATGCAGAACCTCCTGCTTTTTGATGTAGATATTGAAATCCTGAACCATCACTTCTTAGTATAGAGTCTCTCACTCCAAAACCTTCTTCATTTGGTTCTAACAAAACTGCTCCACAACCATCTCCAAAAATAATGCAGGTTGCACGATCTTCATAATCAACAATGGCTGACATTTTATCTACACCTACTACCACTACTTTTTTATGACTACCTGATTCAATAAATTTTGAACCTGTTACCAAGCCATATAAAAACCCTGAACAAGCGGCATTAACATCAAACCCAAAAGCATTTTTTGCTCCTACCTTATCAGAAATAATATTAGCAGTTGCAGGAAAAATATGATCTCCTGTAACAGTGCAACAAATGATTAAATCAATTTCTTCGGGAGAAATCCCTCTTTTTTCACAAAGCCCTTTAACGGCTTCAGCTCCCATTACAGACGCTCCTTTCCCTTCTCCTTTTAACAATCTTCTTTCTTTAATTCCAGTTCTGGTAGTAATCCATTCATCAGTAGTTTCTACCATCGTTTCTAACTCTTTATTAGTCAATACATAATCTGGAACATATCCCTGAACTGCTGTAATAGCTGCTGTAATACTACTCATACTTATTGTTTAGCATTTTGAACAAACGAAGGTATAAAATATATCTAATCTAAGGTATATAAAATAAAAAAACTTACTGATTTAAGCATTAAAACCAGTAAGTTCAATATTTCTTTTTAAAAAGAGTTGTTACTATAAAGCAACTTCTTTCTCAACAGCTTGTTTACCTCTGTAATATCCGCACTCACCACAAACTCTATGGTACAATACAGGAGCACCACAGTTAGAACAATTTGCTAATGTAGGAGCAGTAGCCTTATAATGAGTTCTTCTCTTATCTCTTCTCTGCTTCGATGTCTTTCTTTTAGGATGTGCCATTTTACTCTATTTTTCTATATTAATATTTTTAAGTGTTGCCCATCTCGGGTCAACTTCTTTTTCTTCTTTATATTCTACTTTTTCTAATTCTTTAATAACAGCTTGATTACAATCTTTCTTTTTATGCTTCCTTTTTTGAGGTATATTAAGCATAATAAACTCGTATATGCTCGATGCTACATTAATTTCGTGTTCGTTTTCGGATAAAATTAAAATGTCATCTGTTTCATTAAACAACTCTTCCCCGAATTTTACAATTAGTTTTTCATCAGCTACAACAGCTACATCAACCAAATCTAAACACCTGTCACAAGGGACTGAAAAACTACCCCTTATCCCAAAATTAAGTACCATCATTGTTGATTGTTTTTCAAAATGCAAATCAATTTTAAAACTTGATTTTTCAAACTCAAAACAATCAAACTCCTCAAAGAACCTATTATCAACTTCAAACTCAAAAAAATGAGTTCCTTGTTTCAACCCCTCAAACTGTATTATGTATTCACCTAAAACTCTCACTATCTACTTTTTAAGTGAAAAGGCTGCAAAGGTATGAATTATATTAATACCACAAAAAAGTTTTTAACAGCAAATTGTTTTTAATATTTATCTGTTTATAAATATGCTCTAAGGCTTTGTAGTGCTGCAATATTAAAAGATATTATTGTATTTAAAAATACTTAAAATGGTTTTGAGAAAGAATTTTATAGCATATCTTTTTTTAGGAGTAACATTATTTTCATGTATTCCTGCTAAAAAATATGAAGAATTAAAAGCTAAACAACAGGCTTGTGCTGAAGAATTGGCTGCACTAAAAGCACAAAACCAGTCTCTGGAAGAAGAAGCTCAAAGTCTAAAATCATCTAACGAAAGTGCCAAAAAACAAATTGGGAAATTAGAAGGTGAGCTAAGAAATAACCAAACAGAGTTTGATAAAATGACCTCTAATTATGAAACTTTAAAGAAACAACATGGTGTATTGACAAATCAGTTAAAAAACAGCAATGATAAATCTGCTACTGCTAAGCTGATGAAACAACTACAAAAAGCTCAGGAGGATTTACAAAGTCAAGAAGATGCACTTAGAGCATTAGAAAGTTCATTATTAAAAAAAGAGCAAAAACTAAATCAGTTGCAAGCTGATTTGGAAGCAAGAGAGAAACGAGTAAAAGAATTAGAAGCCTTAATCAATGCTAAAGATGAAAAACTAGCTGCCATTAAGAAAAAATTGAAAGAGGCATTACTTGGTTTTGAGAATAATGGATTAACCATTGAACAGAAAAATGGTAAAGTTTATGTTTCTTTAGATGAGAGTTTGTTGTTTGCCTCTGGTAGTTACACTGTAGGTGCTAGAGGAACTGACGCCTTAAAAAAACTGGCCAAAGTGTTAGAATCAACTATTGATGTTAATGTTGTTGTAGAAGGACATACGGATAATGTTCCTTTAAAAAGTAAAGGAGATATAGAAGATAATTGGGATTTGAGTGTAAAACGTGCTACTTCAGTTGTTAAAATAATTACAAAAAACAGCAAGGTTGATCCAAAAAGATTAACTGCAGCTGGTAGAAGCGAGTATTTACCTATTGATTTAACTAATACTGCTGAAGGCCGAAAGAAAAATAGAAGAATAGAGGTAATTCTAACACCTAATTTAGATGAACTTTACGAGCTTTTAAGGGAGTGAAAAACTTATTATTTTAATACCTGATTAAAGGTAAAATAATAGGTTGTACCTTTTTCTATAGTTCTGGTGTAAGAACCATCTAGCTGCTCTGTAAAAATCTCAATTAAAGAAAGTCCAAAACTAGATTCTTTCTTTGGTTCAATCCATTTACCATTATCTGTATAATGTAGAGTTGTTTTATCAACCTCATGATTTATTTTGATGCTAATTTGTCCATCTGTCAAGTTAATTAAGCCGTATTTTAACGAATTAGTGATTAATTCATTAAGAATTAAAGCTAAGGGTATTAATGGCTTCAAATTAACCTCATCTATATTCGATTCAATAATTAATTTGGGATGATGGTCTGAGAAAGAGTTGATAATGTCTTCTGCTAAACTTCTAACATAATCTGTAAGTTTGATGTTAGCTACGTTTTCTGATTGATAAACTTTTTCATGCACCAAAGAAATAGCATTAATTCTATTAATCGTTTCATTAAGTTTTTTAGTTAAATATTCATCATCATTTTGCTGCAAACGAAGCAGACTAATTATTATCTGTAAATTATTTTTTACACGATGATGTATTTCTTGTAACAACACTTTTCTTTCTTCACTTTTTCTATTTGTTTTTAGTAATGTTTCTTCTAATTGTTTTTCTATTTTTTTTCGTTTTTTAATTTCTCGTTTTAAGGATTTATTCCAAAGCAAAACCAATGCAAACAATAATATTATAGCTATTAAAGCATAAAATACATAAGTTTTGATTTTAGCCATATTAACACCATATTCATATCGAACGGCCACCCACTTTTGAAGGATATCATTTTTTTCTTGAAAAGAAATGTTATCGAATACTTTCTGACTAATACTAATAAGCTCTGGCCAATCTTTTCTGGCAGCTAAACCAATGTGTGTTTTATCATAATCGGTAGGTGCTGCTATTTTTAAATTTGTAAACCCAAGGTGTTCAATGTAATAACTTGCAACTACCAGATTTCCCACAAAAGCATCTGTTTCTCCCATACTCACAGAGCGAATACAGTCTTCAATACTTTGCTTTTCAATAATTTTTATATCAGGATAATCTTTGGCAATTAACTCAACGGTATAGTATTGGGTTGGCAAACTAATGGTTTTACCTCTTAACCCATCTAACCCACTAACAAAAACTCCTTCTTTTTGAGTTACTATTACCATTGGGGAAGAAATGTAAGGCTTAGTAAAATTTAAGTACTGTTTGCGTTCATCTGTAATACCTGCACAAACAGTAAAGTCTATTTCTCCAGATTTAAGCCCTTCAACCGTTTCTTTCCAGGTAATATTAGGAACAGGTTTTATTTCTATACCCGTTTCACGTTCTAAAATTTTAACATAATCGCCAATAATTCCTTTGTAATCTCCATTGTTATACATTTCATAAGGTGGCCAATTAGGTTCATATCCGTGATAAATTACAGGGTGGTTTTTAATCCATTCTTTTTCTTCGGGAGTAAACTCTATCTTTTGAGCAAAGATTGCAGCTGAAGTAGTTATTAAAACTATAAGTAACAATAATTGCTTAATACCACAAACCCTATGAGAAAAAAAAGAATTCATAGGGCAATTTAATGAAATTCAGTTATTTATCAAAAAATATCTTTTTAATATCATCCGTTTGATTTGCATTCTTTACGTCAAATTCTCCTATTCTAGTTCTTCTTAAAGCAGATAGGTGTCCTCCAGAATTTAATCTTTTGCTAAAATCTCTGGCTATAGAGCGAATATATGTTCCTTTACTACATACTATTCTGAATTTAACATGTAACCCTTGTTTGTATGGTTCTGCTTGATTAATTCTAGATCCTTCAACTATTTCTATTTCTGGTAAATCACAAAATTCAACTTCAAACTTTTTTACGGTAATGATATTTGATTTGATTTTAACTTCTTCTCCTTTTCTAGCTAACTCATAAGCTCTTTTACCTTCAATTTTTTTTGCTGAATGAATGGGAGCAACTTGCTCTTGCTCTCCAATAAAAGATCTTGCTGCTTTCTGAATTAATTCATCTGTAATGTGTTCGATTGGGAACTCTTGATCAACCTCTTTTTCTAAATCATAAGATGGAGTGGTCGCTCCTAGTGTAATCACTCCTATATATTCTTTTTCAGCAGCTTGTATTTCGTTTATCTTTTTAGTGAATTTACCTGTACAAACTACCAACAACCCCGTAGCCAATGGGTCTAAAGTTCCAGCATGACCGATTTTTATTTTCTTTAAATCATACTCTTTCCGGATTAACCATTTCAATTTTTTAACTACATCAAAAGATGTCCAGGTTAAGGGCTTGTCAATTAATATGATTTGTCCTTGTAAAAATTTATTTGAATTGTTTTCCTCCATTAACAGCCTGGTGGTTGAATAAAACCAGTAATCTTCCAACCTTGATGAGTCTTTTCAAAAATAACTAATGTAAAATCAAAACCCGTTAACACCTGACTGCCATTTATATAACCCCCGTCATACTCATACCATGAAGTTCCTGTTTCATCATCGTACTCTCCCATTCCCGGTTCATTGGAATAGGATATCATCTCAAAAGGAAACGTAGCTATTTCTTTACTTGTTTGATTTGGGTGTTCTCTGATTTTAATCTCTTCCTGTTTTGGTATTATCATGCTATAATCAAAATACTTAGCTCCCTGTTCCCAATTTTTAAAGTTAAAATTAACATGAGCTGAATCTAGCATCAGCCATTTGTAGTATAGCTCGTTATTTTTTGCAGATCCTACTCCATAGCGTGTAATCATATCATACAAACGTTCACATATCTGTTCAGCATCAGCTCCTGAAAATATTCCCATCAGCATCCCTTTTTTAGAGCACCTTGTACAACCTTCACAGCCAGCATTAAGATACATGCCATAAGCACACTCGTATTTGCTAAACCTCAAGGTATCGTGAATTGCATTAAGCACAGCTACTGTGTCTTTTTTGTAGCAACTATTTATTAAATCGTAGTAAAATGCTTTAAACTCTTCATCTAAAAATTGTAACTCAAAAAAGGGTAAAATGGGTACTTCAACTACTTCCTCCTCTGTAGCATTTGCAACTTTATACTGAACAGTATCTTCTACTGGTTGATCTATAGCTGAATTATTCTCTAGTTCTGTTGAACAAGAAAAAAGGGTAACAAGTATTATAGAAGCTAAAACAAATCTCATTTTAAAAACTAAATCCTAATGCCATTTTTACGGTAAAGTTGTCACTTGATTTTGGCAGTTGGTATGGACCATAACGGTAAAAAGTACCTACACCAAAAGTAGTAAAGTTCAGCTTAAAAATTTTATTGATAACCATTCCACTCTCGTAATAACCTTTTTCCATTGTATTAAATTCAACTCCATCATGCAGTCCTTGATAAGATAAAGCTCCAAAACCAACACTTGAGGTTACCACCAATTCTGGCTCAAACTTTCCTGCTTTAAACAATAAGGAACCAAAACTGTGTCTGAAATGAAAATGAACATATTCACTCGAAAAAAACTCATAAGGCAGCATGGTTTCAAAAGCATTTTCAGTAGACACCAATAAAAAATCACTCAAATCATTTGTACCCAAAGAACTATTTAATTTATGCTGTGGAACTTTTCCATCTATCAATCCTGCTTCAGCATGAAAACTTGGCCAACCCAAATTGGTAATGTAAAATCTTTTTTCAGCACGTAAGGCATATCTGGTATACTGATATTCTCCATTAAAAGCATTAATACCTTGCGCTACTTTTGCATAGATTACTGGGTAATTACTCGGTTTTGGAATTTGTAGATTAAACGACTCTATTACTTTTTCTTTAAAAGCATATCTAAATTCTGCTCCTACTTCGGTGAATAAATAGTATTTGTCATTTAAAATAGTGTTATCTGTTACTTTTTTAAAAGTATAGTTATTAGTTACCTCCACATTTTCTTGATTGGCAAACAAATACACTTTTAAATACCTAAGCGTTCTGAATTTTAACCTTGCTTCTAATTTGTCAATATTATTCATTCTACTTAAATAAAGTACTCGATTACCAGCTGTAGAAAGCAATGGTTGTTTATAATCATAAAAGGTATTTACCCCTGGTTCTGCCACATCTTTAATGGCGGAAAAATTTAAACTCACATCGTTTCTCCGGTTAATCTGAAAATCAATATCTCCACCATATTTAAATTCCTGATCTTTAAATCCATAAGCTCCGTATCCACCAATACTCACCCATCTAGCTATTCTTTCATTAGTATGCAACCCTGCTCCTAACCTAAACCCTTCGTAATCATTATAACTTATAAACCTATTGATATCTAAATCAACAACACCCCATTTTAGTTTACCTGTTAACAATGCTGTTAGTACTTTAATTTTTTTATCAAAATTCTCTGCTTCACCTACACTATCAATAAAATGGTAAGTGTTTTGTTCTTTTACTGAAAGTGTATCTTCTCGATATTGATTCCAAAATTCGTCATCTTTTTTAGTGGCATCTTTATCAATTTCCTGCTCCACATAGCTAAATTCCTTGTTTTCTAGTTCAGGGTTTATTTGTATGTTTTTGAGGTAAGTTCTCCCTATTCCCAACATTTTAAAATTGTTGATTTCCATGTTGTTAAAAATAATGTTCGTATTTAATTGAACAGGAAACCAAGCTCCATCTATCTTTTTATACTGTTGCTGTATTTTTATCGGAGTACCTTGATCTTCCACTGGTTCAGCTATTACATTTTGCAAAGCATAATCGTCTGTATTAATATACAGTAAGCCTTTTAACCCAGCAAAATTTTTATCTTTTCGCGGTCTGAAAGAAATAATAAAAACAGTATCAACTCCATTAAAGGTGGTATCTTCAATTAAAAATAAATATTTGTTGATACTTCCTAGAGTTACCGGATTTAAATATGCTTCACCTAATACATGTAATGTTGGATTATAAAAAGAGAAAGATTGAAATTGACTAGCTAACAATGAAAAGGTCGGGTTCTTCAACCCCGAAACTCTTGATGCTAAAACTTTCTCATAACTTTTATCTGGCAACTTGTATTTTCTTTCAGTTACGGACTCCATCATAAAAATGTGATATTCTTCTAACCATTCAATTGCTTTTTGGTCGCTTGTATCAAGCTTTGCAATACTATCTGGATTAGCCAATAAAACACTATCAACTTGCCCTGTAAAATACATCTTGCTATAACTTTCATACTTAAAATTGAGACTCTTTTCGGGGTTGTGTTTTTTTCGGTTATCAACTAATTTTTTCACTATACGATGAGCAGGATTTTCGCCTGGAAGAACTTTAAATTCCATTAACTCATAATTGGTTTTTTTGAGTTCAATTTCTATGTAGTTTTTACCTGTTACATCTAATTTTAATGGTTGATACCCTACGTAGCTTAATTGTAAAGTATGAATGGGTTCTGTTGTTCTAATTTTAAAATTTCCATCAATCCCCGTTGTGGTTCCAGTATTTTGATTATTGATTACAATGTTTACAAAAGCCAAAGCTTCTTTTGTTTGGCTATCTACAACCCTCCCTTTAATTTGGTTTTGACCAAATAGAATTGTTGGAATAAAAAACATTATGAATAACCAAACTCTCATAAGGTGCTAATTTACTTTTAAAAGTTGAATTGCTTTATTCGTAATTTTGAATAACATGGTAATAAGCTACGACCATATTAACCTACTAAAAAAATTAACTCTACCTAGGTTAATTAATGCCGCAAAAGTTAAAAGAAGTTTTAATCAAAGTAAGAAAACTAAAAATCCTATAATAAAAGGTTCTCCTATTAGTTTAACGATTGAACCAACAACTGCCTGTAATTTAGGTTGCCCAGAATGCCCAAGTGGGTTAAAACAGTTTACCCGACCTGAAGGAAACATTAAACAAGATTTCTACAAAAAGATAATTGACCAAGTGCATAAGAAATCATTTTACCTTAACTTTTACTTTCAAGGGGAACCATATATTAATCCTGATTTTTTGGAAATGGTAAGTTATGCTAACCAAAAAAAAATGTATACAGCAACCTCTACCAATGCTCATTTTCTAAATGATAAAAACGCTAAGGCAACCATTAAAAGTGGTCTAAGCAGGTTAACCATTTCAATTGATGGAACCACACAAGAAACTTATGAAAGCTACCGTAAACAAGGAAGTTTAGATAAAGTAATTGAAGGTGCCAAAAACATTATGAAATGGAAAAAGGAACTTAAATCAAAAACGCCTTATGTGATATTTCAGTTTTTAGTGGTAAAACCTAATGAACATCAAATTGAGGATGCTAAACGATTAGCCAAAGAGCTAGGTGTAGATGAAATTAGATTTAAAACAGCTCAAGTTTATGATTTTGAAAAGGGCAATCCATTAATACCTACTATTGACAAATATAGCCGATACAAAAAGCAAGCAGATGGCACGTATAAGTTAAAAAACAAAATGCTAAACGAGTGCTGGCGAATGTGGAGTAGTTGTGTAATTACTTGGGACGGTAAAGTGGTACCCTGTTGTTTTGATAAGGATGCTCAACACCAGTTAGGTGATATACAAGAAACTTCTTTAGAAAAAATTTGGCAAAACGAAGGCTACAACAATTTTAGAAAAGCACTATTAACTAACCGACAAGAAATTGATATCTGTCAAAACTGTACTGAGGGAACCAAGGTTTGGGAGTAATTATTTAAAAACTCCCGAATTAATTAATTCTTCTAAGTAAGTTCTTTTACCATTAATAAACACTATTACAAAAGCATCATCTTGTCCTTTTGCGATACATTTTTTCTGTAATGCTTTCCCCTCACGTAATGTATTAAATTCACCCATTGTAAAACGAGTAATACCATCATCTAAAACTGCTTTATCAATTTTACCGAGAGATTTCAAGTGGCTTCCATCGTAATTATTATCATTTAAGTAAGCTGCCACTTGCACTTTAAAAACAACTCCCGGTGCAGTTTGGTCACCATATTTTCCTAATATGTCTTCAGCTGTCATTTCGCTAAGTACAGAAGGGGTACCACTTAACAAACCATAGAATTTATTTTTCACCTCAAATCTGTAATTTCCATCGTCATCGGTGGGGACTCCATTAATAGACGCTTTAGTATAAGGCAAACCTTTCATGGTAACCTGCCCTTTGATTACATAAGTGGAATCTTCTATTAATTTTTCATCCGCCTCATTCAGAAAAATTAAATAGTAATCATCGTTAGGTAAGTTATTAAAATCATACTTACCTTGTGCATCAGTAGTATCTGTTCTATTAATGGATTTATCTTTATTGGATAGGTTAATTTTTAAATTTAAAATTGGTGATAGTGGATTTTCTTTTAATAATGCTAAACCACTAATATTAACATCTGCTGAACGAAAATTGATGTCCTTTTCAATCTCTGTGTATACTGAGTATTGTGTTGCATCAATTGAGAAGACTTGAGCAGGAAAGCCTTCCACTTCATATGTAATCACATAATAATCATTCAAATCAACATAAAACTGATATTTACCATCTGCTAAATCTGAGTGATAAGTTCCTAAATCTTTACCTGATTGTGTTCTTACTGTAATTTTAGCATCATCAAACTCTCCATTAGTTTTTACAATACCTTTTACCAGCAATACTGGTTTACTGGATACAATATCTTTTACATTAATGATGTACAAATCGCTTTGTCCGTAACCCCCTTTTCTAGCAGAAGCGTAATAAGCATTTGCTTTACCAGAAACATAAAAGAAAATATCATTAGCCGTTGTGTTAATTGGATAGCCAATGTTTCTAGGCTCTAAATATGTTGAATCGTTAATAATTCTAGATTCAAAAATATCATAACCTCCCATACTGGTATGTCCTTCTGAACTAAAGGTAAATGTTACACCATCAGAATGTATAAAAGGTGCATCTTCGTTATATGGTGTGTTGATGGTTGGTCCTAAATTTTTAATATTTCCCCACGTTCCATCTTCTTGCAATTCGGCACTAAATAAATCTTTATAACCCATTGTGCCTGGTCGTTCACTTGAAAAAATCATAAACTTACCACCTGGTGAAACTGAAGCGTGTCCTTCCCAAAAATCACTATTAATGTCTAACCATTGTGGCTCACCCCATTTCCCTTCTTCTTTTTTACTCTCAAAAATATCTCCTGAAAATTTTGGCGTGTCTTTATACACATACAATCTTTGTCCGTCCGGCGAAAGTGAAATGCTTGCTTCGTGCAAGTACGAATTAATTGTATCTCCTATTGATTGAGGTTCACTCCACTTTCCATCCACTTTTGTGGAAACATAAATATCTTCATAAAAGTTACCATTTTCTCTTGGTGTGTTAAATTCATCTTGTCTTCCTCCATTACTTTTACTCCCTTTGTAAGTGTATATCAAAGTTGATTCATCGGCACTAATGGTAGGACTATATTCACTTTCCTCAGTATTAACTGGTGCTCCTAAATTTATAATTTCAACATTTAATGAATCTTTAATCAATTCTTTAGCATTATTGCATTGGTTAATTAAATTAGGAATCTCCTTTTTGTATTCCGCTGAAGTTTTTTTATTGGTTAACGCTTTATTAAAGGTTTCAATGGCTAATTCAAATTTGTAATTAAGAGCATAAGCCTTTCCTAAATAATACAATACATCAGGTGTTTTCGGTTTTTGATTGTAAACTCCTTCAATGTATTCAATTGCTTTTTGGGGTTCTTGATTTAAGTGGTAATGGCAGATGCCTATTTTTAATTGATACTCTAAAACTTTAGGGTTCTCAGCCATTAAAATCTCGTATAATGGTAAAGCATCATGATAGTTCCCCCCATTAAAAAAACTTTCTGCATCAGCATAATTATACTCCTTCCCTCTAGGTTGGTATTGACCAAAAGAGCAATTTGAAAAAATCATTCCTAAAAGAAAAAATATGGTTAACGCCTTTTTCATGTTTATAAAGCTAATGATTTAGACGTAAAAACTCTACAAATAGCTGCGTGATAATTTGTTATTGATTTTCAAATAATTCGATGGTATAATCCAGTAATTCAATCCCCCCCGATTTTCCATGTCCTGGAATTACCCATTTTATTTTAGGAAATTCTTTTTTAACTTTTTCAACAGTGTTAGACCAGTCATTTACATTAGCATCACCCAAGTATCCTTTCGATGCATTTAGTTTTTTAACTAAACAGCCTCCAAATAAAACATTTTCAGTAGGCACATAAGCAACTATATTGTCTTTGCTATGTCCTTCTCCTAAAAAGGCTGTTACTACACTACTGCTACCAACATTAATTTTATCCTTTTTGGCAAGTGCTTTTTGTGGTATTTTTACATCATTATCCTTAGCTAATTTTATAGTAAGCTCATTGGCATAAGAAGGGATGTTTTTAGTATGAAAAGCAGCTAAACCACCTAAACAATCATCATGAAAGTGAGTGGCAACAATGCCTACAATTTCACATTTTAATTCTGTTTCAACCCATTTTATTAATTCAAAGCTAACACTATCTGTAGTTGGCGCGTCAAAAATAATCGCTTCATTTTTGTTTTTATAAATCATTCCGTTACAACCAACATTCCCGTAATCTTGTGTTTTTAGATAAGATGTATGAATCCAAACATTTTTACTTAAAGCTTCCACTTTTAGCGTGTCACTTATATAGTCTTTTTGATCAGATTTAAACGAGTAAATAATCAAAGTAACTGCCACAAAAAAAATAGTTCTCAAATAATTCATATTAGCTCAAATTTACAAAATTCTTAATGAGATAATTGCATCAAAACTTAAATGCAGATTTCCTACCTTTGCGTTCTTAAAATTTACAAAATGAGCTTTATAGAAGAACTAAGATGGAGAGGCATGATACACGATATGATGCCCGGAACAGAGGAGCAATTTGCTAAGGAAATGACTTCGGCTTACATTGGGTTTGATCCAACAGGAAATTCTTTACACATTGGTAGCTTAGTTCAGATAATGATATTGGTTCATTTACAAAAAGCAGGACATAAACCTTATGCTTTAGTTGGTGGAGCAACAGGTATGGTTGGGGACCCATCTGGAAAATCAACTGAAAGAAATTTGTTAGATGCTGATACTTTAAACCATAACCTTAACTGCATTCAAAAACAATTAGAACAATTTTTGGATTTTGATTGTGGAGCAAATTCTGCTGAAATGGTAAACAATTACGATTGGTTTAAAGAATTTAACTTTTTAGATTTTATTCGTGATGTTGGCAAGCACATTTCGGTTAACTACATGATGGCCAAAGATTCGGTAAAATCCAGGTTAGAAACAGGGATGTCTTTTACCGAATTTAGCTACCAATTGGTACAGGGCTATGACTTTTACTGGCTTTGGAAAAACAAAAATTGCAAAGTGCAATTAGGTGGTTCTGACCAATGGGGGAATATTGTTACAGGTACTGAGTTAATAAGAAGAAAAGCTAGTGGAGAGGCTTTTGCTTGTACAACTCCGCTAATTAAAAAAGCTGATGGAAGTAAATTTGGAAAAACCGAGGGAGGAAATGTTTGGTTAGATAAAACTAAAACTTCACCGTACAAATTTTACCAATATTGGATTAATGCTTCTGATGAAGATGCAAGCAATTACATCAGAATTTTTACCCTAAAAACGAAAGAAGAAATTGAAGCTCTTGAGGCTGAACATAAGGATGCACCTCATTTGAGAGTATTACAAAAAGAGTTAGCAAAAAACATTACTATCAGGGTGCATTCTGAAGAAGATTACAATGCTGCAGTAAGCGCTTCTGAAGTGCTGTTTAAAAAAGGACAAGAGGCAGTTGAGGCTTTAAAAAGTTTACCTGAAAATATATTTAATGATGTTTTTGAAGGTGTTCCTCAAACTGAAATATCGTTATCAGAAATACAAAATGGAATAACTATTGTAGATGCCTTAGCAGCTAAAACCAATTTTTTAAACTCTAACGGAGAAGCAAGAAGAGCATTAAAAGAAAACTCTATAAGTGTTAACAAAGAAAAGGTTGGAGAAGATAAAATGATAGGAAAAAATGATTTGATTAATGGAACACACATTTTATTACAACGTGGTAAAAAGAACTATTTCTTAGTTAAAGCTGTATAGTGAAATACCTTTATTTCATATTATTTTCTTTATCTGTTTTTGGTGGGTTTGCGCAAGAATCCAACAAAAAAAAAGTACTAGTGGTTCCCTACAATAGGTTTGAGTTTGTTTCAGAATTTGATTTATCCAAAATAGCTGAAAAAAATGGGACAACAGCCAGTCAAGTTTTCATCTTATATCAAAAAACCATTTTATCAGCTTTCGAAGATTATAATGATGAAAACTTTGAATTTATTCCTGTTAAATACGATTTAATTAAACCTCATAAAAACCTGATAAAATATCAGAATGGTAAGTTTAATGGTAAAAGATATAATGCGGTTAACCTAAAAAGTTTTCCTGAGAACGATTTTCAAAAATTTTTAGAAGCACATGGGTGTGATTTTGTTGTTTTCATTACCTGGCACGATATCCAAAAAGAAGCTTTTACCAAATCTGACAGACGAAAAAGAGTTGAATATGCAGGGCACTACCTGGATTATGATGTGTTCAACTTATTTAAGCAACGTATGATTGGAGAAGGAAGAATTAAAGCTGAAGCTCAAAAACCAAATGATTTAGAAGCAAGTTTTTCTTTATTGCGAACTAAAGAATTAGCAGGTGCCTACAAAAATTTTATTGCTCATATTGTAGAACAACTCAACAACCCTATTCAGTAGTTAGATATTTATTTTTGCAATCTTCTTATGCTCATCAACAAGCCCAACTACCGCTGCACTTCCATACCATGGAATTAATTCCATTACCAAACTTCCTGCTTGTATAGCAGGGTCCGTTTCAGTTAATGCTTGAGCTTCCTCAACTGTTTCAACATTAAAAATATAAATCCCTCTTAAATCTCCATCTCCACCAAAAGGGCCCGCTAACACCATTTTACCTTCTTCAACTAATCGATTAATATTATCTAAATGTGCCTTCTGCAACTCATAAGCTTCTACAGAATCCCTATCTCTATTAGGACCTCTTTTCAAAAATGCCATAACGTACATTTTCATGCCATAGTCGTTAGCACCATATTCATATGCTTTAATGGAATCAAATAAAGGCTCTAAAGTGGTTGTGGTATCCTTCTCAACAATAATAACTTCTTCATCTGATTTTTTACAATCACAATTGCATGATATAAAACAAACAGATGTTAAAGTTAAAGCAATCAGTAATTTTTTCATAATTCATTTATTAAAGGCATAAAGATATTAAATAAGCCAACTAAAGCAATAGTAGTTGGTATATTTGCCTTATAAGTTAAGGGATGTTATCTATATTACGATTCATATTTATGGCAATTTGGTCAGCTTTTTTAATGCTGATAACCCCTTTTTTAATTCCATTCTTTTTTACCAGAGAGGCTCCTTTAATTATCGGTAGAGTTTTATTTTCTCCTGTATTATTAGCTGTAGCTGGTGTTAAAGTAAAGAAATCTGGTGTTGAAAATGTTCCTTTAGATAGGCCCGTAATATTTGTTTCTAACCATGCTTCACATTTCGATATTGCATGCCTATTTAAAGTAATCCCTCGAAATTTATTTTTTGTAGCAAAAAAAGAATTGTTGTATGTTCCTTTTTTAGGGTTTAACTTATGGGCTACAGGACATATTACTATTGACAGAAGTAACCGTAAAAAATCCATTGAAAGCTTAAAAAAAGCAGCTCAAAAAATTGCCGCTGGCAGATGTGTTACACTTTATGCTGAAGGTACAAGAACTACTACTGGTGAGATAGGTCCATTTAAAAAAGGTGCATTCCATTTAGCATTAGATGCAGGAGTAGATATTATACCTATATATATAGATGGTACTTTTAAAATATGGCCTAAAAGCAGCTGGAAAATTAAACCTGGAAAAGTGCAAGTGAATATTGGGAAACCTATTAAAACATCTGATTACTCTAAACAAAAGGTAAGCCAATTTGTAGAAGACACACGTAATGCGATATTAGCTCTTAAACCCTTAACCAGGCTAGAAAAGTCTTTACAAATTCCTTCTTTTTTTGAAGCTCTGGCAAATATTTTTTATGCAGTTGCTTTAGCTGATAAGAAACTAGTGTTAACCGAGAAACATGCCATTTTTAATGAGGTTAATAAAAATTGGACTTATAATACAGATAATTCCAAGTCATCAGAATTAATGTTTGAAATACTAAGGCAAAATATCGCCCAAAACATTTCTGACGAAACTGCTTTTAAAAATTTTGAGAAGTATTATCTAGCAAACAAAGCAAAATTTTCATCAGCAACCAAAACCTCAATCATGGATGGAGCTAATGCTATAGCCAATTCTTTTGCAAGAAAGAATAAATCAGAATTGGTAATGCTCAGTAGAGTACAACTACTGATGACTGATTAAACTATAAAGGAATGTTCCCATGCTTCTTTTTAGGAAGCGTATCCACTTTATTTTCTAGCATCTTAAACGCAGCAATCAATTTCTCTCTAGTTTGTTCAGGTTTAATTACCTCATCAACATAACCTCTTGATGCTGCATTGTATGGGTTAGCAAACATTTCAGCATATTCAGCTTCTTTTTCCTGCCATTTAGCTTCAGAGTCCTCAGCTTCAGCAATTTCTCTTTTAAAGATAATTTCTGCTGCTCCTTTTGCTCCCATTACTGCAATTTCTGCACTTGGCCATGCAAAATTCATATCTGCTCCAATGTGTTTAGAGTTCATCACATCATAAGCTCCGCCATAAGCCTTTCTTGTAATAACGGTAATTCTAGGCACTGTTGCTTCACTAAAGGCATATAATAATTTAGCTCCATTGGTAATAATGGCATTCCATTCCTGATCAGTACCTGGCAAAAATCCTGGTACATCTTCAAATACTAGTAGTGGAATATTAAAAGCATCACAAAAACGCACAAATCGAGCACCTTTTTGAGATGATTTGATATCTAATACCCCTGCCAAAAATGCTGGTTGATTAGCCACAACACCAATTGTTTTACCTGCTAAACGAGCAAAACCAACCACTATATTCTCTGCAAAATCTTTATGTATTTCGTAAAACGAACCTCCATCAACCGCTTCTTCAATTACCTCTTTTATATCGTAAGGTTGATTTGGATTGTCTGGAATTATGGCATTTAACTTCTCTCGCTTTTCATCTCCAGCTTCATAAGGAAGACTTGGTGCATCTTCCTCACAGTTTTGTGGTATATAAGATAACATTGTTTTAATACCATTTATACACTCTATTTCGTTAGCATACGTTAAGTGAGTAACCCCTGATTTTGTTGAGTGAGCTGATGCTCCTCCTAAATCTTCAGAACTAACTTCTTCATGAGTTACAGTTTTTACTACATTTGGTCCTGTTACAAACATGTAAGAAGTATTCTCAACCATCATAATAAAATCAGTTAATGCTGGAGAATATACTGCTCCACCTGCGCAAGGTCCCATAATGGCAGATAATTGAGGGATTACTCCACTAGCTAAAGTATTTCTGTAAAAAATATCAGCATACCCTCCTAAACTAACAACACCTTCCTGAATACGAGCCCCACCAGAATCATTTAACCCAATTACTGGTGCCCCGTTTTTCATCGCCATATCCATAATTTTACAAATCTTCTCAGCGTGTGCCTCGGCTAAAGAACCTCCTAATACTGTAAAATCCTGAGCAAACACATAAGTCAACCTCCCATTCACATTTCCATAACCTGTAACAACACCATCGCCTAAAATTTTATTGTTCTCTAAACCAAAATTGGTAGAACGATGCGTAACCAACATTCCTATTTCCTGAAAACTTCCTTCATCCATTAAAAAATGGATCCTCTCTCTTGCTGTTAGTTTTCCTTTTTTGTGTTGACTTTCAATTCTTTTTTCACCTCCACCCAAGTGAGCTTCTTTGATTTTATCGTCCAGTATTTCAAACTTATCTTTCATATTCTATATTTAAAACAGGACAGTAAAAATATAAAAAATAGCCCGTTTTTAAGGATTTGAAATGGTAAATTCGCAGGGTACATGAAAGTTCGTTACCTAATATATTTATTAATAACCTTTTTTACTTTAAATGCTGTTATTGCTCAAAGCGAACTTGGCAATCCTTACATTAAAAATTTTAATTCTAAAAAACATAAAATATCTGCTACTGTTTGGGATATTACTCAGGATAAAAAAGGATTAATGCACTTCGGAACAGCTAATGGACTACTACAGTTTGATGGGGATTCATGGCGCACTATTAAAGTTGATAACGGAAGTACAGTAAGATCTTTAGATTGTGATGAAAATGGGAAAATATACATAGGGGCCAAAGGCGAATTTGGTTATTTAGGAGAAGACTCTCTGGGTTATCCAGTATATATTTCATTAAGCAAAAATTTACCTGAAGAACATAAAGATTTTGCAGATGTTTGGAATACCTATGCAACCAAAGATGGTGTTTTCTTTTTAACTTTCAAAAAGATTTATCAATGGAACAACCAAAAATTTTCCGTTTTTGAATTTGATGACATCACCGCCCACTTAGGCTTTTATGTAGACAACCAACTGTACTTGGTACGACAAAAAGCTGGTTTACATGTTTTTAAAAATGAAAAATTTGTTCCTGTTTCTGGTGGTGAACATTACATTGGTAAAACCATTTTTTCCATTTTACCTTATGACAACAACCAAGTAGTAGTTGCAACAAGAGCACATGGCTTAGAAATTCATAACATTAAAACAGGTGTTATTTCTCCATTTCAAAATGAAGTAAATGATGAGTTAAAAATTCAAAAAATTTACCATGGAGCCATGTCAGAAAATGGTGAATATCTAATCGGAACGCTTAACAATGGTATTTATGTAATCAGCAAATCAGGAAAATTGCTGATGAACATTAATGAACATAATGGTTTACAAAGCAGTAATATCAAATACTTGTATAAAGATTATTACGGCAGTATCTGGGCAGGAACTGCCATGGGTATTTCATTGATAGACTTAAATCTTCCGCTTACTTTTTTTGATGCAGAAAATGGAATTAAAGGTTATTGTCGAGACATTATCCGCTTTCAAGATGAAATATATCTTGCTACAGGCAATGGTATTTACTATTTAGATAAAAATGCCATTAATCCAAAAGAAAAATTTAAACCCCTAACTAATGCGAATGGTCAATTTTGGCAATTTTTAATTGTTAACAATAAGCTTTATACATCTAGCAATGGACTGTATGAAATAAAAGATAAAAAATTATATAGAATTCACTCTTTTGGTAGAAATGCTTTATTTAGAATGCACCACTCCAAAAAAAATCCATCCCTTATTTATCTTGCTTTAAAAAATGGATTAGCGTTAGCTTATGTTAACTCTTTAGGAGAGGTGGAACAAGTTAAAAAGTTTGAATCATTTAGTGATGAGTGCCATGATTTAATTGAGGATAAAAACGGAAACTTATGGTTACAGACAGCTTACGATTACCTTGTTAAAGTAGATGCCTCCTCCTTTGAGAAAAATAGCTCAAACTTTAGCTACAAAAAATACAAAGAAGGAGAAAAATTAGCAGCAGAAGAATTTATCTATTTCAACGATGAAGTATTGTTTTCTTCAAACAACGGGCTATTAAAACATGACGATAAAAAAGGTTTTATTGACTATGACAAATTACTTTTTGAAAAATTAGACGATGAGTATAAAGTCGCACGTATGGTAGAAGATCACCAAAATAATTTATGGCTTCACTACCATTACGGCTCCACTTCTGGTGAGGTTTTAGCAATAAAAAAGAATGATAAATACGAGTTAAAAACAAACCCTTTTACACGTATAAAAGAAAAAATAAGCCATGTTAAATCTCCTTATGTAGAGCCTAACAATATTGCTTGGTTTATAGGTGGTGAAGGAGTGGTTAGATATGATTTTAACAATGATTTACATCGACAAAAGCAATACAAAGTAAATATCAGAGAGGTAGCCCTTAATTCCGATTCTATTATAGATTTTGGAGGAAATTCACCAAAAAGTGATTTTACCTTTAATTTTAAAAACAACGCTACTTCTTTTGTTTTTTCAGCAGCTACTTATCAAAACGAAGAAGAAATTTACTACCAATACTTTTTAGAAGGTAATGATGAAGAGTGGTCGGACTGGACTACGCAAAACTATAAGGAATACAACTATCTATCGGAAGGTAAATACACCTTTAAAGTACGAGCCAAAAATGTTTACAACATCATAAGTGAAGAGGATGAATTTAGTTTTGAAATTCTTCCGCCATGGTATAGAGAAACTTGGGCTTATGTAATTTATGCTTTATTATTTTTAGCTTTTGTATTTGTTATTATTAAAATAGCTACCCATCGCCTACAGCAATCTAAAAAACAATTAGAAAAAATTGTTGAAGAAAGAACCAAAGATATTGTAAAAGAAAAGGAAAAAGTAGAAGAACAAAAGATATTGTTAGAAGAAGTTCATGGCGAGTTGGCTGAACGAAACAAAGACGTAATGGATAGCATTAAGTATGCTCAACATATTCAATCTGCTATTCTTCCACCAAGAGAGAAACTAAAAAATGTTTTTAAAGAATCTTTTATTTTTTACCGTCCCAGAGATATAGTAAGTGGTGATTTTTATTGGTATGAAAACATTGGCAATCACTTTATTTTAACCTGTGCAGATTGTACAGGTCATGGTGTACCAGGTGCATTTATGAGCTTAATAGGTGCTACATTATTAAACAAAATTGTCGAAAAACAAGAGGTTGAAAATCCAGCTGTTGCTCTTACCATTTTAGATAAGGAGGTGAGCAAAACATTACGTCAAAACCACGATTTAGCTCAAAGAAACAATACCGATGGAATGGATTTGGCTTTAATTGCCATTAACTTAAAAGATAAAGTTTGCGATTACTCAGGAGCATACCGACCACTATATCTAATTCGCAATAAGGAGCTCCATGTTTATAATAGTAACAGGCACTCCATTGGTGGTGGGTTAGCCAGCAATAAAAAATTTTCTGGAGAACATATTCCTTTACAAGCAGGAGATCAATTATATTTGTTTACAGATGGTGTAACTGACCAATTTGGTGGAGAAAAAGGGAAAAAGTTTAAGCGTGAACGATTAAAAAAATTACTGCTTGAGTTTTGTGATGAAACCATGGAAAAACAACATCAAAAAATTAGTGAAGCTTTTAGTAAATGGCAAGGCAACCATGAACAAATTGACGATGTATTGCTAATAGGAATTCGGATACCTTAACGATGGAAAACACAGAAAATAACCAACAAGAAGAACAAGTAAAAGAAGAATTAAAATTTAGTTTTTCTAACTTTTTCCGAGCATTAACGGTTTATTTTAAAACAGTAGTAAGCATTCGGCAAGATGTTGACTACGAAGGTTCTGTGGATTCTATCCGTAAAGACATTGACTTTAAAGGAGTAAACGTATGGGTACTTGGTGCATCCATAGCTATAGCATCTATTGGATTAAATGTAAACTCAACAGCAGTTATCATTGGAGCTATGCTTATTTCACCACTAATGGGACCGATTGTAGGTGTAGGTTTATCGGTTGGTATTAATGATTTTAAAATGCTTATCCGTTCCCTAAAAAGTTTGGGAACTGCTGTACTAATAAGTGTAGTTATTTCTACCATTTACTTTTTAATTACTCCTTTTGGTGAGGTACAATCGGAACTAATTGCCAGAACGCGCCCCACACTTTTAGATGTACTGATTGCTATGTTTGGTGGGATTGCTCTTATTGTTGCTAAAACAAAAAAAGGAACCGTAGCTAGTGTAATTTTTGGGGTAGCGATAGCTACAGCCTTAATGCCACCATTATGTACTGCAGGTTATGGATTAGCAAATGGCAACTGGTCATTCTTCTTGGGCGCTTTTTACTTATTTATGATTAACTCGGTTTTTATTGCTCTATCAACTTGGTTAATTGTAAAATATTTGCGTTTTCCACTTGCTACCTATATTAATTTAGAACGTCAAAAAAGAGTAAAACAGTACATCTTGGTTATTTCATTATTAATTATTATCCCAAGTGGTTTTACATTTTGGAACACCATTCAAGAAAGTATTTTTACCAATAATGCTGAAAGATTTATAAGCGACAACTTTGATTTTGAAGCAACTTGGATTAATAAAAAGGTAATTTCTTACGAAGACGATGAACAAGCTAAGATTGATGTTTACTTAATGGGGGACATCATTTCGAAAAGTGAAGAAGAAAAAATTACTGAAAAACTGTCTGAATACGACCTTGAAAAAGTAAACCTTAAAATTCATCAGTTTAGAGATAAGTCAGATGAAATTGCAGGTAAATTAACTGCTGAAGTTAAATCAGGAATTTTAGAAGAGTTATATGAAAAGAAAGAACAACTGTTAAATGATAAAGATGCTACTATTAAATTTTTAGAAGAGGAATTGTTAAAGTTCAAAAGCGATACCATTCCTTTTACATCGGTTAAAAAGGAAATGAATGTACAATACCCAAACATTGCTTACATGAGTTTTGGCAAAACCATTTCCACCAATTTTGAAGCAAAGCAAGACACAACTCCAACTTTCTTTTTAAAATGGAAAACTGATTTGACTGAAGAAGAAATTACTTCTGAAAAGATGGCTATTGAAAAATGGTTAAAAGTTCGTTTATCTGACGAAAAAGTTAGTGTTATAAGGTACTGATTTTCTACCTGTTGAGCATTAATATAACTTAATCAAAAATTAATTTTAAAATTTCCTTATAGCTTAAATTTATTGCCTACGT
Organism: Vicingaceae bacterium; assembly: GCA_965267355.1. GTDB lineage: Bacteria > Bacteroidota > Bacteroidia > Flavobacteriales_E > Vicingaceae. Next base: position 728,846 of record OZ253956.1, read on the forward strand.
TTGCCGGCTTAAAAATTTAAAAATGTAGGTTATGTTTAAGTTCAACTTTACAGAAATCATGTCGGCATCTATGATTCTATTTGCAGTAATAGATATTATTGGTTCAGTGCCTATTATCATAGATTTACGTCAAAAAGCTGGTCGCATACAATCAGAAAAAGCAAGTATTGTTGCTCTAGTAATTATGGTTGTTTTTCTTTTTGTGGGAGAATCTATCCTAAACTTAATTGGTATTGATGTAAGTTCTTTTGCTATAGCAGGTTCTTTTATTTTATTTTTTCTGGCTTTAGAAATGATTTTAGGTATTACTTTTTACAAAGATGATGAACCCAAAACTGCCTCTATTGTTCCGCTAGCTTTTCCATTAATTGCTGGTGCTGGAACCATGACAGCTCTTTTATCACTAAGGGCCGAGTATGCCGTACAAAACATTATTGTGGCTATCGTAATCAATATGCTTTTAGTGTATTTAGTGCTTAAAATATCCTCGAAAATTGAAAATTGGCTTGGAAGTGGTGGGATTGCTGTTTTACGTAAAGTATTTGGTGTAATTTTATTGGCTATAGCAATTAAGTTATTTAGAACAAATGTTGGCTTTTAATGGCTAAAATTACCATATATACTGACGGAGCGGCTAAAGGCAATCCTGGAAATGGCGGTTATGGGATTGTGATGATGAGTGGTAAGCATAAAAAAGAGTTATCCGCTGGTTATCGCAATACCACCAACAATCGAATGGAGTTACTCAGTGTAATTATTGCTTTAGAGCAAATTAAACTTCAAAATGCTGATGTAGAAATATTTTCTGACTCTAAATATGTAGTTGATGCAGTTGAAAAAGGATGGGTTTTTGGGTGGCAAAAAAAGGGGTTTAAAGGAAAAAAGAACATTGATTTATGGCAACGTTTTTTGAAAATTTACCCAAAACATAATGTAAAGTTTACTTGGGTAAAAGGACATGCTGGAAATCTTTATAATGAACGATGTGATGAGTTAGCTGTAAAAGCAGCTGAAAACAATAACCTCTTAATTGATGAAGGGTATGAGCAGTCTAATGAAACAAATCTATTTGATTCATAAAATTTAGCAACGCTTTCATTAAGTTTGCCGTCTTCAAAAAGTTATGCCGAAATATCCAAATGCCATAAAATCTAAATTACCTAAAGTAGGCACTACTATTTTTACGGTAATGAGTCGTTTGGCACAAGAACAAAATGCCATTAATTTATCACAAGGGTTTCCAGATTTTGATAGTTCATCGGAGTTGTCAGAATTAGTGAGTCAAGCCATGAAAAAGGGTATGAATCAGTATGCTCCTATGGCAGGATTGATGAGTTTGCGTGAACAAATTGCTCAAAAAACTTATAATCTTTATGGCACTCAGTATCACCCCGAAGCAGAAATAACGGTTACTGCCGGTGCAACACAAGCCATTTACACAGCTATTGCTGCTATGGTGGGTGAAGAAGATGAAGTTATCATTTTCACGCCAGCCTACGATTGTTATGAACCTGCCATTGAATTAAATGGTGGTAAAGCAGTTTTTGTGCAAATGCATGCTCCAGATTATAGTGTAAACTGGGAGCAGGTAAAAAAGCTGATTAATCAGCGCACCAAAATGATTATCATTAATACACCTCATAACCCAACAGGAACAGTTTTAAAAGAGAAAGATATGCTTGCTTTAGAAAAAATTGTTTCTAATACCGACATTGTTTTGATTAGTGATGAAGTATATGAGCACATTATTTTTGATGGTTTAAACCACCAAAGTGCAGCCAAATATCCCGGGCTAGCTGAGCGAACTTTTATCGTTTCTTCATTTGGTAAAACATTCCACAATACAGGATGGAAAGTTGGCTATTGTATAGCTCCTGAAAACTTAATGGCAGAATTTAGAAAAGCACATCAATTTGTTGTTTTTTGTGTTAATCACCCTGCACAATATGCTCTAGCAGAATACCTAAAAAATGAAGAACATTATTTACAGCTAGGAAATTTCTATCAACAAAAAAGAGATTTGTTTGTTGATTTAATTAAAGATTCAAGATTTGAAATAATTCCAAGTTCTGGAACCTACTTTCAGTTATTAAGCTATAAAAACATTACCGATGCTGCTGATACAGATTTTGCCGTTGAACTAACTGAAAAGAATAAAATAGCTTCTATCCCAGTATCTGTTTTTTATCATTATAAAGTTGATGAAAAAGTATTGCGTTTTTGTGTTGCCAAAAAAGAAGAAACTTTACAACAAGCAGCTGAAATCTTGTCAAGGATTTAACATTGTTTTTCTTTTTAAATCAAAATAGCTATTTTCGATTTTCCTGATCGAAAACAATGAAACAATTTATATCGTTTATTAGTTTTTTGATTAGCCTTCTTTGGCTAACAAATCCTTTATGGTGCTATGTTTCATTTCCAAACGACTCTACAAAAAAAGATGTCTATTACTTTGTTTCTAACCGAAACAATATAGATGGCAAATACACTATGTATAAAGCCCGTACCAACCAAAGTGGTATTTCATCTTGTTTAATAAAAGGAAATTTTGAAGTAGATGGTTTCCCTCACATGCGAAAAGCAGAAATTTCAGTATATAATATTTCTACCGATAAGTTAGTAGGTATTTATAATACTAATCCTAAAACAGGAAACTACCTCATCATTTTAGTGCCAAATGTTAAATACGAGTTTATAATTAATACCTATGGCTATGCTCCCATAAAAAAAATTGTAGAAATACCTCATTATGCAAGTACCAATGTTTTAGGAGAGATATCATCTCAAAAGATGTTGCTTAAAATGAACCAAAGAGAAGTGAGTTTAAGCTTAAACACATGGGTAATTGAAGATAAAGAACCAACATTATTTTTATTAACGGTGTACAACGAAAGTAAAGAAGACGAACATAATGTTGAACTTTATCAGGCCACTAACGAAGATTTTGATGCACTAGTAGAACGAGATCGAAGGAAACTGAAAGAAACCGATTTTGGTGATATTGATGAATTGATACAAGCTCAGGCCGAAGCTGAAAACCAAAAACCTGAACGAGCAGAAAAAGCCTTTAACAATAAAAATTACGAATTAGCATCTACGCTTTATGGTCAGTTATTAAGATTGGATGAAAATAATACTCTTTATAATTATCGTAAAGGTTTAAGTGTTTATCATCTAAAACAAAATAAACTAAAAGCGTTATCCTACTTAAAAAAAGCATCAGAAGATAAATCAATTCCTTATGATGTATTTTATTACATGGGTAAATCTTATCATTTATGGTCAGATTTTCAGAAGGCACAAGCCGCTTACGAAACTTTTAAAGCAAAGGCTTCTGAAAAAGAAATAGTACAACATGACTTGAACAGGCTTATTGAAAATTGCTCCCATGGTAAAAAGCTAATGGAAGAACAACTCAATATGGAAATTGTAAACAAAAGACCAATAGACATGGAAAAATTACCGAAAGGTTATCCTAAAGAGCTTATTGAAGAAAAAGTACTGGAGAAAACGAAATTTTTTATCTCTCCACTAGATGAAAAAAAGAAGACACAATTACTCATGTGTAAAACAGAACAAAATGAAATGATACAAACTAGCTATGGTTTAAAAGATGTTGGCACAACTGATTTGTTCGTCAATAAAATGATTGGTAAAAACCAATGGGGTGCTTCAAAACCAATAGAAGGTAACATAAACACTCCTTATAATGAAAGTTATGCCTACGTTACGTTAGATGGCAGAACCATGTATTTTTCTTCTGAGGGACATAATAGTATTGGTGGGTACGATATTTTTGTGTGTACCAGAAGCTCAGCAAATGAAGCCTGGAGTGAACCAAAAAACATAGGTTATCCCATTAACTCCCCTTATGATGACATACTATTTGTCCCTGATTTTGCAGGAGAATACGCTTATTTTTCTTCCAATAGAAGAAGTCCTACCCAGGGATATAATTTGTATAAAATTAAAATGCCTAAGCCTCCTTTACCTTTAACAGTTATTAAAGGTCATTTTATGACCAATGATTCTATTCCCAATTTTTCAGCATCTATTGCAGTTTACAACACTAATAATCAGGAAATTGTTGGGATATATAATACTAATATGAATAATGGTAATTTTTTAATGGCACTAATGCCAGGCATTAAATATGAATTTGCTATCCAATGTGATAATTTTAAAGAGCATTTGGCTTACGTTACCGTTCCTGTACAAACCAAAATGTTTGCTTTACGCCAAAATATTCGTTTAAAAAAAGAGAGTGCTTTTGAGATTTTAAACATTGATAATTTTTTTACGAAAGAAGAAGCTGAAAATGCTCCTGAATATAAATTAACTACTGCAGATTTTCCAAAAGAAACCCCAAAAGAAAAAGCTAGCGATGAACCCTCTGTGTTTGATCAATTTAAAAAACCTACTCCCGAACAATTACAACTTATAGAAAATGCCGAACAATTTTTTATAAACAAACAATACATTAAAGCCGTTGAACAATTTGCCAAAGTTGCTCCTGTAATTAATTTAAGCGAGAAACAAAGTTTTTATTATGGAAAAGCCTTGTATAATATTTCTCGCGATTATGAAAAAACATTAAAGTATTTGGAGAAAGCCGCTCTGGATAAAAATACCCCTTACGAGGTGTTTTACATGTTGGGTAAAACTAACCACAATGCTTACAGGTTTGAAAGAGCTGTAAAAGCCTATGAAAGATATATGCATTACGCTACTGAAAAAGAAATAGAAGTCAGAGAAATTAAAAATGAAATAGAGTTGAGTCAGTTTGGTAAAAAACTAGTTAACGAACCTAAACCCATTGAGGTGTTATCAAAAAAAGAATTTGATGCAAAAAACTTACACAACATTTACAACTCAATAGATATTAACTGTAAATTTTTATTGGCACCAGAAGATATGGTAATGCCTAGAGATAAAAAGAGTGGCTTTAAGCCTACCATGTTTTTAAACAATGATAAAACTTTAATCTATTTTTCTAGTTATGGCATGAATGGCGAAACTGGCAAGGATATTTATTTAATGCGAAAATTACCTAACAATACCTGGACTGAAGCAATTAAATTGAGCGAAACCATTAACACAACTGGTGATGAAGATTACCCTTACTTAACTCCTGATGGTAAAACATTATATTTTTGCTCCACCAAACATGGTAGTATGGGTGGCTATGATATTTTTAAATCCATGTGGAATGAGAAAAAAGATAAATGGAATAAGCCCGTAAACTTAGGTGCTCCTATCAACTCTCCTTTTGATGATTTCTACTTTGTAGAATAATTTATTCCCTCCTAAAAAGGAGGGTTAGGGAGGTGTAAAATCAGGAGTGTTTAATATATTTACCTTATGGATTTAACCGTTACCATACTCCAATCTGATTTACATTGGGAAGATATAGATAAAAATCTTACTATGTTTTCTCAAAAAATAGATTCTATTACTGAACCCTCTGACATTATTGTTTTACCAGAAATGTTCAATACTGGTTTTTCTATGGAATCAGAAAAACTGGCTGAAACTATGAATGGCAAAAGTGTTAGCTGGCTTAAAGAAACTGCTCAAAATAAAAAAGCAGCTGTAGTAGCTAGCCTGATTATTGAAGAAAACGATAATTATTACAATCGCTTAATTTGGGCTGAACCAGAAGGTGAAATATATACTTATGATAAACGCCATTTGTTTAGAATGGCAAATGAGCATAAACATTTTAGTGGAGGTAAAGACCTTCTAATTGTACATTACAAAGGTTGGAGGATTTGCCCACTTGTTTGTTATGATTTACGTTTTCCTGTTTGGAGCAGAAATGTTGATGAAAATGGAAACAACATTTATGATTGTTTAATATACATCGCCAATTGGCCAGCTGCTCGTAAAGCCCCCTGGAGCAAACTATTAGAAGCTAGAGCCATAGAAAACCAATGTTATGTAGTTGGTTTAAACCGTGTTGGTATTGACGGAAAGTTAATTGATTACTCTGGAAATTCGGCTGTTATTAACCCAAAGGGAGAAGTAATTTCTAACATTGCTGAAAGTACAAACACTACACAAACCATTTCCATTTCTTTAAACGAACTAAACGATTTCCGAGAAAAATTCCCTGTTGGTATGGATGCTGATCGATTTACAATCAATTAACTCACTATTATCTAACACTTTAAGTTTTCGTTAAAAAAAATTGTTGTAAGAATAATTTTTGCATATTTGCCGCCCATTAAACCAAATGCAGATTAAAAATAGGCAAAAGAATTTTGATTATTTTTCTGATTTGTCGAGAAAGAAAACGCAAACCTAGCCATAGCTAAGTTGAGTATTTCTGACGAAGGCAAGGTAAAAAAGAACATAATTGCTTGAATATTTTTAATACGTTTTTGGTTTACATTATTAAAACGTGCATAAGAAAATTATAATAGGGAAGAAAGATGTTGTAGATTTTCCAGAAATCAATCTACTTAAGTTACCAGTTAAAATAGATTCTGGTGCTTATACCTCTAGCATTCACTATTATCAAGCAAAAGAGATTGAGTCAAATGGTCAAAAGAAATTGAAGTGTTATTTTGTTGGTCCTAAGCATAAAGACTATTCAAAAAGCACTTTTGTTTTCGATGATTATAGTACAAAAAAGGTAAAAAGTTCTAATGGTATTTCTGAAACTAGATATAGCATCAAAACTAAAATAAGAATGTTTAACAAGCTCTATAACATAGAGTTAACATTGTCCAAACGTTCTAGGATGAAATTTAAAGTATTATTGGGCAGAAAATTTTTATCAAACAAATTTGTAATAGACACATCAAAAAGCAATTTGTCAGATAAAAATCAAAAGCTGTATTACACATATTAAATCATGAAAATAGTAGTATTATCCAGAAACCCTGAATTGTATTCAACTAAACGACTAGTAGAATCAGGCAAAAAAAGAAAGCATGAAATGCTAGTACTTGATCACACTAAATGTGACTTGGTAATTGAAAAAAAGAATCCCCAAATTTACTATAAAGGTGAACGATTAGATGGTGTTGATGCAATCATTCCTCGAATTGGTGCTTCTGTAACCTTTTATGGAACCGCTGTGGTTCGTCAGTTTGAAATGATGAAAGTTTTTACTTCAGTAGAATCTCAGGCATTGGTTAGAAGTAGAGATAAGTTAAGAAGTTTACAAATCTTAGCACGAGCTGGATTAGGATTACCAAAAACCGCTTTCACCAATTACTCTAAAGATGTTAACCAGGTTATTAAAGATGTAGGAGGAGCTCCTTTGGTAATTAAAGTGTTAGAAGGAACACAAGGTGTTGGAGTAGTTTTGGCAGAAACTAAAAAAGCAGCAGAATCGGTATTGGAAGCCTTTAATGGATTAAAAGCCAGGGTAATTGTGCAGGAATTTATTAAAGAAGCAGGAGGTGCTGACATCAGAGCTTTTGTAGTTGATGGTGTTGTAGTGGGTGCCATGAAACGTCAAGCTAAAGAAGGTGAATTTAGATCTAACCTACATAGAGGTGGTTCTGCTGAGTTATATGAGTTAACAGAAGAAGAAGAAAATGCAGCTTTAAAAGCAGCTAGAGTTTTAGGCTTAGGGGTTGCTGGGGTTGATATGCTTCAATCTGAAAAAGGTCCTTTAATTATGGAGGTTAATTCTTCTCCTGGATTAGAAGGAATAGAAAAAGCTACTGAAATTGATATTGCCAAGAAGATTATTAGGTACGTGGAGAGAAATGTTTAAGTTTTTGTCCTTTTTCCATTGATGAAAAAGAGCATCATTTATCACTCCTTAATTATCCAATTAATTTCATTGTCCCAATTTGGCTTTAAGGTAATTGGTTTTTCGTAGTATATAACCTTTTCAGGCTGGCGGTTATCTAAATACAAACCTGTAGTCCACTTTTGGTCATTGTTATTGTCAACAATAAGTTTTAACTCATAATTTGCAGGTTGTAAGTACTCGTAGTTTATGATTTTTTCTCCTTCGGCATAATTTTCACGAACTATTTTATTGTTTTTCATTAACTGAACAATATACGGAGCATTAAAATTTGGAGTAACTGTTAATGCAATTGTTCCATAATCAGAAATAGATTTTGTTTTAAAATCAGAAATTAGAGTATCATTACTCAACCCGAAATAATCTTGAAATGCATTAGACGGTATTAGCAATCGGTAATTGGTGTTTTCCTTAAAAGGATAATCTATCTTAAAATTTTTGTTGATGCTGTCTAGTTTTTGGATATTAATATTTACTTCAACACTATCTTCTAACAATAAAATACTATCTAAATTTTGAATAGTTGTTGGTCGATTAACTCGAATAATGATAGGTTGATTCAAATGGAAAGAAGAAGACACATTAGTATTTATCGATAAAGTAGTTTCTTCAAACTTTTTATCACTCATTAAACTAATAGTAACTGTATCTATTACACCTCCTGAATCGCCAACCACCAAAGCCAGTCTATCTATTTCTAACCTTTGGGTTAACCAAATGGTTATAGAATCATTTGTAGTATTCCTATCTATTATTCCCCAATTATCGGGTAAGTCATCAGAAAGTGTTTCAATATTTAAATCTTCAGTTGCTTTATTCAAAATGAGGGAGATTTTACTATATGTTTTATTTTCAGATTTTACTACATACTGTTGTACATTGTCTTCCTCAAAAGCATACAACAAATCACCTGCTTTATTAGTTTCAATTTGAATTGCTGTATCTAAAAATGCAATTTCTTCATTGGGTAAATCGAAGAGGTAATTACTGTTAATATCACTAATAGCAAAAACCTTATAAGTGCCATTTGCAATGTTGCTAATGGAGAATTTTCCCTCTTTATCTGTTATGGAAACATAACGTGGTAATTCTTTGTAAGGAACTGAATCTTCGAACTGATTATACAACAACACAAATGTTTTTTCTTTTGGTGTTAAATCAAATGCATTAACAACGGTTCCTGAGTAGGTTAACGAGTCTAAATAATTACCTGTAGAAAACACGTACTTATAATTTGGAATGGGATTATTCTCAGTAATGTCAACAATTGCTTCGCCAAAATTTAGGCTATAAGTGGTGTTAGGTTGTAAGGTATCTTGTAGCTTAATCACTAACTTTTTACCTTTTACAACAACTTCAGGCTTTTCTTCCATAAGTGGAGAAACTAAAAATTGTGATTGCAAATTTTGCAGTTGAATAAACTCATCAAATTCAACCGTAATTTCTTTTTCCGCAAAGTTTAGCGAACCATTTTTTGGTGTGCTTTCAAGTTCTTTGGGTGATTCAATGTCCTTCTCTCCACCAGTAAGTGGTACAATTTGCGCACAAGAAATCAGAAAGAAAATTGAGCTTAATAGTATGAGAACTCTGATATTCAATTAGAGTGTTTTAATCAATTCAACGATTTCTAATAGGTATTTCTTATCTACCTCATCATAATCGTTCAATTTATCACTATCGGCATCCATAATCATATATACATCACCATTCTTATTCATAATGGGTAAAACTATTTCTGATTTTGATGCTGAATTGCAAATGATGTGATCAGGAAATTCATCTACATTTGGAACTATGATAACTTCTCTTTTTCTCCAGGCAGTACCACTAACTCCTCTTCCCAGTTGTATTCTGGTACATGCAATCGGACCTTGAAACGGACCTAAAACCAATTCATCTCTTCTCACAAAATAAACACCAATCCATAACCAATTGAATGTCCATTTAAGAGCTGACATGATGTTACTCAAATTAGCAATCATATCAGTCTCTCCTTCAACCAACGCTCTTAACTGAGGGATAAGTTCTTGGTACTTTTCCTCTTTGGTTTTATTTTCAGTTACTACGAGTTCTTCTGCCATGTTGCAAATATAGTCATCATACTTTAATGCTATACTTGCTACGATTTATTTTAATAAGGATACTTTACCTGTATAATTATGGTACAATCCTTCCCAATCGCGTAGTTTAATGTTATACACATAAACTCCTTCCATACTAATTTCATTACCTCCTTTGGCTGTGCCATCCCAGCCATTTTTTAAGTCATTGGTTTGGTAAATTAACTCTCCCCAACGGTTAAAAATTAACATTTCAAACTCTGTTATTTCATCACCAACTGCTGTAAAAACATCGTTCAATCCATCACCGTCTGGCGTAAACGCATTTGGGATAAAGAAAACATATTCAGGCTCTATCACTACCTCTTTTTCCAAGGTGTCAGCACAACCATTTACATTGTTGGCAATTAAAGTAATAACGTAAGTTCCATGATCTTTATATTCGTGCGTTGGGCTTTGAGTTTGTGAAGTTGTTCCATCTCCCAAATTCCAATGATAAAAATGAGCATCAACTGTATAATTTTCAAAAGTAATTTCAGGTTCTAACATACTTGCTTCATATGGTGTAGGTTCAAAATTAGCTTTGGGTTTTGTGTTAACTGCTACATTCATATTTGCTTGGTTGCTGTTAGTACAACCAGCTAGGGTAGTAACTGTTAATACCACATTATAAATACCCGTTTGGCTATAACTATGGCTTGTGGTTTCATCTATAGATGTAGTGTTATCTCCAAAATCCCATAAATAAGAACTTCCTGAAATAGTGTTAGAGCTATTTTGAAAATTAAGTGTTACCTCTCCACAATTTGCCATAGTTTGAGGCTGAATATAAACCCCTGGCAAAGGATTTACATTTACTTCCACTGATTCATTTATTGAATTTCCACACTCATCGGTTACAGTAACCATATAGTTCGAAGTAGAAATAGGTGCTACTAAAAATGGTCCTTGCCCCTGACCAACCCCATTGCTCCAGTCAAATATATAATTTCCAATCCCTCCATTAATATGGGCACAAATGGAATAGGCTTCACCTTCACACAAACTGGTGTCAGGAACAACAGATAATTGAACCGAACTAATATCGTTAACTAAAACACTAACACTATCTGTTGTTCCTAAACAACCATTACCATCTACTGCATAAACCGAATATGTTGATGTTACTGCAGGAGAAACATTTTGTGTTGCTCCAGTGCTACTGTTACTCCAGTAATAAGTATAATTACCAATCCCTCCAAATGCCATTGCATCTATCGTTGCTATTTGCCCTGGACATATAGTATCAGCTCCATGTGCAACAGTTGCTATTGGTGATGGTTCATTAATGTAAACTGAAGCTGTATCCCAACACCCATTATTATCTGTAACTGCTACCACATGGTAACCAACTCCCAATCCAGTTGCATTTGGGTTAGTAGAAGTACTCTGTGTCCACTGGTAGGTATAAGGTGGCATTCCTCCTAAAGTATTGGTAGCTATTGATCCATCATTAAACCCATTACAGGTAATGTTTGAATAATTACTTACTGAAATATCCAACTGTGTGGGTTCGTTAATGGTAAACTGACTAACAGCTGTACAGCCGTTTCCATCTGTTACGGTAAGTAAATAAACCCCTGCTGTAAGGTTGTTTATCATATTGCTATTGGCAAAGGAGTAATTGTTCCAGTTATAGTCATAAGGAGCATTACCTCCACTAACATTAACTGTTAATGAACCATTATTCCCTCCAAAACAATTTACATGTTGTATATTGTTTAGGTTAACATTAACAGGCAATGGCTCTGTAATGGTAATATTTTGAGTTATAGCGCAACCATTATTATCTGTAATTGTTATTGAGTAATTTCCTGCTGATAAATTATTTGCGGTAAAACCATTTTGAACAGGATTAGTATTCCAAACAACATTGTATGGTAAAGTGCCTCCCGAGGGAGTAACTGTTGCTGAACCATCACTACCACCATTACATGTTACATTAATTTGGGTAGTTATAGCAGCTAATGGTAAGTTAGGTTGGATAATGGTTATTGTATCTGAACTAATACAACCTGCCGCAGTTGTTACATCAACCCAGTAAGTTCCTGCAACAAGGTTATTAATCGATGGAGTTGTTGCTCCATTACTCCATAAATAAGTGTATGGTTGTTGGCCTCCATTCACATTAGCTGTGACACTTCCAGTACTTGTTCCATAGCAATCAACATTTATAGTGTTTAAGGTAATGTTACCTGGTGCTGAACCAGTTCCAACAGTTACTAACTGAGAAGCTGAACAACCGTTTATATCGGTTACATTTACGGTATATTGACCCGCCTGTAAACCATTAGCTGTTGCATTATTACCTCCATTTGGCAACCATTGATAAGTATAGGGTGAGTTACCTCCATTTACAGTAACCGTTGCTGAACCATTTGAAGCTCCACAGTTTGCTGGTTGACTTGTTGTAGTTAATCCAAAGCCTGTAACTGTTATACAAAATGAATAAATCTGAACCCCATTTATCGGACAATTATCATCACTAACCGTTACAGTAAAACAATGTGGATTGGGACTAATATCATTTACTGTTGGAGTCCAGGTAAAAGTACCTGTTGGTAACTGTGCTCCATTACTTGTAAAATTTGCGTTTGGAATAGCATTGTTCCAGTTTAAAGTAATGGTTTGGTTTGCATCTGGATCATATGAAGGAACATTAAAATTTAATGTATTTCCAACACATACTGTTGTGTTATAAATTCCTGTTCCATTAATTCCTGCAAGTGATGGTAAAGTATTATTACAAATTACTGTTCTTAACTGTATATCTCTTACCACACTACCAATGAGCACGCCATTTCTGTATTCCTCTACTTTAACAGCCAATACCGTTACCTCTTGTAAGCTTGGAGTCATACAAATATCTCCATTAGCCGAATTAAAAGTTACTGCTGGATTAGATTGCAAAGGTTGCTGAGCCGAATAACCTGGCACATAAGTTACAGTTGTATTAGGACCAGTAGCTGGTGCCTGTAAAGTGTAATATAAAGAATCTCCATCTGCATCAAAAGCACCATGATTAAAACAAGAAGTTTGACCAACACACGGAAAAGAAACAGGAGGGTTTGAAAAAACAGGTGAGCTATTGCATGGATAGTCAAAATTATTCAACCTTGCCTCAACATAAATGTTTTCTCCTCCAGGATTGTTTATAGTGTTAATGGCATTATTTCTACAACATAAAGTAAAGCTAAACAACCAATCGGTACAGTTAGCTGGTAAATTAACTATTCCTTGATAAAGGTATTCTTCAACTCCAGGATTTGCTCCGCCATTACATGTTGTTTGCATAGTGGCACAAATTGGTGTAACATCAACACCCGTTCCTGGTAATTGAGTTAAGTTTGCTGTAAAGTTTTGATTGCATGAAGCAGATGAAATAGTTATGTTTACCGAATTGGGAGCATTAACACCAGCACAATCTCGATAAAACGAAAGGTTAATTTGGTATTGATTCCCTCCAAGACATTGGTAGGTAATATCTGCACTTTGTGCATGAGTTGAGAATAATGGTTGGCTGAATAAGATAGCTACTACCGTAAAAATCAGCCATAACTTTTGGTAAAATGAGTAAAAATGTTTCATCGTTAGGCGTTTTAGTAAGTGAAAGAACTGCTTTGCTTTATAAATGAACGAGAAATATTTTTGTTGGGTTACATAAATTCTTTATTTTGTTGATAATTTGATATTATTTTACATATAAAAATATTATTTTCAATATTTTATTTTGTATTTATTGATTATTACAATATTTTCAAACAAAAACACCCCCAAATATCTCGGGGGTGCTGACTGGTAAAAGTGATGAATTAGTTACTGTACTTCACTAACATCACAAACTTGCATCTCATTACTACCAATCTGCCTTTTAGATGATAGCATTATTATAATTCCATAAAAGGTTTAGCTATTTTTGTTGACAGTGAAAAAACTCGATTACATAATAGTTGGACAAGGTTTAGCAGGCTCAGTTTTAGCTTTTCAGTTAATGGAGCAAGGTAAAAAAATATTGATAATTGATGAAGAAAAAGAGTTTACCTCATCAAAAATTGCAGCTGGATTGTGTAATCCTATTGTATTTAAAAGGCTTACAAAAAGCTGGATGATAGATACTCTATTGGAAAATGCTAAAGCGTTTTATCGGAAGCAAGAACAATTTTTTGGTGATAGTTTCTATTTTGACATTCCGCTATATAAACTATTTGTAAGTGAAGAGGAACAGCAATTTTGGAAACAAAAGAGTAATGAACCTGAATTATTTGATTGGCTAAACCCAAAAATAGAATATCCTTTTAACAAAGAAGTGAATAATGATTTTGGTGCTGCACATGTGTTAAATTCTGGTTTTTTGCAAACCGCCAAATGGCTAAATTGCTTTAAAAACTACCTGATTGAAAAAGATGCTTTTTTACCAGCAGCTTTTAACCACATTCATCTAAAAATAAATGAGCATGATGTAGAATGGAAAGATTACTCAGCCAAACAAATTATTTTTTGCGAGGGTTATCAAACTCGAAATAATCCTTATTTTAATTGGTTGCCATTTAAGCTAACCAAAGGAGAAGTACTAACGATTAGTTTTAAAAACTTAAAGTTAAACGCAGCCATCAACAAAGGTGTTTTTGTTTTGCCTTATAACAACAATTACAAACTAGGAGCAACATATAACTGGAGTGATATAGATGAAAAACCCACCGATTCGGCTAAAGAATTACTATTGAATAAAGCAAAAAAAATTATTGCTGATGACATTGAAGTAGTTAAGCATAAAGCAGGAGTTAGACCCACTGTTAAGGATAGAAGACCTATGCTAGGAATTCACCCTAAACACAACCAACTAGCCGTATTTAATGGTTTAGGAACAAAAGGAGTAATGCTAGCTCCTTACTTTGCCAATAAATTGGTAGATTTATTACTAGAAAACAAGCCCCTTCCCAATGAGGTAAACATAAATCGCTTTTGGAACAAATAGGCTTGATTTTTGATAACAATACCTAAAATTAAAAACTATACAACATGAAAAAACTACTAACACTTTTTACAGTAACACTAATCGCTTTTGTATTTAGCACTAACACAGCAAGTGCTCAAAAAATTTATAAAGTAAAATATGAAAGTCAGGCTGACATTAAAGTTTACATTGTAAAATACGAATCGCAATGCGATTTAAAAGTTTTTACAGTAAAATATGAAAGCCAAGCTAACAAAGATGGCAAATGGTATTTTGTAGATTATGAAAGCCAAGCAGACAAAAAAGTTTACTTTGTTGACTATGAAAGTCAGGCTGATTTAAAAATTTATTGGGTAGATTATGAAAGCCAAGCTGGCTGGAAAAACAGCTCAAAATCGCATTTATTGAAATAACTAAAGCCTCCGAAATGGAGGCTTTAGTTATTTCCTTCTATTTTTATTCTCTTTTACTAATTGTGAATAATTAATGGTTCCCGTAAATTCATTTGAATATACTTCATTTTCATAATTATTCATTGTTTTAACTCTCAATTTTGTTTTATAATTACCTATATATTTAATCGTTGATGTAACTGTCAAATAATTTGGTGGTAAAACAATATCATTCAAACCAGTTCCGCAATGATAGATATATGGTTTTTCAATCTCTTTCCATTCTCCTAAACTATCTTTTGCCTCAACAAGTAACCCGATATAATCTCCATAGCCTATCCAAACAGAATCAGTAGTTGTATTTCTAACAAAAACAGGATAAGCATAATGTCCTTTTTTCTTCCTTGTTTTTTTTAGGTTATTTGGTTCAGGGGGTGGAATAAATGCAAAGGGACTTACATTAGCTATTGTTTTAGTTGTGTCGACAAAGATTTCTATCCTCTCAAGACTAGGCATTGAAAAAGTTGGAAAAGGAGCATCTAAGTAAACAAAATAATCTTCAAATCGATTGAAATTATTATAAATCAATTCCACTGTATCATCTATAGTTCCTATCGATAAAGGATTATAATTTGCTTCACTTGTTGTAGAATCATTTTTGTAAGACAATAAAAAACTAGATGTATCAACCAAATAAAAGGAAGAATAATCAATTTTTTGTATTACATCCATTTTTTCCTCTTGCATACATCCAGAAGTAACCATCAAAAAAATCAAATATGCTATACATTTTCTCATTTATCTTCCGACATCAATTCTTTCATTAATTCTAGCTGAGTTGATTCATCACATTTTTTGCCATCATGGTAAAAAGTGATTAATTTCAATGGTACTCCATTCCAGCATAAATTAGCAACGTTATCAGGACTAATGGTGTGTCTTCCGGCAGTTTTTTCTGTTGGCCAATCGATTTGTGGAAAACAAACATAAGCCAACTCTGAGCAAACAATCTTTTCGGTAGTATTTACATCAAAATTGAAATCGTACTCTTTACCAATTTGCCTAAAGGCTAATAATAAAGATTCCTTTTCTTTCTCGGTTACATCTTCATCAAAAACAGGTCGTAAAATGGCAATATCATCTATATTCATAAACTCTTCTAAAGAGCTTAATTTCACCCCTTCTCTTAATGCTTCCACTATCTGATAACCATCTTTAGTTTCAGGCTCTCCATTGGGTGCTATTTCTTGATGGTAAGGAACAACCACTTCATGGTTCCACAGTTCTTTTTCTTGTAGTTGTTTTGGTGTTCCCATCCATATTGCAACATGACCAAAATGACCAGGTATCAATTTATCAGTTAATCGAAAAGGAGTTTTTTCTAGAATAATATCCAACGGTTGCAGCACTTCCTGGATTTCTTTTTTCACTTTTTCATTGCCATACAATTTTCCTTTACGAGATTCCACTAAACCAACTGAATTGCCGAAAAATTTACTTACCTCATCAAACCCATCATCACGCATTTCAGCAACAACATCTCGAGTAATTCTGCCAAACATTTGAAACTTTTTGGCAATCATATCTTCAGTATCTAAATTTTTAATATGATTATAGGCTGGACTAGAATAAATCAACAGTTTCAAATAGTAATAATCATAATCTTTTAAGTCATAAAACAGATCTTTCTTATTTTCAAAAAATGCAATACCATCTTGTATTCTTTTTTGTTTACTAATTGAATTGGCTGCTAAGGTAATATCCAATAATTCGTTGGCTGAAATGCCAAACCCTTGATCAGGGTCGTTTACAATTCTTCTTAATCGCTTATCATTTTCAAACATTAAAGCCCCTAACAAATAATTGTCGTAAAGCGTTAATGCTGCAGCTGTAGAGAGCATCACTGCTTTAGTTCTAACAATTTCCGGTATTTGTTCCCTTTGCATTTCTTCTTTGGTGGCATCTAAAGCACATTCGTACTTGTTAACCACATCATACAACCTATCTCGCAACTCTAAACAAGTTTCTGTATTGGCTTTTAAAAACTCTAAATGGTGTGACGCAATGGGTTCATCAGGAGTAGCACTAATTTCATTAGCCACTCTTATCATTTCTGAACGAACCACTAAACTTTGCTCTACCAACATTTGAAATTCTGAAATCTCATAAGCCAGCAGAGAATCTAAATCATCAATGGTGTTTATTTTGGTTTGAATGGTAGTCCAACAAATTTGCTTTTGTCGTTCTCGATTCTTTTTAGTTGAAAAATATCCTACAACAATTATCATTATCACCAAAATGATAACGTAATGGAAAAAGTATCGTTTTTTAAGTCGCAAAGGATAATCTTTTTACCAAATGTAATAAAAAAGAAAAATAATATTTAGCTTAGCACTATGACTATACAAGAAGCACAACAAGCTGTAGATGAATGGATAAAAGAAAATGGCGTTCGCTATTTTAATGAGTTGACTAATATGGCTCAGCTTACTGAAGAAGTTGGTGAGGTTGCCAGAATTATTGCTAGGAGATATGGCGAACAATCGGAAAAGGAGAGTGACAAAGCAAAAGATTTAGGTGAAGAAATGGCCGATGTTTTGTTTGTTTTAATCTGCTTAGCCAATCAAACTGGAATTGATTTAACTGAAGCTTTAGAAAAAAGTTTAGAAAAGAAAACAAACCGAGATAAGGAAAGGCATCATAATAATCCGAAGCTAAGATAAAGGCCTCTTCAACTCAATTTTTTCAATTTTACCTTGATACTTTTTAAGTTGTTTTTTGTATCGCTCCATATGTTCTGGTTTAACAGGTTCTGATGGCGGAAAATCTTCTTTCAAATGATTGGTCTGGCTACCATTTTTCCAAAAGCGATAACAAACGTGGGGTCCTGTTGCTAAACCTGTACTCCCAACATAACCAATACAATCTCCTTGCTTTACAAACTGCCCTACTTTAGCGTTTCGTTTACTCATGTGTAAATACTGAGTAGTATAAGTACTGTTATGTTTAATTTTTACAAAGTTTCCGTTGTATTTAGAGTATGAAGAGGCTATTACCACTCCATCACCAGTTGCCATAATTGGAGTACCTGTTGGTGCTGCATAATCGGTTCCTAAATGTGGCTTGTTTCTTTTTTGAACTGGATGGAAACGCTTCATGGTAAACCCTGAAGTTAACCTTCCAAACTTTAATGGCGATTTTAAAAATGCTCTTCTTAAACTGTTCGCTTCAGCATCAAAATAATCTCCAATACTATCTTGTTTAAAGTAACATGCAAAAAAATCTTTTTCGTAATGGTTAAAGTTCGCTGCCAACACTCTTCCAACACCAATTGATTCTCCATCCACAAATTTTTCTTCATAAATCACTTTAAACCAATCTCCTTTTTGAATACGATAAAAATCAATTGTCCATGCAAAAACATCTGCCATTTCAATGGCCAGCACAGGGCTAACATCAGCATCATCTAATGTTTGATACAAAGATGAATTGATAACTCCTGAAGCTGTTTTTGTTTTGGTAATAACTTCTTTTTCTCCCTTATAAATGGTTAGAGAATCTCTCATATCAAACACCACATAATCAATAGCATTTGGTTCATAAATAAAGCACTGTGCTTTACCTGTAGAATCATTACTACAAAGAATGGTGTATTTCTTTCCTGCAGCTATTTTTCGAACATCAAACACTTCTTTCGACTCTTTTGCCAATGCATCAATTTCTGGGTACGGAACTTTGTACTGCAATAAAATGTTAGCCAAAAATTCATTAGGCTGAATTACATCCTTATAAACAACAAACGAATCTAAATCAAAACCATATTCAATGTGAGGCTCTTCTGCAATAGTATCGTTCTCTATATTGTTGGTAACGATTTGATCGGAATAATTTGACGAGCAAGAGATTCCAAAAATCGCAATAGAAATAATATAAACTGCTTTTCTGAACATGAAGCCATAAAATTAGGGCGATGAAGTTTTTCATCGCCCTAACGCTAATCTATTTTTACACAAAAGTTTGTTTATTCAACTTTTGCTAATGGTTCTGCTAAACCTGATGCTTTTGTTAATTCAAATTTGATAGATCCTACAAAAACTTTTCCTTGAGCTAATAACGGAACTTTGTTTTCATCATCAGAAATCCATACTGATACATCTTCTTCATCTTTAAACAATCTACCAGCCTGAACTACAGGGCAAAACTTCAAAGCTTTGTATTTTTTACCTCCTACTTTTACCGATTCTCTACCCAAAAACCTGATTTTTAATGGCCATATCTCATCATCAACAAACGACCAAACCGTAAAAATTTCTCCTTTTTTAGCATCTGTATAGTCAATGGTTCTGGCATAATAAAATGCTGAAAGCATATCCTGAACACCTGCAGGTGTTTCAAAAGTTTTCCCTTCCCCGTTATCCACTTTGTTTTTAGTTTGAGCAAATTTATAGGTCTGTTTAATCTTATATCCCCCTTCGCTTACATCTCTCAAAAATAACCAAGGAAACATCCCTTCTGTATCAACAAAACTTTCATAACGATCTCTCACTTTAAAAAACCAATCGAAAGCTCCAACACTCTTTCCAGATCCAACAAGGTGAAACACTTCTCTCCCTGCAATTTTTTTATCAAATTGTTTTACTTCGAGTTTTGCGGTACCCGCATTAAGCACTCCATAGTGTAATCGATATTGCAACACCTCGCCTGGCTTAAAAGCATTGTTTTCTACTTTTCTTAGGCTAACTTCTTCCTCTATAGCATGAGGAACATTTTGTTTGGTAAAGCCAAATGCAACTACTGCTATTGCTATGGCTGCTATTTTTACTTTAGTTTTCATGTGTATAAGTTTAAGTGTGGGAAAGAAAATACAAAGTCTATGCCAACTAAATAAAATACGCAGAAAAAGAAATTTTGTTGTATAAAAAATCCCGCTCCTAGATGAAGGAGCGGGATTACAAGCTATTACTATTTTTCTACTGTTTAGTTAGTTTATGTACGCTGGCTCCATTCTCAGTTTGTACTTTTAATACATACAAACCTCTAGCGAAGTTGGTTAAATCTATCTGTTTTCTAGTAATAGTTAGATTACCTGTTGAATAAACCATTTTACCTTGTGCATCAGTAATGGTAATTAATTCAATTGGAGTGCTTTCAGTAAACTCAATAGTTACATTATCATTTACAGGGTTTGGATAAACCTGAAGTTGATTGTCGCTAAGTTCTTCAACTCCTGTAGGATTATCAATGATAAAATCAGTACTGTTTATAGCATAAAAGATGTTACCTGCACCTCTAACCATTACTCTTGCCTGTGAAGTAGAAGAACCACCTGGAACAGTTATATTTGCTGTACCAACATTGGGAACACCTGTTGCTAAAGTAAATGGGTAAGTATAACCCCCATCAATAGATAAGAAAATATCTACATTAGGTGTAAGTACAGGTGGTGCTGTAGTATTTGCAACATTCCATGTAATGGTTTGTGTTGACCACAATGGCCATGAAACACTCGTTGATTGAGAAGTAACTTCAAAAGGTCCTGAGGCTCCGTCAACAGTAACTACCATTTTATCAATATGGTTTTGTCCGCCACCAGCTACATTATCTCTTACTGTAAGTGCCATATTCATAACTCCACCTTGAGTTTGAACAGTCTCCCATTGTGTTGTTAAATTTCCGGCTATTACGCTTGATAATTGAGGGATGTACCTATTTGGACTAGTAGTTGGAGGCATTGATCTGAACGAAGGCGACATACCGCTATTTGGTGTACTTGTAACACTTGTCTTAGACTCAAACCCTTCATCCGCCTGTTCCCAGCAGAAAGTTAAGGTATCTCCTGCGTCAGCATCCGTACCACTGCCTTCTAATATATATGCTGTACTATGCGGAATTGTATAATCCGCTCCTGCGTTGGCAACAGGGACATTATTAGTAAGTGGGGTGCTAACTTGACAGCTTGTACCTCCTACATAAGTGGTAATTTGCTCTATGTTGTAAAAATGAAAATATGCATCACTATGTGCCTGAACATCTGAAGCTCCTGTAATACCTGCATAGCCCATAATGGTACTTCCACTACCTGGCTCCATTTGAGCTCCAGTATTTTCAGGGAAGAAATTATAAGTATGGGTATGATTCCCTCCAAATTGGTGACCCATTTCATGAGCTACATAATCAATATCAAAGACGTCTCCTGTTGGTGTAACATGAGAAGTAAATGCACTTCCTTTTTGATTGTCAACACAAACACAACCTATACAACCTGCATTACCATTGCTATTGGTTTCTTGATGAACCAAATGTCCAATATCATAATTAGGCTCGCCTATAACACTAGTTAAAGTTGATTGCAGCTCAGAATTTAAATTACTTCCGTAAGGATCCGAACCAGCATTTGTATAAATAACATCATCTGTATTAGCAATTAAAATCATTGTTATAGCAAAATCTGTTTCATAAACTCCATTTACACGAGTCATAGTAGCATTCATTGCAGCTAAAGCAGCTGGTTTTGTCCCTCCATGATAAGCCGTAAACTCTCC
Organism: Vicingaceae bacterium; assembly: GCA_965267355.1. Taxonomy (GTDB): domain Bacteria; phylum Bacteroidota; class Bacteroidia; order Flavobacteriales_E; family Vicingaceae. The sequence continues at coordinate 750,604 of OZ253956.1, forward strand.
AGTAGCTGACATTGCCAATTTAAATGTTCTTAATGTTTGATCATTAGCATTTTTATTAGAACCGTTGCCTTTGGTTGGTTTATAAGGAACATCATCCGTTAAACATTCAAATGTTTTTGTTCTATTGTCATTATTACCTCTTGAAAAAACAGCATAATGATTCAGATCTGCAGTATAAGGTTCAATAAAAACAGTATGTTCTCCACCCATAATCATAGCACTTAATCCTTTTTGAGGAGAAGTACTAAATCTTATTTTTTTAGAATGATTAACACCGTAACCAACATAAGATTTAATTTCAGGATATTTTGCTGCCAAATCGGGATGCATTACAGGAGCTTCTTCAACTCTATATTGTTCTAATTCTCCTTTTTCATTTGGGAAACCAATAACAACAGAAGATTTATTATTGTTTTTTCCTCGTAAAGGAGCATGTAATAAATCTGCCTGTAAAGCATTAAAGTTTAAATTAAAAATTAATGCTGATTGTGGGGCATTAACATCTTTTACTTTTGCAACATAAGCAGTTTTAGTTTTAGTAACTCTAGCCCAATTGCTATTATTTGCACTCACCGTAACGGCTAATAAAAGTGCTGTAGAAATAGAAAGTAATTTTATTTTCATAGTTAGTGATTTAAATTCTGCCATGAAATTACAAAAAAAATAGCTACCCTATTTCTCAATAAAGTAGCTATCTTGGTTTCTTGCCTGTTGTTTAAGCACTAATACTTTAAAACTCTAATGGTTTTAATTTGCTCATTATCAACACTTAACCTAACAAAATAAACCCCTTTGTTTCCAGTAATTTCAATATTAATGTTGCCAGTATTCGTATAATTATTTGTTGTAATAACTTGACCTAAAGTATTTAATAAATCAACTTTTACCGTTCCATAGGCATTCCCTAAATTAATATTTAAGTCTTTGGTTGTTGGATTAGGATAAATGCTAACATTGTTTAGATTAGCAATTGCATCAATTCCTGTACATGTTTCAACGGTAATTTTTGTTGAATCCATTGCTGAACACGAATTTCCATCAGTAAAACTATAATAAACTGTATGGGTTCCTGCACCAGCAGCTGAAGGGTCAAACATACTACCACTAACACCAGTTCCAGAATATACACCGCCACTTGGCGAAGCACTTGGTAATGTTACCGCAGGATCAGTTGTACACACGGTATCAGGGTTAAACGCAGCAATAGTAACTGTTGGGCTTGTATTGATAGTTAAGTTTAACGTAACCACAGAATCACATCCTCCAGCATTATTTAATGTGTGTTGTGCTGTAGTATTATTTGCATAGTAGGTTATTCCATCAATCCACATTAAGCTATCGCAAGCTGATACAGTGTCAGTACTTGATGTAGGAATACAACAAGCCTCTAATGCAAATGGGCTTGCTAATACATCCAGTCCATTAATCATAACCCCAATGTTATTGGTACTAGCCGACCAATTAGAACCAATATTATTATCCGCAGTATCATTACATAAAATAATCGATGCTCCGCCACCATCTGGTTCACCAGCAGAACTACCAGAAGGCCATGCACCGCCATCATCATAATCAACTGAATCAACTACAGTTCCGGAAGCTGTTTTTAACACAATGTCTTCTCCATTATTACTCAACCCATTACTAAACTGACCATTTGCAGGCATCCCATATATATTATTAAACGCCACAGAATCAACTGCAATTACATAAAAAGCTCCAGGTGCTATACTTGTGTTTGGGAAAGTATAGTTACCTCCTGTACATGTAAAATTAGTTACATCAACAGCATTTGTTCCATTGTTATAGATTTCAATAAATTCCAAAGAATCTGTGTTCGCTTCTGGTGGGTTGTACATAATTTCAGTAATTACTAAATCTGTGTTAGCATTTAATATTTTTGATTCACTTTCTACACAATTTGTTCTCCAGCCATACAATGTATCTGATAACGTAACCGTATATTGCTGAACAGCACCGTAGGAATTATTGGTGTTAATTGCATTTGTTTGCGGACTTCCATCTCCAAAATCATAAGTGAATGATAAATTTGCTACTCCTAAAAATGCAGCTTGATTATACATTCTATCTTGTAATACAGGTGAAGAATTATCTGTAAAATTCACTACCGTTGGAGCAGTACTGAATGTCATTGGGCTAGCCGAAAAATCAGCTTCCAAATCGTAAGAAACGTGTGGTGCGATTAATGGATCTGAATCAAAAGGAACTCCACCAACACTTACACCATAAGAACGTAACCAAGTTCCTCCTATATCAATACTAGCTAACCATTCCTGTGCACCATCTGCTGGTGTTGCTGTCCATGAATTACAAATCATTCCCATACCATTGGCAGAATAATTACCTACCACTATAATGTATGGTTGATTGACTGTAACTGGAGATGAAAATGAAACATTTTTTTCTAAAACGGGTAGTGACCCTCCACCAAAAGAAGTATCCACACTTATTGTTGTGCTTGCTAAAGCAGCCCCTGTAGGCATAGAATCAGATCCAGCCAAGTATAACTCTACAGTAGCATTTAATGAAGTCCCTCCTGTGGCATCTAACTTATAAGCATGAAATGTAACCCCATGTATGGTTATATCTTGAGGAGCATTAAAATATTGACATAATGCTTGAGCAGATGTTGCATTATTAATGTTAATTGACTGCAAACCAGTAGCTTTTGCTAAAGCATAGTCAAGTGTATCATTAGCACAAGTAGTTATCCCTTTGTTAGCGGGTTTTATTTTTTTTGTTGGAGCTTGAATGCCAAATGATATGGTTTGGTTTACTGCTTGTATTTGATTACTCTGAGCATTTAACCCAGTAAAAACAGCTAAACCAATTAACGATAGTAAAAGTTTTTTCATATTCTTATTTTTTAATTTATGATGTGCAAGTTAACCAATAATTTCAAGCGAAAGTTATTTAATATGTTAACCCACTATTAAGCTTAATTAAACTACAATATTCACAATCTTCTTAGGCACTACAATTACCTTCTTCGGTTCTTTCCCATCTAAATATTTAGCTGTTTGCTCATTTGCCATTACTACTTTTTCAATATCTTCTTTACCCATATTGGCTGGTAACTCTAGCATAAAACGCATTTTACCATTAAACGATACTGGGTATTTATGATTGCTCTCCACTAAATATTCTTCGTTATGTTGTGGGAAAACAGCATAAGTAATGCTTTCTTCGTTACCCAACTTTGCCCACAATTCTTCAGCAATATGCGGAGCATACGGAGAAAGAATAATAAGCAGCTCTTGAAGAATAGCTTTCTTATTACACTTTAAAGCGGTTAGTTCATTCACACAAATCATAAAGGTTGAAACGGGTGTATTAAACGCAAAACGATCTAAATCTTCTTTAACCTTTTTAATGGTTTTGTGTAGTGATTTTAATTCCTCTTTTGTGGGTTCAGCATCAATTATGTTTACTCCATTGTCATCATGGAATAAACGCCATAATTTCTTTAAAAAGCCATTTACACCTGTTATTCCTTGGGTGTCCCATGGTTTGTGTTGCTCTAGCGGCCCTAAAAACATTTCGTAACAACGTAAGGTATCTGCACCGTACTTTTCCACTAAATCATCAGGCGTTTGAACATTGTATTTCGATTTAGACATTTTGTCTATTTCCCTTCCACATATATAGCTTCCGTCATCTTCTAAAATGAATTCAGCATTATTGAATTCTTCTCTCCAATTCTTAAACTTCTCTGTATCTAATTTATCACCATCCAAAAAGTTGATGTCAACGTGTATAGAAGAAACTACATCAGCTGAACTTCTCTTTCCTTTAGAAACAAATTTTCCAGTTGTCTGATCTCTATAAACCAAAGCCGAATTCCCTTGAATCATTCCTTGGTTAATCATTTTTTGGAATGGTTCTTCAAATGGAATATATCCCATATCAAACAAGAATTTCGTCCAAAAACGAGAGTATAGTAAGTGCCCTGTTGCATGCTCTGCTCCACCAATGTACAAATCCACATTTTTCCAGTAGTCTACTTTTTCTTTCGCTACAAATTCACCATCGTTAGTTGGATCCATGTAACGTAAAAAATACCAGCTACTACCTGCCCAACCTGGCATGGTATTGTACTCCATTCTATCGCCTGGACAAGCTACATTCCAATCTAACTTATCAGCTCTTGCCAATGGTGGCTCACCATCTTCAGTTGGCAAATACTTGTCAATTTCTGGTAAGGTAACCGGTAGGTCATTGTCTTCCATAATGTAAGGCACATCACCTTTATAGTAAACTGGGAATGGTTCTCCCCAATAGCGCTGACGAGAGAAAACGGCATCTCTTAATCTATACTGCGTTTTACCCTTACCAAAACCTCTTTGTTCTATTTCGTAAATCGCAGTTTTAATTGCTTTTTTTGCAGGCAAATCGTTTAAGAAGTCTGAATTAGCAATTACCGCATCTTTCTCTGCATAAGCAGCTGCAGAAATATCTATGTCTTTAAAAATATTCTTGATTTCAATATCAAAATGCTTAGCGAAATCCCAATCTCTTTGGTCTCCACATGGTACAGCCATTACTGCTCCTGTCCCATAACTAGCCAATACATAATCACCTATCCAAATTTGAACTTTCTCTCCTGTAAAAGGATGAATAGCATAAGCTCCTGTAAACTCTCCAGATATGTTTTTGATATCTGATTGTCTGTCTCTCTCCGATTTTAAAGAAGCAGCTTTCTTGTATGCTTCAATTTTATCTTTTTGTTCAGGGGTAGTAATTTGATTTACTAAGTCATGTTCTGGTGCTAACACCATAAATGAAACTCCATAAATCGTATCAGGTCGAGTGGTAAAAACTTCTATCTTATCATTATGACCATCCACTTCAAAAAACACAGATGCGCCTTGAGATTTGCCTATCCAGTTACGTTGGATGTCTTTAATTGAGTCCGTCCAATCAACAGTATCTAACCCTTTAAGTAAACGTTCTGCATAAGCAGTAATTCTCATACTCCACTGACGCATTAGTTTTTGTTCTACAGGGTGTCCTCCTCGTTCAGAAACTCCATCTTTTACCTCATCGTTAGCTAATACTGTTCCCAATGCTGGACACCAGTTTACCCATGTATCAGACAAATAAGCAATACGGTAATTCAACAACATTTTTTGCTGCTCTTCTTCACCCCAACCATTCCAATCAGCAGCAGAAAATACCTCATCAAATTCTGTAGAAGCATTCAAATTTGTATTCCCCTCTGCACTAAATTTTCCGATTAAAGTATCTATGCTTTCTGCTTTATCAGCATCAGTATTATACCAAGAGTTATATAGCTGTTTAAATATCCACTGCGTCCATTTGTAGTAGTCTGGATTGGATGTCCAAACTTCTCTATCCCAATCGTAAGAAAATCCAATAATATCTAATTGCTTTCTGTAGCCAGGAATTTTATTTCCATCCTTATCTTCTCCTCCACTGATATTTGTTTTAGTAGTGATTGCAGGGTGTTGACCAGTCTGAATCGCATATTGTTCGGCAGGTAGTCCAAATGAATCATAACCCATTGGTTGCAATACATTGTACCCTTCCAAACGCTTATAACGTGCATAAATATCACAAGCAATATATCCTAAAGGGTGCCCAACATGTAACCCAGCTCCTGAAGGATAAGGAAACATAGTTAGTGCATAAAACTTAGGTTTTACACTTCCATCTTCAGCTGCAAAAGTTTTGTTTTCTTCCCAATACTTTTGCCACTTTTTTTCTATCTCGTTATATTGATATTGCATCGTTAATAAGTCTTAAAACAGACAGCGAAATTAACAATATTTAAGAGTATTTTTGAACAAATCTGCTGCTAAACAAGGCTTTAATATTAGTTTAGCACAACTTTATTATAAAGATGTCGAAATCAGGAAATAAACAAACTGCAAAAAGACTTAGAACAAGTTATTTGACTACTATCATTAGCATCTCTTTAGTGCTTTTTATGTTGGGCTTGTTGGGCCTAATTATCTTAAATGCTCGTCAGATTTCTAATCACGTAAAAGAGAACATTGGTTTTTCTATCATCTTAGATAAAGGTATTAAAAAACAAGAGATAAAACATATAAAAGATTTGTTAGATGCAGAGCCTTATGTAAAGGATGTTATGTATGTTGACCCTGATGTTGCAGCTGTAGAATTTCAGGAAGCACTAGGAGAAGATTTTGTGAAATTTATTGGAGAAAACCCATTACTTCCATCTTATGATGTGAAATTACAAGCAACCTATGCTAACCCTGATAGTTTAGCAAAAATTGAAACTGAATTAATGGAAAACACTAAAATTAAAGAGGTGTTTTACCAACCCGATTTGGTTGATGCTGTAAATACCAATATGCGTAAAATTGGTTTGTATCTTTTAGGTTTTAGTGGTTTATTGTTACTAATTGCTATGGCTTTAATCAATAATACCATCAGATTATCCATCTACTCCAAACGATTTGTAATTAAAACTATGCAATTAGTTGGCGCAAGGCATTCGTTTATTCGAAAACCTTTTGTTATGCGAGGTATCGGTAATGGAATAGTGGCTGCTTTAATTGCAATTGGATTAATTATTACCTTCTTGTATTATTTACAAAAACAATTTCCTGAACTAATTGATTTTAAGAATATTGAACTTTATGGAGCACTATTTATTATTGTAGTAATTTTAGGAATTATTATTTCATGGATTTCTACTAATTTAGCAGTCCGCAAATATTTACGAATAGAAACTGGAGACCTTTATTAAAACATTTATTATGAGTGAAGAAAATAATAAGATAAACAACGATTTTGCTTTTGGCAAAAAGAACTACATATTAATTGCAGCAGGATTTGCATTGACAGTGATTGGTTACATCCTTGTATCTGGTGGTGGTTCTGACGATCCTACAGTATTTAGTGAGGAGCTATTTAACGCTCGTAGAATGTACGTTGCCCCAATTATGATTATTGCTGGTTTAGGTGTTGTTGGTTGGGGTATTCTTAAAAAATCTGAAGATTAACACCCCTCTTAAATCTCCCCTTGAGGGGAGAAAATTTTAACTTATGTCATTATTTGATGCTATTATTTTAGGTATAATTCAGGGGTTGACTGAATTTTTACCTGTAAGTAGTAGCGGACATCTAGAGCTAGCTAAAGTTATTTTAGGTGGAGATTCTGTACCTGAAGAAAGCATGCTAATGATAGTGGTATTGCATGCTGCAACTGCTTTAAGTACAATTGCTGTTTTCCGAAAAGATTTGATTCAAATTGTAAAAGGTTTATTTCAATTTAAAAATAATGATGAGTTTAAATTCTCATTAAATGTGGTTTTATCGATGATTCCAGCAGCAGCTATTGGGGTATTATTAGACGAACAAATTGAAGCATTTTTTGGGGGTAGAATTCTACTAATCGGATGTATGCTTTTATTAACCGCTGTACTTTTAATGATGGCTGACAAAGCAAAAAGCACCGATAAAAAAGTTGGTATTGGCCATGCCATCATTATCGGTATTTCTCAAGCCATAGCCATACTCCCAGGTATATCCCGTTCTGGAGCTACTATTTCTACTTCTGTTTTATTAGGAATAGATAGGGAAAAAGCTGCGAGATTTTCATTCATCATGGTTTTACCGTTAATTCTTGGTAAAATGGCTAAAGACATTTTAGATGGGGCATTTAATGATGTTTCAGGGGGATTAACTATTTATATCATTGGTTTTATAGCTGCTTTTATAACTGGTATTTTAGCCTGTACATGGATGATTAAACTGGTTAAAAACAGCAAATTAAAATACTTTGCAATATATTGTGCTGTTGTTGGTTTAATTGCCATTGTTTACCAGTTTGTTTAACCCTTATTTTCTTAAGTTTAGATCATGTCGGAGGTTATCAGAAAAATAATCCATGTGGATATGGATGCGTTTTATGCATCTGTAGAACAACGTGATAACCCTGAATTAAGAAATAAACCTGTTGCTGTTGGAGGATCAAAACATAGAGGGGTTGTTTCGGCTGCTAGTTATGAGGCTAGGAAATATGGGGTGAAATCTGCTATGCCTTCTGCCATCGCTTATCGAAAATGTCCACACATAAAATTTGTAAGACCTCGGTTTGAGGTTTACAAGGAAGTATCACAACAAATCAGAACAATTTTCAAAGAATATACTGATTTGGTAGAACCGCTTTCTTTAGATGAAGCATACTTAGATGTTACTGAAAACAAGTTTAACATGGAGTACGCCATGGACATTGCAAAAGAGATTAAAGAAAAAATTAAAACACAAACCAACCTAACTGCATCAGCAGGAATCTCTTACAATAAATTTTTAGCCAAAATTGCATCTGATTATAATAAGCCCGATGGGTTTTATGTCATTACTCCCAAGATGGCTGAAAAATTTATCGAGCAATTACCCATCGAAAAATTTTTTGGTGTTGGAAAAGTAACTGCTAAAAAAATGCACCAAAAAAAGATTTTTACTGGTGCTGATTTAAAAAGCAAAAGTCAGCAAGAGTTAAATCATTGGTTTGGAAAGGCAGGCAGGTATTACTACAATGTGGTGAGAGGTATTGACAACAGAAGTGTTAACCCTAGTAGAATTAGAAAATCTGTTGGAGCAGAAAGAACTTTTGGTGTTGACATGACAACTAAAGAGGCTTTAGCTGAAAGCATAGAGTATATTGCTGAAGTACTGGTAAAACGAATTGAGAAAGCTGGAGGAGCTGGAAAATCTATTACTTTGAAGGTTAAGTACTCTGATTTCACTCAGATAACCAGAAGTAAAACCTTACTGGAAAATATATCTAATAATCAGGTTAAAGATATTGGATTAGAATTACTCAATAATGTGCCTAACATTGAAAAAGGAATACGATTAATGGGTTTACAAACTTCTAATTTTGAAAATGACAATAAAGATGTTTTTTTAGGTCAACTTGAGCTTGATTTCACATTCTAACCCCAAAACAATCATTCGACTCGTTCAGGGTAAACTATACATCATATTCTAACGCCTATGATGCAAACATCATCTAACTGCTCTAAATCACCTTTCCAGTTTTCAAAAGCTTCATCTATTAATTGATACTGTTGTTCCATAGTTTCTTTTTGAATGGATAGTAGGAGTTTCTTAAAATTAGCTGTTTTCATTTTCTTTCCCTTTTCTCCTCCAAATTGATCAACATAACCATCCGAGAACAAATAAATGGTATCGCCTTTTTCTAAATTAACTAGATGACTTTCAAAATTTTGTGGAGTTTCTACCATTCCTATATGTTGTTTTGTAGCTTTAACAACTTCAACTTGATCTGAATTTTTTCGAATAATCCAAAGTGAATTATTTGCCCCTGCAAATTCAAAAGATTTATCTTTAGTATTCATCACTACCAAAGCTATATCCATCCCATCTCTAACACTAATTTTAGAATTATTTTGAATGGATTTATTCATTTGTTCAGCAATAATTTCTCTTGTTTTATCTAATATTTTTCCCGGATTAATTAAGTTAAACTCCCCTATTGCTCTGTTTAATGCATTATGGCAAACAACACTTATCATGGCTCCAGGCACCCCATGTCCTGTACAGTCTGCTACGGCAAATAGTACTTTATCTCCTACTTTTTCAACCCAATAAAAATCTCCTGCAACAATATCTTTCGGCTTATAAAAAACAAATGAATCTGAAAGGTGCGTTCTAATAAAATCATCTGAAGGGAGTATAGCATCCTGAATACGTTTAGCATAATTAATGCTATCTAAAATCTCTATATTTTTTTCTTCAACTAATATTTTTTGATGTTCAACTTCTTCTTTTTGTTTAAGAATAAGTTCATTTGATTTTCTCTTATTTATATATGCTCTAATAGAAATAAATGACATTATTATCACAATTAAAAGTCCTCCTATAAGCATATTGTTTTGCAAGCTTTTACGCTTAGATGCTTCTCTAGATTTTTCAAGCTCAACTTCTTTTAATTGAATTTGTTGTTCTTTTTTTTCTGTTTCATATTCAATCTCAAGTTGTGAAAGTTTGTCTAATTTTTCTTGATTAAAAATCGAATCTTTTATTTCTGAATACAATTTATGATACTTAAGTGCTTTTTTGAATAATCCGTAATTTTCTAATTCTGTTGAGTATTGCTTATAAAGCTCTTGCTGCATTCCTTTAGCTTTAAGTGTTATACTCTGATTAATAGCTTTTTCATAGAATTCTTGCCCTTTATCCTTATCACCCATTCTAAAATAAAGTTCAGCAAAATGAGAAATAGTAGTTGCTAACTCTCTATATAACCCCATCTCTTGTCTTAAATCATAAGCCTTTTGTAAGTTTAATTTTGCTTGGGGTAATTGTCGCATTTTGAGATAACAATTACCAATACTATTATATGAATGAGCAATACTTTCTTTATTTTTTTGTGCGATTGATATTTCCAACGATTTTTTAGAATATTCTAGTGCTTGTTGATAGTCCTCTTGTGTTATATTAATTAAACTAAGGTTATTATAGCAGTATTGAGCATAAAGAAGATTGTTTATTATTTGGCTTAATTCCAGTGCTTTCTTAAAATATGCTTCTGATTTATCTAATTTTTCTGTAACACCATAAACTGCTCCAATGGTTATATATGAAACTAATATACCTGTAGTATCTTTCAACTTTTCTTCTGATCTTAAAGACTCTAAATAGAAAGATAATGCCAAATCAAATTCTCCCTTGTCGTAATAAATATTACCAAGATTACTACTAAACTTACCTATAAATTTTTCAATTTTTAATTGCCTACTAATATCTAAACCTAATTTTAGATACTGCTCTGCAACCTTTAAATTGTTTTTATGTTTATTAGCTAAACCTATTAAATTATAAGCAACCAATACCTTATGAGTATCCTGTAAGCTATTTGCTATTTTTAACCCTTTTTCGGCATAAAATTGACTTTTAGAAGGGTTATTTTGCTTGTATTCATTAGCTATTTGAAAGTAAATACTTGCTTGAACCGTATCATATTGCTTATTTACAACTTGTAAAAGACTATCAATCTGAGTGGTGTTTTGAGCCGAAAGTAAATGACAAGAAAAAACAATTAATAATAAAAAACACCTAAACATTTGATAAAAATATCAAATTACATAAGGTTAAAAAAGGATTTTAAATTTCTTTTACAGTACCTCCTACTTTAAAAATGTTTTATTCTTCACCAATATTTCCTTTGCCATTGCTTTCATTACTTCACCTGCCTGTATAGTAATTTCTTCCTCATGTGGATACGGAAGAGGCTTAGTATTCAACTCTTGCTTTGTTGCTTCACTTAGTGCATCAATATTTCCCAGAGGCAAAGCATATCTGTTTTCAAAAATAGATTCTGATGTAATTGGTTCCTTTTTCAACAATTTATCAGTTGCATTATCATAATACTCTATGTCTCCAGTAATTCGTGCTACCTTACTTTGGTGATAACGTGTAACACTACATTGTATAGTTTTATATCTTGGAATCTTAATATCATTCCCCAAACTATCTTTGGTTACATTACCGTTAGCATCTAATACATAATCAAAGCCATCTTCTACTTCTCTTTGCTCAACTGTTGTTTGCTTGTTAAGCTGATCAGGTGTTACTTCAATTAGCTTTACACTAAGAATTACTGAATAATGATACAATATTGTCGTATCGATATAAGAGTCATAATTTACCCAACCTTTGTCCAAATCGTTTACATCAATATTTTGAATTTCCTGCATCATTTTTTGAGGCACTAACATCTCGGCATTATCTTCAATTCTGAAAAAGATATTAGTTACACCTGCTTTTTTCGCTTCAGCAATTTTTTGATCAATGTCTTTAAAATCATTGATATAGCTTTTTGATTCACGATAATAATCATAAGCCTTCCTAGCTTCCATTCTATCACTTTTAGCCATTAATTCGTTACCCTTAGCATAAGCATACTCCGCTGCATTAGTTTTAGCCACATTAAGTTCACTGGTATAATCAACTTCCTTAAATTCTACACCAACAGGAGGAAGGGATAGTGCCAGATCCTGATGCTTTTTTAAATTTAGATATAAACGATAAATTTTACCCCAGTTAGCCGGATCACCTTGTTGTTTTAATTGGTTTATTTCAGCATTATCACGCTTATTTGCCATTCGATAAGCATCATTAAATATTTCAACCTCTTCAAACTTACCTGGGTTTCTCTGGATTTTTTTGGCTGATTTTTTTAATGCTGCATCGTAATCTCCAGTGGCCAGCTCTTTACTTGAAGAAGCACAAGAAACTAAAAATGAAATAACAATAAAGACAGGAATAATTTTTCTCATAGTACAGTTTATTCTCTAATAATCAAACAACAAGCCAAATATAACAAACATCACGTACTTTAACGAATCAGTGTAACTGTTCCATAAAGCTCTCCTTCTTTGCCAATAATATCTCTAAAACGGATTTTCCAAACATATGCTTCTGTTTTACAAAGATTCCCTTGATATGTTCCATCCCAACCTACTGTTATATCATTGGTATAAAACATTAGCTCTCCCCAACGATCAAAAACATGCATCTCAAACTCCACAATGTCTTTACCATAAGCGTAAAACACATCATTTTTTCCATCAGGGTAAAGTGGCGTAAATGAATTAGGCACATAAATGGAACCATCATAATAAACAGTTACAGTATCGTAAATAAAACACCCGTTTGCTCCCTGTATGGTTACATAATATGTTCTACTTTCTTTTGAAGTAACTGTTGGTGTTGAACAGTCAGTGCAACTCAACCCTTCAGGTGGTTCCCACCAATAATTTATTCCATTTGAATTTGGATTAAGAATAACTTCTTTCCCCCAATCTGCCGTGATGGTATCTTCCATATTTAGAGTTGGATAATTGAGTGTATCAATAAAAACAGTTTTTGTAAACTGACAACCATGCTGCTCAAATTGAAGTGTTAACAATGTGGGCTCATTAATTATTATTACTGTTGTATCACTAGATGGATCATAAACATTAGTTGAAGGTGACCAATAATGACTAGTCCCTCCTTCTGACCATAGCTTTACTTCTTCTCCAAGACATACCGCAGTATCTGGTCTAATGGAAACATTTGCATCTTTTACAATTACTTCTACATAGTCCGTATCCTGATGCAAACATGTAACTGCATCTAAAGCGACAAGCATTACATTAAATGTTCCTGTATCAGTATATAAATGTTTAGGCTCAAATTCGGTAGAAGTATATCCATCATCAAAATCCCAAAAATAAGTTACTCCCCCCGTACTTAAATTCTGAAAATGAGCTGTATCTCCCAAACAATGAACTGGACCAGTATATAAATCTGCATCAACCTCTAAAGAGGTTAAATCAATTTTAAATACTCCCAAATTACAGTTGGTCCCATTTGCTTTATTAGTAGACCAAGCTCCTGCTGTAGTAGGAAAATCATCTAATCCTCCACATGCTGAACATACTGCTTGATAAACGATTCCTTTTTTATCAAAACGACTTGTTCCTCCATCCACATGATCAGCACTTGACGCTCCTCCAAAAAAGGTAGAATAAAGCAACGTATCAGCATCTTCTGCTAAAAGAATTAAGTAATAATCGTTCCCATCAGTAACTGGTTGAATTGCTCCCATTGTAATTGGCAATCCGGTTGTGGTACTAAGCGTTGCTCTTCCTAAGTTATTATTTAGATACCCTCCCCAACCTGATACCAGAATGTGATTACACTCATTAACCAAAAAAGCAGAAAGTGCTATATCTACTTCTCCAGAACCCGTTCCAAATGCGGTTGAAAACACGGTAGAAGATAAATTAGGTGTTAATTTATGTAAAAACTGACCACTATTAGGATTGTTATAAACTGTGGGAGGTGTGATATTGTATGCTCCCTCTGTTTGCCCCACTACATAAATATTGTTGGCAGTATCTAACTGAACAAAAAAAGATTGGTCGTAGTCAGGTGTTCCTACAAAAGTACTTGCCAGAATACCTGAAGCATTATTGTCAATTTTAGTAATCCATCCATCAGCATTGCCTTGATAATTAGTATTGAAAGCTCCATTAGTAATAGGAAAGTCATTGCTTTCTGTTCCTCCAGTAATAATTACGTTTCCTGATTGGTCAAACTGTAATGAATATGCTGCATCATCATCATTCCCACCAAGGTAAGTACTCCAAACCATATTCGTTAGATTACTGCTTAACTTAAATACACAAGCATCTTGACCTCCAGATAAACTGGTTTGAATAGCTGAAGCTGAAACGGGAAAATCATTAGACAAAGTAGTACTTGCAACATATATATTATTGGAATTATCCACTATTATTTCTCCCCTAAATTCATCAGCGTAATTATATTTTAAAGTATCACTAACATTAAGCCCATCGTTATTAGAGCCTCCAACATAAGTTGAACCCAATAAGGCGGTACCTGAAGCATTAAATTTAGAAATAATAATATCTGAACCACTAATGTAATTAGGTATTGCTCCATTGTAAAGATTACCTCCACCATAACTGGTATCATAAGCAGTAAATGTAACTGGGTAGTCATTTGAAGAAGTAGTCCCCAGCACCAACAATTCATCATTATTATTAACAATCAAACTATGTGGTGATTCATTTTCTGTACCTCCAAGATAAGTGGAGTAAATAAGTGTAGAACCATCTGAAGCAAATTTAGAAATAGTGATGTCTGTTCCTGCTAAATAATTACCATTTCCTCCAGCAAAATTTACTTGATAGGCTCCTGTAGTTGTTGGGTATCCTACTCCAAAACTTACTCCTCCTCCATATAAATTTCCAGCATTATCAAATGTAGAGGTATACCCCCAATTATCAATTGTTGAACCTGAATAGGAAGCAAAAATTAACGTTGGATCAATAATTAATTCTTTTGTTTCATCATAGCCTCTTGGAAATTCAAAGGAAATAATATCTCCATCAAGTTTAAATTTACATTTTACTTCTTTTTGTTTGCCATTTTTTAGCTGATAAGCATAAGGAGCTTGTTCAATAATTTCGTTAACAGAAGTTTTAATCACCAACTTACCTTTATCTAAATACAAGCTATCTACTCCGTTATATTTAAGTTGAATAAGATTAGATTTAGTTTTTGGAGCAACTATAAAATCATATTTTAAATACCCTTCTTTCCAATAAAATTTCAAATCAATCCCCTCGTATAAGTTTTGATAAGCCATACTGTGATACTTTTTCACATTGGTTGCCCACGTTTTGGTATCCTTACCTAAGTAATAATTTAAGTAATCTGAACTCTGATTATCAGTCCTAAATTCAGGTGCTTCTGCATTTAAAAACTCTATGTTAAATGCATGCAAATTCATAACATAATCTTGTGGCGAAGAATTTTTTATCATGTGATGGTGCATATCATGCAACCTAGCCATATCCTGCTCATCGTAAAATTGATAGGTTAGCTGATTGGCTTCCAAATACAAGTTTCCCGCAGGGATTTTTGCTTTGTATTTGATGTTGTTTGCCCATTGCCCTTTATTTTCAATAAATTCGATTTTAGGTGTTTGAGCGAACACACTCGTTGCAAAAGCAATAAACAATATGTTTAAAATCCTTTTCAAAAGCTATAATTCAACCTCACAAGGTACTAATTTTTAAAAGGTTAACCTTTTAAAGACTTGAAAACAGCCATATAGTTGCCTTTAAACAACAGATTTTAAATGAAATGTTAGAAATTATTGAAAGCTATGAAACTAAAGATTAGTCAATTTTCATTTCTGGAATATCTCCTTCTACTACTAACTTACCTGCGGTAGCTGCTTTTATTTCTTCTACTGAAACGCCTGGAGCTCTTTCTAATAAATGAAATGCACCATCTTTTATTTCTATAGCAGCAAGGTTTGTAACAACTCTTGTAACACAACCAACACCAGTTAGAGGCAACGTACATTCTGGCAGCAATTTACTTTCACCCTTTTTATTGGTGTGCATCATAGCCACGATAATGTTTTCCGCTGAAGCTACTAAATCCATTGCTCCTCCCATACCTTTCACCATTCTTCCAGGTATTTTCCAATTAGCAATATCTCCATTTTGAGCAACCTCCATAGCCCCTAAAACAGTTAGTTGTACATGCTGTCCTCTAATCATTGCAAAACTTGTTGCCGAATCAAATATTGATGCCCCAGGCTGTAAAGTAACTGTTTGCTTACCAGCATTAATCAAATCAGCATCTTCTTCTCCTTCATAAGGAAAGGGTCCCATTCCTAAAATTCCATTCTCCGATTGGAATTCTACTGTAATTCCTTCAGGAATATAATTCGCCACTAATGTTGGAATACCAATACCAAGATTAACATACCAACCATCTTTTAATTCTTGAGCTATTCGCTTAGCAATACCATTTTTATCTAAAGCCATGATTATCCTTTTTGTCTTACAGTTCGTTGTTCAATTCTTTTTTCATAATCTACTCCCTGGAAAATACGTTGGACAAAAATTCCTGGAGTATGAATAAAATTAGGATCTAACTCCCCCTCTGGCACTAATTCTTCCACCTCAGCTATGGTAATTTTTCCCGCCATTGCCATCATAGGATTGAAATTTCTAGCTGTAGCTTTGAAAATCAAATTACCAGCGGTATCTCCTTTCCAAGCTTTTACAATAGCGAAATCAGCCGTAAGCGCACTTTCCAAAATATGGGGTTTTCCATTAAATTCTCGTACTTCTTTACCCTCAGCTACTTCGGTCCCATAGCCTGCAGGAGTGAAAAACGCAGGAATTCCTGCTCCACCTGCTCTACATCTTTCAGCTAATGAACCTTGTGGAATTAAATCAACTTCCAACTCTCCACTTAACATCTGCCTTTCAAACTCATCATTCTCTCCTACGTAAGAAGAAATCATTTTTCTAATTTGCTTTTTTTGTAACAATAATCCTAACCCAAAGTCGTCAACCCCTGCATTATTAGAAATACACGTTAACCCTTTTACATTTTTATTTACCAATTCCGCAATACAATTTTCAGGAATACCACATAAACCAAAGCCTCCCAACATTAAAGTCATGTCGTCTTCTATTCCCTTACATGCTTCCTGAGCATTTGCTACAACTTTATCTATTGCCATAATTCTTAAAATTTAAAATTCTGCTCCTCCGTAATTATCTTTCCCATTCATCTCTTTGTATTTGTTACAGTCTAATTCTATACTTAGAGGTTTGTCTGGTTTCTCAAAATCTTCTTTTGATATTTTCAACGCCTTATCGGCCATTACTTTTTGCATGTAATAGCCCCATATTGGTAGGGCTGTATTTGCGCCTTGTCCCATATTAGTAGTGGCAAACCTAACAGCTCTATCTTCTGCTCCTACCCAAACACCTGTTACTAAATCTGGTGTAATACCCATAAACCAACCATCTGAATTATTTTGCGTTGTTCCAGTTTTACCAGCTATTGTATAACGATGACCCACATAAGGTCTAGATTTTGAAACAACCCCTCTAAGTCTCATACCTGTTCCTAATGCTTTCCCCTTACACTCATTATAAACACCACTTGTTACTCCTTTCATTAAGTTCAACATCACATAAGCTGTTTCTTCATTCATCGCTTCATTAGAGTTTGGTGTAACATCAATAATTACATTTCCATGTTTATCTTCAACTCTTGTAAACATAGTGGGTTCAATATATACGCCTTTATTGGCAAATGTTGCGTTAGCCGCTACCATTTCCATTACACTAATATCGGCTACACCTAAACATAATGACGGAACTGGCTCCAAATTAGTACTGATTCCCATCACTCTAGCTAAATCTACAACGTGCTGAGGAGTAATTTGACGCATAGTCCAAGCTGTTATGGTATTCATAGAGTTTGCTAAGGCATATTTTAGAGATACTGGACAACCATCTTTATCCCCATCTGAATTTTTTGGTGTCCAATCTTTTAATAGACCAAACTCACCTTTATGAAATGTTACCGGTAGGTTAGGTACTTCCTGACAAGGTGATAATTTCTTTTCTTGAATTGCTGCTGCATATACAAACGGTTTAAATGTTGAGCCCACCTGTCTTGTGCTTGTTACATGGTCATAAGCAAAGTTCTGATAATTAACGCCACCCACCCAAGCTTTAATATAGCCAGTATGAGGATCAACAGACATTAGGCCAGTATGCAAGAAAGTTTTGTAATACTTTATCGAATCCATAGGAGATAATGTGGTGTCAATTGCCCCTTGGTGTGAAAAGACTTTCATGCTAACTTTTTTATCAAAAATTACAGGAATGGAATCTTGGTCTGTAGCCCATTTTTTATACCCACAATCTTCTGCCTGGCAAACATAGTAGTTGCCTTCTTTGTCAATTACTTTTCCTCGCCTACTACAGTTTTGGCATTCTTTTCCCATCAATATTCTATATCTAGGAGTACGCTTCATAGCTGTTTCCATAATGGCCTCAAACTGCTCTTGGTTTAAGCCTTTCCAACCCCCATCAAAAGGATAGCGTTTAGTTCTATATTTTTTTAAATGCTTATCAAACTGAGGTTGTAATGTTTTAGCAATGTATTCTTCGACAGCCCATTCGGCATACTCCTGCATTTTAGAATTAAGTGTAGTATATATCTTTAACCCGTCTTTGTATATGTTGTAAGGTTCCCCATCAGATTTAGCATAAATGTAATTTCCTTCTTCATCTTTTTGGGCTAACATCTCCTGCAACTTTAATCTCAATGTTTCTCTAAAATAAGGAGCAATCCCTTCTTTATGGTCCACTACTTTGTAATCTAAATCGAGAGGAAGCACTCGAACGGAATCGTATTGTTCTTGTGTTAAATAACCGTATGTTTTCATTTGAGATAGTACTACTTCTCTTCTTTTTAATACTTTCTCCGGTCTTCTTAAAGGATTAAATAACGATGGGTTTTTGGCCATTCCAACTAACATTGCAGCTTCATGTAACTCTAAATCTTTTGGTGATTTATTGAAATATACCCCTGCAGCCGATTCAATACCAACGGCATTGTTTAAGAAATCAAACTGATTGAAATACATGGCTATGATTTCATTTTTAGTGTAACGTTTTTCTAATTCTACTGCTATAATTTGTTCTTGAATTTTTTGTTTAATCCGCTCCACAAAAGTTTGAGCTGGGTCATTAAACATCATCTTTGCCAACTGCTGAGTAATAGTACTTGCTCCACCAGCACTACCCATATAAATAACAGCTCGCATTAACCCTCTAAAATCAATGCCTGAATGATTTTCAAAACGAGCATCCTCGGTAGCTATTAGTGCATCAACCAAATGAGGAGATAAATCACCGTATTTTACATTAGTTCTGTTTTGCAAAAAATATTTACCTATTACTTTACCATCAGCAGTAATAATTTCAGAAGCCAGATTACTTTTTGGGTTTTCCAATTCTTCAAGTGATGGTAAAGGTTTAAAGCCTAAAGAGCCTGAATTAGCAGCCCACATAACAATTAAAAACAAAAAGACAGGTGAAACAATCAAACACCAAAAAATGATGATTTTTTTCTTGTTACTTTTTTTATTTGGCTGTTTTCCCATCTATTTTTTTTCAGCTTTTTCTATTCTTAAACCAATATCTGAAATTCCTTCTAAACCATCTTCAACCCGCATAGCTTGCTCTAAAGTTATTACATATTTACCCGTTTGAGCGAATTTAAACCCTCCAATGTATGGTACTTTTAAATCCCATAAATCACCAATTCCTGAGCCTAACCATTTACCTCTGTTATCAGCTAATATACAATTTACCGTATCTTTTAGCACATTGCCATTGGGTCCTTTTAAGCTTACAAACAAATAAAGATTACTGTACTCATAACTGCCCTTATTTCTTACATTGATGTATAGATTATGAGCTTGCAAAGTATCTTCTGCTTCAAACTCAAAACTAGCTAGATTTTCTTTTTGCCAAACCCCATTTTCAACAGCGATGTATTCTTCATAAACTTTATTAGAGTCGCAAGAAAACAACCCCAACATTAAACTTAATAATAAAACAATTTTATTGCTTTTTTGCATTGTTTCTATCTCTGTTTCTATTGCGTTTATTGCCTTTATTTCGGTGTTTATTACGCTTGTTGCGTTTGTTCGATTTTTTATTATCAAACCTGGTTAAACTATCCTGTCCAACAACATTAGCATAATCGGGTTCCTTTACTACTTCTTTAAAGTCTACAAAACCCATTAAATCAGAAGGGTATTCCTCTTTTTTGTTCATCTCCACAATTTCATTTACCCTATCTAACTTCAGTTCAATAAATTTTAAAGGTTCATCTTCGTACGAATACCACATTAGGTTTTTGAAAATGTCCATTTTACGATAAAACGCACGCCCTTTTTTTGTTTTCAGCTTAATATTGGTATCAGGAAATTCTTTAAGCACTTCTACATAAGTATCTAACTCGTAATTTAAACAACATTTTAATTTACCACATTGTCCTGCCAGTTTTTGTGGGTTTAAAGATAACTGCTGGTATCTTGCAGCAGAAGTAGAAACCGAACGAAAATCGGTTAGCCAAGTAGAGCAACAAAGCTCTCTTCCACAAGAACCTATACCTCCTAAACGGCTGGCTTCTTGACGAACACCAATCTGCTTCATCTCAATTCTAATCTTAAACTCTTCAGCCAATTTTTTAATTAATTCTCTAAAATCAACTCTTCCTTCGGCAGTATAATAAAAGATTGCTTTGGTTTTATCTCCTTGATATTCTACATCGCTTATCTTCATTTCTAACCCCAACGCAATAGCTATTGTACGAGCTTTGTACATGGTATCAACTTCTAAGGCTTGAGCTTCAATCCATTTATCAATATCGGTTTTCTTAGCTAAACGATATACTTTTTTTATTTCCTCAGAATCGTAATTGATTTTACGTTTTTGCATCTGCTTTTTTACCAGCTCTCCTGTTAACGAGACTGTACCTATGTCATGGCCAGGAGAAGATTCTACAGCCACTACATCACCAACATTTAAGGTTAAATCATCAGTATTTCGGTAATACTCTTTTCGGCTATTTTTAAACCTAATTTCTACACAATCAAACGCTTTCTGACCATGAGGGAGTTCTATATCATTCAGCCAATCAAAAACATTTAGCTTATTACAGCTACCTGTTTTGCTCTTACATCCTTTTGCAGATGTACTACACCCCCGTGCAGAACTACAACCGCTACATCCCATGCTATTTTTATATTTATTGAGTTTCTAAAGGTTAGAAACTTCGAATGGTTAAAATTATTTTACTGCTAACAAATATACTATTCTAAACATGATTTTAGAGGGTAGAGCAGGTGTTTTTTTAAACCTGAGGAGCAGGCACTCTTAACAGCTTAGTTAGCTTAAGAGAAACATCGAGGAATAACACTTTTGGATTGGCATTTCGCTCTATATGATAAATGGCATTATTGAACAATTCAATAACATCAATACAATTTGCACCATGAACATAAGGAGCGAATTTTTTTAAAAACTCTGCCTCAGTATCAGCAATTCTATTTAGTTCAACATCACCATAATTCGACATTAAACTTTCTCTGAACACATGTAAACAATATTTTAAAAATTGTTTTTGTCTTTCTCGTCCAAAAGATGATTTAGCAACCTCATCCGTCCAAGAAATTAAAGATGGAACATCTGCTTGAAATGCTGAACGCATCCAATCTACAAACATTGCATGAAAGGACTCTTCAATTTCATTATGCTCTAAAATTCTTTTTGCTTTAATAAAATTGCCATCCGACAAATGTGCTGCATGATGAGCAACAGATTCTTCAACATTAAATCTATCCATCAACTCTTGCTGCAATTCGTTTTCTTCAACCCTTCCAATTTTTACTAACTGAGTACGAGAAAGAATAGTAGTAATTATTTGCTCAGCATCGTGTGCCACCAAAATAAAAAGCGTTTTAGCTGGTGGTTCTTCAATAATTTTTAACAGTTTATTAGCCGATGTGTTATTAAACTTTTCAGGAAACCAAATAATCATGGTTTTGTATTCCGACTCATAGGTTTTTAAACTCAATGTTTTCAAAATCTCTACACTTTCATCTTTCGGTATTAAAAGCTGTTTGTTTTCTGTTTCTAACTGATTTTGTAAATCAGCCAAAGTAATATAACCGCTTTTATCTAACACCAACTCTCTCCATTCATTTAAAAATTTAGAGCTAACTGGTTTTTTGGTGATAGTTTTATTGGTGGCTACTGGAAATACAAAGTGTAAATCGGGGTGAGCTAATTTTTGAAATTTAACACATGATGCACAAGTGCCACAAGAATCATCTTCTAATTTATTCTCACAAGAAATATACTGAGCATAGGCAATTGCTATTGGCAAATTGCCACTTCCTTCGTCTCCTAAAAATAGTTGAGCATGACTAATCCTACTTTTTTTTACGCTATCTATTAAGTGCTTTTTTACCTCACTATGTCCTATTACTTCTTTAAATTGCATGGTTATCAAAAGTACTTAATCTGACTATTTTTACCTTTTATTTATTCGGTTATTTTTGGTTCTTTTGCAAAAAAATACTTCCAATGCAAAACATTGATAATTACAACTTTTCAGGCAAAAAAGCATTAATTAGAGTTGATTTTAACGTTCCTTTAAATAATAGTTTTGAAGTAACCGATAACACTAGAATTAGGGCTGCTATTCCTACCATAAAAAAGGTGTTAGAAAATGGCGGTGCGGTTATTTTAATGTCGCATTTGGGAAGACCTAAAAATGGCCCCGAAGAAAAATTCTCATTAAAGCACATTGTTGCTGAAGTTGAAAAGTTAGTTGGGACTAAAGTTGATTTTGCTGACGATTGTGTTGGAAATAAAGCTGTTGAAAAAGCTCAAACCCTCAAATCAGGAGAAATTTTGCTATTAGAAAACTTAAGGTTTTATCCACACGAAACCAAAGGTGATAAAGGGTTTGCTGAAAGGCTATCAAAATTAGGTGATGTATATATTAATGATGCCTTTGGAACAGCCCATCGAGCACATGCTTCTACAGCTATTATCGCCCAGTTTTTTCCTAATGATAAAATGTTTGGCTATTTAATTGAAAAAGAAATCGAAAGTGTTTCTAAAGTAATGGAAAACAGTGAGAAACCTGTTACAGCCATTGTTGGTGGAGCCAAAGTTTCGAGTAAAATTATCATTATCGAAAACTTATTGGATAAGGTTGATAATCTGATAATTGGTGGCGGAATGGCTTACACTTTTGCAAAAGCTCAAGGTGGTAGTGTTGGTAGTTCTTTAGTTGAAGATGATTTTATTGAAACTGCAAATGAAATCATTGAAAAAGCTAAAACCAAAGGAGTTAATCTGATCATTCCATCTGACACTGTAGCTGCTGATGCATTTAATAATGATGCCAATGCTCAAATTTGTGACACGAACAACATTCCTGATGGATGGATGGGATTGGATGTAGCTGACAATGCAATTGCAGAAAACACCGAATGCATTTTAAATTCAAAAACCATTTTATGGAATGGCCCAATGGGAGTATTTGAAATGGAGAAATTTCAGAATGGAACCAAAGCAATAGCTGAAGCGGTAGCTGAGGCAACCCAAAACGGTGCCTTTTCATTAATTGGTGGTGGAGATTCGGTAGCTGCTATCAACAAGTTTAATTTAGCTGATCAGGTTAGCCATGTTAGTACAGGCGGAGGTGCAATGTTAGAATATCTTGAAGGAAAAGAATTACCTGGAATTGTAGCTATTAAAGAGTAAACTTCTTTTATTATTTCTATACTTCAACAATACAAGCACTACAAATAAAACAGAAAGAGTATTATACTCTATATACAAGTTCTGATTCATATTTAGGTCTGTAAGTTCATATAGTTTTGTGAAAATTAGCCAAGATCCTATAACAGTTGTTATAATTATAAACAGATTAAATGGTGCTAACATTGCTAATAAATCACTTTTTTTCAATTTGATCATTTCTTTTATTAGTCTCCCCATCAAAGGCAATATCAATAAAAATGGCAAATAGAATACCCTTGATTCTTCTGCATTGACTGCTATTATTATTAAAGTTGTATTAATTACAAAAGTAAGAATCCAAGCCTTTTTCATGTAGTCAGGAATTATTTTTCTCCTATGATAAATGATGAATAAGGGTAAGAAAACCACTGAAAATAAAGACAATAGAGATTGCAATGTGTAATTTGTATCTTGAAAATTTCGTTTATAAGTCAAAAACTTTTCTGTCAAAATATGACTTGATTCAACTATAATATCTTGATTTTGGCCATAAAACCAATAGACATAAAAAAAATATATAATTACTGGCAGCCCTAGGTAAATGAAAGAAAGTAATAGCTTTTTTCTTTCTTTAAGAATTGATTTGTAATCATTTAAAACAAAAAAGAATAAAGATGGAAACAATAATAAAGTAGTTTCTCTACTTATTACGGCAATTGATATCGACAGTATAAAAAAGAAGAATTTCTTTCTTTTAAGAAAGAAGAATGATACAATCACCATGAAATATTGGATTGGCTCATCATAAGTGGCAATAGGGATAAAATAAGCGAATAAAACTGAAAAACTAAGGTAAAAAAACACGATGCTTACTATAGCTTCATTTATTGAAAGTTTATAAAGAAGTGATAAGTAAAAAAGCATCATTCCTGATAAAAGCAAAAAAGTAAAATTTACTACACAAAATGCTACTGACAACCTTACATTAAGAGATTTAGATACTATCTTTATCAAAAAAGTTGTTAATTGTCTTTTTTTAAATTCAAGGTTTGTTGAATGATAATTAACAGCCCAATTAATAAACTCATC
Organism: Vicingaceae bacterium; assembly: GCA_965267355.1. Lineage (GTDB taxonomy): Bacteria > Bacteroidota > Bacteroidia > Flavobacteriales_E > Vicingaceae. The sequence continues at coordinate 775,413 of OZ253956.1, forward strand.
TTCAATTTGAAATCTATTACTTGCATCAGTGGAAGTATAATTAATCATTGTATTATTTGTTGGCAGTATATGAATACCGAAAACAAATAGTGTTAAAGTGAAGCAAATCAGAATAGCATGCATCTTCTTTAGAATCATAATCAGGCTATACTCTATATAAACTTAAAGTTACAACTAATAAAAGAAAACCTAAAACACTCACAACAAATGCTATAGTAGTTCTAGGCGATTTGTATTCAAACTCTATAATTCCACTTAAACCATTGGGAATCAAAACACTCATGGTTAAACCCTTATATTTACGTATAGATAATTCTTTTCCATTTAGCTTTGCTGACCATAAATGATGGTAGTTTTGATTTAATACCAGCCTTCTACCTTTAGGGCTTGGATTAACTTGAGCTACAAACTTATTGTAATCAATTTTTATCTCTTCAACTTGTTGTTGAGATTCTTCATAATACAAAATATTATGTTGAATAGCCTCACTTAACCTCGCATCTTCTTTTGCCTCATCAAAACTTTTAAAACGTAGCGGATTTATTCCCTTATAACTTAAAGTTTTATTAAAAGTTGAAACATTTTGCCAAATTCCGTCTGTTTTTATCAATGGTTGCAATTCATCTAGTTCTTTTAAGGGCGTATAATTATCTTTTTGATTTATTTCAATTGGTATTCTATCAAAAAAATCATTAATTTCTTTATGAGGTATTTTGTAGCAGATGGTTGTGGGAAATGTTAGACGGGTTTGTATTCCTAAGTCGAGTAACACAAATAAAGTAATTATCCAAAACCACGAAATACTAACAAATCTCTTTACTAATGGTATCAATACTAATAACCCAAAAGTGATTACAGCATTTAGCAGTAAGTGAGTTGAGAATAAGTGATTTGAGAATTCACCAAAGTGATAAACATCTTTCATTAATTGTTTAACAGCTGCAACATCGGTTTTGTTATATGCCCAAACAGCTCCAACTATTACAAGTAGTAATGTGGTTCCAAAAGCAATTTTATGCTTCGTTTTAACTCCATTTTCAAGAACACACTTAAGCTCATAACCAGCCAACAACAAACAACAAAATATAGTAAAAACTCTAAACATAGAAGGATGCCTAAACACACCAAACCCAGGCAAATGATACAAATATTTAAACAAAAACGTTTCTCCACCAGCAGCCAACAACAGTGAAACAAAAACTCCAATCACCAAAATCACTTTAGTTCGGTTCCAACTCGAAAAAAATGCAGAAATACATACTACAAATACTATTGCCCCAAAATATCCGTTTCTTAAACTCAAATCCGTAATGTTAAACCAATCAGTATCAGCAATTACTGTAAAAGGAAATAAAAAAGAAATATAACTTACAGGTGTAAAAGGGTTAGATAGTAAAAACTGACTGTATTCTAATTTATCTACACGGTTAAAATATGGAGCAAATTCTATAAATGAATTGATGTAGGGAAGTATAAGTGCAATTAAAATTATAAGAACTGTAGTACCTCCAAATAAAATTTTTTTATAGTTTTTTTGAATAACAATTTGATAAATAAAAATACCCACAACAATATAAGTCAACACAATGGTATAAGCAGGACTTGCCCCCGTAATAAAAAGAGCCATAAAAAATGCTGTAAGCATTTTATATTTCAATTTATAATTTTCAAAAAACCGTAATAGATAATAAATAACCCATGGAAACCAAGTAACTGCAATTAAAAAAACCATTAGTTGTGATGAACCTACCATAAATCCAGATAATGCGTAGCTTAACCCTAAAATAAACGCTGTTTTTTGGGATTTAAAAAAATAATTAGTCAGTTTAAAAAAGCCTAGCCCAGCAAACATATAACAACTTAATAATTCAACTATAAGTGAATTAATAGTGTATTTACCAAACAACATGATAACCCAAACTACAGGGTACCAAGCTCCACTTTGCAAATCACAATATCCTGGGTAACCCAAATTTTGAAACGGATTCCATAAAGGCAAATGCCCATTCCACAAATAATCGCTAATAAAATAGCGATAAGGCAAATAGCCATTAATATTGTCCCATTTAGGAATATAAATAAAAAAACTTAAAGGGTACAAAACCAACAATACCAAACCAACTAATAAGATTTGGTATTTGTATTTTTTAATTAATGATAATATCATTTACCCTTTTTTTGAAGTTTTGAGTAATACGAATGTATTTTTAAAAACTCAAACGGCAATGAAAACAAGTCAGTTATTTTAATTCTTGAGCCTCCTCTGTCTATCAACCTTTTAACTGGAAGTTCTACACTTTTGGTATTAAAAAAGAATCTCCCTTTTACTGTTATTATTCTCCAGAACAACTCAATATCAAATAACCAAGAACTCGTAAAAGGTTTTTCGAAACCAATTTTTGCTAACTCTTTTGTCATTAGTTTACATCCACACTGTGTATCATAGATTTTCAATTTTAAACTAAATCTAACCATTGTTGACAATACTCTTCCAACAAAATATCTTTTAAATTTTATTTCTAAATCAGACCCTTGAGTAGGTTTTTTGGATGAAAATGCGATTTCATAACCCTGACTTATTTTTTCTTTTAATCGGAGTACTTCCGAAAAAGGGATGGCTAAATCAGCGTCTAAATAACCAATAAAATTAGCCGAATTATTGTTTAATATATTCTGTACACCATTATATATTGCCTGAGCTTTTCCTTGATTTTTCTTAAGAGCTATTACTTGTATTTTATCTGTTTGTGAAAATAAAGTAGATAAAACCTCCTTAGTATTATCAATACTTCCATCATCAACAAAAAGAAAATTAAACTCGGGATTAGCATTTAAAAATTTCAGGTATTCATCAGTTAAAATACGCTTACCTTCATTAAAACAGGGAACAACTATGGTATATTTTAACATAAATGGTTTTAATGTGACCCCGGAAGGATTCGAACCCTCAACCCTCAGAGCCGAAATCTGATGTTCTATCCAGTTGAACTACGAGGCCATTCAATATATCGCAAATATATCATAATTTTACACAATAAAATGTAGTAGTTTCAGTTAACAGAGCAATGCTTAAACAACTTTCACTCTTTATATCAGTATGGTTTTTTGCAGGAATATTCTACCCGATTCTTGCTCAAAACATTCCTATTGGAACTTGGCAAGACCATTTACCATACAGAGATGCAGTGTCTGTTACTGAAGGTAATAACATTATTTATTGTGCAACAAACTCTACTGTTTTCACCTATGATTTAGCCGATAACTCAATTGAACGGTTAAATTTAGTTACTGGTTTATCTGATATTGGTATAAGCAAAGTAAAGTATAACTCTTATAATAATAGAGTAATTGTAGCTTACAATAATGGTAATATCGATATAATCGATGAAAACAAAAGTATAATTAATCTTCCCGCTATAAAAATTAGCAATATAATAGGTGATAAATCTATTTATAATATTTATTTACAAAACCATCTTGCTTACCTATCTACTGGGTTTGGAATTGTAGTGATAGATACCGACAAACTTGAAGTTAAGGACACCTATTATATTGGCACGTTAGGCGCCTATATCCAAGTAAATAGTATTACTATGGACACATTAAATATTTATGCGGCAACAGAAAACGGTATGTATTATGCCACTAAAAGTAATCCAAATTTGGCTGACTATAATGAATGGGAAATTTTACCTGATTTAAAAAGCACAAGCTATTCTAACGTTCTATATTTTAACAAAATGCTTGTTGCCATTGAAGACAGAAACAGCTTACCAGATAGTATTTTTTATGGAGTATCAGGCACATGGCAACCATTTGTCAACCCTGAAGGCTTTACAAATAATATCTGTTTACTTCAAGAAAGCTCTATTGCTATAATATGGGATTGGGGAGTTTCTTTTTATGACCACAATCTTTCTAAATATGGAGAAATATATGATTACTCAGCTCAAGAAATAATAAGAGCTAAAAGTTTTGAGTTTTGGATGGCTGATGAAAATGTAGGCTTAGTTCATTTTTCAAATCCTTCTGACCCTAATAAAGAAATTATTACTCCAAATAGTACTTCTACAACCAATGTTTTTGATATTGACTACATAAATGGACACTTATGGACTGTTTCTGGTGGTTATGGTATTGGGTTGAATGAATTTTTATTCAATCACAAATCTGACGGAACGTGGAGTAATTTTCCAAAAAACACTGATAACGGTAAAGGAGGCTGGGTTCGTGATATGGTTTCAGTTCTCATCAACCCAAATAATCCATCTAATGTGTATATTGGTTCTTGGCTTAATGGCTTGCTTGAAATTAACAACGATGTGATTACTAATATTTATGATGGAAACAACTCTCTATTAGATACCTTATTTTATGCAAACATTACATCAGTGAGTGCTATGAGTTATGATGATAATAATAACCTTTGGGTAACTAGTTCATTTACAAAAAACAATATTCTTGCAGTAAAAACACCAAATAATATCTGGTATAACTATTCTTTCCCCGATTACTCTTCAGAGTTTTCTTATTACCCAAAAATGATTGTAGATAACAACAATTTTAAATGGATTATTTCTCCTAATGAGCATGAGGTTATCGTTTTTGATGATAATAACACTCTTGATGATAAAGGAGATGACCGTGTGACTGCTAATAATAGAATGCCCGGTACAATTGTTGAGTGCATTACAGAAGACCAAGATGGAGAAATATGGGTAGGAACTGATGAAGGGATTGCGGTTTATTACAATCCATCAGAGGTGTTTGACAAAAACATTGAAGCACAACAGATTTACATTCAACAAGAAGGGCAAACCCAAATTTTATTGGAAACCGAAACTGTAACAGCTATCGAAGTGGATGGAGCAAACAGAAAATGGATAGGAACACAAAACGCAGGTGTTTATCTAATGAGTGCTGACGGAACTGAGCAAATAGAACATTTTACTACTGAAAATAGTCCATTGTTCTCTAACAATATTTTTGATATTGAAATAGACCATAAAACTGGTGAGGTTTACTTTGCTACTGAAAAGGGATTAATTTCGTACAAAGGTACTGCAACCGAACCTTTAAATGATTTTGAAATATTTGTTTATCCTAATCCTGTTAAACCTGATTATGAAGGAGTTATTGCTATTAGAGGTCTGGTAAAAGATACAGACGTTAGAATAACTGATATTAGCGGAAATATTGTTTATGAAACCAACTCCCTAGGTGGGCAAGCCATTTGGGATGGAAAAGATTTTCATGGTAACCGAGTACAATCAGGTGTTTACATGGTTTTCAATGGCAGTCAGGATGGAAATTTAAAAGCAGCCGCAAAAATTTTGTTTTTGAACTAATGCTAACTACTACCCAAGGTATAGTTTTACATCATTTTAAGTATTCTGAAAAAAGTGTAATTGCCAAGATTTACACCAAAAAATCCGGTTTGTCATCCTACATCATCAATGGTGTTAGAAATGCTAAAACAAAAAACAAAGCTGTTTACTTACAACCATTGTCATTAGTAGAACTATCTGTTAACCAAAAAGAAAATAAAAATCTACAAGCCGTAAAAAGCATAAATTTATTTCAACCTTATTCCAGTATTCCGTTTAACATTATTAAAACATCAATTGCTTTTTTTCTTGCTGAAATTTTATACAAAACCATTAAAGAAGAAGAATCCAACGAAAAACTATTTGAGTTTCTTTTTAATGCTTTTCAGTTATTCGATTTAGATGAAAAAAACTATGTCAATTTTCATTTGATTTTTTTAGGACAACTCACTAATTACATAGGCATTCAGCCTAACACCAATGTAAGTGAAACCAACTTACATTTCGATTTACAAGAAGGTAGTTTCATCAACTACACTCCTTCTTACAGTGCATATATCCCACCTCCTACCAGTAAACAACTAAAATTAATATTAGAAACTTCGTTAAATAATATTAACCTCTCATTCAATAATTCTGACCGAAAAGTGCTTTTGAAAGCCTTTTTAGACTATTATCACTTACATTTGAGTAATTTCGACAACTTAAAATCACTGTCTGTATTAGAAGAAGTATTGAACTGATGTTGAATATTAACTTTACCAAACATATCCTTTTATTAATCTGTATTGTGATTAGAGCTCCACTTTTTTCTCAAACTATCAATGTAATGGATAAAGAAAGTAAAACCCCAATAGCTGACGTTTTTATTTATAACATCAGTAAAAAAGTTACTGCCATTTCTGATACATCAGGTAAAGTAAACATTAGTGAGTTTACTAAAAAGGATACTTTAGTATTTACTCACCCAGGATTTGCCACTTTTATGATCCCAAAAATTAACATTGGTAACAACATTTACTTAATGCAAGAAATTCATACTATCCCTTCTTTTGACATTATTGCAAATGAAGACAAAGAAAAAGCCATTGAAGTTACCTCAACTATAGACAAAATTGACCGTAAAACAGTACAATTTAATAACCCTCAAACCTCTGCAGAAATGCTAGAGTTAAGCAGTGGAGTTTACCTGCAAAGAAGCCAAATGGGTGGAGGAAGTCCAATTATCAGAGGTTTTGAAGCCAATAGGGTGTTGTTAGTTGTTGATGGTGTTAGGATGAACAACGCTATTTACAGAAGTGGTCATTTACAGAATGCTATTACAATAGATAATTCTATTATTGAAAATACTGAAGTTATATATGGTTCAAATTCCATTGTTTATGGTAGTGATGCAATTGGTGGAGTAGTACATTTTGAAACTGTAGCACCACAATTTAGAAGTGAAACAGACACCATCAACAATAATAGTGCTGGTGCTTATGCCCGCTATGCTACTGCCAATCAAGAGAAAACTGCCCACTTTGATTTTAATCTGGGATGGAAAAAATTTGCTTCAGTAACTAGTGTTACATTTAGTCAGTTTGAAGATTTAAAAATGGGACAAACACCACACCCTGATTATCCAAATTTTGGTCTTGTAAAGTACTATGCTGATAGAATTAATGACAAAGACACAACCATCAGAAAAGATGATTTCTACACTCAAATAGGTACAGGTTATAGTCAAACTGATATACTACAAAAATTAAGTTTTAAGGTATCTGAGAAATTTTTATTAACCCTTAACACTCAATATTCAACTTCATCTGATATTCCTCGTTATGATCAATTGTCAGACTTTACTGATGATGGTAATTTGAAATGGGCAGAATGGTATTATGGCCCTCAGAATAGACTGTTAACATCTCTTTCCGCAAGAATTTTAACAGATAACAATTGGTTTAGCAAAGTAGAAATTTTACCACATTTCCAAAAAATTGATGAAGACCGTATTACTCGCAGATTTGGTGACAGTCTAAAAACAGTACGAGAAGAGGATGTTAATGTTTATGGACTTAACATTGATTTTGTAAAGGATAACAATCACAAATCACAATGGTATTATGGTGTTGAGCTAACTCATAATATTGTTGAATCTAACGCTTATACTGAAGACATCACTTCAGGAAATCAATTTGCCGCATCTACTCGCTATCCAGATAATGGAAGTACTTATTCAAGTGCCGCAGCTTATGTTACATTTAAAAATAACTTTACCGAAAAAGCTACTTACAGTCTGGGGGGTAGGTATACTTATACCTCTCTTCTGGCAAAGTTTGCTGACACTACTTTTGTTAACCTACCTTTTAATGAAATTACCAACAATAATGGTGCTGCTACTGGAAATGCAGGTATTGCATTTCATCCTAACGAAAAATTAAAAATACAAACATCTATCTCTACTGGTTTTCGAACCCCTAATGTTGACGATGTGGGAAAAGTTTTTGCCAAAAGAGATTATGTAATGATCCCTAACGACCAAATTAAACCAGAATACTCCTACAATGCTGAATTAGGCATTACAAAAAGTTTTGGAGACAACAAAGTATTAACCCTTAATGCGGTTGGTTTTTATACCATTCTTAAAAATGCCATTGTAAGAGATTTTTATAGTTTAAATGGTATTGATTCATTAGTATATGATGGAGATACACTACAGGTACAAACCAATGTAAATGCAACCGAAGCGGTTGTGTATGGTACTACTTTTAATGTGCTAGCTAAATTTAGTAATGACGTAAGTATCAAAAGTTCATTTACTTATACAGTTGGTAGAAACACAACCCTAGACGTTCCTTTAGGGCATATCCCTCCTTTTTATGGAAGAACAGACATTATCCTTAAATCTGATCCACTAACTGTAAATGTTTATGTTAAATATCAAGGGTGGAAATGGATAGGTGATTATTCTCCTTTTGGCGAGGATAATGAAGATAAAGCTACAGCAAATGGAACACCAGCATGGCAAACTTACAACATACGAGTTGGCGTTCAATTAACAAAATCCTTTTCAGCACAGGCTGCAGTAGAAAATCTTTTAGATACACATTATCGCCCTTTTGCTTCTGGTGTTAGCGGAGCAGGCAGAAACTTTATTTTCACATTAAGAGCTGATATCTAAGTATAGGTTTTCAACAGTTACCGTTTAGAACTAATCCATTATTGATAAGAAATTAATCGACTAAGAATTATCTTTGTTTCAATCTAAAAATTGAAACCATGAGTTATAATAATATATTAGTTGAAACAGCTGATAACATTGCTGTTTTAACCATTAATAGACCTAATCAATTAAATGCATTAAACTCGGAAACTATTGCTGAGTTAAGTTCTGCTTTTAAAGGCTTAGAGGAAGATAGTAACGTAAAAGCAATCATTATCACCGGTTCTGGAGAAAAAGCATTTGTTGCAGGAGCTGATATCAAAGAATTTTATCAATTTGATGTGGTACAAGGAAAAGAATTAGCAACAAAAGGACATGAAACACTTTTTAATTTAGTTCAAAATCTATCTACCCCCGTAATTGGAGCAGTAAATGGCTTTGCATTAGGAGGTGGGCTAGAATTAGCTATGAGTTGTCACTTCAGATTAGCTTCTGATAATGCTAAATTAGGTTTACCAGAAGTAACTTTAGGGGTTATTCCTGGTTATGGTGGTACACAACGTTTAGCACATCTTGTTGGTAAAGGGAGAGCAATGGAAATGATTATGACTGCCAAAATGATATCTGCTGATGAAGCCCTTAACTATGGGCTAGTAAACTATGTTACTTCTCAAGAAGAATTGATGGATACTTGTAAGAAAATTGCGTTAAAGATTGTTAAAAATTCATCTGTAGCTATTTCTAGTGCAATAAGAGCTGTGAACGCAGGTTATACTGATGGTGTGAACGGGTTTGATGTAGAAATTGAAGAGTTTGGAAAATGCTTTGGAACAGAAGATTTTAAAGAAGGAACTACTGCCTTTATAGAAAAAAGAAAAGCTGAGTTTCCTGGAAAATAAAAATGTCTAACCCCTTAAAAAAACTAGCTGGTCAAACAGCAATTTATGGGCTTACTAGCATTGTTGGTAGGCTACTAAACTGGTTTTTAGTTCCAATCTACATTGGAGTTGCTAAGTTTACTACCGACCAATATGGTGTAGTAACTGAGATGTATTCTTATGTTGCTTTTTTAGTTGTTTTTCTTACTTATGGGATGGAAACAGCATACTTCCGCTATTCCACTTTAGATGAACACAAGCCCAAGAAAGTATATACAACTGTAATTTATTCCTTGTTTACAACATCACTATTGTTCATTGCTATATCCTTTTTGTTTAACCAACCTATTGCAGATTGGTTAATGTATCCTAATCATCCCGAATATGTTACTTGGTTTGCTATAATTGTTGGATTAGATGCTATTTCATCTATACCAATGGCTCGATTAAGAAGTGAACAAAAAGCAATAAAATTTGCCATTATCAACTTCATAAATATTGGAGTAAACATAGGGTTAAACCTATTCTTTTTAGCTTATTGCTTACCTAAATATGCTGCTGGAGAAACCAGTTCACTAATAGAAACTTTTTACAATCCAGAAATTGGTGTAGGTTACATTTTTATTTCCAATCTTATTGCAAGCGGAGTTAAGTTTATATTACTACTACCTGATATGTTTAAAGCTCGATATGGCTTTGAAATGCAACTACTTAAAAAGATGTTTATTTACGCGTTACCCCTTTTAATTTTTGGACTGGCAGGTATTGTAAATGAAACCATTGATAGAATAATGCTTAAACGAATGTTATATGATACCCTTGGAGAGAAGGAAACACTATCTCAACTAGGTATCTATGGTGCTTGTTATAAAGTTTCCATTATTATTACATTGTTTATACAGGCATTTCGATATGCCGCTGAACCTTTCTTTTTTGCCCAAGAAAAAGAGAAAAATGCTAAAGAGACTTATGCTAAAGTGATGAACTATTTCATCATCGTTTGTGCTACTATCTTCTTAGGGGTAATGCTATTTATAGATATCATTAAATACTTTATTCCTAATAAGGATTATTGGGTTGGGTTACAAGTTGTGCCAATATTGTTGTTAGCAAACATTAGTTTGGGTATCTATTATAATCAGTCCATTTGGTACAAACTAAGCGGTAAAACCCAATTTGGTGCTTACATTGGAATTTTCGGAGCCATAGTAACTATACTACTCAATTATATTTGGATTCCTGTTTATGGTTATGTTGGTTCTGCTTGGGCAACATTAATTTGCTACACATCAATGATGATTTTATCTTTCATTTTAAGTCGAAAACATTTCCCTATTCAATATAACATTCCGAAAATTTTCGCTTACTTAGGTATTGCTTTCGGGTTGTACTATTTAAGCACGTATTTTTCGTTTGACTCTACTCTTGTTAAATATAGTGTTTCTATAAGCTTTATAATAGGTTTTTTAGCCTTTATTTACCTGCTCGAAAGACCAAAAAAAGTGGTAACTTAGCTCACTATAATTTCTTTAGAATTTATGAAAATCAAAATTGTAAATACATCAAATCACCCTTTACCTCATTATGGTACTGAAGCATCTGCAGGAGTTGATTTAAGAGCACATATAGAAAGCCCAATAACTCTTAAGCCTTTAGAGAGAACTCTAATAAAAACAGGTTTATTTATTGAATTGCCTGTAGGTTATGAAGCTCAAGTTAGACCAAGGAGTGGTTTAGCTTACAAACATGGCTTAACAGTATTAAATACTCCCGGTACTATTGATGCAGATTATAGAGGTGAAATTGGTGTTATTCTAGTTAACCTATCTAACGAAGAATTTACCATTGAAAATGGTGAACGTGTTGCCCAAATGGTTATTGCTAAACACGAACAAGCCGAATGGGAATTAGTAGAAGAACTATCTGATACTGAAAGAGGTACTGGTGGTTTTGGAAGTACAGGAAAAAAATAAAAATTAGTATGAAGATTATTGTGCCAATGGCAGGTAGAGGTTCAAGATTAAGGCCTCACACTTTAACAGTACCTAAACCATTAGTTCCGGTTGCAGGGAAACCAATAGTTCAAAGGTTGGTAGAAGATATTACAAAAGTTTGTGGCGAACCGGTGGATGAAATAGCTTTTATCATAGGTGACTTTGGTGAACAAGTAGAAAAAGATTTAGTAACTGTTGCAGAAAGTTTAGGTGCTAAAGGAAGTATCTATTACCAAGAAGAAGCCTTAGGAACTGCACATGCTATTTTATGTGCTAAAGATAGTTTACAAGGTAACGTAGTAGTTGCTTTTGCTGACACGTTATTCAAAGCTGATTTCACACTTGATAATAGTGCTGATGGAATCATCTGGGTAAATCAAATTGATGACCCAAGTGCGTTTGGTGTTGTTAAGTTAGATGAAAATAATGTAATTACAGACTTTGTAGAAAAGCCAAAAGAATTTGTTTCTGACCTTGCTATAATTGGCATCTATTATTTTAAGGATGGAGCGTATTTAAGAGATGAATTACAATACTTAATTGATAATAATATTACCGATAAAGGTGAGTATCAATTAACAGATGCTTTAGAGAACATGAAACAAAAAGGAACAAAATTTGTTCCTGGTCAGGTAATTGAGTGGTTAGATTGCGGAAATTACAAAGCAACAGTATATACCAACCAGCGAGTTCTAGAGTTTATTAAACATGAAAGCAATATTGATTCATCAGTAAAAAATGAAAATTCAGAAATTATTGAACCTTGCTTTATTGGAAAAAATGTTGAATTAATTAATGCAAAAGTTGGTCCGCATGCATCTATAGGAGAAAACACAGTAGTGAAAAATTCAACTATAGTTAACTCAATTATACAAACCAACACTGTAATTGAAAATTCTACCATTAAAGATTCAATGGTAGGAAATCACGCAAAAATCAGAAACAGTAATCGAGAACTAAGTGTTGGTGATTACAACGAAATAGGATAATGCTAATGAAAATAATTCATCTTTTCATAATTTGTTTAACCATCACTTTTATTGGATGTAAAACTGGTGCTGAGATTACCAATACTTCTGCAAAAGAAAAACCAGTTAAAGTTACCTCAACAGAAGAATTGAGTGATGAAGAACTGATTAAATTCAAATTTTATTTTCATAATGCCAATAAAGAACGCATTTTAGGTAATTATGAAGCAGCATCCAATTTTTTTATGCAATGCATTGAAATTGCACCCAAAGAGGCAAATCCCTATTACGAATTAGCACATATTTATGAAGTTAATAACCGTTACGATTTAGCTTTAAAGTATGTGGAACAGGCTGTAAATTTAGACCCAAATAATTATTGGTACAGAATATTATATGCCCACTCTTTACAAAGAAACGGAGATAATGATGAAGCTATTAAACAATATGAAATATTAATAAAAGAGAATCCTGAAAATCCAGATTTATATTTTGATTTGGGAGGTATGCAGCTATATGGCGGAAAGTATAAAGATGCCATAGAAACCTTTGATCAACTTGAAAAAATGATTGGGATTACCGAAGAGATTTCAGTACAAAAAGAAAAAATTTACATTAAACTGGGGGATATAGATAAAGCTGCTCGTGAGATTGAAAAATTAATTCAAAGTAATCCTGACGAATTACGTTATCATAACATCTTAGCAGATTTGTACTCAGCTAACAACATGTCCGAAAAGGCAATGGAAATCTATAAAAAGATTATAGAATTAGACCCTAACAATCCTTATGCAAATCTTTCTTTACATGATTATTATAAAAAACAAGGTAAAGATAAAGAAGCATTTGAAGCACTGAAAAAAGCCTTTAGTAGTGAGGCTTTAAACATAGATGCAAAAATGAAAATTTTATTATCATACTATAGTGCAACCGAAAGCTCTAATGAATTAATGCAAGATGCTTATGAGTTAAATAAAATATTGATTAAAACTCACCCAAAAGATGCTAAGGCATATACCATGTATGCTGATTTTCTTTACCGAGACAAAAAACTAGCAAGTGCTCAGGAATATTATTTAAAAGCAATTGAATATGATAGTTCTAAATTTGCAATATGGAGTCAATTAATGTTTATCGAATCTGAACTACAAGATAACGAAGCTCTGCTAAGAGATAGTAAAAAAGCACTAGACTTATTCCCAAACCAGCCTATTTTCTACTTTTTTTATGGAGCTGTTAACATCCAAAAAAAGAACTTTGAAGAAGCTACTGAATATTTAGAAATTGGTAAAGATTATGTGGTAGGGAATCCTGCTTTACTCACTCAATTTTATGCCAATTTGGGTGATGCCTACAATGGATTAAAAGATTACGAAAAATCTGATAATGCTTATGAAGAAGCCCTAAAAATAGATCCTAAAAATATTTATGTGCTAAACAACTACAGTTATTACCTTTCATTAAGAGGCGAAAAATTAGACCGAGCCGAAGAGTTATCAGCACGATGTAATGAATTAGAGCCCGATCAGTTTAACTATCAAGATACTTACGCGTGGATATTATACAAACAAGGTAAGTATGTTCAGGCAAGAGAATGGTTAGAAAAGGCTGTAGCAAATGGAGGTGATAAAAACTCCGTTATTTTAGAGCACCTTGGTGATGTTTATGCAAAACTCAACAATATTTCTAAAGCTGTAGAATTTTGGAAGAAAGCAAAAGAAGTAGATAAAGGAGATGTATCTGAGTTTCTTGATAAAAAAATTGCAGATCAAAAATTATATGAATAAGGCTCAACTAAGATATTGGTTTTCGCTTCTTGTTTTTAGCTTCTTGTTTTTATCATGTAAAGTGCAAGAAAAGGAAAATATCAAAATAAAAATTAAGCCTCGTTCATCTAAATATCTAGTAAACAAATTATTAATAAACGAATTCCAATTTAATACTATTTCTGCTAAAGCTCCTGTTGAACTAACTGACACTACAGGAAAAAAAACAGACTTTAAAACTCATATCAGAATAAAACAAGATAGTGCCATTTGGATATCAATTACTCCGTTACTTGGTATAGAAATGGCAAGAGTACTGATAACTAAAGACACCGTGAAACTTCTGAATAGAGTTAAAAAAGAATACTTTATAGGCGATTTTGAGTACATTAACAAATTATTTGGTTCTGACTTAGATTATCAAATGATAGAAGCTCTATTAATTGGAAACAGCTTGGATTTTGAAATGGAAGAAAAAATTCATTCTAAAGTAGATCGGAAAAAGGGACTTTACTATTTGAGTACGGTTAAAAAAAGAATAATTAAAAAAGAGCTAGAAAAAGATAAGGATAAACTAAAAGATCAGGCACAAGCATTGTGGCTAGATCCCGAAACTTTTAAAATAAAAGAAATTTTACTTTCTACCGTTGAAAGTGATAATACACTTACAGGGGTTTATGAAGATTATAGGGAGCTAGGATCTCAAATTTTACCTTATGAGATGCTCTTTACCTTACAATCAAAAACAACAGTTAAGATTGGTGTAGAATACACCAAATTTACTACAGGTAAGGTTTTAACTTTCCCGTTTAAAATACCAACAAAATATGAGCAAATTAATTTATAAAATACTGCACATATTATTTATCTTTTTGATTTGTATTTCTTCATTGACATCCTTTGGTCAAAACAAAAAAGAATTAGAAGCCAAAAAAAAGAAACTACAAAAAGAAATAAATTATACCAACAAACTACTTAAAGAAACCCGTAAAAACAAAGACCTAACTTTAGATGAACTGTTAAGTTTAAAAAGCAAAATTAATGCTCGAACCAATTTAATTTCTGCCATTAACACTGAGTTAAAGTTAATTAACTTAGAAATAGAAAAAAGCAATCAGGAAATTAAAAAATTAGAAACAGATTTAGCCGAACTAAAAGTAGAATACGCTAAAATTATCTACTACGCATACAAACACCGCAGCAACTTTGACAAGATAATGTTTGTATTTGCATCTAGGGATTTTAACCAAGCTTATAAAAGATTAAAATACATACAGCAATATGCTCAATATCGAAAAGCACAAGCCACAGAAATTGTAAAAACCAAAGAGACTCTTGAGAATGAAATTGAGAATTACAAAAAAGTGAAGCAAGAAAAGTCTGTTCTAGCATCTATAGAAGAGCAAGAAAAAGAAAAGCTAGCCGTAGAAAAAAATGAACAAGAAACAATTGTAAAACAATTGCAAGGGAAAGAGCAAGAACTAAAAAACAAACTGCAAAAACAACAAGCCTCTGCACGCAAATTACAAAAAGCTATTCAGCGTATTATTGAAGAAGAAATAAGAAAAGCCCGAGAGGCCGCTAAGAAAGCTGGAAATAGCTCTAAAGGTTTCCCTATGACTCCTGAAGCAATGAAACTTTCTAACTCATTTGCTTCTAATAAAGGGAAGCTCCCATGGCCTGTACTACAAGGTGTAATAACTGGTAAGTTTGGAAAACACCCACACCCAGTACTAGCAAATATTGTGATAAACAATAATGGTATTGACATAAGCACTACCAAAAACGCAACCGCAAGAGCTATTTTTGATGGTGAAGTTAGTTCTGTAGCTATTATACCTGGAGAAGGCAAAGTAGTGATGGTTAGGCATGGGGAGTATTTGAGTGTTTATTCTTACATGACTGAAGTTTTTGTAAATAAAGGAGATAAAGTAAGTACTAAGCAAGAGCTAGGAAAATTGGTAAATAGTACTGATAAAAGTAAAGCCCAGGTTCACCTCGAGATTTGGAAAGGAATGACTAAGCTTAATCCTCAATATTGGATTTATAGGAAATAAGTTTGATGACCGAAGTTAGAAGCTGAAAGATTAAATTGCTAGCCTCTAACTTCTAACTTCTAGCCATGAAATTAACTACCCAAGTAAAAATACCAGAATCAAAAATAAGTATTGAGCATAAAGCTCCTTTAACACTTATCGGTTCTTGCTTTGCCGAATCAATTGGTAAAAAGTTAGAATATCATAAATTCAATATTTGTAAAAATCCGTTTGGAATAATTTACAACCCAATTTCATTAAGCAAATCGTTAAGGAGAATAATTGATAATAAAATTTATTCTGAAAACGAATTAATCCATTTCAATGAAAAATGGTTGAGTTTAGATCACCATGGTAGTTTTTCTGAGCTGGATAAATCTAAATGTTTAAATAATATCAACAACTCAATAAAACTAGCCCATAATCACCTTAAAGTAACTAACACTCTAATTATAACTTTTGGTTCAGCTTGGGTGTATGAATATGATAGTTTTGGAATCGTAGCTAATTGCCACAAAATACCAGCTAAAGAATTTACCAAGAGATTATTGAGTGTTAAAGAAATTATTGCAGCTTACGAACAAATAATTGAAAGCCTGAAAAACTTTAATCCAAACCTCAACCTAATTTTTACGGTTAGTCCCGTTAGACATGCCAAAGATGGATTATACCAAAACAATTTGAGTAAAAGCACTCTACATTTAGCCGTAAATTATTTGATTGAGCAACACCAAAACTGTTTTTACTTTCCGGCTTACGAAATTGTGATTGATGAATTAAGAGACTATCGTTTTTACAAGGATGATTTAGTTCATCCAACTGAGCTTGCTGTGGACTATGTTTGGGAAAAATTTAACGACTGTTTTTTTGATAATGAAACTCAGCAATTGAATATTGAGATTGCTAAAATTCAATCTGCCTTATCCCATAAACCTTTTAATACAGAAAGTGAAGAGTATCAAAAATTTACTGAAAAAACCCAAGAACAAGTTACCCAAATAAAAGTGAATTATCCATTTTTAGATTTCGCTTAAATCAAACGCTGATTGCTGTTGCACAATAAATTGGTTTTTACCTACATGATAATCAGCTAAATATTCTTGTTCGGTTTGCCCTGGTGTTGGAACTAATAAGGCTTTTTTACTCAATATTGCTAAATCCATTATGCTACTATAACCCGAACGACAAACAACCAATTTACTTTTTAAAATACACTCTTGTAATTCTTTTGTAGAAAGATGGTTAAATACAAGTGTTGAGTGTTGAGTGTTAAGTGTTGAGCTACCAGGTTTACCTAATACAACAATAGCTTTTAAATTGTTCTCTTTAATTTGTTGCATTATCATTTCTTCGAAAATGGTTCTTTGTGGTTCTGGTCCAGATATAATGGCACAAATGTCAAATTCTTCTTTTACACCTCCCCAATCCTCCTTTTTAGGAGGGAGTTCAGAAAACCTTGATAAAGCTCCAATAAATTTATGTTTCTGTTCAAATGGCTTCAGATGAGATAAATCTCCTGATAAGTTGACTTCTCCCTCATAATCTGGAATCCATACCTCATCAAAATTGCTTAATAGTTGAGCAATTTTTTTATGTACTATTATTTCTCCTACTGGTACTTTTGGATAAAGTTGATGGGTAATGATAATCGATTCTACTTTATCACTATACAAACCATAACGATTGTCAGAAACAATCATATCAATTTGATGTTGCTCTAATAAATCATCTAAAAACTGCTTTTCTTTTTTAATGAAATTGTAAAACTTTACACTCTCGTAAAACAACTTTAAAGCACTTCCTTTCTCATTGTATTCAACTTCATAACCTGGAATGGTTATCGTCTCCAAATCAGGAAATTCTTGTTGTAAAAAAACTAACGGGTTTTTGTCAGCTCCAATAATTACATGATGTCCTTCTTTAAGAAACTGTTTGATTAATGGAACACAACGGGTTGCATGCCCCAACCCCCAACCTAGCGGGCAAACCAATATGGTTTTTGTATTACTCAGGATTTATCTCTTTTATGCTTCCATCTGCGGTGAGTCCACAGCCAATATTGTGGTGCTCTTTTAATGTCTTCCTCCAAAAACTGGTTGGCTTTTAAAATAATCTCACCATAATCCATTTCGTTGGGCTTATCCGTCAAAAGTTTTGGTTCAGCCACATAATGCCCACGTTTTACTTTTTGTATTACAGCATAAACAACTGGCACATTAAAATCTTTAGCATACTTTTCAGCACCATAAAAAAATGCCGTTTCCTGATTTAAAAACCTCCCCCAAACTGCCGTTTTCTTATTATGTGGACTTTGGTCAATTGCAAAAATTACACCCTTCGGATTGCCATAATCCATTTCCATGAACTTTTTTACCTGCTTCATTGGTGCTAACTTTAAACCAAAACGCTGACGCGATTTTATCATCTTTTTATCAAAAAATTTGTCGCTCAAAGGTTTATAAATCCCAACAATAGTATGTTTCAATTCCATTCCAATTCCCAAAGCCAAAATCTCCCAATTGTTGTAATGCCCTCCAACAAAAACAATGTCTTTCCCTTGCTTGTATAATTCCTCAATAACCCCACTTTGTTCCATTTTAAAACGTTTCTTAATCTGCCCTTTGGAGATGGTGAACCCTTTTAACCCCTCTAAAACTAAATCACAAAAATGCTGGTAAAACTTTTTGGCAATTTCATTAATCTCCTGTTCTGATTTTTCTGGAAATGAATTTTTTAAATTGGTTAACACTACTTTTTTACGATAACCAACAATATAGTACATCATAAAAAATGTGAAATCGGACAAACGATACAATAGAAAAAATGGCAAATATGAGATTGGTAAAATAACTAAGTAATATAATATTTTGCTGCCCACTGGTTTACTTAAAAAATTCAGATAAAGTTAGCTAAATTTGACCAATAGAAAACACACTATGAGCGGAAAAGGAAAATTGCTGAAATGGGCTGAAATGAAAACTTTCAACAATGTATTAGAACCCACATTGGAAGAAGTTTTTAGAACTGATTATAAGCTTAAAGGAAAATGGATTGAAGCCATTTTTAAAAATGATAAACCTATTGTTTTAGAATTAGGTTGTGGCAAAGGTGAATACTCAGTTGGAATGGGAGAACATTTTCCTGAAAAGAACTTTATTGGTGTTGACATAAAAGGAAATCGTATTTGGAGAGGGGCAAAAACTGCTTTTGAAAATGGAATGAACAATGTGTTTTTTTTAAGAACAAGAATAGACCATATTGACTCATGTTTTGGAGAAAATGAAGTTGATGAGATTTGGATTACATTCCCAGATCCTCAGCCAAAAGACAGGTTGGAAAGAAAACGTTTAACCTCACCAATGTTTATTGAAAGATACCGTAAGTTTTTAAAGCCTAATGGCATTATTCACCTGAAAACAGACCATGAAGGTTTTTTTAGATATACACTAGAAGAAATTGAACGATGTGGTTTTAACTTACTGGAAAGCACTTTTGATTTGTATGGTGAGGTAATTGAAAAATTAGATCCAAAAACACAAGAAATACTATCCATAAAGACCTTTTACGAAAAGTTATTTTCTGAAAAAGGACACAGTATTCATTATCTAAAATTTCAATTAACATGAAAAATCTAATTTACCTTCCCATTTTCTTGTTATTCATTGCATGTGGCTCTGAACCTGAAGAACAAATTGTAGTAGATGGCGGTGCTCAATATGAAACAGAGTTAGATCATTTTGAAGGAACCTATTATTTCATTGAAGCTAATGATACAACAGGTCAATATGAGATGTTGGAGAATTGCTGGTGTAAATGTGTAGAAACATTTGAATTCAATGAATTCTCGGGTTCTCCTGGCGAACACTTTTTTGTAATGAACGGTCATCATGCTACTATGTACTTACTACAAGACTATCAAAAAGAAGGGCACAAAATTTCTTTCAAAGGAATATTAGAGGATGAAAGTAGTGATGAAGTCTTCTCTTTTGAATTAACCGACCTGCAAAATAATCTTTGGTCGCTGAAAACTCCCCATGGTAATTATGAATTAGTTAAAGAAGAGAAAAAAGGTGAATATCCAACGGTTCCATGCCAAGAAGAAACAGAAGAGTATCCAATGAGTGAATTGGATTACATGAGTGAAATATTTAAAGCCTTTTTTACTTTGCAAGAAGGAGGAGAAAGTTTAGCTGCATACATTCCTAAAAATGGCATTGAAATTATAACTCCAGGGCCAGGTGTTGCACCTGTAGTAGAAACTGCAAACAGCTCAGGTGAGCTTACTGCTACTAATTTATTTAATACTCCTGCTTATGAAAGATTACTAGAATATATGCAGATGCACAATAATGAGGAAAGAGGCTTTTTAGAATTTGTTGAAGAGTTGCCTGATAGATGTATGCCTGAAAGTGAGGCTTTGTTTTTAAAAACTACCTATGTTGAAGAGAAACCTACCTCTGCTGTTGCAATGTTGACAAAAATGAATGATGAACAAGGAGAAGTATATACTTATGTTATTGTTCATTTTGAATATACTGATAGAATGAGGATTACAAAGATTGATGCGAGGGAGTGCGGAGCTTAATGAAACTATCAGAAAAAAATAAAGACTTTTTTGATTTGGTTTACCAAGTTTGCCTTGAAATTCCTGAAGGACGAGTTACCTCTTATGGTGCGATAGCCAAATATTTAGGAGCCGCAAGAGGAGCTAGAATGGTAGGTTGGGCTATGAATAACGCTCATAGCATGCCAGATATTCCTGCTCATAGGGTAGTGAACCGAAATGGACAGTTAACAGGTAAAATGCATTTTGCTACTCCAACCGCAATGGAGGAACAGTTAAAAGCAGAGGGTATAAAAGTTAAAGAAGACACTATTATCAATTTTAAAGCTATTTTTTGGGATCCTTCTATTGAGCTAGCCATTTAGTATGCAAACGTTTATCAAACAAAACATCAACTTGTTTAAAGTTTACCTTGTAGGCATAATTACTCTTACTAGCTTTAGGTTAATTTTTTTACTTCGATTTGGCGAAAGTGGAATTGTGTCTAACTACACCTTAGATATAATAAGAGCCTTTGTTACTGGGTTTCGGTTCGATACCCAAGTATTGTGTTACACTCTAATTTTACCATTCTTAATTTCTTTTTTGCTTTTAATTAGAAATGATAGTATTCAAAAATTCATCATTAAATTTTCTAAGTATTACTTTATAATTGTTTTCTCACTGTTAATACTTATTCTTATAGTAGATCAGCAGTATTATACGTACTTCCAAAGTCACCTCAATATTTTAATTTATGGATTTTTAGAAGATGATACCCAAGCGGTAACCACTTCCATATGGACTGACCATCCTGTAATAATTGTTTCAATAATTTATATTCTTCTGATTTTTGGGTTAGTTAAGGTTCTTAATAGAATTTATAGTTCTAATGCACAAATTGATAAAACCCCTCATATTGCCTTTCGTATTTTGTTTATTCCATTAATGCTTGGCTTACTTTTTTTAGGAATTAGAGGTTCAATTGGAATTTTTCCTTTACAGATAGATGATTCAACCGTTTCTGAAAATCGCTTTATTAATACGCTAGCACTAAATGGTTTGTTTACCTTAGAAAAAGCCGTTGAAGAAAGAGCTGAAAGCAGAAAACCAGTTTATCGGAAAGATGTTTTAAAAAATACTCCCTATGGCTCTATTAAAGAGGTATTAGCAAAGTATCACAACAAAAATGTTGAACAGATAAATGATGATTTTACTCAAGAACTTTTCCTGACTACGGATACCAATAAATTTCTTGAGAGAAACCCACCCAACGTGGTTTTCATATTAATGGAAAGCTTTGGTGGTTACTACTTAAAGTACCATTCTGACCAGCTTAATTTGTTGGGCAGTTTAAAGCAACACATTTCTGAAGACTACCTATTTACCAACTTTTTATCTGCAACACAAGGCACTATTTTCTCATTAGAACATATTATGATTAACAAAGACTATCCTTTAATATCTGCTACCAATAAACGTTTTAATTCTTACCAAAGCTCTATAGCCTACCCATACAAACAAGCAGGGTATGAAACCATATTTATTACTGGGGGTAAATTAGGCTGGAGAAATTTACAAGAGTTTGTCCCCAACCAATATTTTGATGAAGCCTATGGTCAGGCAACCATCACAAAAAAACAACCTAATGCACTAACCAATACCTGGGGAGTTTACGATGAAGTTTTATTAGAAGAAATATATCATCGCTTAAACGAAAATACAGATAAGCCTAAACTGATCTTTGTTTTGACAACCACTAATCATACCCCTTACGAACTCCCTGATTCTTATAAAGGCTATCCTATAAACATGCCTGATAGTTTAGACCAGCTAATAATGGCTAATAAACATATTGCTGAAGCCAACTTTGGAGCCTATCAATATGCCAACGATTGTTTAGGTAAATTCATCTCAAAGTTAAAAACATCAGAAGTGGGTAAAAATACCATAGTAGCTGCTAGTGGTGATCATAACAGCTACGCTCTTTTCCCATTAAAAAATTCTAATATTGCTGAAGCTGATAATTATAAAGTGCCTTTTTATTTGTACATCCCAGAGGGTTATAAACCTCAACAAAAAACTAATTTAAGCAGGTGTGGTTCTCATAAAGATATTTTCCCTACACTTATTAATTTATCGCTGCCTAACCAAACTTATTTTTCATTAGGTGACAACTTATTTGATACGAAAAAACCTGATAGTTTGTTCTTTGGTGTTAATCAAGATTTCAACTTAGGTCATCCTGATCTGTCAAAAACTTCTTTAACCAAAAAGGCCGAAGTACGAGCTTTACTCAACAAATATTACTTTGCAGAACCTTAAAAATCGTTACAGTTATTGGTTATCTTTGCAGCATGAGTTTTGAAGAAAAAGAAATACTAAAAGGCTTAAGTTTTGTTATTGAACCTGACTTAAAAAAAGATATTGTTACACTGAATTTAGTGTCTAACATTAAAACTGAAGGAACTAAAATCTCTCTCGATTTGCAAGTAAACAACCCTGCAATGCATAACAAAAAGCGCATTATAGAAGCTTGTGAATTACACTTAAACAGGGTTCTTGGAACTGAAATAGATTTAGACATTAACATTACCCCTATCCCAAAAGAGCCTGAAATGCCTCAACAAAACAAAGTATTACCCAACGTTAAAAATATTATAGCCATTGCCTCTGGTAAAGGGGGTGTAGGTAAATCTACTGTAACAGCAAATTTAGCTGTTGCATTAGCCAACAAGGGTTATAAGGTTGGTTTGATTGATGCTGACATTTATGGCCCTTCAATGCCATTAATGTTTAACGTGGAGGAGGAAAAACCAATGCCTGTTGAAGTAAATGGTAGAAGTCTGATTAAGCCGGTTGAAAGTTATGGTGTTAAATTACTATCTATCGGGTTTTTTGCCAATACCGATCAAGCTGTAGTTTGGAGAGGCCCAATGGCTACTCGTGCTTTAACACAATTATTTACTGAAGCCGATTGGGGTGAGTTGGATTATATGTTAATTGATTTACCTCCAGGAACAGGAGACATTCATTTATCATTAGTACAAACTGTTGCTGTAACTGGAGCAATAATAGTAAGTACACCTCAAAAAGTAGCATTAATTGACGCTCGCAAAGCAATTGGCATGTTTAACCTGGAACAAATTAATGTACCTGTTTTAGGGATGATAGAAAATATGGCCTACTTTACACCTGAAGAGCTGCCAGATAATAAATATTACATTTTTGGTAAAGAAGGGTTAAAAGATTTAGCAGAACAAAACAATTTGCCATTACTAGGTCAAATACCTTTAGTACAAAGCGTTAGAGAAGCGGGGGATGCCGGACGACCAGCTGTTTTACAAGAATCAACTCCTCAAGCCATTGCTTTTAATGAGTTTGCTGATAATGTAATATCACAAATTAATTTACGAAATATTGAAAAAGACCCTACACAGAAAGTAGAAATAACCCATAATGATGGCTGCTCAACCAACTAAAATTTAGTAACTTGCAGCATTATTTTTAAATGCTATGAATCAAGAAATAGTAGAAAAAGTAAATATCGCTTTAGAGCAAATTCGTCCTTTTTTAAATGATGATGGTGGAGACATTGAGTTAATAGAGGTTACTGATGATTTTACTGTTAAAGTTAAATTTTTAGGTGCCTGTAAAGATTGTTCAATGAGCCCCATGACTTTAAAAGGAGGGGTTGAAGAAGCCATTAAAAAAGTATTGCCTGAGGTTAAAGAAGTAATAACCGTAGATGAATTAGAACATACTTGTTCTTAATCTTAACTAAGCTTAGCAGCTAATAACTTCATCTCCATTATTGGGGAAATCTTTTCATAAAGAATATTGTAAACAGCATTCACAATAGGTATATCTACCTCAAATTTCTTATTGATTTCATAAATTCCTTTTGCTGCGTAATAGCCTTCTGCTACCATATTCATTTCTATTTGAGCAGAACGAACAGAATATCCTTTACCTACCATACTACCAAAATTCCTATTTCTAGAAAATTGAGAATAAGCCGTAACCAACAAATCTCCCAAATAAGCTGAAGATTTAACATCTCGGTGTATCGGATGTACTGCATCAATAAAATCTTTGGTTTCTCTAACTGCCGCTGCAATTAATACAGCCTGAAAATTATCTCCATATCCTAAACCATGACATATACCACTAGCAACAGCATAAACGTTTTTCAAAATTGCTGAAAGCTCTGTTCCAAACAAATCATCCGAAGTAGTAGTATTAATATATCTGCAATCCATTGCGGCCGCAACATATTTTGCAATGTCTTGGTTTTCACAGGCAATAGTTAAATATGACAACCTTTCCATAGCCACCTCTTCAGCATGACAAGGTCCGGCAATCATACCCATTTTATTGTAGGGAACACCAAACACTTTATGGAAATACCTTGCTGGGATTCGATTAGTTTCAGATAAAACCACTCCTTTGGTAGCAGAAATAATAAACTTCTTTTCTATCCCCTCAACTTCCATCTCTTCAAAAGCTTTAGCTAAATATGGCGATGGAATTGCAATAATTAAAATTTCTGAGTCATCTACAATTTCTTGAATATGAGTACTTATGTTAAGCTTATTCGTGTTAAATTGAATTGATTGTATGTACTTCGGGTTGTGCTGAAATTTTTGAATGTGGTCAACACACTCTTTATCTCTCATCCACCAATTAACGGTTTCTAAATTTTCGGTAAGAATTTTAACGATAGCCGTAGCCCAACTACCACCTCCCAGAACTGCTATTTTTTTGTCGAAATTCATTGTTGCAAATATAACTAAAAGTTATAAGTGCCTAAAGTAAGGCTCCCGACATGAGTTTCTCTTAAAAATCATCATTTTTGTAGTATGAGATTTTTAGTCTTCCTCATTCTGGTAATTAATTCTATGGCTCTTCATAGTCAAGGTTGTAGCGATGCAGGATTTTGTTCCATTAATGGCATGAACCCAGCTTCACATATAGATTCTACTGATGAAAAGTATCAGAGTTTAGAATTAGGGATAACCAATGGCATTGCCCAATTTGGGGTTTATATTGCAAACCCCTATTTGCAATATTCTTTTGACTTTACTGAGAAAATAACTGTTTCTACCAAAGTAAACTATGCTATTATTAGCGGTTCACTAACTTCAAACAACGGACTGTCTGATTTATTCACTTCAGTTAACTATAAGTTCAATAAATCATTCTCTATGATAAATGGAGTTAAAACTCCTTTTAATAATGCAAATAATAAGTATCAAGACTACAGCATGCCTATGTCTTACCAAACCACTTTAGGAACTGTAGATTACCTTTTTGGGTTAACCTACAAAAAAGAAAAGTACCTAATTAGTGTAGGGTTACAACAGCCAATAATTCAAAATAATAATGCTTTTTTTACAAGTAACCTCACTCCTTTTGGTTTAGATTCTAATTATATCTCCACCAATCGTTACATCAGAAAAAGTGATGTGCTAATTCGATTTAATTACATGCCTTCTTTAAGTTCAGAAAAAGTAAAATTGACTGTAGGGTTGTTAGCTATCCAACACATTGCCAATGATGAGTTTACTGATATTGATGGCATACAAAAGGAGATTGTTGGTTCTAAAGGTCTAACCTTAAATGTAAATGCTATTACTCGTATTGCTTTAAACCAAAAAAGTTATCTGGATTTCACCCTTGGGGTTCCTGTAATGAGCAGAGACAAGAGACCTGATGGGTTATCTCAACTAGCAGTTAATGTGGCTTATGGAATAAACCTTAGCAAATAACACTATCTTTGAGTGTGTCTCAGAGAAAAAACATCTTTAAAAGAATCCTTCAAATACTAATCATCTTAAGTATTATTTACTTTGGTTTGGGGTTAGTTAGCTCTGTAATTATGATGGTTATGGAGTCATCCAGCCAAGTAATCTCAAAAGAATTTCATGAAGATTATCCTGTAAAGATTATTTACATTGCATTAGGTGGAATGGCTCTACTTTGTGCAGGTTTTATCACTGCACTTTACATTGGGTATTACCACTTAAGAAAATCTATGAAAAAGAAGAATTAACCTTGGAATACACAGAACTTCTGCTCACCTTCCACCTCAACTCTAATCAATCCGTGTTTGTTTAAGCCTTTCATTCCCTTATCGTATTGCTTACCACTTAAACCTGTTTCACCTTTCAAGTCTTTTAAATTAATTTTAGATTTCGCTTTAACGATTTCCAAAATCACTTTTTCAGAATCAGAAAGAACAACACCTTGTTTCTCCGGTTTCATTTGCGGGAAAAACAGTACTTCTTGAATAGATTGGTTATTAGTTAAGAACATTACTAACCTATCAATACCTATTCCTAAACCTGATGTAGGAGGCATACCATATTCTAATGACCTTAAGAAATCATAATCAATAAACTCTGTAGCTTCATCATCTCCTTTTTCAGCCAACTTTAATTGATGCTCAAAACGCTCTTTTTGGTCAATTGGGTCATTTAACTCCGTATAAGCATTGGCTATTTCTTTACCACATACCATTAACTCAAAACGTTCAGTTAAACTTGGATCATCTCTATGCTCTTTACATAGTGGTGACATCTCTTTTGGGTAATCAATAATGAAGGTTGGCTGAATGTAATTACCTTCACATTTCTCACCAAAAATCTCATCAATTAACTTTCCTTTACCCATGGTATCATCTACCTCAACTTCATTGGCTTTACACCAAGTAGCTAATTCTTCTTCGCTTTTTCCAGCAATATCAAATCCAGTAAAATCAATAATTGCTTGACGCATGGTTACTCTCTTGTATGGAGCTTTAAAATCAACTTCATGTTCACCAAAAGTAGCCTTAGTTGTTCCGTTTACAGCTATAGCACAATGCTCTAATAATTGCTCTGTAAACTCCATCATCCAATTGTAATCTTTATAAGCTACATATATTTCCATGGCGGTAAACTCAGGGTTATGGGTTCTGTCCATCCCTTCATTACGGAAGTTTTTAGAAAATTCATATACCCCTTCAAAACCACCAACTATTAATCTTTTTAAATACAGTTCATTGGCAATTCTCATGTATAATGGAATATCTAAACTGTTGTGATGCGTAATAAATGGCCTTGCTGCCGCTCCACCTGGTATAGGCTGTAAAATAGGAGTTTCTACTTCCATGTAACCTTTACCATTAAAGAACTCACGCATAGCGTTAAACAGCTTTGTTCTTTTAATGAATACCTCTTTTACATGAGGATTTACTACTAAATCAGCATAACGCTGGCGGTAACGCATTTCAGGATCAGTAAATGCATCATGCACGTTTCCTTCAGCATCTGTTTTTGGTAATGGTAATGGTTTTAATGATTTACTTAATAAATCAAATTTCTTAACTCTAACACTTATTTCACCTACTTGGGTTTTAAAAAGCTCTCCTTCAATCCCAACAAAATCTCCTATGTCCAATAGTTTCTTGTAAACCTCATTGTACAAAGTTTTATCTTCTCCCTCACAAATTTCGTCACGGTTAAAATAAACCTGTATTCTTCCTTCACTATCTTGTAACTCAGCAAAAGAAGCCTTCCCTTGTATTCTTCTAGACATTAAACGACCCGCAACAACAACCTGTTTACCCTCTTCATAGTTTTCCTTAATTTCAGTAGACATAGTATCTACAGGATATAATGCTTGAGGATAAGGATTGATTCCTAAGTCTCTCAATTTTTGTAGAGACTCTCTTCTAACTAATTCTTGTTCTGATAATTGCTGGTTCATTTTTCAATACAATTTAAGGGGGCAAAGATAGCTTTTATAGATATAAGATAATAGATTTTAGATACTAGACTTTTCAGTCAAGTAAAAATGACTTTGATACGATAACCTCTTACATCTAATTTCTAACATCTAAATATCTTACTTTTGAAAAATGATTTTAACAGATACACATACGCATCTTTATTCATCACAATTTGATGAAGACAGAGACGAAATGTTAGAGAGAGCCTTTGAAAAAGGCGTTGAACGAATTTTCTTGCCAGGCATAGATAGTGAATCTATTGAAAACATGCTGGAGCTGGAAAAAAAGTACCCGAACAACTGCTTTGCCATGATGGGCTTACACCCTTGTTCGGTAAAAGAAAATTACCAAGAAGAGTTAGCCATAGTTGAAGGTTGGTTAGGTAAAAGAGACTTTTGTGCCATTGGTGAAATTGGTATTGACTTATATTGGGATAAAAGCACTTTGGGTATTCAGCAAAATGCATTTAGAACACAAATTAATTGGGCTAAAGAAAAAAACTTGCCTTTTGTAATCCATTGTCGTGATGCGTTTGATGAGATTTTTGAAATAATGGATGAGTTAAATGATGATAACATGCGAGGTATTTTTCATTGTTTTACTGGAAGCCTAGAACAAGCTCAACACATCATTAATTATAGTGGTTTTAAATTAGGCATTGGAGGGGTAGTTACCTTTAAAAATGCTGGGCTAGACAAAGTAGTAGAACAAGTAGATATTAAACACTTAGTTTTAGAAACCGACTCTCCCTATTTAGCCCCAACACCATACAGAGGGAAAAGAAATGAGAGCTCTTATTTGTATAATATAGCAGATAGAGTTAGTGATTTACATCAAATGTCTATCGAAAAAGTGGCTGAAATAACCACAGCCAATTCTAAGGAAGTGTTTGGATTTTAAACTACATTTGCGCGGTGAGTTCAATCCTTATCATATATACAGGCGGGACCATTGGAATGGTTAGAGATGAAGAGACTGGAAGCTTAAAAGCTTTCGATTTTGATTCGTTGATGGCTGAAATCCCTGAAATAAAAAAGTTTGCTCATCAAATAGATGTTCACTCTTTTGAGGTGCCTATTGACTCATCGAACATGCAGCCTCAAAACTGGTTAGAGATAGCTGAAGTGATTCACGACAACTATGATAAGCATGACGGCTTTGTAATTCTACATGGTTCGGATACGATGGCTTACACCGCCTCAGCATTAAGTTTTATGCTAGAGAATTTGAGCAAGCCAGTTATCTTAACTGGTTCGCAATTGCCTATTGGTGAAGTAAGAACGGACGCCAAAGAAAATTTATTGACTGCTATTGAAATTGCTTCTACCTACAAAGATGGTAAAGCTGTTGTGCCAGAAGTAGCTGTTTATTTTGAGTATGATTTGTACAGGGGCAATCGTTCTACCAAATCTAATGCTGAAGATTTTGAAGCTTTTACTTCACCCAACTATCCAACTTTAGCACAAGCTGGAGTATCATTAAAGTTTGACAAAAATGTGATTTTACCAGCTAATGATGAACCGTTGATTTTGAACAAGTTCTTAAATACCAATGTGGCTACTTTAAAACTTTATCCTGGTATAACTGAACAACAAATTTTTTCTACCATTAACATTCCTAACCTTAAGGCTCTGGTAATTGAAACTTTTGGCTCGGGTAATGCCTCTACTGAAATTTGGTTTATTGATTTAATGATAGAAGCCATTAAAAAAGACATTATTGTTTTAAACATTAGCCAATGCGAAGGTGGAATGGTAGAGCAAGGTAAATACGAAACCAGCTCGGCTTTTAATAAAATTGGAGTAATAAGTGGAAAGGATATGACCTACGAAGCAGCTGTTACCAAATTAATGTATCTATTGGGTACTAACTTAAGTATTACCGAAATCAAAGCATTACTTCAAGAACCATTAAGGGGAGAAATCTCAGCTTAATCTTTAAATCCAACTAAAATAGCCACACAACCATTAGGTACTAGGTTGGTTTTTTGTACACTTTTTTCCATTGTAGGAATAGAAATTTGAACAATTAACTGCTGAGTTGTGGCCGCTTTAAAATCAAAATAAGGGTTTACCTCCCCTTCTTCACTTTCATAAAGAACTTTTCTATTTTTATCTAACACCTTAAACGATGCGTTTCCAATTGTTTCCTGAGAACAGACCAAAACACGATACTCTTTACCAGCATTAAAAGTTAATTCTAAATCGGCTGTTTCACCTGGGTTAAACACCGCACTGGTTAGTTTGCCATTGTGTGTAAATGGTGCTAATGTTGGTAAACAATTCTTTTTGGTAAATTTTTTACATTGTGCATTGGCATCTAGTGAAAATACAATAGCTCCAACAACAATAAATAAAGGTAATATTTTACTGAATAATCTCATTTCTGATTTTTTCTGTTTCTGTTGCAATTTCCAAAATTATTTCAGGAGTATAGTTTAAGGTATTTCCACCACCTATTACAGGTGTATCGCCATCTGTAACAGTAGTTTCTCCTTCAACTTCTTCAATCTTATCATATACTTCACTCAGAGATGCTAATTTACCCGACCATTCCATTACCGCCTCATCATTATAGGTAGCTAATAGGTCAACTAAATTTGATAACGATAGTTTTTGGTCAGCAATTCTTTTCATTAACTCCTCATTGGGCTCATCTTTATTGATGGCTCTTGTACCTAAGTAAAGTCCTTCAACCCATCCACCTAATATGATTAATGCTGATAAATTATCCTGCCCGTTTTCTTTTAGGTAAGCATCACAAATCCAATAAGAATCGTTAACAATAAGCATCATCGAATCTCTGTTGTTCATGTTTACTTCTATACGTTCCATAGTTTCAGGGCTAAACGCAGCAGAAACACCCATAGCATCCGCCATTTTTTTAGCACAATTCATGTAAAACATAGATTCTTGAGTTTGATCATAAATGTTAGCATAACTCAAGTCTGCACCATAAACCCCAAGGTTTAAGGCTTGCTTATTGGTAGTGGTATATTTATTTACATTATCAATAGGGTTTGTAGCCTCTGGATTATAAGGTACTCCTGCCTCTTCAAAAATAATAGCTGTTTCGTAAGGTGAGGGTACTGTTTGAAATACTTTTTGTGCTTTATCTGCACGTTTTACAGCTGTTTCATCAGTTGCCACTTCTTCTATTAGCTCTTGCTCTTCTTCTACCTGAGCATCATCACTACAAGCTGCCAAAATACTAGCAATAGTTATTAAAATGATGTGTTTTTTCATGTTAAAATTTGTTCTGAATTTTCCAAATATAATATATAAAAATATATTTAAGCTTCTTATAAACAAAAAGTACCCACGTAAAAACATGGGTACTTTTAAAATTGAACTAAAAATATTTTTTACTTATTGATAAACTACTTTTTCATTAAACACTTTGTCACCTATTGTTACTTTAACCAAATATATTCCTTTTGGTTGGTTAGATATATCTACTTGTTGAATAACTTCAGTAGCTTGTGCAGCAAAAACTTCTTTACCCATTAGGTCATATACTTGTATCCAAGCCAACTCATTATCTTCACCTAAATTAATGTTAAATTGACCTGTGTTAGGGTTGGGGTAAACAGTAGGAGTAAAACCCTTTTCTTCATCAAGCAGTTTTTCTTTTTCCTCTTCATCTGCTTTACGCCATACTGAGCCTCCATTAGGATGATTGCATATATCATTGATAATAGATGCCTTAAATTGCTCTCCTGCACTAACATGAAAATTTGGTAATATTTTAATAGAATTTTGTGCATTAATTTCTGCTGTAACTAAAACCTCAACACTACCAAAAACTCCATCAACAACAACATCCCAACCAGAATAAGGACCAAACATATTTGAAACTATTGTTTTAGTTGGCCTCCATCTTAATTCATATAAATTATACAATAACATATAGTCTATTCCTGGAAATATCCCTTGAACAGAACCATTTGTAACCTCATTTTTAGTTTTTAAAAACCTTAAATTATGTGCCCAATTAGGTGAAGTATAATTTCCTGTATGCATAGGATTATCATTTATCGGGGCAGAGTTTAATTCATTTTCAATAAAACACCATTGAGTAGGTGTTAGGGGATTAACCCCATGCAAATTGTTATGTAATAGTGGGTAAAAAGCGCGCCAATCATAGCTTGCTGAAGGTAACATTAAGTTTTCTTCATATGAATCTTCATAAATATTTGTAGCAATATCTCCAACGTCATAATCTTCATTAGAAATGGAAGCCATTACTAATGCCATATGTATATTATCTATATTAGGAAAACCTAACTCAATGAATTCCCACTCTGCATCACACCATTGAAAATCATTAATTGGTTCCCCAAATTTACCAGCTAATGTCTTTAATGGCTTACAAAAAGGAACCGCATATCCCCCTTCATCTATAGATAAGTCTATTCCCCCAGGATCTTGTAATCTAAAATCCTCTTCATATAGTTTATTAATAAAAACCATTGCTATGTCCTTAGCCCAATTTCGGAAATTTATACTTTGGCTATTTCTACAACTTCCATTTATAATTGAAAGATTTGAGTTTGGCATATATCGATATGTCAAATACAACCCCATTAAAACATGATACAATTGATCTTGACTAAAAAATACGTGATGATAATTATAACCCCCATAAGGATAGTATGTTTTAAAATATTTTTCAAACTGACTTATATTAGACCATTGGCAAGAAGGGTAAGGTGTAAAAGTTGGACAATTTGGAGTTTGAAGTTCATTAAGAGTTCCCCAATTAATTGGTTTACAATCTGGGTTAACATCATTCCACATATCTGTTCTGACAGCTATACCATCCATTTGTGTAGATAAATCATCAGGTCCATTATGATACCAAGCATATCTTGCATCAGCAACTTTATCAAGTCGTTCTAGAGCATTTAAAGCACAACTAAGCTCATTAATAGCTTTCTGTTTATCTGCTTGCGAACCTCCATTTTGAACTAGTCTTGCGTATTCTGTTGCAAGCATGCCTATATACCAACCTTGCATAATACCTCCTTCGCCTGACTTTTGAAGTTCTGAACCATTCGTTCCTGCTGCATTTCTGACAGCTGCTAACAAACCTTGTCCTCGTCCCTCTCCTTGGATGACAAAATATTTCAAATTTTCCTTATAGTTATCATATTTCTGTCTGTTTAATTCGGGGGTTTGGCTAAAACTTTGTATAACTCCCAAAAACAACAACAGAAAAATATATTTTTTTAACTGTTTCATTATTAATGGTTTTTAGATAATTGTTGAATAAGTTGTCCTTGTTCTTTAATTGTTTTTTGTTGTTCAATCATATAAAGCGTTAACTCTTCTATTTTCTGTAATAAAATAGCATCCATCTCACCTAAATTAACTCCTCCCTTTACAATTTCTTCTTCAGAAGGCACCCCTGGTAAATGACTATTATCTGTAATAAAACTTTCCACTTCTTCCAACGATTTTAACTCATAATCTGATTTAAAAACATAATCAGGCCAGGTATTAAGATTAACCAATATCTCTCTCGCTCTTACTTGCCCTGTTTTGCCTTCAACTAAAAATAAATCTTGTTCGCATCCTCCTGAATAGGAAGAAACTTTTAATAAAGCATGTTCTGCAGCAGCTCCACAACCTGAACCTCCTTTAATGTAAACTCCTTTTCCATAGCCTCCTCCATTTTCCACATATAAGGCATAGTCATTATTGTTAGCTGTTAATATATTTAGTTTTGCAGAAGGAGACCCACTTACTGTAACCTGTCCATTATTGTTCCATGTTAAAGCTGTTTTTTGTCCTCCGCTTGTTGATCCTAAAGCACCTCCGGCATAACCAAATAATACTGGTCCGTCAGGTTGAATTCCGGCAAAAGGTTTACCTGAACCAAACCACCCTAAACCATGATTAACATCTGTGCCTACTCTTAAATAAATGTTGTTGTTATTAACAGCAACTGTTCCATTAACATCTAAAGTTGTTATTGGGTTTACATTTCCTATTCCTAATTTAGAATTTTGAACAATAACATCTCTACCTCTAAAATAATATTTTCCATTATCATTAGGCTCTCCCCAATAAACATCTTTTCCTGTTTGATAATTGTATATCGCAGAAATTGTACTGCTGTTGCTTAAATGAACTGCTCGAACATAAGTATTGGTAAGACCATTTGATTGTAATTTTAATTGAGGATTAATAACGTTGGTATAATCTCCGCTACCCCCTGTATACATTCCCGGTGAATTAATTTGAGCGATACCTATATTGCTAAATATAAATACAACTGTTGCGACTAAAATTGTTTTTTTCATTGCTTTTAAAGTTTTTGTTTGAATTGAATTTAATTTGACACAACAAAACAACTTCAAAAACTTCATTTTAGTCAATAAAATCAATATAAAGGGACAAACGGATTGATTTTTTGGGACAAACGATTAAGCGTTTAGGCTGCTAAATTGTTCTTTTAAAGCTTTTAAACTTTTTTGATACGTTTTTCCTATAGGAATTTCGTGTTGCTGAATGATTAATTTAGTTTCCGAAATAGAGTCAATTTTATCTTTTTGTACGATAAATGATCGGTGTGTTCTCACAAAATTTATTGATGACAGTTGTTTCTCCATATCGTTCATAGTAGAGCGATAAGTGTACTTTTTACCTGTAGTGTTAATCTCAACATAATTTCTAAAAGATTGTACAAATAATATTTTACTTTGGTTTATTCTTATTTGTTGTTTATTTACCTCTATTAATAAATAGTTTTGTTTCCCCAACTTCTTTAACAATCTTTTTAAAAGTTCTTGTTGTATATGCTTATTGTAAGCCAATATGTTTACCTTAAAACTTATAGCTATAATAGTTATCATAAAAACAATACAACTTATTATAAACCACCAGGTTTTATAAAACGGTGGTTTAATGAAGAAGTTTAATGATGCAGCATTGCCAAATGCTCCATTTTCATTTTTTGCTTTTACTTTAAAAGTATATTCTCCGGGTTGTAATGTAGAATAAGTTAATTGTCTTATCGTAGTATTTTGCCATTCATTATCAACTCCAAGTAACCTATAATGATATTCTATTTGACCTAAGCTTCTATAGTTTAAAGCTAAAAAAGAAATTGTTATGTTGTTTTCATCATGACTTAAATTAATTTCTTTCTGAACTGGTCTTTTAATATGATTAACCTTAAAATCTGTAATAATTGATTTTATCTGATTTTCAGTTTTTCTAATTTTATTTTTATTAAAAAAAATTAGCCCTTTAGCTGTTGCAACATATATATTATTTTTATATGAATTTATATCAATTATTTCTGTAGAAGGCAAGCCTTGTTTTCTTGTTAAATTATAAATTTTATATTCTCCTGAATCTGAATATTGTAACCTGGAAATCCCTCTGGTAGTGCCTACCCAAATTGTTTTATCATTGTCAACATATATTTTTCTAACAAAATTTGCAACTAACCCCTTTTTTTGATCAATGATTTCATAAATATTCCCATTTTTAATTACAATAACCCCATACCCCTTAGTACCAACCATAATCACTTCTTTATTAAGCGCTATAATACTGGTAATAGATGATGATAGATAAAGGTTATCTTCATAGGGAGTTGTTATTTTTTCATTAGTATAAAACTTTATTCCATCCCTTGTTCCTATCCAAAGTTTTCCTTTATCTGATAAAATACTAGTACACCACATTTTAGGTTCACCAGCATTAATTGAATTATATATTAATTTATTATCTCGAACTATACTAATTCCAAAAGAGTTAACTGTATATATATAATTGCCATCTACAATTAGATCTTTACTAGAGCCAACTTCAGCTTCTTTTAAAGAAAAATCTGTATTGTTTTTACGAAACATAAGATATTCCCCCTGCTTACAAGCACCATAGAATAAACTACTATCACTATAATTATATGTTAAGCAATATGATTTTTGAGTTAACTTTGAAATAGTATTATATTTTATAATGGAAGAATCTAAAGCAGCTTTTAGAATTTCTCGTCCATAAGTTGCTAAATATAAACTACCACTTATTGTATCTATTTCTATAGCAATTATAGCATGTTTATTACTTTCTTTATATTTAATTTCTTTAGCTGTCAGATAATATATTCCTTCATTCAAAGTTTGAAACCAATAACTTTCTTCTTTATCTTTAAATACTCTCGAAACGGATTTACCCTCTAAAAAAGTGTCTATAATTTTTAAACTGTCATTTTTTACCTCACACTTATATGCCCCTTCATTTTGTATACAAACCCATAAAAACTTTTCATCTCCATACATTGAAAAGAAGTAGACAGAATCATTAAATGGTGAAATTATTTGATTTAGTTTATTTTCACCTTCCTTTAAATGATACCATTTATTGTAATATTCAAAAATTAGTCCCTTGTTATAATAAATAGGGTTTATATTGCTGCTTTTAAGCTCTTTTTTAAATTCTTGTTGTATGAAGTGTGAACTAACTTTAGAAGGTGTTTCAATAATTACATCGTAATTGTCACTTTTTGTTGCTATACTTCCCGAAACATGTTTTCCATTATTTAGTTCAAATGATTTTATGAGGGTATTTTCATTTGACAAGTTTAAAAGTTGTTCTACTTTACCATTTTTAGAGCACCTATAAATACCTTCTGAACGAAACCCCATCCATATATTATCATCTTTATCTACAGCAAAACTTCTAACATCTATGGTACCTCTAATAACTTT
The DNA here is from genome assembly GCA_965267355.1 of Vicingaceae bacterium. Lineage (GTDB taxonomy): Bacteria > Bacteroidota > Bacteroidia > Flavobacteriales_E > Vicingaceae. The sequence goes on from OZ253956.1 coordinate 812,569, forward strand.
TTTTATTCTATCATTATATTTATATTGATGTATTTTACCGTCATCATAATAAGAAAGTTGACAATTAAAAGTTCCAAACCATATTCTCCCTTTATGGTCTTCCGTTATTAAAAAAACAGTATTGTCGGTTAACCCATCACTAACATCAAAGTTTTCAAACTCATAACCGTTAAACCGACTTACGCCTGCATCGGTAGCAAACCACATGTATCCTTTTGAGTCTTGAAAAGCAGAATAAACCTCAGAACTTGGTAATCCATCTTCAACCGTGTAATGATGATAGGCATGTTCTTGTTGAGAATAACCAATAATAACAACAAATAGGAGTAACGATAAACTAAAAAGATATTTTATATTTAGTACGTTAATCATTAATTTTCATGTATTGAGAGATAAGGCTTTGGTTTACTTTAGCCAAATATATAAATATATTAACCAGAATAAAATAGTCCCTTGCTAATGTAAGGGACTATTTGTATTGTTGAACTAAAAATATTATTGATATATTATTTTTTCATTAAACACTTGACCATCAACAGTAATTTTTACAATGTAAATTCCTTTGGGTTGGTTAGTGATATCAATAATAGTTTGGTTTTGCATTACATTATTTACAAATACTTGCTTCCCCATTAAATCATAAACTTCTATAATAGCAAGATTCTCAACATTTTCTACATCTAACCTAACATTAAATATCCCTGTATTTGGGTTAGGGTAAACACTAAATGTATAATCTTCTCTTTTAATTTTAGTTTCTTCAATCAACCTGGCTAATGGCATTACCCCACTATAATTACTACTAGTATTTGAAGGACAATGTAAATCATCTATATACAAATGTGATGTTGCCCCTGAATTTGCACTAAACCCAGGTTTGATGTGAATCTTTTTCTCAGCTATAAACTTAGAGGTTGACCCATTATTTAATGTTATTGTACTTAACTCTTGTACCGCCAAATCTGTATATTCTTCATCTGAACCATTAGATACGGTAACTGTTCCCTCATTAGTTTCAATATAATTTAAAGTAATGTTACCAACACTTGGCCCTGTCATTGAAGCAACATCTATAATTTTAGCTTCACACTTATTTGCTGTCACTACCATTTCTAAATTATGAGCTGCATCAAACACATCTGTATAATGTGTTTTCAAATCAAAAGAACCATCACTCTCAGAAAAAGTTAAATATATAGAAGCTGGAGAAGTTGAAAGGGGTACTCCCGCAGGAGTTTTTATAAAAATAATAGCATCTTCAATAGACTCGCCAAATTCATCATAAACATAGCCTGTAGCATTCTTTTGGGTAGCCCTACCATAATAGTTATAATAACCTGTAGGTTTTGATAATATGGGTCCACTCACATACTGATACGGAGTATTTCCCAAATGGTCATCAAAATGAGTCTCGTTTGGATTTTTAAGAGCTCCAGGTATATCGTACGTAGTTGAACCAACAGTAATATTTATATCAACATTTTCTGTATGGTCTATTAACCCCCAATAATCCATATCTTCACTACAATCTGCTGTAGAAGGTCCATCTCTCCTTTGATCCTGAAAATTCCACCAGGAATATCCACTACCCCCAGCCTTTTTTACTTTTAGTAAAGAATTTTCAATAAAATCTGATTGGTCAGAATAATCTCCATGAACATAATAAATCCATTTGCTGTTTTGAGAGTCCCAGACTGCCGGACAAGGTCCATTATTAGGGTCTTCTTCTTTATAACCAGCTAAAAATCCTGTTTCACCTACTATCCATGGTGTGTTAACCGCTCTGGAAATCCAATACAATTGGCTATCGTAGCGTTTAAAATTTGAATCTACAGGTAAAGTCGGATACGGATGAAACGAAATGAAATCGACTTTCATTAAGTCCGGATCCCATTCGTGAGCACTTTTAAACCCTAAAAGTCCTATGGTAGTTAAATGATCAGGAGCATTATCTTTAATTGCATTATACCAATCTTCTACAAAAGATTTGGTTTGCTGTTTGGTATAATCTGCAGCATCTTCATAAACCGGTTCATTATAAAAATCATAACCCAATATGGTTTTTCTAGCTGATAATTCTCCAGCTAACGTTTCTAAAAAATCTGTATAGGCTTGATTATTATTTACTGATTCACATTCATTCGCTCCTGTCAATAGAATAACTCTTAGCCCTGCATCATCAGCCAAATCCAAAACATCTTCTATTAATGGAGCCAAAGTGTTTTGCACAAAGGTAGTTGTATAAGTATCATTTATAAACCAACTTCCTAATGTAGTAGATGTTTTTTTTATGGCTCCAAAACCCGTTAATCGAATGGTATTAAACTTCATAGATGGATGATTGGCAATTAATTGCAAATGTGCTTCAATTGCATCAAGACCATCCGCTAAATTATTCCCCCAAGGATCAGATGTGATTGATGGGCTGGCACCATTACTATAATGAGGATGATAACCATCCCTTGGTGTTACATAATAATTCCCATTATCTTCATGCAATGTTATTTCATAATTCAACACCATAGGATAAAAATCTGTTGTACCATCTTTAAAGGTTTTACAGTCTAGTGTTATATAATTGTTTGGCTGAGCAAAAGATAACCTCTGGCCCACCACAAACAATAATATTATTAATATTATCTTAGTTTTCATAAGCTGAGTTTTATTTGTTAGATTTTAAAGCATCCAGCTCTTTTCTTAATTGTATTACATGTAATGTTAATTCTTCTACTTTTTCCATTAACAATACATTCATTTTGGCTACATCAACTCCTCTTTCTTTAACCTCATTTTCTGAAGGAATTCCCGGTAGGTGCTTGTTTTTGTTAATGTATTTTTCTACTTCGTATAACGACATTAACTGATATTCTTTACTAAACACGTAATCTGCCCAAACGTTACTTTGCACAAAAACTTCTTTCGCTTTTAAAGTTCCATCTAAATACATTGTTCTATTATCTGAAAGTCGTACCAAAACATTTGAACTGCTTGCAGCATCATTGCCTTCTATATAAAAATTAAGGTTTTCATTTTGAGCATCATATAAAATATCTGCATGTTGTTCAGCCCCTTGAGAATCTTTAAAATAAATGCCCGATTCACTTTCATTATCATTACTAAGGGTTAAATTAAATGCCGCACCCTTAATAGTTACATCATCATAGATAAACAAATCATCCCATGTTTGTAAAACATCATAATTTGTAGGGTTTGTAGGGTGTCCCCACTGTCCATAACTTACATTAGCAAATAATACAGCTATAATAGCTATTGTTAATTTTTTCATTGTTTTCATCATCATAAAATTTTTTAATTAATATTTATTTTTTTTGTTATTATCTGATTATTCGTTTTGAGTTTTACTACATAAATTCCTTTCGGTTGATCGCTAATATTTATCTGATTATATTCTAGTGTTGTTGTATAATAAATCACTTCTCCCAGTAAATTATAAATTACCAGAAAGTTAGGTTCATCTGTTTTTGAAACCCTAACGGTAAATTGCCCCCTACTAGGGTTAGGATAAATGGATACTTCAGGATGTACTAATTCAGGCTTTGTTCCCTCAAATATTGCTATTCTTGAAGCTGGAGATGTTGTACAATTATCGGGAGAGCTGATATACACATGTACATCTGATCCTTGATAAGCTCTAAATCCAGGTTTTAAATGAATAATGTTTTGAGCTCTTAACTCTACATCAATGCCCGAATTTACGTTGGTATAACCGCTACCACAATCAACATTACAGTTTGTAATGTATTTATCCTTTATTATACTGGTACTTAATGTACCACAAAGTTCCTGATCATAATTGTTATTAGAACATTCATTCGTTCCTATAGGAAATACATGAAAGGAAAATGCAGCATTGCCTTCGGGGTTTTTCAACCAAAACATTTCTCTTTGAGCAGTAGAAGATGATGTGGGATATAAAGTAGGGTCTCCTTCTTTTAAATATGTTATATAATTCGTTGTGCTACCTGTATAATCTAAATAAACCTTATTATCAACTGTTGCCCCTCCAGAAAAATTATATTGTTCATTCCCATTAATATCAACAAAATTGAAAAAATTCTCAAGGTTTGTTGGAAAAGCTGCCAGGTTTTGATCAAACTCTAAAACCACTTGCCCACTTTCAAAATAAGCATTCTGAATATTAGGAGAATTAATTCCAGACATTTTATTAGAACAATAAAAGTCCCGGCTAATTAAGTCATAAATCCTGTCAGCAAATACATTATACGCATCAATATCAAAATGACAATAAACTGTTTGTCCATTGTATTGTTCAATTAAATCAGCTCCTGCTGAATCTCTTTTCCGATCTCCTATTCCATTAGCTGCTATGGGCACCACATTTGACATTCCTGGTTCTTTGTAAAATACTCTTAATGCTTCTCTTACTCTTCGATTATTTCCCTGACCTCCACAATCGGTATGAATCTGAACTGTATAAATTTTATCTATGGTTCCTAATTCTGATTGCCAATCGGTTACCAACTCATCCAGTTCATCTATATGGTTTTGTACCGTTATTCCTGTTCCAGAAGTAGTTTCACCTTGATACCATATAATCCCTTTTACTTCATCTTGATAGTTAGCTTGCTGCACCTTGTAATTTAGTGCGCCAAATTGTGTACTTAAATCAAGAGGGTCATTAGTTGAACTGTAATCTAACTGGTGCTTCTCAATATATGTTCCGCCCTCTACTGCATTAATAATACAAGTGGGTATTTGATGATTTTGTTGAATTAGGTATTGCATTTTTAATGCCCAAACGCCAATAGCAGGTTCTACCGACCATGAATGATTACAATATGATTGTGCCCAAAAAATGTCGGTAGAAACATAAGTAGTACTCGCATTAGTGACACCAAATGTTTTACTAAACTTACTTTTGTAATTGGTATCTTGGGTAGCTCTTTCACTTTGCCAAGCTCCCGCTAATGCATTAGATTGCCCTGCAACTATATACACATCTCCACAAACCACATCAACTGCTTTTGTTTCGGAATGAATAATAATTTGCGAATTATCTTTTATATCAATTAAAAACTCATAGGTAAATAAGCCTGCTGATATTGTTGAATTAAATGTAAATGCGTTAGATGTAACTGTATTACATGTATTAGAACTAGATATTACACTTCCATTAGCATCTTTTTTCGTAACTGTTAGGCATATTTTGTCTGCCTGACTATAAATAGGGTTATTTATTATTCCCGAGATAGTTACTGTGGCCTGATCATTTGCATCTCTAGGATATAACTGATCATTTTCCGGATACAATCTAATTCCATTTACATCTGTAGAATAACTTATAACTTGAGCATAAGTATAGAAATTGCTCATTAATATAGCAATTAATAGAATTGCTTTTTTTACGGTTTCTAGTACTTGTTTGCTTTTTATCATGCTTAGTTATATTATTAATAATTAACTGGAGTTTATTCTTTAAATAAAGAATAGATATATCTTCTCTCTTGTTTTACAATTAACTTCTATTCCTTCTTTGATCAAACGGTAATACTTTATTGATGAGTAGTTAAAATACACTACTTCCCTGTTTATTTTACTAAACATCGATACCAATTTAGTTAACTCTTTATTTGGATTTTTTGAAAAGAAAGAAAAAAGTTATGAGCTCCGGTTAATTGCGTAATTAGATACACGCAACACCAAATATTTTAGAACGTATTTTTACGTATTTTACAACTATTATTCAATACAAAAAAGCATAAGGCATCCCACCCTTATGGCATAAATTTGAAAATACATGTTAATGGGCCAACAACCAATTTTCTGCTGCATTCATCTCAACATCTAAAGGAACATCCAGTTTAACTGCATTCTCCATTTTGTCTTTAACAACAGCTTTTACCTGATCTAATTCGGGTTTATACACATCAAAAACCAATTCATCATGCACCTGTAATAACATTTTAGATTTAAGTTGTCGCTGTTCAAATTCCTGATGAATATTAACCATGGCTATTTTAATAATATCAGCAGCAGAACCTTGAATGGGAGCATTAACGGCATTACGTTCAGCATGCCCTCTTACAACTGCATTATTAGAGTTAATGTCTTTTAAAATTCTCCTGCGTTGCATGATGGTTTCCACATAACCTTGTTTTTTTGCCAACTCTACGTTGTTGTCCATATAGGCTTTTAACTTAGGGTATTTTTCAAAGTAGGTATCAATTATCTCTTTAGCTTCAGTACGAGAAATATTAATGTTTTGTGATAAGCCAAAAGCAGAAACGCCATAAATAATTCCAAAATTTACAGCTTTAGCTTTACTTCTCATTTCTCTATCCACCTCCTCTGGTTGAACTGCAAAAACCTTAGCAGCTGTAGCCGTGTGAATGTCTTCTCCTTTTATAAAAGCTTCTTGCATATTTTCATCGCCACTCAACGCAGCAATTATTCTAAGCTCGATTTGAGAGTAATCAGCTGCTAATAGTGTATACTCATCATTTCTAGGAATAAACGCTTTACGTATTTCTCTTCCTTTTTCTGTTCTTATTGGGATGTTCTGCAAGTTAGGATTGTTAGAGCTTAACCTACCAGTTGCCGCCACTGTTTGCATGTAACTAGTATGGATTTTACCATCTAATCCAACCAACCCAGGGAGTGCATCAATATAAGTCGATTTTAATTTTTTTAGTGATCTGTACTCTAAAATTAAGGGAACGATTTCATGCTTATCTGCCAATTTAGAAAGTACATCTTCACTTGTAGAGTATTGTCCTGTTTTTGTTTTTTTAGGTTTTTCTACAATTTGCATATTCTCAAACAATACAACACCCAACTGCTTAGGAGAATCTATGTTAAATTCCTCTCCCGAAATATCTGTTATTTGCTGAGTTAGTTTGTTTATCAACTCCTCCAATTCTAAAGAGAATTTTTTTAACGTTTCAACATCTAATCTTATTCCTTCCTTTTCCATAGAGGATAACACAGGAATTAATGGTGTTTCTATTTCATCCATTAATTTCTTTAACGTTTCATTCATCTTAGGCTCAAACTCATTTTTCAACTGTAAAGTGATATCTGCATCTTCACAAGCATAATCTACAATTTGCTCTTGTGGGATATCTCGCATACTTTTTTGGTTTTTGCCTTTTTTACCAATTAAAGTTTCTATCGAAACTGGTTTATAACCCAAATAAGCCTCTGCCAACAAATCCATATTATGGCGCATATCTGGCTGAATAAGGTAATGAGCTATCATGGTATCAAATAACTTCCCTTTTACCTCAACACCATAAGTGCTCAGCACATTAATATCGTATTTAAGGTTTTGCCCAACTTTTTCAATGCCTTCATTTTCAAAAACAACTTTAAATTCATTAACAATTTGTTGTGCTTCATTTCTATCTTCAGGAAAAGGAACGTAAAAAGCCTCTCCTGCTTTAAAGGCAAAAGAAGCACCTACAATCTCTGATTCAAAAGGGTTTAAACCAGTAGTTTCTGTATCAAAACAAAAAGAAGTTTGTGATAATAACTGTTTAATCAAGTTTGCTCTTTTCTCAAGTGTATTTATAAAATGATACTCATGTTGAGTCGATTTAATATCCTTTTGTTCAATTTCTTGTGGCTCTTCTTCAACCGTTTCTTCTTGCACATTACCAAATAAATCCATTTGCCCACCTACCTGAACAGGAGCAGCTTTAATCTGAATTTCTTTACCCAACACTCGCTTAGCTAAATTTCTAAATTCCAATTCAGCAAAAAGCGTTGTAATTTTTTCTTCGTTAGGTTCTTCTACTTTTAAATCTTCAAAATCATATTCAACAGGAACATCTAAAATAATAGTGGCTAACTTTTTTGATAATAACCCTTGTTCAGCAAAATTTTCTACGTTCTCTTTTTGTTTTCCTTTTAATTCATGAGAATGTTCAATTAACCCCTCTACACTTCCATATTGAGCAATTAGTTTTTTAGAGGTTTTTTCTCCAATACCTGGTATTCCAGGAATGTTATCTACCGCATCTCCCCATAACCCCAAAATGTCAATTACCTTTAATGGGTCATCAACTTCAAATTTGGCACATACCTCTGGAATTCCCCACACCTCAGCAGGCTTGCCAAAAGCTGCAGGTTTGTACATGAAAATGTTTTCTGAAACTAATTGCCCAAAATCTTTATCAGGAGTCATCATGTAAGTAGTAAATCCTTCTTTTTCGGCATGCTTGGCTATCGTTCCAATAATATCATCTGCTTCATAGCCCTCTTTTAATAAAATTGGAATGTTAAATGCTTCTATTATTTCCTTAATGTAAGGAATGGCCGTTCTAATATCTTCTGGCATTTCTTGCCTGCCTGCTTTATAATCTGCAAAATCAGCTTCTCTATTAGTCGCTCCACCAGGTGCATCAAAAACTACAGCTATGTGGGTAGGCTTCTGCTTTTGCAATACTTCATTTAAGGTGTTGGTAAAACCTAACATAGCAGAAGTATTTAATCCTTTAGAATTGTATCGATGGTTTTTACCAAAACCAAAGTAAGCACGATAAATTAATGCAAACGCATCTAATAAAAAGAGTTTTTTTTCTGCCATAATATCAAAGTTGTTGAAGCCTTAAAGATAATGGTTTTTTAATGATTGGAAAACCTTAATTTTGGCTGGAATTTTAGTTTTTATATCCTCCTTATAAACAAGAAGAAATGAATGATCAGCTGAAAAATTACCTAAGCAGTGTATTAAAAAACATGCCTGAAGATTGGCTAAAACTAACCACTCATCGCTTAGATATTTATAACGAATCTTTGGCAAAATCTGAATTTTTAGAGCAATTTGAAAACTTATATACTTCTAACACCTATGACAATGCAACACTAAATAATTTGCCTACTGCTTATGATTACATTAGACTTGGGCACCCTCTATCAAGTATATTAGAATGGGCCATTGCCAAAAACAATCAACTAACCCCTAAACAAGTAATTTGCTTTTCCTCTCAAATCACTCCTATTTTAGCTGTTTTAAGAAAGAATTTATTGACTAATCAAAAAACTCAAATTGCTTATACTGATGAGCTCCCACATGGATTTGATGCTGAGGCAATAAAAAGTGTATATGGATATAATTTTGAACTTAAAAAAATAAATACCCTTGATGATATTGCCGATTTTGATGGAAGTGTTATTTTAATTTCTAAAGCGGAAATTGATAGTATTAATCTCAACCCTAAGATAGATTTTTATGTTAACCTGCTTGACCATTTAGGTAGCATTATTTTAGTAAATGGAAGAGATAATGGCGAATATATTTCAGAAATTCAGCACGTAAGAAGAAGGGAAACCATTGCTATGACACCTGCCAATTGCCTAGCTGCAATTAAAAAGCTGCTTGGTGAAAAAATTACTATTAATACTAACAACAAAGCCGAAAACAGAGCAAAGGTATTGGCAACCATTCAAAATATAACTGGCACAAATACTAAGGCAGTAATTGGCTCAAGTGGATTATCCATTCAGTATGCTATTGTAATGGGTTTAATTGATGATGCGTTAGAGAAATATAAAGGCAAAAAAATAAAAATAGTAGTTCCTCCAAACTGTTACGGTGGCACTAACGACCAGGCTAGACGTATTGCTGCATGTATTAAAAATGTTGAGGTAATGGATTTACCTGTTGATGGTAATCACAATATGGTAGAAAGTGTAGGAATTGTGTTGGATAAAATTGCTCAAGAAGATGCCATACCTTATATCATTGCAGAAATTCCTACGAACCCTAGGGTAGAAGTTCCTGATTTGGTTCAACTCAAAAACGAACTAAGTAAAGAACGTAAAACAACTGATGGAAAAATTGCTATTAGCCCTGTGTTTATTTTAGACCAAACTTTTTGTCCTAATGTTCATTTTTTGGGCGAAGATAATATACTTTCTTCCGTTAAAACTATTTCTTATGTAAGTGGTTCTAAATTTCCGAGTGGTGGAAAATGTACGGCTGGTTACTGTACTGCTAATAAAAAAGCTGAAAGGTTAATGGATAAAATTGAAAAGCACCTTATGCTTTGTGATAATGAAGCAACCGCTCTTCAATATGAGATATTGGCTAACCAAATGCCATCTATGATTCAACGAATTAAAGATGCTTATCAAAACACTCGCAAGTTTGTCAATTTTATTAAAGAAACTTTACCAACTGTAAAAATCAATTTTGTTTCAGAAGAACTAGCTGAGCAAGGATTTACGCCTTCCGTTTTTTCATTAGACCTACCAACCAAAGGAAATACTGATGAGGAAAGAGAAATCTACAAAAGAGAACTTAACCTTAAGCTCATTAACTTAATGATTAATAAAATACCAAACGAAAGCAAGTATTGTGTGAGTTATGGTCAGTTAAAAGGTTGTTATTGGACTATCCCTGCCACCTCAACACAAGGCACCACCAAAGAAAGTGATAAGGATTACATTGCTCGTGTAGCTCTATCTCCAAATATGGATTTGGAATTACATAAAAAAGTGTTCTTAGATTTTATATCCGAAATTTAATTTTAAGACTTACTCCAACTAACCACGTTGTTTACTATGTATTTTAATTAAATAAACAAATGACTTTTATATAAATGAGAATGTAAATAAAATGGTTTTTGGTATTTTTGAGTACCTAACTTAAACATTATGAAATATTTACTTGCTGTTTTACTTATTTTTAGTCTATTTACTTTAAAATCTCAAAACGGTACTTGTTTAACAGCAGACCCTATTTGTGTTGGTTCTCAAGTAACTTTCCCTGCGGGAACCAATACTGGTACTGCAGAACCAGGCCCTGATTACGGTTGTTTACTTACACAACCAAACCCTGCGTGGTTTTATTTTGAGATTGATCAGGGAGGAAACTTAGAAGTTGAAATATCTAATAGTCAAAATGAAGATATTGATTTCATTTTATGGGGGCCTTTCGCAGACCAAACATCACCTTGTACAGCACTTCTAACAGCAGGTAATACCGTTGATTGTAGCTATTCAACATCGGCCACTGAAACATCTTTTATAGCAGGAGCAAATCCAGGGGAAGTTTATATTATGATGATTACCAATTTCTCAAATAACAATACCGACATAACCTTTACCCCTACAGGACCTACTACAGCCACCACAAATTGTGCTATAGTATGCCCTAATGTTGATTTTGGTGTTTTTAATAGTGGTACTGGAAATATCGATCCATTAAGTGCAACTTATAGCTGTGATGATGCCGCTATTGTCTTATATGCCGATCAAGATGGTTTTACTGGAGGAAAAGCTATAACACCTGGATATGTTGTAAAGGTTTTTCCAAATAATGCTATTGCAACAAATAGTATAGAGTTTTTTCAAGATGGTGCTTCTTTAGGTGGTTATGGAAGCATTGGAACTGATTCTAATGGAAACCCTTGGGTTGGCCCCGTTGGGGCGAGCACTAATTTTTCTGGAGCAATGTCATATGTTTCACCTTCTGCAAACTCTCCCGGACATCAAATACAGCTTTGTAATAATACAGCTGGTGCTAATAGCACATACGAGGTGTATGATTTACACAGTGGTACTCTATTAGCTTCTGGCACGTGGAATGGTGGAGTAGGTTGTCAAACCATTTTAGTATCCCCACCTCCTACTTTAACAGGTTTAGCAACATGGTCTACAACTTGTGGGGCTAGTGCCTTACCTGTAATTACTGATTGGGGAGCGGCCGTTTTTGATCCAAGCACAATCCCTCCAGGAACTACCTGTGATATTACCTATTCATGGGATGCTCAAAATGGGAATTGTGCAGGTACATCTACTCAAACCGTAACGATTACCTCACCTTATACTGCTGGTTTTAATTATAGTTCAACTAATTACTGTGAAAACGAAAATAGCCCAACCCCTACAATTACAGGAACTACTGGAGGAACTTTTACAAGTTACCCTTCAGGTCTTTCTTTAAACTCAAGTTCAGGGCAAATTAACTTAAACTTAAGTTCCCCTGGTTCTTATACTGTAACCTATACCCTTGGTTCAGGAACATGTAGCGACTCAACCAGTCAATCTGTTGTTATAGATAGTATTCCTAATATAACCCCTCTTGCTATAATTGGGTGTGATAGTGTTTCTTATGATGGGAATACTTATTATACTAGTACTATGGTGAATGACACCGCTTTTGGTAGTGCTGCTAACGGGTGTGATAGCATTACTAATCAACAAATCATCATTAATAATTCCGTAACTATTACTCCAACGGCTATTGTAAGCTGTGACAGTACTACTTATAATGGTAATACTTACTTTACCACTACTATGGTTAATGATACTGCTTTCGGTGGTGCTGCTAATGGTTGTGATAGTATTACAAATCAACAAATCATCATTAATAATACTGTAATCAATGCTCCTAACGTTATTATAGGCTGTGACAGTATTTCATACAACGGCAACACCTATTTTACTAGTATCTTGGTGAGTGATACTGCTTTTGGTGGGGCTGCTAATGGTTGTGATAGTATCACCAATCAGATGATAAACATCAGTAATACTATTGTAAATACTCCTACTGCCATAGAAAGTTGCGACAGTGTTTCTTACAACGGTAATATTTATATCACCAATACTATGGTGAGTGATACTGCTGTTAATGGAGCTGTTAATGGATGTGACAGTATCACTAATCAGCAAATCATAATTAATAGTTCTCCTATTGTAACTTTTAATCCTTTTAATCCAGATACTGTTTGTACAAATTCTGGAATTATTACCTTAACTAATGGAAGTCCTAGTGGTGGTTCATATAGTGGAAATGGCGTTTCAGGAAATACTTTTGACCCTGCAATTGCAGGAGCTGGTTTACACTATATCATATATAATTACACAGATATAAATAATTGTTCCGCACAAGACTCATCTCAAATATTTGTTGAAGTATGTACAGGTTTAGATTCTCCTAGTTCAAATAGTTTAACAACAAAAATATTCCCAAATCCGACTAAAGGAATATTTACACTTAAAGTTAACCCTGCATTTATTAACTCTAGAATTAGAATTATAGATGTTGTTGGAGCTATTGTATTTGAATCGAAAATTAAATCTGAAATCACTCAGATTAGCTTAGAAAATAGAACTAAAGGATTATACTTTGTTATTCTGGATAATGATGATAAAAAATCTGTTAGTAAACTGATTATGGAGTAAATTAGTTTACGGCTTTATTTTTATTAGCTAGCTGTCCACAAGCAGCATCAATGTCTTTTCCTCTGCTTCTACGAACATTTACAATTAAGTTAAATGTATTTTCTAAAAAAGCTGCGAACTTATCTGTTTTTTCGCTGTCTGCTTTTTCAAATTCAGCATCATCTATCGGGTTATATTCTATAATGTTAATTTTACAAGGCACACACTTACAGAACTCTGCCAGTTCTTTAGCATCTTCTAAACTATCGTTAAAGTCTTTGAAAATGATATATTCAAAAGTTGGCCGCGTGCCTGTTTTTTCATAGAAATATTTTAGTGCCTCTTGTAAAGAGGATAACGAATTTTGTTCATTGATGGGCATGATCTCACTTCGCTTTGCATCATTTGCCGCATGTAATGATAAAGCCAAATTAAATTTCACTTCATCATCTCCAAGTTTTTTTATCATTTTAGCAATGCCTGCTGTAGAAATGGTAATTCGTTTGGGGGACATCCCAAGACCATCAGGTGAAGAAATTAATTCCACCGATTTCAACACATTTTTATAGTTCAGCAGTGGTTCTCCCATTCCCATATAAACAATGTTGCTCAATGGTGTTTGATAATGTTTTTCTGCTTGTTTTTTAATTAATGCCACTTGGTCAAAAATTTCTTCAGCTTCTATGTTCCTTAATCGATCTAGCTTTCCTGTTGCACAAAATCTACATGTTAAACTGCAACCTACTTGACTAGAGATACAAGCCGTCATTCTTTTTGTAGTTGGAATTAAAACCCCTTCTGTAATCTTTCCATCATATAATTTAAAAGCGTTTTTAATAGTTCTATCAGAACTTATTTGTTCTTCTGCTATAGTAACCACATTGATATAGAAATACTCTTCTAAAAGCTCTCTGGTAGAAGAAGAAATATTCTTCATTGCATCAAAAGAAGTTACTTGTTTTTTCCATAGCCATTCAAAAACTTGTTTAGCACGAAATGCTTTCTCACCATTTTCTGTAAAAAATTGTTTTAGCTCTTCAAGCTCTATTGCTCTTATGTTTTGTTTATCAGACATTGATGCAAAGGTAAGATTACAATTGGCAACACAAGGCTTTGACTAAGAAAATGATATTTTTGAATCATGATTGTAACTGCAGATTATATTTTTACTGGTAATAACTCTCTTATTAAAAATGGGATTGTTATTACTGATAAACACGGGAAAATTGAAGCAGTTATTGACCCTTCTAAACAGGAAAAACCAGCAGGAAAAATCATTAAACACAAAGGGATTATTTGCCCTGGTTTTATTAATACTCACTGTCATCTTGAGCTTTCTTACCTAAAGGGGAAAGTTGCTGAAAACACACAATTATCTGGCTTCGTTGATGAGCTAATGACAGTACGAGATAATTTTTCAGTTGAAGAACGTTTATTGGCAGTTAACAATGCTGATGAAGAAATGTATAACAATGGCATTGTAGCAGTTGGAGATATTAGTAATGGGTCATCTACATTTCAGCAAAAAAAGCAATCTAAAATTAAATATCATACTTTTATTGAAGTTTTTGGTTTAAATTCGTTAGAAGCTAAAAACATTTATGAGAGGACTAAACAGTTAAAGCAAAGTTATTTCAGCACAAATCATATTTCAATAACCCCTCATGCTCCTTATTCATTATCAAATTCACTAAAAGAGCTGATCAACCAAGAGCATAATGAATTAATGACCATACATAATCAGGAAACAGAAAGTGAAAATGAACTGTTCAAAAGTGGCTCAGGTGCTTTATTTAATCAAATATCAAAATTTAGCGAAGAGATAAAAAACTGGCAACCAACTGGTAAAAACTCACTTCCATCTTATTTAGCCAGTTATAATAGAAATCAAAGAGTTTTATTGGTCCACAACACGTTTACCAATCAATTAGATATTGATTTTGCTAAAAATTTGAGTGATAAAATCTACTGGTGTTTTTGCCCTAATGCTAATCTATACATTGAAGGAACACAACCTGATTATAGTTTATTTTTAGATGAAAAATGTACTATAGGTACTGATAGTTTAGCCTCAAATTGGAGCCTTTCAGTTTTAGATGAACTTAAAACTATCCAACAAAAAAATGAAAAAATTGGATTAGAAAAGCTATTGAAATGGGCAACAATAAATGGTGCTAAATTTTTAGGCTTTGATAATGAGTTCGGTAGTCTTGATGTTGGGAAAACTCCAGGAATAAACCTAATTGAAAATGTTGATTTGGAAAAAGTTAAACTTACTGATAATACAAAAGTTTCTAAATTAATCTAATAGTGACTTTTTTTACTTTTTGAGTCTTAATATAAAAGACGATTATGAGAAAACAATTATTAGTAGTAGCTTTTATAGGTATTAATTTAATAGCATTTGCTCAAACTGACTTGAATAATGAGGCTATTGTTAAATTAAACAACCAAATAACAGCCTTAACTGAATCAAAACAAGAACTAATAGCTAAAAACGAAGAATTATTAGCTAAAACCGAGCAACTCAAACATGAAGTTAAGAGTAAAAAGGTTGACTTTAAATCTCAACAAAATAAAATTGATGATAGTAATAATGAATTAATAGAGCGCATTTCTGATAATAAAAGTATAGCAAAGACGACAAAAAAAAGAGATAAGCTTTTAAAAAAGAATCAAAAATTATCTACTGAAATTACCAAGCTAAATAAGAAGATAACTAAAAACAAAAAAACAATTAAGAAAAACAAAAAGTCTATTAAAAAGTATGATGCTAAAACTATAAAAACGAAAAGAAAGATAGAAAAACTATCATCATAGTTTAGCTTTTGCTATCAATAAATCTTGTTGAGTAGTAATTTTAATGTTCTCTTGATTTCCTTCAACCAGGTTGATGGTCTCTCCTAACTGTTCAACAACTGAAGCATCATCTGTAAAAGAACTATCAAACTCTTGTTCGTAGGCTTTTAAAATAATTTCTGATTGAAAACATTGTGGAGTTTGAACTACTTTATAACAACTTCGAGTTACCGCTTTATTGGTTCCTTTTTGCTTAGAAACAAAACGAAGTGATTCGACTACATCAACAACAGGAATAGCATTTCCTTTTTCCTCTGCTGTTTGATAGCAAACCTTGATTGTTTCATCTGTTACTAAAGGCCTGACTCCATCATGAATACCAACCACCCCCTCGCTTTTAATTAGTCCTAAGGCATTTTTTACAGAATGGAAACGTGTTTCCCCCCCTTTTACAATATGGTGAGGAACGTTTACAAAAGAGTATTTATAACAAAGCTCCTCCCAGAAGTCAATTTGATTTTCGGGAAGAGCCAGTATAATTTTAATTTCAGGAAAAGTTGTTCTAAACTTTTCTATGGTATGCATTAAAATAGGTTTACCTTTAATTTCAATGAACTGCTTGGGGATATCTCCTCCCATTCGTTCTCCTTTACCTCCAGCAACTATTATTGCATACTTATGCATTTTTAAGCATTCGTCAACTCATCAGAACTAAAAAACTCATCAGCAGAAGCAGTAAAAGAGTTTCCATTAGCCTCCTCTGTTTGCTCTACTTGTTCTTTATTACCATCAACTTCTTCTGAGTTATTATGGTTATTTGAATAATTATTATTGCCCTCATTATCAGATTTTCTTCTTCCGATAGATCGAATGTAGGCATTTAGCATTCTATGAATTTTTTCAATAAACTCTAATAATTCTTCTGCTTCTTCTCCCCCAATTAACTCTCTGTCTTTAGATTTTATTAACCATCCTTTGGTTTTTAAAAGATAGCCTCTAGAAATATAACAATAGTGTTTTTTATCTTTAAAGTTGTAACGTCCGTAGCCTGCAGCTATGTTGCCAGAAATAGCATCAGCTGATTGGGTAAAAGATTTTGCCATAGCGTCTTTTTCAAATCCTTCCCACTTGTTTACAATATCCCAAATACGTTGTTCAAAATCTAAACATTCTTGGTAAAGTTTAAGGTCTTCAAGTTTCATTTTAATTGTTTTAAAGTTAATATATTTTATTTTGCCTTTCCTATTACAAAATTAGCATTGCATCACCATAAGTATAAAAACGATATTTCTCCTTAATGGCTTCTTTGTATGCTTTCATGATTAAATCGTAGCCTCCAAATGCACAAGTCATCATTAGTAAAGTTGACTCTGGTGTGTGGAAATTAGTAATCATACATGTTGCCAAGCTAAAATCATATGGAGGGAAAATAAATTTATTCGTCCATCCGCTAAAAGGTTTTAAGTATCCATCAGTTGAAACGGATGATTCTAAAGAACGCATTGATGTAGTACCAACGGAACAAATTTTCTTTTTATTCTTTTTAGCATTATTTACTTGATCTACACATTCTTGAGGAATATGAATTTCCTCAGAATCCATTTTATGCTTGGTTAAATCTTCTACCTCAACTGGGCGGAAAGTTCCTAAACCGACATGCAAGGTTAAATGGGCAAAATCAACCCCTTTGATTTCTAGTCTTTTTAGTAAATGCTTACTAAAGTGTAATCCTGCCGTAGGTGCAGCAACTGCCCCTTCATTTTTTGCATAAACTGTTTGGTAACGTTCTGCATCCTCTGGTTCTACCTCTCTTTTAATGTATTTTGGAATTGGCGTTTCTCCTAATTTTTCAATTATTGCTTTGAACTCCTCATAAGGACCGTCAAATAAAAAACGTAACGTTCTTCCTCTAGAGGTGGTGTTGTCAATAACCTCAGCAACTAAATCATCATCTCCAAAATATAGTTTGTTTCCTATTCTGATTTTTCTTGCAGGATCAACCAACACATCCCACAATAAACTCTCTCTATTCAATTCTCTTAATAAGAAAACTTCTATTCTGGCTCCTGTTTTTTCTTTATTCCCATACATTCTTGCTGGAAAAACTTTGGTGTCATTCATCACCAATAAATCACCTTCATCAAAATAATCTAACACATCTTTAAATTTTCTGTGTTCGATTTCTCCGGTTTCTCTATGAACAACCATTAACCTGGCTTCTTCTCTTTCATCTGCAGGCCTTTCTGCTAATAATTCTTCTGGAAGTGTAAACTTGAACTTTGATAATTTCATCTGTACTTATTTACGTAAAAATATAAGGCTGCAAATGTAATAATATATAACCGAAAATCAAGTTTAATTTAATAAAGCTTCTTGCTGTTTTAGCATAAAAAAAGCCTCTTTTCAGAGGCTTTTTTTATCTTTTCTTGCCGTTTTTGTTGGCTTTTTTAATATAAAGCTCCAACGCTCTAGTCATCGATGGTGACTCAGGTTGTGGAGCGGCAATATCAATTTTAAGACCTGCATCCTCCGCTGCTTTGGCTGTAGTTGGTCCAAAAACTGCAATTCTGGTTTCGTTTTGCTTAAAATCAGGAAAATTCTGATATAATGACTTTATTCCTGAAGGACTAAAGAAAACCAAAACATCATAGTTTACATCTTTTAAATCAGATAAATCACTACAAACTGTACGATATAAAGTAGCGCATTTAAATTCAATACCATTCTCCTCCAATAAATTTGGAATGTTAGAACGTAAAATATCAGAACATGGCAATAAAAATTTACAATCTTTATGCTTTTTAATTAGCGGAATTAAATCAGCAAAAGTTTGCTGACCATGGAAAATTTTACGTTTACGATAAACAATATACTTCTGTAAATAAAAAGCTGTAGCTTCAGAAATACAGAAATATTTCATATCATCTGGCACTTTTACCCTGGATTCTTCAGCTGCTCTAAAATAATGGTCAATAGCATTACGACTAGTAAAAATTACTGCGTTAAAATCTAATAGGTTAATTCTTTGCTGACGAAATTCCTTTGCAGGAACCCCTTCTACATGAATAAAAGGCCTGAAATCAATTTTTACTTTGCAGTTTTCTGCCAAATCAAAATATGGCGATTTTTCCGTTTGTGGTTTCGGTTGTGATACTAAAACACTCTTTACTTTCAACATTTGCCTTCTTTCTTTTTTAGGTCGAATTTGCTTTATTTTAGGACTAACACCTTGTACAAAACGACCAACGGTAAAATTTCAAGGGTGCAAATGTACAAAAAAATATAGAAGTAGGAAATTCTATAATTATTTCCTGCAATAAAAATTCTAACTAAACGAAATAGATATATCAAAATTAAAATTGGTGCGATTAGATACATAAAAGCATTTTCTATACCAATACCTGTATAATACAATATCATTAATACAGGTATAAGAATTATACCCAGAAGATTATTATATAAAGAAATATTAAAAATATACTCTGATGATAATTCATTTATACTAAAAATAAAAAACACTGCTTTCGCACTTATATATTTTACAATATAGGCAACTACTATTGCTCCCATTATTATAAAAAATAGTTGAGGAGTTGGATGTAATACAAGTTCATAAATAATTAATGATAAAGCAACAACATGCACAACCGTTAACCACAAATTAGCCCTATGAAAAAAAACTTTTTCTTCTCTTATTACTTCTAACGATGTGCTATAATTAAATGCTGATTTTAGTAGCTGCTTAAATCGGTTTTGATTAAATGCTTTTGATAGCATCACTAAAATCAATAACAAAAACAACACAATGCTTTGCCATGTATCTATATTTTTATGTAATACAAGGGGATTAAATTGCTTTTGAGGTTTCACTTCTATTTGTTTGGTTATTTTAGGTTTTCGTGTAGGGATAGCATCGATATTTTCAACCCCAAAATTTATTAAAGTATCTTTTTTTGCTGTACTACTATCGCTTTGCAGAAATTGTTGAGCATTAGTAAAACTAGTATCAGATTGATATTTAAGATAGCTTTTCACCATAACAAAAGTAAACTATTCAGACAGTATTGAACAATAAAAAAGCTCCACAATGTGGAGCTTTAAAAAGTTATTTGTTTAAGTATTATTGTTAGTTAACAATTTTATCTGTTTTTTTAGCAGAATAGTTAATCTTTAATGCATTTGCTTGTCTAAGCTCTTGTTTTACATCAGTAACTATTCCCATTTTTGTTTCTTGATCAACTTTTAACGACCAGGTAATCAAGTTTCTTTCTGCCTCATCTCTTTCATCTCTTTCCATTTCAACAAACTGAAAGATATCTTCTTTGGTTTTAAAAGCATCATTCAACTGGATTCTTGGTGCAGTACCAAATGCTCCTTGTAATGCTTTTATTGGTTTTCCTATATAAATATAAGAAACTAGCGACTTTCTCTCTAGTTTGCCAACTTCTGTAGCTTTTGGAGTAACATTAATTACTTTTAAAGAGGTCTCTCTCATTACCGTAGTAACCATAAAGAAGAAAAGCAGCATAAAAACGATATCAGGTAAAGCAGCAGTAGAAATTGCTGGCTGTCCTTTCTTTCCTTGTTTTCTAAACTTAGACATTATTCTCCTCCTATTTTTTTAGGTTCGGCTTCCGATATTCTTTGTGGGAAGACTTTTTTTACAGCTTTTTGCTTTTCCTTTATTGCGTCTGATGAACCTGCTAACTGAACCAACTCATTATATGATTTGCCAAACTTGTTTAACGCAAACTCATTCCTTACTTCATTGTATGCGGCCACCAATTCGTTTTGCACTTTAATATACATTTCGTAAGAGGTGCCATTATCATTTTGTAAGGATATAATTTGTTTTGAAACCAACATATTACCTAATACTGGAATTTCTTCCTCCTTAAACTCAGGCATATCTGGATTAGCAGCATTGGTTTTATCAGCAACATTAGGAAAGCTAGGGCTACTTTTAATAAATGCTTTAGCTTTTTCTCTCAGTTCCGTTACCTGTATATAATCTCCCTCAACTAATAACTGATCATTGGCATTCACCAATATTTCAAAGATATTTCTTTGCTTAATCTTATCGTTTTCGTCTTGTGGAATATCTTCAGGTGGAGGCGGCAATCTTCTAATTAAACCTGTATCGGTATCCATAGTAGTGGTTACCAGAAAGAAGATTAACAGCAAGAAAGCAATATCGGCCATAGAGCCGGCATTTATTTCTGATATTTCTCTTTTTGCCATACTGGTTTAATTATTTAAACATTTTAGATACTTCAGCAAAAACAATAGTGCCTATTGCTAAAACCGCTAAAATATAAAAGGCTATTAATCCACCTTCTGATTTTTGAGATGTTGCAGCATCAGCTAATAATTTTCCATCAATATCGAAATGTTCTTCTGAACCTCCCATTGCATATCCAATACCACATATTATTAACAAAGCAACTATTCCTATTAAGGCGTTTTTGGCTTTTTTAGGGTCTTTAACCATGTTTAGTATTGAGAATACAACTGCAGCTACTGCAGCTACCCCCATCAATAAATAACAGTAGTTAATTAATAACCCTTCGCTTACAGCTCCTGCCATAAATAAGATACTAAGCAGTGCCGAAACACCCAAAAGAGCCATAAATACTATTTTGAACATTTTGTTATCCATAGTTCTTATTTATTTTTTAGTTCGTGCTTAACTAATAAGTCAATTAAAGAAATTGAAGCATTTTCCATATCGTTTACAATGCTATCAACTTTTGCTACAATGTAATTGTAAAAGATTTGAAGGATAATTGCTACAATCAAACCAAATACTGTAGTTAATAAGGCTACTTTAATACCAGAAGCAACTACCGCTGGAGAAATATCTCCTGCCTCAGCAATTGCATCAAAGGCACCAATCATACCAATTACCGTACCCATAAACCCAAGCATTGGTGCTAAAGCAATGAATAAAGAAATCCATGAAATTCCTTTTTCTAATAATCCCATTTGAACACCACCGTAAGAAACAACTGATTTCTCAACCATATCAACTCCTTCATGGCTTCTATCTAAACCTTGATAGAAGATACTTGCAACAGGACCTTTTGTATCTCTACATACTTCTTTAGCAGCCTCAATTCCTCCACTATTCAAAGCATCCTCAACATTTTTAAGTAACTTGTTAGTGTTAGTCGTAGCCATGTTTAAGTAAATAATTCTTTCAATAACAATAGCTAAACCAAGAATCAAACAGATTAAAACGATACCCATAAACATTGGGCCACCTTCGATAAATTTTTGTTTGATAATTTGAGTAAAAGACTCGGCTTCAGCAGGTGCTTCAACCACTTCTTCCATTGGCTCTTCTACTGGTGCTGCTTCCTCTGCAGGTTCTTCTGCTGGCGCTTCTTCAGCTGTAGCGTTTGAATCAACCATTTCTGTTGCTTCTTCAGCTCCTTCTTCTTGTGCGTAAACCGAATTTAAAGTTCCGAAACTTAGTACACCGGCTACTGTTAATAATGCAAATAACTTTTTCATAGTTTAAATTGTTTGTATTCTAACTGTTTTTGTTTTTAAATTATTATTTCAATTTCTTCTATTTCAGCAAAGGTTATAAAACTTAGCATTAAGGTAACCTCTCACTAAATACTGCACCTTACCAAATAGGCAGCCAAGATACAAAAAAATTATTTCTCTACTTAATTTTTTTTGTAAAGCTTATGTTAACGGTACTTTTTAGTAATGAAAGGCTTTAATTGATTAAAGAGAAAATGCCTTTTTTACCTTAGCTACATAGTTTAATTCTTCCCAAGGAAATAGCTTCACTTTTACTTTTTTGGTTTTTCCTGAACCATCAGTAAATTGTTTTTCCACTACTTCGCACGGTCTTCCCATATGACCATAGGCTGCTGTTTCAGAATAAATAGGTGTTCTTAGTTTAAACCTGGTTTCAATAGCATAAGGTCGCATATCAAAAATCTTCTCTACTTTTTTAGCAATCTGTCCGTCTGTTAATTTAACTTTTGATGTGCCGTAGGTATCAATAAAAATACCCATTGGCTTAGCAACACCTATAGCATAAGCAACCTGTACTAAAACCTCATCGGCTACACCTGCAGCCACTAAATTTTTAGCAATGTGCCTTGTTGCATAAGCAGCAGATCTATCAACTTTACTTGGATCTTTTCCTGAAAATGCTCCACCACCATGGGCTCCTTTGCCACCATAAGTATCAACAATAATTTTACGTCCTGTTAAACCTGTATCTCCGTGCGGCCCACCTATTACAAATATTCCTGTTGGATTTACGTGGTACTTTATTTTATCATTAAATAGTTTTTGGATATGTTTTGGTAATTTTTTCTTTACACGAGGAACTAAAATTTTAATCACATCTTCTTTAATCTGCTTTAACATTCTAGCTTCTGTATCAAAGTCATCATGTTGTGTAGAAACAACAATAGCATCTATCCTAATAGGAGTGTTATCATCATCGTACTCAATAGTTACTTGAGATTTAGAGTCAGGACGAAGGTACTTCATTTTCTTTCCTTCTCTTCTGATAGCTGCAAGTTCTTTCAATAACAAATGAGAAATTTCTAATGCCAAAGGCATATAGCTTTCTGTTTCGTTGGTTGCATAACCAAACATCATTCCTTGATCTCCAGCACCTTGTTCTTCTTTCTTTTTACGCTCTACCCCTTGGTTAATGTCTGGCGATTGTTCGTGAATAGCAGATAAAACACCACATGAATTTCCATCAAACATGTATTCTCCTTTGGTGTAACCTATTTTATTAATCACTTCACGAGCAATTTTCTGAACGTCTAAGTAAGTTTTAGATTTAACCTCACCTGCTAAAACCACCTGCCCAGTTGTAACTAAGGTTTCACAAGCAACTTTAGATTCTTTATCAAAAGCTAAAAAATTATCAATTAGTGCATCAGAAATTTGGTCAGCCACTTTATCTGGGTGCCCTTCTGATACTGACTCAGATGTAAATAAATACGACATAATTATTTAATATTTTAAAGAAATGAAGGCTGAAAACTTAGAAACACTTTTTAGCATTTTTTTAAGTGGTTGCAAGCAGCCAAATCACTCCACAAATTTAATACGATTCAAAAGTCGTTTTTTTTTTGAGTTTGTACAAGTCCAAACAAAAAGAAAATTTAAGTAGTCAACTTTTTAAAGATTTGCTCTAAACTCTGCGTTTCTTTTTGCATGGTTAACACCACCAATTCTTTTTTAACTGCATACTGAAATATATCATTTCTAACCGAATCATCTTTTACCTCAAATACCCAGGTCGTTGCAGTTTTATTTTTTACTTGAATTACTCCTGCTATAGCTTGTAAATCTTTTTGAGAAACTTCTTTATCAAACTCTACCGTTAACACAATGTTGGTTTTTTCTTGTCGTAAATGCTGAGTATCGTCATTTGCTACAATTTTACCTTTATTAATGATAATGGTTTTATCACATATTGCTTCTACTTCTTGCATAATGTGAGTTGACAACATGATGGTTTTATCTTTACTAATGTTTTTAATTAAACCTCTAATTTCTTCTAATTGGTTAGGGTCTAAACCTGTGGTTGGTTCGTCCAACACCAATACTTTTGGATCATGAATCATAGCTTGTGCTAAACCAACCCTTTGTCGGTAACCTTTTGACAAAGCTCCAATTTTTTTGTTTTGCTCAATCTCCAATCCAACAATATCTATCATTTCTTTAACCCTTTCTTTCCTGTCTTTTATTTTATGTACTCCTGCAATAAAATCTAAATATTCTTTTACATACATATCCAAATAAAGTGGATTGTGCTCCGGCAAATATCCTACTTGTTTTTTTACTTCAATAGGTTGTTCAACCACATCAAAACCACAAACTTTTACATCTCCAGCTGTTTGAGGAATAAAACAAGTAATAATCTTCATCATAGTAGATTTCCCTGCCCCGTTTGGCCCTAAAAAGCCTACAATATTGCCTGGCTCAACGGTAAAAGAAACATTATCTAATGCTTTTTGCTTGCCATAGATTTTTGTTACACTTTTTACTACAATAGACATACTTTAAAAATTGAAACAGAAAAGTTGACTGTTGAAAGCTCCAACTTAACTTTCTAGCATTAACCGTACGAAATTACCAAAAATAGCTCGATGCTTTTTTATTACTTTTGAATCAACTTATGAAAGGTACTATTGTTAAATCTACTGGTAGCTGGTATGTTGTTCGTTTAGAAAACGGAGAACACATTGATGCCCGAATTAAGGGTAAGTTCAGGATTAAAGGAATTAAAACCACCAACCCCATTGCTGTGGGTGATGTGGTAATCTTAAAATCCGAAGAAGATGGTACTGCCATCATTAATGAAATTGAGAACAGAAAAAACTACATTATTCGTAAATCAATTAATCTTTCAAAGCGTTCGCACATTATTGCAGCAAACGTTGATCAAGCAATTTTGGTAGTAACCTTATCGCAACCCAAAACATATACTGCCTTTATAGATCGTTTTTTAGTTTCTGCCGAAGCCTATCATATCCCTACCATTATTGTTTTTAATAAGGTTGACGTTTATACCGATGAGGAACAAACAGAATTGGAATTTTTAAAAGAAACCTACACCAAAATTGGTTACCAATGCATCACAACTTCTGCAACTGAAAATACTAATTTGAAAGTATTAGAAGAAATTTTAAAAAATAAAACCTCAGTGGTTTCTGGGCATTCGGGCGTTGGAAAATCAACCTTATTAAATGCAATAGAGTCTACCTTAAATTTAAAGACTAGTGAAATATCTGAAACTCACCTTCAAGGGAAACACACTACCACCTTTGCCGAAATGTTTGAGTTAAGTTTTGGTGGTTTTATTATTGACACTCCTGGCATTAAGGCTTTCGGACTAATTGATTTTGACAAAACTGAACTATCTCATTACTTTTTAGAAATGAGGTTATTATTGAGTAACTGTAATTTTAATAACTGTCAACATATTAATGAACCAAAGTGTGCAGTGAAAGAAGCTGTAGCAAAGAATGAAATTGCCGCATTTAGGTACAACAATTATTTGAGTATTTACGAGGATGACGAAGAAGAAAGTTACCGTACAAAAGGGTATTAAATGAAAGTAGTAATTCAAAGAGTAAGCGAGGCATCCGTAACCATTAACAATGAAGTTAAAAGCAAAATTGGAAATGGCTTATTATTGTTGTTAGGAATAGAAGGTGCTGACACACAAGAAGATATTGAATGGCTGTGCGGTAAAATAGCTCGGTTAAGAATATTTGGTGATGAAAAGGGAGCAATGAATTTGTCTGTTACAGACGTTAATGGAGAAATAATTGTAGTAAGTCAATTTACTTTACATGCTAGTACGAAAAAAGGGAATAGACCTTCTTTCATAAAAGCTGCTAAATCCGATTTTGCTATACCAATGTATGAGCAATTTATTGCTCAGTTAGAAAAAGAAACGAGTAAAAAAGTACTTACTGGAGAATTTGGTGCAGATATGAAAGTGGCTTTAGTGAACGATGGCCCTGTAACTATAACTATAGATTCTAAGAATAAAGAGTAATTAATAGTTATACCCCCCAACATTTTGTTCTAAACCAACTCCTAAACTCAGCACTATTCTGTTTACAAAATTAAAGTAGGAAATAACTAGGGTTGCGTCTAATATTGCTCTATCCTCTAACCCCAATTTTCTTAAAGGTTCAAAAAACCTTTGTTCAGTTTCAGTCGTTGGGTTTTTAGTTAATTCCCAGGCATAATCACATAGTAACTTATCCGTTTTTGATAAGTCAACTTGATTATAATCATTTCTTAACAATTCCGTTTTAGCATCATCCTTCCAATAATGATTAACCGCCTCAGCATGGTGTTCTTGACAATATTCACAATTATTTGCTTTAGAAACCACCACTCCTATCATTTCTCGTTGCACCCTTTTCAACGGAGACTGCCCAAACATAATAGTCATGTACAAATCCATGTGATTAACAATAGATTTCGGGTTAAGACTTTGTATTTTATGAACCTCTGCTATCTTCCCTCTGGTACGAACTAAGTCTTCGTAAATTGTTTTTAGTTCTCCTTCCGCTTCTTCGGGTTGTATTACTTCAATGTTTGGCATATTAAAATTTTGCTCGAAATTAATTCTAAATTATTTTATGGTTTTTTTTAAACACACTTTTATAAAAAAACCCTGCTCAAAAATGAGCAGGGTATATTCTAAAGGTTAATTATTCCTATTGAACAATTAATTTTTGTTGTTCTACCTTATTACCAACTGTTAAAGTAACTAAGTAAATTCCTTTGTCCATACTAGATGTAACAATTGGAAGTTGAGCAGCACCACTAACTGTATAATCTCTGCTTGCAACAACTTTTCCTGTCATATCCATTATAGTAACATTAATTGGTTCATTATTGTTATTTACAATTTCAATATAGCTTGTCCCATTAGTCGGGTTAGGGAATAGCTTAAACTTTCCTTCATCTGTTAAGTCATCAACAATACTTGTTGCACAAGAAATATATCCATTAGAAACAGCTGAAGCAATAGTTTCTTTTCCAGCATTGTCTATCTGACCAGACGGATCTCTTAAGAAACTTATTATATGAATTTTAGATTCATCCCAGCCTGCTGGCAAAGTAAAACTAAAACAGTTTGAGTAAGAGCTACCGCCTGAAATACTTGCTGGAAAGGCGTTTTGTAACCCTTGAAAACTTGGGACAATAGTTCTTCCTACATGATCATAAACCATTTGAGAAGCTGGAACTGGGTTTGGTAGAGATTCATAACCTCCCATCTGACCACTTCCTCCTCCTGCATAAGCATTGGACTGATTATAACCAGAAGTTGTTCCCGTAACACTGTCTTCTGTTAAAATTACCCCCACTCTCCAATCTCCAGATGCAGCACTTTGAAAATCTGCCGTTACTGAAACTTCTAATTGTCTGGTAGAAGCATTATAAGTAGCTCCATTAGTTAAAAAAGCAGTAGGTGCAATAACTATTCGCTGTAAAAATGATTGCTCCATTGTACTTGGGTCATTATCTGGGCCTCTGTCAACTACAGAGCTTGGATAACCACTAATTAAGAGATCTAAACCTGCATCGTAAGTCGCATCAGCCATTGGGTCGTTATTATGAACCGCAACTCCCGCCCAATAATTAGGGTAAGTTGTTTCCATATAATCCATATAAACAGCTCCTCTAGGACACCATTGACACCAGGTTCCTGTTGCTTCTTCTCCTAAAACCATTTTACCTGTTGCAGGAACAACCGGATTAATAGTAATGGATTTTGAATCATCAGAAGGGTCAGCATCTGCACCTGCATTATTTACATTAGAAATAGTTACTGTTAATGTATTGCTTCCTGCCATTAAAGTAACAGGTGTAGTAAAAGAGTGGTTGTAAGTAGCTAAAGATACTAATGATATTGGTCCAACACTTTCCATTACCGGTGGGTTAGCTCCGTATTGGTAAGTGATATCAAAAGAAGTTATATTATTTGATCCTAGATTTCTTACCGTACAATCAACATTTGATTGTTGACCTGCAATACCACCTAATTGATTAACAAATGTTACCCCGCCATTAATAGCTGGTAAACTAGCAGGGATGTGATTATAACTTACATCATCCACATAAAAACCTGAAATGTTGTTTCCTCCCTCAGCTGTAGGATTAACTGGATATAAATCTAAAATACCTATAGAATTAGTTGGGTTTGAGAAAGTACCTTTGCTCACATTGTTAATGAACAATTCCCAATCATTAGTAGTTAAATTGATTTCTAATCTTAAATTAAACCATTGCCCTACAGGATAAGTGGTTGTTAAATAAGGTGTTCCTGAATTAGAAAGCTTCAAGTCTCCTTGATTATTCATGTAGCAATCTATTGCCCAAGAGCCTCCAACAGTATGTGTTTCTTGCATATTAAAGTATGCACCCTTACCTGTTTCTACATAAAAGTTAGATTCATAGGTAAAGGTTCCTGAAGTGTAAACCTGAGCAAATCTTAAAATAATATCTTCCGGCCCTCCTGTTGAAGAAGTTGAAGAGAAATAAATAGAATTGCTGCCACTACTTGCATTTGCACTTGAAACAGCAACATCTTCAGTAGTTCCGCCTCCACCACTCCAGGTATCCCAGTCAGTAGAATTTTGTACAACTAGATCTTGCCCTGCGGTATAAGATTCAAAGTCATCAGTAAATATTTGTGCAAAAAGAGAAGCAGAACATACAACTCCAACACTCATTAGTAATAATTTTTTCATTTTTATAATTTTAGTTAGTAATACGAAAAGTGAACGCAATTTATTAATTATTAATGATTTAATGAATGACAATATTCTTTATTCTATAAATGCTATTCTTTGTATAGGTTATGAGTTAAAGAAGAACTACAAGAGTCATCTTGTTTTTTTGAATAGGAATATTGAAATCCTAAAATCAATATTGATACCTTTATACAAAATTTGATTATGGCAATAATAAAAGAGCTTTTGGGTAAATCCCCAAAATTTGGAGATGATTGTTTTATAGCTGAAAACGCCACTATTATTGGTGATGTTGATATGGGTAATAATTGTAGCATTTGGTATAATGCGGTGCTACGTGGAGATGTTCATTACATAAAAATGGGCGATAAAGTAAACATACAAGATGGTGCTGTGGTACATTGTACTTACAAAAAAGCTCCTACCAATATTGGCAATAATGTTTCTGTAGGGCACAGTGCCATTGTACATGGCTGCACCATAAAAGACAATGTTTTAGTTGGTATGGGAGCCATTGTGATGGATGATGTGGTAGTAGAAAGTAACACCATCATTGCTGCTGGAGCTGTTGTTTTACAAGGAACAAAAGTTGAAGGTGGTTGTGTATATGCAGGCATACCTGCTAAAAAAGTAAAAGAAGTGGGTAAGGAATTGTTAGAGGGAGAAATTAATAGGATTGCTAACAGCTATGTGATGTATAGTAGCTGGTACTCCGATTCGGAGAGTTAAAATATTTAAACTATAATTCTGTTCTTAAATTGTTAAATTTGGGTTAACCGTGCTAATCATTCAGCGATTTGTGTTAGTGAGCAATAGAAAATCGGCATAGTTTTGTAATAAAACAAAATGAGCGAACCTATAATACATTCAACATCAATTACAGAAATTCGAGCAGTATTTGGCTTGGACAAACCCACGCATCCTTTAATTACTATTCTTGATACAGAAAAGCTCGCTTATGGAGAAGAAACTGTTGGTAAACGATTTTCTTCTGATTTGTACTGTATTGCCTTAAAAGACTCTAATTGTGGAATAGATTACGGAAGAAATTCTTATGACTTTGATGATGGTGTTTTAATTTTTACAGCACCAAAACAAATCATTACTGTAAAAAAACCACAAGCATTAAACCAAGTAAAAGGTTGGATGCTATACTTCCATCCTGATTTGATTAGAAATACATCTCTCGGTTCAAAGATTGATTCTTATAATTTCTTCAACTATGAAGTAAATGAAGCTCTACATCTTTCAGAAAATGAGCAAAATACGCTCACTCAGATTGTACAACTCATTCAGGATGAAATCAAAGAACGTATTGACAATCACAGCCAACAAGTCTTGGTTTCTAATATCGAGCTATTACTCAATTACAGCAAACGTTTTTATGAGAGACAATTCAACACTCGTTCAGCAAGTAACATTGACATCGTTTCCAAAGTAGAATTATTACTAAAAAATTATTACTCAGAAAATTTGCTCATTGAAAAAGGACAACCAACTATCCAATATTTGGCAGATCATTGTTATTTATCTGCTAGCTATTTGAGTGACCTTCTAGCCAAAGAAACAGGACGCTCAGCCAAAGATCATATAAACGATTTTCTAATTGACAAAGCAAAACACTTGCTTTTAAGCTCAACAGATTCCATTAGCGGAGTTGCCTATACTTTAGGCTTCAATTATCCTCACTATTTTGGTAGGCTCTTCAAACAGAAAACGGGTAAAACGCCTCAGGAATACAGACAATTAAATTAGAGAAAAGGTAGTAAAATCCGTTCCCTTTTCTTTTATCTGCGATTTGTGTTTAAGCTTCCTCTTTTCGTGTTACTCTGCTCATTCCTATAGTCGGATATTTGTATCATTAAATCCTTAAAATTTAAAAATGATGAAACATAAAATTTTAGTAACAGGTGCAAGTGGAGCTTTTGGAAGTCTTGCTTGTATTCAATTAGTCGAAAACGGACATCAGGTGGTAGGAACAATGCGTTCCATTTCAGGGAAAAATGAAGCTATTGCCAATGAACTGAAATCAAAAGGTGTCGCATTGGTTGAAATGGATGTAACCAACGAAGAAAGTGTGAATGCGGGAGTAAAATTAGCCATTGAACTAATGGACGGTTTAGATACTGTTTTCAACAACGCAGGAATCGGGGCAAATGGAATTTTAGAGTGCTTTACATCTGACGATATCCAAAAAATGTTTGACGTGAATGTATTTGGAGTTCAACGACTGATGAGAGCTGTTTTACCACATTTACGCCAACAAGGCAAAGGAACTATCATCCATACTTCTAGTTGTATTGGTAGGGTAACTACACCATTTTTAGCCTCTTATTCGGCTTCAAAGTACGCTTTAGAATCTTTGGCAGAAGGTTACAGGGCTGAACTTTCAGGTTTTGGTATAGAATCTTGCATAGTAGAACCAGGCGGGTTTCCAACAGGCTTTATGGGCGGAATGATTACCCCAAGTGATACAGAACGGTTAAATCAGTATGGTGAAATGGCAAGTATGCCAGAAACTGTATTAAATGGTTACGTTGCTTATGTAGAATCTATCCCAGAGCAACGCCCTGAAAGAGTTGCAGAAGCTGTTGTTGAATTAGTAAACACATCATTTGGTGAAAAGTCATTTAGAACCGTTGTAGATTTTTCAGGATTAAAAGATGGGATAGAAAACTATAATAAAATACTGAATGAAACCACAAAAGCCATCTATACCGCTAACGGGGTTGATAATTTACTAACTCTAAACAAAGATTAAAATGGGCAAAACGATTTTAATAACAGGTGCAAGTAGTGGAATCGGAAAAGCAACTGCCATACATTTTCAAAAGCAAGGTTGGAATGTTATTGCAACTATGCGTTCCCCTGAAAAAGAAACAGAATTAAACAAGTTAGGAAACATCCTACTTGAAAAATTAGATGTACTTGATTTAGCAACTGTTGAACAAGCCATCAAGAATGGAATTTCAAAATTTGGAAGAATTGATGCTTTGTTAAACAACGCAGGATATGGAGCTTATGGTCCATTAGAATCGTTCCCAAGAGAAAATATTATTAGACAATTCAATACCAACGTGATTGGTTTAATGGATGTAACTAAAGCAATAACTCCCCATTTTAGAGAAAATAAAGGCGGAACGATTGTAAACATTTCCTCAATTGGTGGGCAAATGACTTTCGCTTTGGGTTCACTCTATCACGGAACTAAATTTGCCGTAGAAGGAATTTCAGAGTCATTGCATTATGAAATGAAAGAAATAGGTGTAAAAGTCAAAATTATAGAACCAGGATTCATAGCAACAGATTTTGGTGGTCGTTCTTTCGACTTTCAAGCAGGAGATATTGAAGACTATCAGCCTATCATAAATGCTTTAATGAAACAATGGCAGAATCCAAACAATACTGTTTCACCGCCAAGTTTAGTCGCAGAAGTAATTTATAATGCTGTAACTGATGAAACAGATCAATTGAGATATCGAGCAGGAGAAGACGCCAATTTCTTACTCGATAGTAGAAAGAAGATGTCTGATACTGAGTTTTTTGAAATGATGAACAGTCAATTAGAAAAATAAAAAACAATCATTAGCATTGCTTACAAGTAATAGCGGTTTAAGTGAAGGCTTGAACCGCTTTTTCATTTTAAGCCTGCTTAATCTTCTCCTCAATTTTAGTGGTTGAATAACCCTCTACAAATTGAATTACCTCAACTTTACCTCCATTAGCTTTTACAATGTCAGAACCAACAATGTATTTTGAGTTTTGTTGATCTGAAACCGAAGCATCATAATCGCCACCTTTTACCAACACATTTGGTTGAACCTTAGAAATCAAATCGTAAGGAGTGTCTTCTCCAAAAATTACTACAGCATCAACAAAATCTAAAGCAGCGATAATTAACGCTCTTGAATTTTCATCCTGTATAGGTCTAGAGCTTCCTTTATCCAATGCTCTAACCGATACATCAGAGTTTACCCCAACCACAAATTTGTCACCGAAATCTGCTGTTTGTGCTAAGTACTCAATATGTCCTCGGTGCAAAATATCAAAGCAGCCATTGGTAAAAACTATTGTTTGATTTTTACTTTTCCAATCAGCCACCACTTCTTGTATGCTAGAAGTAATCTTTCCTTTAATGTCAGTTAAATTACTCATCTGATGCTTGTAAAGATTTATTACCCACAAAAGGTAAAATAAACAACGAAACCAACCCTGCTAATATGGTGAAAGCAGTCAAGAATGTCCAAGCTAGCATACTAAACGATTCAGCATTTTCTATTCCATACAAAGTACCAAGAACTGCAGAAACCATTATTGGATAAAGTCCAATACCGCCTGGTGTAGCAGATATTGCTATGCCTCCAACAGTGAAAGCTGCAAACACGGCTGCAACTGGCAGCCCAGAGGTTTCTGGCAAAGCAAAAGCACAAACCCAAATTGTACCAAGGTATAATGCCCAAATAATAAATGTGTGTAATATGTAAAGCCCTCTTTGTTTTAAAGTAATGATGGTTTTAACTCCTTCAAATACTCCTTTAATTAAGTTTAGTACTTTTTGTTTTATCTTATCAATCACAAATATAACCACAACACCAGCTGCTATAATTCCTATAGCTGTATAGTACACCCACATTGGAATACTGGAATCTGACTTGCCACTTTCAGAAATTTTCTGAAACGCATCAATATCTGTTTGTAAGTAAATGGTAATTAACACCACAATTCCTAGCATTAGCATATCTACAACACGCTCTACGATAATGGTTCCAAATACTTTATTAAACTCAGCCTCTTTTTCAAACCTGGCGTAATAGCCCGCTCTGGCTACTTCTCCTGAACGTGGAATGGTCAAATTAAGTAAGTAACCAATCATTACACTATGGTACATTTTCCAAAATCGGGGTTGGTAACCTAATGGCTCTAACATATACTTCCAGCGATAAGAGCGACTCATGTGACTCAACAACATTAACACCATCCCTAAGCACATGTAACCATAATTGGCTTGTAAAAAAGCATCTTTTAAATTTGCCAATTCTTCATCAGAAAGCTTTGAAATAAAAAACCATGTTAAATAAACTCCTATCCCAAGTGGGACAATGATTTTAAGTATGGCTGTAATGGTTTTTTTCAAAATACAAAGATTGTTGATTGCGATAAAATTAGTTAATAATTGCGATATTATCTATTAGCCTTACATCTCTGATATTAACGGCAGTAAACGCTCTGGGTTGTTTGCTTTCAGACCAATTAGAAATAGGTTGAAGTGTTTCAGTATCAGTAATTTCAATATATTCTGTGGTTAGGTGAGGGTTTTTATTAATTGTATTAATAAAGTGATTCTTTAACTCCTCAATGCCCTTTGCTTCTTTATTTTCGGCAATAAATTTCAATTCCCTGAAAATATCAGCTGCAGCAACTTTTTCTACCTCTGTTAATCTTTCATTTCTTGAACTCATTGCCAAACCAGATTCTTCTCTAATAGTCGAACAACCAACAATTTTCACAGGTGAGTTAATCTGTTTTACTAAAGCATTTATAACTGCTAATTGCTGGAAATCCTTTTCTCCAAAATAAGCGTGAGTAGGATTTAGAATTTCAAAAAATCTTTCAATCACTAAAGCTACACCATTAAAATGCCCTGGCCTAAACTCTCCTTCCATTAATTTGGTTAAATCACCAAAATCAAAAACCTTATTGTTTTCTGATGGGTATATTTCCTCAACCGAAGGATAAAATAACACATCACAATTAGCACTTTCTAAGCTAACAATATCTCTTTCAATATCTCTCGGATAATTATCTAAATCTCCTTGTTTATTAAATTGTTTAGGGTTAACAAACACACTACAAATAGTAATATCACATTGCTTTTTTGACCTTTCAATTAACGATAAGTGGGCCTGGTGCAAAGCTCCCATAGTAGGCACAAAACCAATGGTTTTATTTGGCTGTCGTTTTAAGAAGCCTTGAATCGAATTAATATCTTTAATTACTTGCAATACAATATATTTTGCGGCTGCAAAATAAATAATAATTAACGTAACCTAAAACAACTCCCTTTGGTCATAAACACTCAAACACTTGACAAAAAGCTTAAAATTTAGTACCTTTGCACACTAAATTAAAGGCAGGCCTATGAAAAAGAAGAAGATTTTATTTATTTCCCAAGAAATTACTCCTTACGTAGAAGAAAACGAATTATCACATATTGGCAGGTACCTTCCACAAGGTATTCAGGAAAATGGCAAAGAAATACGCACATTTATGCCAAAATTTGGATGTATTAATGAGAGAAGAAACCAGTTACATGAAGTAATTCGTTTATCTGGAATGAACCTTATCATTAATGATAACGATCATCCTTTAATTATTAAAGTTGGTTCTATTCAGGCTGCCCGTATGCAGGTTTACTTTATTGATAGTGAAGATTTCTTTCAAAGAAAGGCCATTTTCCATGATAAAGAATCAGGTAAGTTTTTTGAGGACAATGATGAAAGAACAATCTTCTTTACCAGAGGTGTATTAGAAACTGTGAAAAAATTAGGTTGGGTTCCTGATATTATCCATTGCCATGGCTGGATGACTGGGTTGGTTCCATTATACATCAAATCTTCTTATAAGAAAGAACCTATTTTTGAAAATTCTAAAGTTGTGTTCTCGGTTTACAATAATGAGTTTAAACCTGCGTTAAACTCTGACTTTGCAAAAAAAGCTATGATGGACGAAGTTCCTGAAGAAGATATTGCAAAATATAAAGATTCATCATTTGTTGGGATTAACAAGGCTGCCATGGAAATGTCTGATGCAGTAATTCAAGCTAGCGAAACTATTCATCCAGACCTTGAAGATCACTTCCATAGTATGGATAAACCGAAACTAGGTTATTATTCTCCTGAAGAATATGTAGATGCTTACAACAATTTTTATGATGAAGTGTTAGCAACCGAAGGAGTTTTACAAGACTGAAATGAAAAAAAATAAACTTTATTTAAGAGTGCGGAAAGTAGTTGTTCTTTCCGCTATCTTTTTTTTAATGGGGCTATATGCTTGTAAAAAAGACGGAAAACTTGTTCCTGATTTTGATGACGGTGGGTTAATTATTAATTCCGTTGACACATTCACTTTAAGAACTAGTTTAGCCTTAAATGATTCTTTAAGAACAGATTTCTCGATATACAATCCCTTAGGGCTATATCACGACCCTATTTTTGGGCCAGTATCCTCTTCTATATTTACGCAAGTATTGTTAACAGGTGTAAATGTTGATTTAAAGTCTACATCCTCTACCATGGATTCTATTGTGTTAACTCTAGATTATCTAGAGTTGTATGGTGATACCGCAACCCCAATGACAATTAATGTATATGAATTAAATAATGATTTAAGCTCTAGTTCTGAATACTACTCCAAAACATACACTCCAAACAAAGGAGTTTTATTGGGTAGTAAAACATTCGTGCCTAATTTAACAGACAGTGTTTCATTGGTATTTAACTCAAGCAAACAAAAAGCACATTTAAGAATTAAGTTGAGCAACACTTTTGGTCAAAGTATTATGGATGCTGATGCTGACGGTTCAAATTATCAAATGAACGACAACACCACGTTTACAAATTTTATGAAGGGCTTATACATTACCACTGCTGATTCGGCTGGAAACACAACCCTTAACTCAGGAGAGGGCTCAATAGGTATAATGGATATGAACTCTTCGTTATCCACTTTAACCATGTACTATAATGATACTTCTAAATATGATTTCACCATTAATTCTTCAGCTGTAAAATACTCTCGTTTTCAGCATAATTATACAGGTACTGATATTGAAGCTCATTTAAACAGTTTACCTACAAAAGATACAACGGTTAGTTACATTTCCGCTTTAGCTGGGGTAAAAACCAAAGTTGAATTTCCATTTATTCAGGATTTAATTAAGGATGGATCCGTGTTAATTAATAAAGCCGAACTAATTGTTACCGTAGAAAATGGAACTGAAGGGAATTTTGACGAGCCTTTAGAGTCGATATCTTTGGCAGGAATAGATGCAAATGGTGATTCTTATTTTTTACCTGACTTTTTTGAAGGTCAGGATTATTTTGGGGGCACTTATGATGAAGCCTCCAAAACTTACACCTTTAACATTGCTAGACATATTAGTGATTTAATTTATGGTAACTCAGAGAATCACGGGATTTATATTTTGGCAAACGGTGCAACCACTACAGCCAATCGTTCTGTAATTGGTTCTGAACATAGTACTACAGCAAAACTTAAATTTAAAATTACTTACTCTAAACTATAATTTATGTGTGGAATTGTAGCATACGTTGGTAATCAAGATGCTTACCCAATTTTAATTAAAGGTTTAAAAAGACTAGAATACAGAGGATATGATAGCTCTGGGGTTGCCATTATCAATAATGGTGGCATTAACCTTTACAAGAAACAAGGTAAGGTTGCTGAATTAGAAAATTTTGCTGCTGATAAAGATACGATTGGCACTATAGGTATTGGTCATACCAGATGGGCAACGCATGGTGCCCCAAACGACAGCAATGCTCATCCACACTATTCTGGTTCCAATGATTTGGCAATAATTCATAATGGAATTATTGAAAATTATGCTTCTTTAAAAAAAGAACTAACAACTAGAGGTCATTCTTTTGAAAGTGACACTGATACTGAAGTACTAATACATTTAATAGAAGATATACAGCAAAATACAGGTGCTGAACTAGCAGAAGCCGTGCGTATTGCTTTAAATGAAGTAATTGGTGCGTACGCAATAGTAATTGTAGACAAGCACAACCCTAACACCTTAATTGCTGCCAAGAAAAGTAGCCCTTTAGTGATAGGTATTGGCAACAATGGTGAATACTATGTAGCTTCTGATGCGACTCCAATTGTTGAGTATACGAAAAATGTGGTTTACCTAGAAGATGAAGAGATTGCAGTAATTGAAAAAGGGCAGGAACTTAAAATGATGGATATAAGGAGTCAAGAAATTACACCTTACATTCAAGAACTTGAAGTTCATTTAGAAGCGATAGAAAAAGGTGGTTACGACCACTTTATGCTAAAAGAAATATATGAACAACCTCGCACAATCAAAGACAGTATGCGTGGTAGAATAAATGTTGATAAGGGTATTGTTTCACTTGGTGGAATAAAGGATTATGAACAAAAGTTTATCAATGCTAACCGAATAATTATTGTGGCTTGTGGTACTTCATGGCATGCTGGTTTGGTTGGAGAGTATTTATTTGAAGACTTAACCAGAATTCCTGTTGAAGTAGAATATGCTTCAGAATTTAGGTACAGAAATCCGATAATTAATGAAAACGATGTGGTAATTGCAATATCACAATCTGGAGAAACAGCAGATACCTTAGCTGCCATTAAAATGGCAAAAGAAAAAGGTGCAACCATTATTGGAATTTGCAATGTTGTTGGTTCATCTATTTCTAGAGAAACTCATGCAGGTTCTTATACACATGCAGGGCCAGAGATTGGTGTAGCATCAACAAAAGCATTTACAGCTCAGGTTACAGTCCTTTCTTTAATGGCATTATCTATTGCCCATAAAAAAGGATCTATTTCTGAATCTAAGTTTCATCAGCTATTAGTTGAACTAGATTCAATTCCTGCAAAAGTTGAGAAAATGTTAGGTTCTGATGCACAGACTGTAGCCATAGCTGAACAATTCAAAGATGCTAGAAACTTTTTGTATTTAGGTAGAGGATATAATTTCCCTGTAGCGTTAGAAGGAGCTTTAAAACTAAAAGAGATTTCTTATATACACGCAGAGGGTTACCCTGCTGCAGAAATGAAGCATGGGCCTATTGCCTTAATTGATGAGGAAATGCCTGTGGTTGTAATTGCTACCAAACATGGCAATTACGAAAAAGTTGTAAGTAACATCGAAGAAGTAAAAGCTCGTAGTGGTAAAATTATTGCCATTGTTACAGAGGGTGACACTGAAGTAAAAGCCATTGCCGATCACATTATAGAAGTTCCTGAAACTGAAGATGCCTTGAGTCCATTATTGACTTCAATACCATTGCAATTGTTATCTTACCATATTGCAGTGATGAGGGGTTGTAATGTTGATCAGCCAAGGAATTTAGCTAAATCAGTTACTGTTGAGTAACTTTTTTGAATTGATTTAAGTCTTTTTCAAACTGAGTAGCATCTGCTTCATTTTTAAAATTGAACCAAACTTCAGTTGTTTCTTTAAAGTCCTCTGTTTCTATTTCTTCGTGGAATAAGTCTTTGTATTCAATTTTGGTTTTTTTAATGAAAACAGGTTCTTTAAAACTTAGAATCACTGCAGCTCCATCATCTGTTGGTATGGAATAAAAATCATCAAAAAAGTTAAAATCTAATTCAAAACTTATAGTGTTACTTTCAACCGCATTTTCTAATTTACTTTCTACTGTTAGTGTTAAACCTTCAACTTTTGTAATCTGATGTTTTGCACCATTGCCTAAATTAGAATATGACTTAGTTATTGATTGTTGCACACTTTGAAAAACCTCTACTTTAGTTTGAGAATAGCTAAATGAAGAGATAGCTATAAGTAATATGGTAAATATTCTCTTCATCAATCTGCCCACATTATTATTTGGGTTTTGTTATCAAACTTATTAATGTCTTTAGTAAAAATAATATTTATTAAATCTACCAATGGTAAAATACCTAAACCACCTAATGTAATTGAATATATTATTGGTGTTCTATGATGTGTTCCTAAGTATATCCTGTGCCCTCCCAAAAACCCAGTTAAAACAGTAAATATTATTGCTTTTACTCGTTTAAATTTTACTTTCTTTTCAACTTGAAGCTCGTCAATAAACTGAATAGAGGAATCTTGCTCAAGCTCAATTATCAATTGAAGTTGATTGAAGTTTAATTCGTTATTCGAGTACCCTTTACATGAAAGAATCAAGAGACCTAAAACAACAAAAATTCTCATTTACTTAGAAATTTGAGGAAGTATAACTTCTAATATTTGATTAGCAGCTTCATCTATAGATAATTCTGCTGTTTTAACATCAACGTCCGGGTTTGTAGGAGCTTCAAATGGAGAGTCGATACCAGTAAAATTTTTAATCTCTCCTGCCCTAGCTTTTTTATATAATCCTTTCACATCTCTTTGCTCACAAATTTCTATAGGAGTATTTACAAAAACTTCTACAAAATCATCATTCCCTACAATCTCTTTTGCTTGGTTTCTTATATCAATAGTTGGGCTTACAAAACAATTCAAGGTAATAATACCACAATTTAAAAACAGCTTATTTACTTCTGCTATTCTTCGAATATTTTCAGCTCTATCTTCAACCGTAAAACCAAGGTTATTATTTATTCCCGTTCTTACATTATCACCATCTAATACTTGAGTTAAAAACCCTTTTTCTTTCAATTTCTGCTCTAATGCTATTGCAATAGTGGTTTTCCCTGAACCAGAAAGCCCAGTCATCCATATCACTTTGCCTTTTTGCTTTAGCAATTGCTCTTTATCAGTTCTCCCTAATATTCTATCAAAAGTTGGATGTATGTTTTCTTGACTCATAAACACAAATTTAGCCTTTTAAAATAAATATTTATACCGCACACATGTTTTACTTATCTTTGACTTCCAATTGATTTTTATGGCAAAATCTAAACTAAAATATTCCGGAAATCCATCACCAATTATAGACCAAGTAGGCATATTGGATAGGGTTGAGCGAATAACAAAAAGGAGTTTAAAACAAGACACAAAAATGCAAGGCTTAAAATTGGCCTTGAACATGATTGACCTTACCACATTGGAAGGTGCAGATACTGAAAGAAAGGTAATGCAGTTGTGTAATAAAGCACAACATTTACACGATGCTTATCCAGATTTACCAACTGTAGCTGCTGTTTGTGTTTATCCAAATTTTGTTAAAACTGCAAAAGAATGTTTAAAAGGAACTAAGATTAATGTCGCTTCTGTTGCCACAGCCTTTCCTGCTGGACAATCTAGCTTAGACATTAAATTGCGTGATACAAAAATTGCTATTGATGCTGGTGCAGAAGAGGTAGATATGGTAATTAGTAGAGGAAAATTTCATTCAGGAGAATACAATTATGTGTTTGATGAAATAGCAGCAATCAAAGAAGCTTGTGGCAAGTCAAGACTTAAAGTAATATTAGAAACTGGCGAATTAGGCACCTTTGATAAGGTAAGAAAAGCTAGTGATATTGCTATTGAAGCTGGTGGAGATTTTATTAAAACATCGACAGGTAAAATCAGTCCAGCTGCAACTTTACCTGTTACTCTAGTTATGCTTGAAGCAATAAAAGATTATTACTATAAAACTGGAATACAAGTAGGAATGAAGCCAGCTGGTGGGATTTCTAACTCCAAATTAGCATTACAATATTTAATGTTAGTGAAAGAAACATTAGGAGCAGATTGGTTAAACAATAAATGG
Organism: Vicingaceae bacterium; assembly: GCA_965267355.1. Taxonomy (GTDB): domain Bacteria; phylum Bacteroidota; class Bacteroidia; order Flavobacteriales_E; family Vicingaceae. The sequence continues at coordinate 854,261 of OZ253956.1, forward strand.
TTCCGTTTTGGAGCCAGTAGTTTGGCCAATGATGTTCTAATGCAAATTGTAAAACAAGACACCGGATTATACCAATCGAAAGATTACTTCTCAAAAGATTAAGCTATGAGTAAAAAAACGATAGAAATAAACTTTGACACGGGTTGGGATTTAGCCCCAGCTCCAGAAAGCACAAGCCACATACAACTTAATGAGAAGTATGATTTATTTATCGGAGGCAAATGGGTTAAACCAAGCTCGGGTAAATATTTTGCTACAACTAATCCTGCTACTGAAGAAAAGATTGCCATGGTAGCTGAAGGAAATGATAAAGATGTAGACAAAGCTGTTAAAGCTGCAAGAAAAGCTTATGATGAAGTATGGAGTAAAATGCCTGCTAATGAAAGAGGTAAATACGTTTATCGAATAGCGCGTTTAATGCAAGAAAAAGCTCGTGAATTAGCTGTAATTGAAACCATGGATGGCGGTAAACCTATTCGTGAATCTAGAGATATTGATATCCCTTTAGCTGCAGCACACTTCTTTTACTATGCAGGCTGGGCAGACAAATTAGATTATGCTTTCCCTAATAGAAAACCACAATCTTTGGGTGTTGCTGGACAAATTACTCCATGGAATTTTCCATTGTTAATGGCCGCTTGGAAAATAGCTCCTGCTTTAGCTACTGGAAATACTGTGGTTTTAAAACCTGCTGAAACAACACCTTTAACGGCCTTAAAACTAGCTGAGATAATTGAAGAATCTGGTTTGCCTGCTGGAGTAGTAAATATAGTTACAGGAGCTGGTGATACTGGTGCAGCCATAGTAAATCACAAAGATGTAGACAAAATAGCTTTTACCGGATCTACTGGGGTTGGGAAGATTATCCAAAATGCTGTTGTTGGCACTAATAAAAAAGTAACTCTTGAGTTAGGTGGTAAAGCCGCTAATATCATTTTTGAAGATGCTGCTCTTGACCAAGCTGTAGAAGGAATTATTAATGGAATTTATTTTAACCAAGGTCATGTTTGTTGTGCTGGATCAAGACTTTTTGTACAAGAATCTGTTTATGATTTAGTAATGAGAAAGCTAAAAGATAGAATGGATGCTTTAGTAGTTGGAAACCCTTTAGATAAGAATACTGATGTGGGAGCAATTAACTCTAAAGAACAATTAACTACAATTAATAACTACCTTAAGATAGGAAAGAAAGAAGGCGGTGAAATGTATCAATCCAACTGCAAAATTCCTAGGAAAGGATATTGGTGTAAACCTACACTATTTACTAATGTTTCTCAATCAAGCAGGATAGTTCAAGAAGAAATTTTTGGCCCTGTATTAGCAGTACAAACTTTTAGAACCGTTAGTGAAGTAATTGATAAAGCTAACAATACTCCTTATGGCTTGTCAGCTGGAGTATGGACAGACAAAGGCTCGAAATTGTTCAATTTAACAGCTCAAATGAGAGCTGGAATTATTTGGGGTAATACTTACAACAAATTTGATCCTACATCTCCTTTTGGAGGATATAAAGAAAGTGGATTTGGGCGTGAAGGAGGATTACATGGATTAAAACCTTACCTAAAATTTTAACTAATGACAAGAACTGAAGTATTGAAAACTTATAAAATATATATCGGTGGTAAATTTCCTAGAACAGAATCTGGAAGATATTATACACCTAAAAACGAAGGTAATTCATTAGGAAATATATGCCTTTCTTCAAGAAAAGATTTTCGTAACGCTGTAGTTGCTGCAAGAAGCGCTTTTGGTGGATGGAGCGGAAAAACAGCCTACAACCGAAGTCAGATTTTATATAGAATTGCCGAAATGTTAGAAGGAAGAAAAGCGCAATTTGTAGATGAATTAATACAGCAAGGTAACACAAAAGCTCAGGCTGAAAAAGAAGTTAATGCATCAGTTGATAGATTAATTTATTATGCTGGCTGGTGTGATAAATACACTCAAATATTTAGTGCTGTTAACCCTGTTGCAACATCACATTTCAACTTTACAACTCCAGAACCTACAGGTGTTGTTGCTATAGTTGCTCCAGAAGATACTAGTTTAATTGGGCTGGTTTCATGTATTGCCCCTGTTATTGCTTCTGGAAACACTTGTGTAGTTTTAGCGTCTGAAAACAAACCGCTTTGTGCTGTAACATTTGCTGAAGTATTGAATACTTCTGATGTTCCTGGGGGTGTTATAAATATTCTTACAGGGAACACTAAAGAATTACTTTCTCATATGTCTTCACACATGGATGTAAATGCATTTTTATATGCAAGAGGTGATAAAAAAGAAATGGTTGAAGTTCAAAAACAAGGAGTAGAAAATTTAAAACGAGTAACGTTAAAAGACTTTTCTAAACCATATTCATCAGAACATGAAAATCCATATTTCATAGAAGATTTCGTGGAAATGAAAACTACTTGGCACCCTATAGAAAAAATTGGTCCTGCTGGAAGCGGTTATTAAAATCCAATCCTTTTAGTTTATTAAATCGTAATGCTTACAATTGCATTACATTCTTAACCTTATGGCTGAAGATTTATTGGTAAAAAGACATTTAGCTAAAACTATGACTTGGCGAATTGTAGGATCTATCGATACTATGATTATAGGATGGCTAGTTTCTGGTGACCCTTTGGTTGGTTTATCTATAGGTGGTACTGAAGTAATAACAAAAATGATACTGTACTTTTTACATGAAAGGGCTTGGTTTAAATACGGTTATAGAAAAGATAATGAAGGAAACAATATCATGTCCATCAAAAGGCATTTAGCTAAAACTTTTACTTGGAGAATAATAGGAACAATTGATACCATGTTATTAGCCTGGATAATTTCAGGTGACCCAATGACAGGATTAAAAGTTGGAAGCATTGAAGTTGTTACTAAAATGATTTTATACTACATTCACGAACGTGTTTGGCATAAGTTTAACTTTGGTGTAAATACAAAAGAAAATTGAGTTATGAATAGAGAAGATTGGTTATTAACGATTATTAATGCTGCAATACAAGGTGGTGAAGAAATATTAATGGTTTACGATTCTGAGTTTGCTGTTGAACATAAAGATGATAAATCGCCTTTAACCGAAGCCGATAAAAGAGCCCATGAAGCAATAACAGGGGTGCTATCCTCAACTGGTTTACCAATATTAAGTGAAGAAGGTAAACACATGGAATATGAAGAACGCCAAAATTGGAATCAGTTTTGGATGGTTGATCCATTAGATGGCACTAAAGAGTTTATTAAACGAAATGGGGAATTTACAGTAAACATTGCTTTAATTGAAAATGGTAAACCAACAATGGGGGTTATTTATGTGCCAGTGACAAAGGATTTATATTTTGCTGACAGTTTAGCTTATAAAATCAAAATAAATGAACCGGTTATATCTATCAATAACTTAATGAGTAATGCTGATCAACTTCCTTTACCTCAAACCAGAAACAACTTTGTAGTGGTGGGTAGTCGTTCACACATGAGTGAAGAAACTGAAGCTTTCATTAATGAACAAAAAGAAAAACATGATGAAGTTGATATCCTTTCTAGAGGAAGCTCATTAAAACTATGTATGGTTGCTGAAGGTGCTGCAGATGCTTATCCTAGATTTGCTCCAACAATGGAATGGGATACTGCTGCAGGTCAAGCCATAGCAACAGCATCTGGTGCTAAAGTTATTAATTGGGACACCAAAGAATTAATGGAATACAACAAAAAAAACTTACTAAACAGTTGGTTTTTAGTAGAAAGGTAAATTCTTTTTATGATAAAATTCTTAAGTAAGGTATTTATAGGAATTGTTCTTCTTTTTTGTTTCAACTCTTGTAAAGTAGGGCGTTTTTTCGTTTACAATTTTGCTGACATAAAAGACCATAAAAAATTCCCTAATCGTGAATTAAATGCTCCATCCAATAAATTCTCTTTTCATACAACTAAAAAAGGTAAAGTACCTAAAACTATAAACTTTGGCGATGGAGAAATCCCTTTTGAAACGTTTTTAGAAAACAATAAAACTGTTGCTTTTCTAATTATTCAAAACGATACCATTCAATACGAAAACTACTTTTACAAGTATCAAGAATCATCTATAATTCCATCTTTCTCAATGGCCAAATCTGTTACTTCAATTTTAATTGGTTGTGCAATTGATGACAGGTTTATTAAATCCGTTAATGAACCCATTACAAACTATATCCCTGAGTTAAAAGAGAAAGGGTTTGGTAAAGTTACTATTGAGCATGTACTACAAATGACTACTGGAATTAAATATAATGAAGGTTATTTTAATCCTTTTGGTGATGTTGCAACGTTTTATTATGGTAGAAACCTTAGAAGAGCTATCTCCAAAATGAAATTAGAAACAGTCCCAGGAAAAAAGTTTAAATATGCAAGCGGCAACACTCAGTTGTTAGGACTAATTCTTGAACGTGCATTAAAATCCAAAACAGTTACTGAATATTTACAAGAAAAAATTTGGTCTCCTATAGGGATGGAGTACGATGCGAGTTGGAGTTTAGATAAGAGAAAAGAAGGACTTGAAAAAACCTTTTGTTGTATCAATGCTAGAGCTAAAGATTTTGCAAAAATTGGTCGTTTGTACCTCAACAAAGGAAAGTGGAATGGTAAACAAATAGTTTCCGAAAATTGGGTTGAGCAATCTACTAAAGTTGATACTTCTAATGGTAGTGCTTGGTATTATCAGTATCAATGGTGGTTAAACACAAAGAAAGGTGACTATATGGCTCAAGGTATTTTAGGACAATATGTTTACGTTAACCCTAGTAAAAACTTAATCATAGTAAGATTGGGTAAAAAGACCGGAAAAACAAACTGGTGGAATACTTTTATTGATTTAGCTAATAACTATTAGTCAAATAGTTTCTTTAATTCAGTAGCATCTTCTGCCTTCATTTTCCCAGCTAAAATTAAACTAAGCTCCCTTCTTCTTAAAGCAGCATCATATCTTTGTTTTTCAATTTCAGTTTCAGGTTTTACTTCAGGAACATGAATTGGACTTCCCATTTGATCAACAGCTACAAAAGTATAAATCGCTTCATTACATTTAGTTTTTGCGCCCGTTCGGTGATCCTCAACATATACGTCAATAACCACTTCCATAGAGGTAGTAAAACTCCTACTAACTTTTGCTTCAAGTGTAACGATATCTCCTAATTTAATAGGGTGAGCAAAAGAGACATTATTTACAGATGCCGTTACAACAATTCTATTAGAGCAACGATGAGCTGAAATTGCTGCACATATATCTAACCAGTGCAATAACTTTCCACCCATTAAGTTTCCCAAAGTATTAGTGTCATTAGGCAAGACTAATTCTGTCATTATTGCCTTCGTTTCCTCTGCTGTTTTTGCTTTCATGCTTCAAAGTTAGTGACAATATTTTTAGTAAATGAAAAGGCTACTATTAAAGTTTATCTATAAAATCTCTAATCAATCTAAAACTATCTTCAAACTCTGTTAAAGGAAGTGTTTTATAAACATCTTCTGTATCATGGTAAGCATCTATTCCTCCTAACAAATAAATAAAGAATGAAGGTATCCCTTTTTCTGAAAACCAATAATGATCACTATTTGCTGCTTTGCCCCTTTGCTTTAATTGAGGTAAATAATCTCCCTCTTTATTTATTTTATCTAGTAACTTAAAATATTTTGGGAAAACTTTAGCGTTAACAATAGTAGCCCCTTCTCCCCCAGTACCCATTAAATCCATGTTCATTACAAAGTTGATTTTATCCAATTCAAATAATGGGTGGTCTACAAAATGCTTAGAGCCTATCAAACCTGACTCTTCGGCTCCAAAAGCTATAAAAACCATTGTTTTTTTTGGCAACTCCTTGTGGGTATAATGATAAACTAAGCTCAACAGCATAGCTACCCCACTCGCATTATCATTTGCTCCGGGAAAATAAACTTTGTCTCCCATCATACCTAAATGATCATAATGTGCTGATAAAATAATAATAGAATCCGGATGTTCTTCTCCTTCAACATATCCTATTACATTCTGAGATTTATAGTTAGTAATTAGCTTTTGTTCAATATCTAAATGTATGACCCTATTTTTTCTACTAATACTTTCTCGTTTTAGATGTATAATAGCAAACTCATTATAAGTGGTAGCAACAGAGTGTGTTAGCTTATCTTCTAAAATTATAATCCCTGCTGCTCCAAAAACATTAATTCTCAATAAATCAAACAATTCTTTATTTTCTTTATCTCCATTATCATCAATAACAATAAACTGTTTGCTAAAAAAATCTCTTTGATTTAGCTTTTTCAATAGTTTTTTGTTTGGAATGTTGTTTTTGTTATACCAAACCAAACCAAAAGTTCCTTCAACCTCTCCTGAAGATGCTCCAATAATAAAGTCTTGACCTGCTTTTAACTCAATTTCATCTATTTTAACTTCACACTTGCCTGGAAATACATTAATAGGATATTTAAATTCTTGGAAGTAAGAATTATTAAACTTTTTTAATGAAGAGCGTGTATACTCTTTAGCAATGTAATCTGCTGCTTTTTTCTCTCCATTATTTACAGCCCCTCTACCTGAAAAAAAAGAAGAAGATAAAGAATCAATAACTTCTTTGGTGTAATCAATATTTTGAGCTTGAAATTGCCCAAAGAACAAAAAAAATAAACTAATGTAGATTGGTTTCATAACTACATAAACCTACGCTCTACTAAACTAAAAAATGACAATACATGTTCACTTTCTTCGTCCCACTCTTTATTTAACCCCGCAATTGCTGCTTTTGCTTCTTCATATGATGTGCTATTATCAATAACTTTAACCAACTCATTAAAAGCTGTCATATCTTTACCAAACAACTCATTAGCATATAAATACCTATCATTTAATGTTAAGGCATCTACTAATTTGTTAATTGGTATTTGTTCAATGTTAGCAACTGGTTTGACCTGTAGTTCCTGTTCTTCAGTTATCGTTTTATTTTCTTCTACAGGCTCAGGTTCAATAGCTGGCTGTATTACACCTTCTTCCTCACCCCAATCATCATCTTCATCTTCCATTTTTTTGAAGACTACTTGTTTTTTTGAAGACGATTTATGGGCTAATTCTTGCTGCTCTAATAAATATTTTAAAATAGTTAACCCTTCTTGCATTTTGTTAATCTTACTTAACACAAAACTAATTTCTAACGAAGGTATAGGACGGTTTTCAGAGTACCTCTGAGAATGATCAACAACATTTTCCAATAATTCGTTTAACTCTTTGCGTAATCGTTCTATTTCCATAATTTAGATGCTCATTATTTTGTGGGTAAATAGCAAGATAAAACTAATAAAATTTATATTAGTTTTTTAGTTTTAACCGAACTTAACATGTTTTTAGAAAACAATATCAATTCGTCAAATAAAAAAGGCTGGATAGAAGTTATCTGTGGTTCAATGTTTTCTGGAAAAACAGAAGAGTTAATTAGGAGAATGAAAAGAGCAAAATTTGCCAAACAAAATGTAGAAATTTTTAAACCGGAGATTGACACCCGATATGATGAAGAGAAAGTCGTTTCTCATGACTCTAATGAAATACATTCTACCCCTGTTCCATCTTCTTCAAACATTCCTATTCTGGCTAACAATGTTGATGTAGTTGGCATCGATGAAGCTCAGTTTTTTGATGATGGTTTGGTTGCAGTGTGTAACCAATTGGCAAGCAATGGAATAAGGGTTATTGTAGCAGGGTTAGATATGGATTTTAAAGGCAACCCATTTGGCCCAATGCCTGGTATTATGGCTTGTGCCGAATATGTTACTAAAGTACATGCTATTTGCATGCAATGTGGAGAGTTAGCCAATCATTCTCATCGTTTTTCTAGTGATGAATCATTGGTTCATCTTGGGGAAACTGAAGAGTATGAGCCACTTTGCAGAATGTGTTTTCAAAAACAAAAAACCCATAAACAATAAAAAAATTAGTTTACGATACTACCCTTGAAATTGACCTCAACAATTTAATTGAGAATTACCGCTATTTTAAGTCTTTAGTGCCTCCCAACACCAAAATGATGGTAATGGTAAAGGCTTTTTCTTATGGCTTAGGCACTTATGAGATTGCACAAGAATTAGAAAAAGAAGGGGTAGATTATCTGGGTGTAGCCAATATTTTAGAAGGAATAGAAATACGTAAGGCTGGAATAAAAACACGTGTCATGGTGATGAACCCTGAAGCGGCTAGTTTTGATTTAATGATAAAATATGAGCTGACACCAGTATTGTTTTCAGTAAAAAATATAGAATTATTTGCTTCACAGGTTGAAAAGAGTAATTGTAGCACTCCTTATCCTATTCATATAAAAATAGACACAGGCATGCATCGTTTGGGAGTAACCCCAAGTTACCTCAACGAAATTATAGATACACTAAAACAAAACTATAAACTACTAAAAATAGAAAGTATTTTTTCTCATTTAGCAGGAAGCGATGAGCAAGAACATGATCAGTTTACATTACAACAAATAAAACTGTTCAACGCATTATCTGAAAATTTTATTTCAAATTTTAACTATCATATTGATAAGCATATTTTAAATACAAATGGCATTATACGCTTTTCAAAATATGCGTTAGATATGGTCAGGTTAGGTATTGGTTTGTATGGTGTTTGCAACGATGAAACAACTCAGAAACAATTAAAAACAGTTAGTACACTAAAAACCAAAATTTCTCACATCATTGAGGTTCCAAAAGGAGATACTATTGGATACAATAGAAACGGAAAAGCTACTGAAGATAAAACCATCGCCACCATTCCGATGGGCTATGCCGATGGTTTTAATCGATTATTAAGTAACGGAAAATGGGAAGTATTAATTAATGGAGAAAAAGCTACTGTAATTGGTAATATTTCTATGGATATGGCTACTATCGATGTTACCAGTATTAACTGTAATCTGGGAGATGAAGTGATTGTTTTTGGTGAAAAGAATACCATTTCTGATATGGCTGAAAGAATTAGCACCATTCCTTATGAGTTATTTACAATTATTTCACCAAGAGTAAAAAGGGTTTTTCTTAAAATTTAATTTTTCCGCATATATAAAGTCTTATTTTATCGAGTACATCTTACCGCTCATCTAAAATTTACTTTTGCTTCGTTTATTTCACAGTATATTTGCCTCAAATTAAAAACTGTTTATCTTATGAAAAAAATTACTCTTTTAATTGCCTCACTTACGCTACTATGTTGGCAAGGTATGGCACAATTTACCGAAGGATTTGAAGGCTCAGGTCTTCCTCTTGGATGGGACACCATTAATGGTGGAGATTTAAACACATGGACATTTGGTGCTCCAGGTGATGCTGGAACAACAAATGGAGGAACCCAAGTTGCTCAAATTACTTATGATGCTACTACAGCTCATGACGACTACCTAATTACTCCTCAAGTTTCAGTTGTTGATCAAAGTACTGACCGTTTAACATTTTATGCAAGAAACAGAAGTGCTTCTTTTATTGAAGAATTTAATGTATTAGTATCAACTACTGGTACTAATGTGGGTGATTTCTCAATCACATTAGCCGCAAACGTTGCTCCTCCTGCAGGTGTTTGGACTCAATATCAGTATGACTTATCTGCATATGAAGGACAAAACATATACATTGCTTTTCAAGCAATTTCTACTAATCAATGGGAACTATATATTGATGATGTAACTGTAGATGGTAACCCATCTTGTGTTGATCCAACAATGTTAACTGCTACAAACATTACGGCTACAAGTGTTGATTTAGGTTGGACAGATGCTTCTGGGTCTTTATGGCATATAGAGTGGGATACCACTGGGTTTACTCCTGGAACTGGTAACATGATAAATGGGGTTACGGTTAATCCTCACAACTTAACAGGGTTAACAGCAAATACATCTTATGATTTCTATGTGATTTCTGATTGCGGTGCTGATTCTAGTAGTTGGGTAGGTCCTTTTACTTTTACTACTGCTTGTAATGCTTTTACTGTTCCTTTTTCTGAAAACTTTAGTTCTACATCCCCTACACAAAGCTGTTGGACTGTGATAAACAATAATAGCGATGGTTTCTTCTGGGATATGGATTATACGACTAACCCTTTAGCTGGTGATGAGGTTGCTGTAATTTATACTGATGCAAATAGTGGAAACGATGATGATTTCTTGGTTACACCAACAATTACACTTACTGGTAATGAACAATTAAGATTTTCTTATCGAGTACAAAGTGCTGCTGAACCAAATGATTTTCAAGTAACTTTATCTACAACAGGTGTTGCTCCAGGTAGTTTTAGCAATACATTAATGCCTTTAACTAGTGCTAGTAATATTGCTTACCAAGAGCAAATTATAAACTTATCAGCATATACAGGTAATGTTAACATTGCTTTTCATGTCCCTCCGGGAACTACTGATGGTTGGAGATTATACATTGATAGTGTAGTTGTAGAGGCTATACCAAATTGTCCAGATCCAACTATGCTAACAGCTACAAACATTACGGCAACAAGTGTTGATTTAGGTTGGACAGATCCTACAGGTTCTTTATGGCACATAGAGTGGGATACCACTGGGTTTACTCCTGGAACTGGTAACATGGTTAATGGGGTTACTGTTAATCCTCATAACTTAACAGGATTAACTGCTCAAACTTCTTATGATTTTTATATCATGTCTGATTGTGGTGCAGACTCTAGTAACTGGGTAGGTCCTTTTACTTTTATGACTGCTTGTGGTGTTATAACTCCTGATTATACACAAGCTTTTGCTTCTTTCCTACCAAATGTTTGTTGGGATGAAGCTGATGCTGGTACTGCTATGACTGGCCCGAGCACAATGGGTGCCAGTCCTTGGGAAGCAGGTACTGCTATTGGAAATACTGCTAAAATTAACCTCTATACAACAACTAGAAGTGATTGGATTTTAACCCCTCAGTTTGACTTATCTGCTGGTGGATACGAGGTTGTTGTTGATGTGGCAGTAACGGATTGGAATGCCTCTGCTGCTGATGCAATGGGTTCTGATGACTCTGTTAGAGTTCTTTATACTGAAGATGGTATAACTTGGAATACATTAATCACTTGGACTGCTGCGAATAATTTATCTACTAGCTTAACAACATTTTCTGCATTAATTCCTTCAACAGGAGCTAATGTTCAGTTTGGTATTTTAGCTACTGATGGTCCAAATGATGACTTGGAAGATTATGACTTCCATGTTGATAATTTTATTATCCGAACTCCTCCTTCTTGCCCTGCTCCAACAGCATTAACGGCAACAAACATTACCGCAACAAGTGTTGATTTAGGTTGGACAGATCCTACAGGTTCTTTATGGCACATAGAGTGGGATACCACTGGGTTTACTCCTGGAACTGGTAACATGGTTAATGGGGTTACTGTTAATCCTCATAACTTAACAGGATTAACTGCTCAAACTTCTTATGATTTTTATATCATGTCTGATTGTGGTGCAGACTCTAGTAACTGGGTAGGTCCTTTTACTTTTATGACTGCTTGTGGTGTTATAACTCCTGATTATACACAAGCTTTTGCTTCTTTCCTACCAAATGTTTGTTGGGATGAAGCTGATGCTGGTACTGCTATGACTGGCCCGAGCACAATGGGTGCCAGTCCTTGGGAAGCAGGTACTGCTATTGGAAATACTGCTAAAATTAACCTCTATACAACAACTAGAAGTGATTGGATTTTAACCCCTCAGTTTGACTTATCTGCTGGTGGGTACGAGGTTGTTGTTGATGTAGCAGTAACAGATTGGAATGCCTCTGCTGCTGATGCAATGGGTTCTGATGACTCTGTTAGAGTTCTTTATACTGAAGACGGTATAACTTGGAATACATTAATCACTTGGACTGCTGCTGATAGTTTACCTAATACTGACAGTACTTTTACCGCTATGATTCCTTCAACAGGAGCTAATGTTCAATTCGGTATTTTAGCTACTGATGGTCCAAATGATGACCTGGAAGATTATGACTTCCATGTTGATACATTTATCGTTAGAACAGCAATTTCTACAGCTATAAACAATAATGTAGACAATACTACTACTGTAAATATATATCCTAACCCTAACAATGGAGAGTTTGTACTTAATATAAATACAAAAGATGTGAAGGAGTTAGCTGTTAAAATAGTTAACATTCAAGGTAAAGAAGTTTACAATAAAACTAACTTCAACAACCTAACAACTATTAATGAGCCTATTTCATTAGATAACAACGCAAAGGGTATTTACTTTGTAGTTATTACTACTGACAAAGGTATAACAACTCATAAACTGGTTGTTAACTAAGTGTCTTATAAAAAACCAAAAAACCCGCTTAAATTTAAGCGGGTTTTTTTATGATATAAAATTTAATCTTATTTCTTCAATAATCGTTGAACATATTTTCCAATAATATCAAACTCTAAATTTACCTGATCTCCAACTTTTAAAGTCTTAAAATTAGTGTGCTCTTTAGTATAAGGAATTATACAAACCGAAAATTGGTTTTCTTTAGAATTAACTACTGTTAAACTCACGCCATTTACTGTAATAGAACCTTTTTCTACCGTCACATTTTCATTGGGTTCATATTCAAAAGTATAAACCCAGCTTCCACCTTCTTCTTTTAAATTAATACACTCTGCAACTTGGTCAACATGCCCTTGTACCACATGTCCATCAAATCTACCATTGGCTAACATTGCCCTTTCAAGATTTATTTCATTAGCAATTTTTAAATCCCCAATATTAGATTTTTCCAGTGTTTCCTTAATTGCTGTAACGGTATAAATATCATTATTAATGTTTACAATTGTTAAACAAACACCATTATGAGCTAAACTTTGATCTATTTTTAACTCATTGGTAAAAGAGCATTTAACAGAAATGTGTGTATTTTCTCCTTCTTGATTAATTGCAACAACTTCACCTAAGCTTTCAATTATTCCTGTAAACATTTTTATGGTTTTGATGATCCTTTGTTATTGATTAAACTAATAAAACCTTTTAGCACTCTTGGTTGCACTCCATTTAAACAATATTCATGAATGGTACAAACATAAAAGTAAGTTCCATCAGTACAATTTTTACCGTTTTCCTGAATGGTGCCATCCCACAAAATATCTGGGTCAGTTGTTTCAAAAACGAGCTTACCCCACCTATTAAATATTTGTATAGAAGCCGATTGAACAAAGCTGTATGGAAAAGGTTTAAATAAGTCGTTATAACCATCTGAACCAGGTGTAAATACGTTTGGCAACCTATATTTCAGACACTCTGTTTCTGCCAATACCTCATCAAAACTATTTACACAACCGCTATTCCCCTCACATGCTCCGTTTGGATTATCAACACAAACAGAATCACTAAAAACACTTTCGTTGCCCACTGAATCAACACCAGTAATTACATAACACCCAACTATTGAAGTAAGTTCACTATGCAAATAAGAACTATCCGTTCCATTAGGAATATTAACCACTAGAACATATTCTCCACTTAAAGAATCCTTTTTATAAATATTAAATTGCAATACATCATCCGCACAACCTGGGTTAAAATTAGTCCAATACAATAAGTTGTTTTGATCTATGCAATTTGTTTGTATGCAAAGTTCTGGCGGACAGGGAGCTATATTATCAACAGGCTCACCACAAGTTTCCTGAGAAAAGTTAATTAAAGGGTTTACTGTACCCGGAGCCGAATAATTACCGATGCTTTTTACTTTATAGCAATACGTTTGAAGGTTAACTAACCCAGTATCTGTATAGCTTGATGAAGAAGTTATATCAATAGAATCATAGTTTAATGTAAGCGTATTTAATCTGTAGATTACATGCTGTGTATTAGTCCAAGGTACTGCTTCATTCCAAATAAGTGTTAATTGATTATCTGAAGGAACTAATGTTAGATAAATAGAAGATGCCACAGCTGAACTTCCCATCAATTCCCTTCCCGAAGATAAATCATAAATATCAACCTTATAATAATACTGAAGTTGTTGTGTATTAAGCATAGTATCGACATAACTGGTATCATTTATTGATAAAGTAGAATCTATTAACACCATATTTCCTGTGTTTTGCTGGGCTCTATAAATTAAATACCTGTAAGGTCCTGGAAATTGAGTAGTATCATGCTCCGTTGGCTTACTCCAATCAACGTAAATTGAACCATTAGTTGTAGATGTTGTGTTTACACTAACATGGGTAATAACTGGAACATCTTTTACCAATTGCTCACAAATTTCATCAGAAGCAATACTCTCTGAGCCATCTGGGTAACATGCTACAATACGATAACAATATATAGTACCCGGCACCAATCCAATTCCATTATTGTTGTCACTAAATATAGTATCATTTACCGATGAAGTTGTTGCTATTAATTGATATCCTGCCGAAGGGGGGATGCCTGTTTCACATTGCCCAGGACTCCAGGATGATGATCCTTTTCTACGATAAACTTTATATCCGGTAACTTGACTACACTCTGTTTTATTCCAGCTAAGATTAATGAAGTTAGTTTGCACACTAGCTACCAAATTTTTAGGTTGAGGACCTATAACCCTAATTGTAGTAGTATGGAAATCAGCAAGATTATATGGTCCTGCATCAACGGCCTTTATAGATAAAAAATAAGGGCTTTTTCTTACATGATTACATTTTGTTTCCCAATAAAAACTACCCGTAGTAATTGTTGCTGGTGCAGTAGTTTGTTGAAATAATGCTGGGTTAGCAATAATATAAGGAATACCTGTAGAGGTAACCGTAACGGGATGACTACCTGTAACATTGTAATCAAAACTCAAGGTATCTCCAGCAATTACACAAGTATCTGTAAGACCTACAATATTTGGTGGGGGGTCGCAACTAGGAACAACCGTAATCTGCATATCTCGCAAGATGCTACCTATTTTATTACCATTTCGAAATTCTTCAATCAATATTGCTACATTGTATTCACCAGCTTGTATAGGAGAATCCCAAATTAAATCCCCTGTAAAATTATCGATGGTAATAAAATTAGAAGCTGCTGGAAACTGATATAGAGGAATGGCTTGACCTCCTTCTTTTAAACTTTGAGTTAAAGTATAGTACAAGCTATCACCATCTGTATCTATTGCTCCAGGGTTATGAATATAAACCGCCCCAACACAAGCATAGTCTATAGGAGGGTTTAACAATTGAGGAGAATTATTTACACCAACAAAAGGATTAATGTAAAGTTGAGTTTCTAAGTAAAAAACAACATTAATAGAATTAGGTATGTTTTCTATATCTGCATTACGATTTGGATCCTCAACACTTATGTTATAAGGGATAGGACTTCCTCCTGGGTAGGTATGACGAGCCACATAAATATTCTGTTTGATATCCCCTCCTAATAAAACACCACTAATCCTATCTATCGAATCTAAAGGACTGTTATCTCCCCAGTTAATTTCTAATTTCGGTCTATCTGCAGGGCTTGAATTTTTTGTATAAGTAGTTACTGTTATTTCATAAGTCAACCCCGAAACATGAGTATAAGTAATTTCACCTGCACGATTGTGCGTAGCAAAACTTTTCAATGAAAAAAGAAAAAATAATATGTAAAAGTACTTTTTCACAATAGTAACCCATAAAGTTACGACTTTTTAAAGCAATAGTTGCTTACCGTTAGTGAAACGAATGTTAATAATTGATTACTTGTTGCTCTATATTCTTAGGCAATTCTCGGTATTCATACTCTTGGGTGCGTAGTTGTGGTTCAAATCCAGCTTCAGAAATAGCATTTTGAATACCTTCCGCAGTAAAACGATGCGGTGCTCCTGCCGCAGAAACTACATTTTCTTCAATCATAATTGAACCAAAATCGTTTGCTCCGGCATGCAAACAAACTTGTGCTGTTTCTTTTCCTACCGTTAACCATGATGCTTGAATATTTTCAACATTAGGGAGCATTATTCTACTTAATGCTATCATTCTAATGTATTCATCATCCGTAACTTTATTTGAGACTCCTTTTACTTTTTTCAACAACGTTCCATCGTCCATAAATGGCCAAGGAATAAAAGCAATAAACCCTTTTGCTTCTTTTGGTTTTTCATTCTGTACCTCTCTTAGCCAAACCAAATGCTCAAATCGTTCAGAAATGGTTTCAACATGCCCAAACATCATTGTAGCTGAAGTAGTAATATTTAATTGGTGTGCTGCCCGCATTACATCTAACCACTCTTGCCCTGAGCATTTCCCTTTAGAAATTAACCTCCTAACTCGGTCATTTAAAATTTCTGCTCCAGCACCCGGAAGTGAATCTAACCCCGAATCTTTTAAAGCCTTTAAAACCTTTGTATGAGAAAGACCTTCTAATTTGCTAATGTGTGCAATTTCTGGTGGCCCCAAAGAATGAAGCTTAATGTTTGGAAACATTTCCTTTATTCCGCTAAATGTATCAACATAAAACTGCAAGCCTAAGTCAGGATGATGCCCTCCTTGTAACAATAGTTGATTGCCACCATATTTTATAGTTTCTTCAATTTTAGTTTTATACTCATCCATAGAGGTAATGTATGCCTCTTCATGACCTGGTATGCGGTAAAAATTACAAAACTTACAGTTGGCAATACAAACATTGGTTGTATTAAGGTTTCGGTCTATTATCCAAGTAACCTTATTGCTTTTTTTCTTTTCTTTTCTTAATTCATTGGCAACAAACATTAAATCAGAAGTAGCTGCATTTTGAAATAAAAACTCTCCTTCTTCAGCAGTTAAAAACTCTCTATTCAAACCTCTCTCTAATAATTTACTTACTTCCATTTATCGCCTAATAATGTGGTAATTATTGTTAAATTCGCTGTTCAAAATTACTATAAATCTCACCATGGAAATAAAAAAAGCAAGCAAATTAGGAATTAAGGATAGTGTAGCTTATGTTATCACATCCGAAAAAGAGTTAAACTCAAAAGATTTTAGTAAAGATGAATTGGCTTTTATTAAAAGCGAACTGAAAACCGAAAACAAGCAAATTACCTTAAATCGATATGATAAATATGCTTTTGTAATTGTTGTAGAAAAGGAAAACGATTATAAATCTATTGAAAAAACAAGAATAGCTGGAGCAACCTTATTAAGCGAATTAAACCAGCTTAAAATAAAAAGTATTACTGTTTCGGGACAAAAAGAAAATTTATTGCCAATAGCTGAAGGAATAGCCTTGGCAAATTATCAATTTTTAAAATATTTTTCTGATAAAAAAGAGAACACATGCAGTACTGTTAAATTACATGGAAATGTTTCTTCTAAAGACTTAGTTGAACTTAACGGTGTGATTAAAGCCGTTTATTACTCCAGAAATTTGGTAAACGAACCTCAATCTTATTTGAATGCAGTACAAATTTCTAAAGAGATAAAAAAATTAGGAAAAGAAGCTGGTTTTAAAGTAGAAGTAATGGGTAAAGCTAAAATTGAAGCCTTAAAGATGGGTGGTTTATTAGCTGTAAACAAAGGTAGCATTGATCCTCCTACTTTTTCTGTATTAGAATGGAAGCCTAAAAGTTCTAAAAATAAAAAACCTATTGTTTTAGTAGGTAAAGGAGTGGTTTATGATACTGGTGGCTTAAGTTTAAAGCCTACCCCTAACTCCATGGATATGATGAAATGCGATATGGGAGGTGCTGCTGCAGTTATCGGAGCGCTCTATGCCATTTCTAAGAACAAACTTCCATATCATGTAATTGGATTGGTCCCCGCTACTGATAATCGCCCTAGTGGGAACGCATATGCTCCTGGCGATGTTATAACCATGCACAACAAGAAAACTGTTGAAGTATTAAATACAGATGCTGAAGGGCGAATGATTTTAGCAGATGCTTTGAGTTATGCTCAAAAATATAAGCCAGAAATTGTACTTGATGCAGCAACATTAACTGGTGCAGCTGCCATGGCAATTGGTCATTACGGAGTTGTAGCTATGGGTAATGCTGATGATAAACAAATGGATAAACTAAAAGAAAGTGGTAAAACCGTATATGAGCGTATTGTTGAGTTTCCTTTTTGGGACGAATATAACGAACAGTTAAAATCACAAATAGCTGATATTACCAACTTAGGTTCAGGCTCTGGTGGATCAATAACAGCGGGTAAGTTTTTAGAAAATTTTACTGACTATCCATATATACACCTTGATATTGCAGGCCCTGCCTATGTAAAAACCCCTTATAATTATTTAACATATGGAGGTACTGGTGTTGGTGTAAGATTATTTTATGATTTTGTAAAAAACTATAACTAATCATGAGTAAAGGAAAAAAAATTAGGCTAGGAATTAGTGTTGGTGATATTAATGGAATTGGCTTAGAGGTTGTTATTAAAACTTTTTTAGATAACCGAATGCTCGATTTCTGTATTCCTATTGTTTATGGTTCTTATAAGGTGTCTTCTTACCATAGAAAAGCCTTAGAAATAAACGATTTTAGCTTCAATATTATTAAAAAAGTAGAGGAAGCGAATCCTAAAAAAGCCAATCTATTAGAGTGCTGGAAAGACAATGTAGAAGTAAAATTAGGGCAAGATAATACCGATGGAGGGAAATATGCTTTAATCTCCTTAGAAGAAGCCACAAAAGATTTGTTAGAAGGAAAAATAGATGCGTTGGTTACAGCACCCATCAATAAAGAGAATATACAGAATGCTGATTTTAACTTTCCTGGACATACTGAGTATTTAGCGGAAAAGTTTGGGGGAGAATCATTAATGCTAATGGTAAATGATGTTATTAAAGTTGGTGTTGCAACAAACCATATTCCCGTAAATGCAATAGCTAAAAACTTGTCGGCTGAAACTATTTTTTCTAAACTGAAAACATTAAATAAAACTTTAATCCAAGATTTTTGCATCAATGGTCCAAGAATAGCCGTTTTAGGGTTAAACCCTCATGCTGGCGATAAAGGATTAATAGGTAAAGAAGAAGAAGAAATAATTATTCCGGCAATTAATAATGCTAAGAGCATTAGCATTAATGCTTTTGGTCCGTATCCTGCGGATGGTTTTTTTGGTTCGGGTAACTTTAAAAAGTTTGATGCTGTTTTAGCCATGTATCACGATCAAGGCTTAATTCCGTTCAAATCACTGTCTTTTGGAGATGGTGTTAATTTTACTGCTGGCTTATCAATTGTAAGAACTTCGCCTGACCATGGAGTTGCATATGATATTGCAGGACAAAATAAAGCAGAAGAAAATTCGTTTAGAAAAGCAGTTTATTTGGCTTGTGACATAGTTAAAAACAGAAAACTATCTGATAAGATTAACGAAAATCCGCTCGCCATTAAGAAACAACAGCGCTAACTAACTGTAAATTTTTGGTCAATAAATTAGAGATAAAATCTGTTTTATCAAACAGCAGAAACTATACAGTTTTTGGATTAATATGTATTGCCTTAGGTCTTTCGTTATCTAAGCCTGCTATTTCTTTGGGTTATATTTTTTTAGGGTTTTCTTGGCTGGTAAGTGGTGATTTTTTGAGCAAATTGAAATCATTTTATGTAAATAAAATAGCTTTAATGCTTGCTGGTATTTACCTGTTATCTGTAATAGGTTTAATTAATACCTCAAATTTTGAATATGGGTTAGACGATGTTAGACGCAAAATGTTTCTATTTATTATGCCCTTTGTTTTAAGTGGTTTACCTTCTCTTTCAAATAAAGAGTTACACCTTATCTTAAAGGTATATATTATTGGAGTTATAGCTTCCACGCTTTGGAGTTTATTTGTTTATATAGGGGGAATTAATATAGAAATCTATGATTATCGTGATTATTCCCGATTCAATTCACATATTCGTTTTGGTCTTGAGATAACAATTGCTATATTCTTTGCAGGGTATTATTGGTTTCGTTTAAAACAAAAATTACTATGGTCAGTTGCAATTATCTGGTTAATTACATCTCTTGTTCTTTTTAAGCTTTTCACAGGCTCTATAATGCTGGTTTTAGTAACTCTTATTTTAATGTTTATAGTGGGTTCTCTATCAAAAAACAATAAACTTAAATATGTTTTAGTTTCGTTTTTTCCTATAGTGCTTATAATAAGTGGGTGGTTTATAAAAAGTAGTATTGATAATTACTACAAAGCAATGGATGTAGAGCCCTTAAAAGAAATTCCTTATTCAAAATATGGAGAAGGATATTATAAAAATGACAATACCATTAAAAGCACCATTAAAGAAAATGGATACTATGTAGAAAAAAATATTGCCTGGACCGAAATACGTGAAACCTGGAATAAAAGAAGTAAGATTGATTTTAACGATAAAGATTTAAAGGGTAATATATTAAGGCATACCATTGTAAGATATATAACCTCAAAAGGTGAAAGAAAAGACAGAGAAGCCATTGAAAATTTGACCAAAAAAGAAATTGAAGCAATTGAAAGAGGCATACCTAATTATAAGTATTTAGAAATGAATTTTTTAAGCGTTAGGATGCACAAAATCATTTGGGAATTTGACAACTATAATAATGGTGGCGACTATAATGGCCACTCCGTAATAATGCGATGGGTTTATTGGAAAACCGCTTTTGACATAATCAAAACCAACTTTTGGTTTGGTGTGGGTACAGGAGATGTTCAGGATGCTTTTAACGATAATTATAAATCCAACAATACTAAATTAAAATCAAAGTATTGGTTAAGAGCACATAACCAATATTTAACGTATTTTTTATCTTTCGGTGTTTTAGGTTTTTTAGTGTTTATTGTATTCTTATTCTATCCCATTATTAAAACAAAAATGTATAAAAACTATTTATATCTTTCTTTTTTTGCGGTTATTTGCCTTTCGATGCTTACGGAAGACACATTGGAAACTCAGGTAGGGATTAACTTATTTGTATTTTTTAATTGTTTATTTCTATTTAATAAAGCAAGCATAGAAAAATTAAATAAAAAAACTGATTTACTGTGAATATATTAGGTGTTTCTGCATTTTACCATGATTCTGCCGCTGCCATTATTCAAGATGAAGAAATAATTGCTGCTGCTCAGGAGGAACGATTTACAAGAAAAAAACAAGATGCCTCATTTCCTGTAAATGCAGTAAAATATTGTCTGGAAGAAGCTGGGTTAACACTAAACGAAATAGATGCGGTCGTATTTTACGATAAACCTCTTTTAAAATTTGAACGATTATTAGAAACCTATTATGGTTTTAGCCCTAAAGGAGTAAGGTCTTTTTTGCAATCAATGCCTGTTTGGTTAAAAGAAAAGATGTTTCTAAAACGATTGATGTTTAAAGAACTTAAAAAAGTTGAGGACTATGATAAAAGAAAAATAAAGTTCTTATTCCCTGAACATCACCTCTCTCATGCAGCTAGTGCTTTTTATCCTACTAATTTCAATGATGCGGCAATTCTTACTATTGATGGTGTTGGAGAGTGGGCAACTGCTTCAATTTGTAAGGGAGAAGGAAATAAAATAGAAGTTCTTAAAGAATTACACTTTCCTCATTCTTTAGGATTATTATATTCTGCTTTCACATACTATTTAGGTTTTAAGGTTAATTCTGGAGAGTATAAACTAATGGGGTTAGCCCCTTACGGAAACCCTGATTCAGAAGAGGTTAAAAAGTATGTTGATCTGATTAAAAGTAAATTAATAGATATTAAAGAAGATGGTTCTTTATGGCTTAATCAGGAATACTTTAACTATGCCACAGGGCTATATATGATTAAAGAAAAAAAGTGGGAAGAATTATTTGGGGTTCCTACAAGGAAAAAAGAAACCGATTTTAATCAAACACATTGCAATTTAGGTTTAGCCATTCAACAGATAACCGAAGAAGTGGTTTACAAAATGGCTGTTGAGGCTAAAAAAATTACTGGATCTAATAATTTATGTCTAGCTGGTGGTGTTGCTTTAAATTGTGTTTCTAATGGGAAGCTGATAAGCAAAAATGTTTTTGATAATGTATATATTCAGCCAGCTGCTGGCGATGCTGGAGGAGCTTTAGGCGCAGCCTTAGCAGCTTATTATACTTATTTTGAACAACCTAGAACCGTTGACCCTACTACTCAAGACAAAATGAAAGGATCTTATTTAGGGATAGATTTTGGCGACAAAGAGATAGAAAAAACTTTAAAAAGGTACAAAGCTGTTTTTAGTAAAAAAGATAAATTTAGTGTCGTTTGTGATGAGGTAGCCACACACATAGATGATGGTTCTGTAATTGGGTGGTTTCAGGGGAGAATGGAGTTTGGACCTAGAGCACTTGGAAATAGAAGTATTATAGGTGACCCTAGAAATGAAGAAATGCAAAAGAAATTAAACTTAAAGATTAAATACAGAGAATCTTTTAGGCCCTTTGCTCCTTCTGTTTTAGCCGAAGAAGTAAAAAATTACTTTAAAATAGATGGAATTTCTCCTTATATGCTAACGGTACAGCCTGTAAAAGAAGAAATAAGAAAAGACGTTTCTGCTGATTATCAGAGTTTACCAATGAAGGAAAAACTTTATCAACAGCGATCTACTTTACCAGCTATAACACATGTAGATTTTTCTGCAAGAATACAAACTGTACACAAAGAAACCAACCCAAGATATTGGGAATTAATCAACACTTATAAAAACAAAACTGGCTGTGGTGTAATAATAAACACCAGTTTTAATGTTAGGGGAGAGCCTATTGTTTGTACTCCTGAAGATGCTTATAGATGTTTTATGAGAACCGAAATGGATTACTTAGTTTTGGGCAATTATATATTAAAAAAAGAAGATCAGCCCCATTGGGATGAAAAAGATCACTGGCAAGAAGAATTTGTTTTAGATTAAATTATAGAATATGGATTTTCTAAAAGATTTATGGGCTTTTTTAAAGCATAGAAAAAAATTTTGGTTAGCACCTGTAATTATTATTTTATTAATTATTGGTGTACTTATAGTAATTGGAGGGGGATCTGCCATAGCTCCATTCATTTATACATTGTTTTGATTTATGGAAAACACCAATAAATACTTAGTTATACTGATAATTGTTACTGGATTATCTGGTTTACATTTACTCTTTAAGATAGACATGCTGCTGTATGTAGCTCTTGGAATAGCTGCGGTAAGCATTATTTCATCTCATGTTGCTGGCTGGATTGTCTGGTTATGGGATAAAATTGCATTGGTATTAGGAACCATCAACTCTAAAATATTACTTTCCGTAATATTTTACGTGTTTTTGTTTCCTGTAGCTATTATTTCTAGGGCATTTAAAAAAGACGCTTTAATCTTAAAAAAGCGCCCTGAAGGATCTTACTATAAAGAAAGGGATTACTTATATAAAAAAGAAGATTTAGAGAACGTATTCTAATATTCTCCTTTTTCAATCAAATAAGTAGCATCTTCTAATAAAATTACATCAACTGATACATCTCTTTCGGCTGCTTTTTGTTCCATTAAGGCATACCAAGCAGAATCTGATTTTATTGTGGTAACCATATCAGCAACTGCCCAGTCGATATATTTTTCATAATAATTACTTGCTCGATCTTTTTTCTCTTGTGATTTTCCTTCAAGAAATGGTTGAAGAATATCTTTCTTTACAAAAGTAAAAGCATACTCATGGCCTTCTCCTGTTAAATGATCATCATTCTCTAAATACAAGGTATGAGGTTTTGAGTGCTTTTTAAATAAAGGCAACAGATCAATATATTTGATGTTAGATGCTTTTGAAAACTCTCCTAATAATTGCTGAGGAGCATTTGCTTGATTTAATTCATTAGGCGTTTTAAACTTGTTCATTTTGTAAAAAGGAAAATGACTTGTATCTACCTGTACAGTTGATGGTATGGATACAAAACATATTTCTGCACCTATTTCTTCAGAAACTTGTAAAATGCCTTCAAATCGCTTAAGAATTTTGTACCAGGTCCCTTTTGCTTTAATTGATAGCATCATGTTGTTATCAATAAGGTAATTGTCGTTCCATACCGCCATGTTTAACACGTAAGGATTTACATACTCCGGACCGAACTCACTAGGATAACGAATTCTGTTTTTAGCATATTCAATCATCAAAGGATCAATTCCTTTTTCTTCAAAAGATTTCCAATCAAATTTTGCTAGAGCTTCTTCTAAATTACTAACTTCTTGTCTTTTGGCAGGTTTTTGCTCTTCTTCAGTTTCGGTTTTATTATGTTCTGTATTATCGGTAATATATGGTGGGTGAGTGTTAATTTTTGGGGTATAATCTGACCTTAACATCACATCAGTAAGATCATTGCCTGTGTAATAAAATAACACTATAAGGTTTGGCTTATAATCATGTGCCACTTTTGTCAATTGATCTAAATACTCTATAGGACCAAAACCGTGATGAGCTACACTTACATGTCCTAAATCATTCTTTTCACAAAAGTTTTCTATTTCTTTATGTAAACAATTTATTTGAGTCCATTTTTCTAGCTGTGAATCACCAATAATTAACACCCTTCTTTCTTTCGATTTATTGTTCTCATAAGAATATGATTTTTTAAGTTCATTACTCCAATCAAACTGTATAGTGTTAGTCCAAAATAAAATAGCTATTATTCCCGCTAAAAGGAAAAAACTGATTAAATAAATGGTCATCTTAATCTGTCTTTCTCTTTTCTTATCAAGTTCCATAATATTCGTAGTTCATTTTTGGTTAATATAATTAAAGCTAAAAGTATAAAAAATCATTATTTAAAGCCATATCGCCTAACTTTTTTCTTTATTTAGTTATCTTCGCACCTTATGAAAAAGATTATATCTATATTCTCTACCGTTGTTATCTGTTTATTTTTCTTATCTCTTTTTGGATGGATGAGCGTACATACCCACAAGGGAGATAAAAACTTTGGCTTCTTAAATAAGCCCATTAAGTTTATGTATTCCTTTTTGGATCAATTTGGAGAATCTGTTGAAGAAGTTAAAAAAATGTCTCCTACATTTTTACCTATTTGGAGTGAAGTAAAACCTATTAATGAATTAAGTTATGATGTTAATGTTTTAACCGCTTTTTCTGAAGATGATTTAACAAGAACTGTAGCAATACTAAATTTAAGAAATGATTCTATCGTTTATAAATGGAATATCTCTGAGACTTTTGAAGAGCATGATAGAATTGTTCACCCTCTTTTACTTCCTAAAAAGGATTTAATATACTCATTCACCCTAAAAACAGGTTTAAGAAGAATAGATTCGCTTGGCAACGTTAAATGGAAACAAGATAGCGTAATTGCCCACCACTCGTTGAACGCAGATAGTGCTGGTAATCTTTGGATTTGTTCCAGAAATGTTCCCTCATGGCTAGCAGGAGGGCATTATAAGATTAATAATAGAAATGTTTATTATGAAGATGATTACGTAACTCAAATAAACTCAAAAACTGGTGAAATACTATTTCATAAATCCATTACAAACATTATGAGAACCAATGATTTATCAAATTATATTTTGCAAGCACAAACAGTAAGAGATCCTATACACCTCAATGATGTTCAACCAGCATTGAAAACCACAAAATATTATAAAGAAGGAGATGTTTTTTTGAGCATCAAACAAACATCTTTAGTTTTACATTATAGGCCTTCTACAAATAAGGTTCTAAGAGTTATTCATGGTCCTTTTTCTGCCCAACATGATATCGATTTTTTAAACGATACTACATTAACATGGTTTAATAACAACTCTTACGAATTATGGAAAGTCGATACTAAGCCTAACCCTAAAAACCCTAAAAATCTTGAAATGGTGGGTGACTTCTATTCAAACATTGTAAAATACGATTTCGGCACCAATGAAATATCTATTATTGGAGACTCTCTATTTAGAGCAAATTATTTATTTACCTCTACCGAAGGTTTGCATGAATTTATTAATGACTCAACTTATTTTGTAGAACAACAGAATGTTGGCTACATTTGGATTATCCAAAACAATAAGGTGATTTATAAAAACGTATATAAATCTCAACATGAGGGATACTGTCATTTACCAAATTGGACAAGAATAATTAAAGAGTAATGGAGTTATTATACATAGGGCCAGGTGTTGGTTTAGGAACCATGATTTTAATTTTTGTAATCGGAGGCATTGTGCTATTTGCTTTTGGATACATTATCTGGCACAAAATCAAAAAAACGTTTAAAAAGAAGTAAAACCTATGGTTGTTTACTTCACTATTTTAGCTTTTAGCTTTTTTCTAATTGCTTATCTTCTTAAGGTTTTAAAAACACCTTTCCATCAATTGGCAGAAAGCAGTTTGTCAGTCGTAGATAGCCTAATGTCTGACTTAGAGGAAGATGAAAAAGTTCAGTTAGTTCAAAAAAACATAAACAAACTACTTGTTGCTTTATTCAAATCCTTTTTAGTAGTAACAGTTGCTGGGTTAGCTGGTGTTGCAGTTTTGTTTTTATATACCTTATATAAAGATGCACGTTTTGAAAATATAGACCTGAGTTCTTCTTATACAATTATTGCCATCTCTGTTGGATCAACTGTGGGGTTTTTAATTCCTGTTAAACAAAAGCAAAAATCGAGTTATTCTGCTCTATCTCAACTCTTACATCGAATGGCTCTTAACAATTACAACATTGCTTACAAATTATTTAAAGTAGAAAGAAAAAAAATAAACAAGCAACAACTTCAACTAAACAATAAATTTATAATCGTTTCTGGGTTAGCAAGATCTGGAACAACAAGCATAATGAATAAGTTATCTGAAAACAATATGTTTGTTTCGTTAAGTTATGCCAACATGCCCTTTTTAACCTGCCCTAACCTTTGGGGTAAAATTTACAAACCAAAAAGTAAGCAACTAAAAGAAAGGAGCCATAAAGATGGTCTTAAGATAGGTTTAGACTCTGCTGAAGCTCTTGAAGAATATTTTTTTAAAGCACTAGCAAAAGACTCATACATTCAAGAGGCCTCTTTGAGCGAATACTCTATTCCAGAGAAAGATTATGCTGATTATTTAAAGTATCAAACTATTATTAAGTTGAATAATGATAAAATCTATTTAGCTAAAAACAACAATTTCATCTTAAGATATAATTCTATTCGAGAGTTAAATAAAGACTTTATAATTGTTATAACGTTTAGAGACCCTATTGCCCATGCGTCATCTTTATTAGAAAAACACCTCTATTATACCAACATGCAAACTGAGGACAACTTTGTTTTAGAGTATATGAACTGGTTAGGGCATCATGAGTTTGGGCAAAACCAAAAACCTTTCCAATTCAGCAACATTAACACGACTTATACTGAAGATAAAAACAAGTTGGATTACTGGCTTCAAATATGGATGAATTATTACAAGCACATCTTAACCATAAACAAGCATAATGTGGTTTATATTAATTATGATTTTTATTGTAGCAACCCGAAAGAAGTGTTAAATGAAATCTATCTAAAATTAGGTATTAACATTGAGTTACCTAATTTGCCTTCTTTTATCAATAAAAGAAAAACTGAATCAGATTGTTCTGAAAATTTAAAATCAGAAGCTTATAAAATCTACGAAGAACTGAAGCAATTAGTTTAATTGTAAATCATTAACCAACATTTTGGCAAATTTCTCGTTACTCACTTCATTTGGGTGTCCATCACCTACTATAATATGATCATTATCAAGGGGGATTTTTTTAGAATAATCCAACACATTAATCCCTTTCTCTTTTAGTATTGCTTTAAACGTTTCATTGTTTTCATCCGTAAATTCTGTCCAAACAGAAGGATGCACAACAACATAAAATTTATCATTACCAAACTGTTGAACGTATGTCTCCTTGGCTTTTTTAATGATTTCTGCTGCCAAGTTCATGTGAGTTTCGTTCGTAGAGTTGGGAAAGTTGAGTTGAAAATATTGTACAATAAAAGAACGACCCAACAGCTCATAAATTTTTGATAGAAATGGTCTCCCTGTTTTAAAGTTTCCATCTCTTTTTATTTCACCGTTCTCCAAATAATAATAAGGCATAGTATGCCCCCAGCCTGTATAAATTCTCATGTCAGCAATAGCTCTTCTAATATGGCTCCATAAGAAAATGTAAACCCCTACACCTTCTTTCTCTTTAACTTCCTGGGCTATGTTCTTATGCTCCATTCTTGCCAACATATGGTGACAACCCCAGCCTGTATAAGAATAATTGTAAGAGTTATAATCACCCGTATTCTGCTGTACATAATAAGGTATGGTCTGATCATCTTTTAGCCCAAACCCGTAACAAATAGAGCACCCAAAGAATACAGCATATTTTCCTTTTTCTGAATTATAACCTGGTACAACTCTTCGATTTAAACTATCTACAGTATAATAGGTGTCAAATATAGTTTGGTCACCCACAATTTTCACATCATGCCACACCGAATCTGCCCAAGGAACATTTCCTAAATGTGTCCCAATATGATCTGGGGGTAAATCTCCCGTACTATAATCTTTCCATTCTTGCTTGGGTAGCCCTAATAGCATGTAACACACTAATTCTACCACAAAAAACAAGATAAATAGTATCGTGAAATTAGCCAGTATCGTTTTCTTCTTTTTTATTAAAAAGCGAGTAGCATAAAAAAGAATGGTAAAGTAGAAGGCAAAAGTGGAAAGTTTTACCAAAACATGAAACTTATCGTAATTGATATAGAACAACCCATACTTAATAACTAAAAAGGTAACTAATAGCAACAAAGGGATTAGTGTCTTTTTTTTGTTGATGTTGTTAAATAAATTCATTCTTTTGTAATCGGTTAGAAAACTACTGAAGAGCAAAGTACAACAAATTTGTTTATTTCAGGAAGTAAAAGCACAAAAAGAAAGCTAACTATGAAAAAATTACAACTTTCTATTTTCATCATTGCCATTGGCTTAGTGGCGTATTTCATATTTTCTCCTACCAGTAAAAGTTCTTTTGTATCCATAAATGATGAAAACAAATTTGAACTACATGGTGAAGAATTTTATCCTTTAGCTGTAAACTATTGTGCATCATTACAAACTGACGGAGAAATTTTTTGGGTTAGACCCCACAACATGTACAATGTAAACAACTCTATAGATGTTTCTACCCGAGAATCTGGCTTAAAGCAATTTAAAGCAGACATGGAACTTATTAAATCTATGGGGTTTAATTCTATAAGGCTATGTAAGGTAGGTGAAGAAAGAGTTGATAAAAAAAATGGCGATAGGCTTTCTATTCCTATACATACTGACGAAACGCATAGAGAATCGTTTACCCTAACAGACAACCCATGCAACTACGATAAATATTTTGAAGCAATGGATGAAATGTTTGAAATAATAGAAGATGCTGGATTAAAAGTGGTTTTACTCATTAGGATGGTTCCTCATTCAAAAAGCACAAAAAATCATTTAAAAAGGCTAGCCGCTCACTTCAAACACAATAACACTTTAATGGCTTATGATTTATTTAATGAACCTTTATATTTCGATACAATTATCAGGTCTAAACCAAGTGTGGTTTATGAGGTAAACATTTGGGATGGTATTGTAAATAAATTCTCAAAACACCACCATTTAACTACTCTTGGACTTGAGGGAATTAGAGAGGTTTTTGAATGGGACCCTAACTTGATTAATGTTGATTTTTATTCTTTTCATCCTTACCAATATGAGCCAGAACAAGTGCGAAATGAAATTTACTGGTACGGAAAATACATTAAAAAACCATGGATGATAGGTGAAACCTCTATCCCTGCCAACAATGATTCCATTACTTACGAAGAACAAAAACTCTTTGCCGAAAATACCTTAAAACAAACCCTTAATTGTGGGGGTATAGGTTATACCTGGTGGCAATTTAAAGACGTTATGGGTATGAAATATCATGACAGTTATATGGGTGTTATAGACATGAAGGGAAACACAAAGCCAGCGGCTCAAGCATTTAAGAGTTTTGTTCCTGAAAAAAACGATACATGCCTTTGTTTTGATAATTATTACAATTATTCTCAAAATGATTCTTTTGCTTTATTAGGTAAAATGGTCAATGAAAATAATGAGCCTATACAAGGGGCTGTAATATTAGGTTGGAATAAATGGTGGACACACTCATATCATACTGTTACTAAGAAAGATGGTAGTTTTAAACTATTAGGTGATTATGATTTTTATCACTGGATGTCGTCTGCAACTGAACACACCATGACAAGAGGAGAGGTGCCTCTTCATTTAAAAGTTGATAGCATTGAGAACTCTATTCCTTATGTAGATCTTGGGGTGGTTAAAGTTGAAAAAATAGAGTTTGCCCCAGAAAAAAACAAATAACACCTACTATCGATACTTGTAGGCATCTACATCAATCCAATCTATATGTTCTTCAAAGTCCTCTACTTTATCTATTTTACCAAATTGCTTTACATATAGTTTATAAGACATGCCACTATAATGTAACGCCCCCGATTCTCGTTGATAAACCTGCACAATATTTAACCATATAAAAAAAGCTGCAATCAAGCCAAAAACACTTTTCAATAAAGTTGATTTTTTCTGCACCATCCATCTAACAAAAGCAGCCAAAGGTATCACTAATAAAGCATAGCTTTCTATAAGAGCTTTTTGACCATGCGTTCCTCCATACCACCAACACCACCAAGAAAATACAATATAAATATTGATGATTGTAAATAAGGTTACACCCCATTTTAACCCCTTTAATTGTTCTTTTAGAAAAAACATACCTATTACGGCAAAAACCATAATTGGGGTATAAACCAGCCACCCTTTTCTAAAGCTAAACAAGCCATTGATTATCTCTGGATCCAAAAAATAAAACCTTTCATCTCGCTGTGTGGAGTAGAACCAATCACCAGAAACTAATTTCCAATATAAAAACTGTGGAATCCAAACAACAAACATAAATACAACAAAACGAACAACACTTTTATAGTGCGTAGTAAACAAAAAATTAAAGCGCTCTTTTATATCGGAGAAGGAGTTGATATTGTATAGCAAGAAAAACAATAAAATCAATGAGTTCACAGGGTTTATTAAAGTAATAAGCCCATAAAGCAACCCTAAAAATAAAGTCCTGTTATAAGTAGCTTCTTTATACCACATAATTGTATTATATATAAAGCCTGCAAACAAACAAAAGCTGTAAACATGAGGATCAGTTGCTGATTGAGACGAATAAGTCAATAAATTTGTTCCTAACCCCAACAACAATATAACAATAGAAATTGTTATGGAATCGAAGCTCAATTGATTCAATATTTTTTTGATAAAAATTAAACCTATGAATAAATAAAATACAGAACTTAATAATAGTAAAATTTTATAGGGTTCCGAAAATCCGTTGTCAGAATAGTTAAAAATCTTTGCGGCAAAGTGTCCGACAAAAAAGAAGGGAGCATATAATATTGATAAGCCGCATGTTTCTTTATTTACCTTATTACCATTGCAATCATTTTGTACCCAAAACAAATGATAATTATCCCCAAATTTATAATCGCTTTTTTCAAGTTTTAAATCATTGTAAATAAAGGTGGCTGGCAAATAAAAATAATAGTTATGAACATCATACTCTATAACCCTCTGCTCTTTTTCCCAATTTTTAAAACTTACATTAATTAATAATGCTGTAATTATAACCAGTAAAATGGCATATATAGGCTTTATACTAAATTTCATTTGATAAAGATAATTAAGATGGAAAATTAATATAAAATCTAAGTTTAAACTAATCTGTTTCGTCCTCAGTAAGATTAGAAATATAAACTCTTGTACTTTTTAGCTGATAATATTCATTATAACACCTGTTTGTCCAAAAATCAGGATTGTTGGATATGTCGGTTACAAACAAGTTTTTCGGTTGTACAACGCGGTTAAAAATGATTTCTTTAGGTTCTTTTTGCTGTGCTTTAAGTAATATTTCGTGTCGTGCGGCCAATTCTTTGTCAAATAATGCTGCTTTACCTGAAAAAATATCATTTAAGGCGTTAAATCCATTTCCTGTAAATAATACTCCGACTATTAAAAAGATCGCAAAAACAGCTCGATATTTAGCAACTCTGCTCATTAATTCATTTAATCGTTTAGAATCATTAAGCCAAACCGATAAATTAACAAACCATATAACTATAAAAAAGTAATACGCAATATTAAGTGTACGTTGTTGACCAAGTATTCCTGTAAACCAATACGGAGGAAAAACACAGATAAAGATAATCGTAAACAACAACAAAAGTGAAACCCATTTATTGAGATAAAAAGACTGTTTAAAAATCAAAAACTTATTCTTTAGTTTATGATGAGCATTAACATAAAAAAAAGAGAGTGCAATTAATGGAATTGACATTATCCAAACAAGAACAAACCTTCCTACTTGTAAAATGGACATCCCCAAAGAATTTAATAGATTATGATTGTTAATGTAAACCTCTTCTCTCGTACTATTTCCAGGAGCCAAAAACATAATACAAGAAAACCCTATAGCTAGGAATAATTGTGTAAGTATAATTTTTTTAACCCGTAAATTGCTACACCATGACACCCAAAACATTACTGCTAAAAAAAATAGAATTAATAGTGTTAATACTTCATTAAACCCACAACTCAGAAACAATAAAAAACCTAACCCAAAATGCTGAAATGATTTTGCTTGCTGCTGCTTTAATATTTTTATTAAGCATGAAAAATATAATATAGAAATGCTTAGCCCTAATTGATAAATTACAGATCCTGTAAACCAATACACGCCTTCCGAAATAATTGGTAAATTATGTAGGTAGGTTAATGTAATTATTAAAGCACAGAACCAACTTGCTTTTTTCTGTTCTATAAATTGATTAAAGAATAAAACATTTACCACAAAAAATAATACCATCTGTAAAATAGGTATTAACTTATACAATTTAAAGCTACCAAAAGAAATAGGGTTTAGGTACATTACAGCAGAGGAGATATATCTCCCGTTAAGATTTTGATAAGTGTTTTTCAATAATTGAACATAATCATTTTTAACATACTGAGCTGCAAATGCAAAATCATCAATCATCGGCTGAGCAAAAAAACTTAAATAGCAATACGGTAATAAAGCAATTATCAAAAAGACAAAAAATAAATTCTTATTAGCTTTTTTGAAAAACATGATCAAAAATAGCTGAAATATTGTAAGCAATCATTAAGTCCGTCTTATTTGTTTGGTTTTCAGACACTTATAAAATAAGGGGTTGTTTGAGTTTTCTCAAAAAAATAGGGGTAAGATACTTGCCAAGGATAAAAATGCTTTAAATCGCTTAAAATTGATTTTTCATCCAAAATGTTTCACGTGGAACATTATCTTCCCATATAAACCATCAACACAGAAATATCTGATGGAGAAATTCCGCTTATGCGAGATGCTTGTCCAACTGTTTTTGGTTTTACTGCAGATAACTTTTCTACAGCTTCAGCTGAAAGAGAACTTAATTGAGTATAATCAATGTCATCATAAATATTTATATTTTCAAGTCGCATAATCTTTTCTGCAACTTCTTTTTCTCGTTTAATATAACCATCATACTTCATTAAAATTTCAGCACTTTCAACCTCTTCATCACAGAAGTTCTGAATACTTCCACTAAGTTTTTTGTTAAAAGAACTTAACTCATTGATGTTAATATTTGGTCTAGTAATAACAGATGATGCCTTCACTTTCTGTTTTAATAAAGAGCTCTTCTGCTTACCTAAATAATCGTTTACTTCTTCTGGAATTAAACTCGTTGTTTTAAAATCATTGATAATTTTCTCAATGTTTTTCTTTTTTACTTGTACCCCTTTCATCCGGTCTTCACTTGCCAAACCTAGTTCGAAACCAACAGGAGTAAGTCTTACATCAGCATTATCTTGTCGCAATAAAATTCTATATTCCGCTCTAGAAGTAAACATTCTATATGGCTCCTTCGTTCCTTTGGTAATTA
Source organism: Vicingaceae bacterium (assembly GCA_965267355.1). Taxonomy (GTDB): domain Bacteria; phylum Bacteroidota; class Bacteroidia; order Flavobacteriales_E; family Vicingaceae. The sequence continues at coordinate 888,169 of OZ253956.1, forward strand.
AATCATCTATTAATACTCCAATGTATGCTTCATCTCTTTTAAGCACAAAAGCATCATTTTCATTAATTTTTAAATGAGCATTTATTCCAGCCATTAAACCTTGTCCGGCAGCTTCTTCATAACCAGTGGTACCGTTTATTTGTCCCGCAAAATACAAGCCTGAAATAAGTTTCGTTTCAAGCGTATTTTTAAGTTGTGTTGGTTGAAAAAAATCATATTCAATAGCATACCCTGGTCTAAACATTCTGGCATTTTCAAAACCAGGAATTAATTTCATGGCTTCATACTGAACACTTTCAGGTAAAGATGTAGAGAAACCATTCAAATAAATTTCAACGGTATTCCAACCCTCTGGTTCAACAAAAAGTTGATGTCTTTCTCTTTCAGAAAACCGCACAATTTTATCCTCAATAGACGGACAGTATCTTGGTCCCAACCCTTGGATCCTACCTGTAAACATAGGTGATTTTTCAAACCCCGTTTGAAGGATTTCGTGCACATTAGGGTTAGTATAAGCAATAAAACAACTTCTCTGGTTGCTTAATTTTAGAGTATCTGTAAAAGAAAATTTACCTGGATTGTCGTCTCCTGGTTGTTCCTCCATTTTAGTATAATCTAAACTTCTTCCATCAACTCTTGGTGGGGTTCCTGTTTTCATTCTTCCTGATTCAAAACCAAAACCAACCAACTGCTCCGTTAAACCAACTGACGATCTTGCTCCTGCTCTACCTCCGCCAAACTTCTTTTCCCCAATATGAATTAAGCCATTTAAAAAAGTTCCATTAGTAAGAATTACCGCCTTAGATTTAAACTCAACACCAATTTGTGTTTTAACTCCTATGCATTTTCCATTCTCCTCTATAAGCTCAACAACCATGTCTTGCCAAAACTCTAAGTTCTCCGTTTTCTCTAATTGTAATCGCCACTCTTTAGAAAATAGCATCCTATCATTCTGTGATCTTGGGCTCCACATTGCAGGGCCTTTCGAACGGTTTAGCATCTTAAACTGTATGGCACTTTTATCACTAATAATTCCTGAAAAACCACCTAAAGCATCAATTTCGCGAACAATCTGCCCCTTAGCCACACCACCCATTGCAGGGTTACACGACATTTGAGCAATCGTATCCATGTTCATAGTAATGAGTAGCGTTTTAGAGCCTAATTTGGCAGATGCAGAAGCTGCTTCACAACCCGCGTGACCTCCTCCAACAACTATTATGTCATACTGTTTTTCCATAATGTTTCACGTGGAACAATTATTTCGACTGCAAAGATAGGTAAAAATCTTCCTTAGCTCTCATTTGAGATTGTTCTGCTTCAGTCTTATCATTATAACCAAGTAAGTGTAAAACACCATGTATCATAACACGATTTAACTCTGTTATAAAAGACACCTCGTAGTCATTTGCATTCTCTCTAACACGATCTATGCTAATAAATATATCAGCATTTATCACATCATCTTCACAATAATTAAAAGTGATGATGTCAGTTAATGTATCGTGATTTAAGAAGTCTAAATTAATTTTATGTAAGTAGTTATCTGAGCAAAAAATATAGGTGATTTCGCCTGATTTTTTACCTTCCTTTACAATCGTATTTCGAATCCACTTAATAACGTCATTTTCATTCTCTAATGAAAATGATGTGTCTTCAGCATGAAAAGAAATTGAGGGCTTAAAACTCATTAACTATTTGAAATAGAGAATTTTAACTTTATCTTTGAACCATTGTTTTCAAAAGAAACATCATCAGCCAAATTTTGCATTAAAAAAATTCCTCGCCCTCTTAGGGAAGTAATGTTTTCAGGCAAAGTGGGATCAGGCACATCGTTTAGGTTAAACCCCTTGCCCTCATCTTCAACAGTAAATGCAACTTCATTGGTATCGCCTTGAACATTCAGACAAACTTTTTTTAAAGGGTCTAATTGATTACCATGAGTAATGGCATTGTTTACAGCCTCAGTAATTGCAATCAGGATATTACCATAATCATCTTCGCTAACATGTCTCTGGTCACAAAAATCATCTACAAATGTTTCTATTTGGGATAAACTTTCTAATTGTGATGAAAGCTCTAATTTTTGAACTGTTCCTTCTTCTATCATTGGTTAATCTGTTGAAAATACTGGTTTACTTTTCCTTTATAAAAAGTGCTTAAATTAGGCGGAGTAGTTTTTAGCAAATCTACTTCTTTTTCTTTTTCCTTATTATACTCAAAATATAATTCAGGGTTGCGTTGTTCCTTAACAATTCCTTCTTTCGACTCTCGTTTATCATCCCACTCACGTTCTCTTTCTGCCTTCTCAGACTCCAACAACCTTGTTAAAATTTCTTTTTGTCTGTTAATAGTTTCTTGTGTAATACGTTTGTTTACAATATCGGTTTCGTTTTCTTCCATTAATTTAGACATACCATTTAACCCAGTTCCCCCGCCTGATTTTTTTAGCTTATTTAACTCTTCTCTAATCTTAGCTTGTTGGGCAGCCATTTTCGCTAAAGATTCGCTCATCCCTCCTTTTCCTATTCCCATGCCTTGTTGTTCTCCTTTCTTTTTACCCCCAGGCATATTACCTTGTTCCATCGCTTTTTTCATTTGTTCTAATTGCTTGCTTAATTGCTCTTGCATTTTTTTTACTGCTCCAAATCCGGGTTTTGGTTTACCGTTCCCACCCGGTTTATTACAGCTTCCTTCCCCTTGTTTTTGAGAGCGCATTTGTGCTTGCATTTGTTGTAAAGCTTCATCAAACAACAAAGCTAAATTGTTTACTGAAGTCATTACATATTGCTGACGAGCAGCAGCCATTGGTATTTGTCGCTCAGCCATATAATAAATGGTTTTATCCATATTGCTATTAATTGCACTAATTTCTTTATTAATGGTTGATTCTAATTGAACAACTCTTTTGCTTAAAGCAAACAATGAATCTTCAATCATTTTAGCGTCATCCTTTAGCTTTTTCTGTTTTTGAGTTAACTCAACATATTCCGGGCTTTTTCGGTTTATTTTTTTGTATTGTTCCATTAACTCTTCCTGCTCAAATGACAAATGAATTAAATTGTCCAATAGCTGACGAAGGGCATCCATATCCTCCCCTTGATTTTCTGCTGCTTGTTGCATAGCTGCCATTTGCTGAGCCATTTCCTGCATTTTCTGAGCAGCATTTTTTTGAGATTGTGATGATTTTTTGTTTTTGCCATTTTGTAATTGGTCTGAACTGTTCTTCATTTCCTCAGAAATTTCTTCTTGTTTTTCTTTGGTATCTTCCATTCCGTTTGGTCGTTCTAATTCTTTATCCATTTGATTAAGTTGATCTAATTCCTTTTTTAATTCGTCAAACTCTTCGTTTAATTGCTCCTGCTTTTCGGCAAGTTTTTCATTACTTTCCTTTTTGTTTTTGGTGTCTTCTGAAAGTTGATTTTGTTGCTCAGCAAGTTCGTCCAGTTTATTCTTTACCTCATCTAGTTTTTGTTCAAACTCCATTTGCTTAAACAACTCTAGCGAACGGTCTAATTCTTTTTCTAAATCTTTGTTAGACAGCTCCATTTTGTCTAGCTCATTCTCAAACATATTTTTATCTAACTTATCCATCATCTCTTGTAGTTTTTCCATCATTTCTTTCATTTCATCAGTCATTAACTCATCAAACAATTTTTGTAACTGCTCCTGCTTTTGCAAAATTTCTTCACTGTACTGCTTGTATTCATTTTGCTGTTGGTTATTCTTCTGGTTTTGTTGCTGAACTTCATTTACTTTCTTCTCCAACTCTTTCTGTTTTTCCAATAAATCTTTGAGCTTTTGTTTTTCTTCCCATCCTATTTCTTTTTTCTCTGCTAATTTTTTCTTTAAATCTTCGAGTTCTTTTTGGATTTGCTTGGCATTTTTAATGCCTTCACTCAAACTTTCTTTAATCTCATTGTTACTTTTTGTGGTTTGAACATTCCTTTCTTTGATAGATTTTGATTTAAAAGTTTTAAGAGCAGATTTCGTAGATTTTCTACCATTCACCCCATCATTATCCCAAACAGTAAAATAATAGCTTATCTCGTCTCCTGGAAGGATATTTAGCTCCTCTAGGTTCCAGAAATGAAAAAACTCATCAATATTCGTTGCATTGTTATGCGGAATGTTTATCTGCTTTGGTCGGTTTCTGTTCGGTAAAGAATCTATTTTAGTAAGAATGTGATAGTGAAATGATAATCCTGAGAAACCATAATCATCAGTTATTTCTCCTCTAAAATAAATTCGGCTATCATTAGTAGAATCTTTCTTTTCAGTAACATTAATTGTAGGAAACTTATCGGGAACAACTTGTAATGAGTATTGCACAGTATCACCAAACTCCACAAAACTGTTAGATGGAATAATGGCATACCCTTGGTTTTTTATTGCGATTTTTTGGTGAATAAATTGTGTTGCTGCCGATTTTAACTGAAAAGAACTATCGCTATCTACAAAATAAACATAATCTGCATCTTCAGCCTGTATGTTCCATTTTAACTGTGTTCCTTCAGGCAATATTAAATCACCCGTATTGGTAATAACTTCATTCTTCTTATTCAAGTATTTTGGATAATTAATACTAATAGTGAAATCTGTTAATATGGGATTGGGAATCACCTTCAGTTCATGCTCTTTAGAGTAAAAACCTGAGGCATAAAGTTTAAAGTTTTTACCTGACTGAACGTTTTTAAATGTATAACTGTAATTACGTTTGTCTTCTTTACTTAAAGGAAGTTTTATTCCGTTTTGTTCTAAGTATATTTTGTCTGGCAACTGATTACCCGAAAGGGTAACTTTAAGATTGAAATCTTTATTTTTTAATACATTAAGATTTGGGTTTGCTATTTCCATTTTAAATGGAGCAATAGGCTCAATATAAGTGTTATGATTAATCAAACGATTAGTGCTCTCAGTAAGAATTTTGGGTGAAGTAATTGAAATTCCAACAATTAACAATAAGGGAATTATTAAATACTTTAAATGCTTTTTGTTTTCTCCTATATTAATCGCATTGCTAAATGGCACAGGTTTTAGTTCAACTGCTTTTTGATCTATACTTGCCAAAAGCAATTGATCGTTTTTAGTAGAAGCTAATCGCTCTAATTGAAGCACATTGATTAGTTTGTCCTTTACTTCCTCAAAATGATTACCAATAATTTCTGCTGCCTGCTTATGGTTAATTACTTTACCAAAATGATAAAGCTTTAGTAGTGGAATAACTATGTAATAAACCAAAAGATAAATGGCTGTAATTAAAAAACTGTAAAACAAAATGGTTCTTCCTGTGGTATCAAATTGACCAAAATACTCAATGGTGGTAAACACAACAAAGGTGAGCAGCAACAGGCCAGCACTATAAATTCCTCCACGTATCAAGCGGTTTTTATAATACTTTCTGATAAAAGCGTCTAGCTTTTGAATGAGTATTTGATAATTATTGCTCACAATTAGTTATACGGTTAATTCAATAAAATCTTATTTGCCCGACTTATAAAGTTCGGAATTTTTTAATTAACTCCCGTTATTATTGTGTTTTAAAGGTTTTATTTAATCTTTTTTAACAAGTCAACCACTTGTTGTGGTGAGATTTTTTGAATACAATTACAAGATACGTTATTGCTGCATTTTTCACAACTTTCATCAAACACCAAGGCTTCTGAATTAATGCCCAATGGTCTCCACCTTCTAGGGTGAATGGGTCTTTTCGGAGAAAAAAGCCCGATTGCTTTTTTGTTTAATGCCCCTGCTATGTGTAGTGGTCCAGTGCTAGCTGCTACCAAACCATCAGTATTACCGATAAAAGCAATAAACTCATTTAAAGTCAGCTTGCCTATTAATGATTTTACATTTGGAGTATCGAAAGGTAAATTGTCCCCGATAAGTTCACCCTCATCTTTAGTGCCTGTAATAAAAATTTCAAATTTTTCTTGAGGAAGTAGCTCAATAAGATTAGCAAAATTTTGAAGTCCCCACTCTTTGGCACTTCCCTTAGATTTGGGGTGTAAAATAACATTGATTTTATCTTTAATTATTAACTCTTGTAGTTCTGGTTTTAGTGGTTGCGTTTTTTCTAATCGTAGATAAGAAGATAATTCCTTAAGAGACAAATCATCAGTAATAGCAAGGGGTTGAAGTAATTTTAAATTAAGTTGTGCTTCGTGTAAATCAGATTTTTTTCGCGAAAACGCTACTTTTTTATTACAAGTAAAAAGATGAAATAACCTGTTAGTTGTACCAACCCTATAAGGGATTTTTGCTTTATGAACTACTCGTGCTAGTTTTTTATTCGGAAACACATGTATAAAGACATCTGCTTCCAACTTTTTTAACGCTTTTGAAGGATTATCTTCCTGTTGCAATTCGTCCCAATTCAAAAATTCATCAATGTAAACAGATGTTTCTACTATGGGCTGGGTATAAGTTTTACCCAAAAACAATACCTTACAGTTGGGGTATTTTGCCTTAATTACCCCAGCCACCGGTAATGTCAACACCACATCTCCAATACTATCAGTTCTGCTTATTATTACTTTTTTAGGATTCATTTTTATCCTGTAATATTTTTAGTTTTCTATACTTCATTGCTGTGGCATGTGCAGAAATTTTAGCTATTAAAAAGCCAGCTCGTCCATCTAAAAAACCTCTTTTCAAAATATAATCTCTAAAAAACTTAAATACTGATTTATAAAATATCTTGAAAGCACTACTTTTTTTGCCGTTTTTATATGCTGCTAAAGAGTTAATGTCTGTAAAATATTCTACCTGTTTTAAGTGGTCGTCTATAGTGTAATAAGAGTAATGTAAAATATCAAGGTTAATGTTTTTGGTTCTTGTTCCACTATCCATTATCACTTTATCATGTGGGTTTTCTCCCCCCCATTTTCCTTTAGTGATGTCCCACAGCCTTAATTTTTTATCTGGATACCAGCCTGAGTGTTTAATCCATTTGCCACAATAATTGGTTAATCGGTTAAAGATATATCCATCGTACTCCCAATTGTTTTTAATTTGCTGAATAGCTTTTTTTAACTCATCAGTAAGAGATTCATCTGCATCTAAAGAAAGTACGTATTGATTTTTTGCCTGCGATAAGGCATAATTTTTTTGTTCAATATGGCCTTCAAACTTGTGTTCTAAAAACCTCACACCTTTACCTAAACATATTTCTTTTGTTTTATCAGTAGAATAGGAGTCAACCACAAAAACATCATCAGAAAGCCCAGTAACAGAATCTAAACATCTACCAATGTTCTTTTCCTCATTAAAGGTGATTATTGCTATTGAAATGTCAACCTGCATAGTACAAAGATGCTAAAATTAGCTTAGTCAACCCGAAGTGATATAATGATTACGCTTTTTTTAGTGTAAAAGAGAAGGTTGAGCCAACATCTTTCATACTCCTAACATTAATAGTTTGGTTGTGTGCTTCAATAATGTGTTTTACAATAGAGAGTCCCAAACCTGTGCCTCCTGAATCTCTATCTCTGCCTTTATCAGTACGATAAAAACGTTCAAACAACCTTGGTAAATGCTCTTCTGCTATACCAATACCATCATCAGAAACTTCGGTTAAAACATTATCATGCATGTCATAAAACCTAATTTGGGTCTCTCCATTATCTTTCCCATACCTAATGGAATTAGTTAACAGATTTACCAAGACCTGGTTTATCCTATCAGGATCTGCCATCACCCAGACAGGTTTATTAGATTTGTTAATGATGGACAGTTTAATGTTTTTACTCTCTGCTCGCATTTCAAGCGAGTTGATAACTTCTTTGGTTAATTCAATTAAGTCAAACTTTATTAAGTTCATTTTAATAGAGCCTGATTCTAACTTGGTAATCTCGTCCAAATCATCAATCAAAGAAATCATTCTATCAACACTTTTATTCGCTTTTTCTAAATATTTTTCGTTAATGTTCGGATCATCTAATGCCCCTTCTAATAGAGTAAGTAAATAACCCTGAATATTAAAAATGGGGGTTTTCAATTCGTGAGAAACATTCCCCACAAATTCTCTTCTATAAGTTTCTAGCCCTCTTAATCGTTCTATTTCTTTTTTATTAATCTTATCCCAATCTTCAACTTCTGATTTTACTTGGTTCAAAACATCTGTACCCAAGTCGAATTTAGGTATTTTTTCACCCTTATCTAGTTTTAACCTGTGTATGGTTCTATAAATTAACTTTATTTTACGGTATATAAATTTTTCTACGGCTATTCTAAAGCCAATATACGCTGCTAAAAAGGCAAGCACAAACATGATAATGACTAGCCAAGCATTAATTTCAAAAAAAAGTTGTTTGGCTACAAAAAGGACAACTGCCACTACAACAGCAACCAAGAAAGAAATCCGAAGCGCAATACTATTAGGGGTAAGCTCTTTCATAATAAGAGCAAAGTTAAGGTTAATAACTGAAAGAGCTTAACCTTCAAATTTATAACCTACACCTTTAATTGTTTTAATGTAATTATTGCCCAATTTTTCACGAAGTTTCCTAATGTGAACATCAATGGTTCTATCTCCAACTATTACCTCTCCCCCCCAAACATTCTCCAAAATAACTTCTCTAGTAAAAACCTTACCTGGTTTAGATATTAAAAGTGCTAACAATTCAAATTCTTTTTTAGGAAAAGTATGTTCCTCTCCATCTTTATAAACCAAGTATTTTTCTCTGTCAATTTTTATGTCTAAATCATTATCCTCAATAATAGACTCCTCGCCTGGTTTACGTCTTAAAATAGCTTTAACCCTGCTAATTAAAAGTCTTGGTTTAATGGGTTTGGTAATGTAATCATCAGCTCCTGCATCAAACCCTGCTACCTGTGAGTAATCTTCTCCTCGAGCACTCAAAAAAGCAATTAATGTATGTTTTAAATCATCTATCGCTCTTATTTCATGACAAGTTTCTATGCCGTCCATTTCTGGCATCATTACATCTAAAATTATTAAATCTGGTTTAATTTTTTTTGCTATTTGAATGGCATCCTTCCCATTATTAGTTGTGGTTACATCAAAACCTTCTTTAGTTAAGTTATATCCAATAAACTCTAATATGTCTGGCTCATCATCAACTAATAATATCTTTTCCTTACTCATAACTTAATTTTATATCAATTATCCAACGAAGTTACCCTAGTGGTTTTTTCACGGTGTTAATTTAATATTAATTAATTGTTTAATCCATTTAATATATAGGAAATATTGGTGCTTCTGATAATTCATTTTTCTGTCCTTTCGTAAACTTAAGTTAACATCAAAATAAACTAAGAATAAAATTGAATTCATGCTGTAATAACAAAACTAATATTCCTTTGTGTCAACAAAAATTTAGAAAAAATCTATTATTAAATTAACTAACAATGAAAACAAAAAACTTATTATTAATTACGGCTATTGCCATAGGGTTTGGAAGTGTATTTACTTCTTGTTCTAAAAAAGAAGGTTGTACAGATATTTTAGCTGACAACTATAACGCAGAAGCAGAAAAAGACGATGGGTCTTGTACTTATACTGAAGAAGAGCCTACTCCTGATGAAGCTTTCCCTTCAATTACTGTTTCTGGAAACATTACTTCTAATACTACCTGGACTAACGATAAAATTGTTTATATAGATGGTAGGGTAATAGTTGAGGCCCCTGCAGAATTAACAATTCAAGCTGGAACTGTTGTTAAAGGCATGGCTGGTAATGCCTCTAATGCTTCAGTATTAGTTGTTGGTGTTGGTGCAAAAATTCATGCAACAGGAACACCTACACAACCTATTATTTTCACATCTGAAGATGATCAAATTATCCCTGGACAAATTGCTTCTCCAAACTTAACAACAAGTAACAAAGGGCTTTGGGGTGGTGTTATTATTTTAGGTGATGCTCCTGTGTCTCCATCTACTGGAACTACAGCAGAAATTGAAGGAATCCCTGCAGGAACACCTGGGACCACTTATGGTGGTGCTGATGTAGCTGACAACTCTGGTGAATTTCAGTACTGCTCAATTAGACATGGTGGTGTTTTACTTCCTGGTTCAGGCAACGAAATTAATGGGTTAACTTTAGGTGGTGTTGGTAACGGTACAACTATTGATCATGTTGAAATATATGCTGGTTTAGATGATGGTATTGAGCTTTTTGGTGGAAGTGTAAACCTTTCGCACACAATTGTTGTAAAAATTGATGACGATTGTTATGATGTTGACCAGTCGTGGAGTGGAACTGTAACAAACTTTATGGCTATTGTTGGTTCTAATCAAGCGGGTGATGCATTTGAAATAGATGGGCCAGAAGGAGCGAGTAATGCTAACGGGTTATTTACTTTTGATAAAGGTTTAATTGTAGGTAGCTCTTCAAACTCAAGCAATGATTACGCTGTATTCAAATCTAAAGCACAAGGAACATTACAAAATGTATTTTTTACTGGTTTCAATTCTGGAGTAAAAGTAAAAGTTAATGGTGCTGACGCATATAATAATTATGACGGAACTGGTGTGCAGAACCTAACAATAACTAACAACACATTTAATGTTGCTGCATTAACTGGTCTATTTGACTCAGATCAAGGAGGTTTTGATGAAACAATCTTTACTGGGGCTAACGCTACCGCTACTGGTATTACTAATGGTTTTGACCTTTCACAGTTTGGTGGTTGGACATTTGCTGCTCATTCGGGCCAGTACAAATAGTCAGTTAACAATTAGATAATGTTAGTTTAATGTTGTCAATTTATTATAGTCTTAAAATTGCCGCGTATTAATACGTGGCAATTTTTACTTATATAGGGTATATGAAAAATTTATTTCTTTTTGGCTTGTTCTTAATAGCCTCCATCACTTTTGCACAACAAGGAAAAATTAGAGGAACCATACATGATGGTGATGTTGGAGAACCTCTTTTTGGTGCTACTGTTCAAATTAAAGGAACCACCACTGGTTCTATTACTGATTTTGATGGAAAATATTCCATTGATGCTGACCCTGGTACTTATACCATTGTTATCTCTTATGTATCGTTTGCCTCTCAAGAAATTAGCGATGTGGTGGTAAAACCTGGGCAAGTAACAGTTGTTGATACTAAACTAAAAACACAAGCTATAGAAGGGGAAACCTTTACTGTTACAGCCAAACAAGCACGAAACACAGAGGCTGCTATTTCAACATTTAAAAAGAAATCGGTTAATTTAATTGATGGTATTTCATCAAAAAAACTGCAAAAAACTGGTGATAATAATGCTGCTCAGGCATTAAAAAGAGTTACTGGTGTTTCTATTGAAGGAGGAAAAAATGTTTATGTAAGAGGGTTAGGTGACAGATATACAAAAACCATTTTAAACGGTATTGCCATCCCTGGTTTAGACCCAGATAGAAATGCTGTGCAAGTTGATATTTTTCCTACCAATGTGGTAGATAATTTAATTGTTTATAAAACATTTTCACCTGATTTACCTGGTGATTTCACTGGAGGAATGGTTGATATTGTGACCAAAGATTTTCCTGAAACTAAATTATTTAGTGTTTCTGCTTCATTTAGCTATAGTCCTGACATGCACTTTAAAAGTGATTTTATTACTATTAATGGTGTTGGTGGTGATATGTGGGGAAATGGCGCTAACAATAGAAGAAACAGGTTAGCAGGAGTAAGAGAAATTCCTCGTCCTTTGGTTGGGAGTGATGATGATAGAGATCTCGAAAAACTAACTAGCGTATTTGACAAACAAATGTCTGCTATAAAAGGAAATAGCTTATTAAATCAACGCTATGCTATTAGTTATGGTAACCAAATAGAGGGTGAAAAAAACACCTTCGGTTACGTGCTTTCGTTTGGTTACAATAAGCAATATACTTATTATGATGATTTTCAATTTAATACTTACCAGTATAGTGATACCACTTCTAAAAATGATTTAGAATTGGTAATTGAAAATAACGGAGAGGTAGGTACAGAAGAGGTATTGTGGAATGGCCTGGTAAGTGCATCTCTAAAAAGAGAGAAAAGTAAATACTTTGTTACTTTTTTCCATGCCCAAAATGGTATAAAAACAGCTACAAGAATACTACAAGACAATACTGACTTTTCTCAAAATGAAGTTACTTTAGATAAAACCAGCTTATATTACAACCAAAGAAGCATTAGTAATGTGTTAGTGGGCAGCAAACACCAATTTAATAAAAAACTGGAATTAAAACTAGCTGTTTCGCCTTCTTTAGCCCTAAATAAGGAGCCTGATATGAGGCAAACCATTTACTCAATAGGGGATGATGGTTCATATGAATTAGCTTTTGGAGAAGGAGCTCTTATTAGTAGAACCTGGAGAAATTTAGAAGAAATTAACCTAAATGGAAAAGCAGATTTAGCATGGGATTTCAACCAGTGGAATGGGTTAAAAAGCTCAGTTAAAGCAGGTTTCTATTACTTATTTAAAGACCGATCTTTTGATGTAGTAGAATACAACTTTAGACATGCTAGTTTATCAGGTAACACTCCTACATATAATGGAGATCCGAATCAACTGTTTACTAATGGATATATTTTTGATGCGGAAGAAAGAGAAGGAATTTATGTAATTGGAGAAGTTGATTCCTCTAACATATATTCTGCACAGCAAACTGTTATTGCAGGATACCTAATGAATGAGTTACCCTTAGACAGTTCACTTAAAGTAATTTATGGTGCAAGAATAGAAAGAGCTGAAATGTTATATACTGGTCAAAGACAAACCATTTTAGACAGAAAAGAAGATATATTTAACAACAGAATTGTATTAGACGAACTAGATATTTTACCTGCTGTTAGTGTTGTAAAAAGTTTAGGTGAAAATGACGACTTTAATATTAGGGCTAATTATAGTAGAACCTTAGCAAGACCTTCTTTTAAAGAGAAATCAGGTGCTCAAATTTACGATGCGATTACACAAATCACATTTATTGGTAACCTGGATTTAGTTCAAACCTACATCAACAACTACGATTTACGTTTTGAAAAATACTTGAAAGGGGCTGATATTGTATCCTTAAGCGGTTTTTATAAAGATTTTACCAACCCTATTGAGGTAGTTTCGTTTAATGCAACCAGTGCAGATAACATTATTCCTAGAAATGTAGATAAAGCAACTGTTGTTGGGATAGAGTTTGAAGTAAAAAAGGGATTAGAATTTATTAGTGAAAAAATTAAAAATATTTCAATTGGTACTAATATAACTGTTGCTAAATCTGAAGTAGAAATGAGTGAAATTGAATATCAATCAAGACTTTTAGAGGCCAGAGATGGAGAAACCATTGAGAGAGTTCGTCAATTTCAGGGTCAGGCTCCTTTCTTGGTTAACTCCTATTTAAGTTACGGCAACCAAGATAAAGCTATAGATTTTAACTTAAGTTATAACGTTCAGGGTAAAAGTTTAGCCATTGTAGGTATTGGAAGAATTCCAGATGTTTACAACAAGCCTTTCCATAGTGTTTCTATGAAGGTATCAAAAGGTTTTGGAGGGGGAGAAGATGCTTACATCAAAAAACATAAAGTTAGTTTAAGTGTCAATAACCTGTTGAATCAAAAACGTCAAAGAATTTATAGCTCTTTCCAAACACAAGAAGAAATTTTCTCTTCTTATACTGAAGGAAGGTTTGTTGGGGTTGGTTATTCTTATACTTTTTAACCCCTACAGTGAAATTGAAAAGGGCTGGTTTTTAATATCAGCCCTTTTTTATTGCTAAACCTATTATAAATTATCCCGCCTGGTAACCCAAGCCTTTTATTGTTTTAATGATATTCTGATCTACTTTCTCTCTAATTTTTCTAATGTGAACATCAATAATCCTATTGTTTTTTGAAGTATTGCCGTTTTTCCAAACTTTTAGAAAAATATCTTCTCTTGTAAAAATTTTTTGCGGAAAGCTTGCTAATAAATAAAGTATTTCAAACTCTTTACGGGGCAATATAATCTCATGTTCTAACCTTAAAACCCTATAGGTTTCTCTGTCTATTTCTAAATCTTTATAGGTTAGTTTTTGGGTTGGCTTTTTAGCTCCTTTTCTTTTTAGTAGCGCTTCTATTCGCCTCACAAATAGTTTACTATTAATAGGTTTTACTATATAAGCATCAGCACCCGCTTTAAAGGCTTCTACTTGTATATAGTCCTCCTGATGCTTGGTGTATAAAACAACAAAAGAAGAAAGCTTGTGCTCGCTTTTAAACTGGTGACACAATTCTATACCGTCAGAATTTTTGAGGTCTAGATCCAACAACACAACATCCGGTTGATTTTGGCAGATGTGTTGCAAAGAGTGTTCATTAATATCTTTATAGGTTTTTACACAAAACCCTTCTTTTTCAAGTACAGACCTAGAAAAATCCAAATCATTTATATTGCTACTTAATATGTTTATTATTGGTGTCATAAGCAGCTTAAAATTAGCTTGACACCCTTTATAAACAGTTAAGCTATTGTTAAAGCTCCATTAAATAGGAGCAAAGAAAAAGCCTCGCAATGCGAGGCTTTTTTATTTTTGTGTTAACTAATATTAATACTGTTGTTCACTTATTAAAGCTCCTTTTTCATCCCACATTTTCCATGTTCCTGTTTTGTCACCTTTATTATAATACATCTCATATCGTTTAGTTCCGTTTTCGTCCCAAATTTCCCACTGTCCATCTTTTTTACCTCTATAATAAGTTGCCTCAGCTGTTTTTTTACCATTTTTATTCCACCTTACCCACTTTCCATCTTTTTTTCCTCTATTAAACATACCGTTTTCCATCACATTACCATTCTCAAAGTAGTAAATAAACTTACCATGGTAAACACCATTTTCAATTTCATAACTCGACTGAATGTTTCCATTGCTATAATTGCTAATTGCTTTACCTGAATACAAAGAACCATTCTCATAAGCATAAGTTCCATCAGTATAAGAAACGTCATTTTGTGCTACAACAAATGTGGTAGATAAGACTAAAAATAATACAGCTAATTTTTTCATAACTTCTTTTTTGTTATCATTTAACGACAAATATACAAAAAAGTTACATTCAGAAAACATTTAGTTAACATTCTCTTAACATTGAATGTAAACAAAAATTGTTTTGACAACAAAAAACCCTGTAAAAACAGGGTTCAGATTGGCAGTATAAAAAAGTAATTATTATCTGTCGCTCATTTCAACAACAATACTATTGGTATTGTTGGTGTTAATTTGAACGGCTTTATTTTCATAAGCAATCATATCAAAAGAAACCGTGTGGGCTCCCTCTAAAACATTTTCTAATGTAAAGTTGCCGTCAAAATCAGTAAAAACATTTGTTGGTTCGCCATCAACAAAAACCTGAACACCTGTTAACCCTTCGTGATTATCAGTAACCTTGCCAGTAATAGTAAACATTTTTAGCTTTTCGTTTTTATTTCCATCATTTGCGGTAACAGAAAAGCTAATAGCTGCTAAGATTAATATGGATAAAATCTTTTTCATTCTGGTGCAAAAGAACAACAAAAAGAACTAAGAAAAATGTATTTATTTTTACTTATTTGTTAACCTTATGTTAAGGAGTTTAAGAAAAGATTAAGAACTAATCGTTTTCATTTTCTTCATCAAAATCATCAAAATCAGAAGCAAGACCCTCGGAAACATTAATAATGTGGTCTCCTACTTTCTCTAGGGAATTGAACAAATTACTATATACTGTAGCGCTTTTAAAATTATACTCGCCTTGCTCTACGCTTTTAAAATGACCTTTTCTTAATTTTTTTCTAAAAGCATTTATTCTTAGCTCAATTTCTTTAGCATCTGCAAGTGAAACCTGGTTATAATCTTTATCTAAATTTTTGATCATGTTGGTTTGAGCTTCCTCAACAATACCGAACAACTTTAACAGGTTTACTCTCTGCTCAGGGGTAAACCATATTTTTTCCTTAACCTTTCTTTCAATAGTTTTAGACATCTGATAATAAATATCGCCTATACGCTCTAAGTCACCAACTATACTAAGCATACCACGGATTTGAATAGAACTGCTATCGCTTATTTCACCTTCCGATACTTTTGCTAAATAATTTGCCACTTCTGCTTCAATTCTGTCCGTAATTTCTTCATGGCTACGAACTTTTTCAAATAGTTCTGATGCTTTTTTCTTATCCGTTTCGGTTAATAGTTTTTTAACATTGCTGCCCATTCTTACTGTTAGCTTACCAAAACGAGAAACTTCTTTTTTAGCCTCAAGTAAAGCAATTTCCGGAGTACTTATAATCCCAGAACTAATATATGCCAACTGATGTGTTTCTTCTTCTCCTTTAGAAGGAATTATGCGAACTACTATTTTTGCAATATAGTTTACAAACCATATCAACAAGAAGCTATTAGTGATATTAAACAGTGTGTGGAATAATGACAGTTGCATTTCAATAGCGCCTTCACTAAAATCAGGTTTAATAGACCTTAACATCTCTTGAAAAGGAACCCAGGCTGATTCAACAAGAGATAGAAATGGCTGGAAAAGTATAACGACCCATATCACACCAAAAACATTAAATATAAAATGGGCTACCGCTGCTCTTTTTGCATGTATGTTAGCTACTAATGCCGCGATGTTAGCTGTTATAGTTGTTCCTATATTCTCGCCTAAAACAATTGCCGCTGCAACATCTAATGTTATTACACCCTGATTACATAAAACCAATGTAATAGCCATTGCAGCACTAGATGATTGAACAACAACTGTTAATATCGTTCCTATCGCAATAAAAATAATGGTTGAAAGAAAGCCCATATTAGCGTACTCAGAGATAAACGCAACAGCATTCGGATCACTTTTTAAATCAGGTACAGCGTGTTTAAGTTCATCAAGCCCCATAAAAAGCAAGGCAAAACCAATAATAAACTCACCCCAAGATTTTAGTTTATTTTTATTTAAAAATATTAAAGGAAAGCCTATAGCTAGTATAGGAAGCGCAAAATGTGAAATCTTAAATCCAAAACCAAACAAAGAAACCAACCACCCTGTAAGTGTAGTACCTATATTGGCCCCCATAATAACCCCAATGGATTCGGTTAAGCTTAATAAACCAGCATTAACAAAACTAACTACCATTACAGTAGTTGCAGAAGAAGACTGTATTAAACATGTTATTAAAAAACCCGTACCCAGACCAAGAAAACGAGTAGATGTCATGGCTCCAAGGATTTTTCTTAAGCTACTCCCTGCAGCTTTTTGAATACCTTCGCTCATTATCTTCATTCCAAAAATGAAGAACCCCAAAGCCCCAATTAAACGAAGCACATCTATTAAGCCAAAACTCATACTTGATGCTTTTAAAAGCCTTACAAATGTATTTCCATTAATTTTTCTATGAAAGTTTTCGTGTTAATTAATTGTTATTAATATGCCTAAGACAAGCCTTTTTGTTCGTTGTTTTATGACTACTTTCTCTTTTTGTTCATCTTTTTTATATTTGTAGTATGAACCACAACATAGTTTCCTGGATACAAATACCTTCAAAAAATTTAACTCGTGCTGCTAAGTTTTACGAAGATGTATTTGATGCTACGTTTTTCTTTGAAGAATTAAATGGGATTCCTCATGCTATTTTTAAAGAAGGAGAAACAGGAGAAAAATTGATGAATGGAGCTATAATTGAAGTTGATTCTGATAAAGTGCTTGGCGTGGGTACAACTTTGTTTTTTGAGGCTACTGGTAATTTTGAAACCATTATGAAACTTATTGAAGAAAATGGAGGTAAAATAATTACTCCTAAAACATTAATCACACAAAAAGAGTCTGACAATGAGTTTATTATACCCAACACCTACATTGATAATAAACCTGGGTATTATGCTCATTTTATAGATTCTGAAGGAAATAAAATGGGACTTTACGGAACTAACTAATGGTTTTATAAAACTCTTCTGAAGCTATTTGCTCCGCTTTCTTCTTTGATTTTGCTTGCCCTTCACCTTTTATTTCTCCATTAATTATCAACTTAGCAGTATAAATTTTTTCATTGTCCTCTTCCGTTTCTGTTAAATCAAAATCAAAGTCTATTTTTTGCTTTTGGCACCACTCAATTGCTCTACTTTTAAAATCAGTTTCTGTATTAATAATGGTGTCTATATCTAAATAGTGGGTTAATAGTTTTTCTTCCACAAACTGTTGGGCAAACACATATCCTTTATCAACATAAATTGCTCCTATTAGAGCCTCCAGAGCGTCACCATAAAGAGACTTAGATTCTTTATCGAGTTTAGAGTTAATTAACTCTTTTAAGCCTATTGTAATTCCAAGCCTGTTTAAACTTTGTCTACTAACAATCCTAGAGCGCAATTGGGTTAAATAGCCTTCATCTTTAAACGGAAACTTATTAAACAAGTAATGTGATACAATGCTATCTAAAATAGCATCACCTAAAAACTCAAGCCTTTCGTTGCTTTCAAAAGGTTTAAGCTCATGTTCTTTAATAACCGACTTGTGTAAAAAAGCCTGTTCATAAAGCGAAATTTGTTTGGGATAAAACCCCATTATTCGCTCTAAAACAATAGAGAGTTCATTTTTTTTTCTGAAAACTCTTTTAAGTAGGGTCAATTACTGTTTAAATTTTTTAAAAATAACTGAGGCATTATGTCCACCAAAACCAAAAGTGTTGCTTAATGCCGCCCTTACTTCCCTTTCCTGTGCTTTATTAAAGGTAAAGTTAAGCCCCGGATCAAAAGCCTCATCATCCGTAAAATGGTTGATGGTTGGAGGAACAATATTTTCCTTTACTGCCATAATGGTTGCCATTGCTTCTAAGGCTCCTGCGGCACCCAATAAATGGCCAGTCATTGATTTAGTAGAACTGATATTTAAGTTATAAGCATGATCTCCAAAAACATTAACAATTGCCTGGCTCTCAGCTATATCCCCAAGTGGGGTAGAAGTACCATGAACATTGATATAATCAATGTCTTCAGGGGTCATTCCTGCATCACTTAGTGCATTTTTCATCACGTTTGTAGCCCCCAAACCTTCTGGATGCGGAGCTGTCATGTGATGTGCATCAGCAGAAAGACCTCCTCCTACCATTTCGGCATAAATAGTCGCTCCCCTGGCTACTGCATGATCGTAGTCTTCTAAAATAATTGAAGCACCTCCTTCTCCCATCACAAAACCATCCCTATCTTTATCAAAGGGCCTTGAGGCTGTTTCTGGAGAATCATTTCTTGTAGAAAGAGCATGCATTGCATTAAAACCACCTATTCCAGCTTCATAAACAGATGCTTCAGAACCACCTGAAACAACAACATCTGCTTTACCCATACGAATATAGTTGAATGCATCAATTAAAGCATTAGTAGATGATGCACAAGCAGAAACCGTTGTAAAGTTTGGCCCTCTAAAACCATACTCCATAGATATAAGTCCTGAAGCAATGTCTGCAATCATCTTAGGAATAAAGAATGGATTAAACCTTGGTGTTCCTTCACCTTGTGCAAAATTGGTTACCTCATCCTGAAAGGTTTTTAAACCTCCAATACCTGAACCCCAAATAACACCCACTCTGTCTTTATCAACACTTTCTAAATCTATATTAGAATTAGCCACCGCTTCTTTAGCAGCAATCAATGCAAATTGTGTATAAGTATCTATTTTTCTTGCTTCCTTTCTATCAAAATAATCCATTACATCGTAATCTTTTACTTCGCAAGCAAATTTGGTTTTAAAGTTTGAAGCATCAAACCTTTTTATAGGTGCACAACCACTAACACCGGCTTTTAGATTGCTCCATGATTCTTGAAAGTTTTTTCCCAATGGGGTAATGGCACCGATACCTGTAACTACAACTCTTCTTAATTCCATATAGTAATTAATTTATGTTGATAAAGAAATAGCCTTGAAAGTAAATTCAAAGCTATTCCAAAATAAGTTTTATAAACGCGTATTATTTTGCGTTATCTTCAATATACTTTATAGCATCTCCAACTGTAGCAATTTTTTCTGCTTGATCGTCTGGGATTGCGATATTGAATTCTTTTTCAAATTCCATGATTAATTCAACTGTATCTAAAGAATCTGCTCCTAAATCATTAGTAAAGCTTGCTTCATTAGTTACTTCGCTCTCGTCAACTCCTAATTTGTCAACGATGATAGCTTGTACTCTTCCTGTAATATCTGACATGATATAATTTTTTTATTGTTTACAAGGTGCAAAGAAAATTATTTATAACTATATAATCAAATAATTTTCGATTATTTATAATGTATCATTATTTGATCTAATTCTTTTCTTTCAATATCAGGAACCTCTGCATCATTAGCAGGGTAGCCAACGGGCATTAGCAAAAACGCTCTTTCATTGTCTGGTCTGCCCAACACTTTCGATAAAAAATTCATTGGGCTGGGGGTGTGGGTGAGTGTGCACAACCCTGCATTGTGAATGGCGGCTATTAACATTCCACTGGCAATACCAACCGATTCGTTTACATAATAATTGTTGCGTTTTTCGCCATCAATCATTTCGTAAGCTCTTTTAAAAACTACTATTATGTATGGGGCAATATCAATAAAAGGCTTCTCCCAGTTGGTTCCGAAAGGCTCCAAATCTTCTAGCCACCTTTCGCTCATTCTGCCATCATAATTTATTTTTTCTTCTGCTTCAGCAGCTTCTCTAATTTTCGATTTTAGTTCAGTGTTTGAAATCACACAGAATGTCCACGGCTGCTTGTGTGCCCCAGAAGGTGCTGTTGATGCTGTTTTTATGATGTTTTCTATAACTTTAATGTCAACAGGTTTGTCAGAAAACTCTCTGATGCTCCTTCTTTTATCCATTAATTGATAATGCTCCTCACTCCTTACTATTTGCTCTTCTGATGTAAGTTCTTTGTGTGGGTATAGTATAAATTTTTGCTCCATTAGTTTTGTTTAATTTTACGGCTCGTGAAGATAGTAAACTTATGATAAGAATTGCAATTTTTGCTTCGGGAAGTGGCTCAAATGCCGAAAACATTGCTAATTATTTTAGCAAAAGTCAGGAAGTTGACATTTCTCTGTTCCTAACCAACAACCCCAATGCTTATGTGTTGGAAAGAGCAAAAAAACTGGGTATAAAATCAAGAGTGTTTAGCAAGGAGGAATTTTTAAAAACTGACGAAATTTTGCGTTTTTTGAACGAAAACAGCATTAATTTTGTTGTTTTGGCTGGTTTTTTGCTAAAAATACCCGAAAAATTGATAAAGGCGTTTCCTAACAAAATTATAAATATACACCCTGCCTTATTGCCAAAATTTGGAGGAAAAGGAATGTATGGCGACAATGTACATAAGGCTATTGTGGCTGCTGAAGAAATCGAAAGCGGTATTACCATACATTATGTGAATGAGAACTATGATGAAGGGAAAATTATTTTTCAAGCAAAATGTGAGGTACTGCCCACAGACACCTATAATGATGTTGCAAAAAAAATTCACGAATTAGAATACGAGCATTTTCCAAAGGTGATTGAAAATGTGGTTAACTCCTTATAGCGTTTTAACTCTAATATTTCAATAAATTCTGTTATAATACTTTACCTCTGAAAGGTATTTTTATGTTTTTAGCTATATTTGGTTTAACAACAAGGTCTGCTTCATTATCAGAAACCGCTAACCAATGATAAAATTCTTTAGAAAAATTCGAAAAAATTTACTTTCAGAAGGTAAAACTGGAAAATACTTTAAATACGCTATTGGTGAAATTGTGCTTGTAGTCATTGGAATTCTAATTGCAATTCAAATTAACTCTTTTTATAATTCACAAGTTAATGCAAAAGAAAATAAACTCTTATTGAGTAGAATGTTAGAAGAGGTTAACCTAAATATGGAGCGCGTTGACTTTTTAGAATATGTTGAAATATCTGACCCCATTAGAACCCATATTCCAAACGCACTATCAGAGAAAAGACAAGATTCTATTATCACTCTTTTTAATCTTGGTATTAATGAAGAACGAATAAAATATATTTTGGAGAAACAGATAGTAAATTTTAGCTCTCACAATATGTATACTTCAGTCTTTGAAGAAATGCAAAATACCGGAAAACTCTATAATATAGGTTCAGATACTCTCATTACTGAAATAACGAAATATTATAATTTTATTGATGCTCAAGATGTATATCATACTAAAAGTTTAGATCAGGTTATGGAAGATTGGCGAGAGTGCAAATACGGATGGCACTCTTTTGAAAATGATTATGAATTAAATCCAGAAGAAGCAATCAAAAAGCATGCCTGGCTTAAAGATAAGGATTCAAAAAACTATAGAGATATACATATGTATATAATGAAAGGAAATAATGTAACTAAAGCCAATAGGAAAAGGCTACAGGATATAAAGGATAAATCTCTAAACCTTATTAATTTAATAAAAAGTGAATTATAAAAATAACATTAGCGAACAAACCTGTATAGCTCATTACTTCTGATTATCCGCAACAAGCAAGACATAAAGCCGTTACTCGATTAGTGATTTCAACACTCTTTTAATATTTTTTCTGCCAAAAAAGAAGATAATTTAAGGTAAGATTCTTTGCTCCAACCAGCAACATGTGGGCTTAAGATTACATTGTTTGCTTTAATTAAATAATTAAAGTCTTCTGGTAATTTGTTGGTGTCTATTTTTTCAAAAGATTTGTTTTCGTATTCTAACACATCTAAACAAGCTCCAAGTATTGTTTTGTTTTTTAGTGCTTTAACTAATGCGGCTAATGAAACATTATTGCCTCTAGCAGTATTTATTAAATAAATTGCTTTTTTAAATTGTTTAATAAACTCATCATCAACATAATGGTAAGTTTCTTCTGATAGGGGTAAATGGACGCTTAACACATCTGTTTTTTCAAAAAGCTCTTCTGGTTCTACTTCTTTTACCTGTTGAGTGCCAAAACCTTTTTTGTACTTGTCGTAAGCTAAAACAGTGCAATTAAATCCTAACAGTTTTTGGGCAAAAGCACTACCCATATTGCCAAAACCGATAATGCCAATCGTTTTGCCTGAAAGCTCTAATCCTCTGTTTCCTTCTCTATCCCAAATTCCTTTTCTTACTTCTTCGTCTCCTTTTTTTAATTGGTTAAACAACATCAGCAACATACCTATTGCGTGTTCTCCTACAGCATCTTTATTTCCTTCTGGTGAGTTAAAAACCTTAACACTTTTTTGTTTAGCGTAATTAACATCAATATTTTCTAATCCTGCTCCTGAACGAGCAATAAATTTTAGGTTGGTAGCTCGGTCTAAAAAGTGCTGGTCTATGGTAAATCGGCTTCTGATAATCACACCAAAATAGTCGGCTATTTTAGCTTCTATTTCTTCTTTGGTAGAAACATAGTCGTGTTTGCAAACAAAATTGTTTGTAGTTAACTTTTCTTCTAAAATAGGGTGGACAGTATCTAAAAAAAGAATTTTTTTAGCCATGGTTAGTACATTAAATAACCAATAAACAAGTATAAAAACAACCCAAAAACATCATTAACAGTTGTAATAAACGGGCCTGTTGCCAGTGCTGGATCTATTTTGTATTTATCTAACATTAAGGGAACCAAGGTCCCAAAAATAGCTGCAAATACTATAACCGATACCAAGGCTGTGCTTACAATAATGCTTAATGTTAATGAATCGCTAAAGAAAAAGTTATAAGCAAATATGAGTGTTCCGAGTACTAAACCATTTATTAAACCAACTATTAATTCTTTAAATAATTTTGACCAGAGACCATCTAACCCCAACGAATTGTTAGCCAACCCCTGTACTACTATAGCTGAAGATTGTACTCCAACGTTTCCTGCCATTGCCGCAATTAAAGGGATAAAAAACGCCATTTCCGGATGAATTTTTATCTGTCCTTCATAAGCTTCAATTACTTGTGCTCCCAAAATACCTCCGAGCAAGCCTATTAATAACCAAGGTAAACGAGCCCTAGTTAACACCCAGGCACTATCTGAAGATTCCACATTTTCAGAAATACCCGAGGCCATTTGGTAATCTTTTTCGGCTTCTTCTTTAATTACATCTACTACATCATCAATGGTAATTCTACCTAATAACCTCCCTATTTCATCAATAACAGGAATGACAATAAGATCATACTTTTCCATTATTTCTGCAACCTCTTCTTTCCCTGTATCAACTTTTACCAATCTTACTTCTTCGTTGTAAATGTCTTTTACTTTTTTAGTATCTGGTGAAAGTAATAATCTCTTTAATGAAATTCTGCCTTGTAATATGTTATTATCATCAACCACATAAACAGTGTACATCTTTTCTACTTCTTCAGCTTGTCTCCTAATCTCTTTAATACAAGTGGCAACATCCCAGTCTAAATTAACTTTAACCAGCTCTTTTGCCATCAAACCACCCGCACTATCTTCATCATAATTTAAAAGATCAATTATATCGCTGGCATGTTCAATGTCTTCGATATGGGCAATTACCTCGTCTTGTTTTTCTTCAGGAAGTTCACCAATAATGTCTGCAGCATCATCAGTGTCAAGGTTATCAATTATTTTTTCGGCAATGTCTTCGGATGAAATTTCACGCAGAAATTTTTCTCTAACATCTTCATCTAACTCTGTTAATGCGTCAGCTCCAAGTTCATCAGGTAATAAAAAGTAAAAGGCTTTAGCTTCTTCTGTAGATTGTTCGTCTAAAATTTCAGCTATATCAACAGCATGCAGTCCCTCAATAAGTTCTGCAACTTTTGCTTCTGTATTATCTTTTACAGCAGCATTTAACTCTTCTAAATATTCTTTTGTTAGTTCAAAACGCATGCCAGCCAAAATCTTGTGTACAAAGCTACAAAATTAAAGTTAGCACAATGTTTTTAAGGTATTAAGTAGAATTTAAGAACAGCTAATTTTTTCAACTCTTGCTGCATGTCTTCCTCCTTCAAATTCTGTTGAAATAAAAATATCAACACATTTAAGGGCTACTTCTTCTGGAATATACCTTGCTGGTAAGGCAATAATATTTGCATTATTATGTAGTCTAGCCATCTCAGCAATATCTTCTTGCCAACATAATGCAGATCTAATACCCTGATGTTTGTTAGCTGTCATGTTTATACCATTACCACTACCACAAATTAAAATACCCAAATCAACTTCCTTATTTTCTACGCTTTTTGCAACAGGATGTGCATAGTCCGGATAATCTGCTCTATCATTACTAAAAGGACCAAAATCTTTTATATCTATATCTTTGTTTTCAAGGTGTTTAATAACCTTGTTTTTTAAATCATACCCTGCATGATCGCTTCCTATTGCTATACTTTTAATATTCATTTTTAAAGTTTTTGTGTTATTAACACTATTGTTAATATACTTTATAATAAACTGAAAACTAACACTATAAAATTAACCACTTTTATGTTGATAAAATACTTTAATCTTTATAAAAAATAAAAGTTATTTGTTGTTTCTATCAATTATTATTTCCAACAAAATTAAAAGTTAAATAGACAAATTTTTTATTCCTTTTTAAAAGGTTTTTTATGAACAACGTTTAGCTGTTTCTTAATGCTTATTTTTTAATTTATTTATCAATAAAACTTGTTTTAACAATTCGTTAATTAAAATTATAAGTAATACTTGTTCAGTCTTTTAAAATTTTAAAAGATGTTAGTTAATGCTGATAAGTTTTAATAAATAAGAAAAACAAGTAAACAAATGATTAATTTTAAACTGTTTAAACAGACTAATAGTAATAGTAATACTTATTTAAAAAATTATACATTCTTATTTTATTATATATGTATAAAAAAATTCATTGGCTTTTCATTTTTACAATTTTTCCTTTTGTTGTTTTTTCTCAAGGTAAATTAAAAGATGGTTATAAAAAGTTTTATTATTCAAATGGTCAAATTTCTAGTGAAGGATTAGTAAAAAATGGATTGCCCGAAGGTTATTGGGTTTCATATTATCCTAATGGAATTATAAAATCAGAAGGTAATAGAAAACAAAGTTTGTTAGATAGTACTTGGACTTTTTATAGTGAGTTGGGTAATATTCAATCAAAAATACAATATAAAAAAGGCAAGAAAAATGGATTGAAAATAACCTATAGTGATAGTTGTAATATTATTTTAAAAGAAAATTTTAATAATGATATTAAACACGGTACAGATACTCATTATTATGATGTTAAAGGTTTAAAAAAATGGAAAACAGTACCTTTTATAGAAAATATAAAAGAAGGGGAAGGTTATGAATACGCTAAAGAAGATACGAGGTTAATAACATTAATTTACTACAAAAAAGGAACGCTTTTAGGTAAAGAAAAAATAAATAGAAAAAACAGGAAAGGTCAGAAAACAGGAACTTGGAAAAAGTTTTATGAAGATGGTAAGTTAAAAGAAGAATCTAGGTATAAAAATGATTTGTTAAATGGCTATTTAAAAGAATATGATAGGAAAGGAAAACTAATAAATGCAACATTATATATAGATGGAGTTGCACAAACTTATGCTGAAGAAATAGCTACATTGGATATAAAAAAAGAATATTATGAAGATGGAACTGTAAGAAGAGAAGGTATTTATGATGTAACGGGAAAAGAGAATGGTATTTTTAAATATTATGATGAAAAAGGGAAAATTGAAAAGACTGAGTTTTATGTGCATGGTGTATTGGTAGCTGTTGGTTTAATAGATGAAGAAGGGAAAAGACAGGGGTATTGGGAAGAATATTATTTAGAACCCGAAGGACAAATTAGGTCTAAAGGAAAATATAAAGATGGAGAAAAAATAGAGGAGTGGCAATATTTTTTTGTAAATAATCAATTACAACAGATAGGTAAATACGATAAAAAAGGAAGACCAACTGGATTATGGAAATGGTATTTTAAAAGTGGTCAGTTATTACGTGAAGAAAGTTTTAGAAAAGGATTGGAAGATGGTATGATGCATGAATATTTAGAAGATGGAACTGTAATAACTGAAGGTGAATTTATTGATGGTAAAAAAGAAGGACCATGGTTGTATCAGCATGGAGATCATAAAGAAGTAGGAGAGTATAGAGATGATTATAAGCATGGAGTTTGGAAATACTATCATTTAATAACAAATAAATTAAGTTTTGAAGGAAATTTTATAGATGGAGAGCCTGATGGAAAACATAAATATTATTATGAGAATGGAAAAATAAAAAGAGAAGAGGTTTATACAATGGGGCAAAAATCAGGTGTTTGGAAACATTTTAATTTATTAGGAGAAGTAACCTTAACTTTATATTTTAAAAATGGTAAAGAATATAAGATAGATGGTACTAAGCTTACCGACAAAAATGAATAAGTGGACTATTCAAAAAAAACAAAAGAAGAGTTAATAAAAGAAATAGAAATTCTTAAAAAAAGAGAAGAAGGAATTTCTATGATTTTAGATAACATTAACGAAATGTTTTATAAAATTTCTTTTGATGAAAAAGGAAATAAGAATATAGAATATGTGAGTCCTCAAGTAGAGAATGTATTAGGAATAAGCTCTTATGATTACTTGAATAATCCCAGTCTACTTACTGAGCATTTTCATCCTGAAGAAATTGATAAATTAATAGAGCAAACTAAAAAGTTAAAAAAAGGAAATGAAAATTGGATAGCTACTTATCGTTTTTATCATAAAAAACTAAAAAAATATGTTTGGATAGAAGAAAGTATTGTAACAATATTTGATAGTAAAGGCAATAAAAAATTCTTATTTGGTACAGCCAGAGATGTTACACAAAAAGTAAATCAACAACGACAATTAGAATTTATTTTGCAAAATATAGATTACTGTATTTATAACGTAAAGTTTGGTAAAGAAGGTAAAATACTTTCTTATATAAGTGATAATATAGAAAAAGTAACAGGTTTAACAGCTAAAGAATATGAAAAGGAAGGTAAATCTGGTAAGTTAGTTAATAGAATACATCCTGATGATGTTAGTATGATTAATAAACACATAGAAGAAGGATTATATCAAAAAAAGAAAAAAAGATTATATACAGAATTCAGATTTAAACCGAAAGGTAAAAAAACATATATATGGTTGGAAGAAACAGTATTTACCTCTTATAATAAACAAGGAGATATTATAGAAACCACAACTGTTTTAAGAGATATTACTAAACAAAAAGCTATTGAATTACATTTAAAGGAAAATGAAGAAAAATACCGTAACATATTTACAAAAAATATGGCAGGTGTTTTTATTACTGAAAATGGAATAATAATAGAATGTAATAATGCTTTTGCTAAAATATTTGGGTATAGTTCCAGAGTTCAATTGATAGGTAAAAAAGCTGATAGTATTTATTTTACTAAGAAGGATAGAGAAAAATATATTGAAGAATTAAAGAAGAAAGGTTATTTAAGCAATTATAGAATTAGACATAAGAAAAAAGATGGATCAGAATTATGGATTTTGACTAATGTATCCTTAAAAGATGAAAGAATAGAAGGTACCTTAATTGAAATTACAGATGAAATAAAAAAGGAAGAATTAGAAAAAGAAAAACTAAGAGCACAAATTGCCGAAGAATCTAATAAGATTTTACAAAAAGAAATTGAAGAAAGGAAAAAGATAGAAAAGAAACTTATAGAAAATCAAAAATATACAAACAGTATAATAAATAGTTCTATAGATGTAATTTGTGCTTCAGATAATAGAGGAAATATTATAGAAATTAATCATGCTGGATTACAAACATTTGGTTATACGGAACAAGAATTATACACAACAAAAGCAACTGTACTCTACGCTAATAGAGAGCAATTTGTAAATGTTGCCAAACAACTTGAAAAAACAGGAACTTATATAGGTGAGATAGAAAATGTTAGAAAAAATGGAGAAAAATTTACTTCATTTTTATCAGCTTCATTACTATACGATCAGGATGGAAAAGTGATAGGATCTATGGGAGTATCAAGAGATATTACAGAAATAAAAGAGGCTGAATTACAATTAATACATAGTGAAGAAAAGTATAGAGATTTATTTGAAAATGCTACTGATTTAATACAAAGTGTTGATATTAGAGGAAATATATTGTATGTAAACAATGCTTGGAAAAATACCTTAGGGTATTCTGAAAAGGAATTACGAAACAAAAATATTTTTGATTTTATTCATCCTGATTGTCAGGATAAATGTCAATTGTTATTTCATGAAATAGTTAATAGTAAACCTAATACTTCTAAAAAAATAGGTTATGAATTAAAAGCTAAAAATGGGAATAAAATCCTTGTAGAAGGAAATGTTAGTTTAAAATATGTTGATGAAAAACCACATTCTACAAGAGCAATTTTAAGAGATGTAACAGACGAAAAATGGAGACAAACTAAACAAGAAACTTATAATAATATTGCTAAAATTATTACCGAAAAAATAAATTCAGAAGATATTTATGAAAGTATTAGACAGGAGTTAGCTAAAGTAATGAATGCAGATGTTTTTGTTATATCGTATTCTTTAGATAATGAAGTAATAACATTTCCATATTATTATGATAAAATTGCTGCTAAGGGAAGAGTTAATAAGCCAGATAGATTAAAAGGAGAAGGCATAAATGAGTATTTTTTAAAACAAAAATCAGCTAAAATTCTTAACAGAACTGATTTAGATAAAATCATAAAAAAAGGAGGGTATAAATTGTTGGGCAAAAAAGCTCTGTGCTTTTTAGGAGTTCCATTAAAAGTTAAAAACAATATTATTGGTGTACTTTCGGTTCAATCTTATACCAATAAAAGTGAATACGATGAAAAATCGTTAGAAATATTAGAATTTATTTCTGGAGCAGTAGCTCTTGCTGTTCAAAGAAAATATGATGAAGCAAAAATTCATGATCAATCGGCCAGGTTAGAATCCATTATAGAAAACAGTACTCACTTATTTTGGACTTTTAATAAAGAATTAGGACTTACTACATTTAATAAAAATTTTGAAAACTATGTAAGTGATTCTTATAAAAAAAGACCAACAACAAACCTTTACAGAAAAGATAATAAAGTAAGAATGGCTGATGAAAAAGATTATGCTTTTTGGGATGAGAAATATAATGAAGCTTATAAAGGAAAACAACAGCATTTTATTATTGATAAATATGATGTAAAAAAAGAAAGAGTAGTTAAGGAAGTTTTTTTAAACCCTATAAAAAATGATTTAGGAGAGACTACGGAAATTTCTGGTATAGCACACGATATAACAGAAAAAATTATAGCAGAAGAACAACTAAAAGAATCACTAAAACAAAAAGAAGTTTTATTAAAAGAAGTACATCATAGAGTAAAAAACAACCTACAAATAATATCCAGTATTTTAAATTTACAAAGTTCTTATGTATCTGATGAAAATGTTATAAACATCATCAAAGAGAGCCAAAACAGGATAAAATCAATGTCCTTTATTCATGAAAGTTTGTACCAAAACAACGATTTTTCAAACATAAATTTTTCAGAATATGTTATTAACTTATCTAAAAATTTAGTACATTCATACGGTTTTAATCACTCGTTTGTCGATTTAAAACTAAAAATTAAAGAAGTAAACTTAGATATAGATTCATCTATACCTTGTGGTTTAATTCTCAATGAACTAGTAACAAACGCTCTTAAATATGCTTTTAGCGAACAAAGTAAAGGTGTTATTACAATAGAGTTGTTTACAAAAAACAAAGAAGTTACTTTAATAGTTCAGGATAATGGTATAGGTTTGCCTGATGAAATAAATGTAAAAGAAACAGATACTCTAGGATTACAACTTGTAATGACTTTAGTAGAGCAAATAGATGGGAAACTAGAAATAGATACAACAAAAGGAACCAGGTTTACAATAACATTTAAAAAGAAAGATTAAAATGTCTAAAAACAATATATTAGTTGTTGAAGATGAAGCAATAGTTTCAAAAGATATCCAACAAAGTCTAAAAAAATTGGGTTATAACATTGTTGGTGCTGTTGATACAGGAGAAAAAGCTGTTGAAAAAGCAAATGAGGTAAAACCAGACTTGGTTTTGATGGATATTATGCTAAAAGGAGATATGAGTGGAATAGAAGCAGCTGAACAAATAAGAAAAAATTTATTAATACCGGTTATATATCTTACAGCTTATGCTGATGAAAATACACTAGCAAAAGCAAAGGTTACAGAACCTTATGGATATATTATTAAACCTTTTAAAGAGATAGATTTACATACGTCCATAGAAATGGCTTTATATAAGCATTCTAAAGAAAAAGAAGTGATTAAAGAAAGAGACTTTCTTTATTCTTTAGTAGAAAATAAAGAGGATGAAGATGTGATTTTTGTGAAATCTAACTCTCGTTTGGTAAAAGTTAAAACATCAGATATATTATTTGTAGAAGCCTTAAAAGATTATGTGGTAATTAATACCGCTGAAGCTAAATATACCATTCATTCAACAATGAAGGATATTGAAAAGAAACTAAACGCTAAAGAGTTTCAAAGAATACATCGCTCATATATTGTTAGATTGGATAAAATTGATGCAATTGAACAACCAAATGTAGTATTACAAAAAGGAAAAAAACTTCTTCCAATAGGAGGGTCTTATAAAGACGAATTATTTAAAAGAATTAATTTAGTTTAATCTTATTTATTTCTATGAATGTAAAAGCTATTAGCTTGAGCTAAAGAAGTTAACACCAAATCATTTATACATAAATTATCAGGTAAAGTTGTGGTGTAATAAGTTACAGAAGCAACATCTTCAGCAGACATAGGCACATATCCTGTATATATATTTTTGGCTCTTTCCTTGTCTCCATGAAAACGAACCTCTGAAAATTCTGTTTCTGCGGCACCAGGACATATTTGAGAAACCTTTATACCTTCAGATAATAAATCTTCTCTCATGCCTTTTGAAATAGCATCTACAGCATATTTAGATGCACAATAAACATTTCCTTTCTCATAAACTTCTTTTCCTGCAGTAGAACCAATATTGATTATGTGTCCTTTTTTGTTTTCTATCATTAAAGGAATAATTGCTTTTGATACATATAGCAACCCTTTTACATTGGTGTCTATCATTTTATCCCAATCATCTAACAAACCATCTTGAATCTTATCTAAACCACTAGCAAGACCTGCATTGTTTATTAAAATGTCAATTTTTTTCCAGTTGTTTTCTAAACCAGAAATAGCTGTGATTACTTCTTCATTGTTTCTAACATCAAAACATAAAACACATACCTCAACCTCATGGTTTTCTTCTAGGTCTTTTTTTAATGTTTCCAACCGTTCTTTTCTTCTCCCCGTTATGATTAGATTGTTTCCGTTTTTAGCAAAAATTTCTGCCATAGCTTTTCCAAAGCCAGCTGTTGCCCCGGTAATTAAAACTGTTTTATTCATAATTAATAACTATTTAAAGATAAAAGCACTAATGTACAAGCTATTTCTGTTTTAATACCTTTTTCCTTTGCTAAGGAAACTAGCTCTTCGTTTTCTGTTCCAGGATTAAATATTATTCTTTTAGGTTTAATAGTGTTTATTATATAATCATAATAGGGCGGTTGGTTTTTTGGGCCAACATAAAGAGTAACAGTGTCTATATTTTCTATTATAGGATTACTGGTAAGAATTTCATGTCCATTTATAACCCCTTTACGTAAACCTACAGGAAAAACAGGATGTCCTTTTTCAGACAGCATTAAAGTTGCTTTATAAGAATACCTGTTTGAGTTGGGGCTTGCTCCTAAAATTAAAGTTCTTTTCATATTATAAATGTAAGAGATAAAAACAAAACAGCCCCGACAAAACTTGTCGGGGCTGCTACGTTTTAGTTATATTGTTTATTTTTCTCCACAAATAGAAGCGCTTAAGTATTCTTTGTTCATTCGGGCAATAAACTCTAAAGAAATACCTTTTGGACATTCAACCTCACAAGCTCCAGTATTAGTACAATTTCCAAAACCTTCTTTATCCATTTGATCAACCATATTCATCACACGTTCTTTTCTTTCAACCTGTCCTTGCGGAAGATATGAAAATTGAGAAACTTTTGCAGCAACAAATAACATGGCAGAAGAGTTTTTGCAAGTTGCAACACAAGCACCGCAACCAATGCATGTTGCAGCATCCATGGCTTTATCTGCCATAGGTTTTGGGATAGGAATAGCATTAGCATCTTGTGTGTTACCAGAAGTATTTACAGAAATAAAACCTCCCGCTTGTTGTATTCTTTCTAAAGAAGATCTATCAACAATTAAATCTTTAATTACAGGCATAGAACCACTTCTCCAAGGCTCAATATAAATAGTATCTCCATCATTAAACATTCTCATGTGTAGTTGGCAAGTAGTAATGGCTCTATCAGGGCCATGAGCTTCTCCATTAATATATAAAGAACACATTCCACAAATACCCTCTCTACAGTCATGATCAAATGCTACAGGCTCTTTTCCTTCATTTATTAACTGTTCATTTAATAAATCAAGCATTTCTAAAAAAGAAGAATGTTCCGAAACATCTTTAATTTGATAAGTTTCTAATCCACCCTTGTCTTTTGCGTCTTTCTGACGCCATATTTTAAGTGTTAAGTTCATAGTCCTTTTTTATTATTTGTATGAACGTTGTTTAAGTTCAATATCGTTAAAAGTTAATTCTTCTTTATGCATTACAGCGTCTCCTGGTTCTCCTTTGTATTCCCAGGCAGCTACATAAGCAAAATTTTTATCATCTCTTTTTGCTTCTCCTTTTTGTTCTCCATCTAATTCAACAGATTCTTCTCTAAAGTGACCCCCACAAGATTCATTTCTCTGTAAAGCATCTTTAGCAAATAATTCTCCTAACTCTAAGAAATCTGCAACTCTTCCTGCTTTCTCTAGTTCAGGGTTAAGCTCATCTATTTTACCAGGAACACGAACATCTTTCCAGAACTCTTCTCTGATTTGTTTAATTTCTTCCATGGCCTCTTTTAAACCTTGCTCGTTTCTTGCCATTCCTACTTTATCCCACATTACTTTACCAAGTCTTTTGTGGAAATAATCAACAGATTTAGTTCCTTTAAGATTAATAAGTTTTTCTAATCGGTCTCTAACCTCTTTTTCTGCTACATCAAATTCAGGAGTATCAGTTGGTATTTCTCCTGTTCTAATTTCATCAGCTAAATAATCGCCTATGGTATAAGGCAACACAAAATAACCATCAGCTAATCCCTGCATTAAAGCAGAAGCACCTAACCTGTTTGCTCCATGGTCAGAGAAATTTGCTTCTCCGGCAGCATAACAACCAGGAATAGTCGTCATTAAATTGTAGTCAACCCAAATACCCCCCATAGTGTAATGTACAGCAGGATAAATCATCATAGGTGTTTTATATGGGTTTTCATCAACTATCTTCTCATACATTTGGAAAAGGTTTCCATATTTTGCTTCTACAACCTCTTCTCCTAGCTTAGTTATTTGCTCTTTTGTTGGGTTTTTAATTCCTGCAACCAGAGCTTTTTCTTTACCATAACGTTCAATAGCAGATTTAAAATCCAAGTAAACAGCTTCACCAGTAGCATTAACACCATAACCCGCATCGCATCTTTCTTTTGCAGCTCTAGAAGCAACATCTCTTGGTACTAAATTTCCAAAAGCAGGATATCTTCTTTCTAAGTAATAATCTCTATCTTCTTCCGCAATTTGAGTTGGTTTTAATTTTCCTTCTCTAATAGCTAAAACGTCTTCCATTTTCTTTGGAACCCAAATTCTACCATCGTTTCTTAAAGATTCAGACATTAATGTTAATTTAGACTGATGATCTCCAGACCTTGGAACACATGTTGGGTGAATTTGTGTATAACAAGGGTTGGCAAAAAATGCTCCCTTTTTATGTATTTTCCATGCTGCACTGGAGTTAGAACCCATTGCATTAGTAGATAAAAAGAAAACATTTCCATAACCTCCAGAAGCAATAACAACAGCATGAGCAGAATGTCTTTCTATCTCTCCAGTAACCATGTTTCTGGCAATAATCCCCCTTGCTTTACCATCAACAACAACCAAATCAAGCATTTCGTGACGGTTATACATTTTAATTTTTCCTTTACCTATCTGACGATTCATTGCAGAGTATGCACCTAGCAATAGCTGTTGACCAGTTTGTCCTTTAGCATAAAAAGTTCTAGAAACCAAAACACCACCAAAAGAACGGTTGTCTAATAAACCACCATACTCACGGGCAAAAGGTACGCCTTGTGCAACACATTGATCAATAATATTTGCAGAAACTTCGGCTAAACGATAAACATTTGCTTCTCTTGCTCTATAATCACCACCTTTTACAGTATCATAAAATAAACGATAAGTAGAATCACCATCGTTTTGATAATTTTTAGCGGCATTAATACCTCCTTGAGCAGCAATAGAGTGAGCCCTTCTTGGAGAGTCTTGATAAGCAAAAGCTTTTACATTGTACCCCATTTCAGCAAGTGAAGCGGCTGCAGAACCACCAGCTAAGCCCGTTCCAACAACAATAACATCAATAAGCCTCTTATTGGCAGGGTTTACCAGGTTAATTTTATTTTTATGATTAGTCCATTTATCTTTAATAGGACCTTCTGGTATTTTAGAATCTAACTTTGACATATCTCAAATAGATTAATGACTTGAATTAATAAAATGGAAAACAGCTATAAAAATAAACCCTAAAGGAATTATTATAGCATATAAGTTACCAAGCTTTTTAATGATAGGGGTATACTTGTTGTGATTAAAACCAACAGATTGAAAAGCTGACTGAAAACCATGTAGTAAGTGTAAGGCTAAAAAGATAAAAGATAGTACATATAACCCAACTCTTATTGGATCAACAAACTTGTGTTGTAGTTCGGTGAAATATCGATAACCCTCAACACCAGGGATTGTTCCGCTCATGTCTCCATTAATAAACTTCGTTTTAATTTCAGGAATCCAGAAATCATAAAAATGTAGACCCAAAAACAAAAGAATCATGATACCTGTAATTACCATATTTCTACTTACCCAAGAAGCATTTTCTCCAGGTTTGTTCATAGCATATTTTATGGGTCTAGCAGCTTTATTTTTCAATTCTAGATTAATACCCATTGCTAAGTGAAAAATTACCCCAAAAATTAAAACAGGTTGCAAAGCATACTGAATTAAAGGGTTAGTACCCATAAAATGCGAAACCTCATTAAATGAGTCGGGACTTAGTACCGATAGCATATTGATTAAAAAATGTTGAAATAAAAAAAATAATAAGAAAAAGCCAGATAAGGCCATTAAAACTTTTCTACCAACAGATGTTTTAGAAAATCCCTTACTCATAGTGGTTTTTTTAAGAAAATGTTTATTACACAAATGTAGTTATTGTGAGATTTTGAGCAATATAAAAAAGGGTAAATGTTGTTATTTAGAACCAATCTTAATAGTGGCTCGCCCTACGCTTTTATTTTGGTGATTGAATGAATCATAAACAAAATGAAATCGATCATTTTTAAACAAATATTGTTGCTCATCTATAACAATATGTTGTCCTTCTTTTGTTTTGTAAAGGTCAAAAATATCAGAGAATTTTGTGTGAACACTTCCTTTAGTGCGGTATGCCAAATCTAAGTATTGTATGTTTACCATTTTTTCAGCCCCGCATAATACAATATGAACAGGGGCTTTAATTTTTTTAATGAAATCATAGTCTCGCATTGACTCATAATTATCGGCAATAAGAACAACAGAAGACGCTTGGGTATAATATTTTAAACCTTCAAGAATGGCTTCTACATCATTTTCAAGGTGTTCTCCTCCCCCTGAGCCATTTCGCATACACTTTGCAGCAGTTTGTGTAACAGCCTCTAAACCTTTGTTTTTTGTAACATAAACACCTTTGGTATTTAAAGGTTTTTTTTTGCGAGAAGGAGTATCATCACCATCATTAAAGAAAACAAAGTGTTTGGCCCTTTTGTTTTCTGCTTGTTTTTTTAGCCAAACAAAAACCTGAGCACTATAAGGAGACATACTACCAGTAACATCAGTTACCACTATAAAATCATCCCAATTTTTATTTCTATCAAAAACATTTAGAACAGTTGAATCCCGATATAAACTATGATTATAAAAAAAATCGGGAGGTTTAGGGGCAGGAAGAGTGTCAGCGTACCAAACAGTATCATAAATATAACCCCACTGCTGATCATAATGAGTTTTAATACTGAATTTTTTAGGGGTAGTATCGTTTTGTATGCTATCGTTTTTAAGCATGGTTGTAACCAAATTTTCTAAGTAATTAGCTTCTTTTTGTAGGGAGAAATTGTTTGCGGGAGGTCTAAAAGTAAAAATAAAACCATGAAACATTTTGTCACATGCTTCCCGAGAATTACCATTGGTTTGTTCCGTAAGCTGAAAATCCCATAATGGAAAATCAAAAACATCAGGAACCAATTTTTTTAGTTGTTTTAGGCGATTGAGGTTTAGTTTTTTCTGGTTAAATGTTGGTGAGGTTCTAAACTGAGTATAAACTAGTTCAACTTTAATAATAACTTTCTCTTTTAGTAGTTTTTTTTGTTCAGGGTTAAGAATAACTGGTTGTGCAAAAGGGGTTTTAACATAAAGCTGATGAGGTTTTAGGTTGCTAATACTTACTTCATCAATCAAAAAAGGCTTAGCATTAGCTAATTTTTCTAATGAAAAAGCAGAAGCAAAATGAGTTGTAATCAATAAAATAAAAAGACAAAATCCCCGCATTACACCTTGAATATTTACATTTGCTAATATACAAACAACTACCAAACACCAACTATATTGCAAAAAGTAAAAGCAAAAAAACATCTGGGGCAACATTTTTTAACAGATTTAGAAATAGCCCAAAACATAGTTAACGTTCTCCAAAGTTGTGAATATGACAAAGTTGTTGAGGTTGGTCCAGGAATGGGTGTATTAACACAGTTTTTGATTGAAAATAATAGCTTTGAAACATTTCCAATTGACGTTGATAAAGAATCCATTGGTTATTTAGCACAAAAATACCCCCAACTTAAAGGGAATATCATTTATGGTGATTTCTTAAAAATGGACTTAAATGACATTGCTAATAATGACAATTTTGCAGTAATTGGAAATTTTCCATACAACATATCTTCTCAAATTTTATTTAAGGTATTAGATTACAAAGATCAAATACCAGAAGTGGTGGGAATGTTTCAAAAAGAGGTGGCAGAACGTGTTGCTGCAAAGCCAGGATCAAAAATTTATGGAATAACTAGTGTTTTGCTACAAGCATTTTATGATATTGAGTATTTGTTTACTGTTAATGAAACTGTTTTTGACCCTCCACCAAAAGTAAAATCAGCAGTTATTCGTTTAACTCGAAATCAAAACAGCCGATTGAATTGTGATGAAAAAAGATTTAAACAACTTGTTAAAATATCTTTTAATCAACGTAGAAAAATGTTGCGAAAATCGTTGAAAAGCTATTTAGATGATAACACTAAAAACAATGAAATGCTTACTAAAAGACCAGAACAACTTAGTGTAGAAGATTTTGTTGATTTAACCAACTTATTAACCGACTAATAACCAGTTTTACTTCTAACTCTTTTTATAACTTCAGCGGCAATTTTTTGAGCTTTTTCAGCACCAATTTGTAATTGCTCGTCAAGTTCGTTTATATTCTCCATGTAATAATTGTAACGCTCACGCTCAGTTTTAAATTTTTCACAAATCAACTCGAAAAGAGCTTGTTTGGCATGTCCATAACCATAGCCTCCTGCCTCATAATTGTTTTTCATTTCAGCTGTTTGTGTTTCATTGGCGAGCAGCTTATACAATGCGAAAACATTACAGGTTTCAGTATCTTTGGGCTCCTCAAGAGGGGTACTGTCAGTTTCGATGCCCATTATTTGTTTACGTAATTTTTTATCGGGCAGAAATATGTTAATAGTATTATCTCTTGATTTGCTCATTTTTTCACCATCAGTACCCGGTATCAACATGGTTTCTTCTTGAACCTTTGCATCAGGAACAACAAGGGTTTCGCCCATTTTATGATTAAACCTATTGGCAACATCTCGAGTCATTTCTAAATGTTGTAATTGATCTTTACCAACAGGAACAACCTCTGCATCATACAGTAAAATATCTGCTGCCATTAACATAGGGTAGAAAAACAAACCAGAGTTTACATCTGACAACCTATCCGCCTTATCTTTAAAAGAATGAGCCAACGTTAATCGTTGATAAGGAAAAAAACAGCTTATATACCAAGCAAGTTCTGCACATTGTGGTACATCCGACTGGCGATAAAAAACAGTTTTGTTAACATCTAACCCACAAGCCAACCAAGTAGCAGCAACAGAATAGGTGTTGTTTCTTAGCTCTTCTCCGTCTTTAATTTGGGTAAGGGAGTGCATGTCTGCAATAAATAAATAAGATTCGTTGTCTGAAGCTTCACTCATTTTAATTGCAGGAATAATAGCCCCCAATAAATTACCCAGATGAGGGGTTCCTGTGCTTTGTATTCCAGTTAATATTCTTGCCATAAAGCAAAAATAATATTTTGCTAATAACTTCTATGGTTAAATTTGTACTTTAAAATGAAAAAACTCGGTTATATATTAAGTGGTATTTGGAAAATTTATGCCATGTTGGTTCTAAGCATTAGCTTAGTTCTTTTATATCCTATTTATGCTTTTTTTTTAAGAAAACCATCTACTTATAAATATGCTTTTCGACTGCTCCAAGGGCATACTTTGTTTGTTTTATCATTGGTTGGAATTTTTGTAACAGTAGAAGGAAAGGAGCATTTAAAAAATATAGGTGAAGGAGTAATCACACCTAACCATTCTTCGTATTTAGATATTTTGGTTTTATATAGGGTGGTTCCAGAGTATTTCGTTTTTATGGGAAAACACACCCTCAAAACCATTCCTATTTTCAATATCTTTTTTAAAGACATGAATATTGCGGTAAACAGAAGAAGTAGTGTTTCAGGAAAACAAGCATTAGAGCGATGTGCCGCAGAGTTAAAAAAAGGAAATAGTGTTACTGTTTTTCCAGAGGGGACCATACCTGATGATGCACCTAATTTATTACGCTTTAAAATGGGGGCATTTAAGTTGGCAATAGAGAATCAAGCACCAGTAATTCCGGTAACTTTTCTTAGCAACTACAAACGATTACAATTAGGGAAATTGTTTTCAGCCAAAGCAGGGCCTGGATTGTCTAAGGTTATAGTTGGCAAACCAATTTCAACCCAAGGAATGACACAAGAAGATTTATTATCTTTGCAGGAACAAGTTTATTCTGTTATTAACAACAACTTAAAAAATGGCAATAGATAACAATACGGTTGACAAAATTGCTGAGTTAGCAAAACTGCAATTTAATGATGATGCTAAGGAAGAGATTAAGGCAGACATGAATAAAATGCTAGATTTTGTTGACAAGCTAAACGAGCTAGATACTAAGGGAGTTGAGCCATTAATTTATATGCTGGACGAGGAGCAAGAACTTCGTGCAGATGTTGTTGCTGGTCATGTTTCTCAAAAAGA
The DNA here is from genome assembly GCA_965267355.1 of Vicingaceae bacterium. Classification (GTDB taxonomy): domain Bacteria; phylum Bacteroidota; class Bacteroidia; order Flavobacteriales_E; family Vicingaceae. The sequence continues at coordinate 928,647 of OZ253956.1, forward strand.
AGCGCTTAAAAATGCTCCAGAAAAGGATTCTGATTATATAAAAGTTCCTAAGGTTATCAAAAAATAAATCATAACCCTAGCATCAAATTAGGGTTCGGACAATTTTCCAAATCTTTCATTCTTTTAGTTTCAGAGGTAACGCCAGGGTAGTCTCCCTTCATTCCTTTTAAATCCTTTATAATTTGAAAATGTAGATGAGGAGGGTAGTCACCATTTTCAGGGTAATTACCAATTTCAGCAATCTTTTGCCCAATATTAATTTTTTCACCAACACTTATATTTGAGATTGATTCGAGAGCAAGATGACCATACAGAGTATAAAAAACAAAAGAAGCTATTTTGTGTTGTAATATTATGGTTGGACCATAATTACCAACACCTTTATTGTTAGCATAACTGTGTATTCTTCCTTCTAAAGGAGCATAAATAGATGTTCCCGCTTTAGCCCACAAATCTATCCCTAAGTGAATTAACCGTTCTTCAAAACTGTTGTCATTAAATATTTTGCTTCGCTGGTAAATGTTTCGGTGTTCACTGTAACCACCAAAAGCTACCAAAGCATTATTATCTTTTAAGTATTGGTTGATAAAACTTTCAAATGTGTTAGAGTTTCCTAAATCAACAGAAAATAATAGAGGATTGGTTTTTGATAAATCTATTTCAATAAATTTAGACTTATCTATTTTTAAAATAGGAGAAAATGGGGTTTGTTGTAAAATGCTTTCAAGCATTATTCATTCAACTTTAATACAGCTAAGAATGCTTTTGGAGGAATCTCAACCGAACCAATTTGTTTCATCTTTTTCTTTCCTTCTTTCTGTTTCTCTAATAACTTACGTTTACGAGAGATATCCCCACCATAACATTTGGCAGTTACATCTTTACGTAAGGCAGACAGAGATTCTCTAGCAATAATTTTAGCTCCAATAGCAGCTTGTATAGCAATAGCAAACTGTTGTCTAGGTATCAGTTCGCGTAATTTTTTACATATCTTCTTACCCAAATCATAAGCGTTATCTTGATGAACTAATGCTGACAGAGCGTCCACCTGATCTCCGTTCAATAAAATATCCATTTTAACCAACTTAGAAGGTCTAAAACCTATAGGGTGATAATCGAAAGAAGCGTAACCCCTTGAGATGGATTTTAATCTATCGTAAAAATCAAAAACAATTTCTGCTAAAGGAACATTAAAACTTAATTCTACCCTATCGGTAGTTAAGTAAACTTGATTGGTTAACTCTCCTCTTTTTTCTATGCACAAATTCATAATTGGACCAACATAATCCGATTTTGTAATAATCGTAGCCTTAATATAAGGTTCTTCAACGCGATCAATTTTACTTGGGTCAGGAAAGTCAATAGGATTGTTTACAATAATTGGTGTTTCCCTATCTTTAGAAAGATAAGCATGATAAGATACGTTAGGAACAGTAGTAATAACTGTCATATCGAACTCTCTTTCTAACCTTTCTTGAATAATTTCCATGTGGAGCATACCCAAAAATCCACATCTAAAGCCAAAGCCTAATGCTGCAGAAGATTCAGGCTCAAAAGTCAAAGAAGCATCGTTTAGTTGTAATTTTTCCATGGCATCACGTAAGTCCTCATAATCATCTGTATCTACAGGGTAGATACCAGCAAAAACCATAGGCTTAACGTCTTCAAAACCTTGTATTGCTTCTGCAGGGTTTTCAACCTTAGTAATAGTATCACCAACCTTAACCTCTTTAGCTACTTTAATACCAGAAATGATGTAACCAACATCTCCTGTTTTAATAACTTTTTTAGGTTCTTGTTTTAATTTTAGTGTGCCTATCTCATCTGCAAAGTATTCTTTTCCTGTGGCAATAAACTTTACTTTGTCGCCTTTTTTAATTTCACCATTTACAACTTTAAAATAGGCGTTTATTCCTCGGTAAGAATCAAAAACAGAATCGAAAATTAATGCTTGAAATGGTGCGTTTGGGTCACCGACTGGGGCAGGTATTCTTTCAATAACCGCTTTTAGAACATCTTCTACGCCCAACCCTGTTTTACCACTTGCAGCAATTATTTCCTCTCTATCACAGCCTATCAAATCCACAATTTGGTCCTTTACCTCTTCTGGCATGGCACTAGCCAAGTCCATTTTGTTTAAAACAGGGATAATTTCCAAATCGTTTTCTATTGCCAAATAAAGGTTAGAAATGGTTTGAGCTTGAATACCTTGGGTGGCATCTACAATCAACAAAGCCCCCTCACAAGAAGCAATAGAACGAGAAACCTCATAAGAAAAATCAACATGTCCAGGGGTGTCAATAAGGTTTAGTATATACTCCTCTCCTTCGTATATGTATTCCATTTGGATAGCGTGGCTCTTAATGGTAATACCCCGCTCTCTTTCCAAATCCATATCATCCAATGTTTGCTCTTGCAAATCTCTTTCAGAGATAGCCCCAGTTGTTTGTAGTAGCCTATCAGCCAAAGTACTCTTACCGTGGTCGATATGAGCAATAATGCAGAAGTTTCGAATGTTTTTCATCCCTAATTTGTAAAGAGTACAAACTTACTTCTTTTAAGCATAACAAAGTATAGAGCAAGAAAACAATAATTGTAAAATTTTATTTCGATTTAACCAACGCAAGCCCTACATTTGCAAAATTAAATACTGATATAAGAAAAAATGAAGGTAACAGAACATTTAAAAAAGGCAAAAAGCCCATTGTTTTCATTAGAGATTTTACCCCCACTAAAAGGGAAGGGGATTCAATCCATTTATGATGGAATAGATCCGCTTATTGAGTTTAACCCTTCTTTCATTAATGTTACCTATCATCGAGAAGAATTTGTATATAAGAAAAGGGAAAAAGGATATTTAGAAAAAATATCTATTAAAAAACGCCCAGGAACAGTTGGTATTTGTGCGGCAATAGTAAATAAATATAAGATAGATGCTGTGCCACATATTATTTGTGGAGGATTTACTAAAGAAGAAACAGAAAACGCTCTTATCGATTTGAATTTTTTAGGCATTGATAATATTTTGGCTTTAAGAGGAGACCCTATCAAAACAGAAAATGCTTTTGTGCCTGAAGAAAATGGTCATGCTTATGCTGTTGACCTAGTTAACCAAGTAGTTGGTTTGAACAAGGGAGACTATATGGATGAAGATTTACAAAATGCTACTCCAACAGATTTTTGCATTGGTGTTGCAGGTTACCCTGAGAAGCATTTTGAAGCACCTAATTTGAAAACAGATTTAAAATTTTTAAAACAAAAAATTGCAGCTGGGGCGGATTATATTGTAACTCAACTGTTTTATGATACTGAAAAGTATAAAGCATTTGTAGAGCTTTGCCGGTCTGAAGGAATTAATGTGCCAATAATACCAGGGTTGAAGCCTCTTTCTAATAAAAAACAAATATTGTCTTTACCTAAATTTTTTCACATTGATTTACCTGATGATTTGGTAGATGCAGTTGAAAAATGCAAAGACGATGCGGCAGTAAAACAAGTGGGTATTGAATGGGCAATACAACAATCAAAAGACTTATTAGCTTTTGGAGCGCCATGCATTCACTACTATACCATGGGTAAATCTATTGCTACTAGAGAAGTGGTAAAGGCCGTTTTTTAATTACTTAGCAAACAATTGCTTCATGTCCTTAAATGCCTTAAACTCTAAAGCATTACCAGCAGGATCGAGAAAAAACATGGTAGCTTGTTCGCCTACTTTGCCTTTAAAACGAATGTAAGGCTCTATAACAAATTCGACATTGTTTTTTTTAAGCCTTTCGGATAGTTCTTCCCAATCTTGCATTTCGAGTACAACTCCAAAATGTGGCACTGGTACATCATGTCCATCGACTAGGTTTGATTCTTTTTTTGTGATAGGGGCTTCGTGAATTACCAATTGATGACCATAAAAGTTAAAATCAACCCATTTGTCTGAGATTCTGCCTTCTTCACACCCTATAAGTTCTCTATAAAATGTTCTACATTTTTCTAGGTTATCTACAGGTATCGCTAAGTGGAATGGATATAGCATTTACTTGATTTCGTTTATATAAGACAAACATAAATCAATGGTTGCTTCAATTCCTTTAATATGAGTGCGCTCAGTTCCGTGTGATGCAGCCACCCCCATACCAATTAATGCAACTCTAAAATCATTTCCAGCCCTTAGGGCTGCCGAGCCATCAGAGCCGTAAAAAGGATATACATCTACTTTATGCGGGATGTTATTCTTTTCTGCTAAATCAACCAATCGTTTTCTAAACTCATAATCGTAAGGACCACTACTATCTTTAGCACAAATAGAACAACAAACCTCATTGCCTTGACAATCATCTCCCAAAACTCCCATGTCGATTACCAATAACTCTTCAATGCTATCAGAATAGCCAACGGTTCCACCATGACCAACTTCTTCATAATTGGAAAAGAAAATTTCTACAGGAACTTCTTTTCCTTCCTCTTTCAGTCTTCTTGCTATCTCAAACAATACATAACAGCCTGCTTTGTTATCTAAAAACCTTGACTTAATGTAGCCGCTTTCTAATTCTTGATACTTGACATCTACACAAATAATATCACCAGCATTAATTCCCAATTTTTCTACATCCTCTACATTATAAACCTCTTCATCAATTCTGATATGCATACTTTTTATGGAACGTTGAGTTTTTTCTTTTTCGTTATTGGCATGAACCGAAGGGTTGTCTAATAAAATAGTACCTGTGTATTCTTTGCCAGAATGGGTGATAATTTTTACATACTCACCCTCTGCTCCAGTAAGAGATAACCCCCCCAGTAAAGAAAATGCTAATGTTCCATTGGGTTTAATTTTAGAAACAATAGCACCTAATGTATCAACATGACCAGCAATAGCCAATTTTGGATTAGCACCCAAAGCACATTTAACAGCACCTTTGTTGGTGTACTCAGGAGAATAACCATAACTGGTTAGTAAATCAAAAATATATTTGCAGGCATTTGTTGTGTAACCTGTAGGTGAATCAATGGCAATTAATTCTTTAAGCGTGTTGTATTTCTCCATTGTTTACTAAGTTGTTTTTTACCAAATATTCCGCAATCTGTACAGCGTTTGTAGCAGCACCTTTTCTAAGGTTATCTGTTACTATCCACATGTTAACGGTGTTGGGCTGTGATTCATCTCTTCTAATTCTTCCTACAAAAACATCATCTTTATTTTCTGCATACAAAGGCATAGGGTAGGTATTGGTTTCAGGGTTATCTTGTAATGTAATACCATCTGTGTCGTGTAATATTTTACGAACCTCTGCTAAATCAAAATCATTTTCAAACTCAATGTTTACAGACTCTGAGTGTCCTCCTACAACAGGAACACGAACAGCAGTAGCTGTAATTTTTAAATTATCATCACCCATTATTTTTTTAGGCTCATTTACCAGCTTCATTTCTTCTTTGGTGTAGCCGTTATCTTCAAAAACATCACAATGAGGCAAGCAATTTCTGTCTATAGGATATGGATACGCCATTTCCCCATTCTCTCCTTTACGTTCGTTTTCCATTTGCTCAACTGCTTTAACACCAGTTCCAGTAATAGATTGGTAAGTTGAAACAATTGTTCTCTTAATTTTATATTTTTTGTGTAAAGGATTCATCACCAATACCATTTGTATGGTTGAGCAATTTGGGTTAGCAATAATTTTATCCTCAACTGTTAATACATCAGCATTAATTTCTGGCACTACCAATTTATTATTAGGGTTCATTCTCCATGCAGAAGAATTGTCAATTACAGTTGTTCCAGCTTCTGCAAATTTTGGAGCCCATTCTAAAGAAGTTCCTCCTCCAGCAGAAAAAATAGCTATATCTGGTTTTGTGTCAATAGCATCTTGTAAACCAACAACGGTATAAGACTTACCTTTATATTCTATCTGTTTACCAACTGATTTTTCTGAAGCAACAGGTATTAATTCTGTTACTGGAAAGTTTCTTTCGGCTAATACTTTTAACATTACATTTCCTACCATTCCGGTAGCTCCAACTACTGCTATTTTCATACAATTAAAATTTAAAAAGGTAAAATTAGAATAAAATAATGTTCTTCATAAAAGGATTAGAAGAAGAAACCAACAATGTTAAGTTATTTTAACTAATTTGTTAGCCACTGTGATAAAAAGAAACATTTTGGGTATTTTTATTCCATGTTTAACCGCACTATAGCTATACTCTTAACGGTTTTATTATCTAATTTCTGTAATGCTCAATTTACAGATGATTTTACAGATGGTGACTTTACATCTAACCCTACTTGGAGTGGTGATAACGCTCTTTTTACAGTTACATCAAATGAATTAAACTCTCAAAGTCCAGGAGCAAACACCTACTATTTAAGCACTCTTTCTACTGTTGCTTTAAATGCTCAATGGGATTTTTATTTTAACATGCAGTTTAGCACTTCTGGGGCTAATTATGTTGATGTGTATTTAATTTCTGATGTGGCAGATGTTACCAACCCGAATGATGGTTATTTTGTGAGAATTGGGGGGACTACCGATGAGGTTTCTTTGTATAAAATAGTGGGAGGGACACCAACAATTTTAATTGATGGCCCTGATGGAAGTGTTAATAGCGGTTCAAATAACCCTTTTGATGTTAGAGTAACTAGAGATGCTTCTAATAATTGGACGCTATTTTATGATGATGGTGCTGCAAGCAGTTTAGTTTTAATCGGAACTGTTAATGATAATTCAATTACAACTTCTAACTTTTTTGGAATAGCTATAGAACAATCTGGTGCTGCTGGCCCAGTTAACAGTCACTTTTTTGACAAAATAAGTGTTGGTCCTATTGTGGGAGATACCTCTGCTCCGCAAGTAGACTCTGTAATTGTAGTAAATGCTAATAATTTAGATGTTTATTTTAATGAGCCTGTTGATTTAGTTACATCACAAACACTAACTAACTACTCTGTTGATGGAGGGGTTGGAAATCCTAATAATGCAATTAGAGATGCTATAGATTCTTCTTTGGTTCATTTAACTTTTGCTACTGCATTCAATAATGGGCAGCCATATAACTTAACTATTAATAATGTTGAAGATACTGCTACAAATGCTATTAATAATATTATAGAACCTTTTGTATACTTGTTTGTAGTGGTCCCAAATCCTGGCGATGTAATGATTAATGAAATATTTGCTGACCCTAGCCCACAAGTTGGTTTGCCAACTGAAGAGTTTGTCGAGCTGTACAACAATTCCAACAATACTTTTATATTAAATAACTGGTTATTTGTTAATACTACTACTAGTAAGACCTTACCAAACTTTGTTTTACAACCTAACAGTTATGTAATTCTTTGTGATGTTAACGATACTAATCTTTACAACTCCTATGGAGATGTAATTGGAATTAGTTCTTTCACTGCTTTAACAAATGGTGGAGATAGTCTAACCTTAATAGATGACAATAGTAATGTAATTGATGTTGTTAATTACGATATAAGCTGGTATCAAGATGCTTCTAAAGATGATGGTGGTTGGACTCTTGAATTAATTAATCCAAAACACCCGTGCAGTAGCCCTATAAATTGGATTGCTTCTCTTGACCCAAATGGAGGAACCCCTGGTTCTCAAAACTCTGTTTTTGATACTTTACCTGATACTCAAAACCCAAACATTTCCTTAATCAATCCTTTATCAACAACACAAATTCAAGTACAGTTTAATGAGATAATGGATAGCTTGAGTATAGCTACAGCTAGTTATAATATTAACAATGGAATTACAGTAATGGGTGTTGTGGTTAACCCTAACTTAATGGAGGTAACTTTAACAGTTAATCCTGCTTTAGATTCATCTACCGTTTATACCTTAACTATAACTGGTGCAACTGACTGTTCAGGAAATGCGCTAAATCCTAATTCTGATGATTTTGGTATAGGCAAAACACCTGAAAAATATGAAGTAGTTATAAACGAATTGTTTGCAGATCCATCTCCTACTAATGGATTGCCTACAGAAGATTTTTTAGAGTTATATAACAACAGTAACAAAATCTTAGATTTAACCAACTGCTGGATTTCTGATTTAACAAGTATGGATCAAATCAGTTTGGGTAAAATTTTACCAGGAGAGCATATCATTATCTGCGATAATAGTTTTGAAACCCAATACACTCCTTTTGGGAAAGTTATTGTGTTAAACAGCATGCCTTCACTTAACAATGCTGAAGATGTAATTACACTTTATGCTCCTGATACTTCAATTATTCATCAAATACATTATTACGATACTTGGTACCGAGATGACAATAAAAAAGATGGTGGCTGGAGTTTAGAAATGATTGATCCTAACAACCCTTGTGGAGAAGCAGATAACTGGATCGCTTCTACAAAATGGTTTGGAGGAACACCAGGCACTCAAAATACTGCTTATGGAACCAACCCCGATGTTGATTTGCCAGCATTATCTGAGGCAAATGCCATTAACGATTCAACCGTTGTTTTAACTTTCTCTGAGGCGATAGATAACGATGGAATGCAAGCAGCAATTTATGCCATTAACAATGGTATAAACATAGCTTCTGTTCAGGTAATTGACAACAAAAATGTTCAACTGAATTTAACTAATAAGTTAACCTTTCAAGTAACATACACAGTTACTGTTACAGGAGCATTTGATTGTGTGGGGAATGTTATTGGTAGTAGCAATACAGCAATTTTTGCTTTACCTGAGCAGGGCTTTGCAGGAGATTTAATCATCAATGAAGTGTTGTTTAATCCATTTACTGGGGGTTCTGATTTTGTGGAAATCTACAATAACTCCAACAAATTCATCAACATAGAAAACTGGAGCTTGGCTAATTTAGATAACGATAGTATTGACAATTATAAAACAATAGTTGACAGACCAAAATTAATATTACCAGGCGAGTTTGTGTTGCTAACCAAAGATGTTCAAGCGGTACAACAAGATTATATCAACTCTGTTGCGGATGCCTTTTTACAAATGGAAAGTTTACCAACTTACAGTAACGATAAGGGAGGTGTTTATTTAATCAACAACCTTGATATGGTGGTGGATGAGTTTCATTATGATGAAGACATGCACTTTGCTCTATTGAATAGCGTTGATGGTGTTTCGTTAGAACGAATAGACTACAACCGACCAACCAACGATGAAACTAATTGGCATTCTGCTGCTGAGGATGTAGGTTTTGCTACACCTGGCTACGAAAATTCGCAATATATGCAAACCAATACCGAAGGTGGAGAAATTGTAATTGACCCTGAAACATTCTCTCCAGATAATGATGGTTATGATGATGTGTTAAACATTTCTTACAATTTTCCTGAAGAGGGATATGTTGCCAACATTTTAATTTATGATGCCAAAGGAAGGCTGGTAAAAAACTTTTTGCAAAACGAATTGTTAGGCACCTCAGGTACCTTTAGTTGGGATGGTACAACTGATACCAACGAAAAAGGTAGAATAGGTATCTACATTATTTTTGTTGAAGCCTTTGATTTAGAAGGAAATGTAAAAAGCTTTAAAAAGACTTGCGTATTAGCAGGGAGATTGAATTAGTCTAATGAAGTAATAATCACAAAAATTAATAACTAACAAAAAAGGAGCTAATTTTTAGCTCCTTTTTGTTAATCTTTAAGCACTGTTACAGTGCTTGTTATTGCATCTGCTTTAATTGGACCACCAGGAACTAATATGTAGTAGTAAGTTCCATCAGTAATATCAGTTGGCTCCCAATCGTTGTTGTAGTTTGAACTTTCATATACAACCGTACCCCAACGATTAAATACTTTTAATGAGCTTCCAGGATAAGATTCCAAGCCGTCAAAAACTAAAGCATCATTAATTCCATCGCCATTAGGTGTAATTACATTCGGAGCAATTAATACACACCCTGACTCTTCGTTTCCAATAACAAAAGCTTGTGTGCTTGAGCAGTTGGTGCTATCTGAAACGGTTAAAGAGTATGAACCGGCTGACACATTATTAATAGACGAACCACTTCCTCCATTACTCCAGCTATATACATAAGGAGGCAAACCAGAAGTTACAATAGCTAAAGCAGATCCTTTAGAAAGTAAACAAGTATCGTCTAAAGATGTAACCACAAAATCAGGAGCAGGTAAAACAAGGATGTTAATGTTATCAGCATCTCCACATGTTTCATTAATGGTATAACTTATATTGTGAAAACCAGCACCTGCAGCAGAAGGAGAAAAACTTCCTGTTAAAGAATCTGTAATACCTGTTCCATTCCATATACCCCCAGCATCTACAGCTATTAAGGTTATGTCTCCACCATTATCACAAAGTGTATCAACAGGAGTAATCGTAGCATCGTAAACAGGATTTACTGTTAAGTTGGTAGTAACAATACTGTCACAATTGGTAGAAGAAACTAAGGTGTCAACATAGTTGCCAGCAATGGTTACAATTCCACCGCCAGGTAGCGTATAACTGTTTCCTTGACAAATAGTATCATTGTGAGAGCCAAAAACGGTTGGATTCATGGTAACATCAACTGTGTCTGAAGCATAGCAGCCATTGTTGTAGTTAATTTCTACCCAAACACTTCCTACGGAAGAAACAGTTGTTGTACTCACCGTATCACCGGTTGACCAATTATAATTTGCACCAGATGAAATTGATGGATTAGCAGTTAAAGTAGTACTATCATCCTGGCAGTAAACCAAGTTGCCTGATATAGCAACAGTAGGAGTACTGTTAATAACCGTAACAGAAGGAGAGGTACCAGTACAATTATTGGTGTCAGTTACTGTAACAGAAAAAGTACCACTTAGAACACTTATAGAATCATTAGTACTTGCATTTGGCGACCATGTAATACTAGAGTACTGATCAGTAGAATCTATATATAATGTAGTTGGGTTACTAGAACAAGTAAACAAAGGGCCTAATATTGTTGGAGAAGGAGTAGGGTGTTCAATAACATCTACTGTTGATGTTTTATAACAACCGTTTGATTCTGAAGTAACCCAATATTCGCCACCAGTATTTACAGTTATCGTAGTATCTATAGAACCTGTGTTCCAAATATAAGAATCGTAATTTGTTGGGTTTACAGTAAGTGTTGTATTGCTACCAGAACAAAATTCTAACTGACCGTTTATAACAGGATTAAATGCTGATAAGCCCGTAGTGTCAACAAAAACGTTTATGTTAACTACCGATTGCTGAGAAGGAACACCATTATCAGTTGCTGTATAGGTTATAGTATTAAGCCCTGCATTGGCAGGAGAAGCAACAACCTGAACAGTAGATGTTGCTGGATTGCCAGGGGTATTGTTTAAAACCGTAAACCCTGGGTTTCCATTTAGGTTAATAGAAACTGTTGTTGTTTCACCAATCTCCGGAGACAAGAATAATGCTTCTATTAATAAGGTATCGTTAGTTCCACAAACTCTTAACGTATCACAAGAACCACCTCCATTAAATACAGAAGGAGTAAAATTAGCAATCGGAGCAATATTGGTTCCACTACAAACATTAAAGAAAAAAGATTGATTATCTAACCAACTAACACCATCATTAGCACCACCACCACCATCATAAGCAGACCCTGGCTGATCAAACCTTCCTAATTGAATAAAATTAGTACCATCACCTTTATTTACACCCACTGTTGCTGGGGTTCCACCAAAACCTCCTGTTCCACCAGATGCTGAACCTGTAGTCCACTGCATATCACCATAACAAAAAGCAATATTATTACCAGCAGGTAAAACAGGGTCAGTTCCATCAGTAATTATTAATTGGAAAGTATTTAATTTATCAGACATAGAGTTATAGTATCCAACACCCTCCCAATTTACATACATAGCGGTAGGAGTAATTTTATACCATACTGAACCAGCAGAACGGGTATCTACATCACCCCAAAATGGTGCAACCATTACAAAACTTGGATCAGGGAAAGGGTTAGAAGAGAAGGTAGAGTAAGGAGCTCCAAAAGATACATTACCATTGTTGTTGATATATAAACTGGTATAATTAGTACCATATAAACAAAAGTTAAATGGAATAGGTAGAGCAGCAGTACTTCCATCATCATTAGCTGTCATAGCTAAGGTGTAAGTCCCGTCAGGAGCAACATAGCACCCACAGTTTGATGACTTGTCATTTGGACCTTTTGGTTTCTTGTTTTCTCTAGGGGTAAATATTTCAGGGTTTGAAAATTTAAAATTGATAGGTAAACTTCCTTCTTTTTTTAATTTTTGGTATTGCTCAACTTCACTATTGTTGTTTTGTCCAAAAGTAAAAAATGAAATTCCTAATAAGAAAGAGGTAATGAATAATATCTTTTTCATAATTACTGTTTAAGTACTTTATTTTTAGATACTTTTTATCGTTAAAAAGTTGCACGAAGTTACTAAAAAAGGATAAAATTTAACATCCAGCCAACTTTTGTTAAATTTTTAGCATTTCTATAATAACACCTTTTGTTAAAACAAATTGTATTTTTGCTTGGCAACAAATTTGTTGGCAGTTTATACAAATGAAAAAAACACTTTCTATAACCTTATTATTTTTCTTAACTCAGGGGTTGTTTTCTCAGTTGGTGTTCAATACTTCATATCATAATTTGGGAGAAATAAACAAAGAGGATAAAAAGTATTTTGACTTTACACTAACTAATGCTGGTAAAGAGAAAGCAGCTATTCTTCGTGTTGAGGAACCTTATGGAATAGATGTAAAATTTTCCAATAAAGAAATTTTACCGGATAGCACCATTATTGTTCGTATTAAATATACCCCTAAAAAGAAGGGAAAATTTAAGAAAGATATTCCTGTTTGGGTGACTGTAAATAATGAACCTATAACCTTCACCATTGAAGGGGAAGCTAAAACGTTTGATGTTAATGAATCATTAAAATGTCCTGATTTTACTAAAAAGAAAAACACGGAAGAATTAAGAGAAGAGTTAAGTATTAAAGTAGTAGATGTTAATACTAAAAAGCCAATTAAAAATGCTAAAATTGAGATTATTTGGGATGGGTTGATTTATAAATCGTTAACCACTTCAAAAAAAGGAGAGGTGTCACAGAACCTTAAATATGATAATTATTACTTTGTGGTAAGTGCGGAAGGTTATGGAACAAAAGAGCAAGATTTTTACGTGAATAAAAATAACAACACTATAACTTTTGAGTTAGGAGAACCAACTAAGGAAGAATTGATAGTTGAAGAAGATACTATAGTGGAAGAGCCTGTAGTGATAGTTAAAGAAGATACTATTTCTACTAAAGCGCTACCCTTAGATTTATTTGCTCCAAACAATATTGTTTTCTGTATTGATGTATCTGTTTCTATGAAACAAAAAGGAAGGTTAGATTTACTAAAAGCATCAATGATAGAATTATTAAATGGATTGCGACCAATTGATAAGTTAGCTATTGTGACTTATGCTTCTTCAACCGACATTGTCCTAGAGTCTCAATATGTTAAGAACAAGGCAGATATTCAACAACTTATTCAAGATCTTACTGCTGGGGGCTATACCGCAGGATCAAAAGGAATTAAAAAAGCATTTCAGGTTGTGAGAGAAAATTTTATAGAAGACGGAAATAATCAGGTCATTATTTCGACAGACGGAGCATTTAATTTAGATAAAGGAGATAAGGGTATTTTGAATAATGTTGAAGCTAATTATAAAAAAGGGGTAAGAATTTCGGTCGTTGGGGTTAAAAATGAAAAGTGGACGGTTAAATCTATGCGAGCAATTGCTGAAAAAGGCGGGGGCAACTATTTGCATATAGAGTCTTATGCCCAGGCTAAACCTTTATTGATGCAAGAGATTAAATCTAATTCAAGAAAAAAATAGAGTTGGAAAAGAAAAAAATTACCATACTTGGTTCTACAGGCTCAATAGGTACACAAGCTTTAGAAGTTATTGAAGAACATTCCGACAGGTTTCAGGTTGAAGTATTAACAGCAAATAAAAATGCTGACTTGTTGATTGAACAAGCGATTAAGTTCAAAGCAAATACCGTTGTAATTGTTGATGAGTCTCAATTTGAAAAAGTATCTCAAACACTTTGGGAACATGATATAAAAACTTTTGCAGGCGAGCAAGCCTTAGCACAGGTAGCAGAAATGCAAGAAACAGATATTGTGCTTACTGCTTTAGTTGGCTATGCAGGGTTACTTCCAACTATCAAAGCTATTGAAGCTAAGAAGGATATAGCACTTGCAAATAAGGAAACACTTGTAGTTGCAGGTGAGTTAATTACTAAACTGGCAGGTCAATACGGTGTAAATATTTATCCTGTAGATTCAGAACATGGAGCAATTTTTCAATGTTTAGCAGGAGAGTTTAACAACAATATAGAGAAGATATACTTAACGGCTTCAGGAGGTCCTTTTAGAGGAAAGAAAAGAGAGGAGCTTCAAAACATAACGAAAGAACAAGCTTTAAAACACCCCAATTGGGACATGGGTGCAAAAATAACTATTGATTCTGCTACCTTGATGAATAAAGGGTTAGAAGTTATAGAAGCCAAATGGCTTTTTAATCTAAAACCAGAACAAATAGATGTTATAGTTCATCCACAATCTATTATCCATTCTATTGTTCAGTTTGAAGATGGAAGTATGAAAGCACAAATGGGGCTGCCTGATATGAAACACCCTATCCAATATGCACTCTCTTACCCTTTTAGGTATAGCTCAAAGTCGGAACGATTTAATTTTATGGATTATCCAGAACTTACATTTGAGCAGCCAGATAGTGAAACTTTTAAAAATTTAGCTTTAGCTTTTCAGGCTTTAGAAAAAGGCGGTAACGTAGCATGTGTATTGAATGCAGCTAATGAAATTGCGGTTGAGGCATTTTTAAATGATGAAATTGGGTTTTTGGAAATAGCTGAAATTAATCAAAAATGTATGGAAGAAATAGCATTTATAAAATCTCCATCTTATGATGATTATGTTAAGACCAATTCAGAAACCAGAGCTTTTGCCAACAGTCTTATTCAAAAATAATTAACTTCGCTTCCCAATTAACAATTTGATATGGATTATCTAGTTCAGGGAGGGCAATTATTATTAAGTATTTCAATTCTTGTAGTATTACACGAATTGGGGCATTTTGTTGCGGCTAAATACTTCAAAACTAAAGTAGAAAGCTTTTATTTATTCTTTAACCCCTGGTTCTCCATTTGGAAGAAAAAAATAGGAGAAACTACTTACGGTATAGGTTGGTTGCCACTTGGCGGTTATGTAAAAATTGCTGGAATGATTGATGAAAGCATGGATAAGGAGCAAATGGCTAAAGAGCCTCAGCCATGGGAATTCAGATCTAAACCAACATGGCAACGCTTAATTATCATGTTGGGAGGAATTATTGTTAATGTTATAGTTGGGTTTCTGATTTACAGCTTAGTTCTAATGGCTTATGGAGAAAAGTATTTACCAGCCAGCGAATTAAAAGATGGAGTTTGGGTAACCAATGATGCAGTAGGAGAAGCAATAGGCATTCAAAATGGCGATAAGATAATTGAGATAAACGGTGTTGCACCCTCAACATTTGAAGCAATGCAAGAAGAGATTTTCTATGCACAATCATTAAAAGTGAATAGACAGGGAAAAGAACTTACTTTAAATATTCCAGAAAACTTAATTGAAACATTAATTGAGAATAGAAAGGGACCTATGTTTATGCCTCGTATACCGACAAAAGTAGCTGGTTTGTATGAAGGTTATACTGCTATTGAATCAGACCTTGAAATAAATGATGAAGTTTTAGCTATTAATGAAAACCCAATAAAATATTATGATGAATTTAAAACCATTGTCCCAACATTAGCAGGAACTGATATAACACTTAAAGTTAAACGTGAAGGCAACATTCTTGATATCCCTATTCATGTTCCAGACTCTGGTTTAGTGGGAATAGAAACATATATTTATCCTATTTCACAACTAGAGAAAACAGGACTTTACCACTTAGAGACCCGAGAATATTCATTCTTGGAAGCATTCCCTGGAGGGTTTAATAAGGCTAGAGAGAAACTAGTGAATTATTACAAGCAATTTAAAATAATGCTTAATCCAAGCACAGGAGCATATAAAGGAATGGGGGGGTTTGTTTCAATCAGTAAATTATTTGGCACAGAATGGAGGTGGCAAAATTTCTGGGAAAAAACGGCATGGATTTCTTTAGTGTTAGCATTTATGAACTTACTTCCAATACCTGCATTAGATGGAGGACATGTAATGTTTTTGTTATATGAAATGATAACCCGTAGAAAGCCAAATGAAAAAGCAATGGAGTACGCTCAAATGGCTGGTATGATTTTATTGCTTGCATTTATGGTTTACGCCAATACCGATTGGTTACGATTTTAATTTTCTAAAAAGAGGCATAACCTTTGCCATAATCACGTTTAGTAATTAACTCAACACTGTTTAAAAACAGTATTTACTAAGGTTTTAATAATCTTATTATGCTGTAGTTTTACTAATTGAGATAGTCTAAACTTATTAAAATGAAAAAATTATTTGTTTGCCTAATTGCCCTTTTTGCGATTTATGGACTAAAAGCACAAAATACTACAACTGGTAATAATGAAGGTTCTGGGATGAATTATAAATCATCTGTTTTAATTATACCTTTTGAGACTAAAATGTATTTTTCAGACATTGATAGAGATGTATCCCAAAAAGCAGAATTAAATTTTCATGAAATTAAAGCAAAATTTAGAGCAGCTTTGGATCAAAACATTTATTTAGCTTTCAAAAAATATTATAATCCTCAATCATTTTATATGATGGATCAGGAGGAGGCTTTGGGAGAGCTCAATTATATCTATAATTCTGTTGGATATAAATACGAGGTTGTACCACAAGAAGAGGTGGTTGAAAAAGAAAGTACAGGAAAAAAATTCATTAATAAGTTTAAGAAAAAAGAGAAGGAAGAAGAATACATAGAGGCAGGAATTCAAAACGGACAGGTTGTTTCTCAAGTAGATAATCGTGAGAAATACATGAAAACAAAAATTACTAACGAAAACTTACTTCCTAATTTAGATAAGAAGTATAAAGCAGCATATTATTTATTTGTTAATCAGCTGGATATTAAAAGAGAAGCTGATATGCGTTATTTGGCAACGGATGAGGCATATAAAAGAGAAATAAAAGTTCATTATACTATCGTTGATGCTAAGGGAGAGGTTGCTTCTACTGGAGCGATTAAATCAAGATTTTCATCTACTCAAAACGACATAGATAAAATTATTAAAACACAATTTCCCCTGATTGCTGAACGCATTGTAAATAATTTATTAGGTCCAGATCAAGCAAATGTAGAACAATAATGGTTTTAGCTAAACCACCACAAATAGTTAAAGCACTTTATTCTCAATTGACCTGGGAAATTCCCAACAAAGAAAACAAAATATTTCTCACCTTTGATGATGGTCCAACCCCTGATATTACGGATTGGGCATTAGATGTCTTAAAGCAACATAATATTAAAGCCACATTTTTTTGTTTAGGCAATAATGTTGAGAAATACCCTAATATTTATCAAAGAATAATAGATGAAGGACATACTATAGGGAATCACTCTTATTCTCACTTTAGTGGCTGGAAAACTAAAAATCAGGATTACTATTTAGACGTAGAAAAGTGTAATAAAAGGGTTAATTCAAAACTATTTAGACCACCCTATGGAAGAATAACTAAAGCTCAAGCCAAGTATTTAAACCAACACTATAAAATTATTATGTGGAATGTATTAAGTGGAGATTACGATCAAAAAATGACACCTGAAAAATGTTTAAAAAAAGTATTAGATAATACGCAATCAGGTTCCATTATAGTTTTTCACGACAGCATTAAAGCAGAAAAAAACCTGAAATATGCTTTACCAAAAGCAATAGAAACTCTTTTGGAAAGGGGTTTTGTTTTTGATTCTCTGTAATTTTTTAATCTTTATTTAATTGTAGAAGGTTATCTATTTCTTCAAATATTATTTCACTAACTTTTTCAGCTCCTTCGTTAGTGTAGTGCATATAATCATAATAAAACCGAGAGTTTTTAGGCATTCTTTTGGCTAAGTCTACCAATAATAGATCATGTTTCTTTGCTATTAATCTTGTTTCATCATTATATTTTTCTAAAATAGACCAATAAAGTTTTCCTCCATATTGACTAGGAAGGTTTATAGTTTCTAAGTTAACTTTTGTTACAGGATCAATACCTTCACCAACTAATGTAGGTTGTGTAACAAGAACCGGAGTTATTCCTTTTTGTTTAGTGTCTTCCACTAATTTACTCATACGATCATGAAATGAGCTAATCATGGGCTGGTGTATTTGTAATTGCTTTTTGAGTTCTTCTGATTTGAAATCACTATGTTTCAGGTTGCCCAATATAACCTCTTTATGAAGCAAATCCATATTATCAGCCTTATAAGCTCTTATTAGATTAACGGTTAAACCAATTAACTCACTATTGGTTTTAATCCATTTGCTGAAAGAATTATTAGAGTTACCTCGAATTACATCCTTTTCATATACATTTAAGTCGCCTCTTCCAACATCATTACAACCTACAAGATATATAATATAATTAGGCTTAATACCTTGCAAATAGTCTTTTAATAGAATATCGTGGCCAAATGTGGAATGTCCATCAAGCCCTGCATTATTTATCCAGGTATTTTCATGCTTTTTAGATAATTTATTGCCTAATAAACTTACCCAATCTTTACCATCGTTTAAATAATAACACTCCGTAGTGCTTCCGCCAACTGCCACAAAAGTAACCCAATCATTAAAGTTTTTAGGGGGCTCACCTCCTCTAAACCCTAAAGAATTTTTAGTGTGTGTAATTAGGTTATCAAATTTATTATTAGAGTTGTTATTTATTATGTACCTCTGATTTGCAGGTAAAATTATTTTATCCCCTTTTACTCTGTAAGGAATAGGGTTGTATATTCTTAAAATTATTTCTCCCAATACCCCCCCTAAGAATAGTCCAAAACAAATAGCAAGAATATTTTTAAGTAATTTTTTCATTTAATGAATAAAAATTCAATTGTTTTTTTATTGTTTGAAAAAGCAATTATTTCTCACCAATTTTCACGAAGTATAGAATACCAATTACATGCATCCCCATCAAGTTCTATTTTTTCTACAAACTCTAACCCTATTTTTTGCAACACTTTATTTGAAGCTATGTTGTCAACATGTGCAGTTCCAGAGATTTCTTCTAGCCGTAATACATTAAATCCATAGTTTATTGCGTACAATGCAGTTTCTGTAGCAATACCTTTTCCCCAAAACTTCTTTTGGAGTCGGTAGCCTATGTCGTAATAATTAAAATCTCTAACCTTCTCTTCTAATTTTAGACCTGTCCAACCAACAAACTCTTTAGTTTCTTTATCTATAATAGCCCATCTACCTATGCTATTTCTTTTGTATTGTTTTAATACGTTTTCAATGATTGTTTTTGATTGTTCAATAGAAGTGAGAGGTTTACCTCCTAAATAGGTTAGAACATCAGAGTCAGAATCTAATTCAAACATTCCCTGAGCATCTTTCATTTCAAGGTTTCTTAAAATAAACCGTTCAGTTTCAAAAAACTTTCCCATAGAAGATTTATTAAAAATGCTTAGTAGTTAAGCACCCAAGCTTTATCGTTGTGTGATTGTGCTTTAGCTAATGCCTCAACAGCTTCTTTTCGGGTAACAAAGCTGCTGTAGCTTACAGTCCACAAACCTTTTCGTTTGCCAATAATCCAAGCATCAAAACCTTCTTTTTTAAGCTTGTTAACCAACTTATTAGCATTTCGTTTGCTTGAAAAGCAGCCGCCTACAATATGGTAATGTAGCTCTTGTTTACTACTTGCTACATATGTTGAAACTGGTTCAGCAACTTTATTTTCTTTTAGCTGAACAACAATGGGCTTAGCATTTTCATCAATTTTAATCTCTATAAAAACATCATTTTCCTTAGCTAATAATAATTGCTCTTTAATGCTTTTTTCAGAATTATCGTTGATTGTAAAAGTTTTGTTGTCTGCATGGTAAACAGCTTTAGGTTTGGTAGCAAAAGGGTTTAACTCGGCATAATTAATATCAGCACCGAGATCGTATTTGCTAGGCAACCATATTGCAAAAAATGCTAATGGTATAGTTATAGCAGCAGCTACTGCCCACCTTCTGGCATTTCGTTTTTCTTTTACAACAACTAAAGGAGCAGTTCTATCTTTAATTTCTTGGGTTATTTTATCTTCGAGCGAAGTGCGATTAATAGGTTGCTTTTGAAAAACAGTTAAACCATAAGAATCCTTTAGATAATTTATGTTGGTTTGAGGTTCAAATAATACCGTATTTTCTGCATCTAAAAATAAGCTCCCTACATTTTCAATATGCCATTTTTTGTTTTGTTTTATAGTGCCATTAACCTCAATCACTTGTTCTTCAATTAACTGAGAAACAGTGGCGTATTCTTTATTAGTTTTTTCGGCAATGTAATTAGTTAATAAACCATCATTGTTGGTTAGATTTTTATTAAAAGAAATACTTTTAGAAGGAGGATATAATGTGTTTTTTATTTCGTTAACGGTAGCAGGCTTGTAATTAACGACAAACCCACCCAAACCAGGGACAATTACACAGTCGTGTTGGTATAACAAATCAGATATGTATTGGTCTAATCGCATCAATATGTAAAGGTAGAAAAAAGCTTAGCGATTTGAAAGTAAAAACTCCAAATCCTCGGGTGTATCTATAGCAAAAGCCTCAATATCTGTAACGGCTGTTTTAATCTGATAGCCGTTTTCTAACCATCGCAGCTGCTCTAATCGCTCTTTTTGTTCTAATGGTGATGGGCTCAATTTACAAATCTCGCTAAGTACTTTTGCTCTATAACCATAAATTCCGATATGTTTATAAAAAGTATGATTGTCCAACCAGTTTTCTCTTGGAATATCATTTAAAGCAGGAATAGCTTCTCTACTAAACATTTTAGCAAAACTGTTTTTGGTTAACTCAACTTTTGGTCGGTTGGGGTTAAATAACTCCTCATTCGTTGTTATTTTTTTAATGAGTGTGGCTATGTCGGTTTGCTCATCATCAAAACACGAACAAAGTAAATCAATTTGCTTGGGATCTATAAAAGGCTCATCCCCTTGTATGTTTACAACTACACCGTAAGGGGCTGTAGCTTTTTCTAACACTTCATTACACCTTTCAGTGCCGCTTTCGTGTGCAGAACTAGTCATTAAAACATTTCCGCCAAATTTTTTCACCTCATCAAAAATTCGTGCATCATCTGTTGCTACAACCACTTTAGATAAACAAACAGATTTTTTTGTTTGTTCATAAACACGCTGTATCATGGTTTTTCCATTGATTTCAACTAATGGTTTACCAGGAAAACGAGTTGACTGATATCTAGCAGGAATTACGCCTAAAAACTTCATTTCAAAAAGATATTCTCTTAGTTTTGACTAAGGTATAAAAAAACAATGAACGAACAATTAATTTATCAAATTGCGCTCACATCGATACCAAATATTGGTGATCGAACAGCTAAAAAATTAATTGCGTATTGTGGTAGTGCAAAAGATGTTTTTGAAGAAAGTAAAAAAGCATTAGAAAAGATACCAAGCATAGGAATTGTAAATGCTCAAAAAATATATTCTTATAAAAATGAAGCCCTTAATATTGCGGAAAAGGAGTTAACATTTATTGATAAAAATAAAATAGATGCTCATTTTTATTTAGACGACAATTACCCTAATAAACTTAAGCACTGTGAGGATGGACCTATTGTTTTATATACAAAGGGGAAGATCAATTTTAATGAACATAAAGCAATAAGTATAGTTGGTACGCGTAAGGCAACTGATTACGGTAAAGATTTTTGTGACCAACTTATAAAAGACCTTAAGCCTCATTATCCATTAATTATTAGTGGTTTGGCATATGGAATAGATGTTTGTTCCCATAAAGCAGCATTAAAAAATAACATTCCAACAATTGGTGTTTTGGCTCATGGGTTGGATAGAGTTTATCCCTCACAACATAAAAGTGTAGCTGCCCAAATGCTTGAAAATGGAGGACTTGTAACAGAGTTTAAGAGTAGAACAAATCCAGACAGAGAAAACTTTCCAAAACGAAATAGGATTGTAGCAGGAATAGTTGATTTGACCGTTGTTATAGAATCGAGTAAAAAAGGAGGTTCACTAATTACAGCAGAATTAGCTAACAATTACAACAGAGATGTTTTTGCATTACCAGGTAAAATTTCTGACACCCAATCAGAGGGTTGTAATTGGTTAATTAAAACCAACAAAGCAGCTTTATTGCAATCGGTAAAAGATATTGAGTACATTATGGGTTGGGAGGTCAGAAAAGAGGAGCAAAAGCAGGTAAATTTGTTTGAGATACTTACTCCTGAACAACAAGCAATAGTGGAAGTATTAAATATAAAAGGTAAAGCTACTGTTGATGATATTGCTTTACAAACCAAGTTTCCGATGAGTAAAACCACATCTTTATTGCTTGATTTAGAGTTTACAGGTAAAATAAAATCCTTACCTGGCAAGGTATATAAAATTGCATAAAAAAGCCCCGAACATTGTTCGGGGCTAGCAAAAAATTTTATTCAATAAAGTTAAGCAACCTTAACATTTACTGCATTTAATCCTTTTCTTCCTTCTTGAAGTTCAAATTCTACATTGTCATTTTCACGTACTTCATCAATTAAGCCTGATACGTGTACAAAGTATTCTTCTTTTGATTCTTCGTCAATAATGAAACCAAAACCTTTGGTGTCATTAAAGAATTTTACTGTTCCTTTTTTCATTGTAATTTAAAATTGTTAAAGTCCAAAAGTACGGTTAAATAATGTTCAAAAGTTATTTTGCCCCTAAATAATTGAAAAAGAGCAAAAAAGAGCGTCAACTATAAAGCTCCATTTTTAATATTTTCAACAACTGAAGGGTCTAATAAAGTACTGGTATCACCAAGGTTGGAAGTATCTCCTTCGGCAATTTTTCTTAAAATTCTTCGCATTATTTTGCCTGATCTGGTTTTAGGAAGTCCTTTAACTACCTGTATTTTATCAGGTTTTGCAATAGGACCAATTTCTTTAGTAATTTGCTCTAATAACTCTTTTCTAAGCTCTTCTTCATTAACTTCTTTAGCACATATTGCATAAGCATAAATACCTTGTCCTTTTATGTCATGAGGAAACCCAACCACTGCACTTTCAATTACATTTGGGTGAGTATCTAAGGCATCTTCTACCTCTGCTGTTCCTATTCTATGCCCCGAAACATTAATCACATCATCAACCCTACCTGTTATTCTGTACATTCCATTTTCATCTCGTTTACAACCATCACCAGTAAAATATTTATCAGGGTAGGTAGAAAAATAAGTTTGTTTGCATCTTTCATGGTCGCCATAAGTAGTTCTTAAAATAGAAGGCCATGGAAACTTAATACATAAATTTCCTTCTACATTGTTTCCCATTATCTCTTTGCCTTCAGAATCAACTAAGCATGGTTGAATACCAGGAAGGGGATAAGTAGCATAGGTTGGTTTGAGTTGTGTAATTCCTGCAATTGGGGAAATCATTATTCCTCCAGTTTCAGTTTGCCACCAGGTATCTACTATCGGACATTTTTCTTTGCCAATATGTTTATGATACCATTCCCAGGCTTCATCGTTTATAGGCTCCCCAACGCTACCAAGCACTTTCAAGGAGCTTAAGTGGTATTTATTTACAAAATTAATATCACAAGCCTGTAAGGCTCTTATAGCGGTTGGAGCTGTATAGAAGATGTTAATTTGATGCTTATCAACAATTTCCCAAAAACGACCCGCATCAGGCCAAGTTGGAACACCTTCAAACATTACAGTTGTTGCCCCAGCTAACAGTGGACCATAAACAATATAGGAATGACCTGTAATCCAGCCAATATCGGCTGTACACCAATATATATCACCTTCATTATATTGAAAAACATTCTGAAAACTGTAGTTCGCATAAACCATGTATCCAGCAGTAGTATGCACCACGCCTTTTGGTTTACCTGTAGATCCAGAAGTATATAAGATAAACAACTCATCTTCTGCATCCATTTCTGTTGCCTCACAGTTAGCATCAACTTTATCTAATTCTTCATGCCACCACACATCTCTTCCCTCAGTCATACTAATGTTTGCTCCAGTTCTTTTTAAAACAATGTTCTTTTTGATGGATGGGGAGCTTTTAAGGGCATCGTCAACTATTTGTTTAATACCTATAGTTTTTGCCCCACGATATGCTTCATCTGAACTTAAAATGATGTTACAAGAAGCATCATTTATTCTGTCAGCAAGAGCTTTAGCAGAAAATCCTGCGAAAACTACTGAATGGATAGCTCCAATTCGAGCACATGCTAAAACAGCTATTGCTAATTCTGGAACCATAGGCATGTATAGACAGATTCTATCTCCTTTTTTTGCTCCATTACTTTTTAATACATTGGCAAACTTACATACTTGTTCATGCAGTTCAGCATAGGTTAGTTTAACAACCTCATCATTTGGATTATTAGGCTCCCACAAAATAGCCGTTTGATTAGCTTTAGTTTCAAGATGGCGATCTAAACAATTTTCGGTAATGTTAAGTTTACCATTTACAAACCACTTGACATTAGGGCCTTCAAAATTCCAATCTAATACATTGTCCCACTTTTTTCTCCATGTAAATGTATTGGCTATTTTCTCCCAAAATTCTCTAGGGTTATTAATGCTTTGGTTGTATTGAGATTGATATTCTTCAAAAGTTTTGATTCTTAAATCCATAGGGTTAAAAATTACAAAATGAAGATTAAAGGTAACAAAAAAGGTGTGCATTTGCACACCTTTTCTCCTATCAAATAAAACTAAACTATTTGGCTATAATAAACCTATCAGTTAGTAGAATTTCTCCTTTTGAAATTATATTGTAAAAATATAAGCCGTTTGCTAAATCACTTACATCAATACTAACTCTATCAGTTGTAGGGTTAACGGTTTTTAAAGTTTTACCCGTAATATCTATAATAGAAATATTAACATTATTTATAGTTAATTTAAAATTGAGTTCGTTACTTACGGGGTTAGGATAAGCATATCCAGCTTTTGCTGTTAGCTCTTCTATGCTAGAAGAAATAGAAATGTCATTCATATCTCTTGGTAAAATTTTAAACTCACTAAACGAATAATGACCAATTCCTGTTACATCATAGTTAGTACCAATTACTGCGGTGTTAGCATAGGGGAAAATATCATCATCAGCCTTTATTACCCCAGACCCATCGTTTAAACTCCATAAACCAAAGCCTTCGGTGTTATCTATACATTGAGCATTAGTAATATTAACTAAAACACCTTCCCATTGTTCCGTGTTTAGTCCCATTGTACTATTAGTAACAGGAGTAGGTAAAGTATTGCCACTATTTAAAACAGTAACATTAGAAACAAAACCAATTTGCGTAGTGTTAAAGTATTCATCAACAGTTCCTGTAACCTGAACACTGTCACCAATCATTAAAGTAGTGTCAATGTTTTGGAATACATATATTCCGTTCCAAGCTTTAGCACTATCTTGTAAAAAGAAAGAATGTTTAGCAGAACCAAAGTTTATAATACCTGTTACAACACCTTTTGTAGTAACTACATTTCCATCTTCTGGAGAATCACCACTTGGGGCAGTTGTATATTGTATATCATATATTTTTTTGATAGCAGGAGGAACAGGGGTAGTAACACTAATAGCAATAGAATCTATTGTAATTCCGATGCCAAAACTAGATGTTGTAGGGTCAGTATTTCTTATTGAAAGAATAAATTCTGCACTAGTACAACCAGCAGGAACAGTAACGTTTTGAGTAACCATTACCAGGTTTCCTGAAGAAGCTGCTGCTACATCAATATATGGATTATAAGTACCATAATTGTTGCCATTAGTAATGTCATAGTAGTTAGTTCTTAATTCACCTGAGTTTTGAGCAGCAACCCATATTTCTATTTTATAGGTTTCACCTGGTGTAACGGTAACAGGTTGTGTGGTAAATCTTCGGTGAGAAGAAGTAGAAGCATAAACTAGCGAAGCCATGCTTGTTCCATAAGTTGCACCAACACTAATTTCATTAACATCAGCTGAGTCGATATTGGTTGCGTTGCCCATAAAACCTGTTGGTACGTCAGGAGTCCAAGTGCTTAAGTCGCTTTGAAACACTGTTTGCCCAAACGTAAATCCGCTTAAGCCTGCTGCAATTAAAAGAGTAAAGATTTTTTTCATAATAGTTGATTTTTGTAGTTTATATTTTAGTTCTATTTATATACGTTAATATCGTCAATTTCCCACGTGGGTACCCCTGAAATATTTTGGCCCTCATGCCTGAAGGCAATGTAAGTTGATGATGAGATAAACGGAGTTAAATCTAAGTTGCCAGAGCTAGTCCAAGTTGACCATGAAGAGTCATCATTATCCCATATTGCTTGAGTTGTAATGTCAGTCCAAGTAGCAGTTGTAGGGTTGCTTATACCATCATAGTTGGTCGAGATTAATACTTGTAATACAGGAGATGTACCATATCTAACAACATTTCTAAAATTAAAAAAGGGAGAAGTAGAGCTAGATAAATCAAACATAGGAGAAATCAACCAAGCATCACTGATTTCACCCATAGAAGTAGATGAATTGTAACTAGAAACTTTTGCAGCAGAATTTGTTGCAGCAAAAATATCCCAGGCACAATAAGAAGGACCCGTTAGTAAGTGTGTTGACCACCCACCAGAGATTAAACTTTGATCATTAAAATCTTTTGTATGGCTTAAAACGGGAGGCGTTCCAGTTAACCCTAACTCATTAGGGTTTCTAATTAATAATTGTAAACCTGAATTATATTGAGCTACAATGCCGATAAACGAACCGAAACCATCAGGTAAAGTATCGTTAGCGAAATTAGCATAACCGCTAGTTCTAACATCAATAGTTGCACCATCCATGTCTTCTAAAATTCTGGATTCAGCTGTTTGAGTAGCAGCATAAGCAAAAGTTAAGCCTTGCCCTCCTGCTTGAAACCAGCATCTCTCAATCTCTATTAATTTACCTTGAGCAGCTTCCATATCATTTTGGAGCGTGTTTATACTAATTTTTTCAGGGGTTTTATAAACCTGTGTGGCAATTTTCTTTATGTTGTTATCAGGATGTAACGAATCTACTTGAAGCATTTGGTTATACCTTAAGATTTTAGCTCCATTAAGGTTTACCATAATGGAATCACCAATATATAAACTGCTTGAAGAAATAAATCTTAAATAAAGGTTACCTGTTGCATCAGTGATATAGGCTTCTTTGTATAGGTTGCCAGTAGATTCATCCATGGTTACTACACCATAAACAGAAATATCTTCAATAATTCTTACTTCTGTTCCAAGCACTTCCATTGCTCTTACATCAGCTATGGTAACTACATTTCCTTTATTAATAGATGAAACGTTGGGTTCAGCAAACTCTTTTTTACAAGAAGAAAAACTTACCGAGAATGCTACGAGGAGAATGAGTATGTTATAATATTTTTTCATATTTAAAGTTCAAATAAATTAAAGTTATCTATTTCCCATGTTGTCCAGGAAGAACCAGATCCATTGTATTTAAAAGCAATATAAACCCCTGATACTTTATAAGGAGATAGGTTAAAATCACCAGACCCTGTCCAATTCCAGCTCCCACTTGACAGTGTTAATGATGATGTAATATCTGTCCAGGTTGCTGTTGAAGGTAAACTAACACCATCATAATTAGTTGAAATTAACACTTTAAGAGCAGTATTGCTTGTAGCAGAAGCAGAAGTGAAGTTAAAATATGGGGATGATGTTGAACTTAAATCAAATGCAGGAGATATTAACCATGATTCACCTACTAGTTGACTATTGGTATTTGTAATGTATGCGTAAGGGTTGCTTCCTGAAAAATTATCCACTGTCCATGAATTATTAGGAACAGGATATTGTGTCGTCCAGCCACCTGAGGTTAAGTTATTGTCGCTCCAGTCTTTTTGGTAAAGATAGTTAGGGCATTGGTTGCAGTTATTCTTCCTTGCGCCATACATATTGGCTTCATTTGGAGTTCTAATGGTTAACTGTAAGTCACTATTATATTGTGTTACAATTCCAATAATTGAACCTTGTCCTTGAGGTAATTGCTGGTTAGCAAAAGTAGAGTACCCACTAGACCTTACAATAATGGTATTTCCTGATGTATCAGTTAAAGTTCTGTTTTCATCACTTTGTGTAATGGCATTTGCCCAAGTTTCGCAAAAATCAGCGCAATCAAATTCAACATTGTTGATTTGGACTAGTTTTGATTGATATGGGGTGTAAAGTCCAACAAGCGTCAAATCATTAATGTTTACTACTTCTGGGGTTAAATCGTTACCTGACTCTTGTTTAATGATATTGGTTTCAGGGTCAATATTTTCAACAACAATCATATTGGCATCACGTGTTAAAGTAGCACCTTTTAAGGCAACTCTTACTCTATCTCCTATGTAAAAATCACTTGAAGAGCTAAGGTCTAATTTAATGGCATTGGTTTCATCTTGAATAAACAATTCTTTGTAAATATTACCAGTAGTTTCATCTGCTGTAACCACTCCGTAAACCGATAAGTCTTGAGTAATATTAATATCAAATGCAGAATACATGTTTCTTAACGAATCTATGGTAATTACATTACGTGCAGGCAATTCTCTTACAGGAGGAGTGTCAAATTCTTTTTTACACCCAACAGTTATAGCTGTGAGGAATAAAATCAGTGATATGTATAATAGTTTTTTCATGTTTTACAAGTTAAAATTGGAATGTAATCATAGCAAAATAAGTTCTTCCAAGCATATAGCCAATTCTTGGTGGAAATTTGTTTGCATCAACAGGGTCATAACGTAACTGTTCAAAACCACCTGTTTCAAACTCTGTATTATCTAATACATTGTTTACATTCAAGTTCAGTTTTAAGTAATATTTGTTTTTAATTCTCCATGATTTACCAATATACCAATTAATTACGTAATCAGAATCAAGCTTCGTTTGGTCAATAAAATCATCAACCTGCGGGTCAGCACTCACAAAATTTGATGTTGCTTCATAAGTTCTTCTGTCAGGGTTTGCGTCTAAGTAAGTATCATTAAAATAGTTAAAGTTAATCCCTGTAAACCAGTATTTTGGAGAGAAATACTTTATACCAACAGATGCTGCTGTTTGTGGAATACCTCCAATTCTAAAGTTGTTAAAATATATTGTTTTGCCTTGTGCTAGCAATTCGGTAGAGTTATCTTGAATAATAGTTGCTTGTGGGCGGGAGTTATATAAAAACTGTCCTTTTGCAAAGGCCAACTCACCAACAATAGTTGAAGTAATATTAATCTCAGCCCCAAACTCTAACCCCATAAATAATTGGTCAACACCAGTCATCATGTAGTTTACAAAAGTGTTAAGCTCATCATGATAAAAACTTCTTGTCCAAGATTTATCCTTAATGGTAGTATAATAACCAGTAGCTCTAACTTTTAACTTTGGGTAACGAATCAAATAACTTAAGTCACTTGACATAATTTTTTCATCTTTTAACCCCGGTAAAATTTGATTCCTTGTACGAGGGGAAACGAAAGTATTCACTGCAAAAGGAGCTCTTTCCATAACAGCACCATTTAGCCTTAACAAATGACGCCCTGTAATTTTATAGATGGCACCCGCTTTAATTCCACCACTAAGAAAATTTTGCTTTTCTGATGCTCCTTCTGAATCATTTGGGAAAAGCCCATTTTTCATGTTGCCAAACCTCCACATAGAAGTATTGGAAAAATGAAGAGCTCCATACCAGTCTAATTTTTTAGAAGTTCCTTCTATTTGCCAAAAACCACCATAAGTATTTACATGAATATCATAATCATACCCAAAACGATCTCCTTCCTTAATAATTCTATTAGGGTTATTCACATCACTTTGAGCAGTCGATTCATCAGCAAAGTCTCTTTCAGCAAATTGATCTACATCTACCCAAAAATCAGCCCCAAGTAGGTCATCCATTAATTTGTAGTTTTCACTTTTGTAGAGACTAACATTTAATCCACCAGTAATAATAATATCTTCGGTTAGTTGATGAGAAATAACACTATTAAAAGCATAATGCGAAACATCTCTTCGGGCTTCTTCAACAATATACTTAGCTCGATTTCCAGTAATTGTTTCACTGGTTCCGTTGGCATTAGTTTGACTAAACAAGTTTTTAGAGTTTGCAAAATAAAATTGATCCCAATTTAATTGAGTAGTAGAGGGGTCGTTTTGTTGCCATAAGGAAGTAAGTTGATCAAACATAGCTTCCTCTCCAGGGACATTATAATAACTCGGTAAATTTCTATAATAGTCTGGTCTTGGGTCAGCCGCATTATACCAGTTTAGACGAGTGTTTCCTTCTTTTCCAAAAGAGTGAAACAATGAAGATGTAATTTTGGTTTTTTCATTTACAGTAAAATAATGATTTAGCATAACTGTAGGGCGATGGTTGTTTCTAATTCTAGAATTTCTTTTTTCGCCATTTTGATATCCCCAATTAGAATTATAATAATTGTTTCCTGTTAAATCATAAGCTTCTTGTATAGCAATATTACTTCTACCTTGTACTACTGGGGCCCCAAAACCTACCAAGCCAATACTATGTTTATTATTAATTCTTTTTTCGATAGATAGAAAATAACTAGCCCCACTAAAATCAGTTCCCTCAACATAACCCTCGTTAGCCAATCTTGTTGAGGCAGAAACAGCAACAGCAAAACCATTATCCATCATGCCCGTAGAATGTGTAAGCATAACTCGATGCTGATAAGAACGGTTGGCTAGCGCATATGATAACCTTGTTCCAGGACGAACGTCAGTTGCTCTAGCATTTATATTTGAAAAACCGCCTATTCCACTAAAAGTGTATGGTGAAGCTGTTATCCCTTGTCCTGTTTCCTGATAACGGGTTATATCGTTTAATCCACCCCAGAACGCCCAAATTGCTCTTCCGCCTTCAGGGTTGTTTAGGGTTAACCCGTTCATACTTATTGTAAAATTTTCTGAATCGTAACCACGAATACGGTATCGGGCAGCACTAAAGTTGAAACCAGCAATATTGGTAAACACATCTCTTGATGATTGTAATAAACCAGAAACATCTTGAGCTTCTACTTCATCCTCAGAAATATCCAAAGAGGTAGTGAAAATTGGCATGTCTCTTGTGTTTGAAAGAGAGTCGTTGTTAGAAACATTAGAGATATCTGTTTGAGCAATTAACGATAAATTGCAACAAATAAGACCCGCAGTTAGTATTTTTAATATTCTCATTATAACCTTTAAATATATAGAATATAAAAAGCGGTTAGAGAACTAAACTCTTAGGGTGATCACTTTTTAGTTACTTGGTAAACAGAACTCATTAAACTCAAATAACGGCACAAAAGTAAAGTTTTAAATTTACAAAACCCTTACAATCACTAATTTGTTAATAAAAATTTAATATTAAAAATAGGTTGAAAAAAGGTTGTAATCAACCGACTAAATTTTTAATTATTTACTTTGCCAAAAAATAATAGGTATGAAAAACATTACACAAATACTCTTTGCTACAATATTTATAGTTACTTCAGCTTATGCACAGGAAGAAGGAAAGAAAGAGTACGAAGTAGCAGCCATTGGGTTTTACAACCTAGAGAACTTGTTTGATACCGTTATTGATCCAGATACCAATAAGATTTTACAAGACGATTTTACTCCACATAGTCACAAGAGGTGGACCTCAAAAAGGTACCAAGAAAAATTAAATAGAATGTCAAAAGTAATAGCCGAATTAGGTACGGATATTACGCCTGATGGGCTTGCCATACTTGGTGTTGCAGAGGTTGAGAATAAAGCAGTTTTAGAAGATTTAGTTAAAGAATCTTCTATTAAAAACAGAAATTATAAAGTGGTGCATTATGACTCTCCAGATAAGAGAGGGATTGATGTGGGTTTGCTTTACAATCCGAGTTACTTTAAAGTAGAATCGAGCAGAAGCGTTTCGTTAAGAAGTATTGATACTACATTTTATACCCGTGACCAATTATTAGTAAGTGGTTATTTGAATGGAGAAAAAGTTCATGTAATTGTTGCTCACTGGCCATCTCGAAGAGGTGGGCAAAAACGAAGCAACCCAAGAAGAGCAGCAGCAGCAACTTTAGGTAAAATGATAATAGATTCTTTACAAAAAGCTGAACCTGAAGCTAAAATTTTATACATGGGAGACTTGAATGATGACCCTACTGATAAAAGTGTAAGAAACCATTTAAAAGGAGTAGGAAAAAAGGAAGATGCTAAACTAGGAACAATGTATAATCCTTGGGAGAGTTATTACAAAAAGGGTATAGGGACATTGGCTTACCGTGATACCTGGAATTTGTTTGATCAAATATTGGTATCATCCAATTTAGTAGGAAAAGACTACAGTACTTATAAATATTACAAAGCAACTATTCATAGTAAATCTTATTTAAAAAACAGTGAAGGACAATATAAAGGATACCCTTTTAGAACCTATGCTGGAGGTTCCTATCAAGGAGGGTACAGTGATCACTTTCCTGTTTATTTGTATTTGATTAAAGAGAAAAAATAAGCAATGAGATTTTTCTTAATATTGATATTCTCTTTTAATTATTTTGTACTTAGCGCACAAGATACACTGACTTTTATGTCTTACAACATTTTGAATTATCCTGCATCTAATGCAAGTAAAGCAGATACCTTAAAAACGATTATTAATCATGTAAACCCTGATGTTTTTATGATTACTGAATTGACTTCTGGTTCTGGAGCAACTACTATATTAAACGATGCTTTAAATGTTAATGGGATTACTTCTTATCAAAAGGCAACTTATTATGATGGACCATTTACGGATAACATGTTGTTTTACAATTCAGATAAACTGGTGCTTTATAGCCAGCAAGAAATACCTACCAATTTGAGAAACGTTAGCGAGTATGTTTTGTATTACAACGCACCAATGACTGCTCAATCTGATACAGTATTTATTTATTGCTATGTAGCTCATTTAAAGGCAGGGTTTGGAGCTTCAGAAGAGCAACAAAGAAATCAAGCAGCAGTTATATTAAAAAACCATCTAGATACAAGACCAAATCTTGAAAATGTGATTTTAGGTGGTGATTTTAATGTGTATTCCAGTTCAGAGCCTGCATATAATACCATTTTAAATGGAGGAAACATTTCATTGTTAGATCCTATTAATACCCCTGGTTCTTGGAACAACAACTCATCATTTGCAGCAGTTCATACTCAAAGCACAAGGTTTAATAGCATTGGTGATGGGGGTGCTTTTGGAGGGTTAGATGATAGGTTTGATTTTATTTTTTATAACAATGATTTACCCAACGGTTCAAATGGATTAACTTATTTGGCAAATTCATATACTGCACTGGGCAATGATGGTAACCATTACAATTCTTCCATCAATTTTGGGCCAACCAATACTTCTGCCCCACAAAATGTTATAGATGCTTTGTATTATATGTCAGATCATTTACCTATTGTGATGAAAGCTTATGTTGATCCAAATGTTAGCGTAAATGAGGTTAGGAACGATAATAGCTGGAAGGGTTATTTTGCACAAAATCAATTCAATTTTTCATCTAGTATAATGGAGAAACAACTTGAAATAGAAGTTCTTGATTTACTTGGGAAGCAAGTTTATTCTCAAAGTTTCCGTAATCAGAAACGATTAGTAATTGCTTTGTCTGGCTTAAGGCAAGGTGTTTATTTTGTTAAGGTATTCAATAACATTAATCAAAAAACATTCAAACTCTTCAAAAAATAACCTTTTGATATTTACAACTATTGCTTACTTTCACGCGTCTTTTAGGAGCAATTACTTTTAGGTTTGAATATTTACTCTAAAAAACAACGATGGAAACTGCTTTTAGCAGGTGCTGCAATATTGATTATTGCTGCCTCATTGTGGTACACCAACATTTTAGTAAATAAAATTGCCAAAGAAGAGAGAAATAAAGTTCAGTTGTGGGCAGAAGCTATTCAAAATAAAGCATCTTTGGTAAGTTACACAGGTAACCTGTTCGATAAAATTTCAGCTGAGGAGCGCAATAAAATTGAGTTATGGGCGGAGGCCAACAAAAGAGCAGCCACCTCAGATAACCATAACGATTTAACTTTTTATTTGGATATATTATCAGGCAATACTACCATACCTGTTATTGTAATTGATAATGAAGGCAATATTGTTAATTGGCGAAATTTTGACATTGAGCAAGGAACTGATACTGCTGCTTTTTTACAAGATCAATTGATTGAAATGAAAACAAGCAATAAGGAACCGATAGACTTGGTTTACCACATTTCTGGTTATACTTTTCAGCAAAAATTGTATTACAAAGACTCTAAAATATTTTCTGAATTAAAATTAGTATTAGACGATTTAATAGAATCATTTATTTCAGAAATTGTTGTTAATTCTGCTTCAGTACCTGTAATTTATACTGATAGTACTCAGGCAAATGTTATTGAGTATGGTAATTTAGAACAAGACTCTGTAACACAAGAATTTTTATCAGCTACCATTGCAGAAATGCGATTAGAAAATGAGCCCATCGCTATTAATATCAATAACCAAACTACTAACTATATTTTTTATAAAGATTCAAAATTATTACGTCAGTTAAAGTATTATCCATTTTTTCAGTTTTTTATAATAGCTCTATTTTTATTAATTGCTTATTACTTGTTTAGCACTTCCCGTAAGGTTGAGCAAAATCAGGTTTGGGTGGGTATGGCTAAAGAAACAGCTCATCAATTGGGCACACCATTATCTTCCTTAATGGCTTGGGTAGAGTACCTTAAAACAAAGGATGTAGAAGAAAGCACCATCAATGAATTATCAAAAGATATAGCAAGGTTAGAAACAATTACAGAAAGATTTTCTAAAATAGGCTCTATGCCAAAATTAGAATTAGAAAACATTAATAAGGTAATTTCTAATACAATTAGCTATTTAAAAGTTAGAATTTCTAAAAAGGTAAATATTACGGTTAATGCCCAAAATAATGCTGAAATTTTAGCAAAACTCAACCCTTCTTTGTTTAGCTGGGTATTAGAAAACTTAATTAAAAATGCTGTTGATGCCATGAAAGGAGAGGGAGATATTTCTATATACATTACTGATCAATCTCAATTTGTTTACATAGATATTACTGATACAGGATCAGGCATTCCAAGAGGACAACAAAAGAACATTTTTGAACCAGGGTTTACTACCAAGCAAAGAGGTTGGGGTCTTGGACTTTCATTAGTTAAACGAATTATTGAAAATTATCATGAGGGTAAAATATTCGTGAAACAATCAGACAATTCAGGAACAACTTTTAGAATTGTGTTGAACAAATAATTTATGGCAGGTATTTACCTCCATATACCTTTTTGTAAACAAAAGTGTAGTTACTGTGATTTTCATTTTTCTACTTCTCTAAAGCACAAGGAAGACTTAATCAAAGCTCTAATTAAAGAAATAATACTTCGTAAAAATCAATTAAGTACTGAAATTAAAACAATTTATTTTGGGGGAGGAACGCCTTCTATATTGAATGATAAAGATTTTTTATTGATTAACGAAGCTGTCCATAAAAACTACAAATTAGCAAATGATATTGAATTTACAATGGAGTGTAACCCTGATGATTTAACGAAGCAAAAACTACAAGAATTAAAATCAAGTGGAGTTAACCGATTAAGCATAGGAATCCAATCTTTTTATGATGAAGATCTGCAATTTTTTAATAGAGCCCATAACGCTAAGCAGGCAGAAAAAAGCATTTTATTGAGTCAGGATTCAGGGTTTGATAACATTACTATAGATTTAATTTACAATACTCCAACTTTAACCGCTCAAAAGTGGGAAGAGAACCTGAACAAAACAGATAAATATAGTATACCACATTTATCTGCTTACACACTTACTGTTGAAGAAAACACTGCTCTAAATTATCAGGTAAAAACAAAAAAGGTACAAATGCCAACAGATGAAGAAGCTATTAAACAATTTGCCCAGTTAATGGATGCAACCAAAGCAATAGGAATGGTTCAATACGAAGTTTCAAACTTTGGCAAGGAAGGCTATTTTTCACAGCACAATAGCAACTATTGGAAAGGAGAGGAGTATTTAGGTTTTGGCCCTTCAGCCCATTCTTACCTAAAAGACTCCCCTCTAAAAAGAGGGGTTGGGGGTGTGTCAAAAAGAAGCTGGAATGTTGCCAATAACATTAAATACATTCAGGCAATTAATAATAGTCAACCTTTTTTTGAGGAAGAATACATTGACGAGAAAACAGCATATAATGAATATGTATTGACCAGATTGAGAACTATTTGGGGCATAGATAAACAATATATTGTCGACAATTTCAATACAGATATTATCAACCATTTTAACTTAGAATTAGAGAAGTATTCAAAAACTTCTTATCTTCAAACCGAAAACAATAAAATTACTTTAACACAAGAAGGAATTTTTATTGCTGATAAAATTTCTTCAGACTTTTTTATTGTGGAATGAAAGCATCACTAGAATATAAAAATCAAACATTTAAAATTGATTTATCTAAACCAATAGATATTTCTATTCCTTTGAGGGCTTCAGCTAATAATGTGACAGCTTGGTATGTAAACCAACCAGAATTTACTCCTGTAATGGAAAATGGTTTTGTTGGAGATGTTAATTTGGGTGGGGCAGTAAATTTCAGAAACATCTTTTTTAATCCTCATGGGCATGGCACACATACAGAGTGTGTTGGGCATATCAGTAAAGAAAAGCATACCATTAACCAATGTTTAAAGCAGTTTACCTTTTTTGCAAAGCTGGTTACTATTAAACCTGAACAAATAGGCAATGATAGTGTAATTACTTTAGCGCAAATAAAACAGGTTTGGCAAAACAATGATGCAGATGCTATTGTTATTAGAACATTGCCTAACGATTATGAAAAATTAAGTAAACAATATTCAAGTACTAATCCTACTTATATTCATTATGAAGCAATGCAATATTTGATAGAAAATGGAGTGGAGCACTTGTTAATTGATACACCTTCGGTGGATAGAGAGGAGGATGGAGGAGAATTAATTTCACATCATATTTTTTGGAATTATCCTAACAACCCACAAACAAAACGAACCATTACCGAGTTAATTTATGTTTCTAATGAGGTTGAAGATGACTTTTATCTTTTACAGTTTCAAATTGCCAGCTTTGAAAATGATGCCTCACCTAGCAAACCAATATTGTATAAAATTTTGTGAACTATTTTAAGTAAACCTAATTTCAGCCGATTATAATTTTGTTATTTTTGATTAATTAAAATAATCTTTTACAACTACTTATGAAATTAGACGAGCTGGATTTAAAAATCTTAAAAAAATTACAACAAAACGGTAAGATTACTAACCTTCAACTTTCAAAAGATATTGGCCTATCTCCTGCACCAACTTTAGAAAGAGTTAAAAAGTTAGAAAAAAACGGATATATTAAAAGCTACCATGCATTAGTTGATAAATCTAAATTAGAATTAGGCATATCGGCTTATATGCAAATTTCTTTAATACGCCAGAGAGATAATGCCATCAATAATTTTATTGATCAGATTAATGAAATTGATGAAGTAATGGAATGTTATAATGTTACAGGTCAAGCAGATTATTTGCTAAAAATTGTGGTAAAAGACATTACTGCCTTTGATGCTTTGGTAAAAGAAAAATTATCACCTATCCCAGAAATTAGAAACATGCACTCTATGGTGGTAATTTCTAATGATAAATACTCAACAGTATTACCATACAGTTACTAATGAATATTGAAGAATTCAGAGATTATTGCATTGCCAAAAAAGGCGTAACAGAGGGATTTCCTTTTGATGATGTCACCCTTGTTTTTAAAGTAATGGACAAAATGTTTGCCATTATTACGGTAGATAATTTTGATTTCATCAATCTAAAGTGTGATCCCGAAAAAGCAGTAGAATTACGAGAACAATACAATGCTATTAAGCCTGGGTATCACATGAATAAAAAGCATTGGAATTCGGTTTATGTTAACCAAGATGCTCCTGACCGATTAATTTATCAGTTGGTAGATGATTCTTACAATTTGATAGTATCTTCGCTTACCAAAAAGCTCCAAAAAGAGTTAGAAAACCTTTAATATGAAAAAACTTTTAGGGTATTTTTTTCAAGGACTTTTATATACGCTACCTATAGCAGCTACTGTATATGTGGTATATAAAGCTATTGTGCTAATTGATGGATTAATTCCAATTAAAGTTCCTGGTCTTGGAATAATAATTTTAATTATAAGCATTACCGTTATT
The DNA here is from genome assembly GCA_965267355.1 of Vicingaceae bacterium. Classification (GTDB taxonomy): domain Bacteria; phylum Bacteroidota; class Bacteroidia; order Flavobacteriales_E; family Vicingaceae. The sequence goes on from OZ253956.1 coordinate 967,121, forward strand.
GGTTTTTTAGGAGGAGCTTTAATTTCGAGTAGAATATTAAAACTAGAAAAGCTTTTAGATAGAATACCATTAATTAAAATAATTTACACTTCCGTTAAAGATTTATTATCAGCGTTTGTTGGTAAGAAAAAAAGATTTACAGAGCCTGTTTTGGTTAAAATGGAAGGAGAGGTAGAGCGTTTAGGATTTATAACACAAAAAGATTTAACAGACTTAGGTATATCTAAAGATAAAATTGGAGTTTACATTCCATTTTCTTACGCAGTTACGGGTAATCTAATTATTGTTCCTAAAAAGAATGTAACACATATAGATGCTAATTCTGCGGACATTATGAAGTTTATTATTTCAGGAGGAGTTACAGAATTAGAAGAAAGTGAAGAGGGCGAAATTACTCGTTAGCAAAAATGGTTACAATAACCATTCCTCTATCAACATCAGTATAGTCTAGTTCTATGGTTACACTTTTATTAGCGTTTAACCACCTTTTAAGGCGAGGTGTTTCTTGTGGTTTTCCAAAACCACTGGTATTAATTTCGTTGGTAAACTCATCTAACACCAATTTAGCATCTTCGCCCTTAGCAAAATACCCGTCAAAACCAATTTCATAAACACCTTTATCATCAAACAAATAAGAAATGATATAGGTATCACCTTTACCTATTTCATATTCAAATTCCATATAATCTACATCCTCTTGAATTAGTTTTCCTTTTTCAATTGTTCTTACTTCGGCTATAGATTTATTGATGTCTTTTACTCTTTCGGTTAATGTTTTTTTATCAGTTATTTGGTCGTAATACGTTTTATCATTAGTACAAGAAAACAAGATGAAACACACAAAAAACCCTAAAACAATTTTTTTCATAAAAATGATTTTGTTAACCAAATATACGGTTTAGGAATGGAATATATATTTTAAAATAAATGCTTTTTGTATTTCTTTTTGATATACATTTGGCGGCTATGTTATCAAAATACAAATATCATATATGGCTGCACATTACGGTGCTTATATTTGGCTTAACAGGTATTTTAGGCAAACTAATTACGATAGATTCTTATTTGTTGGTATGGTACAGACTAGGCATAGCTTTAATTGCTTTGTTAGGTTATTTTACTATTACGGGGTTTTCTATAAAAATTAGTAAGAAACAATTAGTAAAAACGTTAGGAGTAGGATTGATAATTGCGGTACATTGGGTAACTTTTTTTGAAGCCATTAAACAATCTAATGTTTCCGTAGCACTGGTTTGTTTTTCTAGCAGTACTTTATTTACGTCTTTAATAGAGCCTATTTATTTTAAGCGAAAAATTAAGCCTTACGAACTTATTTTTGGGTTAGTTATTATTTTAGGTTTGTATTTCATTTTTAGTTTTGAGTTTAAGTATCTGTGGGGAATGGTGTTGAGCTTTGTCTCGGCTGCTTTAGCATCATGGTTTACAGTTTTAAACGGAATTTTAATAAAAGAAACCAAAGCAAAAACCATCTCTTTTTACGAATTGTTAGGGGCATTTATTTTGGTAAGCACTTACATGGCTTTTACCACTAAATTTGATTTAAGTCACTTTGTTATTTCTAATGAAGACTTTATTTGGCTACTTGTTTTGGGTACAGTATGTACAGCTTTGGCTTTTATTATTAGTGTTGAGGTAATGAAAAAAATATCTCCTTATACAGTTACTATTTCAGTAAATCTTGAGCCTATTTATTCTATTGTTTTAGCATTAATAATTTGGCCAAAAAGCGAAACAATGTCTTATGGTTTTTATATGGGAACTATCATTGTGATAGCTACCATTTTTTTAAATGCCTGGTTTAAAAATAGAACAGTTAAATCTTAGAGAGAACTTCATTAAACTCAGCTTTTTTTCTTCTGGCAATTTCTACTTTAGCACCATCCGTCATAATTACATAACCGCCATCACTTTTTATATATTTAGTAACATGCTGTAAGTTTATAAAATGAGATCGATGAACCCTCATAAACTGGTCGTTATTAAGCATGTCTTGATATTCTCCCATAGGTTTGGCAATAAGAATAGGTTTAGGGTGTTCGGTAGAGTGTAAGTATGTATAACTACCTTCAGATTGAAACCGAATGATATTGCTTATTTTCACAAAATTGATGCCTTCACCATCATGAATTGCTATTTTTTGTTGAGAGTTTTCTTCATTGATATTATTTAGCAACGTTTTAAACTGATTGTTTAATAAGTTTTGGTCGTGCTTTTTAGAAGTAAACCGGGTAATTGCTTGTTGTAATTCATCAGGAGCAATGGGTTTTAACAAATAATCTAAAGCACTGTATTTGATAGCCTTAATAGCATATTTGTCATATGCAGTGGTAAAAATGATGTCGAAATTAATAGGGTCAAAACCCTCTAAAAGTTCAAAACCATTACCACCAGGCATTTCTATGTCTAAAAATAAAAGATGAGGCTGTAGTTCACTAATAAGTTGCTGAGCTTCTTTAATAGAGCTAGCTTCTGCCATTATATTAATTGACGAATGGTTTTGGAGCATACTGTTTAGCGTATCTCTACAGCCTTTTTCATCATCTATAATAATTGTTTTATACATAGTGCTTATCATTTTAATCTAACGGAATAAATAATTCTATTTTAGTTCCAGAGGGAATACCTTCATTTTCTAAATCAGCTATGGCTACATTTAATTTACTGTTTTTTAATGAATTAATTATTTCTAGTCGCTCTTTAGTAATGCTTAGCCCTAGAGATTTATTTTTGTTTTGATGAGCAGTTATTTCTTTTGCCCTTTTTCTGCCAATACCATTATCTACTACCGTACATTTTAATGTGTTTTCGTCTATTAATTCAAAATTAACCTTTACAAACCCTATTTCTTTTTTATGAGAAATACCATGCCATATGGCGTTTTCTATAAAAGGCTGAACGAGTAAAGGAGGAATTTCATCAAATTGAACATCAATTTTTTCATCTACATTAATCTCATAATCAAATTTTTGGTTAAGTCTTAATTTTTCTAAGTCCATATATAAGCTCAACATTTCAATTTCATCTTTAAGACTAATTTTTTGTTGTTGTGTATTTTCTAGCGTAGAACGCATTAGTTTAGAAAACTTAGAGAGGTAATAAATAGCATCGTTGCTGTTATTTTTGGTTATATAGCTTTGTATAGAGCTAAGTGTATTAAATATAAAATGAGGATTCATCTGAGAGCGCAAAGCATGCAATTCAGCTACCAGTGCTTTGCGCTTTTCTTCCTCTAATCTTTTGCTTTGTTTTTCTTTTCTGCGATAAGCAAAATATCGCATTAGTAAAACAATAGATACAACAACAAGGACACAAGTAAGAATAAACCAAATAGACTGATAAAAAGGAGGTGTAATGTTAAATGTTACTACAACAGGGGTTTTGCTCCAAATACCCTTATCACTCATTGCATAGGCTTTAAAAGTATAGTTTCCTGGCTTAAGAGAAGCGTAATAAAAAGAGGTGGAGGTGGAGTAATTCCAATTGGTGTCTATCCCTTCTAAAATATATTTGTATTGCAGCTCTGAGCCATCATCTTGAACCCCGCTAATGTTAATTTGTAAATTATTTTCGTTGTGATGCAGTTCGTAATAGTTTAGTAGCTCTGAGTTTATACCATTAATTTTTATTTCATTAATAAAAACTGCAGGAGGTAAAAGGTTTTGATTAGCGTTTACGCTAATTACTTTGGACGATTTTTCACTAATTTTTGGGATGGTTGAAGTAATTAAATTGCCTTTAATATTTTCAGAATTTTGATTAACTATTGAAAACATTTTTGGAGCATCATATTTAATTGGTTTAGGGTATGTAAGCTTGTAAACACCATCCCCTGAAGAACCAAACCAAACTGTACCATTATTGTCTTCAGCAATAGAGATAATGGTTTTATTACCGAAATACTTTACGGCATTACTCGAACTAAATTTGGCATCAGGAAAAGAAATAACACCACCACCATTTAATGCTAACCATATTTTACCTGTTTTATCCTGTAAAATGTCTTCGATGTTTTTCTCAACAAAAGCTCGGTTTAATATCTTTTTAGAACTAAAATGAATTACTTCGTATTGGCGGGTAAACACATAGGTTTCATCTTGCAGTTTGATAATATTTGTTTTGGAAAAATTTAAATTTTCAGCTATTGGTATGTGTAACGGAGTACTAAATTTTACGGCTAATTCTTTTTTATCAGAAGAAGAATTGTTGCCAGAAATTAACATACCCTTTTCTTTAAAAACAAAATAGGGGTAATCTTTAGCCGCAGACACATTTTTGATAGTTTCTTTTTTTAAATCAATTTTTATTAATCCATTTCCTACCACAGAGCTTACCCAAAAAGTACTATCGTTATACTCTACACTGTTTATAATTTTATTGTTAAGTTTTTTAGTAAGAATAGGGTTAAAATTTAAAGGGATTAGCTTATTGTTTTTTAATTCAAAAAACTCTCCATATATAGAATAAACGATAAACTGATGGTCTACTATTACAAATTTTGAGAGGTTTTCTATGGGAATGACCTTTATAATTTGATTGTTTTTTAACTTACATAAAGCAGTATTGGTAATGAACCATAAGTCGTTTTTATAAGTTATAATGTCGTTAAATTGAACATGAGGCTCCTTAGGTAGAGTTAAATTTTTAATGGAAGGCTGTTGAGCATTAATATCACCGAAAAAAAACAGTATTAATAAAATCGTTATGTTATTACGTAAGCTCAAGCTTTAATTTTTGAATGTAAAGTAGCTTTTTTTTTAATAACTAACAACAACTAGTTTTAGTTCGGTAAGGTTTACTTTTTAAGCGGTAGATTAAGAAGCATTATATAATTCTCTAATAATAACTTTCTGAAGTTCCCTTTTTATAATTAAGTCAGTAATAACTTCATCCGTATCTGCATTTGGGGTTAACTTTAACTGGCGGTTTAAAAAACCTTCATCTAAATCTATTCGATAAAGCATAGCCATTAGTTTGGGGTAATCATCATTTAGTAACTCATCAATATAAGGTAAAATTTGTTGGTAAAGCTGCTGATAAGGTGAAGTTTCAGAAGATGGATTAAAAATTATTTCAATGTTAAACCAATCAAAATCTTTTTGGAGTTGAGCTACAACTTTTTCAATTAAATCCTGACGGTTATAGTAGGGCTGTAACTCTGATAACTTAGGGATAGAAACAGACATTAGTGACTAAAATCGGTTTTTAATCTTTCAACAAGTTGGTTATTTAAGATGTGGGAATTAAATATTTTATCGACATCAGCTAAAGTTATATTGCCATAAACTACTTTGTCAGGATAAACAGTAACAATTGGACCATGCTCACACCAATCAAAACAACTGGTTCGTTGGGCTCTTACTTTTGTCCGCAACTTATGTTCGGTAATTAACTCTTTAAATCGAGAAGCAATAGCCTTACCTGTTTCTTCTCCACAACAAACTCTTGCTCCCTCTTGCCGTTGATTAATACAAACAAAAATATGTTTTTCGTACAGCTTCATTTATTAACTTTCTCTGTTCATTAAACTTTTAGCAAACTGTTCAAAAATTATTTTCTTTTCAACAGGAGCGTCAATACTATCCAGGTGTGATAAAGCAGTATTATAGAACAGGTTCATTTCAGATTGTGCTAATTCTTTAATTTTTAATTGATTAAAAATAATTTTTACTTTGTCAATTTTAGCTTGCTCAGCAAGTGCTTTAGAGGTAAGGCAAAACTCTAATTCTTTTTTGGTGTTACCTTCAGCCAACTCTTTTGCCTTCAGTAGCAGGTATGTTTTTTTATTAGCAATTATATCGCCACCAACTCTTTTACCAAATTTTTCAGGATTACCGTATAAGTCTAAAATGTCATCCATTAATTGAAAAGCAACACCCAGGTTTTTTCCAAACTCGTAAATATGGTTAGCGTCATTTTGATTTGCACCACCCAATAGAGCACCTATTTTAAGACTTGCTGCCAAAAGCACAGCTGTCTTTAACTCAATCATTTTAAGGTAATCATCAATAAAAACATTGTTCTGCACTTCAAACTCCATATCATACTGTTGCCCTTCACACACTTCAAAGGCTGTTTTACAAAATAGTTGAATAATGTCTTGTATTTGTTCTGATTGGCATTGGTTTAATAAAGCAATTGACTGAATAAACATTACATCTCCAGAAAGGATGGCAGTATTGGTTCCCCATTTTTTATAAACAGTTTCCTGACCTCTTCTTAACGGAGCATCGTCCATAACATCATCATGGATTAATGTAAAGTTGTGAAAAAGCTCAATGGCTAAAGCAGCATTTAGAGCATTTTCGGTTTTACCTCCAAATAAGTTATTTGCAAGTAATAATAAAGCAGGACGAATACGTTTTCCACCTAAATTAACAGTATAAGTAATGGGGCTATAAAGCCCTTTAGGTTCTTTTGCAATTACTTTTTTTGCAAGAGTATCTTCAATGGTTTTAATGTAGGAGGTTAATTTTTCCATTAAGATAAAATGTACGAGGTATCTTTTAAAACTTCTTTTAATCCTTCTTCTAACGTAAGCAATGAGGCTTTAAGTAGTGGTTTCATTTTGGTAATGTCAGGTTTTCTTCTAGTCATATCTCCTTCAGGTAGTGGTGGTAAATGAATAATTTTTGAATTAGAATTGGTTAGGCTGATGATAGTTTTTGCCAAATCAATAATAGTGATTTCTACGTCATTTCCTATGTTTAAGGTGTCATTAGCGTGTTTTTCAGAAAAAGTAGCACTTATACAAGCCTCAATATTATTTTGCACAAAACAAAATGTTCTGGTTTGAGAACCATCACCATAAATAGTGATATCCTCATTGTTTAATGCGGCATTAATAAATTTAGAAATGACAAAATCTTTACTTTGTTTTGGACCATAGGTATTAAAAAATCTAAAGATGGTATATTCTAATCCATATTCTTGGTAGTAAGATTTTAGAAAAGCTTCACCAACATTTTTAACAATAGCATAAGGTAATCGAGAGTTTAGCGGTGTAGTTTTTTCATTTTGAGGGAATTCAACAGGTTCGCCATAAACTTCTGAAGAAGAAGCATACATAACTCTTTTTACTCCTGTGTTTTTCGATAGGTTCAAGATGTTTCGGATTCCTTTAATGTCATCTAAAACTTTGGTAGGATTTTCTAAAGTTCTTAATACACCTACTAAAGCAGCATAATGAAAAACATATTCAAACGAAAAAGTATGAAACACACTTGTAATTTCATCTTCTTTATTAACATCGCACTGAATAAATTTAAGGTTATTATTCGGAACTTCTGGTAATTTGTCTTTTGTGCCGGTTAAAAGGTTATCCACCACAACTACAAAATTATTTGGATCGCTGATTAGTGCTTCAACTAAATAACTACCTATAAAACCAGCACCACCAGTTACTAATATGTTTCTATTATTGCTCATTTATTATTTCCATTAAATAATCTCCATAGCCACTCTTAAGTAAAGGTTTTGCAAGTTCTTGTAATTGCGTTTTATCAATAAAACCTTTGCGGTAGGCAATTTCTTCTAAACATCCTATTTTTAAACCTTGGCGTTCTTCTATTACCTGTACATATTGGCCTGCCTGCATTAGGGAGGCATGAGTTCCAGTATCTAGCCATGCTGTGCCTCGGTCTAAAATACCAACCTCTAACCTGCCTTTAGCTAAGTAGGCTTTGTTAACATCAGTTATTTCATATTCTCCACGGGCACTTGGTTTTAGGTTTTTGGCTATTTCAACCACCTCGTTGTTATAAAAATATAAACCTGGAACAGCATAATGAGATTTTGGGTTTTCAGGTTTTTCTTCTATGGAGATAACTTTTTGATTTTTGTCAAACTCAACAACTCCATACCTTTCAGGATCAGATACATGGTAGGCAAACACGACACCTCCATCTGGAGAAGTTTTTTCGCTTAACAATTCTTCCAAACCTGTTCCATAAAAAATGTTGTCACCAAGTATTAAAGCGACATTATCATCTCCAATAAAATCTTCACCTATTACAAATGCCTGGGCTAAACCATTAGGAATTTCTTGTATGGCATATTTAAATTTACATCCAAATTGAGAGCCATCTCCCAATAGTTTTTTAAAACTAGGGTTGTCATGCGGAGTAGTTATTATCAAAATTTCTTTAATTCCTGCTTTCATTAAAACAGAAACGGGATAGTAAATCATGGGTTTATCGTAAATAGGCATTAGCTGCTTACTTACAGCAAGGGTAAGTGGGTGTAAGCGAGTTCCAGAGCCTCCGGCTAAAACTATTCCTTTCATAAGTTAATTATTTTCTTGATGTTCAATGGGTTTAACTTCTAATTCTTCTAAATCAATATCTTCTTCTTCGTCTAATATTTCTATTAGTGCTTCTTTTTTAAATGCTTTGGTTGTTAAAGCGTTGTCTAAAGATAGTAATAATGATGGTAATAATACTAAATCGGAAAGCATGGCAAAAAGCAATGTTACAGAAACCAAAATACCTAGAGCTACTGTTCCACCAAAACTAGATACAGTAAACACACCAAAGCCAAAGAACAATACTACAGATGTATAAATCATACTCACTCCTGTTTCTCGAAGAGCAAGGTAAACAGATTCTTTAATATTCCATTTTCTGTGTTTTAACTCCTGACGATATTTTGCAAGAAAATGAATAGTATCATCTACTGATATACCAAAGGCTATACTAAATATTAGTATAGTTGATGGTTTTATGGGGATGCCAAAAAACCCCATTAATCCTGCTGTAGTAATGAGTGGTAATAAATTGGGAAATAATGAAACGATAACCATTCTTACGGAAGAGAATAGCACAGACATTAAAGAAGCGATAAGAATAACTGCGAGAATTAAACTGGTCAATAAATTCTCCACTAAATAATTGGTTCCCTTTAAAAAAGTGACGCTAGTTCCTGTTAAAGTAACATTATATTCTTGTGGGGAAAAAATGGAGTCGATTTTTGGCTGAATTTCTTTTAGTAAAGCGTCCATTTCTACCGTACCTACATCGGCCATTTGGTAACTCACACGAGTTACTTGGTTTTCATCATCAATGAAACTCGAAAACTTTGTTTTTTTAGTGTCATTGTTTACATATTTTTTGAGTTTTTTAAGTTCTGTGGCTGGTGGTAAAATGTAAAACTTAGTCCTACCCTTTTTATAAGCTTGATAGCTAAATTTAATTGCTTCAACAACGGATAATGGTTTAGAAAATTCATCGTAATCTGATAGTTCTCTTTGTAGCTTTTGAATTTTGTATAATGCCTTACCATTTTCAGCAAACACGCCATTTTTCTTTTTCGTATCAATTATTATCTCAAAAGGCATTACCCCATTAAAACTTTTTTCAAAGAACTTTAAGTCTTTAACAATAGGGTCGTCATTTGGTAAATCATCAATAATATTACCAGTGGTGGTAATTAATGAGATACCATAAATACTAACTCCTAAAACAATAATGGTAACAATATAAACGGCTTTTCTTTTCTTTTTCACCAGGTGCTCCAATAATGCAACAACTTTTTGCATGATGTCGTTTTCTAGGTGCTTAACGTGTTTTTCTTTGGGTTCTTTAAGGTAACTAAAAACAGTTGGAATAATCAAAATTGAAAGAACAAAAACAGTAAATATGGATATGGAAGTTAATATTCCAAATTCTACTAAAATGGTACTCTTTGTAAAAATAAAGGTAGCAAACCCAAGGGCTGTGGTGGTGTTGGTTAAAAATATAGCATTACCAATTTTTTGTATTACTCTACTTAATGCTTTTATCTGATTTCCGTGTTTTTTGTACTCAGAGTGATACTTGTTTAATAAAAAAATACAATTAGGAATACCAATAACTACTATAAGAGGTGGAATTAACCCTGTAAGCATAGTTACTTTATATCCAAATAAAGATTGAATACCAACCGACCAAACTACACCAACACAAACCACTAACATGGAATACAATGTGGCTTTAAAAGACCTAAAAAATAGATAAAGAATGATGGAGGTAATGAGGATAGAAAGAATTAAAAAGATTTGAATCTCCTTTTTAACTTTGGTTGTAGAATTAACTCTGATATAGGGTAACCCAGATTTATGAACCTTTATCCCTGTTATTTGTTCAAAATGATTAACTTCATTATCAATTTGCTGAAAAAGAGCATCACGGTGCTTGGAGTTTAAAACGTTTGTATCGATAGATACCAGCATGATAGAAGCATCAAGAGAATCTTTAAATAAAAAACCATTGTAAAAAGGCTGTTGAAAAATGTAATTTTTTATGCTGTCTAATTCTTGTTGGGAAGAGGGCTTTTTCTTGATAATTTGATTAAAATCAAATCGTTTTTCTGCTTTATTTCTTTTTAGGGTATAAACATTAGCAACACTTAATGCTTCAGCAACACCATTAACTTTTGTATTGGTGTCGTTTAAACTAACTTGTAAAGATTTGATGTGGTGAGTTAAATCGTACCAGGCATTAAAATTGTCTAATTCATATAATGCCTTATCATCAACACCAACAACAATTAAGTTTCCATCTCTACCAAATTTGTTTCTAAAATTTTCGTATTCAATGTAGGTGCTGTCAGATTTAGGGAGCATTTGAGCCAATTCGTAGCTCATTTCTACATATTGAGTTCGGTAACCCATAAAAATGGTTATCAATCCAACTGCTATTAGAAAGGCTAGACGATTTTTAAGTATTATTCTAGAAAACTTAAACCACATAAGTTATGCTCTTTTTTTACTAAAAGAGCAACAAATATCGCTTAATAATCCTAAATAGGAAAGGATGAAAAAGAATGTTTCTGATTTACTTACTCTTCAGATTTTTTCTCTTCTTTTTTTACTTCAATTTTAGCATGGGCTAAATATTGCAAATTCATGGCATTTGGGTAATACCCGGTTATAGAAGATTGTATTAAATGATAGTCCTCATGATACCATAATGGAATAGCTGGAGCTTCATTTGCAATAATCTGGTCAGCTTGTAAACACAATTCGTAACGTTCTTTTTTATCAAGTGTTACCATTGCTTTTTCATAAAGGTTGTCAAAAGATTCGTTTTTAAAACGAGATTCATTTGGGAAAGAGTTTTCTCCGGTATTTTCAGGAACAACAGCGCCATAAAACAAAGATAAAAATGAAACAGGCTCAGGTATTTCTGCTAACCAACCATCAATTGACATATGATTTTTAGATTCAGCATTAGATTTTTTCCTTTCTGATAGGGGCATTGAAGAAAGTTCAACATTAACACCTAAGTTAGCTCGCAATTGTTTTTGAATTTCTAATCCAACTCTTACACTGGTATTTCCATTACCAGTAGCCAATATTAATGAAGGTAATCCATTCCCATTTTCAAATCCAGCTTCTTTCAACAGTTGTTTTGCTTTAGCAATATCAAAAGATAACCCAACTATTGAAGAATAATCGTAATCGTTAATTGCTGGAGAAACCATACCATGATTTCCAGGAGCTGCAGCTTCTCCTTTTAAAATATCGTTAACAATTTTTTCTTTGTTAATAGCCATTGCAATGGCTTTTCTAACTTTTACATTGTTAAAGGGCTCAATTCCTGTGTTGAGAGTGATATATGTAGTTGCAGTTTGAGGGTATCTGCCCAAAACATATTTAACAGGTTCATTTTGAAAATCTGCAATTTGTGTTTCAACAATTTCTTTAATAGATTTTGAAGGTAAACCAGTAATAATATCTAATTCTCCTTTTAAAAATTTGTCTAATTGCTCTTGTCCATCATTAATGTAATTAAATGCTACACACTCTAAGTATGGTAGACTTTCACCATTAGTTCCTTTAATGTGGTAGTTGTTATTTTTGGAAAGTGTTATGGCTTGGTCTTGGTCTTGGTCTTTTTGGTAAGTAAAAGGGCCTGTTCCGACCACAACATTGCTCTCAACAGCTTCTTTTGCAACTATGGCAGAAGAAATAGTTGCCAATAAATTTAAAAAATTAGGAGATGGCTTGCTCAATGTAAAAGTAACAGTATAATCGTCTACTGCTTTAATTCCTTCTGCATTATTACTTAGGATGTCTTTAAACAAGTAATTAGCATAACTTTCTTCTGATAAGATTCTTGTAAATGTGTAAACAACATCAGAAGCTTTAAGTTCTCGCCCTTTACCTTTGTCAAAACAAGTATCATCGTGAAAAAACACTCCTTTTTTTATTTTAAAAGTATGAGTTAAATTATCATCAGCAACTTCCCATGATTCAGCAATTAAAGGCTCCAACTCTAAGTTTTTCTCGTTGAATTTTAATAAAGACTCAAATATTTGACTTGTGATATGAAATGAGGTTACATCAGTAACATTAATAGGGTCTAACGAACCATATTTTTCTCCAACGGCAAAATCTAAACAATTGCTAACGTTAACATTGTTTTTTACATCGTTTTGCTCATCCTTATTTTTTTTATCCTCTCCACAAGCAGTAAAAAACACTACTGCTAAAACACTAAAACTTAAAAAAACCTTTTTCATAATCCTATTTTCAATGAGTGGCCAAATATACTAAAATAACTTACAGTGGTAATATATAACCCAATCACACCACAATTACAAACTTTAATTGTGAGACTGTACGATGATAACCATTTTAAGTTACTTATATTTGCAAACTTATTCTATACAGGTATAATAATATGACAAATCATCATAGTTTCCATGTGCCTGTAATGGGCGTTGGTTTTACAGTAGATACTCCAATTAAAATTGCTCATCTGGGCATTTCTTCTGTGATGTCTATTGGGGATGATTTATTGGTTGAACGACTAAGACATCATTATACGAAGCAATTAAATAAATCTTATACTGAGATTGACCGAAGTGAGGATGACTATCGTGCGAAACGAATAACAGCATATCTTAACTTAGTTGATGAAATTGTAAAGGAAAATTTTGCTCAACTTAAAGAATTACCCATAAATAAAGAGAATGATTTATGCAGGTATTTTTCTATGCTTCCTGATTCTTCTGAGTTGAAACAACTATTTTCTCAATTAAAAGAAGGAGATTATTTACCTGTATCTATAAAATCTGCAATGTTTTTAGGTGAAGCAGAGGTAAATATTATGACAAAATTAGATAGGCAGCACTATGATAAACAAGGAAACCCTTTGTCAAGAGAATTTAATGACGCCCACGCTGCTTTAAGAGGTTACGCCAATAGCAACCTAACGTCAGGTATAGTTTTATCGGCAGGGTTAAATCCAAGTTTGTATAGTTACATAGCTAAGTTTGATAATTTTTATCCTGATGAAAAAGGAAATTTAGATAAAAAAGTAATTCTTAAAGTAAGTGATTATCGCTCAGCATTGATACAAGGTAAGTTTTTAGCTAAGAAGGGTATTTGGGTGAGTGAATACCGGATTGAATCTGGGTTAAATTGCGGAGGACATGCGTTTGCTACAGACGGAGTGTTGGCAGGACCAATTCTACAAGATTTTAAGGAAAACAAAAACGATTTGATTATTAGTGTTCATGAAGTTTTAGTAGAAGCCTTAGAAACATTAAATAAACCAGTACCTGAGAAACCTTTACCTTTAAAAATCACTTATCAAGGAGGTGTTGGTACAAGTGAAGAACATCAATACATATTAAATCATTACCACATTGATTCGGTAGGTTGGGCTACACCATTTTTGTTAGTTCCTGAGACAGTTAATGTTGATACAGAAACTCAAAACATATTAGTAAAAGCAGGAGAGGATGATTTGTATTTAAGCTCCATTTCACCTATAGGTGTACCATTTAATACTGTAAGAGGGAATACAAAAGACAAATTAAAGGATGAAAAAATAGAAGAAGGAAACCCTGGTAGTTCTTGTCCTCGCCAATATTTAAAATTGTTTAATACAGAGTTTACCGAACATCCGATATGCTTATCTTCTAAACAATACCAAAAGTTAAAGCTGCAAGAACTTGAAGACTTGAATTTATCAGAAGAAGAATATCGTAAACGATACAATTCTATTACTGAAAAAGCATGTTTGTGTACAGGATTGGTAGTTACAGCATATATGGAGCACGACATGGTTACAAAACCTGACGGAGAGGGGGTAGCAGTTTGTCCAGGACCTAATTTAGCGTATTTTTCGAAAATAAGTACTCTAGAAGAAATGGTAGGGCATATTTATGGGAGAGAGAATTTATTAAATGAGACTTATCGACCAAATTTCTTTATCAAAGAGTTAGGTATGTATATAGATTACTTTAAAGGGTTGATTTCTAGCTCTGCAGCAAACCCTAAAGAAGAGAAAAGACGACTAACTTTTCAGCAAAACTTATTAGAAGGGATTAATTACTATTCCAACCTTTTTAATACCCACTTTGAAAACTCGAATGCCCATTCTGAGTTAAAAAAATTCCAAAAAGAAGTAGGAAACCTCAAAATTACGCCAGCAGTTTAATAATTTAAATCCTGATAATCAGTTGTTTACGTTTTTATGGAAACAAAAATAATAAAAAATGTTTCCATTGTATTAAACGTTTCTTAAGTTTGCCCTCTAAAAATTACCTACATGGAGAAGAACGAAATTATAGCTGGGGCGTTAATGCACTTTATGCGATTTGGCATTAAGAGCTTGACCATGGATGACATTTCCCGACACTTAGGAATATCCAAAAAGACTCTTTATCAACATGTTTCAGATAAAAAAGAATTGGTGCGTGAAGGTATGAAGTTCATGATAGCACATGAAAAAGAAATGCTTTGCACTGCCCTTGATACAAGTGAAACAGCCATTGATGAACTCATTGGCGTAACAAAATGTGTAAGTTCAGAAATTGGAGAAATGCATCCTTCAGTAATATTTGATTTACAAAAATATCACCCAGATGCATGGAAATTAATGGTTGATCACAAAAACGGATTCATTCAGAGCATGATGTTAGAGAACATTAAAAGAGGCATGAAAGAAGGTTATTATAGAAAAAACCTAAACCCAGAAGTGATCACTTACATTTACATGGGGATGGTAGACGGAATGCTCAATGCTGAAAACCCATTGACTAAAAAAATGAGTTTAGATGAATTACATACAGAAGTGATACGTTACCACATCAAAGGAATAGCAAATGATAAAGGGCTTGCTTATTTGAAGGAAGCTTTGAAGAAAAATATGAATGAGAAATTTAATATGGATTAAGTCATGATTAAACCACTTAAAATCGCAATAGTTGGCTTGTCTTTAATAGCAACAAGTGTATTGTTTGCCCAAGAGGCAGCTACACTTTCACTGCAAGAGGCACAGAATTATGCCATTAAAAACAATTACCAAGCACAGAAGGCAGCTATGGATGTTGAGATTGCTAAAAAGAAAGTATTTGAAACAACAGCCATTGGTCTGCCTCAGGTAAATGCGGAAGGAACCATTCAGCGTTTTTTGGATATTCCAGTTAATTTGGCACCAGCAAATTCTTTCAACCCATTGGCACCTGAAGATGAATTAGTAGCCTTACAATTTGGGTTGAACTACAACAACTCTTACGGGATCAGTGCTTCTCAACTGATATTTGATGGATCGTACATTGTTGGTTTGCAGGCGGCTAAGACTTACAAAGAAGTTTCGGAAAATAGTTTGAAAAAAACGGAGATTGAATTAAAAGAGAATGTGAAGCAAGCTTATTTTACAGTTTTAGTTGCTCAAGAAAACGAAGGTGTGTTAACTCAATCTCTGGCTTCAACTAAAGCCATGTTAAAAGAAACAGAAGCGATGTATGAAGCTGGATTAGTAGAAGAGCAAAACGTAGAGCAATTAATATTAACTGTAAATGAGTTAAAAGTGTCTGTAGGAATAGCTGAAGGACAGGTTCGTTTTGCTAAAAAACTATTATTACTACAGGTAGGGATGAATATTGATACTGTAATTACATTAACCGATAACATTGATTTTTTTGTTGAAGGCGTGAACTTAGAGGCTATTGACAAAGAATTTAATCCTGAAAATCATATTGATTTTGCTTTGTCACAAAATAATATGCGATTAATGCAATTAAATCTTAGAAAAGAGAAGTACAGTTTTATGCCATCGTTGAGTGCTTTCTTTAGCCACCAGCAACAAAACATGAGTAATGATTTTGATGTGTTTAGTGATGGGAGATGGTTCCCTTCTACTGTTGTAGGAGCTAAACTAACCCTGCCTATTTTAACAAGTGGAATGCGATTGGCAAAAATGAGTCAGGCCAAAATTGAATGGGACAAGTCAAAAGTGGATTTAGAAATGGCTGAACAAAATTTGCGTTACCAATTGCAATTGGCCAAGTCGAATTACGAAACAGCTTATGAGTCTTACGTTAACAACAAAGATAATTTGGAGTTGGCTGAAAAAATTTATAATAAGACCATTAAAAAATATCAAGAAGGTTTGGTGTCGAGCATGGAATTAGCACAAGCACAAAATCAATTTTTAAGTACAGAAGGCAAATACATACAGTCTTTATTGGATGTTTTAAAATCACAATCAGAGCTTCAAAAATCATTTGGAAGCAATTAATATAGCATAAAAAACCTAACATAATAAGATGAAAAAATTAATTCTATTCGTAAGTACAGCAGCAGTTCTAACAGCCTGTGGAGGTGGTTCGGAACCAACTGTAGAAGATGTGATTGCTTCAGGAGACCTAGAACAAATTAGAGCGATGAAGCAACAAATTACACAACAACAAGCACAGTTTGCTGAGCAAATAAAATTGTTGGATGCAAAAATTGATGAATTGGATAACAACCAAAAGGTGCCAAACATCTCGATTGAGCCAACCATTGAAACCATGTTTCACCACTATTTAGAATTTCAGGGTAACGTGAGTACAAAGAATCTACTAGTATTGTATCCAGAATATGCAGGTATTTTGAACAACATTAATGTAACTGAAGGTCAAAAAGTAACAAAAGGGCAAATATTAGCAACTATTGATGATGGTGGTTTAAATCAGCAATTATCCCAATTAGAGATTCAACGTGATTTAGCTAAAACTACTTACGAGCGTCAAGAGCGATTATGGAAACAAAAAATAGGTAGTGAGTTACAGTATTTACAAACTAAGTCAACTTATGAGGCACAAGAAAAAGCGGTTAAACAACTGCAAGAACAAATTAAAAAAACCAAAGTGGTAGCGCCTTTTAATGGCATTGTTGATGAGGTGATTACTGAAAAAGGAGCATTAGTTAGCCCAGGGCAGTCACCTTTAATTCGAGTGGTTAACCTGGATGAAATGTACATTGAAACAGCAGTACCTGAGAATTATATTTCCAGTGTAAAACAGGGGAGGCCAGTTGAGGTGGAGTTTCCTGTAATTGGGATTACTGTAGATACTAAAGTTGGTCCGGTGGCAAATTACATCAACCCAGCAAATAGAACTTTTAAAATTGAAGTACCATTGCCAAACAAAGATAATATGCTAAAGCCGAATCTTACTGCTAAAATTAAAGTTAATGATTACACTAATGAAAAAGCATTGTTGGTTCCTCAAAGTATTATCTCTGAAAATTCAGAAGGTGTACAATACTTGTACATTATTGAAGGAAAAAAAGGGAAGAAGGCTAAAGCAAAAAAAGTGGAGATTGAAACAGGGTTAAGTCAAGATGGAATGATAGAAGTGTTAACAGGATTAACTTCTGGAGACGAATTAATTGTTGAAGGAGCTCGAAGCGTTCGAGATGGACAAGATGTAAATATTTTAAACTAAGAGCAACATGGCTAAGAAGAAGAAAAAAACAATTAAAGAGTTTGGGCTCTCTTCATGGGCAATTGGAAATAAAACTACCATTTATGTTGCCATGTTGATTATTCTTTTTTCAGGGGTTGGCGCTTATATGAATATGCCACGTGAGAACTTCCCAGAGATTAGAGAGACTAAAATTTATATTAGCTCATTGTTTCCAGGAAACACAGCTGAAGACATTGAAAAGTTAATTACTGATCCACTTGAAGACCGTTTAAAAACGGTAAGTAACGTTGTTAAAATTACTTCTACATCTCAAGAAGATTACTCTATGATTATTGTGGAGTTTGACGAAAAGATTTCAGTAGATGATGCTAAGCAAAAGGTAAAAGATAAAGTGGATACCGAGAAATCGGGTGAAGATTGGCCTACCTTTAACGGAGCCAAAGTAGAACCAAATGTGTTTGAGTTGAGCATGTCAGAAGAGATGCCAATCTTGAATATCAACATTTCTGGCGATTACCCGGTTCAACGATTGAAAGAATTTGGTGAATTATTAGAAGATCAAATTGAAGATTTACCTGAAATTAAGCAGGTTGATATTCGTGGAGCGCAAGAAAAAGAAGTTGAAGTAGCTGTTGATATTTACAGAATGATGGCAGCTAAGGTGAGTTTTGACGATGTTATAAATTCTATCAGAGGAGGTAACGTAACCATGTCAGCAGGTAATTTGGTGGCTAGTGGTCAGCGTAGAACTATTAGGATTTTAGGTGAAATTGAAGAACCAACTGAGTTGAATCGTTTTGTGGTAAAAGCTGAACATGGTAATGCTATTTATTTGGGTGACATAGCTAAAGTAGAATTCAAAGAAAAAGAACGAACCACTTATGCGCGTGAGTTTGGGCACCGTGTAGTGATGCTGGACGTGAAAAAACGGTCAGGTAAAAACATGGTGGCAGCAGCCGAAAAAATTCGTGTGATTTTGGACAACGCAATTAAGAATGATTTACCTGCAGACATCACGGTAACGGTATCTAATGATCAATCTTCAAAAACCATTGGACAAGTAGATGATTTGGTGAACAACATCATTTTCGGTATTATCCTGGTAGTTGGGGTATTGATGTTCTTTCTGGGTTTCAAGAATGCATTATTTGTTGGATTTGCGATTCCAATGTCAATGTTGATGTCTTTGATGATTTTAGAATCGTTAGGCTACACTATGAACACTATGATTTTATTTGGGCTCATTATGGGGCTTGGAATGTTGGTGGATAACGGAATTGTGGTGGTTGAAAATGTCTTTCGACTCATGGATGAAGAAGGAATGAGTCGAATAGAAGCCGCAAAGAAAGGAATAGGGGAAATTGCTTTTCCGATTATTATATCTACCGCTACCACAGTTGCAGCTTTTGTTCCGCTGGGTATGTGGCCAGGAGTAATGGGTCAGTTTATGATTTATTTCCCAGTTACTTTATCAGTAGTTCTTGGTTCTTCCTTATTTGTGGCTATCTTCTTTAATTCGGTACTGGTATCACGTTTCATGACTACAGAAGATAAAGAATTACCGCTTAAGAACATGATACGTATCACAGCTATTGTAGCAGGATTGGGTATACTCATTATGGTTTTTTCAGGTGGAAAAGGCATCTTGGGAAGCATCATGGTATTTACTGCTATTATGATGTGGGTGTACCGTTTTGGACTACGTAAAATGGCTAACTTCTTTCAAACTAAAATTTTAACACGTTGGGAAAGATTTTATGAGAAAGTGTTGAGGGGAGCATTGAAAGGAAGGAGACCTGTTATTATTGTGGTTGGAACCTTTATGTTGTTGATAGGTGCTTTTATGGGCTTTGGAAGTTCAGTAGGTAGTGGAAGAACCAAAGTGGAGTTTTTTCCGGATAATACACCAAACCAAATCATTGTGTATATTGAGTATCCTCAAGGTACCGATATTGAAAAAACCAATGCCATTACAAAGGAAGTTGAGAATCGTGTTTATGCAGTCTTAAATTCAGAAAAGTACATGGATGGTGACCACAATTTCTTGGTAGAAAGTGCCGTATCTCAGGTAGGGGAGGGTGCTGGAAACCCTCAAACTGATGGTGGTTCTGCGGCTGAAATGCCGCATAAAGGAAAAGTAACTGCTTCTATGCGAGAATATAAATTCCGTAGGGGATCAGACAGCAATGAACTTTTAAAAGAAGTGCAAGAAGCTTTAAAAGATGTGTACCCTGGAGTATTGATTTCTGTTGAGAAAGAAGCTGTTGGCCCGCCAGCTGGTTATCCAATAAACATTGAATTACAAGGAGATGATTATGATGAGTTGATTGCTGCAGCGGTGAAAATGAGAAACTTTATCAACACCAAAAATATTCCTGGAGTAGATGAATTGAAGATAGATGTGAACAAGCAAAAACCAAGTATGCTTGTTGAAATTGATCGTAAAAAGGCTGGGGAATTGGGGGTGAATGCTTCTCAGGTTGGGCAACAATTGCGAAATTCCATATTTGGATCTAAGGCAGGTGTATACAAAGAAGGGGGAGATGATTACGATATTTATGTTCGATTTAATGAAGATAATAAGTACAATCGGAGTGCTTTGTTTGATCAAAAAATCACTTTCCGTGATCCTTCAAACGGGCAAATCAAAGAAATTCCGGTTTCGGTAATTGCTAAACCAAAGAACAGCTCAGGCTTTAGTGCCATTAAGCATAAACAACAAAAAAGAGTAGTTACGGTTTATTCAGCTCTTAGTCCTGGATTTACAGATGCAGCAGCTGTTGTAGCTTCCATTCAAACTGAAATGGAAGGTTACACTGAAGTGCCAGAAAACATTAAAATTGATTATACGGGCCAAATTGAAGAGCAAAACAAGCAAATGGCATTCTTAATGAGTGCTTTTTTCTCAGGTCTTGGATTGATTTTCTTGATTTTGATTTTT
This sequence comes from Vicingaceae bacterium, assembly GCA_965267355.1. Taxonomy (GTDB): domain Bacteria; phylum Bacteroidota; class Bacteroidia; order Flavobacteriales_E; family Vicingaceae. The sequence continues at coordinate 987,768 of OZ253956.1, forward strand.
CAATTTAATTCGGTTTCAAAACCAGGTATAATTATGTTGGCTATCTTCTTAAGCTTGATAGGAGTATTTGGTGGACTAATGATTACGGGTAAACCATTTGTGATTATGATGACCATGATGGGAATAATCTCATTAGCAGGTATTGTTGTTAATAATGGGGTAGTTTTGTTAGATTACACCCAATTGCTTATCGACCGTAAGAAGGAGAACTTAGGTTTAGATGAAGCTGACAAATTGGATGTAGAAAACTTGAGAGAGGTTATTGTTCGTGGAGGGAAAGCTCGTTTACGTCCAGTATTGTTAACAGCCATCACCACGATACTTGGATTGATTCCATTGGCTATTGGGTTGAATATTAATTTTTACACTTTGTTTAGCGAGTTTAATCCACACATCTATTTTGGTGGTGATAATGTAATTTTCTGGGGACCTTTAGCATGGACTGTAATTTATGGTTTGTTTATTGCAACCTTTTTAACATTAATTGTAGTGCCTGTACTATTTTTAATTGTTGAACGTATTAAGATGAGGTTCTTTAAAAAGAAGCCCGTTACAGTAAATGCATAAATTATATCGATTAATAATAATTAGTTTTTTAGGGTTGAGTGCTGCTATGTGCAGTGCTCAATCTGATTTTGAGCAAGGAGTAAGTTACTATAACAATAGAGCAGAAAAGCACGAAGGGTTAAAAGTAGATTCTACTAATATTAATCTTGCTATAAAACATTTTACTGAGGCACTTGATTCTGATAAACAAGAAAGGGCTTATGACTATTTAACTCTTTGTTATTATTATAAAGCAGCTTTTGTGGTTAAAACAAAACAACTTCAAAAAAAGACGTATTTAAAAGGGAAGACTATAGGAGAACAAGCGCTTAAAAAATATCCAAGAAATAAAGGAATACTACTATGGTATATTGCTAATTATAGTAAATATGGAGAGTTGCAAGGAGTAGTAGCATCTGCTAAAAATGGGTTGGCAGATAAAATGAAAAAGTTGACTGAAAAATTAATGGATATTGATTCAGAGTTTTCTGATGGAGCTCCGCACAGAATACTAGGAGTACTACACTATAAAGTTCCATATATACCATTGTTTTTAACCTGGCCATCAAAAGAAGATGCGGAAAAACATTTAAAAAAAGCGTTAACAATTAATCCTACAGCTATTTCCAATTTGTACTATTATGCAGAGTTTTTAGTAGAAGAAAAAAGAGACACTGAGGCTAGAATAGTATTGGACAAATTGCTGAAAATAGCTCCAAGAAAAACTGCTTTAATAGAAGACATGTATGATTTATCAATGGCTAAAAGGCTTCGAAAGAAATTAACTAAATAAAAGAAGCAGAAGGTTTTCACCTTCATGCTTCGTCCTTTGAATTTTAAAACCCATTAAGGTCAGTAGGTTTAGTAACCCCGTACCATTTTAGTGTTCTTTCACCCACATCAGGTACCTTAACATGTATTAAGTACACTCCACTTGCTACCGGTACATCCACATGGTTTTTCAAGTCCCAATCCAAACTAGTTTTATCATCTCCTTTTTGGAACCTTCTCATTAAAGTACCATTTACATTGTAAATAGAGATGGTACAGTTTTTAGGTAAATTGGTAATTTTTATGGTGTTATCCAATGCGCTAGTCTCATATTCAGAGTAAGCATAATATGGATTTGGTACCACATTAATCATGGCCAATGCCGAATCCATAGCCATTCCATTGCCTGTATCTACCTGCATACCTGACATGTCAAACTGATACATCGGCAAACCGCCATTACTGTTTACACCATTGGTATGTGCTGTAGTAAATAGTTGATAAGGCTTCTCTACTCTTAATTTTACTTTTGCTTCGTTTTCTAATAAAGAATAACCACTATTTAACATTGGTACTCCTGCCCACATAGTTGATGCAATAACAGCGGTTCTTTCAAATGTAGTACCCAAACGAAGTAGGGAATCTAATTTTTGACAACCATCATAGGTAGGCATTGATAAATTTAAAAAGTTAAAGAAAATCTGATTCTCCATTTTTCGATATACATATACATAATGTTTACCTCCTAATACTAACTCATTATTTACACCTATACTCATTGTAGAAGTTGGATTCCATATCATGTCTCTTCCGTTTTCTCCTGCCAACCAACTATCTTCAGCAAATGACACATTTAAACGCTCTCCTGTTTCCACATTAATAGCATAGCCTGGGAACCACCCAAAACCAGTTTCCCCTAAATAATTGGGGTCATTTTCATCAGTTGAAACTCCTGACCCTACTGGTGCTGGATTACCATTTTTATCCACACTTTGTGAGTTTCTAATTTCTAAATGTTGAGCTCCTCCTTCGGTTAATAAACCGGTAGAATCATTTCGGGCTTCAAACACTAAACATCTTGACCATTTGCTCTTATCAGAAGTAAATACAACATCTACTGACTGTAAATATTTTAACTTACTCGAATCGGTTCCTATATTGTTAGCTGTACTCCAAGCCATAGCATCAAACATTGGTGGTGATGAATTAGATTGTGCTTTACGGTAAGCAGTTAGTCCGTAAGGAGCCCATGTTCCATTTACAAAATTTTCAAAATCCTGATTAGGGTCTTTGAATCCATTAGCGTTATAATCGTTAAATGGACTGGCATCTGATCCTACATCAAATATAGATGATCCTGAACGTATCCAATTTAAATCACTTTCTCCATCTTGATCACTTAATCCACCTAACCATGGACGAGTTGAATCGGCAAATGTTACTGTTCCTGAAATTGCTCCATTACCCAATTCTTTTTCTACACCAGGATTTTTCACTTGTTTTACCGATACAGATATTCCATAATCTAAAAACAACTGTTCGTTTTCTAGTTCAATAGATTGCTCTGAGAAAATGGTATCTCCAAATGGTGGTATTAATGCATAATAAGCATCATTCATACTTCCTGCTGTAGAGTCTTTAAACTGAACGGTATATTTTCCTGCTTGTACGGTTAATGGATCAACTACTTTCACATTTAATGGTCCAAAACCTGCTTCGTAAGTTGGTTCATCTACAAAACCATTAGTTACGGCTACATCTTCTGATGCTGCAGTAAGCTCTAAATTATTTCCACCATTTCCTTGTCCTTCTATTCTGGTAATCATTGGTTGATCTCCATATTCAGAATTAGCTACCGTACCTCCATTTTCTGGTGCAGGATTGTGTGGTATAGCTGAGTATGCTCTTAAGCCTTGTCCTGTACCTGTTTTTCTACTGGCAATGTAAGGCTGCTTTTGCCCATCTAATGCTAATGGATCATTTGGATCATACTCTTTGTATTCATTGTAACCATAAGCAAGAGCCATATAGTAGTAAGTTTTATGGTTAACCAGTTTAGTGTTTCCTGATGCAAATAAATCGTCTGTAATTCTGAAGGAATGCTTGATGCCATCATCTTTACCATCTACCATCACCTTCGGAGTATTAAACCCATATTGTTCATTGTAGGTATAATTCACTAAATCAGTAACACCATTCTTAATGTCAACTTGTGCCACCAAACGGGCTTTGTCAGGATTGTCCAACTCATCAGCAGTAATTAAACCATTCTTAAGTTGAAATACTTGATAACCTTCAAAGTCATAATATTTTAACGTATCCTTATCTGCATCTGTTCCTTGCCAAACACCATCTAAAGTATCTGGAATGGCAATAAAAGGATTTTTTTGATAGTAACTCTCGTTAGCATTGTTGGATGTTTTTGGATTGGTTAAGTATAAAATCAACTCATTCTCCATTTCCTGAAAGGTAATGGTCGGTGCATCCGGTCCTTCAGCTATCTTAAAACAATTGTCAAACAAAGCTTGTGCTTTATCATCTGCTGTACGCATTACATTAATAGAGGAAAGGTTATCACCTGAAACAGCCCTTGCCCAAACTACACCAACAGTTAAATCATTTACAGCTCCAGGTTCTAAGGTAAAAGGACCAGCTGACTGTAAAAATCGTCTATCCCCAGGCTGATTCCCTGCTGATGCTTCTGTCCAATTAGGAAAAGTACCAGGGTCATTCCCCTGAGTACTCCAGTATAAGGGATCTGAATCTCCTGGGAATAACAAATCGGCTAATACTGTTCCTCCAGTAGAAGCAGCATTACCATTACCTCCCCAAACCATTTGAGAACCACCATTTCTCCAGCGCCCTCTTAAATAGTTATAATGATCCAACGCTGAAGAAGGATCTCCATCGCCAGGAAACTGTCCACCTCCAATACTATAATAAACAAATTTTTTCATGCCATAACGTTCGTTATCCACAATGGTATCACCATAACCAATTCCTAATCCGGCATAAGGAATCCCCCCTGAATCCAAGGCTGCCTGAATATCGGTAGTCAACGGATTATCTATCCCATCATTATCTGCATAAGGACCTTCAAAAAAATCAACACCTACTGCTGGTGGTACTGCACCATAGCCTTCAATACCGTTTTCATCTCCATCAACAGGCTCACCATTGTAACAATAACCGAGTCCACGCTGAGCATCACATCCAACAAAATCATCTGAGGCACCCCCTAAATCCGCATCTACCCACTGTCCAAAATAGGCTTCTGTTAAGGTAAAAGTAGAGCGGTTAATCATTTCATAATTGTAAAAAGTCATGTTGTTCACTTCATCATTAGTCGTAAAAGCAAAAGCTTGACCTCTTATTTCCATTCCTATAGATGGCCCCTGAGATTCTGTATGCGTATTTCCTTTATCATTAAATACAAACCAAATAGTACTATCTCCAAATAAACGAATATCACGAGTTGCTCTACAATCAATATCTCCTACTAAATCATATTTGGGATAGTCGCCAGCATTAGGATCATAAAAATCATCTCCATCTCTATCAAAGAAAGGTGCTAAATGCCAATCTTGTCCTTTGGCAGGATCACCATGAGCTGGCCAGTTTAAAATTACATCTGGTATCTGATAACCCGGAAATTCTACTGTTTGATCACAATTTGGATCTTCCTCACATGCCTTCCATGCAACAAACTCATCCACCATTTGTCTTGAAATACCAAAAAACTTATCATAATCTTCACAAGTCTGAGCATCAATATCAGCAGTAGATGTATTTAATGGCCCAGGCCAAAAATCATTACCCGCAGTTCTAAATGTAACAGCCGCTAACTTTAATTGACCATTTACATCCAAACCACCCATCCATAAAGCACCAGCAAAAATGGAAGTAAATTTTGGATCACTACTACTACTCCTTTTCGGTACTTCATAATCAGCAATACCATTGGCCCTATCCTGCCACATACTCCCACCAGTAGCTTCTATCCTTGTTCGTACATTGTTCAACTCTAACGTAGCTATAGCAACTGCTGATGCACAACCAGCAGTTGGAGTTGGTGTATTTCCTCCTTTTTTAGAGGTAGATGTATGGTAGTAATTTCTTGCCGAGGAAGATAAAGTAATTATTACACTGCATAGTAGTAGGGTTAAATTTTTCATAGCTATCAAATTGTGGTTTTCAAATGTAATTTTACGGAGCTTTATTCATTATTAATAGTGAAACCTAATGAGGTGCTGCTGCGAGTTTCCAAACGGTAAGGTTTATCTTCTAAGCGGTAGATGGATAATATTCTCTAAAATATGGAGTTATCGAAAAGCAAATAATATCTTTGCAGTAGTGGATTCAGCAAACAAATATTGCAATAGCTTAACCCGGTACCAGCGTTTTAAGACCAGAGAAGTAATGGTTGGTTCTGTTGGAATAGGAGGTGATAATCCTATTCGTGTGCAGAGTATGACCACAACCGATACTATGGATACCCAAGCAACAGTTGAGCAATCCATTAGAATGATAGATGCTGGTTGTGAGTTGGTAAGAATTACTGCTCCAAGTAAAAAGGAGGCAGAAAACTTAGCTAACATCAAAGCAGAACTTCGTAAAAGAGGTTATGATACTCCATTGGTTGCCGATATTCACTTTACACCCAACGCTGCAGAAATAGCAGCTAGAATTGTTGAAAAGGTAAGGGTAAATCCAGGCAACTATGCTGATAAAAAGAAGTTTGAGGAGATTGAGTATACCGATGAATCTTACCAAGCAGAGTTAGATAGAATTAGAGAACGATTTATTCCCTTAGTTGAGATTTGTAAGGAACATGGAACAGTTATGCGAATTGGAACCAACCATGGTTCTTTGTCTGATAGAATAATGAGTCGATACGGTGATACACCACTGGGAATGGTAGAATCTGCCATGGAGTTTTTGCGCATTTGCCAAGAGCTAGATTACCATGAGATTGTAATTTCCATGAAGGCAAGCAATACCCTGGTAATGGTAGAGGCTTACCGTTTATTGGTAAACCACATGATTGCTGAAGGAATGAATTACCCTTTACATTTAGGGGTTACTGAAGCTGGTGAAGCAGAAGATGGAAGAATTAAATCAGCAGTTGGAATAGGAACATTATTAGAAGATGGACTAGGTGATACGGTTAGAGTTTCTTTAACTGAAGAACCAGAATTTGAAATACCTGTTGCTGAAGAATTGGTGAAACGGTATGACAATAGAGCTGAGCACGAGCCAATTGCTGAGATTACCAATTATCCAATAAACCCTTTTGAGTATAACAGACGAGAAAGTACTGAAGTATTGAATATGGGGGGTAAAAACGTGCCTGTTGTGGTACATGATTTCTGTTTGAAGGAAAAGATTACACCAGCCTCTTTTTTTGCATTAGGATATAATTATTCAGTACCATTAGACAAATGGAATATTGCTGATGCTGCTTGCGACTATGTGTTTTTAGGCAACAAAGTAATTGACTTTGAAGTACCAGGAACTTTAGGCTTGGTTTACAACTACAAAGTTTGGTTAGACCAAAAAGATACCTTTAATGCTTATCCTTTTTTAACCGCTGAAGAGTATTTAGCAGCTACTGATTTATCAGAGAAGATGAACATGGTGTATGTTACTTTGCCAGAATTATCTGATGAGTTAATAGCTAAATTGAAAGCTGACAACACAGCTGTGTTGATGATAGATACTTACAATGCTCATGGAATGGCTGAACAACGCAAGTTGTTTGTTGAGTTAATGAACAATAATTGCCAAACACCTGTGGTAATAGGTAGAGCTTATGGTGATTTAACACCTGAGCAATTGCAATTGCAAGCCAGTACAGATATGGGAGCATTGTTGATTGATGGTTTGGGTGATGGAATTTTTATCGCTGCTGAGAATTGTGGAAGTGATAAAATGATAAACGAAACGGCTTTTTATATCTTGCAAGCTACACGTACGCGTATCTCTAAAACGGAATACATTAGCTGCCCAAGTTGTGGTAGAACACTGTTTGATTTACAGGAAACCACAGCTAAAATAAGAGCAGTAACCTCTCACTTAAAGGGAGTAAAAATTGGCATTATGGGTTGTATAGTAAATGGTCCTGGTGAAATGGCTGATGCTGATTACGGATATGTAGGTACAGGACCAGGTAAGATTACCTTATACAAAGAGAAAGAAGTAGTAGAGAAAAATATACCCGAAGCAGAAGCAGTAGGCGCTCTAATTAATTTGATTAAAACCCATGGGGATTGGGTGGATTAATAAGCTATTTGAGCAGGAGACTTCAAGTTTAATATAGATTCTTCGTAATATAATTTATCAGAAAACACTAGAATTTCATCACCAATTCGATTTGATGCTGATTGTGATAGCTTATAAGTTACTTTCTTAAAATCAGAGTAAAGATTAATAATAAAATCATGATTATCATATGAAACCATCCATTTTTTATTTATTCTTTTTACAGCTTGAGATAGTTTTTTATGGTCTTTATCTTTGAAAAAATTCATATATAAATCTGAACCTTTTTGATAATAAGGTGGGTCTAAATAAATAAAAACATCTTTCTTTTGCCGATTTATCATTTTAATAAATTCTACACCATCTAAATTAGACAGGTGTATTCTATCTTTTAAAGAAGCAATTTTCTTTATCCGTTTAATTAAGTCAGGCTTTTTAAATCTAGCATCAATTTTATATTTCCCTTTTTGTTTGAGACCACCTATAACCCCACCTTTTATTACACCTGAAACATTTGTTCTATTTAGAAAAAAAGTCGATTTAGCTAGTTCTAGATAATCGTAATTTGATGGATTTTGTTGTATTTGCTTATATGTTCCCCATGTGTCAATATCAACTGGTGTAGATTCAATCCATTCACAAAGTTCTTCAGTATTGTTTAATACTGCTTTCCAAAAAGAATAGATTAATTTATCTAAATCGTTGATATAAATAGAGTCAACGTAGCCTTCAAATAAAAGGCGAAGAGCAAGACCTGAACCTCCTGCATAAGGTTCAGCATATGATGAACCTAATAAATTGTTCTCATAAAAAAAATGAGATACAAATTTGAAAATACAGTTTTTACCTCCAGGGTACCTAAGAGGGGAGTAAAAGTTACTCATCCTTTTTTGTTTTTGAATGTGTGATAGTTAATATTTCACCAATAATAATAGACATCGCGATAGTTTGATCAATATTGCCTGAAGACTGGTATCTATGTGCCCCAGTATGTAACAGTTGAACTAGACTAGATTTTGTAACATTTTGATTTGATAATGTTGTTTTGATATCTTGGTCCAGATTTTTTTTAGCATTATCAAAATTATTTTTTAGATAGTTATCCAGTTTACTATTTTTATCTTTTGCAGCACTTTCGCACAATAACCTTAAGGCCATTCTAATTAAACCAGGAAAAGAATCAGACAAACTATCTTTTCTGGGCAGGTAAAAGTTATATAAATCGCAAATATCTCTGTACAAGTTACTTGTTTCCCCCAATTTTAAGAAAAGTGCGCCTCCAAAAATTTCTTGTTTCTTTTTTTTAGTTCTCGGAGTTTGCTTTGTTGTTCCTTCTTCTTCAGTTGTTCTAAAGCTTATTTTAGATAGATGGTGTTTTTTCGTTTTATTTTTCTTAACAGTTTTTTGATTGCCAGGCTCCAGAACTTCTAAAACTTTTCCCCTATTGTTTCTAGTAGAAATAGTTTTTGACTCCACTTTTTTGCTTAAATCATTTAGTATATTGAACCCGTCAGTATCTGAATGAACACTATGAATGCTGCCATTTTTTATTGAAAAACCTAAATCATTTAGTGTATCTTCTTTAAAGATTTCTTCTTTAACGAAGCGTTGATTGAGTTTTGGGTTTGAAGTAATAATTCCCGTGTCTTCTTCTAAAATTAGAAAAGCACTTTTTTCTTTCCCCATAAATTTATGTAGAAAAATATCTCTTTCAAGAGGTAGCCACGAACCACTATCACCATGTTTTCTCAAAACATTTTCTAAAGCCACTTTTTTAGTACAAACATTGCAGGGTATTTTTTCAGGATAATCAGGTATTTCAAAATTAATATTCTTTGGAATGGTCACTAAACCGTGTTTTACTTTTCCTAATACAATTCTTCTATTACCATCATAAACAATTGGCTTTTTTCCATGATAAACGACAGTAGGTAATTCACTAAAATCATAATAAGCACCCATTTCTTTAGCTAATTTGGATAAATTCCATTTAGCCATTTTATTGATGAAAGCTTTATTTACTACTTCCTGGTCACTAGCATCCTTATTTATGGGGTCTCTTGGGTTTTCGGTCCACAATACTAAATCCTTGATAGGTATATACTGTATTTCTTGGTTTTTCATTTCTCAATAAATTAAAGGAGGCTAAATATAATAAAAACAGTTTTACTTTTAAGTTAGTTAGGCTTCCCTTAATATCTTTTCCATCTTTCGGCCTTTAGCTAACTCATCTATCAGTTTTTCCATTTGCCTACATTGCTTATAGGTTTCAAATTCATCTTCTATTTCTTCAATTCGATAACCACAAACAACCCCTTTAATCATATGGGCATTAGGATTTATTTTAGCTCTCTCAAAAAAAGTTTTAAAAGTTACTTTCTCATCAATAAGCTCTTGCAATTTATTTTCATCAAACCCTGTAAACCATTCAAGAACTTGATGGAATTCTTCTTTTGTTCTACCATTTTTCTCCAATCTATTCCAATAGAGAGGATAAATAGTTGCAAAAATCATATTGGCAACTTGTTCATTTTTTTTAGCTGTAACCTTCATTTCTCTTCTTAATTAGTTTTAATAATTATTCCCCTACTCCCCCAGTTCAATAACTAGTTCTTTCCCTAAAGAATCAATAGTATGAATTTTTGTTTTATCTGTCAAATGATGATTCACATAATCACAAAAGGTATTCCCATTTTGGAAATTTAAATCATCTATTTGAACTACTTTCATTTTAGGTCTAATACCTTTTTTATACCCCTCAGAGCCTATCACTACCGATTGAATAAGGATATCTTCATCATTTTTTGCAAGACTAAAGTCTCTTTTTGGTTTTTGTAACAATGCTGACTTACGTTTTTGTAGGATGAGTTGTTTCTGTTCCCAATCAATGGAAACAATAAAACGAGCCAGTAATTGATTACCAATAGTAGTTTTCCTGCCTGATTGAACAACGGTTTTTTGTAATGTGCTATCGGCAAATTGAACATTTTCAGCATAAGTAAACTTTCGGTTTATGGGTGTGGGTTTACCAATAATTCCTGTCTTTTTTTCACCTACTTCCGTTTTGGATTTAGTCAAAATATTCTTTTGTTCAAGCAGGTTATAAATTTTTGACGACAAGGAAAGTGTTTGATTAGAACCATAATCTACCAGAACATTTTGAAGAGTTGCTTCCCCAATTTTTAAATTAATAAACATATTGAATTGTTTATCTGTTTTAAAAGGAATAGTAAGCCCTTTTTGTGTGATTGATTGATTGGTAATGGAAATGGTTTTTTCTTCTTGATTGATAATCCAATTAGATTGTCGAATCAAGTTTGACCCAATAATACCATCAATTTTTAAACATTTAATGATAGGGTTGGCTTCAAAATCTCCAACAAAGGCCGTTTGATTTGAATAAGTTAGTTCGCCTATTTTTAGTTTATCTACACGTGCCCAGGTAACGGTTTTTTTGTTATTGTCGCTATCCACTATACGGCTTGAACTTATCTTTTTAAAGACGAACTTCTCTTGAAGCTTTTTGGAGATGCTTAAAGGAGCTCCTGTATCAAATAAAAAGCGATATTCTTTGCCCTCAATTGTAACAGGAATAAAAATAAGCGATTTTTGAACATCAATGCTAATGATTTGGTTGAATGATTTTGGAGTAATATCACCTTGCTTAATGGCTTGTGACCATTTGACTGAACATCCTAATTGAGCCACACATAAAATAATTACCAGAATAGTGGTAATTAAATTTTTAATAGTATAATGAGAATATTTAATCAAGAGAAGTAAAGGTATTAAAAAACGCCCTTGTTTTTCAACGAAGGACGCTTTTACAAAAGAAGGATCTTTAAAGTTTATCCACTACACATTTCACAATCATCTGGATTATCCAGTGAGCAAGCTAATTCAGCTTCTGCTTGCTCTTTTAATTGAGCAGCAGTTGGCTGTGGAGCTTTTTCTGCCTCTGTGTTTACGGTAAACTTAACAGCATCTCTGGCAGCTTTGGTTCTCAGGTAATACATTCCTGTTTTTAAACCTTTCTTCCAAGCATAAAAGTGCATTGATGTTAACTTAGCAAAGTTTACATTCTCCATAAACAGGTTAAGAGATTGAGACTGGCAGATGTACGCACCCCTGTCAGCAGCCATGTCAATCACAGCTTTTTGCTTAATCTCCCAAACTGTTTTATATAGCTCTTTTAAGTTGTCTGGTATTTCAGGGATGTCCTGAATAGAACCGTTTGCCGCCATAATTTTGTTCTTCAAGTCATCATTCCAGATACCTAGTTTATTTAGGTCGCGTAGCAGGTGTTTGTTTACTACAATAAATTCACCTGATAAAACTCTTCTGGTATAAATATTTGAAGTATATGGTTCAAAACATTCGTTGTTTCCTAATATTTGAGAAGTAGATGCTGTTGGCATTGGAGCTAACAACAGTGAGTTTCTAACCCCGTATTTTGCTACTTCTTCTTTTAAAACATCCCACTCCCATCTATCACTTGGTGTTACATCCCACATGTCGTATTGAAAAACTCCTTGCGATACAGGAGAGCCTTCATAAGACTCATAAGTTCCTTCAACTTTAGCTAAATCTTTAGAAGCAGTCATAGATGCGTAATAAATAGTTTCAAATATTTCACTATTTAACTGTTTTGCTTCTTCAGACTCGAAAGGCATTCTCAATAAGATAAAGGCATCAGCTAAGCCTTGTACACCTAATCCAATTGGTCTGTGACGGAAGTTAGAGTTCTCAGCTTCTTTCACAGGGTAATAGTTGTTATCGATAATCTTATTTAAGTTTTTGGTTACGGTATAAGTAACATCAAATAACTTTTGGTGATCGAATTTACCATCAATAACAAACTTAGGTAGTGCTAAAGAAGCTAAATTACATACCGCAACTTCATCTTTAGAAGTATACTCAACTATTTCAGTACAAAGGTTAGAAGAGCGGATAGTTCCTAAGTTCTTTTGGTTTGATTTCTCGTTACAAGCATCTTTGTATAACATGTAAGGAGTTCCTGTTTCAATTTGAGATTCTAAAATGGCATTCCATAAATCTCTTGCAGGAATTGTTTTTCTTCCTTTGCCTTCTTGCTCGTATTTTGTATATAATTTCTCAAATTCTTCACCGTAAGAATCATATAATCCAGGGCACTCATGTGGACACATTAAGGTCCAGTCTCCATTTTCTTCAACACGCTTCATGAATAAATCTGGAGTCCACATTGCGTAGAATAGATCTCTAGCTCTGTTTTCTTCCTTTCCATGGTTTTTCTTTAAATCAAGAAAATCGAAAACATCAGCATGCCAAGGCTCTAGATAAATAGCAAAAGAACCTTTACGTTTTCCCCCGCCTTGGTCAACATAACGTGCTGTATCGTTAAATACTCTTAACATCGGAACAATACCATTGGATGTTCCGTTAGTTCCTTTAATGTATGAACCTGTGGCTCTTACATTGTGAATGCTTAGACCAATACCACCAGCTGACTGAGAAATTTTTGCAGTTTGTTTTAATGTATCGTAAATACCAGCAATACTATCATCTTGCATCGTTAACAAGAAACAAGAAGACATTTGTGGCTTTGGAGTACCAGCATTAAATAATGTTGGAGTAGCGTGTGTAAACCACTTTTCAGACATTAAGTTGTAAGTATCTATAGCAGCCTCAATATCTTCTTTGTGGATACCAATAGAAACACGCATTAACATGTGCTGAGGTCTTTCAGCTATCTTACCATCCAGTTTTAAAAGATATGCTCTTTCTAATGTTTTAAATCCAAAGTAATCGTAGTTAAAATCTCTATCATAAATAATAGCAGAATCTAATTGAGCAGCATTATCTTTAATTACTTGATAAACATCATCAGCTAGTAATGGTGCTTTTTCGTTGGTTTTAGGATCAACATAGTTATAAAGTCTTTCCATTGTTTCGGAAAAACTTTTATCGGAGTTTTTATGTAAGTTAGAAACAGAAATTCTAGATGCTAACAAAGCAAAATCAGGATGCTGAACAGTCATGGTAGCAGCAACCTCTGCAGCTAAGCTATCCAGTTCAGAAGTAGTTACACCATCGTATAACCCCTCAATTACCTTCATGGCAACTTTAGTAGGATCAACTAAAGCGTTTAATCCGTAGCATAATTTTTTAATACGAGCTGTAATTTTATCAAATTGAACAGCTTCTTTTCTTCCGTCTCTTTTTACAACAAACATAGTTGATGATAGTTATTAGGTTTATATAAATATTTTAAAAATCTTCATCTAAGCTAAATGCGCTTGTTTCTTCATCCATTCCTTTAGATACACCAGCTTTTTGGTATTCCGCAACTCTCTTTTCAAAGAAATTAGTTTTTCCTTGTAAAGAAATCATATCCATAAAATCAAATGGATTAGTTGAGTTGTATACCTTTTCGCAATTTAACTGAACTAATAATCTGTCAGCTACAAACTCAATGTACTGAGTCATTAGTTCTGCGTTCATTCCTATTAATCTTACTGGTAAAGATTCGGTAACAAACTCTCTTTCAATGTCAACGGCATCAGTGATAATTTTCGTTACTTTTTCTTTGCTTAGTTTGTTAACCAAATGGTTGTTGTATAATAAACAAGCAAAGTCCATATGCATTCCTTCATCTCTTGAGATTAATTCGTTAGAAAATGTTAAACCTGGCATTAACCCTCTTTTCTTTAACCAGAAAATAGAACAGAAAGAACCAGAGAAGAAAATACCTTCAACAGCAGCGAATGCGATTAAGCGTTCAGCAAAGCTTCCGTTTTCAATCCATCTTAATGCCCAATCTGCTTTCTTTTTTACTGGAGGGAAAGTTTCAATAGCATTAAATAAGTAATCTTTTTCTTTTGGATCTTTAATGTAAGTGTCAATTAATAGAGAGTAAGTTTCAGAGTGGATGTTTTCCATCATAATTTGGAAACCGTAGAAGAATTTAGCTTCGGTATATTGCACTTCCGCAACAAAGTTTTCTGCTAAGTTTTCATTTACAATTCCATCACTCGCAGCAAAAAATGCTAAGACATGTTTAATGAAGTATCTCTCATCATCGTTTAATTTATTTTCCCAGTCTGTTAAGTCTTGAGAAAGGTCAATTTCTTCTGCAGTCCAAAAACTTGCTTCACTGTCTTTATAGAATTTCCAAATGTCATCATGTTGAATTGGAAACAATACAAATCGATCAGGGTTTTCACTCAAAATCGGCTCATCAATTACCTCTGTGTTTTGGGTTAATACTTCTTCAACTTTTAATTCTTCTTGTGTCTTAGTGTTTTCCTCCATTATTAATTCTCCAGTTTAAAAACAAGTGAGTAATCCCTCTGATCTACAGCTAATTACTTGCTTGTAAATGTTAATATTTAATGCCAGAAAGTTTCTTTATGGAAACAAATTGGACTACAAAAATTGGTAAAAAAGAAAGGCGAGGCAACACAATTTAATTCACAATTAATTGAAGTTTTCAACACATTAATTTAACAGAAAAATGTGCATAAATATTTTTGTTTTTCGGGAAGCGTTGGTACGATTGAAGATTGCCTTTGTAGACAATAAAATATTTTTTAACGAAGTAAAAAAAGAGTTGGTCGATTGATTTTTTTTGCTATTTTTTAAGCTCTTGGTCAATCAATTTTAATTCATCAAACCATTTTTCTCCGAATTTTCTGATTAGAGGTTCCTTTAAAAACTCATAGGTTTTTACCCCTAATTTTTCACCTAATTCACAAGCATCATCACAGATATTCCAGTAGGCATAATTAACGGCTGTAAAACTTTTGTATTTGGTTAGTCTTACAGGGAACAAATGGCAGGAAATGGGTTTTTTAAAGTTGGTTTTACCATCTAAATAGGCTTGCTCAATAGAGCATTTGGTAATTCCTTTTTCATCAAAAAAAACAAATGCACATTCTTTACCATTTACTAATTGAGTTACATACTCACCATCGGCATCAATGGTATATAAATCTTCCTCTAATGCTTTGAGGTTCTTTTCTGGAAGATAAGGTTTAACCACTTCAAAAACATTCTCTAATTCTTCTAATTCATTTTCTTCAAGTGGAGCTCCTGCATCTCCTTCTATGCAACAGGCCCCTTTGCAAGCATCAAGGTTGCAAACAAACTTACGTTCTAATAAAAGTTCAGAAACAACAGTATCTCCTATCTGAATCATGCAATGCTTTTTAAGATGGAGATGGTTTCCGTTAACATATCATCAGTAAAACCTAGATGGGTAACCATTCGAATTTGCTGAGGACCAAAAGCGATAGTTCTTAACCCTTTTTGCTCTAGCTGATTTATTATTTTAGTATAATCTAAACCGTCTTTAATATTTAGCACTACAATATTGGTATCAATAGGTAACACACTATCAACATATGATAAATTCTCAGCAGCTACACCAATATCTTTTGCCCTTCTATGGTCATCTTTTAAACGCTCCACATTATTTTCTAAGGCATAAATTCCAGCTGCAGCTAAATAACCTGCTTGTCGCATTCCTCCACCAAATATTTTTCTAATTCTTCGAGCTTGTTTAATGTCTTTTGTTGAGCCAACCAATAAAGATCCAACAGGAGCACCTAATCCTTTAGATAAACAAATGGAAATGGTATCAAACTGTTCTCCCATATCTTTGGCAGAATAATCAGCTTCAACTAAAGCGTTGAAAATACGTGCTCCATCAAGGTGCAACTTCAAACTTCTTTCATCACATAAGTTTCTAATTTTCTTTATTTCTTCTAACTCATAAATGCTGCCCCCACCTCTGTTGCTGGTGTTTTCTAGGCTTACCAATTGGGTTACTGGCTTATGTACATCATCAGGGTTGATGGTTGCTTCAATTGCGCTAGCTGTGATTCTACCTCTATCTCCTTTTAACAACTTAGTAGCTAACCCAGCATTAAAACCAATTCCACCACCTTCATATTGATAAATGTGTGAAGTTTCATCACAAACAACTTCACCAGGAGGATTGGTATGAATCTTAATAGCAATTTGATTGGTCATAACTCCTGAAGGACAATATATACCAGCTTCTTTACCAAACATTTTTGCCCCCAATTCTTCTAATTGATTTACCGTACTATCTTCACCAAAGACATCATCACCTACTTTAGCATTAAACATAGCTTCTTTCATCTCAGGTGTAGGAACGGTTACCGTATCACTTCTTAAATCAATAATCATAGTGGCAAATTTCGATAAAAGTATTAAAATTATTATTAGATTTGCACCCTTCAAAAAGGTTCCGTGGCCGAGCGGCTAGGCAGTGCTCTGCAAAAGCATCTACAGCGGTTCGAATCCGCTCGGAACCTCAACAAATTAAAAAGCCCAACGAATTTCGTTGGGCTTTTTCTATTTTAATAGGGGGAGTTTAGTTTGCAGCAATTTTAAATTTTATGATAAATTCATCATCTATCATTTTGTCGCCTAATCCCTCAAAAAATTTGCCTGAACCGTATTTAATATCGTATAAAGTTCTGTCAACTTTAATTTCTGAATAAGCTGCTAACTTTCCATCTTTAATCTCAATAGTTGAGTTAAATTCTATAGGTTTGGTAATCCCTTTTATAGTTAAATCACCAGAAACTTTGTAGTCGTTTCCTTTGATAACTTTAATAGACTTAATATCTAAAGTAGCAGTTTTGTGATTTGCTACATCAAAGAAATCAGGAGAATTTAAATGACCAACAAGTTTGTCAGACCATTCTCCTTCCAAATCAGAACAAGTTATACTCTCCATATTTATTACAACCTTTCCCTTTGAAGGAACACCGTCATGTAGATTAATAGTTCCCTCTTTTATTGAAATGTTGCCATTGTGTTGACCAGTTACTTTTTTACCAATCCATTCCACAGTACTCACTTCGGTATTTATTTTTAGTTCCGAATGGTTGTGTTTTTTTGTTGCTGACGCACTAAAAGCTAGTAATACAGTAGTGCTAAATAATATAATTGCTTTTTTCATAATGGTTTAAATTTTTAAAATGAAATGCAAATATATGTATATACATATAATGTTACAACAAATAAGTGTTAAAAAAATGTTATTTTACTTTCTTTTTCCAGATTTGATATTTGTATATGATGTCTGAAGAATTGACATAGTAAATGTATTCAACTTGGTAAGTTTTTTTAGGAGGTTTGTTAAAATCACCAGATTTTCCGTAGTACTCTTCTTTTTTTGTATAAACGTAAGCAGAACTGTTTTCAAATTTTTTTATAATGGCAGGAGTTCCTTTTTTTGAAATTAGTTCATTTTTATGCTTACCAATGTATGGGCTGTCAAAAGTTAGAGGCCCTTTTGGGGTACAACACAATAGACTTATTGCCAAAAATATAACAAAGGAAATCCTCATAGAGTCAATAAAATTAACAAAATCTTTAAAAAACAAGCTGTTCGTTAAAAATTACCAGACGCAGAATCATCAGCTAGCCTTTTCTTTATTGACAATTTCGATGAATATTATTTTTTTGTCGATGAATAAATTTCTATATATTTGCTGACCTATTTTGCACTAAGGATGAAATTGAAGGTTTTGGGTTTAAAAATAGTATTGCTGCTCTCTTTGTTTATTGGGATTAGTAATAATACGTCAGCACAAAAAGACACTATTTTTTGGTTTGCTGCTCCTGATGTTGCAAGCTCAGAAGGAGACTCCCCTATATTTTTAAGAGTATTAAGCTATGCAAACCCTGCAACAGTAACGGTATCTTTACCGGCTAACGGAGCTTTTATCCCAATAGTGTTGAATTTACCAGCAAACTCAACAGATAGTATTAATTTAACTTCTTTTTTAGCAGACATTGAAAGTCCAGCAGCAAATGTGGTTGCGAGTAATGGATTAAAAATAGAATCTACAGCTATTATTACTGCATATTATGATTTAAATGCCAGCACAAATAGAGAAATGTTTTCTTTGAAAGGACAACAAGCTTTGGGAACAAACTTTTATACGCCTTTTCAAAAATCATGGAGTACAGGATCAACCACTCCTGCATCTTTTTCTTCGATAGAAGTTGTTGCTACTCAAAATAACACTACGGTATTAATTACTCCAAGAACGGATGTAGTTGGTCATACAGCTAATTCAAGTTTTTCGGTTACCTTAAATGAAGGAGAAACTTATAGTGCAAGAGATTTGACTACTAACCCAAATCAATCATTAGCAGGTTCTATTGTATCTTCAGATAAGCCAATTGCTGTTACAGTTTTTGATGGGGCATTGATAAATACCGGCTGTAATAGCTCAATGGGCGATCAAATTACACCTGCTGATTATATAGGGAGAGATTACATTATTTATAAAGGAAATTCGACTGATGATAAAGTATTTATTTTGGCAACACAAAATTCAACAAGTTTAACTATTAACGATGGGTCAACCACTAATACTCTTATTAATTGGAGTGAGACTTATACTTATGATTTAACAGATTCTATCACTTACATCAGAAGCACGAAACCTATTTATGTATGGCATGCTTCGGGTTCAGGATGCAATTTGAGCGGAGCTCAAGTTCCTAATGTGTTTTGTGCTGGCACTTATTCCACGAGTTTCTCCAGAAGCAGATCAGATTCATTAAATCTACTTTTGTTTGTGAGATCTGGTTTTGAAGGTGATTTTACTTTAAATGGTAATGCTTCACTTATTCCTCCAACATCTTTTTATGATGTACCTGGGACTAATGGGGAATATAAAGCTGCTAAAATCTTTTTACCAATAAGTTCAGTTCCTGTAAACTCATACAATGAAATAGTTAATAGCAGTGATGTTTTTGGGTTGGGAGTTTTAACAGGGTCAGATGCTATGGGGAGTGCTTATGGTTATTTATCAGAATTTGTTTCTTATCCTTTTATTGATGCTGGTAATAATGACACTGTTTGTGCGAACACAGTGTTAAACCTTAATGGTGTAATTGGAGGAGGAGATGTAACAGGTATTTGGTCTAGTTCTGGATTTGGTTCTTTTGCTTACAATACAGATTCATTAATTAACCAGTATATTGTAAGTGAACTTGATACTGCTGTGAGTCCAATCAACATTATTTTATCTACCACAGGAAAATGTACTCCACTTAAAGATACGATTGAGTTGTATATTTCTCCATCTCCTCACGTTAATGCCGGGGCTGATCAAACAGTTTGTGCTAATAACTCTGCAGTACAACTAAATGGGAATGTAACAGGAGGTGCTTCTACTGGGCAATGGACTACTTCTGGTTCAGGTAGTTTCTCTCCAAATGACACCACTTTAAATGCGATTTATATACCTTCAAGTACAGATAGTTTAAATGGAGGTGTAGATTTGATTTTGTCTTCAACCAACTTTGGGTTGTGTAATGAGGTGAAAGATACTATGCATATATTTATTACACCGGCACCAGTAGTAGATGCAGGACCAGATACGGTATATGTTTGTGAAAATAACAGTGCGGTAAGTTTGAGTGGTATGGTATTGGGAGCATCAACTACGGGTAAGTGGACTACATCAGGAAATGGTTTATTTAGCCCTAATAACATTGTGTTAAATGCTACCTATCAACCAAGTCCGCAAGACGTGAGTGGAGGATTTACTATTTTATACTTAGAATCTACTAATTATGGAAACTGTAATCCTGAAATGGATAGTCTTGTTGTAGTATATACTCCAAAACCATCAGTTAATACAGGAGCTTCTATTTTAGTATCGTGTACAAATAACCCACCTGTACAACTGAACGGAATTATTTCAGGACCAACAACTACAGGTGTTTGGTCTGGTGGAAATGGTACCTACTCGGTTGACAGCACTGATTTGAATGCCATTTATACACCAACTGCTACTGAAGTTAGTTCGGGAAGCGTAGTATTAACCCTTACTTCTACGAATAACCAAACGTGTAATGCTGAATCAAATACAGTTCAAATAGATTTTGTAGCACCACCATTTGCTAACTTTAACTTTACCAATGAGTGTTTTGGAGAGGATATTGATTTTACAGATTTTTCTTTATCCGGATTTGGAAACATTAATGGTTGGTCTTGGGATTTAGGAGATTTAACAACTGCTATTTCTCAAAATGTAAACCACACCTATACTGCACCTGGTAATTATAATGTTGAGTTAATTGTAAATACTGATGTAGGGTGTTCTGATACTGTTGTTAAAACAGTTAGTGTTTATGAATTACCAGTAGCTGATTTCTCTTATACATCGGATTGCAGTACCAACAATATTATTTTAAGTTTTAATGATGAAACCATTTCAACCGACCCGTTAAATTATTGGTTTTATGATTTTGGAACAGCAGGCAACAGTAATTTAGAAGATCCTGTTCAACTATTTACAACAGTTGGTAATTATAATGTTACTCATATTGTAGGAACAGTTAATGGCTGTTATGATACTATTGTAAAAACCATTGTAATTCCACCAAAACCAAAAGCTGGATTTTATTATAATACTACTAACGGCTTAAACATTGGAGCAACCTTTAATTTTATTGATACTTCTTTACACTCCGTAGATTATTACTGGGAGTTTGGAGATGGAAATACTTCAACCGACCAAAACCCGAGTAATACATTTTATAACAATGGGGTTTACTACATTAGTCAAATTGTAACAAGTGCTTTAGGATGTACTGACAGTATTGCTATTCCTATTACAATAAATACTGTAACTGAAGAAATTGACCAATTGATACCAAATGCCATTTCACCAAATGGAGATGATAAAAACGATGTATGGAAATTAGATTTCTTACAATTTGTTGATGCTATTGTAACGGTTGATATTTTTAATAGGTGGGGACAGATAATTTTCCATTCGGATGGGTATAATGCCCCTTGGGATGGAACTTATGATGGGGTTTTAGTGCCAGATGGAACTTATTTTTATGTAATCAGTTTGGAAGGTGGTGTAGAAAACAAAGTGTTTAAAGGCAGCATTTTAGTGATGCAAAAAGCGAAATAATGGTAAAGTATATTTTAAACATATTATTGCTTGTTTCATGCTTATCAGTTTTTGGTCAGCAACAACCTTTATTTACCAATTATTTTTTCAATGATTATTATTTTAATCCAGCTATAGCAGGAAGTAAAACATTAAGCATTGCCAGTTTCTCGTATAGAAATCAGTGGTCTGGTTTTGAAGGAGCCCCAAAAACTTTAATGGGTAATGTTTCGGGATCGATTAAAAACGAGGGTAAGATGGGTTATGGAGTTACTGTAATATCTGAAAGCATAGGTTTAACGAACAACCTAAACATTTTACTTACTTACGCTCATCATGTTAAATTGAATGATAAACTTAAATTAGGTTTGGGACTTCAATCAGGGTATTTACAAAACAGAGTAAAATTATATGACACCCGATTAGCTGATGTTGATGATGAGGTATTCACAGGGAACGTATTGTCTGAAAACGGATTAGATTTTAATGCTGGGTTTAATTTGTACAGTGAGAAATATTATTTTATGGCTGCTGTAAACCATTTGTTTATTGATAAGTTAGGTTTTGTTACATACAACCAAAGGTTAAGAAAAAACTATAATGTTATTGGTGGTTATCGTTTTAAGTTTGAAAAACAGCAAGTTGAGGTTGAACCTAGTATCATGGTTCAGCAAGTAGAGGGAGCCCCAACTAATTTTACAGGCGCTATAAAAACGACCTATAAAAACGCTTACTGGTTAGGCTTAAGTTATAACAATGCTGAGCATATTGGAATAGGCTTAGGTTATTTAATGAATAACCGATTGAATATAGGTTATGCTTATGACCTTTCGCTTTCAGAATTAAACACGTACCATTCAGGTTCTCACGAAATATCCATATCCTACGTACTTAATCAGAAGAAACCTTCTTTTGAGGAAGAAGATGAAAAGCTGAACAATAGTATAATGGATGAAATGAAAGAAAAATTAAAACAGAAATAATATGAAGAGTATTTCTAAAATATTAATCGTTTTAAGTTTGGTTCTTTTTGCATCTACCAAAATTACCGCACAAGTTGACACCAGTTTTTGGTTTGCAGCCCCTTGGGTTACACCAGACCACGATGACAGAGATCCCATCTATTTCCATTTTTCCACTTTTGGTAATCCTACAACAGTAAGAATACAACAGCCTGCATCTACTTATGATACTACATTTGTTGTGCCTGCTAATGCACTGTTTTCTAAAGCTGTTGATTTTATGATGGATTCTTTAGAAAGTAAGCCAGCGGACCAGCTACTAAGGACAGGATTCCATATTACTTCTGATTTTCCTATGGTAGTGGTATATGATGTGGTAACCAGAGGCCCTGCATCTAATAACCCCGAGACCTATTCGTTAAAAGGAAATAATGGATTAGGTAAAGAATTTGTTCTCCCATTTCAGACTTTATGGAACAATCAAACCTTGAATAATGACAGAAATAATGATGGGGACACAACACAACCTTATCAGCAGTTTAATGTAGTAGCTACTGAAAATAATACAACCATTTACATTACCCCGAAGTGTGATATTATTGGTCATCCAGCAGGGGTTACGTATTCAGTTTTTTTACCTAATAAAGGAAATGTATATACAGGCCAAAATATAACTCAACTTTCTAGTGTTCCAGGAAGTAATTTATCTGGAACTATAGTAGTGTCTGATAAACCTGTTTCGGTTACTGTTTCTGATGATTCAGTTAACCCATCTGGTGGTGGAGGTTGCTATGATTTAATGGGAGATCAAATAGTGCCTACAGATGTTATAGGTACAGAATACATTGTAAATAAAGGGTTTTTAAATGCAGGGTCAAATGAATCTATATTTGTTGTTGCAACACAGAATTTTACTTCATTTTCTATTGATGATGGAAATACCATTACCAATGCTATTATTAATCAAGGAGAAACTTATCAGTATAGCATAACGGATTCATTAACCTATTTAAGTGCCGATAAGCCTGTTTACCTTATTCATATGTCTGGTGTTGGGTGTGAATTAGGGCAAGCTATTTTGCCTCCTACCAATTGTGCGGGTTCTGATCAAGTAAGTTTTTCAAGAGCCACAACAAGAGATTTTTATTTAAATCTTTTATGTCCTGCTGGAGCTCAAGGTAATTTTACATTAACTAACCCAGCTCCAGTTCCAATTAACCCAGCATTGTTTGATCCAGTTCCTGGAACAGGTGGATTATGGGTTGGCGCTCAAATACAGTTTAATACTACAGACATACCTGTTGGAACACCAATATTATTAACTAATTCGTCTGATTTATTCTCATTGGGAATTTTTAATGGTTCGGCAACTGGTGGTGTACTTTATCACTATTTATCTTCTTTTAATAGAAAAGTACTCATTGATGCTGGTGATGATACTACTTTATGTGTTGGAACAAATGTAAATTTAAACGGTTCTATTTCTGGAGGAACAACAACAGGTATTTGGTCAGTATTAAACGGTACAGGGAACTTAAATACACCCACAAATTTGAGCACTACTTATAATCCTTCCCCTGGAGATTATACTCAAGGTTCAGTAACATTCGTATTACAATCTACAGGAAATTGTGATCCTGTAATGGATACGCTTCAAATCAATTTTGTACAGGCACCAGAAGTTACAGTAAGTAGTGACAGTTCGTTATGTAAAAATAATGCAGCGGTAATTAACCTAAATGGTACACTTGCATTTGCAGCAGGGAGTGAATGGACGGGTGGTTTAGGAGGTTCGTATGCTAATGCTTCAGATTTAAATACCACTTATACACCTTCTCCAACTGATTTGTCAGGAGATAGTATTATCTTTTATTTATCATCGCTCGGGAGTATCAACTCTTGTCCCAATGACCAAGATACTTTGGTGGTTTATTTAACACCATCACCAGTAGTTAATCCTGGTCCTAATCAAGTAATTTGTTCGAGTGATGATAGTTTGTTCTTAAATGGTTCAGTAAGCGGACCAACTTCAACAGGAATATGGAGTACGACAGGTTCAGGAACATTTAATCCATCTAATACCGATTTAACGGCAGGTTACGCTATTACTGGAGCAGATACTGCTACAGGAACACTATGGTTTACGTTAACCAGCACCAATAATGGAACTTGTTTGCCAGTTCAGGATAGCATTGAAATAACCATTTTAGATAAACCTACGGTAACTATTACTACTTCAGACTCGATATGCTCAAATACGAGTATCATTAATTTAACGGGGTTTGTTTCGGCTGGTTTTACCTTTACATGGAATGTAATTGGTGCAGGGAGTGTAGTATCTCCAACTTCTATTAATACAACATATAATGTTAACCCCGCAGATGTTGCTAATGGTTTTATAGATGTTATTTTAGCAACAGACCCTAACATTTGTACTCCAGAGCAAGATTCAATCAGAATATATTTTATAAGTCCACCAACTGTTTATGCTGGTCCTGATACTTCTTTTTGTGCCAACGAATTGGTTCAATTAAATGGTTCAATTTCTGGTCCTTCACCATCAGGTAGTTGGTCATCTACAGGTACAGGAATGTTTACGCCTAGCAGTAACTTATTAGTTACCTTTTACCAACCATCACCATTAGATGTGTCTAACGGAAGTGTTGATTTAATTTTAAGCTCTAGCGGGGCATTTGGTTGTGTACCAGATAATGATACCATGACGGTAACTTTTATCACACCACCTACAGCTAATTTTTCAGTAACTGATGCTTGTCAAAATAGCCCTTCGATGTTTACTGATTTATCAACAACCCCTACAGGGTCAATTAACTCGTGGAATTGGGATTTTGGTGATTTTAATACGTCAACTGCTCAAAACCCATCACACTCCTATAATACGAATGGGTTAATTACGGCTCAACTAATAGTTGGTGCTACAACAGGATGTTTTGACACAGTTCAGCTAGATGCTTTAGTCCATCCGCTACCTGTACCAGATTTTACTAATTCGGCAGCATGTGAAGGCAATCCGATTGATTTTTATGATAATTCTTTCATATCATCAGGTTCTATTACTTCATGGGCATATGAGTTTGATGCTTCAACTACAGTTACAAGCCAAAATGCAACGCATACTTATGCTAATCCTGGAGTTCAAAATGTTACTTATTATGTTACATCTGCACTTGGTTGTACCGATACCATCATTAAACCTGTAAATGTATTGGTAGGTCCTGTTGCTGATTTTAGTATTAATCCAAATCCTGCTGAGGTGCTTACACCAGTAGATTTTACTGATTTATCACAAGGTAATGGCATATCTGCTTGGTATTGGGATTTTGGTGATGAGACAGGGGATAACTCTCAAAACACTACTAATATTTATTCTGACGGAGGAACTTATGATGTTATATTAACAGTAACTGACGCAAATGGATGCACGGATACAACATTGAAAGAGTTGTTAATTGTTTTACCTCCAGTATTACCAACAGCATTTACACCTAATGGTGATTTAGAAAATGATGTGTTTAGAATACGAGGAGGACCGTTTGATGAGGTGATTTTTAATATATATAACAATTGGGGAGAATTAATTTTCCAAAGCAATGATGCTAATATTGGTTGGGATGGGACCTACCAAGGAAACAATTCACCATTGGGAGTTTATACTTGGACTTTTGAAGTAAGAATGATAGGGGGAGAAGTTATTAAAAAATCGGGAGATGTAACATTGATACGCTAGGGCTATGTTGAAGAGATTACTCATATTGATAACGGTATTTGCTTTTATTGGAAGAGCGAAAAGTCAGGATGTGCACTTATCTATGTATGATGCTGCTCCTTTATTTTTAAACCCTGCTATGACTGGTTTATTTGATGGAGACTGGAGACTTCATGGGCAATATAGAACACAGTGGGGAGCAGTTAACTTTAAGCCATATAATACAGCGTTAATTAGCTTTGATAAGCCTTATAAAAAATGGGGTTTTGGGGGTCAGATATCTAACCTTAAAGCGGGTATTGGAAATTACAATGTTCTACAAGGTTTAGCATCAGTTGCCTATACGGTGCCTATTGATCAACCAAAGTTTCATAATCTTTCTTTTGGGTTACAAGCAGGTGTCACTCAAAAGTATGTAGAACATCAATTACACACTTTTGACAACCAGTACACCACTTTAAATGGAGGCGGTTTTAATACTGATATTGCTACAGGAGAAGAAATTAATACGCAACGTTTTTATTTGCCAACAGTTAATGCTGGGGTGCTTTATTACCACTCTAAGCAGCAAAGTTTTTTAAATCCTTTTATTGGATTATCGGCATTTAATCTTATTAAATCAAACGAATCCTTTTTGGATGATGATAACTCTACTCTAAACAGATATTACATGCACTTGGGTACCAGAATTAATCTTACTGAGTTATGGTACATTTTACCAAAAGTTCTCGTGATGAATCAGGGTAATTTTAACGAACAGACTTTTGCAGCTGATGCAGGTTATTACTTAAAGTCGGCTGATGTATATTTCCTTGGGGGCTTGGTCTATAGAAATGATGATGCTTTTATTGTTTCTATTGGTGCCAGAAAGAATAACATAACTGGTAGAATAGCCTATGATATCAACAGCTCATCACTTAATTCTGCTTCTACAGGAAGAGGAGCATTTGAAATAGCTATTACCTACATTAAGAAAGATAATAAGAATAAAAATGCTAAAATCTGTCCGAGGTTATAGTATAATTTGTTGAGCAATATGAGAAGAGTTTTTCTTTTAGTTTTAATCTTATTACCAGCATTCTTTTTTGCACAATCAAAACAAGTTTGGTTGTACGAAGCAGATAATTATTACGCTAAAAGTGATTATGCTTCCGCTTTAGAGTATTATAAAAAGGCTCAAGATGACTCTTTAGGCTTAGCGATGAGTATTGTTCCTTACGAGGTAGTAAATACTAATCAAAAGTTAAAAGAAAGTCAAAAAACACAAATAGATAGTAGCACAAAAGTATCAGTTAAAGATTATATCAATCATCAAATAGCGATGTGCTATTTTAAAATTTATGACTACAATAATTCAAGTACTCACTTTGAAAAAACTATAACTGTTAAAGAATATCCAGATGATGTGTTTTATTATGCACTGTCATTAATGAATGTAGAAAAATACGACTCTGCAATGACCAACTATGAGAAATATATTCAATCTGAAGCAAAAAACGATTCATTAACTAAATTGGCTAAAAAACACATCCAGGGATGTTATTTTGCTTTGAGTGATAACAGTGTAAAAAAAGAGGTGATAGTTACTATGGCAGATACTACTGTTTTTAATGTTGGCACTTCGGCTTTTGCAACTATGTTTTGGGGTGATGATAGAATGATATTTACAAGTGCAAGAGATGGTGGAGTTGTGTTAGATAGAAGAAAGCAACAATCGGAATATTTATGTGATTTATACTGGACTGAAAAAGAAGGAGAAAACGTATGGGGTTCTCCACAGAACTTTGGGCGACCGTTAAATTCTTCTTTGCATGATGCATCAGGTATTTTTAATAATAACAATGTTATTTTCTTTACAAGATGGAGTGATGAAAAGAGAGAGCAAAAGCAAATCTATTTGGCAAGAATGATAGATATGAAGTTCTTTGAGTCATATAAATTAGATTCAGCTGTAAATTATCCTGGTTATAAAAGCATTAATCCATTTGTTACTATGGATGGGAAAACACTTTATTTTTCGAGTAACCGACCTGGCGGAAAAGGGGGAATGGATTTATGGAAAATTGAAATTGATGAGGTAGGCAATCCTATGGGAGAAGCTGTTAATTTAGGTAGTTATATCAATACTCCTGGAAATGAGATTTCTCCGTTTTTTCACGAGCAATCATCTACTTTATTTTTTAGCTCGGATGGACATGCAACGATTGGTGGTTTAGATATTTACAAAAGTGAATATGACCAAGACAACGAATTTTATGTTGCACCCATAAACATGGGTAAACCAATTAATTCAAGCAAAGATGATGCATATATGATTTGGGATGACTTGTTTAAGTATGGTTATTTATCTAGTGATAGAGAGCCATGTGAGGGAGGACATTGCTATGACATTTATTTGGTGGAAAACGCACCAATTAAAATTATGATTCAGGGGTTTGTTTATGATGTAGAAACTAATGAAGCGTTACCTAACTCAACCATTACTTTTAAAGATATTAGAGGCGCATTTGAACCTTTTGATGTTACTACTAACGAAATAGGATTTTATAAAACTGAGTTGCATCAAAATGCAGAAGCATTTATGAAAGCTAAAAAGAAAGGCTACTTTGCTGATGCAGCAAATGTAGATACACGAAATATAACTGAGAGTACTACCCTTGAACAGGACTTCTTTTTGAGTAAAATACCTGAAACAGAAGTTGAAATACCAGGAATTGAGTACGATTTTGATGCCGCTACTTTAAGACCTAAATCGAAAGAGATATTAAATGAGTTAGTAGAATTTTTAGAGCTTAACGATAATATTACCATTGAAATTCGTTCGCATACTGATTCCAGAGGGAACGATGATTATAACTTAAAATTATCTGATAAAAGAGCTGCATCAGTAGTTAAATATCTTGTTGCTCATGGTATTAGTAAAGATAGGTTAAAGTCTATTGGTATGGGAGAAAAAGAACCGTTAGATGATTGCTCTAAATACCCTGAATGTGGTGAGACCAGACATGATGAGTGTGACTGCCATCAAAGAAACAGAAGAACAGCCTTTAAGACTACTAGTGAAGATTTTAAAGATGTGTTTAAGAGTAAATAAACATTATTTAATCTCTTTCTTCAATATCGTCCGCTGCTTCATTTAATCTTTCTGCAGCTTCTTTTCTAACAGCGTCTTCAACAATATTGTTTAAACTAATGTTAGTTAACCCAGGAATTATTGCAGGTGCTATTTCACTGATGGGATTATACAATAAAGAAGATTCTTTCATTTCAGGTTCTAAAAAACCAATTTCAGAGTTAATGTTATTTACTAAAGTAAGGATGATACTGATGATTAAAGTAAATTTTAACGTTCCAAAAGCAGCACCAGTAATTTTGTTTACTGTACTTAGTGAAACGGCTTTTACTAATTTTTGAACCAATTTGGCAATAAAAAATACAATAATTACGATTAAAATAAATGTTACGGCAAAAGAAATTAAAGGCATTAATTCTTCAGAAATACTAAACATCTTTCCCAAATATTGAGCAGACACAGCTGAAAATTTAACACCACCCCAAACTCCTAGAAATAGCGCAAGCAATGAAGCAACCTCTACAATTAAGCCTTTTTTAAAGCCTTTGTAGGCAGCCCAAAGCAGGGGAATAATGATAATGATATCAAAGTAATTCATTAATTCAAAACTACTTTACATGTACTCGTGCTTAGTGCACTTTAGTGAGTAATTATTAAAATACTATTGTTTATAGTGGTTAATTTTACAACATGAATTTGGAGAACAACAATGAGAAGTGGGAAAAAGTTCAACAATTGGTTGAGCAGCGTTTTGGGGAGGTGCTAGATGAGCAAACCATTCTTTTTATCATTGGCTTGCAAGAGTTAGGAAAAGGGAAGCAAGAATATAAAAAAGAAGAAAAGTTAGATATTATAC
This sequence comes from Vicingaceae bacterium, assembly GCA_965267355.1. Classification (GTDB taxonomy): domain Bacteria; phylum Bacteroidota; class Bacteroidia; order Flavobacteriales_E; family Vicingaceae. The sequence continues at coordinate 1,017,910 of OZ253956.1, forward strand.
ACATTGGAATATGTACGGTTTTACAACCTTATGGGTACTACAAATTTATTGGGATAGATGATGATGGGTGGCCGCATTATAAAAACATAAAAAAACTCCCCAATGAAATTCAAGGGGAGTATCAACAAAACTTCTTAAAAGAAGCAATAATAAAATATTTTGGGTTTTAGTTATTCAACAATAACTTCAACATTATAATCGTTTTCTTCGCTTTTTTGGCGTACAGTTTCTATTTTAACTACTTCGTGACCAAAAAGTGTGTCGGTATAAACAATGCTAGGGTCAAGTGAATCAGGTGTTTGTTTGTAATATACCACATCAACATCCAAAACAGCAGAGAACTTAAAATTAAAGATAGCCTGTCCGCTTCCGTCAGTAGTAGACTTCTGATTCATTAACTCGTCATTTAAAACACTTCCGGGTTGACCTGTATTATCACCATACCAGGCATGTACTTCGGCTCCTGGAGCCACAGTACCATTGCTTTCTCTTACGTCAACGATTAATCTTGGGTTTCTTTCTTTTTTACACGAACTGATAAATACAGCTAGCATTAAAAACAAACCAAATGAGTATAAATATTTATGTTTCATAGCTCTATAATTTAAGTTATTTAAACCCTTTTTGGGCATAAATCCTTAATATTGCAACTAACAAATATAAGAAATATATATGATTAAGAAAACAATAAACACCCTCTTAATACTTACTCTTGCCATATTTAGTGTAAATTGTAGTGCACAAAAAAATAAAAAGCAAACTAAAGTTTTAATTTCTACTGAGTTTGGAGACATTAAAGTTGCACTTTATAATGAAACTCCAAAACACCGTGATAACTTCATTAAATTGGTTAAAGAAGGATTTTACGATAGCCTGCTTTTTCATAGGGTAATAAATAATTTTATGATACAGGGAGGAGATCCTGATTCTAGAAATGCTGAGCCAGGGGTGATGCTTGGTAATGGTGGACCAGGCTATACTATTCCTGCGGAATTCAATAAAAATTTGATTCATAAAAAAGGAGCATTAGCAGCAGCCAGACAGCCAGACCAAGTAAATCCAAATAAAGAGTCAAATGGTTCGCAATTTTACATTGTACAGGGTAAAACTTTTACCAAAGAAGAATTAGACATGTACATTAAAAGTAAAAATATGCGAAGAGAGGATAAATTAGCATATACTGAGGAACAAGAAAAGATATACCAAGAAATTGGCGGTTATGCTCCATTGGATATGGAATACACTGTTTTTGGTGAAGTAATAGAAGGATTAGAGGTAATTGATAAAATTGCGGTAGTAAAAACTGATAGACGAAATAGACCAAAAAACGATGTGAAAATGTCGATGAAAATTGTGAAAAAGTAGCATGAAAGAACAAATAGAAATATTGTTAAATGAGGTAGCAGCTTTTCAGCCGAGTAATGCGGAAGAATTAGAAAAATTTAGAGTTGACTTTTTGGCTAACAAAGGAAAGGTTAAGGCACTTTTTGCAGATTTTAAGCATGTGCCTAACGAACAAAAAAGAGAGGTTGGGCAATTAATTAATACTTTAAAAGAAAAGGCTCAGGCCAAAGTAGATGAATTTAAAGCTAAATTAACGGCTACTTCAACAAATAATGACAATTTAGATTTAACCAGAACACCAACGCCAGTTGAGCTGGGTAGCAGGCATCCTATTTCTATTATAAGAAATGAGATTATTGATATTTTCTCACGCATTGGATTTACAGTTTCTGAAGGACCTGAGGTAGAAGATGACTGGCATAATTTTACAGCATTAAATTTTCCACCAGAGCACCCTGCAAGAGATATGCAAGATACTTTTTTTGTAGAAAGCCAAAACGGGGAAATGGCATTAAGAACCCATACCTCTTCGGTTCAGGTTAGGATAATGGAAAATGAGCAACCACCTATTAGAACTTTATCACCAGGTAGAGTTTACCGAAATGAAGCAATTTCTGCTAGGGCACATTGCTTTTTCCACCAGGTAGAAGGTTTGTATATTGATGAGAATGTATCATTTGCAGATTTAAAACAAACACTACTTTATTTTGCCAAAGAAATGTTTGGCGAGAAAACAGAGATACGTTTACGTCCATCTTATTTCCCATTTACCGAGCCAAGTGCCGAAATGGATGTAAGCTGTTCAGTTTGTGAGGGGAAAGGATGCAATGTATGCAAATACACAGGATTTTTAGAAATTATGGGGTGTGGAATGGTTGATCCTAATGTGTTGGAAAATTGTGGTATTGATAGTAAAAAATATACTGGATACGCTTTTGGTATGGGTATAGAACGAATTGCCATGCTCAAATACAAGGTAAACGATTTAAGGTTGTATTCCGAAGGAGATATACGCTTTTTAGAACAGTTTAAATCAGCTTTTTAGCTGCATTCTATTTCAAAAATATTACTTTTAAGCCTTAAGCAATTGGGGCTTTTTTTATGTTTAAAGATGGTAAATCAGTAATTCTAATTATACTAACGATAGGTTTATCGTTACACTTACCTGCTCAAAATTATTTTGATTCGCTATCTATTGCTTTAACACGACTTTCTGATAAAGAAAAAATTGAGGCGATTAGCGCCATTCCGTTTGATAAAATGAATAGCAATACTGCTGCGGCTATAAAGTTGTATCAGCAAGCGACAACGATTGCAAAAACTAACCATTCTGAATATTTGGGCAACATATACGAGCAAATGGCATTGGCACATTATTATGGTGGCGAGTACGATTTATCGGTTGAAAGCTCTTTAAAAGCCATAGCTCAATACGAGGAGCAAAATAATCAATTAAAAATGGGAGCGGTTTATGCTAACATGGGTTATCAAATGAAGCGTAGAAATCTACTCAAAGCATTTGGGTACATGCGTAAAGGCATACAAATATTAGAAAAGGCTGGAGACAAACCTACCATCAACCCTGCCTACAACAATTTTGGCGTATTACACGAAATGGATGGAAATATAGATAGTGCTTTATATTACTACAACAAAAGCTTAGAAATTGTTACTGAACTTAAAGATAGTTTGGGGTTACCCTATACGCTTAACAACATTGCGGGTGCTTATGTAATTCAAGGAGATTTTGAAAAAGCCCTGCCTTATTACAACGAGGCTTATAAAATAAGACAACAAAGAAAAGACGTAAATGGACTAGCTGAAAACGAAACCTATTTTGGCGATTTTTATTTTAAACAAGAGAAGTACCAACAGGCAATACCTTATTACCAAAAAGCATTTCAATTGTGTCAGCAGATAAACTATACTTATTTACAAAAGGTAAATGCTGAACAGTTGGCAAAAAGTTATAGTTCTACTAACCAGCATGATAGTTCGTTGGTGTATTACAAAAAGACGGTTGAGTTGAATGATATTTTGTTGAATGAATCAACTTTTAAAACCATTAACAATCTTGAAATTCAGTTTGAAACAGAGAAAAAGGAAAAGCAAATAGCTGAGCAGGAAGCAGAAATTGCTCAACAAGAGTTCGAAATAAAACAACGCACCTATTTACTTTATTCAGTGGTAGGAGTGGGGATTTTAGTGTTGGTTATCGGTTTTTTTGTAATAAGGCAAATTCGCTTTAAACAACAACAGCTTTTGGCAGAAAACAAGCTAAAAGATGAAATTACCAAAGTAAAAGTACTTACCAAGCTAAATGAAGAGCGATTAAGAATAGCTAAAGATTTGCACGACAATATTGGAGCACAACTTACTTTTATTATTTCATCAATAGACAACATGATGTATGTTATTGATGATAAACAAGAGCAACTTAAAACCAAGTTAAACGAGCTAAACGAATTTTCTAAAGCAGCGATAAAAGAACTGAGAGTAACCATTAATCAACTGAATAAAAAATGATGCGGTTACTATTCTTGTGTCCCATATTACTTAGTTTTTTATCTCTCCGAGCCAACGAAGATTCGTTGATTGTATATAGCTTGCTAGAGCAAGCTAATCAAACCCAAACAGATGATTCTACAATGTTTTATGCTGAACAAGCCATGAGTTATGCTAAAAAGCATAATTATACTGATGGTATTTTAACAGTTGCTAAACATTTCGGCAATCTTTATGCCCAAACAGGAGAATTACAAAAATCGATAGATACTTATCAGCAGCTATTAAACGAAAAACAGTTTAACGCCAAACAACTTAGTACCGCCTATAATCAAATGGGTATTTACCATGTTTATATGGGACATTATGATAGTACAGAAGCTTATTTTTTAAAAGCTTTAGAGCTAAGAAAACAAATGAAAGATAGTGTGGGTATAGGAGCGTCACTTAATAATTTAGGTAATGTGGTAATGACCACAGGGGATTATGATAAGGCAACAGCATATTTTATTGAGGCTTTAAAAATTAGAGAACAAATTAAGGATAGTGCAGGGATTGCTACTTCAACCAATAATTTAGGGCTTATTTATTATAAGCAACAAAAGTTTGATGAAGCTATTAACTATTATCATCAAGCTTTATTACTCAATCAGAAGCAAAAATTACCATCGAAAGAGATTTTAATTTTATTAAATCTTGGAAATATATATGATGAAATTTCAGTTTTTGATTCGGCTGAATATTATTATGATATTGCTATAAAGAAAGCTGAAGAATTTGGAGAAGCCCGGTTAAAAGCAATGGCTTATGGCAATATGGGGGTAACCCAAGATAAGAAAGGAAATTATGAGTTAGCTAAGAATTATTATCAGAAAGCACTTCAGATAAGAATAGAGTCAGATGATTTAGAAGGGCAGGCAATTATTTATAATAATTTAGGTGGAGTTTATATGTCAACTAAAAACTACCAACAAGCTGCTATTTATTTTAAAAAAAGTTTAGGATTTTCTGAACAAATCAATTACTTAGAGGCTACTCGAGATAACTATTTGGGGTTATCAGATGCGTATGAAAAAATGAAAGATTACAAAAATTCTGTAGATGCCTATCAAAAATATATTTTGATAAAAGACTCTATGCTAAATGAAACTACTACTCAGCAAATAGAGGAGCTAAACACACAGTACCAAACCGAGAAAAAAGAGAAAGAAATAGCTGAACAACAAATACAAATTGTAAAACAACAATTAGAATATAAGCAACGAAATTATCTAACATTAGGAATTGGTTTAGCAGTTCTATTCTTATTAATATCGGGAGGGTTTATTTATCATTATCAAAAGCAGAAACAGCTGCGCCTCTTGCAAGAAAATAAGTTAAAAGATGAGTTGGCATTGGTAAAAATTCAAAATGAATTACATTCTGAAAGGTTAAAAATATCTTCAGGTCTTAACGATAATATTGGTTCTCAACTTACTTATGTAATTTCTTCGGTTGATAACATAAGGCATCAATTTACACAGTTGGACAACAAGTTGGAGCAAAAATTATCAAGTATTTCCAATTTTACTAAAACTACTATCACACAGTTAAGAGATACCATATGGGCATTAAATAAAGACGAAATATCATTTGAAGATTTAATTTCAAGATTATATAACTATATCGAAACTGCCAATTTAGCTCAGGAGCAAACACAATTTGTTTTCAACCCTCAATTAAAATCGTCCTTATATTTAAATTCGTTACAAGGAGTAAATATTTATAGGGTAATTCAGGAGGCAATTAATAACAGTATTAAGTATGCAGCTGCAACTCAGGTAAAGTTGCTAATAAACGAGCAACAAGAAGATGTTATGATTAAAATTGTTGACGATGGTATTGGCTTTAAAATGGAAAATATTGTTTTGGGTAATGGGTTAGAAAACATGAGAAATAGAGCTTCAGCAATTAATGCTCAATTTAGTATAGACTCATTTCCTGATAAGGGGACCACTATTACATTGGCAATTAATAAAACAGAATTTAAACCAAATAAGGCAAATGGCGTATAGTTAACAATAAGTTAACCCATTACCTTTGTTAGCAAAATATTTAAGATGATAAAAATAGCTGTAGCAGAAGATAACGGTTTTTTAGCCAAAGCCATTGAAGAAAAGATTTCATTTTTTGACGATTTAAAATTTAAGTTTCGTGGTGCTAATGGTAACGAGTTTATTGGTAAACTAGAGCAAGATCACAACGTTGATGTTATTTTGATGGATATACAAATGCCTGAAAAAGATGGCATTGCTACAACAGAATATGTTAAAAATAAATATCCACACATTAAAATATTAATGCTAACAGTGTTTGATGATGATGAAAATATTTTTAATGCTATACAAGCTGGGGCAGATGGATATTTGTTAAAGGAAACCAATCCTAAGGATTTATATCAGGCCATTTCTGATGTTATGGAAGGAGGAGCAGCAATGACGCCTTCAATTGCTTTAAAAACTTTAAAATTATTGCGTAATCCAGAGCAAGTGACTAAAGACATCATTCAGCAAGAAAAAATTTCTTTATCATCAAGAGAAACGGATGTACTAGAGCAATTAGCTAAAGGACTTAATTACCAACAAATTGCTGAAAACCTAATTATTAGCCCTTCAACAGTACGTAAGCATATCGAAAATATTTACAAAAAGCTACAGGTACACAACAAAATGGAAGCTGTACAAAAAGCAATGAAGCATAATATTATATAGTTAATTTTAAATTCTCTTTCTTTAATATACGACATCTGACGTATTGATTGTTTTTTGATGATTCTAGAATTTTACTTTAAAATTTAAAGTCTTGAATCATGAGAAAAACTACTTTATTTACTTTTCTAATAATAGCGTTAACTAGTCTAAAAGCACAGCAGTGGGATTCCTTGCCAAAACTATATTCAGGAACAGATACTGTTACTAATGTTTATGAAATAGATTATTATGGGTCTGCTGTATTTTATTCTACTGATAAAGGCTTATTTAGATCTACTGATGATGGAACAACTTGGTCTAACTTGACATGGACAAATGGAGTTGCCGCTAATCAAAAAATAACCAATGTTTTTGTTGATAATGTATCAAATGACATCTACATTTCTTCAGATTCTTCTATTTACAGAAGTACTAATAATGGCTCTACCTGGAACACAACAATAATAAATGGAACCCTTAAATATATCAATTCTATTTCTAAAATAGGAAGTAATATTCTTGTTGCTCATGGTAATTGGCAAGGAGGAGGGGTTTATTACACTAATAATAATTTGGCTTCGTTTCAAGTAGCTACTATACCAAATATAGAAATCAGACATTTTTTAATTGATGGAAATGATTGTTATGTAACAGGAAAAGATGGCGTTTATAAATCTACCGACAATGGAGTTACTTGGACTTTGTCAGGAACTGGGTTTGCAATAGGAAGTAAATATGGTAAAATAATAAAAGAAGGGAATAGAATTTTAGTGGCAGATCTTTTCGGTAATGGGCTTTTTAAAAGTGATGATAATGGAGCTACTTGGGCAAATGTTGATACCACAACTTACAATGGCTTTTGTCAAGTATTTGATTTAGCTCAATTAAATGGTAAAGTTTTATCTACGGTTAGTGGTGCTTGTAATAATTCTGCACCAATAAAATCTAGTACAAATGCTGGAAATTCTTGGAGTTCTTTTATGCATAATTTATCTACTAGTTTTTATAGAAATTTAGGAGCATCACCGAGTTGCTTTTTTACTTTTGATGAGAATGCCAATGTTCCTTACAGGTATTGTTTTACCTCTACGGGCATTGATAATGCAGAAATGACTAATAATATTCGTTTATATCCAAACCCTACAAAAGGAGTAATTAATATTGAAAATCATGCGTCAGAAATAATTAATGTTAGTGTAATAGACCTTACAGGAAAGACAATAAGGCATCAACTAATTAATAATGCCATAGATATGACTGATTATAATGCAGGAATTTATTTTATTAAAATACAAACCAAAAAATCAATCATTACTCAACAAATTGTAAAACAGTAGTTTAAAGAGAATAATATGCTTATTCCTTGCGATATTTTTTAGGAATAGTACTTTCATTAATCACCCTTTCTACTCTGTAATGAGGAGAAAGAATTTCAATGCCATTTTCGTTGAAGCAGTCTTGCAAATTTTGGTGTAATTCAGAGTAAATGCTGCCCATTTTTATAGGTTTTTTTGAATAGGCATTCAATTCATAAGCCACACTAAAATCATTTAGCGCAGTCTGTAAAACAAAAGGCTTAGGGTCATCCAGAATATCTTCAGTTCTATTGGCTGCTTCAATCATTACTTCATGTACTTTTCGCCATTCTACATCGTAGCCTATCGTTACAGTTGTGTGCATAAAAACACCAGCACCTTTTTCTTCTGAGCTGTAGTTAACAATTTGATTTTCTACTACCATTTTGTTAGGCACACTTATTTCTTCATTTTTAGGTGTGTTTAGTCTAGTAACCAACATTCCTTTAGAAATAACTCTACCCATATTATCGCCAATTTTAACTACATCACCAATAACAAATGGTCGCATATAAATAATCATTAACCCTCCAACAGCATTGGCCACAAAACCAGTTGACCCCAATGAAAGCAGTACCCCCATAAAAATAGATACTCCTTGAAAAGCTGGAGAGTCTGAACCAGGTAGGTAGGGGAAAATGATAACTAATGCAAAAACATAAATTACTAATTTAATAATGATGTAAGTTGGCTTAGCCCATTCCTTATAAAAGCCATCAATTTTTAAGCGTTCCTGGGTAATTTCTTTAGCGAAAAACTTTAAAACTTTATTGATGTATCTTACAATGATTAAAACAATGAGGATAAAGAATAAGCTGGGCAGAAAATCAACAAAAGAGTCCCACATAGAATTTAAAGGATCTATGGTGTAACTCATTATCAGGTCAGCGATGTGCTTGGTCCATGGAAAAATGCTAAACAATAAGGGTAGCCAGAAATAAAAAACAATCAGTAATATTAAAACCCTTATGAATTTAAATACGCCAACAATAAGTTTAGCAGTATAAGCAGGGGTTAAAACTTCATAAGTTTTAATTTTTAGTCCTTTAATCTTGGTTCCAGTTAAGGTATCTATTTTTTTGTAGATGAGTTTGAATAGTCGGTTTATACCAAAAATCACCGTTGCTAAAATTAGCACAGCTCCTATAGCTAATGCGATGTTAATTAACATTTCATTATCTAACTTAAAGTCCATATATTATTTAATATAAATTGATGCAAGACAAATATAGTGCTAATAATTTTAGGTAGAAGACTTAGTAACTATCACTAAATACGACAAATGCCTTATTGATAGAGTTCGATAAATGTACAAACTTTGGCGACAAGTTGATATGATTAATCGATGTTAGAGCAAAAGCCTTTATCAGAAAGAGAAAAAGAAGTATTGACCCTTTATGCCAGAGGGTTAAACTATAATAGCATTGCTCAAAAACTTTCTATTAGCCCCTCAACCGTTCGGAAGCACACCGAAAATATTTATAAAAAATTACAAGTGCATAATAAAATGGAGGCAGTTCAGAAAGCTATCAAATTAAATATCATCAGTATTTAAAATTAAGTTATGAAAAAAACATTTTTACTAATAATTACTCTCACAGTTATATTAGCAAAATTTATTGCACAACCAACATTTACAAGTGCTGATATGCCTAATGTAGGGGATAATGATACTGTATTATATTTAAATTATTATGCTATAACCAATAATTTAGATACGGAAACAGGTAATGGTTATTTGTGGGACTTTTCAAGTCTTATTTTTAATCCAAACTTTTTTGAAGTTGATTCGTTTAGAGTTAAAACACACCCTGTAAGTGTTCCCCATACCAATGCTACAATAGAAGAATACAGGGAGGGGTCTTCTGGTCAGTTTGTAGATTTATTGAGTTATAATAATGATACATTATTTCTTTACAGAACAGGAACAGTTACTTCTGGAACAAGTTTTAACCCTCCATTAGCATCGGTTAAATTTCCTATTTCATTTAACCAGATGTCTGATTTAACCTCTCCAATATATGTAGGTGCTACATTAGCAGGAGAAAGAAGAACAACATTTTTGTATGATGGATTTGGTACTTTAAAAATGCCAGACAATAAAAATTACACAAATGTTTTTAGAGTTAAAAAGGTTGAAACAGATACGAATTACATTCTTAATAGTTCTACTACTTACACTAATTATATATGGTATAAGCAAGGTGGTCAAGTACCATTATTAAGAATGTTATATGCTGGGGTTTCTAACCTTTATTTTGTTTATGGTAGTAAGGCAAATAATACTTCAACAAATGTAGAAGATATAGAGTCGTCTATTGAAATTCAACTTTACCCTAATCCTGTTGAAGATGTTTTAAACCTTCAATTAAATGATGAGCTTAATGTTGAAGAGATAATTATTTATGATGTCTTAGGGAATATGATTAAATCTTATCAAGAAGATATTTCGCAAATAAAAACCCAAGATTTAGTAAAAGGAGCATATTTTATTCAAGTAAAAACAACAAAAGACATAGTTATAAAACCATTTATTAAAAGCTAGTTTAAAAATTACGGCATATGCCGTATTGTGATAACATGCAGTATCACCGTACTTTGAACATTATTAAATTAAGAAAAATAAAATCGCATAAAAACCATAAAAAATGAAAACTTCATTTCTACAAAACATTAAAAGAACAGCAGCTTTGATGATTGCTCTATCAACTATAGGAGCAATTTCGGCTAATAACATTGCTGTTTCAAATTCATCAATAGTTAACCAAAATACTGCTGGTGATTTTACCCATGTCAAATTTGATGTGAGTTGGGAAAACTCATGGAGAACATCTACTTATGAAAGTAACTGGGATGCAGCTTATGTTTTTGTAAAATATAGAATACCACCGATGAATACATGGTACCATGCAACATTAAACTACGTGGACGGAACAGCCGCAAATGATGGCAATACAGAACCAACAGGAGCGACCATTAATGCTACTTCTGATGGTAAAGGAGCATTTATATATAGAGATGCTAATGGTATCGGAAATGTAAATTTTACGGGAGCTGAATTACGTTGGAATTATGGTGTTGATGGTTTAAATGATGAAGACAGTGTAGAAATATGCGTATTTGCCATAGAAATGGTTTATGTACCACAAGGAGCTTTTTATTTAGGAGATGGTGCAACTGCTGCCGGAGCTGGAATTAGAGGGCAATTTGAAGATGGAACTTCTGGTAATCCATTTTATTTAACTTCTGAAAATGCCTTAACTTTAGGTGGAGGAGGAGCAGGTTCTCTAGGAAATAATAATAAATCTGGAATGCAAACGTCATCTTATGAAGATTTTAGTGATGCAACGACCAGAACTTTACCTGCAGCTTTCCCAAAAGGATTTAATGCTTTTTATTGTATGAAGTATGAAATTACACAAGGTCAATATGCAGATTTTTTAAATAAATTAACTTTAACTCAAGCTACTGCCAGATATATTGGAGCGTATAATACTTCTCATCAGTCTATCACTGGAACTCATCCAACATACGCAGCTGATGCTCCGGATAGACCATTAGCATACATTAATTATGCAGATTTTTATAGCTATTTAGATTGGAGTGGTTTACGTCCAATGACGGAGTTAGAGTACGAAAAAGCATCTAGAGGATCAAGAGGAATAGGGTTTTTACCAACCCCAGATGAATATGCTTGGGGAGATGTTACTATCCATGCAGCAGGTTATACAATGACCAATCCTGGATTGCCAAATGAGACAATTAATGCAGTATCAACCATAGGAAATGCATCATATAATACGACAAATAATAGCCGTCCTTATAGAGTAGGAGCCGTAGCAGCTAGTCAGGCAACACCTAATAGAGTAGAAGCTGGAGCAACGTACTATGGAATTATGGAAATGAGTGGAAATCAATGGGAATTTACTATTGCTGTTGGTAGAGGAGAAGGACGAGTTTTTGATGGATTGCATGGAGATGGAGAAATAGATGCTTCAGGAGTTTATGATGTAACCAATTGGCCTTCTGGTGTTTGGGGTCTTGGAATGAGAGGTGGAGGGTATAACTCTGCAAGTCATCAATTAAGAACCTCTTCACGCCAATATGCACATTATCATGCTACGACAGGAGCACGTCAATATTCTTATACTGGCAGAGGAGTGAGAACGGCTCAATAATTTAATACCTAATCAATAGCTATTAGAATCATTTTATCTAAACATGATTAATAGAATATTATACATAATCGTTTTGTTGTTTACCACTTCGGTTACAATGGCTCAAAACAACGCTATATTTAATGGCGGTAGTGCAGATGGACATGACAGAACTTGTTACCAACAAAATACAGCAATTACGGTAGATTTTTCGGGGGGTAATGGAGATGGTCATTCAACAGATTGTTACCAGCAATCAACACCTCTTACTATAACTTTTACAGGAGGAAGTGCTGATGGGCATGCAATGGATTGCTACCAACAAACAACACCAGTTACAGTTGCTTTTAGTGGTGGTAATGGAGATGGATACAGTAGAGATTGTTACACACAAAGCTCTAACTTAAATCCAATTTTTAGTGGTGGCATTGGAGGAGATGGAATGTTAAATGGTTGTGCTAATGAACCTCTGGGATGTACTTTAGCTATTGCTCTAGGTAATGATACTACTTTTTGCAATGGACAAACACTAACCTTAGATGCAGGTGCTTTTCCGGGTGGAGCAACTTACCTGTGGCAAGATAGTTCTGCTAACCAAACCTTTGTAGTAGATACTACAGGTTTGTATTATGTGTTTGTAACTGATACAGGTGGTTGCACAGGAGTTGATTCTATTAATGTAACAGTTAACCCTGTTCCAGTGGTAGATTTAGGAAATGATACTGCCTTTTGTGATGGCAATAATTTAGTGTTGGATGCAGGAAATGCTGGAGCAACATACGTTTGGCAAAATACAGCAACACCACCTTTCCAAAACCAAACATTTACAGTAAATACTTCGGGTACTTATTATGTAACAGCAAGTTTTGGTACTTGTAGCGATACTGATTCTATTGAGGTAACGGTTAACCCTATTGTAACCACTAATTTAACAGATTCAGTAATTTGTAATGGAGACAGCGCCTTAATTTTTGGTAATTACGAAACTGTTGCAGGCACCTACAGAGATACCATTACAGCAAGTACAGGTTGTGATAGCATTTTAGTACAGCAATTAATTGTAAACCCAACTTACAATAATAATTTGGGAACTGTAACTATCTGTCAAGGAGATAGTGCTTTGATATTGGGTAACTACGAAACAGTAGCAGGAATGTACTCAGACACGTTACAAAGCATCAATGGTTGTGATAGTATTGTAAGTCAAACGTTGAATGTTGATCCAGCACATATTTTTAGCTTAGGAAACGATACCGCATTTTGTGCAGGCAATAGTTTAACTTTAGATGCAGGAGCAGGAGCAACATCTTACTTGTGGATGAATAACCCAATACCATCGCACCAAAATCAAACCTTTACAGTAAGTGCAACAGGAACTTATTATGTAGAAACCACCATAGGAGCCTGTACTACAACAGATACTATTAACGTAACAGTACATCCAAATCAAAATACCAATCTAACAGATAGTGTAATCTGCCAAGGAGATAGTGCATTAATATTTGGAACTTACCAAAGTGTAGCAGGAACTTATTACGATAGTTTACAAACTACAAATGGTTGCGATAGTATATTGATACAGCAACTGGTGGTTAATCCATCTTACAATAACAATCTTGGTACAGTAAGTATTTGTGCAGGAGATAGTGCGTTAATCTTTGGAAATTATGAAACCGTTGCAGGAGTTTATTATGACTCAACACAAACAATAAATGGTTGTGATAGTATTGTAGAGCAAACCTTAGCAGTTTTAACTAACACCTCTGTAAACCTTGGTAATGATACAGCAATTTGTCAAGGAGAAAGCATTACCTTAGATGCGGGAGCAGGAGGAAGTTCTTACTTATGGATGAACAACCCGATTCCATCGCACCAAAATCAAACATTTACTGTAAATGCAACAGGTACTTATTTTGTTGAGGTAACAACAGGTTCTTGTTATGCCACTGATACTATCAATGTAACTGTTAACCCTGTAGTTACAACTAACTTAGCAGACAGTATTATTTGTAATGGCGATAGTGCGTTAATTTTTGGAAATTATCAAATCGTAGCAGGAACTTACAGAGATACCATTACTGCAAGTACAGGTTGTGATAGTATTTTAGTACAGCAATTAATTGTAAATCCAACTTACAATAATAATTTGGGAACTGTAACTATCTGTCAAGGAGATAGTGCTATGATTTTTGGAAATTATGAAACTGTAGCAGGAACATATTCAGACACGTTACAAAGCATCAATGGTTGTGATAGCATTGTAAGTCAAACGTTGAATGTTGATCCAGCACATATTTTTAGCTTAGGAAACGATACCGCATTCTGTGCAGGCAATAGTTTAACTTTAGATGCAGGAGCAGGAGCAACATCTTACTTGTGGATGAACAACCCAATTCCATCGCACCAAAATCAAACATTTACAGTAAGTGCTACAGGAACCTATTATGTAACAGCAACTATTGGTGTGTGTTCAACAACTGATAGTATAGATGTGACCGTGATACAACCCGTATTTACTAACTTAACCGATAGTGTTATTTGTCAAGGAGACAGTAGTTTAATCTTTGGAAATTATGAAACTGTTGCAGGGAATTACTACGATACTTTAACTTCGGTAGCAACTGGATGTGATAGTATTTTAGTACAACAATTGGTGGTGAACCCAACATACAACAATAACTTAGGCACAATAAGTATTTGTCAAGGAGATAGTGCCATGATTCTTGGGAATTATGAGAGTGTTGCAGGAACTTATACCGACACATTACAATCTATTAATGGCTGTGATAGTATAGTATCTCAAACTTTAAACATTGACCCAACTCCAATAGTTGATTTAGGTAATGATACAACTTTCTGCTCGGGTAATAGTTTAACTTTAGATGCAGGATCAGGAGCAACATCTTACTTATGGATGAACAACCCGATTCCATCACACCAAAATCAAACGTTTACAGTAAGTACCACAGGAACTTATTATGTAACAGCAACTATTGGTGTGTGTTCAGCAACTGACAGTATAGATGTAACGGTAATACAACCAATATTTACAAATTATACAGACTTAGTAATTTGTGCAGGGGATAGTGCATTAATCTTTGGAAGTTACGAAACCGTTGCAGGAAACTACTACGATACTTTAACTTCTGTAATAACAGGATGTGATAGTATCTTAGTACAACAATTAGTTGTAAACCCAATTTACAACAACAACTTAGGCACGATAAGTATTTGTGCAGGAGATAGTGCTTTAATATTGGGTAACTACGAAACCGTTGCAGGAACTTATACTGATACCTTGCAAAGTATTAATGGTTGCGATAGTATTGTAAGTCAAACGTTAAATGTTGATCCAATTCCAGTAGTTGACTTGGGCAACGATACTACTTTCTGCTCAGGTAATAGTTTAACTTTAGATGCAGGATCAGGAGCAACATCTTACTTATGGATGAACAACCCGATTCCATCACACCAAAATCAAACATTTACAGTAAGTACCACAGGAACTTATTATGTAACAGCAACTATTGGTGTGTGTTCAGCAACTGACAGTATAGATGTAATCGTGATACAGCCAGTATTTACTAACTTAACAGATATTAATATTTGTAGCGGAGATAGTGCTAACATTTTCGGAAACTTTGAAACGGTTGCAGGTACTTATTATGATACTTTGGTTGCTTCAGCTACTATGTGTGATAGCATCTTGGTTCAAGAACTTCTTGTAAATCCAAATGTTTCAACCAATGATAGTACAACTATTTGTAATGGAGATAGTATTTTACTGGGAGGAGCTTTCCAAACCTTAGCAGGAACGTATTATGATACTTTACAAACAAGTGTGGGTTGCGATAGTTTATTGATTACTGAATTAAGTGTAGTAAACGGATTTACTACCAACTTGGCCGATACAATATGCGAAGGAGAAAGTTTATTTGTTGGAGGAGCATTGCAAACTACCACAGGAGTTTATTACGATTCTTTACAATCGGTTAGTGGATGCGATAGTTTAGTAATAACTAACCTATTAGTTACACCAATGCCAACAGTAATAGTAACTGCTGAGCCAACTATCATTGCTGCTGGAGAGTCATCTCAGTTAAACGCAACAGGTGGAGGAACATACAACTGGACACCAAATAGTAGCTTAAATTGCAGTACTTGTGCCAATCCAATAGCATCACCAACAGAAACTACTTTATATACCGTTACAGTAGATTCAAATGGATGTGTAGTAAGCGATACGGTTACTGTTAGTGTAGATGATGAGTTCTTTATTCCAGAAGGCTTCTCGCCTAATGGAGATGGTGTAAACGATGTATTTGAAATAGTAGGAATTGCTAAATATCCAAACAACAGTATCACTATAATTAACCGTTGGGGAAGTAAAGTGTTTGAAGCAGCCCCTTACAAAGCAGATTGGAACGGAACAAATCAGTTTGGGGTGAGTTTTGGAGATGATTTACCATCAGGCACTTATTTCTACATCTTGAATTTAGGAAAAGAAGGACCTAATGGCGAACAAGAAATTAAAGGATATATCTACTTAAATAGATAACGATGAAAAAACTTTGTACATATATCACATTACTTTTTGTAATAGCAATAGCTAATCAAGCCGTTGCTCAACAAGAGTATATGTTTACCCACTACATGTTTAACCAAATGGCTATTAACCCAGGTTTTACAGGCACGCAAGACGTTTTAAGTATCACAGCTTTACACCGCAGCCAGTGGGTTGCTTTTGAGGGAGCTCCAACTACTCAAAACATTACAGCTCACATGCCAATAGAAGGTAAAAATTTTGGAGTAGGTATGGGTATTAGTAACGACCAAATTGGTCCAACCCAAAACATTGGAGTTAATGGAAACTTTGCTTATCATTTAAAAGTAAACGAAGAAGTAACATTAGGTTTGGGAATAAGTGCAGGGATAAACGTTTTTTCTAATAATTTAACTTCATTAAAAACAGTTAATGCTAATGATGCTGCTTTTGCAGAGAATGTAAATAATAAAATGTTGCCTAATGTTGGTTTTGGTGCTTACTATTTTACCGATAAATATTTTGCAGGAATTTCAACACCAAAACTCTTGCAAAACAACTTAGATATTAATGACCCAACAGGTACATCATTAGCTGTTTCTCATGAAAAACGTCATTATTTTTTAACGGGAGGAGCAGTTTTTAACCTAACTTCTGATGGAAAATTTAAAATTAAACCCACTACTTTAATTAAAGTTACAGGTGGTGCTCCTTTACAAATAGATTT
Source organism: Vicingaceae bacterium (assembly GCA_965267355.1). Lineage (GTDB taxonomy): Bacteria > Bacteroidota > Bacteroidia > Flavobacteriales_E > Vicingaceae. The sequence goes on from OZ253956.1 coordinate 1,035,270, forward strand.
AACAGGAAATGTTATTTATAACGATCAAATAACAGCAGGTCTTTCATTAAGAACAGGCGATGCAATGGGCTTACTGTTAGGTTATAACATTAACGAAAATTTTACAGCAGGGTATAGTTTTGACTTTTCTTACACCAACACTACATTTAATTACAATGGTGGTAGTCATGAGGTTATGATACAATACAACATTACAAAGAGTAAGTCCGATACACCAAGTTATTATTAGATTAAATATAAGGCAAATGCCGTATTGACGTCTTACTACTTCTCAAATACTTTTACATCGACAATCAGTTTTAGTTCAACTAATAGGCAAAAAGAAATTTTATAAGGTTAGAGTTTCTCTTTCAAAAGTAGTCTATTGGTTTGGTTGATCAAATTGAAAGAGAGCTCTATCAAAACCAAACCAGAAAAAATGAAAACGTTAAAAGTATTGGCAGCAACATTAATGGTAAGTGCATTTATTGCTCCTAATGTTAATGCTCAAAAGTTAGCTGAAGAAAAAACGGTAGAGTTAACAGGAAAATCAAAAAGAAAAGGATACCTGGGAAATGTTGTGGTAGATGATACCAAGCAGCAGTTTGATATGGTGTTTGTAACTAAAGACGCTAAGAAAAAAGTGAAATATGAAGTGTATCAGTTTGATTACAACTTTAACTTGATTAACAACTTTGAGGATGAGCAAAGAAAACCAAAAGCTAAGCGCTCAAAAAACAAGGTTTATAAAGGTGATTTTTGGCAAGTTACAGGTGTAACAGCTAAACCTAATATGACTGGAAAATTAGTGTTGCGTAAAACGGTATCTACCTATCAGTGGAACTGGTGGAAAGGGGGGTATGAAACAACAACTCAATTATTGGATAAAGAAAAACCAAAAGAATTAGGTTCTGATGGTGGAGATAAGAAAAGAAAATTGTACTATACAGCTCATCGAGACCTTTCTGATAAAGGAGAGTTATTAGTTTGTGCTTTAGTGAATAAAGGCATCATGAAAATGGCAAAAGATGGTAACAGAGAGTACCTTTTAATGCACATTAACCACGATTTAGATATCGTTAAAAAAACACCAATGACTTTTGAACATCCACAATCATTATTGTTTTCTAAAGAATTAGTGGATAGAGATGAATGGATAATGATTTTTGCTCCATTTGGTGGTCAAGGGTATAAAAAAATCGCAGACCCGGTAACTACTAATTTAACTTTTGTGAGAGTTGCAGGAGATGGTACCATTAAAGAACGTTATAACTTTAATTCTAAGTGTAACCAGTGGGGTATTTTTGATGCTTACGCCATAGGAGAAGATATTTACCTATATGGTGCTGGTAAAATTGATAAGCCTGAGAAAAAGTATGCAGAGGCTCCGTTTACAATGACTAATGATGCTTTCCCGGGACAAGGAAGTCCGGAGCAAAGAATGAACACGCTAGAAAGTCAAAAGTTTTCACACTTACAAATTGCTAAGTTATCTAATGGTAAAGCGGAGTTTGTTTCAGCAGTATCAATAGAAGATATTAATGCTAAAGGAGTAAAGCCAGCTAACCAGAAAAAATTAAAAGAATTTGATGGTAAAAAATTCATCTTAAATGGTGTTAATCTTACTTCAAACGGTGATTTGTTTATTAGTGGACAAGATTTTAAATATGATGCTGTTGGAGAAGTGAAAGGGAGAGTTTATAAAGATTTATTAATGTTCCACTTTGATAAAGACGGAAACTTTAAAAAGTATTATGGTGTGGAGAACACAGCTAAATCTAAAGGTTTGTTAGGTGGAGCAGGAGGAGCGAAATCTTTCCCATCAGAGTTCTCAATTTTTGAGAGTCCAACAAACCCGAATGAAGTATTCTGGAATGTATTTTTAGTACAAGATATTGATGTAGATTGTTCTTCAGAAACAAGTACTAATTACATTGCAGGTACTCAAACAACTACTACAACATGTGTTTATACACCTTTATATCAGGGTAAAATGGGTAAAATTGATGCAGGAGCAGGTTCTATCTCAGATTTTAACACTTTTGGAGGAGATGATTTCTACTTGTACATTGATTTAGGAGAAGATAAAGGGAAAGATTTACCTTACTTCAGCATCAACGGTGGTAAACAAATTGTTTACTGTGCAAGAAAGCGTAAAGGAGGGATTAAAGGAAACGAAAGATGGGGGAATGAATTATGGTTCGGGAAGTTTGACCCTTTAAAACAATAAATAAGTTTAGTTAGTGCAAAGCCCCGAGCAATTTTTCGGGGCTTTTTTAAACCCTTAAACCATGAAAAAAATTGTTTTAAGTCTTTCAACCTTGTTTGTTTCAACTGTTTTAGTTGCACAAAATATAGAAGCAATTCAATTTGATGCTGAACCAGAAAACATGGGGGAAATGGTAAACTCACCTTTTAGTGATTTATCACCTCACATTACACCAGATGGAAAGACACTATTTATATCACGATATCCAGATAATAATAATGGTAAAAACAACATTTGGGTATCATACAAAAAACCTGATGACACTTGGACCAAAGCAGCCAATGTTGGTACGCCACTAAATGTCCAGGGAGCCTCAACATCAGTTCAATCTATTACGCCAGACGGCAACACTATTTTGTTATCTAACATTTATCAGTATTTTGATGGTTCAGTAACTGGTGGAGGATGTTCAATAAGCTCTCGTCAAAGAGGAGGTTGGGCATTTCCAAGGCATCAACAAATAGAAAAATTTGAAAACAAAAATCAGTATGTAAACTATTGCCTGGCAAATAGTGGTAAATATTTGATTATGGCAATTGAGAAAAAGAAAGGTTATGGAGAAAAAGACCTTTGGGTTTCTTTTCCTGAGGGAAATAATGAATGGGGAAAGCCGGTTAACCTGGGAGAAGTCGTTAACACTAAACAAGGAGAATTCGCTCCTTTTCTTGCTGCTGATGATAAAACATTATACTTTGCTTCTTCAGGTCATGGAGGATATGGTGATGCAGATATTTGGATGACTAAGCGACTAGATGATACCTGGACAAACTGGTCTAAACCAGTTAATATGGGAGATAAAATAAACACAGATGGTTTTGATGCTTATTTTAGTATCGATGCAGCAGGAGAATATGCTTATTTTTCATCAGATAAAAGTGGTTACGGTAAGAGTGATATTTTTAGAATTAAAATGCCTGAAGCAGCCAAACCAGATCCAGTAGTGTTGGTTTATGGGAAAGTATTCGATAAAAAAACCAACCAACCAATAAAAGCAAACATAGTTTACGAAATGTTACCTTCAGGTGTAGAAGCAGGAACAGCATCAACTAGTCCAGAGGATGATGTATATAAGATTGTATTGCCTTATGGTAAGGTGTATGGTTTTATGGCAACAGCTAACAAATATTATTCTATTACAGAAAACTTGGATTTAACAAACTTAAAAGAGTATCAAGAAATAGAAAGAAACTTATACTTAGCGCCAATCGAGAAGGAGCAAGCTATTCGTTTAAACAATATCTTTTTTGAGTTTGGAAAAGCTACACTTAAAGAAGAATCTTATCCAGAGTTAAAAAGGTTAATTAAGCTACTAAATGATAATCCAGCAATTAACATTGAGCTAGCTGGTCATACTGACAATGTAGGTTCTGATGCTGATAACTTAACCTTATCTCAAAACAGGGCGGATGCGGTAGTAAAATACTTAACAGATAATGGTATTAAAGCCAATCGTTTAACTGCAAAAGGATATGGAGAAACAGTGCCTGTTGCAACTAATGATACCGATGAAGGAAGACAGTTAAACAGACGTGTAGCATTTACTGTTAAAAACATGTAAATAGATTTCATAATTTAGTTTTGTATCCCTTTCGCTTAGCGGAGGGGATTTTCTATTTTTGCTCTCTAAATAATTAGCACATGAATGTATTGGTAATAGGCTCAGGAGGAAGAGAGCACGCACTAGCTTGGAAAATAGCACAAAGCCCTAAATTAACAAAACTGTATATAGCACCTGGTAATGCAGGAACAGCTGAGGTGGGAACAAATGTTGATTTAGTTGTGAACGATTTTGAAGGGATTAAAGATTTTGTGTTAAGTAACAATGTAAATATGGTTGTGGTTGGACCAGAAGATCCATTGGTAAATGGCATACATGATTACTTTTTAGCTGATGATGAGCTTAAAAATATACCTGTAATTGGACCAAAAAAGGATGGAGCTGAATTGGAAGGAAGTAAAGAATTTTCTAAGAAATTTATGCAAAAACATGGTGTGCCAACAGCTGCTTACCAAAGTTTTACGGCTGATAATTTATCAGAAGGATATGCTTTTTTAGAAACCTTACAGCCACCATACGTGTTAAAGGCGGATGGTTTAGCGGCAGGTAAAGGAGTATTGATTTTAGATAATTTAGAAGAAGCTAAAACAGAGCTCAAAAATATGGTAGCCGATGCGAAGTTTGGAGCTGCCTCTGCAACAGTAGTTATTGAAGAATTTTTAAAAGGAATTGAGTTATCTGTTTTTGTATTAACTGATGGTGAGAACTACAAAATATTACCATCAGCTAAAGATTACAAAAGAATTGGTGAAGGAGATACAGGTTTAAATACAGGTGGTATGGGGGCTATTTCTCCAGTGCCATTTGCAGATGAGGCTTTTTTAAATAAAGTGGAAGAGCAAATAGTTAAGCCTACTATTGTTGGCTTAAAAGCAGATAGAATAGATTACAAAGGATTTATATTTATTGGGTTAATGAATGATAATGGGAATCCAAGTGTGGTGGAGTACAATGTACGCATGGGCGATCCAGAAACCGAAGTAGTAATACCACGAATTAAATCAGATTTGTTGGATTTATTTGAGGGTGTAGCCAATCGAACTTTAGGAGAAAAAACCTTTGAAGTAGATAAAAGAACAGCCACAACAGTAATGTTGGTCAGTGGGGGATATCCTGAAGCTTACGAAAAAGGGAAAGTAATGACAGGTTTTGATGCTATTGAGAATTCTATTCCTTTTCATGCAGGAACTAAACAAGATGGAGACGATATTGTTACCAGCGGAGGACGTGTATTAGCATTAACCTCTTATGGGAATGATATTAAAGACGCTTTAACCCATTCTTTTGCCAATGCAGAGAAAGTGAATTTTGATAAAAAATACTACCGAACCGATATAGGATTTGATTTAGTGCAAAAATAGTTTATGAAACAAGTAGTGATTTTCCTTTTTTTATCAGTTTTTCTGTTTTCATGCAGTAAAAGTGATAGTTGCTGGTGTAACGCTGGTGATGGAGAATATGAGTATTTATCTAGTTCTAATAATGTAGATGGAAATACTCAATTTGGTGATTTAGAAGATGAATGTGAGCTAGAAAAAAGACGACTACAAGAAAATGTGAGCAATGATAGCTATTGTGAAATGAGATAACTACCCAATAATCTTTTTAATCATCATAAATTCATTGCGCTCTAATGTGCTAAATACTTTGTCAGCTATAAATACCTCTTCCATATCGGCATATATTTTTTTCTTGGACGCATCATCAGCAAAAAAAGTTTCTTGAAAAGATGTAATGAATTCTATTCTTTGATAGTCGTTTTTCTCCTCAAACAATTCGTGAGCTTTTTCAACTGCTTCTGCTCCAACCTTTTGTTCTATTAATGTTAGCTCTTTTTTGCTTTCATCAAAATCAGCATTGGCAGCATACAACAACACAAAACCTAAAAATTCATTATAATTTAAGTTATCCATATCAAAAAGTATTTGACGTTAAAAGTAGCGATTAAAACCAATATATTTTTATTATTTTAGTTGCACAATTGGATTTATGAAACCCACTTACGAAGAGTTACAGGCAGAAAATAAAAAACTTAAAGAGCGTTTAATCAGCACTATGCGTGAGTTAACTCAACGTAATGAGCAATTGCTAGAACAGCAAAAAGAAATAGAAGATAGTATTTCTTATGCGGAGAGAATTCAGGCAGCTATTATGCCACCTAAAGCAATGATTAAAACGGCACTTCCTAAAAGTTTCATTCTTTATTTGCCAAGAGATATTGTTAGCGGTGATTTTTATTTTATTGAGGATACTGGCGATGAAGTGGTATTTGCTGCAGTAGATTGTACTGGACATGGAATTCCAGGCGCATTAATGTCAGTTGTTGGGTTTAATTACTTACATCAGGCAGTTACTGAACACCATTTAACGCAGCCTTCCAAAATCTTACAATTTTTAGATGTAGGAGTAAATGAAAGATTACGCCAAACAGATGGGCAAAGTGGGGTAAATGATGGTATGGATTTAGGGCTTTGTTCGTTAAACAAGAAAACTAAATTGTTACAATACTCAGGAGCTTACAATCCAGTTTATATTATTAGTGATGGGGAGTTAAAAGAGATAAAAGCAGATAAATTTCCTATTGGGGTAAACCCAGGTGGTTTGCCAGATGATTACAACAACCACGAAGTACAACTAAAAGAAGGAGACTGTGTTTACTTATTTTCTGATGGGTATGCCGATCAGTTTGGAGGGCCAAAAGGGAAAAAGTTCATGTATAAAAGGCTCAGGGAAAAATTGTTAGAAGTAAACAAATTACCTATGCCTCACCAAAAAGAAATTTTACTCAATACTTTTAATCAATGGAAAGGAGACGAAGACCAGATTGATGATGTTTTATTGATGGGAGTTAGGATTTAGAGATGGAAAAAAGACAAATACCTGATTGGCTTAAAAACTTACAGGAAAATTCTTGGGAATTAGAGCTTTTAATTTCTGGTGGTGCAATTTTCTCATTGTTTCAAATTTCAGATTATTACCTTGATGCTTTTGGAGTTCTAAGAACGATGGTGTTAATACCAGGAGCTAACATTCTATTGATGATAGGTATGATAGCTATTAAGGTGCTCACTATAGGCTTTGTCATTCATCTAATTTTAAGGGCGTACTGGCTTGCGTTAGTTTGTATAAACTATGTATATCCAAGCGGAGTAATTAAGGATAAAATCAAATGGAAAAAACCGTTTAAAGTTAAAACAGATGATAATTCAGATTTAGAAGAACACATTACTAAGGTTGATAAACAGTGTGGAACAGTAATATTTATGTCAATTATTTCGGTGTTTTCTATTCTTGGTTTTTGCTTAATATTTATGAGTTTGATTGCTGTTATGAGCTTTATAGAAAATTCTGCAGCTAATAATATTGCTGAAATTGTTTTTTCAGTTATTTTTCTATTGATTCCTGTTTACATCCTCGATTTTTTAACTTTTGGGTCATTGAGAAAAATTCCATTCTTTTCTTACCTCATTTTTCCAATTTTTAGGGTGTATGATATTATTAGTTTTAGAAGATATTATCAACAACCATTATGGTTGTTTAACACTAATGTTAAAAAACTCAAATTCTTTTTTTCAGCATTATTGTTTTCGGCTTTAGCTATAACTTTAGCTTACTTATCAGTTTATAAAACCATGCATTGGCCTAATTTATTTGACCAACGAGAATATAGGTGGCAAATGGCAGATAATGATTACATGTCTTATAGTGCTTATATGGACGAATGGCCTGAAGACAAATCTTATCGAATAGGAATAAATTCTAAAGTTCAATCATTAAATTATATGGAGCTATTTGTAGCTTATGAAAGACATTATGACAATTTGATTGTACTAACTTCAAAAACAGATTCATTGAGAAGTTTTGATAAAATGTTGTCGGTAAAAATTGACAACAATGTTTATTCTAATCTAGAATGGTTTCCATCAAGTAAGCCAGATAATACTATAGGAGTAACTACATTTGTACCTCTCGATTCTTTACCAAATGGCATGCATACATTAACTGTATGGACTAAGTTAAAATATGAGAACACATATCAGGAGAATGAAGTAGGTGGCTATCAAGTGCGAATTCCATTTATGGTAGATAGATAATTTGTACATGAAAAAATTCATCGTAGCATTAAATGGTATTTATCAAGCTTTCAAAAGCGAGTTCAGTTTAAAATTTCAGTTAGTTGTTGCCATTATTGTAGTATTTGCTGGGGTTTATTTTAATCTCTGTAAAGTAGAAAGGATACTAATTACTCTTTGTATAGCTGGTGTACTTTCAGCCGAATTATTTAATACAGCTATTGAAAAATTGTGCGATAAAGTTGAGCCGAATTATGATGAAAAGATTGGTTTAATTAAAGATGTTGCTGCTGGAGCAGTTTTGGTAACAAGTATAGCTTCAGCTATAATAGGAGCAATTATTTTTCTGCCTAAGCTTAGTTGTTTAGGTGTCTTTTAGTCAACACCCTTACTGGATACCACGAAGCCAATAAACCTATAAATACCACAATAATTCCTACATATATAAAGTCAATTGCTTGCATTTCAATGGGGTAAGCCTCTACCACTCCACCTTCTAATTTTAAAAGCGAAAAATGCAGTTGTAGCCAACAAACCAAAGCTCCCAAACTCATTCCTATAAATGCCCCCAAAAAGTTAATGAGCATTCCTTCGGTAAAAAATATTTTACGAATCACAGCATTGTTTGCTCCCATGGTTTTTAATATCCAAACATCTTTTTTCTTGTCGATAATTAACATGGTTAAAGAGCCTATAATGTTAAATGATGCAATTACTAAAATGAAGGATAGAATTAAAAAAGTAATCCACTTTTCAGTTTTATTGGTTTTAAAAATAAGTTCGTTCAGTTCGTATCGAGTTTGTACTTTGTAATTCTCCCCAACTATCTCTTGCACTTTGTTTTTTACACCCTCCCAATTGGCATTTTTGGTTAAACCCAACTCTACAGAAGATAGCTGGTTTTTGTGTTTTAACAAACTTTGTACAAAGGCTAAACTTGAAACTACATACTTGGTATCAAAATCAGGGTTGACAGAAAATATGCCTTTAGCATTTATCATTTTTCGGTTAAATTCAGAATCTGGAGTTAACCCTTTTTTGGTTCCTCTTTTTGGAACAATAATGCTCAATTGATAAGGAATATTAGTAGAAATGTATAGAGCCAGTTTGTCGGCAATACCCCAGCCAAGTAATAAATAATTATCATCCTCTGGAGTTGGCTTAAAAGTTCCTTCAATTAGTAAGGAATCCATGCCTGTCATATCAAAAAAATCGGGTTGGACACCTTTAATGGTAGCAACGGTTTGCTTGTCATCATACTTCACCAAAGCAACTTCTTCCAGGGCTTCATTGTAAAATTGAACTTCGGAAAGTTGTTTTATTTTTTCTTTCGGAAAATCTTCAGCGTTGAAAGTTTTTCCTTCAACCAAAGTAATTTTTAAATCAGGGTCAAAAGAGGCATATAAATCTTCAACTAAACTCTGTAACCCATTAAATGCAGATAAAACAATAATCAATGCTGCAGTTCCAATGGTAATTCCAATTACAGAAATCCAAGAAATGATATTGATAGCATTATGCGATTTCTTAGAAACCAAATAACGTTTAGCTATGTAAAATGGAAAATTCAATGTTTCGTGTTTGGTATTTGGTGTTTTGTTGTAAACTAGGATATTCTAAACACCAAAAACAATTTATTTTTTCAATAAGTCCTCTATTTCTTCAGCATAGTCTAACGAATCGTCAACATAAAACGCTAGCTCAGGTGTGATTCTAAGTTGGTTTTTAATTCTTTTACCTAATTCACCTCTAACCATTTTAGCATGAGAAGAAATCAAATCAACACATTCTTTTGGTTCCATCTTGCCAAATACACTTAAATATACTTTAGCAAAACTGAAGTCTGGTGCAACCCTAACGGTGGTTACTGTTACCATAGTATTTGGAAACCAGTTGGCAGAATTTAATTGAAAAATAGTACCTATTTCTTTTTGCAATAACCTTGCTACTTTATTTTGCCTTATCGAACTCATAAAACAAAGGTATTAAATAATAATTACGGTTGGGTTTTTAACATTTTTACTGTTGAAAAGTAAATTATTTTCTGCAAAAGCTATTTAATAAATTTACGCTTTAAAATGAAAAAACACCTTCCATTAATCCTCTTGTTTACAGTTATTTCTGCTGGCTGTTTTGCTCAGAGAAATCTTGATTTTGAGCATTGGGATATCAATCACCTTGGTATAGATGAAGCATTGGAATGGATAAATGTTTGTGATGCCAGTAAATATGGAGCACCTCAGGTGTTGTTTAAAGAAGTAGATAATCCCGCTAACGGACTAGCAAGTGTAAAACTCAAAACGAAATACTGGAAAAAAGGTAAAGAATACCAATTAGACACATTGGTGGGGACTTTGATGCAGCAAAGTAAATGTACTGAAAGACCTTCATCATTTCAATTTAGTTACCAGTCGTTTCCTAAAAAAGGAGATCAGATACTAATAGGGATTCAATTAACTGCTACTGTAAGTGGAGAAAAAGTAATTGTTGGTGAGGGCTTTTTTACTTCAGCAGAAAAACAAAAAGACTGGAAGAAAATAAGCGTGGATGTTAATTATATTTCGGACATGCCCCCAACTGAAATAACAATAATGGCACTATCAAGTGCAAATGCAACCATAGTAAATGGCGAGTATGGTTATGCAAAAATTGGTTCTACTTTACTGGTAGATGATTTCCAGTTGATATTACCTGAACAGCAGCTAAGCTTAACATTGTTAAATTCTGTTAAATAATTCTATTTTCTGTTAAGTAGTTGTGTTTTAGCAAGGTATCTATTAATTTAGCTACCAAAACCAAAACCTTATATTATGAAAAAAACTTTACTTTCTTTATTAATGATTGGTGCTGTAGGTGTATATACCTCTTATGCACAAATTACGTTACTCGATACCGATATAGTTGGTATGGGAGATAATGTAGAAGTAGCGAATGATACTACTCCAAGTGTTACTATTGGTCCTAGCGGGGCAAGTCAAACATGGAATTTTGCAGGGCTAAACGACCATGGGTCAGATACGATGAGATTTAGAGATCCTGCTACTTATCCAAGTAGTGGTAATCACCCTCTTGCAAATTTAGGAATGACCGATACAGATGAAGACAGCACTTGGATGTTTTTAAATAAAAGTGTTTCAGGCTTGTTTATAGTAGGAATGCATGTTGTACAAAGTGGGCAAGCAGTAGATTTACCTGTAGCAGGAACCATTATTACGTTTCCATCTACTATGGGGACTAATTTTAATGGAACTTGGAATGGAGTTTTAGTAACATTCCCAGTTGGACAAGATCCAGACGGGCCTGGACCACACGGAACGGTTGATTCATTACGAGTAACAAGAGAAACGTATACCAATAGTGATGTTGATGCCTGGGGTAACGTTACTACACCATTTGGAACTTTTGCTTCTTTAAGGCAAAATGTATTGACTGAAGATGCTGACACTACCTGGCAATATGTTAATGGACAGTGGGAAGTGATGAGTACTACAACACAAAATTTTTTAGCATTTGTTGGTGTTAATCAACCTAAGTTTGAATACGATACTACTAGAACAGCAAGGTGGTGGACGAATGATCCAGCTGCTAAATTCCCTGTAGTAGAAATGGACTACGAAGCAAATGGAACGGTAAATAGTGTTGAGTGGCAAAAGACTTCACCAACAACTGGAGTAACAGAAAATAATCTTGCTTCAGCTCGTGTGGATCTATTCCCTAACCCTGCTAAAAACAATATCACTATTTCTACCGAAATTACAAATGGAGTTATTGAAATTTTAGACGTTACAGGAAAAATTGTAGCTACTACAAGAATAAATAGTTCCAACACTAACCTTAATATTAGTAACTTAAATAGTAGCATTTATTTTTACAACGTAAAAGATGCTACTGGAACAATTGTTTACACCAACAAGTTTGTGGTTAGTAAATAATTCACTTTTATTAAATATTTAAAAAGCACTATCATTTCGATAGTGCTTTTGTTTTTAATACAATAACTGATTAGGGTAGATCTGTAAGTGCATGTTTTTGATAATATCATAAAATAGCTCTTTCATTTCGTCAATGTTTTGCTTTTTAGCAGCAGAGATATATACAGTTGGAGTATCTGTTTTCCCCATCCACATCTTTTTTAAATCGTCTAACGAATAATTTTCACGGGTTTTAGGTAATAAATCATCCTCATCTTTCTTCACGTAAGTAAAAGCATCAATTTTGTTAAACACCATTATGGTAGGTTTATCTAAAGCGCCTAAATCTTTTAAGGTTTCATTTACTACTCTAATATGGTCTTCAAAATTAGAGTGTGAAATATCTACCACATGTACTAAAACATCTGCATCTTTTACTTCATCTAAGGTAGATTTAAAAGACTCTACCAAGTGGTGAGGCAGTTTCCTGATAAACCCAACAGTATCGGTTAATAAAAATGGCAAGTTTTTAATTACTACTTTTCTAATGGTGGTATCTAAAGTTGCAAAAAGTTTATTTTCAGCAAACACATCAGACTTACTCAACATATTCATAATGGTAGATTTCCCTACATTAGTATAACCTACCAATGCAACTCTAACCATTTGCATTCTTTGCTTACGCTGATTTTGTTTTTGCTTATCAATCTTTTTTAATTTTTCCTTAAGGTGAGCTATCTTTTGTGTGATGATTCGTCTATCAGTTTCAATCTGAGTTTCTCCAGGCCCTCGCATTCCTGCTCCTCCACCTTTTTGTCTGTCAAGGTGAGTCCACATTCTAGTTAATCGAGGCATTAAATATTGATATTGAGCTAATTCTACCTGAGTACGTGCATGAGCAGTTTGTGCTCTTGTAGCAAAAATGTCAAGAATTAGATTACTTCTATCTAATATTTTACATTTAAACTCCCGTTCAATATTTCTGAATTGTGATGGAGATAACTCATCATCAAAAATTACAATATCAACTTCATTTTCAGTTACAAATTGATAGACATCATTCATTTTACCTTTACCTATAAAGGTTTTTGGATGAGGGTTGTCTAATTTTTGAGTAAAACGTTGAAGTGTTTTTACACCAGCAGTTTCTGCTAAAAATGCTAATTCGTCCAAATATTCAATAGTAGTTTTCTCATCCTGATCTCGAGTGGTTACCCCAACCAAAACGGCTGTTTCAACTATCCTTTCCGAACTTGTTTGAAATTTTTTCTTCAATTCAACTACCTATTAAAACCAACCTCTACCCATGGCATAAGGTTTAATTAATCCAGCCCAAATAATCAATAATAATGCTAAGGTGTAAAAAAGTGCACCTTTTTTATGCTTTGCAGCATCAGTTGTTGCTTTCTTTGCTTTTACTCTACCTACTGTAATTAATGCTACCGCCAAAAGCATTACAATTAAGTGTTCTAATGACCAAAAACGAGCTGTAGCATCTTTCATGGCGAAGCTCATATTGCCAAAAACGATGCTCCAACCATTAATAAAATAAAGAACTAACCCTATTAATGCCTGAATGTGTGTAAACGATAACAGCATAATGGCTACTATGTTATCTGATTTTTGAAAAGGTTTTTTACCAAACCAACCGTTAAAAGATTTTATTATTGCTATTAATAAAAACAGTAATACTAACCATCTTAATCCTGAGTGTGCATGTAACATATTTATTATTTTAGGTGATTTGACAAAGGTAACCAAAAGCAGCACCATTCATCATAAAGCTTGAATTTTTTTAAGATTAAAACACTATTTTTGGGGCTTTCAATTAAATTAGATTTGCATGAAGAATTTGCTTCTTTTTCTTTTCCTTACAGTAAATTTCTTGTCATCAGCTCAGGAAACATTTAATATAAACGGAACACATCATAAAATTGATAATTATTATGCATTTAAAAATGCTACGATTTATATTGACTACCAAACTAAACTAGAGGGAGCTACACTTTTAATTAAAGAAGATAAAGTTGTGGCTGTTGATGCGAACAATAAAATTACCATTCCTGAAAACACCGTTATTTTCGATTTAGAGGGCAAATTTATTTACCCTTCATTAATTGATTTGTATAGCAATTATGGAATGCCTGAAATAAAGAAAAGCACAACACCCCAATATGGTCCTCAGTTTGAAAATAAGAATAAACAAGCCATTAATTGGAATCAGGCCATTAAACCTGAAGTTGAAGCTGGGAAACTTTTTACGGTTAACGATAAAAAAGCTGAAGAGTTAAGAAAATTGGGGTTTGGAACGGTGCTAACCCATCAGAAAGATGGTATAATGAGAGGGACTTCTACATTTGTTACGCTTGCTAATAATAAAGCCAATAGTGTGATGCTACAACATAAAGTAGCAGGACACTTATCTTTCAATAAAGGAACCTCAACCCAAGATTATCCAGGTTCGTTAATGGGGATGATTGCATTAATCAGACAAACTTATTATGATGCAGACTGGTTGTATAACAACAAAAAATCTAAAGAGTACAACATTTCTTTACTCTCTATTATTGATAATTGGGGCATGCCTCAAATTTTTGAAGCTAATGACAAATTAAACATTTTAAGAGCAGATAAAGTAGGTGACGAGTTTGAGCTGCAATATATTTTTAAAGGTAAAGGAGATGAGTATCAAAGAATAAATGAAATCAAAGCAACTGAAGGTAAGTTAATTGTACCTGTTAACTTTCATAAACCTTACGATGTAGAAGACCCTTATGATGCTTTATTGGTTAATTATTCTGATGTGAAGAATTGGGAGTTAGCACCATTTAATCTGGGCATTATTGCCAATAGTGGTATTGATTTTTGCATTACTACTTCAGATTTAAAAGACAAAAAAGTTTTCTTTAAAAACTTACAAAAAGCCATCAAGAGTGGTCTTTCAGAACAAGATGCTTTAAAAGCATTAACCTACAACCCTGCTAATTTTATCGACCAATATAATAAAGTAGGTAGTCTTGAGAAAGATAAACTGGCCAACTTTATTATTTGTTCTAAACCTTTATTTGATAAACAAAACACAATCTATGAAAATTGGATACAAGGTAAAAAGTATGTGATTAAAGATTACAATAAATTGGATGTTACGGGTACTTATGACCTTAACATTAATGGAAAAATTTATACCGTTAATGTTAAAGGAGCTGATAAACCTAAAGGGTTTATTGAGGCTATTAAAGGTAAAGATACTACTAAAATTAAAGTAAACGTTGCAGTAGAAAGTCATAGTGTAACCTTAAACTTTAACCCAAATGATGAATTTCAGAAATCGACTATCAGACTAAGTGGTGTAATAAGTACCAATGGTGGCATTTGGGATGGTAACGCACAATTAGGTGATGGAAGTTGGACTAAATGGTCAGCTATTAAAAAGAAAGATAAGACAGAAAAAGAAAAACCTAAAAAAGAAAATTCGGACTCATTAATTGTTCCTAGAATTCAATATCCTAATATGGCTTATGGTTTTGATTCTTTGCCAAAAGCAGAAACAATTATCATTAAAGGAGCTACCGTTTGGACGAATGAAGCAGAAGGTATTTTAAAGAACACTGATGTTTTATTGCAAAACGGAAAAATTGCTGTCATTGGTAAAAATTTAACAGCCGAAGGGGCAAAAATTATTGATGGTAAAAACAAGCACCTTTCTGCAGGAATAATAGATGAACATTCGCACATTGCAATTAGCAGAGGAGTAAATGAATGCACACAAGCAGTTACTGCTGAAGTGAGTATTGCTGATGTTATCAATTCTGATGATATAAATATTTATCGTCAATTAGCGGGAGGAGTAACAGCTGCTCAATTGTTACACGGCTCTTGTAACCCTATTGGTGGTCAGTCAGGCTTAATCAAATTAAGATGGGGAAGTGCTCCAGAACAAATGAAAATTAGAGATACCACCGCTTTTATCAAGTTTGCACTCGGTGAAAATGTAAAACAATCTAACTGGGGGCAATTTAATACCAAGCGTTTTCCTCAAACCAGAATGGGCGTGGAGCAAGTATATTACGATGCATTTATCAGAGCAAAAGAATATCAAAGAAAATGGAATGAATTTGCAGCAATTCCTCAAAAAGATAGAGCTAAGGTTATTGCTCCTCGCATTGATTTAGAGTTGGAAACAATTAATGAGATTTTAAATTCAGAAAGATTTATTTCTTGTCACTCTTACCAACAAGGAGAAATAAATATGCTGATGCATGTTGCTGATTCTATGGGCTTTACAGTTAATACCTTTACACATATTTTAGAGGGATATAAAGTGGCTGAGAAAATGAAAAAGCATGGCGCTGGAGGTTCTACTTTTAGTGACTGGTGGGCATATAAATTTGAGGTAAATGATGCTATTCCTTATAATGGTGCAATTATGCATAAACAAGGTGTGCTTACTGCTTTTAATTCTGACGATGCTGAAATGGGAAGAAGATTAAATCAGGAAGCAGCGAAAGCAGTTAAGTATGGAGGGGTTAGTGAAGAAGAAGCATTAAAATTTGTAACCCTTAACCCTGCTAAATTATTACACTTAGACCACAGAATGGGGAGCATAAAAGTTGGAAAAGATGCAGATGTTGTATTATGGTCAGATAATCCATTGTCTATTTATGCTAAAGTAGAAAAAACCATCATAGATGGAGCTATTTATTTTGACATTGAAAAAGATGAAGAAAGACAAAAAGCTAATCAGGCAGAAAAAGCTCGTATTATCGAAAAAATGATAAAGGCTAAAAAAGGGGGAGAAAAAACTCAACCTGTTAAAAGTAAAAAACCAAGACTGTATCATTGTGATTCAGTTGGAGATTAAATTGATATGATGATGAGGAATTTATATCTTACAATATTTCTTTTTACGGCATTAATAGGTAATGCTCAAATAGAAACACCTGCTCTAAAGCAAACTAAAAAAATATTATTGCTTAATGGGATGGCACATATTGGTAATGGTAAAGTCATTAAAAACTCTGCCATATCAATAGTTGATGGTAAACTGGGGATGGTAGCAAATGCAGCAGCAATTAAAATCGATTTTTCCCAATTTGATACCGTAGTTTCTCTTAAAGGAAAACATGTTTATCCAGGTATAATTGCTCCTAATTCTACCTTAGGGTTAACTGAAATAGGTGCGGTAAGGGCTACAAGAGATTATAGTGAAGTAGGAACTTTCAAACCTCATGTGAGAAGTGTAATAGCTTATAACACCGAATCCAAAGTAACCACTACCATTAGGAGTAATGGCGTATTAATGGGGCAAATTACTCCCCGTAGTGGGATAATTTCAGGAACATCTTCAATTGTACAGTTTGATGCATGGAATTGGGAAGATGCAATTATAAAAGAAGATGATGGTATTCACTTGAATTGGGTTAGAATGTATTTGTGGTGGAAAGGAGAGAAGAATAAAAATTATGCAAAAAGTATTGCTGCTCTAAACCATTTTTTTGCGGACGCTTTAGCATATTCAAAAGTAAAAGAACACCAGGAAAAGAACATCCGATTTGAAGCTATGCGAGGTTTATTTGATGGTACTAAAACGCTTTATGTACATGCAGATTTTGTGAAAGAACTGACAGAAGCAATTAACTTTTCTAAAAAACATGAGGTAAAAAAGATGGTGATTGTTGGTGGTTATGATTCATGGATGATTACTGATATGCTAAAGGAGAACAATGTTGCGGTTATATTAAAAAGAGTACATTCATTACCTGAAAGGCAAGAAGATGATGTGAATTTACCTTACAAATTGCCACACCTATTGTTTGATGCTGAGGTTTTATTTTGTTTAGAGAATTCGGGAGACATGGAAGCAATGGGGACTCGTAACTTGCCGTTTTATGCTGGTACTGCTACTACTTATGGTTTAGATAAAGAAGAGGCTTTAAAACTAATCACCTTAAATACAGCTAAGATTTTAGGAATAGATGAAACCTGTGGTAGTTTGGAATCAGGAAAAGATGCTACGTTATTTATATCGAAAGGTGATGCCTTGGATATGAGAACAAATGATGTAATAGCTGCATTTATCCAAGGGCGTTTGATTGATTTAGACAACCATCAAAAGAAATTGTACAGGAAGTATAGTGGAAAGTATGAGAATTAATATTTTCTATTAGTCCATTTTCGTACAAAAAACTACTTTTGCCGAATGGCAACAAATGAAGACAATCTGAAAAAAATCATATCTCACGCTAAAGAGTATGGATATGTATTTCAATCAAGCGAAATTTATGACGGCCTATCAGCTGTTTATGATTATGGGCAGATGGGAAGTGAACTGAAAAAAAACATCAAAGATTATTGGTGGATGGCAATGGTTCAAATGCATGAGAACATTGTTGGACTAGATGCAGCCATATTTATGCACCCAACAACTTGGAAAGCTTCGGGACATGTAGATGCATTTAACGACCCTTTAATTGATAACAAAGATTCCAAGAAAAGATATCGTGCCGATGTTTTGATTGAAGAGCATATAGAAAAAATCAGATTAAAGATTGAAAAAGATGTGGCCAAAGGAATTAAGCGTTTTGGCGATGATTTTGATGAAGAACAATTTAGAGCAACTAACCCTAATGTTTTAAGAAATCAAGAGAAAATAGATAAGATTAATGAGCAGTTTAAATCTGCTATGAACAATGAGGACTTAGCTGCGGTTAAAACTTTAATAGAAGATTTAGGTATAGCATGCCCAATAAGTGGTTCTAAAAACTGGACGGATGTTAAGCAGTTTAACCTGATGTTTAGCACAGAAATAGGATCTGTTGCAGATGCTGCCAATACCATTTATTTACGACCAGAAACGGCTCAAGGGATATTTGTAAATTATTTAAATGTTCAAAAAACAGGAAGAATGAAAATACCTTTTGGGATAGCCCAAATAGGTAAAGCTTTTAGAAATGAAATTGTTGCGCGTCAATTTATATTTAGGATGCGTGAATTTGAACAAATGGAAATGCAATTCTTTGTTCGTCCAGGTGAAGAAATGAAATGGTATGAATACTGGAAAGAACAGCGAGTTAAGTGGCACCAATCTTTAGGAATAGATTCTAAGTTTTATAGATTTCACGACCATGTAAAATTAGCACACTATGCTAATGCAGCTTGTGATATAGAATTTGATTTTCCTATGGGTTTTAAAGAGTTAGAAGGAATCCATTCGAGAACAGATTTTGATTTGAAACAACATGAAGAACACTCGGGTAAAAAATTACAATATTTCGACCCTGAGATCAACGAAAGCTATGTGCCTTATGTGGTGGAAACTTCTGTTGGACTGGATAGAACCTTCTTAGCCATTTTATCATCTGCATATAACGAAGAAAAATTAGAGAACGGAACCGAAAGAGTAGTATTAAAAATACCAGCAATTCTTGCTCCAGTTAAAGCGGCTATTATGCCCTTAACACGTAAAGATGGTTTACCAGAAAAGGCTCGAGAAATAATGGATAATTTGAAGTTCGATTTCAATTGTCAGTACGATGAGAAAGATTCGCCAGGTAAACGATACAGAAGACAAGATGCCATTGGTACGCCTTATTGCATCATGGTAGACCATCAAACTTTGGAAGACGATACTGTTACCATAAGAGATAGAGATACCATGGAACAAGATAGAGTTTCAATTTCTGAATTAGAAGGAATTTTAAAAGCTAAAGTTGATTATAGAACAGCGTTAGCTTAAACAATTAGTTTATTTTTCATCGCTACAGTAACCGCATCTACTTTGTTATGTACATGCAGTTTTTTGTATATCTTTTCAATGTGATTCCTTACGGTTTTTGGGCTTATAAATAATATGTTTGCGATTTGCTGATAGTTTTCGCCTTTTCCGATTCTTTGTAAAATTTGCAATTCTCTGGAGGTTAGGTTAAACTCTTCATTACTTTTTTCGCTGTCTTCTTTTATAAAACTCAACACTTTAGAAGCAATAGAAACACTCATTGGAGCGCCACCCTCTATAGATTCTTCTATTGATAATAAGATTTTAGCAGGTTTATCGTCCTTTAATAAATAACCTGATGCACCGGCTAGAATGGATTCAAAAATTTTGTCATCTTCATCAAACACGGTATGCATGATAATCTTTAAATCGGGATACTTACTTTTCAGCTTTTTTGTGGCATCAATGCCATTCATAACGGGCATGTTAATGTCCATCAATACTACGCTAACAGGGTTTTCCTCATACTTTTCTATCATTTCTTGTCCATTTGAGGCAATAAACATTAATTCAATCTCCTCAAAAGCTTGAAACTTCTGACGAATTGTTCTAGCCAATTCAGGAACATCTTCTGCAACAGCAATTCTAATTTTACCCATAGTTTAAAATTAATAAAACAAAGTTGAGATATAAAAAAGAGTATTGCAATGGGTCATTTGCCTTGTTTAATCGGAACAGTTATTGAGATGCAAGTACCCTTTTGCGAAACAATTTCAAAATTTCCTCCTAAATCTGCCACTCTGTTCTGCATATTTTTAATACCAAAATGGTCATCTAAATTTTTTATACTTTCAATACCCACTCCATCATCTTTTACAGTAAGAATAAGTAAGTTATTTTTTATTTGAAGCTTAATGAATACGTTTTTTGCTTTGGCATGTTTAATAATATTGTTTTGAGCCTCTTGAATTATTCGAAACAGATTACTTACCATAATAGGAGATAAATTTATAGAAGATGGAGCGTTAAATGAAACAGAGCAGTTTACATTGGCAACCTCTAGTATTCTGGTAGAGTAATCCCGTATTTTATCAACAAAATCTTCTAAAGAAATTTCCTCCTTACTAATTACCCAAAGTGTTTGTCTTAACTGAATCATTACATTTCGAGCTTTATCACTAAGCCCCTCAAAAACATGCTGTTGTTCTTTGGCTTGATATGATTCTTGGTCAATAGAAGATATAAGATAAGTTATTTGCGCTCCAATATTGTCGTGTAAATCTCTCGAAATACGTTGTTTTTCCCTATGTATCTGTTCTTGGACTTTTAACTCTTCTATCCTTTTTTTAATTTTCTTTTGAGATAAGTAGCGGATAATGAGAATAACAAACGTAAGTATAACAATAAAGGAAATAAAAATGAACCACCATGTTTTATAAAATGGAGGAAAAACCAGCACTTTTAGGGTTTTGGGCTGTTTGCTCCATACACCATCTGGATTGCATGTTTTTACCAGAAAGGTAAATTCGCCATCTGGAAGTGAAGTATAGGTTGCATTTAAACTATTGGTCGCAACCCATTCTGTATTATATCCTTCTAGCTTGTACTGATATTTTATTTTTTTAGAGTTGTTGAAGCTCAAGCCTGCGAAATGGAAGGTTACTGACCTATCTTCAGGATATAGCCTTACCACATCAGGTGATAAACGCTTATCAGAATTTTTGTAGTTAATATCTAAACCTGTAAAAACTATTGGAGCCACAGTTTTTGATAATGATATGTCTTGCGGAGAGAACAATACTATACCAACAGGTGTTCCAAAAAAGATTTGTCCATGTTTATTTTGATAAACGGAGTTAAGGTTAAACTCATTAAAATGAATACCATCTGATTTATCGTAATTGATAAAACTTTCCGTTTCCCTAATGAATTTGCTAATCCCCTTATTGGTGTTAATCCAAAGATGTCCACTATCATCTTTAACAAGACCGTTACAAACATTGTTCTCCAAGCCAGAAGATGTTGTATAATGTTCAAAAGTTTTGGTTTTCAAATTCATTTTAGATAAACCTCCGCCATAGGTAGACACCCATAAATAATCATCTCCAAAATCCGTAAAGCCAGATATAAAGTTGAATCCCGGAGAATGGCTCATATCTTTTTTATTGAATTGAATGTTTTCAAAAACATTATCCTTTTTGAGGTAGTGGTAAAACCCAGTATTAGAGCCTAACCATATCTCCCCTCGCGAATCTTCATAAACACATAAAAAATAATTGGATTCAAGTCCATTTTCGTAAGGTTTAAATAAGTGTTTAAACTCATAATTTTCATCTAAAACATATACACCATAATAAGTTGTTACCCATATTTCATTAGCCCGTGTTTTCCTTATTTCGGTTACCACATTTTTAGATCGATTTTTTTCACTTATAACAATGTGTTTTTTTATGTTGAATTGGGTATCCATGATAAATACTCCCTCACCTTTACTGCCAACAATAACGTCATTATTAAAGCCTATAGCAACTGCGGTTAGATTTAACTTTGAGAATCCTTTTATTTTTATTGGTTTAACAGATACTATGTTATCTTGAGCAAAATAATAAGATTTAAAATTTGTATTCTTAAGTTGAATTACAAAGCTTTGATCTCCACAAACAAATAGGCGGTTTTTCTCATCTTGAACCATTCCTCTCACAATGATACTTTCCTTAAAAATCTCTTGTGATAAGTATTTAAATCGATCCTTATAAGGATTATAAATGTTAAGACCATTTCCTGATGTTCCTATCCAAATTTTTCCATAAGAATCTTTAAAAATTTTAGAAACCAGATTAGAACTTAGTCCATTGTTAGAAACTTTTGCTTTCCTGATTTTTTGGATGAGTTTTCCTTTAGAAAAAATTAAAACTCCTTCATTTGTTGCAACCCACAAATCATTATTAACCATTTCCATACCATAAATTACTGCTGTTTTTTCAGTGTGTAGTTTAGTTATTTCTTTTGAACGGTAATCATATCGATAAATAGAAGTTCCATTACTAAATAAAAAGCCAGTAGAGTCTAAGGAAAAGGTAGGCATAAACTCCTGCCTTATGTTATCTCTAAATCCCGGTATGGTGTAATTCTGTTGCGTGCTTAGGTTATAAATACCATGAGAATGAATGGCAAATAGTTCGTTGTTGAACTTATTATAAAATAAAGAATAAACAGCAAACGAGTCAGGTTGAAGTTTAATTCTAGTAACAATCCGATTCTCGATTTTTGGATAGTTATCTAGGATAGAATCTTTAAAAATAGTACCCCTACTGACACAGTATATATTATTGTCAAATATGGTCACATCACGTATTTGGTTAGATATGCCTTTGCTTGGAAAATCGCTGTTAGTAAAAAATTTAGTCCATGTTTTATTGTTTTTATCATAACGGTTTAAGCCATTTCTAGAGCAAACCCAAATCCCTTTATACTTATCCTCACAGAACCTCCATAAATAATTATCAGAAAGGGCTTCTGAGTTAGTATTTGAAGTATTGAAATTAATAAATTCATATCCGTTGTATTGACTTATGCCATCCTGTGTAGAAAACCACATGTATCCCTCCGAATCCTGAAAAATGTCAGTAATAGAATTTTGAACCAAGCCATCATTAATATTCAGGTAAGAAAACCGGTATTGTCCTAATAAAATAGAAGGAAATAGTAAAATGAAAAGTATCGATAATTTGATATTCATATACTCACAATGATAATAATTTCCCTACAATTATTTTTTGAGGCATTTGCCTCATTGTTGAAAAAAGTGAACATAGATAGATTTGTTGCTAAACTTAAAAACAACAACTATGAAAAAAAAATTACTCTTTATTTTAGCTTATGCTGTATCTAGCACAATGCTTAATGCTCAGACTCCCAATTGGTCTTGGGCAGAATCATCTTCAGATGAAGGTACTGATAAAATTGGATATGACATCAGTGCAGATGTTCAAGGCAACACTTACTCTGTTGGGGTATTTAAAGATACCATCACATTTGGTTCAACCCAACTTCTAGCTACACAAGGCACTATTAAAGCAGAAGTGTTTGTTGTAAAGTACGATCCATCTGGAAATGTCTTATGGGCTATTCAATCTACTGGTGGTTCTAATCCAGAGGGAAATGGAATTTATGTAGATAACAGTGGAAACTGTTACATCACTGGAAAATTTCAGAACACCATTCACTTTGGGGGAGTTTCTATAACTTCAGGAAACGCATTTGGAGCAATGTACGTTGCTAAAATCGATGCAAACGGAACAGCGCAGTGGGTTGAGCAATATGGAGCTTCTGGATTTTCTGTCATCTCAGGTATCATAGGGGAGTCTATTACCATGGATAACGCTCAAGATTTATATGTTGCCGGTGTGTACAAAGGAGATGCAGACTTTGGTAATGGAAACACAATTAACAACCCGTCTAGTCAAGCTTTCGCTCCATTTGTTGCAAAACTATCAGCTACAGACGGAACTTCACAGTGGGCTTACGGTGCTACAGGAGGTAACTCTTCGAGCATAGAAGTAAACGATATTGAAATAGGAAGCGATATTTATATAGCTGGAACTTATAAGGGTAGCGTTTATTTTGGAACAAATGATACGCTAACAAGCACTGCAAATAGAGAGGGTTTTCTTGCAAAATTTACAACTGCAGGTGCTTTTAGTTGGGCATATAAACCAACTACAAATGGAGGTAGTGGAACTGTAATAAAAGGAACAGGTATAGGTGTAGATAACCAAAATAATCCATACTATTCTGGATATTTTAGTGATGACTTAACGTTTGGTTCTACTACATTGTCATGCGGAGGGTTTGATGATTGTTCATTTATTGCTAAGCTTGACGCTAGCGGAACCCCACAATGGGCAACTCAAGTTGGAGATGCTAACTCAGCGAATATTTATGCTGTAGACATGTATACAGGTACAAATGGAACCTCTTACATTACAGGAAGTATGAGTGCAGGAACAGTAAATGTTGCTAGTGATGTATTGACTGCTGTAAATGGTGATGTTGGGGATTTATTTATTATTGAAGTTGATGCTAGTGGTGTTCCACAATGGGGAGTTAAAGCAACAAATGCAGCAGGTTATGGAGATGGTGCAAATGGAATTGTTGGAACGAGTAATGGTATTTACATAACAGGTTTTTATAGAAGTACATTAACAGCAGGGACTACTATTTCTGAAACAGGAGGTACTGATGATAATTTCTTCGTGATTAAGCTAGATGAAAGTGTTGTTGGTATTGAAGAAGGTAATATTGAAAATGGTTTATGGGCTTACCCTAATCCATTTAAGAATACATTGACTATTGCCAATAATAATGGAACTTTAATTAAAGTTAATTTAATTGATCTTACTGGTAAAATGATTTCGACTAAGGTAAGTAATGACAATCGAATTGAGATGAATACAACTAATTTGCCTCAAGGAATTTACTTCTTAAATGTAACTGATATTGAAAAAGGTATAGTAATTACTACTCAAAAAGTAATTAAGTACTAAGCAAAGGAATTTAACTTCTAGAGAACTAAGAAATAAAAAAGAGAGTGAAGCAATTCACTCTCTTTTTTATTTCTTACAGGTCTTTATTCCAAAAGGGGCATATAACGGACAAAAGCTAATTACACTAGTTAATAGAAATATTGCTCCTAAACCAAGCAGTATATAACCCATAGTACCCGTTACTGTTCCTGTAAAATATAATACTGAAAATGCTATTGCTATAATTATCCTAATTACTTTATCAATACTTCCCATATTCTTTTTCATAAGCTATATTTTTTTAATAAGGCAAATTTAGTGTGGAATTTTCTATAAAATAATGATTAAAATCAGAAAGAAACGAAAGTTTATATTATTGATAATCAGAAAAATAACAATAAATTGTGTTTTTTACTTGCATATTTAATAGTAATACTATTACATTTGCATGTATTAATTACAGTATGGATAGTGTTTTATCAAATATTAGTGTAAAGGTAAATGAGAATGTTTTCTTAAAAAATCCTGAGTCAAGTAAACTAGGTAAGAAAATCCTGAGTGGAAGTATTGATCTAATTGATGAAATAGGGTTAGATGAGTTTACTTTTAAGAAACTGGCAAATGCAATTGGCTCAACAGAGGCTTCTATTTACCGGTATTTTGAAAGCAAACATAAATTATTGTTGTACCTAACATCTTGGTACTGGTCCTGGATGGAGTACAAATTAGTGTTTAGAATTGTAAACATTGATAGTCCTGAAGAAAGGTTAACAAGGGCTATTAAATTAGTAACGGAGCAAGTTGAGGAAGATGGAAATATTCCGCATATCAATGAAATTAAATTACATCATATTCTAATTTCTGAATCTTCAAAAGCTTATTTAACTAAATCAGTTGACAATGAAAATAAGCATGGTGTTTTTTCAGGGTATAAACAATTTGTACAAAGATTAAGTGATATTGTACTTGAGATTAATTCAAATTACAAATACCCCCATATGTTAATTTCAACAGTTATTGAGGGAAGTCATCATCAACGATATTTTGCTGAGCACTTACCAAAATTAACTGATATAGTTTCAGGAGAAGATTCGATTAGTTGTTTTTACAATCAGTTAGTTTTTAAAGCTATTAATGAAGAATAAAGAAAAAATATACGATTATTAAAACCAATATTATGAGTTCAACAAACAACGGTTTCTTTTCAAACCTTAAAAATGATTTACCAGCAAGTATTGTTGTGTTTTTAGTGGCAATGCCACTATGTTTGGGAATTGCTCTTGCATCAGGAGCACCCCTATTTTCAGGAGTAATTGCAGGGATAGTTGGAGGTACAATAGTAGCTCTTTTAAGTGGTTCTCCACTTGGGGTTAGTGGACCTGCAGCAGGGTTAGCAGTTATAGTTTTATCAGCAATTCAAGAGTTAGGTGCTTTTGAAACATTTTTGCTGGCTGTAGTTTTTGCAGGTGTTTTTCAACTTATACTGGGAATACTAAAAGCAGGTGTAATAGGATATTATTTCCCATCATCCGTAATTAAAGGGATGTTATCTGGGATTGGCATTATTATTATCTTAAAACAGATTCCTCATGCTTTTGGTTATGACAGAGACCCTGAAGGTGATTTAGAGTTTGTGCAAGCAGATGGTCAAAACACCTTTTCTGAACTAATCAACATGTTAGATTATGTTAGCCCAGGAGCTATTGTAATTGCTGTTTTATCGCTGGTTGTTTTAATTCTTTGGGAGCAACCATTTATGAAAAAGATCAGTTTGTTTAAAATTATTCAAGGACCACTAGTTGTAGTAGCCGGAGGAATTGGTTTAAACTTGATGTTTCAAGGCTCGGAAACCTATGCCTTAAGAGCTGACCAATTGGTAAGCATTCCTGTTGCTGATTCTATTTCTGGATTCTTTAATCAGTTTACATCACCAGATTTTTCTCAATGGAATAACTCTCAGGTTTATATAATAGGTATAACTATGGCGGTTGTAGCTAGTTTAGAAACATTACTTTGTGTTGAAGCTACCGATAAATTAGATCCTGACAAAAGAGTTACACCTACAAATAGAGAATTAATGGCCCAAGGTGCAGGAAATATTGTTTCTGGTTTTATTGGGGGTCTTCCAATTACTCAGGTAATAGTAAGAAGTTCTGCTAATATACAGTCTGGAGGAAAAACCAAGGCATCAGCATTTTTCCATGGTATTCTTTTATTGGTTTCAGTAATGACTATCCCTAAGGTATTAAACTTAATTCCACTTTCAAGCTTGGCTGCAATTTTATTTGTTGTTGGGTACAAATTAGCTAAGCCATCATTATTTAAACAGATATACAGAATTGGTAAAG
The DNA here is from genome assembly GCA_965267355.1 of Vicingaceae bacterium. Classification (GTDB taxonomy): domain Bacteria; phylum Bacteroidota; class Bacteroidia; order Flavobacteriales_E; family Vicingaceae. The sequence goes on from OZ253956.1 coordinate 1,062,647, forward strand.
CACAGTTTATCCCATTTGTTGTAACAATTTTGGGAATCATCTTTACTGATTTATTAATAGGTATTGGGTTAGGTTTAGCAGTTGCTATATTCTATATTCTTTATAACAATTTTAAAACTCCGTACCACTTTAATCCAGATGCCTATAAACAAGGAGAACCAATATTAATTGAGCTTGCAGAAGAAGTTAGCTTCTTAAATAAAGGTAGCATTTTACAAACCTTAAACCATTTGCCTGATGACAGTACAGTTACAATAGATGGACATAAAACCAAATCTATACACCCTGATGTTATAGAAATTATTGAAGACTTTAAGCAAAATGCAAAAAGTAGAAATATAACCGTAAACACTATTGGCATAGGTGAAGATTCAGATATAAACCCTTTAAAGCAATTTAAGGCAACAGTAGAAGGGAATACAAAAAACTAAAATCAAATACTAAAATCAAAAAAGAAATATTATGAATAACGAATTAATACAAAGATTAAAAGATGGTAATGAAAGGTTTGTGGCTAAAAAAATGTCTGGTCATAACTATATGGAGCAAGTAGCTGCAACTTCTGGTGGCCAAAAGCCTTTTGCAGCAGTGTTAGGCTGCATTGATTCAAGAGTGCCAGCAGAAATAGTTTTTGACCAAGGTATTGGTGATATATTTAACGCAAGAGTTGCAGGAAATTTTGTTAATGATGACATTCTTGGAAGTTTAGAGTTTGCATGTAAAGTAGCAGGATCTAAATTAATAGTAGTTCTAGGCCATACCTCTTGTGGGGCAGTAAAAGGTGCTTGCGATAATGTTGAATTAGGGTTATTAACAGGAATGTTATCAAATATTAAACCTGCTATAAATGCCGTTGCCGGAGACCATTCTGATAGAAGTTCTGCTAATGCTGATTATGTTCAAGAGGTTGCTGATAACAATGTTAACCTAAATGTTAAAGCCATTACCGAGAGAAGTGCTGTTTTAAAAGAAATGGCAGACAATGGGGAAATTACCATTGTAGGAGCAATGTACAGTGTTGCTACCGGTAAAGTAACATTTATTTAAACCTTTTTAAATAACAATTTAATCGCTAATAATTATTGTTGGCTAGGGAAAATACAGCTTAAAAAATGGAAAAGTCTATTGTATTAAAACCAATTACTCGTTTTTTTAACTTACTTAAAGTTGATAAACAGGAAATTTTTAGCATCTATTTGTATGCACTTTTTAATGGGGTGCTCACCTTGTCAATTCCTTTAGGTATTCAAGCCATTATTAGTTTTATAACGGCAGGAGAAGTATCAAGTTCTTGGATAGTTTTGGTGGTTTTTGTAATTCTTGGTGTTGCACTTATGGGTGTAATGCAAATTATGCAATTAACCATTACTGAGAATTTACAACAAAAAATATTTGCTCGTGCTGCTTTTGAGTTTGCTTACCGTATTCCAAGAATGAAAATGGAACCTTTAGATAAAGCCTATATGCCTGAATTGGTAAACCGCTTTTTCGATACTTTATCAATTCAAAAAGGGCTACCAAAAATATTAATGGATTTTTCCAGTGCATCGTTGCAAATTATTTTTGGATTGATATTGTTATGTCTATATCATCCATTTTTTATCATGTTTAGTTTAGTGCTTGTGCTTATAATTTACTTGCTTTTTAAATACACTACCAAAAAGGGGTTAAAAACTAGTTTAAGTGAGTCTACCCATAAGTATGAAGTAGCACATTGGTTAGAAGAGGTTGCTAGAGCTAACTCTACTTTTAAACTTGCGGGTAAAACAGATTTGCCATTACAGAAAACAGACGAAAAGGTTGAAAAGTATTTAATTTTTAGAAAAGCACACTTTAAAACCTTGTTATTACAATATATCAACTTGGTAGGGTTTAAAATGATTATTGCTGCTGGTTTACTTCTTATAGGAGGGTTATTAGTAATCAATCAACAAATGAATATCGGTCAGTTTGTTGCTTCTGAAATTATTATCATTTTGGTTTTAGCATCAGTAGAAAAGCTAATACTTAGTATGGAAACGATATACGATGTGCTAACAGCTATAGAAAAAGTTGGGAGCATAACAGATATTCCTTTAGAAAAAGACATGGGAACCCCAATAAATTTTAAAGAAGGAGAAGCTATAGCAATAAAAGTAAACGATTTAACTTTTCAATTTGAAGATGCTAAAGAGAGAATTATTAATGAGGTTTCATTTGAGATTGAGAATGGAGAAAAAGTATGTCTAGCAGGTTTTAGCGGTTCAGGAAAATCATTTTTACTTCAGCTTATTGCCGGTTTGTACGATTCTTACCAAGGAGCGATTGCCTTTAATAATATTCCTATTTCTAGTTTGTGTAAAGAGGATGTAAGGTCTTATATTAATGATTGTTTAGCAAAAGAAGATATTTTTAAAGGCACACTTTATGAAAATATCACACTCGGAAAACCGAATATTTCTGATGATCAAATTCAGGAAATAGTTGATGTATTGGGGCTAACGAGTTTTGTAACTAATTCGCCAAATGGGTATAATACAGAGTTGCTTCCTGAGGGTAAAAACCTGCCAAAAAGCATAAGATTAAAAATAATATTAGTAAGGGCGTTGGTAGGGAATCCAAAACTGGTATTAATAGGAGATAGTTTTAACCAATTAGAAAAGGATGACAAGCAAAAGTTTTTAGATTACCTTTTAAACACCAATCGAATGTTTACTGTTATAGCAGTATCAAATGATCCAGAAATTGCTAAAAAGTTTGATAAGGTTATGGTCCTGGATAATGGTAAACTAATAGGTAATGATACATTACTCAACCTAAAAGATAAAACTTGGTTTAACCAAATCTTTCAAAAAAGGTAAGTTATGCTGAATGTTAGTAAAAATAGAATCGAAGGAAAGGTTAATACGGCTAACTATAAATCGTTTTCGATGGTTAGTAGTTACAAGGCCATTAGGGTTTTTACTCGCTTAATTGTAATTTCTTTTGCTTTGTTTTTAATTTTAATGTTTTTGCCATGGACTCAAAACATTAGATCGAAGGGATATGTAACTACATTGCAACCAGATCAGAGACCGCAAACCATTAATTCTATTATTGCAGGTAAAATTGAAAAGTGGTATGTAAAAGAGGGGGACTTTGTAAATAAAGGAGATACCATTTTGTTTTTATCAGAAATAAAAGATGAATATTTTGATCCCAATCTCCTTTCACGTACAGAAGAACAAATAAAGGCTAAAGAACTCTCAGTGCAGTCATACATGAATAAGGTAAACTCTTTAGATCAACAGATAGATGCCTTGCTAAAAACAAAAACACTAAAATCTGAGCAAGCTAAAAATTATTTGAAACAAGCTCGGTTAAGCGTTGTTTCTGATAGTGTTGATTTTGAAGCGGCAAAAACGAATTATCAAATTGCTTTAAAACAATATAAAAGGCAAGAAGAATTGTATGAAGATGGCTTAAAATCATTAACTGAATTAGAAGCCAGAAAACTAAAGCTACAAGAAACTCAAGCTAAGATGATTAGCGCTGAAAATAAATTATTAAGTAGTAGAAATAAGTTAATTAATGCAGAAGTAGAAATTAACTCAATAAATAACCAATACCGAGATAAACTATCAAAAGCGGAATCAGACAAGTTTACTGCTCTATCTAGTATGTATGATGCAGAAGCTATTGTAACCAAAATGCAAAATCAGTATATGAATTATTCGGTACGTACAGGTATGTATTATATTACATCACCCATTACTGGTTACATTACAAAAGCCATTAGATCTGGTATAGGAGAGACTGTAAAAGAAGGAGAGGAAATGGTAAGCATAATGCCAAACCAATATGATTTGGCTGTTGAAATGTATGTAAACCCATTTAACCTTCCATTGATAGAAAAAGGGCAAAAAGTTCGCTTTATGTTTGACGGATGGCCTTCGGTAGTTTTTTCAGGCTGGCCCAATGCTTCTTATGGCACATTTGGAGGTAAGATTGTAGCCATTGATAATTTTATAAGCCCTAATGGTAAGTATAGGATTCTTGTAGCTCCAGATGAAAATGATGTGTCATGGCCAAAGGAATTACGTGTGGGGTCTGGGGCTAATGGTATGGCTTTACTTAAAGATGTGCCTATTTGGTATGAGTTGTGGCGAAACCTCAATGGATTCCCTCCAGATTATTACAAATCATCAGAAGAAAAAGCGACAAAAAAGACAGAAAAATGATAAGATTTGCTATTATATTGTGCTTTTTATCACTTCAGGTTTTTAGTCAAGATGGTTTAGGAAAGATTTTGACATATAAAGCATTTATGGATAGGGTTAAAATACATCATCCTATTGCCATGCAAGCTGATTTAAAGCTAAATCAAGGAGATGCTTATGTAAGAAAAGCACGAGGAAACTTTGATCCTAAAGCATTCTCAGATGTTTCGCAAAAGTATTTTACTGATAAACAATACTATAGCGTCATAAATAGTGGTTTAAAAGTTCCTACCTGGTATGGGATAGAGGTTAATGGGGGTTATTCAGTAAATGATGGAGTATTTCTTAATCCACAGAACAGTACACCAAATGCAGGTTTAGTTTATGCAGGAGTATCGGTAAATGTAGGTAAGGGCTTATTTATTGATGAGCGAAGAGCAGAGCTAAAGAAAGCTAAAATATATCAGGAAAGCACGAAAGCAGAACGTACAGTTTTATATAATGAATTGCTTTACAATGCTGGAAAGGCTTATTGGAATTGGTTTGAAAGTTATAATACACTTAAGGTTTATGAAGAGGCACTTGAAGTAACTCAACAACGTTTTAATGCAGTAAAACAAGGGGTGTTTTTAGGAGATAAACCTGCTATAGATACAGTTGAAGCTGCTATACAAGTTCAAAACAGACAATTAAGTTTACAAGAAGCTCAACTAAAGTATAAAAACAATACGGCCTTACTTGCTATTTATTTGTGGGTAGATGGTAATGTCCCACTCGAACTGAATGAAACTACATTTCCACCTATTGTTGGTGATATAGAAAGTGTAGGTGTAACGCCCCAACTAGAGAAACTATTGGACAGCATAGCGGTTAATCATCCTTTGTTAAAACAATATCAATACAAAATACAGCAATTAAAAGTTGAAAAAAAATGGCAACAAGAACAGCTTAAACCAGAATTTAATTTAAAATATAATGCCATTAACCAGCCTGTAGGAAATGATGCTTTTGCTAATTATAATATCAATAATTACACTTGGGGTCTAAGTTTTAGTATTCCTATTTTGTTGAGAAAAGAACGAGGGAATTTGGAGTTAGCCAAATTAAAAATTAATGAAACAGAATTGGAATATACATCCAAACAGGCTAGTTTAACTTATAAAGCTGTTGCCTCTTTAAATGACTTAGAAAACACTCAACAACAAATTACTCTTTACGAAAGAACAGTAACTGATTATGCGAGATTGTTAGAAGGTGAAAAACAAATGTTTGATGTAGGCGAAAGTTCTCTTTTCATGGTTAATTCAAGAGAGATTGGTTATATAAAAACACAATTAAAGTTTATTGAATTATTAACTAAAAATCATAAGGCAAAACTCACATCAAATTACGCTTTTGGTTTGTTAAATGCTGATTTATGAAACTAACGGTATCCTTATTATTATTTATTACTATTCAACTTTCAACTCCTTTATTTAGTCAAACTGGAGCACGAATGGAAGCACTAAAGCTAATGCAACAAGGAGATAACTATATGAGTTATGGCAATTGGGAACAAGCATTGTTATTCTATGATAACGCAATAATCACTGATGTGAATTATGCTGATCCTTATATGAAGCGTGCAAACCTGAATGCAAGGTTGGGAAGAACTAATGAAGCATTAAGAGATTATAATAAGGCTATAGCACTTAATCCGTATTCTGAATATATATACGACCGAAGAGCCAAAATTAAAATGATTGCGATGGACTATAAAGGTGCCATAGAAGATATTACTAAGGCCATTTCAATAAATCCAGTAAACAACAAATTATTAGATCATCGGGCAGAGGATTTCATATTAATGGGAGAATATGAAAAGGCACTGGAAGATATAGACACTTTAATTAAACGTGAATATAATTTGGAATATATCTATCAAAAGAAAGCTCTTGTTCATTTACTTAATGATAATCTTGATGAAAGTTTAATTGATATCGATTCCGCTTTAACCATTAATGATTCTTCATCAATGATTTATGATTTTTTGGGAGTAGTTCATTTAAAGCAAAAGCAATATGATGATGCAATTAATGCATTTAAAAAAGCAGTAAAAATTAATCCTGAATTTGCAATAGCTTATTACAACATGGCATTAGCATACAGGTATTCCGGTAAGCAAAAAGAAGCCTCAAAAATTTTAAATAAAGCGGTTGAAGTGAGTCACAACATTCCTAGTATATACTTTACAAGAGCCCTTGTAAGAAAAGAACTTGGTGATGTTGAAGGAGCAATAGAAGATTATAGTAATGCTATTTCGAGCGATAAAAACTACAGTTCTGCATTATACAATAGAGCTTTTAGCTTAAAGTTATTAGGCAATTATACAGATGCATTACAAGATGCTAACTCCTTGGTGGAAGATTATCCTGATAATCCTGATAATTGGAATTTAAAAGGAAATATTCAATTGCTATTTGGTGATTATTATGATGCTATTGAAAGTTATTCAAAAGCCATAAGCATTGACTTTGAACACGCAGAGTCATATTATAATCGAGGCTTAGCATACTTAATGACTTATAGACCATACGATGGCTGTGATGATCTTCAAAAAGCGCTTGATTTAAACTATGTGAAAGCTGAAGAAGTAATCACAAATTTTTGTGGTAATTAATAACACTATGAACTATGATATTACTGAATGTTATAACAGAAAAAGAATCACAAGCAATTGAAATTGTTGATTTTTTGATAACCGAAAACTTGATACTGGAAGCTGTAATGCTTGAAAAAGTAACTATTAGAAAAAAGAGCGAAGAGGGAAAAATAGCAAGTAAAACGCAAACGCTAATTATGGGTAAAACCAAAGCATTACTGTTTAATAAGATAGATGAGTTGTTAAAAGCAAAGTACCCAGAAAGCATGCCTGTAATTTATGCTGTGCCAATTGTACACATGGATTGGGAACAATCTAAAAAATTAGTAAGTGAGGTTGCAAAAATCTAACAGCCATGTTTAAGAAGTTTATAATTACAACTACATTTTTAATAATAGTAATCCCATTACTTGCTCAAGAAGATAAGTATGGTAATTGGTTAATGTACTTTGGTCAGAATCGTATTTCTGATAATATCAGCATTCATACAGAAGTTCAATATCGTAATCATACAATTTTACCTAATAATACAGAACAATTATTACTAAGAACAGGCGTTAACTATCATTTAGAAACAGCTATGATTACTGCGGGATATGGTCATATAGGGTCACATGTTTACTTGTCAGAAAAGAAAGCTCCTGAAGTTGAAGAACATCGTATTTGGCAGCAATTAATTACCATTAATAAGATTGGAAGGATAAAGTTAGAACACCGATATAGAGTAGAGCAACGCTGGGTAAATAAAGTTTATAAAAATAGACTGCGTTATCGTTTAATGGCATTTATACCTTTGAATAAGAAAACGATTGAAAAAGGAACTGTTTTTATAGGGTTGTATGATGAAATATTTATGAACACTCAACAAACTTATTTTGATAGAAATCGACTCTATGGAGCATTAGGTTATCAAATCAATAAATTAACAGGAGTTCAAGCAGGAATGCTGCACCAGGAAACTAATAATAGAGGTAAATGGTATTTACAATTTGCATTGGTATTTAATACTGATTTTAGAAAAGATAATTAAGCGTCAATAATCATAGTACCAATTAAAATTATCTTTAATTATTTGTTGTTTTTCTTCTTTTAAATGCTCTAAAAAGGCTTCAGCAACCGGTGATAGGTTTTTAGATTTTAACCAAACTAAATTCCAATTTGTGATAATTGGCAGTCCTCTTGTAGGAATAATCTCTAATTGATTGTTTAATATTTCGTTCTTAATACCAATCAAAGGCATTATAGAATAACCTAACCCCGCTAGTACTGCTTGTTTAAGCGCTTCATTAGAAGTTAATTCCATTTTTTTATAAGTAGATATCTTTCGTTTTTTAATAAAACCTTCCATTGACATACGGGTTGCTGACCCCTCTTCTCTGTATAACAGTGGCTTTTGTGCTACTAATTTTGATAAAGAAGTTGAGCTTCTTTTCTCCTTAGAACTTCCTACAAGATAGAGTTTGTTCTCTAGTAACTCTAAACTGTTCATACTTAATTGTTCAGGGATTACAGATACTAATGCAAAATCAACTTCATTTTTCTCTAAGTGTTTTATTACAGTGTTTTTATTGGTAACATCCATAACTAAATCAACTCCTTTATGTTCATCCACAAACTTTGATAACAGGTATGGCATTACATATTTTCCTGTTGAGGCAACCGATATTTTTAACCTTCCAGCTAATTTTTTTTTGTAAGTTAAGGTTCGGTAATTAATAGCATCAACTTCATTTAAAATTTTTTCTGCTGCATTTGCTATTTCTTTTCCAAAATCTGTGATAAAAAGTTGTCTTCCTATAACTTCTGTTAATGGTACCTCAAATTGATCCTGAAAATTTTTTAGCTGAATGGATACAGCAGGCTGTGTTAAAAATAATTCTTCGGATGCCTTTGTAATGCTTTGATTTTGAGCAACTTTTAAAAATATTCTGAGCTGGTGCAATGTGTAATTCATAAAATATATTTATGTGTTATATTACAAATATAAATAAAATTATATGAAATTTTTATATCACTTTTGAACTGTTGAAATCATAATAATGGAAACGATGATAAAAAAACAGGTTAACAATTCTAACAAAAGTAGTGCACAAAAATCACGGCTAAATTTTGAAAAAGCTAAAAGAACAAATCGTTTTAATCTTACGCTATTTTTTAATAGTGCAATAGCAATTTTTTTGATGCTGTGGATTTTTTTAACTCAAGGAAACCAAACTATTTTTAAAGAGGCTTTGTCAGCAAGTTTTATCATCGTTTCCATCTTATTATTAAAAACGGCAAGTAGTAAATAATTTCTAAACTATAAATTATAATTATGATACAAGAGAACAATTTAAAAGGGTTTAATTTGATTCAAGATAAAATGAACCCAACAGAAGCTAAAGAGTTGGTGAATAACTACTATCAAAAACTAATTAACCATTACAAAGTAGAAAAATTAAAGACATGGGTTGCTGATCATAAAGCAGATACTTCATACTATGATGAATTGATTAAAAGCCTCAATTCACAAAAAGAAGAGGCGTTAGACACCATATCTAATGCGGCTAAAACGGGTCATAACTTAGAATTAAACGGGAAATTAAACTTCAGCTTGGTAGCTTAATTCAGATAAAATAAATGGACTTTAACCTTTTATTTGACAACTTAACAAATCCAGCACTTTTATTTTTTTTCCTTGGGCTTATAGCTGTAAGAATAAAAAGTGATTTAGAAATCCCTCAAAATTCTTCAAGATTTATATCCCTCTATCTCCTTTTTTCAATTGGCTTTAAAGGAGGACAAGAACTGGCTCATAGCAACTTTAATTACGAAGTGCTATGGGCTCTTCTTTTTGGTGTAGGGTTAGCTCTAACTATTCCATTGTATACTTTTTTTATCATAAAAAAGAAACTTGGAGTACAAAACGCTGGAGCAATAGCTGCAGCTTATGGTTCGGTAAGTGCTGTTACTTTTGTTACAGCGGTATCGTTTTTAGAGCTTCAAAATATTGTTTTTGATGGACATATGGTTGCAGTTATGGCAATAATGGAGGCACCATCTATTATTGTAGGAGTGTTATTGATGGCCTTTTTTAGCTTGAATAATGATCGAAAAATAGATTTAAAATGTATCATTAAACATTCTTTTACTAATGGCAGTGTTTTGTTGATAATAGGTAGCTTAGTAATTGGGTTTGTTGCTAGCGAAGCTCAAGCAGAAGGAATTAAACCTTTCACTACTGATATTTTTAAAGGATTTCTTGCGGTTTTTTTATTAGATATGGGCATAACAAGTGGTAAAAAGATACAATCGTTTCTTAAAAACGGATGGTTTACTTTTTTGTTTGCGGTAATAATACCAATTCTAAATGGGTGCATTACTGCTTATATAAGCAGATATGTTACAGATGAAATTGGGAATCAATTTCTCTTTTCAATATTAGCAGCAGGAGCTTCGTATATTGCGGTACCCGCAGCAATGAAAATGGCAGCACCAAAAGCAAATCCAAGTTTATATATTCCTATGGCACTAGCCATCACTTTTCCAATAAACATTACCATAGGGATGCCTTTATATCTTTCAGTCATAAAGGCTTTATGATTTTTAGGTTAATCTATTTTAACACCAATAACCAACACATCATCAATTTGTTCAAGCCCCCCTTTCCAACTATTAAATTTTTGTTGTATCAATTCTTTTTGTTTTTCCATATCCACATTTTGTATGGATAGTAAAAAGTTTTTAAACTGCTTGTACATAAATTTTTTACCTTTTTCACCACCAAATTGGTCAGGGTAACCATCGGTTAAGGTGTATAAGGTATCGCCTTTTTCTAGTTTAATGTTATGCTCGGTAAATGGTTTAGCTTTGGTAGACCTTCCTATTGGTTGTTTGTCTCCTTTGGTTTCGGTAAGCTCACCATTTCGTATTAAATATAAGGGGTTGTTTGCTCCTGAAAAACTTAAGGTGTTATTCTCAAAGTTCACTTTACACAAAGCAATGTCCATTCCGTCTAATACATTTTGCTCACTGGCATTGAATTTTTCGGTAACTATTTGAGTTACTTTATCCAAAATTTCTCCTGGTTTGGTTAATTGGTATTCACGTACAGCTCTTTCAAGGGCATTGTTGCAAACTACACTTACCATTGCCCCAGGCACGCCATGCCCCGTACAATCTGCTGCTGCATAAAGTACTCCATCTTTTACTGGTTCCATCCAGTAAAAATCACCAGCAACAATATCCTTAGGTTGGTAAAAAACAAAACCATTCTTTAGGTTTTCTTGTAATCGTTCTTTGGGGGGCAAAATAGCTTCTTGTATGCGTTTGGCATAAGTAATACTGTCAGTAATTTCTTGATTTTTTATGTCAACTAATTTTTTTTGATCCTCAATTATTTCTTTTTGTTTGCGTGTAACCTTTAGCCTTGAAAAAATTAAAACAGCAAATATCAGTACTAGCACCAATCCAAAAGCTACAGCGTAACTAATCACTTTTTGTGTTTGTTGCTTTTCTTTGGCTATCTCCATGTTTTTAACATATTCAGCTTCACGCACGGCTTGTTCTTTTTCAAACTTATATTTTGCTTCCTGATCTACAGAAATTTGCTTGTTTTTTTCATCTTGAATACTATCTTGAAGGTGGACGTACTCTTCATAAAACTCCCAGCCCTTTTGATGATCGCCTAATTTTTTATGCACTCGACTAAGTAGATTTGCAGCTCGCTGAATGTTGTCATGATAGTGCATCCCTTTGGCAAGAGCGTAAGAAGATTTTCCATATTTCAAAGCATTGGTGTAATCTCCTCTATCTAGGTATGACTCGCCAATGTTAAATAGAGCATAAGCTTCCCCACGTTTGTCTCCAATTTCTTGTCTTAGTTTTAAACTTCGCAAATGATATGTTAAACCCATTGTTAAATTTTGCTTATCATAAATATTACCCATATTGCTAAGGGTGTAAGCCATTCCCTCTTTATTGTCTATTTTTTCATAATGTACAAGAGCTTCTTTAAAATAACTCATAGCTTTTGGTAGGTCAGTAAGTTTGTAATAAATGCTTCCCACATTATTTAAACTTTGGGCTATACCTCTATGTCCCCCAATTTCTTTTCTAATTTCTAGTCCTTTTAAGAGATATTCTAAGGCTTTGTCTATGTCTCCTTGGTTGTTGTAAATAGCTCCAATATTGTTTAGTGCTGCTGCTACACCCGGCTTGTTGCCTAGTTTTTCCTGATAAGCTAGGCTTTCATGAAAATATTTTATTGCCATAGGAATGTTGCCCTGTTGGTGGTAGATTACTCCTTTGTTATTTACCGCTCTTGCAACTGTTACTTCATAACGTTTTTTAATTTGGGCAGGAGGGTTTTTCTTTATCAAATCAAGAGCCATTTGATGAACAAAATCATTGTAGAGCTCCCAATCTTCATGCATTAAATTTTCGGTAATAATTTCAATTGCATTAAGCTTGTCTGAATCGTGTTTTGAACTATAGTACTTTTCCATAGCATGTTCAATCGTTTCTTTGTCATTATCGGTATATTCTGAAACATGAACATTGTCTAATAAATAATAGTCCTTCCCTTTTTGAGCAAATGAATTATCATTAACTAAAAAAAATAGAGTGAAGAGTATATAAAGTAAGGAAAGATTTAGCTTATGCATAACCAAATATAGTAATTCCTAGCGGTTATACAAATACGTTTTCAATTTCATCTAACGCAGCAAAAACATCAGTTGCATCATCGTGGGTAACTAATTTAATACGATGGTCTTTAAAATTTGGGATGCCTTTAAAGTAATTGGCGTAGTGCCTACGCATTTCTAACACCCCGAGTTTTTCTCCTTTCCATTTTACCGACATTTCTAAATGTCTGCGGGCAGCAGTTATTCTATCACTTAAGGTGGGTTTAGCTAAATGCCCTCCTGTTTTCATGTAATGTTTAATCTCATTAAATATCCATGGATAACCAATGCTAGCCCTTCCAATCATTACTCCATCAACACCGAATTTGTTTTTCATTTCCACAGCCTTTTCTGGGGTGTCAACATCACCGTTGCCAAAAACAGGGATGTGCATTCGTGGGTTATTTTTCACTTCACCAATTAAGGTCCAGTCAGCACTTCCTTTATACATTTGTTTTCGGGTACGCCCATGTATAGAGATGGCTTTAATACCTACATCCTGTAAACGTTCAGCTACTTCAACAATATGCTTGCTACTTTCATCCCAACCCAAACGAGTTTTTACTGTAACTGGTAAATCTGTACTTTTTACAATCTCAGCAGTCATTGCTACCATTTTAGGAATATCTTGTAATATTCCCGCACCCGCACCTTTACAAGCTACCTTTTTTACGGGACAGCCGTAATTAATGTCAATAATATCAGGATTGGTTTTGGCTGTAACCTCAGTTGCTTTTTTCATGGATTCAATATCATTACCAAAAATCTGAATACCAATTGGTCTTTCGTATTCATAAATATCCAATTTCTGAACACTTTTAACAGCATCTCTTATTAGTCCTTCACTAGAAATAAACTCGGTGTACATTACATCAGCACCATTCTCTTTGCAAAGAGCCCTAAACGGAGGGTCACTTACATCTTCCATTGGTGCAAGCAGCAGAGGGAATTCACCCAATTCTATATTTCCTATCTTTACCACGGTGCAAAACTAATACATTAAAATGTTATCAAGAGAAGAATTAGCGAAGAAACCATTTTTGCAGTTAGTACTATTGCTTTGTTTGTGTTTGGTTTCGGTGTTTTTATTTTCATTAGTAGGAGGAGTAATTGCAGTAGCTTTATATGGGTTTGATATGCTTAGCATGCAAGATTATACTAATCCTGAAGTTATTAAAGGACTTAAATTGATTCAGTTGTTTAGTGCAATTGGGTTGTTTCTGATTCCCCCTCTTATATATGGCATAATTGCTTCAAAAAAACCTTTTGCTGAATTGAGTTTAAACCTATTAAGTAAACCTGTAAATTATATTTTGATTGTTGTTTTAATGGCAGTTTCCACGCCTTTTTTATCGTGGATAATAGAGTTGAATGCTGAGATGAGTTTGCCTGATTTTATGGTTGGTATTGAGCAATGGATGAGAGCAAGTGAAGATCAGGCAGCTGAGTTAACCAAAGCATTTTTAACTTTTGATGGAGTAGGAAGTTTAATTTACATTTTAATGATTGTAGCAGTTGTGCCGGCAATAGGCGAAGAATTATTGTTTAGAGGTGTGTTGCAAAAAATCTTCATTAATTGGACTAAAAATCCGCATTGGGGTATATGGATAACTGCTATTTTGTTTAGCGCTCTGCATATGCAGTTTTTTGGGTTTTTCCCCCGAATGTTGTTAGGGGTGTTATTCGGATATATTTTTTATTGGTCAAAATCTTTGTGGTTACCAATTTTAGGGCATTTTATAAATAATGGCAGTGTAGTGTTGTTAAGTTATTTTGCTCCAGAAATGATGGAAGATGCTGATATAACTTTTTTTGAAGATCATCAAATGAGTATTATATTCTATTTGATAAGTCTTATACTTAGTTTGGGTTTAATTTTCTTGATTAGAAAAGTTAACCAAAATGTTTCGTAACTTTACGAACTGTAAGCATCGCCAATACAAGAGCGATATAAAATAGAAAGCATGAACACTATATTATTAGGATTTATCGGACCTTGGCAAATTGCTTTAATCGTAGCAATTGTTTTATTGTTATTTGGAGGTAAAAAAATTCCTCAATTAATGAGAGGGATGGGCTCAGGAATTAAAGAGTTTAAAGATGGGATGAAAGAAGGAGAACAAGGAGCTGAGGATAAAGAAAAAGAAAAATTGAAGTAATACATTTTTCAACGTAAATCCGGAGTTAACAATTTCTAAGTATTTTAATGGAAAAGGTTTATCACTCTCTTAACGAGGTTAGAGAAGATATTGATAAAGGCAACATTAACTGTGTTGAGTTAGTGCAGTCTTACTTATCTCGTATTGAAAAGAATAAACACCTTAATGCTTTTCTAGAAGTTTTTACAGACGATGCTTTGTCTAAAGCTAAACAAGTTGATGAAAAGTTAGCTAGTGGTTCTGCTGGCAAACTTGCAGGAATGGTTATCGCAATTAAAGATAACATCTGTTATAAAGATCATAAAGTATCCGCTTCATCAAAAATATTAGAAGGATTTGAATCTTTGTTTAGTGCTACTGCAGTTGAAAGATTATTAGCTGAAGATGCTATAATTATAGGAAGAACCAATTGCGATGAATTTGCAATGGGGAGCTCTAATGAAAACTCAGCTTATGGACCAGTAAAAAATGCTGCTGATAACACTAAAGCACCAGGAGGTTCATCTGGCGGTTCGGCAGTTGCAGTACAAGCAAACTTATGCTTAGCAAGTTTGGGTTCTGATACAGGAGGTTCTGTTCGTCAACCCGCTTCATTTTGTGATATAATTGGGTTAAAACCAACTTATGGAAGAGTGTCTAGATGGGGCCTAATTGCTTATGCTTCGTCATTCGACCAAATTGGACCATTTGCACACAGTATAGAAGATATTGCTTTGATTACAGAAGTAATCTCAGGAGGAGATGAGTATGATACAACTTGCTCTAAAAAAGAAGTTCCTAACTTATCAGCTAATCTGAATCTTGATAAAAAGTTAAAACTAACCTATTTCAAAAGTTATATTGAAAACGAAGGTTTAGATCCAGAGGTTAAAACTCGTTTTTACGAAATCATAGAACAACTAAAAGTACAAGGACATACTGTAGAAGAAACAGAGTTTGAGTACTTAGATTATTTGGTGCCAACTTATTATGTATTAACAACAGCTGAGGCTTCATCTAATTTGGCTCGTTTTGATGGTATTCATTACGGGTATAGAAGCCCTAATGCAACTGATTTAGAGACAACTTACAAATATTCCAGAACGGAAGGTTTTGGAAGAGAAGTAAAGCGTAGAATAATGTTAGGTACTTATGTGTTGAGTGCTGGATTTTATGACGCTTATTATGCCAAAGGACAAAAAGTAAGAAGGTTAATTAAAGATAAAACAGAAGCGGTTCTTAATGAGTATGATTTTATTTTGACCCCAACATCACCACATACACCTTTTGATTTAGGTAAACAGAATGATGACCAAATAAAAATGTACTTGGAGGATATATATACAGCACAAGCCCCTTTGGCAGGTATTCCTGCGATATCACTTCCTTTAGGGAAACATTCCAATGGCTTACCATTTGGTATTCAGGTAATGGCTAAAAGCTTTGATGAACAAGGGCTTTTGGCTTTTTCAGCTTATTTAATGAGCAACAAGAACTAATTTAATGCGTTTCAATTAAATGAAATTTGTTTTTTCTTCCATACTATTCCTTTTTTCCCTTGGTTTGTTTGCCCAAAATACGAGTAAAAAAGATTCATTAAAAAAACTGATAACTGAAGACGATCCCGTACTTGTTGCTATTGATAGCATGATGGCTTCAGGTTATTTTGAAAGTTTAGGTTTTAATGATAACGTTGAAGAATTAAACAAGTATGGATACTCAAATGATTCAGTGCCTGTTTTTGATAGCATTACTTATTATAAGAGGTTTGAAGAATTAAATGCACAATCACCATTTAGTTTGGTTTACAATCACTATGTGGATGGTTACATTAACTTGTATGCCAAAAGAAGAAAAAGAATTACCTCTAAAATGTTGGGATTGGCACCAATTTACTTTCCCATTTTTGAAGAAAATTTAGATAAGTATAATTTACCTCTAGAGCTTAAATACCTGCCAATTATTGAGTCTGCTCTAAATCCAAAAGCAAAATCAAGAGTTGGAGCAACAGGTTTATGGCAATTTATGTACAGAACGGGTAAAATGTATGGTTTAGATGCCAACTCTTATTATGATGAAAGGAGTGATGTGTATAAATCTACAGATGCAGCTTGTCAATATTTAAAGTCGTTGCACAAAATGTACAATGATTGGGATTTAGCTTTGGCTGCTTATAACTGTGGTCCTGGAAATGTAAATAAGGCGATTAGAAGATCAGGAGGCAAAAAGACATATTGGGAAATCAGAAATTATTTGCCAAGAGAGACAAGAGGTTATGTTCCAGCTTTTATAGCTGTAAATTATGTGATGAACTATGCTGCCGAGCATAATATTTTCCCAAGAAAGCCTGATATCTCATGTTTTAATAGGGATACTGTTGCAGTTAACGATCACGTTTCTTTTGCTCAACTTTCAGAGTATTTAGATATACCAATTGAGTATCTGGAATACTTAAATCCTGCTTACAAACAGAATTTTATACCTAACTATAAAGAAGCAAATATTTTATGTTTACCTGTAGAGAAGGTAGGAGATTTTTTAGCGAACGAAAAAATAATCTATCAACTAAAAACTGAGCAAGATAAAAAAGATAGTATTGCTGCGGCACAAAACAAACCTGTTTCACCAAGCAATAGAGGAAATGCAGTTGTTTATACAGTGAAAAGTGGAGATGTATTGGGTAAAATTGCTCAGCGTTATCATTGTAGAGTAAGTCAAATAAAAGACTGGAATAATCTTTATAGTGATAGATTGAAGATAGGACAAAAATTGTATCTATATCCTAAATCAAGTTATGCAGTTCAAAACAAGAAAAAAGCTACAGTTGATGCTCAAAAAACGAAGCCAAAATACGATGGTAAGTATTACTACCATACTATTCAACAAGGAGATAATTTATGGGATATTGCCAATAAATACGATGGAGTAACCGTTGAACAAATAATGAAACTCAATCAGGACATAGACGTTAAGCGATTAAAACTCGGCACAAAACTTAGAATTAAACCTAAAGGGTAATGAGTAGAATATTTCAAATAGGAGGCTTATTTGTATTGTTACTAACATTTATTTCATGCGAAGACATGAATGAGCGCGTATTACCAAACTGTACAGGTAAAGCAGGTGATTTATTAATAGTGGCCGATTCATCTTGTTACAACAATCAAACGGGAGAAGCTATCAAACAAGTTTTTTCAGTAGAGCAAGTTGGCTTACCACAACGAGAGCCTTTGTTTAATTTAATTCAGGTGCCACACCGTTCTTTTGCCAGAATTTTTTATACCCTTCGAAACATTATAATGGTAAAGATTGAGCCTGAGAGTAAAATTAAACTTACTGTAACTAAGGATGTATGGGCAAATTCACAATTATTGGTTACCATTACAGCATCTTCTGATAAATTGGCGGCTAAAACTATTAGTCAGAATAAGGAAGCACTGTTAGATTATTTTAATAACAAAGAGGTAGAACGCTTACATGCAAAATATAGAGTTAACGTTAATGGAAAACATGCCCAGCATTTACGTGACAAGTTTAAGTTGGGGTTAAATATTGATAATCTTTATGTTGTTGCTAACGAATCGGATGATTTTATTTGGTATAGAAAAGAAGAGAATGTGGGAGGGCATCCCATTAGTTATGGGATTATGGTTTACACCTATCCTTATATTAGTGATAGTACTTTTGATGTACATGAATTGGTGAAAAAGAGAAATTTTCATACTAAAAAATACGTTAAAGGTGGAGCCAAAGGTTCTTACATGGCTTCTTATGAAGAGTATGTTCCAAACCAGAAAGAAATTAGTTTAAATGGAGTGTATATGAATGAGTTAAGAGGACTTTGGTATATGGAGGGCGATTTTATGGGTGGACCTTACATTAATTGTTCAATGGTTGATGAAAAACGTAACCGTGTTATTTGTATTGATGGATATGTTTATGCTCCTAAGTTTGATAAACGAGAACTTTTAAGAGAGCAGGAAGCATTAATAAAAACAATTAGTTTTTAGTATTTTCTTCAGTTAACAGTTTAGCCACAAAAGTATCAGTTTGCTCAATGTATCGAGTGTAGTAATCCCCGGTTCCTGGGCCGTAAAAACCAGTCCTAATTTTTCTAATCTTACCTTGTTTATCTATAAAAATAGTAGTTGGGTACGACATAATATGATTTAACATAGGGAGTGCTTTTGCAGCATCAATTTTACTTGCTTTTCCAGCTATTAAAAAGTCATAATCAACACCAAAGTGAGTTTTAATTTTTTCTACGCTCTTTTTAGCACTTTCAAAATCATCCGACTTATCGAATGACAACGCAATAATTTCCAATCCTTTATCATGATTGTTTTTGTATAATGTACTTAAATATGCAGTTTCATCTTTACAGTTAGGGCACCAGGGAGCCATAATATTTACAATTACCACTTTGTTTTGATATTTTTCATCTTGTAATGATACAGAGTCACCATTTAAATCAGGAAAAGTAAACGCTAAGTTTTCGTAACCTTCTTTTAAGAACGTTAATGAATCAGGGTGTGTAAGTTCAAAACTATCATTTCTTCCAGCTACCCATGGTTCTTGCCAATGATTACCTGACCAAAATGTACCATAGAGTGAATCGTTTTTTAACTGAGCTTTAAACAAAAACAGGTGTGCTCCATCAAAGCAAGATAAAAAAACACTATCACCATATACATTGCCTTCTAAAAAGCGATAATCACCTGTTTCGGTCATGAAAGTGCCAGTTAAATAACTTTCTTTCTGAGAAAATTGACCTATTGCTTTGTAATGGTCACTAGGAGAATTCTGACTAAAATCTACTTCCCATTTTCCTGAAATATCATGTGTTGTATTAGTTTTAGTCTGACTTATAAAACGGTTTTCTGCATCATAATGAGCTTCAAAAGGAATACTGTAAGATTTGTCATTTTTATACCAGTTGCCTTTAATGGTTTTTCCATTAATAATATCACCCTCAAACCAAGTGTTAAAAATAGGATCAGCAATAGTAATTTTATTATCTATAATTTCTACCTTTTTGCTAGCAATGGTTTCTTCACCATTAATAAATTCAACATAATAGTTTTCACCAGCATGACTGAGTATAAAAAAGGTGGGAGAGATTACATTTTCTTCCAAATAAAAGTTCAATAACCATTTTCCTGAAATTAATTCAGATTCAATGTTCTCTCCCGTTTTAGGAGTGTTGTTAGAACAAGAAAAAAGAAAAGAAAATGCAAAAAAGTACAATAATTTTTTCATCGTAACGAAAGTAATAAAAAATCTGCTAGTTGATAATTATAGTTACTAACATTGTTAATGACTGCAAGCTAAAACGTTTAATTATTTATTGTTTAATTTTAAGGCTCTTTTATATTTATGAAGAAATTTTTTTTAATACCCTTTTTACTGCTTTCGCTACATTTTGTAGCACAGGTTCCTTCTTACTATAATAATGTAAATTTAACCTTAACGGGCATGGCTCTGAAGGCTGAGTTAGCTCAAAAAATTACTAACACACATACTAATCAGTTAATGTATAGTGATTTATGGACAGTACTGCAACAAACAGATGAAGATCCTAGTAATTCATCAAAAGTATTATTGATTTATGGGTATAATGATAGTGATGGAGATGTAACCAATGATAGAACCCGATCAAAAACAAATAATGGTGGTAGCAATGGACAATGGAATAGAGAACACACGTATGCTAAGTCGCTTGGAATACCTGATTTAGGAACAACTGGCCCAGGAGCTGATGCTCATCACATAAGAGCTAGTGATGTGCAAACCAATAACAACAGAGGCAGTAAAAAGTTTGCACCAGGGAGTGGAAATGCAGGTACGGTTGGTGCAAATTGGTATCCAGGTAACGAATGGAAAGGTGATGTTGCCAGAATGATGATGTATATGTATTTAAGGTATTCATCTCAATGTCAGCCCGATAATGTTGGGGTTGGAAATGCTGTGGCAGGAGATCCTGATATGATTGATTTGTTTTTGCAATGGAATGCAGAAGATGATGTCTCGCAATATGAAATTAATAGAAATAATATTTTAGAAACAACTCAAGGTAATCGTAATCCATTTATTGATAATCCTTATTTGGCAACCATTATTTGGGGAGGAAATCCCGCAACGGATTATTGGAACATGATTTCTACTGAAGAGTATGATTTAGATAATATGTTTAGTATTTATCCAATCCCAACAAACAATGGAGAAGTTCATATCCATTTTAAGGGAGTTGATGAAATACGTAAAATTGAAATGTATGAGATTAATGGAAAGCAGCTTTATACATTTAACTCCCCTCAGATTATTAATAATGAGTTTACAATAACTGCTTTACCAAAAGGGTTTTATCTGTTAAAAGTACTTGTTGATCAAACACCTGTTACTAAAAAGATAATAGTTAATTAGTTAAGGTTAACTAGAAAATAAAAAACCCTATGTATTTACATAGGGTTTTTTATTTTCTAGTATTATAATTTATAAATCAAATTTAATGCCTTGAGCTAAAGGCAGTTCATCAGAATAATTGATTGTATTTGTCTGTCTTCTCATGTAAATTTTCCAAGCATCAGAACCAGATTCTCTTCCTCCTCCAGTTTCTTTTTCACCACCAAAAGCACCACCAATTTCAGCACCTGAAGTTCCTATGTTTACATTGGCAATTCCACAATCAGAACCAGCATAAGATAAAAATCTTTGTGCTTCCTTCATGCTTTCAGTCATTATGGCTGATGATAATCCTTGAGCAACATCATTCTGTACCTCAATAGCATTTTCAACATCTCCAGAATACTTTAATAAGTATAAAATTGGTGCAAAAGTTTCTTCCTGAACTATTTCAAAATGATTTTCAGCTTCAATAATTGCAGGTTTTACATAGCAACCACTTTCATAACCTTCTCCTTCTAGTACTCCACCTTCAACTAATACGTTTCCACCTTCAGCTTTAGCTTTTTCAATAGCAGCTAAATACATATTTACAGCATCTTTATCGATAAGAGGTCCAACATGGTTGTTTTCATCCAATGGGTTTCCAATTCTAATCTGACCGTAAGCGCCAACAATAGCATCTTTTACTTTATCGTAAACAGACTCATGGATAATTAACCTTCTTGTTGAAGTACATCTTTGTCCACAAGTTCCAACTGCACCAAATACAGCGCCAGGAACAACCACTTTTAAGTCAGCAGATGGAGTAATAATAATTGCATTGTTTCCACCTAATTCTAGTAACGATTTTCCAAATCTTTCTGCCACAGTTGCACCAACAATTCTACCCATTCTACTAGAACCAGTAGCTGATACTAATGGAATTCTTTTGTCGGTTGTTATATATTCACCTACTTTATAATCTCCATTTACAATACAAGAAACTCCTTCAGGCATTCCATTTTCTTTTAATACCTCAGCAATGATATTTTGACATGCTACAGAACATAATGGAGCTTTTTCTGAACCTTTCCACACACAAACATCTCCACAAACCCAAGCTAATGCTGTATTCCAACTCCATACAGCAACAGGAAAGTTAAAAGCAGAAATAATACCTACAACTCCTAATGGATGGTATTGTTCTCTCATTACGTGTTCTGGTCTTTCCGAAGGAATAGTTAATCCATGTAATTGACGAGAAAGACCAACCGCAAAATCACAGATGTCTATCATTTCTTGTACCTCACCATAACCTTCTTGAAGCGATTTACCCATTTCGTAAGAAACTAATTTCCCTAAAGGTTCTTTTAATTCTCTCAGCTTATTTCCGAACTGACGAACCATTTCACCTCTTTGAGGAGCAGGGATTGCTCTAAAGCTTTTAAAAGCTTTAGTAGCAGAAGCCATTACTTTGTCATAATCTTCTTGGGTTGTCGTAGTAACTTTACCAATTAATTTTCCATCAGTTGGAGAGTATGATTCTATAATTTCTCCACTACCAAAATTATTAGAGCCAGTAGATGTTCCTTGATTAATTTCTTTTAGGCCCAAAGCACTTAATGCTTCTTGGATTCCGTATTTATCTTTTGTTAAAATTTCAGACATTTTGCTGTTATATTTTAATTTTTTAAATTCAAATTACAGCACGAAGTTAAGAATAATTAAAGTTAATTTAGAAAGAAACTAAGATGAAAACCAATAGTTTATTGGTGTAATATTTTTGTTACTTCTAATAACTCTCCCTGAGAGTTGTATAGCGATACAAAATACATGCCCTGTGTTTTGATAAAACTTAAATCTAACTTATGATTGTAAGAATTAGCAAGGTCTTTTTCGAGTATAGTTTTTCCAATATAATCAGTTATTTTAATACTATAATTCAAATTAGATTCTAAATCGATATACAATTCATTATTAAAAGGGTTAGGATAAATTTTAACTTCGGGAGAAGTATTACAATTTATAGCAAGCATATCAGAATATTCATAATTACCATTATAATCAACTTGTTTTAAGCGATAATAAATAGGTATTCTTCCTATATCTTCGTCTAAAAAATAATAGTTTTTAATTGAATTGGAAAAACCATGACCGTTAACAGTTCCAATAGAAAAAAACTCAATACCATCATATGACTTCTCAACAGAGAAGTAGTCATTATTTATTTCGGTTAATGTACTCCAGTGTAGTTCAACATTTTTACCATTACATTCACCGTTAAATGAAATTAATTCTACAGGTAGTATAGAGCAGTCAGTGGTTGCTGATCCAGACGTATTGGTAAAAGAAATATCACTAGCAGAATTAGAGAAGTTAGTAATTAAAATAATAAAAACGTCACCAGAAGAGGCTCCTGTAATGGTTATTGTTTCAGATGGTGATGTACTATAACTACAATCATATGGAGCAGGAAGAGAGCCACAATTACCTGTAGCTGTGGCGATATCTGAAAAAGGTCCCCATAACGCAAAATCAATATCACAACCAGATGTTGTACAAGAGCCATTATTACTCATATCAATAGTCATATTCCCACCATTGTCCATTTCCATGTAATACCAAGCAGGATTAGGTTGTGTTGTTAGGCAGCCATAATTATTCCCTGCTGGTGGAGCCGGATTATTAACTCCGGCAGGGAATGTTACAACACTACCGGAACAAAAAGCTTCAGCAGTAGCACAAGTTGCCCCTTGACCATAGGAAAAACATGTTAATAAAAATAAAATTATTGTGTATAAATACTTCAATAGATTACGTGTTAATGCATCAAGTTGTATTTATAACGATATTTTTAAATAAAGGTTGCTCTTATTTAACAATATTTTATAAAAATGTGTTGTCGTGATTAATTAAAACTATCTTTGCAGAGGTTTATGTCTGAAGATATTATAAATAGGGTAGAACGGAGCGGTTTAATCCAGGTGAATTTAGATGACTTTTATCCTGAAGGAGAAAGAATGGTGTTTGATTTAGCTGACTTTCTGAAAGAAGGATTAATATTGGTTGAAAAAGATTTTAGAGCTTTATTAAAAGAGGTAGATTGGGCAAAATATCAAGATAAATATGTTGTGATTTGCTGTTCGTCTGATGCTGTTGTTCCCTTATGGGCATTTATGTTGATTGACTCTTACCTTAAACCTTTTGCAAAAGTTGTTGTGATGGGTAGTAAATCTGATTTAGAGAAAGCCATCTTTACTCATATTTTTCAGGAGCATGACTTTAGTAAATACAAAGATAAAAGTGTAATTGTTAAAGGATGTGGAAATCATCCAATTCCTGAATCAGTTTTTGTTGATTTTACGCATAGGCTACATGATTATGCTAAAACGATAATGTTTGGAGAGGCGTGTTCGGCAGTTCCATTATATAAGAAAGCAAAAAAAAGGGATGCCTAAGCGTCCCCTTCTTTACTTGTAATACTAAACTAAACTACTAAAGAACGTATATTAACAAGTTATTTTATTTTCATTATTTTTTTATTGAAGTTAATCGTTGATGATTTTACATTTAAAAAATAAGAACCAGGTTTAAAATCAGATTCAATAATTAATTCAGATTGTGGTTCTGAAATAGTTTTTTGATATACTAATTGTCCCATAGAACTATATATGGCTATTTCAAAAGGGTAGGAAACAATTTCTGCTAAATTTATGCGTAGTGTTTTATTAAAGGGATTAGGGTAAATATTTAGGTTATTTTCATTTTTACAAGAGGCACTTATCATATCAAAGTATTCGTGTTTACCATCAAAATCAGTTTGTTTTAATCTGTAGTATGAAATCTTGGAAGTATTATTTTCATCTGTCCAGGAATAATTTAGAATGGATGAATTATTCCCAGCTCCAGAAATAAAAGCAATTTCTTCCCAGTTTAATGCATCTTCACTTTTTTCAATGGTAAAATAATCGTTGTTAATTTCTGAAGATGTACTCCAGTTTAAAATGGTTTTACCATTTTTACACTCAGCGTCAAATTGGATTAGTGTAATTGGCAATACTAATGAGGCAGCAAGACATGCGGATTGTTGGTTGTTTAACCCCCCAGTAGAACCGGTGAAACCAAAATAAGGATTGTTAGTGCCAAAAAGTGTAGTAGGGTTAACTGGATTGTATGAAACTGTTCCGTAAGTTACAGTTGTAGCTGCATTCATAACTGTAGCAGTAAGAGTTTGACTACCTGTATTATATGATACTCTTAAAGTATGATTTAAACCATTTTCAATGTTATAGTTAGTTCCACCGTTAGTTAAATTAACAGCATTTGTAATTATTCTTGCACCAGGACCTTGCCAACTACAGTCAGCAAATGGGTTGACATTACCGTTTAACCAAAGATCAATATGGTCAGGATCTGGTCCACCAGAACAAATAACACCAGTTAAGCCATCATCCCTATCTTCTGTGTTTAGATAAGTGTCTATTTCTACTATCAGGGAGTTTGTTATACCTCCTGCTCCCATAGCTCCACCAGCTGTTCCTGTGGTTTGTAAACCGTTAGGGTCATTATGGATTACAAAGCAAATTCCATCAGCACCACCGTCATTGTTGCCAAGATTTACAGTAAAATCATAAGTCCAATTGACTGAAAAATCTAATTTATCATCAGCATCCCAAATAGAACTAACTTGATTATTACTTGCTGCTGTAAGTTGAGCACAACCATTACTTTGATCTATACCATTTCCTGTTACACAATAATTACTACTTAAATCTGCAGCATCAATTTCAAATGTTCCAGTTTGATTGTTGTTATTATCCCATAGTTTAATATATAAAGTATTTCCAGGTGTTTGACCAGTTAATGTTATTTCGGGCATGTTACCAAAGCCACTATTGTCATCACAGGCTATTTGAGTGAAAGTGCTGCTACAACCACCTGAAACGGAATAAACAGACATAGCAATGTCATTTAGTGTGCCTGAATAAGTGCCTATTTTTATAGTACCTGAGGCAGGTACTGTTAGACTATACCATAAATCACCTCCAGCATAAGACCCACAAGTTGGTGTTCCAACACCTGAGTTGGTTTTACCATTATTATCGCCAATTAATTTACTTCCGGAGCAGCCAACTGTTAAGGTGTATGCACTACAAGGAGTGTCATTGGGTGGGTTGATGTGTATGATATCTGTATTGCGACAAATGCTTTGTGTTCCACAAGAAGCATCAGTGTTAAAGTGGATATAGTATGTGCCAGCAACTGTGGATGTCCATGTTAAGGGTTGAACTCCAAAAGCAATTACAGTCCCCCCTGATGTTCCTTGCCTTACAGTTATAAAGTCTGTTGCAATAGAGCTAGTAATTTGATAATTGGTTGCCGCAGCTACCCCAGTAATTGGAGCATATTCACTTGCATAGTTACAACCACTAATATTGTTGGTCCCTCCCCCAGTAGGTGCTGTTGTTCCCCCGTATTGTGTGGAATTATTGCATTGTGAGAAAGAAAAATGAGTTACAATTACTAGTAATAATGCTAGGGATAGTTTGTAAGTATTTTTCATAGTCAAATTGTTTTAAATCGGTTTCTCGATTTTTAATCTAAATCGGTTTAGATTAAGTTTAAAAAAATATAATTATTTGTTTTAAAGGTAGTTATATTTTAATTAATAAAAACAAATATATTTAATATTAAGATGAAAATACAAAAAATAACAGATAAATATCAAGAAATATTTTTTGTAAATATCTGTAAATCAGAATCTAAAACGTTAACTAAACGATTTAGGTTGGAAATTAAACTAATGCAAAATCGAGTTGTTTTTTAACCAGGTCGGCTTTTACTACAATAATGGACACTTCTTCTCCCATTCTGTACTCTTGTCCCGTACGCTGACCAACAGTACAAAAGTTCTTTTCGTCAAATACATAATAATCATCTTCCATATTACGAAGTCTAATCATTCCTTCACATAAACCATTCATTATTTCTACATACATTCCCCATTCACTTATTCCAGAAATAACACCATGAAATTCTTCTCCAATTTTATCCTGTAAAAACTCTACTTGTTTGTATTTAATAGATGCTCTTTCTGCTTCAGTTGCTGTAAGTTCCATTTTTGAAGAATGTTTACATTGAGCTTCAATTTCTTGAGGATTGGCTGAAGAACCACCATCTAAATAATATTGTAATAAGCGATGTACCATTACATCAGGATACCTTCTGATAGGAGATGTGAAATGAGTGTAATATTGAAAACCTAGCCCATAATGACCAATATTTTTAGTAGAGTATTCTGCTTTAGCCATAGTACGAATAGCTAATTGTTCAATTAAATTTTCTTCATTCTTGCCTTGAACTTCAGCAATTAAAGAATTAATGGAATCAGATATTTTATGGGTGTTTACATTAAAACTGTAACCAAACTTTTTCACAAAATTAGATAAGGTTAAAAGCTTTTCTTGGTCAGGTTCATCATGTATTCGATAAACAAAAGTTTTTGGATTTTTGTGTTGTTTGCCCCCTATAAACTCAGCTACTCTTCGATTTGCAAGCAGCATAAACTCTTCAATCAATTTATTGGAGTCTTTACTTTCTTTAAAATAAACTCCAATAGGATTTCCTTTTTCGTCTAAATGAAACTTTACTTCAATTCTATCAAAAGCAATAGAACCTTTTTTAAACCTTTCTTTTCTTAGCTTTTTGGCTAAATCATCAAGGGTCAAAATTTCTTCAGCATAGTCACCTTTTGCACCCTCAATTCTTTCTTGAGCTTCTTCATAAGTAAATCTCCTGTCTGAAAAAATTACTGTTCTCCCAAACCACTCATTAACTAATTTGGCATTTTCGGTTAACTCAAAAATAGCTGAAAAACACAACTTAGTTTCGTGTGGACGTAATGAGCATGCTTGGTTAGAAAGCACTTCAGGAAGCATGGGTACAACTCTATCAACTAAATAAACTGATGTTGCTCTTCGGTAGGCTTCTTTATCTAATTCTGTTTTTGGTTGAACATAATGTGAAACATCTGCAATATGCACACCAACTTCCCAATTACCATTTTTCAGTTTTTTTAATGATAAAGCATCATCAAAATCCTTGGCATCTTCAGGGTCAATTGTAAATGTGGTAGTAGTTCTATAATCTCTACGTTTTTTTATTTCGTCTGGAGTAACTTCAATGGCCAGTTTAGCAGCATCTTTTTCTACTTTTTGAGGAAACTGGTAAGGTAAACCGTATTCTGCAAGAATTGCATGCATTTCAGTATCATGTTCACCTGGTTTTCCTAAAACTTGAATGATTTTTCCAAAAGGATTTTTTCTTTCTATTGGCCAATCTGTTAGTTGGGCAACAACTTTATCACCATCTTGGGCATTGTTTAGCTTTTCGTTGGAAATGAAAATATCAACAGGCATTCTAGTATTGTCAGGGATAACAAAACTGAAATTTTTGGATTTTTCTAAAACACCTACAAATTCCGTTTGAGCTCTTTCAATAACTTCTACAATTTCTCCTTCTAACTTTTTTGAAAGTTTACCTGAAAAAATGTTTACTTTAACTCTATCTCTGTGTAATGCTGTATTGGTGTTTTTTGAGGAGATATAAATATCAGTGTCTCCTTCATCTAAAATAATATAGGCAGCACCCCTTGATGTCATGTCAACTCTTCCTTCAATAAAATTATCGGATGCTTTTAGTCGATATCTACCCCTTTGGGTTTCGTAGAGTTTGCCTTGTTCAACCAGGTCATCTAAAATAGTTACGACT
This sequence comes from Vicingaceae bacterium, assembly GCA_965267355.1. Lineage (GTDB taxonomy): Bacteria > Bacteroidota > Bacteroidia > Flavobacteriales_E > Vicingaceae. Next base: position 1,091,424 of record OZ253956.1, read on the forward strand.
AATTTTTTGTTGGATATATCTTTAAAGCCAAATGCCTTGGAAATTTGTTTGTAGTTGAATGCTTTAGTGGGGTTTTGGTCAAAAACAGAAATGATTTGTTGTAATAAATCATGTTTAAAAGAACCATTTCTTTTTTTTTTCTTTTTGTGTTTTTTCTTTTTAGCCATTCAACTTTTGTTGTAGGGCTAAAGGTAGTAATAAAAAAGCGTCTGAATTTTTCAAACGCTTTTAAATCGTTATTCTTTTATTAATTTGAAATGAAGCTCTTCTTCTTTATATACAACCCTAACTAGATATACTCCTTGTTTTAACTCAGCAATATTTAGTATTGGTGTAAAAGGTTTATTTAATACCAGCTTACCTGTTAAATCATAGATGTTTATGCTCTTCGGTAACGAGGAGTTATCAGTTTTAAATTGTAAGAAATCTTTTGCAGGACTTGGATAAACAATTAGTTTATTATTTTGCTGAATGTCATCAATAGAAACGGGGTTGAGGATATGAACGTTTTGAAATAAACTATCAGAAGTAGAGCATGAAGAACAATTTGCAGCAATTGGCCACACTACAACAATATTATCTCCTAATTTATAATCGTTAGGAAGATCGTAATTTTCATTGTAAGTAATACTCACAGTATCATTTAATCCAAAATTTACAACATTTGCAAACCCAACACTATCTATGCCTACTACTGTTCCTGTATTTATAGTATCTACTCCTGCCATTAGCCATATAGTACCAGTAAATGGTATAGCACTCTTATTTTGAATGGTTATAGTATGTGTGTAATTATCATTTAGTGTAATGGTATCAGGCAACGAGGATAGGTTTGTAGCGTTAGAATCTATCCCTAAGCTTTGAGAAAAAATAGAATTGCTTATTAGAAAACTACATAAACAAAGTGCTGTGTAATGTAAAAGTTGTTTCATGGTATTTGGTTTTTCAGTACCTAAAATTAAGTCTATTTAATATTCAAATAATAATTATTTTTATAAAATCTTACTCGTTCAAACTTTTTATATGTTAAAAATTTACGATGTTATAGCAGAGTTGTCAAAAGAAGAAAGTCGAAATGTTACACTTTTTTTGAATAGGACCAATGCGTCTAATACCAGAAAAGATGTGGCAATGTTTAGTTATATCAGGAAGAATAGAGATAATATCAATGACACAGATTTGTTAAATAAATTATATGGTGACCAGAGAGACAAAAACTCATTTTACCGATTAAAAAATAGATTGTTAGCTGATATTAATAGGAGTTTGTTGCAACTTCATTATAATAAAGATGATTATTATATAGTAATTAATCAGTTTGTTTTGTCTAAAATATTTGCTGCAAAAGGAAATTATAAACTTTCTTATGATTATTTAATTGAGGCAGAAAAAAGGGCTAAAAAGAATGAGTTTTATGATTTACTGGATTTGATTTATAGTGATTTGATTAAACTCTCACAAGATAGTGTTGAATATAGTCCATTTGAATACATCGAAAAAAGAAAAGCTAATCATAAAACACTGCATACACTTCAGGAAATTGATGATATGTTGGCGGCATTAATGTATAGAATTAAGGTGTCGCAAAATTATTCTAAAACTAACTTACAGTTTACTGAGTTATTTCAAAAAACCATTGATGAATTTGTACAAAACGAAGAAATACAAAAGAGTGCTAAGCTACAATTTAAGATATACCATTCTATTAGTAGAATATTGCTGCAAAATAGGGATTATAGTTCTCTAGAGGATTACTTAAAATTAACTTATCAAACATTTTTAGATCAGAAATTATTTAATAAAAGTAACCATGACTCTAAGTTGCAAATGTTAACTTATTTGGTAAATGCCTTATTTAAAAACAATAAAATAAATGAGTCATTAGAAATAACAAAAAAGCTACACCTTGCCATGCAGGAGTTTGACGGTATATTGTATAATAAATATTTGTTTTATTATTACAATTCTTTGGTGATAAACTATCAGGTAAATGATAAACACAAAGCCATTGAGGTGCTTTTAGAGGCTAAAACAAAACGAGAAATCCAGAGTCTTTCTTTTTATACAGTGTTTGTCTATTTGAATTTAGCAGTTTTATATTTTGATACTAAAGATTTTAAAAATGCCAGAACCAATTTGGCTCAACTTAAAATGTCAGACAGCTTTACACAGATGGATGAAGCATTTAGGCTGAAAGTACATATTGTAGAGCTAATTACCTTTTATGAAATAGGCGATATTGATTTATTTGATTACCAATATGGTATTATCAATAAAGATTTTAAACATCTTTTAACCGAAGAAATTTATAAAAGGGAACAAGCGTTTATCAAAATTGTTTTACACATGGAAAATTACACTAAAAAAGAATTACAGCAAGCTGTTGAAGAGTTTAAGAGTCTAAACGAATCAAAAAATGTAACGGAGCAGGATAACGATATAATTAACTACAATGAATGGTTGAATAGTAAAATTAAAGGAGCAAAATAATTTTGCCCCTTTAAACTAAACCTATCTGTTAACAATAAACTTTTTTACTTGGATAGATTTTCCAGTCTTTATTCTTATGAAATAAATCCCATTTGCAACGCCATCTGTGCTCCAAAAGAATTGATTGTTTCCACTTAGTTTTTTATTATTCGATATAACCGAAATAGTATTTCCCAGTATATCTGAAATTACAATTGTAGAATGTGTTTCTTCTTTTAAATCTAAATTAATAGTTAACAACCCTTTTACGGGGATTGGGAAGATGGTAACATTATTAAAGGGTTCGCTGATTTCTTTAACAGCTACAGAGCAGTTGTGGCCTTCATTATTTAATGCTTGAGTGATTAGGTTGTAACGTTCAGATATTAATGTTTTAAGTGCAGGAACATTGGTTAAACCGTATACGTTATGATATCCATATTCTAATCCATTATCAAAATCAGTATTATTTGCAACTTTTCTATTATCGGTATAAACGGCTTGTTGTATTTGAGATTTCCATTGATTGATTTTATTAAACATTGTAGTTGTGTCACACACAATGCTTGCTAACTCACACATGGCATCTAAGTAATAGTTTTTTAGTTGAGGGAAGGTGTTTAGTTTGTCTGCCATACAGCCATTTGATATGGAGTTAGGTATCATAGGATAAGAAGTTACATGATAATTATTGGTTTCCCAAAGGCCAAAAGAGGCATTAAAATCCCAGGGGGTTACTTGCCATTTTTTATTTAGAGTATCAAATACGTAAATCTGGTTTCCTCTTAAACTAATGTAAGAATCAAAATTCATTAAGTAAACGTTTATGGCTTGATACTTAAAGAAATCTTCAATGTTTAAGTACTTAGGGATAGTATCTAAATACTCACTATTTATAGTGTTATTGGCTTTATCTAACATATTGATAAAGCTAGGCCATGCAGTATTTGGATCGCCATTTGAAAATTCATACCTGGGCCAAAAATTACCAGGGTCATCTACATCGTATTCTGATATATTAGTGCCATGATAGCACATATCTCCAAAATCCAATGATTCAATCGCGTCAGAACTTCTGTTGCCAAATTTGTGCTTATACATTTCATCTTTACCTTCAACTATAGTGTATAAGCCCCAATAAACATTGTTGATGTAAACTTTAGCAAAGGCTGTTCGTAATGAATACAGACCTATTTCTTCACAAATGTCATAAGTGAGTTTCTCACGAAGCATGGTAGGGTCTTGATAATTCATATGTAATGTAAATTCTTTTATACCATCATAATATTTACCAAGAACATATTTGTTGGTTTTTACCTTTATTGCATATTTATTTGTAGAAGGGTACTTAGATATATTCCCTTTTCTTTTCATTCCTACACTATCAACAGGATTACCGTCAACAACAATATTCAACATTTGGTAGTTTTTGGTGTTTATCCAGTTGTTGGTGTCGGCATTCTCAAAGCGGATTTCATGTAAAAATGAATCATCGAAAATAGAATTACCTGGAACCTGTGCATTTATCACAAATGCACAGGTAATCAGGATTATTAAAATTAAATTTCTCATTTAGGTTAGATTACTTGTTTACTACAAGCTTTTTAACTTTTAATGTATCTTCAGTCTTTACATTTAAAAGATAAACTCCATTTGAAACATTTGATGTGTTCCAGTTTAATTTGTTGTTTCCACTATTCAATACCTCGTTAGAAATTATCGCAACTTCATTGCCTAATAAATCCACAACAGTTATCTCAACCAATGCTTGTTCGGCTAAGTCAACATCAATTGTTAAATTGTTTTTAATCGGATTTGGGTAGGTAGCTACTTCGTTAAGTATAGCTACTTCTTCATTGATAGCAGTAGATGATGGAGGAACAACATTAATGGTAAAGCCTCCTTGTTTTAATACAGTGCCTCCTGAAAAAATAGAATCACAATAAGTACTTGAGCATTGACTTATACTATCAAATACTGTTAAACATAATTCGAATGGACCTGAAGAACTATACGTATAGTTTGGAAATTGTTGGTTAGAAGTATTACCATCACCAAAAGCCCAATAGTAAAATAAGTTATTTCCTGTAGAATTATTTACAACAATTACATTCCCTGGGTTTGAACTATCTGGGTAAACAATGAATCCAGCTTGACATGCAATAGGGTTAGAAACACCAGTTACGTTAATAGTTTGAACAGAGTAATCATAACAGTTGGAATCTAAAAGATCATAAACATGTAAGATTGCAGAATAAACTCCATTTGCAGAATAGGTGTGTGATGGATTAGCAGCAGTAGAGGTGTAGCCATCACCAAAGTACCAATAGTAAGCTAATGAACCACCAGATGAAGTGTTATTAAAAGTGTAGTTTCCACCACCATTGTCAATCACATTAAAATTAGCAATAGTTGAACAAGGTGCTGCAGTATTACAATTTACGTAGATAGAATCACAAATAGCAGGACAACTATCTATAGTTAAGCAGTAGTAATACCATCCATTATTCGTGTAGTTATGTACAGGGTTTTGTTGAGTAGAGGTATTTCCATCCCCAAAATTCCAAAAGTAGCTAGTACCGGTATTGTTTGCTGTAAAATAGTAATCACAAATACTATCTACCGTATAGTAGGGGATATTAAGATTGCAGGTTATAGCATTGGTCACAAGAACGGAGTCACAAAAAGTTGTCGCGCAGGTTTGCATAGAGTCACCTATGGTAATGCAAACAGCGTAGGCCCCATTTGAATTGTAGGTGTGAGACGTATTAACATTATTGAAAGTTGTTAAAATTGTTCCATCACCAAAATCCCACACTACATAATCATGTCCAGTTGATAGGTCGCTAAAGTTAACCGTGCCATTTATTCCACTGTTTGAGGTAAAATTGGCAACACATTGGGCAGCAAGCGTATTTATGCTCGTAACTGCTACCAGAATGATAATAAGTAAATTTAATTTTTTCATAATTCAGGGTTTTTAATTTTGAAACAAATGTCTGGTACTATATATAGAGTAAAAACCTTAAAATCAAAAAATCTTACGCGTTCAAAAAATTACTATGGATCAAATTCGGCTAATTTTTTAAAAACTTCCTCATGGAAGTCAATAATGTTTTTAGGTGGGTAAAACTGTGGATTGCCCCAAATGATTTTATTGATGGACTGTTGCCCAATGCGAACATCTATATAAAAAGTTCTGTTACCAGGGCTGTTCATTTCTATTCCTTCTATGCTAAGGTTTTCAATCTCTTCTAAAAAATAATTAAGGTCAGCTTTATCTAAGGTTTTATAAAAAACCTCTCTATCGTATTTGTAGTCGTATTTATATACCTTCCCATTTTCGTTAAAAATAAACTCAGTATATTCTCCGGTAAACCCTCCTCCCTTTCCAAAAGCATACCTTTTAATATTGTTGTTTTCGTGCTCTAAAGATTCTGAAGAAACACAACTTATTAAGGTTAGTATTAATACTACAAAAAAAGTAGTTCGCATTTTGTGAAATTAAGATTAAAGCTGCATCTACATACTAAAACAAGCTAAATAAAAGTTATTTAGATGTACTAACCTAAAAAATTACTGCTATGAGCCAAACTAAAAACAACCAAAACAAGCTGGAAAAGCTAAGAGGAATCTTTTTTCAAATAGGATTAATTATTGCTGGAGGAATTACACTTCTGGCATTTGAGTGGACAACACCAATTTATATTGCTGATTTGCCTTCGGCACCAGAAGTTGAGGTTGAGGATTGGGATATTATTCCAATCATACCAATAGAGGAGGAAGTAAAAAAGCCTAAAGTAAAAGAAACAACTTTAAAGACTAATCCTGATATTATTGAGATAGTGAAGAATGACACCAAAGAAGTTGAAAAAAAGGAAGAGAAAAAAGAAGAACCAAAATTTAATCCTGGTGATTGGAAGGAGAAAGAAGATATTAAGGAAAAGGATGTGCCTAGTTTTGGGGCAGAAAAAATGCCTGAGTTTAAAGGAGGAATAAAGAAGTTGTTTAAATATCTTGCTGATAATATTAAATATCCTGACGAAGCAAGAAGAGCAGGTATAGAGGGCAAGGTACATGTGCAATTTGTTGTAAATAAAAAAGGTGAGATTAAAGATGTTACAATTTTAAGAGGAGTAAACAAATGGTTGGATGAAGAAGCAATTAGAGTAGTGAAATCAATGCCTAATTGGAAGCCTGGAAAGCAACATGGAAAAGCTGTAAGTGTTTATTATATGCTGCCCATTAATTTTAAATTAAAAGGTTAATCAAAAAACCCGAGCAATACTCGGGTTTTTGTTTTTATAAACTCTTTGTTCTACCACCATCAACAGGTAAATTAATTCCATTAATGTAACTTGCAGCAGGAGATGATAAAAATGCAACAGCATTAGCTACTTCTTCGGGTTGAGCAATGCGCTTCATTGGCACTTGATTGGCCATTTCTTGTTTAATATCTTCAGCAGATTTACCTGTTTTATTAGCCTTATTTTCAATAATAGATTTTAATCGAATGGTATCAGTAGCACCTGGTAAAACATTGTTTACAGTTATTCCAAACTCACCTAATTCGTTTGCCATAGTTTTACTCCAATTAGCTACGGCTCCCCTAATAGTGTTAGAAACACCTAGCCCATTAAGAGGTTGTTTTACAGAAGTAGAAATTATGTTGATGATTCTTCCATAACCACTTTTTTTCATCCCTTTTTTCACAGCTTGTACTAAAATATGATTGCAAATAAGATGATTAGAAAAAGCACTTAAAAATTCATCGGTTTTAGCATTCTCAATTGGTCCACCAGCTGGTCCACCAGTATTATTAATTAAGATATTGATATTTACTTGATTTATCTCAATGTACTCTTCAACAACTAATTTCAAATGAGAAGGAACAGAAAAATCTGCTTTAATGTAATGGTGTTTTTGTCCTTTGCTAGTATCAAGTTCATTTCTTACAGCAGCCAGTTTTTCTTCGTTACGGGCTATTAATATAATGTTAGCACCCATTGCTGCAAGCTGAAGTGCTACGGATTTTCCAATGCCTTGTGTACTTCCACAAACTATAGCATTTTTTCCAATTAAATCTAAATTCATAATGTGGGTTTAGCAAACAAAGGTAACTTATTTTGCTAATAATCTAAATCCATTGCCATGTACGTTGATGATTTCTATTTCAGCATCTTCTTTTAAGTATTTTCTCAGCTTGGCAATAAATACATCCATACTACGGGTGGTAAAGTAGTTGTTGTCTTTCCATATTTTGTTTAGAGCTAATTCTCTTGGAACAACTTCGTTTTTATGTTGAGCTAAAAGCTGGAGTAAAGCCGTTTCTTTTGGCGATAATTTTTTAAGAGTATCATTAATAGATAGTTCACGAGTTAGTGAATTAAAATAAAACTTTCCGATTCGGTATTCTGTTGCTTTTTCCTGATTTTTTTGTTGCTGACCACTACGTTGTAAAACGGCTCTAATTTTTAGCAATAATACTTCTGTATCAAAAGGTTTGGTAATGTAATCATCAGCTCCTATTTGATAACCTTTAATGATGTCTTCTTTTAATTTTTTTGCGGTTAAAAAAATAAGGGGAATAGTAGAGCTAATCTTCCGAATTTCTTCGGCTACGCTGAAACCATCCATTACAGGCATCATTACATCTAAAACACACAAATCAAACTCATCATTTTTAAACTTAGTTAAACCTTTTCTACCATCATTACAAAGTGTAACTAAATAATCATTTAACTCTAAATAGTTTTTTAAAACAGATCCAAAGTTTTCTTCATCTTCAACTAATAATATGTGTGGCTTTTTAGTCATTTACTTAATGGCAAATAGATGGTAATGCTTGTCCCAGAATTTGGCTTACTATTTACTTTTATCGTTCCCTGATGTGCAGTAACTATTGCTTTTACATAGCTTAAACCAATTCCAAATCCTTTGGTGGTATGGATATTTCCTTTTTCAACACGGTAAAACTTATCAAATACTTTTTTCTGTGTTTCATTGTTCATTCCTATTCCATTATCAGCAACAGTAATAACACAATATGCATTTACTAAGTCGGTAGTAATATTTATATTAGGCTTGTTCTTATTGTATTTAATTGCATTATCAATCAAGTTACAAATGGTGTTTTGTAAGTGCATTTCATCACCAACAATGTAAAGTCGAGATGAAAACAGATTAAGCTTAAGAGTGGCACTATTTGCTTCTAATTGTAACTTCATTCGTTCAGGAATTCTTTGTAACAACTCATTAAAGTTAAACTCCTTTTTATCTATATCTAGCTCTCCTTTCTCTCCCAAAGCAGTATTTAAAACGCTCTCAACTTGTCTGTTCATTCGTTGATTTTCTTTTCTAATAACATCTGCAAAATGATGAATTTGCTTTTTGTTATCAATAATTTTAGGATGAGTGATAGAATCTATAGCTAATGATATTGTTGAAATAGGGGTTTTAAATTCGTGAGTCATGTTATTAATAAAATCACTTTTCATTTCAGACAATCTCTTTTGTTTAAACATATAATGAAGTGTACTGATAAAAGTTAATAATATAATTAAGGTAAATAATACCGAACATAATATCATTACTTGCATTGATTTAAAAACATAGTTACGTTTGCCTGTAAAATCAATAGCTAAAAGTGCTGAGTTATCTAACAAATGATTTTTGAATAAACTAATCGTATAGATATCATTGTGTAATTCAAATTGATCAGAAGAAAATTCTTCAATAACTTCATCTCCGCTAATTATAGCATAAGTAAAAGGTAATTCAATACCATTATCTTTAAGACTTTCTTCTACAATTTCTTTTAAGTTGGTTTGTTCTAACAAGTGGTGAATGGGTTTATCAATTTCTTTAAACTCTTTCGCCATTTTTACAATGATTTTTCCAAACCTATTGGCAAACGTAAAATCCTCTTCAGATATATCAATAATATCTGTTATTGAGTCATTACTTAGAATGGCTTCTATTTTTTCTGCTTTGTCGTTAATATCTATTACTTTATCGTTGCCATTAATACTGATGGTCATTTTTACATCTTCACCATCGCTATCAGTAATTACTTCATAATTAAAAGAATTTTCGGTGTTTGAAGAGTCAATTAGGGTTTTTTGAGAATGCCACTTTTTTATGTGTTTGCTTACACCCCTGGATGAGTCAGTTAACGCAACTACATCAACCAGTTGTTCGTGTATAAAATTGATGGATTCATCATCACCAACTACACTAATAGCATGGTTTAATGCTTCAGCAACCAATTGGTCGAATTGGGCTTGTTTAACCTTAATGCTATTGTGTATCCAATATACCTGTACCCATATAATACCAGTTAAAGAAATGGTCATTAATGAGAGAATCAGGTATAGGTTTTTTTTGTTCATATACAGCAAATTTAACTTTTAAGGTGGTAGTAGCACCAACTTTAACTTTTCCTTAACTTTCTTTAGGAGTTCTTTAACACCAATAAACAGAGGGCTGAAGTAGATTTGTGATAGAAAATTAAGTTAATAACCAAAAACAAAATATGATGAAAAAATTTAAACTAATTTTTATTCCAATAGGAATTATTGCAACGGTACTTGCACTATTCTCTTTTACTCAAAATATAGAGGGTGGAGACAAAAAATGTAAAGTAAAAATAGTAAAGATTATTGACGGAGTTAGAACAGAGGTTGATTCAACTTTTGATTGTAAGGATCATTTGAACTGGATTGAGTCATTGCATACTAGTATAGGTGTTGAGGGAGACTCTCTTCACAAGGTGGTTAGAATTATGATGATGGGAGATGATACTAATGAGTTTAATTTCGACATGAATATGGATTATGAAGGAGAAGATATGAAGATAATGAAGTTGAGTACTGGGGATGGAGAAGAAGATGTGGAAATGAATTTTGACATTAAAATGTTAGATGGAGAAGACGGAAAAATAAAAATGATGATTAACGGAGAAGAGATGGAAATTGCATTGGATGAAATGCACCAACATTTAAAAAAACTACATGAAAACATAGAAGTAACTCACGATAATGCAGAGGATGTTGAAGTGATTATTGAAGACATAGAAGGGGGTTCTGCTCCACATACGGTTAAAATTATTAAGAAAAAGGATGATGATGGGAATGTTACCATTAAGAAAATTGTGAATGGAGAAGAGGTAGAGCTTGATGAAGCTGATATTCACGAAATACATGGAGAGAAGATGATGTTTATTGGTGGAGATAAAGACCATGAAATGACTATTGATGTTAAAGTAGATGGTAAGAATGGAGTTGTTACAAAGCATGTTGTGGTAATTGCCAATATTACCAGTGAAAGTGTAGATGAGTTGGCTAAAAAAATTCCAGCAGCAGAAGAAAACCTAAAGAAAAAAGAGTTGAATGTTGATGATTTAACGTTTAGCCCAAATCCAAATGATGGTAAGTTTGATTTAAACTTTAAACTGAATAAAAAAGCTCCAGTTCATATAAGAATATTTGATATGAATGGAAAGGAAGTTTATAGTGAAAACATTTCAAATTTTTCTGGTCAATACCAAAACAACATTGATATTAGTGAAAATGAGAAGGGAATGTATTTGCTTCAAATTATACAAAAGGATAGAGCGAGTACCAGTAAATTGGTAATTAAATAATGATTAGTTAGTGCAGCAAAAGCCTTAACAGAAATGTTAAGGCTTTTTTATTTTTATATATATAGCAAACTAAGTACCTTTAAACAGTTTTAAAAATAAAAAATTATGTCACTAACAATGCCTTTTAATTTCAATCAATGGATTGAAGATAATAAAGATAAATTAAAGCCGCCAGTTGCTAATAAAAACCTCTACCCACTGGGAGAAGATTTTATTGTAATGGTTGTTGCTGGACCAAATGCTAGAAAAGATTACCACTTTAATGAATCAGAAGAACTTTTTTACCAGGTAAAAGGAGATATTAATGTTCGCATTCAATTAGATGGTAAGGCGGTAGATGTTCCAATAAAAGAAGGGGAAATGTTTTTATTACCTGGTAATATTCCGCATTCACCGGGACGTTCAGAAGGATCAATAGGATTGGTGATAGAAAAAGTAAGGAAAGGAACCGATTTGATGGATGGGCTGATGTGGTTTTGTGATAAGTGTAATCACAAGTTATATGAAGAACGATTTCCGTTGAATGATATTGAAAAAGATTTTTTAGCGGTATTTAAACGTTTTTATAACTCTGAAGAGCATAGAACATGTGATAATTGTGGTAATGTGATGGAAACAGACCCTAAATTTACAACTGATGAGTAATGAGTATTGAGAGATGAGTTATGAGTGAGAAGGATTATAAAAATTTAGATGTATGGAAGGAATCGAGAAAGTTGGTTTCAATAATTTATAAAGTTGTTCAATCATTTCCTGAAGAAGAAAAATATGGATTGTCCTCTCAATTAAAGAGAGCAGTTATTTCTGTTCCTTCTAATATATCGGAAGGTATCGCACGAAATTATAATAAGGAAGCTAAACAGTTTTTTTATATTGCTAAAGGTTCTATTTACGAAATAGAAACACAAATTTATTTAGCACTTGATTTAGGTTTTATTAAAGAAAATCAGGTGGAAGAAGTTTTTAATCAAATAACTTCAGTTCGTAAATTGATTATAGGATTTATAAAATACTTAGAGAAATGACATTGCTCAGCACCCAATACTCAACACCCAACACCCATAAAAGAATAAATGGTCACGGGCATATTTTGCCAGAGCCTCATCAGATTCCACAGTTTATGAAAGATAAAAAACTGTTTTGGATTGATGATGAGAAGAAGTTTATGCATCAAGGAGGGTGGAGAAGACCAATAACTGACCCTAGTTTTTTTCTAAAGGAAAAGTTGGATTGGATGGACAAGTACAATATTGACCATGGGGTAATGCTTAATTTATCGCAGATTTATTGTAATGGTTGGGAAAGGCAAGATGCTAAGGATGCTATAACTTGGCAAAATGATTTTAATGCATCGGTTCAGAAAGATTATCCTGAAAAATTTACTTGTGGTTTTGTCGTTCAACCCTTGTATATGGATGATGCATTAGCAGAAATTGAACGTTGTGTCAAAGAATTAGATTTAAAACTCCTTTGCTTACCAACCCATTTTTTAAATCAAGATAAAGAATGGACATCTATTGCGGACAAATCAGTTTTCCCAATATATGAATTAGCAAACCAATATGGTTTAGCCATAGAAATTCATCCTTACGATGGAGAAAAAATGGTAAACTTGAAAGATCAATATTGGCGGTTTCATTTGGTATGGATGATGGCTCAATGTGCAGATACGTTGCACCTTTATACTTTAAATGATATTCCGAATAAATTCCCAAATATGAGAACTTGTTTTGCACACGGGTGTATGTTGGGAATAGCCAATTATGGTAGAAGGCTACAAGGTTATGATGGAAGACCAGATTTGTTTGAAGGCACTCAAAATCCGAGAACATCTTTGGGGCATCCAAACTTATTTTTTGATACACTGGTGCATGATTCTTATACCTTAGAATTATTGAAAAGAAGAGTTGGAGTTTCTCAAATTGTAGCAGGGCTAGATGATCCTTATCCACTGGGAGAAATGGAAGGTGTAGGAACTTCATTTCCTGGAAGAGTTATTGACTTTGCTGTTGAGGTAGATATTTTGACTCAGCGAGAAGCAGATGAGATATGGAGAGATAATGTGTTGAGATGGTTAGGAAAAGTTTCTATTTAACAATCACTTAAATTTAATTCGTAATTCTTTCACTACCTTTGGCTGATGGCTAAATGGCTGTTTATATTCTCATTCTTTATCCATTTTATAGCTTCGTCACAAGTTATAAAAGATTCTATTCCTCAACGAGAGTTTAAAAAGGGACGCTTTGCTTTAGCTGCAGGTACAGGCACGGCTTTTTATGCGGGCACTTTAGCAAGTTTATATACCGTTTGGTATCAAGATAATAATTGGGTAGGATTTCATTTTACTAACGATAATGCTGATTGGAAACAAATTGATAAATATGGCCATGCTTACACCTGCTATACTTTTGGTAAACTAGGCATGCAATCATTACGTTGGGCAGGAGTAAAAGATAAAAAAGCCATTATTTATGGAGGTTCATTTGGATTTTTGTTTATGACATCTGTTGAAGTGCTAGATGGGCATTACAAAGAGTGGGGATTTTCTACTATGGATATGGTGTCTAATGCTTCTGGAGCATTATTGTTAATCGGGCAAGAATTAGCATTTAAAAAACAAGTGGTTACCTTTAAGTTTTCTTATCACCATACCGAATTGGCAGAATTACGACCTGCTGTTTTAGGAGAAGGGTTTTTAGATAGAGTGGTGCAAGATTATAATGGACAAACGTTTTGGGCGTCCACCAATTTAAAATCAATTTTTAGTAATAGTGAGTGGTTACCTAGTTGGTTAAATGTTGCTCCTGGTTATAGTGCTTACGGTATGTTGTCTTCGCAAGAGCGTGTTTTTTACGATCAGGATTTTAACCGATTGCCTGGTAATCATCACCAAAGACAATATTTCTTGTCCTTAGATGTAGATTTTGAAAAGATAAACACAAACTCTAAATTTTTAAAGTCGGTTTTCTTTTTCTTGAATATGATTAAAGTGCCATTGCCTACTTTTGAACTAAATAGTGACGGGCAAGCCAAGTTTCATGCTATTTATTTCTAGCTATTCTTCAATCCACTTAAGAATGGATTCATCATTCGGTAAAATCTTAGGATGAATAACTTTTACTAGATTTCCATTTTCATCTAACAGATATTTTTGGAAATTCCAAGCTACTTCCGAATCTTCTAACCCATTTTTACTTTTTTGAGTTAAGAATTGATATACTTCGTGCATATCATCACCTTTCACAGAAATTTTACTCATCATCGGAAAGGTAACCCCGTAGTTCTTTTTGCAAAAAGCAGCAATTTGTTCATCGCTTCCAGGTTCTTGGGCGCCAAAGTTATTGGCAGGGAAACCAACGATTATAAATTTTTTGTCTTTATAGTGTTCATAAACTTCTTGCAATTGCTCGTATTGAGGAGTTAAGCCACACTCGCTGGCAGTGTTAACTATCATTACCTTGTTACCTTTTAAAGAACTAAAATCGAATTCGTCTCCATATAAATCGGGTACTTTAAATTGATGTATGCTTTCTTTTTCCATAGTTTGAGCATTTAAAATGGTTGATGTGAATAGTAAGATAAATACTAAGTTTTTCATGGGTTGAGTTTTTAGTAAAATTAAATTTCTTTTTGATACCAGGTAACATCTAAAGTCTTATTAAACTTAATGCCAATATTTTTGAGGTGTGCAGCTTTATTATAACCACACTTTTCAAATAAAATAATGCTTGCTTTGTTTTCCTCCGTTATTACCCCTAAAAGATTTTTTATGCCTCTTTCTTTTGCCTCTTTTTCTAAGAAGGCTAACACTTCTTTTCCAATTCCTTTTTTTAGATGACCAGGGTGCAAGTAAAGCGTAACTTCTGCTGTAATATCGTATGCTTGCTTCGGTCTAAATTTGCTTAAATAGCAAAAACCAACAATTTCTTTTTGAAAATGTATGGTGTAAGAAGGGTAGGTTTCACTCCCAAGAGATAAACTTTTTGCTAACTCATTTTCAGTAACTTTTTCAGTATGGAAAGTGGCAGTAGAATTTTCTACATAATAGTTGTAAATTGATGTGGCATCAACAAGTGTTTTTTGATTGATGGGCTGAAAAGTTACCATTATCTAAAAGTAATATTTTGTATTTAATAATACATCTTATTTCTGCTAATCTTAATATTTAGTTACCTTTGAAAGCATTAAAAACAGTACTATGCGCTTTATTTTATTATTACCAGTTGTTGCTTTATTTTTTTCGTGTAACACGCCTACTAAAAAGCAAGAAGATAAAACCCACCTTTTTTATTCATTAGAGCCAAAATCTTCTAACATATCTTTTGCTAATAACATTACTGAAACGGATAATGAAAATTGGTTTACTTACGAGTATTACTACAATGGAGGTGGAGTTGCCATTGGTGACATCAATAATGATGGTTTAGCAGATGTTTATTTTACAGGGAATATGGTTGAAGATAAACTCTACCTTAACAAAGGAAATTTAGAGTTTGAAGATATTACGGAAAGAGCATTAAAACTTCCAAAAGCTGGTTGGAATACGGGCGTTACAATGGCAGATGTTAACGCTGATGGGTTCATAGATATTTACGTAAGTAGAGCAGGACCAAATAAAACACCTGAGCAAAAAGCAAATTTATTATATATTAATAACGGAGATTTAACTTTTACCGAGCAAGCTACAACTTTTGGAATAGCTGATACTGGATTGACTACTCAAACTGCTTTTTTTGATTTTGATTTAGATGGAGATTTGGATGTTTATGTATTAAACTTTCCTGATGGGTTTTTTAGTATGAGTGGTGAAGAGTTAAAAAACTTTTATGCTCAAGGTAGAAACCAATCGGATAGGCTTTATAAAAATGAGGATGGCAAGTTTGTAGATGTGTCTAAAGAAGTAGGTATAAGCAATCACGCATTTGGTTTGGGGTTAAGTGTAGGAGATATTAATGATGATGGTTATCCTGATCTTTATGTTGCTAATGATTATGAAGAGAGAGATTATATGTTTATTAATCATCAAGGCAAATTTATGGAAGCGGCAATGCAGCGAACCAAGCATATCTCCAATTTTGGAATGGGTACTGATATTGCTGATTTTAACAATGATGGATTTTTAGATATTATTGAGATGGATATGGCATACTCTAGTCATGTTAGGTCTAAAAGAAATATGGAAAGTATGTCATCTGAAAAATTTTGGACGATGGTTACTTCAGGTAAGCATTTTCAGTATATGGTAAATACTTTACAACTTAATAACGGAAATGGAACATTTAGTGAAATTGGTCAGTTGGCAGGAGTTGCTAAAACTGATTGGAGTTGGGGAGCTTTATTTGCTGATTTAGATTTAGATGGATATAAAGATATTGCAATTACCAACGGCTATAGAAAGGACATGAAGGATAGAGATTTATCTCAAAACTTAAGCGATATTTCTAAAGAAAAGGGCAAGAAACTAACTTTTACTGAAGCCTATCAATTTATGCCCGAAACTAGAGTAAGAAACTACTTTTTTCAAAACAATAAAGATTTAACCTTTAAAGATGTTTCTGAGAGTTGGGGGATAAAAGAAAAACTGAACTCCAATGGAATTGCTTATGGCGATTTAGATAATGACGGTGATTTGGACATGGTGATTAACAATATTGATGAGGTAGCATCTGTTTACATTAATACCAATAACACTGAAAATAATTTTATTGCATTACAGTTAAAAGGAGATAAAAACAACCCTTTTGCTGTTGGAGCTAAAGTTAAAGTAACTACCGGTAAAGGCATCCAAGTACAAGAATTGTTCCCAACCAGAGGGTATCAATCTTCGGTAGATTATAAGCTGGTTTTTGGTGTAGGTGATGCTCAAAAAATTTCAAAAATAGAAGTAAGATGGCCAAATCAACAGATAAGTATTGTTGAGAATGTAGAGCCTAATCAAACATTACAATTATCTGTTAACGATGCTAAATCAGGTAGTTTATCCAAAGAAACGTATCAACCTCTATTTGCATTTGCTTCAAGCAATATTCAGCTACCATATAAACATCAAGAGAACGAATTTGATGATTTTAAAAGGGAAATACTTTTACCACATAAACTGTCTAATTTAGGGCCTTGCATGGATGTTGCAGATGTTAATGGAGATGGACTAGAAGATATTTTTATTGGTGGCGCAAAAAATCAAGCAGGGCAAATTTTACAACAAAACCCAGACCATACATTTAGTGTTTTAGCTAACAAAATATTTGAACAACATAAAATAAGTGAAGATGTTGGAGCTCAATTTTTTGATTGTGATAATGATGGTGATATGGATTTATATGTTGCTAGCGGAGGCAATGATTTTGATGCAAAAGATAATGCTTTTCAAGATAGGCTTTACCTTAATGATGGTTCAGGTAATTTTTCTAAAATGGCCAATCTACCTAAAATGACAAGTAGTACTCAGGTTGTTAAGCCATTCGATATTGATGGTGATGATGATTTAGATTTATTTGTTGGAGGTAGATTGGTGGCTGGTAAATACCCTTTTCCTGCTCAAAGTTATATACTAGAGAACAAAGGTGGCAACTTTACAGATGCCACTGCTAAATATGCAGAGGAAATTACTGAAATTGGAATGGTAACAGGTGCAGAGTTTGTGGACGTGGATAATGATAAAGATTATGATTTGGTTTTAGTAGGAGAGTGGATGCCTTTAACCATATTTAAAAATGAAAACGGAAAATTTAAAAAAGAGACAAAAGCAGATACCGAAGGTTTATGGTATAGCTTAACGAAAGCAGATATTGATAATGATGGTGATATGGATTTGATTGCAGGGAACATGGGTAAAAATGCTAAATTCAAAGCTAGTATTGAAAAGCCATTTAATGTTTACTGTAATGATTTTGATGAAAATGGAACTTATGATATTGTCTTAAGTTCTTTCGAAGGGGAAAATCATTACCCAGTTAGAGGGAAAGAATGTTCAAGCCAACAGATGCCATTTATCAGTGAAAAATTCCCTACTTACAAACAATTTGCAGAAGCTAAAATGACAGATATTTATGGAGAGAAATTAGATGAGGCTTTACACTTGCAGGTTAAAGATTTATATTCCTCTATATTTATTAATGATGGCAAAGGCAAATTCACACAGCAGCATTTACCTATTCAGGCACAGGTTTCCCCAATTAATGCCATAATTGTTGAGGATGTAAATAAGGATAACATTTTAGATATTGTTATGAGTGGTAACATGTATGGTGCTGAAGTAGAAACCGTACGATATGATGCAGGTAGAGGAGTTGTATTGTTAGGAAAAGGTAATAATGAGTTTAGGATATTACAGCCTTATGAATCTGGATTTTTTGCGTGGGCAAACACCAAAGCGATGGAAAAAATGAAAATAGGGGACAATGACTGTTATGTGCTAACGGTAAACAATTCTTACCCGATAGTTTTTCAGAAGCTGAAGTAGTATGGATAATCTCAACCTGTTTTTTAGCAAAGTCACACAGAGTTTTAAAGAGGACAATTTTGTGAAAATTACCCTTAGTAAACCTGCTTATAAAAGCGATGGGTTATTGAATGTATATGTTAGAGAGGTTGAAATAAAAGGAGAACAACAGCTTTCGTTTACCTATCATTATCAAACTAACGATCAGGTTAAAAACTACTCTTTAAAATCGGCTCAAGCTGAAATTAATAAGTTGTTAGATGGAAAATTTAGAATCGCTACGTTGTTTACTTTAAAGGAAGATTTTACGGTACAGCTTTCAAAAAAGGGAAAAGTAAGCACACGAACTACTTCACCAAGTTTTAAGAATAAACCACCCAAGCAACACGACCAACCAAAAACTAAAAGAGCTAAGTTGGGTAAATATTTAACCTTGCTAGGGGTTTCTGATGAGCAGGGGAAAGTTATCCCTAAAATGGCAGATAAGTTTAGGCAGATAAACAAGTACTTAGAAGTATTTGAGATACAATTAAAACACATTGATACGAGTAAGAGGTTAACTATAGTTGACATGGGTTCGGGTAAAGGCTATTTAACTTTTGCTCTGTACGATTACTTGGTGAATCAAAGAAAAATTGATGCTAGTATTATTGGGATTGAACAACGAAAAGAATTAGTAGAATTTTGCAATACAATGGCAAAGGAATGTGGTTTTGAAAACCTTCAATTTCAACAACAAAGCATACAAGAGTTTGATGCAAAAAACATTGATATACTAATTGCTTTACATGCTTGCGATACTGCAACTGACGATGCCATTAGTAAAGGTATGCTAGCTAATGCCCAGTTGATAATTACCGCACCTTGTTGCCATAAACAAATTAGGCAACAAGTAAAAGGTAAGGAACAAGAAAGTCCATTGTTGAAATATGGTATTTTTAAAGAGCGTCAGTTTGAAATGGTTACAGATACAATGCGCGCTTTGCTAATGGAAAAGCAGCAATACAACACCAATATTTTTGAGTTTATATCTAACGAGCATACGCGTAAAAATGTAATGTTGGTGGGTGTTAAATCCAATAAAAAACCTAATCAAGAAAATATTGATTCAAAAATTGATGCAATAAAAAAAGAGTTTGGAATAGAACAGCATTATTTGGAAACGCTTTAAGCTATTTCCAATCTTTTAAAATTTCTTCTTTTCTGTACTTTACCATTTTAATGATTAAATCTTTTGGTAAAGGTTTATTTAATGGAAATTGAACAGATCCTTTGCCTTGTTTGTAATCTTTTAGTTCTTCTGAAAATTTTTCCATAGTGCTTGGGAAAGGATAAAAACCAATAAATTTTGCATAGGCAGCCATCATAATTTGCTGATCTCTTTTACCATTTGGAACCAATGTAAAAGTTGGCACTTTATAATTTAATACCTCAACAGCATCTGGTGCAGCCTCTTTAATAATGTTTCTTAATTCTTGTAATACTTTTTGTGCTTCTATTGACTGATTAGCGATGTAATCATCAATAGTTGCAAAGCTGGGCATGGGTCCTTTTTTAGCCATTTGTTTTTAGATTAGTTATGATAAGTTTGAAAAATTTCAATAATTTCATTTGGAGGTAGCATCCCTTTTTCTGAAGCTAATATTTTTTTTATTACTTCATTAATAGCTATTGGGTTTAAACCCATTTTTAAGCCTAAGTTTTTACAAAAATCTACTTCTTTTTCATGATGATTGCTATCAACTCCCATTAATAGTAACAAGCGGTAAAACTGTGTAATTCGGTCAATCTCTTTGTTTTGTGGGTTAAAGGGTATAGGGTTATCTTTAATGTGTTGTAATTCCTGAGGTGAAATACCCATAGTCATAGCTACAGAGTTAATAAACTGTTCTTCCATAAAAGAAACATTATTATCAGCCTTGCTCAGGGCAATTAAATCTTGTAATAAACTTAGCTTTTCTTGGTGCTTATTGTCCATTAAATTCTATTAATTAATTCAGTATAAAGTTTGGTTAGTTGAGGTTCAGCAATGGCAGCGGCTTCTAATATTTCAGCTAATTCTACTGGAGCTAAATTGTCAGGATCACACTCATCTGTTAAAACAGAAATGGCGCAACATGGTAAATTCATGTGGTTGGCAACAATAACCTCTGGTACGGTGCTCATTCCAACAGCATCAGCACCAAATTTTCTTATCATTCGGTATTCTGCTCTGGTTTCTAAGTTTGGTCCTGGTACAGGAGCATAAACTCCTTCTTGCAGTAAGATATTATGTTCTTGGGCAATAGTTCTTAATTTATTATTCAAAGCTTTATTATAAGCCTCACTCATATCAGGAAAGCGAGGTCCAAAATCGTTTAAGTTTTTACCAATTAATGGATTGTCAGGATATAAGTTAATATGGTCGGTAATTAACATTAGCGTACTTTTTTTATAAGCTGTATTTACAGCCCCAGCAGCATTAGAGATTAGTAAGTTTTTTACCCCTAATAATTTCATCACTCTAATTGGGTAAGTGATTTGTTTCATATCGTATCCTTCATAGTAATGAAACCTACCCTGCATTACTAACACTTTTTTATCAGCAATAGTTCCATAAATCAATTTACCATGGTGCGATTCTACTGTAGAAACAGGAAAGTGAGGAATTTTATCATAATCAACTTCTAATTCAATGTTAATTTCAGCAACTAACCCACCTAAGCCTGTTCCTAATACTATTCCTATTTCAGGAGAAGTAATACCTTTACTTTTAAGAAATTTGATTGTTTCGTTGAGTTGTTTAATCATAAAAAATCCCGCAGTTAGCGGGATAAATTTAAAAATATATTTTAATACTAAATCAAATTAGTTGACTGTTCTACCTTTTGCTTTTGTAGACGATTTCTTATAGTCTTTTATTTTTTTCATTTCAAATTTTAAGTAAGCACTTGCTCCACCAGGCATGATATAATAAACTTTACCTCCAAAGTTAATTTTGCCTTTCCCATTTTTCCATTCGGCACCCATTAAGTAATATCTTCCTCTGTTGTTTGGATCACCAAATACTAAATACTGGTTATCAGACTCAAAAAAACTAATGGCTAGCTTGCTGTCATCAATTACTTTTACGCAAACTCCAGGAGTATTAGCATCTACAACAATATTATCTAAACTAGCTGATTGAGAAACAATTAATTTTCCATCTTCGTCTAATTCTTGAGCTTCCTGACTTCTTTCTCCTCTTTGCAG
Source organism: Vicingaceae bacterium (assembly GCA_965267355.1). Taxonomy (GTDB): domain Bacteria; phylum Bacteroidota; class Bacteroidia; order Flavobacteriales_E; family Vicingaceae. The sequence goes on from OZ253956.1 coordinate 1,113,209, forward strand.
TTGAATTTCATCCGAAATATAAAATTGCATTTTTTTCAACTTGGCTTCATCCAAGGTGTATTTTGTTCTAACTGAGTTTGAAAAAGGAGTTAAAGATTGACATGAACTAAAAGCCATTATTACTCCTACAGCTAAAATTAATAAAGTACTATTTATCCTTTTTGATTTCATGTTATATGATTTAAAACCGTTTTCTTATCAAATATTGTTCCAAACAAAGGTATTTATTTTTCTTAATTAATTAGTAGGTTGCAACCACGTATATCGCTGTTGTCAAATCTTCCTAATACCTCAAATAAACTTTCTGAATTTTTCTTTCCCAAATCTTGAGTAGCGATAAAACTACACGAATGAATATTTGCTAAATCAATTACGTTAATACCTCCAGTTTTATTATTGGGTAATAGATTAAAAGGGTCGTTTGCATCTCTAACTAACACTTTCATCCAAGGTGGTGATTTAAATAACCCATTTCCTTTAGAATAAGCTTGAGATAACAGCTCAGTCATTCCATATTCAGAATGAATAGTATCAACATTAAAACTTTGTTTATAAATGTTATGGAGTTCTTCTCGGGTAATTTCTTCTCGCCTTCCTTTCATGCCTCCAGTTTCCATAATGATGATGTTAGAAAGGTCTATTTGGTGTTTTTCAGCTAAATCTAATAAAGCAAAAGAAACACCAAAAAGTATCGTTTTTTGCTTGTTTTTGTTCATATTTTGCAAAATATCAATCAATTCTTGTTCATTTTTGAGAAAAAAACCACTTTTTTGATTTTTACTTTTCTTGATAAAATCATCAATCATGTAAATTAATGATGACCCCTCTCTTTCTAAATAGGAAGGTAATAAAGCTAAAATACAATACGCTGTTATCTCTCCATAAAAGCGCTCAAACCCTTTAGTAAAACTATTTTTATAAATAGAAATGTCTTTTACATGATGTTTGCTTTGATTTGGCCCAGTTGTACCACTACTCAAAAAAATTTCTTCAGCTTTAAAATCACCTGTTTTAATGGTTTGAGATTTAAAAAATTCGATGGGCAAGAATGGAATTTGTTCAATTTTAGTTACTTGATTTGGATGTTTATTTAAGAGCTTACAAAATTGATGGTAAGTAGAATTATGGGTGTATTGATAATTAAATATTTCAAGAGCAATTTCGTTAAACTCTTTATCAGTACTAACGTTGAATATGCGATTTATATCAATCAAGTGAATTAATTCGTAACTTTATACGGTGCAACAAGTTGTAAAAATAGCCATATTATCTGCTCTAATTGTTTTTTCTTTTGCTTGTAAAAAAGAAGATCCAACACCAGTTCCTCCACAAATTAAATTTATGGATGCTAGGTTTTCAGATGATCAAACTTATACAATAGTCCGCTTTGAATTCTATGATGAAGATGGAGATTTAGGCTTAAAACAAGAAGAAAATACAGGCGAACAAGAGTTTAATCTTTTCATTGATTACTATGAAAAACAAAATGGCAATTGGAAATTAATTACTCCTCTTATTATATATAATAATACTACAAGTAATTTTGATACTACTGAGTTACATCTTCGTGTTCCATTTATTAAAAATGAATCACAGGTTGCATTAGAAGGAGAAACAGAAGTGAAATTGTTGTACGATTTTAATGCTGATACATTTAGGTATGAGATGTACCTAAAAGATAGAGCGTTGCAATCCAGTAATATTATTACAACATCCGAATTGATTGTGAATTAATCACTCACAATTCCTCTTCAAACACACAAGTTTCGTGGTCAAGGTCTGTTTCTATGGTATAGTGTTCAAAGGAATATTTGGCTATAATTTTCTTGATTTCAGATTTGATAACCACGATTTCGTTGATATTAGAAATGTTGCCTAATTTAACATGAGTGGTAAAAACATGGTGTTCGCCATCTAATGACCAAATATGTGTATCATGGGCAGATACAACCCCTTTAACATTGGTAATCAATTCTACAATTTTGTCTGTATCAATATCTTTTGGTTTTCCTTGAAGAAAAAGAAAGAGTGTTTCTTTTAACTTCTTCATAGCATTATATAAGATGTATAATGTAATTAAAATTGATAGAGCTGGATCGAGGTATGCAATTTCTTTAAATTGTAACACTATAGCTACAACAAGTATAGCAAACCAACCTAATACATCTTCCAGCAAATGCCAGGAAACCACTCTTTCATTCATGCTTTTGCCCTTGCTAAGTTTCCATGCAGCATAGCCATTTACAGCAATTCCTAAAAATGCAAACCACATCATTCCTCTGGCATCTGGCAATTCTGGATTGAGGAACCTGCCAATTGTTTCATAAATTGCATAAATACCTCCTAGAATTAAAACGGTACAATTAATTAATGCTCCGAATAATGAAAATCTTCTATAACCAAAAGAATACTTTTTGTTGGGTTTTTTTTCAGACTTAACCTGTAAAAACCATGCTGTTCCGAGAGATAGGCTGTCACCAAAATCGTGAATAGCATCAGCTATAATGGCCATACTATTTACATAAAAACCAGCAATAACCTCTATTATTGTAAAGGCTAGATTAAGAAAAAAAGCAACTTTTAAATTTTTATTGGAATGATTATGATGATGACTCATAAAAATCTATAACCCTAAAAGAGGTAAATGTTTTATTTTGTGGTAATTTAAAGCTGCCTGGATACAGCTTTTTAATGCATTTGCAGAATAACTTTCTTCCAACGGAAAAATTATTGCTCTATTACCTTCAAAATGAAAATTATTCTTGTGCACTATTCTAAATGTAGGCACCAATCTACTGGTACATTGGAAATACATGCCGTATTGTTCTGGAGTTTTGTTTTTCCAATCAATTCTTATGGTACTGCCATTTTTGGCAAGGTAACTAGGCTCTCCCCATTTTAATGTTTCTTCTATTTGAGTTAACCCTAAGTTATTAGCAGTTTCAATAATTAATGCTCTTAGTTCTAATAATTTACCCTTAACTGGTTTAGGATACTTATCAAAAACAGCTTGAACTTTTGGGTTAGTATTTATATTAACTTGAGCCATAAAAAAGCCCTCAAAGAGAGGGCTAAGTATTTATAGTTTTAATAAAACTTCTTCAGGATCTTTACCTCCAAATACTATCGAACTAGGGTTCTCCAGCATTTCTTTTACAGTTTTTAAGAAACCTACAGATTCTTTTCCATCGATGATTCGGTGATCATAACTTAAAGCGACATACATAATAGGTCTAATCTCTACTTTTCCATTTATGGCAACAGGCCTTTCTACAATGTTGTGCATACCTAGAATTGCACTTTGAGGAGGGTTGATAATTGGTGTACTCAACATTGAACCAAAAACACCTCCATTAGTAATGGTAAATGTACCACCCTCCATATCTGCAATATCAATTTTGCCGTCTCTTGCTTTTATAGCTAGACGTTTTATTTCAGCTTCAATTTCAGCCAGGCTCATTTGTTCTGCATTTCTTACTACTGGCACCATTAATCCCTTTGGTGAGCTAACAGCAATTCCAATATCAGCGTAATCGTAACTAACCATGTAATCTCCATCAATCATAGAGTTTACAGCTGGATATTGTCTTAAAGCTTCGGTAACAGCTTTTGTAAAGAAGCTCATAAATCCTAAACTAACCCCATGAGACTCTTTGAATTTTTCTTTGTATTTAGCTCTTAAGTCCATTACAGGTTTCATGTCTACTTCATTGAAAGTAGTGAGCATAGCAGTTTCGTTTTTTACAGAAACTAAACGAGAAGCAATTTTTCTTCTCAGCATGCTCATTTTCTTTTTCTCTTCCTCTCTTGTTCCTCCCCAGCCAATCATGGAGTCTGAACTAACGCCACTTGTCAGGTATGCTTCAATATCAGATTTGGTAATTTTACCGTTGCTACCGGAACCTTTTATTTTAGTCGCAGGAATACCGTTAGCAGCGATCATTTCTTTAGCTACAGGGGTTGCTTTTACATCTGCGGCAACAGATTTTGCTGGACCTGGATTTGGCATCGGGGTCTCTTCTTTTGCTGGTTCAGTAACAACTTCAACTTCTTTCTCTTCTGCATCTGCTTCAGAAACAAAATCAGCAGGAGGCTCTGCATCTGTATCAATTAAACAAACAACCGCACCAACTGCAATTACATCACCTTCTTCAGCCTTTAATGTGATAATACCACTTTCTTCGGCTGGTAATTCTAGAGTTGCTTTATCAGAATCAACTTCTGCAATAGCCTGATCTTTTTCCACATAATCACCATCTTCAACTAACCATTGAGCAATTTCTACTTCTGTAATCGATTCTCCCGGTGAGGGAACTTTCATTTCTAAAGCCATAGCTTTTTTTAATTTATCTTTAACTATTTAATATCTTAACTTGTTACAAGAGCATATTTAAATACTCTGTCTATAATATCATTGTGTCTTACAGCATGAGCTTTTGATGAGCCGGTTGCTGGAGCTCCACTTTCTGCTAATGAAATCACCTCTAATTTAACTGAAGTAAAATGTCTAAGCATATGTGTCCATGCCCCCATATTTTCTGGTTCTTCTTGTGCCCAAATATAGTTTTTAGCGTTTTTGTATTTCGCTATAATTTTATCTAATTGTATTTGAGGTAGAGGATAAAGTTGTTCTACTCTTACAATTGCTATGTTTTCTGCACCGCCAATTTCTTCTTGTTTAGCTAGTAAATCATAATAGAACTTACCCGTACAGAATACAACCGTATCTACATTTTTAGTATTTGCATTGTTATCATCAATTACCTCTTGGAAGCTGCCTTTTGCCATCTCATCAATAGTAGAAACGCATTTAGGTAGTCTTAACAAACTCTTAGGTGTAAAGACAACTAGAGGTTTACGGAATTTGCGATGCAGTTGTCTTCTTAATAAATGAAAATAGTTAGCAGGTGTGCTGGCATTAGCAACTTGCATATTTTCTTCAGCACATTGCTGTAGAAAACGTTCCATTCTACCACTTGAGTGTTCGGCTCCTTGACCTTCGTACCCATGAGGTAACAACATTACCAATCCGTTTTGTGTTTTCCATTTTTCTTCAGCAGCTGATAAAAATTGATCGATAATAATTTGCGCACCGTTAAAGAAATCTCCAAATTGTGCTTCCCAAATAGTTAAACCATTTGGTGTAGCCATTGCATAACCATATTCAAAACCTAAAACTCCATACTCTGAAAGTAATGAGTTATAAACCCAGAAATTGGCTTGTTTTTTAGATAAGTTTCTTAAAGGGATATATTCTTCTTCAGATTCTTCAACTTTAAGAACAGCATGCCTGTGCGAGAAAGTTCCTCTTTCTACATCCTGACCAGAAATTCTTACAGGGTGGCCTTCCTCTAATAATGTTGCGTAAGCTAAAAGTTCACCAGTTGCCCAATCTAACCTTGTTCCATCGTTAATCATCTTCAATCTATCGTCAAATAATCGCGTGATTTTTCTGATAAATTTTTTATCTGAAGGTAGGGTAGCAATTTTCTTGCCTAGAGGAAGTAGTTTTTTCTTATCATAGCCAGTTTCAGGAGATTTGTCAAATTCACCAGGTTTACAATATGAATAATCTTCCCAGGTTCTTTTTAGAAAGTGAGTAACGGATGCTTTTTCGATTTGCTTAGCATCGCTCAAAAAACCTTGTAATTCTGCATCAAATTCTTTTTGAATATTTTTAGCTTCGGCTTGAGTAATTATATTTTCGCCAATTAATTTATTTAAATAAATGTCTCTTGGGTTTAGATGCTTACCTATTGCTTTATATAATAAAGGCTGAGTAAATCTTGGTTCATCACCTTCATTATGACCGTACTTTCTATATCCTAAAATATCTATAAATACGTCTCGATGGAATTTTTGTCGATATTCTATTGCAAATTGTACAGCTTGAATAACAGCTTCAACATCATCTCCATTAACATGTAGTACTGGTGATAAAGTAACTTTACCAACATCGGTACAATAGGTACTTGATCTACCATCTAAATAGTTAGTAGTAAATCCTATTTGATTGTTTACAACAATATGGATGGTACCACCTGTACGATAACCATCCAGTTGAGCCATTTGAATGACTTCATAAACAATACCTTGCCCAGAGATTGCAGCATCACCATGTATTAGTATGGGAACAATTTTGTTCTCATCTTTCAGATAGGTATCTATTTTAGAACGCGTAATACCCTCAACAACAGGATCAACTGTCTCAAGGTGAGAAGGGTTTGGAGCTAATGTCATATGAACATCGTGCCCGTTATCTGTTTTTACATCACAAGAGTATCCGAGGTGGTATTTTACATCGCCATCAAAAATATTGTCTTCATATTCTTTGCCTTCAAATTCACTAAAAATAGCTTTGTACGTTTTGTTAAAAATGTTTGCTAGCACATTTAATCTTCCTCTGTGAGCCATTCCAACAATAAACTCTTTAATTCCTATTTCTGCCCCACGTTCAACAATTGCATCTAAGGCTGGAATTAAAGCTTCGTTTCCTTCTAACGAAAACCTTTTTTGACCCACAAACTTTTTATGTAAAAATTGTTCAAAACCAACAGCTTGGCTTAATTTTTTAAGTACATGCTTTTTGTCATTTGTAGAGAGTTGTAACCTATTTTTAAGTTCAATTTTATTTTTTATCCAATCTACTTGTTCAGGTTTTCTAATATAGGTATATTCTATTCCAATAGATTGACAGTAAGTCTCTTCTAAATGAATAATAATGTCTTTTAGTTTTGCAGGTCCAATTCCTGTTTCGCTACCAGCTTGAAAAACGGTATCTAAATCAGTCTTTTCTAAACCAAAATTTTCTATATCTAGATTAGGGCTATATTGTCTTCTGGTTCTAACAGGGTTAGTTTTTGTAAACAAATGACCTCTGGAACGATACCCGTTAATTAAATCAAGAACCTTAAATTCTTTGTCGAACCCTTCAGGGACATCGGTATCGTAATTTTTTCTTGCAAATTCAAACCCTTCAAAAAATTTCCTCCAGCCTTCTTCAACTGAGTTAGGGTCGTTTAGATATTGCTGATAGTAATCTTCAATTACATTTCCATCAGCATTGCTCAAATAGGAATGTTTATCCATGCCTTTGTTTTGATAATACAATACACAAAGTAAATAAATATTCAAGTATTTTAAGGGGATATAGTCAAAAATTATGCACCACAATAGCTATTTATAGAAAAGTGTACTAAAATAAAGCATAAGGAGAGGTAATTATTACCTTTCCTTATTACTAAACTGAAAAAGCTATTACTACTCTTTTATTAGTTTTTTAGAGTGTATTTTTCCATCAACATTTATATTTAAAATGTAATATCCTTTTGCTAGACCACCTACGTCAATGTTACTCGTGTTGTAGTATTGCCCAACTAATTTTCCAATGGTATTATAAATACTTATTGAACTTGGATTTTCTCCTAAAATAAATACCTGATTTTGTGCTGGATTAGGGTAGAGGACTATGTTTTTTTCTTCGTTTATTTCTGGTAATGCAGTGGTAGTAAAAGAATATTTTGCAAGATAAGAGTCCCATGAACCAGCTTCAGAAGCTAAAGTATCAACTCCTGCTCCTAGATCAAAGTCCATTGTGTTTTTAAAGTAACCACCAACAACCCAATCTCCTGCATCATCAATAGCAAAAGTACCTAGTCTGTCATCTGCAGTTGCTGCAAGATGAAAAATATCTGAGAATGCTCCATTAGCAGTATCTAAGGATAAAATAAACCCATCGAAAGAACCTAGGTTATTAACAGGGTATGTGGTCGCATTGGGATCAAAATCTATAGTAGAACTAGAAAAAATACCTCCAATTACTAAATTTCCATTAGCGTCTATTTTTATATTCGACCAAGCTCTGTCATCTCCATTACTGCCAAAAGTTTTTCCCCATTTATAGTTCCCTCCTGAATCAAATTTTACAACGAAACAATCAAAATTCCCATTATTTCCATGCTGTGCTCCTCCACCTGATGGGTTTAGATCTATTCCAAAGCTATAATAACCGCTTACATAAACGTTTCCATTAGCATCTGAGGTAACACATTCGGCAGATTGCCAATATTGATCACTAAAAATTTTAGTCCATTGAAAACTTGCACTAGTATCTAGTTTTAATATGTATCCTTCAGCTTGATGCGTATTGGACATTTGATGTGTACCTGTTCCAGGATCAAAATCCATTAAACCACCAAAATATCCTGCTAGAAAAATGTTGCCATTTCCATCGTACTCAATGCTTAACCCAGCATCAAAATCTCCTGGTACATCAAAAGAGTGTCCCCAAACATAGTTTCCGTCTTTGTCGAGTTTTAAAATATAAGTATCTGTTGAAGATGAAGTGGCATAACGCATTTGTACTCCTGTTCCTGGGTCAAGATCAATAGAGTCTTGAAAAGACCCAGTAATATAAATGTTATCGTTTTCATCTATTTCCACATCCGTAACCGCATCATTTTCAAGTCCGCCAATAGATTTTGCCCAATCTAAAGTTCCGTTGTAAAGTAATTTCACAATAAAAATATCGGCATTTCCATTTGATGTTAAATTATATGTGTTTTGATTGTGAATGTCAAAATCTACTGTGTTATTAAATGTACCTACAACAATCATTCTTCCACTCATTGTGAGTTCAACATCTTCTCCTCTATCGTCTCCTGCACTACCAAATTGATATGTCCAAAAATGACCTCCTACTTTGTTGTATTTCTGAATGTAAATATCATTACTTCCATTTGAAGTAAGGGTTGGGCCACCGTTGCTAAAGTTTCCTGATCCATCAAAATAGCCTGTAACAAAAATATCTTTATGAATAGGTTGTGTGACTATACCTTTAATAAATTCACCTCCTGAAGAAGGTGTATGATTTGCCCATTGATAATTTTGAGCGTTCAAATTAAAAAAAGCTAATGTTGTAGCTATACTTAGTAATATTCTTTTCATAGTAATAAAATTTATGACAAGAATACTACCTGTTTGAGCAACTAATATAAAAGGGTTTATGAAGAGCAAAAAGAGTTTGTGAAATTAAAAATGAGAATGATAAGGCATATTTATTATAACCTTTGTTCCTTTAGCTATACTTTCATCTTTTAAATCAATTATTTCGTAACCAATATCATCACCGTACTGATTTTTTAATATATATAGACGCTTTTCTATTGCCTTTAAAGCAAAAGATTCGTGCGGTTTCCCTTGTCTTTGTTGGATTTTTTTCGATTCCTCCCTGCCAACACCATTATCAGTTATAGTACAAATAAGTTGCTTGTTTTTTAATTTAAATGCTATGGTAAGTTTTTTTGCTCCAGATTTATGTAAAAGCCCATGAATTAGTGCATTTTCTATAAATGGTTGGATTAATAAAGAAGGTATATTTATTCCATCTACATCTGAACAAATTATAGAATATGAAAAATCATCACCAAAGCGAAGCTGTTCTAGTTTTAAGTAAATATCTAAAAATTCTATTTCTTTTTCTAATGGAATAAAATCTTGATTAGAATAATTTAAAGTGTTTCTAACAAGTTGGGCAAATAGTACAATGTAGTCATAAGAAGCATCAGTATCTTGTTGCAATATTAAGTCTTGAATAGAATTTAAAGAGTTAAAAATAAAATGGGGATTCATTTGAGAACGCAAAGCTTTAAGTTCAGAATCTATAAGATCGGTTTGTAGTTTTTGTTTTTCTAATTTTTCTTTATTTTTTCTTTTTATCCATTTAATCCTTATTAAAAATGAAATAACAATTATTAATAGCAACCCTAAAGAAATAAGTAAATAAAACCACCATGTTTGCCAATAGGGAGCTTGTATATGAATTGATAGTGTTTCTTTCTCACTTAAAGATTCTCCATATTTTCCAATTATTTCCAGGCTATAATTTCCATAGGGAAGAGCTTTATACTCTATTGTATAGGAATTTTTAAGCTTGTTCCATGTACTATCTAAACCAATTAACCTATAGGAAATAACACTTTCTTTTTGTTGCTTTATATCATTGTTTTTAACGAAAAAAGAAAACTGGTTTTCTGTGTGATGTAGATTGATGAGTTCTGTTCTTTTTTTTATGTTTCCATTCACTAATATAGAATCTATAGATATGTTTACAGAGGGTGGGTTTTGAGAAAATAAAGAAAGGTTAACGGAAAGTAATTTAGATCTATCTATAATAACCCACAACATATTATTTGAAACATCAAAATCGGTTACATAGCCTGTAATACCTTCAACTAAACCTAATAAACGAGTTGTGTTGTTTTTAAGGTGGTAAGCATAAAACCCTTCTTGAGATAGATAAATAAGGTAGTTATTTATGAGTCGAATTTTTCTAATTTTTTTATTTTCTGTTTTCTCTAATTTTTTAATAGTATCCGATAAAATTATAATACCATTATTTTGAGTAGAGCAATAAATATTATCATTGATAATGATCATATCACTACATAAAACAGTATTGTTGTTGTAGGTGATTTCTGAGTAGTTTCCGTGTGCATCTATTTTTATTAATCCTGAAGTATAAGCAGCGTAAATATAATTGTTGTGAAAAACAACTGCTTGACATCTCTCTGCTGCTCTATCGAAAGAGTAATAAGTTTCATTTTTTTTCCACTTTTTGTTATTTGTAAAGTTTTCTTTTTGGTAGGTAAAAATTCCTCTAGATGTTGCATAAATTATTTCATTTGTGTTGGTAACACAAATATCTTTTACTGCTTTTATTGGTGCTTTACTATCTAATTCATGAAATACCGAAGGGAAAGGGTTTAGTATGTTTAGGTTAACGTCATCTACTCTGATAAGTTTTGAAGTGTTTGATTCATTTGATGAAACTAACACTTTGGGGGGGTGATAATTAGAATATTTTATAATTCCTGTATTATCATTCAATAATAAGATATCATTATTTACAGTAACTATTGACTTAAGTTTGTTTTGATTATTTGATAAATGATGTTCAATAGTGTTTTGGCTAGGAATAACATAAATCCCATTGCCAAAAGTGCCTAAATATAAAGCTCCATCTTTATCAGAAGTGATAGCTGAAAAAAATGTATTTGGGAAATAAGTGTTAGATGTTTTTAAGGTGTCATTTTCTAAATAAATTTTTCTTATTCCTTTTTTATAGCTTCTAGCCCAAAGTTCATCTTCGTTGTATTGGTAATAAGATTCTTTTTCTATAAAAGGAATAGATGACACAGTTTTTAAATCTCCTGAAAAAGTTTTATTGTGGAGGTAAATTAATTGATTTGAAAGAGAAAAGAAACTATCAAAAGCATATGCTCCATTATTTTTATAATTTCTATTAACATTAATTTTTTGTAATTGATAACCATTGTTTTGAAATGAAATTATGGAGTCTTTAATATTGATTGCCCCGATGAGTTTTTTATTGGGCAGTTTGGTTAAAGTATGTCTTGAAGATTGATTTTTATAGAGCAAATGATATTTCCCTTTTTCAACACGAAAAAATCCTTTTGAAGCAAAGATTAAATGGTTGTCAGAAGTGAATTCTAATTGGGAAATATCAGATATATGTTCTTTTGGAATTTCACAAAATAAAAAAGCAGAATCGTTTTTGATTTCAAAAATCTGTCCCTTTAAATTGCAACAAAAAATTCTATTGTTATCATCTTGAGTTAAACTAAATGCAGATAATCCTTTTTGTTTTCCATCATACCAAACAGGAGTAAATTTATTATATCTAAACTTTAAAATTCCTTGATTACTTGTAAGGTACAAATCATTATTGTGAGTAAGTAAAATAGAATAAACATCAGTATTACTAAGCTGGTTTTTTCCTAATACAAAAGATGAAAAATTTTGCGAATAACCAAGGGCTACAAAAACAATAGAAAATGCTGTAAATAATAATCTCACTTATAATGCTTGTTCAAATTCTTCCATTTTAACTCTAGAAAGCTTTGCAATAATATTATTAGTTAAAAATAGGGTTAAATCGGATTTATTTAAACTAACGGTATGATTTAAACTAATTAACCAAGTTCTGTGTGAGCGGAAAAAAGCTGATTCTTTAGGGATAACATTTTCAAAATATTTCAAATTTTTACTGATAGTAATTTTCTCGTTGTTGGTTAGGTGTATTACGCTATAAGCTCCGTCAGCTTCAATAGCTATAATATTTTGTAATTCAAGAATTCTTCTGTTTCCTAATTCTGGAATTATTATTTTGCTAAACTCTTTCTCTTTTATTGACTTAGCAAGTATTTGATATTCTTCTAATTGGTTTTTTGTTTTAATTTTTTCGCTAACTCTAGTAATAGCTTCTGCTAATCTGCTTCTACTAACGGGTTTTACTAAATAATCTACAGCACTTAATTCAAAAGCTTTAATAGCATATTGGTCGTAAGCGGTTACAAATATTATTTCAAAATCTATTTCATCAAAAAAATCAACTATTTCATAACCATTATAATTGGGCATTTGTACATCCAAAAAGACCACATTAGGGTTGTGTTTTTTAATAGTTTGAACACCTTCTTTTAAGGTTGAACATTGTTCAATAATTTTAATATCAGAAAAACTTCTTTCTATAAGGTTTTTTAATACGTTTCTTGCTCGCTGCTCGTCATCTATTATTATAGCCTTAATTTCCATAGGAGTAAAAATAATAAGATTAACAAGAAATGATAGAATAGGTTTATGAAGAATAATTTCGCTTTATAAAATACATTGTAAATATTCAATAAATGAAGATATAGTGATTTAAGTAATAATTTTAGACGATTATTTTATTTGCTAAATATCGTTGTAGTAAATTTGTTGCTTAATAAGGTTGAGAATGACAAAAAATGTAGAAGAATTAAATGAGGTTGTAATCAAATTTGCTGGGGATTCTGGTGATGGAATGCAATTAACGGGTTCTCAATTTAGTAACACCACAGCCTTTATTGGTAACGATTTAGCAACTTTTCCTGATTTCCCGGCTGAGATTAGGGCTCCTCAAGGTACTGTTGCTGGAGTTAGTGGTTTTAAAATCCAATTTGGTAATCAACAAATTTTTTCCCCAGGTGATGAAGCAGATGTGTTGGTGGCAATGAACCCTGCAGCTCTTAAAGCTAATATGGGTTGGATAAAAGATAGAGGAACAATCATCATAGACAGCGATAGTTTTAGAGCTAAAGATTTTGAAAAAGCCCAATATAATTCTAATCCTCTGGAAGATGGATCATTAGAAGGTTATAATTTAATTGAGGCACCTATAACTAAACTAACCAAAGATAGTGTAGCAGAATTTGATATTGAGAATAAAAGTCGTACCCGAAGTAAAAATATGTTTGCCTTGGGTATTGTTTATTGGTTGTTTAGCCGCCCACTTGAAATAACAGAAAACTTTTTAGACGAGAAATTTAAAAGCAAGCCTGAAATTGCAAATGCCAATAAAGCTGCATTAAAAGCAGGATATAATTATGCCTTAACCATTGAGTTGTTACCGTCATCATATACCATTAAAGCTGCCAAACTCCCAAAAGGGAAATACAGAAGTATTACAGGAAATGTAGCTACTTCTTGGGGTCTTCTTGCTGCTTCTGAGCGTTCGGGGTTAAACTTATTTTTGGGGTCATATCCAATTACTCCTGCCTCTGATATCTTACATGAGCTTTCAAAATATAAAAATTTAGATGTTGTTACGGTACAGGCAGAAGATGAGATTGCAGGGATATGTTCTGCAATAGGTGCGAGTTTTGCTGGAAATTTAGCCATTACAACCACTTCGGGACCTGGTTTGGCGTTAAAAGGAGAAGCGATTGGTCTAGCTATGATGACAGAGTTGCCAATTGTTATTGTTGATGTTCAAAGAGGAGGACCATCTACAGGATTACCTACTAAAACTGAACAATCAGATTTGTTGCAAGCTGTTTATGGTAGAAATGGAGAAAGTCCGGTAATTGTTTTAGCTGCAAGTACGCCTGGTAATTGTTTTGATTATGCTTATATGGCATCTAAGCTGGCTGTTGAGCACATGACTCCTGTAATATTACTTACAGATGGTTTTATTGCTAATGGTGCAGCACCGTGGAAAATTAAGTCTATCTCAGAAATGCCTGAAATTAAGCCAGCATTGGTTGGGGATAGTGAAACAGATTGGAAAGCTTACAATAGAGATGAAGAAAAATTGAATAGAAAGTGGGCGGTGCCAGGAACTAGAGGTTTTGAACATAGAATAGGTGGACTAGAAAAAGAAGATATTACTGGGAATGTGTCTTATGATCCTGAGAATCATGAAAAAATGATTAAGGTAAGAGCAGAAAAAGTAAAACAAGTTGCCAATTATATTCCTCCCCTCGAAGTAGAAGGTGAAGAAAAAGCTGATTTGCTTGTTGTAGGATGGGGAGGCACCTATGGTGGTATTCATATTGCAGTCGATTCATTATTAATTTCAGGTAAACCTGTTGCTCATGCTCATTTCAATTACATTAATCCGCTCCCAAAAAATACAGCAGATGTATTTGCTAATTACAAAAAAATAGTGGTGTGTGAGTTAAACAATGGGCAGTTTGTGAAATTATTGAGAAGTGAATTGCCTCAGTTCGATTATTTGCAATACAATAAAATTCAAGGATTACCTTTTTCAAAAACAGAACTGATTAACGAATTTAATAAGTTATTAGAAGCCTAACATGAGCCATATTGCTAATACAGATATAGAAGAATTAACATTTAAAGATTTTGAAACTGATCAAGATGTAAGGTGGTGTCCAGGGTGTGGAGATTATGCTATTTTAAAAGCAGTTCAAAAGACTTTACCAGAAATAGGTAAAGCTAAGGAAGATATTGTTTTTATTTCGGGCATTGGTTGTTCCTCAAGATTTCCATATTATGTTGAAACTTATGGATTCCATACTATTCATGGTAGAGCGCCTGCTATTGCAACAGGTGTTAAATTGGCTAACCCTAACTTAAGTGTATGGCAAGTAACGGGTGATGGAGATGCTTTGGCAATAGGAGGAAATCATTACATCCATGCCCTAAGAAGAAATATTGACATTAATATTTTATTGTTTAACAACGAAATTTATGGGTTAACTAAAGGTCAATTTTCTCCAACTTCTGCTAAAGGACTTAAAACTAAGTCATCGCCTTTTGGAACAGTTGATAGAGCATTTAACCCAGGCAAATTGGCTCTGGGCGCTGAATCTAACTTTTTTGCCAGAGTTATTGACATTGAACCTAAGAAAATGGTTGAAGTTTTAATAGCTGCAGAAAAACACAAAGGGACGTCATTAGTTGAAATATTGCAGAACTGTGTGATATTTAATGATAAAGTATTTTCTGATGTAACGGCTAAAGATGTAAAGTTAGACAGACAGCTTTGGTTAGAGCATGGTAAGCCAATGATTTTTGGGGCTGAAAATAACAAAGGATTAGTGCTGAATGGATTAAAATTGGAGGTTGTAACTATTGGAGAAAATGGAATTACTGAAGATGATATTTTAGTTCATGATGCTTATGAACAAGATAGCACTTTACATAATTTGTTAATTGAAATGTCAACTCCTGAATTTCCAGTTGCTTTTGGTATTATCAGACAGGTTGAAGATACTACTTTTGATGAAAATGTTTGGCAGCAAATTGAGGAGAGTAAAAGAAATGCAAAAGTTAATTCGGTTGATGAGTTAATGAATGGGGGTGTTACTTGGGAGATTGATTAAACCCTCACCCCAATAACACAAACATCATCTAATTGTTCCAGTTTGCCTTTCCAGTTTTCAAAAGCTTCGTTAACCAGTTCTTTTTGTTTTTGCATGTTTTCTTGTTGAATGGATAATAACAGTTTTTTAAAGTTGGTTGTTTTTAGCTTCTTTCCTTTCTCACCTCCAAACTGATCAGCATAACCATCTGAGAAAATATAAATAGTATCTCCTTTCAGGAGTTTTAAGGTGTGTGTTGTATATGGTTCAGGATGATCAAACTTTCCTATAGGTTGTTTGTTGGCTTTTATTTCCTCTATTAAATCTGTGTCTTTTCTAATAATCCAAAGTGGATTATGAGCTCCAGCGTACTTTAAAACTGTTGACTGATTACTGTCAACAGATAAACTACATAAAGCGATGTCCATTCCATCCTTTACTTCTTCTTCACTCTTTTCAAATTCTGCCACAACTATTTCTCTTGTTTTGTCTAATATTTTTCCAGGATCAGTTAAACCATGCTCTCGTACTGCACGATTTAAGCCATTATTACAAACAACCGAAACCATAGCTCCTGGTACACCATGTCCAGTACAGTCAGCTGCAGCAAATAAAATAGTTGTTGAGTGTTGAGTGTTGGGTGTTGAGTTCTCATTACTCATCATTCTACCCTCATCACTAATCGTTTCTAACCAGTAAAAATCTCCAGCTACAATGTCTTTTGGCTTGTAGAATATAAAGCTTTCTTGTAGGTATTCTTTTACTACTTTACCTGGTGGTAGAATAGCACTTTGAATTCGTTTAGCATAACTTATACTATCCAATATTTCTGTGTTTTTTTCTTCCAATTGAGAGTGAGCAAGTTCTATTATTCCTTTTTGTTTACGAGTTACTTTTAATCGGTTAAACACAAAAATGAGAAATATGCCTACTAAACCTAAACCAGCACCAGTAGCAACGGTTAAGATTTGTTGTTTTTCTTTGGCTTCTTGTTCTATGGCTAATTGTTTTTCATGCTCTGAGTCATCTATAGCTTTTTGTTTTTCGTACTCGTATTTGGCTTGTTGTTTTACTGTAGCAGCTAATGTTTTAGCATTGTTGATGCTATCTCGCATTTCAATGTGTAACTTGTACATATCAAGAGATTGCTCGTATCGGCCAGTTCTTTCATAGATTTCTGTTAAAAATTTAGTGGCATTTTTAATGCTTTCAGGAACACCTATCTCATTTGCTAAGTTATATGCTTTATCAGCATACTCTTCGGCTTCTTTTAATTTGCTTGTTAGTAAGTAAATGCTGCTAATGTTAGCATAAGCTAGTGCTAAACCTTTTCGGTGATTCATTTTTGAATAAATCTCTGCACATTCAAAATATTTTTTGAGGGCATCATCGTATTTGCCATCAGCTTTTTCTAACCCTGCTAAGTTATTTAGAGATAAGGCATAATTAGGTTCATCATTAACTTCTTTATGTAGTTTTAAGGCTTTTAGGTTTAGCTCGTATGCTTTATCAGTGTTTCCAAGGCGTTTTTCAATAAAAGCAATGTTGCCCATGTTAATGGCCATGTTTTTTTTATCCCTCATTTCGGTAAACATTGCTAGCGCTTTTTGATAATATTCTTTAGCTAATTCATTTTCATTTTGATAATCGTGACTCATTCCTATATTGCAGGTTATTGCTGCAATTTCATGTTTGTTATTTAATTTTTTTGCTAGCTTCAGACCCTCATGTAAATACTCTATTGCTTTTACATTATTGTTTTTGTAGTTATACAAATATCCTAGCCAGCCGTAAGTTTCGGCAAGCTCTTTTTCTCGGTTTAATGTTTTGCAAAGCTCTAAAGCTTCGTGTGCGTATTTTAAAGCAGAATCAGTTTCTTGTAAATAACAACGAAAAGTAAGGTTAAGTAAAACATCTATTTTGTTAGTATCAGGTTTGGCAATGCTGAGTTCTTGTCTTAAAGAATCTACTTTTCTTTTGTTTTTTGGGCTATATTTTTGAGGAAATAAATCGTTGCACAGAAAGCATAGTGCAAAAGCAAAAAAAATAGGGGTTAAAAAATTAGTTAATTTTATCACGAATCAAATATAATTAATCGTCAGGTAATCCATTGTATTCGATGTAAAAGTTTGGATCAAACTGAAATGAAGTTACTTCAGTTTCGAAATTTAAGTTGTTCCATTCTTTGCTTGGAAATAACCATTCTTCTTTTTCATTAATAAAAACACGAATAGGCATGTCAAAATTTTCAACAATATTGGTGTAACGATACTGTATGAATTCATCATTTTGGATGTATTCTAGTGTTGGGATTTTGTTAGTTCTGAGGTATTGATTGAAAAATGCTGTAAGGTCTTTACCCGTTTTTTTACTCATGTAATCTTCAATTTGCTGAGAAGTAACAGTTTGATGATAAAACTCTTGATTTAACTCTGTTAAAAGATCTCGCCACAGGGTATCATTTTCTACCAATTGCCTAAGTGTATGTATGATGTTTGCTCCTTTATAATACATATCACCAGACCCTTCATTGTGCACATCATAAATACCAATAATGGGCTTGTCGTTCATGATATTTTTACGAATGCCTTGTACATATTCGTTAGCAGCCTCAGTGCCAAAATGATAGTCTAAAAACAGATTTTCAGAGTAGGAAGTAAAGCTTTCGTGTATCCACATATCAGCCACATCTTTGTGGGTAATGTTGTTAGCAAACCATTCATGCCCAGATTCGTGAACAATGATGAAGTCAAATTTTTTACCCCAGCCAGTTCCACTTACATCTCTATCGCGGTAACCGTTTCTGTAATAATTTCCATAGGTTACGGAACTTTGGTGTTCCATACCAGCATAAGGCACTTCAACTAGTTTATATCCATCTTCATAAAACGGATAAGGGCCAAACCAATGTTCAAAAGCATCTAACATTCTTGGTGCTTCTTTAAAATGTTTTTTGGCTTTATTAAGGTTATCTCTTAACACATAATAGTCACACCTTAAATTACCTTTTAAGCCTTTGTATGTTTCTCCAAAATGAACATAATCCCCAATGTTCATATTTACTCCATAGTTGTTAATTGGGTTAGATACAAACCAAACAAAAGTGTGAGTTTTGTGTTCATTTTCCCCTTCAATTCCTTCTAATTTGCCATTTCCAATGGCCATTAAATTAATAGGAACATTAAAAGACATTCTCATACTATCAGGTTCATCATAAGCATGGTCTTTATTGGGCCACCACAAGCTGGCACCATCACCTTGACATGTGGTTACTATCCAATCATTGCCGTTGTTGTCTTTAGTCCAGGTTAAGCCTCCACTCCAAGGTGGGTTTTTACTTTCTTGTGGTTTACCTTCATAGTAAACGGTTAACTCATTAACAGCATTAGTTAGTTGAGGTTTGTTTAAGGTAATGAAGTAAGAATAACCATCCTTTTTAAATTTTAATGATTCATTTTCTTGAGTTATTTTGGTAATCTTTAAAGGCTCTTGTAACTCTATTTGTAAAGTTTGATGAGGCTTTAACACTTTATATTGAATCACATTGTTTCCAGAAATATTTTTATTAGGGATATCAACTTTTACACTTAAATGGTAATAAGTTAAATCCCACCACTCACGCTCTGGTGTTATGGAACCTCTCAATGTATCTTGATGGCTGAATTTTTGAGCTATCGAATTAGCTCCAATTAAGATTAAAACAAATAGTATGAAACTCTTTTTCATGCTATAAAGATAACAAGGAATATGCCTTTTATTACAAATAAATCTATGTTCAATTAGATTTTTACCCCAATAACACAAACATCATCTAATTGTTCCAGTTTGCCTTTCCAGTTTTCAAAAGCTTCGTTAACCAGTTCTTTTTGTTTTTGCATGTTTTCTTGTTGAATGGATAATAACAGTTTTTTAAAGTTGGTTGTTTTTAGCTTCTTTCCTTTCTCACCTCCAAACTGATCAGCATAACCATCTGAGAAAATATAAATAGTATCTCCTTTCAGGAGTTTTAAGGTGTGTGTTGTATATGGTTCAGGATGATCAAACTTTCCTATAGGTTGTTTGTTGGCTTTTATTTCCTCTATTAAATCTGTGTCTTTTCTAATAATCCAAAGTGGATTATGAGCTCCAGCGTACTTTAAAACTGTTGACTGATTACTGTCAACAGATAAACTACATAAAGCGATGTCCATTCCATCCTTTACTTCTTCTTCACTCTTTTCAAATTCTGCCACAACTATTTCTCTTGTTTTGTCTAATATTTTTCCAGGATCAGTTAAACCATGCTCTCGTACTGCACGATTTAAGCCATTATTACAAACAACCGAAACCATAGCTCCTGGTACACCATGTCCAGTACAGTCAGCTGCAGCAAATAAAATAGTTGTTGAGTGTTGAGTGTTGGGTGTTGAGTTCTCATTACTCATCATTCTACCCTCATCACTAATCGTTTCTAACCAGTAAAAATCTCCAGCTACAATGTCTTTTGGCTTGTAGAATATAAAGCTTTCTTGTAGGTATTCTTTTACTACTTTACCTGGTGGTAGAATAGCACTTTGAATTCGTTTAGCATAACTTATACTATCCAATATTTCTGTGTTTTTTTCTTCCAATTGAGAGTGAGCAAGTTCTATTATTCCTTTTTGTTTACGAGTTACTTTTAATCGGTTAAACACAAAAATGAGAAATATGCCTACTAAACCTAAACCAGCACCAGTAGCAACGGTTAAGATTTGTTGTTTTTCTTTGGCTTCTTGTTCTATGGCTAATTGTTTTTCATGCTCTGAGTCATCTATAGCTTTTTGTTTTTCGTACTCGTATTTGGCTTGTTGTTGTATGGCTGCTTTTTGAGTCGACTCATTAGAGATACTATCAGACATTTTAATAGTTAGTTGGTAATATTCTAAAGCTTTTTTATGCTGATTGGTAGCTTCATAGATATTGCTTAATAAGCGGGATGAATTTAGGATATTACGAACTACTCTTATTTGAATAGCTATTTCATAACTTTTTGTTGCATGCTTTAGTGCTTTTTTATACTCTTTCTGTTCAAAATAAATTAAGCCTATCCGTTGATGACTGTATGCAATTAAGTCTTTATAATTCCTTTTTTTAGCAATTAAAAGGCCCTGATTAAATAAGTCTAAAGCAAGGTTAGGTTGATTCAATTTCTTATATAATAATGCTTTATTATTCATTGTATAAATCAAACTTCTTTTATCACCAAGCTCTTTATGAATGGCAATTGACTTATCATAAGCCTTGAAAGCTTCATCTATATTTTTTAACTGAGCATGGTTAACCCCTATAGAATTGAGACATACAGCTTCCATTCTGGTATAACCAATTTCCTTAGCTATCACTAAGGCCTTTTCAAGATATTGTTTTTCAATTTCAAATTCAGATTCCTGTTTATAGATACTGGCTATGTTAATAAAGGTTGTAGTTAATTGTTTTTTATTTTCTAACAATTGGTCAATTTTTATTGAAGCGTGATAACATTTCAGAGCAAGCTCAGTTTGAGCTAATGATTTATATGCTAACCCAAGGTTATTATAAGATATTGCTATTCCATCAGAGTCATTAATCTGTTTACTAATTGAAAGACCTTCTTTGTAGTTATCAATAGCACCTTGATAATTTCCGTGACGTCTCTTCATAATTCCTATGTTTCGTAATGCAGATGCCTTTTTGATGAGTAAGAATTTTTTTTCCTTACTAGTAAGATTTCTTTCTAAGGCTTTTTGGGTTAATTCATATTGTATCAGCTGATAATTCATCCATTTATCATCTACCATTTTTTCACACAAGATGTTGAGTGCCGTTATTTTACCAGTATCTGTTTTAGAATGATGGTATAGAGCCATAGACTGTTCTATTAAGATGGAATCTGAATTTGACAGATTGGATAAATTGAGACTATCAATCAAATAAAAGTCTTTGTTTGCATAGTCTTGCGAAAATGCTGAAGAAAAAAGAAAAAGAAGTAGTATTAAAGTAATTGTTCTGATATGATAAATATACACATCGAATATGAAAAGGTAATTAGTATGCCCTTAAATTCTTTCCTTCAAAGTAATAAATAAATGCTTTATTAACCACTTTGTTACCACCAGGGGTAGGGTAGTTGCCTGTAAAGTACCAATCGCCTTTGTTGTTAGGGCAAGCATGGTGTAAGCCTTCTATAGTTTGGAAAACAATATCCACTTTCGCTTTCATACTTTCTGGGGTTAATAGCTCAGATATTTTTTTAGAAACTTCTTCAGCAGTGAATGGTGCGTAAATCTCTTTTACGTGGTTTACAATTTCTTCTTTTGGTAAGTTTTCTTGTGCTTTACATTTATCGTAAACCTCTTTAATAATGTGTGCTTTGTCAGTGTCTTTTAACAATTCTATAGCTGCTTGGAAAGCGATAAAGTCACCTAGCTTAGCCATGTCAATTCCATAACAGTCCGGGTAACGTATCTGAGGGGCAGAAGAAACCACCACAATTTTTTTAGGGTTTAGCCTATCCAGTATTCTTAAGATACTTTGTCTTAAGGTAGTTCCTCTAACGATAGAATCGTCAATGATTACTAGGTTATCAGTAGGGTAAACACTTCCGTAAGTAATATCGTAAACATGAGTTACTAAATCATCACGGCTATTATCTTGTGTAATAAAAGTTCTTAGCTTAGCATCTTTAATAGCAATTTTTTCAATTCTATTTCTTAGCGCTAAAATACTGGCAAGATCTTCGTTAGTTGGGCTATCACCTAGTTCTTTAATCTTACCAAGTTTAATTTCATTTAGCTTTTCCTGCATTCCCTTCATCATACCATAGAAAGAAATTTCAGCAGTATTAGGAATAAAAGAGAAAACAGAATTCTTTAAGTCATTGTCAATGGAGTTTAGCACTAAAGGAACAATATTTCTTCCGAGTTGCTTACGCTCTTTATAGATATCTTGATCGCTTCCTCTTGAGAAATATATTCTTTCAAAAGAACAAGGAGTTTTTTCTAATGGCTCACGTACTTTCTTTTCTCCAACCGTGCCATCTTTTTTAATGATTAAAGCATGACCTGGAGAAACTTCTTTTACTGTTTCAATGGATACATTAAATGCTGTTTGGATAGCAGGTCTTTCAGAAGTAACTACTACCACTTCATCATCTTGATACCAAAAAGCTGGACGAATGCCCGAAGGATCTCTCAGAACAAAAGCATCACCATGTCCTAACATACCAGCCATGGCATAACCACCATCCCAATCTACGGCTGAGTTGCTTAAAATTTTCTGTAAATCTAAATCGCGGGCTATAAGTTTTGAAATTTCTTGTCTAGAATGTCCTTCTGTTTTATATTTATCGTATAGAGCTTGATTTCCTTCGTCTAAATAATGACCGATTTTTTCTAATACTGTAACGGTATCAGATTTTTGTTTTGGATGCTGACCAATATCAACTAAAATGTTGAACAATTCATCTACATTGGTTAGATTAAAGTTACCTGCCAATACTAAGTTTCTGGTCATCCAGTTGTTTTGTCTCAAAAACGGATGGCATTGCTCTATGCTATTTCCACCAAAAGTTCCGTAGCGTAAATGCCCTAAGCAAACCTCACCAGTAAAGGCAACATTTTTCTTTAGCCATTCGGCATCTTTTAAAAGTTCAGGATTGTAGTTGTAAACTTGTTGAAACTTGTTGTTAATCTTTCCGAAAATGTCTTTGATTGGCTGAGAATCGTTAGAGCGATAACGGCTAATGTATCTTTCCCCTGGAGCAACATCAAATTTTATGTTGGCAATACCTGCCCCATCTTGCCCACGGTTGTGCTGCTTTTCCATAAGCAGATACATTTTATCAAGAGCGTAGGTAGCTGAGCCGTATTTATCAATGTAGTACTGCAGCGGTTTAAGCAATCTAACCATTGCTATTCCGCATTCGTGTTTAATAAAATCGCTCATAAATTATAACCGTGAATAAGCTACAAAAGTAGCCATATTTTTAGAGTGTCAAATAAAAAAACAAGCAATGAAAAATGATTTTTTCACAGCTCTTTAACAATTACTTTTCTACCGCATTACCTGCGTCTTTCCAAGCGGTAATTCCACCATCTAAATTGTAAACCTTGCTAAAACCATTTTGTTCTAAAACTTCAGCAGCACTTGAGCTTCGCCCACCTAATTTACAGTAAACAAATACTGGTTTTGTTTTGTCTAAACTTTCAACTTGCGAGGCAAAATTATCATCGTAAAAATTCATTTTTTCTGCATTAGCAATACTTCCTTCTGCCCATTCTTCGGGAGTTCTTACATCTAATATTGTTCCACCTTCCTCAACTAGTAGCGTTTTAAATTGCTCTACAGTTACATCAACTATTACTTCTTGTTGTTCTACAATTTGTTCAGTTGTTGCTTCAGGGTTAGCATTGCCTGTGCAGGCAACAGTAGCTAGCAATGTTGTTCCAATAATTAGTATAAATGCTTTTTTCATATTATATGTTTTGGTTAATTAATTTCTCAAAATTATTTATCATCGGTAATTTGTTTATTCCTCTTATCATTAATTAAATCTCCAAGTAGCCAACCCATGATGATTCCATAAATAGTACTTCGCCACCATACAGAAGTTATAGCACAACTACCCGAACGGCATCCTATAAAATACCAATATAAATAACCAAGGGTACCTCCAATAAAGGTAACAATAATTGTGTAACGTTTTTTGGAAACCCAATCTATCATATTTCAGCAAAATTTAACCAAGAGCCACCATTATATACTTCAGGAATATTGTTGCTTTTTAATATAGCAGTTGCTCTACCACTTCTCATGCCTGATCTGCAAACTAATACTATTGGTTTCTTTATCTGTTCAAACTTTTTTATTTTGTTTGGAATGGTATCTAAAGGAACATTTTTAGATCCTTCAACGTGACCACCTTTATACTCTTGGGGTGTTCGAACATCAACTAAAACAGCACCATTAGCTAATAGTTCATGGCAATCTACTTTAGGTTCTAATCCAAATAACTTTCTAAAAAAACTCATTGTTATATTAGTTGCATTTGTACCATATTCCAACCACCACCATTGTGCACATCATCAATTCCATTCGAAGCAAGAAACTCTGTTGCTTGTGCACTTCTTCCACCAGAAGCACAGCAAAGTACAAGTGGTTTTTTCCTGGTTTTCAGTTCTTCAATTTTTCCTGAAATCAGTCCTAGTGGTATATTGATTGAACCGTCAACATTTCCCATCTCAAACTCGAAAGGTTCTCTAACATCTACTATTGTAGCTTCTTTTAAATTTACATTTTCCATTTTCTTATGTTTTTAGTTTTATGTTAATGAGGCAATTTGCTTTTTAATAACCCGTACACTAAAACTCCGATTAACGCTCCTATAATCGGGAGTATAAAATAAGTATACCCAGCACCGAATAATGCATATAGTGGGCCAGGGCAAGCTCCAATTAATCCCCATCCTAAACCAAATATAATCCCACCAATAATGTTTCCTTTTTTATTGAAAGTTTTTGGTCGAGGGTTTATTTCTTCACCATTTATGGATTTGATTTTAAACCTTTTTAGTAATAATATGCTAATTGCTCCAATTACTACTGCCGAAACAATTATGCCATACATATGAAATGATTCAAATCGAAACATTTCTTGAATCCGGAACCATGAAACTACTTCAGACTTAATTAATATAACCCCGAAAATTGCCCCAAGTAGTATAAATTTTAAATTCTTCATATCATAAAATAATAGGCAATAATAAATGAGTCATTATCAAACCACCAATAAAAAAACCAATAACAGCTACCAATGATCCAATACTAAGTAATGATAGCCCCATTATTGCATGTCCTGAGGTACAACCTCCTGCATACCGAGTTCCAAATCCTACAAGGAAACCTCCACCAACCAATAGAAGAAATGATTTAATAGAGAAGTTGTTCCAACCAAACATGTCTTCGGGAAGTAATCCCGAAAAATGGGTAACACCAAGATCAGATAGTGCTTCTTTAGTTTTTTGGTTAATGGCAATTGTGTAATCTAAATCAACAGTTAGCCCAACGATTAAAGCACCTAATATTACGCCTGTTACAAGAAATAAATTCCATTTGTATTCTTTCCAGTTATACTTGAAAAACTCAACATGTTTAATAGGCATACATGCAGCACATATATGCTTAAAGCTAGATGAGATACCAAAAGATTTATTGCCTATGATGAGTAGCAGTGGTACAAATAGTCCAATCAATGGACCTGCAATATACCATGGCCAAGGTTCATTTATTAAGTCCATTTTGTACTCAATTATAATGTTGAAGGGCAAACATATTCAGTTATAGGGAGTGAGCCATCTTTATTGATTGCCTCAAAACCACCAGCTATATCTACTACATTTTTATATCCATTCTTTTTAAGAATAGAAGATGCAATCACTGACCGGTAACCACTTTTACAATGTACTAATTGTTCTTTGTCTCTCTCTAACTTACCCAAATGTTGATTGATATAATCTAGCGGATAACTAATTGCATTTTCAACATGCTCAGCTGAATACTCACCAGGTTTTCTTACATCTACAATTTGTCCACCGTTAGCTTCTTTCCTGGCTTTTAACTCAGTAACAGAAATAGATTCTATGGTATCAATCTCTTTTCCAGCATTTTTCCAAGTTTCAAATCCATCTTTTAAATACCCAATACAGCTATCATAACCTACTCTAGCTAACCTTAAAACAACTTCTTCTTCCTTTCCTTCATCAGCTACAACAAGTATTTTTTGGTGTAAGTCTTCTATTAGAGCTCCCACCCAAACTGCAAAAGACCCATTAATTCCGATAGAAATTGAGCCAGGAATAAAACCATTAATAAAGTCACGATGATTTCTAGTATCTAATATCAGTGCATCATCCATTTTTGATTCAAATTCATCTAACTCTAAGGCAATTACACTATCGTTATAAATATCGTCTATGCTTTTGTAGCCAGTTTTATTCATCATGGCATTCTTTGGGAAATATTGAGGTGGAGGTGTAATTCCGTCTAATACTTCATCACAAAATTCATCCTTCGTCATATCTGCTCTTAATGCATAGTTAGTTTTCTTTTGATCTCCTAGTGTTCCAACAGTATCACTACTCATATTTTTACCACAGGCTGAACCTGCACCATGACCTGGATATACAATTACATCATCAGCTAAAGGCATAATTTTGTTTCTTAGAGAGTCATAAAGCATACAAGCTAAATCTCTCTCAGTTACATCTGACTTAATAGCTAAATCAGGTCTTCCAACATCCCCTAAAAACAATGTGTCACCTGTAAAAATTGCATTATCTTTTCCTTTTTCATCAATTAATAAAAAGGTAGATGATTCTGGTGTGTGACCAGGGGTGTGTAATAATTTGATTTTCACATCACCAATGCTAAATTCTTCATTATCTTTCCCAACATATACATCATAAGATGGGTTAGCAGTTGGACCGTAAACTATTCTAGCTCCTGTTTTCTTTGCTAAATCAATATGACCTGAAACAAAATCTGCATGAAAGTGTGTTTCAAAAACATACTTGATTTTCGCGTTTCTGCTTTCTGCCAATTCAATGTATGGCTCAGTTTCTCTTAGCGGATCAATTATAGCTGCTTCACCATTTGACTCTATGTAGTATGCGGCTTCAGCTAAACATCCTGTGTATAATTGTTCTACGTACATAATTTATTTTTTAATTTGTTAATACTTCTTTAGTTATTATTAATGCACCCATAACGAGTACGAACCACCCAAATCCTTTCTTAAGGTTTTGAGAAGATATTTTTTTATTTAAAGCTATTCCTAAGAAAATTCCTACTACAGTAAGAGCAGTAAATATTAGTAGAAACCCCCATTCTATATTTTGTTCAGTTATATCGCCTAAAAACCCTATTAATGATTTGATGGCAATTATTAATAGTGAAGTTCCAATAGCCAACTTCATTGGCATTTTTGCAAAAACAACCAAAGCAGGGATAATAAGGAAACCTCCACCAGCACCTATAAAGCCTGTCACAACACCAACAACTAATCCTTCAAGCAATATCATTGGGTAGTTGTATTTCATTTCAGTTTCTTCCTTATTATCAACATTCTTTTTCTTTTTAATCATAGAGATAGCAGCAACTATCATTATAGCTGAAAAGAAAATCATAATAAAAACATCCTTACTTAAAACAAATGAAGACGTTTCAATGATGGTATTTGGCACCATTGGCATAATAAACTTCCTAGTAGCATATACAGCAATTAAAGCTGGCGCTCCAAAAATTAATGCGCTTTTGTAATGAACTAAATTTTGTTTCATAAAGCTAAAAGCTCCTACTAATGCTGATGTTCCAACTATAAATAGAGAATATGCTGTTGCTAAAACTGGGCTTGTTCCTACTAAATAGACTAAAACAGGCACAGTTAGTATAGAACCACCGCCACCAGTTAAACCCAAGGTGATACCGACTACAATTGCTAATATGTAACCTAATATTTCCAATTATTGATTTACTTTATGACAAGTTTCAATACATTTTAATACTTGAGCTAATTGAGGATGTTTTAATCTATAAAAACAATTTTTACCTACTCTATTAGCTTCTAAAACATTTTTATTTTTTAGAATACTTAAATGATGAGATGCCACTGCTTGTTCAATGTTTAACTTTTCATAAATTTCAGTTACCGTTAGTTCAGTATTATTGTCAAGGATATCAACTATTGATATCCTCAGTGGATGAGCAATTGCTTTAAGTGTGTCAGCAGCAGATTCTAGGCTGTTAATATCTATTTTCATATCTAAACATCTATATATTTAGATGCAAATATATATAGTTTTCTATATATATTTCAAATTCTTAGTCAAATAATTTTTAAAGGATTACTTTTATCAAACAAAATTGATCTATGGAGAAGATAAAAAATTACATTAATGGAGAGTTGATGGAACCTGTTTCAGGTAATTATATAGACAACTATAAACCATCCACAGGAGAAGTATATAGTTTGATTCCAGACTCTGATAAGGAAGATGTAGAGTTAGCAACTGAAGCTGCAAAGGCTGCTTTTCCAGAATGGAGTAAAACACCTAAAGAGAAGCGTTCTAAAATATTGCAGAAGCTTTCCTTTTTAATTGAAGAGAATTTAGATAGATTAGCTTTAGCTGAATCTAATGACAATGGAAAACCATTAAAACTGGCAAAAACGGTTGATATACCTCGAGCTGCTAGTAACTTTAATTTTTACGCTACTGGTATTTTACATTTTGCATCTGAGTCTCATGCTATGGAAGATACTGCTATTAACTATACCTTAAGGGAACCTATTGGTGTATGTGGATGTATTTCTCCTTGGAATTTACCTTTATATTTATTTAGTTGGAAAATTGCCCCAGCTTTAGCTGCTGGAAACACAGTTGTAGCTAAACCATCAGAGGTAACACCCTTTACTGCTTATTTATTATCAGAATTATGTATAGAAGCTGGTTTACCAAAAGGAGTGTTAAATATTGTACATGGCTTAGGAGGAAAAGTAGGTGCAGCAATTACAGAACACAAAGATATTCCGGTAATCTCCTTTACAGGAGGAACTGTAACAGGTAAACAAATAATTAGTACTGCTGGTCCTATGTTTAAGAAGCTCTCTTTAGAGTTAGGAGGTAAAAACCCTAACATTATTTTTGATGACTGTGATTTTGATAAGGCTTTAAAAACAACAATGTTATCCTCATTTGCTAATCAAGGGCAAATATGTTTATGTGGTTCCAGAATTTTTGTTCAGCGAGGTATTTATGAGAAATTTAGAGATGCTTTTGTAGAAAAAACAAAGAAGCTTAAAGTAGGAAACCCATTAGATGAAGATTCAAGATTAGGTGCGGTAGTATCTAAACCTCATATGGAAAAGATATTGTCTTATGTTGAATTAGCTCAGGAAGAGGGGGGAAAGGTTTTGTGCGGAGGTAAAAGAGTTCAAATGGAAGGAGAATTATCAAAAGGGTATTATCTTGAACCTACAATAATAGAGAACTTATCATATGACTGTAGAACCAATCAGGAAGAAATATTTGGGCCTGTAGTAACCATTATGCCATTTGATACTGAAGAAGAAGTATTAATTATGGCAAATAGTACCATGTATGGATTAGCTTCTACAGTTTGGACACAAGATATCACTAAAGCGCATAGAGTAGCAGGTAGAATACATGCAGGAATTGTGTGGATTAACTGTTGGTTATTAAGAGATCTGAGAACACCATTTGGAGGTGTTAAAGCTTCTGGTGTTGGAAGAGAAGGTGGATTTGAAGCGTTAGAGTTCTTTACAGAACCTAAAAACGTTTGTGTTAAACTTTAAGTTTTTCTTTTTGTTTTCTTCCATTGATAAAAAACCAACCAAAATTCTTATTGAACCATAATTCGAATTGTTGTATTTTTTGAAATAAACTGTTCATATTATTATCAACGTAAACAGTTCTAAATTTAGTATAAAAAAAGGAGCGAAATATTTCGCTCCTTTTCAATATAAAGTTGATAATTTTTACTGGATGATGAGTTTTTTGGTTGATAATGTCCCATCAATGGTAACATTTACAAAATAAACTCCAGCGGTTAAAGTTTGCGTGTTTATTTCAAATTGATTCTTTCCTAGAATAGCTTGATCATTGTAAATTGTTTCTACTTTTTGCCCCAAGTTATTTCTCAATTCAACTTTTAAGTTTGACCCCTTTTCTAAGTTAAAACCTAAAGTAACGGTTTCTTTATTAGAAGGGTTAGGATAAAGGCTAAATTCAGTTGAATTAACAATTTCTTCTTGACCTACAGATAAATTGATAAGTGGATATTGAGAAATAAATGATGCACTTGAATCAACAATGTTACCATCTTGTTTTATAGTACCTGTTACATAAGAAAGTAAAGGAAATTTACTGATACTTGGTTTATAATAGTTGATATAAGTTCCAGTAATTTCAATAGGGTTTAATGTAATTGGAGGAAAAGTAATAAATATAGTATCTGTAATTACATACTCGCTAGTGGTAACTCTTAAAACGGAATCAATAGTTACACCAAAAGGTAATTGTAACTGTCCCCAAGCATCAGCTTGTACAGTAGCACTTCCTTGCCCATCAGTATTTTGTCCTTGCATAGAAAATGTACCAGCATAAGGATCTATAAATGCATCACCATAAGTAAATGGAAACTCCATTAGGACTTCTGGGTCAGTATTGTATTGAGCAACCACAATTCCATAACCGGGAACTTGAGCTGAAAACCCAATATTGTTTAGACTATCTGGGGCAAAAGATTCTGCATATCTAATATTTGAAGCAGTTGCATCAGTTGTGTCAGCATAACTTGCAGATGGAAACCCTGCTCCATAAGTAGTAGTAGAAGGGTTTACGATATATTGATTTTGTGTCATCCCATACCCTCCTAAATTAGTGTAGTTAAATATTACATTACTTCCTGTGGTATTATCCAAAACGGAGTTAGTATCAGCAACATAATACATTTGATTATCGTTTACTGAAAGGATAAAATTAGTACTCGTTAAAATTGGTTGAGCAATAATTGCAGATGAAGCTAATAATATAGCCGTAATTAAGAAGTAAGATTTTTTCATAGCTTAAAGGTTTAATTTTAAGCTATAAAGATACTAAAAAAGAGAAAATAGATTTTAAAAGTACTTTTCTTGCAAGAATTCTTCGTAGGGAGTTAAGTTAGCCATTGCCTGTAATTGAAGATATCGTGATTGAAAATCTCTCTCGTTTGTTTGACTATTTAACTCATTTATTCTATACCTATCAAAGTTTTTTAATGCTAATCTTTCGTTATGGTTAAGTTCTAGGTTATTGTATTCTTTATCTTTTAAATCATTAATAGAAAGAAATCCCTTGATATTGAGGGATTTCTTTTTAGTTTCTTTATTTGTTGGATTGTTTACCATAACTAACTACAAAGTTAGTTTTTTAAACTTTTTAGTGTTGTTTCAAAAAGGTTAGCTATTAACACTTTAATGTTAATCTAACCTAATTTCCATATTTCTATTTTAGCACATTAACATGGCCATTATAATTATGGAAGGTACCTTCCTGATCTTTAACTTCAATTCTCCATACATATGTGCCAGTTGGAACAACTTTGCCTTTATAGGTTCCATCCCAGCCATCAGTAAGGTCGTGACCTTCAAAGATTAATTCACCCCATCGGTTAAAGATATAGAAGCTATAATCACCTTCTACCGCACCAACGATACTACCAGGGTGGAAGAATTCATTAAGTCCATCCCCATTAGGAGTAAAGGTATTAGGAATAGCGAAGAAGAAATCAGGTTTAACCCTAACCGTTTTTATGATAGAGTCGGAGCAACCGAAAGTATTTGATACAATCAATTGTACATCATAATAACCAGTATCGGCATAAGTATGCGTAGGGTTCTGAATCACTTCAAAATTTCCATCATCAAAATTCCAATCCCAAGTACTAGCATCAAATGATAAGTCGATAAAATCGAACGTAGGATTTAATAGAGTTACAATTGAAGGACTAGGATCCGTAGTAAAATCAGCAGTAGGATTAGGGTTTACAATTGCCCACCCATTTTCTGAAATCACTGAAGTACATCCTGTAGCAGTAGTTAAATGAACAGTTACATTATAATTTCCAGCAGATGAATAAACATAGTTGGTTGTATCAAACCCATTAGTAGAGCTATTAGTTTGATCAATAGTACCATCACTATCAAAGTCCCAACCAAAAGTAACACCATTAACAGTAGTTAACGCAAACTCTTGAGACGTTTCATGACAAACTGTGAGCACTGGTAACAACTGGCCTGTAGCAGTATCATTTACATTTACAGTAACACCCAACGTATCTGTTTCAGAACAACCATCATCAACCCAAACAATGTAATCAGTTGTATCCGCAGGGCTAACATTTAACGGGTTGGTTGGGTTAGGTACTCCAGTAGGGGACAAACCACCAGTAATAGAATCAATTTCCATCCACCAGAAGGTAAAAGGATTATTAGGGTTACCCCCAGTAATGTTGTATGGAGTTAATGTAGCCACATCACCTAAACAAATGGTTGCATCATTAACTAAGAACTGAGGTTTAGCTCTTACATATACCACCTTATTAGCAGCAGCAGAACAACCGTTAATATCTTGTACCTCTACAGTATATGAAGTAGAAGTAATCAAAGTATCAAGATGAGGACCTTGACCGGTGCCAGTATAACCAGCAATCCAAGAGTATAAATAAGGCTGAGTTCCTTGATTTGCATTTGCAAATAATTGGATCTCTTGGCCATAACACACGGTATCAGGAGCATTAATAACAGCACTTAACGGACCTGGCTCAGCTATTTGAGCAACAGCAGATGAAGTACAGCCATTAACATCCGTAACAACTACGGTGTAAATAGGAGGAGAAGCACTTAATCCAGTCGCTTGTTGAGTTGTTTGAGTGAATGGGTCATCCCATAAGTAGTTAAAAGGAGCGTTACCAGAAGCATAAACAGTAGCAGTACCATTGTTTTGTCCATTACATAGAGCAGCAGTAGTAACAACAGAGTCAATAATAGGACCTGGTAAATCTGTAATAGTAACATTTTGTGTTACAGAACAACCATTGGCATCAGTAACAGTTACTACATAATTGCTAGCTGCTAAACCGTTGGCTGTTGCAGTAGTTTGATTACTAGGGTCATTCCAAGAGTAAGTATAACCAGGCGTACTATTGGTAACAATATTAACCGTTGCTGAACCATTTAATTGTCCACAAGTAGAAGGGACAGTTACAGTATCAACCACTAACTGGTTAGGCTCGTTAACAGTGTAAGTAGCACTATCAAGGCAATTGTTAGCATCAGTAACATAAACGGTATAGTTTCCTGCGACTACCCCAGCAGCAGTTGCTCCATTACTTACATTTGGAGCCCACGCATAAGAATAACCTTGTGTTCCACCTGCAACATCAATGTTTATAAATCCATCACTACCAGCATTACAAAGTACATCACTTAAAGAATCTAAAGTAATAGCAAGAGGGTTAGGTTCAGTTATTAAGATAGTATCAGTAGCTGTACACCCGTTAGTATCAGTAACAGTAGCTATATAACTTCCAGCAGCTAAGCCAGATACGTTAGCTAAGGTGTCAGCAGGATTACCAGTATTCCAAGAGAAGGTATACGGAGCACCACCACCACCACCTATCACAGCAGCATCACCATCAGATAAGCCGTTACAGCTTACATTGGTTGAAGCATTGATAACAGCATTTAAGCCACTATTTTCAACAATGGTAACAGAAGCAGAAGCAATACAGCCATTACTATCAGTAACAGTAACACTATAAGTTTGTCCTGAAAGACCCGTTGCGTTAGGTGTTGTTTGAACAGGAGTAGTATTCCAAGAATAAGTATAAGGAGCAGTACCACCCACTACATTAGATTGAGCAGTTCCATCAGCAGCACCATTACAGCTTACATCTGTAGAAGTTGGAATGGTAACAGTAGGGCTACCTAAATCAGTAACATTAGCCGTAGTAGAATCAACACATCCGTTATTATCAGTAACAGTTACAACATAATTACCAGCAATAATATTTGATGCGGTTGCTGTTCCTTGGGTAGGGGTTGTGTTCCATGAGTAAGAATAGCCAGGAGTACCTCCACCAACATTAACAGTTGCACTACCGTTATTACTACCACAAGTAGAAGAAACAGTAGTAGTATTTAATACTAACTGTGTAGGTTCATTAATTACAATATTATTAATCACGAAAGTACATCCAAGAGAATCAGTAACAGTAACTGAATAACCAGGAGCAGTATTAGCAATTAAGCTAAATGCAGTATCTGTTTGTTGTAAACCAGCATCATCCCATTGGTAAGCATAAGGAGCAGTACCACCAGTTGCTGATACCACAGCTTCCCCTGTACTTGCACCAAAGCAATCTACATCAGTTGTAGTTGCACTTGCATCAAGTGGATTTGGTTCGTTGATAACAACGTTAATTTGGTCGGTACATCCATTTGTGTCGGTTACTGTAACCAAGTATGAACCAGCTACTAAATTGTTAGCAGATTGATTTGTAGAAACAGTGTTTCCTGATAAATCCCAAACATAATTATATGGACCAGTACCACCAACAACATTTACAGAAGAGAAACCATCATTTCCGCCATTACAGCTTACATCACCGTGTGTGTTTTCTGTCATTATTAATACGGCAGGCTCTGTGATGATTACACTACCATTGGCAACACAACCCATACCATCTGTAACTACAACATTAAAGGTGTCAGCACAAAGTCCAAAAACAGAATCTGTTGATTGAGAAGAAGGGTCGTCCCAAGCATAGGTGAAAGGGAAAATACCATTGGTTAGTGTAGTAATAGCAGTTCCGTCACATGCAGCATTACAAGAAACATTGTTTCCTGTAACATTAACACTGAACAGTAAAGGATCAACTAAAGTTACACTAACAGTGTCAAAACAACCATTTGTGTCTGTTACTGTTGCAACATAAGTTCCTGCACCAAGACCACTAATTGAATCATTGTTTTGGACAGGAGTAGTGTTCCATGAATAAGCGTAAGGAGTTGTTCCTCCAATAGCATTTACCCATGCAGTACCATCAGTATAAGTAAAACAAGATGGGTCAACACCACCTGCGGTTAATTGTAATTGGGTTGGTTCTGTAATATTAATTCCAGTTGAAACAACACACCCGTTAGAGTCAGTAACAGTTACCACATAGTTGCCTGCAGGTAAATTAGATGCTGAAGGCGTAGTTTGTACAGGAGTAGAATTCCAGTTATATGTGTAAGGGAAAGTACCACCAGTAATTTGTACTTCTGCGTACCCGTCATTACCTCCAAAACATTGAACATTATAAACACTATCAACAGCTAATGATGGACCGCTCAGATTAGAAATAGTTACTGTGTCCTGAACTGAGCAACCATTGCTATCAGTTACAGTAGCCATATAAGTTCCTGCAGGTAAATTATTTACAGTATCAGTGTTACCAACTATACCAGTACCATCGTTCCATTGATATGTAAAAGGAGGGGTACCATTAGTTGCTACGCTAACAGCAACACCACCATCAGCTTGGTTACAGTTTGCAGGCGTTGAACTTAAATTTAAGGTCATTGTAGGAGGATTAACTAAGTTTAAGCTATCAGTAACAGTACATCCTAATGAGTCAGTAACAGTAACCGAATAAGTTCCATCACACAGATTAGTTGCAGAAGCACCTATTTGTACTGGGGTTGTATTCCAACTATAAGTATAATTTGGGCTACCTCCAGAAGGAACAGCCGTAATAAAAGCATTACAGCTATCAGGACATTTTGGGTTACTTCCATTTAAATTAACATTTAAAGGAGTAGGTTCAGTGATATTAACGTTGGTAGTCATGATACAGCCTAGCGTATCAGTAACCGTTACAGAGTAATTTCCTGCACTAAGTCCAGTAGCAGGATTAGTAGTTTGATTAGCTGCAGCAGCATCCCACAAGTAAGTATAACCAGGGAAAGCTCCACCTACAGATACAGTAGCCGTACCATCATTACCACCATTACAACTTACGTTAGTAGAGGCAGATATAGAAGCAGTACCACCAGGTGCAGCATTAACATTAACACTAGCGTTAAACTTACAGCCATTAGCGTCCTCTAATACAATATTGTAGCTACCAGGGTATAAACCATTAACAGTATCTGTATTTCCAATCACGGTTGCTGAACTGTCCCATGTGTAAATGTAAGGAGCAGTTCCGTTAGTAGGATTTACCCATACGCTTCCTTGATCTAAGCCACAATAGGCATCAATACTACCTGTTGTTGCTGCTAATGCAGGAGGTTGGTTAATATTAACATTAGCTGTTGCAGTACATCCATTAGAATCGGTAACAGTAACAGTATAAGCGCCAAAACCTAAGTTAGTTGCATTTTGAGTATTTTGTACTGGAGCAGTATTCCAAGAATAAGTATAAGGCGTTGTTCCACCTGAAGCAGAAGAATAAGCAACCCCATCAGTTAATCCAAAGCAAGTAACATCATTACTAGAGTCAATTACGGCAATTAAGGCTGGTGGTTCGTTAATTACAATAGTATCGTTTATTGTACATCCTTCCTGACTGGTTACAGTAACGTAATGTGTTCCTGCAGTTAATCCAGTTGGATCCTCAGCAGGTGAACCACTTGGAGTCCAATTATAAGTATAAGGGGCGGTGGCTCCGTTTATTGTTAAATCTGCAGAACCGTTATTACCTCCAAAACAAGTTACATCTGTTGCTACAATTGAAGAAGTTAATATTGGACCGTCAATAATGGTTACTGAAGCAGTATCAGTACAGCCATTTGTATCAGCAACAGTTACAGTATATGTTCCAGGAGCTAAACCAGTAGCATTTTGAGTGTTTTGCACTGGAGTAGTATTCCAAGAATAAGAATATCCAGGAGTACCTCCAGCTCCCTGAGCGGTAGCATCTCCATCAGCAAATCCAAAGCAAGTGACATCATTGCTTCCACTAATAGAAGCATTAACAAGAGTTGGTTCATTAATGGTGACTTGATCTGTTCCTGTACAGCCATTATCATCGGTTATGGTTACAGTGTAAGTACCTGCACCAGCTATAAGAGTGTCATTGGTTTGTACAGGAGTAGTGTTCCAAGAATAAGTATAAGGAGCAGTACCACCAGTTGGAGCAGCATAAGCAGAACCATCAGCAGAGCCATTACATAGCGCATCATTAATTAGAGTAGCTGTAGCCGTAATACCTGTAGTAGAAGTAACCGTGATAACAGTATCTTCAGTACAGCCAGTAGCCTGGTCAGTAACAGTTACGGTATAAGTACCAGCAGCAATATTAGATGCTGTTTGAGTGTTTTGCACAGGAGTAGTATTCCAAGAATAAGTATAAGGACCAGTACCCCCAGCTATTACATTTACAGTAGCTGAGCCATCAGGTTGACCACAGTTTGCTTGTGTCATGCTTGGATCTAAGACCATTCCAGGGGGATCAATTAAAGTAGCATTAACTGTAGTTTGACACCCATTAGCATCAGTAATGGTGCAAGTATAAGTTCCAGCACTTAAACCAGTAGCAGTTTGTGTGTTTTGTACAGGAGCAGTATTCCAAGAATAAGAATAACCAGGGGTTCCTCCAGAAGGATTAGCTGTAGCAGTACCATCACTAAACCCGTTACAAGAAGGGTCAACATGATTTTCAGTAGCTGATAAAACAGGAGGTTCAAACACAGTAACAGTAGCCTGACCAGTACAGTTTGTAGTTTGGTCAGTAACAGTTACGGTATACGTTCCTGCAGTAAGGTTAGAAGCAGGATTTGTAGTCTGCACAGGAGTGGTGTTCCATGAAAAACCAAAAGGACCAGGACCAGGACCTATAGGAGTATTTACTGTAGCAGAACCATCATTGCCTCCGAAACAATCAACACTATCTGCAAAAGCAGTAGGAACAGGCATATCGTACACAGTAATATTAGCAGTTACAGTATCAGCACAAGGACCGTTGGATACAATTTGAGTTACTGTGTAAGTTCCAGCAGAACCATAGGAATATGTTGGGTTTTGTGCGTTAGAAGTACCAGAAGCATCACCGAAATCCCAATTATAAGTTACACCTCCACCAGCACTACCAGTATTGTTAAAGGTAAAACTATTACCTGTAAGACATTGATTAAGTGGAGGGGTGAAGCCTGCATTTACAACAATTCCTGGGTTTATAGTAATATTATTAGTAGCTCCACATCCGTTAGCATCGGTTACAGTAACAGTATAGTTACCTGGAGCTAATCCAGTAGCAGGGTTAGTATTTTGTACAGGAGTGGTATTCCATGAATAAGTATAATTAGGAGTGCCATTAGTAGGTGTAGCTGTTGCCGTCCCATCATTTGCTCCAGCACACGATTCATCAGTAGAAGCCATGTTTGGAGGGTTAAGATTGTTGATGGTTACTGTAACATTATCAGTTGCGCTACAACCTAAATTATCTGTTACTACAACGGTATAAACAGTAGTAGCACTTGGGGATGCGTTTGGATTAGCTGCATTAGAGTTATCTAAACCTCCTGTTGGCGTCCAACTATAAGTGTAAGGACCAGTTCCACCACTTCCTGTTGGAGAACCACCAATACCTACTGGAATTACATTGCCAGCTGCATTTTCACAAGTAGTAACATTGTTTCCAGCTTCAGCAACAATGGTATTAGTAACATTAAAGTTTAAACATCCAGCAGGAGCAGTATTACCACATAAATCCGTTACAGAGCCAGAACCATTTGTTAAACAAAGTTGATAAGCTCCAGCTGTTGTAATACCAGGAGTTATACTTAAAGTAAACGTATTTTCTTGGCTACCACCTGCTGCGCAATTAGCACCTGTTACACCAGTTACTGTATATGGTCCGCCAGGGCCTGTTAGAGTGAAATCTCCAGCAGTTATAGTGTTACATAGTATATTTTCAGTAAAATCAAAAGTTAAAGTGGTTGCTCCACAAGGTATAGGAGTATTAACGGATTGTATAGAAGGAGGAACATTATCGAATATAGTTGCAGATGATGCCCCAAAATCTAAGGTATATCCATTAGTGCTTCCGCTCCAGTTTTGAACAGCAACAACATAAGTTTCACCAGCACCAACAGGAATACAGGCTTCGTTCTGGGCTCCAGCATTACCGTTCGGACCAGTATCACCAGAAACACCTGAGAAGTTACAACTAACTTCTAAGGCAGCGTTGTTATAGATGTCACTACAATTATTATTGGTTAAATCGTATACAGCCCAATCATAATCATCACCAGAGTTGTTAGGTGAAATAGTAAAACAGACATTACCTGCGGTTTGTGTGGTAAAAGTGTACCAAACACTATTTACCTCACCAGCACCACCAAGGCAAGAGTTTCCAGAGTTTATTTCTGTTGGGTAGTTACCCGTTCCTGAATATGAATTGGCTTGTGTATATACATTCTGACAAACGGCAATTGCTCCCCCACAATCCTGATCTGTAGGAGCCTGGGCAAAAGAATTATATCCTAAAATCAGTAAAAGACTTATTAGTAAATTTTTCTTCATAATATTAATGATTCAAATCTTCAATTAATTTCTCAATGCTTTGCTGGTGGATTAATCGATTATTCCACTTCAACAATTTCTCTTGATACTCTTCATATTTTTGTGTTGTGTAAATAGGAAGTTCTGAGAGGTTATAATTATTTGCATTGATATCTTGTATAATGGATAATTTAAAAGGAATATCTTTAAAAATAGTTTCTATCTCAGCAAGGAAATTATTGTCTTGATTGTCTCCTAATAATAATAATTTATCAGATGAAATTTTTTTAGCATAACTAAAGTGAGTGTTTGAAAGTATAGTTTTCTTGAGTTTTTTAGTACATTCTTTATCTAACGAGCAGTCGTTTTTGCCTATTTCAAGAATTGCAGCTGTATTTGTAGAGCTACTATTTTGGGCAGTTAAACAATAATTAAAGCTAAAAAATATACTAATAAATAATAGGTAGTGTTTTATCCTCATTTTGTAGTGCTTTTAAAAAAATATGAAAACTGATGCAATTTAATAAAAATCTAACTCAATCAAGACGTCTTGTTGAATTTTTAGTTGCCTTTGAGTTGATAATTTTTAAGAAAAACTCTAAAAAAGAAAATAAGAATTAAGGAGCAAATGTTAATTATCGGATTATCTTGATGTTGCCTCTGTAAGAATGCTTAACACCGTAAGCATCTGTAATAATAATTTGCCAAAAATAAATGCCTTGTTCTAATAGTTGACCTGAGTTATTTAATTTACCATTCCAAGGTTCATTTTTATCGGTTGTTTTGTAAACGGTTGTACCAGCCTTATTACTAATTATCATTTCAAATGGAATATTCCACTCCAATAGGGCAACTGGTATAAAGTTTTCATTGGTTCCATCTTGATTTGGTGTAAAAGCATCAGGAGCAAAAAGATTAATACCATCTTTAATTTTCACTCTTTTTTGATCTGTTTTAACACACCCAAATTCGTTTTCAGCAATTAAGGTGACAATATAGTTATCAGCTTTTTGATATGTAGTTTTAGTTTCTTTGCCAGTTGATATGTGATTGTTGCCAAAGTTCCATTTGTATGAGGTTCCTTTTTCAACATCTTTAACTTTAAAAATGGTATAAGGATAACTTAACTTATTGTCATCATGTTTCTTTGATTCTTCATTATAAGTAAAGTAAGTTTTTGGAACAGGTAAAATTTGAACAGCATCGTGTTTAATTTTAGTAAATTCTTCTCCTGTTTGCTTATTAATTAGTGTTAAGGTAACATCATAAGCACCATGATGTTCGTAAATGTGGGTTGGATTAGTTTCATAAGAAATTTCACCATCACCAAAATTCCACAAGTAAGAAACTTGTGCGTCAGTCTCAATTGATTCGAAGGAAACCTCCTCACCTACACATATACTATTATTATATACAATAAAATCAGCAGTTATTTTCGTATTAACAATAGCATTATTATTTACTGAATTATTTTCAGTTTCCGAATTATTGTTAGTAGTTATTGTTTCTTTATGGTCTGTATAAATAACATCAATGTTATTTTCATTTGTTGTTTCTTTTTCAACCGGTTCTATTTGTTCTGATGGTTGGTTTATTGTTGTGCTTTCAAGAGTATTAATTACTTCTTCTTCAGTAATTGTTGGTTTGTTATCAGCAACATTTGTTTCTGATTTATTTTCTTTAATTAATTCTGGTGTTTCAGTATTATTAGTCGCTAAATTATTTTGAGTTGTGTTTTTGTTAGTTGCAGTAGGTGAAAAGATTAAATACCCTGCAATACCTAAACCAACAACACCAGCAGCAATACTCAATATAGTGGTTTTAATTTTGGTTGCTCTAATTTTGTCTAGCTTTCCTTCCATTTCAGCCCAATGAGCATCATTGTAAGGAATTTCAAAATTCTCAACTTTTTCTTTTAATATTTTATCGAACTTATCCATTCTCAATTCGTCTGGCTTCTTTTTCTTTTAATATTTTTTTCAAGTTTCTTTTTGCTTTTGCTAGGTTAGATTTAGAAGTGCCTTCACTAATGTTTAATTGTGTAGCAATTTCGTTATGTTGATAGCCTTCAATTACATAAAGATTAAACACAGCTTTATATGCCGGGCTTAACGATTGAATAGCATCAATAATATCTCTTTCTCCAAACTGGCTATAAATATGATCAGCACTTTCTACTTTGCTGTTTTCTAAAATATAGTCATCTTCATCATCTACTATTAACATGTTTTTACCTTTTCTAAAATGATCAATAGCAGTATTCACCATTATTCTTCTAATCCAGCCTTCTAAAGAACCTTGAAAGTTATACTTCTTTAAATTAGTATAAACTTTAACAAATCCATCTTGCAAAATATCCCTTGCGTCTTCAGCATTATTGGTGTATCTATAGCACACCCCCATCATTTTGCTGTAAAAAGTTTTGTACAGCTCTTGTTGGGCCTTTCGATCACCTTTTACACATTGCTTAACAATGATTTCTAAATTATGCTGATCTTTAGGATCCATTATTTACATCAAAAGACGAGGGTTTATATATTTGGTTGCCTTGCACTGAAAAAAATGCAAGCGAAAGGTAGTTAATCTTTTTTAAAGATAACATGCCTAAATTAAATATGTTGTTGGTGGGTATTAGAATTTAACAGATAGACCTACACCTAATACTTCTTTAAATTGAACTCTTGGTCCAAAAGCATCAGTTACGCCATCACCATCTTCATCTACAGCAATGTCCACATCATGATCGTAAATCAAATTAGTGGTAAGGTTCGCAGAAATGTATTTGTTTACTTTCATGGCAATTAGCATTTCCCAGTTTACATCAATGTGGTCAGGTTCTTCTGAATAGTTAGAAAATAAATCAATTCTTGTTTGAAAAGCAATATTTTCCATAATGTCTTTTTTAAATTGAGCTCTTAAATATCCCCCATACTCTGACCTGATATTACTTCCTTTTTTTACAATGTTTCCGAGATTATCATATTCAGCTGGGTCAACTCCAAAAGCTCCGGCATTAGCTAAGTTTTGGTCATTTACAACTGTTGCTTTCATTGTTAAAGGAGAGATAAATACTGTTAAGTTATCATTAGGTCTATAATCCATACCAATAGCACCTAAGACATAACCAGGTGCTAAGAAATTAGAAATTATTGTTGAATCATCGGGGTAGTTATAACCTGCAGTCATTTGAGACTTAAAATTTACTAAGCCAGCATAATACCAGTTTTTAAATGCTTTCTGACCATACTTAGATGTAAGCTCAATTTTATCGTCAGTTTTTCTCACACCATCATCACCTTGTTTTAAAATACCATAGCCTAAATCTAACTGGTTGTCCCATGCCGAATTACCTTTTTTATAGTTGGCAAAAACACTAAAAACGCCATTTACTGAAATAGAGTTTTGTCCACCAGCATTCCAGTTGGTTAGACTTACCTGAGTGAGGTTGATAGAAAACACTCCACCTGTTTTCCAACCTTCTAAAGTGTCTTTGTTTTGCTTCTTTAGCGCATCTTCCGATTTTACTAACTCTTTCTCTTCGTCTGTTGTTTGTGCATTTATAGCTACAGATAATGTAACTAGTAGTATAGTGGTAATAATTTTATTCATTCTATATCAATTATACTTTATGTACATGTACATCCATTTGTGGGTATGGAATACTTAATTCTTCTTTATTAAAAGTATTGTATACTTTTTCATTCATGTCAAA
The DNA here is from genome assembly GCA_965267355.1 of Vicingaceae bacterium. Lineage (GTDB taxonomy): Bacteria > Bacteroidota > Bacteroidia > Flavobacteriales_E > Vicingaceae. Next base: position 1,156,671 of record OZ253956.1, read on the forward strand.
AAAGACCCCCCAATAATCCTCCGCTTTTACCCATGCTCTTACGGCAAAATTTACTGAGCTATCAGCTAATTCAGATACAGCAACAAACGGAGGTTCAGGATTAGTTAAAATTCGATTATCTTCTGCCATTAATTTAATTAAAACTTGCTTGGCATTCTCGGTTTTGTCGCCATAGCCAATACCAAAAGTCCAATCAACTCTTCTTTTTTCTTCAGTTGAGTAATTTACCATAGAAGAGGTAGATAACCCGCCATTTGGGATAATGATGGTTTTGTTGTCTAATGTTTTTAAGATAGTGTTAAAAATTTGTATTTCGGAAACTAGCCCCGTATAGCCTTGAGCTTCAATTAAATCTCCATTTTTAAAAGGTTTAAAGATTAATATCATTACACCACCTGCAAAATTTTGTAACGTGCCAGATAAAGCCATACCTACAGCTAAGCCTGCAGCACCTAGTATAGCTACAAAGGATGTCATTTCTATACCTAACATCCCTAAAACACTTATTACAAGCATTACTCGCAATAATGTTTTAACAATACCTTTTAGAAAAGGTTTTAAGGAATCATCTACATCTTTTTTGTTTAATATTCTTTCAAAAGATTTGACTAATACTTTTATAACAAGGCTACCAACAATCCATACTAAAATAGCCCCAACTAATTTTGGCCCATAGTTTAAAACAAGCTCAATTAGTTTGTCGTAATATTTTTCCATAAGAGTAATTTTGATGCAAGATTATGAAAAAATAGAGAGTTATTACAGCAAAAATGTGGGGAATAATACTATTTTAAAGAGAATTTCGTTTTACCAATATCAACACCATCAGCATAGATTTCAACATTGTATTCACCAAAAGGAAAGTCTTCGGTCTTTTTCCAGTCAATGGTTATAGACATTTCCTGATTTTGATAATCAACTAATTTTTTAGCACTGTAAAGCCCCCTTACACCATTAAAATTAAATTTGTTACTATCGTCAGTTTTTTCAGACAAGACTTTTCCATCAGGAGTAAGGATCCTTACATATATCCATTTTTTTCCTGGGGTTGTAATGTTGTTTTTAAGAACTCTAAAAGAAGTTCTTATTTTATCAACCTTTTTAGCTTTATCAGTTTCTTTACCAGTGTTGTTGCTTTTAACTCTTACACCATAAGATCTTAGTCCTGCAGTTTTTAAATGAGAAGCAATGGTAACTAGGTCATTCAAATCTTCGTTTTCCTCAGTTAAATTTTTAGTTTTACTTTTTTCGTTGTTCAACTCTGTTTTTACAACAGTATTCTCTGCTTTTAATTTACTGTTGGCTTGGTTCAATGAGTCAATTTGCACCACATAACCTTTCATAATGGTTCTAAGGGTTTCAGTTTCTTTTCTTAATTTATAAATAGTCCAATTTTTGCCTTTGGCCTCTTTTAAAAGTTGTTCAATTTTTGCCTTTTGTTCCTCCAATTCAGCATTTAGTTCAGTATTGTTAGTTTCCATTGCTTCGTATTGGGCTAGCATGTCTTTAAGTTCTGCTTGTACTTGATCTCTTTCATCAGATACTTCTATATATTGTATTTCCTGATTTTCAATCACTTTTTGAAGCTCTAAATTTTGCCAGATTAAATATCCGCAAAAACCTAAAAGCAGTATTGTTACTACAATTAAAAACTTGTTGGTTTTATTTCCTTTAGGCTCTTTCTTTGAAGCAGTTCCTTGAGTTTCCATTTCAATCTAATTTAAGTAATCAAAATTAAATTAATTTATATTGTTTAATGTTGCTATTCTTCAAAGTTTTGCATAAAACTTTGTGTATAATTTTGATATATGCTTAACGATTTTTTTAATTTAATATTTCCTCGTTTATGTTGTGCTTGTGATTCAGCTTTGCTTAAAAATGAAACTACTATATGTGTACAATGTGAACTTACATTGCCAAAAACCAACTACCATTTAGATAAAGAAAACCCTTTAAATAAAATATTTTGGGGAAGGGTTGAAGTTGAAATGGTATCATCATATTTATTATATGGAAAAGGAGGAAGAGTACAGAAATTATTACACAATTTAAAGTATAAAGGAGTTAAAGAGGTTGGAGAAAAAATAGGATTATTATATGGTTATGATTTGTTAAAAGCAAAAGAATATCATACTATAGATTTTATTGTTCCGATACCATTACATAAAAATAAACTAAAAAAACGAGGCTACAATCAAAGCGAATATTTTGCGAAAGGGTTGTCTATGTCAATGAAAATTCCAGTAAATTTTGAAGATTTTACAAGGGTAATAGATACTAAAACACAAACTAAAAAAACCAGATACAAACGTTGGGAAAATGTGGCTGATATTTTTTCTTTAAAAGAAGATAATGAACTTAAAGCAAAAACAATTTTATTAGTTGATGATGTGATAACTACAGGAGCTACTATGGAAGCGGCAATTCAAGTATTAAATAAAAATAATTGCAAAGTATATGTTGCAACTATTGCTTCTGCATAATCTTAATAAATAAAAAAGACCTCTGGACGAGGTCTTTATTTGCACTAACTAAACAGGAAGGTATATTTAAGGCGGTATGTTTTGTTTTTATAACAACTCAAAAGTATTATACTTTATTATTTAATGGTGTTAAAACCACGTTAACAAATGTTAAAAAGTGTTAAGTAAAGAATACAGGTAAGGGATAAGCGTATTTTTGTTTAAGAATGAAAAAGCAGTATATCTATATCTTAATAGGAATTATTACCACAGCATTGATTGGTTTAGTAGTAATACAGTTGTATTGGATAGATAATGCTGTGACACTTAAAGAGGAAGAGTTTAAAAGAGATGTAAGGGCAGCTTTATTTTCTGTAACGAATAAATTAGAAAAAATTGAAGCTTTAAACAGAATAAAAGCTCATCAAAGAGGGCAGCAACTCTTTAACCAAAAAATGAATAGCTTGAATCTTGAATCTCAACCTGATATTCAAGGTTATGATTCTACTGCAGTTATTAATAAAGATGGTGTTACTTATAAGGTTAGGGAAAAAAAATCAGAGGATGGTAAAACCATACAAAAATCGGTTCAAACGGTTACTGAAAATGGGCAGTTTGGCTTTGAGTTAAGTGTTCAAGCAGGAGAACAGATTGTTGGTAATCAAGGACAATCAACAGTAGTAAATGAAATGCTGCAGAATCTTTTTGAATCTAATAGATTTAAATCTATTAATGAGCGTGTTGATTTAAAACTGTTAGATTCTTTAATGCGAGTTGAACTTTTAAATAGAGGAATAAGAGCTAAATTTCAAAAAGGAATTTTTGATTATAACGGCAATGAAGTTTTAGTAGATTCCGTTGATAACGTTAATAAATTACGTCAATCCCCATTTTATGCTCAACTTTTCCCTAGTGATATGATGAGTTCTCCTCATTTTTTAACTGTTTTTTTTCCACATCAAAAAGGTTATCTACTTAAAACCATGTGGATGATGTTGCTTACATCTGTACTCTTACTCATTACTATTGTTTGTACTTTTACTTATACGATTAAAACAATTTTTCGTCAGAAGAAATTATCTGAAGTAAAGAATGATTTTATTAGTAATATGACTCATGAATTAAAAACACCTATAGCTACTATATCTTTAGCATGTGAGGCTTTAAGCGATAAAGACATGTCGGGGGATGAAAAAGTAAAGAGTAATTATGTTGGCATGATAAATCAAGAGAATAAAAGGTTGGGGATGTTAGTTGAAAGTGTTTTAAAAAGTGCTACCTGGGATAAAGGGGAGGTAAAACTAAAAAAAGAAAAACTTGATCTACATAAAGTTATTAATACGGTAGTAGAAAATATTTCGATACAAGTTAAAAGCAAGTCGGGGAGCATTACCAAAGAATTAAATGCTGAGAAAAGTGAGGTTATTGCAGACCAGGTTCACTTTACTAATGTAATTTATAATTTGCTGGATAATGCCAATAAGTATTCTCCAGCTAATCCAGAGATAAAAATATCCACTCAAAATTTTAGAGAGGGAGTGTTAATCTCTATTTCTGATAAGGGAATGGGAATTAAAAAAGAAAACATCAACAAGGTTTTTGATAAATTTTATCGTGTTCCAACAGGTAACATTCATAATGTAAAAGGCTTTGGTTTAGGACTAAATTATGTGAAAGCCATTACTGAAAAACATGGAGGAGAAATAGGTGTAACTAGTGATTATGGTAAAGGTACTACCTTTAGAATATACCTCCCATTTATTAATAATGAAAATATATAACATGAGTAAAAGCATAAAAATATTATTGGCAGAAGATGATGTAAATCTTGGGAATTTATTGGCGGATTATCTTAAAGCTAAAGGCTTTCATACAGTTTTGGCAGCAAATGGCGAAGAAGCATTTAATTTGTTTGCTAAAGGAAATTACGATTTGTGCTTGCTGGATGTGATGATGCCATTAAAAGATGGATTTACTGTTGCAAAAGAAATAAGAAAAATAAATGAAACTATCCCTATTATTTTTCTTACAGCAAAATCTATGAAGGAAGACACTTTGCAAGGCTTTCAAGTGGGTGCAGATGATTATATAACCAAGCCTTTTAGTATGGAAGAACTTTTAGCGCGTATTAATGCGGTTTTAAGAAGGACTATTGGTGATGAAAAACAGGAAGAGCAAACAGAATTTACTATTGGCAAATACGTTTTTGACTATAAGAAGCGACAACTAAATCATAATGGCGAAATACAAAAACTTACTTCAAAAGAAAATGATTTATTGAGGTTATTGTGTTTAAATCAAGGTAAAGTATTAGAAAGAACTTATGCATTAAAAGCAATTTGGGAAGATGATAATTATTTTAATGCCAGAAGTATGGATGTTTATATTGCAAAACTTAGAAAGCATTTGAAACAGGATAAGAGCATTGAAATTATGAATGTTCATGGTAGAGGATTCCGTTTTGTGGTACATGATTAAGCTAAAATTTTACATTCTCATTAAAGCTGCTTAACTTTGGAAAAAACCAATTTTTATGTTAAAAAAGAAAATAGAAACAGCATTAAACAAACAAATTAAAATAGAGGCCGAGTCTTCTCAAATTTACCTTGCCATGGCATCATGGGCAGAAACAGAAGGTCTTGGAGGAACAGCTCAATTTTTATACAAACATTCTGATGAAGAAAGAATGCATATGCTAAAATTGGTTCAATATGTAAATGAGAGGGGAGGGAAAGCATTAATCCCTCAGTTGTCACAACCTCAGAAAGAATATAAGTCGCTGCCTAATTTATTTCAAACTTTGTTAGACCATGAAGTTATGGTTTCAGGTGAAATAAATAATTTGGTAGAGATATGTTTGAAAGAAAAAGATTACACAACTCATAATTTCATGCAATGGTATGTTGCCGAGCAAATTGAAGAAGAAGCATTGGCAAGAACCATTATGGATAAGTTAAATATGATTGGTAATGATAAAGGTGGGCTGTATCTTTTTGATAGAGATATTGAAAATATTTCTGTAAATGCAAGCACAGCTCCTCAGCAGTAGTTTTTAACAAATTGAATTTATTGTTAATAACTATTAAACACTTCTTTGCAGTTTAATCAGTCATCTTGTTATTTTTACCCCTTTATCTTCTATTTATTTGGGGATTTCTTGCTTTTTGGTACAATTCCTGTTTTTGTAGAAGGATACTAAGTATGAGGTATATAATTTACATATTTATTACACTTTTTGTTGTTTGTACAACTGCTGATAAAGGTTATGGGCAGTTTTGGAAGAAGAAAAGTGGTTCGGCTTCTGCTACAACTAAGAGTGGTGGTTCTGGAGGTAAGACCAGAGATGCGTTTGCTGGAAAATCAAAAAAAGGACCAAATATTTATTCCTCGAAGCCACCAAGAACAAAATCGAGAAGTAAGTTATACTCACATTCTATTTCTAAAAAGAAGTTAAAGCGAAAAAGAGGTGGGGGAGGTTTTAATGCTAAAAAAAGCCGATACAAAATCCCAAGTATCAAATCTAAAGGTAAGGGTACTTCAAGTCCTAACAGTTCTTCAGGAGGAAGAAAGAAGGGGAAAGGAAGAAAGAAAGATTAGCTTATTAATTGAACGCGTTTAATTCAATAATTATTTTTTGTAAATTTCGGATAAATTTGTTTTGGCTTAATAATTGTTAAGCAAGCATCAGTGAAAAAAATAGCTGCCATATTAATTTCATTAATCATTATATCTTCTGGATTTAAGATAGCTGGAGTAGATACTAACTCCAAAATGAAAGCTATTTTTATTATGAATTTTACAAAACTGGTTGAGTGGCCAGCGACTTACCGAGAAGGCAATTTTGTTATTGGAGTAGTGGGAGAGTCTCCGCTATATAACGAATTAGATAAAATGGCAAAAATTAAGAAGGTTGCCAACCAATCATTACAAGTTAAGCGTTTTAAAACACCGTCAGAAATTACTAAATGCCACATAGTTTATGTGAGTAAAGAAAAGAGTGAAGAGATTGGTGCTGTGGTTAAAAAAGTAAAATCTAGTAGTACATTAATTATTACTGAGAAACAGGGGTTGGTAGATAAAGGTGCTGGAATAAACTTTATAGTTAAAAACAATAGGCAAAAGTTTGAATTAAATAAAGGAAACGTAGAAAAATATAAGTTAAAAGTCAGCTCAAATTTAGAGGCACTGGCTTATTCAGTTAAATAGAATGACGAAACGATTATACATATTACTTTTTATACTTGCTTTTAGCAGTAGTATGTTTGCGCAGTTTGTGGGAAGAGATCACTTGTCTGTGTCGTTATTCTACATGCAGAAGTCGGAGTTGGATAGTGCTCAAAAGTATATTGATTTAGCACTAGAAGATAACACTTTAAATAATACAGCTAAATTCTGGTATTATAGAGGGTTTATTTATAAGGATATTTATAAGGCTAAGCAAAAACTAAACAAACAATCTCCAGCCAGATTAACTTCAATAGAGGCATTTAAAACAATGTTCCCGATAGATAAGTCAGGAGAGTTTACTGAAAGTAGTAAGAAAATATTGAAATACTTAGCATCTACCTTGTATAATGATGCTGTACGCTCTTTAAATCCTGAAAATTATAAGCTTGCCATCTCCAATTTTGATTTATATAAGAGTACTATGCTGATAGTAGACCCTAATATGGATGTAAAAGCACAAGATGTTAAGTTTAAGTTGGCATTAGCATCTATGTTGAATAGGCCAGCCGAAACAGGAGGAAGTTTAGATTCAATTCAAAGAGAACAAGTTAAAAAGTTATATTTAGAAATTTTAGAGATAGATTCAGATAACCCTGGTGCAAATTATAATCTGGCTACGTTATATTACAACGAAGCAGCAGATATAATTAATAATATGGATTATGATATGGATATTATGAAGCTGAATGAAATTCAGGATTATTGTATCGAAATTTTCCTGAAAGCATTGCCTTATATGCAAAAATCTTATGAGCAGAAGTATAAGTTGAGAGAAACATTAATTGGGTTGTCTAATATTTACTATGGACTTAATGATATTGAAAAGTCAGAAGAGTATAAAAAAGAATTAGAAGAATTAGAAAAAGAATAGTACTTTAGTGGGTTGAAATGGCTTTCAGACTCACCATAGGTAAAAAAATAGGGACAGGCTTTGGAGTACTGCTCTTCTTTATTATCATTGTTTTTTACACCACTTACCAAACACTTAGTGATAGTATTAAAATTAACGATGAAATTACATCTGTTAATAATCCTTCTGTAGCATCTTTAGAAGAATTAAAACTCTTAACAGTTCGTTCTAAAATGCTCATTTTTAACTGGGTTTATTTTCAATCACATGCTGATCATCCAGATAAAGAGAAGTTAAATCGGTTAATAGATAGAGATTATCCTCACCTCGAAAAAAGCATAAAGAAACTAGCTGTAAATTGGGAAGAAAAGGATCAAAAAAAGATTAAAGAAGTATTTGATAACCTTCATGAATTGTTTGAAATGCACCAGGAGGTACAGCTGCTTCTGCCTGATTGGGCAAGTTATGAAGATTCTCAAAATAAATTTTTAGCTAATTTCTTAATAGGAGATGATGGAGATATTTACCTAAAAACTTCTGAGATTTTATTTCAATTAGATGATTTAATTAGTAACCAGAAATTCCAAACGGGAGAGGTTACTGCTTATATGCAAGAATCTTTTAGTGATTTGCAATTACTTTCAAAATGGTTAGGAATTGCTTTAGTAATATTTGGTGTGATAGTAGCAATATATACCACTAGAACCATTGTTGGACCTGTACAGAAACTAAAAGAAATTCTACTAACATTAAGTAGGGGTGTTTTCCCAAGTCAAACCATTAAAGCTAAAAATGATGAAATTGGTGAAATGACCAATGCACTAAACCGCGTAATTTCTGGTTTGAAACGCACTAAAGATTTTGCAATTGCGGTTGGTGCTGGTAAGTTTGGTACTGATTATGAACCATTAAGTAGTGAGGATGATTTAGGGAAAACCTTAATAAAAATGCGTGACGATTTAGCTGAAAATGAAAGGGTGTTAGAGCAAAAAGTAAAAGAAAGAACAGCTGAGGTGGTTAAGCAAAAAGAGGAGATTGAGAAACAAAACGAAAAGATTAGCGAACTATACGAAGAAGTTACAGATAGTATTAAGTACGCGAAAGGGCTGCAAGAGGCTATTCTTCCCCCAGATGAATTTGTTGAGGAAAACATGCCAGATTCATTTATTTTATACAAGCCAAAAGATATAGTAAGTGGAGATTTTTACTGGGTGGAGAAGAAAAAAGATAAAACTTATTTTGCGGCAGTAGATTGTACTGGTCATGGAGTTCCGGGAGCGTTTATGAGTATTGTTGGTTACAATGCGCTCAATGAAGCTTTGAGAACCAATGATGACCCCGGAAGTATTTTAGATGCATTGAATAGAGGGGTAAGTAAAACATTACATAATAATGCAGCAATGGGTACAACCACTAAAGATGGAATGGATTTAGCGCTTTGTTGTTATGACCATAAAACCAAAGAACTACAATATGCTGGAGCTTATAATCCACTTTATTTAATTAGAGATGGGGAAGTAGTTCAGGTAAAAGCTGATAAACATGCTATAGGTTCTTATCATGAAGATAGCTCCATTAGATATACCAACCATAAAATTCAATTGCAGAAAAATGATTACATCTATGTTTTTTCTGATGGATATGCAGATCAGTTTGGAGGGCCTAAAGGTAAAAAGTTTATGTACAAGCGTTTCAGAGATTACCTGCTAACCTTAAACGGTAAGAGTATGTTTGCCCAAAAAGAGTTTTTAGATAATACAATAGAAGATTGGAAAGGACCACTTGAACAGATTGATGATATCCTAGTTATTGGGATGCATATTTCGTAATTTAAAATCCAAAAAATAAACTTGGTTGGCTTCGATAAGATGCTTAGATTTGTGGGTTAACACTAATTATTTGCCGACAAATGAAACAAGTTTTACACCTTTTAAGCTTAGCAGTTTTAATGACTTTGCTTTCTGTTAATGTTTTTGCTCAAGCCCCAGAAGGCGTTAATTATCAGGCTATTGTTAGAAACAATATAGGGGAGCCATTGTTAAACCAGGCCGTTCAGGTTCAGTTTACTATCCGACAAACTAATCCAACTGGAGTAGTTGTTTTTCAAGAATTACATTCAACAACTACTAATCAATTTGGTTTAGTAAACTTACAAATAGGTAGTGTGAATACAGCTACATTCCCAACTATTAACTGGGGTACTGGCACTTATTTTTTGCAAGTAGAAATAGATGATGGGACAGGTATGCAAGATTTGGGGGCTACTCAATTGCTTTCAGTACCTTATGCTTTATACGCCAAAACAGCAGGTAATGGTCCTCAGGGTTTAAGTAGTTTGTTGGACACTACAAATGCAGGATTAGCATGTCCTAATGGAGGTTACGAGGTTTTAATGGGGTTAGATGCTAACTCTAACATGGTTCTAGATGCAGGAGAAATATCAAGTTCTTTTGTGGTTTGTAATGGAGTAGATGGTGTTGCAAATGTTAGTGATACTTCGGCAACAAATGAGTTACAAACAATTAGTATTTCTAACGATACAGTATTCTTAAGTAACGGAGGTTTTGTTGTTTTACCTTCTGCTTCAGGTGATAATGATTGGCAACCTAATGGTTCAGATTTAACCCTGGATCCATCCATTACTGGAAATGTTGGGATAGGAACATCAAATCCATTTCATAAACTATCGGTTAATTCTTCTGATTCAATTGTAGCAAGCTTTTTTGGTACAAACCCTGATATTAGTGCTATAGCTTTAGCAAATACAAATCCTAATGCTGCAGTAGGAACTATATTGCTTACAGGTGCAGATACAGGCTTTTTTGCAGTTGAACCTATCCAAAAGTTAATGATAATGAAAAACACTACACCTGGTGGGCATATATCGATCTCTTCAGATAGTACTATAACTTCTGATGCCAAAGTAGTTAGTAATATAGCGGGGAGATTTTTATATAACCAAACTGATACCATATACAATACAAGTCCTACAGGAACAATTTTTAACGTTAATCAAGGGTCTTTCTTAACGGATTCATTATATGTTTTGGGAAATAATGTAAGTAACTTTAATTGGGTGCTTGCAAACGATGGTTTTGGTCAGGCAGTTTGGACTGATCCTTCAACATTAGGAGGAGGAAGTAGCTTATGGAATACTAATGGTTCGGGTATAGATTATACTGCAGGTAATGTAGGTATAGGTACTACTAACCCTACAGCAACGCTTACGATAAATTCAGTAGCAGGTACTGATATTGAATTTGCAGGTGGTTTTAATGCTGACATTCATTCTAATGCTCAGTTATTTCTTTCTTCTTTTGGACCGACTATTATTGATGCAAGTGAAATTAGATTAGGAACGGCTACATTTGATCGTTTAACCATTTTAAATAATGGAAATATTGGTGTAGGAACCACTACACCTTCAACATTGCTAGAGATTGCAGGTATTACTACTACTGATAGTTTGATTGTTACAACAGGTGGAGGAACATTAGGGAATGTTTTAACAGATGATGGAACAGGTAATGCCGTATGGGCAGCACCACCTACAGTTTCTCCAGGAAATGATACCTCTTTAGTCGATGCTGATGGAGACACTCATGTTAATGTAGAAGCTGCACCAGATCAAGATGTAATACATTTTAATTTAGGTAACAGTACAGGTTATCCTTCAGCTGAATATTTTACGATGATTGGACCAAGGTTAGAAGTAATAAATTCAGGGAATAGTGTTTTTATTGGGCAAGGAGCTGGGGCTAACGATGATTTGAATTTTAGAAACAACACTTACATAGGTCATTTATCTGGTAATGCAAACACAAATGGTTCAAGTAATGTTGGTATTGGGCCATTTACTTTACAAAACAATGCAACAGGAAATTATAATATTGCAATTGGAGACGATGCTTTTCAAAATAATACTGGGGGGAGTAATAATGTAGCTATTGGAGTAGGTTCTGGATTTAATAATATTACTGGTTCTGGGAATGTTTTTATTGGTCATCAGGCGGGTATGAATGAAGTAGGGTCGAACCATTTATTTATTGATAACTCTAATACGAATACACCATTAATTTGGGGAGATTTTGCTTTAAATTTGTTACAGCTTAATGGAACAGTTAATATCAACAATGCTTATACTTTACCTTCTTCTGATGGAGCTACGTCTGGACAAGTACTTACCACAGATGCTGCTGGTAATGTAACATGGCAATTGCCTGCGGGAGGAAATGGTATTTATGGAGGGTCTAATAGTTTATCTGCTACTACTTCGGTGACTTATGGTAGTAACAATTTAATATTTTCTCAAGGAAATGGAAGTACATTTTTTAATTTAAATAATGGAGGTGGAGATTTTGCAGTTCAAGTAGGAGGTACTTCTCAATTGAGAGTTTACGATGATGGTGATGTTAGAATAGATGGACAAACTTTTGTAGTTGATAATGCTAGTGCCAGGATAGGAGTTGGGACACCTTCACCAGGAGAGAAACTGCATATTTTTAATGGGACTCTAAGAATTGATGATGGTGCTAACCCTTATACATTACCTCCTTCTGATGGAGCTACATCTGGACAAGTACTTACTACAGATGCTGCTGGTAATGTAACATGGCAAACTCCAGCTGGTGGAAGTTCTCCGTGGACTAGATCTGGAGGAGATGTTTTTCAAACAACACTAACTGATTTTGTTGGGGTTGGAACAAATACACCAACAGAAATGCTTTCAATAGGGTCTCAAGGAACAGCAACAAGTGTTGCAACACAACAATCTTCTAATAAATTGGCACTTACTGGCTCATTTTGGAATGGTGGAGGAGTTGTTTCCCATGATTTTACTATACATAATGAAGCTTCAACAAGTACAGGAGAGGAAGGTAGATTATCTATTGGATGGTCAGGTTCAGGAACAGAGTTGTTTTCGATAAGTAGTTATGGAAGTATAGGGTTTGGGACAGCCCCTAGTACAATTGCAAAGTTAGCGACTCTTTCTACTAACCATCAATATGTAATTGAAGGGACTAATGTCTTTGCTTCTAGTTTAGGGAATACAAGTTATGGAGTTTATGGAAATTCGGTGGGGTCTAGTACAGGTAATAATGCAGGTGTTTTTGGTAACGCTAGTGGCGCAGCGGTTGAAAATACGGGGGTAATGGGGATAGCTTCTGGCTCTGGTACAGGTACTGCTTATGCAATCCGTGGAGAAATAGATCCCTCTTCTGGCGGCACGAATTATTCACTATATGGTATAGCTAACTCTACTAATGGCACAAGCAATTATGGAGTTTATGCAACTGCTTCAGGAGGAGCTGCCAATTTTGCTGGGTTCTTTGATCAAGGAAATGTTCAAATCAACAACACCTTAGTTTTACCAAATGGAGCGGGTCAAGGACGTATTCTAACCTCAGATGCTGCAGGTAACGCTATTTGGAAAGAAAAACGGATTGCTTTTGAAGTAGTGCTTACAAATTCTTTAACAATCCCTCTTGGTGGTTTTGGTTCAGGTTCAATATTAGTACCGTTTAATGGTGAAGTATTTGATGATGGAAATGATTTTACGCCAGCTACTACACACGAATTTACCGCTAAAGTGCCAGGTGTTTATTCTATACAAGTAGGAGTAACGTTTGCTCATTTAGGAGGAGGTGAAATAATTTCTTCTATAGGACTAGTTAAAAATGGAAATTCTAATAATCCAATAAAAGTGAGTTCTACCGTGTTGAATAGTCCAGGGCAAAGAAAGACAGCAATAATCTCGGCTACCATTAGATTAATAGCAGGTGATAAACTTACTGTGGAATCTGTTATCAATACAACAGGAGCCATAGATATTCAACCATCAGAAAATAATTGGTTTAGTGGCCATTTAGTATATGCGGATTAAAAGATATTATAGACAAAATAATAAGTTATGAAAAATAAAATTACATTATTATCCTTAGCACTATTCCTTTCTATAGGCATGTTTGCTCAAGCTCCGAATTTAATCAACTATCAAGCAGTTGCCAGAGATGCTTCAGGTGTTCCTTTGATAGGAACTTCAGTAAATGTATTGTTTGAAATAAGACAAAGTACTCCAAATGGTGTGGTGGTTTACAGCGAAACGCATGCTACCAATACTAACCAGTTTGGGTTATTTAACTTAGCTATAGGAGCGGGAACACCTACTTCAGGAACTTTTGCTGGAGTTAACTGGAGTACGGGGCTGTATTATTTGCATATTGAGGTTGACCCAGGGGGAGGATATCAGGATTTAGGGGAAACACAATTGCTATCTGTGCCTTATGCTTTACATGCTAATACTGCTGCTAGTGGTACCCCTGGAGCTGATGGAAATAATTCTTTAACCAATGTAACACCTGAGCCAAGTGGAGCTAATTGTGCCAATGGGGGTTATTTAGTTGAAGTTGGTGTTGATGATAATGGTGACCAAACCTTGCAAGCATTAGAAGTTGATTTGTCATACTATGTATGTAATGGTTTGGATGGAGCAGCTAACAATAATGATACTTCAGCAACTAATGAAATACAAGCATTGAGTATATCAAATGATACTATATTTTTAAGTAATGGAGGTTTTGTTGTTTTGCCAACAGCTACAGGTGATAATTGGGGAACAGATGTAGTAAATACTACTGGTGGAAATATTTTAGGAGATGGAACTGTTGGTAATCCATTAGCAGTTACAGATAATGATACTTCGGCAACAAATGAGTTAGAATTACCAATGACAGGAAACAATGTGGGTGATGTGTTAAAATGGAATGGGAGTGCATGGGTAAATGCGAATGATTCTATTGATGATGCAGATAATGATCCTGCCAATGAAATTGAACTTCCACCTACCGCTATACTTAACCAGGTTTTAACATGGAATGGTACAGCTTGGGTAGCACAAAACCCTGGAGCAGGTGCTGACAACTGGGGTAGTCAGGTTGTGATTACATCTGGTGGAAATATATCAGGAGATGGAACTGCAGGGAATCCATTAGCGGTTACTGATAATGATACTTCGGCAACCAATGAATTACAGAATTTATCGATTACGGGTAATACAATCAATATAACTAATGGTACAGGAGCTACTATATCAGCAACTACACCAAATACAGGTGAATATTTGTATTGGAATGGTGTAAATTGGGTATCTCAAGCACCTGCGGCCAATACAGATAATCAAAACTTAGGTAATGGGGGTAAGGTAGGGAATAGTCAAACCATAACTATTCAAAATGGTACAGGAGTAACATTTAGCGTAGCTGATGAGGATTCTTCAATTACTAACGAAATACAAACTATATCTTTTTCTGATCCTAATTTAACATTATCAAATGGTGGTGGCTCGGTTAATTTGAGTACTTTACAAGGTACAGATTCTCAAACGTTAACCTATAATTCAGGAACCCAAAATTTATCTATTTCTAATGGTAATAGTGTTACTTTAGATGTTAATGATGCAGATGCTGATCCAAACAATGAGAGAATTACTACATTTTCGGTTAACGGAACGAATGATAGTTTAATAATTGTAGAAGCAGGAGTTGGTCATGCGATGCCTTTATCAGATTTAAGTGATGGTGATTGGATAAAGGGAGCTGGTTTTTTGTATAACAATGCAGATGATATAGTTGTTGGTAACAATGTTACAGATAATGCTAAATTTCACATTAGGAGACTAAATGGAGCTCCACAAACAATTTTGAAATTAGGAAATTCAAATCAGCCATCAAGAGAATGGTCATTTGATGTTAATGGAAGTGGTGATCTAGCCTTATTAAGTGAAGGAGGAGGAACTCCTTATTCTTTTTTACACTTTGCTGAAACGAATAGATTCTTAGGAATAAACACAACAAGTCCTGCACAAAATTTACATGTAGAGGGAAATAACGCTATTATTAGGTTACAGAGTACACAAGCAACAACAGGAGCTAACTCTTATATTGAATTTGGTAATACAACTTCAGGAACTTTTAATTCTAAGGGCTGGGTTGGTAATCCTGGTTCAGGTGACCATCTTCAATATGAAGCAACAACATTTCACAGATTTACAACTCAAGGTACGGAACGTATGCGATTAACTAATACAGGAGACCTAATAATGGGGAATTTTACAGCATTTTCTCAGCTAGATGTAGCTGGTCAAATAACAATGCGAACAGGAGCAAATCCAGGTTGGATACCTGTTTCTGATAATAATGGTACAATGACATGGACAGACCCTTCTACAATTAGTACAGCAAGTTTTTGGACATCAACCAATACAGGGTCAATTCATCCAACAATAGTATCTGATTTTGTAGGTATAGGAACGAATAACGCACAAGATAATTTACATATTTCAGATCCTAATCCAACCATAAGATTAGAAGATAATGATAGTCCAATAGCTAATACTTCTGGAACAATGCAAGTTTATGACCAGTCAAATACGTTAGTGTTTGAAGTGGGTCAAAGCACCATAGGTGGTAGAATGGTATCGTGGGCAGCAGGTGAAGACTTACATTTTCAATCTCATAACGGCACTAGTGTCAATACTAGAATGAAAGTAAGTGGTACCAATGGGTTTGTGGGGATAGGTCAGGTAGGTTTACCATCAGCTTTATTAACTGTACAACCTGACTTTGGAACAGCAGCAACATCTGTAGCACAATTTAAAGCAGGAGCTGCTAATAACATTTTTGATTTTGCTTATGATGCTTCAAATTCAGCAAACTTAACTATGCTTGATGGTGCTGGATCTAATTTAGTTCATATTAATACTGCAGGTACAAGCTGGTTTAATGGTGGGAATGTTGGTATAGGAACAACCACACCAGGCTCACTTTTTGAAGTTAGAGCAAATAATCAAGAAAGAGCAGGTCAATTTATCTCAAATTTTGCATCGAATAGTAATAAATATGGATCATATGGATTAGCTATGGGAGGAGGTACTGGTGAAAATATTGGCTCTCAAGGAGAGGCAACTGGCGCAACAACCAACAAAGGGATTGTAGGTAGAGCTTTTGGCGGAACAAATAATTGGTCAGGTTATTTTGAGCAAGGAAATTTTTATGTTGAGAATGACATAAGAATTGGAACTACAAACGATGGAGCAAACAATCCTAAAGTATATATACATACTCCTACAGGTAGTAATATTTATACTTCTTTAGAAGCGTTAAATGAATATTCAGGAACATCTTTGATGTATGGATATTATAATAGAATGATTGCTTCTGGTACAGGTGGTATGACTGGTGTTTGGAACTATATGACACCATCTGCTTCATCAAGTTCAGTAGTTTATGGTGTTCGAAATTTAATTCAAAGTAATGGTAACGGAGTAAGGTATTCTATTACAAGTAATGTTCTTGCTAATGGTTCAGGAGATATGTATGGTACAAGTCATATATTAAATCATGATGGTAGTGGGGATGTTTATGGGTTTAGAATAGATGCTTCTAGCACAACAACGAGTGGTAGTACATGGGGATTATGGATTGCGGGGCCATTAAATATGGAGAATTATATAGGGGGTAATACAGGTATAGGTGTACAAACTCCGCAAAACAGATTAGATGTTGAAGGTGCAGCAGTAATTGGAGCAACTTATTCAGGTACAAATACTGCACCTGGTAATGGATTATTAGTAGCTGGTCAAACTGGTATTGGAACAACTACTCCAGTAGCAAGACTGCAAGTTTCAGAACCTAATGGTGGAGATCCAATAATAAGAGCTCAAAACGGTGGGACAACTCATTTTATGGTAGCTAATAGTGGAAATACTGCTCTTTATTATAATCTAACCCCAGCTTATAAATTGACTTTAAACACTAATAGTGCAGCTAAACCGACTAGTTCTGCTTGGACTGTTGCTTCTGATAAGCGTTTAAAAACAGGTGTTTCGCAATTTAGTGATGGGTTGAATGTTTTAATGCAAATTAATCCGGTTTGGTTTAAATATACAGGTGAAGCAGGTATGCCAACAGATGAAAAGGGAGTAGGTACATTAGCTCAAGAATTACAAGAAATTGCTCCATATATGGTTCATGAATGGGAATATCAAGAAGGAAGTACAACTGAGACTGAAGGTAGAGGTAGTTTAGGAGAAGTTAAAAAGTATTTAGGAGTGGATTACGGAGCTATGGACTTTATTCTTATCAATGCTATTAAAGAGCAGCAAAAAATGATAGAAGAGCTCAGACAAGAGATACAAGAATTAAAAAACAAGCAATAAGCGATAACCCAATATATAATGAAACGAATAACCATAATCATATTTGCTTTACTCCTTAGTAATTTGCTAGAGGGTCAGGTAACCATTAGCCGACAAGTTATTGGTAGTACTGGAGGTACTGCTGCAGGAACTTCAATAATATTAACCTCTACGGTTGGAGAAGCCAATATACAAACCCTATTTTCAGTTGGTAATATAATTTTAACTCAAGGATTTCAACAACCATCAAAAAGAGATTCTATTGTTACTTACGAAGTAATTAACGAATCATGCCCAGGAGCAGCAAATGGTTCTATTTTTATAAGTGATGTTGCAGGCTGTCCAGGTCCATATAGTATTAGTATAATGAATCTTCAAGACTCTGCAGTTGTAGCACCTGATACTTTGTCAAATGGCAATTATTTGGTTGATATACAAGGAGCTAATGGATGTAATTATTCCACTACAATATATGTAGGGTTAGATAGTGATGAAGCTTGTGAGTTGATTTTTTATTCAGGGATAACTCCTAATGGAGATGGTAAAAATGATGTATGGGTTATAGAAAATATAGAGCAGTTTCCAAATAATGAGGTTAAGATTTTTAACCGTTGGGGAGAACAGGTCTGGAGTGGAGAGAATTATAATAACATGGATGTAGTTTGGGAAGGTAATAGCTCATCAGGAAATGAAATGACAGATGCTACTTATTTTTATGTTGTAGTAGTTGAAGGAAAAACCTATAAAGGATGGGTAGAATTAACAAGATAACAAACGAACTATGAAAAGAATACTATTAATAATACTTCTGTCTGTTGGGTTTGTTGATGCTTTTGCTCAGCAAGACCCACAGTATAGTTTGTATATGTTTAATCCACTCGGGGTTAATCCAGGTTACGCAGGAAGCAGAGAAGTGCTCAGTGCTGTTTTGGTACACCGAAGCCAGTGGGTTGGATTAGATGGCGCTCCTGAAACACAGGTTTTGTCTATCAATTCCCCATTAAAAAATAAAAAAATGGGTTTGGGCTTACAAATTGTAAATGACAAAATAGGGCCAAGAACTACTCAATATTTAACAGCTACTTATGCCTACCGTTTAAAGTTAGGGGGAGGTAAATTAGCTTTTGGACTAAGTGGAGGAGTTATCAACTATAATTATGATTGGGCAAAGATAGATTACAGAGATGATGAAGATGCAATACCTAATAATGCTGCTGAAAATTTTATGCTCCCAACATTTGATTTTGGAGTTTATTACAACACTAAAACTTTTTATGCAGGTATAGCAGCCGACCACTTAAATGAAGCAAAATATAATTTATTAAGTAGTCAGGATACCGTATTTTCTGATGCTAAGCAATATGCTAATTTTACAGGAACACTAGGTAAGGCATTTATATTAAATGATAATTTGGTTTTAAAAGCATCTATATTATTAAGAGGTGTGAATAGTAGTGGAAACTTAGATTTAAATGGGGGTTTATTAATTAAAAATAAGGTGTATTTTGGACTTTCTTTAAGAAGTACCAATTCTATAGTATTAATGACAGAAATAAATTTATCGAAAAATTTAAGATTTGGTGTAGCTTATGATTACGACAATAGTCAAGTAGCAAAATCAACGTCTGGATCGTTTGAAATCTTTTTAGGATATGATTTAGGGTTGTTTAATTCAAAGGTAGTTTCACCAAGATATTTTTAGAGGAGAATGATAAACAGTAAATTCAAAGGCATATTTTTAGCAATATCAATTTTACTTGGTGTTTGTTCGATTTCTTATGCTCAGCTTAAGAAAGCCAATAAATATTTTGATCAAGAAAATTATGGTGATGCTATCACTTATTATGAAAAGGCTTTAAAAAAAGATCCTAATAATAAAGAAATGGTGCAAAACATTGCCTTTTCTTACCGAAAGATTAAAGATTACCATAATGCAGAAAAATATTACGCAAAAGCAGTTGAATTAAATCCAGAAGAGAGTGCAAATTATTTGTATTATGGACAAGCACTAAAGAATAATAATAAAGTTGCTGAAGCTAAATCGCAGTTTGAAAAATTTGTAGCTAAAAACCCAGATAGTTTTTTTGGAAAACTGATGTTACAATCGTGTGGAGATATTAAAGAATGGGAAGCTGAAGAAAAAGCGTTTGAAGTTGAAATAGTACAAAACATAAATACTAAAAATGCAGATTTTTGTCCGTTGTATTATGAAGATGGCTTGATATTCGTTTCTGAGCGTGGGATTGATTTGGTAAATGAAAATGATTATGCTTTTTCTAACGCACCTTACCTGTCTATTTTTTATGCTAAAGAAGATAAGAATTTTGAAAAAGCTAAACGTTTTTCAAATCAATTGAACTCTCTTTACCATGATGGACCAGTATCCCTATCCTCAGATAAGAAAACCATATATTTTACGCGAGTAAATAAAAAAGAGCAAGGTAAAAATTATGTGAACAGATTAAAAATTTACACAGCTACACTTGAAGGTAATAAATGGAAAAACATTGCACCTTTTGAATATAATAATAGCAATTATTCTGTTGCTCACCCATGGATTTCTGAGGATGGTAAAAAGCTCTTTTTTGCATCTGATATGCAAGGAGGGTATGGTGGAATGGATATTTATGTTAGTACCAAAAATGGAGAAGGTTGGAGTAAGCCAGTTAATCTTGGTAAAGAAATTAATACTGAGAATAACGAGGTGTTTCCATATTATAGAAAAGGAACATTGTATTTTTCATCTGATGGGCATTCAGGTTACGGAGGGTTAGATGTTTTTAGTGCTGCTGAAGCAGATAAGTGGCAAAGTGTAGTGAATTTAAAATCTCCATTAAATTCACCTAAAGATGATTTTGGTATTTTTTATACAGATGATGAAAATGGATATTTCTCTTCTAACAGAGAGGGAGGAGTAGGTAGTGATGATATTTATAGTTTTAAGTGGCATTCACTAACCCCACAAACCGAAATGAGTGGATTATTAGAGTATGAAAAACTAGGCGTTTCTGGAGCAACAATCAATTTATTAGATGAAGATGACAATATTGTTAATTCTGTTAAAACTGATGAATATGGTAAGTTTAAGTTTGATAAATTAGATTTAGAGAAGGATTATTTATTAGCAATAGATGCTGAAGATGACAGTTTTTTAGAAAATGCTAAACTGTATTTAACTAATTCAAATGGTGAAAAAGTTTTATTAGCTAACAAAGTAAGTAAAGGTAAATTTAAGTTTCAGGCATTGCCTTACGAATACTATGATGATTTACCATTGCTGATAGAGGAGGATGAAAGTTTATTTACAGTTAGTGTATTTGGTCAGATTTATGAAAAATTACCAGGTGATTATTCAGGAGGGATGGAAGTATGGGTAGTAGATGATGAAGGGAATATTATTGGAAAAGCAAAAGCTGGCAAAGACGGTAAGTTTAGATTTGATAAACTATCTCCAGATGAGGAATATTTATTTATGTTGGCTGAAGATGATGAAAACCTGAATATCATTATTATTGATGAAAATGGTAAAGTCATTGAGGCAGCAAAAAGGTTGATAGATGGAAAATACCGTTACATTAGGTTAGATTCAGATAAAAATGTAATTACTTTAATTAATGAGGTTGATGAAGTCATAAAAATTGCAGAAAATGAAAGTTTTGTAATCTCTAAAATTTTATATGATTACCGATCTGCAGAAATTAGTGAAGCGGCAGGAAAAGAATTAGAAAAGTTAGCTTTGATACTTAAAAAGAATAAAAACATTGGGGTTGAATTAAGCTCTCATACAGATTCAAAAGGTAGTGAGTCGTATAACTTAGAGCTTTCTCAAAAGAGGGCAGATAATGCAGTACAGTATATTGTTAATAAAGAAGTAAATCGAGATAGAATAAAAGCAAAAGGATATGGAGAAACTATGCCCGTTGCACCTAACGAAATAAACGGGAAAGATAATCCCGAGGGTAGAGCAAAAAACAGAAGGACAGAATTTAAAGTTATTAAGTTAAAATAACCAGGTGAAGAAGCTTCTATCAGTAGTTTTAATCGTATTTATTTCATTTATTAGTGTTGCTCAGCAAAGCAATATTAAGTTTCGTCATTTAACCATTAAAGATGGTTTATCTCAAAGTAACGTAAGTACAATTTTACAAGACTCTAAGGGGTTGATTTGGTTTGGAACACAAGATGGTTTGAATCTTTACAATGGGTTTGATTTTGAAGTGTTTTCACATGATATATCAGATTCAACCTCCATTTCTAACAATTTTATAAGAGATCTTTTACAAGATACAGCAGGTACAATGTGGGTGGCAACTGAAAACGGACTTAATCTTTTTAATAGGGGTAAGTATAACTTTAAAACAATACTTAAAACCGGCAAAAAGGCTAAAGCCAAACAAAATTTCTGGGCACTCACTCAAGATAGTAGATATGTGTGGGCTGGAACTGAAAATGGGCTTTATAAAATTGATAAAAACACCCATGAGTATCAGAAAGTTGTTTTAATGTTGAGTACTGATGTTCAGAAATTAAGAGTACGAAAACTGTGTTTTTTGAAAAAAACGAACGAATTACTAATAGCAACAGAAGGAAATGGTATTGTTAGGTACAATATAGAAACTACCGAAACTACTCAACTATATCAGGATAATAGTTTATTAAAAAGCAACATTGTGTGGGATGTATATCAAGATACTGAAGGCTTAGTATGGATAGCTACCAATAGAGGACTTAATTTTTACAACCCAAAAACCAAAAGGATAACTTCGAAATTTCCTATTGATAAGAAAATAGGGAATGAAATTATTAAATGTATTTATGAAGATAAATCAGGTTTGGTTTGGGTTGGTACAGAAAATAAAGGGCTTTATAGGATTAATTCATTTACCGATGTACACCATTATTTTTATGATGCTAATGTTTCTACAAGTATCAGCAGCAATAAAATCAATACCATCTATGAAGATGGTTCAGGTATTATATGGATAGGGACTCAATCAGGAGTAGATAAGTTTGATAAACAGAAGCAGTTTTTTAAGCATTATCAGCATTGGCCAAATAACCCCAATACTATAAATAGTAATATGGTTTGGTCTATATTTCAGGATGATTCTGAAGAATCTAAACTGTATGTTGGAACTGATAAAGGATTAAATATAATAGATAAAAGCGAAGGAGAAGTAAAACATATTTTACCTAAGTTCCCTGATACGAAAACATCTAAAACGGAACATATTTTTTGTGTTTATAAAGAACACACAGGTAAGCTGCTTGTAGGTACAGATGGTGGAGCTTTTTACCTTGCTAATCATCAATTAAAACCTTTAGGTGATAAATGGCATAATCAAAATAGAAAAAGAACTTATACCATTTTTGAAGATAGCAAAAACCGATTATGGTTTGGAACAAAAGAGGGATTGGTTTTACTTTCTGAAGATAGAAAAAATTATACAACTTACCAAAGTTCTGATACTACAGGAGCTTTATTGCATGATGTGGTTCGTGTAGTTATTGAAACTAAAAATGGAGATATATGGATTGGTACAGATGGTGGAGGAATAGCAAAGATTATCGAAAAAACTGATGGGAAAATTAGCTTTAAAAGTTATGTGAAGGATGAAGATAAGCTTTCATCACTTTCTAATAATGGAGTACTGACCATACATGAAGATAAATCAGGTTTGTTATGGATTGGAACATTTGGAGGAGGGCTAAATGTATTTAACCCAAAAACGGAAGAGTTTTTTACTTATACTGAAAAAGAGGGATTGTCTAACAATGTTATATACGGAATAACAGAAGACAAAAAGGGTAATTTATGGATGAGTACTAATAAAGGGATCTCTCAGTTTTTCAAAAAAAGAAGCACATTTAGAGTGTTTGAAGAAAGCGATGGTTTACAAAGTAACGAGTTTAATACAGGAGCATACTTTCAAGCTAAAACAGGTCAATTGTTTTTTGGCGGAATCAATGGTTTTAACTCTTTCTATCCAGATGATATCCATATTAATAAAACTAAGCCAAAACCTTTAATTACTAAATTTTACTTATTTAACAAGCCGGTTAAAATAGGCGAGAATCAGGTGCTAAAGAGGCATATTTCTGAGTTAGATGAGATTGTTTTAAAGCATCGTCAAAATGTGATTTCGTTTGAATTTGCTGCACTACATTATTCGTATCCTCTTAAAAACCAGCATAAATATATGTTAGAGAATTTTAATGAAGATTGGGTTGAAATAGGGAACAGTCGTAGAGCAAATTACACCAATCTAGACCCAGGAGAATATATTTTTAAGGTTAAAGTTGCCAATAATGATGGAATATGGAGTGATGAGGTAGCCCAAGTAAGAGTGATTGTTGAACCTCCCTTTTGGCGAACAATATGGTTTATTCTGATAGTTTATGTTCTTATACCTTTATTGATGATATATGGGGTGGTAAGGTATAGAATTAATCAGGTTAAGCGTCAAAAACAAATTTTAGAAATACAGGTAAAAGAAAGAACACGAGAAGTAATGAAGCAAAAAGAACTGTTGGAAGTTGAAAAAGAAAAAGCTGAACAGTTGTTATTGAACATATTACCAGCCGAAACAGCAGAAGAATTAAAAGCAAAAGGTAAAGCTACAGCCCGTCAGTATAGAATGACCTCTATAATGTTTACTGACTTTAAGAGTTTTACCAAAATTGCAGAAACTATTGATCCACAGGTTTTAGTTGCTGAATTAGATAATTATTTTGTAAAGTTTGATGAGATTGTTGAAAAATATGATGTAGAAAAGATTAAAACTATTGGTGATGCTTATATGTGTGCAGGAGGAATACCTATTCGTAATAAAAGTAACCCAATAGATATTGTACTCGCAGGGTTGGAAATACAACGATTTGTAAAAAAATACAACGAAACCAAAAAATTAGAAGGAGAAAAAGGTTGGGGCTTACGAATAGGGATTCATACAGGTTCGGTAATTGCGGGAGTGGTTGGTACCAAACGTTTTGCTTATGATATCTGGGGAGATAGTGTAAACATTGCCAGTAGAGTAGAAGCAGCTAGTAACATAGGCAGGGTTAACATTTCAGGAGCTACTTATGAGTTGGTAAAAGAGTTTTTTAGTTGTGAATACAGAGGTAAAATTAGAGCCAAGAACAAAGGTTATATTGATATGTATTTTGTTCATGGTATTCGTCCTGAGCTTTCTGAAAATGGTGAAGGGCTTGTTCCCAATGAGTTGTTCCAAAAATATGTCGATTTACACATTTACAGTGGTATTAAGTACCGCAAAGCTGAGAAGTATATTGTAAAAAGGCTGAAAAAAGAGTTGCCAGATAATTTATATTATCACGATTTAAGACATACTACTGATGTTTGTGCAGCAGTAGAGCGAATAGCGTTAATGGAAGGAATTGAAGGGGATGACATTTTCTTATTAAAAACAGCAGCACTATATCATGATGCCGGATTTGTACATCAATATGCTAATAACGAAGATATTGGTGCAGCTTTAGCTAGAGAGGTTTTGCCACGCTTTGGATATACCGAAGATCAGATTAATACCATTTGCGAATTAATACAGGCTACCAAAGTACCACAAAAACCTAACAATCATTTGCAGCAAATTATTTGTGATGCTGATTTAGATTATTTGGGAGGAGATGAGTTTCATGTAATTGCTGACAAATTGAAACGCGAATTGTTTGAAAGAGATATTATCCAAAATGATAAGCAGTGGGACGAAATGCAGGTTAAGTTTTTAGAACAACACACCTACTTTACCAAAACGGCTATAGACTTACGCCAGGCTAATAAAATGGAGCGTGTAAAAGAGATTAAAGAGAGACTAAAAACTTATGATTAAGAAAAACCTACAATCGAAGAGGGTTTTCTTATGAAGAATATAAATTAAAACTCCCAATTTCCTTTGTCCAGCTCTTCCAAACAACCAGTCAATAAGTCAATGCTGCCTTTAATGTCATTTTTATCAGCCATTTCAATAACTTGGTGTATATGACGTGTAGGTATAGAAATTGCTCCCGCAATTGCTCCACCTGGGCTCATACGCTGAATACCAGCGGTGTCTGTTCCTCCTGCAGTTAAAATCTCTTTTTGGGTCTTAATGTTATTTCTTTCAGCAACTTCTTCCATAAATCTAATCATGCGATAATCGCAAATAGTAGAGCTATCCATTACTTTAATGGCTGTTCCTTCTCCTAGTTTGGTAATCATTTCTTCTGGTTTAGCACCAGGCACATCAAAAGCAATGGTGGTATCTAATCCAAAACCAAAATCAGGTTTAATCTCCAAAGAAGCTACACTAGCACCTCTAATTCCAACCTCTTCTTGTACCGTAAATACACCATAAACATCATAGGGCACTTCTTTATCTTTTAATGTTCTTAGTGTTTCTATTAAAATAAATACAGCTAATCGGTTATCCAGAGATTTACAATTTACACAGTTGCCCATTTCAATTAAACCCCTCTCTCTTGTAATAGGATTGCCTATACTCACTATTTTTTCAACCTCTTCTTTCTTCATGCCAAGGTCAATAAAAAAGTCGGTAGTTTTTAATGATTTGCCTCTTTCCTCAGGAGTCATTACATGTATAGGTTTAGAACCCATTACACCCATTACATCTTCTTTTCCGTGTATTATTACTCGTTGTGCAGTCAATGTTTTAGGGTCAAAACCACCTAAGGTGTGAAACCTAACAAAACCATTATCATCAATATGGGTAACAATAAAACCAATTTCATCCATGTGAGCACCAATCATCACTCGCTTACTTTTTTTCCCTTTTTTTATGGCATAAACATTTCCCATATTATCAATGGTAACTTCATCAACAAGAGGCTTTATTTCTCTTAAAACAACTTCTCTTATTCTTTGTTCATGACCTGGAGCACCAGCTATTTCGGCAATTTCTTTTAATAATTCTACATTAATTGGCATTGGATATATAAGTTTATGTTATTAATCAATATAGCTAAGCTTCATCATATTAGATTGCCCCTTTTCAGCAATAGGCATGCTAGCTATATTTATTATTAAATCTTTCTTTTTAACTCTTTTTTCCTTTTTAAGAATATATTTAATATCAGCTATGGTATGGTCAGTACTAATAAATTTATCATATAGATAAACATTAACCCCCCAAACCAAACTTAACATATTTAATATTTCTTCATTTCCGGTAAAAACAAAAATTCCAGCTTTAGGTCTAAAACTAGCAATCTTAAAACCAGTATAACCAGAAAAAGTCATTGTTACAATTCCCTTTGCGTTTACTCTTTGGGCTAGCCTACATGAATTAAAACAAATACTATCTGTAATAAATCGCTCACTCTCAACTTCACCAGGAGGATATTCGTAATGATATAAGCTCTCATCATTTTCAACATCATTTATAATGTTTACCATAGCTTCAATTACCTCAACAGGGTATTTTCCTACAGAAGTTTCACCACTTAGCATAACGGCATCAGCACCATCTAATACTGCATTGGCAACATCGTTTACTTCAGCTCTGGTAGGGGTTATATTGTCAATCATGCTTTCCATCATTTGGGTAGCAATAATAACTGGCTTGGCTGCCTTCATACACCTTTTTACTATGGATTTTTGGATAAGAGGTACTTCCTGAAAAGGTATTTCTACACCTAAATCTCCTCTGGCTACCATAATAGCATCAGTAACCTCAATAATTTCGTCTAGGTTATCTATTGCTTCTGGCTTTTCAATTTTAGCTATTACCTTAGCATTACTTTTAGCTTTAGAAATAATGCTTTTTAATTCTTTTATATCATTAGGGTTTCTTACAAAAGAAAGACCTATCCATGCTAAGTCCATTTTTAAGGCAAAGACTAAATCTTCTTTATCTTTTTTAGTTAAACAGGGTAAAGAAACTTTGGTTTTAGGCAAGTTAACCCCTTTGTTGGATGATAAAACACCACCATGAATAACTTTTGCAATGACTTCATCCTTATTATTGGTAGATTCAATTTTTAATTGAAGTTTCCCATCATCTAATAAAATAATTTCTCCTTTGTAAACATCTTGCGGAAACTGCTTATAGCTGATATAAACTTTCTCCTTAGTACCGATACACTTTTTAGTAGTAAAGGTTAGTTTATCGTTTATTTTTAAATGAATACCATTGTTTTCAATTTCTCCAACTCTAATTTTAGGGCCTTGTAAATCACCCAAAATAGCAGTATGTAGTCCCAATTCCTGATTTATCTCTCGGATATGCTCAATAACTTTTTTGTGATCTTCGTGCCTTCCATGAGAAAAGTTTACTCGACATACATTAACCCCTTTTTTAATTATTTTTTTAAGCATACTTTTTGATGCAGTTGAAGGGCCAATTGTAGCTACTATTTTTGTTTTTCTATTATTCATTAAAATAATAAGTTTTGTTTAGATTTTAATTGAAGAGGGTTGATTTTAAAAGAAGTTAAAACTAAGGATATGTTATTGATTTTCCAAATCAAGTTTTTAATCAATTCATCACTATAGTTACCTTTAAGTAATAAAAAGTAATCTACACTTTTTTGTTCAGGTAGTAAAAAACCAGATTTGCTTCGGTTGGTAATAATGTAGTAATCTATATGATTATCTTCATCAAGATATAGATAAAATGAAAAAGCCTGTTTTTCCACAATGTAATCGTGTTGCCTTGTTAAATCTATGTTGAGTTGTTGGTTTAGCTCTCTACAAATGCGATAATCTTTACTATGACAGCTAAGTCCTATCAATGCAAATTCGTAATCTTCTTCTATTTCCAGAACAAACTTTGTCATACAGCAAAGATATAAAGAAGGTAAATGAATAAGTATTAATATTAAGTTAATTTAATAGTGTAAATCTCTTTTACCTATCGAAGGACATATTTGTTTGTTAATTGTATAAATACAACCCTATATTGATTTTAAAAGATTTACCTGAAAATTAATATTAACTTTGCCTGATGAATTTGAGTGTTAGGACAGTTGTATTGTTTTTTATTACTAGCTTTTTTATATGTGAGTTGGCTAATGCTCAATGCCCTGTTGATGTTCAGATTACAGCAAGTCACCCTAACCCTGTTTGTAAAAACACTACTGTAACCTATACAGCTAACCCAACAAATGGAGGAGCTAACCCAGAGTATATCTGGATGGTGAGTGGAGATACTGTTTCTGAAAGTGCTACCTATTCGGTAAATTTTAATGATTTGTATGTAGAGGTGTATTTGATATCATCAAATGGTTGTCCTCAAGATACTGCTATGGGGTTTTATAATTTAGTCACGATTGATAATGTAGTAGAATATGAAGTAGTAGTTGAAGAATGCAACCAGCCTGTAGCAGACATTAATATTACTAGTGTTAGTGTGGATGAAGAGCCTTACACTTATAATTTATACGTAGGAGGGAGTGGTTTAGGGCAGCAAACAACATACGAAGATTTAACAGTATCGTCATACCCCTTAGTTATTGAGTATGGAAGTGGATGTGTTGATACTACATGGATTGATATGGCTACGGTTACATGTCCGGAACCTCTACCTATAGAGGCATTTACTCCAAATGAAGATGGGTTTAATGATAAGTGGTTCATACAGAATATTGAGTTTTACCCTAACAATGAAGTATTTATTTATGATAGATGGGGGCAAAGAGTTTACCATAAGGAGGGTTATACTAATCAAGATGCATGGGATGCAAAATATATAGGCACAAATATGCCTGTTTCTACCTATTATTATATTCTGAAAATAAATTATCAGAAACAAGACGAAAAAGTATATAACGGACCTATTTCTATTTTTAGATAGTATTGAAAAAGTATTTAATCATATCATTTTGTTTGTTTGTTTCACAGTTTATAACTGCACAACAATCGGTTCATTATTCTCAATATTCGTTTAATAATTTTGGATATAATCCTGCTTTTGCAGGAACACAAAAATGTGTGGATTTTAGGGCTGGAACCAGGTTGCAATGGCTAGGGTTTAAAGGAGCTCCAGTTTCTTCGTTTGCTAGTATACAAACTAGAATAAAGAAAAAGAAGTTTAAAAATACTGGAATACATGGGGTAGGCTTATATGTAGAGCAAGATGACGTTCATTTAACAACTCGAACTGCTGTAAAATTAGGATATGCTTATCATACCAAATTGTCGTCTAAATATCGAATGGGATTAGGTGTTTTTGCAGGTGTACAACAGTATTCTACTGATGATGTATTTAGCGGAGAAGCTAATCCAGACCCAGTACTTGCTAATGCTGCAGGTTCAGTATTACGATACCCTGATATTATGCCAGGCATTTTATTGTATAGTAATAAGGTGTATTGGAGTTTTTCAATCAATCAATTATATTTTAAGAACATTAATTTAGGGCAAGAGCAAACACAGGTAAATCAATATTATTTTGGAGCAGGGCATAAATCAGTGAGAGGACATTGGACTATTTTTAAATCATTTCTACTAAAACAGAATGTGCTGGGGCCACCAGCATTAGATTTAAATATTGATTGGGTATATTATGAGGACTTAACTTTTGGTTTAGGTTATAGGGTTGGGGAATCGGCAATAGCCAAGCTGAGGATCAATTTGGGTAAGTTTGGAATAGGTTATGCTTTTGATTATCCATTAAATCAACTAAGAGGTAACTATGGGCACGAAATTATGATTAGCTTTAAACGTTGTGATGGAGGTGGTCCAGGAGACGGTAGTGGCGGAAAAATTAAAGCTTGCCCTGCTTATAATTAGTTTTTACAATGAGGTGAGCTATGATGTCTTTAGCCCCATACCCAACAAGTTTTTCATTCTTAATTAATGCAGGGAAAACTAATAAGGGAAAAGGTAATGTATAGTTTTCATGGTCAACATTAATGGTTTTTACAGAAATGTTTTCCTGATTTAAAAGCATTAATACTTTTCTGCAACCACCACAGTTATTACTTACATATAACCTATAATTACTAAGCATTCTTAAGTTGGTTTATATCTCTAATAAGGACTTTGTTCCGTTCAAGATAAAGCAAGTCTTTATCTTTTAATTCATTTAAAACAGTTGTTACAGTTTGTCTTGATGTAGCTGTTAAGTTGGCAATATCTTGATGTGTTAAATTGTGTTTTACTAAAATTTCTTTGCCAATAGGTTTGCCTTTTTCTTCACCTAAATCAACTATAAAATCAATTATTCTTGTTCTGGCATCTTTAAAAATTAGTGATTCTAGGCGTCTTTCAATTTTTTGCAAACGGAAACCAATCATTTTTGTTACTTTCATTCCCAGCATGGAATTTTTCTCCATCATATCTTCCATATCATCAATTCCTAGCGCACATAGAGTCACATTATTTTCCATAGCAATAGCAAAGTCTTTTCGGTTTTCTTCTCCTACCAATCCTAATTCACCAAAAACTTCACCGGGCTCTAATATGGTTTTAATAATTTCTTTACCATCATCAGAATAAGTGCCAATTTTTACTCGGCCCCCTTTTAAAAAATAGATAGAAGAAGAAGGGTCTTCTGGAAAATAAACGTAATCGTTTTTCTTCATTTTCTTATGAGTAACCTTAGTTGACATTTTAATCTTTTCAGCTGCCGAAAGCGTTTTAAAAAGATTGAAATTTTCTAAGTGCCAGAGTTTTGTTTCGGTTGACATATGCAAATGTTTAATTTACTCTAAGGTAAACATAAATACAAAGAAAATAAATAGTAGTGAAGATTAATGTCTTACTATTGACGTTGTTTTTTATTTTTAGGAGGCAACAATTTGTTTAATAAATCTTTTCTGTCAACTTTCAAAAGGGTGTTTTTAATCCAGTCTTGATTTTCTTTTTTATACCAGAAGAAAAAGCGATTTTGATTCTTTTTCTCTTTAGCTGATTTAGGTGTTTTAACGGGTTTAAGGGTGTATGGATGATAGCCTGAATAATAAATAACAGTAGCAACTGTCATAGGGGTTGGAGTAAAATCATTTACTTGTTCTAACTGGAAACCCATTTCTTTGGTTTCAGCTGCAAGATTTGCCATGTCTTCCAATTCACAAGCAGGATGACTAGAAATAAAGTAAGGTATTAATTGTTGGTTGAGTTTGTGTTTGTTGTTGATTTTATCGAAGTTCTTTTTAAATAGGTGAAAGTATTTGAAGGAGGGCTTTCTCATAATTTTAAGTACGTCATCTGAAGTATGTTCAGGAGCTACTTTGAGTCTGCCAGAAACATGATTTTTTACAACTTGTTCGGTATAATCTTCTAAATCTTTTTTGTCTGCTTTTTTGTTAAATTCAGGAACTAACATATCATAGCGTATTCCACTACCTACAAAAGCTTTTTTAATTTTTTGGTTTTCATCAACAGCTTTATAAATCTCTGTAAGAGGATGGTGTGAAGTATCTAAATTATGACAAATAGAAGGAGAAATACATGAAGGACTAACACAATTATCACAAATTTCCTGAATCTTACCTTTCATTTTATACATGTTTGCTGAAGGTCCACCCAAGTCACTGATGTAACCTTTAAAATCTTCCATTTCGGTAACTTTTTCTACTTCTTTTAAAATAGATTCTTTAGAACGACTGGCAATAAATTTTCCTTGGTGAGCTGAGATGGTACAAAAACTACAACCACCAAAACAACCTCGATGCATGTTTACCGAAAACTTAATCATCTCAAAAGCAGGTATTGTTCCTCTTTTTTTATATTTAGGATGAGGTAATCGTGTATATGGTAAGTCAAAAGAAGCATCAATTTCTTTTTCATTCATAGTTTGAAAAGGTGGGTTAATTACCAGTCTTTTATCAGAAATATTTTGGATGAGCCTTTTTGCGTATAATTTATTTGATTCTTGCTCAATATGTTTAAAGTTAGCAGCAAAAGTTTTTTTATTAGATAAGCAATCCTCATGAGATGCAAGAGCTAAATCTTCCCAGTTTTTGTTTTTAGGTATATTGTCCTCCTTTGGTTGCAAAAAAGCAGTTTGGTTAATGGTTGTTAATGATTCAAAAGGAACTCCTTTTCGTAAAAGTGTAATTAATTCTCGTAAAGGTTGTTCCCCCATGCCATAAACTAATAGGTCTGCTTTAGAATCAAACAAAATACTTGGTTTTAGCTTGTCGCTCCAATAATCATAATGTGTTACTCTCCTTAAAGAAGCTTCTATCCCTCCTATTACAACAGGGATTTCAGGAAATAAATCTTTTAAAATATTGGTGTACACAGTAGTGGCATAATCGGGTCTGAACCCTGCTTCACTGCCTGGGGTATAGGCATCGTTAGATCTTCTTCTTTTGCCTGCTGTATAGTGGTTAACCATTGGGTCCATACACCCAGCTGTAACTCCAAAAAATAATTTAGGGACTCCAAGTTTTTTGAAATCCCTTAAATCATCTTTCCAGTTAGGTTGAGGTACAATGGCTATTCTCAAGCCCATGTGTTCAATTATTCTTCCTATTACTGCTGCACCAAATGCTGGATGATCTACATAAGCATCTCCACTAAATAGAATAATATCTAACTCATCCCACCCTCTTGCAGTAACCTCTTTTTTTGTTGTGGGTAGCCAATCGGATATCTTATGTGTACGCAATGCCATGTGGCAAAGGTACACAAAGATATGTTGGGATTATTTGGCGGCTAATTCGTTTACAACATTTTGGATGGTTAAAGCTAAGTTGTTAGCATCTTCATTTTCTAATCTATCATCAGTAATTTGAGCCATTATAAAAACATCATATATTTTATCCTCAATAAACTGTTTTCTTGCAGCAATTACCTCTTCAAAAGATTTGTATTTACCAATAGAGTATAAATTATCGTCAACACTTATTTCTATTACTTGTTCATCATCTATTTCTTCTAGTAATCTATCTACTGTTTCTATTGAAGCGATTGGTATTGCTAATGAATAGTAATGATCTAATCCAGATTGCTGAACTTGTAATAGATAATTCACCTCTTTGGTGGTTATGGTTTTTGCTACTTTTTTTGTTGAATGTTGTTCAAGCATATTACCTTTATATTGTAATGAAATCGCTTCAGCTAATGGAATTTCAATGTGATTGTTGTATGCTAAAATAGTTACATCGTTGCAACCTACTTTTGTTAATTCATTTTTAATTGATTCAGCACTTTTATAATTATCATATTTGCCAAATTGGTAATATAATTTACCAGCCGTTTGTACTTTTCTTAAATAAGGGTATTCATTTATAATTGCTCTTGTTTTAGTAATGTCAGTACTTTTTACCGCTATCTGGTAAACGATTCCTTTTGGAACGTTAGGATTGTTTGCGATTACATTAAGATTAGATACGATAATTATTGCTGTTAGGATATATGTGTATATTGCTTTCATGATTTCTAGGTTTTAAAGTTTTACGAATATTTTTGCCGCTTAAATTCAACTAAGAATTTAATTTTAAATGTGTTCTTAGAACAAAAACAAACTAGTTTGGGAGCTCTGTATTATTTTACCTAAACTGTTTGTGTTTTGTTACAAAATATTGAAAAAAATAAAAAAATAAGTATAAAAAACATTAAATAATATATTGTATGAAATATTATTTTTTATAATATATGTATTGTAAAATATAAAACTAATAAAATGTTTTAATTGTTTGTTTAGTTTAATTTTTTTAGCTTAGGAGAATAAAAAATTATAAACTCAAAATAAAATAAAATTATGGCAACAGGAACAGTATTAAGTTTTACACCAGCACCACCTCCAGCACCTTTTCAACCTCCAGCACAGGATACTGGAGAGATAACTCAGGATTCAGATGGAAGTGTAATAGGTTTTGTAGGACCTCTTCCGGTTGGGGTTAATGTAGGAGATCCTATTCAATATGATATAGATACATCAGTAACTCCAAATATGGCAATAAATTTACAGTCAGTATCTACTGGTGGAGGAGAGCCAGCTGATAAAGGAACCATTATAGATACAGATACCACTGGTGATTTAAGCATTGCTTCAGGTGATGTATTTACATTAAAAGGTGCCACACTTACAGGTAATGTAATAATGAATGGAGGAGAATTATTAATTAAAACCAGTTCTACTGTTACGGGGAACATTGACGCTAGTAATGGTGCAGTTATTGATTTGTACAATTCTGATGTAAACGGAAATGTAGTGGTTGATAATGGAGGAAGTTTTAGAATAGATAATGGTGGAATAGGTGGTGATTTGGAAATTAGAGACACTGTAAGTGCAGTTGATATTGACAATGGTGGCATAGGCGGAGACTTAGACATTAGAAATGCTAATAAAGTTGATATTGATAATGGTGGAATAGGTGGCGATTTGGATATAAGAGATTCACTGAATGTTACAATTAATGGTGGTAATTACTCATCTGAATTGTTAATGAGAAATAATGATACAGCTATATTAAACAATCCAACGGTAACAGGAATTACTAAACTGAGAGGAAATCAAACAGCAAATGTTTCAGGAGGAAGTTATGGGGAACATTTAAGGCTAATTGAAAATACAAATATTAATGTTATAGATACAAATGTTACGGCTAATTTAAGGTTGTTTAATAATCAATCTGGAGTTGTAGAAAACCCAATAGTTGGTGAAAATTTAAGGCTAAGATCTAATCAAGATGTTACTTTAAATGGAGGTAACATAACAGGAAACCTTAGAATAGCAGAAAATAATACAGCTAATATTAATAATCCAATTGTGAGCCAAAATCTGAGAATAGTTGAGGGTAATCAAAATGTAACAGTTACCGGAGGTAATGTTAATGGAAATTTAAGGATAAAAGAAAATGTAAATTGTACGGTTTCTAATATTACTATTACAGGTAGAGGTAGAGTTGGAGATAATACAGGTACAGCCAGAATAGATAATGGTGGAATAGGAGGTGATTTAGATATTAAAAATAACTTAACCGCAGAAGTTGTCGATTCTAACATAGGTGGTGATTTAACTTTACAAGGCAATACTAATTGTACAGAATCCGGTAACACGGTTGGAGGAACAAATTCTGGATGTGTTTAGGCTACAATTGTTAAATGTAAAAAGGCTGAATTAAATTAATTCAGCCTTTTTTATACTTTAAATCCGATGATTAAAATATCATCAACCTGTTCATGATTACCCATCCAATTTACTAAGGTAGTTTCTAGCTGATTTTTTTGTTGATTAAGTGATTTTGAACTAATGGAAACAAATAATTCTTTTAATTTCTTTACCATAAATTTTTTGCCTTTAGGTCCTCCAAACTGATCAGCATATCCATCTGAAAACAGATAATAGCAGTTATCTTTATTGATGTCAATACTGTATGATTTAAAAGTGTAGTCAACTTTTGTTCTTCCTCCAATTGGAGTTCTATCAGCTTTTAATTCATTAATTTTTCCATTGTTAACAGAAACCAAGTTGTTATATGCTCCAGAAAAATTTATCTTATTGTTGGATTTATCAATTACACATAACGAGCAATCCATTCCATCAGAAATAGTATAAAGCGAATTATTTTTTCTTAAAGAAGTTATGATTTTATTGTTTACTTGGGAGAGGATTTTACCAGGATCGTTAACATCATTTTCTATGATGACTTGATTTAATGCGTTGTTACAAAGCATAGAAACAAAAGCACCTGGAACACCATGTCCTGTGCAATCTGCGGCCATAATAAACGTTAGAGTTTCTTTTTCATGAAACCAATAAAAATCACCACTTACAATATCTTTTGGTTGGTAAAAAATAAAATGTTCGGTTAAAGCATTAGCTATTAGGTTTTCACTTGGTAGTATACTTTTTTGAATGTTGCTAGCATAGTTAATACTATCTGTTATGTTTTTATTTTTTTCTTCAATAATTGTATTTTTTTCAGCTAAAAGAAAATTGGTTTTTTGTTTTTGTTTATAAGCTCTAAATGCAACAAAGAATAAAATTATTGCAAGTATTAAGCCTATAGCAAACCATATTTTTTGAGTGCTCTGTAATTTAAGTTCAGTATTAAGCTTATCCTTTTCTATTTTTTGTAGAGCAATTTCATTGTCTTTTTTTGCCGCTTCAAACTTTGCATCCATTTCGGCAATTAATTTAGTATTGTTAATCTGATCTAGGCTATCGCTTAATCTTTTATTAATCGATAAAGATTCGTATGCATTTTTATAATCTTTTGTAGAGCGATAGATATCGGCAAGGTTCGCATATGCTTGAATTTCAAAATAGAGGTTGTTGGCTTTTAAAGCATAATCAAGCCCTTTTTTAACATATTCTAAGGCCTTGTTGTAATCTCCATTTTGATAGTAAGTATAACCTATATTTTGATGAACATTAGATAGTCCAACGTAGTCATTAGTTTTTAATTTTATCGCTAAACTTCTTTTATAATAGTTAATGGCTTCTTCATAATCTTTTTTATGATAATAAATATTGCCAATGTTAGAGAGGCTTTTTGATATGGATAAACTATCACTAAATTGTTGTTTAAGCTTTAAAGCTTTATAGTGATACTTTAGAGCATTTTCATAATCTTTTTTCTTCTCATATACTGTTCCAAGATTATTTAAGAATCGACCCTGTCCTATTGAATCATTTGCATTTATAGCTATATCAAGAGCCTGGGTTAAATAATCAATGGCCTTATTCCAATTTTTTAAGCGATAATAAACGACCCCTATTTGACTATACGCGTTGCTTTGTCCAGTTTTGTTCTTGAGTTTTTCGTATAAACTGTATGCTTTTAGGTTGTATTTAATACTTTCTTTATAACTAGATAAGTCATAGTAAAGTTTAGCCAGTTGATCATTTATTTCTGCTTTAGCAGAATCATTTTTTACACTAGGTAATACGTTTAGCAATGAATCAATTGTGGTATTCGACTGTGAAAAGGTATTTTTATTAAAAATAAAAACGATAAATAGTATGCTTAAAAAACGAAAGGTTACACTCATACACAATTAGAATAGGAAACTAATTTACTAAAAAGATTATTCTCCCAATTTTTAAACAAATAAAAACTAATATTTAATTGAACTATAGCTAGGCTTCAATTAATTTTCCCTGATGAGTGTCATAAGCCATTTTTTTATTTTCAAATGATTGTGTATCCTCATTAAAAATATCGCATTTATCTATAGGATTCATATATAAATGTAGTGTTAATGCTTTTTCATCATTATTATTTTCTAATGTGTGATATCCCATAGAATCATCCATATAAGTTAATGAACCAGGTTTTAAAAACATTCTTTGAGTTACTTCAAGTTTACCATTCTCGTTTTCTTTGTATCGTAGTTCATCTACTGTACCTTTTATTTGATAAACCCAACATTTTTCACCACCATGATCATGAATAGGTGTTGTTTGCTTGTTGTTCCAACATAATAGCATTAATTCAAATGTTTCAGTTCTTTCAATACAGTTTCTGGTGTATGAATCATCGCACCAATAGTTATATTTTTCAAATTCAGAAGCATCAATATCAATCTGACTTACAATTTTTGGAAAATCTTTAGGATTTGTTTGTTTTAATTCGGTTATCAAATCCTTTAATGAATTAATCATGCTTCTACTTTAGATTGTAATAATTTAAACTTAGCTTTGAGAATTGAAATTTAAAAAACAATTGTTTTTTATCAATTTTTATTGTTTTCTGATTAAAAAAGCTAAAAAAATTGAAATTTTTTATCAAAAATCGCCATTTTTTAAATCAAAATCAATTTTTATATGCAAAAAGAAATTACCGTTTTTAATGAGTTGGTAAGTATACTGTTGGAAGAGGAGCAAAAACAACCGGTAGCAAAACATATACCATCAGATGCCTTATTTGATACTTTAGATTTATCATTATCAGAAGAGCCAATTGAAGAAGAGAGATTCAAACAAGCTTTGGAAGAATTGGTGTTAAGTACACCTCGAACAGCTACTAATGCTTTTTTTAATCAATTATTTGGAGGAAGAAACCCTAAGGCGATACTTGGAGATTTATTGGCTGTGATGCTAAATAATAGTATGTATACCTATAAAGCAGCTGGGCCTCAAGTTGGTGTTGAAAAAGAAATTTTGAGTAAAGTTTGTGAATTAATAGGGTGGAATAATAATGCAGCAGGAACATTTGCTTCAGGAGGATCTATGACCAACTTCAT
Source organism: Vicingaceae bacterium (assembly GCA_965267355.1). GTDB lineage: Bacteria > Bacteroidota > Bacteroidia > Flavobacteriales_E > Vicingaceae. Next base: position 1,195,508 of record OZ253956.1, read on the forward strand.
GTCTATGCTAATGGCAAGGGATGCTTTAAATGAAAAGGTACGTTATGAAGGAGTAACTCATAAAATGATTGTTTATACTTCAGAAGATTCTCATTATAGCATACCTAAAAATGCTGCATTTTCAGGTATAGGAAGAGATAATGTAAAGTATATTACTACTAATCAAAGGGGTGAGATGGATGCTAGTCAATTAGAAACTGAAATATTAAAAGATTTAACAGAGGGTAATCATCCTTTTTTAGTAAATGCAACAGCTGGAACTACTGTTTTAGGTGCTTTTGATAACATTGAGCAAATAACTGATGTGTGTAGTCAAAATAACATATGGTTACATGTTGACGGGGCTTATTGTGGTTCGGTAATTTTTAGTAAAAAATATAAGCACTTAGTTAAAGGATTAGAAAAAGTAGATTCTTTTAGTTTTAATGCTCATAAAATGATAGGAACACCTTTAACCTGTTCGATAATAGTAGTTAAAGATAAAAAATATCTATACGATTCATTTTCCAACGATGCGAGCTATTTGTATCAAACTGACCATGATGATTTTAATTTAGGTAAAACATCTTTGCAGTGTGGCAGAAGAAATGATGCTTTAAAATTTTGGACTTTATGGAAAAGTGTTGGAACAAAAGGGCTAGAAAGAATAGTTGATCATCAATTTTATTTAGCTGATATTGCCAGGGAATATGTTATAAATCATCCAGATTATACGCTTTATAGTTTTGATGATTCTATTTCTGTTTGTTTTAATTATAAAGAAATATCGGCTCAACAAATATGCACTTTGTTATATGAACAGTCTGAGCTAATGGTAGGCTATGGTACTTTTAAAGATAAAACCTTTATCCGGTTAGTTACCATTAATGCTCAAAATACCAAAGATGATATTTTAAACTTTTTTAAAGTTGTAGAACAATTTGCAGAAAAAAATAAGTCAATGCTTATAACTAATCAAACTGTTTGATAGTTCCCTACCTACTGTTTGATGTTTAGCAAGGTGATTAACTAGTTTTTTTCTTCTTTTTTGTTTTACCCAATCTCACCTTATAATCATCAAGTGTTCCTTTTATTTTTAAGTTGAGATAGCGAACTTTTTTATTAGGGTCTACTTCAATAATTTCATCATCACCAGTTTCGCCTTTGGCTGTTTTTTTAGTTCCAAATAATTTGTTTCTGGCACCTTGTCCAATTATCTTCCAAGGTATTCGTATGTAGTATTCTATCTGGTCATTCATGCTTTGAGTACCCGAAATATCAAAGTGACCAAGAGTAGATTCAATGGTCATATTAGGTATAGTCATTAAACCGTTAGTAATGTCGATATGATTTTGAATGGTATCAAACTTGAGGTTGGTTAAATCTTTATCTCCGAAATAATCAGATAATAATAACATGGGTTCATAATTTACCAGTCTACCATTAAGAACTTGTACATCCATATGAACTTCAGATTGATCTAAGTCGGGAACAAGATCTGGGTAAACTCTGATGTTCCCAGTTATATGAGTAGTTAATTTGCCATGTAAATTTTCAGAAACTACAGCATCTTGCCCAAAGTTTTCGAACTTAAATAATAGCCTATCAATATCAGCTCCTTTTACATTTAAATTAGGTTTAATGTAAATATGTTTTGGGTCACTACCATTAAAGTAACCGGACATATCAATTTGTCCGCCAGCCATTCCCATTCTTAAGGTGTCAATGTATAAGTAATGATTTTTTGTTGTTCTTAGTCGAGCATGGATTTTTTTCAGATCAATACGATCTTTAATAAGATGATTAATGTCTACATCAAACTTCATGTCTGTAAAAGGCAACTCATAAATGTTAAATGCCTCAGCATGCTGTTCCACATCTTTTGTTGATTTAGCAGATGATTCTTTTTTAGTGGTATTTGGTGCTTCTAGGTTGAAATTTGATAGTTGGTCAACATCAATATAGTTAGCCCTTAATCCCAGGTAATTATCACGTTTTTTAATTTCTTCATTCTTACCTAAGTAATAATTCATGTCCACATTAAAAACTGTTCTACCCATCTGACCATGAAAATCTTCAACCATTATGTGTTGATCTTCAAAATGTATTTGACCTCTAAAATCTTCAAAACGCATTGGGTGAACATGCATTTTTGCATTTAGTTTATCCAAATCAACATCTACTGAGTGTAAATGAGATTCTTTGTAATGCATACTAGAATTTATATGTAGAACTAAGTTGTCAAACTCTTCATGTCTATATTCTTCAGGCACGTAATTTTCTCCTTGGTAAGAGAATACATCTTCTAGTTTTAATAAATCAGAATGTAGAGTAATGTCTAAATCAACATCTCCGTTCAATTCTGGTTGCATCCAAAATTCATAATCATGAATTAAGCCATTGAAATGAAAATCAGACTTATCGATGTGTCCAGTAAAATCAACTATTTTCAGATCATGCTCATCAATTAATACGTCTGCATGGAAATCATGTAATTCATGCGGGTAGTGTTTCAGTTGAGCATGTAAACTGTCAATAAAAAACTCACCTGTAGGGATGTATTTAGATTCGGTAAAGGATTTGGCACTTGAAACAAATGAGAATCCAACACTTAAATCTTCAATGCGTTCATCTATACCGGTGCTGTCTTTTTTGGAATACTTGGTCAATTCTGCAATGTCTAAAACCTTTGATGTAATTTCAAGATGTGCGGTAACTGGAATATCGGTATGATGAACAACTGCTGGTAAGTCAGATAAATATCCCTTAACTTCTAAGTCCGATTTTCCTAATTGAATGTCAAATAATTGGACATCAGCTTTCTTGCCTTCCATAATCACGTACATATCTAAATTTTCTAGTGATGCTGGTAAATCTGATGAAGCTAATTTCAATCTCTCCACTTTAAATTCACTATAGTAGGCCTGGTTTAAATCTTTCAATGCTAATTCAGGATTATCGAGATCAATCACATCATGAAATTTCATGTGCATCTCTATATTTCCTGAGGCAGCATCAATGTCATCAAGGTTCAGGAATTCTGCTAAAAACTTCACATCAAAATTTGCATCCAGTTGCATATCTACATCTGGTGCTTCAAAATTCTTTACGAAAACGGCACCAACAAATTGACCTTTTTCAAGGTTGGCGGTCATGTTCGTTAAAGAAAACTCCATGGTTTCCAGATTATGTTTTTCACCGTTAGAGAAGTGCCCTTCAAAGCCCATGTCATCTACAATTTTTGCTTTCTCGGTGTTTTCTAAAAAGGCTTCGTTGGCTCCAAACTTTGCATCAATAAATGGCATCTGTCCATGAGCTGTTGGGCCATTTATATTTGCTTTGAAATAGATTTTACCTGCATTTTTGTAACGCTCTAATACCGGAACAATATCATGAGGTGCAAAAGCAATGAACATGTCAAAGTTGGGTTTAGTACCGCTAATTGATAGATCTACTGTCATTTCATTTTTTGTATCAACAGTACCCACGATCTCAAAGTCTCCGTGTTCCATGGTTATTCCTGAAGGCTCAAACTCTACCATCCCAGTTTTATCGTTAATGTGTACATCTGTATGGAATTCGAAGTATTTATCATGAATGTAGGTAGTATCACCATCGTCAAAAATGTTCAGTTTAAAGTCAGTATCAATGTGTGCATTAATAAGACCATTGCCTGTTTTAAAACCTCCTAATGCATCAAAAATGTAAGTTTCTACATCCATTTTGGTGGATTCGTCATACTTGTGAATGTCTAAATTTTTGAGTTCGATGGATTGCAAGTGTATGTGTAGTTCTTCACTATCGTTAGCTTCTTCGGTTGTGGCTAATGCGTTTTGCAAATTATTTGTTCCATCTTCATGTAGTACAATATTGAAATAGCCATCTTCAATGAGAAGGGAGTGGATGTCATAATTGCCTTTTAAAATGTCCCAAAGGTTAAAACCGATATAAATATCTTTTACATCTAATATGGCTTTAGATTGATCATCTTTAGTTTCATAAATTTTAACATCATCAATTTTGAACGATAATTCGGGGAAGTTTTCAAAAGGGGCTAAATGAGTGTCACCAATTTTGAGCAAGCCTTCATGCTCACGATTCATTGTGTCTAGCTGACTTTGAATAATATCATCCTGTTTGATGTAAATAACGAGTAGTAATACTCCAAAAAGGAGCATTGGTAAGAGTAGTAGCCATGATAGCCTTTTAATGATTTTTTTTCTTCTTTTACGCATGTTTTTACAGTAGCACTAAACTAATAAAAAAGGAATAATAATTGTAACTCGAACTGGACTAAGAAGTTTATTTGTTCTACTATAAGATTGTGACAATATAACTAATTACTTTTTAGTAAAGACGAATAGAATTTGGTTTAGTTTATTGTTTTAACTTTTTTCCATTTCGTAAAGATAAAAAATACACCTCCTAATATTCCGATAAACATATCAAGTAAGGTATCGCCTATGCTGTTTTGTAAGTATAAGTGAAAAAAAGTTTCTGCCAACCATTCTAGAAATTCCCAAAAAACAGCGGTTGTACAAACTAAAGTAAATAATATCAATCGTATTATAGCACCAGAAAGAGGAGCTGTAATTTCCTTTTTTATGGCACAGGCTAAACTTTTGTAGTAAAAGTAGGTAATGGCAACGCCTCCAATAAAGTGAACAGCAATATCCGTGTTTGGATGTGATTGATACAAGCCAACTAAGTACACCAGTACATTTAAACCAAATGCCGATATAGGAGCCCAGCCGCCTTTTTTTAAAGAGCAAAGCACCCAGCTGTAAATGGAGTTATTTGATAGTTTACTCAAATTAGTTTTTGTTTTTGATGATACAAATTTAATGGAACGTATTATTAATTAGCACTTTGCCTAAATAAATACTTCAGTTCGTTTACCCTGTCATTATTTTTTAATCGTTGGTTAATTTCATTAACTAATTGATCTTGTTTAAACTTTTGCAGGTACTGGTTGCTTAAAGCCAAGCATTCATTGTACTGTTCTGCTTCTAGCGAACAATGTATGCCATATAACATTGATTGCTGTTGTGTTGGGTATTTCATTTTCATTAATAGGAGGGCATTGTTATATGCTTTGTCAAAATCTTTTAAAATAAAATTAGCCTCCATTAAGTATAACATATTTTCTTTTCCTTCAGGATAATAGAGGTGTGCAGTTTCAAAATCGGAACGAGCTTTCTCGTACTCACGGGTATATTTTAGTTTATACACTCCATCATCAGTAAGAAGCGAAGCATATTTATCATCTTTTCCTACCACAGCATATTCTTTCAAATCTTTTATTAATTGTTTTTTTCTCGATTTGTACAATTCTACATTATCCGGAATCATTTGCAAGGCATAAAGTAAATAAGTTCCCGAATGTTCGTAGTAGGTTTTAAAAACATGCTTTCCAACGGTTTCCATTCTATACGAAGAACTTTCTAAAGAATGATTTGTCACAACTGTAGGAATGGAAATTAAACTCAACGAAATACCGAAATAAAAAAAGATTTTAGGGATGTTAATTTTTTCAAGCTGTTGAGCTAAAAGTAGCGTCAATACCATCAACACAGGTGTAGGAAATAAGAATAAATCCCAATCCATTGGCATTGACATTAACGGGTTAATCATAAACAGAACAGTGCTAAAAACGATAAATGACAGAAATAGAATAATGATAGAAGGGTTGTTTTTCGAGATGTACCTTCTATATAAAAAAGCAATGATTAAACCAATGAAAAGTAAAACAGGAGACCATAGTAAAACGGCATTAGCATAATCTAAAATATGGTTAAAGCTAAATAGGTTGTACCTATCAAGTGGCAATTCGGGAGAGAAGATAGGAAGAAATAAACGATCGATATCTTTAAAATCTACTAATCTTCGGGGGTCGTTGTAGTCTTTAAAAACAAAAACATACAAGTATAAACCAGCTAAGCAAATTGGCAGATAAACTTTAAGGAACATTCCTTTAAAACTAAACAATTGTTGAACCCAATTCTTTTTAATGAAAACGTATAAAACAGATAGCCCTAGTGCAGGTAGCAATAAATACATTAAGGTATGAAACCGTATTCCAATAAAAAGTAAGATAATAAGAGGAATTATAAGTTTAGTGTTTTGATACTTGATAAATTTTACAAGCAACAATAACCAGCAAAGTAGAATTAGGTACAAAGGTGCGTAAGTATCAATATGTCCGTAGTAGATTAGTAAAAAGGGAGAGCAAATTCCTGAAAGAATTAAGATTAATTGCCACCATTTATGAGCAATAAAATGTTTGACGCTCCTACTCCAAACAAAAACAAACCCAGCACCACAAAAAGCGCCCATTAATCGAAACACTTCTCCGTAAGAAACTCCAAAGAGCTTGGAGATTAAAGCGTATAAAAGCATTACACCTCTTCTACCATTACCAGGTTCAAACTCAAATGAGAATAGATTGCCATAAAAATCATCTGGTAGCTGAGTAACCGTTTCTTTTAATAATGGCATAAAAGAGCGTGCATTGCCATAAAAATCTTTTACAATAGGGAAGCTATAAAAAATAACTCCCATGATTATACTCAATACAGCAATGGTAGCATTGTTTAGTGAGATAGATTTTTTATCCATCAATTTTTGAAAAGAATCAGGTTTCTTTATGCCAAATAATAAGATTGCTAGGGGAATACCTATAGTAATTAATTGGACAGGCATTGATAAGAAAACATGAAAATGAACTCCCCACCACTTTTCTGGATTAATGTAAGCTAAAAGGAAAGGAAGCATTACAGCAATTCCTATCAATGTTATTCTTTTAGTATTATGGGAGAGGTTATTCATAATGTTTTATTCCTACCTTCCTAACGAAATTAGTGGTTTAGATTTATCCACACAACATTGTACTCTATTATGGCTAATTTTTTATCTTAATTTTGCTGGCAGATGATAGATGGTAAAAAAATAGTAGTTGTATTACCTGCATACAATGCCGAAAAAACCCTGAGAAAAACCTACGAGGAGATTCCTTTTGACATTGTAGATGAAGTTGTTCTTACTGATGATTATAGTAAGGATAATACGCTTTCTGTTGCCAAAGAAATCAACATAAAAAACATTATTAGCTTAGACAAGAATCAGGGCTACGGAGCAAACCAAAAAGTATGTTACAATAAAGCTTTAGAACTAGGGGCTGATATAGTTGTAATGCTGCATCCAGATTATCAATATACACCTAAGCTGATTGGTCCTATGTGTCAGCTAATTGCAGATGATCAATATTCAGTTGTTTTAGGGTCAAGAATTTTAGGGAACGGAGCATTAAAGGGAGGAATGCCGCTTTATAAATATTTTTTTAATAGGGTTTTAACTTTGATTCAAAACATATTAATGGGGCAAAAACTATCGGAATACCACACAGGTTACCGAGCATTTTCGGCTAAAGTTTTGCGTGATATTAATTATGAGGTGAATTCGAACGACTTTGTATTTGATAATCAGATTCTTGCACAAATTTTATATAAAGATTATGAGATAGGTGAAATTACTTGCCCTACCCATTATTCAAACGATTCATCATCAATTAATTTTTCTCGAAGCATTACTTATGGCTTAGGTGTTTTAAAAACTTCGTTTCAGTTTTTTCTGATGAAAAGTATAGGAATCAAGTCTAGAATTTTTGAGAAAAAGTAATGGTTTTGTCTATAGGTTTTCTTTTATGAAAACTTCAATTTCATCGGCAGCAATTTCATGAGCCTGCTCATTGGGGTGAGCATCGAAATCATTAACGGTCAATTTTTTTTCTTTATGTTTTTTAAATACTTCATATAAATCTAAATGAGGTACTCCTTGATTTCCCCAATATTCCTGAAGCAAAAGATGTGTTTTTCTAAACTTGTAATTCTCAGAAAGATCTGTTAAAAATGGAAATGTTACTACTATAAGTTTTCCTTTTTGTTTCTTAACTACGTTTTTTACCATTTTCAAATTACGAGCCTGAACATCCCATATATCCGAAAAATACACATCACTCAAATAATCATAATAATTTTTAATATCAGGGTCATCCATTGCTTTCCAATGAAAGTAGTATGTGTTTAATAAATAACTATTCTTCCCAAAATAATTCAAATTATTTTCCCAGGCATATATTCGGTTATAAATTTCTCTGCTTTCTGGAACTAAATAGGCTATGTCATTTAGATTGTATATTAACACAACTATATCTAGCTCATACTTTTGATGTTTAAAATCACTCAAAACTCCATAATGATGTCCTGATTCGAAACCATTTTTTGCCATGGTATGAATATCTAAGTCAGGATTTTTACTTCTGATAATATTTGTGAAACGATGATCCACATTTTTAACTCCAAATCCAGCAGTAAAGGAGTCTCCAATAAAGGTTATTCTTCGTTTATTTTTTGGTTTACGTAAAGTATAGTCAACATTATCTCTAGCATAAAAATTATTAGATTCGTAATGCCTGTCTAGCCATCTTTCACATATCAACGTAAGCCCAAAAGAATCGGTAGTATCTTTATAAAAGCGGTAATAGGTTTCTCCTCCCCAGAAAATACTCGCCATTAAAAACAGAATCAATAAAATATTCCAGCTGATAATAGTGTAAAGATTTTTCTTGTTGAAACGCTTACGGTTTTGATAGACGAAATAAATGCAAACTCCTAAAACTATAGGGACTATGGTAATGAATATGTAAAAGGAGTTAAATTCATTCATCCGATAAATATAATTAGAATATTGGTGATATTAATCTGGAATAAAATTTATAATTTGCAGACAGAATGCAGCCTGAACCTGTAAATATTGAATTTTTAGGGTATAAGATTCCGTTTAAATGGATGGCTTTTATAACATGCCTGATTATAACTTTTATAACCTGTTTTTCAGTGGTTAATAATGGTTGGGTGAATTGGGATGATAGCTCCTATGTCCTCGATAATGAATTGGTACAAACATTTTCTTGGGATCAAATAAAGGCTATTATAACAACAAAAGAGGTTCAAGGTAATTACCATCCTATTACAGTAATTTCTTTAGCAATTGATTATGCTTTTGCTGGAGATCAAGCTTATATTTATCATTTGCACAGTTTTATACTTCACTTAGCAAACACAGGCTTGGTTTTTCTTCTCTTTCTGCTGCTGTCTAAGAGGGCGATTATAGCTTTTATAGTCGCATTATTGTTTGGTATTCACCCCATGCATATCGAATCCGTGGCCTGGATATCTTCAAGAAAAGATTTGCTTTCAGGCTTCTATTTTCTTGTAGCAACGATATGCTGGTTTTTCTATCTAAAACGAGACACTCAAAAACACATTTTTTACTTAGCTGCAATAATTGCTTTTACGCTTGCACTATTATCAAAAACTGTAGTTGTTTTCTTTCCAATGGTATTAATTCTGATTGATTATTTACAATCACGTAAAATTAATAGGGCAACCATTTTTGAGAAAATCCCCTTCTTTTTACTCAGCATCATCTTTGGATTATTGGCAGCTTATGTTCAAAAAGAAGTTGGCGCAGTATCTGATGCCGAAAGTTATTCTTTTATTGAGGCTGTTTTTATCGCTAGCACTGGGTTATTCCACTATATTGTTAAAGTAATTGCTCCAATTCAGCTTTCAACTTTCCATCCTTATCCATCTTTAATTGATGGTTGGCCATGGTATTTCTACGTGTCATTTTTCCTAACCCTTGTTGGATTTGTTTTTCTTGTTTTAAAAGGAAGAAAAAACAAACCTCTAATTTTTGGAGTATTATTCTTTTTGTTTGGTATTGGACCAATGTTACAACTATTGCCTGTTGGTTCAGCTATTATTGCTGAACGATACACGTATTTACCTTATTTAGGATTGTTTTATTTGTTAGCGTTCTATTTAAACAACCTTTTCATTAACGGAAAAATTAATATTAAATCGCTGACCTATATAGGAGGTGTATTGGTTGTTATTTTATGCTATCTTTCTATTAATAGAATACAGGTTTGGAAAAATGGTGAAACACTTTGGAGTGATGTAATTGAAAAATACCCCGAAGATTACTTTGGTTATCTCAATAGGGGGAATTACTATTTTACTAATAATGATTTTGAATCAGCAGAACAAGATTTAATAAAAAGTTCAGAATTAGCTCCTCAATTTTATGGGGCTTTCAATAGTTTAGGGTTAATATATTTACGTCAACAAAATTTTCAGGCAGCTGAAAAAAGTTTTAGTCAAGCAATAAAGCTTAACAATTCTGATTATAAATTGTTTTTGAATAGAGGTATAGTTAATCGAGAAACTGATAAAATACAACAGTCTATTTCAGACCTAAATCAAGCAGAATTAATGAGCCCAAATGTTGCTATGATTTACATGGAAAGAGGAACTACCTACATGAATGCCAATGCTTATAAGGATGCAATAAAAGATTTTACAGCAGCTATTAAACTAGAACCAGATAAATCTAACTATTATTACTATAGAGGTGATGCTTATTGTTATAACGCTCAGTTTAATAGAGGTATAAATGATTTTTCAACAGCGATTAGCATAAATCCAAATGATGCAAGAGTATATTTTGGAAGGTCAAGAGCATTTTTGTCATTAAACAATAAAACACAGGCTTACGAGGATGCCATAAGGGCCAAAAACCTTGGATATAGATTGCCTGAAGGGTACTTAAATCTTTTTAATCAATAGCAATGAACAAGGCAGATTTATTAGTTGTGGGAGGTGGTATAACAGGGCTTTGTGTTGCATACATTGCAGCAAAGTCTGGGAGAAAAGTATGCCTGCTAGAAAAAGATAAAGAGTTTGGAGGGTTACTTAGAACTTTTGAAGTTGGGGGAAATCAGCTTGAATTTTATTATCACCATTTTTTTGTGCAAGACAAAGAATTACAATGGTTGGTAAAAGAATTGGGAATTGAAAAAGAACTTGTTTACCATGAGACCAAAATGGGAATTTATACTCAGGGTAAGATACATGATTTTAGTAACTCTAGAGATTTATTAAAATTTAAATCTTTATCTTTTTTCGATAAAATCCGATTTGGATTAAGTAGTATATATCTTGGTAAGTATGGAAAATGGCAAAATAATGAGAATGTTCCAGCTTATAAATGGTTTAAAAAATATACGGGTGAAAAAGTTACTAAAACCATTTGGGCTCCATTATTAAAAGTTAAGTTCGGTAAATATTTCGATAAAGTTCCATTAGCTTGGATGATTGGCAGATTGCAGCAAAGAATGCAATCAAGAAAATCAGGTGAGGAGAAGTTAGGCTATGTTAAAGGAAGTTTAAATGTTTTGCTTCAGCGACTTCTTGATGAACTACAAAATTTAGGTGTAGAATTAATTAATAATGTTACAATTGAGGAGTTGATCGTTGAGAATAATGAAATGAAAGGGGTTCAAACTTCGTCAAAAGAATATCTTGCTAAAAAGGTTGTTTTCACCATTCCTTCGCCATACATGGTAAATTTAGTGAAAAGGCATAATCAAGAGTTAAGTCAAAAATTGCAAGAAATTAAATATTTTGGCGCAGTTTGTACTATTCTTGAACTAAAACAAAAATTAAGTGATATTTACTGGTTGAACATTGCAGAAGAAGGGTATCCTTTTGGGGGAATAATTGAGCACACCAATTTTATTTCTCCAGAAAATTATAATGGAAATCATATTGTGTATTTGTCAAGGTATTTTACTCAAGATGAGTCAATAGCTTCTATGACTCAAGAACAAATAAAAGAACTTATGTTAACCAAGTTAAAACAAATCTACCCTTTCCTAAATGATGACTGGGTTCGGAAAGTTCATGTGTATAAAACAAATACAGCAGCTACTGTATGTGATTTGAATTTTTCTAATAAAGTCAATTCGGTTAGAACATCAATTGATGGCTTATACATTGTCAATATGGCTCATGTCTATCCTGATGAGCGAAGTGTAAACAATTCTATTAGAATAGCCGCTAATACCTGTAAATTAATGGGGATTGAAACTGAATTTATACCAAAAGGAAATAATTTAGCTGGTTCAATTGGTTTCCAAAATTCTTAGTTAAATGAGCAATACAACAAATACTGAAAACAAATCCTTGAAAAATAAGATAACAGGGATAGGATTAGTTTTTTGGGTGCTTTATTTGTTTGCTACCATTTTTCCAGATAATTGGTGGGGATTACATTTTGTTTCTTTCCTTCCTCCATTTTTATCTTATGGGTTTTTAGGTTTGTCGTTATTGAGTATTCTTTATTTTCATTTTAATTCATTTAGGTTTGAAGTGCCTAATATCAGCAATCAAAAACCTATGCGTTGGGCATTGTTAGTTGCAGGTGTTATGACTATCATTTATTTTAATTTACCTATTCATGAGAGTGTTTATGGAGACTCTGAATTGTTTCAAGAGAAACTGGGGGAAAGAACAGTTGAGTATAAATCGAAATATGTTCGCCATCTTTTAGAGGTAGATTTTACTAATCCTAAGTTAGGCAATACAACTGTGTTAAGTGGGGTTCGGTTGCTTTCTTACGGTTTTGGAATTAGTCATCAGCAGGCATTTCGATTAATTGGAGCCTTCTCAGGTTTTTGGTTCGTATTCATCGTCATACTGTTTTTGAATAAGAACATAAGAGATAAACAGCTACAATTATTATTTGCACTAATTACAGTTTTGGCTCCTTTTTCTCAATTGTTTATGGGATATGAAGAAATTTATGCTGTTGCATTTCCAGCTGTTGCAGCATATTTTTATGTATTGTTTAATTCTTTTAAGCAGAAAAAACCTGTTTTACTACTATACCTATTGGTGTTGCTCGTACTTTCTTTGAAATTCCATACGGTTTTTATATTACTGGCACCATCTTTATTATTAGCAACCTTGTATCAGTTTAGAGATAGATTTCGATGGGTAAATTCGTTTTTCATATGGAAAAGAGTTGCACTGTTCATACTTCTTCCAATCCTTTTGGTAGGTACTTATGCTTACTTTTTTATATTTAAAGATTACAATGACCCTAGGTTTTTAGGACCGGAGGTTGACATTTATTCTAGGCTGTTTTTACCAATTGTTGCACCTGAAGCACCTTTGGATAGATACACTCTTTTTAGTTGGAATCACATTTTTGATTATTTCAACATGAACTTTCTTTGGTCGGGAGGAGCCCTATTTATTTTGCTTGTTTCATTGTTGTTTTTTAAGAAGAAAGTTAAATGGAATAAACCTGAAGTTATAGTGTTTGGGTTAACTTTTATCTTGTTTTTTATCATCTATTTTGCTTATAACCCTCTTATGAGTATGCCTATCGATTTTGATTTATTTTCGTTGCCAGCTCTATCTTTATTGTTTTTTGTTTTTGTAATTGGATATCAAATTGAGGGTAATCGGTTATCTAAATACATTGGAGGTACTACGGTTGCATTAACATTGTTGACTTGTTCAATTTACTTGGTTAATTCAGATGAAACATCACTGTCATACAGAATGGAAAGTGTGGGTAAAAATGTGTTTAAATCATATTGGATTAGATCAGCAGGAGATATAAATATTGGAATTGAAATGCTCTCTAATGATAAAGATCTTTATATTGATCGATACCTTAATGTAATAGAAGAGTTGGAACCTTATGCCATCAAAGGAAAAGACAAAGAATATGCTATACTCTTATGGCAAGTTGCCATATTTTATCGAAAAGAACTTAAAGATTACGAAAAGGCTTTGGCTTATCATAAAAAGGCACAGACTTACTATGAGAACCTTGAAGCAAATTATATTGGTTTAATGGAATCGTGCTATTATCTTGGAGACTATATCCAAGCTTATGGTTATAGTCAAAATTTAATTTCATTTAATTACCCTGACGAAAAAAAGGCACTGAGAATAGCTATTGATTGCGCTATGCAGGCGAATTTATTGGATGAAGCACAGGGACACGTAAAAGTTTATTTATCAAAATGGAATGATCAAGATATTTTAATACTCAATGAAAATATTGAACGTCTTAAAAAAGGTGACACTAAAGAAAATATTGTAGCATTGAATACGGAATAATAGTGTACTTAATTAGCAATCTTTATCCATTCTTTGTATATGCTTTCACCTAACAGAAGATAGCCTTTCCCTCTCATATGGTCATCATAATCCCAATAAAGATGATTGTTTTTTTGTTCTTCTGCTCTAACAATTGGTGTTAAATTAATAAAAGGAATATTGTTCTTTTTACATTCATTGGCTAAAACCATCTGATGAATTTGGTATTCATCTTTAGTAAGATCAATACTATCATTGCATTTAATCAAACAGCATTCTTTTTCAAATGGTAAGTAATAATTTGTAACCAAATTTTTACTGGGAATATATATTACAATCAGTTTTACACCATGTTTCTTACAGAAATCTGCCAGAAAAGGGAAAGTATCTCCAAGTTTTGGGATTAACTTTAATTGTTGTTCTTCATTATGTAAATTATTTACCCGAAAAGGACTGTATTCACCATTTTTCATGTGAGCTGCCATTTTTGGAGTAGCATGCTTATTTAATTCATCTTCTTTTCCATTCCAAGGGTGATTCTTTGCCTCAATTGTTGGGATATATGGCTTGCTTGATTCATCCCATCTGAACCTGATAGGCGTTTCTGTTTTAACTTGATTAATTGATTCTAATAACCTTGGTTTCCAAAAATTAAAATGTTTCGGTGTCAAGTACGTTTCAGGTATCCAAGGTTGTTTTTGTCCAAGATCGTTAGCAGAGATTGAAATAACTACATATTCGGGTTTAAAAACAGGAGTGGCATCTACAAAAAGTTGTAAATAGGATTCAATGCCAGTGCCCATCATTCCACCATTAAAAACTTCAAACTTATTGTTTGATGCCTCCTTGAACCCTTCAGGTATAGTCTCATCTTTTGATGCCATTATACCTTCAATAAAACTATCTCCGATGAATAGTACCCTTGGTTTTCCCGAAGTGTTCTCAATTTTCCACTCATTATCTCTAAACCCATAAAGATTCATATCGTATTGAAAAACATGAGTTGTATCTGCTTGAGACTCCCAATACCAATTCTGATTTCTTTGATGTTTGTAAGATCCCACCTTGTCTTTTTCCCACATCATGTATGTAATTCTATCAAAATTGCTCAGCTCTGGTAAAGGAAAGCAATAACGAAACAACACTTCTTGAACAATAAATAAGACTAAGAAGTATATAAGATATCGAAGAGGTTTGCTATTTGAAAATCGAGGCATATTTTGTAAAATTATACATATTTGCTAATGACATAAAGTAGGATTGTTCTAAAAAATAATTCCTTCCTTTGCACAAGCATTTAGCAAGTAATGGTAAAATCTTCTCAAAAACCTTTAGTTTCGGTTGTAGTACTGAGTTATAATAGCAAAGACTTTTTAAAGAAGTTTTTACCTGATTTGATAAAGCATACACCCAGTCAATTTGAAATTGTAGTAGTTGATAATGGCTCTATTGATGATACTGCTGACTTTTTGATTAATCACTTTCCAACTATTCGAAGGATTATTCTCAAAAATAATGTTGGGTTTGCAGATGGCTATGTTAGATCATTGATTGACATTGATTCAAAATATTACTGCCTGATTAATGCTGATATTCAGGTAAGAGAGGGATGGATAGAACCAATGGTGGAGTTACTTGAATCGAATTCTCAAGTTGGAGCTTGTCAGCCCAAGATTAAATCTTTCAATGAACCGGATTTCTTTGAATATGCCGGAGCTGGTGGCGGATATATGGACAAGTTTGGATACCTTTTTTGCAGGGGAAGAATTTTTTATACGCAAGAAAAAGATCAAGGTCAGTATGATGATAATACAGAAATATTTTGGGCCTCCGGAGCATGTATTTTGTTCAGATCAGATTTATATCATCAGGTTGGAGGTTTTGACAGTGAATTTGTTTCACATATGGAAGAGGTTGATTTATGTTGGAGGATTATCAATTTAGGACATCAGATTAAGTATGTTCCTAAGGCTGAAGTTTTCCATGTGGGAGGTTCTATTATATCCTACGGTAGTCCTTATAAATTGTATTTTAACTTTAGAAATAATCTTGTTTTACTAACTAAGAATTTAGCATTGAATGAATTGTGGTGGAAATTGCCTCTTAGATCTTGTATGGATGGATTGGCATTTTTACTTCACATTAAACGAGGAGAGTTTAAACTAGCATTTACAATAATTCAAGCGAATATTCATTTTTACCTTCGATTTGCTTATTGGTATAAAAAGCGAAAAAATAGTATGCCAAATACTTCAAACATTCCAACCGTTTATCAAAAAAGTATAGTTTGGAGATATTTTGTTCTGGGAAAAAAGAAATTTGACCAATTGAATTGGCGTAATTAAACAAATAGAAGATATACCTAATGCTACTTTTCCTTAAAGTAAGTATTGACTAACTGATAGCTTTTTTTTCCTATTTCTCGTCCCATTTTTCTTCCGGCAATATCATCTGCAGGAGGGTGAATTCCTCCCCAAATTCTGGAAAGACAAGTTTCATAAGCAGCATCCTGATAAGTTGCCCATTGTAATGTAATGTCTCTACTTGGTCCATTTTCAAAAACCAAGAATTCATTTTTTTTAGCAGTAAACTCTGCGATACCCCCAGGAAAATAAGGATTACCAGTTATTTGTGTTAATACTTCTGCAGCTGCAACTGAAAAAGTAGAATGACCTGATACAAAACCAGCAAATGGTGGTGTAGGGAAGGAGTATCGTTGAAATGGCCACCAGTTCTCTACTAATATCCAACCAACTTTTGCTTCATCTTCAAGGGTATTAGCAATGTGTTCAGGACCTCTCCATGCCCATATTTTTATTTTATTAAGATGTTCTTTATTTTCTCCAACTAAAGGATCTCTTTTTGTAACTAATTCTATTTTTCCTTTTATTAATGGTAATCCTTTTTTATTATAATTAGGTAGCTTAGAATCAGAACATTGCCCTTGTTTAGCCATCCAGCGAATCGCAGAAATAGGTCGAACATAATCATAATAGCCTTTAGCACCCCATGCAGCTATTGCTGCATCATGCATTGCACCGGCTAATGTAAAGTTTGCTTTAATATCCCATTCTAAGTTAGTAAGTGTTGGTCCTTTTCCAGCCCATTTTTTTTCTAATTGAGGATGTTGACTTACATCACTTAAAATTGCAAACCAATGTCCTGGAGGGCTTGCTGTATTAACGGCATCAGCCCAATATTCTGCTACTACCCTTGTGTAATCTCCTCTGGGAACTATATTTGGAGCATAAGGCTTTTTAGTGTATGGATTTATTTTATGCCCTTTCGTTTTTGTGCCTCCTTCCATTAAGTTGTAATAGTTTTGATATTCTTTATAAGAATTAGGAAGAGCTACATCTCCACCTATTGCAGCAGGTGAAATGTCCCACATTATAGAATCACTAGGATCGAGATGAGAAGACCAAAGTCCTACTAATAAAAATCCCCAACGATAATCATCCATAAAAACGGAATCAGTATATGTTTCTATTAAAGGTGGTGCTCCGGGGTCTAAGTAAAGGTGATATTCTTCTTCTCTGGATTTGATTTCTTTATCTTCTTCAGTTAGAGCAAAGGGATAAACTTTACCCCACTCAGGTGTTAAAAAAATATCTCCGGATTCTAATAGACTATAATTCCAATCGTATAAATTGGGTTCGTACCCCTTTTTTTCGACATATTCTCGAACATAAATAGGTTGCCATCTGTTAGGATGTAATAAGGTGTTATTTCCAGGATGGTAGGGCTTTAATTGTGGGTTTAGGGGTTGATAATTCTCTATCTCATGATTATTCAATTCTCCGGAACCGTCTTGTTCACCAAATGCAATAATTGAAGCAGCGATGTAATTACCTAAAGCTGCTGCAGAACCATCTTGATAAGAAGTAGAACGGATATTAAAATCTAAAGGTAAAGAATCAATAAAGTTTTCTAAAATATCTATGGTTCTACCCTTAGATCCAACTAAACTAAAACGATGATGTAATATGCGGTAAGCTGCATACGAAATGGCTACTTCTTGAAGACTGTCAATGTTACCGGATCGATTAAAATCATCATCAAATTCGATGTGATAGTCTCCAAATTTATTGCCTAAAAAGTAAGGGGAAGCTTTTTTATCATACACTGCCCATGCATCATACATTCCAGCACATAAATGAAACATATTTCTGGAATGTATTGTTGGACCTCTACCTTCTAAGATAATCATCTCTACTGTTAAATCTACCCACTGTTGAACAATACTGGGTTGCTTTTGAGCTTTTAGGTTTAACATTAAACCAATCAAAAAAATAGTGATGAATAATTGCCTCATTACATTAACTTAAGTGGTAAAAAATATTTTGGATGGTAAAAGTAATCTTTTTTGATTTTCACAGTACATCTTTTATTAGTGACTACTTGGATTGATATTTTTTCTGGGGATGGCTTCCAAATGCACAATGAGATTATTTATATTTACCATCCAATCCATATTTTATGAAGGTAGTTATATTCGCAGGAGGAAGAGGTACTAGGATAGCTGAAGAATCCAGTGTGAGACCAAAACCTATGATTAAGGTTGGAGGAGAGCCTTTGCTATTTCATATCATGAAGATATATGCAAATTATGGATTTGATGATTTTGTTATATGTTCAGGATACAAAGGTGAACAGATAATGGAATATGCTAATTCCATCCGAGATAAATTTTCTTATAAAATAAATGTAGTTGATACAGGAATAGAAACCATGACAGCCGGTCGACTGAAACGGATATCAAAATTTATTGATACTGATAACTTTATGTTGACTTATGGTGATGGGGTTGCTGACATACCTATTGATGAGTTGATAAATTACCATAAACAGAAAGGCAAAATATGCACTATGACAATAGTTCAACCCCAGAGTCGATTTGGTATTATTGATGTTGATGATGATGGCTTAGTAAATGACTTTACTGAGAAACCAAAAGAAGATGGCACTTGGATTAACGGAGGTTTTTTTGTGTTGAATAAAAGTATCTTTAATTACTTAAGCGAAGATGTAGATCAAATAATGTGGGAAGCCGAGCCTCTAAATGCGTTAGTTCGTAACAAGGAGTTGGTGGCATATAAACACAGAGGGTTTTGGAAATGCTTAGACACCCCTAGAGATAAAGACGAATTGGAAAAATTGTGGCAGCTTAATCAATCTTGGAAAAATGTTAATGTCTAAGACCAATACATATTTCGAAAAAAGAGTTTTTGTCACCGGACATACGGGGTTTAAAGGTGCTTGGTTAGTGTTTTTATTGAATGAATTAGGTGCTGATATTAAAGGATATGCATTGCCGCCAACCAATGATCAAAAATTGTATGACAATCTTAATATCGAATCTTGTTGTAATTCGGTATTTGCAGATGTTCGAGACGCCAAAAGATTAGAAGAAGAAGTATTAAATTTTCAACCTGATTATGTTTTCCATTTTGCTGCCCAACCTATTGTTTTAGAGGCTTATGAGAATCCCGTTTCTACTTTTGAAACCAACATAATGGGTACTACTTATCTATTAGATGCCTTGAGAAAGCTTAAACAAAAGTGTAATGTGATTATTGCTACAACTGATAAGGTTTATAGAAATAGTGAATCACAAATATCATTCAAAGAAACAGATTCATTAGGGGGCTACGATCCTTACAGTAGCAGTAAATCCTGTGCTGATATTGTAACGCAATCATACCGAAATTCTTATTTCAATCCAAAACGTTATGATGAGCACCAAAAGGCAATATCAATTGTGAGAAGTGGAAATGTTATTGGTGGAGGTGATTGGTCTGAAAACAGAATTGTTCCAGATTTGTTTCGAGCAATAGAAAAAGGAGTACAATTAAAAATAAGAAATCCAAAAGCTATTCGTCCATGGTTGCACGTGCTTGATAGCTTGAACGGATATTTGATGTTAGGTGCAAAAATGATGGAAAACCCAGTTCATTTTTCAGATGATTATAATTTTGGTCCTTTAAACAGAGATTGTATTTCTGTTGAGGAACTTTGTAAGAGAATTATTGTATGCAAAGGAACAGGCTCTTATGAGATAATAGATGGAGAAAATGAGAAATATGAAGCTCAGAACCTTAAATTAGATAGTTCAAAAGCGAATGAGAAAATTGGCTGGAGCGCTAAATTAAGTATAGACGAATCTATTGAACTGACAGTGAATTGGCATGATGAGAACAATGTAATTGAAGCAACAAAAAAACAAGTGAACAACTTTTTTGAGCTTGATAAATGAAATTTAAAGAGTTAAATATTCAAGGGGTTTTTGAAGTAGAATTAACTTCATTTGCAGATGAAAGAGGGGCTTTGATAAAACCTTTTCATAAGGAAACATTTCAGGAAAGGGGATTAGAATCAGATTTCAAAGAAAATTTTTTCACTATAAATAAAAAAGGTGTTTTAAGAGGGATGCACTTTCAGTTACCTCCTCATGATCAGGCTAAATTGGTTTATGTAGTATCGGGAGAAATACTTGATGTGCTGTTGGATTTAAGAAAGAATTCTCCTACTTATGGTAAACATATAAAACTACAGCTCTCTAAAGAAAACAATAAAGCCATTTACATTCCTAAAGGAATAGCACATGGATATTATTGTGTAACCGAAGCTACAGTAGTTTACTTAACTTCTACGGTTTTTAATGGTGAATTTGATGATGGTATTTCTTACCATTCTTTTGGTTGTGATTGGCCAAAGGATGATTTTATTCTTTCAGAAAAGGATAAAAATTTAGTTGACTTTAAAAACTATTCTTCTCTATTTTAAAATGAAGGTTGTTGTAATTGGTGCATCAGGATTAGTAGGAGGTAATTGTTTGAGTTACCTAAAAAATGAAACTGACTGGGAAGTAATAGGTGCACATTTAACCCTTCAGACCAATGACACCAAATATTTTAATGCTTCTGATATAGATGATCCGAATAATTTTAATGTTAAACAATTTAATCCAGAGGTTATTATACATTGTGCTGCACTGAGTTGGGTAGATTATTGTGAGCAGCATCCAGATGAAAGCTATGAAAAGTCTGTTGTTCCTGCTAGAAATATGATTCAGTTAGCTAAGGATTTAGACGCTAAGTTGGTTTTCATTTCTACCGATTATCTCTTTGATGGGAAATCAGGGCCTTACAATGAAAATGACGAAACTAACCCTTTAAACATATATGGTAAACACAAACTTCTAGTAGAGGAAGAAATCGAATCAAATCTTACTGATTATTTAATTTGTAGAATCACCAATGTTTTTGGGAAAGAGCTTAGGGGTAAAAATTTTATAGCTCGTTTGATTAACGAAATTTCTGATGGGGTTAAATCGTTCAGCTTACCAGCAGATCAGTTTGCTACACCTGTTTATGCTTATGATGTTGCTAGGGCTGTAAAATTGTTGCTGGAACAAGGCAAAAATGGAATTTACCATTTGGCCAATGGCGAATACCTTTCTAGATATGGTATTGCTGATATAGTACTTTCTAGTTTCCCACAGCATCAAATTGAATTAAAAAAGATTACTACTGCTGAAATGAAGGTAACAACTCCTCGCCCATTAAAAGGGGGATTAAAAGCTGATAAATTTTTGTCTGAGTTTCCAGGTTTTAAGTTTGTTTCGGTTAAGGAATACATCACAAGTTTAGAAAAGTCTTAAACGAAAAATTTACTTTTGATAACCTGTGGAGAATCAGTTAATCATATTGAAAGATAAATTAGGGAAACACATTTTGCCCATTATGGCTATGTGTTTTGCGTTAATTTTTCTTTACCCATCCTTAAATAATGGATTTGTTAACTGGGATGATATGACTTATGTGGAGAACAACGATTTGCTTAAAGAGTTGTCATCTCAAAACATATCAGAAATATTTACAGGTTTACAGCATGTAGGAACCTATAGCCCACTAACTTTACTCTCTTGGGCAATTGATTATGCGCTTGCAGGTTTAAATCCATGGATGTTCCATTTTACCAGTTTGTTGCTGCATCTACTTAATATTTTCTTGGTATTTGTTTTCGTTTTTAAGTTGTTCAGCAGGAATGACGTAGCGTTTTTTTGTGCCCTTTGGTTTGGAGTTCACCCAATGAATGTTGAGGTTGTTGCTTGGGTTTCTGCTCGTAAAGATGTGTTGTATAGTTTTTTCTTTCTCTTATCATTAATATCCTACTTAAACTACCAAACTAAAACAGAAAAAAAATGGCAATGGTATATGCTTTGCCTCTTATTATTTTCTTGTTCGCTTTTGTCAAAAGGTATGGCAATTACACTACCGTTTTTGTTGCTTCTTATAGATTACTTGAGCAAAAGAGAGAACCTAAAAAGAGGTGTCATCGAAAAAGTTCCTTTTGTACTCTTAGCCATATTGTTTGGTGTTATTGGTGTTTTTGCTCAGCAAGATTCGGGTGCCATGGAAGGGGTAAGTGAAGTCAATTATTTTGAAGGTTTGTTTGTGGCATGTCGTAATGTGGTTTTTTTCTTTGTAAAGTTATTTGCTCCTTTTGGTTTGTCGGCATTCCACCCTTACCCTAACGCTATTGGTGAATCATTGCCATGGTATTATTATTTATCACCAATTGTGGTTATTGCACTACTTTTTTTACTGTTTAAATGGAGAAAAAAGAACAGGGTTTTTGTTTTTGGTGTGTTATTTTTCTTAATTACAATTAGTCCTGTAATACAGTTTTTACCTTTCGGAACAGCTATGGTTTCAGAGCGGTACGCTTACATGCCTTACCTTGGGTTGTATATAGTTTTAGGGTATGGCTTGTTGGTGAGCACTAAAATGAATAAGATTTCAAAGGGTTTCAAGAAGCTAGTTTTATTGTTGTTGGCAATTATTACGGTTGGTTTTGGTGTATTATCGCATCAACGGATTAAAGTTTGGGAAAACGGATTAACTCTTTGGTCTGATGTAATTGAAAAATATCCTAAAGAAAAGGTAGGTTATTCAAATCGATCTGAATATTGGAGAAATAGTTTGGAATACGATAAAGCGATTAAGGATATGGAAATGGCAATTAAGTACAATCCCAACTTTAGTAAAGGATACAGTTTGTTGGCTTTTTTATATTTAAAACTCAATGAAAATGAAAAGGCACTTTCATTGTTAAATAAGTCTATAGAAATTGATGATGAATTTGTTGGTGCCTATGTAAACCGAGCTATTGCATATACTAATTTGGGTAGGCTTGATTTGGCGCTAAATGATTTTAATAAGGTAATAAATAATGCAGAAGAACATCCTAACCATTACTTTAATAGAGCAAATTTATTAGTGCAAATGGGGCAGAGCCAAAAAGCTTTGCCTGATTTTAATAAAGCAATACAAATTGAATCCAATGCTCCTAGTTTTTATAGAGAAAGGGCAAGGGTACTAATTATGCTCGGCAAACCTGAGGAGGCATTATCCGATTTAAATCAGTGCGTTGAGTTTGATAATAAAGATGCAGAATGTTTTTATTTAAGAGGTTCATTGTATATGAATCTTGGAGAATATCAAAGGGCATTATCCGATTTATCATTGGTGGTTGATAAAAACCCCAATCATGCTAAAGCATTACTCAATAAAGGGGTAGTAAATATGAATTTAAAGCAACACCAAGATGCTTATAACGATTTTAACAAGTGCCAACAATTAGATCCTACTTGGTTGTTACTTTATCTAAATCGTGGGCTTTTGTACCAACAAGTTAAAGATTACGAAAAGGCATTAAATGAATACAATTCAGGCATACAACTTCACCCTAATGCTGGCATTTTATATTTTCATCGTGCTAAAATTTACGAATTGAAGGATGAAATTGAGATGGAGAAAAGTGACCTCAAAAAAGCCCAAGAATTAGGAGTTAACCTGTCTGAAAAAGACCTAGAGAAATTACAAGAATAGGATTACTTGTTCTGTATTGCTACGCTTATTTTTAAAGTAAATCTTGCTCTAAAAAAATATTTGATATTCTAAATATTAAACGATAGCTTTGTGAGGTTAAAATTTATACTTATATGAAAAGTAAAACTAATCTTATAAATAAAGCCAAACTAATAACATTTGCTTGCGTTGCAATGTTATTTCAAATAAATAGTTCGGCTCAAACGGATAATACAACCTTAGGTACGGGAGCAGGTGTAAGCATCACAACTGGTGATTACAATGTGTTGATTGGAGATTCTGCAGGAACAAACCTTAGTACAGGTAGTGGGAATGTATTTATCGGAGAAGATGCTGGGCACGATCAACAAACGGCAGGGACTTCACGAAATGATGTTGGGGATCCAAATAATTTTGCCAATGGAAACATTTTTATAGGTCAAAATGCTGGATATTCAAATACCACGGGTACGGATTGTATTTTTATTGGTCCTGAAGCTGGGCGTAAAAACTTGAGTGCTACAGATAATGTTTTTATTGGAGCAGATGCAGGTAGAGAAAATACAACAGGGGTTGATAATACATTTATTGGAGATGAAGCGGGTAAAAATCATACCACAGGTAGTGATAATACCTTTATTGGAGAAGATTCGGGTTATAACAGTACAACAGCTAGTGATAACACGGCTGTGGGTTCTGCCGCATTGCGTAGTTGTACTACAGGTTATCGTAATGCTGCTGTGGGTAACGAAGCATTATATGATGTAACTAACGGTCACCATAACGTAGGTTTTGGTGATTCAGCAGGTACTGATATTGGGCAGGGTATTTACAATACAATGATTGGAGCAGCAGCTGGTGCTAATACGGAGCATGCCGATTACAATACTTTTGTGGGTACTTATTCGGGTTGGGATAACAATCGTACCAACAATACTAATGATGCGAACAGAAACACATACGTAGGAGTTTGGACTGGAGGTACAAACAGACAAGGACAAGACAATGTGGGGATGGGAGCTTTTGCGGATTTTGATAATACGATAAGAAATAGAGCTACTTTTATAGGTGCAGATAGTAGAGCAGGGCATAACGATATAGTTGCTGTAGGTTATCAAGCTAGAGTTGAAGGTCAATATGGTATTAGTGTAGGTAATTACACAAGAGCAGAATCTACAAGAAGTGTGGCTATAGGTTATGGAAACTATGTTTATAGTAATAATGGGGTTAGTATTAGTCCACAATCAACCGCAACTACTAGATCAATTGGAACAAGTAGTAATAATGGTGTTGTACTTGGAACCGATGCTCAAATAGCAGATAATAGTGCTAATTCAGTTGCCATAGGTTATGGAGCAACTCTTACAGGAGCTCAAGCAGTGGTATATGGATATTTAGCAAGTACTACTGCTGACAATACGATTGTAATCGGAGCCAATGCAAGTGCTACAGGTGCTAACTCTATGGCAATTGGTCAAGGTTCTAGTGTTACAGGTGTTAACTCAATTGTAATTGGTGATGCAGCTACTGTAACTGCAAGTAACGAGGTTTACATTGGTAACTCAACTACAACTACTATTGGTGGTGCAGTAAACTGGACAGCTACTTCTGATGAGCGTTATAAAACTAATGTTCAAAATAATGTACCTGGTTTAGATTTCATTAACTTATTAAATCCAGTAACTTACAATTTTGATATGGATAAGTTAATGGTTTGGAATGGTGGTTATACTGATGCACAGCAAAAAGCTGCTGATAAAAAATCAAAAGTGGTTTATTCAGGATTTTTGGCTCAAGAGGTTCATCAAGCAGCTAAGGCTTCTGGTTATGAATTTAGTGGTGTTAAAGTTCCTGAAAACGATAAGGAAATTTATGGTTTACGTTATGCTGAGTTTGTAGTTCCTTTGGTTAAATCAGTTCAGGAATTGAGCCAACAGGTTAAAGATCAGCAAGCAATTATTGCACAACAAGAAAAGGAAATAAAAGGTTATCAAGAAGCAATGTTAATGGTTACAAAAAGATTAGAAGTGGTTGAAGCCAAACTTGGTTCAAACAACAATAACAACTACGTTTCTTTATCTAAAAAATAACCAAGTATTACTAGGTATAGATTATGAATAACCTTTGGGTATTTTTTAAAACCATTAAACTGATTAGCATTAAAAGTCTAAAGTTAGATATCACTCATAGCATTAATAAGTCTGTAGCAGCCTTATTCTTGATTTTGGTTACTTCTACTTTTTCTTTTGCCCAACTTTCTGTTGTAGGTGTTGAAACAAGAGTAAATTCAACTACTGCTAATTCTCAACAACGTCCAGAAACGGCTATGGATACTTCTGGAAATTATGTTGTGGTGTGGGAAGGTTTTGGTTCTGATGGAGATGATTATGGTATTTATGCTCAATTATATACCACAGGTGGTTCTGCTTCAGGTGGAGAGATACAAATTAATACCAGTACTGGAGGTGGTCAGAGAATGCCAGACGTTGCCATGGATGATGAAGGTAATTTTGTGGTAGTTTGGATGAGTGATTCTACAGATGGAGATTCTTATGGAATTTACGGAAGAATGTACAGTAATACTGGTACGGCAACTACTTCACAGTTTAGAATCAGTACAATTACTTCTGGTAATCAAAAGTACCCTCAGGTAGCTTGTGATGCTTCTGGAAATTTTGTTACCACATGGATGGATGATAATGGTGGAGATTTTAATATCTATGCTGAGAGAAGAAATTCATCTGGTGCTGCATTAGCGGCAGATTTTGTTGTAAATAGTACAACTGCTGGTTATCAAGGAAAGCCAACCATTGCTATGGATCCTACAGGAAACTTTGTAATTGCATGGCAAAGTGCGGATGCCAGTGGTAATGGTATATACTTTCAAAGATACAATAGCGCAGGTGTTGCTCAAGGTTCTGAAACCATTGCAAATACAACTACTGCAGAGAACCAACAGGAGCCTTCTGCTGCAATGGATGGCTCAGGGAATTTTTTAATTACTTGGTCGAGTTTTGCTCAAGATACTACCGTTAGCAATTACGGAATTTATGGAAGAATTTTTGATAACACTGGTACAGCAACAACTTCTGAGATTCTTATTAATACTACAACATCTGGAACGCAGGATAATTCTTCGGCTTCAGCTACTAAAAATGCTGGCTATGTTGTTTCTTGGACAAGTTTTAATCAAGATGGAGATAGAGCAGGTGTTTATGCTCAAATGTTATTGAGCGATGGTTCTTTTTATGATGTTGAAACAAAAATGAATACACGTACAACTGATTATCAGCAAATTCCATCAGTTGCAAGTAATAGATTAGAAGAAGATATCATTGTTGCATGGCAGGATGGTTTAAGATCTTCTGCAGCTACTCATGATGGTAGTGATTATGGAGTATACTCACAATTATTTGATGCAACAGATGTTACACCACCTAATGCTGTTTGTCAAAACATAACCGTTTATTTAGACGGAGCAGGTAACGCAACTATAACAGCTGCAGATGTAGATGGTGGTAGCACTGACAATGTTGGTGTGGCGTCCTTATCTGTTAATACTTCCGCTTTTACTTGTGCTGATTTAGGAGCAAATACAGTTACTCTTACTGTGGCTGATGCTGCTGGAAATACAGATAATTGCAATGCAACAGTTACCGTAACAGACACTACCTCACCAACGGCAGTATGTCAAAACATAACAGTTTACTTAGATGGAGCAGGTAACGCAACCATAACAGCAGCAGATGTAGATGGAGGAAGCACTGATAATTGTGGGACACCAACATTAAGTATAGATGTATCGAGTTTCACTTGTGCTGATTTAGGAGCAAATAACGTAACCTTAACAGCAACCGATGGTAATTCAAACACATCCAACTGTGTGGCAGTAGTAACAGTAGCAGACACTACATCACCAACAGTAGTATGCCAAAACATAACAGTTTACCTAGATGGAACAGGAAATGCGACCATCACGGCTTCTGATGTAGATAATGGAAGTTCTGATAATTGTGGAACCCCAACATTAGGTATAGATGTATCAAGCTTTACATGTGCTAATATTGGAGCGAACAATGTAACGTTAACAGCAACAGATGGAGGTTCAAACAGTTCAAGTTGTGTAGCAGTAGTAACAGTAGTAGATACTAATTCACCAACAGCAGTATGCCAAAACATAACCGTTTATTTAGACGGAGCAGGTAACGCTACAATAACAGCAGCGGATGTAGATGGAGGGTCAACAGTTTCATGTGGGGCAGCGACTCTTGGTATAGATGTATCAAGCTTTACATGTGCTGATATAGGAGCCAATAACGTAACGTTAACAGTAACAGATGCGAGTTTAAATAGTTCAAGTTGTGTTGCAGTAGTAACAGTAGCAGATACTACATCACCAACAGTAGTATGTCAGAATATGACAGTTTATTTAGATGGAGCAGGAAATGCGACTATAACAGCAGCCGATGTAGATGGAGGAAGTTCTGATAATTGCGGAACCCCAACATTAGGTATAGATGTATCAAGCTTTACATGTGCTGATTTAGGAGCAAACAATGTAACCTTAACGGCAACAGATGGAGGTTCAAACAGTTCAAGTTGTGTAGCAGTAGTTACGGTAGCGGATACTAGCTCACCGACAGCAGTATGTCAAAACATAACCGTTTACTTAGATGGAGCAGGAAATGCTACCATAACAGCAGCCGATGTAGATGGAGGGAGTTCTGATAATTGTGGGACACCATCATTAAGCATAGATGTATCGAGTTTCACTTGTGCTAACATAGGAGCGAACAATGTGACCTTAACAGCAACAGATGGTGGTTCAAATACATCCAACTGTGTAGCTGTAGTTACTGTTGTGGATACCACTTCACCTATGGTAACTTGTCCTGGAAATCAAATTGAAAACTTTAATGCTTCGTGTCAATTCACATTACCTGATTATACTTCTCTAGTGGTAGGTTCTGATAATTGTGCAGGTACGGTAACAATTACTCAATCTCCAACTCCTGGAACAGTTATTTCGGGTAATTCTACCATAACTATGACTGCGGATGATGGTAATGGAAATACTTCAATTTGCACATTTGATGTTATTCCTAATGATGCTACCGCGCCAACAGCTGTGTGTCAAAACATAACCGTTTATTTAGATGGAACAGGTAATGCTGCTATAACAGCTGCAGATGTAGATGGAGGAAGCACAGACAATTGTGGAACGCCAATATTAAGTTTAGATATTTCTGCTTTCACTTGTGCTAATATTGGTGCAAATAATGTTACGTTATATGCAAGTGATGGAATTAATTTGGATAGTTGTACGGCAGTTGTTACTGTTATGGATACAATTTCACCATCGATAATATGCCCAGCAGATGTAGTTGTTTGTGACAATGTTGTTAATGGAATTTCACCTTCTGTGAATGATAATTGTTCATCAACTACTGTTACTTATACTTTGTCTGGAGCAACTACTGGTAGTGGTAGTAATGATGCAAGTGGTCTTACATTTAATACAGGAACAACTACAGTTCAATATACTGCACAAGATGGAAGCGGTAACATTTCTACTTGTTCATTTAATGTAACTACTGGTAGTATTGATACTTCTGTTACTGTTGTTCCTTCTGGAGATACTTTAATAGCGAATGCTTCTGGCGCTACTTATCAGTGGATTGATTGTTCTACAGGTTCTTATATCCCTTCAGAAACAAATCAAATGTTTATTCCTACTGTATCTGGACTTTATGCAGTTGAGGTTACACAATCTACTTGCGTGGATACTTCATCATGCTACAATGTTGTATTAACAGATATTAATGACTTGGAATTTGATGATATTACGATTTATCCAAATCCAACAAAGGGCTTAATTGAAGTTGGTTTGAGTGATGTTTATGACAGAATTGAACTTACTGTTTTTGATGTTATTGGAAAACAAGTTGTAAGCAGAACATTTAGATCTACTAATCATTTAACAGCAGATATTACAGAATTCTCAAAAGGAGTTTACTTTGTTAGAATTGTGTCTGGTGAAAAAGAAGTAGTAGTAAAAATCATCAAGAATTAACTTTCCATAACTTCCTAAGTGACTATTAAAATGAATTTTGATCGTCTTGGAAAAATCCTAAGTTGGTTTGTTTTCTTACTTACTTTTTTAATCTATGCCTTTACAGCAGAAAGGACTGTTGGGTTTTGGGATGGAGGAGAGTTTATTGCTTCTACATATAAACTACAAGTAAGTCATTCTCCCGGAGCCCCTCTTTATACAATTATAACTAAGTTTTTTACTTTCTTTTTCCCAGCTACTTATATTGCTTTTGCAATGAGTTTGTTCTCTGCATTGTGCGGAGCGTTTACTGTTTTTTTTGTTTTTAAAACTATAGTGTTGATTTCATCTAAATTGGTGGTGAAATCGGATGATGAGATATCATTATCAAGACAACTACTAAATTATGGTGCCGGTTTGGTAGGTGCTTTAAGCCTTGTCTTTTCTCATAGTTTTTGGGTTTCATCAACTGAAGCGGAAGTATATACTCTATTTACTTTAATGGCTTCCATTGTTTTATGGTTAATGCTATTATGGTACCAAACAAATAACAAACGTTTGTTATTCTTAATAGTCTTTATTTTGGGACTATCCTTAGGAGTTCATTATTTGACTCTAGCTATGGTGTTCCCTTTAACAGTAATTTATTTTTTCAAGAGAAAAGGATATTCCTTTAAAAACCTGTTACTAGGTTTAATTACCGGTTTCTTGGTTTACTTTTTTTTGAATAATATCCTGTTTTATGGGCTAATTAAATTAGCTACAGATACTGAGTTATATTTTGTAAATGGATTGAAACTTCCATTCCATTCGGGGGCATTAACGCTTTATATTGTTGTGTTGCTTCTTTTAATATTTATTCTTAGAAGAGGTGTTAAAAAGAACAAATACAAAACTAGTGGAATAGCCATGGCTTCTTTATTATTTATTATAGGCTACTCTACTTATACAACTTCAATAATTAGATCTGCCGAAGAGTTACCCATATCTAATGACGCTAGAGATATCTTTAGACTTTACTCTTTTGTGAAGTATGACCAGTATTTAGCAGAGCCTAAGCCACTAATTAAAGGGCATTATTTTAATGCCCCTTTAGACAGTAAAGACCCCTTTAAAAATGGACCAATACTTTACAGAAGAGATAATAATAAAGAACGATATGAAGTTGAAAATAACGGGGTATTAACTCAACCAAATTTTAATGAAGACTTTACCACCTATTTTCCTAGAATGTACAATAGATCGCCTATAAACGCTAGGGGTTACCAAGATTGGGTTGACATTAAAGGAAAGAAGATTAAATACAAGCAAAACGGGAAAACATTGACTGCAGTTAAACCTACTTTTTTGGAAAACTTAACTTTTCTATTTAAGTATCAGTTAGGCTGGCTTAACTTCAGGTACTTTTTATGGAATTTTGTGGGAACTCAGAACACTCATAGAAGCTCAGGAGGTGTAATTGATGGTAACTGGGCAAGTGGTATTAATTGGTTCGATAAAGATAGAATAGGCGATATTAAATATTACCCTAAAGAGTATTTAGAAGATGAAACTCGGAACACTTATTATTTTCTACCATTACTTTTAGGTTTAATAGGCTTTATATTTTTCTTTTTCAAGAGGAAGGATTTAGCCATCGCTATTGGAGTTATGTTTTTTATGTTAGGACCAGCCATTACTATTTTTAATAATAGTTTGCCTATTGAGATTGTCGTTCGGGATAGAGATTATATTCTATTAGGTTCTTTTATGGCTTTCTCATTGTTGATTGGATTAGGTGTTTTAGGGTTAGCTCGATTGTTGAAGGTAAATAAAGATTCTATACCTCGTTCGGTAATTGTTGTTGTGTTAGCTCTGATTGTTCCTGTTTTAATGGCATTTAAAGGCTGGTCTGATCATGATAGGTCTCATGATAAATTTGCCAAAAATATGGCGAAATACTACCTTGATTCTTGTCCAGAAAATGCTATTTTGATTACAAATGGAGATAATGCTACATTTCCATTGTACTATTTACAAGAGGTTGAAAATTATAGGACTGATGTTCGAGTTGTTAACTTTGATTTGCTAGGATTGGATATCTATATGGATAGATTACGTCAAAAGATTAATGATGCTAATCCAATACGTTTAAGTATCGATTATGAAAATGGAAGCACAAATATTGAGACGTTGACTCCTTTAGTAAAGCAATATTCGCCAAACAAGTATTCTAAGGTAAGTGATGTAGTCGATTTTGTAACTTCTCCCAATAAAAAATCTTTTTATAATAAAAGAAAGATTAATACTATGCCGTCAGATCATTTCAGTCTTCAAACAAATACAGAGGCTTTACCAGAAACGTTTAAGCCTAATGATTATGGTGCTGGACTTATTGCTGCTATAAATTGGGTGTACTCTAAAGATTTTTATTCCAAACAAGAAATAATTCTTTTAGACATATTGCAACAAAACAATTTTGAAAAGCCTGTTTGCTTTGCGTTTGTTGGAAATGATAATCATAAATTAGGTCTACATAAACATATGGTAAGAAGAGGCTTTGTGAATCAGTTGTTGCCGATACAAGCTTTACCAAATAGAATGAAAAGTGAATTGGACAATGTTGCTTTTAACTATGATTACTTGATGAATAAGTTAGATGTTGATGATTTTGTTTCAAGAGATCGGCTGCATGATGAGGAACGTTCTATAAGTGCCGAAATTTATAGGCCATTGTTTTTTTACTTGGCTTCGGCATTGATGGAAAGGAATGAAAAAGATAAAGCAAAAAAAGTGCTTGAAAAGGGCCTGCAATTAATGCCAGATGAGCGTTTACCATACGGTAAATATATGTTTGATGTAGCAAGGTTATATTATAGTTTAGGGGAAGAGGAAAAAGGTAGAGATATTGTTATGAAAATACTGGATAATATTAAAAAAGATGTGCGAATATTTACATCCTTCAAGCCTAAAAATGTTGAGATTTCTAGAAAGATTGTGTTTGGTAAAATGAAGATATTTAATATCATTAATAATGAGATGAAAAATCTTGATCCTAAAGGCTTTAAAGATGTAAATGAGGAATACAAGTCTTATACAGATAAGTATCTTGAATGGGTTGATAAGGAACTTAAAAAATAAGAGGTCTTAAGGTAAGAGGTTTTTCTGAAAAAAGCTACGTACTTCACTTCCTATATATTCTAAAGATTTAATATTGAGAGGAAACTCCAATATTACATGAAGGAGGCTAAGCAAAAGGGAAACAAAGAAGCCAAGTTTGTAATCGTAAAAAAATAGCCCAAGCATACTTGCCCAAACAATTAAGATAGTTATAGAACGTTTTTGTGTTAGGTTTTTATGCCACCCTATTATTGTTGTTTTTGAAAACCAATTGAGGTAATGATAGGTATATATGAATGCCATAAATATCATAATTTTTAACTCTATTTTTTCATAGAAGAAAAAGGATTTTCCATCAGATAACCCTAAAAATTCAGCAAAATTTGTATTAGTAATGTGAAATTGAGTTTCGGTGAAAACGGCTTTCAAGTATTTGGGGAAGAAGTAGCTTTTAGGATTAATTTCCACTAAGAAAATTAGTAAAGGAATACCAATCATCATAGCTACTGATGCATAACCGTATTTACTTGAATTTTTTATAGCGCCTTTTAGCATAAATAATATAGTAAAGCAATAAACGTGTAAAACCGTAGGGATTAACAAACCGAAAATCACTATATAAAGGGGAAGAGAGTTAAATATTATCGCAGTTAATATGCATAAGAGAAGGAAAATGACTTGATGACTCTTTTTCTTTATATAAAGGAAGCAAAAAGTAAAAGCAATGCCCATAAAAATAAAACTGTTAGACCATTTTAAAAACCAATTGGTTACTGTTTTTATAGAGGTATTAGTATATAATGATTCAAAAATAGGTTGTACAATGTACTTAGGAAGTACAGCTAAAATAGTTAAACCAATAGCTATCCATATCCATTTTTTTTCCGAGATAAAATAATTGTGTTTTGATGTCCAATTTATCTGAGTGAGATAATGCAATGGACCAATAATGGCATAAGCATAAAGAAAAAGCCTTAATGGGAAAAAGAAGGCTAAAATCAAAGAGAGCAATATAAGTCCTATGTTTAGTAAATCCACTTTCTTTGAATCCATGGGGTAATGATGTTAAAAAACCCCGTAAAACAGTTTCAGTGTTTAAACGGGGCTTATGCGTTAAATTTGTGGGCCCACCAGGGCTCGAACCTGGGACCCCTTGATTATGAGTCAAGTGCTCTAACCAGCTGAGCTATAGGCCCTATTCTAAAATGAATTTAGAAAGAGGATGCAAATTAACGTATTAGTTACTAATTAACCAATAATAAGCCTTACAATTTTATTAGTTTTGGCCCCGTGCAGCTTACAGGAATAAAAAATATCATTTTTGATTTAGGAGGAGTATTACTCAACTTAGATTTTAATAGAACCCAACAAGCTTTTGTAAAACTAGGGGTAACGAATTTTGATGACTATTACACTAAAGCCAAGCAATCTGGTATATTCGATTTATATGAAACAGGAAAGTTAACAGAGAAGGAGTTTTGTGATCAATTGAGAAATTTAACTAGGCTTTCTTGTTCTAACCAACAAATTATTGATGCGTGGAATGCTATGTTACTAGATTTTCCGCCTGTTAGAAAAGAGTTGCTTTTAAGATTAAAAAGCCATTTTAATATTATCTTACTAAGCAATACCAATGAAACTCATATTAGAGCTTTTAATCAAATAATAAAACGTGAGATTAATGAGGAAACATTAGCTCCTTTGTTTCATGCTCACTATTTCTCCAACGAAATTGGTTTACGTAAGCCTAATGCAAATGCTTTTGAATATGTTTTAAATCAGAATAATTTTATTGCCGAAGAAACACTTTTTTTAGATGACTCCATTCAACATATAGAAGGAGCTAAAAGTGTTGGAATTAATGCTGTACATATTGAAGATAAACCAGTAGAGATTTTATTCTCTGATTTCCTGACATAATTCTATTAGCACCCCATTGGCAGATTTAGGGTGAATGAAACAAATTAGTTTATTGTCAGCGCCTCTTTTAGGTTGTTCGTTTAAAATAACAAAACCTTCATTTTTCAGTCGTTCCATTTCAGCATAGATGTCATCTACATCAAAAGCTACATGATGAATACCTTCACCTTTTTTCTCGATATACCTGGCAATGGCACTATCGGGGTTAGTTGCCTCTAACAGTTCAATTTTGTTTTCGCCTACCATAAAAAATGATGTGGAAACACCTTCACTTTCAACCACTTCTAATTTATACGGTTCTTGATTAAACAACTTAGCATAAGTTTTATTAGCTTCCTCTAAGTTCTTTACAGCTATTCCTAAATGTTCTATTTTTTTCATTACTTCTTGGGTATAAAAAAAGTCCCGAAAAAACGGGACTTTTAAATATCATCAAACTTTATTACTTCTTAACGAAAGTATCAGTTTTGTTATCATAGTTTAAGTAGTAGATTCCTTTTTTTAAGTTAGAAACATCTACTTTTTCTCCGTAACCTTTCTTTACGATGTTACCATAGCTATCGTAAACTTCAAATAAAGTCTCACCAGTAAAGATTACCTCTGTCTTAGCTTTAATTGGGCTAAAAGTAATTTCACCTACAGTAGAGATATATCTTGAAGCTTGAGAATATCTTGGCTTACCAGAGTAATCAATTTGTTTAACTCTAAATTTATTCTCACCTGAGTGAGGAGTGATTTTAAATTGGTAAGCATTTTCAGCAGCTGTTCCATTACCATCAACTTCACCAACTTTAATCCATTTGTTCCATCTAAATTGCTCAACGATAAAAGTTAATTTACCTGTTTCATTTTTAGTTACCCAATCAAAATCTCCATCTTTAGAAATTTTCATAGAAACAATTTCAAACGTACTTTTTGGTTTAAGAACCTCAGGGTTTAACACCTTAGGTTTGCAATCATCTTTGTGTTTAATCTTAACAATTACCGGATCACCAACTTTTAATTGGAAGTTAGCAAAGTCAATTTCAAAAGCACTTGAGTTAACTTCATCCGTTGTTACTTCACCATTAATGGTAACTTCAAAGGTGCAAAAACCAACACCACTTCCAGCAAATGGATTCTGAACATATAGGTTCTTTCCTTGATAATGCCCTTCTAGAACAATCACTCCTGTTGCATTAACCTGCAAGGCAAAAAGCGAAATAAGCATTACAAAAAATAATCGTTTCATAGTATTAATGTATTATACGCACGTTATTAGTCTGCAATATTAAAACCTTTATTTAACTTATTCAAAACTTTTTTCACTTTTATCGCAATAAAAACCAATTTTATCGAATTTGTTAAATATTTAAGCTATAAAAAATGCTTTTCAGTTAGCTCCTGTAAAAGTAAAAAAATAGCTTACTTAAAACAAATAGTTTTTTAATACTTTTTTCATTAAAATTAAAAAGAGGAGTAATTTCGTCCAAAATTTAAAGAGATGAAACCAGTACAAATCAAGGATTTATTGCAGTCACCAACTATAGGTGATAAAGTTTTAGTTAGAGGATGGGTAAGAACTTTTAGAAGCAATCGTTTTATTGCTTTAAACGATGGTTCTACCATTAATAACTTGCAATGTGTTGTTGATTTTGAGAAAGAGGATGAAGAACAGCTAAGGAGGGTTACAACTGGAGCTGCTCTTGAAGTAACAGGTGAATTGGTAGAGTCACAAGGTGCTGGACAATCAGTGGAAGTAGTAGTGGAATCGTTTAAAGTTTTAGGAGATGCACATCCTGATGAGTATCCTTTACAACCTAAAAAGCATTCTTTAGAATTTTTAAGAGAGATTGCTCACTTACGTTTTAGAACCAACACTTTTGGTGCTATATCAAGAGTTAGGCATGCCATGATTTTTGCAATCCATAAATTTTTTAACGACAAAGGGTTTTACAACATTCATACACCAATTATTACGGGTTCTGATGCTGAAGGAGCAGGTGAAATGTTTCGGGTAACCACTTTAGATATGGAAAATGTACCTAAAACAGAAGATGGAAAAGTAGATATAAAGCAAGATTTTTTTGGTAAAGAAACTAACCTTACCGTTTCTGGTCAGTTAGAGGCTGAATTGGCTGCGTTAGCACTGAGTAAAGTTTATACTTTTGGCCCAACTTTTAGGGCTGAAAACTCTAATACAACTCGCCATTTGGCTGAGTTTTGGATGATAGAGCCAGAAGTTGCTTTTGCTGATTTAAGTGATAACATGGATTTAGCCGAAGAAATGTTAAAGTATTGTGTGCAGTATGCCTTGGATAATTGCATGAAGGATTTACAGTTTTTAAGCAAACGTTTACAAGAGGAAGAAAAAGGGAAGCCACAAAACGAACAATCAATGGAATTGATTGAAAAATTAAAATTTGTGGCGGACAATGATTTTGTGAGAATTACTTATACCGAAGCAATTGATATTTTGAGAAATTCTAAACCTAATAAGAAAGGTAAATTTCAATATAAAATTGAAGGCTGGGGAGCGGATTTGCAATCTGAACATGAGCGATACTTGGTGGAAAAGAAGTTTGAAAAGCCAGTTATCTTGACTAACTATCCAGCTAAGATTAAAGCATTTTATATGCGACAAGATGATGAGTTACCAGAAGCAAAACCAGGAATGGAAGTGGATACTACGGTTAGTGCTATGGATATATTATTCCCTGGGATTGGAGAAATAGTTGGAGGTTCGCAGAGAGAGGAAAGGCTAGATATATTAAAACAAAAGATTAAAGATTTTAATATTCCTGAAGACCATGTATGGTGGTATCTTGATACTAGAAAGTTTGGTACGGTGCCTCATTCAGGTTTTGGTTTAGGGTTTGAGCGTTTAATGCTTTTTGTTACAGGAATGACTAACATTAGAGATGTAATTCCTTTCCCAAGAACCCCTAAAAATGCAGAGTTTTAGGATATAACTTGTATTTGATGTAATTCTATAATAAATTTGCATCATCGTTCTTAAAAAGATTAAAGTAGATGATTCAGTTTTCTGAATCGTACTTATTACGAAAGGTGGAGGGAATAGGCCCGCTGAAACCTTGGCAACCTCTGGAAACAGGAAGGTGCTAAATCCTATCCCATTTAGGGAAAAGATAAGTTGAATAAAAATATTTAAACCCCTTTCAACTTATTTGGAAGGGGTTTTTTATTGTTATGGCAAATATTAAAGAAATATTAAAAGAAAGAATTCTTGTGCTTGACGGTGCTATGGGAACTATGATTCAAGGTTATGGATTAACTGAAGATGATTTTAGAGGGGAAAGATTTAAAGATCATGATTGCCCATTAAAAGGAAATAATGACTTACTGTCTATTACTCGCCCAGATGTAATTAAAGAAATCCATGCTAAATATTTCGAGGCAGGTGCTGATATAGTAGAAACGAATTCTTTTGGAAGTACATCTGTTGCTCAAGAAGATTATGATTTAGCAGATGCTGTTTATGATATTAATTATGCTTCAGCAAAAATTGCTAAAGAAGTAGCCGAAGAATTTACGGCTAAAGAACCTCATAAACCAAGATTTGTGGCAGGTTCTATTGGTCCAACAACTAAGCTTTCTTCTATGTCGCCAGATGTAAACGATCCTGGCTTTAGAAGTATTTCTTTTGAAGAATTAGTTGTTGCATTTAAAGAACAAGTAGAAGGTTTAATTGATGGTGGTTCAGATTTGTTATTAGTCGAAACCATAACAGATACATTAAATGCTAAGGCTGCTTTATTTGCCATAGATGAAGTAAATCAAGAGAAAGGAACTGATGTTCCTATTATGATCTCAGGTACTATTACTGATGCTAGTGGAAGAATACTTTCGGGGCAGAATACAGAAGCATTTATTGTAGCAGTTGAACATTCAAACCCTTTAACTATAGGGTTGAACTGTGCTTTAGGTGCGGATGCGCTTAGGCCATATTTAAAGATTATTAAAGATAAAGGAAGTTCTTTCGTTAGTGCCCACCCAAATGCTGGTTTGCCTAACGAAATGGGTGAGTATGATGAAACTCCAGAATTTATGGCTGAGCAGATTAAAACATTCTTAGATGAAGGTTTAGTAAATATTGTAGGAGGTTGTTGTGGAACAACTCCAAATCATATTAAAGCAATAGCAGATTTAGCTGCTCAATATTCTCCTAAAAATTAAAATCGAATGAGTTTACATCCAGATTATACCGGAGATTACGAATACAAATGGGGTGACTTACCTTATTTGAAATTGAGTGGTTTAGAACCATTAATTGTTACTCCAGAGTCTAATTTTATAAATGTTGGTGAAAGAACTAATGTTGCTGGGTCCAAAAAATTCTTGCGTCTAATTAAAGAGGGAGAATTTGAAGAGGCTTTAAGTGTTGCAAGAAATCAAGTTGAAGGAGGAGCACAAATCATTGACATTAATATGGATGATGGTTTGATAGAAGGTAAAGAAGCAATGGTTGATTTTTTAAGATTAGTTGCAGCTGAGCCTGATATAGCTAGAGTGCCTATTATGATTGATTCCAGTAAATGGGAAATCATTGAAGCAGGTTTGCAAAATGTGCAAGGGAAATGTGTGGTAAACTCTATCAGTTTAAAAGAAGGAGAAGCTGAATTTATAGAACATGCTTCAAAAATAAAAAGATATGGAGCTGCTGTTATTGTAATGGCTTTTGATGAAGACGGACAGGCTGATAGCTATGAAAGAAGAGTAGAGATCTGTGAAAAATCATATAGAGTGTTAGTCGATAAAGTAGGCTTCCCGCCCCAAGATATCATATTCGATCCAAATATATTTCCTGTTGCAACAGGAATGGAGGAACACAGGAAAAATGCGTTAGATTTTTTCCAAGCTACAAGATGGATCAGAGAAAACTTACCTGGTGCTCATGTGAGTGGTGGGGTTAGTAATGTATCTTTTTCTTTTAGAGGAAACAATGTTGTTCGGGAAGCAATGCACTCTGCATTTTTATATCATGCCATCAAAGAAGGGATGGATATGGGTATTGTTAATCCTGCTTTATTAGAAGTTTATGATGATATTCCTAAAGAGTTATTAGATAAGGTAGAAGATGTATTGCTAGATAGAACAGATGATGCCACTGAGAAACTTTTAGAATATGCAGATACTGTAAAAGGTGATGTAAAGGAACAAAAACAAAACTTAGAATGGAGGGAAGGAACACTTCAGGAAAGACTAACACACTCTTTAGTTAAAGGGATCACCGATTTTATTGAAGAAGATACCGAAGAAGCGAGGCAGCAAGTTGATAAACCTCTCCAAGTAATCGAAGGACATTTAATGAACGGAATGAGTGTAGTTGGAGATTTGTTTGGTGCTGGTAAAATGTTTTTACCTCAGGTTGTAAAATCGGCTAGAGTGATGAAAAAAGCTGTTGCTTATTTATTGCCATATATTGAAGAAAGTAAAGAAGCTGGATCTAGTGCTGGTAAAGTGTTATTGGCAACTGTAAAAGGAGATGTTCATGATATTGGGAAAAATATTGTAGGTGTTGTTTTAGGATGTAATAATTATGAGGTTATCGATTTAGGAGTGATGGTTCCTTGCGAGGAAATATTGCGTGTTGCTAAAGAAGAGCAAGTAGATATTATCGGTCTTTCGGGATTGATTACACCTTCTTTAGATGAGATGGTTAATGTTGCCAAGGAGATGCAACGTGAAGAATTCGATATTCCATTATTAATTGGTGGAGCTACGACCTCTAAAGTGCATACAGCTGTAAAAATTGAAGAACATTACGAACATTCACAAACAGTTTATGTATTGGATGCATCAAGATCTGTAACGGTTGTAGATAGTTTGTTGAGTGATAAGAAAACCAATTATGTTTCTGAAATCAAGGATGAATATGCTCGTGTAAGAGAGAATTATGCGAATAAGCAGACGAAGAAAGAGATGTTAACCCTTGAGCAAGCTCGAGCAAATAAGTATCAAATTGATTGGAACAATACTCAAATTAAAGAACCAAACTTTTTGGGAGTTAAACATTTTGAAGATTACAGTTTAGAAGAAATTTCTGAATATATTGATTGGACTCCATTCTTTAGAACATGGGAATTAGCGGGTAGGTATCCTAATATCTTAAATGATGAAATAGTAGGCCAAGAAGCTACAAAGTTGTTTGGTGATGCTCAACAAATGTTGAAGCAAATAATCGCTGAAAAGTGGTTACAACCAAGGGGAGTAATTGGTATATGGAAAGCCAATACCGTTAATGATGATACTGTTGAGCTGTATGAAGAAGGTTCTAAAATTGGACAATTACATCAGTTGAGGCAACAAAGTAAAAAAGCGAAACAAGCACCTAACATAAGTTTAGCGGATTTTATAGCTCCAAAAGAAAGTGGTTTAACGGATTATGTTGGAGGATTTGTTGTGGCAACAGGTGAAGGAATAGAAGAACATATAGAACGTTTTGAGGCTGATCATGATGACTATAACTCTATTATGTTAAAAGCATTGGCTGATAGATTAGCTGAAGCTTTTGCTGAGTTAATGCATGAAAGAGTAAGAAAAGAATTTTGGGGTTATGCTTCTGAAGAGAATCTAGACAATGAAGCATTAATAAAAGAAGCATACAAAGGCATTAGGCCAGCGCCAGGTTATCCTGCTTGCCCTAACCATACTCTAAAAACGGAATTGTTTAGGCTATTGGATGCAACAAAATTAACTGGGGTTTCGCTAACCGAAAGTTTAGCCATGTATCCAACTGCAGCAGTCAGTGGAATGTATTTTGCTCATCCTGAAAGCAAGTATTTTGGTATAGGTAAAATAGATAAAGATCAAGTACAAGCTTATGCAGATGCTAATGATTTTAATTTAGAACAAGGCGAAAAATGGTTAAGCCCTAATTTGAATTACTAGTCAGGCACAATTTTAGCAGCTTACCTAAAAAATATAAATTTGTGGCAATGTTTAGGTGGGTATCTATAATGATTTTCTTTTTTGGTTTTTTGACTGCTATTCAAAGTCAAAATGCCGATTGTGCTTCAATCATAGAATTAAAAGAGAAGGTGTATAACTCAGGGCCCATTACTGGTTTTGGTGATGTTCGTGAGTTTGAGGGCTATGAAAAAGACAATACCAAGTTTTTTGAGCAAGAAGAAAATTCTGCATGGTATTTAATTACCATGCCCGACTCAGGTGTTTTTACCTTTGATATTAAAACCCACAATAAAGAAGACGATTGGGATTTTATGTTGTTCGAATATAAATCAGCTTTTTGTAAGCGTATAAAAGATAAAAAAATAGAACCCATTAGAAGTAACTTGTCTCGTAGTCCGTTTACTGGTTTAAAAGAAGGTGTAGAACATGAGTTTATGGGTGCAGGAATTAATGATAACTATAGTAAACCTGTTATAGCCAGCAAAGGCGACCAGTTTGTATTGGTGGTAAACAACCCTAAACAATCGGGCAAAAAACACACCCTGATTTTACATTTACCCGAAGCACCAAAAAAAGTTGAAGAACTTATAAAAGAAGTAAATACAAATGTTACAGCCTTTAAGTTGATAATAAAAGACAAAGCAAAAAAACAACCAGTTAAGTGTAATGTGCTGATTACTGGATTACGTAGAAAAACTATTGAGCTAACTAAAGTGAGTGAATACCAAGAAGAATTTCCTAAGAAAAATTACGATGTTGATGTAACAGTTTCTGCAAAAGGTTACATGTTAACTTCCAAAGAGGTTCAATTAAGTAAAACTAAATCTAAGCATGAGGTAATTATTTATTTAGAAGAAATAAAATCTGGACAGAAAGTAAACTTAAAAAACATCCAGTTTTATGGTAATCGTGCAGATTTTTTGCCAGGAGCAAGAAGTTCTTTAAAAGCCTTGCTTACTTTTATGGAAGAAAATCCAAAAGTTAAGATTGAAGTGGAAGGGCATGTAAACGGACCCAAACAAAAGAACACCAAAGAGTATAAGCAGCTTTCCTTTAACCGTGCTTATGCGGTTAAAGAATATTTAATGAAGAATGGTATAACAAAAGACAGAATAGATTATGTAGGGTATGGTAATTCACAAATGCTTTATCCTTTGCCTAAAAGTGCTTATCAAGAATCAGCCAATCGTAGAGTAGAAATTAAAATTATATCAAATGACTTTGATTCTGGGAATAGAAACTTCCACTAAAATATGTTCTGTAGCGGTTTCTGATGGGGAGCAATTACTGACTTTAAAAGAAGAGGGTGGTGAATATTCTCATGCTGAGAAATTGAATGGATTTATTGATGCTGTTTTAAAAGAGGTTAAAGTTGATATTAGCCAATTGGATGCGGTTGCAGTGAGTAAAGGGCCTGGTTCATATACTGGTTTGCGGATAGGAGTTTCTACAGCCAAAGGCTTATGTTATGCCTTAAACAAACCATTAATTTCAGTTGATACTTTACAGGCTATGGCTCAAAAAATGGAAGAAGAGAACACTAATTTTGATTTATATTGCCCAATGATTGATGCTCGAAGAATGGAGGTTTATACGGCTTTGTACAACCAAAAAAATGAGCAAATAAAACCTATCGAAGCCAAAATAATTGATGAGAATTCTTTTATTGAAGAGTTGAGCAATAACAAGATTGTTTTTTTTGGTGATGGTGCTGAAAAATGTAAAGAAGTACTTTCTAGTAATTCTAATGCTTCATTTAGTAAGGAAGGATTACCTTCTGCTGAATATATCAACAAGTTAGCATATAAAAAGTTTCAGGATGAGCAATTTGAAGATGTAGCTTATTTTGAACCCTATTACTTGAAAGATTTTATAGCAACCACAGCCAAAAAGTTACTCTGATTTACAATCAATTACTTTTTGGGTAATGTTAAAAGTAGTTTTGCCTTTAGGTTTTTTTATCTGAACCAATTGAAAAGGGTAAGTAATAGCCTCTGTAGTCATACAACCTTTTCCTGGACTTGTTTCAATAACTTCAACGGTATAATTCTCATTAGAAAGATTAATACTCCTAATTTGGGTATCGTATCCTCCAGAGGTTTTCATTCCCATAGCAATTAAAATTACTTGATTTTCGTTAAAATCTACTCTAGGTGGTTTTGGTTTATCAAAGTAGTTGAGATATACCTGTTCCCACGTTTTTGTAAGCTCATCCTGGTTAGTTATTACTTGTTGCAAGGGCTCTTCAAATCCGCTATTAGTTCCTTTAACAAGTTCTATGAATACTACCTCTTCTTGAGTGGTTTCTTTAACAATTACATTATTGTTTGTTGTTTTGGTGCTTTTACACGCAAAAAATAATAACAATGGTAATATCGAACTGATGAACTTCATTAAGTCTTTTACATTACACCCATCGGGGTTCTTGTACCACGTTTTCCGTTACATTTCCTTGGTCCACCAGCACAAGATGATAGTGCTAACATTCCTGCAAAAATTAAAACTAAACCTATAATTGTTGCTTTTTTCATTGTTTTAAGTTTTCTCAAATATAATAAATTGAATAGCAATTGACTATTTCAAACAAGACAAGTAATTTTTTATCGTTGCTTCTAAACCAAAGTACAGCGCATCACATATTAAAGCGTGCCCAATAGAAACTTCCAATAAATGGCTAATATTGTTTTTAAAGTAAGTTAAATTCTCCAAGTTTAAATCATGCCCTGCGTTTAATTCCAAACCTAACTCATTTGCTAAGTTAGCTGCTTTTATAAAGGGGTAGATAGCATTTTCTCTGTTATTTGGAAATTGTTCAGCGTAAGGACCTGTATAAAACTCGATTCTATC
Source organism: Vicingaceae bacterium (assembly GCA_965267355.1). Lineage (GTDB taxonomy): Bacteria > Bacteroidota > Bacteroidia > Flavobacteriales_E > Vicingaceae. The sequence goes on from OZ253956.1 coordinate 1,240,213, forward strand.
AGTACCAGTTCCAACAGCATTTTCAATGTTTACTGTCTCGGTATCAACAAAAATAGATGTTCTAATATCGTTTTGTTGGAACTCAGTAATTACTTCCTTTAAAAAGTCTTTTTGTTTTAAAGTATCCCAACCAGCATTTGAGGTTAGCACACCTGGAGGGTCAGGAACTAATGTGACTTGGGTAGGTTTAATATTCAACACTAGATCAATAAATTTTGTGTTAGGAAAACCTTCAATGTTAAACTCAGTAGTTACCACTTCTTTTAAATCGTATACATCCTGATACCTAATGTGTCTTTCATCAGGTCGGGGATGTACGGTTATACCCTGTGCTCCAAACTTTTCACAATCTTTGGCAACTTGTATTAAGTTGGGTAAGTTGCCACCTCTTGCATTTCTGATAGTGGCTACTTTATTTATGTTTACACTTAATTTTGTCATGCTTTAATGCGTACTTTTGATACTCGCTTTACGTTTATATATAACAAAGGTAAAACTATTGATTATAAAAGAATGATTGCTTCCGAATTAATATCTTATGACATTCCACCATTAAAATTAACAGACAGTGGTACTAAGGCTTTAGACTGGATGGAGGAGTTTAAAGTAAAAGATATGCCCGTAATTGACGCTAGAAAATATGTGGGTATCATTGAGGAATCAGATGTGTTAGATAGAAATGATGTTGAGGATAGAATTAGTGAATACAATCTAAATTTCAGGAAACCTTTTGTTTATCAGCAACAACATATTTTTGATGCTATTTCACAAATGATAGAGCATGATGTAGATGTTTTGCCTGTGTTGAATGAAAATGAAGATTATTTGGGCTTACTTACTACCAGCTCCATTTTAAAGTTTTTTGCGGATATGGCTTCTATAACAAGTCAAGGTAGTATTGTAACATTAGAATTAAATGTTAATGATTATTCTTTAGCTGAAATTTCAAAAATGGTGGAATCGGATGATGCTAAAATACTGGCATCATTTATTACTTCTCATAAAGATTCTAGCAAGTTAGAAGTTACACTAAAAATTAATAAAACAGATATCAGTAGAATTCTACATACCTTCGAACGATTTAGTTATACAGTTACAGCTTCTTATAATGAGAGCGAATTTCATAGAGATTTAAAAGATCGTTATGATGAGTTTATGCGTTTCTTAAACACTTAAAATGTTATTTCCAACATTTCATTTTCGTTTATTGTTTTTTGTTTTTCTTGTTCCCCTGATGATTTTAGGACAGAATGATACAGTAAAAGTTAATGTGGTACAAGAAATTAAAATTATTGGTAATAAAACTACCAAAGAACGTATTATACTCAGAGAACTTCCTTTTAATGTAGGTGAAAAAATTTCAGCGAGTGAATTAAAAGATATTTTAGAAAGAGCTAAAAGTAATTTGCTTAATACGTTACTTTTCAATTTTGTAACTATAGATCCTGTTTACTTTGATGATAAAAACATTTCCATTTATGTAATGGTTGAAGAGCGTTGGTATTGGTGGCCTATCCCCATTTTTGAAATACAAGAAACTAATTTTAATACCTGGTGGCAAACTAAAGATATAGAACGATTAAATTATGGGATGTATCTTGCTAAAGAAAATTTCAGAGGAAGAAAAGAAAGATTGGTCTTTAAGTTTCAAGGAGGTTACACTGAGGAAGTTGGGGTGAAATATTCTATCCCTTACATTAATAAAAAACAAACTCAAGGAATGAGTTTTCGGTTTTTATATAGTCGTAATCATGAAATAACGTATGCTACCACCAATAATATTCGTGATTTTTATAAAAATGATAATGAGTATGTGAAAAAACGAATAGAAACAGGAATTGGTTATGACTTTCGACCTGAGCTTTATAACAGTCATAGCTTTTATTCAAATTTTACTAATATAGAACTATCTGATTCTATCGCAATGATAAACCCTAACTATTTGCCTGACAGCACATCTCAAATAAAGTATTTGAGTTTACAATACTCATTCAAAAGAGATAAAAGAAATTTTAGAAGTTACCCAACTTTAGGACATTACCTTAATTTTTCGATTGTTAAGGAAGGATTAGGTATTATGGATGATAAATTAGATAAGCTATATGTTTCTTCAGAGGTTAAAAAGTACTGGAAACTGTCTGATAAATTTTTATTTTCGGCTGCAGCTAGAGGTCAATACACCATAAAAGAAGGACCATACTTCCTTTACGGAGGGTTGGGTTATATCAACAAATTGGTTAGAGGTTACGAGCTTTATGTTATTGAGGGGGAGCATTTTGCATTGGGTAAAGCACAATTGAGGTATGCTATTTTAGACAATAAAATTTTCAAGTTTAATTTCATACCCTCAGATAAGTTTAAAAAAATTCCATTATCGATTTACCTTGGAGTATTTTTTGATGCGGGTTATGTAGATGCTAAAGTAAATTCTCAAAACAATTTTTTAACTAATACTCCTTTGTATGGAAGTGGTTTGGCAGTAGATTTTGTGAGTTATTACGATATGGTTTTCAGGATAGAGTATTCAATCAATAGGCTTCAAGAACATGGATTGTACTTGCATTTTGTAGCGCCTATATAAATTATTACCTTCACAAAAAATTAAAGAACAAGTGAAAATAGCTATTTACGGACGTACACTATCTGATAATTATCAATCATTTGCCCAAGAACTTTTTTCAATACTGTTGGAAAAGCAGGTAGAGGTTATGGTTTATCGTTCTTTTTATAAAGAATTAGAAAAGTTGATAAGCTTGCCAGTGGGCATTAATACATTCAGTTCTTATGATGATATTGAAGGGGTAAATTATTTATTTAGTATTGGAGGAGATGGAACGCTATTAGAGGCAACTACTTTTGTTGGGGGGACAAGTTTGCCAGTTTTGGGTATTAATACAGGCAGGCTAGGTTTTTTAACAACAGTTACTACAGAAAATATAGAGAGAACCATAGACAATATTTTGGAGAAAAAATATCAGTTAGATAAAAGAAGCCTGTTGTGTTTGGAGTCTGAACATTCGGTTAAATCTAATTTTGCACTTAATGAAATAACTCTCCAAAAAAAAGATACTTCATCCATGATAAGCATAAAGGCATATATAGATGGAGAATACCTAAATACATATTGGGCTGATGGATTGATTATTTCTACACCAACAGGCTCTACGGCATATTCGTTGAGTTGTAATGGACCAATTATATTGCCTCGGTCAGGTAACATTATTTTAACCCCAATTGCACCACATAACTTAAATGTTCGACCGCTAGTTGTACCTGATGATGTAGAATTAACATTAAAAATAGAAGGAAGAACAGAGAACTTTTTGGTAGCATTAGATGCAAGGTCATTTGCAGTTCCGCTCTCTACAAAGCTTATCATAAAAAAATCACCACACTACATCAACTTGGTGAGGTTAGAAGGGTATCATTTTTTGGATACTTTGCGTACAAAATTGATGTGGGGAGTAGATAAAAGGAATTAACAGTTTAATAATATTCTCTCGCAAATAAAAATTGTTATTTTAGCAAATAAAGTAATATATTTGCAATTAGTTAAAAAATAAGGGTTTATACCTATGCGAAAATTTTTACTACTTACTGTTACTATTTTACTTACTTACAGCTTTTCATCAGCACAAAGATGGAAAAGACAACGCGTAGAATATACTTTTGGTTTGGGAGCTTCTAACTTCTTGGGAGATTTAGGAGGTAGAGACCAAGTTGGATCAGATTTTATTCAGGATTATGAGTGGGCAGCAACAAGATATGCTGCAAGTTTAGGTTACAGATATCAATTGGCTAATGATTGGTTTGTAAAAGGTAATTTAGTATATGCTTTAGTTAGTGGTGATGATGATTTAACTGAACAGCCTGCCAGAGCAAGAAGAGAATTAAACTTCAAATCAAACATATTTGAACTTTCAGCTCAGGTAGAGTATAAATTTATTAAGCAAAAAACGGGGCATTTGTATCGTTTAAGAGGTGTAAGAGGTAAGAAATGGTTTAGATTTGAGATGTATGTTTTTGGAGGGATTGGAGGAATTTATTATGATCCAATGGGAGAGCGAAATGGAAGTTGGTTTAGATTAGCACCTTTAAATACAGAAGGGCAAGGTTTGCCTGGAGGGCCTAATGATTATAGCCAGTTTACGGTTGTTATTCCTTATGGTATAGGTATCAAAAGGAATTTGAGTGGAGGAGCAAGATCAAGACATTTTGGTAGTTGGAGTATTAGCTTAGAGTTGAGTGTAAGAAAAACATTTTCTGATTATATAGATGATGTAAGTACTTATTATTATGCTGATGGTGATAAGTTGCCTTCAGCGATAGGGGAAGCTTATGGCGAAGAAGCAATGTTTTTCCACGATCCATCTGGGTATTACAGTAATGGGGGCTATGGTGAGCCACAGCAAAGAGGAGATCATACCGATAAAGATTCTTACCTGTTAGGGATATTGTCTTTAGAGTATAAACCTGCGAGACGAAGAAGAAATCTTCCTAAATTTTAATGTAATTTTATTAACGTAATTACGTTATAAAGTCTCAAATTTATTAGATGAGATTTCAAAAGCTAATAGTATTAATTTTTCTATCATCAAGTTTTATTGGGTTTGGGCAACATTCTGAAATCGGATTGCTTGCAGGAACTTCTTACTATTTGGGTGAAATCAATCCCTCAAAACATGTGATTAATAAAGTTAATCCTGCTTTTGGTGTTTTTTACAGGCGAAACTTAAGTAAACGTTATTCTTTAAGAGCTGGAGGAAATTATGCTAGACTTTCAGCTTCTGATGACATTACTGCTACTGATTTAAGTAATTTCAGACGGCTTTCTTTTTCAGCGAGTTTGTTAGAAGGTTATGGTATTTTAGAATTCAACTTTTTACCCTATCAAATAAATAATTATACTACATATAGCTACACCCCTTATGTATTTATTGGTGCAGCTATTTTTAGAGCAAGTCCAAATGTAGATAATGAAGGTATATATTCTTTATATTCATCAGAAACCGTTACATCTGTATCTATGCCGTTTGGTATGGGTTTTAAGTTTGATGTAGGCGGTAATTTGGGTATGGCAATAGAATGGGGAATGAGAAAAACATGGACAGATCAAATAGATGGTCTAACAGAATCTTATAATTGGGGCTATCAGCTTAGCAATAATCAAAATAAGGACTGGTACGCTATTGTTGGTATTACGCTTAATTATAAAATTTTAACACAATCAGATCACTGTCCGGGCGTTATTAATTAGTAATAATGCTATCTTTGTCCGACCTTGAAAAAAGGTGCGCTTTAAATGGATTATAAATCATTAATAAATACCTCTAAATTACCCCAGCATATTGCAATTATAATGGACGGTAATGGCAGATGGGCAAAAGAGCATAATAAGCCTCGTGTTTTTGGTCATAAACATGGGGTGCTTTCTGTAAGAAGTGTAGTTGAAGGGGCTGGAGAAATTGAGCTTAAATATTTAACCTTATACGCGTTTAGTACTGAGAATTGGAATAGACCCAAAATGGAAGTTACAGCTTTAATGCAACTTCTTGTTAATACTATTAGTAATGAGGTTAATGATTTGCATAAAAACAATGTAAAACTTATAACAATTGGAGATATAAGTAGTTTGCCAGGGAACTGTACTCGTGAATTAAATAAAGCAATTGAAAAGACAAAAGATAACACAGGGCTAACGTTGGTTTTAGCGTTAAGTTATAGTTCTAAATGGGAAATAACCAATGCTGTAAAAAACATAGTTAAAGATGGGTTAGTCCCTGAAGAAATCACCCAAGAAACCATTAGTGCATATTTGCATACTAACAATATCCCAGATCCAGAACTTTTAATTAGAACCAGTGGAGAGAGCAGAATCAGTAATTTTTTACTTTGGCAGATAGCCTATGCAGAGCTTTACTTTACCGAAAAACTTTGGCCAGATTTTAATAAATATGATTTGTTTAGAGCAGTAGTAGATTTCCAAAGAAGAGAGAGAAGATTTGGTTTAACAAGCGAACAAGTAAAAAATTAATGAGAGCAAAGTTTTACATAATTCTATTTCTATTATTGCCTTTTGCAGTACAGGCTCAGTTTTCAATTAATTCAGGAGTTAATGATATTAGTTACTCTACGCCAAGAACTTATGAAATAGGTGGTATAACGGTTTCAGGTTCTGATTATTTTAATCCAGCCACGGTTAAAGTATTATCAGGTTTATCAGTTGGAGATGAGATAGAAGTGCCAGGTTCTAAAATTACCAAAGCATTACAAAGTCTATGGAATCAAAATCTGTTTGGTGACGTAAGTATTGCTGCTACTAAAATTGAAGGCGATAAAATATTTTTAGACATTTATATTAAAGAACTTCCTCGCCTTTCTAAGTTTAAGTTTACTGGAATTAAGAAAGGAAAACAAAAAGACATAAGAGATGAGATTAATCTAATACGTGGTAAAATGGTTACCGAAAATCTCATTATTACTACTGAAAATAAGGTTAAAAACTATTTTGTCCAAAAAGGCTATTTAGATACTAAGGTAGATATTGTTCAACAAGAAGATACTTCAGTAGCAAATAATGCTATTTTAATTATAAACATTGATAGGGGAAAGCGAATTAAAATTAAAGACATCAATTTTTATGGGAACAATTCGATTAATTCTAAAAGATTAAGAAAACAGTTTAAAGATACTAAGCGTAGTCGTCCTTATAATATTTTTACAACTTCCAAATACATCCCAAATGCTTATCAAAAAGAACGTTACCAAATAGTAGAAAAGTATAATGAAAAGGGTTATAGAGACGCAAAAATTGTAAGAGATTCTGTTTACAGGGTAAGTGATAAAAGGGTTATGATTGATATTGAAGTAGAGGAAGGAAGTCAATATTATTTTAGAAATATTAAGTGGGTAGGAAATACTATTCATTCAACAGAAAGATTAAATAAAATTTTAGATATTAAAAAAGGACAGGTTTACAATAAACGTATGCTAGAATCACGTTTATTTATGAATCAAAATGGTAGAGATGTTAGCTCGTTATATTTAGATGATGGTTACTTGTTTTTTCAGATTACTCCTGTAGAAGTAAAAATAGAGAATGATTCTATTGATTTTGAATTAAGAATGTATGAGGGTAAGCAAGCTCGAATTAATAGGGTAACTATTAAAGGAAATGATAAAACTAATGATCACGTAATAAGGAGAGAAATAAGAACCCTTCCCGGTGAATTGTTTAGTCGTTCTGATATTATCAGAACTCAAAGAGAGCTTTCTCAACTTGGTTATTTTAACCCTGAAACAATGGGAGTTAACCCAACCCCTGACCAGGAAAATGGAACAGTTGATATAGAATACGTTGTTGAAGAAAAGCCTTCTGATCAGGTTGAGTTATCTGGAGGTTGGGGTGGAGGCCGTGTAGTAGGGTCACTTGGTGTTACATTTAATAATTTTTCTTCTAGAAACTTTTTCAAGAAAGGAGCATGGAGACCCCTTCCAGCAGGAGATGGACAACGTTTAGCAATTAGAGCTCAATCTTCAGGGTTTGGTTACCAGGCTTATAGTTTGTCCTTTACTGAACCATGGTTAGGAGGTAGAAAACCAAACTCGTTAAGTGTAAACTTAATTCATCAAAATATTAATAATCAAGGAGAAGGTGATGCAAGACAATCAATGAAGTCTTACGGAGCTTCTGTTGGGTTAGGTAGAAGATTAAAATTTCCTGATGATTATTTTACACTGTATAATGAAGTGTCTTACAAATATTATGTAATGGATAATTATAATGTGTTTGGTTTTGCTGATGGGTTTGCAAATAACTTAGACTTCAAGCATGTTCTGGCAAGGAATTCTTCTGGACCAAGTCCAATTTATCCAACCACTGGAGCAAATACAATATTAACATTACAACACACTATTCCTTATTCATGGTTTAGACCTGCAGATACAGATTATGAAAACTGGACTCTTCAGGAGCAAAACTTATTTGTAGAATATCATAAATGGAAATTCCAAACTTCATGGTTCTCATCATTAAATCCTGGACATAAAAGACAGTTTGTATTAAACACTAAAGCTGGAGTAGGGTATTTAGGTTCATTTAATAAAAAACTTGGTACTACACAATTTGAAAGATTTTATTTGGGGGGAGATGGTTTAACAGGGTTTAATCAATTTGTTGCTAGAGAAATTATAGCGTTAAGAGGCTATGGAGCTGGAGATTTATCACCGTCTGCAGGAGCCACTTTTATTACAAAATATACTGCTGAGCTGAGGTATCCATTCTCATTAAACCCGAGTGCAACAATTTATGGCTTGGTATTTGGAGAAGCAGGTAACTCATGGGGAAGTTTTAAAGATGCTAACCCATTTGAGGTTTACAAATCGGCTGGTATGGGAATAAGAATATTTATGCCGATGTTCGGACTCTTAGGGCTTGATTGGGGTTATCGCTTTGATGATATTCCTGGAAGAACTGACCCAAACAGTAGAACCGAAATCCACTTTAGTATAGGTGGAAGTATAAACGGATGGTAAAATTAAAAAAAATTAAGTTATGAGAACACAAATTTTTAATTGGAGAAGAATTGCACTTATAGTTGCATTGTTTGTTTCAACGACTGTAGCTTATAGCCAAACTTTTGCTTACGTTGATAGCGAATATGTTTTAGAAAATATTCCAGATTATAAAGAAGCACAGGATGAGTTAGATAAGTTATCAATTGAGTGGCAAAAGCAACTAGAAAGAAGATATACTGAAATTGATAAAATGTATAAAAACTATCAGGCTGAGCAAATATTGTTGACAGAAGATATGAAAGTAAAGCGTGAAGAAGAGATTATTAAAAAAGAGAAAGAAGCAAAAGAATACCAAAAACAAAAATTTGGTGTAGATGGTGAGCTTTTTCAGAAAAGAAAAGAGTTAGTGAAGCCAATACAAGATAAAGTATATAATGCTATAAGCGAAATAGCAAATTATAAAAGATTAGGTATAGTATTTGACAAGGCAAGTGGGTTAACCATGTTGTTTACTAATCCTAAATACAACATTAGTGATGATGTATTAAAAAAGTTAGGTTATAAACCAGGCGAAACAAAAGAATAAATTATATTTGACCCCTTAATAAAATAAAGTATGAAAACACTTAAAATAACATTAATGCTGGCAGTTTTAGCAATTTCTACTGCTATGTATGCTCAAAAAGGACAAAAAACAGGTTACATTAACTCTAATGACTTAATGTCTGCTATGCCAGAAAAGCAAGGTCTTGAAAAAGAATTAGAAGCTTATGCTAATCAGTTAAAAGTTACTATGGACGCAATGCGTAAAGAATATGAAACTAAAGTTGCAGAATTTCAGAGTAAGCAAGATGTAATGACTGATGTAATTAAAGAAACTAAGATTAAAGAGATTACTGATTTAGAAAAAAGAATTGGGGAGTTTCAACAAACAGCTCAAGCTGATTTGCAGAAAAAAGAACAAGAATTATTACAACCAGTAATTGATAAAGCGAAACAAGCAATTAATGATGTTGCCAAAGAAAATGGTTATACTGAAATCATTGATACTAGTTTAGGAGTTATCTTATATTCTGATGAAAAGTTTGATATTTTGCCATTAGTAAAAACTAAACTTGGTATTAAATAATATAAAAAACACTTAATTTAATCCCGACTTTAGTCGGGATTTTTTTTGCAATAATTTGAACGAAAATAAAATATATAACTGTAATTCTCCGATAGGAATTTTTGATTCTGGCTTGGGAGGGTTGTCTATTTGTAAAGAGATTATTGAATTATTGCCTAACGAACGTATAGTTTATCTGGCAGATAGCAAAAATGCTCCTTACGGGCAAAAAAGTAAGCAAGATATCATTAATTTAAGCGTTAAGAATACTGAATTACTGATTTCTTATGGTTGCAAGATGGTAGTTGTGGCTTGTAACACAGCAACAACTAATGCCATATCTTTATTAAGAGAAAGATATTCTGTACCTTTTATTGGTATTGAACCAGCTATCAAGCCTGCAGTACTTAATAGTACAACTAATAAAATAGGAATATTAGCTACCAAGGGAACTTTAAATAGTGAGTTGTTTCTGTTGACATCAAAACAATATCGTGAAGAGATTGATTTTATTGAAGTAGAAGGGAAAGATTTAGTCCCTTTAATTGAAGCAGGTAAAATAGTTGAAACAAAGCCTCTTTTAGAAGAGTATGTAGGGGAAATGGTAAAGAAAGGAGTAGATAAAATTGTTTTAGGTTGTTCTCATTATCCTTTTTTAATTCCTGAAATTAAAAAAATTATACCGAATCATATCCAAATTATTGATTCAGGAGAAGCTGTCGCTAGACAAACCATGAACGTCTTGTCTGAAAATAAATTATTGAATGATTCTCCTGAGGTTAAGAAGGAGTTTTATACGAATGGAGATGAAAGCCTACTAAAATTTTTTTTACAACAAATCAATATAAAAGCAAACGTTGTTGCATTTAAACAGTTTTAATCATCCTTTCATAAAGCTCTTCATATTGGGGTAAAATGGTATGGATTTCGAATTTTTTAGCTTCATCATAAGCACCATCTTTAAACTGAGTTAAAGTATTTTCATTACTTAATATTTTTAAGCTGTTAAAAGCCATTTCTTCAATATTACCTATTTCGCTTAAATAGCCCGAAACACCATTTCTGTTTACTTCTGGTATTCCACCTGTATTGGTAGAAATTACAGGAGTCTTAGCAGCCATAGCTTCTAAAGCAGCTAAACCAAAACTTTCTGTTTCTGATGGTAATATAAATAAATCAGAAGCAGCTAAAACGCGTTCGGTATCTTTTACTTTACCTAGAAATTTAACTAAATCACAAGTGCCTAATTCACGACACAATTCTTCTAAATGGTGCCTTTCTGGCCCATCACCAACCATTAACAATTTGGCCGGGATTTTCTTTCTTACAATATCAAAAATTTTAATGACATCCTCAGTTCTTTTTACTTTTCTGAAGTTAGAAATATGAATGAGAATTTTTTCACCATTTGGAGCGAAGGATTTTTTAATAGAATCTATACTCCCGTTGTAGTTATACTGGTCTAAACACACAAAATTTGGTATTACTTCAATTTCTCTATTAATATCAAAGTGGTTAAAAGTATCTTGTTTTAAACTTTCAGAAACAGCAGTAACGGCATCAGATTTATTGATAGAGAATGTAATAACAGGCTCAAACGATGAGTCTTTGCCAACAAGCGTGATATCTGTTCCATGTAATGTGGTAATAATTGGAATATTAATACCTTCTTCAGCCAATATTAATTTGGCCATGTAGGCCGCTGAAGCATGAGGTATGGCATAATGTACATGTAATATGTCTAACTTTTCAAATTTAATTACATCAACTAGTTTACTGGTTAAGACTAATTCATAAGGTTGATAATCAAATAACGGATAGCTAGAAACTTTTACCTCATGAAAAAATATGTTTTCAGAAAAAATATCCAATTTAACAGGTTGCTGATAGGTAATAAAATGCACTTGATGACCTTTGCCAGCAAGAGCTTTTCCTAATTCTGTTGCAACTACACCACTACCTCCAAATGTTGGATAACATACTATTCCTATATTCATATTTTATTCAATGCGTTTAAAATTTTTCTACCTCTACTTTTTATTCCAGCACTGCCATCAGGTAAAAGAGCCTCGATACTGGCTTTTAATTCAGGTACAATATCTGGATATTTTTTTGATAAATTGTATACAACAGTCATAGAAAAAGCCTTAATAGCAATAGGCTGACTATTATCGTTTAAAAATTCAAAGCACCTGTCTAATACTTTACCTTCATACTTTTCAGGTATTTCGGTAAACTGTAATGCTCTTAAAATATTTCGGGATACAGCTTGGTGTAGACTATCATCATCTAATAGTTTAATTAACAAATCGTAGTGTTTTTCAATTAACGCTGGATGTTTTTCAGTAACAAAAGAGAATGGCCATGCTGCTCTTTGAACTAATCTATAATGTCCATCAATAAAGATTTGCATTAAATCATCCATTTTTTCTGGATGTTTGCAAATATCATTTACAATGGTTGTTGTAATTTCTTTAGATTGTTCGTTTGCTAATAAGGCTCTGTAATCCATAATGTAAATTTATACAAACAACATAATTATAAGGGTTGATTTCCATTTAATTTAATAGTAAATTTGAATTATGGAAGCACCTAAATTACCCTCATTATTTGGTTTTAAAACTAAAAGACCAAACCAGTTTTACTTTGAGCCTCGTTATTACGATGAGCGGAAAGAAAAAATGAAAAAAAGGTATGATCGTATCGGGAAGGAGCTAGAAAAAGAGAGTGTTGCTCAAACAAATCCTGAAGAGTTTCGTTCAACGTTAAGAGAGAACTGGGGTGATGGTTATGCTAGAAGAAAAATGGGTGGAGGAATGAACAGGAGAGTAATTATTTACCTTGTTGCTTTGCTTGCTTTAGCTTATTATATCCTCTTTTAAAAATCAGAATATCTATTGGTAATAGCTGTTTTTATCCCGATAAAAAACAGTTGGGTATTAGAATTTGTAAACTTGTTTTTATACATCCTGTTGGTAATCCCTGCTTGAAAAATAGTTTGTGATTTTGGATTAATTACATAAGATGCTTTTACAGTTGTATTTATTATGTCAGTAGAAAGTCCTCCTCCTGTTGTATAACCATATTCTTGAGCTCGGGTATTATAAGGTTGATAAATGTCTTGCCCTATACTTGTTGTAGCACTAGTATCAAAACCTACTTTAGCTATGGTAGCAATTCCTTCAAAAATCCAGCGTTTTTTGGTGTAGGTTAAACCTGCCATTACTTCTTTAAAATTAGCTCCTAAAGGGTGAGCTAAGGCAGAGTTATAATGCCCATAGTTTTGTAAAGTGCTGATGTTACTCGGTACATGGTAATAGCTGTAAGTAAAAGGTCTTACAGTGTTATACTCCAACTGAAGGACTAAATTTTTGATCCACATAAAATCATAAGATTTTAAGCCTAATTGTATGCCGTATTTGTTGGCCCACCAACCATTTCCTGCTCTCAATTCTTTCAGCAAAAATTCATCCAATATCAATTGACTGTACAATACATTTTTCTTTTTAATTCTAACTTTTAAGCTAGCTCCTAATAAAGCATTATCAGAAGAGCCTTGGGCATATTCAGCAGGGCGTAAAAAGATAACAGGATTTAAGTAATTAATGTCAAAACCTCTGTAATATTGGTCTTCTTGAGCTTGCCAAATGATACTTTCAAAGAAACCTATGTTTAACCATTTGGTAGCATTGTAACTTAAGTAATGTACAGTAGAAAATTTATGAAAGAAATTACCAAATACACCATCAGCCCCTCTAATATCATGATAATTGGTATATAGTGCCATGTATTTTAGTTTCCAAATGTTAGCAGTAATCTTTAAATAGGGGTAGCTAAAAGCATTATCCGATAAAAATAATGAGCGGTAGCCATCACCAATAAAGTTTTTACCATAGCCTAATTGAAATGTAAAATTTTTATCAGCAGTAAAAGTTAAATCACCTTGAGCATAAAAGCCTCTGTCATTTTCTGTATAACCATATCCAGGGCTAATGTTTTTAGTTTTTATTTGGGCATTAACAAATGAGGGGTATTTTGAAAAATCCCATAGGTACATAAAATTAGCACTCCATTTATTGCCTAAATGGGCATATAAGTTTAATCCAGCACCTAAATCGAGCATGTTTTCTGAGCCTATATTATTGCGCTCTGAAGTAATTCCAGAGTTGAGTATAGGTAAGATTTCTACACTAGCACTTTTTTCATAGTTCGTTATCTTGCTATAATTCATTAAACTGTTTAAGAACTTAGAGTCAGTTTTTATATCTAAACTTTTCATTAACGAATCATAACCAATTAATTCATTTTTATAAATGGGTTTAATTGAACTGTGTAGTATGATAGAGGTATCTATTTGCATATTGTACAATGCAGAAAAAGTCCGTTCATTACTTACATTGAAGTTTTGAGCACTTATAAAAATGCTTTCTAAGACGAGTAATATGCAAGTTAACTTTTTATACACTTTTTTCTTCTTTAGTTTTAATGAAAAAAGGAATTTGAATAATGATTAAAACAAATGCTATAATTACAAAAAATGCATAAGTGGGGTGAAATTGTTGTGCAAATACAGATGCTCCAATTATTAAAAGGTTAAACAAGTAAATTACAACAACAGTTTGTGCATGCGAAAGACCTAAATCTATTAATCGGTGATGAATATGGTTGCGATCTGCCGTAAAGGGCGAGATACCTTTGATTGCTCTTCGTGCAAATACACGTAAAGTATCGGTTAAAGGGTAAACTAAAATTGACATGGCTAAAATTGGTTTAGATATATTAGCAATTACTTTTGGCAACCCTTGTGGTTCATATTCTACTAATTCTATTGCCATTACGGCAATTAAAAAACCAATTGTTAACGAACCAGAATCTCCCATAAATATTTTTGCAGGACTAAAATTAAACCTTAAAAACCCAAGTAAGCCTCCTGCTAGAGAGAATGATAAAACAGCATAAGTCCAATCACCTGCATAAAAAAACCAAAAACCAAAAGCAGTAGAAGCAATTAATCCAACACCTGCAGCCAAGCCATCAACACCATCAATTAGATTGAATGCATTTACAATAACAATGTAAGTAAATACTGAAAGCATAATTCCTGCCCAATCAGGTATTTCTTTAATGCCAAATAAACCATGTAAGCTAGTTAGCCTTACTTCTGCCATTAAAACCATTATAAAAGCAACTACTAAATGTGCTGCTAATTTTTTCACAGGTGCAGTTCCGATAATATCATCTTTCATTCCAACAAAAAACATAATGAGTAATGATGGAACCAAGTACTTAATTACTCCCATTTCATTAATGGGTAGCCATAATAAGAATGAGAAAAGTGTTCCAGCAAAAATCATCATACCGCCCATTAAAGGCACTCTTCTGGTGTGGATTTTCCTGTCTTCAGATGGGTCATCAAACAAATGTTTAATGTGTGCTATCTTTATAAACGATGGTGTTGAAAGCAACACAATAATAAATGAGGTTAATATGGGTAGAATTAATTCTTGCATATTAAAAATCGTTATATAAATTTCTAAGATTTGTTCTTATTCCAAAATACAAATACATTGTTTCTTTAGTTCCTTCAGTTGTTCTATCTATAATTCCAACCATAGCTGCTAAGTTATTTTTAGGATTAATAGTATAACCAATGTGTCCCTGAGAAACCATAGAATTTACAGTTAAACTTGTTCCAGCTGGAAGAATTGAAGCAAAGGATTGTGTTCTAGCTCCAAATTTATATTCAAGAAAAGCTCTTTTGTATTTGTAATTGATAATACCAATAATTTCCTTAAAATTATTTCCTAATGGGTGAGCAAGGGGTTCGTTATAGTTAGTGTAATCCTGTAAAGGGATGTTAGATTCATAAGTATTAGGCTCAACAGTGTTGTACTCAGCTTGTAGGGTTAGCCCATCAATTCCAAAGTATTTAATCCCTGCTTGGTAACCAAACCGTGAAGCACCATCATAAACAAACTGATTGTAAAGCACCGTTTTAAAAGGTAGTTTAACTTTGATGTTAGAACCAACAATAGTGTGATTAGCATCATTAAACCCTGTGGTTGCTGTGTTGATTCCTATAACAGGATTTAGTTGTTGAAACTGAAAGGGTTTTGTCCCAACGCTATCTTCTGTTTGCCATAATGTTGACTCAAATAAACCAATATTTAACCATTTGGTAGCAAGCCAGCTAAAATAATGAGTTGACATGCTTTTACGTTCAAACAAGGCTTCTGGTGTAGCAGTTAAATCTCTTCTTACAATAGAAGATAAAGAAGCGTTTAACTTGGTGTATTGAAATTGATTGCTTTTACCGAAAGTTGTAATTACCTTAAAGAAAGGATAATTAAATGAAAAATCAGAAAGTAACAGAGAACGGTAGCCATCTCCAATAAAATGCTTGCCTGTTCCCATTTGTAAGGTTAAAAATTTAGCAGGAGCATAAGTTACTATTGCCGAAGAGGCAGCAAAATCAAAGCCAGTTGTTTTAAATCTTTTAACTCTCCCTTGCCCAGGCATTATTCCGTTTGTGTTTACATAATTATCCAAAAAGGCAGGAACCACCATTTGGTTTTCATAAACGGATGTTTCAAAGGAGAATTTTTCGCCAACATTAGCTCTAACAATTAAACCTCTGGTATTTTTGTATAAAGTCCGACCTGATTTATCTTCATTGTCTTTGCCAAACTCACCATTTAAAAGGGGGTCAATAGTTAAGTAAAAGTTTCCAGTATCAACAATTAAAAAGTTCTCGTAAAATAGTTTTCTTACTACCCATGAGCGGTCTTTCTTATAAGTTTTAGAAAGGTTCATCATATAACCTTCTGGATGTTCGAGTTCATTTATTTGATTAGCATCACCTAAAAGAAAGATTATGTTACTCTGATTAATTGGCTGAAAAGAAGTGTGTACAGTTGTTTCTTTAGAGTTAAAAACTTTTTGATTTACCAAATTAAACTCTCGGTTTAATGGCAAATTTTGTTGCTGAGCAAATACACCTGCAACTGAAAAAAACAGCAATATGGAAAATACCTTTTTCAAAAAATTAGTTAAGTTGTTTTAGAGCTTCTTCAACACTTTCGGTTGGTTTTTGACAAGCCTTGTTGTAACATACGTATATCATCGTATAATCGTTGATGTATTTGTTTTCTAAAAGGGGCAAGTTACTATCTTTTGTGCTTCCCGCAAATAATTTATTCGGAATATATTGAGTGTTAAATTCCTTTTTTTTCTTTAAAGCATCTTTTCCTACTATGGCAATCTCATAAAATGGTTGGGTAAAATGCAGCATTAAAATACTCCAGTTAGAATAGCCAGAAATATATTGAGGAATCTGACCCTCAATATTTTTAAGCATTTGTTTAGCTTTGTTAGCATAATCTTCATTGTAATACAATTCACTCAATAAAAATAATCCTTTTGCTATGCTAGAGTTAGAAGCAGGGATAACATTGTCAGACAATTCCATTTTTCTGGCGATTAACCCTTTTGCATTTTTGGAGGTAAAAAAGAAAAATCCAGTTTCCGCATCATAAAAATGCTCAATGGTGTAATCCATCATGCTTTTAGCTTGACTTAACCATCTTTCATTAAAAGTAGCTTGATATAAAGCAATCATAGCTTCTATAGTAAAGGCATAGTCTTCTAAATAACCATCAATATTACTTACTCCATTTTTATAATTGTGGTTTAAACCTCCATTTTTTCTTAGTTGTGTAGTAACTATGAATTCAGCATTTTTTTCAGCAGCTCTTAAAAACTGTTTCTCCCCAAAAACTTTATATGCATCTAGATATCCTTTTAGCATTAAAGCATTCCAAGAAGTTAATGTTTTGTCATCTAAACCTGGTCTCACCCTTTCAGATCGGGCTTTTAGTAATTTTTGATTAATACTATTTACTTTATCATGTAATTCATCTTCAGAGATGTTAAATTGTTTAGCAATTTCAGTATCTGATTTTTTACGAAGTAAGATGTAATTACCTTCCCATTTTCCATGATGATTAATGTTGTAATATATTTCAGCTACATTATAATCTTCATCCAATACTTCTCGTAATTCTTCTTTGCTCCATACATAAAACTTTCCTTCTTCTCCTTCACTGTCTGCATCTAAAGCTGAATAAAATGCTCCATTTTTGGTAGTCATTTCACGTTCTATAAATGATAAGGTTTGATAAACAATTTGCTTGTATAAAGGCTTTCTGGTAAGCTGATAGGCTTCGCTATAAAGTGATACTAATTGAGCATTGTCATAGAGCATTTTTTCAAAGTGAGGCACTTTCCAGTAAGCGTCAACCGAATATCGGGCAAACCCGCCACCCACTTGGTCATAAATACCTCCATAAGCCATTTTATCTAACGTGAGTTCAACAATTTTTAGAATTTCTTTATCTTTGGTGTGGTAATAATATTGTAATAAAAATTGGTAATTATTAGGAATAGGAAACTTTGGGGCTCTGTTTTGTCCGCCCTCTTCTAAGTCAGCTTGTTTTTTAAACCTAGAAACTCCTACATGCAAAGCGTCCATAGAAAAAGGAGAGTTATCTTTAACCATAGGTAGCATTTCACTGGTTTTAACACCTTCGGTTAAATTATTGGCATATTCAATTACCTTTTCAGGAGTTTTTTCATATTCTTGAGCAACACTTTTTAAAATGTGCATCCAATTTTCTTTAGGAAAATAGGTGCCTCCATAAAAAGGCTCACCGGTAGGTAATGCAAAACAGTTTAATGGCCAGCCTCCACTACCAGTAATCAACTGAACTGCATTCATATAAATTTGATCAATATCTGGTCTTTCTTCACGATCAACTTTAATACAAATAAAATTGTCGTTCATCAATTGTGCAACTTCTTCATCTTCAAAACACTCGTGTTCCATTACATGGCACCAGTGACATGCAGAGTATCCAATACTAATTAAAAGTAGTTTGTTTTCCTTTTGAGCTTTAGCAAGTGTTTCATTACTCCATGGATACCAATCAACGGGGTTATAAGCATGCTGTAATAAATAAGGACTGGTCTCATTAATTAAATGATTGGTGTATTTATGCTTTGTTGTGTCTTGTTCCATGAGTTCAGTTTCTGTAAGTTGTTTTGATTCTCCTTTACACGAAATTAATAATGAAAGCGAAAAAATAAGGATAATTGCGAATATGTACTTCATAATTTAATACGCTCTTTAAAATCTACAGGAAACCGTTTGCCAATACCTTTAGCTTTAGCTTTAATATCACCTTGTACCTGAAGTTCCATATTGCTTTTGGATATTAAGTTCATTAATACAGGAAAAGCACTAGATAATATGTCAGATGCTGAGGTTTGTATCGTGAAACGGTGAATTTTGTTCGATTTTTTTTTGAGTTTAATTTTTTCTTTTACTCTAGCAACTCCAATTTTTTTCCCTTCGGCAAATAATGTTAAATCAGAATCAACAATACTTATGTCATATTTGTTGGGGTTTTTTATTTGCATAGCAACTTCTATATCAATGCCACTCATAGAGATGTTTTTAATTCCAACCTCAGGCACATCAACAACTTCAATATCTTTATATTGCATACAGCTACTTTGGCCAAGTAACAATAATAAAAAGATTATGTATGTAAGAGTCTTGTTCAATTTTACTGTTTTAGCTCAGCAAAATATTTATAAAATAAAGGAATAGTTTCAATTCCTTTAAAGTAATTGAATACACCATAATGCTCGTTTGGAGAATGAATGGCATCAGAATCTAATCCAAACCCCATTAATACCGATTTTAACCCTAAAATATCTTCAAAAAGAGCTACAATAGGAATACTACCACCACCTCTTACTGGTATTGGCGCTTTACCAAAAGATTCTTCCATAGCTTTTTTTGCAGCTTGATAACCCTCAAAATCAGTTGGAGTAACGTAAGGTTCTCCACCATGATGGGGAGTTACTTTGACTTTTACTGAAGGTGGAGCTATATTCTCAAAATGCTTTTTAAACAATTCAGTTATTTCATCAGAGTTTTGATTAGGTACTAAACGCATAGATATTTTAGCAAAAGCCTTAGATGGTAATACTGTTTTAGCTCCTTCACCAATATACCCACCCCAAATACCGTTAACATCAAGTGTAGGTCTAATGGATGTTCGTTCTAAACTAGAATAGCTTTTCTCTCCTTCTACTGCACCCAACTCTAAGGAGTTGATATAAGTTTCATCTGTTATAGGAGCTTTAGACATTTCAGTTCGTTCTTCATCACTTAATTCAATTACTTTGTCATAAAAACCAGGAATAGTGATATGATTGTTTTTATCCATTAATGAAGCAATCATTTTAGATAAAATGTTGATTGGATTAGCAACCGCTCCACCATATAGGCCAGAGTGTAAATCTCGGTTAGGGCCTGTAACTTCTACTTCTAAATAACTTAATCCTCTTAACCCAGTCATGATAGAAGGAGTATCATTGGCAATAATTCCAGTATCAGAGATTAATATTACATCAGCACTTAGTTTTTCTTGATTATTTTTTAGAAATGATTCTAAATTTTCAGAACCAACTTCTTCTTCACCCTCAATCATGAACTTTACATTGCAAGGTAAATTATTTGTTTTTAGCATTGCTTCAAATGCTTTTACGTGCATATACATCTGCCCTTTATCATCGCAAGCTCCCCTAGCAAAAATGGCCCCTTCAGGGTGTAAATCAGTCTTTTTAATGACAGGTTCAAATGGCGGGTTATCCCATAAATCTATTGGGTCTGGCGGTTGTACATCGTAATGACCATAAACTAATACTGTAGGTAAACTGTTATCAATTATTTTTTCTGCATATACCATTGGATGACCACCAGTTGGGCATATTTCTACATTATCAGCACCAGCTTCAATTAATCGGTTTTTTACTTCCTTAGCAGTTTTTGCAACATCTTCTTTGTAAGCAGAATCTGCACTTATAGAAGGGATTTTTAATAAATCAAAAAGCTCATCTAAAAAGCGATTTTTATTTTCTGAAATGTAATTGTTTATCTCTGACATATTATTTAGTTTAAGGCTATGAAATTAGGAATTATTGTAGTTTTAATAGATACTATTTCTCTTTAAATTCCTTTTAGGAGTCCAATAATTTTTAACATTATTTTAATAATGAGGCATCCCTTATCTTTAAAAACTCGTTTAGAGTATTAGATTTGTAAATAGAATCACTTTTATGAAGCGATTAATTAGTTTAATATTTTTACTGTTTGCCTTGTTCTCATTAAAGGCACAGCTTGTTGTAAATACTGGTGCAATGACCCCAACACAATATGTTCAAAATGTATTGTTGGGAGGAGGGGTGACAGTTTCTAATGTTACATTTTCAGGACAATCTTATCAGATAGGAACATTTGATGCTACAAATACTAATCCTTATATTGGATTAGACAATGGTATAATCATGGCCTCTGGAGACGTAAATGTAGCTGTTGGCCCTAATAATAATACTGGTGCAAATATTGGTAATCCTGGATTTGGGGTTAATGATCCTGATTTAGATGTTTTAGCTGGAGTTGGAACCAATGATGCTGCTGTTTTAGAATTTGATTTTATACCTACAGGAGATACTGTAAAATTCAATTTTGTTTTTGGTTCTGAAGAATACCCTGAGTTTGTTAATTCTATTAATGATGCTTTTGGGTTTTTTTTAAGTGGACCAGGTATTTCAGGCCCATTTACTAATAATGCTCAAAATATAGCACTTGTTCCAGGTACTACAACACCTGTAACTATTAATACAGTAAATTCTGGATCTAATCCTTCTTTCTACGTTGATAACAATAATCAAGCGGGTTCTCCTAATGCTATACAGTTTGATGGTTATACAACTGTGATGACAGCTATTGGGTTAGTTCAGTGTGGGTTACAGTACCACATTAAGATTGCTGTTGCAGATGCTTCAGATGATATATTAGATTCAGGAGTTTTTCTTGAGGCAGGTAGTTTTTCTAGTAATACTATTACGATGAATTCTGATATTGATATTAATAATGGACAAGATTCTATTTTATACGAAGGTTGTGGTTTTGCAACCTTAGATTTTGCAAGAAATTTAGTTGCGGATACTTCAGTCTACCATTATACAGTTACAGGATCAGCAACTGGTGGAGATTATACGATAAGCGCTGATAGTGTAGTGTTTTTACCTGGTCAAGATTCGGTTACATTAACATTTAGTGCCATTCAAGATGGGATAACTGAGCCAATGGAGGAAGTAACAATTGAATTGGTACAAACAATTTGCAATATTTTGGATACACAACGTGTTACTTTTTACATAGCTGATTTCCCTCAGCCAATTTTAAGTACACATGATACTTTAATTAGTTGTGGAAGTAATGATTCTGTGCCGGTTTGGGTTGATATAACAGGTCCACCAAACACATTGATGTGGAATACGGGAGCTACTACAGATACCATTTGGGTGCAGCCAACCACCACCACGACTTATTATGTTAGTGTTTCTGATACTTGTGGTGTTTATACGGTTAACGATAGTGCAACTGTTACTGTAATTAGCGCTACACCGATAAACCTTACTATGTCTAACGATGTAACTAAGTATTGTCCTCAAGATAGTGCTGAGATATTTGTTTCAGTTACAGGTGGTGGAGGTGGAATAACCTATGATTGGAATCCAACAGGAAGTACAGATAGCTCCTTGTTCGTTAATCCAATTGTTACTACGACCTATGTAGTAACAGTAGAAGATATCTGTGGAACCATTGAACAAGATTCTGTAACTATTACAGTTCCTAATTTTATTGCTCTTACTAATACGGTTACTACTAATGATACTGTTATTTGTCCAGGGGAACAAGTTACTCTTAATGCTAGCATTAATGGTGGTGTTGGAACATATTTTTCTTGGAATAATGGCTTAGGAAACGCTTTACCTGTTAATGTTAATCCGATGGTTACCACTACTTA
This sequence comes from Vicingaceae bacterium, assembly GCA_965267355.1. GTDB lineage: Bacteria > Bacteroidota > Bacteroidia > Flavobacteriales_E > Vicingaceae. The sequence goes on from OZ253956.1 coordinate 1,262,782, forward strand.
TATTTTAACTGCAGAAGATAGTTGCGGAGCTATAGTTAAAGATTCGATAACTGTTACTATTAATACAGCAGCACTTCAGGTAACGGTGGATGATTATACTATGAGTTGTTTAAATGAACAAATTACTTTGACGGCTAATGTCAATGGCGCTATAGGTAATGAGTCTTATTTATGGAGTACAGGTGATACAACCACTTCTATACAAGTTAATCCGTCTATCACTTCATCATATTTTGTAACGGTAACTAATTCTTGTAATAGTTATAGTGATACAGCAGAAGCTATAGTTCCAATTTTTGATGCTATTGTTTTAACAACAAACAATGATACTACGGTAAACTGTCCGAATGATGATATAGTTTTAATGGCTAATTATACTGGAGGATCACAGCAACCTCTGGTATATAATTGGTCAGACGGAACAAATACTTTTACTGGAAATAATATTTTAGTTAACCCTGAACTTACAACAACTTATACTGTTTGGGTAAATGATACTTGTGCTTTTGATGGAGACACAACCTTGTTTACTGTAACAGTACCAGTTCCTGGTCCGTTGCAGATAACAGTTTCACCTGATGCTATGGTTTGTGTGGGTGATACCTTAGATATATTTGCAGTAGCTTCAGGTGGTTCAGGTGGTTATATGTATGATTGGGGTGGTCCAACTTCTGATACACTTACTATTATTCCTTATTATAATAGCAATTATAATGTTACGGTTACAGATGCTTGTGGAATTCAAGTTTCTGGTACAGTTACGGTAACGGTTACTAAACCTGATGCTAATTTTACTTACGAGTATTCTTCTGAATATACTGTAGAATTTGAGGATTCATCTTACAGTGATATAATTGCAAACTGGTGGAGTTTTGATCCTGTTAATTCTGACTTACAACTTAATCCCACACATACATTTTTAACTCCTGGAGAGCAAGAAGTATGGTTAGCCGTAGAAGATATAAATGGATGTAAAGATACTGTTTTTAAAATAGTTACACCTCCATTTACCTTATATGCACCTAATACATTTACACCTGATGGTAATGGAATGAATGATGTGTTCAAATTTAAAGGAATGGGTGTAAAATCGTTTAGTATGTTAATTTATAATCGTTGGGGAGAGTTAATGTATCAGTCAGGTGATATTGATGTAGGGTGGGATGGAACCTATAAAGGAAAATTAGTGCCTTCTGGAGTTTATATCTACCGAGTAGAGGCTACTTCATATAAAAATGTAGGATACGAAAAAACAGGTAATGTAAATGTACTTAGATAAGTGCACTTCCTGTCATTTCTTTAGGTTGGTTGATGCCCATTATTTTTAAAATAGTTGGAGCAACATCTCCTAGTTTTCCGTCTTTAACCTGTGCACAATCTTTGTCAATTAATATGCAAGGTACTAGATTGGTGCTATGAGCTGTATTAGGGCTTCCATCTGGATTTATGGCGTAATCAGCATTACCATGGTCGGCAATTATAATAAACGAATAATTATTTTCTAAGCCACAGTTTACAATTCGTTCAGTACAATTATCAACTTTTTCTACTGCTTTAACAATAGCATCATAAACACCAGTATGGCCAACCATATCAGGGTTGGCAAAGTTTAAACAAATAAAATCAGGTTGTTTGTTATTTATTTCGTCAATAATTTTTGTGGTAACCTCTTCTGCACTCATTTCTGGTTGTAAATCGTAAGTTGGTACTTTTGGAGAGTTGGCCAATATTCTTTTTTCACCTATAAAAGGTTCTTCTCTTCCTCCAGAAAAGAAAAAAGTAACATGAGGATATTTTTCGGTTTCAGCAATTCTTATCTGAGTTTTATGATGTTGTTCTAAAACTTCCCCTAGTGTATTAGTAAGATTTTCTTTATCATACATTACATGTACACCTTTAAATGTATTGTCGTAGTTGGTCATAGTTACATAGTGAAGCGGAATAGTGTGCATGTTATATTCATGTATGTCAAGTTGAGTAAGAGCTACTGTGATTTCTCTACATCGATCAGTTCTGAAATTAAAACAAATTACAACATCACCTTCTTGAATTGTGGTAATAGGATTGTTTTGGTTGTTAACTTTAACGATTGGTTTTATAAACTCGTCAGTTACATCATTGTCATACGATTTTTGAATACTACCTAAAAAGTCAGAAGTTTTTTCTCCGATACCATTTACCATTAAATCATACGCTAATTTTATTCGTTCCCAACGATTATCTCTGTCCATGGCATAATAACGCCCAACTACAGAAGCTAATTGACAATAGGTGTTATTTATTTTTTCTTCAAGATTTTTGATAAACCCTAACCCACTTTTAGGGTCACAATCTCTTCCATCGGTAAAAGCATGTACATAAGTTTTTAATTGATGTTTATTGGCTAATTCACATAAACGATACAAATGATTTTGATGAGAATGGATGCCTCCATCAGAAACCAAACCTATAAAATGTACATTTTTACCATGAGTTTTAGCATAGTTAAAAGCGGCTAATAAAGTTGGGTTATCATTAATCGTATTTTCTTTAACAGCCTTATTAATTTTTGCAAAATCTTGATAAACAATTCGTCCGGCACCAATGTTGAGGTGACCTACTTCTGAGTTCCCCATTTGCCCTTCCGGTAAACCTACATGTTCTCCAAATGTTTTTAATGTAGAGTTAGGGTATTTAACTAAACAATTGTCAAAAAAGAGAGTATTGGCATTGTATATAGCATCCGATTTGGTTTTATCTCCATATCCCCAACCATCTAGTATTATAAGTGCAACTTTTTTGTTCATCATTTTTAAAAATGTAAAGTTAGTTAAAGTGAATTGATGAGCAACATGATTTCTATCTGATTATATAACCTGAACGAGTCTTTTTTTTAGAAAAACCATCAGTTAACTTTAAGTTAATATTTCATGGCTTACTAATAATTTTTCAACAATACATTATAAATACAACAAAAGGGTGCTTGTTGGTGTTTTTAGAAACCTAAAAAAAATACAATTTTAAAGAGATATTCTGTCTTTAAAAAATTAAAAAATTAGTACTATTAGAGATTAAATAACACATGTAAATAGCTGAAAATTAACATTATAATAATTTTTTAAACAAAAAATCACAAATTGGTTAAGAAAATGAAAAAATGTAAATGTCGAGGCAACTGGATTTTTAAAATTTCGTTTCTTAATTATACGACTAACTAATACTATCATGAAAACAAATAATTTGAAACTTTTATTCTTAATCTCTTTCTTAATTCCATTTAGTTTTGTTGGATTAAGTCAGAAGTCAGAAAATCTTAATAAGACTATAGTTCTTAAAGAATATTTAGTTGAAGAGAAACTTAATGTTGAGGTTAAAGAGTTTTTTATACGAAGAATACGAAAAACAACTTTAGTTAAAGATATAGATAACCACGAGTTTGTACATTATTTTTTGGATAGGTATAATTCTAAATACAAGGGAGATATAGTTTTAGCCTTAACAAAGCAAAATAAAACCACACTATCTCTTGCGGAGATTTTATCGGTGTCTGATAGTTTGATTGGTTTAATGGCTAATGATTTTAATAGTTATAAACTTGCTAACCCTAATAGTTCTAAAACGTGTAATGATGGAAAGGTTGAAGAAAGAAGTTTTGCTTTTATTGATATGGCGAAACAAAAAAAAGGATCTAATGATAAAGGGTTAAATGAGCCATGTAACAATGCTGATTATGAGACTGGTGATGGAACAGGTTGGGATTTTACTGAAGGGGATGTAGATAACAACCCTTACGGTTATATCAATGTTGTTGGATCTAACTTGGCTAGTAATCAGTTTACCATGATGACTGGTGCGGGTATGGATGCAGTAACTGGAGCTTTTCCAGTTGTGAATCCCGATGGAGGTACATTCTCTCTGATGGTTGGTGATGGAACAGGTTCTAATTATAGAGCTGCAAGTGTTTCTCAAACTTTTCTAGTTGATGCAACATCAGAAGCTTTTACTTATAGCTATGCATTAGTATTGGAAGATCCTTCTGGGCACAGTTTGGGGCAAAAACCTTACTTTAAAGTAAATATGTATGATCAATCAGGTGCTTCTATAACATGTGGAGACTATGAAGTTATTTCAGGTCCTGTCTCTTCTGGAGGAGATCCTGATTTTATTGCTTATCCAGGTGGTTTTTATTTGCCTTGGCGGACTACTTTTGCTCCGCTTCAAGGTTATGTTGGCCAAAATGTAACGATTGAATTTATTATTGGAGATTGTGGTCAAGGAGGGCATTATGGATATGGTTATATTGATGCTTCGTGTCAACCATTAGAGATTATACCTAGTCAGACTGTTATTTGTGGAGGTGCTCCTGTTACTTTAACTGCTCCTGCTGGTGCAGCAAGTTATTTGTGGAGTCCTGGAGGGCAAACTACTCAATCCATCACAACTAATGTTCCTGGAAACTATAGTGTTGATGTTATTCCTGTAACTGGACCCGCATGTGCTTTAACTTTAACAGCTACAATTGGAGGCTCTCCAGATTATCCTGTAGCAGAATTTAATGCTAATCCTACTTCTGTATGTGCTGGAACTCCAATTACTTTTAATAATACTTCTTATGTTGTTGGACCTTCTGCAATTGATAGTGTAGAATGGGATTTTAATTCAGATGGTATAATAGATGATACAAACTTTAACACATCCCATACTTATCCTGCAGCAGGCAATTATGCTGTTACTTTAACGGTTTATAATAATGGCTGTGATGATGACACCACAATAAACGTTACAGTAACCCCTGGAACTACTGCAGATTTTACTTCAACTACCGTTTGTCAGGGTGTTGCTACCAACTTTACAGATGTTTCAGTACCTGGTGGTACAGTAGTAAATTGGGATTGGGATTTTGATAATGATGGTGTTTCGGATAATACTAATCAAAACCCAACATATACTTTTCCATCAGCAGGTACATTTCCTGTTGAGCTAAGTGTATCCGGAGTAGGAGGAAGCTGTCCGAATGATACTGTAATAAATGTAACAGTAAACCCTAACCCCGTTGCTAGTTTCAGTGCTGATACTGTGTGCTACGGGACATTAACGACCTTTACAGATAACTCTAATGTAGGCACAGGAGTGATAACCAATTGGGATTGGGACTTTGGAGACGCAGTCGGGACGAGTGTAGCCCAGAATCCGACCTATACCTACGGGACCAATAACACCTTTAGCACCACACTAATAGTAACCACAGACAGTGGGTGTGTAGATACCACAGAAATAGACGTGTATATCCATGACTTACCAGTAGCCGACTTTACCCCAGATACTGCCTGTGCAGGAAACGTTTCACAATTCATGGATGTAACAGCAACAGCCTCAGGCATTCAGAATTGGTCATGGGATTTTGACAATGACGGGAACGAAGATGCCAATACCCAAAACCCGACCTACACATTTCCAGGCTTTGGTACCTATCCAGTAAGTCTATCCGTAATAGACAACAATGGTTGTACGCACGATACGATCAAGAATGTATATGTGAGCGCCCAACCCACAGCCGATTTTACAGTAACCAACGAATGCTTTGGCTCAGCCAATAACTTTACAGACCTATCCAATCCAAACGGAGGCGTAATAGCAAGTTGGGACTGGGACTTTACCAATGATGGCACAGTAGACGATACCAATCAAAACCCGAGCAATGGATACCCATCATCAGGGAACTATACCGTAGAGCTATTAGTAACCACGCAATTAGGCTGCGTAGATTCTATTACCAAGCCAGTATCCGTACACCCAATACCAGTAGCAGATTTCACAGTTGACACAGCCTGTTACGGGACATTAACGACCTTTACAGATAACTCTAATGTAGGCACAGGAGCGATAACCAATTGGGATTGGGACTTTGGAGACGCAGTCGGGACGAGTGTAGCCCAGAATCCGACCTATACCTACGGGACCAATAACACCTTTACCACTACATTAATAGTAACCACAGACAGTGGGTGTGTAGATACCACAGAAATAGACGTGTATATCCATGACTTACCAGTAGCCGACTTTACCCCAGATACCGCCTGTGCAGGAAACGTTTCACAATTCATGGATGTAACAGCAACAGCCTCAGGCATTCAGAATTGGTCATGGGATTTTGACAATGACGGGAACGAAGATGCCAATACCCAAAACCCGACCTACACATTTCCAGGCTTTGGTACCTATCCAGTAAGCCTATCCGTGATAGACAACAATGGTTGTACGCACGATACGATCAAGAATGTATACGTGAGCGCCCAACCCACAGCCGATTTTACAGTAACCAACGAATGCTTTGGCTCAGCCAATAACTTTACAGACCTATCCAATCCAAACGGAGGCGTAATAGCAAGTTGGGACTGGGACTTTACCAATGATGGCACAGTAGACGATACCAATCAAAACCCGAGCAATGGATACCCATCATCAGGGAACTATACCGTAGAGCTATTAGTAACCACGCAATTAGGCTGCGTAGATTCTATTACCAAGCCAGTATCCGTACACCCAATGCCAGTAGCCAACTTTTCAGTAGCCGATGTATGCTTAAATGACGTATCTAACCTTTACGATTCCTCAACAGTAGCCACAGGCAACATAATCAGTTGGGCTTGGGATTTTGACAATGACGGAAACATAGATGACACCAATCAAAACCCAACCAACACCTATGCAACAGACGGAACCTTTGCAGTAACCCTAACCGTTACAACAGACAGCGGATGCATTAATATCTATACAGACAGTGCAACAGTAGACCCATTACCAACAGCAGCATTTACAGTAAACAATATCTGTATAGATACAGCAGCCATATATACAGACAACTCCAACGGAAACGGAGGAACAATAGCCAACTGGGACTGGGACTTTGACGGAGACGGAACAACAGACAATACCAACCAAAACCCAACCAATACCTATGCAAGCCATGGACAATACAATGTGCAACTAATCGTATCAACAGCAGCAGGTTGCGCAGATACCATAACCCAGCCAATAGACATATACCCAATGCCAGTAGCCGACTTTACCTTCCAGAATCAATGTTACGCTACCCCAGTACCATTTACCGATAACTCGATGGTAGCCACAGGAGCAATAACAGGATGGCAATGGTACTTTGGTAACACCAACACCTCCATAGCCCAAAACCCATCAGAAAACTATGGGTCAGAAGGCGTTTACGAAGTACAACTAGTAGTAACCACAGACAATGGTTGTAGAGATACAGTAACCCATAACAATATAGAAGTATACCCAACACCAGTAGTTGACTTTACCCCAACAGACGTTTGTTTGAATGCCCCAACAGTATTTCAAGATTTATCAAACGTATCTAACATGTACACTACTAATAATATAACTAACTGGGATTGGGACTTTGGAGATGGAGTAGGAACAAGCAACTTACAAAATCCGACTTATACCTATACCCAAGAAGGAACCTATGCAGCAGAGCTGATAGTAGTATCTAACCACGGTTGTACAGACAGTTTAACCAAAAACGTAACCGTACACCCATTACCAACAGTAGACTTTGAAGGACCAGCACAAGGATGTTCACCAGTATGCGTACAACTCATAAACAACTCAGCCATTACCTCAGGCACTATAGACACATGGGTATGGAATTTTGGAGACGGTAACACATCAGGCTCACAAGCACCAAACCACTGTTGGTATAATGATTCACAAACATCAGCAGAAAATTACGATGTAACCCTAACAGCCATATCAAACTTTGGATGTGTAGATAGTATGACCATACCAGCTATGGTAACCTCTTACCCAATACCACAAGCGATTTTTACCTATAACCCATTAGAAACAGATATTTACGATCCGGAGATTAACTTTATAGATCAATCCATTATAGCATCACAATGGCAGTGGGATTTAGGAGATGGTACAACATCAACTATTCAGAACCCAGTACATACCTATGCAGACTCAGGCACCTACGTAGTAACCTTATACATGGAGAACACATATGGATGTAGAGATACGGCAACAAAGAATGTAGTGATAAAACCAACCTTTGCCATATGGATACCAAACGTATTTACCCCAGACGGAGACGGAGTGAATGACTATTGGTTCTCAGATGGCTATGGAATAACCGAATTACAAACCTTGGTGTTTGATAGATGGGGCTTAGTAGTATATGAAGGCTATCAATTAGATTCGAAATGGGATGGGACTTACAAAGGTAAGATGAGCATACAAGACACCTATGTATATAAGATAAAAGCCAGAGATGTATTTGGTGAGTGGCATGAATACATCGGAAAGGTTACATTACTGAAGTAAAATAGACCAAAAACACCAAACAACTTAAAACTAAAAATCCCCGCTTTTGCGGGGATTTCTTTGAAGTGGTGCCACCAGGAATCGAACCAGGGACACAAGGATTTTCAGTCCTTTGCTCTACCAACTGAGCTATGGCACCAACTTAATTGGTCGGCAAATGTAGAAAAATATTTTAATCTCAAAAAACAAAACCACTACATTTTGTAATTTCGATAATTATTTTTACTGTGAACTTAGTACTCGATATAGGAAATACACGTTGCAAAGCTGCTGTTTTTAATCAGAATGAAATGGTTGAAGTAATGCAACAAAATGTATTTACTGATGATTATATTGAAGAAATAATTAAAAAATATAACATTAAGAAAGGTGTTTACGCTTCAGTTAGAACAGAGAAGGAAATTAAAGTGTTAACAAAATATAATTTTTTAGAACTTTCTCATCTTACACCTATACCTTTGGAGAATAAATATAAAACACCAGATACTTTGGGTAAGGATAGAATTGCTGGAGTAGTAGGGGCTTTTGCTGAGCATAAGAATCAAAATGTATTGATAATAGATATGGGAACTTGCATAACTTTTGATTTTGTTACTGCTAAAAATGAGTATTTAGGAGGTGCTATTTCACCAGGGTTTGAAATGAGATTAAAAGCTTTAAATATATTAACAGGTAAATTACCAAAAGTAGAATATGATAATACTCAACCGAATTTAATAGGCGATTCAACTAAAAATTCAATATTGTCAGGGGTTTATAACGGGTTGAAAAATGAATTGCAAGGAGTAATTAACCAGTACATTTCACAATATGATAACTTAAAAGTAGTTGTTACGGGTGGTGATTATAAGTTATTTGATTTAGAACCAAAAAATCGCATCTTTGCAGACAAATTTTTAGTGCTGAAAGGATTGAATGAAATTTTAAATTATAATGCAGAAAAATAAAGTATTTATTACACTATTACTTTTGCTAATAAGTGCTACTGCATTTACTCAAGCAACTACTATTTCTCCATACTCTAAGTATGGTGTAGGACTATTAAAGCCAGAAACGTTTCCTCAAAATTTTGCTATGGGTGGAGTTGCTATGGGATTAAGATCAAATAAAGACATTGGTTTTTTAAACCCTGCAAGTTATTCGGCAATTACTGTAACAACATTTGATGTTGGCTATACCAATAACGCACTTTGGCTAGATGATGGTGTAGAAACTCAGTATCAAAATAACCCACACATTAGCCACATAGCTTTTGGTATGCCTGTTATAAAAAATAAATGGGGAATGAGTTTTGGACTTTTACCTTTTGCTAATACAGGTTATGAGTATGATGAAGTAAGGTCAGATACAACAGTTGGAGGAGATTATAGTATTTATAGTAATGGACAAGGAGCCTTAAATAAATTATACTTTGGTAATGCACTTAATTTTAATTTAGATTCTACCTCTCAACTTTCAATAGGGGGTAACTTGTTTTACATTTTTGGAGCAGTATCTCATGATCAAAAAGTTATATATGGAAATTTACCTAACGGATTTAATGTTTGGAGTTTAAGAGAGTATTCTGTAGCTGATTTCGGAGCTAACTTTGGGTTACAATATCAAAAGAGATTTAAGAATAAAAATGATGATGAATTTAAATTAACATTTGGTGCAACTTATCAATTAGCTGCTGATTTAAGTGGTAAGAGAACAGAATTGCTAAGAACCTTTACAGGTTCGGTTGATTTTGGAACAATTAAGGATACAGTTTTGCAGATAGAAGATGAACCAACCACAACTAAATTGCCATCTAAAATTGGGATAGGAGTTGCTCTTGAAAAAGAAAACAAATGGTTGATAGCAGCAGATTATAAAACTGCTGCTTGGGGAGATATTGTAAGTTCTGATTCTATTTATAGTTACCAAAACACACAGGAGTTTAATGTTGGTGCCCAAATAATTCCACAAATTGATGGAAGAAAGTACATTCAACGAATAGCATATAGGTTTGGGTTCAGGTATTCTAATTCTTATCTTGCTATTCGAAATGTAGATTGGAGTGATTATGGTATAGCTTTTGGAGTAGGTTTGCCAATAAGAAGAAGCGAGTTTACCTACCCTCGTTTAAATTTTGGCATAGAATATGGACAAAGAGGTGTACAAGAACAAGGTTTAATAAAAGAAAAATATATAAATTTTAATATAGGAATAACCATAAATGCTTTATGGTTTAGAAAAAGAAAATACGATTAACGATGAAAAAATTAGCATTAATTATTACCGGATTAGTAATCAGTTTAGCATCTTTTGCACAAGGTAAGTATGGCGCTACACCAGAAGATAGTGTTAAATGTATAGAAAGTTTGATCTATAAAGATTACCTAAAAGCCGATCCTAAATTAGCCCATTCTTTATGGAGAGTGGCATACAAAACTTGTCCTCAATCTCAAAAAACACTTTACATTAATGGGGTTAAAATTTATGAAGGGTTAGCTAAGAAAGCAGGAAAAGAGAAAAATAATGAGTTAAAAGAATTGTATTTAGATACCATGTTTTCTATTTACGACCAACGAATTGAAATGTTTGGCCAAAAATGTTTTGTACTTGGATACAAAGGACAATCAATGTTGGTTCATAGAACAAGTAAGAAACAAGAAACATTTGATATTTTAAATGAATCTGTAGAAGGATGTGGTAATAAATCGCAATCAGGAACATTAGTAGCTTTAATGTTTGCTACCATTAATTTAGAGAAAGAAGGTAAAAAAACAAAAGAAGAAGTGGTAGAAATGTTTGAAAAATTATCTGCTATTTGTGCTGCTAATGCTGGTGGGAAAAAAGCTGAAAAATATGCTAAAGCACAAGAAAAAATTCAAAATGTTTCTAGCCCTTATTTAAGCTGTGATGTGTTGGTTCCTTTGGCTGAGAAGAATTTTGAAGCTAATAAAGAAAATGTTGATTGGTTAAGAAGAGCGGTTAAATTATTAAAAGCTAAAAAGTGTTACGAATCTGACATCTTTTCTAAAATTGCTGAGGCATACTTTAAGTTAGAGCCATCTGCAGAAGGGGCAGAAGGAATGGGTAAATTATTCTTAGCTAAGAAAGATTATGATAAAGCAGTTGATTTCTTTAAGAAAGCAATTGAAATGGCTGAAACTGATGAAGAAAAAGCACAATATAATTTAAGTGTTGCAGAAGCTTATTTATATGCAAAGAGCTATTCTTCAGCAAAAAGCTATGCACTTAAAGCATTAAGCCATAAAACTTGGGGAGAACCATACATTGTAATAGGTGATGCATATATGTATAGTGCAAGCTCTTGCGATGATGGCAAACTTGGTAAGTATGGTGCATATTGGGCTGCGGTAGATAAGTATTCAAAAGCTAAATCGGTAGATGGAAGTGTTGCAGGAGAAGCTAGCAAAAAAATTGCAAGAGCATCTGCTAATTACCCATTAACTAAAGATGCGTTTTTCCACTCGGTTAAAAATGGAGATTCTTATAAATGTGCTTGTTGGATAGGAGAAACCACTACGGTTAGAACCAAATAATGCTTCAACAGGCAGGTATTAATATTATAAAATTAAGTGTCCCGATGCTATTTGCAATCGGGATACTTTGTTCTTGCGAAAATGATATTAAGGAAGTAGAATCTTTAACCAATAAAAAGAAAGAACCTATTAGTAAAGGTAAAAATGTGGAGTTGATTTATTCCGAAAAGGCTAACGTAAAAATTAAGGTTACTGCTCCGTTAATGGAAGAATATGGTGAAGGAGAAGAGAAGTATTACGAGATGACAGAAGGAATAAAGGTGATGTTTTATGATACTTCCCTTCATGTTACTTCTACACTTACATCTAAATATGCTATTCACAACATTGGTAAAAGAGTAATGGAAGCTAAAAATGATGTGGTAATTGTAAATGATAAAGCTGAAAAATTAAATACCGAACATTTAATTTGGTATGAAGATTCATCCAAAATATATTCAGATGAGTTTGTGAAAATCACTACCAAAGATGAAATAATTATGGGAGAAGGAATGGAAGCAGATCAGGATTTTAGCAAGTGGAAAATATTTAAAATTAAAGGAATTATTAATGTAAAAGAAGAAGCAGATTCTTCGTCAACAAAATAAGATTTTATAATGCTTAAAGTAGTTAAGTTTTTGCAAATGATGTGGTTGGTAATAGGCATACTAACCTTCTTAATTGCTACCTATCACCTTATATTCACGGCAGTAAATGATGCTCTGTTTTTTTACTTTTTTTCGTTGGTTGCCTTTGTGTTGTATTTTGTAAGAAAACGCCAGCTTAAGCGTTTGCAAAATATATCAAAATAAACTCGTATTTTTAGAAAGGAATTATAATTGTAAATGACCTCATTCTTTTGGATTTTTTTGTTGCTGGCTATGTGTGCTTCAGCATTTTTTTCAGGGTTAGAAATTGCCTTTGTTTCGGCCAATAAACTTAAAATTGAGCTGGATAATACTAAAGGGAATTTTACTGCAAGAATTCTTTCCTCTTTTTTAAAAAAACCTGCAAAATTTATTGGAGCCATGTTGTTAGGCAACAATATTGCTTTGGTAATCTATAGTATGCTAATGGCTAAATTTTTAGAGCCAGCGATTATAAAATATCTAGCAAATAATGAATTGATTATCTTATTAACTCAGACAGTAATTTCTACTTTGTTAGTACTGTTTTTTGCTGAATTTTTACCAAAAGCTCTTTTTAGAATTAACCCTAATAAAGTATTGTCTATTGCTGCAATACCAATAGCAATTATATATACTATTCTTTATCCTTTTACCTATATCACTGTTGGTATATCCAATTTTATTTTAAAAATGTTTAAAGTTGATACATCAGAAAGTGATTTGGCTTTTTCTAAAGTTGATTTAGAAGATTTTATTTCCAATATTCAGGATGGACAGGATGAAGGAGAAGAAATAGATTCCGAAATTCAAATTTTTAAAAATGCTCTTGGATTTACAGATGTAAAAGTTAGAGAATGTATGGTGCCAAGAACCGAAATTATTGCTATGGATGTGGAAGATCTAATTGACGAAGTTAGAGAAAAATTTATCGAGAAAGGATTGTCCAAAATTTTAATTTACCGAGATTCTATTGATAATATTATTGGGTATGTTCATTCTAAAGAATTGTTTAAAAAACCCGAATCAATAAAATCTATCTTACTGCCAGTATCCATTGTTCCAGAAGTAATGTCAGCAAATGATGTGTTGAAAAAAACGATTAAAGAACGAAGAAGTGTAGCAGTAGTTGTAGACGAGTTTGGAGGTACATCAGGAATATTAACCATTGAAGATATTATTGAAGAGATTTTTGGAGAAATAGAAGATGAGCATGATAAAGAAGAACTAGTTGAAAAGCAAGTAGATGATGCTACTTATCAATTTTCAGCTCGTATGGAGATTGATTATATCAATGAAGCCTATAAACTTAATTTGCCAGAATCCGAAGAGTACGAAACTCTTGGAGGATATATTATTAGTTTGGCAGAAAGCATCCCTGAAAAAGGAGAAATAATTACAAATGATACCTATATTTTTAAGGTAGACGATGTAACCGAAAATAAGATAGAATTAATAACTATCCAATTGCGTGAAGGAGCATAATTTTAGCCTTATTTATTCTTACTTTAATCTTTTATATATCAATAGACTATCGTATATTCGCAACCCAAATATTTTTTGAGATATGGCAGTTATAGGAAAAATTAGAGAAAAGTCAACGCTGGTAATGATTATCGTGGGTATTGCAATGCTTGCTTTTTTACTTGGAGATGGTGCTTCAAGTTTGTTTACAGGAAGTCAAGATAATAGTGTTGGAGAGATTGCAGGAGAACCAATTACAGGTCAGGAGTTTGACCAAAGATTAGAGCAAGCTGTTGCTCAATGGGAAAGTCAAAACCAACAAGCTGCAAGTACAGAAGTTAGAGAGTCGTTTAAAGAGCAAGTTTGGAACGAGATTGTACGTGAACACGTTTTAGAAAGCCAGTTTAAAGAATTAGGAATTGCTGTTAGTCCAGAAGAGTTATTTGATATGGTGCAGGGAGCTGATCCTCATCCACAAGTAAAACAAGCATTTACCGATCCTAATACAGGAGTTTTTAATCCAACTCAGGTTTTGCAATTCTTAAAAAGTTTAGAAACAATGCCTGCTGAAAATAGAAACCAATGGTTATTATTTGAAGAAGGAATTGAGAAAGAAAGAATAGCAGCAAAGTACAATAATTTGCTAACTAAAGGAATGTACCCAACTACGAGTATTGTAAAAAGAACTTACAAAGAACAAAACGAACAAAGAAGTGTTAAATTTGTTGCCAAACGTTACAATACAGTTCACGATAGCACGGTAAAAGTTACCGATGAAGAGTTGAAAGCATATTACGAAGAGCACAAGCATGAGTACAAGCAAGAAGAATCGAGAGATTTAGAGTACGTTAAATTTGATGTAGTACCATCAGAGGCTGACATTGCTGAAGCTAAAGCATGGATAGAACAAACAGCTGAAGATTTTAAAACTACTGATGATGATTCTTCTTTTGTAGTTTATAATTCTGAAGAACCATTAGATGAGAATTTTTATGGGCCAGAAGCAATGCCATCACAATTAGATTCAATGGCTTTTTATGCAGACTCAGGTACTGTATTTCCAATTTACGAAAATAATGGAGCTTTTGTAGTGACTAAGCTTTCTGCTGTAAAGATGATTCCTGATTCGGTTAAAGCGCGTCATATTTTATTAAAAACTACTGGTCAACCAACTGATACTTTATTGGAAACAAAATTAGACAGTATTAAAACAGTTGTTGAAAAAGGTGGTGATTTTGCTGCTATTGCTAAAGAAGTTTCTGAAGATGTTGGATCAGCTATAGAGGGAGGGGATTTAGGTTGGTTTAAAGAGGGAATGATGGTGAAACCTTTTAATGATGCTTGTTTTTATGGTAAAAAAGGAGACTTAACCATTGTTCAGTCTCAATTTGGATTCCATTTAATTGAAATTTTAGACCAAGCAGAAAAGTCAAGAAAAGTACAATTAGCTAAAGTTGTGAGAAAAATTACTCCAAGCAACGAAACTTTTGATGAGGTGTTTGCTGAAGCAAGTGCTTTTTATTCGGCCAACAATAGTTCAGAAGCATTTTCTAAAGCAATAGAAAGTGGAGATTATGTTAAGCAGTTAGCTCCTCAAATTAGAGTTGGTGATAGAGCAATACCAGGTATGAATGATGTAAGAGGTTTAGTAAGATGGGCTTATAAAAGTGAAAAGGGTGCAATCTCTGAGCCTCAACAGTTTGACAATACTTTTATTGTTGCTCATTTATCGGAAGTAAGAGAAGAAGGTATTGCTACTATGGATCAAGTGCAAATTGAAGTGGAGTTAGGAGCAAAAAAGAAGAAAAAAGCTATTCAGTTTATAGAAGAAATGAAAGGAGTTGCTGATTTAGACCAATTGGCTCAAAAAGCAGGAGTAACTGTTGAAACAGTTCCAAACGTAAACTTTTCGATGTATGCAGTGCCTCGTATGGGACAAGAACCACGCGTTATAGGTATGGTATCTACTTTACAGCAAGGTCAAATGAGTGTGCCTATTGAAGGTCAAACAGGAGTTTTTGTTGTAAAGGTTGAGAATGTTACTCCACCAGCAGAAACAACCGACTATACTGCAGTTAAGCAGCAATTACAACAATCTTATACAGTTGTTACTAACCAACTGTTAGAAGCACTTAAAGATAAGTTTGATGTTGTAGATAAGAGATATAAGTTTTATTAAAATATGTTTAGCCTCATCATTTGATGAGGCTTTTTTTTAATCATTTAAAAAAAGAACAGATGTCAGTATTCAATTACGAAAAGCCATTTCAAATATTACGAGATAATACGGAATATAAAATTATTTCTAAGGATTATGTTTCGGTTGAAGAATGTGGAGATAGAGAAATATTAAAAGTACAACCAGAAGGCTTGCAACTTTTGGCTGAGCAGGCTATGATAGATGTATCTTTTATGCTTAGAACAGCACACTTAGAAAAAGTAGCTAAAATATTAGATGATCCCGAAGCAACTGATAATGATAGATTTGTTGCATACACGCTCTTAAAAAATGCACAAACTGCAGTTGAAGGAAAGTTGCCATCATGTCAGGATACAGGTACAGCTGTAGTTGTAGCTAAAAAAGGGGAAGATGTTTATACTGGTTCTGATGATGCTCAGTATCTTTCTAAAGGAATTTATAATACTTATCAAAATAAAAATTTAAGATATTCTCAGGTAGTAGCTTCAAGTATGTTTGAAGAAAAAAATACAGGGACCAACTTACCTGCTCAAATTGATATTTATGCTGAACAAGGAAATGAATATAAATTTTTGTTTTTAGCTAAGGGCGGAGGTTCAGCTAATAAAACGTATTTATACCAAAAAACTAAAGCTTTACTTAATGAGAAATCTTTAACGGAGTTTATTACTGAAAAAATTAAAGATTTAGGAACTGCTGCTTGTCCACCTTATCATCTTGCTATTGTTATTGGTGGTACTTCTGCTGAGGCAAATTTAAAGGCAGTTAAACTAGCTTCAACAGGATATTATGATGAATTGCCTACAGCAGGAAGTCCAGGAGGTAGGGCTTTTAGGGATTTAGAATGGGAAGAAAAAATTCAACAAATTTGTGAGAGTAGTCAAATAGGTGCTCAGTTCGGAGGTAAATATTTTACACATGACGTAAAAGTTGTTCGTTTGCCTAGGCATGCTGCTTCTTGTCCTGTAGGAATTGGAGTAAGCTGTTCGGCTGATAGAAACATTAAGGCAAAGATTAATAAGGATGGAATTTTTCTGGAACAGTTAGAAACTAACCCAGGAAGGTTTTTACCAGAAACTCCTCCACACCTTGAACCTGCTGTAGAGATTGATTTAAATCAATCAATGGAAGAACAGTTGAAAATTTTATCTCAATATCCTATTAAAACAAGGTTGAACTTAAAAGGAACTTTAATCGTAGCAAGAGATATTGCTCATGCAAAAATTAAAGAGATGTTAGATGCAGGTAAACCAATGCCTGACTATTTTAAGAATCACCCTATTTATTATGCTGGACCAGCAAAAACTCCAGAAGGAATGCCATCAGGTAGTTTTGGCCCAACAACTGCTAACAGAATGGATCCTTATGTGGATGAGTTTCAGTTGCACGGAGGTTCGATGATAATGTTGGCTAAAGGTAACCGTTCTTCAGTTGTGAGAGACGCATGTAAAAAGCATGGAGGATTTTACTTAGGTTCTATTGGGGGACCTGCAGCAATTTTAGCAAAATCTAACATTAAATCTGTAGAAGTAGTAGATTTTGAAGAATTAGGGATGGAAGCAGTTAGAAAAATTGAAGTAGAGAACTTCCCTGCATTTATAATCTGCGATGATAAGGGGAATGATTTTTTTGAAGGAATATAGAGGAAATAACTAATAATTTTATACTTTTACCCAATAACAAATTAAATCAATAGAACATGGTAAGCTTAGGTTTTTTATTTTTCTTTATAATTTTCTTTATGGCAATGTGGTTGTTGGTATTCATCTTTACTGTTGTAGTGCCAGGTTCTATTAAATTGTTTTTATTAAATAAGTTTGGACCGACTTGGGCAAAAAAGTTAGCTGGTTTAGAAGTAGAGGAGTAATTTTATATATAAAATAAGAAAAAAGAGTCCTGAAATTTCAGGACTCTTTTTTGTTGTTATAATAATTCTAAAACATTTTCAGGAGGCCTTCCTAAAACAGCCTTATTATCTTTGATTACAATTGGTCTTTCAATCAGCTTGGGGTATTGTATCATTGCATCAATCCATTCATCATTAGAAAGTGTTTTTCCTTTGTAATTTTCTTTGTAGTCAGCTTCCCCTTTTCTAAGAATATCTTCAGCATTTAAACCTAACTTATAAAGAACATTTTTTAATTCTTCTTTAGTAGGAATGTCTTTTAAATATTCAATTATTTCCACTTCAGCACCTTTATCTTGAATTAACTGAAGTGTTTGTCTGCTTTTACTGCATCTTGGATTGTGATATATTTTCATAGTTTAAGTGATTAGGTGATAAAGTGAAAAATGATTGAGTTGAAATACTATCCTAATCACTTAATTACTTCATCACAATTTACATTATTAACTTTTCCCAAATTCCATTAAATAAGCTTTCAAGAAGCCATCTAGTTCACCATTTAAAACTTTATCAGGATCATTCACCATAAAATTAGTTCTATGATCTTTTACTCGCCTATCATCTAACACATAACTTCTAATCTGTGCTCCCCATTCAATTTTCATTTTGCTATCCTCAATCTCAGCCCTGCTTTCCATGCGTTTTCTCATTTCTAACTCATAAAGTTGAGATTTAAGTAATTGCATTGCTTTTTCCTTATTCCCCAGCTGCGAACGTGTTTCAGTATTTTCTATTATAATACCTGAAGGAGCGTGTCTTAATCTAACTCCCGTTTCAACCTTATTTACATTTTGCCCTCCAGCACCACCTGATCTAAATGTATCCCAAGTAATATCTGCTGGATTAATTTTTATCTCAATAGTATCATCTACTAATGGGTAAACATAAACTGAAACGAAAGAGGTCATTCGTTTTCCCTGAGCATTAAATGGACTAATTCTTACCAAACGATGCACACCATTTTCTCCTTTAAGGTAACCAAATGCAAATTCTCCTTCTATCTCTATAGTTACTGTTTTTATTCCGGCAACATCTCCATCTTGATAATCCAACGTGGTTAGTTTATAACCATTTTTATCAGCCCACATTTTGTACATTCTTAATAACATTGAAGCCCAATCGCAACTTTCGGTGCCTCCGGCTCCAGCTGTAATCTGTAATACGGCACTTAGTGAGTCTTCTTCAGCACTGAGCATATTTTTAAATTCCAGCTCTTCTATTTTTTCAATAGCCAAGTTATATTGAGTATCTACTTCTTCTTCAGAAGCTTCCCCCTCTTTACTGAAATCATAGAGTACTTGTAAATCTTCAATAGCTGATAAAACGGAGTTGTAATTATCGGTCCAAACTTTAATATTTCTTACAACTTTTAATTGTTTTTCGGCCTCTTTTGGATTATCCCAAAAGTTAGGGTCTTGAGTTTTTTGCTCTTCTTCTTCTAATTGGATTAGTTTGGCATCGATGTCAAAGATACCCCCTTAACGCATCCAGGCGATCGGCTAATGATTTTACTTGTTCTTGTGTAATCATATTCCAAAATTAACATATCATAATAGAATAATAATAGGTTGAATAGATTTTGTTTGACTACTTATCAATACATAATTAGGGTAAAGCGTTTTTACTTCATAACTTTATCACATAATTACTTAATTGTTATAAATGAAAGTTTATACTAAAACAGGAGATAAAGGTCAAACATCCTTGTTCGGTGGTAAGAGAGTGCCTAAATATGATTTGCAAATCGAATCTTACGGAACAGTAGATGAATTAAACTCTTATATTGGTTTAATACGCGATCAAAAAATTGATAAAGATACTTTTGAAATTCTCATAGAAATCCAAGACAGACTTTTTACTTTAGGTTCCATTTTGGCTACGGAATCAGGTAATCAAAAAGTAAAAGTTCCTGAGTTGAAAGAAGAAGATATAGAATTATTAGAGAAAGAAATTGATAATATGAACGAAACATTACCCGAAATGCGTTCGTTTGTTTTACCAGGTGGGCATACTACAGTTTCATATTGCCATATTGCAAGATGTGTGTGTAGGAGGGCAGAGCGTTTAGTTATTCAATTATCAGAGAAGAATGCAATAAATCCGATAACTTTTAAGTATTTGAATAGGTTATCTGATTATTTATTTGTGCTCGCTCGCAAATTTTCTTACGATTTAAATGCAAATGAAGTGCCCTGGAATCCTCGTATGTAATTGTAAAACAGGCGTTAACAATGTTTTTTTAAGATATTAACAACTGTTTATTTTTTTTTGTTGTATAAGTAAACAAAAAATCTACTTTTGCGTAAAGCTTAAAAAATTACTAAATACTTAAATTATGTATTGGACTTTAGAATTAGCATCGCATTTAGAGGATGCCCCTTGGCCAGCTGCCAAAGATGAGTTGATAGACTATGCGATTAGAACAGGAGCACCGCTTGAAGTAGTTGAAAACCTACAACAATTAGAGAATGAAGAAGAGGTTTACGATTCTATTGAAGAGATTTGGCCAGATTACCCTACTAAAGAAGATTTCTTTTTTAATGAGGATGAATATTGATTTTATTAAGATTGAGAAATAAAAGGGTTGCTAATTAGCAACCCTTTTTTAGTAATATAGCACCAGTACCTGGCAAATTAATCCTAAAAGAAATCCTGCATAAACCTGTGCTTGAGAGTGGGCGTTTAAAATTAAACGAGAAGAACCAATTAACCCAGCTGCCAGAAGACTTAAAATAATGTATGGGGTAACATATATTTCCAATAAAAATGAAATACAAATTAAAGCTCCAACTAACCCGCCAACACCAATCATATGAGCACTGATTTTCCATTTGATATTGATTACAAATGCTAGAATAACAGATAGAGTGGCTCCAATGATAAAGTTGAAAATAATAGGAGGTATAGGTACTCTTTTAAGTAAATACAAGGTGAAAATGTAAAAGATAATGGTAAATGCATAAGGAATTACACGTTCTTTTTGTGTTTCCATTTCTAAACTATTGATAAACTTACGGTTTAATAATAACAAGGTGATAAGTAATGGTATAACAAAAGTGCTAACCGCCACGAGAATTAAAACGGCCTGTTTTAGTTCGCCAGGAATAATATAATTAATATAAGAATCGGTATTAAAAATAACAAGTAGCCCATAAACCGGCATTAATAGTGGGTGAAATAAAAAAGAAATGATTTTAGCAGCTATTTTCACTATAGTTCTTTTCTTAAACGTGCTACAGGGATGTTTAATTGCTCACGATATTTAGCCACAGTTCTTCTAGCAATGTTATATCCTTTTTCATTAAGCAATTTAGATAGTTTTTCATCTGTTAAAGGTTTCTTCTTGTCTTCATCGTCTATGGCATCTTGTAAAATTTTCTTTACTTCTCTTGTAGATACCTCTTCACCACTATCAGTACTTAATGATTCTGAAAAGAAGGTTTTTAATAAGAATGTACCATAAGGAGTTTGTACATACTTACTGTTTACTACTCTTGAGATAGTAGAAATATCTAGATCAACTTCTTCAGCTATGTCTTTCAATATCATTGGTTTTAGTAGCGTTTCATCACCTTCTAAAAAATAGTCTTTTTGATATTCAACAATAGCTTCCATTGTGGAAATTAAAGTGTGCTGCCTTTGCTTAATCGCATCAATAAACCATTTGGCTGAATCTAATTTTTGCTTAATAAACATTAAGGCATCTTTTTGCGATTTACTCGGTTTTTCTTTTTGGGCTTTATAACCCGCCATCATTTCAGCATATTGTCTACTAACTTTCAGTTCAGGTGCATTTCTGCCATTCAATGATAAACTAATTTCACCATCTTCAATGGTTAAATTAAAATCAGGTACAATATGTTGTACTACTTTAGCAGAATCGCTTAAAGAGTTTCCTGGTTTAGGGTTCAGTTTTAATATTTCATCTAAAACATCTTTTAAGTCTTTTTCATTTATACTAAGTCCATCTGTAATTTTAGAGTAGTGTTTTTTGGTAAATGCATCAAAATAATTTTCAATAATTTCAATGGCATTTCTCATTATCAGAGAATTATCTTTTTTTCGTTTTAGCTGAATCAATAAACATTCTTGTAAATCTCGTGCACCAACTCCAGATGGATCAAAATGTTGTATGATGGTAAGAATCTTTTTTACATGCTCGGGTTCAGAGATAACATTTTGTGTAAAAGCTAAATCATCAACAATAGCATCAATTTCTCTTCTTAAATATCCTGATTCATCCAAGCTGCCGATTAGATGCAGAGCAATGGTGTGATCATCATCCTCTAAATTAAAAAGCGTAAGTTGTGCTTCTAATAGTTCCTGAAAAGTAGCACCACCACTTAATGGAACTTGCTTTTCTTCATCGTCCTTGCTATGGTTATTGATACTGGTTTTGTATGATGGGGTATCATCACTTATATACTGGTCAAAGTCAAATTCTTTTTCAGCTTCACTTATTTCTTCTCTACCAAAATCATCTTCTTGCTCTTGATCTAAATTCTCTTCATCTTCACGGCCTTCATCTAGAGCAGGATTACTTTCTAATTCTTCTTTTATTCTTTGCTCTAATGCAACAGTGGGTAATTGCAACAGTTTCATTAGTTGAATTTGCTGC
This sequence comes from Vicingaceae bacterium, assembly GCA_965267355.1. Taxonomy (GTDB): domain Bacteria; phylum Bacteroidota; class Bacteroidia; order Flavobacteriales_E; family Vicingaceae. Next base: position 1,285,436 of record OZ253956.1, read on the forward strand.
GGAGATAATTTTTGTTGTAGTTTAAAACTTAGTGATTGCTTTAGCGCCATAACTTAAATTTAATTAGACTCTCCAAAGATAAGAAAGCATAGATTTTATCTTTCAATTCGGTTAAATTTATTAATCATAAATATTATGTTAAGTTTGCAGTTCAAACAAAAAACTAATAAAAATGACAAAAAGATTAACAAAAGTTTCTATGATTGTAATGTTTATTGGAGCATTATTTTCAAGCAAAATGGTATCTGCACAACTTCCAGGTAGTTTAGTGCCAATATTAATTATTAAGCATGAAACTGGATATTGGGATAATGGAGATGATAATGAATCTTCAGCAGTAGCAGAAGCAGATTCTGATGGTGATGGTGTAGTTGATTCAAAAGATAAATGTCCTAACGAGAAAGGATCTATTAAAAATCAAGGATGTCTATTAAGTGAAAAAGAAATGAAAACTATTGAAGATGCTTCATCTCATATTTACTTTGAATCAGGAAGCGCTAAGCTTAAAGAAGAATCGTATAAAGATTTAGATAAGTTAGTTAAAATTTTAAAGAGCCATCCTGAGGTTAAAGCTAGAGTGGAAGGACATACCGATAACACAGGAGATTCTGCTAAAAACTTGCAGTTATCTAAAGATAGAGCTGCTTCAGTTGTAAAATATTTAGTGGAGCATGGTGAAAAACCAGATCATGTATCTTCAGAGGGTTATGGAGATACAAAACCAATTGCTACTAACGATACAGAAGAAGGAAAGGCTAAGAATAGAAGAGTTGAAATTAAAGTTTCACTATTTGAAGAATAAGAGTTGAGAAACTCAGACCAATAAAAAAAGCTCCTTACATAAGGAGCTTTTTTATTAGCAGTATTCATTAAATGCTTCAGCGAGATTTTCAGCAATCATTTCAGCTGGTCTCCCCTCAATGTGATGGCGTTCAATAAAATGGACTAATTTACCATCTTTGAACAAAGCCATACTTGGCGATGAAGGGGGGTAAGGTAATGTGTATTTTCTAGCTTGAGCAACTGCTTCACCATCAACCCCTGCAAAAACTGTAGCAATTCTGTTTGGTTTTTTATCATTTGAGATAGCAATTTTTGCAGCAGGGCGAGCATTTGCAGCAGCGCATCCACATACCGAATTTATTACTAAAAAAGTTGTTCCTTCACCTGTAACTGCCTCATCAACTTTTTCAGGTGTTGTTAAATCTTTAAATCCAACCGATGTCAGTTCTTCTTTCATCGGAGCTACTAATTCTGGTGGGTACATATTTTTTAAGTTTTATTTAGATTAATAATTAATAGACAAATTTAAAGAATTATTAGCCTCTTTTTTTGTTAAAAAATACTTTTAATAATTCGGAACAATCATTAGCTAGAACTTGTTGTTTTAGCTCAGTTTTTGGATGAATTAATTTTTTAGAATGAGATAGAAACCCTCTTGTTTCATCAGGAGCCCCAAATACAATTTTTTTAAGTTGAGACCAATAGCTCGCTCCAGCACACATAACACAAGGTTCTAAAGTAACATAAAGTGTACATTCGTTTAAATATTTACCACCAAGATAATCAGTAGCAGAGGTAAATGCTAACATTTCAGCATGAGCTGTAACATCATTTAATCTTTCGGTCATGTTATGTGCTCTAGCAATTATTCTGTTTTCACAAACTATAACTGCACCTACAGGAACTTCATCTTCATCAAATGCTTTTTGAGCTTCTTTTAAAGCTTCTTTCATAAAATGTTCGTCAGAATGAACTGAAAGCATTAGGCAATTTTTGTTTTATTCATGGTAAGGATAGACCATCCTATGTAAATCATACCAATTATTGGAAAGGCTAAAACATTAAAGAATAGCATTAAAATAGCCCAAATTAGGATAAAAGTAAAACGTAATTCATTTCCTTTCCATTTTAGGTTTTTGAATTTTAGTGAAAACATAGGGACATTAGCAATTAGCATAAATGATAAAAATAATGTTAAACCAATCATAAATAATGGGTTACCAATCACACTTGTAATTTGCTCATTTATAGGTAATAACTTTGGTAAATCAGGATGCAAATAAACTAATACAATATAAATGTAAAACGAGGCATTGGCGGGTGTTGCTAAACCAAAAAAGCCAGTAGTTTCTCGGGTATCAATATTAAACTTTGCTAAACGAAAAGTTGACATTACAGGAATTAAAAATGCAATATAAACTAACCAGGGCATTTCAGTTAGTATAGGAGTTGGGTTGATTTCTTGGATTAAAAGGATGTACTTGTACACCAAAAGTCCAGGAGCGATGCCAAAGGCTGCCATATCAACCAATGAATCTAATTGTTCTCCTAAAGGATTAGAAACATTTAAAAGACGAGCTGTCATTCCATCAAAAAAATCGCAAAAGCAACTACCAATTAACAATAAACAAGCTAAAGTAAGTTCTCCTTCAAAAATTAATGTTATGGCCCAACAAGCCAAAATCAGACTTGTAATAGTAATAATATTTGGAATGTGTTTTTTCATTGTTAAATAACTGAACAAAAGTAATTAAATCTCTACTTTTAGAAGAGGAACCGACTTTTTTTATCATCATCGAAGCAATAAAACAAATTTAAATAAGTTGAAGGATAACGTAAAACTGATAATTTTGAGTCAAAGTGTAAGAAAATAGTTAATTTTCCTACCTCTTTTTAGATAATGAGAAACATACTTGCAGTTATATTAATCGTTGTTACATCTTCTGTTTTTTCACAATCGGCCAGAAAATACAGTAATGAATTTTTAGCCATTGGTGTTGGTGCAAGAGCCTTAGGTATGTCAAATGCTTATGTAACAACTGTTAATGATGTTACTTCAGGATATTGGAATCCAGCAGGTTTAACTCAAATTTCAAAAGATTTTCAAATAGGATTAATGCATGCTGAGTATTTTGCAGGTATAGCTAAGTACGATTATGGTGCTTTTGCGGCAAACATTGACAGTGCCAGTGCATTTGGATTTTCTATTATCCGTTTTGGAGTTGATGATATTCCAAATACAACTCAATTGATTGATGCTGATGGGAATGTAGATTACGATAGAATAAGTTCCTTTTCGGTAGCTGATTATGCTTTTTTGTTTTCTTATGCTAGAAAAGCTAAAATTACAGGTTTAAGCTACGGAGCAAATGTTAAGATTATATATAGAAACGTAGGTGAATTTGCCAGTGCATGGGGATTTGGATTAGATGCTGGTGCACAATATAACTTTAAAGGGTGGAAACTTGGTTTAATGGCTAGAGATGTTACATCTACATTCAATGCCTGGAGTTTTTCATTGTCACAAGAAACCGTTGATGTGTTTACTGCAACAGGTAATGAAATCCCAGAAAATTCATTGGAAGTAACAATGCCTAAAATAATTTTTGGAATAGGGAGAGAAGTTAAAATTAGCAATAAGTTTGAATTACTTGGAGAAATAGATTTTGATATCACTACCGATGGACAAAGAAATGTGTTAATTAGTGATGATCCTATAAGTGTTGATCCTCATGCGGGGATAGAGTTGGGTTACAATAAAATGGTATTTTTAAGAGCAGGAGTAGGAAATTTTCAAGAGGTTACTGACATATTGAAAAATGATAAATGGACATATCAAATTAATTTTGGTGTAGGTATTCAGTTTAAAGGTGTAGCATTAGATTATGCTTTTGCTGATATCGGAGATCAATCGGATGCTTTATATTCCAATATTTTTTCGTTGAGGTTTGATATAAACAAGCAGAATAACAATAGAGCTGCTGAGCGCTTCAACTAATTTGCTTCAAAATTGTAATTCAATTTTTCTTTCAAAAAATGCGTACCTTTATAGGTTAAATACGTATTAACTAAGTATTTATAAGAAGAAATTAATCTTGAGTTCTCTTTTAAAAAAAACATACTATTTTTTTATTTTAACCACTTTGTTAATTGGTGCTGCTAATTCTTACGCTCAACCTTACGGTAACGAGTGGATAAATTATACTCAGCAGTATTATAAGTTTCAAATTACAGAAACAGGTATTTATCGTATTGATTCAGCAGTTTTGGCTAATGCAGGGATTCCTATTGCAACAATTAACCCTCAAAACATTCAGGTGTTTGGTAGAGGGGTAGAAATTCCTATTTACATTGAAGGAGAGACAGATGGTATTTTTAATGGTTCTGATTTCATTGAATTTTATGCTGAAAAGAATGATGGGTGGTATGAAGAAAAGTTTTATGGAACTGCTGCTGACCATCCCAACCCTTATTACAGTTTGATAAATGATACAGCAACTTATTTTATTACCTGGAATAATAGTACAAGTAATAGTAGATTGGTATTAGAAACAGATACTAACTTTTCTGCTTATACTCCTATTCCTGCTTTTACAAAAGAAACCTTACAGTTTTATAACACTAAGTTTTATGATGGTAAAACTTTACCAGTTGGAACATCTTCAATTACTTTATTTGGATATGTGCCAACCGAAGGCTGGTTTGATGACCAGTTTGAAATAAGCAGTCCTTGGTACCCTGATTTTAAAACAAAAACATTAAGTACAAGTAATGTTTATGCTTTAGGTTCAAGTGCTACTTTAGAAGCAGTTGTTTTGGGGGAATCAGATTATTCTTTATTGGTCAATGATCACCATTTACAAGTTAGCTTAGGAACTAGTTTAATAGATACGATTTATGGAGGGTACGAAAAAGTTGATATTCAAATGAATATTCCTGTAACTGATTTAGGAGTAGCCACTACCGATGTAACGTTTCAGTTGGTGAATGATTTAGGAACACCTGTTGATAGAAACGCAATTGCTTATTTAAAATTAGCCTACCCGCATATACCAGATTTTGATGGACAAACTGTTTTCGATAATTTTCATGTCGATGACCATCCAACAGAATCTAAATCGTATTTAAATTTTACTAATTTTTCAGCTTCTGGTAATGTTATTTTGTATGACATTTCAAACAGTAGAAGAGTTAATGTTATCCAAGCTGGTTCTAATTATAAATGTTTAATACCTAATGCGTCTGGCACTAAAAAATGTTATGTAACTTCTGATGGGCAAATTAATACTATTACTAATATCCTCCCAGTAAACGGAACAGGTACTTTTACCGATATTTTATCTGCCGAAGTTGATACTGCTTTTCTAATCATTACTCATCCTAAACTAATGCTTGGAGCTACAGATTATGCCAATTATCGCTTAAACCCTATGGCAGGAAACAATCCTCAAAATGCTATAACTTTCAATATTGAAGAACTTTATGATCAATTTGCTTACGGTATTAGAAAGCATCCATATTCTATAAGAGGTTTTGCTGAATTTGTTATAGATACTTGGAGTAGTACTCCGCAGTATTTATTTCTTATCGGTAAATCAATTAAGCCAAAAGAAATGCGGGCAAATGTTGTTGATTTTAATAATAATCTTGTGCCCTCTTTTGGAAACCCTGCCTCTGATAATATGTTAACTTCTGGTTTAAATGGAACGAATAGAGAACCTTTAATTCCAACAGGGAGATTGGCTGCGAAAAATAATACAGAAGTAGATTGGTATTTAGGTAAAATGATGGATCATGAAAATCCAAGTATGACACAATGCTCTGATGAGGTAGATTGGATGAAGAGAATATTACATTTTGCGGGGGGGACATCAATTCAAGAGGCAAATGGATTTGAGAATAACTTAAACACTTATAAGAATATAGTTGAAGATACTTTGTTTGGAGGTAATGTTATTACGTTCAAAAAAAGTTCTTCAGCTCCAATACAAACTACACTTACAGATTCTATTATGGAATATATAGATGAGGGAGTTGCTATTATGACATTTTTTGGTCATGCTTCTGCAACAGGTGGATTTGATCAAAACACAAATAGTCCAAGTTTGTGGCCAAATCAGGAAGGAAGATATCCTTTGTTAATAGGGCTTTCTTGTTTCACAGGAGATATACATGGTAAGGATGGAAATAGCACAAGTGAAGAACATGTTATACTACAGGATAAAGGAGTAATTGGATTTATAGCTTCTTCAGATTTAGGTTTATCCAATGAGCTTCATCCTTATGGGATTCAGTTGTATAATAATATTTCATACAAAAATTATAAAGGAAGTGTAGGTGATCATATGAAAGATGCAATACTACTAACACAAGGGAATACCTATAGCGATATAACAGCTTCTTCTATAACTTTACATGGCGATCCTTCTTTAAAATTGAATGGATTTGATGAACCAGACTATATAATAGAGGCATCAACCGTAACTTTTAACCCGAGTATTGTTACTTCTGATTTAGATTCTTTCGAAGTGAATATTTTAATTACCAACTTGGGAATGGCAATTAATGATACAATTATTCTTGAATTAGTGAGAAGTTTCCCTAATTCATCATTCTCTGATACCATTTATACTAAAGTTTTTCCTGGAACAAATTATCAGCAACAGGTAACATTTACTTTACCAGTTGATATAATTAGAGGGTTAGGGTTAAATAATTTTACCATTACTGTAGATGCTATTAATTCGGTAAATGAAAGCTGTGAGACCAATAACGTTGTTTCAAAATCCTTAATGATACAGTCGGGAGAGATTATACCTATTTATCCTTATGAGTTTATGATTGTTCCATACCAAGGTATTACTTTAAGTGCATCAACCGCATTCCCTTTTGAACCAGCTAAAGATTACATTTTTGAGTTAGATACTACTGATTATTTTAATAGCCCTATTAAACAATCTACCATGATTAATAGTGCAGGTGGTATAGTAAGTTGGACTCCCACATTATTACAGAGTATGCCAGATAGTGCGGTTTACTTTTGGAGAGTAGGCAAAGATTCTATTGATGCAACTGGTTATAGTTGGAGAAAACGTTCCTTTCAATACATTAATGGTAAAAATGGATGGGAACAGGAGCATTTCTTTCAGTTTGAAGATGATGAGTTACAATTTGTAAAGCATGATAGACCAACCAGAAAATTCAACTTTGTAAATGATGTTAAGCAGCTAAAAGGTGTAACTTACGGTAATGGAGATTGGAGTGAACTCAACAAAATTGGATATTATTTAGATGCGGATTTAATGGGTAAAAATGGATGGTTAACTAATGCAGCTGTTCATGTGGCAGTTCTTGATTCGTTAACTTTAGAACCATGGTCAGCTGTTGAAAGACCTCATTATGGGCATGTTAATAATTTTGCTGCTTTCCAAGGTAGTAGTCAAGAACACCTTTTTATTTTTAGGCATAACTCAACTCAACAAATGGCTGACTTAGAGTCTTTTATTAGAGATTCTATTCCAGATGGCAACCATATTTTAATGTGGAGCTGGTATGTGGTAAATGTTGGTGGGTTTACTAATCCTTTAACACCCGGATTGAGAGCTGAGTTTGCAAATGTAGGAGCTACTCAATTATCAACAGCAGCTGATAGTATTCCGTTTGTATTTTATCATAAAAAAGGTGATAACTCATCAACTATCGAAGTTGTTGGAGATTCAATCAATCATAAAAATTTGCAACTATCTACCACGTTAGTTACGAATGCTAATTATGCCAACATTTATTCTCCAATTATTGGCCCTGCAACCAGATGGGATTCTCTCTCTTGGCGTATGAATCCTATTGAGCAGCCTACTACACAAGATAGTTCTGTACTAAATGTATATGGAATAGATATGTCAGGCAATGAAACATTGTTGTATAACAGTTTGCCTACAGATTCTGGTGATATTAGATTGACTAATACCATTGATGCTGTGCAGTATCCCTATTTAAAACTGAATGCTTACTTGTCTGACGATTCACTATTTACAGCACCTCAGTTAGATCGTTGGCATGTAACTTTTGCCGATATTCCAGAGGCTGCATTAGACCCTAAAATTCATTATTCATTCTTAACCGATACGGTTCAGGAAGGACAAGATATTTCATTAGAAATTGCTATTAAAAATATTAGTAAATATGATATGGATAGTTTGTTGATTTCTTTTGCTGTTTTAGATAGAAATAACCAAACACATTATTTGCCATATCCAAGGCAGAAACCACTGTTAGCCGATAGCGTTCTAATTGCTAGATTAACATTTTCCACCGTTGGTTATGCGGGATTAAATAGTTTGTTAATTGATGTAAATCCGAATAACGATCAATTGGAGAAATATCATTTTAATAATGTGGCTCAAATACCATTTTTTGTAACATCAGATGATATTAATCCAATTTTAGATGTAACCTTTGATGGTATTCATATACTTGATGGCGATATTGTTTCTCCAAAAGCAGAGGTTGTAATTGAATTAACCGATGAAAATCCATACCTTCTGTTAGATGATACTGCTGATTATGCTATTTATATTACTGATCCATTAGGAAGCGAGAAAAGAGTATATTTTACAGAAAATGGCCAAGATAAAATGCAATTCATACCAGCTTCTTTACCCAAGAATAATTCTAAAATTATTATGCAAGGAGATTTCCCTGTTGATGGAACTTATAAGTTGAGAGTACAAGCAAGAGATAAAACCAATAATGATTCTGGTGATTTAGATTACTTAATAAGTTTCGAGGTAATCAATGAATCTACTATTACTAATATTGTTAATTATCCAAATCCGTTTTCTACATCTACACGCTTTGTGTTTACGCTTACGGGTAGTGAAATACCAGAAGTATTTAAAATTCAGATTATGACCATCACAGGAAAGGTGGTTAGAGAAATTCATAAAGATGAATTAGGACCAATTCATATAGGAAGAAACATCACAGAATTTGCTTGGGATGGAACGGATATGTATGGAGATAGGTTGGCAAATGGAGTTTATTTGTATCATGTAATCACTCAAATCAATTCAGATGAAATAGAACATCGTGATACTTCTGCAGATTTATACTTTAAGAAAGGATTTGGTAAAATGTATCTGTTCAAATAATAAGCGTGAAACACTTTTTACTAATCATATTATTTTTTATTACGACAGGAGTAATTAAATCTCAAGTAGAACTTGATGCCAGTGCCGTTGATTCAACCTCTGAAGAAGAAAGATATATTGATTACTCTGATCAGTTATTGTTAAAAGTGATGTCTGTGGTAAAAGCCAACAATCTTGAAATTACAAATACTGGAAGCAATCAGTCTTTAAAATTGGCTCCATATGGAATAACTAGTTTGGGTTTTGGGTTTAATTACAAATGGTTAGGGTTAGGAATTGCATTTGGGTTACCCCCCTCTCCAGAAGATGAAGCTATATATGGAAAAACTTCTCGGTTTGATTTTCAGTTAAATATTTATAGTAAGAAATTTGTGATAGATGCATTTGCTCAACAGTACTCAGGTTTCCACATTGAAAACCCAAATCAATTAACACTATGGAACGAAACTAATTTTCCTATTCGAGATTCTATGCAAACATTTTCTTTAGGAGGAGCTGGTTATTATGTTTTTAATCATAAAAAATTATCATATAAAGCCGCTTATGTGAGAAATGCCGTACAAAAGAAAAGTGCGGGTAGTTTTTTGTTGGGTGGATTTGTTAATATTGATTATGCAGGTTTTGAGACTGGGGCTAAATATTCGTTTGTTCCAAGTTATTTTCCGCAAGAGGCACAAGATACTTTTGATATAGATGGTTATGTTTCCCGAAGCTTTGGAATTTCTTTTGGTTATACTTACACCTTAGTTTTCTGGAAAAGATTTTTCATTAATTTTTCCTTAGTTCCTGGAGTTGGTATTACTAATTTAACTATCTATAAAAAAGATTTAGGAGAAGTAAACAAGCGACAACCTATTGCTCGTGTTATTGCAAGGGTGGCATTGGGCTATGAAAACAAACATTTTATGCTTGGTTTAACTTCATACACTACAAGCGGGACTATTGAGTTTCAAAATTTCGAAATAGAACCTAGCACAAGCAATGTTAAATTTTTTATTGCTAAGAGATTTAACGTAAAAAAGAAAAAATAGCGAGCTTCCAAGCTCTTTTTTACACAATAAAAGCTAACACTTTACTGTTTACAATTTCAATAAGGGCATTTTATACTCACTTAGCCTTAATCGTATTTTAGCTTGATATTGAAATAAATAAAGACATGCTTAAGAATTTTTTATTGCAAATGACAATTAATGGTTCAACTCCTGATTCAGCAGTTGAAGCTGTTGTTCCAGAGGAAAAAAACTTATCACTATGGGAGTTAGTAACTTCTGGTGGAATAGGAGGGGCTGTAATAATGATTACACTGCTAGTGTTATCAGTCATTGCAGTTTATATTATTATTGAAAGGTATCTGGCAATAAAGAAAGCAAGCAAGGATGATGCTAACTTGATGAATCAGGTAAAAGATCATATTTTGGATGGTAAAATTGATGCCGCAAAATCGGTTTGTAGTGCTAACAATTCACCTATTGCAAGAATGATAGAAAAAGGGATTACAAGAATTGGCAAACCCTTACAAGATATTGGTACAGCAGTGGAAACTACAGGTAAGTTAGAGTTAAATAAACTAGAAAAAAATCTTTCTACTCTCGCAACAATATCTGGAGCTGCCCCTATGATTGGTTTTTTGGGTACAGTAATAGGTATGATATTGGTTTTTCATGAAATGTCAACAGGTGGAGGAGGAGTAGATTTAGATACTTTGTCAGAAGGAATATTTACGGCTATGATGACTACAGTTGCTGGTCTTATTGTAGGAATTATTGCTTACATAGGTTACAATACCTTGGTTGCTAAGGTTGAAAAAATAGTATTTATCATGGAAGCAAGAACTACTGAGTTTTTAGATATTTTACATGAACCTGCAGTATAATGGCTATTAGATCAAAAAATAGAGTTAGTACTAATTTTAATATGTCGAGCATGACCGACATAGTATTTCTGTTATTGATATTTTTTATCATAGCTTCAACATTAATTAGCCCTAATGCTCTTGAAGTTTTACTTCCAAAAGCGAGTTCTACTCCAGGTCCACAAAAACAAACGGTAAATGTTAGTATAACAGAAGACTTAAAATACTTTGTTAATCAAGATGAAGTGCTGGAAGAAGAATTAGAAAATTATTTGCTTGCTCAAGTAGAAGGAGAAGAAGAACCTGGAATAATTTTAAGAGCAGAAAAGTCTGTTCCGATAGAAAATGTAGTAGTGATTATGGATATTGCTAATCGAAATCAATTAAAACTGGTTTTGGCAACCAAACCTAAATAGTTTATGGAATTTATATTCCTAAACATCTATATACCAAATGGAAATAATTCAAGATAAAAATAGTAGAAAAGGGTTGATTGGAACAATATTGTTTCATTCTCTTTTATTGTTATTGTTTTTATCGTTTGGAATGAAATACCAAGATCCGCCCCCATCCAATGAAGGAGCTATGTTGATTGACTTTGGTAATGCAGGAGGAGGAAGCTCTTCAGAAAACGCAGAAACTTCTGAAGAAGCTTCTAGTAGTAGTTCATCAGAAGAGTCTGTTCAACAATCGAGTGCAAGTGCTCAAGAATCCGCACTTACTCAAAATGAAACAGAAACAGTTGAGATGAATGCATCTCCAAATGAAAATACTACTCAAGAAATACAAGAAACAAGCTCTGAGCTTAATAATGCTCTAAACAATGCTTGGAATAACAGTAATAATGAAAGTAATTCCAATTCTAATAGTAACTCTAACTCAAATTCAAACAGTAATTCAAATAGCACAGGGCCGAATACTGGTCCAAGTAGTGGAATAGGATATAGTTTAGGAGGCAGAGGGAAAGTTAGTTTTAAAAAGCCAGAAAATCCAACCCAAGAGGATGGAACTGTAGTGGTAGATATTTGGGTAGATAGAGAAGGGAAAGTGGTAGATGCAAAACCTGGTTCAAGAGGTTCAACAACTACTAATCCCACCTTATATAAGAAAGCCAAGGAAGCTGCTTTTGAAGCAAAGTTTAAAAAAGACCCTAATGCTCCTGTTATTCAGAAGGGTACTATGACTTTCGTCTTTATTTTAAATTAATGAATTACCAGCAAGCGCTTGATTATTTGTTTAAGCAATTACCCATGTATCAACGGGTTGGTAAAGCTGCTTATAAAACAGATTTAAACAATACCATTAAGCTATGTGAGATACTTGATAATCCGCATGAAAAATTTAAATCAGTACACATAGCTGGTACTAATGGTAAGGGCTCTACTTCTCATATGATGGCTTCAATTTTACAAGAAGCCGGCTATAAAACGGGTCTTTATACCTCCCCCCATTTAAAAGATTTTAGAGAAAGGATTAGGATTAATGGGGAGATGATTAGTGAAGAAAAAGTGATAGACTTTATAACTCATTATAAAAAAGAATTTGAAGCAATTCAACTATCTTTTTTTGAATGGACAGTGGGTTTAGCGTTTAATTATTTTGCTCAGCAAAAGGTAGATATTGCTGTTATTGAAACGGGTTTGGGTGGTAGGTTAGATTCTACCAATGTGGTAACACCTGAGGTTGCTGCAATTACTAATATTGGATTAGATCACACTCAGTTTTTGGGAGACACTTTATCTGAAATTGCCAAAGAAAAAGCAGGAATTATAAAGAAACAGATACCAGTTGTAATAGGTGAAGAACAACCAGAAGTTAAAGAAGTGTTTTTACAAAAGGCTGCTGAATTAAATGCAAAGTTACGATATGCTTATTCCTCTATATTAGATGCTGAGTGTGATTTAAAAGGTAATTATCAGAAAAAGAATATTAATACGGCAATAACTACAGTTGAGGTTTTGAGAAATAATGGTTGGAACATTACAAATAAAAACATTCAGGATGGCTTATCTAATGTTATTAGCAACACCGGTCTATTAGGTAGGTGGCAGACTTTGCAAGAGTCACCAACAGTTATTTGTGATACTGGACATAATGAAGCAGGAGTAAGAGAAATTGTGAATCAGTTTTCTGAAATCAATTACCAAAAGTTACATGTTGTGTTGGGAGTTGTAAACGATAAGGTAATAGATGACATTTTACAATTATTTCCAAAGGATGCTAGTTATTATTTTTGCAAAGCTGATATAACAAGGGCATTACCTGCAAATGAGCTTTGTGAAAAAGCAAAAGAATATGGTTTAGAAGGGAATGTTTATAGTAGTGTTAAAGCCGCTTTAGAAAAAGCAAAACGGTGTTCAGCAAGTAATGATTTAATATTTGTGGGGGGTAGTACTTTTGTTGTGGCAGAAGTTATATAAATAAAAAAGGTAGAACTTAGTTCTACCTTTTTTATATTCTTTGATGAGTATGAATTACTCAGCAGCTTCTTCAGTAGCTTCTTCTTCAGTAGCTTCTTCTTCAGCTCCTTCCTCAGTAGCCTCTTCTGTTGCTTCTTCAGTAGCCTCTTCAACAGCAGCTTCAGCTTCTTCAGTAGCCTCTTCAACAGCTTCTTCCATACCTTCAAACATTTCTTCCATCGCAGCAGCAGCTTCTTCAGCAGCTTTAGCTTTTTCTTCCTCTGATGGTCCGCAAGCAACTAAACTAAAGATACCTGCTACCATTAATAATGATAATAATTTTTTCATTTTAATTAATTTATAGGTTATTGATTATTTACATTTTTATTAGTGAGAATGACCTTCTTCGTCATCACTATGATCATGCTCAGCTCCGTCTTCATGAGAATGCATTTCAGCATTATCAGTAGAATCAGCAATTTCCTCAGTAGCTTCTTCAACTTCTTCAGTTACTTCTTCCATAGCTTCTTCTAAACCATTCATCATTTCTTCTACTGCAGCAGCAGCTTCAGCCTCAGCAGCAGCTTTTTCTTCTTCAGATGGTCCACAAGCAACTAAACTAAAGATACTTGCAACCATTAGTAATGATAATAATTTTTTCATAATTTTTAATTAGTTAGATTAAGTAGGTCACAAATATATTGATAATATATTAATATTCACAATCTTGCAGTAAAAACTTATTTTTCGTTATATATCGTGTATAGCAAGGTTTCACCAACCGCATTAAGTGTATTTTTATCAATAATATCCATGTTATCATTATGGGTATGCCAACTCGCATGAAAATTTCCAGTGAATCTATCATGATGAATAATATCAATACTAGGAATACCAGCTATTTCATTTACAAATTGATGATCATCAACCCCTACGAAAAACGTTTCTTTTGGTACAAAGTATTTTCCATAACCTAATTTGTTTGCATTTCCCCAAACTTTTTGTAAAATTTCAGGGGCATATTTCATAGAAATACTTTCATAAGTAAAATAAGCATTTGCAGACCCAACCATATCTAAAAGTATCCCATATTTAGCAGTATAATTAGGTTTGTGCATATTTTTTGCCCAATATTGAGAGCCTAGGCACCAGGACTCTGAATTATTATTTATCATCATTCCAGAAGTTGGTTGTCCGTAATCTTCTGCATCAAAAAAGATAATATCAACTCCAATTTCAGGCTGGGTAATATTAATTTGTCGAGCTACTTCTAATAGAATTCCAACTCCACTTGCACCATCATTTGCTCCCAAAATTGGTTTAGTCATATCTTTTTGATCCTGATCAGCAAATGGCCTGCTATCCCAGTGGGCAAACAATAAAACTCTATCTTTTAACTCAGGTTTGTACTCTCCAATGATATTTTTTATCGTTATTGATTTATTATTGAATGTTTTGGCTTTTCCTTTTTGAATAGAAGTACTCCAGCTAAATGAAGCTAATTTTTCTTTTAAATAAAGAGCACATTTACCATGAGCGTCATTATTTGGAAATCGGGGGCCAAAATCCACCTGTTTTTGTACATAATGATAAGCCGAATCTTCGTTAAATTCTGGGCGTTCAATTTTTGCTGTGTTAGTAGTTGAAGGTGTTTCCTTCGTTGTTTCCTTCGTTGTTTCTATCGGTTTTGGATCATCTTTACAACTGTAAACCGTTAGCAACACAATTAATATTAGTGATAGTTTAATTCTCATATTCCCATGTTGAAGAGTCTTTATTATCTTTTACAGTAATATTCAGCTTTTTTAGTTCGTCTCTTATTAAATCAGCTGTAGCCCAGTCTTTATTTTCTTTAGATTGATTTCTAAGTTGCAATACAACATCCATAACTCCATCAATTACAATGTCATTAGTAGAAGAAGACTCTTCATTTTTTAATCCTAAAATGTCAAAAATAAATGTGTGATAATGTTTTTTTAGTTTGTCTAAATCTTCTGTGTTGATTTGATTTTTATCATCATTAATAGAGTTAATCATTTTAACTCCATCAAATAAGTGAGCAATAGTAACAGGGGTGTTAAAATCATCGTTCATACTATTATAGCATTTTTCAATTAGCTCATCTACGTTTACAGTAGAATTATCTGAACTATTTAATTTATCTAAAATAGATATGGCTGACATTAATCTTTTATAACCTTTTTCAGCTGCTTGTAATGCTTCATTTGAAAAATCAACAGTACTTCGGTAATTGGCTTGCAAAAAGAAAAACCTTGTTGTCATTGCTGAATAACCTTTGTCTAAAAGAGGATGATTCCCAGCAATAAGCTCATGAGGTAAAAAAGAATTACCTAAAGATTTGCTCATTTTGGTTCCATTAACTGTTAACATGTTTCCATGCATCCAGTATTTGGCAGGTTCTATTCCATCAGCTCCAACAGATTGAGCAATTTCACATTCATGATGGGGAAATTTAAGATCCATTCCACCTCCATGTATATCAAATTCTTTTCCTAAATATTTAGTGCTCATAGCTGAACATTCAAGATGCCATCCTGGAACACCTTTCCCCCAGGGAGAATTCCATTTCATAATTGTCTCTTCACTTGACTTTTTCCATATAGCAAAATCGGCAAAAAATCTTTTTTCTGTTCCCCCCTCGAGATTTTCTCTCGTTTGTTCAAGTTGTTCTTCAATTTTTCTTCCAGATAATCCACCATAATTGTGCTTTTCAGCATATTTTTTTACATCAAAATAAACTGAACCATTAACCTCATAAGCAAATCCGTTATCAATGATTCTTTGAACCATTTCTATTTGTTCGATTATATGTCCAGTAGCTGTTGGTTCAATGCTTGGTGGAAGGAGATTAAATTGAGTACTAGTTTCATGAAAACCATTCGTATATTTTTGAACGATTTCCATTGGCTCTACCTTGGATAGCTTAGCTTCTTTTTCAATTTTATCTTCACCTTCATCTGCATCTCCAAGCAAATGTCCAACATCGGTGATATTTCTAACATACCTAACCTTGTAACCAAGATAAGTTAAATATCTATAAACAACGTCAAATGTCATGAAACTTCTTATGTTTCCTAAGTGTACATCACTATAAACTGTCGGTCCACATACATATAAACCAACGAATGGAGGGTTAATAGGTTTAAATTCTTCCTTTTTACCAGATAAACTATTGTAAATATATAATGAAGTATTTTCTTTTGACATATTCAAATTATAAATTGTAAAAATAACACTTACTTTAATTAAAAAACCCAATTCTAATTAGAATTGGGTTTAAATATTCAATTAAGGTTTTTTTTATTCTTTAGGTAATGGAGCGTCTCCAATGTATCTTCCATCTTTATATAGTTTAATTTGAGTTAAAATACCATTGCCATTGTAAATAAATTGTTTGCCATCCATTAAGCGATAATCTTTAAAAAAGCCATCTTTAGAAATTTGTCTGTCAGCATTATACATTTTGTACTTTCCATCTCCTTTAAAATCTCCAGAGTTTACATATTCATCTTTACTAACTTTAACAATTTCAACCACACCTTCAGGACCTTTATCTTTAATAGGGGTTTTAGGCTCATAAACTTTAGTGTTTTCTACATCAATTTTACCATCTTTAAATGATTTTTCTGCTTTTACAGAACCATCTTCGTAAAATTCTTTTACAAACTCTTCTTTACCAGATTTAATATCAGCTTCAATCATCACCTGACCATTTTCATAGTAATAGGTTTGTCTCCCATCCCTTTTTCCAGTAGTGTTAAAAGCGAATTGTTGAGAAACCTGTCCATTCTCATAATACCTTTTAAAATCACTAATGTTTCTATTATTTTTCCAAGTTCCTTCTTCTTCTATTTGTCCGTTCTCGTAATATACCTTGTAGTTTCCGTTAGGTCTGCTGTTTACGTATTCAATTTCACTTTTAGTTTTTCCACTCGGGAAAAATTTAGTCCATAGCCCCATTTTACGGCTATTTTTGTAATTTCCTTGTTCAATTACCTGATCTGGTTCATAACCAGGTAACCTTTTCATTCTGCCAAAGATTTTCCAAAAACCTTGTTTCAGATTGTTTTCATCCGTATAGTTAATGGTATCACCATTAGAAATTTCATATGATGGTAGGCTTTGACCTACACTAATGCTACAGATAAAAACTGGGATAAAAAGGTAAAGTATTTTTTTCATTCTACTCATGGCTTATTTCAGAAAATAAATATAAATATTTAACATTTAATACGGTCGTTTTTTAGCTAAAACTGCGTATTTCCTCGACAAAACTACTGCTTTATACGCTAACAATAAAAAAAGGTTGCTATCTTATTTAAACTTTATTTTCTTTTTGCAAATTTTGTTCCAAGTTGGCAAGCATAACAGAACATAGTTTTTGCAGGTCATATCCTGCTTTCCATCCCCAATCTTTTTGGGCATTTTCATCATTAATAGAACTTGGCCATGAGTCTGCAATTCTTTGTCGAGAATCAGGTTCGTATTTAATTTCAAAATTGGGGATGTGTGAAGCAATTTCGGCTGTAATTTCTTTTGGGGAAAAACTTATTCCGGAGAGATTGTAGCTCGATCGAATTTTAATTTTTTCTGAAGGTGCTTCCATAATATTAATAGTTGCTTTAATGGCATCTTCCATATACATCATGGGCAAAGTTGTATTTTCAGAAAGGAAGCAGGTGTAAGATTTGTTTTTTAGTGCCTGGTGAAAGATATCAACAGCATAATCAGTTGTGCCACCTCCAGGTAATGATTTATAGCCTATCAATCCAGGATATCTTATGCTCCTTACATCGACTCCGTAGTTTTTGTGATAATATTCACACCATCTTTCGCCAGCTAATTTACTAATACCGTAAACTGTTGTAGGTTCCATTATTGTGTTTTGTGGGGTGTTATTTTGCGGAGTATTAGGACCAAAAACTGCAATAGAACTAGGCCAAAAAATTTTATTAATCTCTCCCTTTTTAGCAAGATTGAGGACATTAAAGAGGCTGTTCATATTTAATTCCCAGGCAAATTCTGGTTTTTTTTCCGCTGTAGCGGATAATAAAGCTGCTAGTAAGTATACTTCTTTTATATTATGTTTACTAACAACCGTTGTTAGTTGTTCTTTATCTAATATGTTTAAAGTCTCAAAGGGACCTTTTTGGGTTACTTGTGGCTCTTTAATATCTGAAGCAATGACATTCTCATTGCCATATTTTTTTCTTAATTCTTCAACTAATTCAGTTCCAATTTGCCCAGAAGAGCCTATCACTAAAATTCTACCTTGAATACCCATAATTTATTACCTTACAAGGTAGTAAAGTTAATTAATTGTGAATGAAATTCAATGAGGTAAAGAATGTTTTTGATAAAGTAGAATTATTATTTAAACCTTATTTAAAGTACAATACTTTATTTTATATAAATGGAAAAAGTCAGAGTTCTATTTAACTTTCTCCACTCTAATGATTTTTACTGGACACGCTTTTGCGGCATTTACATTGGCTTCAAACTCATCATCACCTGCTAAAGCTGTATAAAAACCCTTTTTGTTTTTACCTTCTATTAGGGTAACTTTTCCATCTTTTTTTGACATACGCCATCTTTCATACGCCATCTCTACGCAATAGTTGCAGCCGATACATTTTTCTCTTTGGTGTGTAATTCTTATCATGAACTATTGGGTTGGTCCATCAACTTCTTCTACAATGTATAGTTTATCAGAACTACGAATAATGGTATCTAACGGAGTAGTAAAAGTTACTCCTTTTTTAATCTCATCGTACATTACTTCATCTACCATTAACTCTTTAATTTCTGATTCAACAACCCCTGTGGTTGGTCCGGTAACTAATATTTTATCACCTACTTTTAATGAGTGTGTTTCTAATTTGAATTCAGCAATTCCTGCTTTAGGATAGTAATGTACTCCTTTGCCAAGGTATTTTTTTCGAGTTGTGGCTTTAGAGCCATGTACATCTGACCATTCTCCTAATTCCTGACCTAGATAATAACCATCCCAAAAACCCCTGTTGTAAACTGCTGCTAATTTTTTGTCCCATTCAGCAATCTTTTCTTTAGTGTAAGTGCCATCAATAAAGGCATCAACAGCTTCTCTATAACATTGGGTAACTGTTTTTACATATTCTGGAGCCCTACCTCTTCCTTCAATTTTTAAAACTCTAACACCAGATTTAACAATATCATCAATAAACCCTATAGTGCATAGATCTTTTGGAGACATGATGTATTCATTGTCAATCAATAATTCATTTCCATCTTCATCTTTAACCTCATAAGTTCTTCGGCAGTTTTGTACACATGCACCTCTGTTGGCTGATGAATTATTGGTATGTAAACTTAAATAACATTTTCCTGAAACCGCCATACATAATGCTCCATGAGCAAATATCTCTATCTGAATTAATTCGCCAGATGGACCTCTAACATCATCTTTAATAATACCGTCAGTAATGTCTTTTACCTGTTTTAAACTTAATTCCCGAGCCAATACCATCACATCAGCAAAGTGTGAGAAAAATTTAATGGTTTCAAGGTTAGTAACGTTTGTTTGTGTAGATATATGAACTTCAAAGCCTATAGAACTAGCATAATTGATAACAGATTGGTCAGATGCAATTACAGCTGTGATACCTGCATCCTTTGCTCTGTTAATGATGCGTTTCATTAAAGAAAGATCATGGTCGTAAATAATGGTGTTGAGCGTAAGATAAGTTCTTACTTCTTTTTCACTACATGCTTCAGCTATCTTCTCTAGATCATCGAAAACAAAATTGTTAGCGGCACGAGCTCTCATGTTAAGTTGCTCTATGCCAAAATATACTGAATCAGCACCACCTTGTATGGCTGCTGCTAATGATTCAAAAGAACCTGCAGGAGCCATTACTTCTATATCTTTCTTATTCATAATCATTCTTAATAAGCTGCAAACTTACTACAAAATAGCTAATAAAGTAATGTTTGTAAGTATTTAAGAGTCAACCTAAAGTGTTTAGAAAACTAAAAAAACTATTATGTGAAAGCTCTTAAGGAGGTTTGATAACATCGGTTTCGTAAATTTGGAAAACAAAACCTTCAAATTATGAAAAAAATATACACTTTTTTTATGTTGGCAATTCTTAGTACATCTATTGCTAATGCTATTACTTATACATCTACACAGAATGGTAATTGGATGAATCCAACTACGTGGTCACCTATTGGAATACCTGTACCCGGAGATGACGCAATTATTAATCATACGGTTACAATGGATACAAGTTTAGCTTATACGTCAGGTTCCATAATAGTTAATTCAAGTGGGATTTTGCAGGAAGATGCATTTACAAGAAATATATGGTTGAACGGACCTAATGCAGTATTTGATAATCAAGGTACAACAACAGTTTCAAATTTGTTATTGAGCCAGGGAACTTTTACCAACTCAGGTACTTTTAATGTTGAGGCAGTAGCTAATTATATGTTAGCGACTAATACAAGCACTGGTGTTTTTAACGGAGTGGATAGTTTGTATAATGACGGAACCCTAAACAATAATGGAACTATTAATATAATGACTTTTTTTAATAATAGTACTATGAACAATTATGGGAATATATGGGGGTTAACTACAGTAGTTGATAGCATGTACAATAATGGTACTTTTTTAAATGATGCTGGTGCTGTACTATATGCCGACAGTTGTACTAATGCGAATACATTTACTAATAATGGAATAATCAATTTCGATCAGTTTACCAATTGGAATGGAACTTTTACTAATACCAATTACATGAGCTTTGGTGATATGACCAATACAGGGACTTTTACGAATCAGGATTCTTTAATTGGCGGAGGTAGTGTTACTAATACAGGAACATTGGATAATCAAGCTGGAGCATACTTCGATTTAGCGATAAGTTTTTTAAATACTGATACAGTTAATTTTAATGCAACGTTTACAGCTAATGGAAGATTTGAAATAGGAGACAGCTTTTATAATTTCGATATTATAAATGGTACTGCTCCAGGAAGCATTCAATGTGCAGACACCTCATATAATAGTGGAGCTATGAATGGTACTTTTGATTTTTGTGATTTAACCCCATCTGCTGGTTCACCACCAATTGATATTAACTCAGGAACAGTTGCAGGGACAATTACTTTTTGTACAGTATCAGCTGTTGCTGAAGCTATAGAAGAGAAATTACAAATTTATCCTAACCCAACAAATGGCTTAATTAATATTAGTACTAATGAAAATCTTATTATTGAGGTTTATAATATGTTAGGTGAACAAGTTTTTGTTACCCAACAAAACCAAGTTGACTTAACTAATTATGAAAATGGAGTTTATCTGTTTAGGATAAAAGATTTGGAAGGGAGTGTTCTTAATCAAGAAAGAATAATCAAACAATAAAATAAAAGAGAGGAGCATTGCTCCTCTCTTTTATTTCAATTGAATATTTAATTCATCAAGCTGTTCTTTACTAATTGGAGATGGAGAATCAATCATTACATCTCTACCACTATTATTTTTTGGGAAAGCAATAAAGTCTCTAATGGTTTCTTGACCTCCAAATAATGCACATAGTCTATCAAATCCTAAAGCAATACCTCCATGTGGTGGAGCACCATATTCAAAAGCATTCATTAAAAAGCCAAACTGTGCTTGGGCTTCTTCTTTACTAAAGCCTAATAAATCAAACATTTTAGATTGGATGTTTTTATCGTGTATACGAATAGAGCCACCACCTATTTCTGTGCCATTTAGAACTAAATCGTAAGCATTGGCTCTTACATTACCTGGGTCGTTTTCCAATAATGGTAAATCCTCTTCTTTTGGAGAAGTAAATGGGTGGTGCATGGCATGGTATCTTCCACTTTCTTCATCCCACTCTAATAAAGGGAAGTCGTACACCCATAATGGTGCATAAACATTAGGATTTCTCAATCCTAATTCATTGCCCATGTGCAAACGTAAAACATTCATTTGGTTTTGGGTTTCTGCTTTATTTCCGCTCATTACCAAAATCAAGTCATCAGGCTTAGCATTGCATTTTTCAGCCCAAGCTTTTAAATCTTCTTGAGTGTAAAATTTATCTACTGAAGATTTAAAAGTGCCATCTTCATTACATTTCACGTAAACTAATCCTTTAGCCCCAACTTGAGGTCGTTTAACAAAATCAACCAATTTATCTAATTCCTTTCTTGTGTAAGTGGAGCAATCTTCAGCTACAATAGCAATTACACTTTCTGCTTGATCGAAAACATTAAACCCTTTGTTTTGAGCAACATCATTAATGTAATTAAAGGTCATACCAAATCGTATATCGGGCTTGTCAGAACCATATTTTTCAATTGCAGTAGCGTAATCCATTCTTGGGAAAGCTTCTAATTCAATTCCTTTTACCTTCTTAAAAAGGTAGTCCATCATTCCTTCAAAAGTGTTTAAAACATCCTCTTGATTTACAAAAGCCATTTCACAATCTACCTGTGTAAATTCTGGTTGTCTGTCAGCTCTTAAATCTTCATCTCTAAAACATCTTACAATTTGGTAGTATCTATCGTACCCGCTAACCATTAACAGTTGCTTAAAGGTTTGTGGCGATTGAGGTAACGCATAAAACTGACCCTCGTTCATTCTACTTGGCACCACAAAATCTCTTGCACCTTCGGGAGTAGATTTAATTAAATAAGGAGTTTCAACTTCTAAAAAGTCAATCGAATCTAAATACTTGCGAACTTCAATTGAAAGTTGATGACGCAATTTGATGTTTTTTTGAAGAGGGGTTCTTCTTAAATCCAAATAACGGTATTGCATTCTTAATTCTTCACCACCATCAGTGTCATCTTCAATGGTAAAAGGAGGTACTTTACTTTTATTCAGAATAGTTAATTCATTAACATCAATTTCAATTTCTCCAGTAGGAATGTTTTTGTTTTTGCTTTCACGCTCAATTACTTTTCCAACTATTTGGATAACATCTTCTCTTCCTAAATTTTTTGCAATTTCAGCATGTTCTTCTCCTAAAACCAACTGAGTGATTCCATAACGGTCTCTCAAATCCACAAATGTCATAGCCCCTAAATCTCGAGATTTTTGTATCCAACCACAAAGGGTTACATGTTGATTTACGTTTTCAATTCTAAGTTCTCCGTTGGTATGCGTTCTGTACATTTTATAACAATTTAGGCAACAAAAGTAACAAAAAAGGCTGCCGTTAAGCAGCCTTTAAATAAAGAAAATCTGTTGTTATTGCCATGTAGGAAAAAGTCCTCTTAATCCCATATCAACAACTGTATCTCCAGGATTTACACCATCACTTGGTTCAAATAAACCATCTGAATTTAAATCTTTCCACTCAAAACTTTTGTTGGTTGAAAGGTTAATATTAACAATAATATCAGAGGTTTCACTACCTGTAATAGTTAAAGGTGTAGGGAAATCACCCGTTACAACGCAACTGCCGGCAGGTATAGGTGATGTACTTGCAATAGGGTTTGGTACTGTGGTGCCAGGAGTTTGTCCTTCACTCACATAAGTACTTCCTAATACAGTTGTTTCAAACCCCCAGTAACCTTGAAGTTTGTCATCATTTATTGTAACATTTTGACTGTTGATGGTGTAATTGGTTATATAGGTGTTAAATCCAACAAAAGAAGCTAATGTTCCGGTTTGCATGCCCAATCCAGAAACTAAATAATCGATGTTATAATTTTGATAAGTTAAAGAAACTCTTAACCATTTATAAGTGCCAGCAGCTACTTGAGATAAAGGGATGGAATAAAAAGTTTCTCCGTATTGTTTTGTTATAGCTTGATCAAAATCTACAGCACTGGCTCCTCCAGCAGTAGTTTCAGGTCCATGAAATACAATCTCGCCATTACCTAATTGAGTTAAACTATCTTGAGCTAATTCAATATAATGAGCACTCATTGCATTGAATCTAGGAGATTGAGCGGCATTTCCTGGAGGGATAGAGGCTGGGTTTCCAAAGTTGTCAAGTCTGGCAAGCGTAGAATCAAAGTATAGTTTAAATACTAAGTTTGGACCAGATTGACTACCACCATTACTATTGTTACTTACAGTAGGGGCAGGATTATCTTCTTTACTACAAGAAGTTAGAATCAATACAGTGGATAAAATAAAAAGTAAATTTTTCATAATTAACTAGTTAGAAAGCAAATATAAACAAAGTGAAAATTCATACATTATTAATATTGATTATAAATTAGTTTTCTAAGCAAATTCTGAGCCAGAAAATTTGATAAAAAATTGTAAATAATTAACTTTGCAACTCATTACAGCGAGTTGGGATATCCTATTCTGGATTAAGTTGGCGTTGGTAAGAGCATTTATCCATGATAAGCTGTGTTATTAAATTTATTTATTAACCGTTTAAACATTTTATTATGGCATTTGACATTGAAATGATTAAAGCTGTTTATGAAAGATACCCCGAGCGTGTCGCAGCAGCTAGAAAGGTAGTCGGAAGACCTTTAACATTATCCGAAAAAATTCTTTATACACACTTATGGGATGGAGAAGCATCAGTTGCTCATGAAAGGGGCAATTCTTATGTGGATTTTGCTCCAGATAGAGTTGCGATGCAAGATGCAACAGCACAAATGGCCTTATTGCAGTTTATGCAAGCAGGTAAAGATAAAGTTGCTGTTCCTTCTACAGCGCATGCAGATCACTTGATTCAAGCTAGGTTGGGTGCAGATAAAGATTTACAAGAGAGTATTAATAAAAATAACGAGGTATTTAATTTTTTAAGTTCTGTTTGTGATAAATATGGTATTGGTTTTTGGAAACCAGGAGCTGGTATCATTCACCAAGTAGTATTAGAAAACTATGCTTTTCCAGGAGGAATGATGATAGGTACCGATTCTCATACAGTAAATGCAGGAGGATTAGGTATGGTAGCCATTGGAGTTGGTGGTGCTGATGCAGTTGATGTAATGGCAGGAATGCCATGGGAATTAAAGTTTCCTAAGTTAATTGGTGTTAAGTTAACAGGTAAATTAAATGGCTGGACTGCTCCAAAAGATGTGATTTTAAAAGTTGCTGAAATTTTAACTGTAAAAGGTGGAACAGGAGCAATTGTAGAGTATTTTGGAGAAGGAGCTATCTCAATGTCTTGTACTGGAAAAGGAACCATTTGTAACATGGGAGCAGAAATTGGTGCTACTACATCTACATTTGGTTATGATGATTCTATGAGAAGGTATTTGAAAGCTACAGGAAGAGCAGATGTAGTTGAGTTAGCTGATACTGTTGCTGAACATTTAACTGGGGATGATGAAGTTTATGCTAATCCAGAACAATATTTTGATCAGGTTATAGAAATAGACTTAAATACCTTAATGCCTCACTTAAATGGACCTTTCACTCCAGATTTAGCTACCGAGGTAGGAAAAATGAATGCAAAAGCAACAGCTAACGATTGGCCATTAGATGTAGAGTGGGGACTAATTGGTTCTTGTACCAATTCTTCTTACGAAGACTTATCAAGAGCAGCTTCTATTGCTCAGCAAGCTGTTGAGAAAGGGTTAGAAACAAAAGCTCAATTCGGAATTAACCCGGGTTCTGAACAAGTAAGATATACTGCCGATAGAGATGGGTTGTTACAAGCGTTTGAAGATTTAGATGCTACTATTTTTACCAATGCTTGCGGGCCATGTATTGGTCAGTGGGCTAGATACTCAGACCCTAAGAATGCACCAAAAAATAGTATTGTTCATTCGTTTAACAGAAACTTTGCTAAGCGTGCCGATGGTAATCCAAATACGCATGCCTTTGTTGCTTCTCCAGAAATGGTAGCAGCTATTGCTATTTCAGGAAGGTTAGATTTTAACCCTATTACGGATACATTAACCAACAAAAATGGAGAAGAAGTAAAATTAGATCCTCCAACAGGTATGGAACTGCCACCAAGTGGTTTTGGTGTTGAAGATAATGGGTATCAGGCACCTGCAGAAGATGGAAGTAATGTTGAAGTAGTTGTAAATCCGGATTCGGATAGGTTGCAGTTATTAACTCCATTCCCAGCTTGGGCAGGAGATAATATTAATGATGCTAAGTTATTAATTAAGGCGTTTGGTAAATGTACTACTGACCATATCTCAATGGCTGGTCCTTGGTTGAGGTATAGAGGTCATTTAGACAATATTTCTAACAACTGTTTGATTGGCGCGGTAAACGCATTTAACCAAGAAACCAATAAAGTTAAAAACCAACTAACTGGAGAATATGGAGAAGTTCCTGCTACAGCTCGAGCATATAAAGCTGCTGGAGTACCAAGTATAGTTGTTGGAGATCATAACTATGGAGAAGGCTCATCAAGAGAGCATGCAGCAATGGAGCCTCGTCATTTAGGTGTAAGAGCTGTAATTGTTAAATCATTTGCTCGTATTCATGAAACTAATTTGAAGAAACAAGGGATGCTTGGTTTAACCTTTGCAAATGAAGCAGATTATGATAAAATTAAAGAGGATGATACATTCAACTTCACAGATTTAGCTGAGTTTGCTCCGGGTAAGCAGTTAACGTTAGAAGTAGTTCATTCAGATGAATCTACGGATACTATCATGTTAAACCATACATACAATGAGCAACAAATTGATTGGTTTAGAGCAGGAAGTGCTTTAAATTTAATTAAGGCTCAAAACAACTAAACAGATTGTTATAAATAAAAAAATCCTGCTCATTGAGCAGGATTTTTTTAGATATCATTTTAATTATCCCATTGGGATACATGGCTTAATTTCAATTTTGCATCCTTCCCACCAACTTAAATGGGGGTGATCTTTTAACAATTCTTTTAACTCATCAATAGAATTAGCTTCCATAATAGAGTATCCTGTAATATCATTCATTTCAGGAGAAAAGTTTCCATCACTACCACAAATTTCTCCGGGCATAAAAGGAGAACCGAAATCTAAGATTGCTTTACCGGCTTTTTCTCCCCATGCCATCCATGCGCCCATGCCTGCTTCTTTTTCTTCTGGTGTTGCTGTTGCCATGCTCTGCATTGCTTCTGCTGGCGCATAATATAAAACTACAAATTTTTCCATTTTTATTTCTTTTAGTTATTATTTAATAATTGTTTCAATTCCAACCAATAATTTTCATTCCAATACCTTACTGCACTTCCAGAAGTAGAAGGTAAAACGAAAACTTGAGACTTACCGATTGTTTTTTCTTGTAAGCCATAATCAACAAATTTGGTTTTGCCTTTAAATCCTAACCCAAAAGCAGCAGCTTTTTTACTGGTAAAACCAATAAATTTAGGTTGGTATTTTTCCATTTTGCTGATAAAGTTTTCTACTTCGTAGCTGCTATCACTAATTTCATCATCATTACCAAATTCGGTATGTACCAAGTCCGTTAGTCCAATGTTATATTGATTAATATTAAAACACTCGTTGGGTGCTAATTGATGAGGGGTAAAACCTGCTTTGTGTAA
The DNA here is from genome assembly GCA_965267355.1 of Vicingaceae bacterium. Taxonomy (GTDB): domain Bacteria; phylum Bacteroidota; class Bacteroidia; order Flavobacteriales_E; family Vicingaceae. The sequence goes on from OZ253956.1 coordinate 1,313,103, forward strand.
AATGCTATAAAACTTATTACCAGGACCGGCATAATAAAAACCTAATTTGGCAGAAGCTTCTCCTTTGGCTGTTCCACAAAAAACTACATCAAGATTATGGCTTAGTACGTCAGAGAGCATGTTATTTAGCTATATCTAAGATGTTTTTTGATATAATGGAGAATGAATGTGCAATCTTTGTTTTAGGTGTGTATTTAGTAAATTTTGTTCCTTCAAGATTTTCCAAGATACTTGAACTCCATAATTCAAGTTCTCCATTTTTAATATCAAAATTAAAATTATGTGCCAATTTATTTCGCAGTTTGTTAATTTGTTTTAATGAAGAAATGATAAAATCTTTTTTTATTTGATCTTCCAATTCTATCTTATCAAGAAGCATTATTTTTCTATAAAATGAATAATCATCTTCAAAGTCGATAATATTATTTCTTTTTAGAGCAGTATTCATAATGATTTCAAGTAATAGGTGACCTTTAAGAAGTATTAGCTCTAAATCTCTTTTAGAATTAAGGTTTGCCCAAATAGCCCATTCATATAGAAAGTCAACTTCATTTTTCATTTTGAGAAAGCCAGTTTGATAGAAAAACTTTTATCTTAGATGCTCTATCTACTTTTTCTTTTCCTGTAACTTTATGAAATTCCCCATAATCTTTGAATGTTTTTTCAAACTTTAATTTGTCTGGGTATTCCTCATTTTTATGTTTATAGCCTGGGTTTATCCATTGAATATATAAATAATATCCATTTTTTTTAAACCAATTAATTGTTTCAATTCCCTTCTCAATATATTGAACTGAGCAAAAAACTATTTTAGGTAGGTCATCCGTATCAAAAAAGTCTGTTATTTCATCTCCATATTCTTCAAATGAAGCATTACGAAGAAAGATGTTTAGATGAATGTCTTTGCCAGTTTCTTCAAAAGAGGAGTTTTTCAAAAAAACATTTAATTCTTTATTTGATAATTTTAACCTTTTCCACCCCGTCCTTACAGTTCGTTTGAAGATTTCATACCATGTACTAGATTTTCCAGAATTTGGTTTCCCAAGTACTATTATTGCAAGCTTTTGTCTATTCATAATTTTATAACTTTATCTCAAATTTAATTATTAGCTATCCACCAATTTGATTTTTCTGGAGTTATCTTTTCTAGCAAAATTTCTTGTCCAATTTCTGGAATGGTTATAGGCATATTTAATTCATTTGCTTTTTGTGTTACTCTCTTTACCGGGTCATTCCAATCGTGAAAGGCTAAAGAAAAAGAACCCCAATGAATGGGCATCATAATGTTGGTGTTGACATCAACTGCTGCTTGAGCTGTTTCTTCTGGCATCATGTGGATGTTAGCCCATTTTTCATCATATTGACCGCATTCCATCATGGCAAAATCGAACGGACCATATTTTTTTCCTATTTCTTTAAAATGAGGTCCGTAACCACTATCTCCACTAAAATAAATGTTTTTATTTTTTCCTTTAATTACCCACGATCCCCACATGGTTGCTGAGTTGTCACCAATTCCTCTTCCTGAAAAATGCCTTGAAGGGGTGAATACCAATTGAATATCTTCATGAGTAGTTTCATCCCACCAATTTAATTCTTCAATATTTTCTTTGTTTATGCCCCAAGATTCTAAATGGACACCAACGCCTAGTGGGGTATAGAATTTTTTTACTTTCGATTTTAATTTATCAATCGAGCCATAATCTAAATGGTCATAATGATCATGAGAAATAATTACGGCATCAATTGCTGGGAGTTTTTCAATTTCAATAGGCAATTGCGATGAAAACCTGCTGGCTCCTAACCAGGATATTGGAGATGGATTTTCTCCAAACATAGGATCTATAAGAATGGTTTTATTGTTTAGCTGCAATAAGAAAGAGGAATGGCCAAACCATATTAACCGATCTTTTGATTCATTTTTTACTAAATCTATTGAATCAATATTATTTACAGGTAATTCAAAATTGGGTTTTCGGTTTGGGTTTCCTTTAATAAATTGAGTAATCATTTTTTTCATATTGCTAAAACTCATGTCCATTGGAGTAGGGATGAGGTTAACGAATTTTCCATTTTCGTAATGACCTGATTCGGCATATCTTTTTATGTCTTCTTTGTCATGTTTTCCGCCAAATTGAGGGCTGGTATAGAGGAAGATGGTTCCAATAATTAATATTAATCCAATTAAGGAGATGATAGATAGTGTTATCATTTTTAAAGCTTTTTTCATGTTATTTTTTTAATGCTAGTTGGTTGATGTCTCTATTTTCAGGATGCAATTTAGGAGAGCCATATAAGACACTATTAATCATAGCGAATCCAATTTTTGTGGTAGTTGTAATGTTTTTACTCTTTTTTAATGATGGAAAAAATGGGGTGAAAATAATATACATGAATTTATACCAGTTTGTTCTGGATTTTATCCCTTTTTCAGGAATAATGGCTCCTGGTCGGAACATGTAAGCATGTTTAAATCCTTTATTTAAAATATAATTTTCTGTTTTTCCTTTAACTCTTGCCCACATTGATCGACCTTTTTCAGAGCTGTCTGTTCCTGTTCCCGAAACATAATTAAATGTCATATTAGGATTTAAGTCAAATAAGATATCAGAAAATTGTTTAGTTACGTTAAAAGTAATTTTAGTGTACTGTTCTTCATTTAATCCAACTACAGAAACTCCCATACAGTGAAAAATAGCATCATAGCCTTTTAGTTCATCCTTAATAGGAATTAAGTTGGTAAAATCTTTATGAATAATTTCTTTTAGTTTAGGATGATGTATTTTTAGTGAGTTTCGGTTAATCACTAAAACGGATTCTACTTTAGGGTGCTCCAGGCATTCGTATAAAACGCCTTTGCCTATCATTCCTGTTGTTCCTGTTATAATTACTTTCATGGTATGTTGTTTTTAATCTAGTGTAAATGTTTTATTCAACTTCTTGCATTTTTCTTACTTGTTTCAGTATCATTTTTTTAGGAGTTATGGGTACTGTTGATAGCATTAGGCGTTGACCAAAAGTTAATCCTGAAATAACATCCAGTTTACCATCAAGCATTCCATTGTAACCATCTTCAGCAACACTCCTTGCACTTGCAGGTTTTTGAAACATGCTTGTTTTATCCATTCCTGATGTTGCTCCAAAACCTGTTTCTGTTGCACCAGGCATTAGGTTGGTAACGGTTATGTTGGTGTGGTGCAGTTCTTCTGTTAGGGCATTGCTAAATGAGGTAACATAAGCTTTGGTTGCATAATAAACAGCTTGCAAAGGTCCAGGTATTAAACTTGCTGTAGAAGAAGTGTTTAATATTTTTCCACTATTTCTGGTTGTAAAATCGTTCAGAAATAAATGACTCAATTCTGTAACAGCAGTGATGTTTAAATTAATCATTTGCAACTGCCTCTCCCACGGCAGTTCGTGGAATTTCCCTAATAAGCCAAAGCCGGCATTGTTCATTAAGTAATCAACGGTTATGCCTGCTTTTTTAACTTCATCATAAACTTCTTTAGCAGCGTTTTGTTTGCTAAGGTCTTTTTCTATAATGTAAACCTCTATGGAATGTTTATTTTCCAGTTCAATCTTTAATTTTTCCAGTTGTGTTTTACTTCTGGCAATAATAACAAGGTTACCCTTGTTTTCTGCGTGTATTTGAGCCAGCTCTTTTCCAATTCCACTACTAGCTCCTGTTATTAATGCTGTCTTTTTCATCTTTTTTTGTTTTTAAAAGTGAGTAATCACTTATTTGTTGTTATAAAATTTTTTATAAGCCATATTTGCTCAATAAAAATTGAGTTGCTTGATTTAAATTAAATGTTTTTTGAAGAAAAAATCTTGAAGCCATACCATCAATTATAGTTAATAATAATGAAGCTTCTTCTTCAGGGTTTTTATACCTTAATTCAGCAAACGCTTCCATTAATTTATGTTGTAATGGTTCTGTTTTTTTTTCGTTGTAAATCTCTAATTCCCACTTTATTTTAAACTGTAATTTCCAGAATTCACAGGCTTTTTCATCCTTTGCTATGTCAGCGCTCATTTCAATTACTTTTCTTAAAACTTCTTTAGGATTGTCTTCAGAAATAATGTTGGAAAATAATTTAATGGCTCTATTTTCTCCTTCTTCAATAATGGCTTCTAGTAAGCCATTTTTATTTTTAAAATGACGAAAAATTAATCCTTCAGAAACACCAGCTTTTTTTGCTACTTTACTGGTTGAGGTACTTTTAAAACCTTCTTCAGCAAATAACTCCATGGCTGCATTTACAATATTTTCTTGTTTTTCCGTCATCAATAGTGAGTAATCACTTACAAATGTAGTGCTTATTTTTAAACTGACAAATTTTTTGCAAAAAATTATTTTTTAATGAATGTAATAATGGTTGTCATTAGCTCTTCATGTAAAGGAAGGTCAGGGTTAGAGTAGGTAGCTAAATTCTCGTTCATTTCGGTAGTGTCTATTTTTTTTAGGACATGATTCATGTTTTTGATAATTGCCAGCTCACTATTAGGGTTTGCTTTTGCCATTTCTTGAGCTTCTTCTACGGTAATCTGTATATCGGTTGTCCCCTGAATTACCAGTATAGGAATGTTTAATTTTTTTATCTCTGCCTTTGGATTATATGGCAACCAAGACATTAGGTAGCCTTGTATTTTTGGGCTGAAAAGCGCATTTAAGAATGCAGGTACACTATCTACTTTTTCATTGTTATTTAGTTTTTCTAAAATAGGGAGTGCAGCTTCTTTAACAAATTCGGGTTGATTGGTAGAAAGTTGTCGTTTTAATGTTTCATAACCTGAACTGGCCACTCCTGCCAGGGTAATTAGTTTGTTTGCTTTATTTTGTTGAACAGCCAATGTTCCTATTAAGCCTCCAATGCTATGACCCATTACAATAACAGTGTCAAAATCTTTTTTTAAATAAGCAATCCAGTTAGCAGCATCATTTACATAATCTTCAAACTTCAGTTTTTCAGCACTTAACGAATCGCTAATACTTTTGGCAACACCTCTTTTATCAAAACGTAAGGAAGCAATGTTGTTTTGGGCTAAATTTTCAGCAACCATTTTTAAACAATTATTGGTGTAATTAATGCCTAAAGTATTTCCGTTACGATCAGTATTTCCAGATCCAGAGATAAACAAGACAACCGTATTGGTATTTTCAGTAGGCTTAAGTAGTGTTCCGTGCAATTCAATATCGTTTGAAAGCATGGTAACTTCTTTTTGTGCTTTTAAAGCAAAACCACTTAAAAATAGAGTGATGAGTAAGGTAATTCTAATCATAGTTAATTGTTTTGTTGCGTATTAATTTTTTTATATTCGGTATAGGAGTAAATAATAGGAATAAGTGCCAGTATAATAATAATAGTAATAGAAGTAATTTTTGCTTGAGGCATAAGTTCAGGAATTAGGTTAACAGCAATCATTATTAGTCCACCAAAAAACCACAGTTTACCACCTATGCGATGGGTATTTTTCCATACGGTTTCATTCTCTAATGTCCATGGAGTTCTTATTCCTACAAAATAATTTGGTTTTAAGTTCAGAAAAAGGTTTCCTAGTAAACTAATCATTGCACCTACTATAATATAAAGGTAATCGCTTAGGCTATTTGTTTCGTTAATAATAGTGTGTAGGTAGGTAAACATTATAACAGCAAGTAACAAGCTTGATACTAAGCGAATTTGATGGTATTTGGTACCCATTTCACGAATTTTCTTTTTAGGATCGATGTAGATAGCTGCGAGTAGTAATAAATAAAGTACCATAGGGATAATAGCAATTAATCCAATTAGATTGTTTTTGCTTCCCCAATCGTCTGCTTCACCTGACAGGTTGAAATGTAACGGAACGGTATCCGGAATAATTTCCCAGTTCAACACTAAATATATTATTGGACTAATGATCAGTACCCAAAATGGAATTTCTCTTGTTATCTGAAACTTCATTGTTGATTTCTTTTAAATTATAAATCCATTGAAATAATTCTTCTACTACCGATGTGTTAATAGAGTAGATAATAAATTGTCCTTCTTTGGTAGAGGTAACTAAATCTGCCCTTTTCAATATGTCTAAATGGTGCGAAATACTGGGTTTAGAAATGTTAAAGTAATCAGCGATTTCACCTGCATTTAAATCTTTTTCTTTGAGCAGTGTTAGTATCTCACGTCTGGTCTTATCGTTTAAGGCTTTAAAAACGGCATTCATTTTTCTTTTAATTATATATTTAGACAAATATCTAAATAATATTTTAAATTAGGGGTTGTAGCGGATTATTTTTTTTGAAATTATTCGGTTTTTATCTTTGCTTCCTCCATAAGTTCCAACCCATAATTTCGAATAATATCAATAATTTCTATTGATCGCTTCCCTTTTTCGGTAATACTATATTCTGTTTTTGGAGGAACTACCGCATACACTTTACGATGAATAAAACCGTCAGCTTCTAATTGACGTAGTTGTGTAGTCAACATTTTGTCAGAGATATGTGCAATGTTTTTACGGAGCTCACTGTAACGCATTACTTTATCTTTTAATCGCCAAAGGATAGGCATTTTCCATGTTCCACCTATCCTGTCCATAGCAAATTCTACAGGATTATAATAGGTTTTTCCATTGTATATAAAATCAGGCATGGTTCAAAAGTACTTATTTTACTGATACTTTCTAAAAAGTATGTATCATACAAAAAAGTGTATTAAGTAGATATTGATGGTATAGTTAGAAATTTGTGTAGAATTTAAAAACTATAAAAATGAAAAAAACAATTTTAAGTGCATTAGTATGCACACTTGTTATAGCCAGTTGTGGTCAAAAAAAAGAAAGTAATGCCGAAAAGATAAAAGAAGAGAAAACTGATGGGGTGGAAAAAGCAGCCACCATTAAAGAAGAAAATCACTATGTACATGCCCATGGTATCCCATCGAAAGGTAAAATTTTAATGGTAGCAAGTAGTCCGGCAGTATCAGAGCAAACAGGTTGGCCAATTGGTTTTTGGGCTGCAGAATTGACTCATCCGCTTCATGTGTTTCAAGAAGCAGGTTATACTATTGAATTAGCCTCAACAGAAGGTGGACAAATAGTAATGGATGGTTATTCTAACCCAAAAGATGAGAGTGGTTATTCAGCACATGATGTTATTTCGCTAGGTTATATGCAACAAGATTGGTTTAACGATATGTTGTTGAACACTAAAAAAATAACTGATGTAAATGCTGCTGATTATGATGCTATATTTTTAGTAGGAGGACAAGGGCCAATGTATACTTTTAGAGGGAATGAGGAACTTGAAAAACTATTTGTTGATTTTTATGAAAGTGAAAAACCAAGTGCTGCGGTTTGTCATTCAACTACTCTCTTATTAGAAGCTAAAACTTCTGATGGTAAGTTATTGGTGGATGGGAAAACATGGACAGGGTTCTGTGATGCTGAAGAAGAATATGCAGATAAAGCTGTAGGTCAAAAAATACAACCTTATCGAATTGAGGAAGAGGCAAAAAAATTACCTAATACTACTTTTAAAGTAGCAGCACCTTTTTCATCTTATGCAATTACAGATGGCAATTTGGTAACAGGGCAACAACAAAACTCAGGTGCAGCAGCAGCCAGAATGGTAATTGATTTATTGAATAATTAGGTTTAGGTTATGTAAGAGGAGAGGCTTGAAATATAACCTCTCTCTTTTTTGAATAGATGTGATGAAAACAATCTATTTTACGTTGTTGTGTATGCTTAGTCTAAATGCTTTTTCACAGAGCGTTGAAATTATGCCTGCAACAGAAAGGTTTTGGGCTGATGTTCAATTTTTAAAACCATTGTATGGTGACAATTATAAGTACACTGTTTTTAGCAGAACGCGTTCTACTATTGATGGAGATGATAATATAAACATGTTAAGCTCAGCTTACTTTAGTTACTCATCTAATATAGGGTTAGGAGTTTCACTAATCGGAAATTTGAGTAACATTAATGGTTTGGGAAAAGCAATAGGAATTAATTACTTGAAGTCGAAAAAAGTTTTTTCTTTATTCGCTATTATCTCTTACGAGTTTGACGATATTCCCAGGTATAGTTTTTTCTCTATTTTTAAATATCGTCCGAAAATAAATAACAAGTGGAGTGGTTATGGTTCATTAGAATTGTTTAACGTGATTAATAAAGATGCTCATTTATATAGTGGGCAGCGAATACGTTTAGGGTTAGATTATCAAAAACTACAATTTGGTTTGGGAACTAATTTAGGCGAGTTAGGAACCGAATTTGATTTGGTAGAAAATTATGGGGTATTTTTAAGAAAAGAGTTTTAAATCAATTAAAACAGAAATTTATGAATATAGCAATTATAGGAACAGGAAATGTTGGTGGAGCATTGGCATTTCAATGGGCTAATAAAGGGCATCGTATTTTTTTAGGAGTAAGAGATGTAACTGATTTTAAAGGAAAGAATTTGTTAGAACTACCTAATGTTACGGTCCATTTAATAGAAGAAATAGCTGATAAAGCAGATGTAATTTTAATTGCAGCAGCTCCACAATTTACAGCATCTATTATTGAGCGTTTAGGGGAATTGGATGGCAAGATAATTATTGATGCAATGAATTCTATTAGAACCAAACCAGAGGGTTTTTCAAATTCATTTGAAGCCATTTTAAATTTAGCACCAGCAGCTGAATTGGTAAAATGTTTTAATTCTACAGGGTTTGAAAACATGAAAAATCCAACTTACAATAATATTGGAATTGACATGTTTATGGCAGGAGATTCGGTTAAAGCAAAAAGCATAGCTACTCACTTGGCCAAAGATGCTGGTTTTGAAGAGTGTTACGATTTTGGAGGAAACGATAAAGCTGAATTGCTGGAACAATTTGCATTTTCCTGGATTAATCTTGCCATTATGCAAGGGTATGGTAGAGATATTGCCTTTAAAGTATTGAAAAAGTGATGGTTATTATTTAATTAAAATATCTAAATGATGTAATAATCCACTTGTATTTTGTTTAGAGAAAATGGCTTTTTTTAAATGATTTACTTCTGGATTGATGGAAAAATTTTCAGCGGTTTGGAGATTCACTTTTTCTAGGTTGGTTTGCTCAAAAATAGCTCGATTTAAGTTGCAATTTTGAAAGCTAGAACCACTTAAATTAGTTTCCGTAAAATCCACCTCCTGTAACTTACAATCATTGAATTTAGTGTTTTTAATGTCTAACTGATAAAAAGAAGCCAGGGTTAAATCACAATGGTTAAATGAAAACTGGAGAAGAAATGGATTGCAATCGTTAAAGCTAACCCCCATTAATTTACAGTTGTTAAAACTTACATCTTTAAATGAAGCTACATTAATTTTTGCATTGCTGAGGTTACAATTATTGAATTGGCACTCAATAAATGTGATGTTAGATATTTTTACATTTTCAAAATTACAATCGGTAAAAGTACAGCAATCGTAATGGCTTTCCAGTTCCTTTTCAGTGAAGTCGGTTTTGTTATAAGTTTGATTTTCTTGGGTCATTTTTTAAAATGTTCAAACACAATTTTAGCTCTTTTTTTACTAATCGTATCTTCTAGTTCTTTAAGACTAGCTTTTTTGACTCTCGCTACTGATTTAAATTTCCATAATAATTGTTGGGCAGTTTTGTAACCTATACCTTCAACTTCGGCTAGTTCAGATTTTATAGCTCCTTTTGATCGTTTGTTACGATGATGTGTAATTCCAAAACGATGAGCTTCATTTCTTAAGTATTGAATAAGCTTTAAAGATTCTGATTTTTTATCTAAATATAATGGGATAGGGTCTTCAGGGAAATAAATTTCTTCTAATTTTTTAGCAATACCAATAATGGTAATTTTTCCTCGCAACCCCAATTTATCAATGCTTTTTAAGGCAGAACTTAATTGACCTTTTCCTCCATCAATAATAATGAGCTGAGGTAAAGACTGTTTTTCTTCCAATAACCTTTTATATCGTCTGTATACCACTTCTTCCATACTAGCAAAATCATCAGGTCCTTCAACTGTTTTAATATTAAAGTGGCGGTAATCTTTTTTACTTGGTTTAGCATCTTTAAAAACCACACATGCTGCAACTGGATTGGTTCCTTGTATGTTTGAATTATCGAAACACTCAATATGAATCGGCTTTTCAGGCATTCGTAAATCCTTTTGTAGTCGTTCTAAAATCCGATCAGAATGCTTGGTTGGATTTACATTGGCTTTTTGTTTGTTATGCTCTAATCGGTAATACTTAGCATTTCGATCAGAAAGTTCTAACAATTTTTTCTTGTCTCCTCTTTGAGGAACCAGGAATTTTATATTTTCATCTTCTAATTCTGGTTTAAAAGGAACAATCACTTCTTTAGAATGACTGTCAAAACGTTGTCTTAATTCAGCAATACCTATTTGCAATAACTCATCATCTGTTTCTTCCAGTTTCTTTTTTAATTCAATGGTATGTCCCTGAATAATAGCTCCATTAATTACTTTTAGGTAATTTACGTAGCCGTACTTTTCATCAGAAATTACAGAAAACACATCAACATCATTAATGGTAGGACTCACTACCACAGATTTACTTTGGTAGTTTTCTAGCATCTCAATCTTTTCTTTAACTAACTGTGCTTTTTCATATTCTAGCTTATCAGCATATTGCTGTTTAAGCGACTTAAGGTGTTTGGCAACTCCATTAATGTTTCCTTTTATTATTGATTTAATTTGTTGAATATCAAGGTTGTATTCTTCTTCTTTTTGGTATCCTTCGCAAGGGCCTTTACAATTACCAATATGGTACTCTAAACAAACTTTAAACTTTTCGTTTTTTATGTTTTCTTCGGATAAGTTATAGTTGCAATTTCTTATGGTGTAGAGTTGACGAATCAAATCTAATATCGTATTCATCATTTTTACAGATGCATAAGGTCCAAAATAATCAGAACCATCTTTAACTACATTCCGCGTTGAAAAAATTCTTGGAAAACGCTCATTTTTAATACAAATCCATGGGTAGGTTTTATCATCCTTCAGCATAATGTTATACTTAGGTTGATATTTTTTAATGAGGCTATTTTCTAGTAATAAAGCTTCTATCTCAGTGTCAACAACAATGATTTTAATGTCATTAATTAGTTGCACTAAAACAGCTGTTTTGCTTCTACCATGTTGTTTTGTAAAGTAAGAGGAAACCCTTTTTTTTAGGTTTTTGGCTTTTCCAACATAAATGATATCACCTTTTTTATTAAAGTATTGATAAACCCCAGGTTTTTGAGGGAGTGATTTAATTATTAGTTTGAGGCTATGGTCAAGCATATTACAAATATACTTTCCAAAATATAATAATCATAGATTCATTTTATAAGTAATTTTTCATCCGAATTATAGATAAATACTTAATATGTAACGTATAAAATGTAACCTAATTAAGTAAATATACGTATTTTGGATATTATTTAACAAGGCACTAAAAAACTTAACAATCATGAAGAACTTTATACTCTTTATCTTTGTACTTATAGGGTATACCTTAAGTGCACAGACTGGTATTGGAGGGGTTGGAACTAACGATGGAACAAGTACTTTTTCCGCATGGTATGATGCTAATCAAGGGATAACAACAACAGGTACTGCCGTTACTCAATGGAATGATCAATCAGGTTATGGTAATAATGCTACTCCACCAGCAGTAGGTAACAGACCAACATTAACTGCTGGAGCACTAAATTCATATCCTGTTTTAACATTTGATGGAAGTAATGATTATTTAACAGCTCCTGATGCTGCTAGTTTGGATTTAACCACCTGGTCTATTTTTATTGTTGGACAAATTAATACACATAAGAATTACAATGCAGTGATTGTAAAGGGTGCTGATGCACAAGAGAATTATGAGTTTTTAACCAATTATCCAGGTACAGGTAATTTTCATTATCCTGTAAGACATACCTCAGGAGGTAGGAGCACGCATTCTGAATCAGGAGCTAGTTTTTCTAATACTGCATATGGTGTTTATCAGTTAGATTATGACCAAACTAACTTTAATATTTATGTAAATGGAACAAATACCGAAACAGATGCTGAAACTAGAGTGCCTTTAACCAATAATAATAGTTTATATATTTGCAATGAACAAGGTACTGGAACAGCAAGAAGCTTTAGTGGAACTATAGCTGAAATTGCTATTTTTTCTTCTCCGGTTAATTCAGCTCAGCGAATTATCATTAATAATTATTTGGCAGCTAAATATAATTTTTCGTTAACAGCTAACGATTTATATAATGAGGACGATAATGGTAATTACGATCATGATGTAGCAGGTATAGGTAGAGTTGATGCTTCTAATATTCATAATGATGCTCAAGGAACAGGTATAGTCAGAATACTTAATCCTACAGGTTTGGGTAATGATGAATTCATGATATGGGGGCATGATGGTGGTTTAGCTGAAGCACAAGAAACTACAGATGTTCCGGCAGGGATAGATGCTAGATTTGTAAGAGTGTGGAGAGTGAGTGAAAGAAATGCAGCAAATACTTCAAATGTTAATGTTGGAAATGTTGATGTGCGTTGGGATTTATCTAATTTAGGTTCAATAACTGCATCCGATTTAAGAATGTTAATCGATACTGATAATGATGGAACATTTGCAGATGAAACCCCAATTAGTGGAGCAACGAGCTTAGGAGGTAATGTTTATGAGTTTGCTGGAGTCTCAGGAGGTGCAGCGGGATTTCGTAATAATAGAAGGTTTACAATAGCGACAGTAGATAAATCTAACACACCACTACCTATAGATTTAATCAGCTTTGAAGCTAATGTTAATGATGATAAAGTTGATTTGAAATGGATAACAGCTGCGGAAATAAACAATGATTATTTTACAGTTGAGCGAAGCGAAAATGGAAAAGATTGGGAAGAAGTATTAGTAATTTCTGGAGCGGGAAATAGTAGTCAACTGATAGAATATTTTGAAGTGGATTATGAGCCAATTTCTGGATTAAGTTACTACCGATTAAAACAAACTGATTTTGATGGAAGTTACACATATTCAAATGTAGTTGCAGTAATGTATAATCCTATAACACCTCAGAAGGAAGCAATTTATGTATATCCCAACCCTGTAAACTCTGGTGAAACGGTGATGGTAGAGTTTTCTGAAATAACCGGTACAGAAGCTTTAGTGGTATTAAGAGATATAGCAGGTAAAGAATTTTATTCTAAAATAGTGGTGGGAGTAAGTGATGGTAAATTAACTGGGATCCCCATTGATAAAGAAATACCAAAAGGTATTTATTTGATCACAGCTACATCCGAAAATAGAATTTATAGTCAAAAACTTATTGTGAGATAGTAGGGATTAGATTAAAAAATAATGAACAACCTTTTTTCTGTAAATTCGCATATAAAATAATTTAAGAAGAATGAAAAGAATATTACTCTCTTTGTTTGTTGTAACTTTTTCATTTACAGCATTTTCGCAAATTAAGTATAATAAATTTGCTACTAAAATAAAGCATGCCCAGTTTAATCCTTCATTTCAATTTGATGCCACTTTAGTTGGTGAAATTGATGATCAAAGTGGGTATATGCTGTCGTCTCAGTATGATGATGGTGCTGGAGGTGCTCATCCTAGTATCGTTAAAATTGATATAGATGGTAATATAATATTTGATTCTATTTATGAATTTATACCTAATAATCTTTTAGGAGGAATGCAATTAATGCATACAACCACATCTTTGTCAAATCATGTTGTAGCTTATGTTTCAGATCTTCATGGTCCTGCAGGAGAAAGTCCAGCTGCACCATATATTATTAATATGGATATGAATGGGAATATCAATTGGCAAATTGGTTTGCAAGATGATACTTTAGAGCTAGTACCTAATAGAATTGTTAATACTCAGGATGGAGGTTATGCTATTGCAGGTGGAATGTGGGATGGAGGTTCTAGTTATAATCAAAAGCAAGCAGGATTTATTATCAAACTAGATGCAGGAGGTAATATACTTTGGGATAGTCTATACAGAGGTACTGATACGCTTTCTTATGAATTTCAAGAAATGGTAGAAACACCTGGAGGTGGATTATTAGTTGCAGGTATTGCACCGCAATATCACAATAACACAGATACTCCTTTGTTGTTGGCAAAAATGAATAGCACGGGTGGGGTTATATGGAGTAAAGTAATGAAGTTAGCTGCACCAATACTTCCTAATTACGGCCCTGATGAAATCAACTTAGGTATGATTAATAATGTAGAAGCTATAGTTACTTATGAAGTGCATAATTCCAGCATTGATAAGTTAATTGCTATGACATCTTTTAATACAATTACAGGGGTTAATAATTGGACGAAGATATATACTTCAACCAGTGAAGCTGAAATGACTATGGCTGCCTTTGATAAAAAAGGAAATGTTGTGATAAATGCTATGGATACAACGGATCAGCCGGTTACATATCGTTTTGATGACCAAGGAAACTATTTGGGAGCAAAGAGTTTTATGACTATTTGGCCATCGCCTGCAAACTACTTTCCTTTAAATATTATTCCAACCAGAGATGGAGGTTTTATACAAACTAGCTATATTGATCAAGATGATGTATTGATTGTAAAGTCAGACAAAGATCTTGAACCATTTTGTCCTGCGGTTGATAATTCATATCCATATACATTAACCCCTTCTATTAATGTTGATACATCGTACTTTGGAATTTTAGACTCTACTTACAACATACCTAACTTACACCCTGTTGTTTTGGCTGGAGGCACACCTTTTAATACAGTAGCTGACGATAGTTTAATCTGTTCATGTTCAAACATGATTACAGGAACAGTTACTCAAGGGGGTGTTACACCAGTGAATAGTGCTAAGGTGTTTTTATTTAAAAAAGGTGTTGTGCCGAGGCCATGGACTCCGATAGATTCTACAACTACTGATATAGCAGGGACTTATCAATTTGATTATGTGCCAAGTGACAGTTTCTTGGTGAGAGTGGAGGCAGATACAGCTTTATTTCCGGGAGCATTAACATCATACTTTAAAGAACCAATTTGGTGTTATCGTTGGGATTTAGCTGGTGTTTTCCATACTCATTGCGATTCAGGTACTGTAGTTAAAGATGTTAAATTGGTAATTCCACCACCATTAACAGGAGGAAGTACTATACATGGTTATGTGTATGAAAGTTTTGGTGGTTTCCAAAAAAATCAATTACCAGGAGATCCAATACCAGGTATTGATATTACCGTAGATCAATCGCCAGGAGGAATTGCTGGAGGATCAACCTCAAATGGAAGTGGACAGTATTCTTTAGCAGGTTTAGATACTAACAAAACATATGTAATTACGATAGACTTTCCAGGGTTGCCACACGATTCAGTTTGGACTATCAATATTAATTTAACCGATACCACTATGGATTCACTTAACTTTTATATCGATTCTACAGGTATCTATATTTTAAATCAGGGAGTTTCTACTGGAATTAATATTGTAAACCAAAATGCAATAGATGCAGCTATTTATCCAAACCCTACTAATGGAGTTTTTACTCTTCAGCTAAATGCAACAAGATCTAATGATATTACTTTAGAATTGGTGAATGAAATAGGTAAATTAATTTTTGTTGAAACTCAAAGAGTTGTGGAAGGGCAAAATACCATTGTTTTTGAAGAATCAGAATCTTTGCCTCCGGGAATTTATTTCTTGAAGATAAAGCAAGGGCAACATATTTCTATTAAAAAAATTGTTAAAATATAAAAATAAAGCTCCGAGAATATCGGAGTTTTTTATTCTATTTCATTGTAAATCAGACTTTGGATATTCTTTTTTGTAAATTCGCATAGATTTTAATCCTAACTATCATGAAAAAAGTTACACTCTTTTTATTGTCTTTAATTGTTTCATTTACAGCTTTTTCTCAATTAAAGCACAATAAATTTACTACTCGAATTACCTTTGATCAGTTTAATCCAAATCCAGAATACTGGAAAACATCGGTATCGGAGATACCTAATAATCAAGGTTATTTTTTGTCTAATTTTTATGATGATCAAGCTTATGGTTTTCACCCTTCATTAGTAAAATTAGATGTAGATGGTAAAATAGTTTTTGATTCTTTATACGAATACACACCTTTTAATTTTAATGGGTTTACTAATGTTGTAGGCTCCACTACTTCAGATAGTTCGCATACTGTTTTGTATCAAACAGGTTCTTTGGGTTCTCAAATGACTCCACCTGCTCCATATTTCATTAATTATGATATGAATGGAAATGTAAATTGGCATACTGGATTTACTAATGATACACTAGAACTAGTAGTTAATAAACTAATTCCAACTAAAGATGGAGGATATGTTGCTACAGGAACTTTGTACGATTGGTTTAACATTATTTATCCTGTTTCTGGTTATGCTATTAAAATTGATAGTATTGGAAATATGCTTTGGCACCAAATGTATGCTAATAAAGATACCATGGAAATTAGATTTGAGAATGGGTTAGAAACACCAGATGGAGGTTTCATACACGTGGGTATGGCTCAAAATATGGTTGGTGGTCAAAAACCAGGAGGAGGGAAAAAACAGATGGGGGTATATGATATTCCAACAAGTATTGTTAGAACGGATGATGTAGGTAATGTATTATGGAGTAAGGTTACTACTTTTGATGCGCCTGTAGATAATGAATACTTTTTAGGTAATTTTTCAGTTGGGATGTTAAATGATACCAATGCTTTTATATCTGTTTCAACCAGGGATTCTTCAGGTGGTGGGCAAGATATATTTGCAATTACTAGTATTAATATCAATAATGGTAATCGCAATTGGGTGAAAATATATTCTTTACCTCCAGGAGAGAATATAAATGCTAGAAAAGCAATCTCTGATGGTAAAGGTCATATAATAGTATCTGCTAGTTATTATGGTGTTCCTGCAACAGGTGTGTTATTCGTTATGGATGAGAATGGTAATGTAATGGATACTAAAAGATTTAGTCACATGACCGCAAACTTTCCTTACGAAACGATTACTACTCAAGACGGTGGTTTTGTACACATAAGTGAGATAGACCAAAATGAAATTTTAATGGTAAAAACCGATGAGTTTTTAGATCCATCTTGTCCAACTATAGATAGTACCTTTATGTTTAGCTTAGATGTTATGCCTAATAATGATACTTCTTATTTTGGTATGCTTGATTCAGTTTATACTTTACCTAGTTTAGCTCCTCTTCAAATGCCATTTGGTTCGCAAGTTGCTACATCAAGTGATGATAGTTTAATATGCTCCTGCAATAATACCATTTATGGTAATGTAATAGAGGGAGGAGCTACGCCTGTTAATAATGCTAAAGTCTATTTATATAGAAAAGGAATGGTTCCTTATCCTTGGCAACCAATAGATTCAACAATTACAGATGTTGCAGGATATTATATGTTTGAATATCTTCCAGCAGACAGTTTTATCGTTAGAGTTGATCCAGATACTTCTTTGTTTCCTGGAGCTATGACTTCTTATTACAATTCTATGCAGCTGAGTTATAAATGGGATTCTGCAGAAGTATTTCATATACATTGTGATTCAGCAATCATTCAAAGAGATATTCAGTTGGTTGTTCCTCCTGTTCAAACAGGAAATAGTAGTTTAAATGGGTATGTTTTCGAAAGTTTTGGCAGTTTCCAAAAAAATCAATTACCAGGAGATCCAATACCAGGTATTGATATTACTGTAGATCAATCGCCAGGAGGGGTAGTTGGAGGAGCAACAACTAACAGTTCGGGCTACTATAGTTTAACAGGGTTAAATACAAATACTACTTATGTTGTAACAATAGATTACCCTGGGTTGCCTCACGATTCTATTTGGACTGTAAATGTTAATTTGAGTGATACTACAATGGATTCACTAAACTTTTACATTGATTCAACAGGGATTTATATTTTAGATCAACCTATCAATACTTCTGTTAATGTAATTGAGACTTCAAATTTAGATGTTGATATCTATCCTAATCCATCTAATGATATGTTTACGATAAGCATTAATGCAATTAAACCTGAAATCATAGAATTACAGTTAACAGATAAGATAGGTAAAATAATTTCGGTTTCTTCACAAAAAATAATTGAAGGAAGTAACAATATAATTTTTGATGAAGCCAAAAACTTGCCTTCAGGAATATATTTCCTTAAAATAAGGGAAGGGAATAATCATCATATCAAAAAGATAGTAAAGCTTTAAAATTGAAGTCCCGAATTATCGGGACTTTTTTTTATTTTTACTTGGTGAGTAAAAAATACATACTTCTAATAACATTTATCTGTTCGTTTGTTCTTTATCAAGTTGGATATGCTCAAACCTATAATTTCATTAACTATAATGTTGGTGAAGGGATAGAGCAATCTGATATTTTGTGTCTATCACAAGCAAGTAACGGGTATTTACTTTATGGATCTAATGGGGGGGGGTTAGGATATTACGATGGTTATGGTTTTAGTGCGATAAAAGAAAAAAATGGGTTAGCAAATAATGTTGTTTTTTCCATTTCTTTAGATGACAAGAATAATGTTTGGTGTACTACTAATGGAGGAGTCAACAAATTATCTCCCAATTTAAAAAAGGTATTGGCAACTTATAGTGAAGGACTAGCTTTTTATTGTTCGCATTATAGTCAATCTAAAAAGAAAATGTTTTTTGGTTCTGCTCAAGGAGTCTATTACATCACATCAGATATAGATAGCATACAAAAGATGCAAACCAGTAGTAGTCAGTTAAATAATGCTTTTATTAATGCTATTTATACTGATAGCAAGGGTAATCTATGGGTGTCAACAAGGCAAAGTGGTTTATTTAAAGTTACAGGAAAAAATGTAATCCAAATTACAGAAAATGATGGGTTAAATTCTAATTATATTAAAGTAGCCATAGAGCATAATAACAAAATATGGGTTGGTAGTTTAAATGGGTTAAACCTTATTGAAAATGATACGGTATCAAATTTTGATTTACCGAATGATGCTGGAGGTTCATTAACTATTACAAGTGCTACAAAGTATAAAAATGAATTGGTATTTGGCTCCTTAACTAATCATTTATATTTTGTTAATCCTGAAGAGAATTCTTTTAGGTTTATCAACGAAAAAAATGGTTTTAACTTTAAGAAAGTATGGTCGATATTTACCGATGTAGAAGAAAATTTGTGGTTTGGTACACTTGGACAAGGGATTGCCCGATTCAATGCAACATTTACTTACTTTAATAAATCTAATGGCTTATCGAGCAATAACATTAACACTATTTTATGTAATGATGATCGTGTATGGGTTGGTTATAAAGGTGGAGCAGGAATAAGCATTATTGAAAACAATAAAATTGTAAGATCCTTAACGCCACAAGAAATAGGAAGCACTATTATTAATCGAATAGTAAAAATTGATGATGATATATATATAGGACGTAACGAAGGGTTAAGTATTTACAAGAATGATGAAATTAACAATGTTCCTTTTGCTAATAATGCGGCAGTAGATGTTTATTCCATTTACCAGCATCAAAAAGTACTGTATGTTGGAACCAAGTATGGGTTGTATCATTTAAAAGATGATTCTTTACATTTTGTGCAAGGTAGTCCTAAGGACTTTATTTTTGATGTAATTTCTTATAATGATAAACTTTACCTGGCAAGCAACAATGGCTATTATATATACTCGGGAAACAAATTTGAATTTGTATCAGAGCAAGAAGATTTTAATGTTGGTAGGGTAAGGAGTTTTTCTATTGACAAGAAAAATAGTTTATGGTTAGCTACTGATGCAGGGTTGTATGTGAAAATTATGGATAAGCATCAAAAAATTGATGAAGCAAAAGGACTAGCATCAGACAATATATATTTCTTACAAATTGATCAAAATGATAATATATGGGTTGGAACAAACAAAGGTGTTGATAGGGTTAATGTTTTAAGTGTATATGATAATTTTGATGAAATTGAAATAAGAAACTACGGCAAATCAGAAGGGTTTGTTGGGGTAGAATGTAACTTAAATGCTGTTAGTATTAGTAATAAAAAACAGCTCTGGTTTGGAACAATAGATGGTGCTTATTTGTACAACGAACAAGCAGATGAATTGAATCAGATACCTCCGAAAATTACCCTTAAAAATATCAAATTAAACTTTAAGGATGTTGATTGGAGCAATTATACAAATCATGTTGATGAGTTATCAGGACTGCCTAATTTATTAGAGCTTAACCATCAGGATAACAACTTTATTTTTGAGTTTGTAGGAGTTTCTTTAAAAAACCCTGAAAAGGTTTATTACCAATATCAATTGGAGGGCTTAGATGAAGAATGGTTGCCGCTTACCACAGATAGAAAAGCAGTTTATTCTTCTTTATCACCAGGTGATTATGTTTTTAAATTGAGGGCTAAAAATAAAGATGATGTTTGGGTTGAAAACCCAACAACTTTTTCATTTGCTATATTTCCCCCATGGTACCAAACTAAAGTATTTTATGTTTTGGTTGTTATATTATTGATTATAATAATCTACTCAATTATGTATTTTAGAACTAGAAACCTTAAGAAGACACAACAACTCTTGACTATTCAGGTTGATGAGAGAACAAAAGAGTTGCGTGAAGAGAAAGATAAGGTTGAAGAACAAAAAAAGGTAATTGAGGTTGCCAATAAGAATATTACTGATAGTATTAATTATGCAAAAAGAATTCAAGAAGCAATTTTGCCTAAGACTGATAAATTAGCAGAGTATAGCAGTAATTTCTCGGTTTTATATTTACCTAAAGATGTAGTTTCAGGTGATTTTTATTGGTATGATAAAATAGATTCTAAAATTGTTTTGGCAGCTGCAGATTGTACAGGCCATGGAGTTCCAGGAGCATTTATGAGTATGATAGGTGTAAATAATCTGAATCAAATCATTTTAGAAAATAGGCAAACTAACCCTTCCAATATTTTAATTCAACTTAATAAAGCCATTAAGAAGGTATTGCGTCAAGAAGATGTTGGAAGTGAGAGTAGAGATGGTATGGATATATCAATATGTTGTTTTGATATTGATACAAACAAAATTCAGTATTCAGGAGCATTTCGTCCTTTGCTTTATATTAGAAATAATGAATTGATAGAAATTAAAGGGAGTAGAAACCCTATTGGAGGTAATGCCCCTAACGATTTTGTTTATGATTTAAATGAATTTGATTTTAAGAGTGGAGATGTTTTTTACATGTTTTCAGATGGTTATCCAGACCAGTTTGGAGGTGAAAAAGGTAAGAAGTTTATGAATAAGAGGTTAAAACAAATATTTATAGATCACCACCAAAAATCTCCTGACAAGCAAACAGAAATTTTACGTGAAGAATTTTATAAATGGATGGGAGATGAAGAACAAGTGGATGATATTTTGGTAATGTGTATTAAATTTTAACTACATAAATCCTAATTCAAGTAGAGCTTCTTCACTCATCATATCTTTACTCCATGTAGGTTCCCAAACTAATTCTACTTTAGCAGATTTCACACTCCATAAAGCATCTACTTTTTGTCTAACTTCTTCTGGTAAACTTTCTGCAACAGGGCAAGACGGGGAAGTTAAAGTCATATCTATCTCAATATTAAAATCATCGTCAATTTTAATTTCATAGATTAACCCCATTTCGTAAATATCTACAGGGATTTCTGGATCGTAAACAGTTTTGAGTGTGTCAATTACCTGTTGTTCTACATCCTTTTTATTTAGTTGTTCAATATGTTTATTATCCTCACCCATATATCCCTTATAATTTAGTCTGAAAAGCTACTGCATACATTTTAATTTGTTTTACCATAGCCAATAATCCATTACTTCGAGTAGGGGACAAATGTTCTTTTAGCCCTATTTCGTCAATAAACTCTAAACTGGCATTAGCAATATTTTCTGGTTCTTGATTAGAAAAAACTCTAATCATTAAAGCGACAATTCCTTTAGTAATTATCGCATCACTATCAGCTGTATATATTATTTCTCTATCTTTAAGCTCAGCATGGAGCCATACTCTTGATTGACAACCTTTAATAAGATTCTCTTCAACTTTATGTTGCTCATCAATTAATGGTAATTCCTTTCCCAGTTCAATTAAGTGTTCATACTTATCCATCCACTCATCAAACAAAGCAAATTCATCAACGATTTCTTCCTGTATTTCTTTTATTGTCATTTAGAGTAGCATTTTAACAGCTCTTTTCAGGGCTTCGATAAATACATCAATTTCTTGTTTAGTATTGTAAAAAGCAAAAGATGCTCTGGCAGTACCAGGTATTTTAAAACGATTCATAAGCGGTTCTGTACAGTGATGTCCAGTTCTAATTGCGATACCTAATTTATCTAATATCATCCCAATATCAGTAGGATGAGTGCCATTTACGACAAACGATAAAACACTTGCTTTATTTTCAGCTTCCCCAATAATTCGTAATCCTTCTATTTCTTTAATCTTTTCTGTTGCATAAGCTAATAAATCTGCTTCATGTGTAGCAATATTTTCTATCCCAACAGAATTCATATAATCTATAGCAGCAGCTAATGCAATTCCACCAACGATGTTAGGTGTTCCTGCTTCGAATTTATGGGGTAATTCGTTGTAAGTTGTTTTCTCAAACGTAACAGTTTTAATCATATCACCGCCACCTTGGTAAGGGGGTAATTCATTTAAAAAAGCTTCTTTTCCATAAAGAATTCCAACACCAGTTGGGCCAAACATCTTATGTGCTGAAAAAGCATAAAAGTCACAATCTAAGTCTTGTACATCCACTTTTTTATGTGGAACAGCTTGAGCTCCATCAATTAAGGTAAACGCATTATATTCTTTAGCTTTTTCAATAATTTCTTTAACGGGATTAATACTCCCAAGTGTATTAGAAACATGTGTTACTGCTACCATTTTGGTTTTATCTGACAGCATTTTTTCATATTCATCAAACAAAAATTCTCCCTTATCATTAATAGGAACTACCTTTAAAATAGTGCTATATTCTTCACAAACCATTTGCCATGGCACAATGTTAGAGTGGTGTTCCATGGTAGAGATGATAATTTCATCACCAGCTTTTAAGTGCTTTTTAGCAAAACTAGAAGCAATTAAGTTGATACTTGCAGTAGTTCCTGAAGTAAATATTACCTCATGTTCATGTTTTGCATTAATAAAATGTTGAATAGTCACTCTAGCTTTTTCATAAGCATCAGTAGCCTCTTGACTTAAGGTGTGTATTCCTCTATGGATATTAGCATTTTCTAATTGATAGTAGTTATTAATTATATCAATTACTTGTTGTGGTTTCTGAGCTGTCGCACCATTATCAAAATAAACCAAAGGTTTTCCGTTGATTTCTCTATTTAAAATAGGAAAGTCGGCTCTTATTTTTTGAATATCAAGTATGTCGGTAGTTGCAGACATTTACTTTGTAAATCGATCTTCTATTTTATTGTCAATATAATTTGAAAGCGCTTCAATTGATACTTTTTCTAAAGCATCTTTAGCAAAGGCATTAATCATTAGATTAATAGCATTTCGCTTGCTTATACCTCTTGATTGTAGGTAAAATATTGCTTCTTCATCAATTTGTCCTGTAGTAGAACCATGGCTACATTTTACATCATCAGCATAAATTTCTAATTCAGGTTTAGAGTTTACATTGGCATTATCTGAAAGTAAAACGTTGTTGTTTTGCTGAAACGCATTAGTGATTTGAGCATCTTGCCTTACAAATACCTTCCCATTAAACACTCCAGTTGATTCATCATCTAAAACTCCTTTATATACTTCATTTGAATTACAGTGTGGTTTTTTATGATCAACTACTGTATGATTATCAATGTGATTCTTACCTTCGCCTAAATACAATCCACTTAGGTTAGTTTCACAACTGCTTGCGTCTACTTCAATGTTTAGGTTATTTCTAACTAAAGCACCAGTGAATGTAGCTGTGTTTATAGTAAAGTTACTATTTGCTTCTTGGTAAACTTGTTCAGTTGAAATATGATAGTTTTCGTTATCTGCATCTTGAATTTTGTTGTACTCCAAATGAGCATTTTCTTTAACGAAAAACTCAGAAACATTATTCATGAAATTTTCATTTCCATTAAGACTAACAAAGGATTCAATTACTTTAAATGAACTTCCTTGCTCAGCTAAAAAGAAATTTCTTGTTTGAGTAATAGTGTTCTTACCTGTAACTATATTTATAATGTGATAAGGTTTATCGTTAATAATATTTTTGTTAGCATGAATACAAATCCCATCAGTATGAAAAGCGTTATTTAAAGCTAAAAATACCTCTTCCTTATCAGAACTAATTTTACCGAAATATTTTTTAATCACTTCTCCTTTATCTTTACCAATTGTTAAAGGCAAAACATTAATTCCTTCTTTCTCTTCAATGCTAGATAATGATACATTGAATTGTCCATTGACTAAAATAAGAATATTAGCATCCAATTCAGGAATTAAATATGAGTTGATATCTAAATCTTGAGAAGCACCAGTAGCATACTTTTTGTTTACAATCTTACTAACTCTAGTATATTTCCAGTACTCATCTCTAGTAGTTGGAAAATCAAGATTCTCCAATTCAGCTTTTGCTTTTTCTCTTAATGATTTGAAATGTTCATTTTCGGATGAAAAATCCAGTGATGAAAGTGATTCTATCATTATATCTTTCTTTGTCAATTCAGCTATCATAATTGAAATGTTAAATTTTTAGTTTTGAATTTTAAATAATGTTTTACTCAACATTTAAAATTTATGATTCAACATTTTCACTTTTTATCCAGTCGTAACCTTTTTCTTCTAATTCTAAAGCTAATTCTTTAGTACCAGATTTTACAATTTTACCATTGTATAAAACATGCACGTAATCAGGTACAATGTAATCCAACAAACGTTGGTAGTGTGTAATAACAATAGTTGAGTTGTTTGAAGATTTCAACTTGTTTACTCCATTGGCAACAATTCTTAATGCATCAATATCTAATCCCGAATCCGTTTCATCAAGGATAGATAATTTAGGCTCTAACATTGCCATTTGGAAAATTTCATTTCTTTTTTTCTCACCACCGGAAAAACCTTCATTAACAGAACGGTTAGCTAACTTACTATCAAGCTCAACCAAGGCAGATTTTTCTTTTACTAAGCCTAAAAACTCTTTAGCAGTAACCGGCTCTTGTTTATTGTGCTCGCGCTTTTCGTTTATTGCTGTCTTTAAGAAATTAATGTTGCTAACTCCTGGTATTTCAACAGGGTATTGAAAAGCTAAAAATAAACCTTCATTCGCTCTTTCTTCTGGAGCTAATTCTAGTAAATCAGTACCATCAAAATCAACAGAACCTTCAGTAACTTCATATTCCTCTCTACCAGCTAATACGCTTGACAAAGTACTTTTTCCAGAACCATTTGGTCCCATGATAGCATGTATTTCTCCAGCTTTTACTTCTAGATTAATTCCATTAAGAATTTCCTTATCATCAATACTTGCGTGTAAATTTTTTATACTTAACATTTTCTTATTTATTCTTTTATAATGACTCCCCAACTTTCATCTGCGTTAGATTTCATTTGAGGTTCTTTTTTTAACCATTTTTTCTTTGTGTTCACTCCAAAGGAATTGTAAAATAAATACAGTTTTCCATCGGTTATTTTATATGTTTCGGGATCTGCCTCCATTAACTCAGGTTTAGGTTTTGCTAATGCATAAGCACACCAACCCCCATATTGTGGTTCATATTTTTCGGGGTTAGCTTTAAATATTGCTTTACTTTTCTCAGTAAGGAAATAATAAGTTACTCCTTTATAGTTATAGTTAATGTCTTTTTTTCCTTCTATAGGCTTGTTAGCAAAATAAGAAACGGGATCGTAACCAGATAGAGCTATATTATCATCTAAATTATAGTGCTTTTTTCTGATTGCTTCTGAATCTTGCGCGAAGCAACCAATTGTGATTAAAAATGATATGATGAAAACTATATTTCTCATTATCCTACGCTTCCTTCTAAGCTAATTTCTAACAATTTTTGTGCTTCTACAGCAAACTCCATAGGAAGTTTGTTTAATACTTCTTTGCAGTAACCATTAACAATTAAGTTAATTGCCTTTTCAGTGTCAATTCCTCTTTGGTTACAGTAGAATATTTGATCTTCTCCAATTTTAGAAGTTGTTGCTTCATGCTCAATTTTAGCAGTACTGTTTTTAGCTTCAATGTATGGAAATGTGTGTGCCCCACACTTATCACCCATTAATAATGAATCACATTGAGTAAAGTTTCTAGAGTTAGATGCATTCTTATGTACCTGAACTAAACCTCTGTACGAGTTGTTGCTAAATCCAGCTGAAATACCTTTAGAGATAATTGTACTCTTAGTGTTTTTTCCTAAATGGATCATCTTAGTTCCAGTATCAGCTTGTTGGTATTTGTTGGTAACAGCAACCGAATAGAACTCACCTATTGAATTATCTCCTTTTAAAATACAAGAAGGATATTTCCATGTAACAGCAGAACCAGTTTCTACTTGAGTCCAGCTAATTTTAGCATTGTTATGGCAAATACCTCTTTTAGTAACAAAATTGTAGATTCCACCTTTTCCTTCATCGTCTCCTGGGTACCAATTTTGTACAGTAGAATATTTTATTTCTGCACCATCCATAGCAATTAATTCAACTATTGCTGCATGTAATTGATTTTCATCTCTTTGTGGTGCAGTACACCCTTCTAAGTAACTCACATAACTATCTTCATCAGCAACAACGAGTGTTCTTTCAAATTGACCAGTGTTTGCTTCATTAATTCTAAAGTAAGTAGATAGTTCCATCGGGCATCTAACACCCTTTGGAATATAGCAGAAAGAACCATCAGAAAACACAGCTGAATTTAAGGCAGCATAAAAATTATCTGTGGTAGGAACAACCGTACCCATATATTTTTTTACTAATTCTGGGTGGTTTTGAACTGCTTCACTGAAAGAGCAAAAAATAATTCCAAGCTCAGCCAATTTGTCTTGAAAAGAAGTTTTAACCGAAACGGAATCAAAAACGAAATCAACAGCAACACCACTTAATGCTTTTTGTTCATCTAAAGAAATACCCAGTTTATCCATGGTTGCTTTCATTTCAGGATCAACATCTTCCCATTTTACCTCTTCTCCAGCACCTTTTGGTGCGGAATAATAAGATAATTTTTGAAAATCTACTTTTGGGTAGTTAACATGAGCCCACTCTGGCTCAATCATTTTTTTCCAAGTCTCAAATGCTTTTAGGCGATATTCCAATAGCCATTCTGGTTCATTCTTTTTCTCAGAAATTAATCGAATAACATCTTCATTTAAACCAACAGGTATTTTATCAGACTCTATGTTTGTGGTAAAGCCGTACTTGTATTCTTGGTTCTCTAATTCTTTCTCTAAATCTTCTTCTGTGTAAGCCATCTCATTCTATATTTTAAAGCGAAAAACTTTCTCCGCAGCCACAAGTTCTATTAGCATTAGGGTTTTTAAACACAAATCCTTTTCCATTTAAACCACCAGAATAATCTAATTCTGTTCCTGCTAAATAAAGGATACTCTTTTTGTCACAAACTATTTTCACGCCATTATCTTCAAAAACTTTATCATCATCATTTATTACATGATCAAAAGTTAAATCATAGACTAAGCCTGAACATCCGCCACCTTTTACACCAACCCTAATAAAACTTCCTTCAGGAGCATTATCTTCAGTCATGAGTTTAATAGATTGATTTTTTGCGTTTTCTGAAACTGTTATCATCTTGTTTTTATTTAGATTAATTCTAAATTAGAGCAAAAGTACCTAAAAAGAGTTACTCAGCAAAGAAAAAAATAAAGAAACCGTAAACTGTGAAAGGGAGTTTTTTAAAGTGAAACTAAATCCAGCCTTTTAATTTGTAAAAAGTGATAGCTGCATATTCTCTGTAAACAATAACTTGTAGTTTTAAATGTTCCCAAAATTGGTAACGAACCTGAGTATTATCGCCTATATTAACAGTTAGGTTGTTTCCACCTAATTCTTCATCTTCAAAAAGAAATGAGGCTTCTACGGGCTTTTCAAAGGCAGGCATACCACTAGCTTTGGTTAATCCGATTTTATTAAAAGTTTTAACACAGCGATAAATGTGTTCAGGAGAGGTAACTATTAAAATAGGATAGTCTTTTTTAATTATTTTTTTTACTTCAATAGCTTGAGATCTTGTATTGGTTCCTTGATTTTCAAACCTTATTCTTTTTTCATCTATCCCTCTTATCATCAATTCTTTTTTCATTAAATATGATGCGGAAGTTGTATCAGTGGTATCTCCCGGCATAGTTATGATTAACTGTGCATTTTCGAATTGCTCAGCCATTTTAGCGGCAGTATAAGTTCTCATTAACCCTGATTTGCTTGGTATGCCACCACCACTCATTACCACAATATATTTTGGATTAGCAGTTAATTTAGGGCTTGAATTTCCTAAGTGATAATACATCCAATAGGGAAGTGTAGTAAAGGCTAAACAAATGATGATGCTAAAAATTATCCCAAAAGAGATAAGCATCCATTTTACGGGTCGTCTTAAAAAGTTTACTATTTCAAAAAGTGTTTTGATGTAAACGAATGTAAACAATTTATTCTTTTCCTAATTTTGCGATTATGTTAGAAGATAAAAATAAAAAGCCGCTAAATGAATTGGAAGAGCTGGGTGAGTTTGGTTTAATCAAACATTTAACAGAAAACATTGAGCTTAAAAACAAGTCATCTTTGAAAGGGGTTGGAGATGATGCGGCTGTTATCCATTATGAGAAAAAGCAAACGGTACTAACTACTGATATGTTGGTAGAAGGTATTCACTTTGACTTATTATACACTCCTTTAAAACATTTGGGTTATAAGGCGGCAACATCTAATTTTTCTGATGTTTATGCGATGAATGCTGTTCCTAAACAAATTACTGTTTCATTGGCTGTTTCTAACAGAATTTCGGTAGAAGCTCTGGAAGAATTATATGAAGGAGTGTTGTTAGCTTGTGAAATTTATGGAGTTGATTTAGTGGGTGGAGATACTACTTCATCAACATCTGGTTTAATCATAAGTATTACTGCATTGGGTGAAGCTGAGAAGAAAGATTTGATTTATAGAGATGGAGCTAAGGAGAATGATTTAATCTGTGTTTCGGGTGATTTGGGCGGTGCTTTTATGGGCTTACAATTGTTGGAAAGGGAAAAACAAATCTTTAACGAAAACCCTGGAGTTCAACCAGATTTTTCGGGGTATGATTATGTGTTAGAAAGACAGTTAAAGCCCGAGCCAAGAAAGGATGTAATAGACATGTTTGAAGAAATTGGTGTAAAACCAACTGCTATGATTGATGTTTCTGATGGATTATCTTCTGACTTAATACACATTTGTCAGCAATCAAAGGTAGGTTGTACTATATATGAAGATAAGTTGCCATTAGATGTACAAACCATAACGGTAGCTGAAGAAATGCGTTTAGATCCAACAGTGTGTGCATTAAATGGAGGAGAAGATTATGAGCTTTTGTTTACGGTATCTTTAGACGATTATAACAAGATAAAAGATCAAAAAAGAGTAGCTGTAATTGGGCATATAACTTCTGAAAAAGAAGTTTATCAAATTGTCACTAGAGGTGAGCAAGTAAACACCTTATCTGCTCAAGGTTGGGATGCCATTCTAAAAAATGAGTAGTTTTGTAGCGTGAAAGTTTTAAAAAGCATAGTAGCTATGGTTCTTACAATTACATTTTTAAATGTAATTGTAAGCAAATCGTTGCACGAGTTTTTTGAGCACGATCATGTTGAGCATACTTGCGAAGTGAAAGATGTAACTCACATCCATGAGTTTGAATTTACTCATGTTGATTTTATGTGTGACTTTAATTTAAATTCTACTGATTCTTTTGGATTCAAACATTCTTTTCAAACACAATTAGCTGTATTTCAAGGTAAAATTGATATTCTCTATTTGTGGTTGGTTAAGAATCTATTTCATGATTTAAACCTCCAAAGAGGCCCTCCTTCTTTAAGATAGTCCACTACAATTTATCAATTTAAGATTATCTAATAACAGATAATTTACTATCAACCAATTTAAAACAAATGCGTTTTGCAAAGCTTGTTTTTGTTGGGTTATTGATTCATTTTTCGTTAGGTGGTTTTTCACAAAATAATTGTAATTATACTTTATCGGGTAAGATAATAGATGAGCACGATAAATCTGCTCTAGAATATGCTACGGTGTATGTTCAAGAACTAGAAAGAGGTGCTGTTTCTGATAATAAAGGAAATTACAAAATCGAAAATTTGTGTGAAGGAACGTACACCATTGTTGTAAAGCATGTGGGGTGCTCACCTGTAACAGAATCAGTATCCGTTAGCAAAAACACGAAACATAATTTTTATCCAGAGCACCACTCTGAAGAGTTAATGGAATTTTCTCTTCAGGAGGAGGCTGTAGAAGAAGAAGGAACTGTTGCTAAAAAGGAACTTTCGGTAAAAGAGATGAACCAATCTAGAGGTAAATCTTTGGGCGAAAGTTTAAAAAGCATTACAGGGGTTAATTCTTTGAATACTGGTAACAGTATTTCCAAGCCTGTGATACATGGTTTGCATAGCGATAGAGTTCTTATTTTAAATAACGGGATAAGACTAGAAGGACAACAATGGGGTAATGAACACGCTCCCGAAATTGACCCTTATATTGCTGACAAGCTTAGTGTAATCAAAGGTGCTGATGGAATTAGGTATGGTGCTAATGCAATTGCAGGGGTTGTGCTGGTTGAGCCAAGAGCTTTGAGAGACTCAGCTGGAGTTAATGGAGAATTAAACTTTGGAGGTGCCTCTAATGGAAGATTGGGAGTTACATCAGCAATGGTTGATGGTAATATTGGTAAATTAAATGGGTTAAGCTGGAGATTACAAGGTACTGTTAAACGATTAGGTAATGTTCATACACCAGAATACTATTTGAAGAATACTGGGTTAAAAGAATACAATTTTTCCTGGGCGTTAGGTTATAACAAAGAGAAGTTTGGAGTTGAATTATTTTATAGTCAGTTCAATACTGATATTGGAATATTTTCAGCAGCTCATATCGGTAATTTAACCGATTTACAAAGAGCAATAGAAGCGGAAGAACCTTTAGAATCAGCTGAGTTTACTTATGAGATTAACAGGCCATTTCAGCATATCGAACATGAATTGTTTAAAGCAAAAGCTTACTTAAAAACTTGGGATTTCGGGCAGTTAGATTTTGTGTATGCAAGACAGTATAACTTAAGACAAGAGTTTGATAAACACTTGGGAAGAGGAAGTAGTGAAGATGACTTGAATGTGCCTGAAGTCCATTTTGAAATTACGACTCATATTGGAGAAGTATCTTGGAAGCAGAGCAGAAACCATGCTTTTAGTACCCAAATTGGTATTTCAACTATTCAGCAAGCTAATACTTTAGAAGGTAGAGATTTTATTCCTGCTTTTGTAAAGTATAGCACGGGGGCTTTTTTAATTGAGAAATGGAGAAGCAACAATTTGAAATTTGAGCTGGAAGCTGGTTTGCGTTATGATTATATTTTTCAGGAGGTTTATAAATGGAATAACTGGGTAAAACGTTATGATATTTATAGTTATACTTTTGAGAATGTTTCTGGAAGTTTTGGAGCTATTTACAAGCCTACCAATGAATTATCTGCAAGAGTGAATTTTGGAATGGCTTGGAGACCGCCAAATGTAAGTGAGTTGTTTGCTGATGGATTGCATCATGGAACGGCTGCTGTAGAATATGGAGATACTAATCTTGTTGCTGAACGAGCTTATAACACTATTGCGGCTATTGATTATGCTCATGATAAGTTCTTATTTCAGTTAGAAGGGTATTATAACAGGATAAACAATTTTATTTATCTAAAACCAACTTTACCTGCTACTCTTACTATTAAAGGTGCTTTTCCAACTTTTGAATATTCTCAGGTAGAGGCAGCTTTAACAGGTTTTGACTTAAGCACGAAATACGAGTTTGTTAAAAATGTTTCTTGGACTGGTAAAACCTCTTTTTTATGGGCTTATAACCTAACAGAGAAAGATTGGTTAGTAGGTATGCCTGCCAATCGATTTAAAAATAGCTTAGAGTATAAATTGCCTAATCTAAAGAATGTCAAAGATGTTTATGTAGAATTAGGTTTAGAAACGGTGTTGGAACAAACGCTCGTGCCTGATAGCAGTGATTATATAGTTCCGCCTGTAGGTTACAACTTATTGTCGTTTGGTTTAGGCTTTAGTATCCCAACATATAAAAAACAAAAACTGGTAGTGGACTTTGGGATAAACAATTTACTCAATACAGTATATAGAGATTACTTGAACAGGTTTCGATATTATGCTGATGAGATGGGAAGAAATTATACAATTAATCTAAAATTAACTTTTTAAATAAAATGAAAACAACAAACAAATCAATTATGAAAACAATTAGAAATTTTTCAATGCTAGCAATGGCATTAGCTGTAGTATTTGCAGTAGGATGTAAAAAAGATGATGATACACCACAACCTCACGATGATGACCACCATGGAGGAGGACATAGTCATGAGGAAGAAGTAATAACAACTATGATTATAGATTTTGTTGATACTGCTGGTGTTCAACCAAATGTTCAAGTTGCGTTTAGAGACCCAGATGGAGATGGGGGTAATGCTCCAACACAGCATGATACCATTAGATTAGTAGCTAATACCTATTATAATGCTTCAGTTACATTATTAAACGAAGCAGAAACTCCGGCTGAGGACATTACTGTAGAAGTTCAAAATGAAGATGATGAGCATTTATTTTGCTATACACCAACCAACACTAATGTTTCTGTTGTAAGAACAGATAGTGATGGGACCTTTGAAGTAGGGCTATTATCTCGTTGGTTTACAGGTGCAGCAGCAACTGGAGAAACTAAAGTAGTACTAAAACATCAGCCAGGTATAAAAGATGGAACTTGCTCACCAGGTGATACGGATATTGAAGTAGATTTTATTACAGAAATTCAATAATATCAAGGATAATAATTAGATCATAACAATAGATAAGTAAGTGTTAATTAGTTAGTAAACATTTACCATTATGACAATTATTTTAGTTTATGGGGAGCAGAAATGCTCCCCTTTTTATTTCGCTGCTTTTCTAATTTCAGCAGCTCTTTTGTTTCCTTTTTTGATAGGGTTTCTTACTGCATGGCGTATTACCCATTTTAGCTCTACAGAAGCACCATTTAACCATTTTTCACACAAATCTAATGCAAAGTCCAAATGATCTTTGGCAATGTCGCCAACATGGTTAGCCACACTTCTTCTCACGTATAGATTTGGGTCATTTTTTAGTTCTTCCAATATAGGTAAAGCAATGGTTGGGTCATTGGCCAAAGCGTTTAGTTTACTTGCCCATGGCAAACGTGGTCTCGTACCTTCAGAGCATAACCTTCTTACATGGGGATCAGGGTCCTTCATCCATTCATATAGTATCTTCATGGTTTTGTCTTGGTGACTTTCAATAAATGGTCGAATAGAAAACTCACAAGTAAATCGTTTAGTTAATTCGTATTGAGCATTCATAGAAATTTCAAAAGGGTCATTGCCGTTATTGTACGATTTGTCTAAACCATATTTAGCCACAAAATTGCAATGTGGCATATAAAACATTGGAGCTAACCCATTGTCTTCTGTTTTGCTTAATGGTGGAGTTAAAGATTTTAGAATGATTTTAATTGCTTCAGAATAGTTGTTGGGTAGAAATTGATGCATTGCATCTCCAATGTGTTCACCTCTTTCCTTTATTCCTAGAGGATCTATGCCTTTCAAGGCTGTTTTTACAAAACTTGTTTTATCAAACGTAGGATGAATAATACTTAAGTTTTCAGCCAATTGTTTAACAGCAGGTTTATCTAATACTAATTTAAGTGGCACCCCTTTTTGAATAGAATTAGGAGCATCTGGCAATTTAATTTTTGACATCAGTTTCTACGTTTTCTTTAAAGCTTATAAATAATTTACCATTAATTGATTCAGCATTGGTTTTACCATTTTCGCTTCTAAAACTAATGTTGTTCAGTTCTAGTTTGTAAGCTATACTATCTTTTTTTCCAATTATAGTCAATTCCTTTTGTGGTAAGTCACTCTGATATTTTTTGCCATATTTACCTACTAACTCTTCTTTTAGTTTGTCAATATCAATGGCTAAAATGCTTTCTTTTTCTTTAAACAATTCTAAATAATAATGGCCTTTGTTTACTCTCTTTAATTCATAGTTAATGCTGTCTAATTCAAATGGGATGTTATTGTTGTTATTATAATTGTTTTCGTTGTAATAATAGTAATTCAAGTCTAACATATAATCATAACCTCTTACATCTACAATTTCACGGTAATACGGTGTGGAATAGGAGAAGTAAGTATTGTTTTCATCAACCCAATAGTACTTATATTCCAAGCCCATGGCTTTCATGTAAACTTCAGCTTCGTTAATTCTGCTCCAGCGTTTTTTGGTTTTGTTGTAGCTTTCAATTTCTGCTATGTAATCTTTTTCAAACCAGCTTTTAATGGAGTTAAATCCATGATGGTCATCCAAGTAATCCAAAATAGACTTCACTTCATTACACAAACTATCATTCATTAATTGTTGGTTAGGGTATTCCAATTTTTGACTGTAAAAGTTAGTGTCAATCACTAAGGTTTGCTCGTTCACTATTTTTCCATTTTCTAAAATATCATATTCATTAAGTAAATTTTCTAATCGGTTTGCCTGGCTTCTTTCACTTACACTAAACATACTCCATGGTCCGAATGACATTAATAAAATCATTACACATAAAGAAACAGGGATAAATTTGATGTTGTTTTTACCTATAATGAAATAAACACAAAGTAACGTTAACCATATACCCAACAAAATGATGATGTAACGATTAATCGTAATTCCATAATCTGCCACACGCATGCTAATGGCAGTAAACAACATAGCAACTAATGGAAGAACAATAAAATAATAGGCTTTGGTAAACTTTCTTATCCAAGAGTTTTCTTCTTTTTGCCCGTAAGGATGAATGAGTAAGAAAGTTAGAATACCCAATACCGAAACAGCTACAATTAACCATGAAACAATGCCTTTAGGCCAATCCCATAGAGCAACTATTTTAGCTCCGTAAGCATATAAAATAAGCAAGTAAAGCAAAAGCAAAGGCAATAAAATATATTGGCTAAAAACTTTTAAACCAAACGGATAATATTCTAGTTCATCTAGTTCGTCAAAATCTTTTGGCATTCCTGAAACAAAAAACCAAGTGTTAAAAAAGCCACCAATAAAAATGAAAATTTGGAAATAACGCTTTCCGTCAATATCTGCATCAAATAAAAGGTGCAATGCACCTAAAGCAAGGGCAATACCAACG
Source organism: Vicingaceae bacterium (assembly GCA_965267355.1). Taxonomy (GTDB): domain Bacteria; phylum Bacteroidota; class Bacteroidia; order Flavobacteriales_E; family Vicingaceae. Next base: position 1,348,585 of record OZ253956.1, read on the forward strand.
TATAAAAAACCAGAATAAACTAAGGATAGAATAAAACGCGTAAATAGAACTCTGTTATACTGCCAAAATCCATTAAATTGTTTCCCTTTGATATACGGAGCAAACGAAACCAATAAATGCAAAGCAATATTGTAAATCGTGTATCTGATGTAGGGAACAGATGTGTTGGCAGTTTCTTCAGAATTAGGAAGGGTGAAATAAAGTAATACCAAAAGGACAAGTCCGCTAAAAGCAAAAACAACTTTTTTGGTTTTATCAAAGCCTAATTTATTGGTAAAAATGTTAATGCAAAAAAAGAGTGGAATACCTAAAAATGCACACAGCATTAAATTAATGACTGGAAATAAAAATTCAATCTCACTTTCGTTTTCAACCAAATAAATGCCTAAGCATACAGCAATAAAAGATGTAATTAAGGTAATAGGAAAACGAACAGCTGAATTTTTTGCTTGAGTGTAGAGGTAATTAATTGAGGGTAACTTCATACTGTAAAATTTACACTACTAACTTACTAAAAATCAAATTAGTGTTGAAGAAATATAATTTAACTTTATTTAACTAATCCAAAAAAATCAGCTATCCAATAAGTAGAATGGAAGTTAACATCTTTTGTATGGAAATCTAATTCACCACCCTGGGTGATTTTTTTACCTGGTTTAATTAAGAGCTTATGTCTAATACCTTCTGCATATACTGTAATTAGTTTTAACTCTTTTTTTGAATTGTAGTAGTTGGTGGCTGTAAGCAGTGGGTTGTTTTGAAAGTCTTTTAGCACTTGAGTTTGAGCAGTATCAATTTGGTGTTTTTTAATCCATTGTTCGGTAATTTTTTCTGCATTTTTGGGTGGTACCACTTTATCATCATCTCCATGCAAAATAGCAACCCTAGGTTGGATGGTATCTTTACTTGGGCTAAACAAATTAGATGGGCCAGCTAGCAAAGCTCCGGCATTAAATAATCTTGGGTATGCATTTAACATGGCATTACTCATCCCACCACCAGCAGACATGCCCGTAATAAAAATCTTTGAACTATCAATCGGATAAATTTTAAAAACATAATCTATCATTTCTCTGATGGAAGCAACTTCCCCTTTATCCTTTTTAGCTTCAAAGCCAATAAAAAAATTAAAACACTTACCAGCATTATTGATTTGCTTTTGTTCGGGATAAACCACAATAAAGTTTAAACTATCAGCCAACTTATTCCAACCAGTTTCTCTGGCTATCATTTCTGCATTTTGCGTACAGCCATGTAATGCCAAAACTAAAGGAATGGGATTATCTGTGTTTAAATTAGAAGGAATGTAGGTGTACATTTTAAGGTTGCCCTTATTCTCTCCAAATTTTTCTACTCTAAATAGAGTTTGAGTAAAGACAAGGTTTGATGAAAGTAAGAACAGTATGAAGTTTAGCCACTTCATCTTTCAGCTCCATGTAAAACAATAACAATTTCACCTTTAGTCACATTGTTGTTGTAATATTCAACTACTTCTTTTAGAGTTCCTCTAATTGTTTCTTCGTGCATTTTGGTTAGTTCACGTGATACAGAAACTAGTCTCTCTTCACCAAAAAACTCCATAAACTGAGTTAATGTTTTTAATAATCGGTGAGTTGACTCATAAAAAATGATGGTTCTAGTTTCATCTTTTAAGAAGTTCAAACGTGTTTGCCTACCTTTTTTATGAGGTAAAAACCCTTCAAACACAAATTTCTCACATGGAAACCCGGAATTAACCAATGCAGGAACAAAAGCAGTTGCACCTGGTAAAGTTTCTACTTCAATATCATTCTTTATACACTCTCTTATCAATAAAAATCCTGGATCAGAAATAGCTGGGGTGCCTGCATCAGAAACTAAACCAATGATTTCTCCGTTTTTTAATGAGTCGATTATGCGCTCAACCGTTTTATGTTCATTGTGCTGATGGTGAGAAACTAATCGTTTTTCAATGTTTAAATGCTTCAAGAGTTTAGTTGTTTGACGAGTATCTTCAGCCAATATGAAATCAACTTCTTTTAGCGTATTGATGGCTCTTAGGGTAATGTCATCAAGATTTCCAATAGGAGTAGGTATGAGGTATAATTTTGACATTTGATACCAAAGTTAACGATTAGCTCAAAAACTAAATGCTTAACTTTATAAATACTTTGTGCAACCTTTTTGTAATTTAAAACATCTAATCAACGCGGATATATGAAAATGACTGAAGAGCAATTAGTAAAAAAGTGTCTTGAAAAAGATACCCTTGCTCAAAAAGAGTTGTTTGAGTATTATTCAAAGCGTATGATGGGTGTCTGTTTGAGATATGCTCAAGATGCAGAAGAAGCCCAAGATGTGTTGCAAATGGGTTTTATAAAAGTGTTTGAAAAATTACACATGTTTAATGCCCAAGGTTCTTTAGAAGGTTGGATTAGAAAGATAATTGTAAATACTGCTTTAGACATTATCAGGAAAAACAAAAAGTTTATGAATGATGTGGAAATGGATAAGGTTGATTATCAATTACACAGTTATACTGAAAATGCTGTTGATTCTTTGTCGGCTCAGGATTTGTTGAAAGTAATTCAAAATATGCCGCCTGGTTTCAGAACCGTATTTAATATGTTTGCCATTGAAGGTTATTCTCACAAAGAAATAGCCGAAGAGTTAAATATTTCAGTAAACACGTCTAAATCACAATACTCTAGAGCAAGAACTTATTTGCAAAAAATATTAAAAGAAGAAAAAGTTATATAGGTTGAAAGACGGATTAGAAAACATAGACGAAATTTTTAAACAAGCCTTTGATGGTTTTGAAGCCAATGTTGACCCAAATGTTTGGGCTAACGTCCAAAATTCTATTGGGGGAGGAGCTGGAGCTACTGATGTAACTCCGAAGGCTGACCCTGTAACTGCTACAACTGTTGCAACAAAATCTGTTCTTACTAAAATAGCGGTTGGTGTAGCGTTAGTTGGTACCTTGGGTACAGCAGGTTACTTTATAGCAACTGATGATGGAACAGAAAAATCTGTTGTAGAGGAAAATACCATTGCTGAGAATAGAGTGGAAACAGTTATACCTGAAGAGGTAGAAACAGTTGAACCTCTAGTTGTTGAAACTGAAAATCAACAAAAAATTGAACCCAAGCAACAACAAGTTGTGATTAAAGACGATGTAATTCAGGATGAAGTTGAAACCACTGAAAATTTAAATGACAAGGCCGTTTCTGAAGCGAATGATTTAATATCAGAAGCAACACCTGAGGAGACTGTTACCAGTAATAACGCTAATGATTCTCAACCAGCTGAGGTTAATGCCAAAACAACAAATAATTCTACAGCAAACAGTAATTCTAAAACTCAAAACGCCAAAGATTCTCAATCTAAATCAAATAATAACGATAAACCAATAGTTACACCTGAACCAAAGCCAGAAAACAAAAAAGAAGCTGTGGTTGATGTAATACCAAATGTTATTTCACCAAATGGAGATGGTTTAAATGATGGTTTAAAAATTACAGGTGAAAATCTTAAAGCCATTGAACTGGTAGTTATGGATAATTCAGGTAAGCCAGTTTATAAAATAACTTCTTTAGAGGATGAGTGGGTTGGTAAAGATCAGGCAGGATTTGATTTGCCACAAGGAACTTATTACATTGCTGGAGTGGTAGTTAATCAGGAAGGAAGCACTAAAAACATTAAACAAAAAATTACTTTATTTAGATAAGAAAAGCCCTCAATTGAGGGCTTTTTTATTAATGTTCTAATTGATGTTCTTTATCTCGATGAGGAGGGAGTTCCATTTTTTTTCTTTTCCATTTTCTTTTCTTTTCGAGCAGCAATCATTTTTTCAAATTTCACTTTTTGTTCAGGAGTTAAAATGGCTTCCATTTCTTTATGTTGAGCTTCACCTAAGGCTTTTCTTTTTTCTTTAATGGCTTTCAGCTTTTCTTTCAAAACTTTAGTTTCTGCCTTTAATTTTTTACGCTGAGGCTCATATTTTGCATTAATTTCTTGCATTTTGGTTTCTTGCTCTTCAGTTAAAGCTAATTTTTCAACTAATTTTTTGTGTTTAGTTTTTTCATCAACTGGTTTTGCTTTTTCTTGTGCATTAATTGCAATAGGAGCTACCATTAAAGCAGCAATTGCTAGTGTTAATTTCATACTTTTCATATCAATCTTTTTTTGTTTATATCATTATAGACTGCTAAAATTAGACCAAGTTTAATCAACATTGTTAATTTTTATTAAAAAATTTTGTTCTTAACAACCTAAATGCAATAACTCAAATAACTTTATGTTATTCTGTTTTAAACAAAAGAGTTAACTTTGTAAGAAGCAAAAATTAAGATGCCGATAGATTATACAACAGGACAACTATTAAAGAAAATAAATTTCCCGCAAGATTTACGAGAAAAAATTTCTGAAGATGAATTGCCACAGTTATGTGGAGAACTGCGTGAATTTATTATTGATGTAGTTTCTCAGAAGGGTGGGCATTTTGGAGCTAGCTTAGGGGTAGTAGAAATGACAGTTGCTTTACATTATGTTTTTAATACTCCCTATGATAAATTAGTTTGGGATGTTGGGCACCAGGCTTATGGACATAAAATCCTTACTGGAAGAAGAGAGAATTTCCATACCAATCGAATTTATAAAGGAATAAGTGGTTTTCCTAAGCCATCCGAAAGTGAGTACGATAGTTTTGCTGTAGGCCATTCATCTACTTCTATTTCAGCAGCTTTAGGTATGGCAGTTGCATCCCGCCATTTAAATGAAAAAGATAGACAACATATTGCTGTAATTGGTGATGGTTCAATGACAGCTGGATTAGCTTTTGAGGGAATGAACCATGGTGGGGTTGAAGATACTAACTTGTTGGTGGTGTTGAATGACAATTGTATGGCAATTGATCCAAATGTTGGAGCTTTGAAAGATTATCTCACTGATATTACTACTTCGCATACTTATAACAAGGTAAAAGATGAAGTTTGGCATTTGTTAGGTAAAGTGAGCAAGTTTGGGCCAAACGCACAAGCCATAGTTCAAAAGATTGAGAATGGAATTAAATCAACCTTGTTAAAGCAAAGTAATTTATTTGAATCGTTAAACTTTAGGTATTTCGGACCTATTGATGGTCATGATGTGAATTATATGGCTAAGGTTTTAAATGATTTAAAAGATATTCCTGGACCTAAAATATTACATTGTATTACTGAAAAAGGTAAGGGATATCAACCAGCTGAAGATGGCGATACAACCAAGTGGCATGCACCAGGTTTATTCAATAAGGATACAGGTGAGATTATAAAAGTGACTCCAAAGAATCCCCAACCGCCAAAATACCAGGATGTATTTGGACATACTATTGTAGAATTAGCAGAAAAGAATGATAAAATAGTTGGGGTAACTCCAGCAATGCCTTCAGGTTCATCAATGAATATTATGATGAAAGCTATGCCTGAAAGAGCATTTGATGTTGGTATTGCTGAGCAACATGCGGTTACATTTTCTGCAGGTATGGCTGCTCAAGGTTTAGTTCCTTACTGTAATATTTATTCATCGTTTATGCAAAGAGCCTACGATCAGGTTATACACGATGTAGCATTACAAAATTTGCCTGTTGTTTTTTGTTTAGATAGGGGTGGGCTAGTTGGGGCTGATGGTCCAACACATCACGGTGCTTATGATTTGGCTTACTTTAGATGTATACCTAATATGATTGTTTCAGCCCCTATGAATGAGGAGGAATTGAGAAACTTGATGTATACAGCTCAAGCTGATAATAATGGTCCATTTTCTATCCGTTACCCAAGAGGAAATGGTGTAATGGCAGAATGGAAAACACCATTGAAGAAAGTGAAAATAGGTACAGGTAGAAGAGTAAAAAATGGTGAAGATGTAGCTATTTTAACCATTGGTCATATTGGTAATTATGCAGCTAAAGCTACAGAACAGTTAGCCAAAGAAGGAATTGAAGTAGCACATTATGATATGCGTTTTGTGAAACCAATTGATGAGATTTTGTTACACGAAGTATTCTCTAAGTTTAAGAAAGTGATTACAGTAGAGAACGGATGTGTTCAAGGTGGAATGGGAAGTGCTGTGTTGGAGTTTATGGCTGATAACAACTATCAAGCTGAAGTTAAACGAATGGGTATTCCTGATAAATTTATTGAACATGGTACACAAGATGAGCTATATGCTGAATGTTTCTTTAATGATGAGGCTATAGTTACTACCGTAAAATCAATGTTAGCAATTGCCGAAAATAAAGCGTTAGCATAAGTCTTGAAATTTGAGTTAAACATAGTAGATAAGGCTAGTTGGCTCTCACCTAAAAATCCTTTTATAATTGCTGGTCCTTGCAGTGTTGAATCTGAAGAACAGGTTTTAACTACAGCTAAAGAGTTAGTAAAGACTAATAAGATTGCTGCTTTACGAGGAGGTATATGGAAACCTAGAACGCGCCCAAATTCTTTTGAAGGAATGGGTGAACAAGCATTACCCTGGTTAAAAAATGCTGGTAATGAAGTGGGGTTGCCAGTTGCTACCGAAGTAGCAAAAGCTGAACATGTGGAGGCTTGCCTTAAAAATGATATTGATATTTTATGGATAGGTGCTAGAACTACCGTTAATCCTTTTTCAGTTCAAGAGATTGCGGATGCGCTAAAAGGGGTTGATATTCCTGTTTTTGTAAAGAACCCCATTACACCAGATATAAATTTGTGGTTGGGTGCTTTGGAACGTGTAAATGCAGTTGGAATCAAAAAATTAGGAGCTATCCATAGAGGTTTTTCATCCTTTGATAAAAGCTCATACCGAAATGCACCTATGTGGGAAATAGCCATTGAATTGAAAATGCTATGCCCAGATATTCCTTTGATTTGTGATCCTAGCCATATTGCTGGAAGTCCAGATTTAATCCATAAAGTATCTCAAAAAGCTTTGGATATGGAAATGGATGGTTTGATGATTGAAAGTCATATTAACCCAGCAGAAGCAAGAAGTGATCCTGAGCAACAACTAAACCCTGGTGAGTTAGTAAATATGTTAGAAGAGCTTCATGTTAGAAGTGCCGATAGTTCTAATGTTGATTTTACTAATAACTTGGAGCAATTGAGAAATGTAATTGATGAGTTGGATGAGGAGCTGATTAATAAGTTCGCTTCTAGAATGAATGTGGTAGAAAAGATAGGAGAGTACAAGAAGCAAAATGATGTTACCATTCTTCAATTGGAAAGATGGGAACAGATATTGAAAAATAGAACCATGTTAGCTGAGAAAACGGGATTGAGTAATGATTTCATTAAAAAATTATTAGAGATTGTTCATCAAGAATCTATTCGTTTACAAACCAAAGTGATGAATAAGCCGAGAATCTCGGCTAATGATTAATATGGAGAAACGTTGGAAAATAAAAGCTCAATCCAATCCTAATGAAGTTCAGCAATTATCAGTTGAACTTAATAATTTAGACCATATTCTAACTAATATTTTACTGCAAAGAGGAATAACTTCTTTTGATCAAGCCAAGCATTATTTCAGACCAGAATTAACTGATATTCATGATCCTTTTTTAATGAAGGATATGGATAAAGCAGTTGATAGATTACAGCAAGCTATTGAGAACGATGAAAAGATTTTGATTTATGGAGATTATGATGTAGATGGTACTACATCGGTAGCTATGGTATATTCTTATTTAATGAATTATTATCAGAATTTGGAATATTACATTCCTGATAGATATACCGAAGGTTATGGGGTTTCTTATAAAGGAATAGACTATGCTGCTGAAAATGGTTTTCAACTAATAATCGCTTTGGATTGTGGGATTAAGGCATTGGAGAAAGTAGCTTATGCTACCGAAAAAGGAGTTGATTTTATCATTTGTGACCATCACCGACCGGGAGATGAAATACCTAATGCTGCAGCAGTTTTAGACCCTAAAAGAACGGATTGCGAATATCATTATGATGGTTTGTCGGGTTGTGGAGTTGGTTTTAAATTACTACATGCTTGGACTAAGCAAACCCAAAAAGATGAAGCCAAACTTTTTGAGTATTTAGATTTATTAGCCATAAGCACTTGTGCTGATATTGTTCCTATAACTGATGAGAACAGAGTTTTTGTTTACTATGGATTAAAGAAGATAAACGAAAATCCACGTTTAAGCATTCAGGTGATGAAAGAGTTATCTAACTTAAAAAGACCTGAAATGACTGTGATGGATGTAGTATTTACCTTTGCTCCACGCATTAATGCGGCAGGCAGAATTAGCTCAGGTAACAAAGCTGTGGAAATGCTGGTAGCTGAAGATAGGGAAGTAATTGAGGAAGTGGGCTTAAAGATAAACGCCTATAATGATGAGCGAAGAGGGCTGGATAAAACCATAACTTCTGAGGCGTTATCATTTATTAGTGATGATGAGGAATTGCAAGGAAGAAAATCTACGGTTTTATATAAAGAAGATTGGCATAAAGGAGTTATAGGTATTGTAGCTTCTCGATTGATTGAAACATACTACAAACCTACCATTGTGTTAACCGAATCTAACGGTAAAGTAACAGGTTCTGCAAGAACAGTAGAAGGATTTGATGTGTATGCTGCCATTGATGCTTGTAGTGATTTATTGGAGCAGTTTGGAGGACATACAGCTGCTGCTGGACTAACCTTAAAAAAGGAAAACGTAGAAGATTTTATCCATAAGTTTGAAGAGGTGGTGAATGAGCAAATTGATGAGGAATTATTAGTTCCTGTTGTAGAGATTGATGCAGAATTAACCTTGAGCCAAATTGATGATAAGTTTAATAGAGTGCTGAAACAGTTTGCACCTTTTGGGCCACACAACATGCGACCAGTTTTTAAAACGGAAAATGTGTTAGTTGATTATGTGGGAACAGTGGGAGACAACCACTTAAAAATGACTGTTTTTGAAGTTGATAACCCCACCCATAAATTGAATTGTATAGGGTTTAATTTGGGTAAATATGCTAATGATTTAGCACCAGGAGTACCATTTAGTATAGCGTATAATATTGAAGAAAACTTCTGGAACGGACAAACTACTTTGCAGTTGAATGTAAAGGATTTGAAGATTTAAACTTTTCTTCTCAATTCAAAGTTCTGTCCTAGGTAAACTCTACGTACTTGTTCATCAGCTGCCAACTCTTCAGCTGTACCAGCTTTTAAAATATTACCTTCAAATAATAGGTAAGCTCTATCAGTAATACTTAAGGTTTCTTGTACGTTGTGGTCGGTAATTAAAATACCTATGTTTTTGTCTTTTAGCTTAGCTACAATGCTTTGTATGTCTTCTACTGCAATTGGATCAACTCCTGCAAAAGGTTCATCCAACAATATAAACTTCGGGTTAGAAGCTAAAGCTCTAGCAATTTCAGTTCTTCGTTTTTCACCACCACTTAAGTTGTGCCCTAAGTTTTTTCGCACGTGACCTAAACTGAACTCATCTAGCAATTCTTCTAGTCGTTGTTTTTGCTCTTCTTTAGTGTAAGGCATCATTTCTAAAATGGCAGCAATGTTATCCTCTACACTTAATTTTCTAAAAACAGAAACTTCTTGTGGTAGGTAACCTATACCCATTTGAGCTCTTTTGTACATGGGTAGTTTGGTAATCTCTTCTTCGTCTAAAAACACTCTACCTTCGTTAGGTTGAATTAAGCCGACAATCATGTAAAAAGAAGTGGTTTTACCAGCGCCATTTGGTCCTAATAAACCAACAATTTCTCCTTGCTTTACATCAATAGAAACACCTTTAACTACTGTGCGTTTTCCGTATTTTTTAATGATGTTGTCCGCCCTTAAAATCATAAGCTAAAGATAGCGATTATATAACACTTTAAGTCAATTATTATTGTTCAGCTTTTTTATTTACTGCTTTAGAAATGAATATACTAAACTCGTACAATACTAGTAAAGGAATGGTTAAAAGCACTTGACTAGAAACATCTGGTGGAGTGATAATTGCTGAAAGCACTAAGGTAACCACAATGGCATGCTTACGATACTTACGCATAAATTCTGGAGTCATTATTCCCATTTTAGAGAGGAAGTAAACAATTAAAGGAAGTTCAAACACTAATCCACAAACCAAAGTAACAGTGGTTACTGTGCTAATAAATGATTTTAAATCTATTTGGTTGGTTACACTCTCACTTATCTGATAGTTTCCTAAAAATTGAACTGACAAAGGTGAAACAAAGTAGTATCCAAATAATATCCCCAACATAAATAATAATGAACCTGAGAATACTAAAGAGCGAGCGTGTTTCTTTTCTTTTTTTTGTAAAGCAGGGCTGATGAAACGCCACACTTCAAATAAAATATAAGGGAAACCAAGTATTAAACCAGCTACTAAAGAAGTCATAATATGGACCGTAAATTGTCCACTCATAGTAATGTTAATTACGCTAAACTTAATATCACTCATGCATAAATCATCACCCCTACCAATTAGGTGAGAGATTTTACAAAACAATTCATAAGTCCAGAAATCAGCATTTTTTTGAGCTAGAATTACATCATCAAAAACGAATCCTTTAAAAATAAAAGCAGCGGTAGCCATTATCAAAATCACTACCGTAGAGCGCACCAAATGCCACCGAAGCACTTCCAAGTGCTCCAAAAAAGACATGTCTCCTTTATTTTTTTCTTCGCTCATAAGGGAGACAAATTTAATTAATTAAACGAAAAGGCTAGTGCTAATAGTAACGCTTGTCTTTACTGTGCTTAATGTCGGTAACAAACTGTTTAATTTGTTGCTCATCTTGTTTTTTACATACCAGCAATATATTGTCAGATTCAACCACGATGTAATCTTTCAATCCTTGTAAAACTACCAATTTGTTTTTAGGAACATTGATAATGTTTCCTTTCGATTCGTATAGCATTACGTTTTTACCAACTACAGCATTTTTGTTTTCATCCAATGGTAAGTGTGTGTAAATAGAACCCCAAGTTCCTAAATCGCTCCAGCCAATGTCAGCACTCATTACGTGTACATTTTTAGATTTTTCCATGATGCCGTAATCAATGGAAATGCTTTTACACGTACCATATATTTCTTTAATGAAAGCAGCTTCATCAGGGGTATTGTATTTCCCTTCTCCTGAGGCAAATAACTCACTCATGGTTGGTAACAAATTCTCAAATGCTTTTTGTATGCTTTTTAAACTCCAAACAAACATTCCTGAATTCCAGCAAAAATCGCCACTATCTAAAAACTGTTTTGCCAATTCTAAATCGGGTTTTTCTGTAAAAGTTTTTACTTTTTTAATTCCTTCTTCAGTTGCAGTATCATCAGAAAATTGAATGTAACCATAACCTGTATCAGGTCGGGTAGGAGTAATTCCTAAAGTAAATAAAGCATCGTTTTTGGCAGTGTATTCTAAAGCGGTATTAATGATTCTTACAAACTCATCTTCCTTTAAAATTAGATGATCTGCAGGTGCAACAACAATGTTTGCATCGGGGTTTATAGCTGCTATTTTGTGGTTAGCATAAGCAATACATGGTGCTGTATTACGCATGCTTGGCTCACAAACCACTTGGTTTTTACTAATTCCAGTTAATTGTTCTAAAGTTAAATCTTTATAGATTTCATTGGTAACAATGTAAATGTTTTCCTCTGGGCAAATTCGCTTTAAACGGTTATAAGTCTGTTGGATAAGTGTTTCACCAGTTCCTAAAATGTCTAAAAACTGTTTAGGGTGTTGTGTTCTGCTCATTGGCCAGAATCTACTTCCGATTCCGCCAGCCATAATTACGCAGTAGTTGTTTTTGTTCATTTAGATAGCTTTTAATTTGTTTAAAGCAGTTTCTAATTTGCCAAATAATTCATCAATTTCTTCATAAACAGAAGTTCCTACAGACAGTCTGTACCATGGTGATTTTTTGGAAGCACCAAAAGCATAAAAAGGAACAATAGCTAATCCAGCTTCATTCAAAAGATATTGAGTTACTTCTTCTGTAGTATGTAACTCTCTCCCATCTTCTGTAGCATGCTTGGTTAAATCAAACTTTACGGTAAGGTAAATGGCTGCTTGAGGCGGAATAGCATCAACCTGAAAGCCTTTTTCTTTAAGAGCAATCATTCCTTCATAAAAAGCTACTAATCGTTTGTTAATGTCGTTTTTGAAAGAAAATAAAAAATCATCAATTTGCTCGTTTTTGTTGAGGTAATTTGCAGAAGCAACTTGCTCAGCTTTTGGTGACCATGCTCCAACATGGCTTAAAATAGCTCTCATTTTTCCTATCAATTTTTCTGGACCAAAAGCCCAACCAACTCTAACACCTGTTGCTGCAAATGCTTTTGACATACCATCAATGTAAATGGTATATTTTTTCATCTCAGGATTGATAGAAACAGGGTCAAAGTGTCTCGTTTCACCGTGTGTTAATGCCCAGTATATTTGATCAAACATTAAGTAAACAGGTTTTTTAGCATCCCCACGTTTTCTGTTTTCATCCAATATCAAATCACAAATTTGTTTTAATCCTTCTTCAGTAAAAACAGTTCCTGTTGGATTAAGAGGAGAACATAAAGCAATTATATTAGCTTCTGAAATGTATGGTTGAATATCTCCAGCTGTTGGCATAAAGTTGGTTTCAGCAGTAGTTTCAATCATTACTTTTCTACAATGAGAAAGATGTGAGTAGTGGTTGTTGTTCCATGATGGTACAGGAAAAACTACTGTGTCTCCTGGATCTAATATAGTTTGATAAGTAGCGTAAATTAATGGTCTTGCACCACCAGAGATTAAAATTTGATCTGGACTGTATTCTAAGCCACCATTGATGTGTAAAAAATGGGAAACAGCTTCTCTTAATTCTTGAATTCCATTAGCAGCAGGATAATTAGTTTCATCATTTTGATAAGCGTCAATAATTTCCTTTTTTAATTCAGTAGGAATTGGAAATATTTTTGGATTAAAATCGCCTATGGTTAAATTGTAAATTTTTTCGCCTTGTTTAATTTTCTCTTTTACCTCTCCAGCTAGCTTTATGATTTCAGAACCAATAAGGTTCTCAGCCATTTCTGATACTCTCTGATTTACGATAGGTTCCATCAATTTTATATCCATAATATAATTCGATTTTAATACTAACGCGAAGTTAATTAAATCAAATAGGGAACTTAAAAAATAACAAGGGTTTAGTTTTCAACAAGCAGTTGAAAAGCTTAGGTTAGAGGTGAAACTTCCGCTATGCCATGGATTAAATACTCTTTTTTAGTGCCAAATTCTTTACATAAAAAACGAGTTCTCTTTTTATTTCCTTTAATGAAAATACGTTTATTATTCAAACTAAATTTTGCACCTTCAGGTAAATCTGATAAATGAATTAAGTTGGTTGGAGCATCATATTTTTTCAATTCTTTAACTAAATGTGCATCCCTCGCAGAAGATGCTGCAGGATTTCTCATGTGCTCTTTTATGATAAGTGCTAAATTTTCGGGGAAAACGGGTTTATTTAGTAATACAGACATTAATTTTTGAAATTCTGTTTTCCACTCTATACCATGTGCTTTAACTTTATGTTGATGTTTGTGCCAAACCAACAGATGTGCAAACTCATGTGTGAGGGTAATTAAAAAAGCATATTGATTAAGGTTGCCATTTACACTAATTTTGGGGAGTTCGGTTTTCAAAGGACTTCTAAAATCGCCAAACTTAGTAACACGTTTCTTTGGTATTTTTAATTGAAATGGCCGTTGGGCAAACCATTTTTCTAGAATGGGTAAACTTTCTTTTGGAACATAGTTTTTAATTATTTCCAAAGATTGATTCATGAAAAAATGTTGTAAACAATAAAACTACCTAAATAAGCTAAAACACCCATGTAAATGATTTGAATGATAGGCCATTTAAATGAGTTAGTTTCTCGATAAACAATGGCAAGTGTTGCCATACACTGCATGGCAAAAACGTAAAAAATTAAAAGAGAAAGTGTAGTTGCTTTGGTATATAATTTTTGACCAGTAGCTGGATCTTTTGCGGCTAACATTTTTTCTCGAATAGATTTAGTGTTATCCTCATCTCCAACACTATATAGTGTAGCCATTGTACCAACAAAAACTTCTCTTGCTGCAAATGAAGTGACTAAAGAAATTCCTATTTTCCAATCGAATCCTAAAGGTTTAATGGCAGGTTCAATAGCTTTTCCAATAATACCGGCATAAGATGCTTCCAACTTTTCTGAAGCAATAAGAGCAGGCAACTCTTCTTTAGGAATATTATAATTGCCCTCAGCATATTTTGATTCAATATCTTTAAAAGCATTGCCAGGAGCATAAGATGAAAGTGCCCATAGAACGATGGAGATAGCAATAATAATTTTACCAGCATCTACAACAAATACTTTGGTTTTGTTAAAAATCTCTAGCCCTATATTTTTCCATCTAGGTGCTCGATAAATAGGCATTTCTAATATAAAAGCACTCTTTTGTTTAGATTTAATAATGAGACTCATTACCCAGGCTGATACAAGTGCTGCAACAAAGCCTAACAAGTATAGGCACATAACTAAAATTCCTTGCATGTTAAATATTCCAAAAGAACTTTCTTCGGGTACAATTAATGCAATTAATATGGTGTAAACCGGTATTCTTGCTGAGCAACTCATTAAAGGTGCTACCATTATGGTAATTAGTCGTTCTTTATAATTTCCAATGGTTCTGGCACTCATAATTGCAGGAACAGCACAAGCAGTACTACTCAGTAAAGGAATTATAGATTTGCCATTTAATCCGAATTGTCTTAAAATCCTATCCATTAAAAAACTAACCCGAGCCATGTATCCCGTATCTTCCATTATGGTTATAAATGCAAATAAAATGGCTATTTGTGGTACAAATATTACAATACCTCCAAGTCCTGCAATAATGCCGTTTACTATTAAATCGTTAAGCATTCCTTTAGGGAGTAAGTTGCTTACCGTATCCCCTAACCATAAAAATCCACTTTCAATCAAATCCATTGGGTATGATGACCATGAAAAAATTGCCTGAAAAATGACGAATAAGAAGGAAAAGAAAATAAGATAACCGTAAGTCTTGTGTGTTAAAATATTATCTAATTTTTTTGTAAAAATGAAGGATTTGTTTTTTCCTTTTTTGATAATGCAATCATCAACTATTTGATTAATCTTATCTAATCGAACCATCATGTCATCAATGGAACTTAAAGTGTCATTTTGGATAAAACTATTGCTTAAAGGTTTAAAGTTTTGAATGGCTTTTTTTAATTCTTCTATTCCTTTGCCTATACGAGCATTTAATGGAATTACGGGGCAATTAAGTTGTTGTTGTAATTTTTCGATGTTGATTTCTTGCCCGTTTTTTTGCAATAGATCCATCATATTTAAGGCAAGAATAACGGGTTTTCCCTTGTCTATTACCTGGGTACAAAGCAGTAAGTTTCGTTTAAGGTTCGTAGCATCAGCAACCACTACAACTAAAGTTTCATCAGTAGTATTTGTAAGGTAATCTTTTGTAATCTTTTCATCTTCTGAATTGGGCTGTAAGCTATAACTGCCAGGTAAATCTACTAAGTTATACTTTTGATTATTTATGCTAAAACTTCCTGTTTTTTTCTCTACTGTTACCCCAGGAAAATTGCCGATTTTTTGATTTAAGCCTGTTAAGGCATTAAAAACAGTACTTTTTCCTGTGTTGGGGTTCCCAACTAAGATTACTTCTGAGTTATTATTATCAATGCCTTTTGCCACTAAACAATTCTTTTAATTTCAATGTTTTGAGCGTCAATTTTTCTGATACTAATGTGATTACTATCTGAGGTAATAATGATAGGGTCTTTGAGAGGAGCTATTCTTTCTATTTTTACTTTTTTGCCAATTATAAAGCCCATTGCTAGTAATTGTAAAGCAAGATCTTCATCATAAATGGTATTTATAATGCCCGATTCATTTTCAGCTAGTTGGTCTAAAGTCATATTTATTTAGAATAATTCTAAATAGAATCCAAATTTAGAATAATTTTTAAACCTGACCAATGATAATGCTCATTAAGTAATAGGTAGTTAAACCGATTTTTTTTCAGGAATCTTTTTAATAGAACTCCATTTAGGACAGGAGTTGCATTTGTTCTTCTTTCTCAAAAAACAAGATGTAAGTGTAAATGTTAAAAAACAAAGTATTATGGTAAACCTTAATTTCTTATTCATTTGGCAAAGATAAAAAATGACAAGATATTATACTTGATGTATTCGCTAATAAATTTTTACCTTTATGCTTTATATGTTGTCATCTATACATAACATCGGTAAATATTTTATATTGTTGGGTAAGGTATTTCAAAAGCCTGACAATTATCGTTTGTATTGGCGACAAATTGTGCACGAGATGGTTAGCCTTGGAATAGGTTCACTCGGTTTAATTTCCATTATTTCAATCTTTATGGGAGCTGTTGTTACTTTGCAAACAGTTTCGGCTATAGATAGCCCATTGATACCATTATATACCGTAGGTTATGCTACAAGACAGTCGTTTATTTTAGAGTTAGCACCTACCATTATGTGTTTAATTTTGGCTGGAAAAGTAGGTTCAAACATTTCTTCCGAAATAGGAACAATGCGTATTACTGAACAGATTGATGCACTTGAAATAATGGGTGTAAATTCTGCTTCTTATTTAATTTTTCCTAAAATTATCGCTGCATTGGTAACTATTCCAATGATAGTAATTTACAGTATGTTTTTGGGTATAATTGGAGGATACATCGTTGGAGCATATTCAGATATGTTGACCATTGAGGATTATTTGTATGGATTGAGGTATGATTTTAAAACTTTTGACGTAATATATGCCTTGGTTAAAACCTTGTTTTTTGCCTTTATCATTACCAGTATTCCTTCTTTTTATGGGTATTATGTTAGAGGAGGCGCATTAGATATAGGTCGTTCTAGTACTAAATCAGTTGTTTATAGCAGTATTAGCATATTAGTAATTAACTACCTCTTAACTCAACTATTATTGATATGATTGAAGTTAAAAATATCAATAAATCATTTGGAGATAATCATATTTTAAAAGATGTTTCCATTTCTTTTAAAAGAGGAGCTATTAATTTGATTATTGGTGCAAGTGGTTCTGGAAAATCTGTGCTTACCAAATGTATTGTTGGTTTGCATGAGGTTGATAGTGGGAGTGTAGTATATGATGGGCGTAATTTTTCTGATATGAATTTTAGCCAACGAAAAGAAATCAGAAAAGAAATAGGTATGCTTTTTCAAGGTTCAGCTTTGTTTGATTCGTTAACTGTTGAGGAGAATGTAAAATTTCCATTGGAAATGTATACCAAACAGAGTGAAGAGGAAGTTTTAGATAGGGTAAACTTTTGTCTAAATAGAGTAAAATTAGAGAATGCTAATAATTTATATCCTTCTGAATTGAGCGGAGGTATGCAAAAAAGAGCTGCATTGGCGCGGGCAATGGCATTAAATCCAAAGTATTTGTTTTGTGATGAGCCTAATTCTGGTTTAGACCCTCAAACAGGAATTATTATAGATAACCTTATACAAGAAATTACTGAAGAGTATAATATGACTACAATTGTGATTACGCATGATATGAATTCGGTGATGGAGACGGGTGATCACATTACCTTTATTTATAAGGGTGAGAATTGGTGGGAAGGTAATAAAGAAGAAATACTTAAAACGGATAATAAAGAATTATGTGATTTTGTATATGCTTCACGCATTATGCAAAAGTTTAAAAACCTTTAGAGTTATTTTTCTTAGAAACAAAAAACCCGCTCATTTGAGCGGGTTTTGTTTTGTATATAAGTAAGTATTACTCTACAATCAATTTAACTGTTTCGTTGTTTACGTTTAAGAAGTAAACGCCTTTACTTTGACCAGCTAAAGAGATAACTTCTTTAGTTTGACCAGAAACAGCGATTACTCTGTTAACAACAGTTTGACCAACCACGTTAGTAACCGTTAAGTTAACATTTTCGCTAGTAGCAGCATTTAAGTTAATGGTAAACTCACCAGTAGCACTTGGGTTTGGATAAACACTGAAATCAAATTCACCGATATATTTATCGTTCACAGACCATAGGAAACCAGTTCTTAATCTAATCGCTGGAGTTTGAGTAGTGAAGAAGTTTTCACCAGTATTAGGTGCAGCCATAGTAGGGTAGAAAATTAAACTTTGCTGTGCACCAAAACCTTGTCCATCCGTAGATCTACCACTTGTTCCATAAAAGAATTCAGCACCAGCACCAGCCCATGCATGTACACATATAAAATAAGTGCCAGGTATTAATCCAACCGGAGCAACAAATGGTAAAGTGATAGTTGCATTACTAGAAATATCACCAGCAGTAATTGAGTAAGGAGCAGTTCTAGAACCAGGCACCTCTACAAAACTACCAGAAGAAATGTCATAAATAGCAGCATCAATAATAGCACCTGCTTGAGAGTTAGAACCAATAACTACGTCAATAGACAAAGCAGTATCAGCTACAAAAATATCATACCAGTTACCTGCTTCAAATTCTTCAGTAGGAGGAGTTACCTGAGTGTTGTAGCCACCACCGTTACCCCAAAAAGGACCAGTACCACCAAAATCATCGTGAGCATAAAGTTCATAACTGACTTCAAATGGATTAAACGCAACACCATTATCAAGTGGCGTACTTTCAGTTGAATCAGAAGATGCTGAAAGAACAATATCATAAGCAACAGCAACTGTCATTGGTGGAGTCCATCCTGCAGCAATACCTAAACTATCGTTAGCAGCACCAGCAATTACTGTTTGTCCAGCACTTGTTCCGTTATAAGCAGCACCACTATTAACAGAAGCAGTCATGATCGTATTTAACTGGTCAGCAGAACCAATGTTATCTACTCTCATGAAGAAATCCATAGGTTGAATTTGTTTATGTGGTATTCTAGTGTATTGAAGACCAGCAATTCCGTAGTAAGTGTTACCAGCAACTAAATCATTGTACTCAGTTTCAAATACTTCGATGTCATCAAGTAACCAGATGTAGTGACTTGCACCACCAGCCCAATGGAATCTAATCCAAATTTTACCAGTATATCCACCAACAGCACTTGTAATGTTAAGTACTTTTAATTCAACACTGTTAAATGCATTAATTGCAGTAGCACCTCTAGCACTAAATGTATTTACATTACTCGAGAAAGTAGAATCAGTACTTACTACTACATTAAGAGCAGCAGTTTGCTGACAACATAATCTAAATCTTTGGAAAAATCTAATAGAAACATTAGGTTCACCATTTAAAGTAATACCACTTGTTTGAACATAAGAATCTAAATCAGAGAATGGACCACCTTGATTTAAACTATCTCCAAATAACATAATATGGTTACCACCAGAATTAGAGTTAAGACCAACATTAGTTGTGTATTGAGCATTGTGAACTCCATCAGTTTGCTCCCATACACGCCCCATAGCAGTATTATCCATACTGTACCAGCCTGTTGGTAAACCAGGGTTATTAAATTCTTCAATCCAAATTTGATCTCCGGCAGCTTTGTTGTTAGCTGTAGCTTTAACCGTTTCAGAATCAAACATTTGATCTGAAGTTAATTTAGCTTGCGTTGGTGTAAGAATGCCATTACCCTGACCGAAAGAAACGGTAGCAGCTAACAAGCATACACCCACAATTGTGTAAATTTTTTTCATAATTTATTGATTTTAGTTAGTAATACTTGAAGATACACATTAAATCAACAAATATTAATACTGTTCTATTAACGGTACTATAAATAAAAAAAGCCGCTCATTTGAGCGGCTTTTGTTTTGTATATAAAGTAAGTATTACTCTACAATCAATTTAACTGTTTCGTTGTTTACGTTTAAGAAGTAAACACCTTTGCTTTGACCGGCTAAAGAAATAACTTCTTTAGTTTGACCAGAAACAGCGATTACTCTGTTAACAACAGTTTGACCAACCACGTTAGTAACCGTTAAGTTAACATTTTCGCTAGTAGCAGCATTTAAGTTAATGGTAAACTCACCAGTAGCACTTGGGTTAGGGTAAACGTTAAAGTTTAACTCTTCTGTAACTACATTTTCAATTCCTGTAGATAAAGGAGTAGTTCTTAATCTAACTGTTGGAGTTTGAGTAGTGAAGAAGTTTTCACCAGTATTAGGTGCAGCCATAGTAGGGTAGAAAATTAAACTTTGCTGCGCACCAAAGCCTTGTCCGTCTGTAGATCTACCACTTGTTCCATAAAAGAATTCAGCACCAGCACCAGCCCATGCATGTACACATACAAAGTAAGTACCTGGTTGTAATTCAATTCCACTAGAAAAAGGTAAAGTGATGGTTGCATTACTTGAAATATCACCAGCAGTGATAGAGTAAGGAGCAGTTCTAGAACCAGGCACCTCTACAAAACTACCAGAAGAAATATCATAGATCGCAGCATCAATAATTGCACCTGCACCAGAGTTAGATCCAACAACAACATCAATAGAAGTAGCTGTATCAGTAGCAAACACATCAATCCAGTTACCAGCTTCAAATTCTTCAGTAGGAGGAGTTACCTGAGTGTTGTAACCACCACCGTTACCCCAAAAAGGACCAGTACCACCAAAATCATCATGTGCATATAAATCTGTAGTAACTTCAAATGGATTAAACGCAACACCATTATCAAGTGGCGTACTTTCAGTTGAATCAGAAGATGCAACAATAACAATGTCATAAGGAACAGCAACTGTCATTGGTGGAGTCCATCCTGCAGCAATACCTAAACTATCGTTAGCAGCACCAGCAACTACTGTTTGTCCAGCACTTGTTCCGTTATAAGCAGCACCACTATTAACAGAAGCAGTCATGATCGTATTTAACTGGTCAGCAGAACCAATGTTGTCAACTCTCATGAAGAAATCCATAGGTTGAACTTGTCTTTGTGGCATTCTTGTATATTGAAGACCAGCTGTACCATAATAAGTGTTACCAGCAACTAAATCGTTGTATTCAGTTTCAAATACTTCGATGTCATCAAGTAACCAGATGTAGTGACTTGCACCACCAGCCCAATGGAATCTAATCCAAATTTTACCAGTATATCCACCAACAGCACTTGTAATGTTAAGTACTTTTAATTCAACACTGTTAAATGCATTAATTGCAGTAGCACCTCTAGCACTAAATGTATTTACATTACTCGAGAAAGTAGAATCAGTACTTACTACTACATTAAGAGCAGCAGTTTGCTGACAACATAATCTAAATCTTTGGAAAAATCTAATAGAAACATTAGGTTCACCATTTAAAGTAATACCACTTGTTTGAACATAAGAATCTAAATCAGAGAATGGACCACCTTGATTTAAACTATCTCCAAATAACATAATATGGTTACCACCAGAATTAGAGTTAAGACCAACATTAGTTGTGTATTGAGCATTGTGAACTCCATCAGTTTGCTCCCATACACGCCCCATAGCAGTATTATCCATACTGTACCAGCCTGTTGGTAAACCAGGGTTATTAAATTCTTCAATCCAAATTTGATCTCCGGCAGCTTTGTTGTTAGCTGTAGCTTTAACCGTTTCAGAATCAAACATTTGATCTGAAGTTAATTTAGCTTGCGTTGGTGTAAGAATGCCATTACCCTGACCGAAAGAAACGGTAGCAGCTAACAAGCATACACCCACAGTTGTGTAAATTTTTTTCATAATATTTCGTTTTTGATTAATTAGTCTTACGAAAGTACAAAAAAAAATAACAATAAATTAACTGATTTCATTAAAGGTTGTGTATCTAACTAAAAAGGTATTTTTTGTAAAAGATATAAAAAAGCCTGTGATGTCATCACAGGCTTTTGAAAGTATATTAAGTGTAAATTACTTTATAATCAATTTAACTGTTTCGTTGTTTACAGTTAAGAAGTAAACACCTTTACTTTGACCAGCTAAAGAGATAACTTCTTTAGTTTGACCAGAAACAGCGATTACTCTGTTAACAACAGTTTGACCAACCACGTTAGTAACCGTTAAGTTAACGTTTTCGCTAGTAGCCGCATTTAAGTTAATGGTAAACTCACCAGTAGCACTTGGGTTAGGGTAAACGTTAAAGTTTAACTCTTCTGCAACTACATTTTCAATGCTAGTAGTCATAGCAGTAGTTCTTAATCTAACCGTTGGAGTTTGTGTAGTATAGAAGTTTTCACCACTATTAGGCGCAGCCATAGTAGGGTAGAAAATTAAACTTTGTTGCGCACCAAAACCTTGTCCGTCTAAAGAACTTCCGCTTGTTGCATAAAAGAATTCAGCACCAGCACCAGCCCAGGCGTGCACACAAACAAAGTAAGTACCTGTTACTAGCTCAATTGGAGAAGAAAAAGGAAGAGTGATTGTCGCATTACTTGAAGCATCTCCAGCAGTAATTGAGTAAGGAGCAGTTCTAGAACCAGGCACCTCTACAAAACTACCAGAAGAAATGTCATAAATAGCAGCATCAATAATTGCACCTGCTTGAGAGTTAGTACCGATAACTACATCAATAGAAGTAGCTGTGTCGGTAACAAAAATATCAAACCAGTTACCAGCTTCAAATTCTTCAGTAGGAGGAGTTACCTGGGTGTTATATCCACCACCGTTATTCCAGAATGGACCAGTACCACCAAAATCATCATGAGCATATAAATCTGCAGAAACCTCTAGAGGCATAAAAGCAATACCGTTATTAGCTGGAGTACTTTCAACAGAATCAGAAGAAGCTATAACTGCAATATCGTAAGGAACACCTACGGTTGCAGGTGGAGTCCAAGAACCAGCCATACCTAAACTATCAGCAACAGCACCAGCCATAACTGTTTGAGGTAAGCTAGTAGCTACTGGGCTAGCATTAACAGTTGCAGTCATAATAGTATTTGGCTGGTCAACAGCACCAACGTTATCAACTCTCATAAAGAAGTCAACAGGTTGAATTTGTCTTACAGGAACTCTAGTGTAAGGAACACCAGCTGTACCATAATAACCTTCTGAAGCAAATAAATCGTTGTTTTCAGTTACCTCAATAGCAACATCATCAATAGCCCATCCATAATCCCAGCTTCCAGTATATCTAAATCTAATCCATACTTTTGGTTGGTTACCAGCAGCAGCACTAATGTTAACAGTAGTTAACTCAGGATTAGCTGTAGCTCCGTTTACAGCAACATTAGTATGAACAGGATAAGAGCTAGTGAAGTTAACACTATCAGTACTTACCTCTACATAAATTGCTGTGGTATTAAATGGTCTAAAGTAAGATTCAAATACTAAAGAAACATTAGCATTACCAGAACAGTTAATAGGATTTACTGTAGTAATAGAAGCATCAAATGATGGAGTACCAGAAGCATCATCAGCATCGAATAATGCAAAAGGAGTACCAGAAGAAGATTGGATATCTGCTAATGGGAAACCACCGTTACCAGTAGCTGATTGACCGATAGTCCAGTTTTTAGGGTCTGCACCAACAGTAGTCATGTACCAGTTTGCAGAGTTTGAGAAATCATCAAACCAAAGTTGAGCTCCTTTATCTTGAGGCGCTTTGGTTGCAGTTTTTACATCGTGATTTTCAGTTCTAAAAGGAACTGTGTTACTAACACGCTGAGCATTGGCTACACCTGCCACAGCTAATGCTAGAAATGATAAGTAAATTTTTTTCATAATTTATGTTTTAGTTTCTACTAATTTAGTTAGACTAACAAAAGTAATAAAATAAAGATTACTTTAAGTAATTATTATATGCTTACTACATAAAAGGTCTTTTTTGTAAAGAAACGGTAATTTTTATGTTGTTTCTTCCATAAACTCCTCAATTGGAGCACAACTGCAAATTAGGTTTCTGTCACCATAGGCATCATCAGCTCTACCAACAGTTGGCCAGTATTTTTGTTCTTTCAGCCAAGATAAAGGAAAGGCTGCTTCTTCTCTGGTATAACTATAATCCCATTTATCAGATACAACAATTTTTGCAGTATGGGGAGCATTTTTTAATAGGTTATTACTTCTGTCAGTATCATTACTAATGATATCATTAATCTCATTTCTAATCGATTTCATAACCTCAATAAAACGATCTAATTCTTCTTTGCTTTCACTTTCTGTGGGTTCAACCATTAAAGTTCCAGCAACTGGAAATGATACAGTTGGTGCGTGAAAGCCATAATCCATTAAACGTTTGGCAATGTCAGCTACTTCTACTCCTGATTCTTGTTTGAAATCTCTGCATTCCAAAATCATTTCGTGGGCTACTCTACCATTATGGTTAGTATATAAAATGTTGTAGCTATCTTCTAAATTTGATTTTAAATAATTTGCATTCAGTATTGCTGTGATAGTCGACTTTTTTAATCCCTCAGTACCTAACATTTTAATATAGCCATAAGAGATTAAGCATACGTAAGCACTACCCCAGGGAGCAGAAGAAACGGCAGTAATAGCGTTTTCTCCACCTGTTTTGATGATTGGGTTTGAGGGTAAGAATGGGGTTAATTGTTTTGCAACACCAATAGGTCCAACACCTGGCCCACCACCGCCATGTGGTATGGCAAATGTTTTATGGAGGTTTAAGTGACAAACATCAGCACCTATAATTGCTGGGTTAGTTAATCCAACCTGAGCATTCATGTTTGCCCCATCCATATATACCTGACCACCATTTTGATGAATGATATCAGTTATTTCCATAATATCTTCTTCAAACACACCATGAGTAGAAGGATAAGTGACCATTAAACAGGAAAGGTTTTCTTTGTGCTCTTCTGCTTTAGTTCTTAAATCATCAACATCAATATTTCCTTTTTCATCACATTTAGTCACTACTACTTTCATTCCTGCCATAACTGCACTTGCAGGGTTTGTTCCGTGTGCTGAAGATGGAATTAATGCAATGTTTCTATGGTGGTCGCCTCTGCTTTCGTGATATGCTTTGATAACTAGTAATCCAGTATATTCTCCTTGAGCACCTGAATTGGGTTGTAATGAAACAGCATCAAAACCAGTAATTTCTGCTAAATCAGTCTCTAAATTTTTAAGCATTTCCTGATAACCTTGTGCTTGATCTACTGGAGCAAATGGGTGTAAATAAGCCCATTCTCCCCAACCTAAAGGAAGTAATTCAGATGCGGCATTTAATTTCATTGTACATGAACCCAAAGAAATCATAGAATGTGTTAAGGATAAATCCTTGTTTTCTAATCTTTTTATGTAACGCATCATTTCAGATTCAGAATGATAGATATTGAATACATCTTCTTTCAAAAACGTTGATGTTCTACTTAAATCCTGAGGTATTCCATTTTGAGGGCTACTTGTTGTGGCTTTATCATTTCCAATGGCTTGAGCAAAAATGTCAGATATAGTTTCAATGTCTTCTAAAGTTTCAGTTTCACCAATACTTATTGAAATAAAATCTTCTCCATAATAGAAATTAATTTCTTTGGAAAGAGCTAAGTCATTAATTTTTTGTTTTTCTTCATTAGAAACTTTATAGGTAAGTGTATCAAAGAAAGAGTTGTTAATTCTTTCAAATCCTAAATTGTCAATATGATTGGCTAAAGCTGCTGCTAGTCCATTTATGCTTTTGGCAATGTTAGTTAAACCTTCAGCACCATGGTAAACTGCATACATTCCTGCCATTACAGCTAGTAATACTTGTGCAGTACAAATGTTAGATGTAGCTTTATCTCTTTTGATGTGTTGTTCCCTGGTTTGCAAAGCCATTCTTAAGGCTCTGTTTCCTTGTGCATCAATAGTAACACCAATTATTCTTCCAGGTACAGATCTTTTGTATTGCTCTTTAGTAGCAAAATATGCGGCATGCGGTCCTCCGTATCCCATAGGGATACCAAAGCGTTGAGTTGAACCAACTACAACATCAGCGCCCCATTCACCTGGAGGAGTTAGTAAAGTTAAGCTTAAAATGTCTGCAGCAGCAACCACTAAGCTTCCATTTGCATGAGCTTTTTCTGCAAAACTTTTATAGTTATTGATTTGACCTGTAGCATCAGGATATTGAACAATAGCACCAAACACCATTTCGTTAAACTCAAAAGATTTATAATCACCTATAATCAACTCAATTCCTAAAGGTGTTGCACGAGTTTTTAAAATATCTATAGTTTGTGGAAAACAGTTTGCTGAAACAAAAAAATGATTTGCTCCTGCTTTTTTAGCATCTCTGCTTCTGCTATTGTAAGTTAAAATCATGGCTTCAGCAGCAGCAGTC
Source organism: Vicingaceae bacterium (assembly GCA_965267355.1). Classification (GTDB taxonomy): domain Bacteria; phylum Bacteroidota; class Bacteroidia; order Flavobacteriales_E; family Vicingaceae. The sequence goes on from OZ253956.1 coordinate 1,374,821, forward strand.
CCTTCATCTAATAAAGATGAATTGGCAAGTTCCATACCTGTTAGCTCGAGTATCATTGTTTGGTAGTTTAAAAGAGCCTCTAATCTTCCTTGAGAAATTTCAGCTTGGTAAGGAGTATATGCAGTATACCATCCTGGGTTTTCAAAGATATTACGTTTGATTACTGATGGTAAAATGGTGTTATTGTATCCTAAGCCAATATATGATTTAAAGAGTTTATTTTTCTGAGCTAATTCTCTGGAGTGATTTAAATATTGAAATTCACTCATTGATTCAGCAAGATTCAACTCACTCTTCATTCGGATTTTATTGGGAATGGTTTGTTCAATCAATTCATCTATTGAAGAAGCTCCACATGCAGCAAGCATTTCATTAATATCCTTTTCGCGAGGACCAATGTGTCTGGTTGAAAATTTTTCTAAAGCCATGCTTATAAGTTTATGTTAAATAATAAAAGGCTAACAAAAGTAATAAAAGAACTCAATAAATAATGTGCTATTTGTTAACAACAAAAAAGAGTTTTTTGAGAAATTTAACATGGAGGTTATTGATGTACAATAGAATCATTAAACGCCTCTTTCATTTCTGCAATTTGAGTAATGAGATTTCTATTTTTTTCGGCTGCATTCCCAACAATAATAATGTCAGCTCCAGCTTTGTATATTTCTTTTGCTGCTTCAGGAGTTCTTATCCCCCCTCCAATAATTAATGGACCTGATATACTTTCTTTTGTTTTGGTAATCATGTTGGTAGAAATGCATTTTTTTGCTCCGCTTCCGCCATCAATGTAGGTTAGTTTTAAACCTAAATATTCTCCTGCTAAAGCTGTGGTAGCTGCAATTTCTGCATTGTTATGAGGAATTGGATTAGTTTCACTAACATAAATAGCAGTGGTTTGTGTACCGCAATCAACTAAGAGATATCCTGTTGGAATTATCTCAATATCTAATTTTTGTAATTTCGGAGTTGCTGCTACATGGCTACCTATTAATAATTCAGGATTTCTTCCAGAGATTAATGATAAAAATAAAATACTATCAGCATATTTAGATATTTGGTTGGGGCTGCCAGGGAAAATAATAACAGGTTTTTGGGTGTTTTCTTTAATTAATCGACATGTTTGATTAAAATCTCCTTTGGTAATAATACTACCACCCACAAAGAAGAAATCTACACCAGAATTGTTACACAATTCAACCGTTTTAAGCAACTCAGCAACATTTTGTTTGTCAGGGTCAATTAATACCCCAAACATTTTTTGGTTTTGGCTACTCTTGTTTAATATGGAATTATAAATGCTCATTGATGAAGCGAAATTAAGTTTAAACAGTGTAAACCAAAATATGATCTTCAATTTCTTCCCAGTTCATTTTAATTTCTTTTTTGAGATCAGACATTTTTATTATGCCTTTAAATGTGTTTGAATTGGAATTAAAATTAAAATCTTTTATATAGAGGTTTTCGATAAACAAAACTTCTTTTTTACCATAGTATTTATAAAGGGCTTCTTTAGCTGACCAGTAGATAGTTAACCCTTTTTCTGATTTGATTTTTTGTAAATCATCTTCACTTAAAAACTTGTGTTTGATGCGTTCAACCTTTGAGTTTATTTTTTCAATATCTACTCCGCAACTTTCTTTTCTATTTAAAAGAATAACAACAAAATTAGTTGTGTGAGAAATGGAAATATTCCAGTTATTAGCAAGATAGGGTTTGCCAAATTCATCATATAAAATTTGGACATCATCAAAAAAATCAACTAACAATAAACGTGTAGTTAACCACTGCTTTATTCGGTTTTCATTTTTAGTATTAGGAATGCTAATTTGATAAGGTAAATAAGAAGCAAGATTTAATAACTCTTCCTTACTTTCAGTAATCTTCCAAATACCTATTTTTTTCGTTTCGGATATATTTTTTAATTCGTAAATGGGCATTATTTGAAAGGTATTAGGTTATTGCTTAACTTTGTTGTCCTTAAAAATTATAAATTATACTAAATGAGTACACAAGTGGAAAGATTACCATACAAAGTTAAAGATATATCTTTAGCAGACTGGGGTAGAAAAGAAATTAAATTAGCTGAGGCAGAAATGCCAGGCTTAATGAGTTTAAGAGAAGAGTACGGAAACTCTAAGCCCCTAGCTGGAGCAAGAATTGCTGGTTGTTTGCATATGACTATCCAAACAGCTGTATTAATAGAAACTTTAGTTGAATTAGGTGCAGATGTTACTTGGTCTTCATGTAACATTTTCTCAACACAAGATCATGCTGCTGCTGCTATTGCTGCTGCAGGTATACCTGTTTATGCATGGAAAGGTATGAATGAGGAAGAATTTGATTGGTGCATTGAGCAAACTTTATTTGCCTTTAAAGATGGTCAACCATTAAACATGATTTTAGATGATGGTGGAGATTTAACAAACATGGTGTTTGACAGATTTCCAGAGTTAACTAAAGATATTAAAGGATTATCTGAAGAGACTACAACTGGAGTTCACAGATTATACGATAGAATGAAAAACGGAACTTTAGTAATGCCAGCAATCAATGTTAATGATTCGGTTACTAAATCTAAGTTTGATAATAAATATGGATGTAAAGAATCTTTAGTAGATGCTATTAGAAGAGCTACAGATGTAATGATGGCTGGTAAAGTTGCTGTTGTTTGTGGTTATGGTGATGTTGGTAAAGGTTCGGCTGCTTCTTTAAGAGGTGCAGGAGCTAGAGTAATTGTTACAGAGATTGATCCTATTTGTGCGTTACAAGCAGCCATGGATGGTTTCGCAGTGAAGTTGTTAGAAAATGTTGTTCATGAAGCTGATATAGTTGTTACCACTACTGGGAATAAAGACATTATTCAAGGGCAACACTTTGAGAACATGAAAGATAAAACCATTGTTTGTAACATTGGTCATTTTGATAATGAAATTGATGTTGCTTGGTTAAATGAAAACTACGGTAATACTAAAGTCGAAATTAAGCCACAAGTTGATATGTATAATGTAAAAGGAAACGACATTATTTTATTAGCTGAGGGTAGATTGGTAAACTTAGGTTGTGCTACAGGTCATCCTAGTTTTGTAATGAGTAACTCGTTTACTAATCAAACTTTAGCTCAAATTGAGTTATGGAACAACTCTGAGAACTACAAGAATGAAGTGTACATGTTACCGAAACATTTAGATGAGAAAGTAGCAAAATTACACTTAGAGAAAATTGCTGTAGAGTTAACTACTTTACGACCAGACCAAGCTGAATACATTGGTGTGAAAGTAGAAGGACCTTATAAACCAGAGCATTATAGATACTAGAAATTAGATTTTTAGATATGGTAAAGCCTCAACGAAAGTTGGGGCTTTTTTAATTGAATATCCTCAATATACTGCCATCAAAACTAGTTTGGTATTGCTTTAAAGGTAAGTTGGCTGGTCCTTGTGTTACTGTGCCATCTGTAATTAAAAATTTTGAACCACAGCAGTCATCTTTAGCGTTAATGTTACTGTTATCAACGGCTACTTGCCCACAGCTGTTAGAGGGTTCATAGGTGCAGTGTCTGTCAAATGCTCTAAACTCATCATTGCTATAACGGTACAAAATTAACCCTCTTGATCCGCCATTCAAATACATCCACCCTCCAGCCACTTTAACATCAGCATAAGCAGGATTATTAACATTAATGGTAAAATTTACACTTACTAAAGGAATGTTGCCATTTTCATCGTCTTTACTGCAACTAAGTGAAATAAAGGCAAGTAATAATATGTAAAGGCATTTTTTTTGCATTGCTGTAAAATTAGTAAATTCGGGTTTATAAAAGAGTTAACGTTTATGAAGGGTTTTAAGTATATAGTTGCTGTGTTGTTAATTGCAGTTTCTGTTACAGCTTTTGGTCAGGAAACCAAAATGGTAAAGAACAGGAAAAAAATGTTAGAAAAGCAAGAACAAGAAAAAGAGAAGGCGAAAGAGGAGGCTTTGGAAGAAGGTAGAAAAAGGCATATGAACATTCAAAGCAAAAAAACCAAAAAGCGAATGAAAAAAAATGCTAAACGATCAAAAGCTGTTAATAGAAGTAGAGGTGGTAAAAAGAAATCTTTTTTTGCCAGAATATTTGGGGGGAAAGGTTAGTGTCTAAGATTACTGCCATAATAGTAGATGATGAAGAATTAGCAAGAGAAAACTTACAACTCTTGTTAAATGATTTCTGTCCTGAAGTTGAAATTATTGGTAAAGGGCAAAATGTTGAGGAAGCTCGGGAACTTATTAAAATTAAAAAGCCAGAAGCTGTTTTTTTGGATATTAGAATGCCAAGTGGTGAGGAAGGACTAGAATTATTAGATGATGTTTTTGATCATAATTTTCAAATAGTTTTTGTTACTGCTTTTAAAGAACATGCAGTTAAAGCATTTAACATCAATTCTATACATTACATATTAAAACCAATAGATATTGATGATTTAAAAGAAGCGGTTGAAAAATTGATTAGCTATAAAGAACTATTTACCAAAGACGCTGTAAATTTTGACACCTATCTCGAGTCCATTAAAAACTTTTCTGAAAGTATTCATTACCAAGATGAATCAAGTAAAATAACAGTTTCACACAGTAAAGGAATAAAAATTATCGATGATAATTCGATATTATTTCTAGAAGGGGATGGTAATTGCACCAACATACATTTTATAGATGGGGAGACTTTTTTTGATACTCGAACTTTAAAAGTGTATGATGATATTTTAAACAAAAAAAAGTTTTTTAGAATACATAAAAAATACATCATTAATCTTACTCATTTAACCGACTATTTGAGTGAAAATGGTTCTCAGGCTCAAATGGTTTCTGGTGAAAAATTGCCCGTTGCTCGTGCCAGAGTAACCGACTTTGTTCAAACCATAAAGTCACTTTAATCTTAAAATACTACCGTTTAATTTCCGTAACCTACTGATTAATAGTTGAGGTAAACATTAGTATTTAATATGCGTACATTTAAAAAATCTCACTAAACAAGCAGGAACTATGGAAACGATTAAAACCATCATCATTGACGATGAAGAAAATGCAAGAAACAATTTAAAATTAATGCTCGAAGAGTTTTGCCCAACTATTAATGTTTTAGCAGAAGCAGGGTCGGCAGAAGAAGCTAGAAAATTAATAGCAGAGTACTCACCAGATTTACTATTTTTAGATATAAATATGCCTAATGAAGATGGGTTTGAATTGTTAGATTCTATTGACAATAAAAATTTCTCAGTAATATTTGTTACAGCACACAATCAGTTTGCTTTAAAAGCTTTAAAAGCTGGTGCTATAGATTATATTGAAAAACCCATTGATATTGAAGATTTACAAACTTCTGTTGGTAAAATTAGAGTCTCTGAAAAGTCAAACAATGTTGATTTTAACATGATTAGAGAATTATTGCATGAATACAAAAATGATAGTAAATCTGATATAATAGCTATACCTACATTAAGTGGCTATGAAATTATTAAGGTAGAAGATATCGTTCATTTAGAAGCCGATGAAAGTTATACCAAAATATTTTTGAGTGATGGTAAAAAATGTACAAGTAGCATGACTATTGCTAAGTATGAGAAAGTTTTAGATGAGAATATTTTTTATCGTGTACATAAATCTCACATTATTAATACCCGACATCATTTAAAAGAATTTAACCGACACGAAGGAAATGTAGCCATAATGGATAACGGCAAAGCTATACCAGTTGCTCGAAGAAAGTTATCAGGTTTTGTAAATAAAATTAAAACATTCTAAAAAGTAAATGCACAAACTTCTTGGTTTAATAACTGCACTTTTAATAGCAATAAGTGCATTTACACAGCAATACAATTTTATTAACTATTCCATTCAGGATGGTTTGGCACAATCACAGGTTAGAGCTATCTGCCAGGATAGTAATGGTTACTTGTGGATAGGAACATTAGGTGGACTTTCTAAATTTGATGGAATACACTTTGAAAATTTCTCTACAAATGATGGTTTGTTAGATAATCAGGTTAACTCTATTTATAATGATTCTCAAGGTAATTTGTGGTTCGGTACCAATGGAGGTGTAACTTGTTATAATGGTTATGAGTTTGTTAATCATGAGTTTAAAGAAGAATTATCAGAAAATTCTGTATTATCAATAACCGAAGATAAATGGGGTAATATATGGTTTGCAACTGATGGTGGTGGATTGGTGTACTATAAAAACAAGAGCTTAAACTATTTTACTTTACCAGCTAGTGGTAATAATAATTATATAAGAAATATTGATACCGATAAGAATGGTAAACTATGGCTTGCTACGCGAGGAGGAGTATTATCATTAGATCAAGATTTGGGAATAAAAAATGAAATACCTAATGTAAATGCAACACATATTTTAATTGAAGATGATAAGATATGGTGTTCAACTTTTGGCGATGGAGTTTTAATATTGGAAGAGGATAGCTGTACGAAAATGAATTATACTGACGGGTTAATTAGTAGCCATATCAGGAGTTTTTTAAAACGATCAGATGGTTCTTACTGGTTTGTTTCAAAAAATGGTATTAGTAAGTATGACAAAGGAGAGTTTAAAAATTTTACTACTTCAGATGGCTTAAAAGACAATAACATTAAGTGTGTAATGGAAGATGTTGAAGGCAATCTTTTTTTTGGTGCTGATGGTGGTGGTCTGATTAAATTTACCAATGAAGATTTTGTGAGTTACACACAAAACGACATCATTAAAAGTAATGTAGTGATGTCTATTGCCCAAGATCAGAACAATAATATTTGGTTGGCTACTTATGGTGATGGTGCAGGGGTATTTACCAGTAAAGGCTATTATTTATATAGAGAAGAAGAGGGGTTGGGGAATAATACTGTATGGTGTAGCGTGGTTTCTAAAAAGCCTAGTGTGTGGATGGGCACATCTAATGGAATATCTGAGTTTGATGGGCAAAAGTTTACTACTTACGATGAAAGGCATGGTTTAAATGCTAAAAAAGTATATGCCCTTGAAGAGGATAACAATGGTGATATATGGATAGGAACAAAAGAGGGTATCTCTATACTTAATAGGGCAACTAAAGAAATTAGCAATCTTGGGGTTGCAAGAAACATTAGAACAATTTTTATTGAAAATGAAAAACAGTTTTGGTTTTGCTCTTCAGATGGACTAGTTAAGTATAACCCACAAACTGAAAAATTTAAAATCTATACCGAAAAAGATGGACTACCTGATAGAAGTGTAATGAATATTATTAAAGATAAACAAGGAAAATATTGGGTAGGAACTACAAATGGTCTTACTGTTTATGATAAAAATAGATTTACCAATATTCAAGTGCCTGGTAATTTCTCATCAAATAATATTAATTTTTTGGAGCTTGATAAATACGATAATTTATGGATTGGAACTAATTACGGTTTATACAAACTAAATATAAAAGGCAAAACTCAGTTTTCTGTTACCGATTTTATCAGGTATTCTAACCTTGATGGATTAAAGAGTTTAGAATGTAACCAAAATGCTAGTTTTATTGATAATGAAAATAATTTATGGTTTGGAACTAGTTATGGCTTAGTGAAGCATCAATTGTCAGATAAAAAAGTTGCCGTGTCATTACCAAAGGTACAATTGAGAGATATAAGGTTGTTTTTTGAGAAAACTGAATTTAAGGCATATTCTGATGGGCAAATAACCAAAACTAAACTGCCCAAAAATCTTATTCTACCTTATAATAAAAATCACCTTACTTTCGATTTTGTGGGTATTCATCATACCAGTCCTGATAAGGTGAAATATCGTTTTAAGTTAGATGGATTTGATGAAGATTGGCAGCCTTTAACTACTTCCAACTTTGTAACCTATTCTAATATTCCTTCAGGCAATTTTACATTTATGCTATCAGCAACCACCGATTTAAAAAGTTGGAGTAAACCTATTAAATTCTCTTTTACAGTTAAGCCACCTTTTTGGTTTACCTGGTGGTTTTTCTTATTGTGCATTTTGTTTTGCTGGAGTATATTGTATGTAATTATGGAGCGTAGAAGAAAAAACAGAGAAGCCAAAAGAGAAACCCAATTGATAGTAGATAAATCCAAAATGCTGGCATTAGAGCAGCAAGCGCTAAATGCAAGTATGAACAGGCATTTTATATTTAATGCATTAAATTCTATTCAGTTTTATATTAACCGCCAAGATAAAGTTGCTGCAAATCGCTACCTCTCCAGTTTTGCCAAATTGGTAAGAAAAAATTTAGATAGCTCTTTAGTTAATGAAGTATATTTAGATGATGAAATAGAAAGAACTAATTTGTATTTAAAATTAGAACAAATGAGGTTTCAGGATAAATTTAGTTATGAATTAAATATTGATTCCAACCTTGAACCTCAAACTGTGAAAATTCCTTCAATGTTGTTGCAACCATTTATTGAAAATTCTATTTGGCATGGTATATTACCATCTAATGAACATGGACACATAAAAGTTGATGTTGTAAAAAAAGATGATAAACTCATAATTACTGTTATGGATGATGGTATTGGTATTGATGTGAGTTTAGATCAGAAAAAAGATAAAGAACAATATCATGAATCAAAAGGCATGAAATTAACTAAAGGAAGAATTAATTTAATTGGTAAAGTTTCTAATAAAGAATGTGCTATAAAAGGACCTTACCAAATTTATGATAATAACAATCAGGTGGCAGGAACAGAGGTTTCTATTGTTCTTACACTTTAATTACTTTTGAAATATGAAAGTAAAAGAAATTACAATATTATAGAAGAGTTTGCTCCGCTTTCTTACCAGGAGAATTATGATAATTCTGGACTAATTGTTGGCAACCGAAATGATGAAGTTACAGGGGTTTTAATTAGTATGGATTGTGTAGAAGAAATAATCGATGAAGCAATTGAAACCAAAGCTAACATGATTATTTCTCATCACCCTATAGTTTTTAGTGGGCTTAAAAAATTTAATGGAAACAACTATATCGAGCGAGTAGTAATTAAGGCCATAAAAAATAATATTGCCATTTATGCTGTACATACCAATTTAGATAACACTACTAACGGTGTAAGTTTTAAAATGGCTGAAAAAATTGGATTGAAAAATTGTAGAGTACTTCAACCAAAAGCAAGTTTATTGTCGAAAGTGGTTGTTTTTTGCCCAGTAGAAAATTCTGGTGATGTAAGACATGCTATGTTTAAAGCTGGCGCAGGTGATATTGGAAAATACGATGAGTGTAGTTTTAATCTGGAAGGAGTAGGAACTTTTAAAGCACAAAAAGGTGCTAATCCTCATGTTGGAGATGTAGGAAGTCAACATCAAGAAAGAGAGGTGAGAATAGAAGCTGTTGTTCCCAATTATAAATTAAGTAGTGTGATAAGCAGTATGCTGGCAGCACATCCTTACGAAGAGGTAGCTTATGATATGTATCAATTGCAAAATATTCACCAAAATGTGGGAAGTGGAGTAGTTGGAGATTTAGTTGAAGAAGAAGATGAAAAATCATTTTTGTTGCGCTTGAAAAAAGATTTAAATACTGATTGTGTAAGACACACTAACTTTTTAAATAAAAAAGTAAAAAAGGTTGCTCTTTGTGGAGGTTCAGGTAGTTTTTTGTTGAATGATGCTATCCGTGCAAACGCAGATGTATTTATTACAGGTGATTTTAAATACCACCAGTTTTTTGATGCGGAGAATAAATTAGTAATAGCTGATGTTGGGCATTATGAGAGTGAGCAATATACAACAGAGTTGATTTATGATATTCTTATGAAAAAAATTCCTAATTTCGCAGTTCGTTTAACGAAGAAAAATACAAACCCAGTAAATTACCTATAAGATGGCTAAAAAAGACGCTACAATTGAAGAGAGATTAAAAGCACTTTACGATTTGCAAGTTATTGATTCTACTATTGATAAAATTCGTACAGTGAGAGGAGAGCTTCCTTTAGAAGTTCAAGACTTGGAAGATGAAGTAGAGGGCTTAGGGATAAGACTTGAAAAATTGAACAATGAGATTGAGGATATAAAAACTGAAATTTCTAATCGTAAGAATAGCATTACTGATGCTAATAACTTGATAAAGAAGTATGAAGAGCAACAAAATAAAGTTAGAAATAACAGAGAGTTTGATGCTATCACCAAAGAAATGGAGTTTCAAAATTTAGAAATTCAATTGGCTGAGAAGAAGATTAAAGAAGGTGAATTTCTTTTAGAGTCTAAAAATGAAAAATTAAAAGAAGCGGAAGAATATTTAGAGGGAAGAAAGATAGATTTAGATAATAAAAAGAAGCAGTTAGAAGAAATTACTGCTGAGACTCAAAATGAAGAAGAGAAGTTATCAAAGAAATCTGAGAAAGCTGCTAAAGTAATTGATGATAGATTATTAACTGCATATAAAAGAATTAGAAGTAACGCAAGAAATGGTTTAGCTGTTGTTACAGTTCAGAGAGATTCTTGTGGTGGATGTTTTAATAAAATACCACCTCAAAGACAGTTAGATATTAAAAATCATAAAAAGATTTTAGTATGTGAGCATTGTGGTAGAATTTTGGTTGATGCTGCATTTGACCCTAATTATAAAGAGCCAACTGAAGAAGAAAAGAAACCAAAGAGAAGAACAACAAGAAGAAAAAAAGCTGAGGCTTAATATTTTGTAAGATATATTTGTTGAAACCCGTAACTATTAGTTGCGGGTTTTTATTTGTTACAATATTTTGAAATTAGAGAGTACCCTTTTAATAAACCTAACTCACCTGATTTACTTAAATCAATACACGCTTGTTCAGTATTTTCTAATATGAGTAAAATTAGAGCCCGGTTTAAATAAGCTTCTGCAAACGAAGGTGATTGTTTAATAGCTTCACTATAATCATTAATTGCGCCAATATAATCTTCAGTTTGAAATTTTAAATAAGCTCTATTAAAATAAGCATAAGCAAAACCTGGGTTAAGCTCAATACATTTGTCATAGTCTTTAATTACTTGCTCATAAGAATAGTGGTTGCTGTTTTCCAATTTGTTCATGGTTTGGTATAAAATATTTGCTTTACCAAAATAGGCCATATAATTTTCAGCATCTAAGTGTAGCGATTTGTTAAAGTCTAAAATGGCTTTATCATAATAACCAAGTGATGCGTTGGTAATGGCTCTTTTTAGGTAGAGTTCGCCATTTTGGTAATCGTTTTCTATTTTTTGATTAAGGGTTTTTAGTTTTTCTTGTTTTAATGATTCATTAATATCGTCATCAATGTTGTTTAGCAGAAAATAAGCCGTAAAAGATTGTGTTTTTTTATTCCAACTATCAACCACTCTTTTGTGCTTGGTAGAAGCTAATAGACTAATATAATACGGGTTAACCAATGCAATTTCATTATTGCTAATTTGTTGTACATTTTTGTTGGTGCCTCCACCACTAAAAGAAGTTACTTTAGCGATAAATAATTCTTCCTGTTGTTTTAAGCTGTCGGTAATATTGAGCTTACTTTCATTAATGATTTCAGCGGTTTGTTCGTCTTGTTGTGCACCATAATAATCTCCCAACTGTTGTTTTAAATTTGCTCTTAGTTTATATCCATCTACAAAATCAGGATATAATCCAATGGCTTTTTCTACATCTTTTAAAGCCAACTTTATTTTTTTTAATCGTTGATAAACCAATGCTCTATTGTAAAAAGCCAATATGTTTTTAGAATTAAGCATAATTACTTTGTTGTAATCTTCTAATGCTTTTTCATATTCTTCGTTATCTAAATACAAGCCTGCACGGTTATAATAAGCTGAGGTAGAGTTAGGACTTAAGTCAATAACATTGTTTAAGTCACTAAGAGCTTTATCTTGATGTTCAATTTTATTGTAAACCATTGCTCTTTGAAAAAAAGCGTAGTTATTATCTGGCTCAAAGTGTAAAGCTTTATTCAAATCAACTAATGAGGAGTCATATTTGTTAAGGTAATAAAACGATGTAGCTCTTCTTACGTAAGCATTAGCTTTTCGGGGATTGTTTTTTAGTATGATGTTAAAATCATTGATGGCTTCTCGGTATTTTTTTAATCCAATTTTTGACATTCCTCTTATGGTATAAACCAATTCTTTATTGTTTCGAAAGTAAAGAGCAGTATTACAATCATCAATAGCTTTTTGGTATTTCTGTAAATAGTTAAAGGTAATAGCACGGTTAAGGTATATTTCTGAATTGGTTGAATCAAGCTCTATAGCTTTTTGAAAATCAGCGAATGCACCATCATAATTTTGTAGCCTATCACGAATGGAAGCTCTAATAATATAGGTGTCAATAAAACGAGGTCGCAAATATATGGCTCTTGAAAAATCTTGTTCTGCTCCTACAAAATCACCCAGTTCTACTTTTGCATAACCTCTATAATAATAAGGCTCATAGTTTAAAGAATCAGTTTGAATAACTTCATTAAACTTTTCAATAGCACTTTTGTATTCTTTGTTAGAGAGTTCTAACCTGCCAATTAATAGCTTATTCTCTTTCTTTTTTTGCTGTGCAAAAACTGAGGAAAACAGACAAAATATAAAAATGATATATAGAAAATACTTCACTAAACAGTAACTATTTAACAAAAAAACGGATTATTTATTTTGTTTAGAGTTCCCCGCTTTATTTATTTGTTAAAGAAGTATAATTACTTCAAATTGTAAGTGTAAATCATGTTCTGTTGAGCAACAACTAGATTATAGGTGTTGTCTTTGTTGATGTCAGCAATATGAAAAGAAGTTGAGCCAGCCAAAGGAAATCCATCGGATAATATTCCATTTTTAATCAAATAAACTTGGTTACCACTAACAATACCAAGAGCATTTTCTTCCATCTTAAAATTATGTGGTTCAGCTGTTATTTTACTTTGATATTCTTCTTTATAGAGCTCATTTTTATCACTGTTGTATATTGACAGGTTTACATCGGAGTAAAAAGCATAATCTAATATATTATCACCGTTATAATCTAATGCACAAAACTTAGAACCACTAGAAACATTATCAATTTTCACGGCCTCTTTCTTATCGTTAAAGTATAATTTGACAACCGTTCCACTAGTGTCTGCACTTAATAGATATGTTTTAGCTAGAGAAGAACTCACTTTTAGGTAAATTGGATTACCTATTGGAAGCATGTTTTCTAGTTTAATTCTATCCTTACCTGAACGTTCTATTACTTTAACTTGTCCGTTTTGAAGAGGAACAACAATATAATCTTTACCACTTATTGCAAAATGCCAAACCTCACCTTTTGCAGGGCTTTGAGTAGAAGAATACTCCCAACCTTTTACCTTAGCCCCTGTGATGTCGTAATTGTACACCATGTTATCATAACAGCCAATTATAATCCTATAGTTTCTACTTTTTTCATAATCTAATGGAGTAACAGAATTAGTTGCTTCAGCAGGTAATTTAACGGGGTAGCTTTCTACATTATTACCGTTTCTATCTAATAAGTAAATTTTACTTTTTGTGTTGAATAGCAATTGTAATTTATTGTTTTTGTAAACATCAATTTGATGAAACTTACTCATTACAGACTCTTGTAATTGCTTGGTCCAAATAACCTTTCCGGTATTACTAATTAAGTAAAGTTTATTAGCATCATCTTGTACAATAATTTCTTTGCCACCTGTTTTATGATTGGTAATAATTTCAGGACTGTTGCTTGTGAAAGTATCTAAAGCTAACTCCCAAAGGGAAGCCGTTTCTTGTTTATAAACGGGGTTGTATTTCAAATAAATGTTGTTGTAATAAAGGTTGTTTTTCTCAGTTGTCATTTGAAATGTCACGGCTTCAAATTTTCTAAAGGTTGTCAATTTTTCATCAAATACACTTAAGTAATCTTCTTTGCTTATGGTTTTGTAAAGGTTTACTGAACGCGCAATGTTACTATACATAAAAATGTTGCTACTGCTAGAAAGGTTGTCGCTAAAAGATTCGAAATTCTCGTCATTAGCCAATATCTTTTTATTGTTTACATCAGTTAAGAAAGATTTTAAACCACTAACTGTATTACCAAAAACAACATAATCATTTATAGTTGTAAAAAAGTGGTTATCTAGGTTAATAAAAGGTTTTCCTATTAGTTTAGGAAATAGGTTTTTCAAAGCAATTCTATTAATTTCAAAACCATTAAAAGATGATGAATCTCCATCAGTATTTGTTTTATTTACTAAGCTCATTAAATCAGCTTTAGTTTTATCAATATCATCTGTTTTATAGATTACAAACTTGTTATGAGAGAAGTCTTCCGTTTGTGATTCGGTAATTACAAAAGCTATCTCACTTTTAATGTTTTTAAGTAATTCTACTTCTAAATCAATACCATACTTATCAGTTTGTTCATCAATATATTTTTGATAATTAAAAAATTGATTTTTTCCTTTTAGTAATCCTTTTCTATTATCCATAAAAAGATCTATGTCACTTATTCCATAATGATAAATGTATGCAGCATTGTAAGGAATAACCTCAAGCATATCAATGTCTTGAGGTTTTTGGTTTTTCATGATATTGATACTACTTCCATCTTTTGCAAAACTAAATCCATTAAAAGCTATTGAATTGGGTTTGATGGTTAAATCCAATTCAGTCCATCCAGCATAATTTTCAAAACTTTGGGCGTACTCTCTAGAATCTTTATTGAGATATTGATTTATCACCTTAGAAAAATATTTATTGTTAATGAAAATGTTACCATCTTCCGATTGCCCAGATGTTTCTATAACCTTAGCAAAGTCTTTATCCGTTAGTAAGCTACTTTCATTGTTCAATTGTCTAATCACGTCTTCCATAAGAACTGTACTGTAACTAAAGGCAAGGGTGTTTTTATGAGTTACTAAAGAGAGCTTTTGTTTGTTTATAGGAAATGAGTAAATATTCACTCCATCATAATCTCTTTTGCTTGGATTGGATTTGGTGGTATTCTTTATTTTTTGAATGATTTGTTCTTCTGCATAATCGGCAGGTAATGATAAGTAAAAGACAAAATTGTAATCCTTTGCTCCAGAAAGATGTAGAGAACTTAGTACAGCTTTATTTTTAATGTCATTTTTAAAAGTGATGTTTAGTAAAGAATCGAAGTAATTAAGTTGATTATTGATTTTGATTGCAGCATCAGTGCTATCTGTCAATTCTTGCCAAATAATATTAGTGGATTTTATCTTTTGATAGAGTTTACTAAAATCATTTTCTTTTATAATTAATGCTGCATTTTGTGGTATGGCATCAAAGGCAATTTTACTAACGGGTTCTTTTACATTTTTGTAAAAATTGTAAGCAATAAAGCTTACAGCACACATTAGTAAAATAAAAAGCCCTAAAAGAATTTTTTTAGTCATGGATAACTATTGCCGTTTAAACTAGTGTAAATTTAGTGGCTTTAGATAGCTAAAAATAAACTGTTTAACTAAAGAATTAACAATAGTTAGTTAATACGATTTGAGGTTGTTTTTTAATAAGAGAAGTAAACTTAACCCTCCTAAAACAAAGAACAAAATACCAGAAAATAGTAATGCTTGTTCTAAACTGAAGATATCAGCTACATAACCCAAAATAGGGGAGGTAGAAGCAAATGTTACTCGAATAATAAAACTTCTTATAGACATAACTGTTGCTCGCATTTCGGAAGGTATGTGTCTATTCATATAGTCTCTTAAAACTGGAGTAGCTACTCCTCTTACGACATAAAAAACCAACAATAAACCTAAGCTAAGTAGGCTTATCCATTGACTTATCAAGAAATAAATAGCACACAGAATTAGTAAGAAACAAACTAAAAGTGTTTTAGTGTTAATGGCATTTTCAATTTTATGAGCATAAAACGAAGGAATTGCAACAGCAATATTTAAAACAGCTCCAATTACTCCAAAATAGACAATGTCAATTTCTAGTAGTTTATAATATGGTTGTACAAACCAAGCCATGGTTAGCGTGGTAGCCCCAATTATTGACGAGTAAAGAATATAATATCGTAAAATATGATTTTCTTTCAAAGAAAATCGCACTATGTTTTTTATGTTTTTCCAAGGTTTAGTTTTACCGTTTTCTAGCCGTTGTGTTTTAGGTTCAATAAGGAGTATAGCTGTAAGGAAGCCTATAAAAGCAATTCCTATTTGATAATAAAACGGAGTTCGTAAAGTAACCTCTGCTAAAAAACCACCAATAATAAAAGCTACAGCTTCAGCAAAATTTCCCATAGAAATGCTCCTTCCCTCTAGCTTAACAAAATCTTTTGAGCGACTCATTTCTAGTAAAGAATCATACATCAAAGCAGTATCAGAGCCTGAAACAAAACTTTGCCCTATACCCATACAAAGTGCTGCTGGTAAGAAGCCCCAAAACCCAAATGAAAAACTATAGATTATAATCCCAATAAAACCTAAAAAGGTTCCAATAATCATTGCACTTTTTCTGCCTAAAACATCAGCAGCATAACCAGAAGGTATTTCCAATACTGCTATTGCAATAGAATAGATTGCTTGTAATAGCATTATCTCAAAAAGATCTAAACCATTTTCTTGAAAAAATAAAACAATGGTAGGCATAAAAAGCATCATCCATTTCGATGCTTTTATCACATAAAGTTTCCAAATATTTGAACTTACGTTCAACCTATTTGTTTTGAGAAATAAACTGCTGAATAGCTAGATTATATGAATTTAATCCCATTCCAGCTATTACTCCAATGCAATTTTTAGCCATTAAAGATTGGTGCCTGTATTCTTCTCGAGCATATACATTAGAAATATGAACTTCAATTACAGGTGTTTCTATACCTGCAATAGCATCACCAATTCCAACAGAAGTGTGTGTATATGCTCCAGCATTCATTATAATGCCATCATAGCTAAAACCAACCTCATGGAGTTTATTGATTAACTCTCCTTCAACATTACTTTGAAAGTATTCAAAGTTGATGTTGTCAAACTCATTTTGTAATTGCTCAAAATAATCTTCAAAAGACAAATTACCATAGATGTCTTTCTCTCGTTTACCCAACAAGTTTAAATTTGGACCGTTAATAATTAGTAGTTTCATAACAAAAATCAATTGAGCAAAGATATATATTTGTGAGAGATGAGCTGGTATCCAACCATAAAAGGGTTTAAATCTTATTTGCAGTTAGAGCGATCGCTTTCCAATAATTCTATTGAGGCTTATTTGAGAGATGTAGAGAAATTGGTTCAATTTTTAGAATTAAAAGAAATAAAAGTTGTTCCAGAAAAAGTAGAACAACAGCATATAGAAGATTTTTTAAAATGGATAAGTGAGTTAGGAATGAATGCTAGAACTCAAGCAAGAATACTTTCAGGATTAAAAGCATTTTATAAGTATTTGCTAATGGAAGATATTATTAATACTACCCCAACAGATTTAATAGAAGCCCCAAAAATAGGTAGAAAATTACCAGAAGTATTGAGTGTACATGAAATTAATCAATTAATAGATGCTATAGATTTAAGTAAACCTGAGGGAGAACGCAATAAGGCTATGCTGGAAACTTTGTATAGTTGTGGTTTGCGTGTATCAGAATTAGTTACACTAAAAAAATCTAATTTATTATTAGAAGAAGGTTTCATAAGAGTAGTAGGAAAAGGAGATAAAGAACGTATAGTACCAATAGGAAGTGTAGCTATAAAACACATTAAAATATATGTGGAAAGTATCCGAAATCACATGGGTAATATTAAAAAAGAAAGTGAGGATATTTTGTTTTTAAATAGAAGAGGGGGGCAGCTAACCAGAGTAATGGTTTTTACCATAATAAAACGATTGGCTGAAAAATCTGGGTTAAAAAAACAAGTGAGTCCACATACTTTTAGGCATTCTTTTGCAACTCATTTAGTAGAAGGAGGAGCAGACTTACGGGCTATTCAAGAAATGTTGGGACATGAATCTATTACTACAACCGAAATATATACTCATTTAGATAGAGAATACCTGCGAGAAGCAATTTTAAGTTTTCATCCACGAGCTAAATAGTGAAACTTCACACTTTAGTGTGATTAGTTGAACTATCCCTCTGAAAAGAGTGATCTTAAAATTGGTGAATCATTATATTCTATTTTTTCTTAACTTGGGGACTCAATTTACCTAATCAATGATACAAGTAACTTCTAACACTGATTGGAAAAGAGAGCTTAATAAGACTATTGTTAAGTACCATACCATTGCATTGTGGGTAGCAGTAATTTTTGATTTACTCTTTTTTGTTACCGATTACTTTAATATTTATGATTATTGGCAAGAGTTTTTAAGTTTTAGGGTTTCAGTATCATTTGTTTGTTTATTAACGGTTTTATTTCACAAAAAACTGAATATCAATCGAGAGGTGCTTGGAGTTATCCCAGTACTACTCATCTCTGTACAAAATGCTTACATGTGGAGTGTAATGGATGTTCAGCAATTCCAACAACATGCATTTGCTTACATAGCCTTATTTATTGGCTCAGGTATGTTTATGTTCTACCATGTTTATTACTCCATTTTTATTGTAGTGGTAAATATAATTGCCAATGTAATTTTCTTGCATTCTAATAGTAGTCTTACCGTTGATGAAATTTTGGTTAATGGCGGACTGTTAACTGGAGCTGTAGCAATTTTTTCTATTCTTTTAATTCGCATGCGTTACCGCTTAACCAAAAAAGAGATTAAAGCTAGGCACGCTTTAGAACAATCTAAAAAAGAGGTTGAAGAAAAGAACAATGAGATTGTTGATAGTATTAATTATGCAAAGCGAATTCAGGAGGCTTTGATAACTCCTGAAAAAAAGATGAAAGAAATACTGCCTAACAGCTTTGTGATTTTTAAGCCAAAAGATATTGTGAGTGGAGATTTTTATTGGGCAACAAGTACTAATACCACTACTGGAACTGAAAAAGATGAAAATAAGTTGATTTTATTCAGTGCTGCAGATTGCACAGGACATGGAGTGCCGGGAGCTTTTATGAGTATTATTGGGTTAAAACTCTTTAACCAGTCGGTTAAGCAACCAGATGTAAATACTCCAGCACAGGCATTAGATTTTTTAGATAAAGAAGTTTATGGAACGGTTAACTTACATTCTGATGAAGACAATGTGATTAGAGATGGTATGGACTTAGCTTTATGTGCGGTAAGTTATAGTGATATGAAATTGCATTTTGCTGGAGCTAACAATCCTGTTTATATTATTAGAGATAAAGAACTACATGAAATAAAAGGGGACAAAAAAGCTATTGGTTCCTATGAATCAGAACATAGTTTTACCGATAAGGAATTCCAATTAGAAAAAGGAGATATGGTATATGTATTCTCTGATGGATATGCAGATCAGTTTGGTGGTCCTAAAGGAAAAAAGCTGAAATATTCTGTGTTTAAAAAACTATTAATAGATAACTCTCATCTTGAAGTTGAAAAGCAAAAACAAATATTAGAAGATTATTTTGAGGATTGGAAAGGTGACTTGGAACAATTAGATGATGTTTGTGTAATTGGCGTTAGAATATGAGAAGGTTATTAATTCTCATATTACTACTTTTTACTTTCAACGGGTTTAGTCAGCAAGCAGTATTTGACTCTTTATATCAGGAAGCTATTAATGCTAAAACAGATTATTATAAATCATATTATTTTGATGAAGCGTGTAGAGCTATATTAAGATATAATCCTGATTCGGCACTTGTTGTTGCTCAACTTGGTTTGCGATATGCTAAGAAAACGGAAAATGACACATTAATTGCGGATTCTTATAACAGTTTAGGTACTATTTATAAAACTATAAGTGATTATCAAAAAGCAATATCCAATTCAAAAAATGCAATTAAACATGCCAGTAAAGTAAATGCATTACTACAGTTAAAAAATGCAAATTCGGCATTAGGATTAATTTATACTCAGCAAGGTAACTTCTCTGCGGCTATAGAAATATACTATCAACTTTTACTCGATGCCAGAAAAAGAGAAGATACTAGTAGCATAGCTCACATTTCCAATAATTTAGGCAATATCTATTTTGAGCAAAATCTTTATGATAAAGCATTAGAAAATTATAAAGAAGCTTATGAATATGCTTTAATAATGGGTTCAGAGTTTGGTCAATGTTTACTGCTAGGTAATATGGGGGCTGTTTATTATAAAAAGAAGCAATATGATTTAGCCATGGAGAACTATCAAAAATCGTATGAGATTTCAGTTAGAATTGAAGATTTTGAAGGTATTGGTATTATGTATGGAAGTTTTGCAAGTGTTTATTTTGATCAAGGAGATTACGATAAGGCATTAGAATATCAAATAAAAGCGCTTGAAATGAAACAGCAATTAAATGACAGGTATGGAGAAAGTGTTTCATTAAACGAACTTGGAAAAATATATCATGAGATAGGAGATATTAATAAAGGTGTTTTTTATGGTAAAGGAGCTTTAAATATTGCGAAAGAAATAGGAGCTAAAGAGTTAGAGCGAGATGCTAATGAGGCTTTGTATAAAATGTTTGAAGATAAAGGAGATAAAACAAATGCGTATTTGTATTTCAGAAATCATATTGAATTGCGCGACTCATTAATTAATGAAGAAACTAAAAAGAAAGACATTAGGAATGAATTAAATTTTCAGTTTCAAAAACAGCATTTTGCAGATTCTTTAGAACAAGTTAAAAAGGATGAAATAGCTCAACAAACAATAGAAAAAGAACGTGTAAAAGCAAATGCACAGAAAAAATTAACTTACGTTTTTATTGCTGCTTTTGTGTTAATGTTGATTTTATCGGGGTTAATATTTAAAGAGTATAAAGCCAAAAAACGTTCTAACGAAATTATTAAGCAACAAAAACAGGAGGTAGAAGAGCAGAGCAATATTATATCTGAAAAAAACAAAGAAATTTTAGATTCCATTACTTATGCAAAACGAATACAAAATGCGATCCTCCCTCCTGATAAGCTAGTGAAAGAATATTTAGAGAATTCTTTCATTCTATACATCCCAAAAGATATAGTAGCTGGAGATTTTTATTGGATGGAACATAAAGATGATAAAGTGCTTTTCGCTGCAGCCGATTGTACTGGGCATGGAGTGCCAGGAGCCATGGTAAGTGTAGTTTGTAATAATGGATTAAATCGTGCAGTGAGAGAACATGGGTTAACAGATCCGGGTAAGATTTTAGACAAGACACGAGAAATTGTGGTAAAAGAGTTTGAAAAGAGTGAGGAAGAAGTGAAAGACGGGATGGACATTGCTTTATGTAGTTTAAAGTATAAAGTTGAAAGCGAAAAGTTATCCAATACTCAGAACTCATCACCCAAAACAGTAGCTACGCTACAATATGCAGGAGCACACAACCCTCTGTGGATTATTAGAAATAATGCTGAAGAAATAGAAGAGATTAAAGCTGACAAACAACCTATTGGCAAAACAGATAACCCACAGTCATACAGTACTCACAAAGTAATGCTCAACCAAGGAGATACTATTTACATTTTCTCTGATGGTTATGCTGATCAGTTTGGTGGAGAAAAAGGCAAGAAAATGAAAACAGCTAACTTTAAGAAACTATTACTTTCTATTCAAAATGAGAATATGCAAAAGCAGCGAGAGTTAATTAATCGAGCTTTTGAAGACTGGAAAGGAGATATAGAACAATTAGATGATGTTTGTGTTATCGGTGTTAGGATTTAATTAACCGTTAATTTAATTCTTAAAATTATAATCTCTTAAAATCATTATCTTTACCATTTATGCTAAGAATTAAGGATATATTAGCTTTATTGGCAATTGTTTTTGTGTTGTTTTCTTGTAGGAAAGATTTTGAACGTCCAAATTGGGATGTAGACTTATTATCTCCTTTAATTAAAACATCCCTAAACCTGTCTGATTTATTACCAGATTCAATTCTTCAAACCAATCCGGATACTACTTTAAAGATAGTTTATCAGGAAAGTATGTTTGATGTAAATGTGGATTCAATTTTTCAGATTCCTGATACCACTATTACGGAGGTCCATACAATTCCTTTATCATCTTCTGTTGCTCCAGGAGATTCCTTTTATACAGAAGCAAAAGAGTATAACCTTAATGTTAATAATGGGGTTGGTCTTAATTATGCTGAAATAGAATCTGGATTTATTGAAATAGAAATTTTTAGTGAAATAAAAGAAAAAGTGATTGTAGTATATACTATACCTAGTGCTACTAAAAATGGAGATACTTTAGTAATTACTGATATTATTAATGCTGCAACAATAGGTAATCCAGCTCATTATACTAAAACTATTGATATTAGTGGTTACCAGTTAGATTTAACAGGTATATCCAAATCTGAAATAAACACATTTGTAACTCGGGCAGTAGGTATTGTAGATACTAATGCTACATCTTCGGCATCACTTACTGTTGGTGAAAAAATTACTTTTAAGAATAAACTCATTGACATTGTACCCTACTTTGTTAAGGGGTATTTTGGAACACAAGTTTATAATTATTCTGATACCACAGAGATAGATGCTTTTAATCAAATCTTGGCAGGCTCAATAGATTTGGATCAAGTAGATGTTGATATAGAGTTTAGAAATGGAATTGGAGTTGATGCTCAAATGGTAATGAATCAATTTGGTACGGATAATACAGTTACATCGCAAGCAAATAATTTATCTCACGCTATCATAGGCTCACCAATTAATATTAATAGGAGCCAATTAACCTATAGTGTTCCTGAAGTAAACTATACTAATTACTCTATTGATGTGAATACAAGCAATTCTAATATAGACCAGCTTATCGAGATTTTCCTGACCAAATGGCTTATAATTTTGATTTAACCATAAACCCTCTCGGAAACATTTCAGGGTACAATGACTTTGTTTACAAAAAACATATTTTAGAAACTAATTTGAACATTGAATTTCCTTTATCTCTAATTGCAAATAATCTGACTTTACAGGATACAATCAACTTTTCATTACCAGATGAAAATGAAACGGGCAGAATTTTAGGAGGAACTTTATTTTTATTTGCTAATAATGGGTTTCCATTAGATGCAACAATTAGTTTGTCATTGCACGACCAAGGAGGAAACTATATCCGAACCCTACAAGTGAACGATTACATTAAAGCAGCTCCTGTTAATCCAAGTTTAAGGGTTAGTTCAAAAAGAGAGTCGACTCTTTCTATTCCTTTAAGCACTTCAGATATAGATAATTTATATGCTGCTAAAAAAGCAATATTAACTATCGCTTTTACCACTCAACCTCAATCTCAACATATAAAAATATATGAGGAGTACGCAATAGACATTCAATTGGTAGGTGATTTTAAATATAACTTAGGACTTGAATAGTGAGAAAACTAGGTATCCATATCTGTTCTTTGTTTTTATTCTTGCTATTTATATCAGTACATACAAATTCTTCTGCCCAATTTGTTACAGATTTTTTTAATGATTCAATACAGCGGGTTAATGCCGAATTTCAAATTGGCTACTCTTATGGCTCTACTGTAATGAATAATAACTTTATGAATAAGTTTTTGTTTGGAGGCACTATAGAAAGAGAGCATAAAGACCAAGCCTATAAAAATTTAGGAAATAGTAATCGAATGGGTGGTGATTTTGATTATCGTTTAAGAGTTGAAATTCCTTTTGATACACTGTTTAGAAAAACTGGGCTCTCTATGGTTTTAGGAGTAAATAGCAGAGATCATATTGATGCTTCATTTTCATACGATCTGTTTCGCTTGGCTTTTGATGGTAATAAACAATTTGCAGGTCAAACCATTGATATAGGAAATACTAATTACAATAGTTTTAGATATCAAAGTTTTTCGGTTGGTTTGGTTCGTTATAAAAAAGATGAAGGTAGAATTGCTAAAGAAGGATTTATAGTAAATTTAATTAAAGGACAACAGCATGAAGCAATTACAGTTCCTGAAGGTTCTTTATATACCGAAGCCGAGGGGCGACAAATTGATGTCGATTTAAATTATGTTTACAACAGAACAGATACAGCAAACATAGGTTTACAAGCCTTTAATGGTTTTGGGGTAAGTACGGATTTGTTTACTGAATTTTTCTTAAAAAATGGAGCAAAAATTTATCTTGGCATAGAGGACTTAGGATTCATTTACTGGAATAATCAATCTTTGGAAATGGCAACCGATAGTTCATATTCATTTGATGGAATATTTGTAAATAGTATCTTCGATTTAAACGATAGCATTGTAGAAAAAATATCTAAAGATTCTATCATTAACAGTGTGGCAACCACCAACATAAAAGATGATTATTCAATTGCTCTACCTACAGCTATTAATCTGAGATATACCAAGCAATTTAATGAAAAACTAAAAATGAATGTTGGTCTTTATCATAAAATATTATCCAATTATTTCCCATTACTTTATTCTAATTTATATTACTATTTTACTCCAAAGTTTAGTGTAAAAACACAATTAGCTTATGGAGGTTACGGAAAATTAAATGCTGGTTTCGCCATTGCTAAATCGTTTGGAGAGCGTGTTAGTTTTTATGTTGGAACCAATAATGTTGAAGGGTTTTTAATACCGGATAAAGCTTATGCTAATAGTGGGTTTGTTGGTATAAAGACCTATTTTTGATAGAATTATAGATTATGAATAATATACCAAATATAAAATATGCAGATTCAGGAAATTTTTTCTTAATAGCAGGACCGTGTGTTGTTGAAAGTGAGGAAAATGTTTTTGAAATAGCTTGTACCATTAAAGCTATTTCTGAAAGATTAGAAATACCGTATATTTTTAAAGCATCTTATCGAAAAGCAAATCGTTCTAGGTTAGATTCTTTTACTGGAATAGGAGATGAAAAAGCACTTTCTATTATTAAGAGTGTAAAAGACCGTTTACAACTTCCCGTTTTAACAGATGTACATACTGCAGAGGAGTGTACTATTGCTGCGAATTATGTAGATGTATTGCAAATTCCAGCTTTTTTATGCAGGCAAACAGATTTGTTAGTGGCTGCAGCGAACACGGGTAAAGTGGTGAATATTAAAAAAGGTCAATTTTTATCTGCTGATGCTATGCAATTTGCTGTTAATAAAGTGAAAGAGTCGGGTAATGAGAATGTTTGGTTAACCGAGAGAGGTACAACCTTTGGATATCAAGATTTAGTTGTGGATTATAGAGGAATACCTACAATGAGAAAGTATGCTCCTACAGTATTAGATATTACACATTCTCTACAACAACCTAATCAATCTAGCGGAGTTACAGGAGGAAAGCCAGAATTAATCGAAACGGTTGCTAAAGCAGGTATATCAGTTGGGGTAGATGGTATTTTTATAGAGACTCATCCTAATCCTGCTAATGCTAAAAGTGATGGAGCTAATATGTTACGGCTTGATAAATTAGAAGACTTGTTAACTAAATTGATTAAAATCCGTAAAGCTATTCAATGAGAATACTGATTCAAATAGCATTCCTTCTAATTCCATACTTGTCATTTTCACAAGTTGATACGATAGTGCACTTATATAGTTTTGGTGGTGTGAATAATGATGTTGCTGAGGAGATAAAAGCAACATCAGATGGAGGCTACATTGTGATTGGTTCTACATCAAGCAACAGCTCTGGTAATACAGATGCTTACTTACTTAAAGTAGATTCTAATTGTACTTATCAGTGGAGTAAAGCATTAGGTGGAACTAATAATGATTGGGGATATGCTGTAGAAGAAACCCATGATAAAGGGTTTATTATAGCCCTTACTTCAAATAGCTATGGTAGTGGCGGGTATGATGCAGTATTAATGAAAAGAGATAGCTTAGGAAAATATCAGTGGAAAAAAACTTATGGCGGCAATGATTGGGATTTTGCTTATGATGTTACTCAAACTTATGATAGCGGATATGTGTTTTGTGGAGAAACTTATAATAATTCTCAAGGGTATTCTGATGTGTGGGTGGTAAAAACAAATGTAAATGGAGATACATTATGGACCCAAACAATTGGAGGGAGTCTAGTTGATAAAGGAAATGCTGTGATAGAAACTTCTGATTCCAATATTGTAGTTGCTGGTGTGAGAAATACTGTAACTGACTCAACACAAATATATTTATTAAAGTTTACTAGAAATGGTGCACTATTATGGGATAGTATTTATGGAGATTCTTTATACGAAAATGCTAATAGTGTTATTGAAATTAGTACAGGTGATTATGTTATGGGAGGAGCAACTACAACTTTTAGCCCTAATGGAGATACAGATTTTTATCTTTTGAAAACTAATAGCGCTGGAAATATGATTTGGGAGCGTTATTTTGGTAATTCTTCATTAGATGCTGATCAAGAAATATTTGATGTTTATGAGGATGCTAGTGGGAATATAATAAATGTTGGGTTTACCGAAGAAGCTGGTGCAGGGTTGAAAGATGCTTTCTTGTTTTATGTTAACTCAGGAGGATGGTGGGCAGGAATTAGTCCAACATACGGTGATGTTGAAGATGAGTTATTTAAGAGCTTTTGTGTTGGTCTAAACGGAGAGTTCTGTTCAGCTGGGTATACTAATTCATTTGGTAATGGATTAAAAGATTTACTGTTAGTTAGAACAGATACCATTTATGCTAATCAAGATACAGCTGTTGTAATATATCCTGATACAATTCCTTTATTTGTGAAGAAAGTAGATGAAATTAATACAGAAGTAAAAGTATTTCCAAATCCAACTTCTTCATACATAACTTTTGAATTAGATATAATAGAAAGCAATATAATAGGAGACCTTGAACTTATTTCACTTGATGGGAAAACTGTGTTTCATGAGGAATTTTTGGGTAAATTCATTACTATAGATATGAGTAAATTTAGAAAACAGGCTTACACCTATTTTTATCGATCTTATGATAATCAAATTGAATCATCTGGAAAGATTATAGTTTATTAACTTTTGTTGAGTCTCTTTAAAATAATAAAAACCAATAAAACATTACAGCTTGTTTTATTTTTCATTTTATTGATAACGGTTTTTATCTTCTACCAGTTTCAAGAAATTCTTTTTTATAGGCCCCAAAGCATTCATTTTATAAGACAAACTGATAGTTTAGCTTTTGTAAAAGGATACTATAAATATGGAATGAATTTTTTTGAACCTAAAGGTCTAAACTTGTCAAGTATAGAAGGTAAAGGAGTTAGTGAATTTCCTATTTTGTATTATATAACCGCTTGTTTATACTTTGTTTTTGGGGAGCAAGAATTTATTTTAAGGCTGATTAATATAATAGTAGTTGGTTTTGGATTATTATACCTATATAAGTTAATTAGAGATTTATTAGGCAGTATTTTTTATGGGTATGTGTTTACCTTTTTATTTTTTTCAAGTACTGTATTTGTTTATTATACAGCAAATTTTTTACCAGATGTAAGTGCGCTCAGTTTTACAATTATTGGGTGGTATTTTTTTTATCTGTTTTTTAGTTATCAGAGTAAAAAAAGTTTGTATAAATCATTCATTTTTTTCACCCTGTCAGGGCTTCTTAAAATTACATTTTTAATGCATCCCATTGCAGCTTTTTTGTTGCTTTTGATAACAAAAAAGAAATTCAAAAAGTTAAAAACTCCATTCATTCTATTTTTTTCTTGTGTGTTAATAAATGCAATTTGGATTGTCTTTGTTTTATGGTATAATACAAAAAATAACAACTTTTATTTTAATACAAAAATTCGTCCTATATGGTCGCTTTCTTATAGTCAAATAGAATATATTATTGATCATATTATCAACTATTGGTACACAAAATATTTTTTTCAGTCAACATTTCATTTGTTTTTTGTTATTCTATTATTAGGCGTATTTTATGTAAGAAAGATATCAAAAGAAGCTCTTATAATTTTAGGGTTCTTAATGTTAGCGTCAATACTCTATATTGTCTTGTTTTTTGAAATGTTTCAAGATCATGATTATTATTTTTTAACTGTCTTTACAACAATAATATTTCTAATTGTAGCTTTCTTTCTTGGTATAAAAAAAGGATTACCTCGATTTATAGATAATATTTTAGTTAAGTTAACTATTCTTACCATTTGTTTGTTGAGTATTAATTATTCTTCGAAGAAATTAAGTGATAGATATAGTGATGAAAAATATTCTATGAAAATGGAGTATTGTAATAACTTGGAAGAGTTAACTAGAATGTATCAAAGTGAGATTACTAGAAATAAAGTTATTTTGATTGGCGATGAGAGTCGAAATGGGGGATTATATTTTTTAGATACCCAAGGGTGGGTAATGCATAAAATTCAAGATTTAACCATTGAAAATTTTAATCAAATGTCAGATAATGGAGCAAAATACTTAATTTCATCTGAACAAATAAATGATTTGAACTTCGGTAGATTTTCATATTTAGGTAATTATAATGATATTAATATTTATAAAATTTTACAACCATGATTTACGTAACAACAGAAACAATTAAAGGAAAAGAAATAGCAGAATCTATTGGAACAGTTAGAGGAAGTACGGTAAGAGCTAGAAATATTGGTAGAGATATTTTTGCAGGATTAAAAAATATTGTTGGAGGAGAAATATCTGAATATACTAAATTACTTGCTGATGCTAGAGAACAAGCCATTAAAAGAATGATGGATGATGCTGCTAAACTTGGTGCCGATGCAGTAGTAAATGTACGTTTTACTACTTCACAAGTGATGCAAGGAGCTGCAGAAATGTTGGCTTATGGTACTGCTGTTAAGCTGAAGTAATGGCAATTACTGGAATAGGTCTTTTTATTCTTTTCTTGTACATTGGAGGTGTTATATTTATAGTAGGAGCTTTAATCTACTTAATAGCAAAACGAATAAAAGATAGGCAAAAGGAAGATTTTGAAAAAAGACAGAACTAAAAAATCCCGCTTGAATTTCAAGCGGGATTTTTTGATTATAGTGTTGATTTTAATTACCTGATGAGGTTAACATGACCGTAGTTTTCATGGATGATAGGAGTATCTAGCTCTTTAGCCACAATTCTCCAAACATAAGTGTCCACTTGTACAGGAGAACCATTATAAGTACCATTCCAACCTTGCGCATTAGCAGGAGCCTCATAAAGCAGTTCCCCCCAACGGTTAAAAATCTGCATCGTATATAAACTCAAATCAATACCCTCACCCTCAGGTCTGAAGAATTCATTTTTACCATCCCCGTCAGGAGTAAATGAGTTAGGAATATAGAATAAATATACGCTATTGATAAATACAGTACCATTTATTGTATTTACACATCCGTACTGATTAGTGACCGTAAGTAATACATTATAAGTACCCGAAGTATCATCAGGGTAAACAAAAGTAGGATTTTGTACACTAGATGAATCAGGTACCAATCCACTACCAAAGTTCCACAAGTAAGACAAGCCATTACCAGTAGATAAATTCGTGAAATCAATTTCAGTATTTAACACATTAGTAATAGGAGGAGTCATATAGAAATTAGCCTCTGGATAAGGATGAGGACAAACAAAGTTGACACTATCCTTAGTAAAGACACAACCGCTTGTATCCGTAACAGTAAGAGTTACATCATGACAAACAGGAGAGCCAAATAGATGAGCAACAGTATCACCATTCAATACAGTACCATCACTAATACTCCATGAAGAATTAGCAATCGCTCCCATAGGATTAGAAACATTTTGTAACTCTACAGTAATAGGATAACAACTATCCGCTCTGTTTTTAGTAAAGTTTACATCAGTAGGAGTAAACCAATCTACAACGATTGCAACACTATCTGCAGGGGTAGTACAATTATCAGTAGCAACACCAATGTAAGTAGTAGGAGAAGAGGTAGGGGTAACATTAATAGTACCACCAGAACCGATAAGTACACCATTCTCATACCAATTGTAATTATAACCAGAACCAGAACCACCCACAGCACTCATGTCAATATTCGTTGAAGTATTAGCAAGAGAAGAGCTATGACAAATGGTAATAGCCGTATCAGTAGAAGAAGCAGTTAAAGCAGGGTGCAAGACAATACAGACTTGTTGAGTATCAGAAATACAACCTAAGGCATCTTCAGCATAGACTTCATAACAATGAGGGTCAGCAGTAGGGAACACCGTATGCGGACCGTTACCAGGAATAGCATTACCTGCAACCAGGTCAGTCCAGAAGTAAGTATAAGGATTACCATTACCACCAGTAGCAGTAGCATCAATTTGTTTACTACCACCGATACAGATGATATCATTAGCAGTAATGTTATTAATCAATACAGAGTCAGGCTCTGTTAACGTAATTGTTGTGTCAGCACTACAGCCACTTGAGTCTGTCATAGTAATAATGTATGTCCCTGCTGGAAGATTAGATAGCGTATCTTGCATACCAGCAACTACATTATTGGTTGTTTGTAAAACTACTCCAGTTGTACTGTCAGTCCATGTAAAGTTTTGAACTTCACTACCAAGAACAAAAACAGGATCGATAATGATTTCACCATTAGTTCCATCTTTACAAGTAATGTTTGTCCATGTAGGATTAGGAGCAAAACAAGTTCCACAAGTTACATCAATGTTTAAAGTATCTGTATCAAAGCAATTTCCTCCAGTGTCTGATACTGTTACTATATATTGAGTAGGTGTTGATGGGAAAACAGTAGGGTCTGGATCAGTACCATTAATAATTGTACTCATCGGGTTCCATGAGAAATCTAATGCATTTGTATCAGGTGTTGTAGGGCAGTGAGTAAACCTAATATCTGTACGATCTAGGCTAGTGCCAAAACTCCAAGTGGTGCCATCTAAAGTACACCCAGTGGCACCATCATCATAAGCGAAAATAGTCATAGGAGCTAAAGTACCAGTTTGAGTAATATCATCATTGTCAGTCCAAGATGCATTATCAAAACACACTTCTATTATAAGGTTAGAAACGCCATCCCATTCATAGGCGGTATTTAATACATGTACGTTCCAACCTAAAATAGTACTATAGCCAGCAGCATTTGTGTATACTTGAGTTAAACCTGGTACAAAATCAATTGCTCCAGCAAAATCGTTTAAGGCAGTAGGTCCAATTTTAATGGTTAAACCACTGTAAGGTTGAGTACTTAGTTGATTAACTACATTAAATGAGATTTCAGTAATCTTTCCACCTGTGAAACCCATTGCATTTAGTTCAGCAGCAGTATATAACATCTGTATTCTACCATCTTCATAAAATCCATTATATGGAGTTGGAGGACTTGAGATGTTAGTTGTACCTGCACCTATTGTAGATTGAGAGGTTGGTCCTGAACAAAGGTTGTTAGCACTAGGACCAGAAACAGCCGGAGTACCTCCTCCTAAATCCAATTGGATATGAATTGAATCTCCACATTGCATTAATGAATCAGGAGTTAAAATGGTTATGTCAGGAGCTACAACTGAAGTAACATTGACATACATTGTATCAGTTCTTATACAACCTCCACCATTATCAACAAGTACGGTAACCATATTCAAACCAGACGTATTAAACGTTGCTGTAGGGTTAGAACTATTAGCGTTATTCATAATTCCTGCAGGAGTCCATGAATAATTGTATGGTCCAGCTCCAGATGCATTAGCAGTAAAATCAACAGATTCATTTAAACATACACTAGAATCTGATTGTGTAGTAGTTAAAGTGTAGTTAGGAACAACTGTAATGGTTTGTGTTCTATCTACAGAACATCCGCCAGCATCAGTTAACGTTACAGTATATGTAGTAGTAGCAGCAGGGGTTGCTATTGGATTAGCAATATTTGTAGCAGATAAACCTGCAGCTGGAGACCAACTGAAAGTATAGTTGGACAAGGTTGGACCACAATTAGCAGTTCCTGTAAAGTAAGTATTACCTTGTACCCATCCAGTCATGCCACCTGCAGCTACTGAAAATTGAACTGTTCCAGTACCGTCTATTAAATCAAAAGAAGATTCACTTTGGAAAGCTCCAGTATTATAAACAATAGTAATTGTACTTCCATTTGTTATAGAAAAGGTAGCACTATCTGCAGAACCTGTAGCCAATGTATAGTTTCCTATAAGAACACCATTTTCATAAATATCTAAGCTTTGACCATTCCATCCATCACCAAAAGTGTCAAACATATCTAAAGTATATTCACAGGTAGATACAACATCGAAAGGAATTGCATCTCCTTGGCAGATGGTGGTATCACCTGGATATAAAGTTAAATCAGGTGGAGGATTAACATCTATCGTAACAGTATCTTGCTTAACACAACCTAAAGGAGAAGCAACTTCAACGATGTAATCGGTGGTGCCAATCGGACTTGCAGTAGGAGTAGCAACGGTTGTATTATTTAATGTTGCTGCTGGACTCCAATTATAAGTATATCCAGGGTTATTAGGAGCAACATTTACTCCAATTCCGTGAGACAAATAATCACATAATAACGTATCTCCGTAAGCTGATAGTGTGATATCAGGAACTACTACAACGGTAACAGTATCAGTATTTTCACAAGCAGCTAATAATGTACTAGTTAAGAGATATGTAGTGGTAACACTAGGTGTTGCTATAGGATTGGTACATGGGTTACAACTAAAGTTCGTTCCAACAACAATTGGATCACCTGAAATTACCGACCAAGAGTAACCAGCACCACCTGATGCATTTAATTGAGCTCCTTGATTTCCGCAGATTGTATCATCAGGGCCAGCATAAGGCTGATCAAAAACAGTAACATCAAAAACAAATGATTGAGTACCACTTACAGGACATGCATCATCTTGTGCTATGATAGCAAATGCATTTAAACCAGAATCTAATGGTGTTGGAATCCAGCAAAAGGTTGCTACGGGGTTAGGAGTTCCATTATTTGTTACTGTAAAAGTAGCTCCAGGTATTGCTGTTGCTACATTAGATGTTATTGTAATGTTGTCATTGTCAGGGTCAGAGAAATCAACTTCAAAGCATATGTTTTCATTAGGACACATGATTACTGAATTAGGATCTGTTTGTGTAACAGAAGGTCCTTGCTGTGTAATGTTAAGGGTTGCAGCTCCACCACATGTTGCAGCTACTCCAGTTGTTGGATTTTGATTGGTACAAGTAGGATCTATTACAACTTGCATTTCCCTTATTTGGGTTCCAATTAGTACACCATTTCTATATTCTTCAACTAGAACAGATATAACACAAATTTGCCCTTGAGAAGGGGTGAAACACATTTCACCTGTAGTTTGATCAAAATTCATTCCTGAGGTAGTAATTACAGGTTGGTTTAACGAATAACCTGGAGCAAAAGCTATAGGAGTACCTGGGGGGCCAGGAGTTGTTAGAGGGTTATTAAAAGAATAATAAAGTGAGTCTCCATCAATATCAGAAGCAGCATGACTGTATATAGCCAAGTTATTTGCACACAAATAAGGTGTAGGAATATTTAAAAATTGAGGAGAATTATTGCATGCAGCAGCAGTACTGTTTAATGTGGTTTGAATATATAAACTTTCAATATCTGGATCAACAAGGTTAGTTATTCCAGCATTTCTACAACATTGGCTCCAATAAATAGTCCAATCAACACAAGGAGGTAAAGTTACTTGTCCAGTATATACATATGCTTCAGTACCAGGAAAAGTCCCTCCATTACAGGTAGAGGTAGCAGTAGGGCATATTTGTGATACATCTGTAGTACTTACATAAGGAAGTTGAACATTTTGATTACCACACGAAGATGTAAAATCTACATTTTGTG
This sequence comes from Vicingaceae bacterium, assembly GCA_965267355.1. Lineage (GTDB taxonomy): Bacteria > Bacteroidota > Bacteroidia > Flavobacteriales_E > Vicingaceae. Next base: position 1,408,524 of record OZ253956.1, read on the forward strand.
AAATAGTTGATAAAGTAGCTCCAAAACAATCTCTATATAATGTAAGTGTTACTTCATAAACATTGTTTCCTAAACATGTATAAGTTATATCTCCCCCCATTATATGAGAAGCAAAAGAGTTACTACTCATTAATAATAAAACAAGAATGCTAAAAAATATTTTTTTCATTTATAAAAAATTATTCAATTATTGTTATAATTCTACAAAGTTAATATAATATTGAATACTAACCTATGACGTAAGTCTATTCAATAAGTTGCCTAAGAATGCAATAATGATTAAAAAAATCCCGCTTGAATTTCAAGCGGGATTTTTTGATTATAGTGTTGATTTTAATTACCTGATGAGGTTAACATGACCGTAGTTTTCGTGGATGATAGGAGTATCTAGCTCTTTAGCCACAATTCTCCAAACATAAGTGTCCACTTGTACAGGAGAACCATTATAAGTACCATTCCAACCTTGCGCATTAGCAGGAGCCTCATAAAGCAGTTCCCCCCAACGGTTGAAAATCTGCATCGTATATAAACTCAAATCAATACCCTCACCCTCAGGTCTGAAGAATTCATTTTTACCATCCCCGTCAGGAGTAAATGAGTTAGGAATATAGAATAAATATACGCTATTGATAAATACAGTACCATTTATTGTATTTACACATCCGTACTGATTAGTGACCGTAAGTAATACATTATAAGTACCCGAAGTATCATCAGGGTAAACAAAAGTAGGATTTTGTACACTAGATGAATCAGGTACCAATCCACTACCAAAGTTCCACAAGTAAGACAAGCCATTACCAGTAGATAAATTCGTGAAATCAATTTCAGTATTTAACACATTAGTAATAGGAGGAGTCATATAGAAATTAGCCTCTGGATAAGGATGAGGACAAACAAAGTTGACACTATCCTTAGTAAAGACACAACCGCTTGTATCCGTAACAGTAAGAGTTACATCATGACAAACAGGAGAGCCAAATAGATGAGCAACAGTATCACCATTCAATACAGTACCATCACTAATACTCCATGAAGAATTAGCAATCGCTCCCATAGGATTAGAAACATTTTGTAACTCTACAGTAATAGGATAACAACTATCCGCTCTGTTTTTAGTAAAGTTTACATCAGTAGGAGTAAACCAATCTACAACGATTGCAACACTATCTGCAGGGGTAGTACAATTATCAGTAGCAACACCAATGTAAGTAGTAGGAGAAGAGGTAGGGGTAACATTAATAGTACCACCAGAACCGATAAGTACACCATTCTCATACCAATTGTAATTATAACCAGAACCAGAACCACCCACAGCACTCATGTCAATATTCGTTGAAGTATTAGCAAGAGAAGAGCTATGACAAATGGTAATAGCCGTATCAGTAGAAGAAGCAGTTAAAGCAGGGTGCAAGACAATACAGACTTGTTGAGTATCAGAAATACAACCTAAGGCATCTTCAGCATAAACTTCATAACAATGAGGATCAGCAGTAGGGAAGACCGTATGTGGGCCGTTACCAGGAATAGCATTACCTGAAACGACATCAGTCCAGAAATAAGTGTAAGGATTACCATTACCACCAGTAGCAGTTGCATCAATTTGTTTACTACCACCGATACAGATGATATCATTAGCAGTAATGTTACTAATCAATACAGAGTCAGGCTCTGTTAAGGTGATTACAGTGTCTTTAACACATCCACCATTAATAGAATCCCAAGCACTAATAATATACGTTCCTGCAGGTATTCCGTTTAAAGTGTCTGAATCGCCAGGGTAAAGTGTATCTGATACCTGAAGAGTTGTTCCGGTTAAACTATCAATAAATGTTAAGACCTGAATATTACTATTTGGTGAAAAATTTGGAGTAGCTATAATTTGTCCATCATTTCCTCCATTACACGTTGGATCCGTCCACGTTGGTACAGCAGGGAAACAATCACCACAAGTAACATGTACAGTAACACTATCTGAAGTAGTACATCCACCATTAGGGTTCGTTACGGTCACATAGTATGTGGTAGTTTGATTAATACTTGTAAAAGGACTTTGCAACGTATCATCATTAACAGCATTATTAGGTGTCCACGAGTAATTGTAATTAGTTGCAGCTGCCGAACAGTTAATATTAACATCATCTAAAGCCCAGTTATCACAACCTGTACAAGCCGAAAAATTAGGTTGTACCCATTTGAATTGTGTCGTTGGACTTATTGCTCCAGCAGGTATTGGAATTGAAAAACATTGCCATGTGTTATTGTAAGGCCCTGCAGCATCCCAATCTGCTTGATTAAATACTTGAATTGTAACCCACGTGGCTCCACCATTAGTAGAATATTGAAGCTCAACATCCTCGCCAGTATCTGCATTTTCACAAGGAGCACCACCTGAACTTGAATTACCAATAAACAAACAAAAATCTATAGTTGTACATGTGGTAACATTTTGAGCGACTGTAAATGCTTCTCTTGGGGTTGTAGTACCATCAAAGTGTAATGCATCACCAGATACAGAACCGCAATTAGTATTAGGTGTACCATTTGTTACACCTCCCCAGTTTGCATTAATACCTGTGTTAAAGTCATCTATTTGACCCGCAACCTGAATGGAGTCTGGTGTAAGTACAAGTTGAGTAGATTGACCACAGAAAATTAGAGAATCAGCGGCTGTTAATGTAAATGTTGGAGCAATACCCGGCTGAATAGTAATCATAATGGAGTCCCGCCTAGTACATCCGCCTGCATTAGTAATGGTACAGACATAAGTGTAAGTTCCAGGCGTTGTAATTGTTGCTATAGGGTTTGGTATAGTATCACTATCTAAAAATGCAGCAGGAGTCCATAGGTATGAATAACCAGCACCCGCAGGATTAACAGTAGCATCTAATTGAATAGGATCATTTAAGCATGTATTAGCACTACTTTGATTTAACGTTGCAGTAAATGCTGGAGCTACTGTAATAGTTTGAGTTCTATCAACTGAACAACCTCCAGAATCAGTAAGTGTAACGGTATAAACTGTAGTTGTGTTTGGAGTTGCAACAGGATTGTTAATATTAGGGTTACTCAAACCAGTAGCAGGAGCCCAAGAATAAGTGTAGTTGGTATTACCACCACACATAATAGAGATATCATCCAGAGCCCAGTTATCAATTGTTCCCCCATAAGGTCCAATTTGAGCCCACTTAAACATTGTGCTAGCTGTTGCAGCACCTGCTGGAATAGGAATTGAAAAACATTGCCATGTATTAGCATAAGGACCTGCAGCATCCCAATCATCAGTCATGAAAATTTGAATAGAAGTCCATGTAGCTCCACCATTAGTAGAGTAACTTAACTCAACATTTTCTGTTGGATCAGCATTTTCACAACCAGTAGGTCCTGTAGAAATATCGTTAGCTATCCATAAACAAAAATCAATAGACGTACAGCTTGCAACATTGGCAGGTACGGTAATTAATTCTCTAGTAGCAGCATCAAAATTTAAAGCGTCTCCATTAAAAGGAACGCAAGGAGCACCCACTGTAGCGCCACTCACTGTACCCCATACAGCTGGGTCAAAATTTCCTGTAAACTCATCTTGAAGTGCTGTTAGAGAAACATCAAATTGAAGAGTGTCACCATCACAAATTGCACTATCTCCAGGAACTAATGTTACGCTAGGTGGAGGGTTTACATCAATGGTAACAGAATCAACCTTAGCACAACCTAAAGGAGAAGTAACTAGTACATTGTAAGTTGTAGTTTCTGTTGGACTTGCTGTAGGAGTTGCTGAGTTAGAATTAGCAAGCGTTCCATTAGGAGTCCAGTTGTAAGTGTATCCAGCAGCAGCAGGGTTAACATTTACGCCAATTCCATGAGAAAGGAAATCACATAATAATGTATCGCCATAAGCAGTTGGAGTAAAATCAGGTACAACAGTAACAGTAACGGAATCGATATTATCACATCCACCAGATAAATTACTTACTACCTCATAAGTTGTAGTAACAGAAGGAGTAGCAACAGGATTAGAGCAAGGGTTGCAGCTAAAGTTAACACCAACAACAATAGGGTCTCCAGAAACAGCTGTCCAATTGAAAACAGTACCACCATTAGCAATTAATTGAGCACCTTGATTACCACAAATTGTAGTGTCCATATCTGCTACAGTACTTGTTACTACATCAAAAACAGCTACCTGTGTTGCAGTACCCTCAATAGGGCAAGCACCATCGGTAATGGTTGTAGTTGCAGTTATTTGAGAAGGAGAACCAGCAGGTACTGTCCAGCAAACATCAATAGTAACAGGGTTAGTACCAGTAACAGTAATAGTTGCACCAGGGAATACAGCGAAAATATTACTATTAGTTGTATCAATGGTTAGCACGTCAGTTGCATCAGGGTCACTAAACGTCATACTAAAGCAAGCATTTTCTCCCTCACAAAGTTCTATAGTGTTTGGACCTGTTTGGTTGGCATTACCACTAGTGAGCAAGATTCCACCGGCAGGTGGATCAGGAGTGGTATTAGTACAGGTAATAACTTCAAACTGAAAATCGTGAACAATAGAACCTGTCATATTACCATTGTTATCATAAGCCTCAATTAAATAAGTTACAACAAAGTTTCCAGTAGTAGGTTGGTTAAAATCAATACAGCCAGTTGCAGGATCTAAAGTTAAGTTCTGTAAGGGTATTGCAGGGCCATAAGGCGCAGGGTGTGTAATAGCTACTGCACCAGCACCCATAGGGTTAACTAACTGATAATATAAACTATCTCCATCAGGGTCAATTCCTCCAGGACAATAAGAAATGTTTTGACCAGCACAAACATAAGGTATTGGTTGTGCTGTAACATAAGGAGACCCCTCACAAGGAGCAGTCTGAGAGTTCATCACAGTTTCCGTGTAAAAAGAATTTCCTGTACCTCCATTTGTGTTGGTAGAAGCATCTCTACAACAAATTTCATAGCTAAAAGTCCAACTGTCACAAGGACCAGGTAAGGTTACAACAGCTTGATAAGTGTACATTTCTACACCAGGGAGGCCACCAGTTGTACCGGTTACACAGTCACTCTGATTTTGTTGAGCTGGACAAATTTGCGAAACATCTTGTGGGTTAGAACCGCCTGGAGGGGCAGGCATTAAAGGCAATGTAATTGTTGGGTTAGTTAACCCGCAGGTATTATTAGCTGTAATAGTGTACGAAGTTGTTGATAAAGAACTTGGACAACTTACAAATAGATTCATCGTAATAATAAATTCATTAGGATTACCAGTACACTGATATGTGATATTACCCCCAGGAATATGAGAGGCGTAAGAATTATAACCTATTAAAGATAGTGCTATACAAATAGCATAAATAAGCTTTTTCATGTTGTAAATAGTTTAGTTTTAAGTATGCTTCACGTTCAAAAGACGAAGATACCCTTAAATGGTTGCTTCTTTTATATTCTGGATTTAAAGTCTAAAAAGACTTTGAAAAAATAGATTGAATTATTCAATAACGTAAAAAATGAATATGGATGTATATGGTTTCTAAGAAATATTATTTTGCGAAAGAAAGGTTTAACAAATAAAGTTTATTTGTTTAAAAAATTAAATACATTTAAAATATTCAAAAGGTTCAAGGCAATCGTTGCAAGAATATAGAGCTTTACATGCTGTTGATCCAAATTGATTTTTTAAAGATGTGTTTTTAGAATTACACCTTGGACATTCAACAGTTTTAGGTCCAGATTCAAATAAAATACCTTTATCTTCTGTACCTCTAACTGGTGGAGCAATTCCGTATTTCTTAAGTTTAACTCTGGCTTTGTCACTTATCCAGGCTGTTGTCCAGGCAGGGGTATAAACCATTTTTATTTCAACATTTTTAATGCCTTCACTGTTGAGTCTTTTTATAATCTCATCTTCAAACATTTTCATGGCTGGACAGCCAGTATAGGTAGGAGTAATTGTTATAGTAGCTTTTTCATTAGATAGTTCAACTTCTCTAACTACACCAAGTTCAGTAATTGTAATAACTGGTATTTCAGGGTCTGGTATTTCAGAAAGAAAATTCCAAACCTCCTGTTCAGTAATATTTTTTTCTACCATTTTGCTTCTGGGTAAGCTCTATGTAAAAACTGCATTTCCGCAATAATGTGTCCTAAATATTCAGAATGAATAGCATCTAATCTTCCAGAGTGCATATAATCATCTTCTGGTCGTTGTAAAGTAGCTCTATCTAAAACCTGATTAACCGATTTATCCCATTCTTTTTTAACATCATTCAAATCAACGGCAACTCCTTCTTTGATTAATAGTTCATCAACGTCATTCATTTCAAACAAGTCGCCAGTATATTCCCATAAATCATTTAATGCTTCTTGCACTTTGTTGTGACTTTCTTCAGTCCCATCACCAAGTCTAACCATCCATTCTGCACTGTGCCTCAAATGGTAAGTAACTTCTTTTAACGATTTGGCAGCATGGGCAGCAATCATTTCATCTTTACTGCTTCTTAGTGCAGAATATAAGTGGTATAAAAATGCATCATGCAAAAAATTTCTAGCTACAGTCTCTCCAAAGTGACCATTAGGTCTTTCCGATAATAAGGTGTTGAAATATTCTCGTTCTTCTCTGCCGTAAGCTAAATCATCTTCAGTTCGACCTTTACCTTCTAGTTCTCCAGCATAAGTTAGCATTGTTCTAGCCTGTCCAATTAAATCAAGAGCAAGGTTGGTCATTGCAATATCTTCTTCTAAAACAGGGCCATTGCTACACCATTCGGCCATTCTTTGACCTAAGATTAAACTAGAATCGCCTAACCTTAAGCAGTAGTTTATTAATGCTTCTTTCTTGTCCATAGCAATGAGTTATATGTGTTTTGCACCTTCAGGCATTACATAATGCGTTGGATGTCTGTAAATTTTATCATCAGAAGGGTCGAAAAAAGATTCACCATCTTCTGGTGTTGATGAAACAATTGCATTTAATGGTACTACCCATAAACAAGTTCCTTCTTGTCTTCGGGTGTACATATCACGTGCATTTTGTAATGCCATTTCTTTATCAGTTGCATGCACGCTTCCCGCATGTTTGTGAGGTAATCCTGGTTTACTTTGGATAAAAACTTCCCACACATCTCCTTGATTATCTGTATTGCTCATATGTTATATTTTTAAGCTACTAATTGTTTGTTTTTTTGTTTTTCAGCATAAGCAATTGCTGCTTCTCTCACCCATTGTCCTTCATTATGTGCTTTCTTATGGTGTTTCAGCCTTTGCTTGTTGCAAGGGCCATTACCTTTTACCACGTTCCAAAACTCATCCCAATCTATTTCACCAAAATCATAATGCCCTCTTTCTTCATTCCATTTTAAATCTGGATCAGGAATGGTTAAGCCGATAACTTCGGCCTGCTGAACAGTCTTATCAATGAATTTTTGTCTTAATTCATCATTAGTTTCCCTCTTAATTTTCCACTTTACTCCATTTCCCAAATTTGGCGAGTCAGCATCATGTGGTCCAAACATCATTAAAGAAGGCCACCAAAACCTATTCAAAGCATCTTGTGCCATTTTCTTTTGCTCGGGTGTCCCATTAGCCATTGTTGCCATAATTTCATAACCTTGGCGTTGGTGGAAACTTTCTTCTTTACAGATTCTAACCATAGCTCTAGAGTACGGTCCATAAGAAGTTCTTTGTAATGATACTTGATTAACGATAGCAGCTCCATCAACTAGCCAACCTACAGCTCCAATATCTGCCCAGGTTAGAGTTGGGTAATTAAAGATACTGGAGTACTTTGCTTTTCCACTATGTAGCTCTTCAAGAAATTCATTTCTGCTTTTTCCTAAAGTTTCCCCTGCTGAGTATAAATATTGTCCATGCCCAGCTTCATCTTGTATTTTAGCTAACAATACAACTTTAGCCCTTAAGCTAGGAGCTCTGCTTATCCAGTTTCCTTCAGGTTGCATGCCTATTACTTCTGAATGAGCATGTTGGGAAATTTGTCTTTGTAAATGCTTGCGATAATCTTCAGGCATCCAATCTTTAGGTTCAATTTTTATTTCTGTGTCAATCTTAGCCTGAAACTCTTCTAATTTTTTTACGTCTTCCATATTTTGTTTGGATATAATATTGAGTACAAGTTTAATTATAAAAGCCATTATATTCAATAATATCAGTTATGATTTTTGTCAGATGTTAAGATTTAAAACAAGTCATTTCCATTTGTTGTAGAAACTTTGCTAATAAATTATAATTTTGTCGTTCATAAAATCTAAGATATGGGTGAGTTTAAGAACTTAAAAGTTAAAGAAGTAAAAAAAGAAACAGAAGATACAGTCTCAATTTCATTTGAGATAACAGACGATATTAAAGATGATTTTAACTACAAACCTGGTCAATATATTACCATTAAAAAAGATATAGCAGGTGAAGATGTGAGGCGATCATATTCTCTGAGTAGTGCACCTTTTGAAAATGACTTTAGAGTTGCAGTAAAAAAAATAGAAGCAGGTAAAATGTCTTCATTTTGCAACGATGTTTTAGCGGCTGGAGATGTGATTGAAGTAATGCAGCCGATGGGTAATTTTATACTAGATGCCGAGAATGGTAAGCATTATGTTGCTTTTGCAGCAGGTAGTGGTATTACTCCAGTAATTTCTATGGTAAAATCAGTTTTAGAGAATACTAACTCAAAATTTACTTTATATTATGCCAATAAAACAGATGTTTCAACAATTTTTAAGAATCAACTAGACCAATTAAAACAAAATCACTCTGATAACTTTGTTTTAAATTATGTATATACCCAGCAAGAATCTCCTAATAAGCTGTTCGAAGGGCGAATTACCAGAACAAAATTTGAAGAATTTGTTCGCGAAGACATGGAAATTTTAAAAGCAGATGGTTTTTACATGTGTGGGCCTGAGCAAATGATAAATGAGGTTTCTGATGGGTTAGCGTATTTAGGTGTTGTAAAAGATAAAATTCATTTCGAGTTATTTACAGCTCCTACTGTAACGGGTGCTGAGGTAGAAAAAACTACATCCGATTTTGATGGTGCAGCTCAGATGACTGTAATTATGGATGGCGAAGAATTTGATTTTGAATTAGCTGCTGATGGCGATTTTATTTTAGATGCTGCTATGGATCAAGGAGTAGATGCACCATTTTCTTGTAAAGGAGCAGTGTGCTGTACTTGTAAAGCACAAGTGGTGGAAGGGAAAGCGGTGATGGAGATGAACTACGCACTATCTGATGAAGAAGTAGAGCAAGGTTTTATTCTTACCTGTCAAGCTCACCCAGCATCAGAAAAAGTAGTGGTTGATTTTGATGTGATTTAACATTATCAACAAAACTATATTGAAAAGGTCTGTGTTTTTACCAGACCTTTTTTTGTTTCTCGCTCTATCTTTGGTAGAGTGAAAAAACTAATACTTATAGCAGCAATTCCTACCTTGTTTTTTTCTTGTCAAAAAAAACAAGGTGCTACTGTTCAAACAAATCAAACAGACACACATCAAAAAATCATCCAAAACAAATATGCTGAAGCTTTAGGTGTATCACCTTCACATATAACTGATGTTGCTCTTTATACCTTTGTGGATGATTGGATTGGAACAAAATATCAGTACGGAGGAATGTCCAAAACTGGAGTAGATTGTTCGGGCTTTTGTAATGTGCTTTACAATAACGTGTACAAAAAACAATTGCCACGAACCACTAAAGAAATAGCTAAGCAAATTAAAAAAGTAAACAAAGAAAAATTACAAGAAGGAAACGTTGTGGTGTTTAACATTGCTAACAAAAAAAATTCGCACATAGGAATTTACCTACAAAATAACAAGTTTGTACATGCCAGCACAAGCAAAGGAGTAATAATATCTAGCCTTCAAAATCCATACTATTTAAAAGCATATAGCAAAGGAGGTGGTATCTAATGAATGTTTTAATTACAGGAGCCAGTAAAGGAATAGGAGCAGAGTTGGTAAAGCAATTTGCTGCAGAATCCAATAATAATATAATTGCTATCTCAAGAGCTTCCGATAAACTCAATCAGTTAAGCCAATATTGTGAAAAACAATATGAGAATAAAATACATATATATAGTATAGATTTTCTTTCAGGTAATTTTCAAAGTAACATAGAAGAAGTATTAGAAAAGCATAAATATTTTAATGTTGTAATAAATAATGCAGGTTATTTGCTCAATAAACCACTAACAAAATATACCACAGAAGAAATAGAAAATATATTTAAAATAAATACTTATGCTCCTGTATATATATGTCAACAAATTATGTCACTAAATCAAAACCAGCCTTGCCATGTTATTAACATAGGTAGTATGGGGGGGTATCAAGGGAGTTCAAAATTCCCTGGATTGTCAATATATAGTTCCTCAAAAGCTGCTTTAGCAAACCTAACAGAATGTTTAGCAGAAGAGTATAAGGATACAAGTATAAAGTTTAATTGTCTAGCTTTAGGATCTGTTCAAACGGAAATGTTAGAGAATGCTTTTCCAAATTATAAGGGTCAAGTAACAGCTTTAGAGATGGCTGAATACATTTATCAGTTTGCTATTAATGGGCATAAATATTATAATGGCAAAGTTATCCCAGTATCAAAGAGTACTCCTTAAAAAAATATTTCGTTGATTATCAGTATAATAATGTGTTATTGAAAAAATATTTTCAGTAAAGTTTGTAGGTGTTAAAAATACACCTACATTTGCAGCCGCTTTAAAAACAACGGTTTTATTTTTTTAAGCAAATTTTGAAAGGTAAAAACAGTTAAAAATAAAAAGTTAAAAAATATTTTAATTTTTATTTGGTAGTTAATTTTTTAGTTGTACTTTTGCCGTCCTCAAACAAGGAAATGTCCTTTAAAAAGTTTGAAAAAAAGATTGAAAAATTTATAGTTCTCTATATTATTTATAGTGTTCTTTGAAAAGATTGAAGTAGATAAAAATTAGGTAAAGTATCCTTGAGATTATGAATCAATTTCTTAATCCTTGTGAAACAATCTTTAAAACATTTAAGATTAATTACAACGGAGAGTTTGATCCTGGCTCAGGATGAACGCTAGCGGCAGGCCTAACACATGCAAGTCGAACGGTAACATAGACTGCTTGCAGTCTGATGACGAGTGGCGCACGGGTGCGTAACGCGTATGCAACTTACCCTTAACTGGAGAATAGCCTTTCGAAAGGAAGATTAATACTCCATAGTATTTCTTCTCGGCATCGAGAAGTTCTTAAAGCTTTGGCGGTTAAGGATAGGCATGCGTCCTATTAGCTAGTTGGTAAGGTAACGGCTTACCAAGGCTACGATAGGTAGGGGGCCTGAGAGGGTTATCCCCCACACTGGTACTGAGACACGGACCAGACTCCTACGGGAGGCAGCAGTGAGGAATATTGGTCAATGGACGAAAGTCTGAACCAGCCATGCCGCGTGCAGGATGAATGCCCTACGGGTTGTAAACTGCTTTTATATAGGAAGAAACCCCTTTACGTGTAAAGGGCTGACGGTACTATAAGAATAAGGACCGGCTAACTCCGTGCCAGCAGCCGCGGTAATACGGAGGGTCCAAGCGTTATCCGGATTCATTGGGTTTAAAGGGTCCGTAGGTGGGAAATTAAGTCAGTGGTGAAAGCCTATCGCTTAACGATAGAACTGCCATTGATACTGGTTTCCTTGAGTATAGATGAAGTGGGCGGAATGTGTCATGTAGCGGTGAAATGCATAGATATGACACAGAACACCGATTGCGAAGGCAGCTCACTAAACTATTACTGACACTGAGGGACGAAAGCGTGGGGAGCGAACAGGATTAGATACCCTGGTAGTCCACGCTGTAAACGATGATTACTCGGTGCTAGCGATATACAGTTAGTGCCTAAGCGAAAGCGATAAGTAATCCACCTGGGGAGTACGGTCGCAAGATTGAAACTCAAAGGAATTGACGGGGGCCCGCACAAGCGGTGGAGCATGTGGTTTAATTCGATGATACGCGAGGAACCTTACCTGGGCTTAAATGTAGATTGACAGTTCTGGAAACAGATCCTTCTTCGGACAATCTACAAGGTGCTGCATGGTTGTCGTCAGCTCGTGCTGTGAGGTGTCGGGTTAAGTCCCATAACGAGCGCAACCCCTATCCTTAGTTGCCAGCGAGTAATGTCGGGGACTCTAGGGAAACTGCCGGTGCAAACCGTGAGGAAGGTGGGGATGACGTCAAATCATCACGGCCCTTACGTCCAGGGCTACACACGTGCTACAATGGCGCATACAAAGGGCAGCTACATGGTGACATGATGCTAATCTCTAAAGTGCGTCTCAGTTCGGATCGAAGTCTGCAACTCGACTTCGTGAAGCTGGAATCGCTAGTAATCGCGTATCAGCCATGACGCGGTGAATACGTTCCCGGGCCTTGTACACACCGCCCGTCAAGCCATGGAAGCTGGGGGTGCCTGAAGTCGGTGACCGAAAGGAGCTGCCTAGGGTAAAACTAGTAACTGGGGCTAAGTCGTAACAAGGTAGCCGTACCGGAAGGTGCGGCTGGAACACCTCCTTTTTAGAGAAAGAGTGTTTCTATCACATTTTTGTGATGATACTTTCCTAATTTATCTTCTTCATATTTTTTACCCAAAACAAGCTCAGTTAAGGGCTTTTGCCTTTGAGCTAAGATTGTTTTACAGTCCCATAGCTCAGTTGGTTAGAGCGCTACACTGATAATGTAGAGGTCCGCAGTTCAAATCTGCGTGGGACTACACACTTGTTATGGGGGATTAGCTCAGCTGGCTAGAGCGCCTGCCTTGCACGCAGGAGGTCATCGGTTCGACTCCGATATTCTCCACTTTTTCACTTTTTGTGAATAAAGTTCTTTGACATCTTGAAAGAAATTATAGAATAAAATTTATTGAATTAGTTAAGAAAGTAACTAAGGGCGTATGGCGGATGCCTAGGCTCTCAGAGGCGATGAAGGACGTGATAAGCTGCGATAAGCTACGATTAGGTGCAAATAACCTGTAAGTCGTAGATTTCCGAATGGGGCAACCCAGCTGATTGAAGATCAGTTACCACTTCGGTGGAGCTAACCCGGTGAACTGAAACATCTAAGTAGCCGGAGGAATAGAAAATAATAATGATTCCCCTAGTAGTGGCGAACGAACGGGGAATAGCCCAAACCATTAATGTTCCGGCATTAATGGGGTTGTAGGACTGTAATGTGGACTCAAAAAGTATAGTAGAATCTTCTGGAAAGTTGAACCATAGAAGGTGATAGTCCTGTAAACGAAATGCTTTTTGTACCTAACAGTATCCTGAGTAGCACGAAACATGTGAAATTTTGTGTGAATCTGCCAGAACCATCTGGTAAGGCTAAATACTCCTGAGAGACCGATAGTGAACTAGTACCGTGAGGGAAAGGTGAAAAGTACCCTGAACAAGGGAGTGAAATAGAACCTGAAACCATACGCTTACAAGCGGCAGGAGCCTTCGGGTGACTGCGTGCCTTTTGCATAATGATCCTACGAGTTACTCCTCGTTAGCAAGGTTAAGAATCTAAGATTCGTAGCCGAAGCGAAAGCAAGTCTGAATAGGGCGTTCAGTTAGCGGGGGTAGACGCGAAACTTGGTGATCTACCCATGGGCAGGTTGAAGTTGCAGTAACATGCAATGGAGGACCGAACCAGTACACGTTGAAAAGTGTTTGGATGACCTGTGGGTAGGGGTGAAAGGCCAATCAAACTGAGAGATAGCTCGTACTCCCCGAAATGCATTTAGGTGCAGCGTTGAGGTTTATTGTCATAGAGGTAGAGCTACTGATTGGGCTAGGGGGCTTCACCGCCTACCAAACCCTAATAAACTCCGAATGCTATGACATTTACTCAGCAGTGAGGGCATGGGTGCTAAGGTCCATGTCCGAGAGGGAAAGAACCCAGACCATCAGCTAAGGTCCCTAAATATATGCTAAGTTGATCTAACGTGGTCCGATTGCTTTGACAGCTAGGATGTTGGCTTGGAAGCAGCCATTCATTTAAAGAGTGCGTAACAGCTCACTAGTCGAGCGATTGGGCGTGGATAATAATCGGGCATAAAGCATATTACCGAAGCTGTGGGATATTTATATCGGTAGGGGAGCATTCTAGTTGCACTGAAGGTGTATCGTAAGGTATGCTGGAGCGGCTAGAAAAGAAAATGTAGGAATAAGTAACGATAAAGCAGGCGAGAAACCTGCTCACCAATAGACTAAGGTTTCCTGATCAACGCTAATCGGATCAGGGTTAGTCGGGACCTAAGGCGAACCCGAAAGGGGTAGTCGATGGACAACCGGTTAATATTCCGGTACTAGCTTATGTTGCGATGGGGTGACGAAGCAGTGAAAGGTCTGCGTACTGACGGAATAGTACGTTGAAGAGTGTAGGTATTGGAACCATAGGTAAATCCGTGGATCTAGCTGAACTTGATAGTACCGCGAGCCTTCGGGCAAGCGGATAATGACCCTAAACAGACTTCCAAGAAAAACCTCTAAGCTTCAGACATAAGCTACCCGTACCTCAAACCGACACAGGTAGTCAAGATGAGTAATCTAAGGTGCTCGAGTGATTCATGGTTAAGGAACTAGGCAAAATAGCCTCGTAACTTCGGAAGAAGAGGCGCTTACTTCGGTAAGCCGCAGTGAATAGGCCCAGGCGACTGTTTATCAAAAACACATGGCTTTGCTAAATCGAAAGATGATGTATAAGGCCTGACACCTGCCCGGTGCTGGAAGGTTAAAAGGAGATGTTATCTTCGGAGAAGCATTGAATTGAAGCCCCAGTAAACGGCGGCCGTAACTATAACGGTCCTAAGGTAGCGAAATTCCTTGTCGGGTAAGTTCCGACCTGCACGAATGGTGTAACGATCTGGGCACTGTCTCAACCATGAGCTCGGTGAAATTGTAGTCTCGGTGAAGATGCCGGGTACCCGCAACGGGACGGAAAGACCCCGTGAACCTTTACTATAGCTTCGCATTGATTTTGGGTAAATGATGTGTAGGATAGGTGGGAGACTTTGATCTTGCTTCGCTAGGAGTGAGTTAGTCGTTGTTGAAATACCACCCTTTATTTGCTTGAAATCTAACGCGTTTACGCGAACAGTGCGTGGTGGGTAGTTTGACTGGGGTGGTCGCCTCCAAAAGAGTAACGGAGGCTTCTAAAGGTGTCCTCAGCACGCTTGGTAACCGTGCGTAGAGTGCAATAGCATAAGGACGCTTGACTGTGAGACCGACAAGTCGAGCAGGGACGAAAGTCGAGTATAGTGATCCGGTGGTTCCGCATGGAAGGGCCATCGCTCAAAGGATAAAAGGTACTCCGGGGATAACAGGCTGATGATTCCCAAGAGCTCATATCGACGGAATCGTTTGGCACCTCGATGTCGGCTCGTCACATCCTGGGGCTGGAGAAGGTCCCAAGGGTTGGGCTGTTCGCCCATTAAAGTGGCACGCGAGCTGGGTTCAGAACGTCGTGAGACAGTTCGGTCCCTATCTGTTGTGGGCGTTGGAAATTTGAGAGGAGCTGACTCTAGTACGAGAGGACCGAGTTGGACGAACCTCTGGTCTATCTGTTGTGACGCCAGTTGCATTGCAGAGTAGCTACGTTCGGACTGGATAAGTACTGAAAGCATATAAGTACGAAGCCAACCTCAAGATGAGATTTCCCTTAAGGGTCGTTAAAGATGATGACGTTGATAGGTTGCAAGTGTAAAGGCAGTGATGTCAAAGCTGAGCAATACTAATTACCCGAGGGCTTTCTAACTCTACAATAAATTTTATTTCTTAATTTCTTTCAAAGAATGTCATAAAATATTAATGATTTATGGTGACTATAGCGATGGGGATCACCTCTTCCCATTCCGAACAGAGAAGTTAAGCCCATTAGCGCAGATGGTACTAGGGTAACACCTGGGAGAGTATGTCGTTGCCAATTTTAATTAAGCCCCTTTCTTTAGATTGGGGCTTTTTTTATTACTTTCGTTTTGCTTTGAACCGCTTAAAATACATAGTAGTTAGTTTTCTTTTCTTTTGTTTCTGTTTTGAATTTACTGCACAGAGTATAGATTCTTTGCGTACTATTAATTTTAAGTATGATTCAATTTTAAAATCTGAAGATTTTGGAATGGATCGGTTGTTTTATAAGCATGATGATGATGTTTTAATAAAAAATTTAGGTCCATTTGGTTCTAGATTTTATTATCCTACAGCAGAGTTTTTATATAATAATAGTATTTTAAATGAAGATGATGTAATATTTTCGGAATATCGAAAGTTAAATGGAGTTAAACCTTTCACTAATCTTACTTATGTAAATGCTAGCAGAAAGGAGCAGATTTTTAAAATAAAACACATTCAAAGTTTTGGCAAACAATTATCTTTTTCTTTTGATTTAATTAAAGTAAGCTCTCCAGGAGCTTTTGTTAACCAAGAAGCTAATAACAGTTTATTTAGTGTAGAGTTAGGGTATCATACTAAGAAGAATAATTATGAAGTAATTTTTAGTAATGAAATTCAGAGAGATTTTTATCAGGAAAATGGAGGGTTAGCTGATCCAGATGATTACGAGAATAAGCTTTTTGATGATGCACGAAATTATACGGTTAATTTATCCTCAAGTAATTCATATGTTAAAAGATATCGTTATAATTTATTTCAGCGGTTGGATTTGATGGACCTTTCAAAAGACTCACTATTTACTAAGAAAATATATTTATCATATAATGCTTCTTATGAAACTTATCGAAGAGTATTTTTTGATAATGACCAAACCTCAGAAATTTATCAATCCAATTATCTTGACTCTGCGGGGATTTTTTCGTTATTAGGTAAAGATTCTCTTACTACAGCTGATGATACAACAAGTTATAATTACCTAACTAGTATTTCTAATCGACCTACTATTGATTCATTACATCGGAAAACTTTTAGTAATGAATTTAATTTAGGTTATAGAAATCAACATTACAGTTTGGAGATTTTGTATCAGTACGATATGAAAAATTATTATCAAGGGTTTGAAATAGATACTGTTTTAATAAATTTTGACACTAACTATACAAATACTTATGCAGGAGTAAAAGCAATGTTAGATTGGAAAGGATATAGTGGGGAGGGATTACTTAAGTACGGATTGTCGGGATATAGACAAGGAGATGTGTTGGCTGAAGTTAGAGTTAATAAAAGAAGCCAGAATTATAATATCTTACTTGGTGGAGGTTATTTTTTAACAGCTCCTGATTTAAAGTATGTTAATTACATTTCTAATCATTTTAATTGGAAAAATCCTGACTTAAAGAAACAGTCTGTGTTCAATACTAAGGCTAAATTAGGTTTGAATAAATTCCGATTGGAATTGTCGGCTGAAAATAAACTGATAAACAATGCTCTGTATTATGATAGCTTGTCAATTGCTTCACAAAATGATGAATCAATGACTCTTACTTCTTTTAAAATAGCTAAGGATTATAGTTTATGGAAGTTCCATTTTAGAACGGCTGGGATTTACCAAATTGCATCTAACAAATTCATTACTCCTATTCCTGCAGTTATAGTAAGACATATTATGTATTATGAGGGTAGGGTATTTAAAAAAGCACTTAAACTACAATTTGGGGTAGGTGGGTCTTATTCAACTGATTACTTCGGATATGGTTATTCTCCAGCTATATCAGAGTTTACTGTTCAAGAAAACTATGTAATAGGTTATTACCCTAACATTGATATTTTTTTGAATACTTATTTAAAAAGAGCTCAAATCTTTTTAAAGTGGGAACATTTTAATGCTGGAAGAAGTAATTATAAATCTTTTTTAGCTCCTAATTATCCTAGATTATCCAGATCATTAAAGTTTGGAATTTCATGGAATCTATTTGATTAATGAAAGTTTTTAAGGCTTTGTTCATTAACAATTTCCTACTTTTGGTTTTTACTATATTAATAGATGGAATACGATAAAGAAAAACAATTAAGGTACGATAGAGCCTATTTGAAAATGGCATTGGAGTGGGCAAATCTTTCACATTGTGAACGAAAAAAAGTAGGAGCGTTAATAGTAAAAGATAGAATGATTATTTCTGATGGTTACAATGGAACACCTACTGGATATGATAATTGTTGTGAGGATGAGAATGGAGAAACGAAATGGTTTGTTTTACATGCAGAAGCTAATGCTTTAACTAAAATTGCTAAATCTAATCATAATGCACAGGGGGCTACGTTATATATTACATTGTCACCTTGTAAAGAATGTAGTAAGTTAATATTACAAGCAGGAATCACAAGGGTTGTATTTATTAATGATTACAAGGATAAATCAGGATTAGATTTTTTGCAGGAATCAGGTGTTGCTTTAACCCAAATTCAAAATTTATAATTAGTGAGTAAAAATAAGGTTATAGTTTTTTTATTACTTCCTTTAATTGTATTAGGAAGTACTGCTTTAGGAATTGTATTGGGAGGTTTTTTAACACCATCTTCTGCCAATAATGATTCTATTTTTACTCAGGTAAAACGATTTAATTCTGCAGCAAAACTCAATGAAATACTTAATTATATAGGTGAAATGTATGTTGACTCGGTTGATAAAAAACAGTTGACTGAAGAAAGCATAGCTGCATTGTTAGCACAACTTGATCCTCACTCTTATTATATTCCAGCTAAAGATTTTGATGGAATGAATGATCCGATAGAGGGTAATTTTGAGGGTATAGGTGTAGAATTTAGGGTGAAAGATGATACGGTAATGATTATATCTCCAATTGCTAATGGTCCTTCAGAAAAATTAGGGATAAAAGCTGGTGATAGGATAGTGAAAGTTGATAGTATTCCTGTTGCTGGAGTTGGTATTACAAATGATAGTATCATTAAACTATTAAAAGGTCCAAGAGGTACAATAGTAGAAGTAGATGTTAAACGACCAGGATATAAAAAACTTTTTCATTATAAAATTATAAGAGATCAGATACCTATTTATAGTGTTGATGCGCCATATTTAATAAAAGATAAAGTAGGGTATTTACGGATAACAAGATTTTCGAAAACTACTTATCATGAATTTGTGGAAGCAGCTAATAAACTGATAAAAAAAGGGATGAAAAAGTTAATTGTCGATTTGAGAGGAAATGGTGGTGGAGTGCTTGCTGCAGCTACTGATATAGCTGATGAGTTATTGCAAAAAGGGAAAATGATAGTTTATACAGATGGAAGAACCAGAAATAAAGAAAAAGTTTTTGCAACAGATAAAGGATCGTTAGAAGGTATAGAAGTAGCAGTTTTAATTAATGAAAATTCTGCATCAGCCTCTGAGGTATTAGCAGGAGCGATACAAGATAATGATAGAGGATTAATTCTGGGAAGAAGATCCTTTGGTAAAGGATTGGTTCAGGAACAGGTAATGTGGCCTGATGGATCAGCACTTCGATTAACGGTTGCAAGGTATTATACTCCAACAGGTAGATGTATTCAAAAGCCTTACGATTCAGATTTAGAAGCTTATCATTCAGAGGCTTATAATCGTTATGAAAATGGAGAGTTATTATCAGCTGATAGCATTCAATTCCCGGATTCTTTAAAGTTTTATACACCTGAAGGAAAATTAGTTTATGGAGGAGGAGGTATTATGCCAGATGTTTTTGTGCCTCTTGATACGGTGGGAGGAACACCATTTTTATATGAATTAAGGTATCGGGGAATTATTGAAAATTTTGCATTGAGTTATGCTGATAGGAACAGAAAAATGTTAAGAGGAAAGTATAAGACTGCTGTAGCATTTAAAAATAAGTTTAAAGTGAGTAACGATTTGTTTAACGGTTTAATAAAGTTTGCAGAAGAAAACGGAATGCAAAGAAATCTAGATCAAGTTGTGCAGTCTAAAGCATTGATAAAAAGGGGGGTGAAGGCATCAATAAGTAGGAATCTTTACAATGATTTTGGCTATTATGTTATTATAAATGAATATGATAAAACTGTGCAGGAAGCTATAAAAAGTTTTGAATCTTATGAAGAAAGACATTAACCCACCTAAAGTAGAGAATGTAGCTGTTGCGGTAGTTAAAGAAAAAAACGAATTGGATCAATTTGTTTGGAATGTCTATTTAATTAATCAACGTAAGGAAGCTATTGAAAATGTGTTGGTAAGCTCGAAAGGATATTTTACTGATGACAAGGGTAATAAAACAGAAACCTCAATGCTTAGACATGGTTTAGGGAGTATAGATGTTAATGAATTTGCGTTGATAGAACCAATTATGGAAAATGTGTTTGCCTTGCATAATGAATATTGGGTGAGTTTTTTTATAGAAAATACAATGTATGATAAGAAGTACATTTTTTTAGCAGAAACCATTAAAGACGAGAATTTGATTAATATTCCTATTATTAATAAGCAGGGTGTTATGATTAAATAAAATCAATTAGTATCTTTCACATAGTTTAATCCACATGAGATGCTAGAAAAAATTGACCTCGAAAAAATTCTTTTTTTAGATATTGAAACAGTTGCTCAGCAACCTGACTTTGAGTCGTTGAATGATGATTTTAAAAAACATTGGGAACACAAGGCTAAGTTCATTGCTGGAGAAGAAGAAACTCCTTCTGATGTGTATGAACGGGCTGGGATTTATGCTGAGTTCGGAAAAATTGTTTGCATTTCCGTTGGATTTATTAAAATTACTAATGGAACAAAGAAGCTTCGATTAAAATCATTTTATAATGATGATGAAGTGGTTTTGTTAGGGGAGTTCTTTGATTTGTTGAACAATTATTTTAATTCTCGCGATCAGTTATTATGTGCACATAATGGCAAAGAATTTGATTTCCCATACATTTGTAGGAGAGGTTTGATAAATGGAATGACTATACCAGCAATACTTGATATGGCAGGCAAAAAACCTTGGGAAGTGCTACATTTAGATACAATGCAACTGTGGAAGTTTGGAGATTATAAAAATTTCACATCATTAAGTTTGTTAACTACGGTTTTTGATATTCCAACCCCCAAAGATGACATAGATGGAAGCATGGTAAATGAAGTTTATTGGAAAGAAAAAGACTTAGAGAGAATTGCCAATTATTGTCAAAAAGATGTAGTGGCATTAACTCAATTGTTTTTGAGGTTTAGGAACGAAACACTAATTAAAGACGAAAACATAATTACATCTGAATGAGTCTTTTCAAAAAATATTGTAGTGTTATTTTAATTGTTGCTGTTGCTCTTTTTAGTTCATGTGACGGAAATAATAAGAGTGAGTATTATCCAATTATTCTGAAAACAGAAGAAGGTCATTTACGAGGAGTGAAAATTGGAGATAACATTGAGTCTGTTCAAAGTAGTGAAAATGAATCCTTTTTAAAGGATAAAATGCAAGATTATTTGCATTATGATTATACCATAGATATGGGTAATACTTATACTGTTACTTATGATTTTTCTGAGGACAATAAGTTATATGAAATTGAATTGGCTGCTTTTTTTGATTTGATTGAAGATGCGGGGTTTTTATATGAAGATTTTAACCAACATTTTACTCGAAAATATGGTAAAGGAAGAATTGCAGATGATGGTTTTATTATTTGGAAAATAGAAAATGCTAAGTCTAACATTGAAATTGCTATGATTAATGATAGTGAATCTTATGGCTATTTATCTATAATTGTAAGAGACTTAAATTATTAGTTTATAAGTCCTTATCATTCTTTCGTCTTTATTTATTATTTAATGGTCTAAACTATCCTTATCTATTGAGGTATTTACTTGTTTTAGTTTTAGAGAAAGTGTAATTTTATTGCCCTTTCAAGATGTTGATTTAAAGTATGAGCAGTAATACGCTATTAGAGATTAAGAACCTTGTAACTGAGTTTCAAACTGAAGATGAAACAGTTAAGGCGGTAAATGATGTTTCCTTTACACTCAATAAAGGAGAAACTATTGGTATAGTTGGAGAATCTGGTTCAGGTAAATCAGTTACCTCATTATCAGCAATGCGTTTAATTCCTAATCCTCCGGGAAGAATTGCTTCTGGAGAGATATTGTTTCACTCTGAAGATGGAATAGTTGATTTAACTAAGGTTTCAGAGAAAGAGATGAGAAGTTATAGAGGAAACGAAATAGCTATGATATTTCAGGAGCCGATGACTTCTTTAAATCCTGTTTATACTTGTGGTGACCAGGTTGCAGAGGCAATTATATTACACCAGAAAGTAACTAAGAAAGAGGCGAAAGAAAAAACAATAGAGTTATTTAAGAAAGTTCAATTACCACGTCCTGAAATTATTTTTGATACATATCCTCACCAAATATCAGGAGGTCAAAAACAGAGGGTGATGATTGCAATGGCAATGTCTTGCAACCCCTCGATATTGATTGCTGATGAGCCTACTACAGCTTTGGATGTTACCGTTCAGAAAACTATTTTAGAGCTGATGATGAAACTTCAGCAAGAGGAAGATATGGGCATTCTGTTTATTACTCACGACCTTGGAGTTATTGCAGAGCTGGCTGATAAGGTAGTGGTAATGTATAAAGGTAAAATTGTAGAACAAGGTACTGTATTAGATATTTTTACCAATCCACAACATCCCTATACAAAAGGATTGTTGGCTTGTCGTCCACCACTTAATAGAAGACTTACATGGTTGCCAACGGTAAGTGATTTTATGACGGTTGATGATAAAGGACTGATGCACGAAACCAACAAGTCGGTAGAGGAAGTGACCAATAGTTTAGTTATTTCACCTGCTGAAACAGCAAAGAGGCATGAAGAACTTTACAAGCAAGAACCAGTATTGGAGATAAAAAATCTGAAAACTTATTTTCCAATTAACAAAGGAATTTTTGGTAAGGCCAAAGAATATGTGAAAGCTGTTGATGATGTTTCGTTTGAGGTTTACCCTGGAGAAACATTAGGTTTAGTTGGAGAATCTGGTTGTGGTAAAACAACTTTAGGTAGAACCATTTTAAAACTAGTAGAACCTACTTCAGGTCAAATTATATTTAAAGGAAACGATATTACTTCGCTTGGTACTAAAGCTATGCGAGATTACAGGAAGGAAATGCAAATCATTTTTCAGGATCCATACTCTTCTTTAAATCCGCGTATTACAATTGGTGAAGCAATTATGGAACCTATGCGAGTACATGGTGTTTTTGATAATGATGAGCAACGAAAAGCTAGGGTAATGGAATTGCTGAAACGAGTGAGTTTGCTAGAACAACATTTTTATCGTTATCCACACGAATTTTCTGGTGGTCAGCGTCAGCGTATTTGCATTGCTCGTTCGTTAGCACTAAATCCTAAATTCATCATTTGTGATGAGTCTGTTTCTGCATTAGATGTTTCAGTTCAGGCACAGGTATTAAACTTGTTGAATGAACTAAAAGAAGAATTTCAATTTACTTATATCTTCATTTCTCACGATTTATCGGTTGTTAAGTTTATGAGTGACAGAATGGTGGTAATGCAAATGGGTAAAGTAGTAGAAATGGGCTTGGCAGATGAAATTTATGCTAATCCAGAAACAGAATATACCCGTGAATTGATTGATGCCATTCCCAAAGGAGAACTAGAAGATATAAAAGCATCTCTTGCTAAAAAAGAAAAGAGAAGATCTGTTATAGCATAAATTTTATTACATGGCAAAAACTAAAGTAAAGACTGCCTTTTTTTGCCAAAACTGTGGTGCTCAATATCCGAAATGGGTAGGTAAGTGTACTTCTTGTAATCAGTGGAATACCATTGTTGAAGAAGTAGTAAGTAAGCCTAATCCTAATGATGTAAAATCTACTTTTAATACACAAAGAACAAGCAAGCCTTTGCAAATTGAGAATATTGAGTTAGCTGATATTCCAAGAATGCGTTTGCCAGGAACTGAATTAAATAGGGTTCTTGGCGGAGGATTAGTTCCTGGTTCTTTAATTCTATTTGGAGGTGATCCAGGTATAGGAAAATCTACTTTGATGTTACAAATGTCTTTAAGACTAAAAGGACAAAAGACTTTGTATGTAAGTGGAGAGGAAAGTCAGCAACAAATTAAAATGCGAGCTGATAGAATTGGGAACAAAAATCTTGATTGTTATATTTTAACTGAAACATCAACTCAAAATATATTTCATCATATTAAGGAGATGAATCCAGATGTGTTAGTGATTGATTCTATACAAACACTACATACAGCAGTTATAGATTCATCACCAGGGAGTATTTCTCAAGTAAGAGAGTGTACTTCTGAATTAATGAAGTATGCTAAAGAAACTTCTACCCCAGTTTTCTTAATTGGGCATATAACCAAAGATGGAAACATCGCTGGTCCGAAAATATTGGAACACATGGTTGACGTAGTGTTGCAATTTGAAGGAGACCGAAATCATATTTATAGAATTTTAAGGTCGATTAAAAATAGATTTGGTTCAACAAACGAGCTTGGTATTTATGAGATGCATGGTGCAGGCCTGCGTGAGGTAGATAACCCATCAGAAATATTAATTAGTGACAAAGATGAACCTTTAAGTGGGACAGCAATTGCTGCTACTATGGAAGGTAACCGACCATTACTCATTGAAGTTCAAGCACTAGTTAGTTCTGCTGCTTATGGAACGCCACAACGAACTACAACTGGTTTTGATACTAGGAGATTGAACATGTTATTGGCGGTTTTAGAAAAGCGTTGCGGATTTAAATTAGGGAAAAAAGATGTGTTTTTAAACTTGGCTGGAGGATTGAGAATAGATGATCCATCTATCGATTTAGCAGTAATTGTTGCCGTATTATCTAGCAATGTTGATACGCCAATAAAATCAGGGTCATGTTTTGCAGCAGAGGTTGGATTAAGTGGAGAAATAAGACCAATTAGCAGGATAGATCAACGCATTGCAGAAGCTGAAAAATTAGGTTTTGATAAAGTCTATGTATCTAAGTATAATCAAAAAGGGATTAACTCTAGTAACCATAAAATAGAGATTGCTTTTGTAAGTAAAGTAGAAGAAGTATTTAAGGGATTGTTTAGTTAAATTCTAACCCCAATTACACACACATCGTCTAATTGTTCCAAATCACCTTTCCAATCTTCAAAAGTCTTATCAATCAATTCTTGTTGTTTGTCCATATTATCATCTTTAATGGATATTAAGAGTTTTTTGAAATTTGTTGTTTTCATTTTTTTGCCCTTTTCACCTCCAAACTGATCGGCATAACCATCGGAGAAAATGTAAATAGTATCTCCTTTTTGTAAGTTTATGGTGTTAGTAGTATATGGTTGTGGATTATCAGTTTTGCCTATTGGTTGTTTATCTGGTTTAATTTCCTCAATATCTTCAGTTCCACTTCTAATTATCCATAGTGGGTTATGTGCACCTGCATACTTTAAAACATTTCCTTCTAATGAGCATAAAGCAATGTCCATTCCATCTTTCACTTCTTCTTCACTCTTTTCAAATTCTGCTACAACTATTTCTCTGGTTTTGTCTAATATTTTTCCAGGATCAGTTAAACCATGTTCTCTCACACTTCTGTTTAAGCCATTATTACATACCACACTTACCATAGCTCCTGGTACTCCATGTCCCGTACAATCAGCAGCGGCAAATAAAATAGTTGTTGAGTGTTGGGTGTTGGGTGTTGAATTTTCATCACTAATCGTTTCTAACCAGTAAAAATCTCCTGCTACAATGTCTTTAGGCTTATACAGAATGAAAGAATCCTGTAGGTATTCTTTAACCAACTTATTTGGAGGAAGTATGGCACTTTGTATTCGCTTAGCATAAGAAATAGAATCTAAAATTTCTTTGTTTTTTTCTTCTAGCTCAACATGAGCTTTTTCAATGATTGATTTTTGTTTTTTTGTTAAAACAAATCGTTGAGCAACAATACCTAAAGCAATAAGTATAAATATTACTCCTCCAATTAACCAATTACGTTGTTGGTCGCTTCTCTTTTTTTCAGATTCAATCAATTTTTTTTCAGCTTCAGTTTTTTCAGCTTCTAGTTTTTTTACTTCATTTAAGTATTTTGCTTCAGCATCGCTAGCTTTATTCATCGCTTCATCATTAAAAATGGAATCTTTATAGTGAGAGTATAACTCATAGCTTTCTAATGCTCTTTGAGCGTTTCCTTGCATTTTTTGAATCATGAAATCGGTATAATATACCTCTTTAAAAATCATATTGTCTTTACCTGCATTAGCACAAATGAATGCTTCATTGATCCATTTGTTAGCATTCTTATAATCTCCTTTGGCTGCATGCAGTTCTGCAAGTGTTGAAGGTATTCGACCATTACCGTAAGTTCCCTTAAGCTCTTGCATTAATCTGGCTGATTCTTTACCAAATGCTATAGCTTCATCTGTTTTATCTATTTTTTGATACAAACCTGCCAAGGCTTGGTAGCTGTTTAAAGTCCAGCTTTTATTTTCAATTTTTTTTGCAAATTCTAACGCGTTGGTAAGGTGTGTTTTAGCTTCATCATCTTTATCTGCACTCATTAACATACACCCTAAATTATAATCAGCTTTAAATAAATAAAATTTGCTGTTAGTAGTTTTGTAGTAGTCACTTGCTTTACGCATGTACTCAACAGCTTTATAATGATTTTCCTTTCGGGTTTCCATCCAACCCAAAGCATCATTACATTTTGCTTCAAGTTCATCAAGGTTTTTTCTCTCAGCTAATTCTAATGCTTCAAATAGACTTTTTGAAGCACCAGCTAAATCTCGGGCTTTTAAAAATTGAGTGTATCCAAGTTTGTATAAAGCTTCTCCTTTTAAGCTATCGTTAATTGTTTGGTCAGTAACATAATTGCTTAAACTGTCTATTTTTTGTTTTGTTTTCTGAGTTAAGTGTTGGGAATACGATTGAATAAAGCTGGCTAGAAAAATGATATGTAAAATGGTTTTTTTCATCAGAGTAAATATAAATAAAAAAGCCGAAGACATGCTTCGGCTTTTTGTAGTAGCGGGGACAGGACTCGAACCTGCGACCTCCGGGTTATGAGCCCGATGAGCTACCAACTGCTCTACCCCGCGATATATTTTAAGAACTTTTTCCGTTTAAAAGGGGAGCAAATATAGTACTTTTTAAGTTCTAGAGCAGTTTTTTAATTCAAATTTTGAATTTATTGCTGATATAAAAATCTTTTTTTGATATCACGCAACTTATTTAAAAATTCTTCCGTCTTGGATTCAAATTCTCAGGCAAAAGCAAATTTTATTAAATCTTTTAATCAAAAAATAAATGAATTATTTATTACGCACTTCGCTTTTTTGCCTGTTTACGTTATTTCTATTTATTAAAACAAGTTGGGCGTGTCACCCGTTACCACTTACTTACTTTAATTATGCTACCTATACACCGGGTGTTGGATTTTCTGCAACAGGAGATTCTAATCCTGCAACCTTTGGGTGTAATTTCTATTGGTTAGAAATGGAAGTTAGATGTGATAGTAGTAAAATGGATGACAGTAACTTTTCTGGAGTATATAGTGCTGCTAATTGTATTCCTTTTTATCAAGGCCAACAGGTCACAAAACCTGTTCAAATGGCTATGACCTATCCAGCTATTACTGTTCCAGATAGCGTTTTATGTCCAGGTATGACCTATTATTACAGATTAAGAGAAAACATAGATACTTTGGTTGGTCCATGGACTCCTGTAATGAGTTTTACAGTTCCTGGAACATTAGATACTTCAGTTGGTTCTTTAAATTTAACGGCTAGTCCGCAAGTATTTTGTGGTTCAACTCAGCTGGGTTGGAATTTTACACCAGGTGGTGGGTGTCAAACAATTAGTTGTGACACTACAACTAGATATCAATGGTATGTTATTTCTGGCGAACCTATGAACGTACCTGTAAATTTTAGTTGTGATACTTGTCCATATCCTTTCGCTTCTCCAAGCATACCAACTACTTATGGTTTAACTATTACCAAAGGAGATACTAATTCGTGTGGGTATGGTATTTATACCATGAATCCGATTACTGTTACACCCTTGCCTCCACCTATACCAGGTACAGTAAGTTATGTGGCTGATTGTAATGGAAATATTGACCTAAATCTTTCAGGATATTATGGAGATATACAATGGTATTCCATTAGTTCAGGGCAGCTGGATTCCATTACAGGTGCTATTTATGATACTTTATCTTTAAGTGGAATTTCATCAGGAGATTGCTTTACTGTTCAGCTCACTACATCTTGTGGCTCTATTTTCTCAGATACTGTTTGTTTAGGAACAATAACCCCATCCGTTCCGGGAACATTGAGTTATAGTGATGATTGTCAGGGAAATGTTTCTTTGTTTTTATCGGGCAACCTAGGAGATATACAGTGGCAAATTTCAACTAATGGAACCGTATGGAATGACTTGATTGGAGACACTTCAGGAACATTGTTGCAACAAGGATTTATATCGGGTAATTGTTATAGGGCAATGTCATATACTAACTGTGATACTTCTTATTCAGATACTATTTGCCCTGTAGTTCAACCACAGCCTACTAATGGAATAGTCAATTATTCAGCTGATTGTAATGGTAACTTATCAATGGATATTATAGGTTACTTTGGAGATCTTCAATGGCAAAGTTCTATAACTTCTGGAGTATGGAGTGATGTATCAGGAGCAAGCTTAGATTCACTTATGTTTTCAGGAGCATCACCTGGTGAATGTTTTAGGGTTAGGATTAGTACATTGTGTGATACACTTTATTCTGATACCGTTTGTGTTGGACAGATGGTACCTTCAAGCTCTGGTGCAACCAGTTATACTGACGATTGTCAAGGAAATGTTTCTTTATTTTTAACAGGTAATCAAGGGAATGTACAATGGCAAGTTTCAACTAATGGAACAGTATGGAATGATTTGGTTGGAGATACTTCAAGTACACTTTTACAACCAAGTTTTGTAGCTGGAAATTGTTATAGAGCGATGTCATATACCAACTGTGACACGTCTTATTCAGATACTATTTGCCCGGTAATTCAACCACAACCCGTAAATGGTGTGATAAACTATTCTGCAGATTGTAGTGGTAATGTTTGTTTATGGGTAAGCAGTACACAAGGAGATCTACAATGGCAATCTTCAATTGCAGGAGGTTCATGGACAAACATAATCAATGCAAATTCTGATTCAGTTTGCCAATCAGGAATTAATACAGGAGATTGTTTTAGGGTAATGATTTTTACCGCTTGCGATACCATTTATACTGATACTATTTGCCCTACAATGTTTGAGGGTCCAACGGCAGCTTTCACCTATTCTCCTCCAGGAAATAGCCAGTCTAATGTTCCAATGTCTTTTACTGATATGTCAACTGGTAATATAGTTTCTTGGGAGTGGGATTTTGGTGGAGGAAACCCTGGGCAAAATAATCATATACCCAACCCAACTCATACATATCACTCATCAGGATTTTATACTGTAACATTAATTGTTACGGATGCCAATGGGTGTACTGATACAGTATCGGTTGTTATAGAAATTGAAAATCCTGCTTGTGAAGGTGCGCAATGTGTGGTAATTATTCCAAATGTATTTACACCTAATAAAGATGGAGATAATGATGTTTTAATGTTTAAAAATCTTGAGCATTACACTAATAATTTGCAAGTTTTTAACCGGTGGGGTAAGCTCGTTTTTGAGCAGGAGAATTACAAAAATGATTGGGATGGAGATGACCATGCTGAAGGAACTTATTATTTTATACTAACCATTAATAATCTTGAAGGTAGAGCTGAAACTTATAAAGGAGCAGTTACTCTATTAAGATAATTGGTGCTTAATATTAAAACTAAAAAGTAAAGACTACCTTTGTGCTGTGCATAAAGCTGGTTTTGTAAATATTATTGGAGCTCCAAATGTTGGTAAATCAACCTTAATGAACGAATTGGTTGGGGAGAGGTTATCCATAATTACATCTAAGGCTCAAACAACCCGTCATCGTATTTTAGGTATTGTAAATGATGAAGAGCATCAGATTGTTTTTTCAGATACACCTGGTATTGTAGATCCTGCCTATAAAATGCATGAAGGGATGATGACTTTTGTGAAATCGGCGATAAGTGATGCTGATGTATTGTTGGTAATGGTTGAAGCAAAAGAGAAAGAGTTTAAGGATAAAGACATTTTGGAACGTCTTCAAAAAACTTCAACACCAGTTATTCTTTTAATTAATAAGATTGATGAGGTAGAGCAAGATTTTCTAGAAGAGCGAGTAGCTTATTGGAAAGAACAATTACCTAGTGGTAAGATATATCCTATTTCTGCACTACATAATTTTAATGTAGATCAGGTGATGCTAGAGATAAAATCTTTACTTCCTGAGTTCCCTCCATTTTATGATAAAGATGCCTTAACAGATAAGCCAGAGCGTTTTTTTGTGTCAGAAATTATAAGAGAGAAAATCTTATTAAACTATAAAAAGGAAATACCATACTCATGTGAGGTTGAGGTGGAAGAGTTTAAAGAGGAACCTCAGATTATTCGTGTTAGAGCGATAATAATGGTGATTAGAGATTCACAAAAGGGAATCATCATTGGGCATCAAGGTAAAGGCTTGAAAAAAGTAGGTACTGAAGCTCGAAAAGACATTGAAAAATTTTTAGCGAAGAAAGTCTTTTTAGAACTTTATGTTAAAGTAAATAAAGACTGGAGAAATAATGAAGCCCAATTAAAGCGTTTTGGGTATCTAAATGGGTAATTTTGCCGAATCATGGGAAATATTGTAGCCATAGTAGGAAGACCAAATGTTGGTAAGTCAACCTTGTTTAATAGGTTAACAGAAACTCGTAGTGCCATAGTTGATGAAGCTAGTGGAGTTACTAGAGATAGACATTACGGTCAGGTAGATTGGAATGGTAAAGATTTTACTCTAATCGATACTGGAGGGTATGTAAAAGGTTCAGATGATATTTTTGAGGACGAGATTAGAAAACAGGTTATTCTTGCCATTGAGGAGTGTGATGTTATCATTTTTGTGGTTGATGTAACCGCTGGAATTACTGATTTGGATGAAGCGGTTGTGAAGTTGTTAAGAAAGACGGATAAGAAAATTTTATTGGTATCTAATAAGGTAGATAACAACGAAAGAATATTAGAATCAAGTATTTTTTATGGTTTTGGTATTGCTGATGAGATTTTTAATGTTTCATCAATTAATGGTAGTGGAACTGGAGAGTTGTTGGATGAGGTTGTAAAACACCTTGAAGACAAGCCAGAGGAGGAGGATGAAGATGGAGTGCCAAGATTGGCTATTGTTGGTAGACCAAACGTTGGTAAGTCGTCATTGCTAAATGCTTTAATTGGACAGGATAGAAACATAGTAACCAATATTGCAGGAACCACTAGAGATTCTATTACTACAAGATATAATGCTTTTGGTTTTGATTTAAAATTGATTGATACAGCAGGTTTAAGGAAGAAAGGTAAAGTCAATGAAGATATTGAGTTTTATTCAGTAATGCGAGCAGTTAGAACTATTGAAAATGCTGATGTATGTTTATTACTAGTTGAAGCGACTGAAGGTATAATGGCTCAGGATATGAATATCTTTCACCTAGCCATTAAGAATAGAAAAGGAATTGTAATTCTGGTTAATAAATGGGATTTGGTTGAGAAAGAAACGAATACTGCCAAGAAACTAGAAGAACAAATAAAAGAGCGTATAGCTCCATTTACGGATGTTCCTATTGTTTTTACTTCTGTAAAGAATAAGCAAAGAATTCATAAAGCATTAGAAGAAGTAGTTCAGGTTTATGAGAACAGAAAACGAAAGATTTCTACTTCTAAATTAAATGAAGTGATGTTGGAAGCGATTGCAAAGAATCCACCACCGGCATTAAAAGGAAAATGGATTAAAATTAAATTTGTTACTCAATTACCTACTTATGCTCCAACTTTTGCATTTTTTTGTAATTTGCCCCAATATATAAAAGAACCTTATAAAAGGTATCTCGAAAATAAGTTGAGGGAAAATTTTAACTTTAAAGGTGTACCCATCCAGCTGTTTATGCGTAAAAAGTAATGTTATGAAGATTAGCAGTACAATTCTTACTTTAGTTTTAGTATTTTCAGTGCCATTAATTGCACAAAAAAGTGTGCCTACTCAGCCACAGTTAGAATCAGGTACAATCGAAAGCCAGTTTGATTATATTATTACAAAATCTTCTTCGTTTAAAGACTTTCAGTTAATCAGAAAGAGTTCTATTCTTAAAGTTAAGAGCAATGCTTTAGATTCGCTTGTTGCTTTAAGAAAGCTATCACTTAATTCTTCTGCTGAAATTAAAGGACTAAACACTCAAATTAACCAGTTAAAAAAAGAAATTGTTACACTTCAAGAAGAATTAAAAGCTTTAAAAGAAGAAAAGGATAGTATTGCTTTGTTTGGAAATCAAATTGAAAAAGGACTTTACAATACTATTTTATGGGCTATTATAATTGTTTTATTAGTAGCATTAATCTTTTTTGTTATTCGTTTTAAATCTAACTTATCTTCTGTAAAGAATGTTAAGCGAGAGTTAGAAAGTTTAGAGAGAGAATATGAAGAACACCGTAAAAAAGCATTGAAGAAAGAACAAGAGATAATGCGTAAATTGCAAGATGAGATTAATAAGAATAATCCTTGATAAGGAATTAACATAACTAATAAAAAAGCCCTCACTCCTAAAAATGAGGGCTTTTTTGTGAACTAACAATTTGTTATTGAATAATTAACTTCTGAGTTTTAATGTTATTGTCAGCGTTAAATTCTATAAAGTAAAGTCCTGGAGCTAAATTTCTTTGCTCGTCAATGTTTAATGTGTATTTACCCAAGTTAAACGATTGTCCGTTAATAACATTGGTTACATTTTGTCCCAGAGCATTTTTTATAATAATACTTAGATTATTTACGTCTTTAATTAAGTTAAAAGATATCTTAGCACCCGATTTTGCTGGGTTAGGATAAACATTGAAAGTTGCTATATTATCAAATTCATCAATAGTAGTAGTACCACTAATGTTGATATCATCTATGTAAATGTTGTTTCCTCCACCTGATTGAAATTCAAATTTAAATCTAACGTTACTTTCTGAACCAATAGATGTTAAATCAACTGTTCTCATTGTCCATTCATTTGAAGTTGGAACAAACTCAGAACTATGATCTGGAGCTGTAGCTAAAAAACTCCCTTGCAATGGAACTTTAAGAATCCAGGTAGCTCCACAATCTATAGAGTAAGATACCATTAATCTGTCATTGTTTCCAGAAGATCTTTTTGCAAAAGCTTGTTGGAAAGTCATTATTTTGTTAGACATGGTTGAGATGTCGTACGAAGGACTGATTAATGCATACACATTACCTGATTGGTTAAAATAGTTTCTAATTCTAACACTTCTAGAACCAGTTTTTGCTGCAGAGGTTGTATTTTGCCATGTTTGTCCACTTCCACTTTCTAATCTCCAATCGTTTGAATATTGAGTTACATTTTCATAACTATCTAGAAAAGGGCCAACATAATCAGCAGTTAAAGAACTAACAGTGATAATGTTTGCTTTAGATATTACGTCAGTACCGGCAGAGGTTCCTGGTTCATGTACAGCACTATAAACTCCAGGTGTATTGTATACAATCTGTGGGTTTTGAACACTAGAACTGTTCGGAGCACCACCAGTAAAAGTCCAGTTCCATGATGTTGGAGTAGCATTATATGACATGTCCGTAAATGTTACGGTATCACCAGCACAGATGTATTCTTTGTTGTAAGAAAAATCAGCTATTGGAGTACAAATAGGGGCGGTGTATGGATCATTAGTTCCTGTAGCATTAAGGTTTGCAGTAGTATTTAATTGTGCTAAACCTTGCGTTGTACTTGTACTATTTAAAACAGATACCATAGTAGCTACTTGATCTTGAGTAAACATATTTTGACAGTTATCATAACTCATATAGTTTTCAATTTGATCCACTACATTAGTGCCGTATGGGTCAGGACCACTTGCATCGTTAGAACAAGAGTTTTGAGATTGATTACAGCCAAATGTTTGAGTTAATGCAGGAGGTGTGTCACATAAGCCGTCACCTGATGTTGAACAATTTCCTCCACATCCACTTTGAAACGTATGTAATAGTCCAAAACAATGACCTACTTCATGTGTTAATGTTCTGTCATTAGCACCAAAAAATGAGTTGTCAACCACAATACCGTAAGTATTGTTAATTCCACCACCCCATCCGTAAGGAAACTGTGCGTAACCAGCAATAACACCAGTACCTCCACCAGAACCTTGTTCAATGGCATCTACTAACCAAATGTTAAAATACTTGTGCTCATCCCATTGACTAATACTTTTATCATTATCACCAAAGTCAGCACTTGCAGGATGTTCTAATCTTACAATTCCTTCAGTACAATCTCCATTAGGATCTAAATGAGCTAACCTAAATTCAATATCAATAGAACCGGCATGAGGTTTAAAAATTGATCTTGTTTGAGTAGTGTCAGAATTTAATCGGTTAAAATCAATGTTCAATCTTTCGATAGCCTCCTCAATAACTTGTTTGGTCACATAACCTAACCCACCACTATGTGTAATGTTATGCACAACAACAGGTATTGTGTAAGTTGCTAATTTGTTGTTAGTGTTTGTTTTTTTAAGGTCGCTAATATGTTGGAAATATTCTTGCAAAAAATTAGGGTTGTTTTGCAATTCCGCTTCAATTTGTTTATCAAACCCACACCAATTACCTGACCTAGTTTGATTTTGTGCTTGTACACCAGAAAAAATAAATGTACTCGCAATTAATAAATAAGATAGTCGATTAAATTTCATGTTAAATTTTATTAGTTAGTTCTTTGAAAGCTGAAACATAATTTTCAGCAAACTCATCAAATTTAACGAAAAAAAACAGAATTCTATTCTGTAATTTGATTAGCGGTAAAAATTGTCAGTAAAAGGACTTATTTAGTATTTAATTTGTTAAATCTCTAACTGAACAAAGCACATTTGTTGCTATATTAGGATTTTTGATAAATGTCAAAACTTGTTGTGCAGTAATTTCTGGTTGAACTAAATCGCCATTCTCTTTATAGTCAATAAATTTTTCAAGACCAGAAAATTCATTCACATCAGCACTACGTATTTCGGTTTGCATTCCAGTATCTATAATTCCTGGAGCAAGGCTTAAAACTTCAATATTAGATTCATTTATTTTGTTTTCCTCATTTAATACTTGACTAAACATATCCATTCCTGCCTTTGTTGAGCAGTAAACATTCCAGCCATCAATTGGATGCCTTCCTGCACCTGAACTAACATTTATGATAAGTTTTTTTACAGAAGAGTTATTATAAGCAGCTATGAAATTATTAGTTAAAATAGCAGGTGCAATTAGGTTAAGGTTATAGCAATCAATAATTTTTCGATTGTCAATGTTGCCTACATATTTAACATCTCCAACCATACCAGCATTGTTAACCAGCACAACTTTATTAGCATCTTTCAATTCTGGAAATTGAAAACTTTCTACTTTTTCGGGAGAACTGAGGTCGATTTCAATATGGGTATAATTGAAATGTTGGGTGGTGTTTGTTCGGGATAACCCATAAACTACATTGTTGTCGTCTTCTAATAATAATTCAGTTAAGGCTTTTCCTAATCCTTTACTTGCTCCAGTTATAAAATAATAATTCATTAGTTTAAAGCTTGTTTTAAGTCCATAATTAAGTCTTCTGCATCTTCAACACCTACGCTAAGTCTTATTAACGAATCTATAACTCCACTTTTTTCTCTTTTCTCTTTTGGAATAGCTGCATGAGTCATTGTGGCAGGATGGCCTACTAAAGATTCTACTCCACCCAGCGATTCGGCTAGAGCAAAAATTTTAACTTTTTTTACCACATTAAGAGCATTTTCAAGTTTATTCCCTTTAAGCGAAAAAGATATCATTCCTCCATAACCTCTCATTTGAGATTTAGCAACATCGTGATTTGGGTGATTTTCAAACCCTGGCCAATACACTTTGTCAACTTTTGGTTGTTCTTTTAAGAAATGAGCGATTTTTTCTGCATTCTCACAATGTCTTTGCATCCTAAGATGTAAGGTTTTAATTCCTCTAAGAACTAAAAAAGCATCTTGAGGTCCACATATAGCTCCACTACTATTTTGAATACGGTACATTTCTTTGGCAATATCATCATTGTTACAAACTAATGCTCCTATAACAACATCTGAGTGACCACCTAAGTATTTTGTGGCAGAATGCATTACAACATCAGCACCTAAATCTAATGGATTTTGTAGATAAGGTGTTGCAAAAGTATTGTCAACAGCAAGCAATATATTGTAGTCTTTTGCAATGTTTGCAACTGCTCTAATATCAATGATATTCATCATGGGATTGGTAGGGGTTTCTACCCAGATTAATTTAGTATTAGGGGTAATTTTAGTTTCAATTTCAGTAGTATCGGACATACTTACAAAATGAAATTTGATGCCGTATTTCTCAAAAATTGTTTTAAATAATCTATAGGATCCTCCATATAAATCGTTAGTAGATATTACTTCATCACCAGGGTTTAACATTTTTATTAAACAGTCTATGGCTGCTAAACCTGAACCAAAGCAAGCAGCATATTTACCATTTTCTATGGCTGCTATATTCTTTTCTAGAGCATGTCTTGTAGGGTTTAGTGTTCTAGAATATTCATATCCTTTATGCTTACCAATACCATCTTGTACATAAGTTGAGGTTTGGTAGATAGGGGTCATGATAGCTCCCGTAGCACTATCATAGTCTAGTCCACCGTGTATGGCTTTGGTTCCGAATTTTAGATTCTTTGGTTTCATAAAATTTGCTTTGTAAGCATAGCAAAGATATGTATTTGGTTGGAGGATAAAAAGATGCAACAAAGTAATGTGGTTGTGATGTTTTTTTATTTTTAATAACTTTGGGTGCTTCTTAATTATTTGTACTAAACAGATTAAGGAACGAATAACCGAATAACTTATGAAACTAAAACTATTGCAACTACTGGTATTCATTTTTATTGCTTTTTCTTTTGGAGCAAATGCACAGGAAGTATCTAAGGAAAGAACCACAAAATACATTTTTGATTTAAATGCGATTAAGCATCAATCCCAAGTGGATGGAGTGTCTAATCAAACTAAAACAATTAAGGGAGTACAATCATGTAACCTAAATTGGCTGGAATATAAAATGGAAGTAATCGTAAAAGAAGGCGGTCAATATGGTAATTTTTCGATGGAAAAATTAAAAGCTATTTTGTTAGATAACCGAGTTCAACTTAAAAAGGTGACTAAAACAACTGTTAACTAATGAGGTTATTATTAGCATCTTTATTGCTTTTCTTTTCGTTTGTTGCTTTTTCTCAAAGTGATGACTGTGCTACTGCTGTTTCAATTTCTCCCACATTGACAAATTGTAGCTTTCAGGCAGGTTCATCTGCAAATGCAACACAATCTTTACCAAGTTGTTCAGGTGGAGGTAATGCAGATGATGATGTATGGTATTCATTTGTAGCAAATAGTACGAATATGACTATTACTGTTGATCCAACCGTAGGTTATGATGCAGTTATTGAGTTATTTTCTGGCACCTGTGGTTCGCTCACGTCTATTCAATGTGAAGATTTGAATGGAGTCAATGGTGATGAGGTTTTAAATAATACATCATTGGTTAATGGAAATACCTACTTTTTTAGAGTTTACCATTATGGAGCTGGTTCAGGAACATCAACATTTAATGTTTGTGTAACGGGTTTAGCACCTCCAACAAACAATACACCATGTAATGCGTATCCGCTACCAACCGTTGATCCGTCTTGTAATTTTGATACTTATACAAATTTGGGTTCAACGGGTTCAGCCGTTCCAACACCATCAGGTTGTGGAGGATCAGCTCCTTTTCAGGGAGGATATGCTGGGGGTGATGTATGGTTTTCGGTAGTAGTTCCCTCTAGTGGAGAACTTGATATTCATACCTTATCTATCGATTTTGCTGATGGTGCAATGGCTTTATATTCAGGACCTTGTTCATCATTAACCTTATTAGAATGCGATGATGATGGTGAGCCAGGAGATGGAATTTTAATGCCTCATATTTACTATACGGGATTAACGCCTGGAGCAACAGTTTACATCAGGGTTTGGGAGTATGGTAATAATGCAAATGGTCAATTTGGAATTTGTGTTTCAACTCCTGATAATGATGATTGTGCTACAGCTCAGCAAATTTGTGATTTGAATGGTTATGGTGGAATAACAAGTAGTGCTTATACTATTGATCAACCAAGTAATATGTGTGGAATTGGTGATTGGATGGCTCCTAACCCGGGCTGTGTGTTTGGTACGGGTTATACTGGACCATCACCAGTGCAAATTGATAATAATAGTTGGTTGCAATTTACAGCAAGTAGTACTACAGCAACTTTGTATGTTCAGGTAAATCAATGTTCTAACGGTAATGGAATGCAAATGCAAATTTTTAGTGGTACCAATTGTACCAATTTTACTGCTGTTTCACCATTTCTTGAAACAACCACTTCACAATCTATTACAGCATCTGGACTCACACCAGGAAACACCTATTATATTGTAATTGATGGTTTTGCAGGAGATATTTGTTCTTATACTATTTCTGCAACAAGTGGAGTACAGGTCGTAGAAGCAGTTACTTCTAAGGCTGCTGTATGTTTAGGAGATTCTGCTACAATTTCAGCATTAGTAACAGGAACAGGTTCGTACTCTTATTCATGGAGTTCTAACCCAGTAGGTTTATCAAGTTTAGACTCATCTCTAACCATTGCTCCAAATCAAAACACCTTATACACAGTAGATATTACTGGTTTGTGTGGAAGTGTTACTACTGCTTCGGTTTATGTAACAGCACATACACCTCCATCTTCTGCAATTACCGCTTCTGATACTATAATATGTGAGAACGAAGTGATTAACTTAAATGGTAATCCAAATGGCGGAACAAATCCATATCAACATTCATGGACAGGTTCGGGGCAACCGTTTTTAAGCTCTACTAATAATGCTACTTCAACTTTTTCTGGAACTACATTTGGTAATTATACACTGTATTACAATGTTACCGATACCATTGGTTGTACTGCAGATGATAGTATTAATGTTGTTGTAAATACTAACCCTACAGCAGTCATAGCAGGAAATGACAGTATTTGTGAAGGTGATACCACCACGCTTACCGCAACTGGAGGTGGAAATTATTCATGGAATATTGGAGGAAGTAATGACTCGATAGTTGTGAGTCCAACTATCAATACTAACTATTCTGTTATTGTAACTGATGTAAATAATTGTTCTGATACTGCAAATCATAATGTAACGGTTAATTCACTTCCTATCGCATCCATAGCTGGACCCACAGTTATTTGTGAAGGAGAAACAACTACCTTAACAGCTAGTGGAGGAATAAATTACTTATGGAGTACGGGGTCGGTTAACGATTCGATAGTGGTTGCACCAAATGTAGATAGCACCTATTTGGTAATCGTAACAAATGCAAGCGGTTGTAACGATACTACAAGTATTACGGTACAGGTTAACCCAAAACCTGTTGCCAACATTTCTGGAAATGATACAATATGCAATGGTAACTCTGTGGTATTAACTGCATCAGGTGGTGGAATTTACCAATGGAATAATGGGTTTGTAACTCCAAGCATTAATATGAGCCCACAAGCAGATACAACTTATTCGGTAATTGTTGATGTTGCGGGATGTAGAGATACTGCTACACACACAGTAATTGTAAACCCTTTACCTGTTGTAAGTATTATAGGAAATGATAGCATTTGTGAAGGTGATACAACAACACTAACAGCAACTGGAGGAGGTTCTTATTTGTGGAGTACAGGTGGCAATTTTGATTCTGTATCAGTCGCACCAGCGTCAAACACCAATTATACAGTTCTAGTAACTGATGTTAATAACTGTGTAGATTCCTCATCAGTAGAGGTAGTTGTAAATGCTCTTCCAATCGCCAATATTTCTGGTCAAAATATTATTTGCCAAGGCAATTCAACTACTTTAACAGCAAATGGAGGAGGCAATTATTTATGGAATACCGGTTCAAATAATGATTCTATTATTGTTGCTCCAACTATTGATATTACTTATTTAGTTACTGTAACCAATTCCGATGGATGTAGTGATACCGCTAGTTTTCAGGTTCAGGTAACTAATAATCCTACAGCTGCAATTACTGCTGCTGACTCTATTTGTTTAGGTAGTTCGTTAACGTTAACCGCATCAGGAGGTGGAACTTACCAATGGAATAACGGATTTACAACACCTAGTATTAGCATGAGTCCACAAGTAGACACAATTTACTCTGTAATTGTTGATTTGGGAGGTTGTACAGATACAGCTATTCATAATGTTACCGTTAACTCTTTACCTAATGTTAGCATAACTGGTCCAGCAGCAATTTGTATTGGAGATACGACTGTTCTTTACGCTTCTGGAGGGGGATCATATCAATGGAATACAGGTAGCAATTTGGATTCTATTTCTATCACACCAACAAGTACAGGTAATTATACAGTAGTTGTTACTGATGCTAATAATTGTGTGGATTCATCTACAGCAACTGTTCAAGTTAATTCATTACCACTGATTAATATCACGGGGAATAATAATATTTGTATGGGAGATAGTGCGAGTTTAACAGTAACAGGTGCAAATACTTACGTTTGGAACACAGGAGATTCTACTGTAAATATTACAGTTGGTCCAAATGCAACTACAAGTTATACTATTGTTGGTACAGATGTGTTGGGTTGTTCGTCATCAGCACAAATTACTGTTAATGTTTTAGCCAATCCAGTTGCTGCTATTAATGGAGCAAATACTATTTGTAGTGGAGAGGCTACTTTACTTACAGCTAATGGAGGAGGGAATTATCTGTGGAACACAACAGATACCAGTTCAAGTATTAACGTAATGCCTAATGATACTTCAACTTATACTGTAATTGTTACCAATAGTGGTGGTTGTTCAGATACCACTGATTTTGCGTTGCCCGTTGTGCCTTTACCTACCATTAATGCTTACAGTGATACAACTATTGTTTTGGGACAGAGTGCGGTTATTAATGCAGTAGGAGCTACTTCTTACAATTGGACTCCTTCCGATAGTTTGTCTTGCATAACATGTGCCAGTCCAACTGTCAATCCAACAGAAACCACAACATACTGTGTAACTACAACCGAAAATGGTTGTTCTAACCAGAGCTGTGTTACAGTATATGTAGATGTTTTATGTGGAGATGTGTTTGTTCCTAATGCTTTTTCTCCAAATGGAGATGGAAGTAATGATTGCCTAAAAGTATATAGTAATTGCCTAGTGGATGTATTGTTTAGAGTTTATTCAAGGTGGGGTGAATTGATATTTGAAAGTACAGATGTAGATGCTTGTTGGGATGGAACAAAAAATGGAACGGAACTGAATACAGGTGTTTACACTTATACGGTAAGAGCAACACTTACTGATGGACAACAGATTGAGCAAAAAGGAAATACCACATTATTTAAATAATTAATTGAAGAAGTCAGGGTTAATAATATTAGTTAGTTTCTTAAGCACATTTTGTGTTTTAGGTCAGGATATTCACCTAACTCAGGCGAATATGACTCCGTTGTTGGTTAATCCTGCAAATGCTGGTGCTGAATATACCATTAGAGGAATTTTAAATTACAGAACTCAATGGGGGAGTATTAGTGAACCATATACTACCATGATGGCCTCTTACGATATGAATTTTAAACCCCCAAAAAGAAAAACAGGATACTTTGCTGGAGGTTTATATGTGTATAATGATAAAGCTGGAGCATCAGAAATGAAAACCACTCAAATTAATTTGAGCTTGGCTTACCATGTTAATTTAAACGATAAAAACACCTTAGGCTTAGGAGTTCAGGGAGGATATTTTCAGCGTTCGGCTAATATTGATAAACTTACTTGGGGTAGTCAGTTTGATGGTTATCAATACAATGAAGGTTTAGCAACTGGTGAGAGTTCTGATTTTAATGGTATTTCATTTGGCTCTACAGATTATACTGCTGGCTTGTTGTGGACCTACAGAAATAATGAGCAATATTTTTCGGGTAACGATGTGTATTTAAGTAGTGGGATTTCTTTTCATCATTTAAGCAAGCCAGATATTGAAACACAGGGGCTAACTCCTGACGAGCTTCATTATCGATATATATGGCACGCCAATGGTATTATTGGAATGAGTAAGAAGTTGTCTGTTTTACCTTATTTATATTTTTCTCGTCAAGGACCAATTAATGAAATCATGTTTGGTTCGGACGTGTTATACAAGTTTAAGCAGGAGCATGGTTTAATTGATGAAAAAGGAATGGCTATTGGTGGAGGTATCTACTATCGTTGGAATGATGCTAT
The DNA here is from genome assembly GCA_965267355.1 of Vicingaceae bacterium. Lineage (GTDB taxonomy): Bacteria > Bacteroidota > Bacteroidia > Flavobacteriales_E > Vicingaceae. Next base: position 1,450,959 of record OZ253956.1, read on the forward strand.
CATTCCTTCTTTATTAATACAATATGCTAATTATACTTTTGGTTTCACCTATGATGTAAATATATCTTCGTTAAATAACGCTACCAGCAAAAATGGTGGTTTTGAAGTATCTCTACGATATGTTTATCCAAACCCTTTTGCAAAGGGTAGGAGTTCGGCAAGATTTAATTAATAAAAAAGCTCGCTGAAAGCTCGCTTTTTTATTGTATTACTTTTTCAGTATTTGAATTGTCGCTCGATTACCTTTATTTGATATCAATTCAATTAAATATGTTCCATTTTGTAAATGGGTTAGGTTAACATTTAATTGATTTTTATTGGTGTAATTGTTTTCTGCAATTCTTTTACCGGTAAGATCATAAACATTCATTTGAACAGACTCATATAAGCCATTCAGTTCTATAGTAAAATTACCATCATTTGGATTAGGGTATAATTTTAAATCATTTTCAAATGTATTTGAAGTAATACCGGTTATAATTATGTTGTTACAAACTGATGTGTCAACACATCCATTTTGTGTTACCTGTACTGCATAATTACCTGTAATAGTAGCAACAAATAATTGATTAGTTTCTCCAGGCATTATAGCCAATCCATTACCACAATCTAACCACTGGTAACTCGCACCAGTTGCATTAGCCATAATCGAATCATTCATAACCGTTACACTTACATCTACAGTATTAATGGTAATTACTTGATTGGTAATACTATCACATCCATTAGCGGCTCCATTAAAAGCCGTATCGCTAACAGTGGTAGAAGTATAATACATCATACTATTGTAAGAAACACTATCGCACCCAACAATAGGAGCAGGGTTGTTCATTACAGTATTGTTAATGGTGATTACCTGATTGGTAATACTGTCACACCCATTAGCAGCTCCATTAAAAGCCGTATCGCTAACAGTGGTAGAAGTATAATACATCATACTATTGTAAGAAACACTATCGCACCCAACAATAGGAGCAGGGTTGTTCATTACAGTATTGTTAATGGTGATTACCTGATTGGTAATACTGTCACACCCATTAGCAGCCCCATTAAAAGCCGTATCACTAACGGTGGTAGAAGTATAATACATCATGCTGTTATAGAATACACTATCACACCCAACAATAGGAGTAAGGTTGTTCACTACAGTGCTGTTAATAGTAATTACTTGGTTGGTAATACTATCGCATCCATTAGCAGCTCCATTAAAAGCTGTATCACTAACGGTGGTAGAAGTATAATACATCATACTGTTGTAGGAAACACTATTACATCCAACTATAGGAGCGGGGTTATTAACTACTGTGGTACAAGCTACACTTAATTCAATGTTATCCACCGCAAAAGAGGGGTCAGCACCAGAGTTGTTACCATTGTTATCCCACGTAAAACCAATTTTAACATTAGGGTTGTTGTTTGCTGCTGCAGGTAATGCTATATTATATGGTATAGGAGACCATTGGGGTGTTACTAATAATGAACCACAAGGGCCACCACAGCATGCTCCTTGGGGCAAAGGAACGTCTAATGCATTCCATGTGGTACCGTCAAAATAATATAGGCTGGCAGCATCAGTTCCTAATTCTCCAAAATGCATGTAATCGAAAGTTAAAACAATATTGGTTTTTCCGGTACAATTTATTGTGGGAGACTCTATTCTTTTATGTGTCTCACCGTTTGCCCCTGCATTGTAAGTAGCTCCACAGTCACCAGTAGGGCATAAACCAACTCCTAAAGAACCTACGTGTAAACTCTGATTGTCTAAAGCTGGATTAGCTAGACAACCATCACCACAGTTTCCTGTTCCGGTAAATGCTTCTGTTGCACTTACAAACCATTGGTTGGGAACTCCTCCTTCAGCAGCTGTTATGGTTTGTGTCCATGAACCGTTAGTAGTAGCTGCAGAGGTTGCTAATTGATTTTGATTAGAACAAGCTGCATCTGTTCCAAAATTTTCTGACCAGAAAACAACTTGCTGAGCATTTGCTAAAAGCGTAAATAGAAAAATAGAAAATAAAGTAAAAAGCTTCCTCATAGTATAAGTTTTAGTGATTAGTTTGCCAATAATATAAAAAAAGGGAGTTGGTTGTCCACTCCCTTCTTTAAATGAATATTAATTTATCAGTTATACCACTCCTTGATCTAACATTGCATCAGCTACTTTTACAAATCCAGCAATATTAGCTCCTTTCACATAGTCAACATTTCCATCACCTTTTCCATATTTTACACAAGCCTGATGAATAGATTTCATGATATTGTGTAATTTTTCATCTACTTCTTCAGAAGACCAAGACATTCTTAATGAATTCTGAGACATTTCCAAACCAGAAGTAGCAACACCACCAGCATTAGATGCTTTACCTGGTGCGAATAAAATTCCATTTTTCTGGAAAACTTCAATCGCTTCTGGGGTAGATGGCATGTTAGCTCCTTCCGCCACTAATTTAATTCCTTTATCAACTAACATTTTAGCTTCTTCTTCGTTTAACTCATTCTGAGTTGCACAAGGTAATGCTACATCTACATTACATGGTACGTTCCAAGGTCTTTGCCCTTCAAAGTATTCAATGTCTGGGTATATGTCAGCCATTTCTTTTATTCTTCCTCTTTTTACATTCTTTAATTCCATCAAATAGTCTAAACCTTCAGTATGAATACCATTTTGAGCGTAGATATATCCAGATGAATCAGAAACGGTTACAACTTTACCACCCAAGTGTATCACTTTTTGCAATGCAAACTGAGCAACGTTTCCAGAACCTGAAATGGCTACAGTTTTTCCGTGCATGGAATCATTAATATGCTTTAACATTTCTTCAGCAAAATAAACTGTACCATATCCTGTTGCCTCTGGTCTAATTAAAGAACCACCCCAGTTAATTCCTTTACCTGTTAAAACACCTGTAAATTCGTTTCTTAATCTTTTGTATTGACCAAACATGTATCCTATCTCTCTACCACCAACTCCAATATCACCTGCAGGTACATCAGTATCTGGTCCAATATGTCTTTGTAATTCAGTCATAAACGATTGACAGAATTTCATTACTTCATTATCAGATTTTCCTTTTGGATCAAAATCAGAACCACCTTTACCACCTCCCATAGGAAGGGTAGTTAATGAGTTTTTAAAGATTTGCTCAAAACCTAAAAACTTAAGAATTGATAGGTTTACCGAAGGGTGAAACCTTAAACCACCTTTATAAGGTCCAATAGCTGAATTAAACTCAACTCTGTATCCTTTGTTAACTTGAACATCACCATTATCATCAATCCATGGCACTCTAAACATGATTACACGTTCAGGTTCAACTATTCTTTCTAAAATCTTTGCTTTTTTGTATTTAGGGTTGGCTTCAATTACTGGAATTACAGCTTCAGCAACCTCTTCAACAGCTTGTAAAAATTCTGGTTCATGGCTATGCTTTTCATTCATTTTAGCCATAAAATCTTGAACTGCTTGACTCATCTTTTACGAATTTGTTATAAGTTAGTTTTGATAAAAAATTGTGGAAACAAATGTATGTAAATTTAATGTTAAAGTATTTTTTTTGAATTAAATTTTATAGCCTTTAAATCCCGTCATTATTGGAAGTCAAAAAAAATATTTGAATGATTTTAAATTTCTAAAAAATTTTGACATAAATTTGCCTCAGATTATGAAAATGACAAGAAATACAAATTGGTGGTGGTTCCGTTTTAATTCAAATGCGTGAACTAGTTATTAATTTATTATATAAAGAATTGAAAAGGCTTAGCGTTCACGTTAAGCCTTTTTTTGTACATAAAATGAAAATAAAAACATTACATAAAACCATAATTGCAGATACAGTTACTCCCGTTAGTCTGTATATGAATTTGCGAGATAAATTTCATAATAGCTTTTTATTAGAAAGCTCTGATTACCATAGCAAAGAGAATGCAAAGTCATTTATCTGTCTTAAGTCTTTGGCAAGTATATCTATAGAAAATAATGAGATTAAGACAAAAGGATTAGGATTAGATAAAACACAAGAGGTTGTAAGAAGAAATCAAGTAGTAGATTCTTTACAAGGGTTTATTCATTCATTCGAAATGGAATCTGATTATATGAATGGTGTATTTGGTTATACTAGTTTTGATGCAGTTCAATATTTTGATACCATTAAGTTTTCAAATCAAGTGAATGATATACCTGTAATTCATTATAGTTTTTATAAGTACATCATTCAGATTAATCACTTTAAAAATGAGTTGACAGTTTTAGAAAATTTAGTTGAAGATGAGGAAAGTTCTATTGATAAGATACTCAAGTTAATTAAAAATACATCTCATCCTGAATATAGATTTAGCCTTGAGGGAGAAGAATTTTCTAACCTAACTGATCAAGATTTTATGAAGATGGTTTCGAAGGGTAAGCAGCATTGCCAACAAGGGGATGTTTTCCAAATGGTACTGTCTAGGAAGTTTTCACAAGAGTTTAGAGGAGATGAATTTAATGTTTATAGAGCATTACGATCGGTTAACCCTTCCCCATACTTGTTCTATTTTGATTTTGGGAATTTTAAATTAATGGGATCTTCACCTGAAGCTCAGTTAAAAATCGATAGAGGTATAGCTACTATAAATCCTATTGCTGGAACATTTAAAAGAACAGGAAATGATGAAGAGGATAGAACATCTGCCGAGCAATTGGCAATTGATCCGAAAGAGAATGCAGAACATAATATGCTGGTAGATTTAGCTAGAAATGATTTAAGTAAGCATGGAAAAAATGTGAAAGTTAAATCATATAAAGAAGTTCAATTTTATAGTCATGTAATTCATTTGGTTTCAGAAGTAACTGCAGAAGTAGAACAAAATAAGTCAATACAGATTTTTGCAGATACTTTCCCTGCTGGGACATTAAGTGGGGCGCCAAAATACAGAGCTCTTCAGTTAATCGATGAATATGAAAATACATCTCGAGGATTTTATGGCGGTGCTATTGGTTTTTTTGGTTTTGATGGCTCAATAAACCATGCTATCACTATAAGAAGTTTTATGAGTAAGAATAATAAGTTAACAAGTCAGGCAGGTGCCGGAGTAGTTATTAACTCTAATGAAGAGAATGAAATGCTTGAAGTAAAAAATAAATTAGGAGCTTTAAAAAAGGCTTTAATATTAGCAGAAGAATTATGAAAAAGATATTAGTTCTAGATAACTACGATTCCTTTACCTATAACTTGGTTCATTATATTGAGTCAAATCTAGGTTTTGAAGTAGATGTATTTCGTAATGATGAAATTTCTATAGAAGAAGTTGATAGATATGATACAATTGTTCTGTCTCCTGGACCAGGATTGCCTAAAAATGCTGGAATATTGAAACAGTTGATAGAAACTTATGCTCCATCTAAAAAAATATTAGGAGTTTGCTTAGGAATGCAAGCCATTGGTGAAGTTTATGGAGGTAGTTTAGAGAACTTAGAAAAAGTTTATCATGGAGTAGCTACTCAATTATCAATTAAGGACAAGTCAGATTTATTGTTTAAGGATTTGCCACAAAATTTTAAAGTTGGAAGGTATCATAGCTGGGTAATTTCTAAAACTAATTTTCCTGTAAAATTGAATGTTACTTCAGAAGAAGAGAATGGACAGGTAATGTCGGTTAAGCATGAAGATTACAGCTTGTACGGTGTTCAATTTCATCCAGAGTCAATTTTAACTGAATACGGTAAACAAATCATTAACAACTTTTTAGCTATCTAATGAAAGCAGTGTTAAATCAATTATTTGAGCATCAAAAACTTACTGAAGAGCAAGCTTATGATGTGTTGACTAGAATCGGGAATGGGGAATACAATTCTTCACAAATAGCTTCTTTCTTAACAGTTTATTTGATGAGGAATATTTCTGTTGAAGAATTAAAAGGTTTTCAAAATGCCTTGTTGGATTTGTGCCTGAAAATGGATTTTTCCGATTTTAATACGATAGATGTTTGTGGAACAGGAGGTGATGGAAAAAATACTTTTAACATCTCAACTATAAGTGCTTTTGTGATTGCAGGAGCTGGTTATAAAGTGGCTAAACATGGTAATTATGGGGTGTCTTCTAATTGTGGATCTTCTAATGTGTTGGAGTATTTGGGTTATCAATTTACTAATGATGAATCTAAACTAAAGCAGCAATTGGATGAGGCTAATTTTTGCATGATGCATGCGCCTTTATTTCATCCTGCCATGAAGAATGTCGCTCCAATAAGAAAAGAATTAGGAGTTAAAACTTTCTTTAATATGTTGGGACCAATTGTAAATCCATCTTTTCCTAAAAATCAGCTTGTGGGGGTTTTTAATCTTGAGTTGGCCAGAATTTATAATTATTTACTTCAAGGTTCAGAAAAGAACTATAGGGTATTACATAGTTTGGATGGTTACGATGAGGTTTCTTTGACAGGAGAGCTTAAAAGTATTTCCAATAAAGGTGAAGATTTATTAATCCCAAGTCAAATGGGGTTTAATCAACTTGATCCTGAAGAAATTTTTGGCGGTCAAACGGTAAAAGATGCTGCTGACATTTTTGTAAAAGTATTAAAAGGAGAAGGGACTGAAGCTCAACAGAATGTGGTGTTAGCTAATTCAGCATTTGCTATTCAGTGTTTTGAATCAACTAAATCTTTCGATGAATGTAAGGTATTAGCAAATGAATCTATTCAATCAAAAAATGCATATGAGGCTTTAGTTAAAGCGATTAATTATAATTAGTGATGACAATTTTAGAAGAAATAATAGAGCATAAAAGAAAAGAAGTTGATGAAAGAGCATCTACGTATCCAATAAAATTATTGGAGCAAAGTCTTTACTTTAATACTGAATGTGTTTCGCTAAAAAAATACATTCAAAGAGAAGATAAGTCAGGAATTATAGCTGAGTTTAAAAGACAATCACCATCGAAGGGAACTATTAATGCTTATGCTGATGTAGAGAAGGTGACCATAGGCTATATGCAGGCTGGCGCTTCTGCTTTATCAGTATTAACTGATACTAATTATTTTGGTGGTAAAAATCAAGATTTAACCATTGCCCGAAAGTTTAATTATTGTCCAATACTTAGAAAGGATTTTGTGATTGATGAATATCAAATAATTGAAGCAAAATCAATCGGTGCAGATGCTATTTTGCTAATTGCTAGTGTCTTGTCAAAAGAACAAGTTAAATCATTTACTTCAGTAGCACATAATTTAGGTTTAGAAGTTTTGTTGGAAATCCACAGTTTAGAAGAAATTGATAAGCACAATGATCAAATAGAGTTAGTGGGAATTAATAATCGAAACCTGAAAACTTTTGAAGTGGATTTTGAAAATTCAGTTCAATTGATTCAATCTCTTCCCCAAACAACCATTAAGATAGCAGAGAGTGGAATAAAATCTCCTATAGATATAATCACATTAAAAGAAAAAGGCTTTGATGGTTTTTTGATAGGGGAAAGTTTTATGAGAACAGCTGAACCAGAAATAGGAGCTAAAAAATTTATTAAAAGAATAAAAGAATTAGAAGAAAATTTAATACAAGCGGTATGATGAAGTTTAAAGTTTGTGGAATGAAAGAAAATCAGAATATAGCTGAACTTGTAAAAGTTCACCCTGATTTTGTTGGGTTGATTTTTCATGAAAAATCACCAAGAAATATATCTTATGAAACATTAGTAAATGTTCCTGAAGGAATAGAAAAAGTAGGTGTTTTTGTTAATGAAACCGAAGGGTTTATTTTAGATAGAATTGAACGATTTAACTTTAAATATGTTCAGTTGCATGGTAAAGAATCGCCACATTTTTGTAAGAAAGTAAAACAATTAAATAGAAAAATTATAAAGGCTTTTAACGTGCATGAGAATTTCGATTTTTCAGTGTTAAAGTTCTATGAACCTTATTGTGATTACTTTTTGTTTGATGCTTTTGGAGAAAAAGCAGGAGGCAATGGAATAACTTTTAATTGGGATTTATTAAATAACTATAAAGGAAATACTCCATTCTTTTTAAGTGGTGGGATTAAGCCAGCTATTATAAATGATATTAAACAATTTTCTCACCCTCAGTTTGCTGGTATTGATATAAATAGTGGTTTTGAATTAGAACCAGGATTAAAGAATATTGATTTAATACAACAATTTAAAGATGAACTATTCAGTTGATGGCAATGGATTTTACGGAGATTTCGGAGGAGCTTTTATCCCTGAAATGCTGCATCATAATGTTAATGAATTGAAAAATTCTTATTTGAATATTCTTCAATCAGATGAATTTCAAAAAGAGTATAAGCAATTGTTAAAGGATTATGTTGGTAGGCCAACACCATTATACTATGCGAAGAGTTTGTCGGATAAGTATAATGCAAATATTTATTTAAAACGGGAAGATTTAAATCATACAGGAGCTCATAAAGTAAACAATACTGTAGGACAGATTTTGTTAGCTAAAAAGATGGGAAAAACCAGAATTATTGCTGAAACTGGTGCTGGTCAGCATGGTGTTGCTACAGCTACAGTTTGTGCTTTAATGGATATGCCATGTGTTGTTTATATGGGTGAGGTTGATATTAAAAGGCAGGCTCCAAATGTTGCTCGAATGAAAATGTTAGGGGCTGAAGTGAAAGCAGCTACTTCAGGTAGTAAAACTTTAAAAGACGCAACTAATGAAGCCATACGAGAATGGATAGCTAATCCTGAAGATACTTATTATTTAATAGGGTCTGTGGTAGGACCACATCCTTATCCAGATTTAGTAGCAAGATTACAAAGTGTTATTTCTCATGAAATGAAGTTACAGTTAAAAGAAAAAATCGGAAAAGAGTATCCTGATAGAGTAATAGCTTGTGTGGGTGGAGGTAGTAATGCTGCAGGAGCTTTTTATCATTTTTTAGAGCACGAAGAGGTAGAATTAATTGCAGTTGAAGCTGATGGTTTAGGAACCGATTCAGGCGAGACAGCAGCAACAACTCAGATTGGATCACAAGGAATAATTCATGGAAGCAAAACACTGTTAATGCAGAATAATGAAGGTCAAATTACTGAGCCATATTCTATTTCTGCGGGGTTAGATTATCCAGGAGTTGGGCCATTACATGCGCATTTGTTTAAGAGTGGAAGAGGGAAGTTTATAGGTGTAACAGATAAAGAAGCATTAATAGCTGCTTTTGAACTAACTAAGTTGGAAGGGATAATACCAGCTTTGGAATCATCACACGCATTAGCTGCTTTAAATAAATTGGATTTGAAGCAAGATGAAACTATTGTGATAAACCTATCTGGTAGGGGAGATAAGGATATGGAAACATACATGAAATTGATGAGTAATGAATAGACTAGATAGTACATTTCAAGAAAGAAACAATATTTTAAATGTTTATATCACAGCAGGATATCCTAGGCTAAATGATACTGTTGAGGTAGTAAAAGAATTAGCTGCAAATGGAGCTGATATGGTAGAATTAGGAATGCCATTTTCTGACCCATTGGCAGATGGGCCAACAATACAGCATAGTAGTGAAGTGGCTATTAAAAATGGAATTACTCTGAATACTATTTTTGATCAGGTAACTAAGATTAGAAAAGAAATTGAAATCCCAATTATTTTGATGGGCTACTTCAATCAATTACTGCAATATGGGGTTGAAGATTTTGTTAGAAAGGCAACTGAAGTTGGTGTGGATGGAATGATAATTCCTGATTTGCCTTTAGATGTTTATCAAAGCGATTATAAAAGTTTGTTTGAAAGATATAATCTAAAAATCAGCTTTTTAATTACACCTCAAACTAATGAAAGCAGAGTAAAAGAAATTGCTAAGGAAAGTACTGCGTTTTTATATGTGGTTTCATCTTATGCTATCACGGGAGGTAAATCAGAAATAGAAGAGTATCAAACTAACTATTTTAAGAAAATTAACACTTATGATATTAAAACGCCAAAACTGATCGGTTTTGGAATAAGTAATGCTGCAACTTTTCAAAAAGCTTGTCAATATGCTGATGGAGCAATAATTGGAAGTGCTTTTATTAAAGCATTAGGACAAGGAAATGACATAAAATCTACAGTTAAACAGTTTATAACATCAATCAAATGATTATTCAATTAACTAACGATATTACAACTCAACAAAAGGGAGATTTACTAAATGCTTTAAGCGATTTGGAAATAAAAACCACAGAAGTAAACACTCAATTTCAAGACTATATTATTGGTATTCCGAAAGTTGATTTTGATATAAGAGCTATAGGGAATTTAAATGGAATCAAAGATATCCATAGAGTATCTGATGGTTATAAATTAGTATCTAAAAAGTGGAAAACAGAAAGAACAATTATTGATTTAGGGGACGATGTTTTAATTGGCGGAAAAGATTTGTCGATTATGGCTGGACCATGTTCTATTGAAAGTGAGGAACAAATAGAAAGTACAGTTCAACATTTATTAGATAATAATATCAGAATAATGAGGGGTGGGGTATATAAGCCAAGAAGTTCTCCTTATGCTTTTAGAGGATTAGGGATGGATGGATTAAAATTGTTTTACCAACATTGTTCTGATAATGGAATAAAGGTAATAACTGAAGTGATGCAACCATCTCAAGTAGAAGAAATGATTGATTATGTTGATGTGTTTCAGGTAGGGGCAAGAAATTCTCAAAATTTTAATTTGCTAGATATATTAGGTAAAGTAGATAAGCCTGTCATGATAAAAAGAGGAATGTCTGGAACTATAGAAGAGTTATTAGCTTCTGCTGAATATGTCTTTTCTAATGGAAATGAAAGAATTTTACTTTGTGAAAGAGGGATAAGAACTTATGAGAAGGCTTATAGAAACACACTAGATTTAAATGCTGTGCCAATACTTAAAGAAAAGAGTCATTTACCTGTTATTGTTGACCCTTCACATGGAATAGGGTTAAGACAACATGTAGCTAAAATGGCGTTGGCGGGGGTTGTAATAGGTGCTGATGGTGTAATAGTTGAAGTGCATGAAGAGCCTGAGCAAGCTTTTTCTGATGGTCAGCAAACATTGAATTACGAACAAGCTAAGAAGTTATATTTGCAGTTAAATCAAACTAAAGATTTGGTTAAAGAGTTTTAAATGGAAGCTATCATTTTATATATAAGTTTTATAGGTTCGTTTGTGTTTGCTATTTCAGGAGCTTTAAAAGCTATTAATAAACAATTTGATCCTTTCGGAATATTAATTATAGGTTTTGTTACGGCCGTTGGTGGTGGAACTTTGAGAGATATGTTGTTAACTGAGCGGTCAGTTTTTTGGTTGCATGAACTCTTAAATGTTTATGCTATAATTGCTGGTGCTATCACAGCAATTATATTCAGAAATAAGTTGAACAGATTTAACAAACAATTGCTGCTATTTGATGCTTTAGGATTAGGATTGTTTACCATTACAGGAGTTCAAATAGGTATAGAAGCTGATCTGCATTACATTAACTGTATAATTCTTGGTACCATTACAGGATCATTTGGAGGTGTTTTGAGAGATACTCTAGTAAATGAAATTCCTGTTATTTTTAAAAAGGAGATTTACGCAACAGTGAGTATAGTTGGAGGTGGTTTGTATTTGATATTATTGAATTTAGAAATTAATAATGTTCTAGTTCAAATTGTTCCTATATTGATTATGGTATTGGCTAGAATATTAATTATTAAATATAATGTGTCATTACCTCAAATAAAGAATAAATAACTTACTTAACATCATTTAACACAATTTTATAAAAGGTTGTTATTTCTTATATCCAAATAGTTATCTTTACCAACCACTTTATTTATAATGTCTGATAGTTTAGTCATCATACCAACCTATAACGAGAAAGAGAATCTTGAGAAAATGGTTCGTTATGTCTTTGGGTTAGAGAAAGCGTTTCACATTCTTATTGTAGATGATGGTTCACCAGATGGAACAGCTAGCATTGTAAAAGATTTACAAAAAGAATTTCCGACACAGCTTCATTTAGAAGAAAGAAAAGGTAAACTAGGATTAGGAACAGCTTACATTCATGGTTTTAAGTGGGCATTACAAAAAGATTATCAATACATCTTTGAGATGGATTGTGATTTTTCACATAACCCAAAAGATTTAATTCAGCTGTACAATGCCTGTACAAAAGATGGTGCTGATTTGTCGATAGGTTCTCGATACATTAAAGGTGTAAATGTGGTTAATTGGCCAATGGGTAGGGTGTTAATGTCCTATTATGCATCTGCTTATGTTAGAATAGTAACAGGTATGAACATTAGAGATACTACCTCAGGATTTAAATGTTATACCCGCAAAGTTTTAGAAACAATTGATTTGGATAAGATAAAATTTAAAGGTTATGCTTTCCAAATTGAGATGAAATTTACCGCCCACAAGTTTGGGTTTAAAATTGTGGAGGTACCTATTATTTTTACAGATAGACAAGAAGGAACTTCGAAAATGAGTGGGGGAATTTTTAAAGAAGCAGTATTTGGAGTAATCCAAATGAAAATGAAAAGCTGGTTTACGAAATACGAAAGATGATTATTCATCTTTTCTGTTAAACTACATTACTTACCTTTGCAGCCAAATGTCTAATTCAAATTTTATAGATTACGTAAAAATTTACTGCCGTTCTGGTAATGGAGGTAAAGGGTCTACACATTTTCATAGAGATAACTGGACTGCTAAAGGTGGTCCTGACGGAGGTGATGGAGGTAGAGGAGGACACGTAATTATGAAAGCCAACGAAAACCTTTGGACACTTCTACATTTAAAGTATAAAAGACACATTAGAGCAGGTCATGGTGGTGATGGTGGAGGATCTAGAAGTACAGGAGCCTTTGGTGAGGATGTATATATTGAAGTTCCTTTAGGTACTGTTGCCAAAGATGTTGAAACAGGAGAAGTTTTGTTTGAGATTACTGAACATGGTGAAGAACAAGTACTAGTTAAAGGAGGTAGAGGAGGTAGGGGTAATGACCATTTTAAATCTGCTACGAATCAGACACCACGGTATGCACAACCAGGTGAACCGTATATAGAAAAAGAAATAATACTTGAACTAAAAGTATTGGCAGATGTTGGTTTGGTTGGTTTTCCTAATGCTGGAAAATCTACTTTGTTATCTGTGGTGAGTGCAGCCAAACCAGAAATTGCCAATTATCCTTTTACCACACTTGTTCCAAATTTAGGAATGGTGCCTTATAGAGATCATCGTTCTTTTGTAATGGCAGATATACCTGGAATAATAGAAGGAGCACACGAAGGAAAAGGCTTAGGGTTACGTTTTTTAAGACATATTGAACGTAACTCAGTATTGTTGTTTTTAGTGCCTGCTGATGCGGATGATATCCATCAAGAGTATAAGACACTACTAAACGAGTTAAAGGAATACAACCCTGAGTTGTTAGATAAAGACAGAATACTAGCCATTTCTAAATCTGACATGTTAGATGATGAACTAAAAGAAGAAATGAAAAAAGATTTACCAGATATCCCATATTTGTTTATCTCATCCGTAGCACAGCAAGGCTTAACCGAGTTGAAAGATTTATTGTGGGAGAAAATTAATGGATAGCTTACATCCCCAATGCAAAATCAATATAAGTGTATAAATCGCTTGGGTTACCATTTACAAATTTAGGAGAGCGTTGGTGTCCTAGTCTAACAATTACCATGTTTTTTTCTGGTATCATAATGGTGTATTGCCCTTGTATACCTCTAAAAAAAGTAACATCTAAATTTTTGTAGTAAGTGTTCCAAATTTGGTAACCGTAAAAATCTACAGGTTTTCCATTGTTGTCTTTTAAATAATAAGCAGGAGCAATAGCTTCTTCTAAATATTTTTCGGAGATGATGCGTTGGTCATTCCAGGTTCCGCAATTTAATACCATTTGTCCTACTCGAGCAAAATCTTTGGCATTGGAGTAAAAACAACAGTAAGAGCGTTCTCTACCATTCTCTTTGTCAATGGTCCAAAGTGCATTATTTTTTGCTCCTACTCTTTGCCATATTCTAGTGCTAAAATATTCTGATAAACTCATTCCAGTTACCTCTTCTATAATTAAACCTAGAATAATGGTGTTGCCGCCTAAATAAATAAATTCTTTCCCAGGTTCATTAACGGGTTTGTAATCTTTATTAAGCTCCTTTATGTCTGTTCCATAATATGCTTTAGCCATATGTCCAAAAGGACTCTGATAACTCTCATCGAAGTTAATTCCGGAGCTCATGGTTAGTAAATGTTTAATGGTTAATTCAGGGTAATCTTTATACATTGGAAGATAGTCTCCTACAGGGTCGTCAACACTATTTATCTTTCCTTCTTGCAAAGCAATACCAATCATCAAGCTCACAAAACTTTTTGCCATAGAAAAAGAGTTCGTTTTAGAGTCTTCATTGTAATCATCCCAATATTCTTCATAGATTAATTTCTCATCTTTAATAACCACTAAAGCAGCTGGTTGATGTTTTTCTATTTCCTGATGTAATTCATCGTTTTTATATTGGTTGTACTTGTCAGATTTTTCCCAAGGTTGGTACTCGTCAGTTGCTACTTCCCGGTTTTCAAAGTAAACATGGTCATCAATGCTTGGTCCAGTTTTACCAACTAAGTAAGTAGCACTTACGGCTTTAAATAAATGCGAATGACCAGTTGCTACAGCCATAATGGAGGCTAGAGCAATAATTACAATTATGGTAAGGAGAACTCTTTTGAGTATTTTCATAAGCAGTTAAACCAACTCAGCTTCAAACAAATCACAGAAATGTTTTTTGAGTTTTTGTTTAACTTCTTCTACGTCAACTTTTGCATTAAGTTCCTTTTCTAAGGAAGTGACTTGTTTATCGGTAATACCACAAGGTACAATGTTGTTAAAATAATCCAAATCCGGAGCGATGTTAAATGCAAAACCATGCATGGTCACCCATCTGCTGCAACGTACTCCCATGGCACAAATTTTACGAGCTTTTAATGGGTTCTCTACATCAATCCAAACACCGGTAAATCCTTCATAACGTTCTGCTTTTATTCCATATTCGGCTAGGGTACGGATTATCATTTCTTCTAAAAAACGAAGGTATTTATGAATATCAGTAAAGAAATAATCTAAATCTAAAATGGGATAACCAACAATTTGACCTGGGCCATGATAAGTAATATCTCCACCTCTGTTTATTTTGTAGTAGGTTGCACCTTTTTGCTTTAGTAAAGCTTCAGATAATAAAAGATGGTTTTCATCTCCACTTTTTCCTAAGGTGTATACGTGAGGGTGTTCGCAAAATATTAAGTTATTTTTGGTTTCAGTAACTACCTTTTCAGCCTTTCGGTTTTCAATTTTCGCATCAACATTAAACTTAAAAAGCTCTTCCTGAAAATCCCAGGCTTCTTTATAATCAATTAAACCTAAATCCTGATAATAAACTGTTGGCATCAGATTTTTGCTAACTCATTTTTAAGGTTAGTAATTACATCAACTTCAACCACATCAACTCCATTCTTTTCAGCTAAGAAATAAGAAATCCAATCTCCCAAATGAATTAAATAAAGTGATTTTGCTAGTTGTGTATCACCCTTAGAATAAATTTCAACTATAGTTGAGGTATAATTGCTAAAAACGGTTTTGTTTACTTCTATTCTCTTTTGAGTTCGATAATAATCATCCTCATTTCTAAAAATAACTACAGCTAAATTCTCATCTTTGGTTCTCCATCCAACTAACTCATTGTGGTTCATTTCTGGTATTACATGATGCCAGCAAAGCATCTTGCTATTTTCATTTATTTGCTGACGAAAACGAATAGCAACCCCTTCATAATTAGCATCAGAATAAATAACAGGAGTTTTTTGATAAAGCTTTTCAGTAACTGACTTTGCCTCTTCTATGATGTCATTTTCTTCTTCGTTAATGCTAGTAATTGCACTATTGAATTGTGGAGCGTAATTTCCAATTATTCCGTAGTGATTTAACAACCTAAACAAAGTAGGGAAAGCGAACCCGAAAGCTCCTCTTGGAGGATGACCACCAGGAATTATAATATGGTTGTAACCGTTTTGTTGAGCAATTTCTTGAAGTTTACCGCCTGAAGTAACACAAGCTATTTCAGCATTTTTAGCTTGGACTTGTTCTAACATTTCTAAACTTTCTTCTGTATTACCCGAATAAGAACAGGTAATAACTAAAGTATTATCATTTACAAAAGCAGGAATTTTATAATCCTTATTTACAAGAATAGGAACTTTTGCATCTTGATTTACTATTTGTGAAACAACAGTTCCTCCAATACCAGAACCACCTAAACCACAAATCAAAACATTGTTTATGGTTTTATCACAACTCTTCAATTCAGTATTATCAGAAATACTAATCGACTCACTTAAATGTTTTGTAAAATCTTCTATTAATCGTTTCATATATTACTATCATCAATGTTTGGTACAAAAACTCATATTTATTTTAAAGGTACCTCAATAAAAATTTCAGACATTGTCTGAAAAATAGGAAGTAAAAGTAAGAAAATATCAGCTTTTACTCTACGTTAGCTATATTTGTTCTGTGGAAGATGCTAAAGCTAAAATATTGATAATTCGGTTTAGTTCGATTGGAGATATTGTTTTAACAAGTCCAATTATCCGTTGTTTAAAAAATCAAATGGTTGGAGATGTTGAGGTTCATTATCTAACTAAAAAACAATATGCATCTATTTTAGAAGCCAACCCTAATGTTGCTAAAATACATACTATTGAAAAAAGCACTAATGAAATAATAGCTGACTTGATTGCCGAAAACTTTGACTACATAGTTGATTTACATAAAAATTTACGATCTAAAAGAGTGATTAAAAAGTTAAAACGACTCTCTTTTACCTTTGATAAATTAAATATGAAAAAATGGCTTTTAACTCGTTTTAAAATAAATAAACTTCCTGATATGCACATTGTAGATAGGTATTTTGAGGCAGTTAAAGTTTTAGGAGTAGAAAATGACTTAAATGGACTGCAATATTTTATTCCTGTTAATGAAAGAATTGAAAAATCAGAATTACCTGATTCACATCAAAAAGCATACATAGCATTTGCTATTGGAGCGCAACATGGAACAAAACGATTGCCTACTCATAAAATAATTTCTATTTGTACTAAAATTAATCAGCCTATTATTTTGCTGGGAGGAAAAGAGGATGAGCAAAGAGCAGCTGAAATAGTTGAGAAAACAGGAGGTTGTGTGTTAAACCTTTGTGGGAAGTACAGTATTAATCAGTCAGCTTCTTTTGTTCAACAAGCTCAAACATTAATTACACATGATACTGGGTTAATGCATATTGGAGTAGCACTTGGAGTAAAGATAGTTTCTGTTTGGGGAAGCACCGTTTCCGATTTTGGGATGTATCCTTATTATCCGAATAATAAAGAAAAATATACTATCATAGAGAATAAAGATTTAAAATGCAGGCCATGCTCTAAAATAGGTTATGATAAGTGTCCTAAGAAGCATTTTAAGTGTATGCAGGATATCAATGAAGAAGAAATAATTAATTCTCTTTAATTTTTTGCTTCAGATTAAACCTTTTAATTTTTGTTTTGTCAAAGCATCGAAATTAAAACAAAAACTAACTATGAAAAAGATTTTATTATTTACTTTATTTAGTGCATTGGCAACTATAATTTGGGCTCAACCTGAGTTAGATTCGTGGATTATGACAACAGGCTTTGCTCAATACTCAACTGGAGGGCCTACTGTTACTATGTCAGATTCTGGTGATGTTCAACAAGTTTGTTACAATACAAATAATGTTTATGTATCAGCAACAGGTTTAGCAGGTCAATACGTTATGGGACCATTTCCAATGAACCCTAATACGCCTTCGGGTCAGAATTATGTGTTCAGAATAGATAGAACTCCTTCTCAAGAAACTGGAACTAAAACCTCTGTGCCATTAGTTGGGGCAGTGGGTGTAGCTGTTAATGGAGTGGTGTTTTATGGCTATGGAGATGCAAGATCATATAACTCAATGGCTGGACAAAATACTCCCAATGGAGATGGAAATTGGTTTTCTGATGCGTGGGTAAGTGAAGGTGCAACAATGGATGCTTCAGGAAATGGTCACCCACAGCAACAAGGTGTTTATCATTACCATGCTAACCCTATTACTCTATATTCTGATCCAAGCTCAACACATTCACCTATAATTGGGTTTGCTTTTGATGGATTTCCAATCTATGGACCTTTTGGTTATTCTAGTCCTATGGATAATCAAAGTTCTATTAAAAGAATGGAATCGGGTTATGATTTAAGATCAATTACCGATAGATCAACTCTACCTGGAGGTAGTCCTTCTATACCTGCTGGACCTGCTATAACAGTAGGAGGGAACTTTGATTTAGGTACTTATATTGAGGATTATGAGTTTACAGGTAATGGAGATTTAGATGAATATAACGGAAGATGGTGTGTAACACCTGAGTATCCAGGCCCAGTAGGAACATATGCTTATTTTATGTCGACAGATTCTAATGGTGATCCTAAATTCCCATATTTATTTGCCGCAGAGTACTATGGAGAAGTAACAACAACAAGTACAAATAATAGCATTCCTGGCGGAGTTACTTGTGGAGTTACATCTAGTATATCTGATTTAGAGATGAATAATGACAACATAATTATTTATCCTAATCCAGCAAATGATGTAATAAATATTTCATCTGAGGACGCTGAATTAAACGGTGTTTTAGTATCTAACTCACTTGGTCAGTTGATTATTGAAACATCAGAAAGCAGAATTGATATCAGCACTTTGCCTATTGGGATTTACAATGTTACGTTGTTATTTGATAATAACTCAATAACTAAAAGATTTGTAAAGAATTAGTGTTTAGATTTTTGGTAATAATAGTTTTCATGAATCTCCGGGTGTTTGGTCAAATGCCCGGAGATTTAGTTTCTGGCTTCGGAAACAACGGAAAAGTTATTGTCAATTATGGAGATTTAGATGCTTGCAATGATGTGTTGTTAGATACTTTGCATAATGTATATTTTGCTGGAGCATCAACTACTTTTGGGAATCCCAACAATACTGATTTTGTATTGGGTAAACTGACTCCTGCTGGTGTCATAGATTCAACTTTTGGAGCTAATGGTTTTTATTCAGGTGACTTTCCAAAATCAAATGCTTCAACAATTCATGAAATCAGACTGGTAGATAATGGTTTGATTCTATTTGGTTCAGGAATTAAGTATGGAGTTGCAGATACACAATACTTATTTGTGAGTAAAGTTGATTTTAATGGGCAAATAGATACAACTTTTGCCGATTCAGGAACTTTTTCAGGTGTTTTTATTACTTCGTATAATTACCCAGGTTCAATTACAATTCAAGAAAATGGAAAAATAGTAGTTTGTGGATCAGCTTATGATAGCTTATCGGTACAGGATGTTCCAATTATTGGTAGATTAAATTCAGATGGTACTTCTGATACAAGTTTTAGTGCCACAGGTTTTAAATATTGGGATATGACTAATCCTTTACAAGATGCAAATAATTTGTTTCCTAATATGCCTGAGCATGGAGCGGGTGGTTTTTTTGATAATATTCTTTTAATGGATAATGGAAATTATTTCCTTTCAGGATTTTATAATTCAGGAACAACTATACATTGTTTAATGGCAATGATTGATTCTTCAGGCAATTTCATTCCCTCTTTCGCTAGTGGGGGGTATTTAATTTTTCAGCACACTCCTTCGTTTGAAAACAAAATAGTTAAATCTATGTTATTTGATAACCAAATTTTACTGGGAATATATGTCGATAATTTAACAGCTAATCAGGATTTTATTGTTCAATCTATAGATGTTAATGGTTCATTTACTAATTTATTTACAGCTGATTTTTATGCTCAGAGAGATGAAATTAAAGATATGATAATCCATAATGGAAGATTCTTTTTGTCTGGATATTCAACAATCCCTGGTAACATTCAAAATGGGTATGATTCCGATTTTTTCACATTGGCAAAATACGAAGATGTCAACTTGTTAAGTACATCGTTTGCTACTAGCGGTCTTTTTGAAGCTAATTTTACTTCTAATGATGAAACAGGATCAGCATGTATCTATGCTAGAGATAATAAAATAGTGATAGGAGGATATTTAAATAACCTTTCAGGAAGTAATATAACCGATTTCGGATTTATGATGGTTCATGACCATAATTCTACTTCTATAAAAGAAAATTCTATGGATGAGACTATCTCTTTATTCCCTAATCCTACTATAGATTATGTTACAATAAACTCAGAAAAAAAGATTAAAAACATAACAATCTTTAATTCGATAGGTAATGAAATAAAAGAATATTCCATTATTGAAAATAAAATAATCACTTCTAATTTTAGTTCCGGAGTTTATTTTATTATTGTGGAAACAGCATCAAGGAACCGGATAACTAAAAAACTGATTGTTAAAAGGTAGATTAGAATTTAGCTTAGATTTTTAAGTTGAATTTATTACCAATTATTTTTCTTGGCTAATTCAATAAGTGCATCGTTTGGTATGTCGTGTGAGCCCTTAAATATTGAAACTTCAATATGATTAGGCATAATTTTTTTCTGTCTTTCCACTCTTTCTTCAGTTACATATTCATCATTGTCTCCATAAATAAAATAAGATTTAAGGGTAGAGATATTATCAAAATTCATTTCGTCAGGAAAAGCACTTGCCCATAGAATAAAATTATCAATTTTTATGCTTCTATCACTTATCCACCTACTTGCAGTTGCACCACCTTGTGAAAAACCTAAAACATTTATTGTTACATTGTTTGGGTTGCCAATTAATTTTTTGTATAATAAGTTAAGGTAATTGATATAATCTTTTATTTCATTTTCTCTATCTTCTTTAGTCATCCAGCTTGCACCAACTCTACCTTCAACACCTTTTAAGTAAAATCTGGATAAACCTTCAGGAGCAATAATTGCAGTTTTATCATCAACAATGTTTTCAAATTTTTTAATAAAATATTTTGCAGAATAGCCATAGCCATGCAACACAAACCAAATTTTTTTAGCTGTTTTTAAGTTACCTAAAATATAAAAGGATGCAGTTTTTTTAACTTCTATATGATGCTCATTAACCATGAGATGTTTTATTCTTTGGCTTTACAACTATGGCTAACCAAAATGCTCTTGACACTTTAAAAATATAAGGAAGTGTAATTAGTAGAGTTAAAATATCAGCAATTAAAAACCATTTAATTGTAAAAATGTTTAACACATACATTGCAACAAAAACAGCTACAGTAATAGCAATTGTAAGCCCGTAGCTAATGTACATTGATCCATAATAAAAACCAGGTTCAACTCTAAAGTCTTGTTTGCAGTTAGGGCATTCTTTTGGCATATCAAAAAAACCTTTGTATTGATATACATTTTTATTGCAGAACAAATCGCTTTCACCACATTTTGGACATTTTAATTTTAATACGCTACCAATCATTGACATTTTAAATAAATTTTAGACCACAAAGTTAGCCAAAAACGTAAGGTGTTAACCGTAAATTTTCACTTATCTTTTAACTACTTTTGCAGTTATGGTAGGTATAAATGAACTCACTGTAAATTTCGGAGAAAGATATTTATTTAATAAAGTATCTTTCTTAATCAATAAGCAAGATAGAATAGGTTTGGTGGGCAAAAATGGAGCGGGTAAATCTACTATGCTTAAAATTATTGCAGGAATGTATAGCCCTGATGAGGGAAATGTTTCTTTTCCTGCTGATTTTACTGTCGGTTACCTGCCACAAGATATGGATTTTGTTCATGGCAAAACGGTTATTGAAGAAGCTAAATCAGTTTTTAAAGAGGTTGAAGAAATTAATGCTAAAATAGATGGTATCAATAATCAGTTAGCTACCAGAACAGATTATGAATCGGACAGTTATTTAGAATTGTTAAATGATTTAAATGATTTGAATGAGCGGTTGCAGTTCATTGGTGGTTTTAATGTTGATGCAGAGGTCGAAACAGTTTTAAAAGGGCTTGGTTTTTCACCATCTGATTTTGAACGACTAACTGATGAATTTAGTGGAGGTTGGAGAATGAGAATAGAATTGGCTAAGATTCTTTTAACTAAATCTAACCTGTTATTACTGGATGAGCCTACCAATCACCTGGATATTGAATCCATCCAATGGTTAGAAGATTTTTTAAAAGATTATCATGGAGCAGTAGTGTTAATTTCGCATGATAAAGCTTTTTTGGATGGAGTTACCAACCGAACTATCGAAATTTCTTTTGGTAAGATTTACGATTATAAAACTTATTACTCCAGGTATTTAGAACAACGAAAAGAACGAAGAGAGCAGCAAATTGCAGCTTACAACAACCAACAAAAACAAATAGCAGATACCGAAAAGTTTATAGAACGGTTTCGTTCAAAAGCAACCAAAGCGGTACAAGTACAGAGTAGAATAAAGCAGTTAGAAAAGTTAGATAGAATTGAAATTGATGAAGAGGATAATACAGCGATGCGATTTTATTTTCCTCCTGCTCCACGCTCTGGTAAGGTGACAGTGGAAGCGCATAATGTAGGTAAAGCCTATGGAGATAATCAGGTTTTTACAGATGCCAACTTTTATGTAGAAAGAGGTAAAAAGATAGCTTTTGTAGGTAAAAATGGTGAAGGTAAAACTACCATGACAAAAATAATTGTTGGAGAATTAGAGTATGAAGGGGAGTTGAAGATTGGGCATAATGTAAATATGGCATATTTTGCACAAAATCAGGCTGAAGAGTTGGAGAAAAGTTTAACTGTGTTTGAAACGATAGATAAAGCTGCTCATGGCGAAATAAGAAAACAAGTAAGAAATTTATTGGGAGCTTTTATGTTTGGTGGAGAAGATGCCGATAAAAAAGTGAGTGTACTTTCAGGTGGAGAAAGAGCTCGTGTGGCTTTATGTAAGTTACTATTAGAACCAGTTAATTTATTGGTACTAGATGAGCCTACTAATCACTTAGATATACGCTCAAAAGAGGTGTTGAAAGAAGCATTAATGAAGTACGATGGAACTTTAATTGTTATTTCTCATGATAGAGATTTTTTAGATGGATTGGTTGAAGAAATGTATGAATTTAAAGATGGGCAGGTAAAACAGTTTTTGGGTGGGGTTTACGATTTTTTAAAAACAAAGAAGGTAGAAACTATTAGAGAGTTTGAACATAAGGAAAAGCAAACGGAGAAAAAAGAAAAAGCTGTTTCAGATAATCAGTTAGGGTACGAGGAAAAAAAGCAATTAGATAGAGATATTAGAAAAACTCAAAATCAAATAAAGAAGTTGGAGAAAAAAATAGAAGAGCTAGAGGCTAAAATTAAAGATCTCAATAAGGTTTTAATGGACCCAAGTTCTTATACAGATGAGATTTTGGAGAAATATAATCAATTAAAAATGAGTTTAGATACTGCGATGAAAGATTGGGAAGAAGCTCAAATGGTAGAAGAAAAATTACTCACTAAAAGAGGTTAGTGAGTTTTGGTCATGTTTTCCGGAACAGCAATGATGTAATGTGCTGTAGAAAGATTTTCTTCATTTAACTCAGTTATGTTTTTTTGTTCAATACAGTTGATGGTTGCTACTTTTAAAGTAGGATTGGCTTGTTTTAAATACCAACAAATTCCTTCATAGTTTAAAGAGTGGTAAGTTCCATTAAAATGAATAAAAGTTCGATCTTTCATCCAATTTTTTAAGATAAAATGAGCCATGGTAGCATCTTTAGCTGCTTGGGCTTTAGCCATATTTTCTGGCGACATTTTACTGTGTCCCATGCTTCCCATCATTTTTCTCATATTTACATAACCAGGTAATTTATCGTCATACTTTAGAGGTAAAGGAGCAATGTATTTTTTTGCCTTATCATTTAAATCGTTAAAAGCTCTAAAACCACTTCTGCTTACCATTCGGGCATATCTTCTTGGAATATTAGTCGCAACAAATGTTAGCTGATTTTCTCTGGCAAAGTCTAGCAAAGGTTTATAATCTGTTTTATCATTAGGCCACAATTTGGCTTCTTTTTCAAACAACTTGTAATCAATATGCCCTCCAAGATATTCATTAACGATAAGTTGATCATCAGCCTCATACATTTCTGCTCCTAAGGCTAAAAAGTCATTATAATTTTCATAAATGTCTTTGGTAACTTCAAATTGCAACCAATGGTTAATCGGATTATTGTGTAGCTCTCCAAAAAGGATGATATCAGCTTTTGAAAGCTCTTTCAATAACTTATCGTAGTTTAACTTCTTACCATTTTGATCAAAAATTTGGTAAGCCTTTTTATCAGCCTTAAAGCTGGTAAAAATTACCAGTATAATTAATAAGGATATGTGAATGTATTTTTTCATTTTAGGGTTGCAAACATAAACTAAAAACAAATACGTGTCAATTATTTTTTTATTGATTGTCAGAATCTTAACATAGTATTAATTCATTAATTTTTAACAAGGTTTTAAATATTAAAACAAACATTTTGCCAGAGTATGATTATTCGATCTTATAAGCTCATTTATTTTAGTTGTAACTTATTGTCAAATAAGTAAAAAGTTCTATTTTTGCAATCCATTTTGCGGATGTGGTGGAATTGGTAGACACGCCAGATTTAGGATCTGGTGCCGCGAGGCGTGGGGGTTCGACTCCCTTCATCCGCACAAAATAAAAGGTATAGGGTGTTTGCCTTGTACCTTTTACTTTTAAAAAACATTTTAAGATGAACATTACAAAAGAGAAAGTAGACGATTTAAATGCAGTACTGAAAGTAAAATTAGATCAGGCTGATTACCAAGAAAAAGTAGACAATGTATTAAAGGACTACAGAAAGAAAGCAAATATTCCAGGTTTTAGAAAAGGACACGTTCCAATGAGCTTAATTAAAAAGCAATATGGTACAGGTATTTTGGTTGATGAAATAAATAAAATATTATCTGAATCATTACACAGTTACATTACAGATGAGAAGCTAGATATTTTAGGAAATCCGTTACCTAAATTAGATGAACAAGATAAAATTGACTGGACTAACCAAACTGATTTTGAATTTAACTATGAAGTAGGTTTAGCGCCTCAGTTTGATTTATCTTTAAGCAAATACAAGTTTGATTACTACAAAATTAAAGTTGCTGATAAAGATGTAGATAAGTATGTAACTGATGTGGCTAAGCGTTATGGTAAAATGACAAACCCTGATGTTGCTGAAGAAGATGACATGCTTTATGGAAAATTTGAAGAGCTAGATGGTACTGGGAAAGTTGTTGAAGGTGGAAGAGAGCACACATCTGTGGTAATTATAAAAGCAGTTACTGATAAAAAATTACAGAAAGCACTAACTGGTGCTAAAGCAGGAGATAGTTTTGATATAGATCCAAAAACAGTTTCCGAAAATGAAAGTGACCAAGCTGCTGCAATTGGAGTAACTGTTGCTGAGTTAAAAAACATCATCTCAAAATTTAGATTTACTGTAGAGAAAATAAACAGAGTTATTCCAGCAGAATTAAATCAAGAATTGTTTGATAAAGTATATGGACCAGGAGCTGTAAAAGATGAGAAGGAATTTAGAGCTAAGATTGCTGATGAGTTAGGAAGAGGTTTATCTGTTGATGCTGATAGAAAGTTAAAAGCTGATATCCAGGAAGAGATTATTAAGAAGCTGAAGTTGGATTTGCCTAACCAGTTTTTAAAACGTTGGATTAAAGCATCTAACGAAAAGCCAATAACTGATGAGCAGTTAGAGGCTGAATACGATGAGTATGCTAAAGGATTGCAATGGCAGTTAATCGAAAATAAAATTATTAAGGATAACGACATTAAAGTAAGCCACGAAGAAGTAATTGAACATACTAAAGGTTTGTTAAAACAACAAATGGCTGGTATGGGAATGCCTAGTGATGACGATGAGCAATTAACCGAAACAGCTAACAGAGTATTACAAAACGAAGAAGAAGCACGTAACATCTATATGATGATGTACGATAACAAGCTAATGACTTTGTATAAGGATACTTTTAAGTTAAAAGAAAAAGAAGTAAGCTACGATGATTTTATCAAACTAGCTTACGAAAAAAAGTAAATTTTGAGCCTCACGAAAGTGAGGCTTTTTTGATGGTGATAACTTGTTCTTAAAAATTCCCAAAAATTGATTTTAAAAGAATTAGATATAGTAAATTAGTCCTCTCAAAACGATAAACTTTTACAGCTATGTTCGATAAAGATGAATTCAGAAAATATGCTACTAAGCACCAAGGTATTAGTAGCACTTCTTACGATAAATACACTTCTGTTTTAAACAGTTACATCTCTCCAACCATTATTGAAGAGCGCCAAATGAACGTTGCTTCTATGGATGTTTTCTCTCGTTTAATGATGGATAGAATTATATTTTTAGGTACAGGAATCAATGATTATGTGGCTAATATTATACAAGCTCAATTATTGTTTTTAGAGTCGGTTGATGCTAAAAAAGACATTCAGATTTATCTAAACTCTCCAGGTGGGGGTGTTTATGCTGGTTTAGGTATTTACGACACCATGCAGTATATTGCTCCAGATGTAGCTACAATCTGTACAGGTATGGCAGCATCTATGGGGGCTGTATTACTATGTGCTGGTACAGCCGGTAAAAGAACTGCTTTAAAACACTCAAGAGTTATGATTCACCAACCATTAGGTGGAGCACAAGGGCAAGCTTCTGATATGGAAATTACAGTGAGGGAAATTATGAAATTGAAGAATGAACTATATACCATCATATCTAACCATTCTGGTAAACCAATAAAAGATGTGGAAAAAGACAGTGATAGAGATTACTGGATGACTTCTACAGAAGCTAAAGAGTATGGAATGATTGATGAGGTCTTAATAAAAGAAAAATAAAAGTGGGTCCGGCTGAAAAGTCGGACTTTTTTAATTATACATATTTTAAATCATACAAAATGAGCTACATTGCACAAATTCATGCAAGACAAATTTTAGATTCACGTGGTAATCCAACAGTTGAGGTTGATGTGATTACCCAAAATGGTATTTTAGGAAGAGCTGCTGTTCCTTCTGGAGCTAGTACAGGAAAGTACGAAGCAGTTGAGCTAAGAGATGGAGATAAAGGAATGTACATGGGGAAAGGTGTTTTAAAAGCTGTGCAAAACATCAATACCATAATTAACGAAGAATTAGCTGGAGCTTATATTGCTGACCAAACAGCAATTGATAATGCTTTGTTGGCATTAGATGGTACAGAAAACAAGGCTAACTTAGGAGCAAACGCCATTTTAGGTGTTTCCTTAGCTTGTGCAAAAGCTGCAGCTGAAGAATCAGGTATTCCATTATTTAAATATGTTGGTGGGGTAAATGCCAATGTGCTTCCTATCCCAATGATGAACATCTTAAATGGTGGTTCTCATGCTGATAATAGCATTGATTTCCAAGAGTTCATGGTAATGCCTGTTGGAGCTGAATCTTTTAGTCAAGGTTTAAGAATGGGGACTGAAGTATTTCATCATTTAAAAGAGGTATTAAAGTCTAAAGGTCATTCAACAAACGTTGGGGATGAAGGTGGTTTTGCGCCAAACTTAGGTTCAAACGAAGAGGCCATAGAAACAGTATTACAAGCGATAGAGAAAGCGGGTTACAGGCCAGGTGATGATATGTATATTGCAATGGATGCAGCAAGTTCTGAGTTCTATAATGCTGATGAAAAAGTATATCACTTCCACCAATCAACCGGAGATAAATTAACTTCTTCCGAAATGGTAAGCTATTGGAAAGATTGGACAAATAAATACCCGATTTTATCTATAGAAGATGGATTGGATGAAGATGATTGGACTGGTTGGGGTGAACTAACTGCTGCAATTGGAGATAAAGTTCAGTTAGTTGGAGATGATTTGTTTGTAACCAACACAAATAGATTGTCAAGAGGAATTGAAGAAAAATCAGCTAATTCTATCTTGATTAAAGTGAATCAAATTGGTTCATTAACTGAAACAATTAATGCAGTTGATATGGCTAACAGAGCTTCATTTACTTCGGTAATGAGTCATCGTTCTGGTGAGACAGAAGATAATACTATTGCTGATTTAGCTGTGGCATTAAACACAGGTCAAATTAAAACTGGTTCAGCTTCTCGTTCTGATAGAATGGCTAAATACAACCAGCTATTAAGGATAGAAGAAATGTTGGGGCATTCTGCTATTTATTTAGGTAGAGATTTAAAGTTTTTAAAGTAAAAAACCTTACATCTGTATGAAACCTATTTTAGTCTTGAAAGGGTGTGTGTTCGTCTAAAACTTTGTTAATAAAGCATTTTTAACACGTACATTTGTACTGTATTTGATTTTAAGAAGAGACAGTTTAGGTAGTAAGTAGTTTTTTCGTAGTATTTGGTAAAAATCCCTCGCAATTGCGAGGGATTTTTTTATTTTTTATTTTTTTACAATCATTTCACTTCAAACGTTTGGAAATATCCAGCTCTATGACTAAATTCGCAAGACCTCAAAAAGACGTATTTTTTAAAGTAATAATTTATAAAAGGATAAGAAAATGGCAGAAGTAGCAAAATTAGAATTAGACGGAAATGTATATGAGTTTCCAGTAGTTGAAGGCTCAGAAAATGAAAAAGCGATTGATATCAGTAAATTACGTGGAACTACAGGTTATATAACATTAGATCCAGGGTTTAAAAATACTGGTTCTACAACCAGTGGTATTACATTTTTAAATGGTGAGGAAGGTATATTACGCTATAGAGGTTATCCAATCGAACAATTAGCTGAAAAAGCAGAGTTTTTGGAAGTAGCTTACCTTTTAATTTATGGTGAATTGCCTACTCAAGCTCAATACGATGAGTTTAAAGAAGACATTACCAATCACACATTGGTACATGAGGACATGCGTTTGTTCTTTGAGGCTTATCCAGCTAAAGCACATCCGATGGGTATTTTGGCTGCTTCGCTAAGTACGCTGTCTACTTTTTATCCTGAGTCACAAGATCCAAACAGACCTCAAGAAGCGGTTGATTTAACGATACATCGTCTAATTGCTAAGGTTCCAACTTTAGCTGCTTGGGCTTATAAAAATGCAATGCGTCACCCAGTTATTTATCCAAATAATAATTTAGATTATTGTGGTAATTTCTTGAACATGATGTTCTCAATGCCTACAGATGATTATGAGGTTGACCCTATTGTATCTAAAGCATTAAACAAATTGTTAATCTTACATGCTGATCATGAGCAAAATTGTTCTACAGCTACAGTAAGAGTAGTCGGTTCATCTCAAGCTAACTTATATACTTCTATCGCAGCAGGTGTTTCTGCTTTATGGGGTCCATTACATGGTGGAGCGAATCAAGCGGTAATTGAAATGTTAGAAGCAATTAAAGAAGATGGTGGTGATTTAGAGAAGTGGATTGCTAAAGCAAAAGATAAAGAAGATCCATTCCGTTTAATGGGATTTGGACATAGAGTATATAAAAATTTCGATCCAAGAGCTACCATTATTAAGAAAGCTGCTGACGATGTATTAAGTGCATTAGGTGTTAAAGACCCTGTTTTAGATATTGCTAAAGCATTAGAAAAAGTTGCTTTAGAAGATGAGTATTTTAAAGCAAGAGGATTATATCCAAATGTTGATTTTTACTCAGGAATTATATACAGAGCATTAGGTATTCCAACAGAAATGTTTACAGTAATGTTTGCATTAGGTAGATTACCAGGTTGGATTGCTCAATGGAAAGAAATGATTGAAACAGGTCAGCCAATTGGTAGACCAAGACAAGTTTATACAGGAGCTACAGCAAGAGATTTTGTTGATATAGCTAACAGATAATCTTTGTCTCATTACAATAAAAAAGCCCTCGAAAATATCGGGGTTTTTTTGTTAATAACCATTTGTGTAATTCTTGGGTTTTAACACTTCAAAAAAATTAAATTTGTTTCCATGGATTTATTACATGTAAAAAGAGTGTATAAGAACTACGGAGATTATACAGCTCTTCATAATGTATCGTTGCATATTAAGAAACAAAGTATTTTTGGTTTGCTTGGACCAAATGGTGCAGGCAAAACAACTTTAATTCGTATTATCAATCAAATTACTGGTCCCGATAAAGGCGAGGTAATTTTCGAGAAAGAGAAATTAGCGCCAAAGCATATTGCGCAAATAGGTTACTTGCCTGAAGAGAGAGGGTTATATAAGAAAATGAAAGTGGGTGAGCAAGCATTGTATTTAGCTCAATTGAAAGGAATGGATAAGGGAGAAGCTAATTATAAATTAAAGCAGTGGTTCGAGAAGTTTGAAATTGAAAGTTGGTGGAATAAGAAGATTGAAGAGCTTTCTAAAGGAATGGCACAAAAGGTTCAATTTATAACTACTGTTTTACACGAGCCTAAACTATTGATTTTGGATGAGCCATTTAGTGGCTTCGATCCTATCAACACTAATTTAATTAAGAAAGAAATTTTAGAGCTTAGAGAAAAAGGTACAACTATTATTTTCTCTACTCATAACATGGAATCCGTAGAAGAGATTTGTGATGATATTGCGTTGATTAATAAATCCAAAAAGATATTAGATGGTAATGTTATCGAGATAAAAGAAGCCTACAAGTCAAATGTATTTGAGATAGTTTTTGTGGGTAATATGATTGCTTTTAGTAATGCATTATGGACGGCTTTTGAGTTGTTGTCTTCTGAGAATATAAATGGAAGAATGCATGTGAAGGTTCGTGCTAATAAGCCATCAGATATGAATGAGTTAATTAAAACCATAGTTAACGATGTTCAGATTATTTCGGTAAATGAGATTACACCAAGTATGAATGATATTTTTATTCAGAAAGTGCAGGAGGTAATGCCAGAAACATTGGAAGAATTAGAAGGGGAGGTGAGCGATGAATAAGATATTGTTAATCATAAAAAGAGAGTACTTAACTCGTGTAAAGAAAAAGTCGTTCATCGTAATGACTATCCTTGGACCATTGTTAATGGCTGGTTTAATGTTAGTGCCTATATGGTTAGCTATTAAGGATAAGGATATTCAAACAATAGAGGTAGTTGATGATACAGGGATGTTTATTAATCAATTTGAGAATACTACAGAATTAGAATTTAAACACGAGTTTAGATCTTTAGATAAAGCAAAGGATAATCTTTTTGAAGGAGGGTTTACTTCCATATTACACATTGAAGGTAATATTGACAAGACCAAAGTTACCATGTACTATAAAAAGCAACCTGGCTTTAGTACAGTTAACAATATTGAGAATACCATTGAGCGAGTAATACGAAACATCGAATATCAAAACAAGTTTAAGATTACTAAGGAACAGATAGAATCAATTAATCCTATTATAAATGTAAAAGCTATCTCAGTTAGTGCTGAAGGAGAAGAAGAGTCTAAGAATATAGCAATCAGTACAGCTCTAGGGTTTGGTGGTGCAATTTTGATTTACTTCTTTATTTTTATGTTTGGAGTTCAGGTAATGCGTGGAGTAATTGAAGAGAAGACAAGTAGGATAGTAGAAATTATTATATCTTCAGTAAAACCTTTCCAGTTGATGATGGGTAAGATTATTGGAATTGCATTGGTTGGTTTAACTCAGTTTTTGTTGTGGGCAGTTCTAACAGGATTAATTTATACAATTATTGTTAGTGCTTTTGGAATGGATACATCTAATGTAAGTCCATCACAAGCTCAACAATTAATGGAAAGTGCAAATCCAAATATTGCTATGGATAATCCGTTTCAAGATATTATTGATGGATTCAATACTTTGCCTTTAGGACAGATATTCATTTCCTTTATTTTCTACTTTATAGCGGGTTATTTATTGTATGGGGCATTATTAGCTGCCGTTGGTTCTGCTGTAGATAGTGAGGCAGATACACAACAATTTATGTTGCCGATAACTATACCATTAATATTCTCTTTTGTAGTGGCGCAAACAGTTATGGATAACCCAGATGGTACGTTGGCTTTTTGGTTGTCAATGGTGCCTCTTACATCACCAGTAATTATGATGGTTCGTATTCCATTTGGCGGAGTAGAAACATGGGAGTTATTGTTATCAATGACTATACTGATAGCAGGATTTATTGGCGCTACATGGGTAGCAGGACGAATATACAGAACAGGTATTTTAATGTATGGTAAAAAAGTTACCTACAAAGAACTTTGGAAATGGCTTTTTTATAAAGGGTAATTTTTGTGTATGGTTTTTGGTGTTTTGTTTTTTTGAGATAACCATAACCAAACACTAAACACAAACAACAAAAAACTAAAAAATGGCGAACATATTAATTATAGATGACGAAAAACCAATTCGTAATACCCTAAAAGAGATTTTAGAGTACGAAAAGTTTAAGGTAGAAGAAGCTGAAGATGGTCCAAGTGGATTAGAAAAAATAAAAGCTGGTAAGTATGATTTAATTATGTGTGATATCAAGATGCCAAAAATGGATGGTATCGAGGTTCTCGAAAAAGCTGTTGATTTAGGCATAGATACACCAATTGTTATGATCTCTGGTCATGGTACTATTGAAACAGCTGTTGAAGCGCTTAAGAAAGGAGCCTATGATTTTATTGCTAAACCACT
This sequence comes from Vicingaceae bacterium, assembly GCA_965267355.1. Taxonomy (GTDB): domain Bacteria; phylum Bacteroidota; class Bacteroidia; order Flavobacteriales_E; family Vicingaceae. The sequence continues at coordinate 1,483,561 of OZ253956.1, forward strand.
TGATTTAAATAGGTTGTTAGTTACAGTTCGTAATGCTTTAGATAGAGGAGAGTTAGTTCAAGAAACCAAGAAGCTGAGAAGAAAAGTAAGTGGCTCAAAAGGAACAACTCAAATTATAGGAGAGACAGAGGGAATTAAACAAGTGCGTGATATGATTGAGAAAGTTGCGCCAAGTGATGCTAGAGTATTAATTACTGGTGGAAATGGAACAGGAAAAGAATTAGTTGCTCGTAGCTTACATGAAAATTCAGACAGAGCAAAAGCACCATTTATTGAAGTGAACTGTGCTGCGATTCCTTCTGAGTTAATAGAAAGTGAATTGTTTGGCCATGAGAAAGGAGCATTTACATCTGCTATTAAACAGCGTAAAGGTTGTTTTGAGCAAGCTGAAGGTGGAACATTGTTCTTAGATGAGATTGGAGATATGAGTGCTTCAGCTCAAGCAAAAGTGTTGCGTGCATTACAAGAAAGTAGAATAACTAGGGTAGGAGGAGAGAAAGAGATTAAAGTAAATGTGCGTGTATTGGCAGCTACCAATAAAGATTTAGTTCAAGAGATTGCTGATAACAACTTTAGAGAAGATTTATACCATCGCTTAAGTGTTATTTTAATTCATGTTCCTTCTTTAAACGATAGAAAAGAGGATGTGCCAATTTTGGCCAACTATTTTTTAGAAATGCTTTGTCAAGATCATGGTAAACCAGCTATGGAGTTTGATAAAAAAGCATTAGAAGAACTAAAGAAAGTAGATTGGACAGGTAATATTAGGGAGTTGAGAAATATCGTGGAGCGTTTAATCATCTTATGCGATAAAACTATTACAGCTGCTGATATCAAAATGTACGCTAACCCTAAAGGGTAGTTTTAAAATATATCATTTAAAGCCACCTCATATAGTTAATAAATGGTTGTTGGGGGAATTAATAAAAGAGGTTAATTAAAATTAAGTTTCGATCTAATTATTAATTTGCATCTTTAATTTTTGCTAATATCTTATCTTGTTTTTTTAGCATTAGTCGAGTATATTTTTCTACATAATTAAAGTCATCGTATTTTTCTATATATTCAATACGAGTTATAGGAAAATCTAAGTCGCTAAAATCTACACCTTCTTTGGCTTTAATCATCACTAGTTCTATATTAAAAGGTTTTACATTTTTGATGTTTGAAGAAGTTCTTGTGTCAAATAAAATTCTTTTTGTAATAAAATTATCTTTAACAAATTCTAATACAGTATAAGTGTTTTTTGAGATGTTAAATTCAAATTTACCTTTACTGTCACTTTTGTAAGTAGTGATTTTTGTATTGTATTCATATACATTTATTAAAACATTATTAATTCTGTTTCCTTCTTGGTAAGGATTATAATTTGTTGTTATACCCTTAACGGTAATAGAATCATTATTTTCAGTTTGGCATAAACTAATAGTACCAATGGTTAATAAAAATATAGTGTATAAATATTTCATGATATCCTTTTTAGAGCTAAATTATAAAGGTTGTGTAAGTGTTACAACCGTTGACTTACTGGTTTTTATTCGGTAATTTTTTGATGTAATTGTGTATTAGTACTTAATATCTAATACAACATGTTTTTTAGTGTAAAAAAAACAATGAAATTATGCTTGCATAACTTTTTATGATTAATTTCGTTATGTAAGCATAGTATTATGACAGAAATAAACACTATAGATGCCCAAATTAAGTCAACCTGGCACAACATGTTTAAGATGTATAATCAGGCTGCTGCTAAGTATGGTACTACTCAAGCAACGGGTTTGGTATTATTGAGCATAGATAGAGAGGGTACACCTTCTACTTCTATTGCTCCTATGTTAGGTTTAGAGGCTACCAGTATGAGTAGAATCATAAAAACTCTCGAAGAAAATAACTTGATTTATAAGAAGAAAGATAGGAAAGATAAGCGTGTTGTTCGTTTGTTCTTAACTCCTGAAGGGGTGGAGAAGAGAAAGATTGCTAAACAAGTGGTTTCAGGTTTTAATGAATTAATCAACGAAGAAATATCTCAATCTAAACTGAGTGTATTCTTTGAAGTAATGGATGACGTTAATCGAGTAATCGAAAAATATAAAGCACAAAATGAAAAATAGAGTAATTAAAAAAGTTGCTGTTTTGGGTTCTGGAGTGATGGGCTCACGCATTGCTTGCCACTTTGCCAATATTGGTGTGCAAGTATTACTGTTAGATATTGTTCCTAAAGAAGCAGCTGATTCTGATGATAAAACTGCTCGTAACCAAATTGTAAATGACGCTTTACAGTTTGCCCTAAAATCTAATCCTTCACCCATTTACAGCAAAAAGTTTGTTAACCGAATTACCACAGGAAATCTAGAAGACGATTTGCCAAAAATTGCTGATTGTGATTGGATAATTGAGGTAGTGATAGAGCGATTAGACATCAAACAACAAGTGTTTTCTAATGTTGAGAAATATCGTAAGCCAGGAACGCTAATTACAACTAATACTTCAGGTATTCCAATTCATTTAATGTTAGAAGGTAGGAGTGAAGACTTTCAACAACACTTTTGCGGAACACATTTTTTTAATCCACCTCGTTATTTAAAATTATTAGAGTTAATTCCTTCTCCTAAAACTTTACCAGAAGTAATGGAGTTTTTAGAAGATTACGGTCAACGGTATTTAGGAAAAACTACTGTTGTTTGTAAAGATACACCAGCATTTATTGCTAATAGGATAGGTGTTTATTCTATAATGGCTTTATTCCATAACGTGAAGGAAATGGGCTTAACCATTGAAGAAGTAGATAAGCTAACTGGTCCTGTAATTGGCAGAATGAAATCAGCAACTTTTCGAACTTGTGATGTGGTTGGATTAGATACATTGGTTCATGTAGCAAATGGATTAAAAGAGAACTGTAAAGATGATGAGGCTAATGAGTTGTTTACTGTGCCTGATTATGTAAATAAAATGGTTGAGAACAATTGGTTGGGATCTAAAACCAAACAAGGTTTTTATAAGAAGATAAAAGGTGATGATGGGAAAAGCAAAATTCTATCGTTAGACTTAAACACATTAGAGTATAGAGATAAAAAGAAAGCCAAGTTTGCTACACTGGAAACAACGAAATCAATAGATGATTTAAAGGAAAGAACTAAAGTGTTAGTAGCTGGAAAAGATAAAGCTGGAGAGTTTTATCGTAAGTCTTTCTTTGGTTTGTTTAGCTATGTTTCTAACCGAATTCCTGAGATTACAGATGCACTTTATAAAATAGATGATGCCTTAAGTGCTGGTTTTGGATGGCAATTAGGCCCTTTTGAAACATGGGATATTCTAGGGGTGGAAAGTACTATTCCTAAAATAGAAGAAATGGGTTTAACAGTTAATCAGTGGGTTAAGGATATGGTGGCTTCTGGTTGTTCATCATTTTATAAAATTGAAAACGGAATTAAATATTTCTACGATATAGAAAGCAAATCATATCAAGTAATTCCTGGTTCAGAGAATGTATTGAGTTTAGATGTTATCAGGGATGAAAATACCATATGGAAAAATTCAGGAGCTACGATTACTGATTTAGGAGATGGAATCTTGAACTTAGAATTCCACACTAAAATGAATACCATTGGTGGTGAAGTAATTCAAGGAATTAATAAGGCTCTTGATTTAGCTGAAGAAAGATATAAAGGATTAGTTATCTATAATGACGGAGATAATTTTTCAGCTGGAGCTAATGTTGGAATGATATTCATGATGGCTGTAGAACAAGAATATGAAGAATTAGATTTTGCCATCAGAACTTTCCAAAATACAATGATGAGAATTCGATATTCCTCAATTCCTGTAGTGGTAGCAACACACAATCTAGCATTAGGTGGTGGTTGCGAAATGAGTATGCATGCTGATAAAGTAATTGCTCATGCTGAGACTTATATGGGATTAGTAGAGTTTGGAGTAGGTGTTATCCCAGGTGGTGGTGGAACTAAAGAATTTGCAGCACGGGCTTCAGATGAGTATGAAGATGGAGTAAGGTTAAATGTGCTTAGGAAAAGATTTTTAACCATTGGTCAAGCCCAAGTAGCAACCTCTGGTGAAGAGGCATTTGAACTGGGTTACTTAAGAAGAGGGCAAGATGAATGGATAGTAAGTAGAAAACATCAGTTGTCACATGCAAAGGCTGCAGCGCTAAATTTAGCTAACAAAGGCTATTCTCAGCCAATCCAAAGAACAGATATTAAAGTGTTAGGTAAAGAGGGATTAGGTATCGCTTATGTTGGGGCTGATACGATGAAAAGTGGAAATTATATTTCGGAACATGATCAGTTAATTTCAGAAAAATTAGGTTGGGTTTTCTGTGGTGGAGATCTTTCTCAACCAACAGAAGTGAGTGAACAGTATTTGCTAGATATGGAACGAAAAGCGTTTTTAGAATTGTGTACAAAACGCAAAACACTGGAACGATTACAAAGTATAATTACCACAGGGAAGGTGCTTAGAAATTAGAAGTTTTAAATGCTAAATTTTGAATAGGAATGAGTAAAAATATAGTTCAGGAAAAATCATTTGAGTTCAGTTTGACGATAATCAAATTGTATAAACAAATGGTTTATCAAAATGAATATATATTAAGTAAACAAATACTTAGATCAGGAACTTCTATTGGAGCAAACATTGAAGAAGCAACAGCTGGAATAAGTAAAAAAGACTTTATTGCTAAAATGAGCATTTCTTCAAAGGAAGCTAGAGAAACGAGATATTGGTTGAAATTAATTGATAAAAGTGATTTAGTTAATATAGATGTAAGTGAAGAGCTAAAACAGGTTGAAGATTTGATTAATATTCTCACATCTATAGTTAAAACATCACAACAAAATATTAAGAATTTATAATTCAACATTTAAAATTTCATATATGGATGCATATATAGTAGCAGGATATAGAACAGCAGTTGGTAAAGCCAATAGAGGTGGATTTAAGTTTGTCCGCCCTGATGATTTGGCTGCTAAACTGATTAACCACATGGTAGGTACTATTCCAAATTTGGATAAGGAAACTATCGATGATGTGATAGTTGGAAATGCTATGCCTGAAGCAGAGCAAGGATTGAATATGGGAAGACTAGTCTCATTAATGGGATTGAACACTGAAAAAGTCCCTGGAATGACTGTAAACAGATACTGTTCTTCAGGATTAGAAACTATAGCTATTGCAGCGGCAAAGATTAACGCTGGATTAGCAGATTGTATTATTGCTGGTGGAGTAGAATCTATGAGTTTAATTCCAATGGGAGGATGGAGAGTTGTGCCTAACGCAGATATTGGAAAAAATAACCCTGATTGGTATTGGGGAATGGGATTAACAGCTGAAGCTGTTGCAAAGCAATTTAATATTTCCAGAGAAGCACAAGATGATTTTGCACTTAACTCTCATATGAAAGCATTAAAAGCAATAGAAGAAGGAAGGTTTAAAGAAGATATTGTTCCTATAGAAGTGGAAGAAATATTTGTGAATGAATCTGGAAAAAGAGAGAATAGAACTTATACTATTGATACAGATGAAGGGCCAAGAAAAGGAACAAACATGGAAGCTTTATCAAAACTGAAACCAGTTTTTGCTCAAGATGGAAGTGTAACGGCTGGTAATTCTTCACAAACATCAGATGGCGCAGCTTTTGTTATGGTAATGAGTGAAAAAAGAGTGAAAGAGTTAGGGTTAGAACCTATAGCCAGGTTAGTAAGTTATCAAGTGGTTGGAGTAGAACCTAGAATAATGGGGATAGGACCTGTTAAAGCGATTCCAGCTGTAATTAAAAGAGCAGGAATGAACATTAATGATATTGAACAAATAGAATTAAATGAAGCTTTTGCTTCTCAGTCAGTAGCTGTTTTAAAACAATTGAACTTAAATCCTGAGATAGTTAATGTAAATGGTGGAGCCATTTCTTTAGGTCATCCATTAGGGTGTTCTGGAGCCAAATTATCAGTTCAGCTATTTAACGAAATGAGAAGAAGAAAACAAAAATATGGAATGGTAACCATGTGTGTTGGAACTGGGCAAGGAGCAGCCGGAATTTTTGAATTATTAAAATAACCGAATAAACGAAATACTATGGAAAAGAAAGATATAACCAAAGGAGGAGAGTTTTTAATCAAAGAAACTAAAGCGGAAAACGTTTTCATCCCAGAAGAGTTTGATGAAGAACAAAAAATGATAGCCGATACTTGTTATGATTTTGTGGTGAAAGAAATTGACCCAAATTTAGACAGGATAGACAATATGGAAGAAGGGCTTACTGAAAGTTTACTGGATAAAGCAGGTGAATTGGGTATGTTAGGTATTTCAGTTCCTGAAAAGTTGGGTGGCTTTGGAAAAAACTTTGTAACAGGTATGTTAGCCACAGAGGCTTTAGGGGGATCACATTCTTTTGCTGTATCAATTTCAGCACATACAGGTATAGGTACACTGCCAATTTTGTATTATGGTAATAAGGAACAAAAAGAAAAATACATTCCAAAACTAGCTTCGGGAGAATGGAAGTCATGCTACTGTTTAACTGAACCAGGTTCTGGATCTGATGCAAATTCTGGTAAAACAAAAGCTACTTTAAGTGAAGATGGAAAACATTACATCATCAATGGTCAAAAAATGTGGATTACTAATGCTGGTTTTGCTGATGTGTTTACAGTATTTGCCAAAATTGATGATGATGAAGATTTATCAGCTTTCATTATTGAAAAATCGTTTGGTGGTATTGAGTTAAATCCAGAAGAAAAGAAGATGGGAATTAAAGGTTCATCTACTCGTCAAGTATTTTTTAACGATTGTAAAGTGCCAGTTGAAAACCTGTTAGGTGAAAAGCAAGGAGGGTTTAAAATAGCCTTAAACATATTAAATATTGGAAGAATTAAGCTAGCTGGTGCTGCTATCGGAGCATCTAAGCGAATCATTAATAAGTCTGCTCAATACGCCAATGAGCGTAATCAGTTTGGTAGACCTATATCTAAATATGGAGCTATTCGTTATAAATTAGCTCAACAAGCAGTCTTAACTTATGCCAGTAATGCTGCAATTTATCGTTGTTCACAAAATATTGAGGATGCTATTAATACTTTGGTCGATGAAGGAATGGATAAAGAAAAAGCTACACTTGAGGGTATTCGTCAGTTTGCAGCAGAGGCAGCTATACTTAAAGTACATGGGTCAGAGGTGTTGGATTATGTAGTTGATGAAGGGGTTCAGATTTATGGTGGTATGGGCTATTCCGCAGAAGCTCCAATGGAAAGAGCTTACCGAGATGCTCGTATCAATAGAATATTTGAAGGTACCAACGAAATCAATAGAATGTTGATTGTTGATACCCTGCTGAAGAAAGCAATGAAGGGTGAATTAGATTTAATGACTTCTGCTCAAAATGTTGCCAAAGAATTGATGAGTATTCCTGATTTTGGCGAACCAAGTGATGATGTATTTGAACAAGCTCACGAGCAAGTAAAAAAGTTTAAAAAAGCTGTTTTAATGGTGGCAGGTAGTGCTGCTCAAAAGTTAATGATGGAACTAGCAAAAGAACAAGAAATATTGATGAATATTTCTGATATGATTATCGAAACTTATGTTGCTGAATCTGTTTTACTTAGAGTTGAAAAGCTCGTGAAAGTGAAAAAAAGTGAAACAATTAGCGAACAAATTGAAATTATGAACGTATATCTTTACGATGCTGCTGATAAGCTCAATAAATATGGTAAGGATGCTTTAAATTCTTTTGCAGAGGGTGATGAGTTGCGTATGATGTTGATGGGATTAAAACGTTTTACAAAACAACAATCTTTTAATGTTAAAGAAGCAAGAAGAAGAATAGCAAGTCATATTATTGAAACAGGCAGTTATTGTTATTAGGTATTATTTTTGGAAAATTTAATTATATACGGAACACCCAAAACACCTTCTATTAAGTTTAAATATAATGAAGGATATTTAGAATTTTCTGGGTTATCTATCCCTGAAAACTCCTTAGAATTTTATCAACCAATAGTTAAGTGGATACGTGATTATTTAGAAACTCCACAGTCAAATAGTAAAATGGTGTTTAAGTTGAGTTATTTGAATACCAGTTCGTTACAGGCTATTTATGATATTTTTGTAGCCCTCGAAGGTTCCGACTTTGAAGTGAAATGGTATTATTTGTCTGATGATACTGATATGAAAGAAATAGGTGAAGATTTTAAAAGTTCTGTGAATGTTAACATTTCTTTAATAGAAGTAATAGCTGCCTAAGGTTTAAAAAATACTTTTTTTTTATCAACTAAAATATTTCCTAAATTAGTCGAGTATTTAAAAAAACACTTATTATGAAAAAGTTACTATCATCATTTGTGCTGATTTTTATGTTGATTGGCTTTGTTTCAAGTATTAAAGCTCAAGCATTTCAAAAAGGAAATTTTAATATTGATTTAGGAGTAGGGTTTGGTGCTTATAAAACTACCACAACAATTGAGGTTGACTTTTTTGGAACCCCTCTTACTTTTACTGAAGAAGATGGTGCTGCTAGTGGAATGTTTCCATTATCGTTTGAGTATGGTATTTCTAATAAATTTGGAATAGGTGTGGAGTTAGGTTTTGTTAACTATGCTATTGATGATTCAACAGAAGATTTTAACGGTAATATGGTAGAGAATAATACTGAAGCTGTTCGTAGTGTTGATTTTATGTTGTTTGGTAATTTCCATTTATTAAATTCTGAAAAAAACGACTTGTTTATTGGTTTAGGTTTTGGTAGTTCTAGTGTGGTTTGGACTTTTAAAGATAATGGTAGTTATGAATATAAAGGTAGAGGAGGGTTGTTTAAAATATATATTAAAGATAGAATATTCTTTAATGATAATGTTGGTATATTATTTAACTTGGGTTATACCTCTTATGTATATAACGATATGGAAAGCTCTGATAATAATGCTATTTTAGACAACCTAAAATGGAGGGTGGCAGGACTAAACCTTGGAACTGGTTTAGCACTTAAATTTTAACGCTTTCCAACTACAATTTCTAAAAGCGTTTCTTTATTAAAATATTTAACCCCTAATTCTTTTATAGTTCTAGGGGTTATATTTTTTATAGCCTTAATGTATTCATTGTAATAATCTAAAGTTAAATGATATTGATTTACATTTTCAAATAATGAAGCCATTTTAAATGCACCATCACAAGAATTAAGCAGTTGTCCGAGCATGTAATTCTTAACCAATTCTAATTCACTTGTAGAAACTTCTTTATTACTGATAATTTCTAATTCATTGTATATTTCTTTTAGAGCATTGTCAGTTACATCACTTCCTACTTCTGTAGCAATGTAAAAATAACCTGCATTTTGCATCGATACAATTCCTGAGCCTATTCCATAGGTATAACCTTTATCTTCTCTAATATTTTGCATTAGCCGTGAACCAAAATATCCGCCTAATATGGTGTTTAACACTTTTAAACCAAAGTAGTCTTGGTGTAATTTGTTAGGTATTATTTTCCCAATTCTAATAGCAGATTGCAGAGCGTTTTCTTTTTCAATATAGATTTCTTGCCGATTGTTATTAGGGATTGAATGCTGTTTGTGTGGAATTATATTTTCTTTTAATTCAATTTCACCAAAGCAGGTGTTAAGTTCCTTAATTACCTCTGCGTTTACATTTCCAGAAACAATTATATAACAGTTGTTTAAAGAGTAATAACTTTCATGAAATGCTTTAATATCGCTTGTGGTTAAATTTTGGTAAGCTGATTCAGTAGCAATTTTCCCGTAAGGATGATTTTTACTAAATAGATTTTCAGAAAAACAGTTTCGTGCTAAAAATGAAACTTTTTCCTGATTAATCTTAAATTTTTCAAAAGCATTGGTAACGTAGATGTTAAATTCTTCTTCTTCGAATGTTGGGTATAATAAAACTTCTTTTAAAAAAGGAAGTACTTTGTGAAGATATTTTGTTAAAGTATACAGAGAAACTGATGCTGTATCAAAACTATTTTGAACTTCTAAAAATGCTCCGTATTGGTCAATGTTTTCAGCAATTTCGTATGCAGTATAATTTGCTGTACCTTCTTTAATTAGTTTGTTGGTAGTTGATGCAATTAACGGTTTGGTATTATACCAGTTACCGGACTTAAAAATAAAATCAATTTTTAGTATTTCCTGACTTCCTCCATTAATATAAAATAATGCTATTCCATTGTGTAATTGAGATTTTTCAACTGGTAAAAAATCAATGTCGTTTACTTGTTTAAAAGCAGGTGCTATTTTTCTATCTACTACTTCCATTATCTACTTTTTTGCATAAATCAAGGTTGAACAGTTATTTTTATCTAATACAGAATTAGCTAGTCGTTGTATATCTTTTGCATTTACTTTTTGATATTTTTCTATCTCCGTATTTACTAAATTAGCATCACCAAGAAGTTCAGAAATAGCTAAATTCATAGCTTTGTTTAGTACACTTGTTTCAGAAAAAGTACTGGTTGATTCAATTTTGTTTTTTACTTTTTCTAATTCTTTTTGTTCTACTTTATCTTTTTTAATTTTTTCAATTTCTTTGATGATTGCTTGTTCTGCATCTTCAAAAGAAACATTTTCTGATAGAATACCACTAACAATTAAAAGGCCATCATCAAAACTGCCCAAAACATATGCATGAATTTCTGTAAAAAGTTGTTGATTCTTAACCAGTTCAACATGTAATCGAGACGATTTTCCAAGCCCTAAAACATCACTTAGTAAATCTGTTGCGTGATAATCAACGTGATTTTTAGCACACATTTTATAAGCTTTATAAATGGCATTTGCAGGTACTTCACGCTTTACTTCTATTCTTCTTGCATTTGTTTGTTTGGGTTCCAAAGGGAGTTTTCTTTCAACAATATTTCCGGATGGTATATTGCCAAACCACTTTTCACAAAGTTCTTTAATGTTATCCAATTCAACATCTCCAGCTATAGAAAGTATAGCATTGTTTGGTAAATAGTGTTTGTAAAAAAACACTTTAACATCAGCCATTGTGGCATTTTCGATGTGGCTTATTTCTTTTCCAATGGTTGCCCACTTGTAAGGATGTTTTTGGTAAGCAAGTGGTCTTAGCAATAGCCAAACATCACCATAAGGTTGATTGAGATAGTTTTGTTTAAATTCTTCAATAACTACATTTCGCTGCACTTCAAGACTTTTATCAGTAAAGGCTAAACTTAGCATTCGGTCAGATTCTAACCAAAAAGCAGTTTCTATGTTATCCTTAGGTAAAGTAATGTAATAGTTGGTAATATCGTTTGATGTAAAAGCATTATTACTTCCACCAACTCTCTGTAATGGCTCATCAAAGTTTGGAATGTTAGCAGACCCCCCAAACATTAAATGCTCAAATAAATGAGCAAAACCAGTTTGGTTTTCATTTTCATCTCTTGCACCTACATTGTACAGCATATTAAATGCTACAATTGGGGTGGATTTGTCTTGGTGTACAATTATTTTTAGCCCATTGCTAAGGGTAAATTTGTCAAACTTTATCATCCAAAGTTATATTTATCATCACTAACCAACTTTAATGAATTATTATATTCATCCATAATTTCTGAAATAATCTGATTAACAGGTTTTATGTCATCAATTAAGCCAGATACTTGTCCTATTTCTAATTCACCTTCTTTTAAATCTCCTTCAAACATGCCTTTCTTGGCTCTTCCTCTTCCTAGTATTTCTCTTTGTTCATGAGGAGATGCACCTTTTGTTATTGCTTCATTTATTCGATTAAAAAAGTCGTTTTTAATGAGTCTAACAGGTGTAACATCTTTTAGAGTAAGCATGGTATCTCCCTCTTTGGCTTTAACTATTTCATCTTTAAACTTTTGGTGTGAAGATGCTTCAATAGAAGCTGCAAATCTACTTCCCATCTGAACACCATCAGCACCTAAAATCATTGCAGCTAACATTGCCTTGCCAGTTGCTATACCTCCAGCAGCAATTAATGGAATGTTAATGGCTTTTTTAACCATTGGAATCAAACAAAGCGTAGTAGTTTCATCTCTTCCATTGTGTCCTCCAGCTTCAAAACCTTCAGCTACAACAGCGTCAACACCAGCTTCCTGGGCTTTTAATGCAAATTTTACACTTGATACTACATGTACTACTTTAATGCCTTTTTCTTGCAAAATAGAAGTGTATTTTTTTGGATTACCAGCTGATGTAAAAACTATTTTTACACCTTCTTGTAAAACAATCTCAATCATCTCATCCATTTGTGGATAGAGTAAGGGCAAATTAACGCCAAACGGCTTATTAGTAGCGGCTTTACATTTTTGCACATGCTCCCTAAAAATATCAGGATACATGGAGCCAGCACCAATTAACCCTAAACCACCTGAATTGCTAACAGCAGAGGCTAACTTCCAGCCACTATTCCATATCATACCTCCTTGAATTATAGGTAGTTGAATATTGAAAAGAGATGTTGTTTTATTTTTCATAGTTAATAGAAGTGAAATATTTTGCAAATTAAGTGAAATTAAAATATTTAATAAATTAATATTAAAATTGTTAACTTCGATATTAGTTTTATATATTTGCATTTATGCGAAAATTACTGCTATCATTAGTATTTGCATTGACTACTGCACTTTCTGGCTATAGCCAGTATTATGTTGACTATGGTTTTTCTATAGGGGCTAGTAACTACCTTGGCGAAATTGGTGGTGGCTTTGGTCCAAGAAGGGGAGGCTTTGTTGATATGAAGCTAGATTATACTAGGTGGACTTTAGGTGGATTTTACAGGTATCGTGTTTCTCCAAAAATTGCTGTAAAAGGAGCTTTGAATTATATTCGTCTAAGTGCGGATGATTCAAAAACGGATAATCCACATAGACGAGGGAGAAATCTTAGTTTTAAAAACGATATGTTCGAACTTACAGCTACAGGAGAGTTGTATATCTATAAAGTAAATGATGTTGGTAGAACAGGAAGATATTCTACAGATTTTAATCTCTACCTTTTTGGAGGAGCAGGTTTGTTTTATAGTAATCCTAAAGGACAACTAAATTCTGGTGAATGGGTGGCATTGCAGCCATTACAAACAGAGGGTGTAGCATACAGTAAATTAAACTTTACAATTCCTGTTGGTATAGGGTTTTATTATACCATAAACAGGAAGTACCGTCTTGGAATGGAAGTAGGGTGGAGAACTACTTTTACCGATTATATTGATGATGTGAGTACAGAGTATGTCGCGCATACTGATCCTACAACTGCAGCATTGGCTAATAAGAATAATCAAGCAGTAATTGATGAAATACATGCAGATAATCCAGGAGTGACTCCATTGCCTGAAACAACAACTTATGAGCCAGGTGATAAAAGAGGAGATCCAGAGCATGATGATTCTTACATTTCAGCTACTATTAATTTTAGTTGGGCTATACGAGGGAGAAGTAAGTTTTATAGAGCCAAACACAGTTGGGTACTTGGTAAGAAAAGAAGAAGAAGAAGAAAATCTAGAGCTAAGTTCTAATATTGAGAATAAATGTTAAAAAAGGGCAATTTTTATTGCCCTTTTTTATTTTAAATCGTTTTAATATTTGAAAATACATTAAGTACATTTGAGCTTTATTTTTATTATAAGATATGCAATCATACAATTTAACGCATTTACAAGAGTTAGAGGCTGAAGCTATTTATGTACTTAGAGAGGTAGCTGCTCAGTTTGAAAACCCTGCATTACTTTTTTCAGGGGGCAAAGACTCGATAATTGTTGCTCATATGGCTAAAAAAGCTTTTTGGCCAGGCAAAATACCATTCCCATTAGTTCATGTAGATACAGGGCATAATTTTCCTGAAACAATTGAATTTAGGGATAAGTTTGTAGAGAGTATAGGAGCTACTTTAGTTGTAGGTTCAGTTCAAAAATCTATTGATGATGGTAAAGTAGTAGAAGAAAAAGGGTATAATGCAAGTAGAAATGGATTACAAACAGTTACTTTATTAGATACCATAGAAGAGAATAAGTTTGATTGTGCTATGGGTGGAGCGAGAAGAGATGAGGAAAAGGCCAGAGCTAAAGAAAGATTTTTTTCGCACAGAGATGATTTTGGACAGTGGGATCCAAAAAATCAAAGACCAGAGCTATGGAACATATTCAATGGTAGAAAACATATGGGGGAGCATTTTAGAGTTTTCCCAATTAGTAATTGGACAGAAATGGATGTTTGGCAATATATTTTGCACGAACAAATAGAGATTCCTTCAATATACTTAGCACATGAAAGAGATGTTTTTGTGAGGGATGGAGTGATTATGTCAACAACTGATTTCATTCAGCAAAGAGATACTGAACCTACCATTAGGAAAAAAGTTAGATTTAGAACTATTGGTGATGCAACTTGTACGGGTGCAGTTGAATCTGATGCGGATTCATTAGAAAAAATTATTGAAGAAGTTGCAGCTGCTAGAACTACAGAAAGAGGTACTAGATCTGATGATAAAAGATCTGAAGCTGCAATGGAAGATAGAAAAAAACAAGGATACTTTTAGTTATGGATACAAACTCATATTTAGATATGGAACTTTTACGCTTCTCAACAGCAGGTAGTGTTGATGATGGTAAGAGTACACTTATAGGTAGGTTGCTTTATGATTCTAAATCAATATTCGCTGATCAGTATGAAGCGATTGAAGAATCTAGTAAACGAAAGGGGGATGAAAATGTAAATCTTGCCCTGTTAACTGATGGGTTGAGAGCTGAGAGAGAGCAAGGGATTACTATAGATGTAGCTTATAGATATTTTGCAACCCCAAAGCGTAAGTTTATTATAGCAGATACACCCGGTCATATTCAGTATACACGAAATATGGTTACTGGAGCTTCAACATCTAACCTTTCAATTATATTAGTTGATGCAAGGCATGGTATGGTTGAACAAACATGTAGACATACTTTTATATCATCTTTACTAGGTATTCCTCATGTTGTATTTTGCATTAACAAGATGGACTTGGTTGATTATTCTGAAGAAGTTTTTGAGAATATTAAAAATGATTTAGAAGCATTTTCATCAAAGCTTAATGTTAAGGATATTCACTTTGTTCCAATAAGTGCATTAAAAGGTGATAATGTGGTAAATAAATCAGAAAATATGGATTGGTATCAAGGATCTACTTTGATGTATTTATTGGAGAATATTCATATTGGAAGTGATTATAATCACATTGATTGTCGCTTTCCAGTTCAGTACGTTATTAGACCTCAATCAGATAAATATCATGATTATAGAGGCTATGCTGGAAGAATAGCTGGAGGAGTTTTTAAACCTGGTGATGAAGTTGCTGTTTTACCCTCTGGATTTACATCTAAAATAAAATCAATAGATACCGCTAACGGTTCTTTGGAAGAAGCTTTTGCTCCAATGTCTGTTACATTAACTTTAGAAGATGATATAGATGTAAGTAGAGGTGATATGATAGTGAGACAGAACAATCAACCAGAAGTTGAGCAAGATATTGATATTATGTTGTGTTGGCTAAATGAAAAGAAAATGGTGCCTAGAGGAAAATATGCACTAAAACATACTAGTAATGATGTTAGGTGTATCGTTAAAGAAGTGAGATATAAAGTTGATATTAATACTTTGCATCGTATTGAAGATGATAAAGAGGTTAGTATGAACGAAATAGCAAGAGTAGCTATTAGAACAACAAAACCTTTATTATTTGATGAATATAATAGAAACCGTCAGACAGGTAGTTTGATCTTAATTGATGAAGCCACCAATGAAACTGTTGGTGCTGGAATGATAATATAACTGTTTATATAACAAAATAAAAAAGGGATACAATTTGTGTATCCCTTTTTTATTTTGTTCACCTGATACTATTCTATTAATCTAAACTCTACTTTTCTGTTCTTTGATCTATTGGCATCGTTTGTATTAGGAACAGTTGGTTTACTATCCGATACTCCGGTAGCAGTAATCCTGTTAGACTCTATACCTTTTTGTATCATATATCGTTTAACATTTTCTGCTCTAGTAGTTGAAACAACTTCCTTTCTAAGATCAGATCCTTTATCACATGAGTGGCCTATAACTTCCACTTTTAAATCAGGGTATTTTTTCATCACATTCACCATGCTATTGATTTTAGCAATAGATGAAGGAGTCATATCTACACTTCCTAAACCAAAAGTAAATGAGTTATTAAAAAGTTGTTTTTCTTCATTTGAAGGACCTGGAACAGGTTCCACAACTGGTTCTGGTTCCGGAACTGGAGTAGGCTCTGGTTCAACAACTGGTTCAGGCTCTGGAGTTGGAGTAGGTTCTGGTTCAACAACTGGCTCTGGTTCTGGAACAAATGCTGGAGCAGTAGATTCAATACTAGGCTCATCAGTTTTTTCTTTACAGAATGTTATTCCTAACATTATTTCGTGAGAACCAGAAGAATATGATGAAATATTAGAACCAGCAAATTCATAAGCATAAGCAAGAATAAACATGTCTTGTAACCTTAACCTCATGCGTGCTAGCAAGCCTACATCTGTTCTATACCCTGCACCTATAGAAATTAAATTATTATATGTCGCCATCAAATTTCCGTCAAACTGGCTTATATTATTAACATTTCTCATCATACTTGAAGGTTCAATGCTCCATTTTTCAGATACTTCCCAATCATATTTTGCAAATGCTGTAAAATGTCTATCAACACCAAAATTTCCAGCATCAGTACTTGCATTTGTTTCTAATACTTGAGGTACGGCAACACCAACTATAAATTTCTTGTAATTATAAATCAACCCAAATTCATTGTTGAAGGTCATACCACTTCTTGAACCAGTTACTAATTCATCCGTAGGGTCTTGAACAATAGCATCAGAAGTATTTATACTTACTTGATAAACACCCATTGATAAACCAACCCTTAAATTAGAATTTTCACCAAGTCCAATTCTATATGAACCACTTAGATTTCCTGAAAATCGATTGATCATAGATGTTTGATCTAAAATGAAACCTCCACCTAAACCAAATCGTTTTCCAAATCCTTTATGGATATCTAAATAATTAGTAGAAGGAGCACCCTCTACACCAACCCATTGAGTAATATGACCTAAATAAGCTTCTAAACAAGTAGGGTTATATCCTGCATATGCCGGATTGATATTAAAAATATTATCAGTGTATAGATTAGTTTGAGGCATTTGTTGTGCCTTAATACTAGTAGTTAAAACAATAATCCCAACTACTAATGATAAAATATATTTTGCTTTTTTCATGATTTTCATTTTTGTTGAAATTATTTGTTTCTTAATATAGTTAATGGACCTTGAATAACTTCACCGTTGTGTTCTATCACATAATAATAGGTTCCATCAGGTAAATCTTGACCATTATATGAGCCATCCCAGCTATTATCATAACTAGTTGTTTCATATAATTTAGTTCCCCATCTGTTATAAATCATAACAGGAGATCCTTCTAATAAACTAACATTAGTAATTATCCAGGTATCATTTTTACCATCATTATTAGGAGTCATCATATTACTAATTACAAATGTTGTTGGAGTAGGAATTGTATCACAATTATCAACTATAACAGTTACACTTGCATTTGAATTACCACAAGGGGAAACTCCTGTTACTGTATAAGTATAAATACCAGCTATATCAATAGAAGGATCAAAAACTCCAGTTCCTGAGTTTAATGATGGAGACCAAGAGCCTCCAATATCAGCACTTCCGAGTAAGTTGAATAAATCAAATGCTGGATCTGTATCACAAACAGTTGTTGATGCAGAAGTACCCGCATTAGCAGGAGATACTATGTTAATACTAATAGTAACACTATCCTGACAAGGACCAGCAGGAGTTAAGTACTGAATGTTATAAGTACTACCCCCCACTTCATTAGCAATCGCTCCAGTGGTAGGATTAATCGTAGCCCCATCAGCTGGGTCAGGATTAAAGCTAAATGTACCACCAGGAGTATTAATTACCCCAGGTAAACCACCAGAACCTTCGCAGATGTCAGGATAAGTAAAAGTTGGATCATCATTAGTTGTAATAGTCACGACCACATCAGCCGTATCATTAGCACAAGGAGCTGTACCTGTAACCACATACTGGTAAGTACCAGCAGCATTCGTAGCCGGGTCGAAAGTACCTTGGTCACCATTCGCCAATGCAGAAGGACCAATCCAAGTACCACCATTATCAGCAGCACCTAACAAATTGAATAAATCTGTAGCAGGCGAACTAGTACAAATAGATAAACTATTATCACTTCCAGCGTTAACAGGAGATACTATATTAATACTAATAGTAACACTATCCTGACAAGGGCCAGCAGGAGTTAAGTACTGAATGTTATAAGTACTGCCACCCACTTCATTAGCGATAGCTCCAGTGGTAGGATTAATCGTAGCCCCATCAGCTGGGTCAGGATTAAAGCTAAATGTACCACCAGGAGTATTAATTACCCCAGGTAAACCACCAGAACCTTCGCAGATGTCAGGATAAGTAAAAGTTGGATCATCGTTAGTTGTAATAGTCACGACCACATCAGCCGTATCATTAGCACAAGGAGCTGTACCTGTAACCACATACTGGTAAGTACCAGCGGTATTTGTAGCAGGATCAAATGTACCTTGGTCACCATTAGCAAGCGCAGAAGGACCAATCCAGATACCACCATTATCAGCAGCACCTAATAAATTGAATAAATCTGTAGCAGGTGAACTAGTACAAATTGATAAGTTATTATCACTTCCCGCATTAGCCGGTGTAACAATGTTAACACTAATAGTCACACTATCCTGACAAGGACCAGCAGGAGTTAAGTACTGAATATTATAAGTACTACCACCTACTTCATTAGCAATAGCTCCAGTAGTAGGATTAATAGTAGCCCCATCAGCTGGGTCAGGATTAAAGCTAAATGTACCACCAGGAGTATTAATTACCCCAGGTAAACCACCAGAACCTTCGCAGATGTCAGGATAAACAAAAGTTGGATCATCATTAGCGGTTATTGTAACTACAATATCAGCCGTATCATTAGCACAAGGAGCCGTACCCGTCACAATATACTGGTAAGTACCAGCCGCATTCGTAGCTGGGTCAAATGTACCTTGGTTACCATTAGCCAATGCAGAAGGACCAATCCAGATACCACTATTATCAGCAGCACCTAACAAGTTGAATAGATCCGTAGCAGAAGCGCTAGCACAAATACCAAAGTTATTGTCCGTACCTGCATTAGGAGCGGCATTAATAGTCACGACCACATCAGCCGTATCATTAGCACAAGGAGCCGTACCCGTCACAACATACTGGTAAGTACCAGCGGTATTTGTAGCCGGATCAAACGTACCCTGATCACCATTAGCCAATGCAGAAGGGCCAATCCAAGTACCACCCGCATCAGGCGTACCGATAAGCGTAATCAAGTCAGTAGTACCATCACTAGAACAAGCCGTTAATGTATTGTCCGCACCCGCATTAGCAGCAGCATTAATGGTTATCACCACATCAGCAGTATCATTAGAACAAGGAGCTGTACCCGTAACCACATACTGGTAAGTACCAGCGGTATTTGTAGCCGGATCAAACGTACCCTGATCACCATTAGCCAATACAGAAGGGCCAATCCAAGTACCACCCGCATCAGGCGTACCGATAAGCGTAATCAAGTTAGTAGTACCATCACTAGAACAAGCTGTTAATGTATTATCTGCACCTGCATTAGCCGGTGTAACAATGTTAACACTAATAGTCACACTATCTTGACAAGCACCAGCAGGAGTTAAGTACTGAATATTATAAGTACTACCACCTACTTCATTAGCAATAGCTCCAGTAGTAGGATTAATAGTAGCCCCATCAGCTGGGTCAGGATTAAAACTAAATGTACCACCAGGAGTATTAATTACCCCAGGTAATCCACCAGAACCTTCACAGATGTCAGGATAAACAAAAGTTGGATCATCATTAGCGGTTATTGTAACTACAATATCAGCCGTATCATTAGCACAAGGAGCCGTACCCGTCACAATATACTGGTAAGTACCAGCCGCATTCGTAGCTGGGTCAAATGTACCTTGGTTACCATTAGCCAATGCAGAAGGACCAATCCAGATACCACTATTATCAGCAGCACCTAACAAGTTGAATAGATCCGTAGCAGAAGCGCTAGCACAAATACCAAAGTTATTGTCCGTACCTGCATTAGGAGCGGCATTAATAGTCACGACCACATCAGCCGTATCATTAGCACAAGGAGCCGTACCCGTCACAACATACTGGTAAGTACCAGCGGTATTTGTAGCCGGATCAAACGTACCCTGATCACCATTAGCCAATGCAGAAGGACCGATCCAAGTACCACCCGCATCAGGTGTACCAATAAGTGTAATCAAGTCAGTAGTACCATCACTAGAACAAGCCGTTAATGTGTTGTCTGTACCAGCGTTAGGAGCGGCATTAATGGTCACTACCACATCAGCCGTATCATTAGCACAAGGAGCTGTACCCGTAACCACATACTGGTAAGTACCAGCAGCATTCGTAGCCGGGTCGAAAGTACCTTGGTCACCATTCGCCAATGCAGAAGGACCAATCCAGATACCACCCGCATCAGGCGTACCGATAAGCGTAATCAAGTTAGTAGTACCATCACTAGAACAAGCCGTTAATGTATTGTCCGTACCTGCATTAGCAGCAGCATTAATGGTTATCACCACATCAGCCGTATCATTAGCACAAGGAGCCGTACCCGTCACAACATACTGGTAAGTACCAGCGGTATTTGTAGCCGGATCAAACGTACCCTGATCACCATTAGCCAATACAGAAGGGCCAATCCAAGTACCACCCGCATCAGGCGTACCGATAAGCGTAATCAAGTCAGTAGTACCATCACTAGAACAAGCCGTTAATGTATTGTCCGCACCCGCATTAGGAGCAGTATTAATGGTCACGACCACATCAGCCGTATCATTAGCACAAGGAGCTGTACCCGTAACCACATACTGGTAAGTACCAGCAGCATTCGTAGCCGGGTCGAAAGTACCTTGGTCACCATTCGCCAATGCAGAAGGACCAATCCAGATACCACCCGCATCAGGCGTACCGATAAGCGTAATCAAGTTAGTAGTACCATCACTAGAACAAGCCGTTAATGTGTTGTCTGTACCAGCGTTAGGAGCGGCATTAATGGTCACGACCACATCAGCCGTATCATTAGCACAAGGAGCTGTACCCGTAACCACATACTGGTAAGTACCAGCAGCATTCGTAGCCGGGTCGAAAGTACCTTGGTCACCATTAGCCAATGCAGAAGGACCAATCCAGATACCACCCGCATCAGGCGTACCGATAAGCGTAATCAAGTTAGTAGTACCATCACTAGAACAAGCCGTTAATGTATTGTCCGTACCTGCATTAGGTGGTGCTGTAATAGTTATCGCAACAGTATCAGCAGATGTACATCCTGCTGTACCAGTAATTGTCCATGCAAATTCATTTGTTCCTACAGCTAATCCAGTAACTCCAGAATTGAATGCAGCAGGAGTAGTAGGCGAACCACTACCAGATATTAATGACCACATTCCAGAATACGGGGAAGGGTCATTTCCTGCTAGTGTAGCAGTAGTACCTCCACATATATCTTGGTCAATACCTGCATTTGATGTAACAACATTTCCAACATTTATTGTAATGTAATCAGTAGTACATCCACCTGCGTTACAAGCTTCGAAACTAACAAAATAAGTTCCTGCTATAGAATATAAATGAGGAGGAGGGTTTTGTGCTGTAGAAAAATTACCGTCACCAAAGTTCCATAGCCATGAAGTAGCAGGGTCTCCTATTACAGTAGCATCAGTAAATGTTACTGTTAATGGTGCACAACCTGTAGAATCAGATGCATTTATGTCCGCTACAGGAGGGATAACTGTACAATCAATAATTTCTACAAAATCTGTTTTGTTAAGTGTATTTGTACATCCAGGACCAATAGTTCCTACACGAATATTATCTATGTATAATAGAAATTCATCTGTTGAGTTATTTCTAAAAGCAATAAATACTGTTTGGCCAGCATAACTTGATAGGTCAACACTTCTAGTAGTTCTAAATGCATTTTCAGCTGTAACTGTTGTTAATACAGTGCTATAATTAGTAGTGTTAGCTGGTAATTGAGTTGTAGATATTCTTACTTCATAACCATCAGCAAAAACTGCATTAGCTGCTTCTGCATCCCACGTTAACATCTGGTTTGCAGGTAATGGACCAATTCCAGTAGTTAGCATCCAATCGTCTGCTTGTTGACCAGCTCCACTGTTCCATGATGTGCTAACAGCTTCTGTGTTTCCATCACCATCAGCATCAATTGGTAACCAAGCTGTTGCATTACTACCCGTAAACGGAGGATTTACACCAGCATTAGGTGTAAAGGCATCGTTATTATACCTATCATAACCAGCAGGCCATCCCGATTCAAAATTTTCGAGATAGAATGTATCTATAGGTTGATACCCTAAGCTTGTTACGGTTAATGTAGTATAATATAAACCAGGGGTACCATAAACGTGGTTTACGGTAGGTGAATTACCAGAAGATAGAACTGTACCATCACCAAAATCCCAGGTGTAATCTTGATACCCACTTACATTTGCGTTAAAATCAACACCAGGAGCACCTGCACATATTGGGTTTGCCTGAACTTTTGTAAATTCAGCATCAGGTGTAGGAGTGAAGTTATAAGGGATAATCCAAGATGTTGTATCAGCCCTACCACAACTATTAATTGCTGTAATTGTTAATGTGTCAGGCCCAGTACTTGTATATGTTCTTGGTATATTTCCAAGAGGTGAAGTCGTATTAATAGTAGTACCATCTGCAAAGGTATATGACATACCGGTTATGTCTGAATTGGAATAATCTGTATATAAAACAGTATCATATATGGTAACATAGGTAGTATCACAATTTACAATTTCATCATAATATTGTACAGTTGGTAAAGGACTATATTCACCTAGCATTGGTATTATAGCAGCATCAAAGTCAGCACCATATACAGTCAGAAAGTTTTCATATCCAAAACCACTTGTCCATATATGATTAGATGCATCTGTTTCACCTTGAGCTACTGGACAGCCAGGAGGTCCTAAACAAGATGTCATTACTACCAAGGTATCACTGGCTCCACCAGCGAAAATTTCTACCCCTACGTGAAAAAATGCGGTAGTAGGAACCAATGGGGTAAATAGAGGTATCCAAGTTTCGTTGTAAAATCCTGCACCAGGAACACCTAACTGAGTGGGCGAAATACCACCTCTACCTCCAAGTAAAGCTCCAGGAGCACCAGCACCATCATCATCATAAACAGTTACTTGAAAAGTCATATCATCGTTAGGATCAAATAAACTACCAAGAGCAACTCTAATTGCTCCTACTTTAGTTACTCCAGGATTTGGACTAAAATAACCTTCATAAACTCCTTTTGGATCGGTTGGTAAAACCATGTTTACTGGATCAGGTACTCCAGATATCCATCCACCTCCAAAACCATAGGTAATTATGGTTGGTGCAGGAGTTGTCCATTGAAAATCTAATGTGTCACAATCTCCAGCACCTGGACAAACAGTAATATAATTTGTTTTTACTTCAACATCACTTCCATTAGGCCCAAATACGGTTAGAGTTACTTCATAATCTAAGCAAGATGCTGATGCTCCAATATCATAAACTACATTAGGAGGATTAGCTCCAGTTGTACTAGAAAAAGTTAATGGAGTTACCGTTCCTGCTTGACCAGTAGAATTAAATTCCCAATAAACTGAATCTATGATAGCAGTTGGTTGAGATAAATCGGTAAAAGTTACAGTACTTGGAGATTGCCAAGTTGTAGGAGTTCCTACAAAATCTGCAGTTGGTGGTAAAGCTCCACATATTCCGCCACCATAAGCCACCCAACTAGACAAATACCTGTCAACCATAACATGCATCCTTCTTCCTTGCTGAGCAGTAAAAGTACTACTACAAAAAGAATACGACATATGATTATCTACCGGATAGTTTGCTGGAACTCTTGGAAATGCATCACATGCTTCTGAGTCTGCAGGTCCTGGACATTGATAAGAATCCTGTGCATGAGGATTGGTATCTGAACACCAATCACCTTCTCTGTCTCCTTCATTGGTGTAAGGACCGCCAAGTGGAGTAGGTACCCCTGTTGTGTTACTAGATCCATTTACATTTCTAACTTGTTCATAACAGTTGCCACATGTGCTTTGCTCCGAAACACCATTAAAAGTATGAAACAAACCAAAGGTATGTCCCATTTCATGAGCTAAAGTATGTGTCCCTAATGAACAGTTGCCTCTATTTAAAACAATTCCTCCTCTCGCGTTTGTTCCACCACTAGGATCATAAGGCATTCTAGCATAACCCCCTGATGCCATAGTTCCTACAACATAAATATTTATAACTTGCGTTGGATTAACATTATTAGCATCCTTCATAGGAAACTCATCTGTATTAGAGTTATGTGTGTACCAGGTTGGGCTCTCTAAAAAAGTAGCAGGGTCAGCGCAGAACACCATATTATGTGCCGCATAATCGGCATTTAACTCGGCCATTAAAGCATTAATCCTAGTTTGATCTATATTAGAGGATGGTCCCCCATCTGTAAATACTAACCATCTTAATTGAAAATATTTTACTGTAGTAGTATTTGCAGCATCTCTCACAGCTGCATTATCTTCAGGAACAATATAACCACAAGCGGGATTTTTGTTTCCATCAACCATTACTGGTATTGGAGTTGAACATATATCAGAATTTTTTGAAGTTTGAGGGACTTTGAAAGTTACTTCATAACCATCAGGAGAAATTAAATTTCCTTTACTATTTAAAGGTAAGTTTCTTGGATTAGTAGAGTTCTTACTGTTATTAACAGTTATTTTGTTAGGAGTATTTATTTTACCATTCCCTTTTGAATTATTCTGCTTTGTTAATTTAGGTCCGTTTAAGTAGGTAAAAGGATTACCTAAATTTAAAAGGTTATTAGTTGTAGCACTTTTATTTGGAGCAGGTTTTGGTGCGATGGGATATGAACCAGCCAGTTGAGATGGCGTAGCAACAGGAATATTGCTTTTCACATAGTTAAACTCTGAAATAGTGGTGGAATTTGCACTTTTCTTTAATTTAATTAAACCATTGTTTTTAGCGTTTTGTGCATAAAATGCAGTACTTAGTGCGATAGTCAGCACTAAAGAAATAAAATATTTCATAAGGGCGTAAAATTTAGTTAGCCCGCCAATTTAGTAGTTTTTAATGATTTATACAAGATAAATACGCATTTTAAAAGTGCTACAACTTTTAAAATGCGTATGATTTACTTCTTATTTATGTCCCCCTTTTTTACAACAATCAGGTAAATTGTCATAAGATTTTTTATTTGCTTCCATATCATCAGCATCATAACCTGCTTTACTGATTGCAATTTTAATTTTTTCAGGAGTAGTTTTATCTGTTTTGTAAACTACCGTAAATTTGGCAGTTTTAACGTCTAAGTTTGAAGAAACAATTCCCTTTTCATATGCCATTGCTTTTTCCAAACTTTGTTTACACATATTACATTGTGCTGAGGTTTGAATTGTTATTTCTTCTTTCTTTTTGGTTTTTTGACCAAAGCTATTGAAAGTGCTTACTCCAAAAAGAGTGATTAATACAATTGATAATATATTTTTCATAATAGTAAGTTTTTTAGTTATTTAATTTTATATCTAAATCCTAGATAAATATTTCTTCCCATAACGGGACCCCAAATTAGTGAAGCATCAAAATTTGAACCATTTGGGTCATTAGCTGCTATAATTGGATTTTCTTGCCTATAGTTAAATAAGTTTTCAGCACCTCCATATAGTTCGAAGTGTTTGAAAGCTCTAGTTATTTGTGAGTTTATGGTATAGTAAGTTTCTGAACTATTGCTTATTACATTTTCAGGAGAATTGCTGCTGGTGCTAGGTATTCTGGATAATCCATGTATATGTGCTGTAGCATCAAATTTCCATATGTCAAAATTGGTTGTATAAGCCATATTAATAAGCATTCTGTTTCTGTTAACTAATGGTTTAAATTTTAACCCATCTCTGTAAGTAGTTTTAATATCATACCATTTGTATGCAGCCTTTAACTCCCATGATGCTGTTAAGTTTATTAAATACTCTATTTGTAAACTATGAGAGAAAGATTCTCCAGATAAGTTGTAAAAAGCTACTTCTCTAGGGTTTTCAATATCCATTACAATTTGATTTTCAAAATCAGTGTAATAATAATCTATATTAAAAGACATTTCTTTTTCTTTTATTTCAAAATCATGGGTATAGCTTGTCCCATAATTCCATGCTATCTCGGGTAATAGATTATTATGAATTAAAATGTTTCTAGATGTAGCTAAAATGGAACTATTTTCTATGATTGGATGAGCAGTTCTAAACCCTCTACCAGCAGATAACCTAAAAGCAGATCTATCAGTTAAATTGTATTTGTAGTGCAGACGTGGAGTGGCAAAAAATTTATAAGTATTATGATAATCACCCCTTAATCCGGCTACAATACTTGTTTTATCATTAGGAGAATAAGTATATTCTGTAAAAGCACCAGGGACAATTTCTACTCTTCCCATTTTAAAACTTTCATTCAAATTTTTATCATAATTATCATAAACTAAACTGGACCCAAATTTTATTTTATGAGCTGTATTGTTTATAATGGTTTGATACATTAAGTTTAAATACCCACTTACCTGCTTAGCATCAAATGAATTTTGACCATATTTGGCATTATGCTCATGAAAACGAACGGTATTTAAAACACCAATACTTTTATAAGGTTTTTCTGGAAAAAGAAAACCATTTTTGGTGAAGAGTTCTACTTGCTTACTTTTAATACCAACATAATACAATGGTTCTAATGAATTAGCTTCAATTTGACCTGCAGACATGTCTTCATAAACAGCTCTAATGCCTGCTTGAAACATTCTTTTTTCTCCAACATATTTCCATCTATTAAAAATGTTGTATTGTTCTCTAAGAGGGTGGTCATGAAAATTGTCATTGTTCATGTCATGATCTATCTGCTGAGTATTTGCGTGGATAAAAGTCATTGTACTCCACTTATCGTTTATTTTTTGAGCTCCATGCAAATTTAATTCGGCTCTACTCATAGCATTAGCATAGCCATTGATAAAGAGTTGCTCAGCTTTATCTGGTTTCAAAAATTCAATATTAATTTGCCCGGTGATAGATTCATATCCATTAGCAACAGACCCAGCTCCTTTTTTAATTTGAATAGATTCCGCCCAGGTACCTGGGATATAGTTCAATCCATAAGCTGAAGACAAACCTCTAACTAAAGGTAGATTTTCGAATTGAATCTGAGAGTAAACCCCATCTAGGCCAAGCATTTGAATTTTCTTTGCACCAGATACGGCATCAGTAAAATTTACATCGACTGAAGCATTAGTCTCAAAGCTCTCAGATATATTACAGCAAGCAGCTTTCATAAACTCCTTACTAGTTAGTGTTTCAACTTGTTGTGGGTCTATTTTATTAATAAAACTACTTGCTTGTTTTTCTGTTACAGAAAATTCATCCAGATTAACATTTGGCTTTAGTTCTACCTCTATTTTTTTCTGGTACGAATTAAGCATTATAGTATCACTTTTATATCCAACAAAGCTAACTATTAAGTTTGCTGGATAGGAAGAAGGCTCTTGGATCTCAAAATTACCTTCATCATCAGCTACACCACCACTGCTAGTTTCTTGCCAGTATATGTTGGCTAGAGGTATAGCTTCTTTCTTTCCGTTTTGTTTATTTTTTTCATAAACAAATCCTTTTATAGTTTTCTGACCATAAACTATAGATGTAAAAGCAAGTAATACAAGTACTATAAATATTTTTGTTTTCATAATTGATTGGTTATAAGATGAATAGAAGTCTTATAAAATGTTAGTAGTACTAACCACAATTAGCAGTTTAGCCAATTGCACCAAAAAATTATAAACGAAAAACCTGCACCAATTTGAGTAAATCAAACCCACTTGGTGGTGGAAGGTTAGTAAAGAAATTAAAATATTGAGAAGTAGTATTTAATTGAGGTAAAACAGTTAAAGTAATTGTAGTACAACTTGGGATTTGAATAAATGTTTTTACGGATAAATCTGAATCGAAATCAAAGTTCAAATCCATTTGATGAAAACAACAGCAAATTTCAGTTATTGAGCAATCATTTCCAGGTTTTTGTTTAGGATTACAGTCTTCAAAATCGGATAAACTTATTTGAACATTACCACTCATTAAGCATTCCATTTTGTAAATGCTTAATTGTAGTGTAGATGCTAGTAATACTAACACCAACAATATAGCAGTAATATTTCTAAATAAATTTTTCATCATTTATGATACAAAGGTAACGAACAATCTAATAACTTATTTTTAAAATTCTTAGTTAAAATTGATTTCCTATCGATGTTTTTAGCCTTGTAAATTATTGTTGGGTACTTTTGTGAAAAAATCAATAACAATGGAAAAAGAAACGTTAATGCCCTATACTGTTTATGCGGAGCAAACACCTAACCCAAATACCATGAAGTTTGTATCTAATCGATGGTTGATAGAAGATGATAAGTCGTTTGAGATATTGGCAGATCAGAGAGTTGGAGGTCCTTCTCCTTTGGCTGAGAGATTGTTTGGTTTTCCATTTATTAATGGTGTTTTTATTGCAGGAAATTTTATAACCCTTACAAAAAGTGATGCTATAGAGTGGATGGATGTGGTGATGGAGTTAAGAGAGTTTATCAAAGATTACCTTAATTCCGAAGGAATGGTGGTAATTAAGGAAGAATATTTGAATGCTGAAGAAACTAATACAGATACATCTGAAAACGATGAAGCAATTGAAAATTCTTTATCCAAGAAAGAGTTTACAGATTTTGAAAAACGAATAGCTGAAATTTTGGATGAGTATATTAAGCCAGCTGTAGAAAGTGATGGGGGGGCAATTGAATTAGATTCTTTTGAGGATGGAGTAGTAAAAGTTATATTAAAAGGTTCATGTAGTGGTTGTCCTTCCTCTACTATGACTTTAAAGGGAGGAATTGAGTCATTGTTAAAAAATATGCTGCCAGAAGTGAAAGAAGTGGTGGCTATTAATGGCTAGTTTTTGAGTAAAATGTGTTGAAAAACCTGCATGTTCGATTTAGCGTACAATTCCATTTCTTTGGCTTTATCAGAGTGTTGTTTGATATAATCGGTTTTATCTCTGTTTTTGTATTTAAATAATTTGGTGTCTGTATTGTTTTGAAAGATTAATAAAAATTCCTCATCTAGTACTCCAATTTTATCATCACCGTTTACATAGATGTAAGGTCTTTCTTCGTTAATTAAATCAATTCCTAAAGTTTCATTAGTGTAAGGTAAATTTAATAACCCCATAATTGTAGGAAAAACATCTATTTGTCCGCCAATGTTAGATTTTACCTGATTTGCACCTAAAATTTCGGGAGCATAAAAAATTAATGGGCTATGATGATAAGCTAGAGAAATATCGTAGTTCGTATTCATAGCGGCTCCATGATCAGCAATAAAAACAAACAAGGTATTCTTAAACCAGTCTTTTTGTTTTGCCATCTTTATAAACTTGCTTAACGACCAATCAGCATATTCAACAATTTGATTTTTAACTTCATCAGATTTTGGTTTAAAGTATTCAGGAATAAAGTAGGGGCCATGATCACTTGCCGTCATAAAAGAAACAAAGAATGGTTTGTTTTGATTATGCAGGCTATCAATAATAGGCATAGAAAATTCAAACATATAATCATCAGTAACCCCAAGTGTAGTTTCAATTTTATCCAGTGGATAATTTGATTGAGTAATGATGTTTTCAAAATAGTTAGCTCTTAAAAAACCTTCTACATTATCAAATTGTCCGTCATGTGTAGTGAAGTAGGTAGTTGAGTAATTATGTTGTTTTAAAGTAGAAGCAATACCATTAAGGGTTTTAATTTGTTTCATAGGGTGTTGGCGGTACAATGCAGGGTAAGAAAAGAGAGTGCTGAAAACACCATTAAAGGTGTGTATTCCTGCTGTGTAAATGTTTTCAAAGTAGATGGAGTTATTAGATAGACTATCTAAAAACGGAGTGAGTTGATTAGGGTTGCCGTGTCTACTCATTTTAGCAGCACTCATACTTTCCATAATAATCAATACCACATTTGGAGGATTTTGATTTACGGAATCGACCGTAATTTTTCTAGAAATCGGATTATTATTTATAGGTTGTTTAATGTTAAATGATTTTTGAACATAAGCAATGGCTTCATTATCATCAACGAGTTTAATGGTCTTATTTTTTTCACTTTTACTATCTAAATAACTTCTCATGAAAGTAAAAACAGGATTTAAGCCCAGTTGGTTTAAAAACGGATCGTTACAGAAATAAGCAGTACCAATTCTTATAGGTGATTTGCGTTGTACCCTGCCTCTAATTCCCAAAAAAATTAATCCAATAAAAAAGATGTAAATAATTGCTTTTAGGTAGGTTTTGGCTTCTTGTTGAGGGGAAGAAGTATGGAAAACTCGTTTCAATAATTTGTAAAATAATACAACCACTATAAGAAATGGAATAGCCACTAAAAAATACTTCGGTTCTTCTATTATCATATTTATCACAAAGCTGGTGTTTTCAATCCATTCTAGAGCTGTAATTGAAAATCGTGAAAAGAACTGATTGAAGTATGGAATATCAGCTGCACAAATAAGAAAACTTATGGTAAATAAGCTAAATATCCACCAAAACAGTATTTTGTTAAGTAACGCAGTTTTTATCCTAAATACATCAAAAACAAGTAATAAAAATGTTGGCAGAAACATAATATATCCTGTAATAACCAAATCGAAACGGATGCCCATCACAAAAGATAAAAAAATGTTACTCAGGCTTTCGGAAATTGAAGCAATCCGGTTTAATTCGGTAAGAAAAAGAATAAATCTGAAAATAAAAAAGATAGCAATAGCAAGCAGGTAAATTTTACTAACTAGTATTATTTTAGGGAACCTTTTCATTTATTGAACAGCTCAATTATTATTGTAGCTTGAGCAAAAGTAATTATTTAGCCACAATGCTTATTTTAAAAGGTTGTTGCAATACTTTTTTAGATTAGGTAACACGTCCTGACTAAACCAAGGGTTTTTTGCTTGCCAAATATTGTTGCGTGGCGATGGATGCGGCAATACAAAATATTTTGGTAAATATTCTTCAAAAGATTTTACAGTTTCTGTAAGTGTTTTTTTACTACTTTCTTGTAAATAATAGTCTTGAGCATATTTACCAATTAATAAAATCAATTCAACATTTTTTAGCTGTTTAAAAAGCTGTTGATGCCATAGTGGAGCACATTCTTTTCGGGGAGGCAAATCACCTGATTTTCCTTTGCCAGGGTAGCAAAATCCCATTGGAATAATTGAAATTTTTTTTGTGTTGTAAAAAGTAGCTTTGTCAATACCCATCCAAGTTCGTAAGTTATCTCCGCTTTTATCGTTCCAAGGTATGTTGGTGCGATGCACTATGGTGCCAGGTGCTTGACCAATAATAACTATTTTACTATCGGGATGAGCGGATAATACAGGATTTGCTCCAAGAGTTAATTCAGGTTCGCAAATTTTGCATTTTTTGATTTCAGAAAGTAGTTGCTCCATTTTTTAAAAATAGAATAAATTTACCGTATTGCTAAAATTTAGCGTACTTTGTTGTAATGCTATCTGTACTGATACCCATATATAATTTTAATGTAGTAAGTTTTGTGTTGGAATTAAAACAGCAGTGCAAACAGTTACAAATTGACTATGAAATTTTATGTATAGATGATGCCTCTGCATTATACAAAGAAGATAATAATGTGTTAAAAAATCAGGAGCAAATTATTTATAAGGAACTACCCAAAAATGTAGGTAGGGCCAGCATAAGAAATTTATTAGCTGAAGAAGCAAAGTATAATAATTTGTTGTTTTTAGATTGTGATTCGACAGTAAATGATGATAAGTTTGTTAAACGTTATGTTGACTTGTTTGAGAAAGCCCCTGTGGTTTATGGTGGTAGAAATTACAGTAAACAAGCACCTCAAAGCAATACTTATTTTAGATGGTGGTATGGTGTAAATAGAGAAACTATCTCTTGCACAAGCAGAAAAGAAATGCCTTATCAATCTTTTATGACCAATAACTTTTTGATTAATAAAGAAGTGTATTTGAGCATAAGATTAGATGAAAGTATTAAAGGCTATGGGCATGAAGACACCATGTTTGGTATTGCATTAAAACAACAAAGAGTTGAAATTTTACACATTGAAAATCCTTTGTGTCATATTGGATTAGAAAGTTTTGATGAGTTTATTGATAAGACTAAACAAGGCTTAGTTAATCTTAATGAGTTGCTAAATGCTGGAAAAATTGATGATTCAGTAAAAGTTGCTAAGGTTTATAAAAAGATAAAAGGAACTTTTCTGGAGGGAGTTTTGTTTAACTATTTTAAGAAGAATGAGCAGAAAATTTTAACTAAGCTAAAAAACAAAAAACCTAATTTAAAATGGTTTGATTTTTATAAATTGGGCTATTTAATATCGTTAAACAAATCTTGAATTACTTTTTTTTCTGTTTCCCAATTTAGGAATTCTTGGGCTTTCTCACAATTGTTTTTCCATGTTTGGTAATTGCCGCTTTCTAACATTGAAATAATCTTTTTAGCAATCTCTTTTGGTTTATGATTGCTAATAATTTCACCAACTTGATGTTGAGTAACCAGATTTTCCATTTCGGGCAAATTGCTAACTAGTACAGGTACATTAGCATGGATGTAATTAAAGAGTTTGTTGGGTAAAGCAAACCTATAATTTAGTCCCTTATCTTCTTCTAAACTTAAACCCAAATCTGCTTGAATGGTGTATGAGTATAGTTGCTCTTGTGGTACGCTACCCATCATTATTACTTTTTCTTCAAGGTTTTTTTGTTTAATCAACGTTTCAACTTTGCTGAAAATATCACCATCACCAAATAGGTACAAAACACAGTTGTCAAGATAAGCCATTGTTTCAACCATGTATTCTATGCCTCTGTTTACATTAATTGCTCCCTGATAGATGATTGTTTTTTTACCTTCAGCCGTAATATTCTTTACGGTAGTTTTAGTTTGGTTTTTTGAAGGTATGTTTCTTACCACCTTTACATCTATATCGTATTCTTTTTTATACAAGTCGGCAATAGATTGACTTACTGTTATTACGTTGTTGAGTTGAGGTAAAATTTTTCGTTCAATTCTTTTCCAAAATTTCTGAACCTTTGGCCGATTAATTAGTTCGGGTACTTCAGTAAAATATTCATGACTATCAAATATCAATTTTTTCTTTTTCCATTTTGCAGCAATGTGGTTGGCAAGTATTGTATCTAAGTCATTACTCCAATACATATCTGCTTTGTTAAACATTAAAAAAAGAAATAATTTAAGGTTGTAATTTGCATAAAATAGAGGACCTTTGTTAAACCATAAGTTAAACCTTTTTGTGGTGTAAGAGCGATTTATAGGTTGGGAATTTTGTAATTTTCTGCCTATCAGAGTTACATCAAAACCTATTTCTAATAGTGTATTACAAATTTTAGCTACGCGTTGGTCGGTGGTTAAATCGTTGGTAACCGATATTATGATTTTTTTTTTAGGCATTACAAAAGTTAAAAGTAATAAACAATAACGTATTCATATTTATTTTATATGAATTGATGTTTTTGCTGCCGATAAAATAAATTTGGTAAATACTAAGTTTATTTTAGATGAAAAATATAGCAGTATTAGAAGGTGGTTACAGTAACGAAAAAGTGATTTCATTGCAAAGTGCAGCAACTGTATTTCAACATATAGATAAAAGTAAATATAACCCCATAAAAGTTAGTATTGATGAGGAAGGTTGGTTTGCATACTATAATGATGAGAAAATTGAAATTGACAGGACTGATTTTTCATTTGATGATATAAATTTGATTTTGTATTTATAATGATACATGGAACCCCTGGTGAGGATGGCAAGCTGCAAGCCTATTTTGATATGGTAGGTTTACCTTACTCTACAAGTAGTCATTTGGCTTCTACATTAACGTTTAACAAGTTTGTTTGTAATCAATATTTAAAAAACTTTGGGGTTAAGGTTGCTGATGCTGTTTTAATTCGACAAAATGAAAAATATAGCACTCAAACAATTATTGATAAAGTTGGCTTACCATGTTTTGTTAAACCAGCAGATGGAGGAAGTAGTTTTGGTGTAACAAAAGTTCAAAAAGCTGAAGAATTAGATGAAGCTATAAGGTTAGCTTTGACGCATGGAACACAAGCTTTGCTTGAGCGTTTTATGCAAGGAAGAGAGGTTACTAATGGTATATATAAAGGGGGAGAAGGAGTTAAAGTATTGCCAATAACTGAGATAGTTACTAATAACGATTTTTTTGATTTTGATGCTAAATATAAAGGAGAGTCTGATGAAATTACACCAGCAGATTTATCCAATGATATTGCACAAAAAGTGAAGACTGAAACAAAAAGAATTTATGAAATTTTAGATTTAGATGGTATTTGTAGAGCAGATTACATTTTACAAGATAATGAGCCGTATTTAATTGAGGTTAATACAGTGCCAGGAATGAGTAATGAAAGCTTAATACCTCAAATGGCAGCACACGAAGGGGTAGCATTGAAGGATATGTTAAGTGATGTAATTGAGTTAGCGATTTAAGTAATTGACTAACTCTCTTGTTGCTTTACCTCTATGGCTAATTTTATTTTTTTCTTCTAAACTCATTTCGGAGAAGGTAATATCATAACCTTCGGGTTTAAAAATAGGATCGTAACCGAAACCTTCTGTTCCACTTTTACTTGTTGTAATGTTACCATTCACAATACCTTCAAAACAGGTAGATTCTCCATCAATAATAAGAGTGATTACTGTAATAAAACGGGCTTTTCTATTTTCAATGCCATCTAATTTTTTTAACACTAGGGTCATATTGTCATTGGCATCTTTTTGTTCCCCAGCATAACGCGCAGAATAAACTCCAGGTTCTCCGTTTAAGGCTTCAATTTCAAGACCAGTATCATCAGCAAAACAATTGAAGCCATACTTATCATAAACATACTTTGCTTTTTGTATGGCATTGCCTTTAATTGTATCTGATGTTTCGGGTATGTCTTCATAACAGTCGATATCTTCAAGAGTAAGTAAGGAAATTTTTTTAGGTAAAAGAGTTTTAATTTCTTTTAACTTATTTTTGTTGTTGGTGGCAGCTACAAGTTGCATATTAATTAGATTGTTTAGGTAAACAAAATTAAGCACAATTTTACTGTATAAGTCCAAGTAGCATTAGTATGAAAATACCTTTAAATAAACCGTACTTAACAGGTAATGAAATTACTTATATTGAGCAAGCAACAAGTTCAGGTAGTTTGTCGGGTAATGGTCTATTCACTAAAAAATGCCAAAATTTTTTTGAAAGCAGGTACGGATTTAAGAAATGTTTGTTAACTACATCTTGCACTGATGCTTTGGAGATGGCAGCTATTTTAATGGATATTCAATCCGATGATGAGGTTATTATTCCGTCTTACACTTTTGTTTCAGTAGCTAATGCTTTTGTATTACGTGGTGCAAAAATTGTATTCGCGGATAGTTGTAAAAGCAACCCAAATATCGATGCTGAGCAATTGGAGCAATTAATTACTCCTAAAACTAAAGTAATTGTAGTAGTACATTATGCAGGTATTGCTTGTGATATGGAGGAGATAATGAATATCTCCAACAAACACAATCTATTTGTTGTAGAAGATGCTGCACAAGCAATAGATGCTTATTATGAAAACAAACCTCTTGGAAGTTTTGGTCATTTTGCTACCTTTTCATTTCATGAAACAAAAAATGTTATTAGTGGTGAAGGAGGCTTGTTAGTTGTAAATGATGAAAAGTACTTTAAACGAGCAGAAATTATTTGGGAAAAAGGAACGAATAGAACTGCTTTTAATAGGGGAGAAATTGACAAATATGAATGGGTTGATGTTGGATCTTCTTTTTTACCTTCAGATATGATTTCTGCTTTTCTTTATGCTCAATTGGAGCAGATTGATAATATCCAAAAAGAAAGAATAGCTAAATGGAATAGGTATTATAATGAGTTTTTAGAAATGGAGTCAGCTGGTTGTTTTATGCTCCCCAAGGTTCCGGAATATGCAATACATAATGCTCATATCTTTTATTTGCTTTGTAACTCAAAAAGCGAACGAAATCAATTAATTGAATACTTAAAAAAACATGATATAGCAGCGGCATTTCAATATTTACCACTTCATAAAAGTAAGTACTATGCTGATAAATATATTGGCAAGAATTTAATCAATACTATTTCATTTTCAGAAAAATTAGTTCGTTTACCACTGTTTTATGATTTAAAAGATGACACTCAATCGTACATCATTAAAACAGTTAAAGCGTTCTACAAAAATTAAGAAATAGCTATACTCCTAGCTAGAATAGGATAAATTATTTGTACATGGTTTCTATTCCTACTATAAATATATTCGATTTTATTATTGCTCTTATTATTGTTGTTTTATCACTAGGATATTCTATTTGGTATAAAAGAAAATATTCAGACATTTACTCAACTGCAAAGTGGTTGCCTTATGCATTATTGGTGAAATTATTGGCTAGTATAGCGTTTGTATTAATTTCAATTTTTTATTACAAAAAAGGAGATACATTCTTGTATTTTCAAATAGCTGAAGATTTAAGGATGCTTTTATATCAAAAACCTCTTGATGCTTTACAACTATTATTTACCTCGTATTCAGATTTAGCTGATTTATCTTACCACCCTTTGCAGAAGTACAACTATTTTTTTGAAAGATCAACAAATTGGTTTTTTGGCAGGATAGTTTTTTTATTTAGTACAATAGGAAATGGATCTTATCTAATAACATCCTTGTTAATGGCGCTGTTTTCTTTTTTTGGTTTATGGAAGGGGTATCAGAGCCTATCGAAACTATATTATAGCTCTTCAGGATTAATGCTGATACCATTTTTTTGTATTCCTACAATGCTGTTGTGGTCTTCAGGTATTTTAAGAGAAACTGTTATTGTAGGATTATTGGGATTAATTATTTGGTCAGTTATAAACATTATTAAATTTAAGGAAAAATTTTTGTTGAGTATTTCAATTCTACTCTTTAGTATCTTCTTAATATTATTATTAAAACCTATCTTGTCTATTATAATTACTCCATTTATAGGGTTTTGTTTTTTGATATTTTATACTCAACCTTTAAACAAAAAAAACAGGTTGTTTGTAAGGGTTAGTATATCTTTAATATTGATACTAATATTTATTGTAGGTAATCAATTTTATTTTGATGTTGACTCAAAATATCATATATCCAACTTACTTGTAACACTTGAAGGTTTTCATAAATACCATACAATGGAAGGTTATAGTTTAGGTGGGAGTGTTTATACATTGGGAAATTTGGAATATAGTTGGTTAGGCATTATAAAAAAAATACCAGTTGCATTTGAAGCTACGTTTTTAAGACCATACTTGTGGGAAATGAAAAATATACCAATGTTGTTAGCTACTTTAGAATCTATGTTTTTTATTTTCTTTTTTTTAATAGTTGCTTTTAAGATGAAAAGAAATATTAGAGTGTTGTATGCTCATAAAGAAGTATTAATCTTTATTACTTTTTCTGTGTTATATGGAGTTGTAGTGGGATTAAGTGCATATAATTTTGGAGCCCTATCTAGATATAAAATCCCTGTTTTAATGTTTATGTATATAGCTATTGCTATTCTTTATAAGCCTAATCAATCCTTTAAAAATTAAGCAAACCTTAAATAGATATGCTTTTTATCTAAATTTGTCTTATGAGCTACATTCCAGATATTTGGGCTTTTGATTACATTTTAGCATGTTGTTATTTAGTTATCATCTCTTTATTGGCTTTTGCATATCAGAAAAATAAAGTTGATAAAGAACCTCAGTATAAATATTTTATGAGAGGATTGTACATTAAGGTAGTTGGAGGGATGGGTTTCTTAGTTTTAACAGTTTATTATTGGGGAGGAGGAGATACCTACTCTTATTTTAATACAGGTAGAGATTTTTTATCACATATAATGGAGGATCCTTCTGAACGCTGGAAACTATTTTTTAGTCAAGTTGAAAATATGAATTGGTATAAGTATGGATTTGCTTATAATCGACATGATTTTTTAAAGTCAGGGGCTAATTTTACTACAGTAAAAATAACGGCTTTAATAAATATGCTAGGGTTTCAGTCGTATGTTGTAAGTACACTATTGTTTTCAGTAATTTCTTTTTTGGGTATATGGAATATGTATAGTGTTTTTTGTAAAATATATCCCAAACTAAAAAAGCATATGTTTTATGGTTTTTTCTTTATTCCATCGGTTATTTTATGGGGTTCAGGTATATTAAAAGATACTATAACTTTAGCATCTGTTGGTTTCATCGTATATTCATTTATGAATATTATAATATTAAAAAGGAAAAAGTATTTAAGTTTTATCTTAATTATAGTGGCAACAATCACCATTGCATCTATAAAACCTTATATTTTATATGTGCTTTATCCTTGTTTATTCATTTGGGTCCAAAGTAATTTAAAAAGTATAATAACAAACCAGCTAATAAGAAGGTTGTTAGCTCCGTTTTTTGCAATAAGTTTAGTTGTTAGTTCGTATTTTTTAACCCAAGAATTATCTGAGGGTGCAGGTAAATATAACATTGATCAATTGGAAGACACATTAGAAGGGTTTCAAACCTGGCATACTACTGTATCTGAAGCCAAACATCAATCTGGTTATAGCTTGGGAGATATGGATTTTACAACAATTGGAGTAATAAAAAAGATACCTGCTTCTTTTGAGGTTACTTTTTTTAGACCCTATTTATGGGAAGTATATAATCCATCAACTTTACTAGGAGCTATAGAAGGTACAGCTTTACTGGTTTTCTGTTTGTGGTTAATTGTAAAATATAGACTTAGTTTATTAAGACTGATAGTCAAGAATAAAGACATTTTGTTTCTACTTCTTTTTGCTACATTATTTGGCGTAAGTGTAGGAATTAGTTCTTATAATTTTGGTGCATTATCAAGATATAAAATTCCTGCTCAACTTTTTTTTGTGTTGGCTTTGATTATCATACATCAAAATAGAAAGGCTATGGAAGTAGATCAATTAAACAGAAAGTAGTAGTTCCAAGTCCTAATAGTGTGATGCTCTTTATAATGTTAGGCGATTCAAGTAAGTAAACAATGATTGAAGGTAATTTTATTTTACTTAACGATTGTGCAGTTTTATACAATGGTTTTATCCTGCAAAAATCCAAATAAGGATTATTTGGGTAGGTATCAGGGAATGCCAAAATATTTTCACTTGGTATCCTTGTAATATGTTCATCTTTAAGCAATGTGTTGGGGTCATAATGACCATCAAACATGTACCAGTTTCCTTTCCATTCATGTTCAACTAAAACATGTTGCCACTCTTTTCTAAATAAATAGAACCTTCTTGCTTTTACACCACCTAGCAACAATAACTTAATTGCTACTCTGGCATTTTCACCACAGAAACCATATCCAGATTTTAAAATATCGGATGCTGTGTGTCTTAATAATGGTCTTCGTTTTTCTTTTTCTTCGCTGTTATAACTAATTTTTTTGTTTAGGTAATTTTTTAGTTTAACTAAATCGTCAATCGTATTGATTTTTGGTTTGCCTATAATTGATTTTAAAGTAGCCTTAAGAAAAAGAATTTCTTGTATTTCTTTAAAGAAAAAATAAAATGCTAAAGCAGAAAAAAATACAAGTAATATGGTGTTGATAGAACTCAATTTTTTATAATTTGATTGAAATGAGTTAAGTATTTTTCTTTGTTTGCCTCTACCGAATAATGCTCAGTAACAGTAGCTCTACCTAATTTTCCAACTTCTTGTCTTAGTTCTTTAGAATCAATTAACTTGGAGATTTTGTCTATCCATTCATCATTATCTGTAGCTAAAAATCCGTTTTCACCATCTTTAATTATCTCAGAATTAACTCCTACAGGTGACATAATGGTTGGTATTTCTAATGCCATATATTGTAATCCTTTTAATCCACACTTTCCTTTCGACCATTCATCATCTGGTAGAGGCATTATTCCAATATCAATACTAGATAACTCTTTAATTTCACTTTGTTTGGTCCAAGCTAAACCTTTAATTCCCAAGGTTTCATTAATATAATTTGGGTCACCAATTACTTTAATTTCTACTAAATCTTTGTATTTACTTTTAATTTCTTCTAAAAAAGGAATTGCATATTTAAAGTGCTGAATAGTAGTTAAACTACCACTCCAACCAATACAAATTTTTTCAGAACTAGAATCGACTTTCTGGTGATAAGAGGTGTCAATTGTAGTTGGAATAATAACTATATTGCTATTATTCTTTTTAGCATAGTTAGCTAGATATTCATTACCCGCAAAAATTAAATCAGATACAGCAATAATTTCTTTAGTCTTGTTTGGATTTTTTAGCCAATTCCATTTTTTATTGGCATCAGAAACATTAGATAACCATATGGAATCATCAAAATCATAAATCACTTTTGCTTTAGACTTGCTGAACTTTTTTTCAAAGAATGTAGTTCCAGTGATAAAGGCCTCTCTTTGAATGAAAATAATATCATATTGATTGGCTCTAAAAACATCATTTAATCGAGTAAAAAAACCTTTGACAATGATGAAGAGTTTTTGAAAGAAGTGACCTTTTTTGTAAAAAACTTTATCAGCTTTTTCAGATATTAAATAGGAAAAATCGTGTTGCCAGCCATTATCATTTAAGTAACTGATGTATTGTTCAAAACGAAATCGTTGACTTGGAGACCTATTGGGTCTGTGTGTAGCTATGAATAAAACCTTAGGCATTAGTTTATTCTGTCCAAAAAGGTGGAAGTTTTTCTGTTATCTCAATGTTTTCAAATTTAGAACTTTTCCTTGAACCTACTTTTTCTGCCCAATTTGCCATTTTTTTGATTCCTTCCTCTAGAGAAATAAAACTATCAATATTAAAATCTTGTTTTGCCTTACTATGGTCAGCATGAGCATGTACAACCTCATTCCTTGCTTCTAAGAATCTGATATCTTGTTCTATCCCCATTGCTTTTTGTATGGCTTCAGCAAGTTCTAAAACAGTATAATCTTGATCTGCACCAATGTTGTAAACTTCATTAATTGTTTTAGGGTTATTTACACATTTTGCAATGTATGGTGCAACATCTCCAATATAACTAAAGGCTCTGGTTTGTTTACCATCGCCAAAAACTGATAATGATTTACCTTGCATTAATTGGTTCATAAATATGCCAACCACATTTCTGTATTTATCCCCGATGTTCTGAAATTCTCCATAAACATTATGTGGCCTAAAAATGGTATAGTTTAAACCAAACATTTCATGAGCTGTTTTTAAATCCAATTCAACAGCGTACTTTGCTACACCATAAGGATCTTCAGGTTGGGGGTTCATATCTTCTTTCATAGGAGGAGTTAATGCTCCATATACTGCGATTGATGAAGTAAATACAAAACGTTCAACTTTATACTTAATAGACTCATTAATTAAGTTAATGCTTCCAAGTAGGTTATTGTCATAATTAAATCTTCTGATAAAATGACTAAGTCCTTCAGCAGCATAGGCAGCAAGATGATAAACGTAATTGAACTTATATTGCTCAAATATTTCTTGCACTAATTTACTATTAGTAATTGAACCTTTTATAAAAATTGCATCAGGATTAACATAATCTTCAAATCCACCACTTAAGTCATCTAAAACAACTACTTGGTGTCCCATTTTTAAAAGTTCGTTGGTAACATGCGCACCAATAAATCCTGCTCCTCCTGTAACTAATGAAATCATAATTTGTAAAAGTATTTAATTAAAATGGATTGAAAAGTGCTTAGGAATATATCTCTTGATAAATCTGATTTGCGATTTCAAAACTTCTTTTGTTTTCGGCAATTGCTCTTACTTTGGTTCTTAGTTCTTCAGTGTTTTTATTTAGTTTCTCTATTGTTTTACAAGCATTCATATATTCTTCAGTTGTTAAACTATCTAAAACATATCCAATATTTTGTTCTTTAATAATATCAGAGTCGTCTGATATATTTTTAGTAATGATAACGGGTAGTCCCATTGCCCAATATTCTCCATCTTTAATGGATGTGCAATATTTTTTTGAAGGTACTGGTTTAACTGGATTGATGGCAAAATCGGCTAATTGATAATACTTGTTTATTCTTTGATAAGGAATAAAATCAATTTCAATTGCACTAGAAGGAATGCTTTTTTGATTTGCCATTTGTTCTACTTCTTTTTTATTTTTATTAGTAAGTAAATAAAACTTGAATTTGTCTCCCCAATATTCTGAAGCGGTTTTAATAAAATCAAGTACTTCTTCTTCCAAATAAATGCCCCCGAGTTTGCCAGCATAAATACCTACAATTTTATCAGTTAGTTGTTTTTGTTTTCTTGTTTCAAGATATTCTTCTTTATTCCATTTAAACTTTTCCAGATTTACCATTGCAGGTTTAATGTAATAGTTTTTTAAAACGGCATTGTATTTATCTTTAGCATAATCTTTCATCCCTTTAGTTAAAGCAATTACAGTTTCCGCTCTTTTGCTCTGTTTTTTTTCTAACCAAAAAAGAAGTTTGTATTTAAAACTTGCTTTTGTCCAGGTACCATTTTCAACCATAGATTCGGCATGAGGTTCATAGCTATCAATTATCAATTTTCTTTTGGTAAGTTTAGATAAAATGTAGCCCATTCCACCTGCAGTCATACACCAGCAGTGGATGTGTTGAATATTCTTTCTTTTGATTAGCTTATATAATTGTGGGATAATGTTAAGAAATCTCAACATCATTTTTAAACCGAAATGGTCATATTTAAACCTAATTAACTCTATTCCTTCTTGCTCTAGTTTTTTATATTCCTCCTGCCATTGCTGTTCATCCATTTTATGAAAAGGATTTTCTATGGTAACTAAGTAGATTCTCTGCGGAGCAATATGGTTCTGAATTAGTTTAACATATGGCAAGGTGTAGCTTTGTATCAACGCGTCTTTATAACTCCAGTATGTAATTACTAAAACACTCACTACTTTGCTAACAATTTAAAAAAATAAATAGGGTGACTTAGTAATGATTTAACCAAAAAATATAATCCTCTTAATTTGTTTTTACCGTTTTTCCACCAGCTTCCAGCTAAAGTCATGTATAATTTTGAAAAGCATTTTTGTTTAAACCAAAACGAGTGATACAAGCCTAAATCAGCAGCTTTTTTAAAAACCAAAATGTGGTCTTTTTCCATTACACTTATGTTAGAGTGCATATTATTGTTATGGATTCGGTAATAAAAAAGAACCTTATCAATAGCAACTATTGGAGTTATAGCAGCTATTCTTAAATGAAAATCTTGATCGGCTGCAGTGCTTAATCTTTTGTCAAATATTCCAGCTTGTTCCACGACATGTTTTGTATAAACAGTACACCCCATAGATGCTACGTAACCTTGTTTCCATTCTAACACATCGGATGCAGATGAAATAGTTTTGGCTTCTATGTAATCTTCAACTTTACTAGAATGTTCATCTATCATCTGAACTTTTGTGTAAACTGCTTGTGGTGTATTTTCCGAATTGAAACGATTCAAACATTCTTCTAAAAATGTAGGCTCCCAAACATCGTCAGCATCTAAAAAAGTAAGATAATTTCCTTTGGCTTTTTCTAAGCCTAAATTTCTTGAATCACAAACACCTGAGTTTTCTTTGGTAAGAACGCTTATGCGAGTATCAGTTTTTTCTAAGTCTTTTAGCTTTGTTAAAGTATTATCAGTACTGCCATCGTTTACGATAATAAGCTCCAGATTTTTGTGCGTTTGTTGTAAAACACGGTTTACCGTTTCTTCGATGTAAGGTTCGGCATTATACGCAGGAATAATTACAGAAACTAAGCTATTATTGCTCATTTATAACCTCTTGTTAGGGAATACTTTGTTGTAGCATTTGTAAACAAAGCTAATCAAGTTTTTGTTGTTAGGAAAATCCACATAA
This sequence comes from Vicingaceae bacterium, assembly GCA_965267355.1. Taxonomy (GTDB): domain Bacteria; phylum Bacteroidota; class Bacteroidia; order Flavobacteriales_E; family Vicingaceae. The sequence continues at coordinate 1,527,831 of OZ253956.1, forward strand.
GTTTTAGGAGGTAAACTAAGGTAATGCTCTAGTTCATCTAGGGTAATTCCGTATTTCTTAGCAATGTACTTTTTATCTTCTTTTATTTTGGTTTCGTCATACGGAAGTGTTTTTAGTTTTTCAAGAGCTTTTTCACGAGTAATTTGCCCTGAACAGATTTGAGAAGCATAAGTAGTTCGCCTATAATCCATATTGTATTTTACAGGCATTGCATAAGATTGCCAAAAGGCAGTTATTTTTGATTCGTGGTGTTTCCCTCCATAGTTTTCCCAACCATAATTTTGAATTAAAAAATCTCTTGCTTTGTCTTTATCAAAAGGGATGTAGTTTAAAGGATAAACCTTTTTTATTTTCTTAAAAAACTTGTAATAAATTTCCTTTATTAAGCCAAAGGTAGGCACTGTTTTTAAAGGTACTGAAGAATATTTTTTTACAATATGCTTATAAAGTTTCATGTCTTTATAGACATGATATCCCATTTGTAAAGGAAGTATTCCTTCTCCGGTATAATTACCACCAGGTAAAATATATTTGATGTTGTGTTGTACAGCAACTTCATAAATAGATGCAGGAATAGCTATATCAGTTGGCATTTCTAAATCAACTATAGATGATTTTAAGAAAGCCAATTGAATCTCTCTAAACTCTTGCCAGTCTAGCACATAGCTTACATAATCAAAACCAAGTTTTTCAACCATTGTTTTGATATTTTTTACCGAAATTTCGGTGTCCCAACCGTTATCCATATGAATGAGTAAAGGGCGTAACCCATATTCTTTACATAGGTGGGCAGTATAGCAACTGTCAACACCTCCACTTATACCTACAATGCAATCATATTCTTTGTCTTTACCCTTTTCTTTTATTCTGTTAAGGATAAATCCCCATTGTTTTTCGGAATGACCAGGTTGGTAGGTTTGTTGACTGATTCGAGTTAAATAGTCTTCACAATGGTTGCAGTAGCCTCTTTCATCAAACATAATGTCTGGGTCTGATGTGTCCATTACACATCTTTTGCATATTTGATAAGCTACATCAGCCATTAATCAAAGTTATAGTTTTTTGTTTCAGGATATTGAATTAAAACCCCTTTATGTTTTCCTTTAAATACAAAGAAACTTCCTGCTGCCAAGCCGTTAGCGTAAGCTTGTTTGTATCCGTCTTCTATGTCAGTTATTGAGCCTGCACCACCGAGAGCTATTACTGGTATTGTTAGAGCATTAGAAATGTTTTTAATCATAGTTAAATCGTACCCAGTTAATGCTCCATCTTTATCAATAGATTGGATGATAACTTCTCCTGCTCCAGCATTTTGTGCTTCTATGGCAACCGATTTTACATCTCTTTTTTGATTTTTTTTGCCATTTCGGATATGAACGTTAAACTTTCCAGTCCAGCTTTTTTTATAATCTATGCAAACACATATGGTAGAAGATCCAAAATAGTCAGCAGCTTCTTTGATAAATGCAGGATTTTCTATGGCGTAACTACTCAGTATTACACGTTCAGCTCCAGCTTGAATAATAGCTTTTATGGTTTCAATGTCTTTAATGCCTCCACCAACAGAAAATGGCATGTTGGCTTCTTCACCAATTTCTTTTACTAAATCAATTGGAATGGATCGATTTTCTTTGGTAGCATCAATATCCAATAATACAATTTCATCTACCTTAAAATCGTTAAAGATTTTCACTGCATTCATCGGGTCACCAATGTATTTTCCGTTAGCAAACTTTACAGTTTTCACTAAACCTTTATTGTGCAACAATAAAACGGGTATTACTCTGGGTCTGTACATTTATAATTCTACAAAGTTTTTTAATAATTGAAGCCCTGTATCATGGCTTTTTTCGGGATGAAATTGTACGCCATAAATGTTATCTCGCTCTACTGCAGAGGAAAATTTAAACTCGTAATCAGTAGTGCAAAGTATATCTTCTTGATTATTACAATTGAAATGATAGGCGTGTACAAAATAAAATTCAGACAAGTTTTCAATGCCTTTTAATAGCTGAGACTGTTTAGCAATTTCAATTTGATTCCATCCAGTATGAGGTACTTTATATTTTAACTGGTCTTCAATTTTAAATTTTTCTACAGTTGCATCTATCCAGTTTAAACCTTCTGAGTTTCCTTCTTCACTTTTGGTTGCCATCAACTGCATGCCAAGGCAAATACCCAGAATGGGTTTCTTTTTTACTAATACTTCTTTATTAAGGATACTAATAAGGTTGAGTTCTTTTAAATGCTCCATTGCTTTACCAAAATGCCCAACACCAGGGAGAATAATCTTATCCGCAGCTTCAATCTCACTTAGTTTGTGGGTAGTAATTACCTCATAGTCCAAAAGTTTCATTTTCTTTTGAACTGAGAAATGGTTACCCATTCCGTAATCTATTATGGCAATTTTTTTGGTCATTATTTGGTATATAAATCTACATGATTTTTCCACATGTGTTCTATGGTAAAATTCTTTTTGGCAGATTGATATGCTTCTTCTACTATCGAAGAAGTATTGTTGTCAAGTAAAAAACTTATTCCATTAGCTAATTCTTCTGGATTGTTGTATGGTGCAATATATGCACTTTCTTTGTGTGTTAAACCATCCCTGGCTGATCCAGTAGGTGTAGTAACTATGGGTATCTTATTTACCATGGCTTCAGGTATTACAAAACCAAACGGTTCCATGTAAGCAGCGTGTGCATATACATCCAATGATTGAAATACCGCAGGAATGTATTTTTTTTCAACCCAACCAGTAAGTATAAATTGGTCTTCTAACCCTTTGTCTTTAATAAGCTGTTTTAGTTCTTCTTCCTGAGATCCACTTCCGATACCTAGAAAAGTAACATCAGGATATTTATCCTTTAAGATATTGGCTGCTTCAATAAATTCGATATACCCTTTCCATTTAATGTATCTGCTAACAGTACCAACTAGTCGTTTTCCTTCAAGGTTAAATTTTGCTTTAAAAGCTTTAATTTCTTTTTCGTTTACTTTCTGAATAGTGTCAAAAGAAATTCCATGATGAATAAGTGTTATCTTGCTAGGGTTGGCTCTTTCTTTTTCAATGATAAATTCTTTTGCTTCTTCTGATACTGCTATTAAGTCAGTGGCATTTCTATTGATAAAACGATCTAAGAAAACAGCTTTCGGTGCATAAAACCAATTAAAAGTGGTGCTTTGTTTGGTATGAATCCTTTTTTTTACACCAGCGTTTTTAGCAGCAATCATGGTGGGTACACCATCATCAAATAGATGAGAGTGTACTACATCAGGCTTTAGTTGTTTGAATAGTTTTTTTAGCTGAAAATATGCACTTATCCAACTTTTAATTCTATTTCTATTATCAAATTTTACCCAGTAAGCGTTACAGCCTCTATTTTTCATATCCTCAATTAGGGGAGGTTTTGTATCATTTAAACAAACAAATGAAAGTTTTAAGTTAGGGTGGTTTTTAGAGAAATCGGCAAATAAATTAAAGTAAGTAATGCTATGTGGGTCAGCCATTACTTCTACAATATGTGTTACTTTTTCGTTCATCAATATCCTTACAGAATCAGTAATCAATCTATTTTTCCTCTGTAATGGAAAACGTTACCAAAATTAGGTATTAATTTGGAAAGGAAAATAGAGCATGTTGCGATAAAAAAACTAACTATTTTACCTGGGGATGAGGATAGTTTTGATGGAAGAGGAAAATAAACTTCTTCGATTTTGTAACGTTCTTTTTTTAAGCCTAATCTTTTGAAAAATAACAATTGCGATTTATGAGTAGTAAGCGTAATGTGCTGAGGTGCTGCTTCTCGATTTTTTTTGCCTTTTAGTTTTGAGCCTAAATCAACGTAAAGTCTATGTAAACAAGCATTTCTATCCAATGGACCATCAATTAGAAAGATAGTGTTTTTGTGAGCAAAACTTTTAAGTGTTTCAATGAGTGAGTATGGATCTGGCAAATGTTCTAGAACATGTCCAAGATGAATAAAATCAAAAGTTTTTCCTTTTAGTGTTGTTTGAAATTCTTCTTGAGGATAAATTTCTAAATCTGTTTTCTCTTTTAAAAGTGATACAAAGGATTTGTCAAACTCAATACCAATAGCCTTAACTCCTAATTGCTCTGCATATTTCATGTAAAAGCCACTGCCACAAGCATAATCTAACAAGGTTTTTCCTTTAAGTTGGTCTTTAATCTCGTTCAAAAATTTTATTTGATATCCTTGGTGATCTGCAAATGGATAATTAAAGTTATAACGGAGTTTTCCTTCAGTATTTTTTAAATAGTAATGATCTTCTTCACCATACATTTTACTGAAATCATCATCATTTGGTGTAGGAAAAACATTATAAGAGTCACACTTTTTACAGCTTAAATAGCTAAACACTTTGTTGTTAAAATGAGCATCTGGGTATTTGGTAGAACTGAAAGCATCATGACCACATATCCTGCATATATTTTTAACTTTATTACTCATCTGGGGGTGTTAACTTAAAAATTGTTCTACTTGTTTAACAAGGTTGGAATAAAGAAATTTTTTGGCGTATGTTATTCTCTTTTCTGATTTTTCAATTGTTTCACTGGCATCTAATTTTCTAATTCTTTCTTTAGCTTCCTCTACGTTTTTATATCCTAAAATCATTTCATCATTATTAATTGTATCATTAAATATTGGAGAAATAATAGGTTTGCCCATTGCAAGGTATTGAAGGGATTTATGATGGTGAATTTCGTTGCCATCAATGCTAATGTCCATTGGAGCTAAACAAGCTTGAGCTTTATAGATGTAATTTTTTAAGTTTTTAAAATGTTCTATACCATGTAAAATAAGGTTAGGATATTTTTTCTGGAAAAAAATCTCTTGAAAAATTTCATTATCAGTATTTACAAGTTTACCGATGAATAAAAACTTTTTTTCAGGAAACTCAACTAAGAGTTCTTTAAGCAGTTTAACATCCATACGGTAATCAATATTACCAACATATATTAAATATCCTTTTTCATATTTTACATCTTCTGTGTGCACAAATTCTTCTTCTGAAATACCATGAGATAGAACTAAATGTTTTTTTGAGAAGGTATCTTTTAGTAAAATTTCGGCTGTCACAATTAATCCATCAACATTCTGTAAGAGAGTTCTTTCTCTTTTAAGAAGCAAAAATTTATCAACTCTAAAAAAGATAGATTTTTCAGCATTTAAAGCTTTTGGTTTTGGGAATCGGTAAGGGTCAAAAGACCAAAAAACAGTTTTTTCTACGTCTTGTTTTTTTAACCATTTTCTTAAGGATTTGGTGATGATGGCTTCGTTTAGATTGTTAATGAATTCAAATCTTGTAAAAGGTAATCGGTTATTATAATTAACGGAAATTAAGCTTTTGGAATAGTTGTTAGATGATATTGAGCTAATAAATAAATCTTTAAATGACCACCTTTTAGGAGCATTGATGAAAAAAACGTTATTTTTTTTAGATAATTCATATGCCCAATTGTGTTTAGAATACCAAATGTCCCCCCAAGGTTCGTTTGAAATGATTAATATGCTTCTGTTATCCAGTTTATACATTAACTGTTGATTTTACAGCAATAATGTCGTAATGACAATTGGTGAAATTAGTTTGTGTATTTATCTTTTGATTTGTCTCAGCATTTTTTATTTCATAACCATACCCCATTAAAAAAGAAACAAGTTCTTGTGCATTAGATTTTTGATCTCTGAGGTTTTGATCGTCTAACTCAATAAATAGTTTTGGTGAAAACATTTTAAGAGAGTTTGTAGCTCCCTTTAGTACATTAAACTCAAAGCCTTCAACATCTATTTTTATTAAATCTAACTTTGTAATATTATTGTCTTTAGTGTAAGTATCAATAGTGGTTACTTCAATTTCTCTATATTCACCATTACTTTCTGGAGTTAACACTATTCGGTTCATCCCTTTGTTTGATTCATCTAAAGTATGAATTTTAAATTTTCCTTTTGTGTTTCCTAACCCAATAAGGTTTAAAGAAATGTTGTTAAAATTATTTAGCTTCAAATTGGTTTGCAAGGCTTTATAATTAATCGGGTCAGGTTCAAATGAATATACTTTTCCCTTAGAGCCAATTAGTTTAGCAAAGTTCAATGTTGTCTCACCGAGATTAGCTCCTACATCAAATACAATATTTGAAGGCTCTATAAGGCTGTATAGGTTTTGTTTGGCTTCCTCAATAAATCCAAAATAGATATACCAGGACATTATATCGGAAATATCAAGCTTGTAGTTTATTCCATTTCTAGTTACATTTCTAAAACTTCCAACTTCGTACTGGTAATGATTGGGAGACAATTTGGTGATAAATGTTCCATAAACTTTATCAGTAGTTAATGAAACCAAAAACTTTTCTAAAAAGCGAATTTTCCAAATTGACCTAAAAATGTTAAACAAGCTGCGTAGATTAAAGTTTGTCTGTTTATGCAAACGTAAGTATTTTCTTACAACAAATATGATACTGAAAGTTGGCGGGTAACCAATATTTGAAATATAAATCTTAATTTATCTCATATTTAAGTTAGATTTGTTGTTCAATCAAATTATCATTTGAACATAGGTAAGAAAAATATTGTTATTGCATTAGTAGTATTTGCTGTGCTATTTGCAGTTATCGTAGTTTTTGGTGAGCCTTATCTGGGTAAGTTGTCTTACTTTATTTTGTATTTAATAGTTAGTTTGGGACTTTATATTTACGCTACTCTACAATCTAAAAGATTAAAAATTGAGACAGACAAGGAGGTAGATAGCAAATACAAGCAACTCGAAATATTAGCTTCCCTATATAATTATTTGGACATTAAAATACCATTGCCAGAAACAGGTGGATGGGCTGCTTATCCTGATTTTTTAAAAAAGATTGCTGAAATAATTTTATTAAAAAAACCAGTATTTATTGTAGAGGCATCAAGTGGAGTATCTTCAATTATTATAGGGTATTGTTTTAAAATGTTAGGAAAAGGGCAAGTTTTTTCTCTTGAGCATGATTTATTTTATGTGGAAAAAAGTAAAAGTTTAATAGCAAAACATGGGTTAGAAGAGTATGTAACTATAGTGCATGCTCCATTGAAGAAATATGAGATTAATGATAAAGAATGGATTTGGTATGATATTGATTGTTTGTCAGATAGTATGCCAGTTGATATGATTGTGGTAGATGGTCCTCCTAATTATATACAGGATTTATCAAGATACCCAGTAGTTCCATTGTTGTATGAAAAGATGAGTGATAATTCCATTTTAGTTTTAGATGATGGAGTTAGAGAAGAAGAAAAAGAAATTACAAGAAGATGGGAAAATGAATTTGAAGACATTTCTATTGAGTATTTGAATTTTCAATCGGGGGCATTCGTTGTCAACAAATCATACCAAAATAATGAAGATAGGGTACTTTTAATCTTTACAACTGCAAATCAGTTTGAATACAATATAAAAGGACTAAAAAGTATTATGCAAAATAAGCCTGATTATGTTGATGTTGTGGTTTATGATGACGCTTCAATTGATGGTACTATAGAATGGTGCCAAATAAATGAAATCCCAATTGTTACCAAACCTTATGCAATGGGGTTAACACATAGTTGGAATTTAGCATATCAGAAGTTTAAAAAGGAAGGCTATAAGAATTTAATGTTCTCTAATAGTGACATTGTGGTGCCAAAAGGTGCTTTAGAAGCTATTTTAGAACAGAATGAGAAATACATTATAGTATCTCCATTAAGCAGTAAAACAGGAGTTGGACATCAACCAAAGCAAGATGTTAGAAATTTCTATGATTTGCCTTTTGATGAGTATGACTATCATAAAACACAAGAAATTCAAGATCATATAACTAAGAACGCATTAAAAGAGAAGTCTAAAGAAGTTGATTACATTAACGGTTTTTTCTTTTCAGTAAATCGAGATATTATCGAATATGAGTTCAGTAAATCTCAGCTATTCAACCCTGATAATCATATGGCTGGCAATGAGCATGAGTTGTGCGAAAGAGTGACAAAGCCTATTGCTGTTGTCACTAATTCTTTTATCTTTCATTTTAAAGGAGTATCATTGGAAGTAACAAATCTTGATAATCAATCATACGAATACAATATTTACCGAGATTTGAATTGGCAGCAAGCTGAGAAAATCAAAAAAAGTGCTTTTAGAAAACTTTGGTTTAAGGTAAAATATAAACTAAAGCTGTAAGTATTTCGTCTAAATAAATCCATGAGAGGTTTAACTGCTAATATTTTACGAACTTTTTCAACTCAGGTTCCCTCACTAATAATTAGTATTATTTCAGGTATTTTCCTTACTCGTCTTTTAGGAGCTGAAGGTAAAGGAGTGTATGCTTTATTTTATGCTAACATAGAAATTATGGTTATGATTTTTGTGTTAGGCTGTGATATGGGGATTATTTATTACGGTTCTAATAAAAAAATTAGTGAGCAAAAACTACAAGGCATCTCTTTATCGGTATTGGCAGTATTTGTTCCGTTACTTACAGTTATAATTTTATCCTTTAATGTTGATTTTCTTTTTCCAGATAATTATGACGCACTATTTTTTAGGTTATTCCTACTAGGAATGTTTACTCTACAGGTTGTTAATACCTTGATAAGTGCTTTTCTAAAAACTAAAAAATCTTTTAAATACATTAACCGAATTAGTCTTATCAATAGTATTTTTAATGTAGTTACTTATTCCAGTTTATTTTTATTAAATGCTAAAGGCTATTTAAGTGTTGATGTAAGTTTTATATTTAAAACCAGTTTAACTATTTTGGCAATAAATACCTTAATGTGGGTTTATTCGTTTGCCAAAGAGTTAAAGTTTTATCCTAGCTTTAAACTATCTTTTCAAGAAGATATAAAGCCATTTTTTAAGTACATTTTCCCAGTATTTATTAGTTTAATTATTAATTTTTTAAACTATCGTTTTGATATATGGTTAGTATCTTATTTTAAAGGAAATGTACAATTAGGTTTATATGTTTTAGCAGTTAATTTTGCTCAATTTATACTGTTATATTCAAAAATTATTGGAGGTGTAATGATGCCTTACCTTTCTGAAGATAATCATGAACAAAGAGTTAAATACTTCACCACTTATTCAAGAATAAATTTTGTTTCAGTTATAGTAATGGTTACAGTATTAGCTGTAATAGGAGATTTTTTACTGGTATTACTTTATGGGGAAGAGTTTGCTCATTCAGCAGCACCTTTTCAGGTATTATTAATAGGAATGGTATTTACAGCTATGAGCCAATTATTCAGTATCATGTTGTTTTCTAAAGGGAAAAATAATGTAGCACTTCTCGCAAATTCAATAGGGTTAATTTCTACTGTTGCTTTAGATTTATTGTTAATTCCGAAGTATGGAATAATAGGTGCAGCTTGGGCTACAAGTGCTTCTTATTTTGCGTTATTCTTAGTCTTACTAGTGTATTTGCTGGCAAAAGAAAAGGTTGCTTTCATTGATTTGTTTTTGATTAAAAGAACCGATTTCAAAGCTTTGTTTCAAAACGATTAGTTTTTGATGTAGTATGCCTTTATGGAATTTCCTATTTTAAATAGGTTTAAAATTCCATTAACAAATTGTTTGATGTACTTCTTGTAACCCGTTTCTAACGATTCTCTTAGAGATTCATCGTTATCCATTTCGGTGGTATGTCCTTCAATGTTTTTTCTGCTATTTTTTATTCTAGCTAAACTAATACCTGTTGTTTTAATTCGGTGTTTTGTAAATCCGCAACTGGTAAATAATATATTAATTGTTTTTGGTGTGTAATAGCATAAGTGTTCAGGATAGTAAATAATGTTGTATTTTCCTTTTAATAAAAACCTTTCTACCGAATTAAAATTAGGAGTGGTAACATATAGCAACCCTCCTTTTCTCATAAACTTATTGAACAAGGAAACTTCTTCAACAGGATTGTTAATGTGTTCAATTACTTCACTAGAAATAATCACATCAAAGCTGTTTTCTTCAAAACTGTTTCCGTTTAGTTTGCCTTGATAAGTATTAATCCCTTTTTCTTTTAAATATGTTATTTGCTTATCAGTAAACTCGGTACCGTAAACTTCCCACCCACGTTTTTTTGCTTCAATCAGAAAAATTCCGGGACCACAGCCAACATCTAACATTTTATTGGTTTTTCTGAATTTCTCAAATTCGTCTAATCGTTCGTTAATTCTTTTAATATTAAGGGGTGAATCGGCACCGTAACCAATAGGGTAGTTAGAATAATAATCTGTTAGTTCTTGATCAGTTGGAATTTTTGAGGAAAAAACAAAGCCACTTGATTTACTTTTTACCAAAAAGTTGTCTTCATATCCCTTAAGCGGATATAAATCTTCAGCACCTGTAATTAAACATTTTGTAAAATGGGTTTCACTCATTGTGCCACTAAAGTAGCAATTAAAATTTTTATAATTCCTATTTTTGAAACTATGAAAATACTAGTTACAGGAGGAGCAGGGTATATTGGTTCGCATACCATAATAGAGATTATTGAAAATACCAATTGGGAAGTTATTTCTGTTGACAATTTTTCTAATTCATCAGCGACTACATTTGAACGGATTGAAAAAATTACTGGAAAAACAGTAAAAAACTATGAGGTTGATTTAAGAGATCTTGCTGCTACCCAACAAATATTTTCTGAGAATAATGATATAAAAGGCATTATCCATTTTGCAGCATTTAAGGCTGTTGGCGAATCGGTAGAACAACCTTTAATGTATTATGATAACAACATTAATTCGTTGAATAATGTGCTGAAATGCCAAAGTAAATTTAATGTGCCCTATTTAATATTCTCATCATCTTGCTCGGTGTATGGCAATTTAAAAGAATTACCCGTAACCGAAAACTCAGTTTTACCCAAAGCAGAATCTCCTTATGCTTATACCAAGCAAATAGGTGAGGTAATGATTTCCGATTTTGTGAAAGTAAACCCAAATTGTAAAACCATTGCGTTGAGGTACTTTAACCCAGTAGGGGCACACCAAACAGGTTTAAACGGAGAATTATCTACCACCAAGCCGAATAATTTGGTGCCATTTATTACCCAAACTGCCATTGGGAAACAAGACCAGTTAACAGTTTTTGGTGGTGATTACAACACTAAAGATGGTACCTGTGTAAGAGATTACATCCATGTAAGTGATATAGCTGATGCACACGTTATTGCTGTACAAAAATTGTTGGAAGATGACAGTTTACCTAATTATGATGTAATTAACTTAGGTACAGGAAATGGGGTTACGGTTTTAGAAGCCATTAAAGCTTTTGAAAAAGTAAGTGGTGTAGGGTTAAACTATACAATTGGTGATAGAAGAGAAGGAGATGTAGAAGCTATTTATGCCAATAATACTAAAGCACAGCAAGTATTGGGCTGGACTGCAAAACACGATTTAGATGCGATGATGCTTTCTGCTTGGAAGTGGGAACAATATCTTCAAGAATAGGTGAAAAATCTTTTATTCATATTAATCTTGTCTTGTTCATTTGATGGATTTGGACAATCCAATGCTGGACAAATCTTTATTGAAAACGCAGAAGCGTACTCTCGTGAAGGAGATTATGAAAATGCAATTAAAGAGTATGACTTGGCACTTGATTTAGACTCTAATGATTATGTAACACTAAACGAAAGAGGGTGCTTAAAAATTAAAATAGGTGATAATAAGGGTGCAATGAAAGATTTTCAGCAAGCGATCAAAATAAATCCAACCTTTACTTGGGCATTTAATAACTTAGGATTGCTTTATAAAGAAGAAGATAGAAATAGAGTTGCGATTACAATGTATAATAAAGCAATTGAAATTGACCCTTACTTTGCTATTGGATATTATAGTAGAGCACAGTTGTTTATGTCTGTTGGAAAATATGAAAAGGCTATAAAGGATTTTAATAGTGCTATTAATAATAGTCCTAATGTGCGTTCAAGAATAATTCCTGAATTATTGATTGGAACAGGGTATGAAAATAAAGGACTAGGAAGGCATTATTATTTGGCTGTACTTGATAGAGCAAAATGCAAATCTACTCTTGGAAATACTCAAGATGCTGTTAATGAGTTAAATGAATTCATTAACAATAATCTGGGTGATTCAGAAGGATATTTTATAAGAGCGATTTTTTACAACTTTATTAACGAATATGAAAAGGCTATAAAGGATTTTAATAGAGCAATTAAATTGCAACCCGAGGAATATAAATATTATGTAGAAAGGGGGCTTTTATATAAGGCATTAAGGCGATATGGAAAAGCAAAAAACGATTTCGAATATGCAATTGAGTTGGATAACACTAAATATTCTGGATATCTAGGATGTGGATGGGTGGATTACTTTACTTCAGATTATAAATCCGCAATTGAACACTTTAAAAAAGCTATTAAATTGGATCCTGATAATGCGATCATACTTTATTATAGAGGCATGTCTCATATTGCAATAGGCGATTATGAAAGAGGTTGCTCAGATTTGAACAAGGCTGCAGATAAAGGATATGGACAAGCATTTTCTAGAATTACTATGTATTGCGATGGCAAAAAATTCCCATTTATGGAAAAGAAATGAAAAACCCAACTATTTAGTTGGGTTTTTTGTTTCGTAGGCATTTTACTTCCCACCATTAGCCCTTAAATCAGCTATGCAGTTATCATCTAATTCGGGTATATTGCCCCCCACTAAATTGCCTACTATGTCAGAAGTTTCTGCGGTATAATACATTAAACAGTCACTATCGTTGCAATGGTGTCCATGGTTAATATCCTGATGTTGGCTTTGCAACGGAGTACCATTATTTATTAGACCTAAGGTATGTCCAAACTCATGGTTAATTACTGCAGTTTCTAAAGTGGTTTGACTGGGTTGTGTTACTCCACCAGAATAATTTTTTATGGTTTCCTCAAATATAGCAACAGCTGTACTGCTATAAGAAACGCCTAAAATTTTGGTGTTTTGGTTGTCTTGTATATATCCACCATCCAAAAACAATACATAAGCTGTAAGTATCTCTGCAGCTGGGTAATGGTTTCTATTAACAAGTTCAATATTTTTTATATCAGAAATGGTGTAGGTGTTTTTATTTAAAGCAGGTATGTTTTTTAAAACCACCTTAATGCCTTTTGGCTTGTTTAGCCTTTCTAATAAAAAATCAACTGCATTATCAATAGCCGCCTGTGTTGGTTGGTAACCATTCATGTAATCAACTTCTACAATTAAGGTTTTGTATCTGTTTGCTGATAAAAAATCGTTGGGGCGAATGTAATCTGTAGAAGCTGTGATAGTATTTTTTTCTTTATTACAACTTACTGCAGTTACAATAATTAAAAATAAAGTTGCTAATGTTTTATAGTAATTCATCACAATAATTTTATGGGTTAATAACAACATTTACTAAGTTATTAAAAAGTAACTTTTATACCAAGTCCAGGGTCTAACGACATCCACATGTGTCCTTTGGTTACCACTTCAATGTAAGGTTTTAAATCTAAACTTAATGCAAATGGAGCTTTTGGTATTTTATATTCTAAACCAACAATACCATCAACACCTAAACCAAGCGCACCTCCGTGATAGTGTTTGTGCCTTCCATAATCATAATAATAACCACCTCCATTTTGAAAAGCCAGATGACCACCAAAACCGTAGTACCAGTTTAATCCTCTGGCATTAAATGCTGGAGCATATTTTTCTAGCAATACTGTACCGCTAAATCCATGCCCCCAAATACCTACAATACCTTCTATGGCTCTAGAGTTACTTGTAAAATGTTTAATGGTTAAGCCAGATGTTTCTCCACCTCTTAAACCTATTGCTGTATTATAACTCGAAGTGTTAATTGCTAAATTGGGCATATTGCCATTATCTTGTGCTTTACCTGCAAAAGTGAAAGCAATTAATGCAATGGCAGTTAATATTATCTCTTTTGTTTTCATAATGTAAAGTTTTTTGGTTTCTCACAAACTACTATTCTAATGCTGTGCCATAAAACACAATATATTGATTATAAAAGCTTTAAGGTTGTTTTTATTTATATTGATTTTAGATATGAAAAAGTAGTTTTCAAAATGAAAATGATTATTGCTTTTGGCAATGTATTCCCCAAATCCATATTGCAGATTGATTTTTAGTAATATTAACCTGTCGCTTGTTTAATATTTTTACTTTTTTAGGAGAATTGTTTTGCTTAAACAATGCTTCTACATCAGGTTTTCTCCAACCTTTAAAAGTTAATTGATACTGATTGTTTTTAACTTCCCATTTACCTTTTAGTTGGTGTTTTTTATTACCATCAATAGGTTTAAAATGGATGACGAATTTTCCAGAGCTTTTTAACTCCATGGTAATTAAAGCCATATCATTTGCTCCAGAAATGTATTTTACTACTGTGCCGTTATCAGCAAAAATATTGCTACTTATTAAACAAAAGGTAACAAGTAATAGCTGTATTATTTTATTCTTCATCTTTTTAAATATTAAAACTCGGGGCTTTAAGCCCCGAGTTAAGTTTAACTAAAACGAACTAACTACTTTGCCTGTGCAAGGTTTAAATTCCATCCATCATCTGCTTCAACTACTAAGTATTTTGAGTTTTCCCAAAACAATTCAGGATCTTTAATTTTTAACCATTTTACTTTTCCGTCTTCTTCAATCCACTCGTAGCTATCAGCATGGTGAGTGGTAATCAGTTCCGCTTTTTTATTAAATACTGGAATTGTACGAGCATCAGTTTTATCTACTTCAACAAACTCAGTTTTGTTAAAATTATCTTTCAATGTTTTTGTTTTACCGAGTCCAATTAATCCGCCTTCTTTTTCTACAATTTCAGCTTCTTTCAATTCTTGAAATGATCCTACAACATAATATGCAGTATTCAGCTCTTTCTCTTTTTTGGCAATCACTTCATCTTTTTCTTTTAGCTGAATTGCCTTATGATCATTATCAAAACTAAGTTCTACATTTTCGTTATTTACTATTTCAAGGTTTTCAGCTAGCAAAGCATTAGTTTGTTCTAATTGATATGCTTTGGTTTTATACTCTGCCAATCTACCTTCTAAACCTTTAACTTTAGATTTATAGTTTTTAATTTGACCATCTTTGGTGCCAACTTCAAAAGCTAAATCATCAATTATTTTATTGTTTTCAGCTATTAATTCTTCAATTAATTCAATTTCTCGCTGAATTCTTTCTTCTTGAGATTTAGTGTTGTCAGCATCATCTTCAAAACTTAGCTGTAGTTGCCCTTCATGACTGGTTATTTGAGCCAGATTTTGTTCTATTTTTTGAAACGACTCTTTTACATGTTGTTCCATGTTAGATTTTTCAAGTCCATATTGTTCTTGTAATGCTAACTTTTGGTTGTATTGGTCGAAAGCAATATACCCAGTAGCGAGCAATAAAAAGCAGAATGTTGCAAGTAGCGTATAAGTTGCTTTTTTGTTGTTTTTATTTTCTTGTGTTTTCATGATTTAATCCTCCTATTTTAATTTAACTTTTTTAGTTTTTATTTATTTAGTTGAAATTGCTAATTCTTCTTCTTCAGTAAGTTTCCATAGTTTATCCAATTTTGGAGATAAAACTATTTCTGTTCTTCTGTTTAATTGTTTGCCTTCAGCATTTTCGTTGCTTGCTATAGGCTTGTATTCTCCTCTACCGCTGGCAATAATTCTTTTTTCAGAAACACCTTTGTCTATCATAATTCTGGTAACACTTGTTGCTCTGTGTACACTCAAATCCCAGTTATCTTCATAATTAGAAGTTTTGATAGGTACATTATCAGTGTGTCCTTCAATCATTATTTCTAAATCACTGTTAGAAAGTACTGCGGCAAGCATTCCAATGGCTTCTTCACCACGTTTGTTTACTTTATCACTGCCTGATTCAAAAAGTAATTTATCGCTCATTGATACATACAGTTTACCCTCTCTAACTTCAACCGAAAGCTCATCAGGAGTAAAGCATTTTAATGCACTACATACTTCTTGATGTAAGGCTTTGACTGCTGCTTTTTGTTCAGCTATTAAATTTTCCAATTCCTGTAATCTTTTTTCACGATCTTGCAGGCTTTGTTCTTTAATAGCTAATTCAGCTTCCTTTTGTTGTAACTTTTCAGAAGTAGTTGATTTTAGGTTTTCTAACTCATTGGTTAGCCCTAATTTTTCCATTTGTAAATCGTTTACTTCTTTTCGTAATTCTTTTCTGTCTTCAAGCGATGCTTGATACTTTTTATTACTCACACAGCTAGTCATAAATAAAGCGGAGAGTAATATCATTGATGTAATTTTTAGTGTTTTCATGATTGATAGTTTTTCAGTTAATAATTTTATTTGTTGATTATACTTGAGCACCAGCTTGATAATTGGTGCTAATAATTTGTTGTAAAACTGAACCGACTCTGTTTTTGGTGTTGATTGTTTTATCAATATACTCATACACACCTTGTTTCATTAATTCGCTTGTTACATATGCATTTTGTTGCGAACTAACCATTACAATCTTACAGTTTGGGCAATGCTTTTTTGCTTCTTTTACAATGTCTAAACCTGTAAGTACATCGGTTTCTTCTTTGTTAATTAGGTGGTAATCCAATACCATTATATCGGTATCATCCTCTAATTCTTCAATACAATCGTGAGCGTTTAAATACGATTTTATTTCAAAATCAAATTGTGGATATGCTGATGAATTAAAAAGCGTATTTAAGTATTTAGTTAAGGCTTTGTTGTAATATAAATCGTCTTCTACAATTACTATTTTGAGATGTTTTTTTGTTTTCATAACCTATCTTTTTCTGTTCGATAGGTCTTATTTCTAATGCTATGCCATTAGTGGCGAAAACAAAAAAACCTATTGATTATCAATAGGTTGTAGTTTTTTATTGAGAAGTGTGTTTTTCAAGATGAATTTTATTTTTTCAAAATGAAAATGAATTAAGAGTGGGTTAGCAAAAATCTATTAATGGAATTAAGTACCGAACTGTAAATATCATCTTCATTTTTATGGATGACACTATAAAAGCCCATATTTTTTAGTTCTTCTATTTTTTGCTGATCACTCATGCCAGTTATTAATACCACAGGAATTTCGGGGTGTGTATTTTTAATTTCTTTAAAAATATCATCTCCGTTCATAGCAGTGCCATCTTCCGAAATTTTTTCTTTTTTAGTACTGAGGTAATAGTCTAAAAGAACCATGTCAGGTGGGTTTGCATGAAATTCTTTAAGCATTTCTTCTCCTGTTAAAAAATACCAGGCATCTATCTCAGGTATAGAAGTGGCTATTTTTTTAAGAATTTCTGCTATTATTTTGCTGTCTTCTACTATGTGTATTTTATATTTAGTTGGTTCCATGGTTTTATAGTTTAAGTTAGTAATTAGTTTTTCGCAATTTTATCTTCTTTTAACAATCGGTAAACGGTAGTTTGACCAATTCCTAATTTTTCGGCTACCAGTTTAGTGTTATCGTTACATTTTTCCATATAATGATTAACAATTCTTCTGTTATACTCTCTTAACGTAAGCTCTTCGGTTAACATGTTGGGCAAAGCATCTGATGTGTTCAACGACAAATCTGATGCAGTAATTTCGTTTGTCGATGACATTACAACCCCTAAATCTATTACGGATTTTAACTCTCTAATGTTACCTGGCCACTGATAACTTAATATTTTGCGTTGGGCGTCTTCGCTTATGCTTTTAGTAGGTAAATTATTTTCTTTGCAAAAAGCATCAATAAAAAATTTGGCGAGCAGTAAAACGTCTTTTCCTCTCTCTCTTAATGGCGGTAAATGAATGGGTAAACCGAATAATCGGTAATATAAATCTTCTCTAAAATTTCCCTTTTTTACTTCATCTAATAAATTTCGGTTAGTGGCAACTATTATTCTGCATTTTAATTTTATGGTTTCATTACCACCAATTCGAGTTACTTCTTTTTCTTGTAATACTCTTAATAGCTTTGCCTGAAAATTGATGTCCATTTCACCAATTTCATCTAAAAATAGAGTTCCACCACCAGCTTCTTCAAATTTTCCTTTTCTGCGTACTGCAGCTCCTGTAAATGCCCCACGTTCGTGACCAAACAATTCACTTTCTATTAATTCATCGGGTATGGCAGCCATATTT
The DNA here is from genome assembly GCA_965267355.1 of Vicingaceae bacterium. Taxonomy (GTDB): domain Bacteria; phylum Bacteroidota; class Bacteroidia; order Flavobacteriales_E; family Vicingaceae. The sequence continues at coordinate 1,545,973 of OZ253956.1, forward strand.
ACCGCTACAAATGGTTTATCTTTTCTTTCTGAATTGTAGTGAATAGCTTTTGAAACTACTTCTTTGCCTGTACCTGTTTCTCCTGTAACAGTAACTGTAATGTTGGTTTCGGTAGCTTTCGCAATTAAATCATACACTTTTCGTAAGGCTGGACTGTTGCCTATTATACTTTTCTCAAAAGCATATTTGCCTTGCACTTCTTTTTGTAAGGTTTTAATTTGTTTTTTTAGTGAGGCGTTTTTTCTAATATGATTGATGGAGTTAATTAATCGCTCTTTAATATCATTGCTTTTTACCAAATAGTCATAAGCTCCTGCTTTTAATAAATCAACAGCAGTTTCAATGTCTTCTTGCTCAGAAATTACTATAACTTCTATTGATAAATCTATTTGCTTGATTTTTTTTAATAAATCTTCACCGTTCATGTCAGGCAACCTGTAATCTAATGTTACTACATCAGGTTTGTTTTGTAGAGCTTTTAAAATTTCCTCTCCAGTAAAAAAAGAATGTACTTCAAAATCAGGGTTAAGAGATAAATTATGGGTGAGTAACTTGTTATACCACTCATTATCTTCTACTACGTATACTACAAAGGGCTTATTTTCCATAACTTATTTTGCTTTAGTTTTTATTTTTTTAAGTTCTTCTTGTACTTCAACTTTAATTATTTTAAATTCTTTTTTGGCTTGTTTTAATATCCCAGGAACATAATCTATGTTTGAACCATCTCTACAATTTTTTTCAATAGTTTTTAAATGTTGGTATAAAGTATTAGCTGATAAGTGTTTGCATGGTGATGATGCTTTATGGGCATATTCAGCAACCATATCCCAATCATCAACTTTTATGGCATTCTCTATTTCGTTAAATGCATCTTGTGTGGTATCCATAAAAGTTTGCAGCATGTCTATATAAAATTTATCATCATTTCCACTTAAGTTTTTTAGGTCGGTAAAGTCAATTTTTGATTCTTCATTGCTGCTTTTTTGTATTGTTTGGTTATTCGTTTCAGGATGGTTAGATAATACTTTGCTTATTTCATATAATAACTCTTCTTCTTTAAAAGGTTTGGCTACAAAGCCATTCATTCCTGCTTTTTGATAGGCTAATCTATCTTCTTTAGTGATGGCAGCGGTTAAAGCAATTATTGGTGTAGTACTTCTATTTTGATCGGGTATCTGTCTAATTTTTTTTGATGCTTCTAATCCATTCATTTCAGGCATACGAGCATCCATTAATATTAAGTCATAATCGTTGTGTTCTATTTCAGTAAGGGCTTCTTTACCATTTTCAGCTTCGGTATAAAATGCCTGGTACTTTTTTAAGATGGCTATTAATAATTTTCTGTTGTAGGCTTCATCATCTACAATTAGTACTTTTAAGTTTTGAGGTAGGGTAAGTTGGGTTTTATTTTCTTCTATACATTTTAAATCTTTTTGGGTTCCTATTCTATATGGAATTTCAAAAATTACTGAGGTTCCTACTTTTGGTTCACTTTTTAAATCCACTTTTCCTTTATGAAGTTTTACCAACATTCTAACTATTGATAATCCTAACCCAGTACCACCATAATTTCGGGTAGTACTTTCTTCGGCTTGTTCAAATTCTTTAAATACTTTTTTTAAAAATTGTTGGTTCATGCCAATACCTGTATCGATTACTTCAAACCTAAGGTGCATACTCCTATTGTTTTGCATAAAGCTGTTAACTTTAATGATAATACTTCCTTTTGGGGTAAATTTTATAGCATTACTTATTAGGTTTAATAATATTTGCCTTAAACGATAGGGATCACCAATCAAAATCAAATCATTATTGGTTTGTATTTCGCATTTAATTTCTAACTCTTTTTCTTTGGCAAGTGGTTTTGTAAAAGTTATAACATCCTCAACCACATTTTTAAGGTTAAATCCAATTTTTTCTAGTTTTAATTTTCCTGCTTGTAGTTTGGTGTAATCGAGAACATCATTTATTAGGTATAAAAGATGTTCTACTGATTTTCTTATCATGGTAAGCTGCTCCTTTTGCTCTTTATTGAGTTTAGTTTGGGCAAGTTGTTCAGTAAAACCCGAGATGGCATTCATTGGTGTTCTTATTTCATGGCTCATATTGGCCAGAAATTTTTCTTTAGTAGTAGCAAGATCTTCAGCTTTGGCTTTCGCTCTTTTTAAAGCCTTTCTGTACTTGTTGTTATTTCGTACATAGTTAATAATTACATAAGCCATAAACATCAACAAAATACCAATGGCAATACAAAATATGGCAATTTGTTGGTTAGAGTTTTTTAAAGCAATTCTTGAATCTTTAGATTTTTGATCAATCAATAGCAGTTCAGCTGCTTCTATATCATCTAATAAAGTTTGAATTTTTTTAGTAACTTCTTTATCTACAATAATTAATTCTAATTCTTTGTCTTTAAGAATAGTTTCGATATACTTTTCTTCTTTCTTTACTTTTTGTACTTCTGTATTGATTTTAGAAAATTTTATATCTTCATTAAGATTGTCTTTGGTCAATGATGTTTTTGTACTGTCATTTTTTTCTTCAGCAATAATTGGTTTGGATTCTTGTACTTTTCCTTTTTTCTTATTTTGTTTTTTAAATAACCATCCAAAAATACCTTTTCGTTTTTTGTTTGAAGTTTCGTTAGCTGTTGGTAATTCTTTTTGTTTATTGTTATCAGTAGTTTTTTGTTTTTTAGGTTTTGTGGCGTTAGTTTTAGTTTCGTCTTTATTAATCGCTTTATCTATTTTATTTACTACTTTATCTAAAGCAGTTTGAACACGAAATTGATCTTGAATAAGTAGTAATTCGTTTAGTATTTTAAATTTATGGGTGATTAATGTGTCAAGAGAATCTAAACGATTAGTGTTTAAGTACATTTTATCTCCTAGGGTGTGAAACTTTGTTAAATTTTCATCTACTTGTTCCGCTTCTTCATAAAATTGATCAAGGTAAAGTGTATCTTTTGTGAGGCTAAATGATTTTGCATTGTTTTCAGCATCAATAATATCGTTCATTAATGCTTTTGAAGTAACTAAAAGCATATCAGGACGGGTATCGTCACTTAAGCTTTTAACAATAGAAGAAAACTGTTGATAAGCATATATTCCTGTAACGCTAACTAAAACAAGTATTACTAGTAGTGTTGCTATTATTTTGTATGTAAAAGAAAATTGTTTTAACATCAATAATAGTTTTACATGTTTCTATCCTTAAAGGATTTTTTATTTAAAAGCAAACATAAATTTACTGAAAAATTCATTATTTAAGAGTTAAAGATTCAGTTGGTTATTTGCAATATGATCAACAAAAAAACAAGCTCTTTTTAACGCATATTTATCTTTGTAAATAAATGCTGTTGCACCTCTTGATACGGTATCTACCACCTTTTGAGCTTCTCTTGATTTCGAAACAATTATTATTTTACAATTATCACATCTTTTTTCAATTTCAGCTATAATTTCTCTACCTGTTATTCCTTGCCCTAAAAAGTAATCTACAAAAGCAATATTTGTATCTTTTTTTAGGTTGCGTAAAAAATCATCAGCATGAGCATAAGCTTCAATTTCAAAGTTATAATCTTTATTGTCGCTTTTCATACGTTCTGTGTATTCGTCAATTTGTTTAGCCAATAACTTATTGTAAAACGAGTTATCATCTAACACAACTATTTTTATGGTTTTATTTTTTGTTTTCATAACGTTGTTTTTTAGTGTTTAATTAGAATAGTGGAGAGGAATAATTCCTCTCCACTTTAAGAGTAATAGGGTGTTTGCCTAGAAGTTAATTGTACCGATATGTTTTATTTCACCCTTGGAGATTATTACACTTTCTAATCTTTGATCTTGAGGTAAGCCTAAATCATTTTTATCAGGCATTACAATCAAATCATACATTCCCTCATCCATACCTCTGATTAAGAAATTACCTGAAGCATCAATATAGGTGCTAAATTCATTTGTTCCATCAGTTAAAATAACTGCTGCATTAGCCGTACCTTGTACTTCTCCTTTTAAACCAGTAGAAGCATCTTTAATTTCAGTAATTACTGGATCAATAATGTACTCTTGTGCTTGCTCTCTAATAGATTCTACTACCTGAAAATCAAGTAACACTTCTGCACCAGCGTTAGCAGAAACTTGTTCATCAATTTCAATAATTACTTCTTTTGGTTTATCCCACATTAATTCCACAGTTGCAGAACCACTTCCAGAAACTCCTCCAGCTGAAGAACTTCCATTTAATGTTAATGTGTTTTGCTCACCAAACGTAATTCTTAATTTAGAGTACGTACCCACTTCTACTGAGCCGTTGTAAGCCAAAAGAGTTTCTACTCCGTTGGTTAAACTTAACACACTAACCTGTTGTGTTTCGTTGCTTAATGAAACCCAACCAGAGTTTTCTAAATAGGCATCTACTCCAGTAATTTCTACATCTAATGCAGCATAATCTCCAGGAGCATCTGTCATTTTTACTTTAAAATCTCCAGCTTGTGTTGGTGTTGCAGGGGCTGGTTGAATGTCTTCTTTTTGACAAGAGGTAAAGCCAAACATAAAAGCTGCTATTACCATTGCCATTGATGTAATTTTTAATGTTTTCATGACTTTATAGTTTTTGGTTAAACAATTTTTATTTACAAAACCTAAAGTCAACCCTCGTACCAAGAAAACAAGACATGTGCATAATATAAATGTAACTCTAATGTTTTCAATGCGTTATTGAATATTTTTTTGATAAGGAAATAAGAATGTTTAATTCAGGTATTTTCAAAATGAAAAAATGAAAGTCGATTTGAAAAAAAGAAAATAAAAAAACCCAACCATTTGGTTGGGTTTTTTATTTCGTGGGCGATGAGAGATTCGAACTCCCGACCCCCTCGGTGTAAACGAGGTGCTCTGAACCAACTGAGCTAATCGCCCGAAAGCGGATGCAAATATATACTAAATTGATATTTTGACAAGTTTTTTCAGAAAAATATTTTGCAAGCCTTTAACTTATTCAACAGGGCTTCCAAACATTAGTCTGAAGGCATTCTTTGGTTTTTTCCAAATGTCAACAATCAAATCTTTTGTAGCATGAAATACCAAATATACAGGGTTAAATGAATCAACCTGTTTAGTAATTCCATAAATGGCTTGCTCTTCTTCTGGTTGAAATGTTCCAAACATTCTATCCCAAATAATTAAAGTAGAACCATAATTTTTGTCAATATATTTATCGTTAACAGCATGGTGCACACGATGATGAGAAGGGGTTACAAAAATGTATTCAATGGGTTTAGGTAGTTTTCTGATAAACTCAGTATGAATCCAAAATTGATAAAGCACTTCTATTTGGTGGCAGATAAAAAATACAATAGGATCAAAGCTCATCATTATAACAGGAACAAAAAAGAAAACCCTAATGTTTTGTATCCATGATAAACGAAACGAAACAGCTAAATTGTAATACCTAGAATTATGATGAACCACATGGGTAGTCCATAGTAATCTCCATTCATGTGAAAGGCGGTGAGACCAATACCTGCAAAAGTCTAACATTAATATACATACAATGTACGACCACCAGGTGTGTTCAATGCTCCAAGGTGTTATATTGTAAAATACTACTATGATGAAAAACACAGTAGTTTTGGTTAATGCGTTTACAAACAGATTGCCAAAACCTATGGCAGCAGATGCCAAAAAGTCTTTTCCGTTATAAAGTTCTTTTCTGTTTTTTTTAACTGATAAGTAATACTCTAAAGCAACAAGAGCAAACATGATTGGTGCTGCTATCCATATTACAGTGTTGAAGTCTAACTGAAGAACCTCCTCCAGTGTTAATTTTCTATTAGCGATAACTAAATTGAGATTTTAAAACTTTGAAAAACAAGGTAGTTCATCTACCTAACAACTTTCTCCAAAGGTAAGCATATAAAATTATTATACCTAATTACTATCAAACCTTTGGTTAAATTAGGCTATACAATATTGCCTTAAAACTGTAGTTTTGTAATGCAAATGAAATTAAAGGTTTTTTTATATTTAGCGTTAATGTTGTTTTTAGCAACAGCAAGTGTAGCTCAAGAGCGGGTAACTACTTTTGGTTTTCAGCTAAAGCCGATATTGCCATTGCAGTTTTTCGATGCGGGTAAGCAAGAACAAACGGTAAACAATATAGAGTATATTAATACTCCAAAAATGGGAGTGTCTTTCGGGATGGTAATTCGTAAAGGTTTTACTAAATCACTTTCGTTAGAAACAGGTATAAATGTGTTAAGACGGAATTTTGATTTAACCATTAACGAACCTGATTCTGCGTTTTCGGGTACTTCGCAATTTCAGTTATTAAATTATGAGATACCAGTTTTGGGTTTAGTTTATGTAAAGCTAAGTAGGCAAATGTTTATGAATGCAGCAGGAGGAGTGTCGTTTGATATTTACCCTACACCATTATTCACTTCTGACATTTATTTTGCTAATGCAGTAAACCGAACGCATTGGTTGCAACCCAGTTTATTGGCTAATATAGGCTGGGAATACAGAACTGAAAGTAGCGGATATATTTATTTTGGTGCATCATTTCATCGTCCGTTCCGAAAAATATTTACCGAATATGTTACCTATAAAGGTGAGCAAGGTAATAGAAGAGAGGAGGCAACTTTCGATTTAACAGGTAATTACATTACGCTTGATTTCCGCTATTTCTTTCATGAAGACCCTGAAAGAAAAAGAAAGAAGATTAAGAAACCAAAAGTGAAGACAAAGTTTGTTGACCCACGTAAACAGAATAAGTAATTCTTGTTTTGGTGTTTTTAGTACAATAAAAGAAAAATACCAGTACTCTTATTCCTCTTGAAATGCCAAAGAAAAAAACTACTTTTGTGCTTTAAATTTTATACCCATGAAGATTTCTTACAATTGGCTTAAAAACTATGTAAATATTGATTTAGAGGCTGAAAAAGTGTCTCAGATTTTAACTGATTGTGGATTAGAAGTAGAAGGGTTGGAAAAAGTACAAAGTGTAAAAGGTGGGTTAGAAGGTTTGGTAATTGGAGAAGTACTGACCAAAGAAAAACACCCTGATGCGGACCGCTTAAACTTAACTACTGTAACTATTGGAAATGGAGAACCACTGAACATTGTTTGTGGAGCTCCAAATGTAGAAGTTGGTCAAAAAGTAGTTGTTGCAACCATTGGCACTACTTTGTATAGTGGTGATGATAGTTTTAAAATCAAGAAATCTAAAATAAGAGGTCAGCTTTCTGAAGGGATGATATGTGCTGAAGATGAGATTGGTTTAGGAACTTCTCACGATGGGATTATGGTGTTAGATGCTGATGCTCAAGTAGGGTTAGAAGCTAAAAAATACTTTAACATTGAAGATGATTATGTGTTTGAAATTGGATTAACACCTAATAGAGCAGATGCCACGGGTCATATAGGTGTGGCAAGAGATTTAGCTGCTGTATTGAGTTTAGAAAAAGACACTCAAATTTGTCAGCCTTCAGTTAATGATTTTAAAGTGGATAATAATTCATTAGGTATTGAAGTTGAAGTTGCTGATAGCGAATTGTGTCCAAGATATTCGGGAGTTACCATTAGCAATTTAAAAGTAGCTGAATCTCCAGACTGGTTAAAGAATAAATTAACTAGTATCGGTCTAACTCCAATTAACAATGTTGTAGATGTAACCAACTATGTGTTACACGAAACAGGACATCCGTTACACGCTTTTGATGTAGCAAAAATTAAAGGAAATAAAGTAGTGGTTAGAACCGCTAAAGCAGGAGATAAGTTTACCACTTTAGATGAGCTAGATCGTGAGTTATCTGACAAGGATTTAATGATTTGCAATGCTGATGAAGGAATGTGTATTGCTGGTGTTTTTGGAGGAATTGATTCAGGGGTTTCTAATGATACCACTGCTATTTTCTTAGAAAGTGCTTATTTTAATCCTGTTACAGTTCGTAAATCTGCCAAAAGGCATGGTTTAAATACAGATGCTTCATTTCGTTTTGAAAGAGGTGCTGATCCAAATAATACACTTTATGCTTTAAAACGTGCAGCACTTTTAATTCAAGAACTTGCAGGAGGTGAGGTTTCTTCTGAAATAGTAGATGTCTATCCTAATCCAATTTCAAATTTTGAAATAGATTTTAATTATACTAATTGTGATAGATTAATTGGAAAGAGCATAGATAGAGGAGTTATTAAAAATATCTTAGTTGCATTAGCCATTGAAATAGTTTCAGAATCAGATGAAGGGCTGAAACTTTCTGTACCTCCATTTAAAGTAGATGTGCAGCGTGAAGCTGATATAATTGAAGAAATTTTAAGAGTTTACGGTTACAATAATGTTGAATTGCCGAAGGCAATGACTTCATCTTTATCATTCCGTCAAAAACCAGATAAGGAAAAGATTACCAATTTGATTGCTGATTTGTTAGTAGCTAATGGTTTTAATGAAATGTTATCCAACTCGCTTACCAAATCAAGTTATTATCCTGAAAATGATACCTTGGTAAAAATTCAGAATCCGTTAAGTAATGATTTAGCAGTAATGCGTCAAACCATGCTTTTTAATGGATTAGAAACTATTGTTTACAATCAAAATAGAAAATCACCTGATTTAAAATTATTTGAATGGGGGAGTGTTTACCAAAACAAAAGTGATGAGTTTAATGAGCAAAATTGTTTGAGTCTTTTTGTTACAGGTAAGCTCTATCTTGAAAACTGGAACGCTAACGATGAACAAGCTAATTTTTATTTTTTAAAAGGAGTGATTCAGTCTATTATGGAGAAGTTCGGGTTTGATAAATTTAAGATGGAAGCTAATGAACTCTCGAATTCATATTTTGAATACGGCTTAAATTATAAAATCAACAACATTGATTTAATCAATTTTGGTAAGGTGAGTGCTGCTACTCAACAGCAATTTGATGTTGATAAAGAAGTGTTTTACGCAGAGTTGAATTATGATAATTTACTTACTCTCGTTTCTCAGAATAAAGTTGTTTATAAAGAGGTAGTTAAGTTTCCTTCTGTTAGAAGAGACTTGGCTTTATTGTTAGATAAAAGTATTACCTACCAGACGATAAAAGATCTCGCTTCAAAGCAAGAAAGAAAGCTATTAAAAGAAGTTAACCTTTTTGATGTTTATGAGGGTAAAAACTTACCTGAAGGGAAAAAATCTTACGGAGTAAGTTTTACATTTCTCGATGAAAATAAAACACTAACCGATGTTCAGATTGATAAAGTGATGGATAAGATGATTGCTGCTTTCCAAAAAGAACTGTCAGCTGAATTACGTTAAAATAAATTTTACGATAAATAAAAAAGGTGAGGAGTAATCCTCACCTTTTTTGTTTTAGTTTAGTATTTGTTATCTGATTACATTAACGTGTCCGACTTTAGAATGATGTTCACCATTAATATCTTTAAATTCTAATCTCCATACATAAACACCATTTTGTACTAATTTACCTTTGTAGGTTCCATTCCAAGGTTCAAATTTTTGGTGCGATTCAAAAATCAATTCACCCCAACGGTCAAATATGTAGAAGTTGTAATCAACGTCTGAAATTCCAAATCCGTTAGGGAAGAAACCTTCGTTAAGGTTGTCAAAATCAGGTGTAAATGAATTAGGCACATATATACCAAACTCACCTTTAACAATTGCTACTTTAGTAATCGTATTTGTACAACCATGAATATCAGTAACCGTAAGCGTTATTGGATAAGTTCCAGTATCTTCAGGGAAAGTATAGATAGGGTTAGATAAAGTACTAATATCTAATCCTGCAATGTCCCAATAATAATCTGTAATATTAGTGTAAGATGCATCATCAAAATAGATGGTTGGATCAAACATGGTTGCCGGTTGTGGATTCATAGTAAAATCAGCAGTTGGGTTTGGATAAATGTTAATATATCCAACCTGAGTAACACTGTTAGTACAACCTGTTGTAGAATCGGTAATTGTTAATGAAACATCATAACTTCCAGGAGCATTGTAAACATTAGAGGTGGTATCGCCACTTCCTCCAGCACCATTACCAAATGTCCATATTTCTCCATAAGAAGGACTAGGTGAAGTATTATAAAACTCAATGGATTGTAATGGTGTTTCACATAAGCTCAACGTATCTGCTACAAAACTAACAGTTGGTAAATCACTTACGTAAATAGTAACCATATCAGTAGCATCTGGTGAAGTACATCCGTCAGAAGCTGTAACAGTGTATGTAGTAGTTGAAGCAGGAGATACATTGTGAGATTGTCCTGCACCAATACCATTATCCCAAGAGTAATTGTATGGACCTCCATTGCCATCAGCAGCAACTGCTGAAATATTGGCATTACCACCTAGACAAATGGTATCATCCTCACTTGCAATTACTGTAATTGCAGGAGTAACAGTTACTGTAACATCATCAGTATTACTACACATGTTATCATCAAATACTGTTACAGTGTAAGTGATAGTAACTGCCGGAGAAACGTTATGGTTTTGTCCAGCTCCTAACCCTTGGTTCCAACTGTAAGTGTATGGTGCAGTACCTCCATTACCAGTAGCAGATAAGTTAGTGTTTGCTCCACTACAAATGGTAACATCTGTACCAGCATCTACAGTAACCAATGGTGGTTCAGTGATAGTTATAGAAGCAGTATCTGTACAACCAGTTGCCTGATCAGTAATAGTAACAATATAAGTTCCGGCACCTAAACCTGTTGCAGTTTGTGTATTTTGAACAGGAACAGTATTCCAGCTAAAATCATAATTTGCTAATGGATCAGAACCATCTGCAGTAGCATCTCCATCGGCTAAACCATTACAAGATACGTTAGTAGAAGCAGTAATACTTGCAGTAAATCCAGCATTGTTTCCAACGTTGATAGTAAATGTAGTATCACAGCCATTAGCATCTTCAACAGTTACCGTATAAGAGTTAGGAACTAAATTAAACAAGGTATCATTTGCTGTAGGACCAGCTCCCCAATCATAGGTATAAGCACCTGTACCACCAGCAAAATTAATTACAGCAGCCCAACCATCAGGTTGATTACAGTTTGCATTTTGTGAAGCAGTAGTGTAAGTAAACGGAGCAGGTTCAGTTAATGTGAATGTAGAATCTAGGAAACAGCCAAAGTTATCAGTAACAGTTACCGTATAAGTACCAGCACCTAAATTAGTTGCAGGGTTGGTAATTTGATTGTTAGCTGCGGCATTCCATTGATAAGAATAAGGAGCTGTTCCACCTTGAGGTGCCAATATAATTTGACCATTTGTGCCTCCATTACATGTGGGGTTTGTAGGAGTATTTGGAATACTTAATACATTAAATCTAATAGTCACGTCATCTGCAGAAATACAACCTCCACCATTGTCCTCAGTCCATGTAAAAGTATAGTTACCCGCTGCAGGTACAGTAACTGTAGCATTAGGAGTATTAGCGTTAGGAGCAAAGTTCACTCCAGCAGGACCAGTCCAAGTACCAGCACCGATACTAGTTGTAGGATTTAAGTTGTAAGTTAGTGTACATGAAGTATCATCAACCCCTGCATTAGCATTTGGTAAACCAACAAAAGGGCCACTGTTAAATGTAGTAGTACAACCATTGTCATCAGTAATGTCGAACGAGTACATATCACCGTCTAACAATCCATTAATGGTAATAGTACCATTATGTGTAGCTGTATTGTTGACAAAACTAGCAGTAGCAGGTAGTAAATTAGAAGCAGTATAGTTAGAACCATTCACTTCAGGTAAACCATTAGTAATGGTAACCGTAACCGAACTATCCTGACAATCTTCTACACCTGCCGTAACGATAGGTTGTAATAAAGTAATGTCTACATTGTCAGCAGAAGTACATCCACCACCATTATCTTCAGTCCAGGTTAAAGTATAAGTACCAGCAGTAGCAGCACTAACTGTCGCATTAGGAGTATTAGCGTTAGGAGCAAAGTTCACTCCGGCAGGACCAGTCCAGGTACCAGCACCGATACTAGTTGTAGGATTTAAGTTGTAAGTTAGTGTACATGAAGTATCATCAACCCCTGCATTAGCATTTGGTAAACCAACAAAAGGGCCACCATTAAATGTAGTAGTACAACCATTGTCATCAGTAATGTCGAACGAGTACATATCACCGTCTAACAATCCATTAATGGTAATAGTACCATTATGAGTAGCTGTATTGTTTACAAAACTAGCAGTAGCAGGTAGTAAGTTAGACGCTGTATAGTTAGAACCATTCACTTCAGGTAAACCATTAGTAATGGTAACCGTAACCGAACTATCCTGGCAATCTTCTACACCTGCCGTAACGATAGGTTGTAATAAAGTAATGTCTACATTGTCAGCAGAAGTACATCCACCACCATTATCTTCAGTCCAGGTTAAAGTGTAAGTACCCGCAGTAGCAGCACTAACTGTAGCATTAGGAGTATTAGCGTTAGGAGCAAAGTTCACTCCAGCAGGACCAGTCCAGGTACCAGCACCGATACTAGTTGTAGGATTTAAGTTGTAAGTTAGTGTACATGAAGTATCATCAACTCCGGCATTAGCATTTGGTAAACCAACAAAAGGGCCACCGTTAACAGTTACAGGGCAGCCGTTAGTATCAACTATATCAAAAGAATACATATCACCGTCTAACAATCCGTTAATTACAATAGTACCGTTATGAGTAGCCGTATTGTTTACAAAACTAGCAGTAGCAGGTAGTAAGTTGGATGCTGTATAAAGAGACCCGTCAAATTCAGGTAAACCACCAGTTATAGTAACGGTTACAGAACTATCCTGACAATCGGCAACAGCTGCTGTGGTTATTTCGGTTAAATATTGCACCTCAAAAGCTGATCCCATATCATAGCATAAACTATTAGTATTTGTATAGCTATATTGAATAGGGTTAGAGGCACCATCATATACCGTTATTGGTACATAATAAACAGTATTATTTACCCATGGGCCAGCATAATTAGGACTTCCAAAGTTGTTGGTTTCTGTCCAGTTATTCCCAACACCTATAGCACCAATTAGACATGGATCTAGAGGATTTCCATTAGAGTCCCACAAAGAATCTTGGGGAAATACCGTTGGAGGACAGCTATATATTAGATAACCAATATCAGGGTTATATCCAAAAGGAGCTGGTATAGGTGGAGCAAGTGCTTCACCTGGAGGAGTTCCATCTCCATTGCTTGTTAAAGTAAACTGATCTCCAAAGCATAATTTGATTACACTGTTAGTGTTTCCATTAGTTGTTGGAGTAAAAGTTCCTACATCTGCATTACAAACACAAGAAGGTGGTGCAGTACCATTAATTTGAATGCCACAAGTAGGATAATCTGAAAAATAAGCAGTAATGGTATAGTTATTACCATTTGCTTGAGCAGTGATGCTCCAGTTTTCAGGAGAGGTAAAAGGAGGGTTAATTATCGTGTCTGTGGTAGATACTCCATCGTTGTACGAAACGACTAATGTGCCAGTGGCTGGCGGATTATTAAAAGAAACTGTACCATTTACATTAAACATGTCATTGTTGCAAGCAGTTTGATTAGCATTAATAGCTGTTATAGGAGGGGGAGATAAAAAGTTAGTAGTTATGGTACAAGCAGCATCATCACTAAATGTAGCAGTAAAAGCACAGTTAGTCCCTGTTTGTGGTAAACCAGTAAAGTTAAACGCAATTGGAGATGCAAATGGAGCATTGAATACTTGAGGCGCTCCAGAACATGGTGTTATTGTTAATGTTCCAGTAGCTGGGGGATCGGTAAAATAAACATTACCTGATACATCGTAACCTAAAAATGGTGTTCCGTAGCAATTAGTCATTACAATAGGCATACTATCCATTACACATGACGCACATGGTGGTGGAGCAGCTATATTGATAGGTTCCACCAAATTACCACAAATAGCATCAGTGATAGTAACAGTATAATTACCCGAGCATAGATTTGAAGCTGTAGGAGTAGTTTGAACAGGAACCGTACTCCAGCTATAAGTATATTGTCCACTACCACCTGTAGTAGCTAAAGAAATAGACGCATCACAATCTCCAGGGCAGGTCTCAGGTGTGATAGTTGGTATAGTAGCCAACGGTCCATATAATTCAACAAATTCTGTGTGTGTACTAGGACAAGCACCTCCTATTGTTGCAGTAATTGCATAAGTTCCAGGTGTATTGTAAGTGTGGTTTGGTGGATTGTTCCCTGTATAGGTAGGGCTGCCGTCTCCAAAATCATAAGTAGGAATACCTGTACTGTTATCAGTAATGTTTACTGTTACATTTGCAGCACAAGTTGGTCCAGCTGGATTTATGGTGAAATCTGCTACTGGAGCAATTTCAGCTGTCATTCCTGGTAGGAAATCAAATTGCATATCTCCTGTTCCTCCACCTGCAAAATAGTCAACCAAGATAACATAAGTATTTCCTGCAACGATATTTGCAGGAGCATTATATTCTCCACCAGCAGGATTTGTCATTCCTGCAGCAGCACCATTTCCACCATCGTAGTTATAATTACATGCAAAAGTAGGGTCTCCACCAGAAGTAGCATCAGGGCATCCTCCTCCTGGTCCCATATCCCATATTGCCCAATCTAACTCTACTAATCCAGCACCCGTTCCAGTTGGGGTAACTTCCCATTCTAATGTTCCAGATTGTGTGCAAGTAAAGGTAAACCATACATCATTATTTACTGCTCCTCCAAAACAATCTGGCCAAGCTCCTGAAGGGGTGATAGTTGTCATATCAACAGTTGTACTTGCATTAACATCGCAAAGCGGAATTGCACCAGCACAGGTGTTTCCGCCTCCTGGATTAGGAGCAGTTGAGTTAATACATAAATCGAATCCACCTTCAGTACCTTGGTTAGACATAATACCTATCCATACTTGTGTTCCAGTGGGAAGCCCCCATCCAGTGGTTAAAGTTCCTGTACCCACTTGCGTGTTACATGTTTCTAAGGTTCCAGCACAACCGCCAGTATAAATTACTATCTCAGGGTTGGAAAGTCCGTTAGGTATAACATCAAAAACATTAGTTGCACCATTAGTTACAAAGGTGTACCATACTTCATTACATGTGTTTGCGGGGTTACAAGCTCCATAAAAGGTGTTAGCAGATGTAGCATTTACCGTTGTACCAGTTACACAGGCTTGTCCAGCTGGATCTAAAGTAACTACTGTTGCTGTAGCACAGTTATCCGACTGAGCAAATAATCCAATAGAGAAGATTAAACCGAATAAGGATAATATTATTTTTTTCATAGCAGGGGTATTAAATCATGCGTGAATATATAAAACTTTTGTAAAAATTACAATACACAAAATCAAATTGGGTATTAATAACTTACTATTTTAAAAGACGTTAGGTGTGATTTTTAGTTGCCTTTAGCTACTTGATTTTATACTGTTTTTTTTAGGCTTGAAATAAAAGCCTTAATCGTAAAATATATTACAACAAAAACAGCATAAAATTCTGTTAAGATTCTTTTTGTAGAATATAGTGTGGTATGGAGTATTGATTGTTCTTTTCTTAAAGTTGATTAACTTTAACGAAATAATTGTTTATAAAAAATAATAAAACAGATGCATAAAGTTGTATCCAAAATGATGGAAACAGATGCTTTTAGCAAGTGGTTGGGAATTGAAATTCTTTCTTCAAAACAAGGAAGTTGTAGGCTGAAAATGATTGTCAGAGAGGAGATGTGTAATGGTTTTGGAATTATACACGGTGGTATTACTTTTTCTTTGGCAGATAGTGCTTTGGCATTTGCAGCTAATGCACACGGTAGATTAAGTGTAGCATTGGAATGCTCTATTTCTTATCCTAATGCAGTAAGAGTAGGAGATGTTTTGATAGCTGAAGCTACAGAGATAAGCCTAACCAATAAAATAGGCATTTATAACATACCCGTTACTAATCAAAAAGGAGATTTGGTTGGAGCTTTTAAGGGCTCGGTTTATCGAACTTCAAAAGAATGGGAGGTTTAAATGGTTAAAGTTCAGTTTACATCTTTATTAAAACGATTTTTTCCTAATCTAAAAGCTGAAGAGTTAGAAGCAAATACTGTGGAGGAACTGGTATTGTCTTTAGACAAAATTTATCCTGGGTTGAGAGCTTATTTATTAGAAGAACAAGGTAACTTGAGAAAGCATGTAAACATTTTTGTGAATGGAACTATGATTAAAGATAGAGTTAGTCTATCTGATAGATTGTTACATAACGATAAAGTAAATATTATTCAAGCATTATCAGGAGGATAAACTATGAAAAAATTACTGCTAGGCACACGTAAAGGACTAATTGTTTGTGAAAAGCAAAATGGTAAATGGCAAATTGTTAAAACACATTTTTTAGGCATACCAGTTTCGATGGTATATACTGATGATGAAACCAATACTTGGTGGGCTTGCTTAGATCATGGCCATTGGGGAGTTAAACTACATAAGTCGGTTGATGAGGGTGATAATTGGGAAGAGGTTACAGCTCCAGTTTATCCTGAAGGATCGATGGTAAATGATGATAAAGAGGCTTCTTTGAGGTATATATGGTCATTCGAAAAAGTAAATGGAGTTTTATTATTAGGTACTGACCCTGGAGGTTTGTTTGAAAGTGCTGATAATGGTAAAAGTTTTCAGCTGAACATGGGCTTATGGAATCATCCATCAAGAAAAGAAAGTTGGTTTGGAGGAGGGAGAGATTTACCTGGAATTCATTCTATATGTATTAATCCTAAAGACTCAAATCATGGTTATGTAGCTATTAGTTGTGCAGGAGTTTTTGAAACTAAAGACGCTGGAGAAACGTGGCAGCCTAAGAATAAAGGATTAAGAGCTGATTTTTTGCCTGATCCAGAAGCAGAAGTTGGACAAGATCCTCATCTTTTGGTAATGCACCCCAATAACCCAGATTTAATGTGGCAGCAAAATCACTGTGGCATTTTTAAATCAGAAAATGGAGGAGAAGAGTGGTTTGAAATTTCAGAAAAAGAAGGACCTGCTAATTTTGGTTTTGCCATTGAGTTAAATCCTGATGATGAAAAAATGGCATGGGTCGCTCCAGCTATTAGCGATGGTGTTAGAACTGCTGTTGATGGGAAATTACGAATTTGTAGAACCTCTGATGGTGGGCAAACTTGGCAAAGTTTTTCAAATGGATTGCCTCAGGAAAATAGTTTTGATATTGTTTATCGTCATTGTTTAAAATATAATGATGGAGATTTAATATTTGGAACAACAACGGGTAACTTATTTGTTAGTAACGATTTAGGTGAAAACTGGGAATGTATCAGTAATTATCTTCCAATGATATATTGTGTTCATTTTGTATAATTACTTTACAGGCTTAGGAGTGGTCTCATCAAGCAGTATGGCTTCTTGAATTATCTCATTGATTTCTTGAATAGGTATATCCTCAATTTCATAAAAGGTGATACTAGACACCTGTTTTCTGCTTTTACTTTCCAATAACCCTTGTGTATTTGACAATTCATTCCCCCTTGTAAAAGCTAGTTCAACTCCGCCTTTATTATCAGGGTTTAAATAGCAAATCCATTTGTTACCATAGTAGAAAGGAATGTTATAGCTTATTTTAGAGTTTATTTTTGGTAGGTCTTTTAAGAGATGATGGAAATATAGAAGAATATTTCTTTGTTCTCCAGTGTAATTTAATATAAAGTTTTCTACTGTTTCCACAATTTAAAAATACTCATTTTATTACCTTTACAGTAAAATCAAAACTTTAAAAGAAAGATGAAAGAAGCATATATTATTGATGCTATTAGAACTCCTATAGGAAATTTTGGTGGAACATTAGCAGCGGTTAGAACAGACGATTTAGCAGCAATTGTTATTAAAGAGTTAATGCAAAGAAATCCTAGTGTAGTTCAAGAGGAAATAGAAGATGTGTTGTTTGGTTGTGCAAATCAAGCAGGAGAAGATAATAGGAATGTAGCTAGGATGGCTGGTTTGCTTGCTGGCTTACCATGGCAAGTAGGAGGAGAAACGATAAATAGATTGTGTTCTTCAGGTATGGCTTCAGCTATAAATGCTTCAAGAGCAATTAAGATAGGTGATGGTGATATATATATATCTGGAGGTGTGGAAAACATGTCAAGAGGACCTTACGTAATTTCTAAATCTGCTCGTCCTTATGGTACAGACTCTAAAATGTATGATTCAAGTTTTGGTTGGAGATTTATCAATCCTAAAATGCATGAGATGTATGGTACTGATGGGATGGGGGTTACTGCTGAGAATTTAGTAGAAATGTATGGAATTAGTAGAGAAGACCAAGATAAGTTTGCTTATTGGAGTCAGATGAAAGCAACTGAAGCGCAGAATAATGGAAGGTTAGCAGAAGAAATAGTTGCAGTAGAAATTCCTCAAAGAAAGAAGGACCCAATCATTTTTGATAAAGATGAATTCATTAAACCTACGACAACATTAGAAGTTTTAGGCAAATTAAGGGCAGCCTTCAAAAAAGAAGGGGGAAGTGTAACTGCTGGAAATGCTTCTGGGTTAAATGATGGAGCTGGAGCAATGTTAATTGCATCTGAAGAAGCTGCAAGTAAATACAATCTTACTCCTAAAGCAAGAATTGTTTCTTCAGCGATAGCGGGAGTAGAGCCAAGAATTATGGGGATAGGACCTGTTAATGCTTCTGAAAAAGCATTAAAAAGAGCTGGTTTAACACTTGACGATATGGACATCATAGAATTAAACGAAGCCTTTGCAGCTCAGGCATTGGCTTGTACTCGAAAAATGGGATTAGCTGATGATGATGCTCGAATTAATCCTAATGGTGGTGCAATAGCAATTGGTCATCCTTTAGGTATGACAGGTTCTAGAATCTTGCAAACTGCAGCAATTGAGTTGCAAAAACAAAACAAAAAATATGCACTAGTAACTATGTGTATAGGAGTTGGACAAGGGTATGCAACTGTAATTGAAAGAGTTTAGAAAGTGAGGTATTCATTTCTAATATACATAGTATTTATTTTTTCTTCCTGTGTTTCATCTCAGAAAGAAAACTCCTCTTTAATTGAATATAAAATTCAGTTTATGAAAGGAGATGATTATGAACCCGCAATGGGTATTGATAATCCATTTATAATAACTTGTGATTCAAATTATTTTGCAATTCCTTTTTATAAAAATGAAGAAGTAGTTAGGCAACATAATGGTTGGTTTATATTGAGACCTTATATTGATGATGGTGAACTATTAATCAACTTTTATGATGTGAAAAATGAAAAATTACATCATACTGAAAAAGTAGAATTAAAGATTAATAGATTGCCTAATCCATACCTTATGTTTTTACCCTGTGATAGTTTTTGCAATAGTCTAGAGGCTATAAGAGAGATTGAATCAATTTGGCCTCAGCTATATTACTATGATGTTGATATTAGGTGTAGGCTTAGAGTTTGTACTATTTCAATTATAAGAGAGGAGAAGGTCTTTAAGCAAATTGAATATAGTGAATTTGAAATGGATGAAAAATTTAAAACCATAGTGGGTGAATTGAAGATAGGAGATAAGCTTAGATTTTCAAATATTAAAAATGTTAGGATGCCAGATGGTACTACGAGAGAACTAGAAGATTATGAGATTGTAATTTCACAAGAGTAATTAGATTTTTATCAGAATTAATGGCAGAAATTGATTTAGAACAAGAGAAAAAAGAAATTTTAGCAGCTTATAGAGGTTTGCTGAGGTCTGCTAAGCATGCCAAAAAAGATGCTGAAACCAAGAAACGAATCAGAAAAGCGTTTGATGTTGCTCTGGAAGCTCACAAAAATGACAGGAGAAAATCTGGGGAGCCATATATTTATCATCCGATAGCTGTGGCTAGAATATGTGCCGAAGAAATTGGTTTGGGAGCTACATCGATAGTTTGTGCATTATTGCATGATACTGTAGAAGATACCGATTTGAGTGTTGAAGATATTGAAAAAATGTTTGGGAAGAAAGAGGCTCAAATTATTGAAGGGTTAACCAAAATTTCTGGAGTGGTTGATTATTCTGTTTCACTTCAAGCAGAAAATTTCAGGAAGGTATTACTTACTCTATCCGAAGATGTAAGAGTGATTCTCATCAAACTGGCTGATAGGTTGCATAATATGAGAACCATTGGAGCAATGCGTAGAGATAAGCAACTTAAAATTGCTTCTGAAACTTTGTATTTATATGCTCCATTGGCACACCGACTTGGATTACATTCTATTAAATCGGAATTAGAAGATTTATCGCTTCAATGTAAAGAACCTGAAAAGTTTGAGGAAATTAGAAGTAAACTTAAAAAGAATGAGGAAGTAAGAAAACGTTTTATCAGAAAGTTTTCATCACCAATAAAGAAAGCCCTAGAAGAAAAAAGAATTAAATTCGAAATAAAAGGTCGTCCTAAGTCTGTTTATTCTATTTGGAATAAAATGATGAAAAAAGGAGTGCCGTTTGAAGAGGTATATGATCTTTTTGCTATTAGAATTATTATTGATGCTGAAAATCAAGATGAAAAAGCATTGTGTTGGCAGGCTTATTCAGTGGTAACCGATTTTTATTCACCTAATATTGATAGACTAAGGGATTGGATTTCAGTTCCTAAAGCGAATGGCTACGAATCTTTGCATACTACAGTAATGAGTCCAACAGGTAAATGGGTAGAGGTGCAAATACGTTCTAAACGTATGGATGATATTGCTGAGAAAGGGTTTGCTGCCCATTGGAAATATAAAGAAGGAGAAGAGAAAAGTAGGTTTGATATATGGATTAACCAGATTAGAGAATTACTGGAAAATCAAGATGAAAATGCGCTTGATTTTATGGGTGATTTTCAGCTCAATTTATACGCTGATGAAATATTTGTATTTACTCCAGAAGGAGATATGAAAAATTTGCCCAATGGAGCAAGTGCGTTAGATTTTGCTTTTACTGTTCACACTCAAATAGGAGAAAGGTGTTTGGGAGCTAAAGTTAATAGCAAGTTAGTTCCTTTAAGTCATCAATTAAAAAGTGGTGATCAGGTAGAAATATTGACTTCTAATAAACAAAAACCAAAGGAAGATTGGTTAAGTTATGTTAAAACACATCGGGCAAAATCTAAAATAAAATCAGCGCTTAAAAATGAGAAACGAGAAATTGCCAAAGAGGGAAAAGCAATTTTAGAAAAGGAATTTAAGCGATTAAAAATTGCGTATGAAAATATTAGTTTGAGAGAACTTCAAAAATATTATAAGGTGCGTTCAGAGCTAGATTTGTATTACAAAATAGCTCAAGGTGAAATTAATTTATCTCACCTTAAAGGATTTGAAGTTAAGAAAGGTGTATTACGGTCAAAACAAAGTATTCGTAAAAGGGTTAAGAGTTATATCGGTCAGCGAAGAAATCAACAAAAAGATACCAAACCAAAACCTAAAGAAAATGCATTGTTGATAGGTGATAATATGGAAAAACTGGATTACACATTAGCTAAATGTTGTAATCCAATACCAGGTGATGAAGTGTTTGGTTTTGTTACCATAAATGATGGAATTAAAATTCATAAAACAAATTGCAACAATGCTATTCAGTTAATGAGTAATTACGCTTATAGAGTTATCAAAGCCCGTTGGATTGATGACCAGAAAGTTGCATTTTTAGCAGGAATTGAAATTACAGGTATTGACGATATGGGAATAGTGAATGATATTACTCAAATTATATCTAATGAATTGAATGTAAATATGCGCTCAATTAGCTTTGAAAGTGATGATGGAATATTTGAAGGTAGAGTGAAATTATTTGTACACGATACAGAACACCTTAATAATTTAATAAGAAAACTCAAAAATGTGGATGGTGTTACTAAAGTTGAACGCAAGGATGATTAATGCTCTCTTTACTTTTTATCAACAAAGCATTAACATTTGATTAAACTAATTGATTAATCTTTAATTTTACCTTTTAACAACCTGAAATGAGCACAGGAGAAGAACTTCAGCAAAAAGTAAAAAATATTTTTACCGATTATCTCGAAGAAAAAGGACACCGAAAAACTCCCGAGCGATATGCTATACTCCAAGAAATTTATTCTAACGATGAGCATTTTTTTATAGAAGAATTATATATCTCTATGAAAAACAAAAAATACCGAGTTAGTAGAGCTACGTTATATAATACAATAGATTTATTGATGGATGCTAAATTGGTTAGAAAACATCAATTTGGTAATAATATGGCTCAGTATGAACGTTCTTATGGTTCTAAACAACATGATCATATTATCCTGAGTAATGGAGAGGTGATAGAATTTTGCGACCCAAGAATTCAGAATATTAAAAAAACATTAGAAGAGATGTTTGATGTAAATATTCTACATCATTCCTTAAATTTTTATGCCGTAAAAAAAGAAAACAAAGAATCATGAGTTTTTCCTACAGCATCAATAAAGAAAAAGAAGTTGCTCAGCTTAACCTAGTTGGTAATCTAATGAGCAAACAGCAAATTGAAGGCTTATTGGCAGAACTCGATTTTTTTTATAATGAAGGTGTAAATAAAATTATCATCAATTTGTCTGAGATGCAGTACATGAATAGCACTGGGCTAAGTATTTTGATAAATATATTTACACAGACTAGAAGTAGGGGTGGTGAAGTTATCATTACGAATATTCCAGAAAAAATAAATAAGTTATTGGTTATTACTAAATTAAATAGCATTTTTAATATTGAAGAATCAGTTGAAGATGCGAAAAAAATATTAGCGTAAATGAAGGTAGATGTTTTATTAGGTCTTCAGTGGGGAGACGAGGGAAAAGGAAAAATTGTAGATGTTTTAACACCTAAGTATGATGTGATTGGTCGTTTTCAAGGAGGACCAAATGCAGGTCATACATTAGAGTTTGATGGCATTAAACACGTGCTACATACAATTCCTTCAGGTATTTTTCACGATGGGGTGAAAAATGTGGTTGGTAATGGAGTGGTTATAGATCCAGTTATACTGAAAAAAGAAATTGATGCCTTAATTGAAATGGGTGTAAACGTGAATGAAAAATTGGCTATTTCTAAAAAAGCACACATAATACTTCCTACACATCGTTTGATTGATGCGGCCTCAGAAAAAGCTAAAGGTAAAGAAAAAATTGGTTCAACGTTGAAAGGAATTGGACCTACATACATGGATAAAACCGGAAGAAATGGTATTAGAGTAGGTGATTTATTTTTATCTGATTTTAAGCAACGATATGAGAAATTAGTTGAAAAACATAAGCAGATTTTAAAATTCCATGAGTTTGATTATAACCTAGAAGAATTAGAACCAGCATTTTATGAAGGGATAGAATTAATTAAATCTTTAACTGTAATTGATAGTGAGCACTATATTAACAATGCAATTGATACTAATAAATCTGTACTAGCCGAAGGAGCTCAAGGAACTCTTTTAGATGTCGATTTTGGTTCATACCCTTTTGTTACTTCATCTAATACTACTGCTGCAGGTACCTGTACAGGATTGGGTGTTGCTCCTAATAAAGTGGGTGAGGTAATCGGAATTTTTAAGGCTTATTGCACCAGAGTTGGTAGTGGGCCATTTCCTACAGAATTATTTGATGAAGATGGTAAAACTTTAGCTACCGTTGGTCATGAATTTGGTGCTACAACAGGAAGACCAAGAAGATGTGGCTGGATTGATTTACCAGCATTGAAATATGCTATTATGATTAATGGTGTAACACAGCTTTGTATGATGAAGGCTGATGTGCTTGATGGATTTGATACTATTAAAGTTTGTACACACTATGATATTGATGGTGAGAGAATTGATTACATGCCTTATGATATAGTTTCTACAGATGTTACTCCCGTTTACAAAGAAATACCAGGTTGGAAAACGGATTTAACTAAGCTTTCTTCTATTGAAGAAATTCCAGCAGAATTAAATAGTTATGTTGAATACTTAGAACAAGAATTAAACGTTCCTATAACTATTGTTTCGGTAGGACCAGATAGAAAGCAAACATTATTGAGAGATAGTGTGTTGGTTTAACAACCACAAATGATGAGTTTTAACATCAATAAAATATTCAAAGTCCCCGTATCTGTTACGGGGTTTTTTGCTATTGCCCTAATCGTTTTTCACCCCTTTTTTGTATCTGCTCAAGAAACAACCAAAATAGAAATATTGAATGCCAATACCTTGGAATATGAGGAGCGAGATGGAGAGAGTGTAAAACGATTGATCGGTGATGTTCAATTAAAACATGATGATGCTTTGATGTTTTGCGATAGTGCTTATATATATTCTGTCAGCAATACTATGGATGCCTATGGTCATGTTAGAATTAATCAAGGAGATTCGTTGAGATTATTTGGGGATTCATTAAAGTACGATGGAAATACCAAGATAGCTATTTTAAGAGGAGATATTCGTTTAATCAATAATGATGTAACCCTTACTACTAATTACTTAGATTATAATAGAACAGATAACGTAGCCTATTACTATGGTGGAGGCAAAATGGTTAATCAGAAAGAGAATAATACATTGACTAGCGAGCAAGGTTATTACTATTCAAATGGAGAGGCATTCTATTTTAAAGATAATGTAGTGTTGACAAACCCTGAGTATAAAATTGAAGCAGATACGCTCAATTATAATTCAACATCAGAAATTGTTAATTTTTTAGGCCCTACTACTATTACAAGCGATGAAAATTTTATTTACACTGAAGATGGTTGGTACAATACAGTTACGGATAAATCTAAATTTTTTAAAAATGCTTATTTGTATTCAGATGAGAGAATAATTGAAGGAGATACCTTGTACTATGATAGAGAATTGGGGTTTGGTGAAATTGTATGTAACGGAGTAATTACCGATACTATTGAAGATGTAATTTTAAAAGGAGATGTAGCACATTTATACGAGAAACAAGATAGTGCTATGATTACTCAAGAGGCTTTGATGATGCAGTTGTTTAAAGATGATACATTGTATATGCATGCTGATACGTTTAAAATTTCATCCAAATTAGTAGAGAAAAATATTATTGATAGTTCAGGGGGATCTGAAGTAATTATTGATACGGTATGGATTGATACAGTGAGAACTTTGTATGCGTACAACCATGCTAAATTTTATAAAAATGACATGCAGGGAAAAGCAGATTCCATTATTTATAATTTCTCTGATTCAACGGTTAATTTTTACCAGGAACCTGTGATATGGTCGAATGAAAACCAGATAACTGCTGACTTTATTTATTTTATTATGTCTAATGGAGAAATTGATAAAATGTATATGAACAATAATGCTTTTATCATTTCTCAGGTTGATTCTTTTGCAGAAAAATACAATCAGATAAAAGGAAAGAACATGATAGGTCATTTTTATGATGAGGAACTTAAGAAAATAGATGTAATGCAAAACTCAGAGACTATATACTACGCCCTTGATAATGATGGAAAGTACGTAGGAGTGAATAAATTGAGTGGTACCAACATGCTGGTTCTGTTAAAAGATAGTGATATTGAAACCATAACCTTTATTAAATCTCCAGAAGGAGAACTAACACCAATAAACGAAGCCTCGCCTAAAGATGTGGTTTTGAAAGGCTATAATTGGAGGGTTTTGGAGCGACCGATAGATTGGATGGATATTTTTACTCCTTAAACGTTACTTTGGTTGTATATCACTTCTTTTTTTTATCACCTTATTATTATTTTTTGTGTTGGTAAAACTTCCAGTATTTTTGTTCATCTTATCTGTTGCAGTTACTTTTTGACGTTTTTCTAACTCTTCTGAAGAGGTAGTAGACTCATAAGCATAGCATGATTGTAATAGAATCATGATAAAAGCTAAAGAAATGTAAGTTAGTTTTTTCATAATCAAAAAAAGAGGGGATAATTATCCCCTCTTTAATTTAGTTAAACTTTGTTATTTTAAAACAACAAACTTTTTAGTTTCGTTATAATCGTCAGATGATACTTTTACAAAGTAAGTACCTGCACCATACGCAGAAATGTCAAAAGTAGAAGAATTAGTTAGGTTACTAATTGTTCTTGTTTCAACTATTTTTCCAGTTACATCAAGTATTTCTATTAAAGCATTGTCAGTTTTAACATCATTAACGTTTACAGTAAAAATACCATTTGATGGGTTTGGATAAATATTGATTCCTGTAGTTGCTAAATTCTCTTCAACATCAGTACTTAGTGGTGGGATGTTAGCAAAGTTAGCTCTTAAAACATAAGATACATTGAAGTTATAAGCTTCATTGTGCTCCCAACCACCAAATGGGTTTCCAGGGAAGTTTACCCAGGTTTTTCCAGCAGTAAAAATGCTAGTAGCAGTTCCAATTGTTATGTTAGAATCTGGTTCTTGAGCAATAACTGCAAAAGTATCAACACCAGCTAAGAAAAGAGGTCCACCATCAATTGATAGGTTCCACATTTTATTTGAAGAAGTATCAACTAAGATAGTATCAGTAGAACCTAATACTGAACCAATTGTACCACCTGTTACATCATAAATCAAACAGCTTAATGGTTGTCCTGTCATGTTACCAGTTGTATTAGCAATAAATACATCTACAGAAGTAAGTGTATCAGGTGTAATTAATGTAAAAGATTGACCTAATTCTCCTACAGTACCTGCACCAATTCCTAAAGTACCTGTTACTTGACCATTATCTCTTGCGTAAGTAGAATCGCTAATTCCGATTTGGTATGCAATTACATTATTAGTTGTATCACCATCAGTTTCAGTCATAGTAGCTGTTAAAACTACCGTATAAATATCAGCTACAGTTGGAGTATATCCAGGAACTGTACACGGTGTAGTAGCAGCAGGTGCTAAAGAAGTAACTGGAGTACTAGATGCATTATATACTGGGTTAAAACCACCATCATAAACATCTACAACCATAGAAACGTTTGTAAGTGCACTACTACCATTATTTGTAATATCACCATCAACAACAATGTTGCTAGCTTGTGATAAAGGAATAAAAGTATATTCTTGTGCATTAGTGCTGCTCATTACAGCATCAAAAGGAAGCTGTACAGATACGTCAATACTGTCAATGAATAAGACAAATTGATCTGTTGAGGTATTTCTCCAGGCAATGTGAACAGTTTGGTTAGAATAACCAGCCGCTTGTAAATCAACACTTCTAGAAGTCCAAGTTGAATTTTCAGCAGCAATCGTAAATAAAGCAGGGTTTGCTAAAAAATCACCCATAGTTGTACCAGCAGTTGAAATACGCACTTCATAGCCATCAGGGTAAGCTGCATCAGGAGCATTTGCTTCCCACGATAAAACATTGTTAGTGGTTAGATTAATAGCAGGTGAGATTAACCAGTCATCAGATGTTCCTGCGGGAGTGTACCATGAAGTACTAGCAGCAACAGAATCACCAGTCATGTCAGGATTATCTTGGATGATCCATGCATCGGTATATTGAGCAACAGATGCATTTGGTGTATTCCCATCATTATTGATAAGAGTCCACGTTCCAGGAATTCCCCCTTGAAAATCTTCAGTAAAGATTTGAGAGAAACCTAAATTAGCAGTTAATAATACTGCAATTAAAGTGTAAATTTTTTTCATATAATATAGTTTTTTAAGTTAAGTTAACGAAATTAGCCATAATTAACCAAACATTCTTTGGCAATTAGTTCTAATGTTAAAATATCTTTATTACTTCCTTTATTGTTTAATTTTTTTCAGGTAAAAAACTATATTTACAGTAAATCAGTTTTTAATGGCGATATACGAATTTAATGGGTTTAAGCCCGTAATTGATAAATCTGCTTTTATACATCCTTTGGCAGCAGTTACAGGTAATGTAATTATTGGTAAAGATGTTTATATAGGGCCAAGTGCTGCCATTCGTGGAGATTTTGGTCAGATAGTTATTGAAGATGGATGCAATGTGCAAGAAAACTGTACGGTACACATGTTTCCTGGGGTTACGGTAGTATTAAAAGAGAATTGTCATGTTGGACATGGAGCAGTAGTTCATGGAGGAACTATTGGTAAAAATTGTCTGATTGGTATGAACGCTGTAATTATGGATGATGTAGAAATGGGTGATGAATGCATTGTTGGAGCTCTGAGTTTTGTGTCTGCAAAAATGCAAATTCCTAAAAGGAGTTTGTTGGTGGGTAATCCTGCTCAAATTATTAAAGAGGTGAGTGATGAAATGATGGACTGGAAAACTAAAGGAACAAAGTTGTATCAGGAGCTAGCAGGGGATTGTATCAGTACTCTTAAAGAGTGTAATCCTCTGAGAGAAATCGAACCAAATAGACCAACACAAGAAGCATTGTTAGCCACATGGAATAAAATAAAAGATGAAAAATAATTACCTGATATTATTGTTGTTACTTTCCGCTTTTGGGTTAAAAGCTCAAATTGCTAACGATGTAGTAGGAGCAAATGCTACCGCAATGGGTGGCTACAATGTCACTCTATCAGATGTTTGGTCTGCTAATAATAATCAGGCAGGTTTGGGTTTTGTAACTGATATTTCCGGAGGAATTTTTTATGAGAATCGATTTTTATTAAAGGAAACAAGTTATCGGGCAGGAGCATTTGTGTTGCCAGTTAAGACAGGAGCTTTCGGATTAAGTGTAGCATCTTTTGGGTATGAGTTGTATAGTGAAACGAAAGCAGGTCTTTCTTACGGACAACGGTTAGGAGATAAAGTATCAGTTGGTGTTCAGCTTAATTACTTAAATACCAATTTGAGTCAGGATTATGGTAGCAGAAATACAATTACTGGAGCAGTAGGTTTAATTGCCCGAATGAATGAAGAAATATCAATAGGTGTTCACGTTTACAATCCTACCAGAAGTCAATTGGCTGAGTATGACAATGAAAAAGTACCAACTGTAATGAAGTTAGGATTAGATTACCGTTTTTCAGAAAAAGTAATGATGGGTGTAGAGACGGAAAAAGATATGAATGCTGCTGCGGTTGTTAAAGCAGGTTTAGAATATCATATTACAGAAATTTTATATTTAAGAGGAGGAATTTCTACCAATCCCACCTTAAGTTCTTTTGGTTTTGGTTTGCAAATGAAGAATTTCAAAATGGATATTTCTTCTTCTTTCCATCAAACATTGGGTGTTACTCCAGGTATATCCTTGGTTTATCAAAAACAAAAACCGACTAAAACAACGGCTACACCTAGCATTCAATGAGGTATTTAATATTAATATTTTTATTATTTCCTTTTGTGCTCTTTGCTCAAATCAAAGAAGAAGAGAAGAATGCTATTATTGAAAAACGAGTAGAATACTTGGTTGAGGATGCTGAAGAATCAGATGCAGATTATACTACTCTTTTTGATAACCTTTCATATTATTACGATCATCCATTAAATCTAAATCGGGCTGATGTAAACGATTTAGAGTTGTTAGGTCTGTTAACGAGTATTCAAATCAACAATCTGTTGGCTCACATTGAAAAAAATGGCAAACTGATGACCTTGGAGGAGTTACAAACTGTAGATGGCTTTGATTTAGAAGTAATAAAGATGTTGCTGCCATTTGTAAAAACTTTTTCAGATGTTGATGATGCACAGTTGAGTTTAGGTGAATTGTTACGTAATGGAGAGAATACTTTGTTTTTGCGATACCAACAAGTACTAGAGGAGAAAAAAGGGTTTAGTCCAGCTACTGATTCCGCTTTGGCTGCCAGCCCAAATTCAAGATATAAAGGAGATCCAACAAAGCTATATACACGTTATCGATATAAATATGGTAACCACATTAGTTTGGGGTTTACTGCTGAAAAAGATGCAGGCGAAGAATTTTTTAAAGGTTCTCAACCCAATGGTTTTGATTTTTATTCTGCTCATTTCTTTTTGCGTAATCAGGGTTTTGTAAAGCAGTTGGCTATTGGTGATTTTCAAGCACAATTTGGGCAAGGACTAACTTATTGGTCGGGTAGAGCTTTTGGTAAATCAGCTGATATTTTAAATGTAAAAAGAAGTGCAACCGGTTTAAGGCCTTATGCATCTGTTGATGAGAATTTATTTTTGAGAGGTGGTGGAGTTACCCTTGGTTTTGGTAAGGTGGAAATCACTTCATTTTATTCTTACAACCAAATGGATGGAAATATTAGTGTAGCCGATTCTTCCTCGCAAGATTTAGATGCTTTGGCTGTTAGTTCCATACAGTTAACAGGTTTGCACAGAACACATAACGAAATTGAAGATAAAGATGCCATTACACAACAACAAATGGGGGGGCATGTAGCTTATAAAACTCGGAGGTTAGATATTGGTGTTACGGGAGTTCACAGCAACATTGATGCTGATTTTGAACCCAATTTACAAACTTACAGCCAGTTTAGAAATTCAGATAATCAACAAACCAACTTAGGGTTAGATTACAATTGGATATACAAAAACTTTAACTTTTTTGGTGAGTATTCTCAAAGCGTAGGTGCTGGAGCTGGTTTTGTAACAGGTGCTTTAGTAACCCTAGATCCTCGTTTATCTATGGTAGCTTTATATAGAGATTACGATAGAGATTTTCAGCCCATAGCCAGTGCTGGTATTGGTGAGGGATCAACCAACGAAAATGAGAAAGGAACCTTGTTAGGTATTGTGGCTAAGCCTATGCGAAAGTTTACCTTATCAGCTTATTACGATCAGTTTACTTTCCCTTGGTTGAAATATCAGATAAATGCACCAAGTAGAGGTTATCAGTATTTGGCTCAATTGACATACAAACCCAACAAAAAATTAGAAATGTATGTAAGGATAAGAGAACGAGATAAATTGGAAAATACTGATGTTGATTTGAATGAAGGGATAGATTATCTGGTGCATGAAAAACAAACTAATTACCGGTACAATTATAGTTTAAAAGTTTCAGAATCTTTTAAGTTAAAGGGTAGAGTGGAGTTGGTGAATTATAATAAAGAAGAAAATCCTTATGAAACTGGGTACTTAATTTATCAGGATGTGGTTTATAAACCAAAAAGTAGTCCTTTTTCATTTTCGTTTAGGTACGGAATATTTGATACTGATTCGTACAACAGTAGAATTTACGCTTACGAGAATGATATTTTATATGTATTCTCCATACCAGCTTATTATAACCGAGGAACACGTACATACTTAACTACCAGGTATAAGATTAAAAAAGGGATTGATTTATGGGTGCGTTACGGAGCTACTTTTTTTGATGATATTGATGTAATCAGTTCTGGCTTAGAAGAAATACAAGGGAATACACGTTCGGAAGTAAAAGCACAGTTGAGATTTAGGTTTTAAGTTATTCTAAAATTAAAACGCAAACATTAAAAATTACTTATACACATTGTTGTGCTTACTACTTGTTTGATTTTTTCATTTTCTTATAGTTTTTTATCATTTTCCCAAAATCTTTGTCCTTTCTTCGTTTTTCGGCTACGGTTGATTCATAATGTTCTTTCTCTCGCTCCATTTTCAAAAAATTCTCGAAATGCGATTTCTCTATCTGTCCATTATTTATTGCTAATTGAACCGCACAATTACTTTCAGAGGTGTGGGTACAATCCGAAAACTTACAACTTTGTGCCAAGTCATATATTTTTTCAAATGTACTTTCTATTCCTAATGTACTATCAGTAATACCTACTTCTCGCATTCCTGGATTGTCAATAAGTATAGCTCCATTTATCATAGGTATTAATTCACGATGTGTAGTAACGTGCTTACCTCTATCAATACTTTCGCTAATATCGGCTGTTTTCATTCGACTTCCCCCAATCAAGTTGTTAATCAGGGATGATTTTCCTACACCTGAAGAACCAAGAAGACAATATGTCTTTCCTTTATAAAGAAGTTTTTTCAATTTATCTATTCCAGTCTTTGTTTCATTACTTACGTGGATAAGAGGAACACTTTCAACTCTGACCTTTATTTTGTTGAGCAAATCATTCAAGTTTTGTTCGTCCGTTAAGTCTGTTTTAGTTATAACAATTATAGGCTCAATCTTGGAAGTATAGCAAAGGGTTAAATATCTTTCCAATCGATTAATGTTAAAATCTCTATTTACCGATTGCACAATTAAGCCATAATCGATATTGCTGGCAATTATTTGTAACTCACCAAACTTGTTCACAGCTTGTCTCGAAAGATTTGAAAATCTAGGTAGAATACTATGAATAATTGCAAAATTGGGTTCATGATTTATTAAAGAAACCCAATCTCCAACAGCAGGAAAATCTTTACGACTTTTGGCAGAAAACCTTAAATTCCCTGTAATCTCTGCTTCAAATTCACCTTTTTCATTGCTTACAATATACCGTTCCTTATGTTCGGCTATTACACGTCCAATTTCAAAATCCTCAAGATTATTATCCAGTCTTAATTTTGTGAGGTAATTATTATATCCTAAATCTTGAAGTGTCATAGTTTCTATATATTCTTGATAAGTTTTGCTAATTTAACTTAATTACTTTGGTTGTGCTGTTTACCAAAGATTCAAACCGGTCTAATTTTTCTGCGTTTTTGATTTCATAGTGCATTGGAATAGTAATTTTGGGTCTAATTTTATTAATCATCTTAGCAGCTTCCTTCTCATTCATTGTTAGGTTGTCTCCTCCAATTGGAACCAAAGCGACATTAATACCACTTAGTTCTTCCATTTCAGAAATATAGTCTGTATCTCCTGCGTGGTAAATTTTTAAACCATTTTTCAATGTAATAATATAACCTACATTTTCTTTCGATTTAGGGTGTGCTTTAATCCATAAAAGAACAGATTTTGTATTATAAGCAAAAGTTGTCTCAATGCTAAACTCTTTAAATTGTAATTGTTGATTAGGCTTTACGACTTTGACTTTGTTTTTGATATCTATCAATTTTTTTGAAACTCCTTTTGAACAAATAATCTTTGTTTCATCCTTTAAAAGGTTTTTAATATCCTTCAGAGAGAAATGATCAGGATGCGCATGAGTAATTAAAATATAATCTGCAGGTTCAGTGCTCCCAGCTTCTACTGGGTCAATATAAATAACCTTATCATCAGCTTTCAATTGAAAACTCGAAGGGAAGAAGTGAGATTTATTTACCTTGATTGCACCCCAGGTTTTTAGGGTTGTATTTTTTCCAATAGTTATGTGTTGTGGAATTGGAATTCTCTTTTCGCTTATTGTTACTTTTACCATAGTGCAGCCTTGATTAATTATTAATGCTAAACAAAGCATCAAAACGTGTGATTTGTTAAACTCCATTTTTAATCTACCTTTTAGACAAAATTAGAGCGTTTACATATCAGATTTTAGACGCTACCGTCTATTTTGATTGCTTAAAAAGGAGCACCATTTGCCGAATATTTGCAAAGTATGCTTCTAGCCATGACTCGTTCAGGGTCTCGTCTGTAATTTGAAGATAAAAATTCTCCAAACTAAGGTGTAGAACCATTTGTGCTAAAGCACCATTTTCCGATAAGGAAATGATGTTTTTCCATACAGGAAGTAAGCCCTGAACGGAAAATTGAATGATTTGATCGAGATATTCTTTAAATTCAGGGTTGTTTCTATGAATTCTCAGTTGACGATTAAATAATAGATCGATTTTGTGCTCAAGGATAATGGATATTAATTCTTGCTCACCCTTTGCGGCTGATTCTATTTTTGAAATGGCTTTTGCCCGACTCAGGTGTAACTCTAACAATCTTTCTGTAAAAACTTCTAGGTCAGCAAAGAAATGATAGAAGGAAGATTTATTCTTCCCTACTTCTTTAGCCAGTCTTTCTATCCTGAGGCCGTTAGGTCCATTATATGCAAAACACTTGTAGCCTGTTTCTAACCATATTTTTTCTGCCTCTCTCATGTTGAAGCACTTTTTCACATTAATCACAACTTACGGATAAAGAACATTAGTGCTCTTTACCTACACTATATTTTACTTAAAATAAGCATAATTTATTGTAAATTCATTGCTGATATTATCATTAGTTATTTTTTAAACACTTACAAATAATTGTAGTTGTTTGTGAACGGTTACTTTGTTCTAAACCACTTTTTATCGGCATAAAAAGTTCCAAAAGGTATCCATGCAGCTGCAAAGGCACCAACAGTTTTACCTGCGGTCCATTTATATTTAAGATGTACCATTAGTAAATTAATTACATAAAGTATAAACAATACCCCATGAGCCATTCCAATAATTTTTACAGCTTGTGGCTTGTCCCAATAATATTTTAAAGGCATTGCAATAAAAACTAAGGTAATTAATGATAAACCTTCAAGTAAAGCAACTAAACGTAAAACGCTTAAGGATGATTTCATTTAATGAACAATTTGGATGATTAAAGGTAACGAAAAAAAGAACATTTTGTAAGGTTGAGAGATAAAATGAAATAACTTAAATTTACATTTTAGGTTGATTTCTGATTTTTAAATGAAAAACCAATCCATAAAATTTAAAGGAATTGATGTAAGTTTTACTGATGAGGGTAAAGGCAAAGTTATTGTGTTTTTGCACGGTTTTTTGGGCGATAAAACTGTTTGGAAAAATTTCACCAAATCCTTTCCTAAATCTATTAACCGTATAATTACTATTGATTTGTTAGGGCATGGCAAAACTGCTTGTTTAAGCTATGTACATACCATGGATGAAATGGCAGAGGCTGTGTATGCTGTATTGAAACATTTAAAAATCAAAAGGTACTATTTGGTTGGGCACTCTATGGGTGGTTATGTGAGTTTAGCTCTAGCTGAGCAATACCCTGATGATATTAGAGGTTTGTGTATGTTTCATTCCACTGCTAAAGGTGATAGTACTGAAAAGCAAAAAGATAGAGACAGAGCGATTAAAGTAGTAAAGCGTAATGTGAAAATATTTATCGATGAGGCTATTCCAAATCTTTTTAATACCAATTATAAACCCAATAAAAGAGGAATTGATCAGGCTAAAAAGATTGCATTAAACACATTAAAACAAGGAATTGTTGCTGCATTAGAAGGAATGAAAAATCGAATGGAGCGAGAAATAGTTTTAAAGTTTGCACCTTACCCTGTGTTGTACATTATTGGAAAAGAAGATAATATTTTACCGTATCAAGATTTAATGCAACAAGCTGGTCTTTCAGAAAATGGTACGTACGTTTTGTTAGATAAAGTGGGGCATATGGGTTTTTACGAAGCAAAAAAAGAAACTGTAAAAGCAGTTCGGGAGTTTACTTCCCATTAAATTCATTCATGGTTCGGCTTAAACCGATAGTGCCAAAAGATTTGATGGCTTCTGTAGCTTTTTTTAATCTTTCGGGGAGTTGTTCCTGTTCTTCTGGAGCAAACTTTCCTAATACATGATTGATTTGTTTACCTTTTACAAAGTTACTACCCACACCAAATCGCAAACGAGGAAAATTAGCATTTCCTAAAACTCTGATAATGTCTTTTAGCCCATTATGTCCGCCATCACTTCCTTTTCCTTTTAACCGAATAGTTCCAAAAGGCAAGGCAATATCGTCAGTAATCACTAATAGATTTTCAGGTTTAATTTTTTCTGCTTGAAGGTAGTAATTTACTGCTTTACCACTCAGGTTCATGTAGGTGGAAGGTTTTACCAAAATAAAGGTTCTACCTTTAAATTTAAGTGTAGCAGTATCACCAAGTTTGTTTGGCTCAAAAAAAATATTGGATGCTTTAGCTAAAGCATCCAATATCATAAAACCAATATTATGTCGAGTATTTTTGTATTCGGCACCTATATTACCAAGGCCTACAACTAAATACTTCATCAGTCAAATTATTCCGCAGCAGCAGGTTCTTCAGCTTTAGCTTCTTCACCACCTTCAGCTGATGCTTCTGCTCCTTCAGCACCTTCTTCATCCTCATCTTCATCTTCGTCAGCAACAGCAACTCTAGACCTCTTAATTGCAACAACAACTGCATTATCAGCATCTAATAATCTTAATCCTTCTAACTCAATTTCTCCTACTTTAATAGATTGACCAATTTTTAATTTGGTGATGTCTAGTTCTATATTTTCAGGTAAAGCTGATGGTAATCCGTTTACTGTTAATTTACGGGTAACCTTTCTTAATTTACCACCGTTAATTACACCTCTTGCATTACCAGTAAGTTTAACGGGTAATTTTACAGTTACTGCTTTATCTTCAAATACCTCTAAAAAGTCAACATGTAATACTCTATCAGTTACAGGATGGTATTGTACATCTTTAATAATAGCTTTAAAAGTAGTTCCGTCAACATCTAAGTCAATAAAAAATACCTCAGGAGTTTCCACTAATTTGGTGAATTGAATTTCATTTACCGTAAAGTGACTATTTTCTTTTCCTCCGTATAATACACAAGGAATAGTTTCTTCTTTTCTAAGGGTTTTAGCATTAGATGAACCTCTTTCTGTTCTCTTGTTTCCGCTTAATGCTACAGTTTTCATTATCGTTTGTTTTAATAAATTTATTATACAATAAATACTTCACTAATTGATTCGTGAGTAGTTACTTTATTCATTATGTTAGCGAACAAATCGGCTACAGAAATAACCTTAATTTTTGGACTGCTTTTAGCCAAAGGTATGGTATCTGTAACTATAAGTTCTGTTAGTTGTGAATTTTCTATTCTGTCATAAGCCTCTCCTGACAAAATAGGATGGGTAGCCATTGCTCTAACGCTTTTTGCTCCGTTTTCTATCATTAAATCAGCTGCTTTAGTTAAAGTGCCAGCAGTATCTACCATATCATCTACAATAATGATATCTTTTCCTTTAACTTCACCAATCAAAAACATATTGGCTATTTCGTTGGCTTTTTTTCTGTGTTTGTAGCAAACTACCACTTCAGCATGCATATGCTTGGCGTAAGCATTGGCTCTTTTTGTACCTCCCATATCCGGAGATGCCATAGTTAGGTTTTCTAAACCTAAACTTTTAACGTAAGGAATAAATATGGTAGAAGCAAAAAGATGGTCAACAGGTACTTCAAAAAAACCTTGAATTTGATCTGCATGTAAATCCAT
Source organism: Vicingaceae bacterium (assembly GCA_965267355.1). Lineage (GTDB taxonomy): Bacteria > Bacteroidota > Bacteroidia > Flavobacteriales_E > Vicingaceae. Next base: position 1,582,951 of record OZ253956.1, read on the forward strand.
AGTCATTATTCTGGTAACACCTGCAGCGGCAAGCATGTTGGCAACCAATTTAGCCCCAATCGGAACTCTTGGTTTGTCTTTTCTGTCTTGACGAGCTAAACCAAAATAAGGCATGATGGCAACAATTCTTCTTGCAGAAGCTCTTTTTGCAGCATCAACCATCATCAAAAGTTCCATCAAATTATCGGCAGGCGGATTGGTAGATTGGATTATGAATACATCAGACCCACGAACAGATTCTTCAAACGAAGGTTGAAATTCTCCATCACTAAAGGTGTTAATGATTACATTGCCCAATGTAGTGCCGTGGCTTTTAGCAATTTTTTCTGCTAAATCCATCGAACTCCTTCCTGCAAATATTTGAACTTTTGACATTTTTATTCTTTTACCCTAAAATAAAAGGGCTGCAAATGTATTAATTTATTTGAAGTAAGTCAACTATTTAGCAATAATCTAAGCAAAAAAGTAAGCTGTTTTTTTTCTGGTCTTAAAACTATTCAATATTTTCGCACTCTGCTTGCCTGAGTGGCGGAATTGGTAGACGCGCACGACTCAAACTCGTGTTCCACTGGAGTGTGGGTTCGACTCCCACCTCAGGTACAAATTGAGCTTCTAGAAATAGAGGCTCTTTTTTTTTGTAAAGGTTTTTTGTTTTTAAGAGAATTGAGTAGGACAGAATTGGTGGCCATAATTTATTTTTTCTTGTTAATGGTTACTTCAATAAAAAAGGTTTTTAAAACCTTTTTAAAGAAATTACTTTTCTCCTTCTTTTTCTTAGGGTTAGCTATATTTAACTCTTGCTGTTTCTTTGAGTCGTCACCAAATGTTTTCATGTCTTCTGGTAAGCCTGCATCATCAATAATCTTGTTCATTACATCCTCTACGGTCAAAGACTTTTCTATATGAACTTCTTTATCTACCGGATTGCGTTTGATTGCTTCAAGAGCATTTAATCTTAAAGATTTATAACAATTATTAAATCTAGTTACTTTATTTTGATCCAGTTCTGCGTAGTCTTTTTTATATCCGTCTTTATAGGAAAATTTATATACCGCTACAATGGGCCAAACGTTAATGTCTTTGTAGAAAGTAGACTTACGATATACAATATTATATTTTTCGCAAATAGATTTAGGATTGTTTTCATAAGGAATTCCTTCACTTAAAAAATAGGCTTCCATCATTCCAATCATGGCTATTGCATAATGCTTTCGTGCATCATCGATGTCTATCAGTTTACCACTTTCGATTATTTCAAATGATTTGCATGCTTCATCATATTTTTTCTTACTTAATTTCATGAAAAATGTGATTAAATCAATATTCTAAATTACAAAATAAGGCAACACTTCACTAATGGGATGAATCGTTTGTTAAAGAGGATTATTTAAAATTATACAAACGATGAAATGCTGTGGGTTCAGATTTTCCCATCTTATATACAAGAAAGACGCTGGGGTCTTTTTATTTTGTGGCGTTTAATAGCTAATCCCCAGCATAGAGTTTTACAAAATCCATTGAACTAATAATACCAACTACCTGACCTTCATCCATAACAACTAAATGATGTACATGATGTTTTTCCATCATTTTTGCGGCATCTTTAGCTCCTGAATTAGGACTAACTACATAAGTTTTAGTGGTCATTATTTCTTCAACAGTTTTATCATTATTCCATTCTGCTGCAACATCTGTAACAGTAACTATTCCTTCAATTTCTCCTTCCATATTAAGCACGGGTATGGCATTAATATGCTTACGGTCTAATAAATCTCTTACGTGTTTTACGGTTTTGTTTTTTTGAGTAACCACTACTGGGCTTATCATTAAATCTTGTACTTTCATAATAGTGTTAAATTATTGTACAAGTGTAATTATAAGTAAATGATGTAAAAATGATTTTAAGCAGGAATAAAAAAAGCCTTACTATTAACTAGCAAGGCTTTAATTTGTTTTTGACTCGCTTTCGTATTCAATTGTCGAACCAGATTATTGAAGAGTTGAAGAATCTGAGTGAGATTAATGAAAAGATGGAAAGTTTAAATAGTAATTTTCAGTTGAAATAAATGGTATATTTTTTGCAAAGAAATTGCCCTATGACTACTGATTTACTACAGGTTGCTTTAAACGATGAAGGGAATTTAATTTCTATTTACGATGTAGATACGGGATTAAAGTGTGGGTGTGTTTGTCCAGAATGTGGTAAGGAATTAGTAGCTAAAAATAAGGGTAAAAAACCTAATATGATATTATCGCCAAAGCAAAAGGAAGCACATTTTGCTCATCATGATGGAAGTGATTGCCCTAAGGCGAAAGAGTCGGCTATTCATAAATTAGCTAAAGAAGTACTTAAGGAGCATAAGACTCTATTTCTTCCGCCAGTCGAAAATGACAAATACGAACTAAAATTTCAATTTGACAAAGCGGAGATAGAAGTAAAAGTCGGTGATAAAGAATATATAATAGCTGATACTTTACTAGAAAAGAAATCAAATAAAGAACGAGTTGCAAGATTAGTAGTTGAGTTTTATAAAACTCATAAGAAGTCAGTAGTTGATATTGAGAAGATTGAAAATTTAGATGTCAGTTGTATAGAAGTAAATGTTAATCATGTTGAACCTTTGGTTGAAGGTATCCTTAATTATAGAGGTATGAAACGTTTTCTAGAGGATGAAAATAATGATAGGTATTGGTTACATAATTCAATAAATATTACACCTGTTATAGATGAAGAGGTCAATTTAATTGATGAAAATTCTTTGCTAGACTTATACGGTAAAATGATAGATGAACAACCCACTTATAATACGGGTATGTATAAAAGATTTGCTGGTATAATTAGAGGGTATGGTTATACATTGGTTCAAGTTTATTCTTTTGTCTATAACCTAGAAAGACACTATCAAGTTTTTTGTCCTAAAGTAAATAAAACATTACAGGATAGAGGTGAAAGACCAAAATATAAAACTGAACATCTAGACTGCTATGATTGTAAGTTTTATAATTATTATACAGAGTTTGAAGATGAGGATGAAACCTATTTTGGTTGCGGGTTTAAAAACAAGATCCAAGACCATAAACTTAATATATATGAGTTGAGTTTAGATTAAACCCACATAACTATGCAATACAAAACTTTATTTATAGCAGCATTATTTGACCTCGAAATAGATTCCGATTTGGAAGAAGGAATAGAATTAAAATTCTGGAAAATAAGTATCGAACTACCTCAACAAATAAAATTCTCAAACTATTCGCTAGTATTAATAAGGGATTGAAAGAGTATGGAAATAAAAAAGCCACTCAAAAGAGTGGCTTGTCTAATCTGGCTCCTCAGGCTGGGCTCGAACCAGCGACCCTCTGATTAACAGTCAGATGCTCTAACCAACTGAGCTACTGAGGAATTTTGTTTTCTTAATAAAGAACTTTCCCTAAAAAGGGACGGCAATATTAGTTGAAAGTTTTTAATTATACAATATATTTGCGAAAAAAATAAAGCAAATTATTGACCTATTATAAATCACAAAATGAGTAAGAAATATAATGTATATGGAATTGGTAATGCCTTAGTGGATATTGTAACAGAAGTAGATGACCAATTCTTACAAGATCATAATATAGAAAAAGGGTTTATGACTCTTGTAGATGAAGAGCAACAGACAAAACTTTCTAATGCCATTGATATGCATGTTAGTGATAAGCAATGTGGGGGGTCTGCTGCTAACTCAATTATTGCGGTGAGTCAATTTGGTGGTTCTAGTTACTACTCTTGTAAGGTTGCTAACGATGAGTTAGGTGATTTTTACATGAAAGATTTAAAGAGTAATGGAGTGGATTCCAACTTAGAAAATCATGAAAGAGAACCTGGAATTACAGGTAAATGTTTAGTGATGACTTCTGAAGATGCTTCCAGAACTATGAATACTTTTTTGGGAATTACTCAAAACTATTCTAGAACAGAAATAAAAGAAGGAGCTTTAAAGGATTCGGAGTACTTGTATATAGAAGGTTACTTAGTAACTTCAGATAATGGATTAGATGCCATGAAATATGCTAAAAAATTAGCAGAAGAAAATGGAGTAAAAACAGCTTTAACGTTTTCAGATCCATCAATGGTAAAATATTTTAAAGAGCAAATGGAATCGGTTGTTGGAGCAAGTGTTGACTTATTGTTTTGTAATGAAGAAGAAGCTATGCTTTATACAGGTAAAGAATCATTAGCTGAAGCCAGAGAAGAATTAAAGAAAGCTGCTAAGCGCTTTGTAATTACTCAGGGAGCTAACGGAGCTATGATTTTTGACGGTGATACTTTTGTAGATATTGAGCCTTATAAAGTACAAGCAATTGATACAAATGGAGCTGGTGATTTATTTGCTGGTGCATTTCTTTTCGGAATTACTAATGGACACAGCTTTGCTGATTCTGGTAAATTAGCATCTTTGGCTTCTTCAAAAGTGGTTACCCAGTTTGGTCCAAGGTTAGAATGGCACCAGGCAAAGGACATACTGAATAAGTTAAATCAGAACTAATAAAAAAGCCGCTTTCAAGCGGCTTTTTTATTAGTATAAATTTTTGATGGTTTCTACCAACCCATCTATATTGTGTTCTTCTGCAGTGGCTTCTACTTCTAATCGGTGCTTTTGTATGGCACTAGCAGTAGAAGGGCCAATGGCTACTAAATGAGGTCCGTTTAATTTTAGCTTGTGTTCTCTTAATAAACCAACAAAACTATTAACCGTAGAGCCGCTAGTAAAAGCAATTACGTTAATATTTTGTTCGAGCACATTTTCTACTTCCTCTTTTTGGTAAATAACAGGGGTATTATTATAGGTTGCAATTTCAGTAACATCAACTTTTTTCTTTTTCAAAATTTCGATTACTCCTTTGCCAGCAATTTTTGAACGAGGTATTAAAACTTTTTCTCCTTTATTTAAAGGAATTTCTTTCATCAATTTTTTAGCTGTAGCAGCTGATGGAATGAAAGCAACTTTAAGACCTAATTGCTCAATAGTTTTTTTAGTAGCAGTTCCAACAACCGCAATTTTGCTTTTTACTTCTTCAGGATTAATGCTCTCAAAAAATATCTGAACTGCAATTCCACTTGTAAAAAGTATCCAATCAAAATCATTGTTTTGAAAAGAGTCTTTTAGCTGTTGTTGATTAATGGCTTCAATTTTTATTAAAGGAAAAATAATAGGTGTAGCACCAAGTGCTTCTAGCTTTCCAGCAATTTCATCTGTTCTATCAATCGGCCTTGGAATAAGAACCTTAATGTTCTTCAATGGTAGCATTAACTGTTGTTACTTTTTTTTTAGCTTCAACTTCTCCTTTTAATTTAAGAGCTAGTTCTTGAGCTAAGGATTTTCGATTTTCTACATTACCTGTAATAGAACCTCTTGAGAAATAGCTTCCATCTTCAGTAGCAAATATACCGTCTATATTAATTTTATCATCATTAACAATTGCATAAGCGGCCATAGGCAAATTACATCCCCCACCTAGCGCAATTAAAAATGCTCTTTCAGCATCAGCTGCTTGTTTAGTTGGCTCATGTTTAAGGGTTTTTACCAGGTCATAAACATGCCCATCTTTATCAATAATCTCAATACTTAAAATAGCTTGTCCTACTGCAGGGAGCATAATTGATGTATCAAAAATTTCTGTAGCTGCTTCTTGCATGTTCATCTTTTGTAAACCAGTAAAGGCTAAAATAATTGCATCATATTTACCTGCTTCCATTTGATGAATTCTGCTATCTACATTGCCTTGAATAAATTTATATTCTAAATCGGGTCTGATTTGCTTAAGCTGTGCAATCCTTCTTAGGCTGCCTGTTCCTACTATAGCATCAGAAGGTAAGTCAGCTAATTTTTTTCCAGATTTAGATATTAATGCATCTCTGGCGTCTTGTCTTTCGGTAACGGGTATTACTCTTAACCCATTAACACTTTCGGTAGGAATATCTTTAAAGCTATGAACTGCAATATCAATCTCGCCAGCTAGCATTGCTCTTTGTAGAGCAGAGGTAAATGCACCTACCACATCGATGTTACCATCATCACCACTCGTTCTAATGATTTTTGTTTCAAATTCGTAATCAGGCTCTATCTTTTTTAGTTGTTCAACTATCCAGTTGGTTTGTGTTAAAGCTAGTTTGCTTCCTCTGGTGCCAACAATAATTTTCTTTTTTGGAATAAAAATATCTACTTCTTTTACATCCAAAATTTCTTTTGCAGTATTAATAGGATTATCTCTGTGATGAATGTTTTGTGCCATATTTTTAACCCCTTCGATACTAGGGTTAGAAATACGTCTTAATAACCTATGAGTAAAACGTTGCAATAATTCTTTAGTCTTATCGTCAACATTGTCAAGTTTTGGTAATAACCACTTTAACTCTTCTTCTTTAATATTCTCCAAATTATTCCAGTACGCTTCAATGATAGGAGCAACTTTTCGGTTTTTTAACCAAACAGTAAATCGTTCTACTTCTTCGTTAACAATTTGACGAGCTCTTGGAATTTCATCATAGCGTTTTAGTAAACCATCATAGGTAATTTTTTTGATGTCATCTAAATCGTAAAGTGAAATATTATCGTGATTCTTTAATTCAGGATTGAAATTTCGTGGAACACCGAAATCAATAAATAATTTTTTACTACCAGTTTGTAAAGCAAAGTTTGCTCTTGGGCATTTACTTTCAGACATAGTTTCCTCGTGCAGTAAGTTTATCTCCCCTTGAGTTCCGCCAATAATCACTTCTGCTTCAGCTAAAGGTGTATGTATGTGTTCCATATCTACAGCCTCACCGCCCCATTCATTTGCCATTGTTTTTGCTCTATCAGCATCATGGCTGGCAATGAATAATTTCTTGATTTTAGTTCTGTCTAAAACAGTAGTAACCAAGTTGGCCATATTTCCTGTTCCGATAACTAAGAAAGTGGTGTCCTTAAATTCTATCCCGTGATTTTCGATAAGTTCGTAACCAACAGTTGCTAAAGAAGCAGAGAATTTACCAATGTTAGTTTCCGTTCTAACTTTCTTGCCCGACTTTAACGCTTGGCCAATCAATTCATCTAAAACTGGTCCTATTCCTTTTTCTTCTTTAGCTAATTCGTAAGCATCTTTTATCTGTCCTATAATTTGGTGTTCACCAATAGCTTGAGATTCTAATCCCGCTGCAGTAGAAAATAAATTTCTAATCGCTATTTCACTGTCAGGAAGAATGGATAAGTATTGCCTGTAATTTCCAAACTGATCAAAATACTCTAAAATATGATTGTGACTTAATCCAAAGGCGTAGATAGATAATCGGTTACAAGTAGAAATAATAATTACTTCTTTGTACGATTTTTTTAAGTTTTGAATTGCTGCTTTTGTTTGCTCCGTATTTAGAGCTAATCTTTCCCTAATTGCAATGGGTGCAAAACGATGACTTAATTCTACTCCTACTACTTTATCCATAACTAATTTTAACGAGAGCAAATTTATTAAAAAATCGTTAAGCTTTAAACCAAAATAATAACAATAAAAAGGGCATTGATTATTATATTTTACAATGTGTTTCTCTATACATAAAAATGCGAAATTAAAAAAGCGTTGTTGAAAACATTACGCACATTTGTTCTAAGTCAGTACTGATATAAGCTAACTTGCTATCCGGAATTGTTAAAAAATATTATGGGTTATTTCAGTCATTTTTTTGCTAAATCTAACCTATAATTGTCAAGGCAATTTTTACTGAAATTTACGTTTTTTATTAACTGCTATAAACCCTATCGGAAATGGAAAAAACATTAAATCAAGTGAGTGATTCTGTAGATCAAAAAGAAGAAAATTTAGTTGAGGCATCTCAAGAAAATGCGAAATCGGAGCAAAAGGTGTTCACTTTTGATGAAGCATTAGCTGATGCAACAAAATATTTTAAAGGTGATGAACTTGCTGCCAATGTTTGGATTAATAAATACGCCTTAAAAGATTCTGAAGGAAACATTTTCGAAAGCAATCCTGATCAGATGCATAGAAGGTTAGCAAAAGAAATTGCCAGAATAGAAGAGAAATATCCAAACTCATATTCTGAAGAGCAGATTTATGAAGTATTAAAAGGGTTTAAATACATCGTGCCACAAGGTGGTCCAATGACTGGAATTGGAAACGATTTCCAAATAGGTTCATTGTCTAACTGTTTCGTAATTGGTAACGATGGTAGTTCTGATTCTTACGGAGGAGTTATGAAAATTGATGAAGAGCAAGTTCAGTTAATGAAAAGAAGAGGAGGAGTAGGACACGATTTATCTCATATCAGACCTAAAGGAAGCCCGGTTAAAAATAGCGCCTTAACTTCTACAGGTATTGTTCCATTTATGGAAAGATATTCTAATTCAACTAGAGAAGTTGCGCAAGACGGAAGAAGAGGAGCATTAATGTTATCTGTTTCTGTGAAACATCCAGATGCTGAGCATTTTATTGATGCAAAAATGGACGGCACTAAAGTTACAGGGGCTAATGTTTCTGTAAGAATTGATCATGATTTTATGAAGGCTGTTAAAGCTGGAACAACTTATAAGCAACAATACCCAATTGATTCCGCTACTCCAAAGTATACTAGTGAGGTAGATGCAAAAGGATTGTGGGATAAGATTATTCATAATGCATGGAAATCTGCTGAGCCAGGAATTTTATTCTGGGATACTGTAATTGGAGAATCAATTCCAGATTGTTATGCTGATTTAGGATTTAGAACGGTATCAACTAACCCGTGTGGTGAGATTCCATTATGTCCTTACGATAGCTGTAGATTATTAGCCGTTAACTTATATAGTTATGTTGATAATCCGTTCACAGAAACAGCTACTTTCAACTATGAAAAATTCAATGAGCATGTAGGAATGGCTCAAAGAATTATGGATGATATTGTTGATTTAGAATTAGAAAAAGTAAACAAAATTATAGAGAAAATTGAGGCTGACCCTGAAGGAGAAGACATCAAAAATACTGAGTTGACGCTTTGGAGAAAAATTAAGACTAAAGCTATTCAAGGTAGAAGAACAGGTGTTGGTATTACTGCAGAAGGAGATATGCTGGCTGCTTTAGGATACAAGTATGGTACTCCAGAAGCAACAGATTTCTCTACAGAGATTCATAAAAAATTAGCTTTATCTGCTTACCGTTCTTCGGTAACTATGGCTAAGGATAGAGGTGCTTTCCCAATCTATGATTCTATCAGAGAGGAAAAGAACCCAATGATAAATAGAATTAAAGAAGCCGATGCTGATCTATACAACGATATGGTGAAGTATGGTAGAAGAAATATTGCATTATTAACTATTGCTCCTACAGGAACAACTAGTTTAATGACACAAACATCTTCAGGTATTGAACCAGTATTTATGGTTTCTTACAAAAGGAGAAGAAAAGTGAACCCTAACGATCAAAGTGTAAGAGTTGATTTCGTTGATGAAGTTGGAGATTCTTGGGAAGAATATCACGTATTCCACCACAAGTTTAATACTTGGTTAGAAGCAAACGGATATGATATTGATGAGGTAGCTGCAATGAGTTCTGATGACTTAAATGCAATTATCGAAAAATCTCCTTACCACGGTGCTACAGCAAATGATGTTGATTGGGTAGAAAAAGTAAGACTACAAGGTTCAGTTCAAAAGTGGATTGACCACTCAATTAGTGTAACCGTTAATGTTCCTAATGATATAGAAGAAGAAATGGTAAGTAAGATTTACCAAACAGGATGGGAAAGTGGATGTAAAGGAATTACAGTTTATAGAGATGGATCTAGAAGTGGGGTTTTAATTTCTGATGACGATAAGAAAGAAGAGAAAGATGAAATTATTTCTCAATTCTTAGAGACTAACGCTCCAAAAAGACCAGAAAAATTAGAAGCAGAGATAGTTAAGTTTAATAATGAATCTGAAAAATGGATTGCAGTAATTGGTTTATTAGATGGAAGACCTTACGAAATTTTCACTGGTGCAGCTGAAGAATCTTTTGCTATTTTGTCACAGGTTGATAGTGGGTGGGTAATTAAGAATAAAGGAGAAGATGGTAAAACACGCTATGATTTCCAGTATGAAGATAGTCATGGTTACAAAACAACTATTGAAGGTTTATCGAGAACGTTTAACCAAGAGTATTGGAACTATGCAAAATTAATTTCTGGAGTATTACGTCATGGAATGCCATTAAGCTTTGTGGTTGATATGGTAGATAACTTACACTTAAGTGAAGAAACACTTAATACCTGGAAAAAAGGTGTGGTAAGATCACTAAAGAAATTTATCCCTGACGGAACAAAACCAGCTGAAAACGAATGCCCAAATTGTAAAGAGCCATCTTTAGTATATGAAGAAGGTTGCTTAAACTGCAAAAGCTGTGGGCATTCTAAGTGTGGATAATATTTATTTATCACTATTTATATAATTAAAAATCCCAAACATTGTTTGGGATTTTTTTATGCTTTTTTGTACTTATTGTAGTTTAAAAGAAATGCTGCTTTTTTCTTCTCCGTTTACGATTAAACTAATCTGATGCATACCTGTATAGTGTTTCCGAGTGCTTAAATCTTTAAAAGATTGTTTGCGGTTAAACACTTTACTTTTATTTGCAGTAAGCATAAATTCAGAAATCTGAAAAACTTTAGAAGAGTTGTTTCCATTCGCTTTCACATAAACTATTTTATACTCCAAACGAATATTTCTTTTTGTAGAAGATTCGTTTTTTACAGTAAACTTAAATGTTATAGTATCTCCAATTTTAATTTTAGTACTAGATAGTTGAATAGGACTCACTGAAATATTTTTTGCATTTGCAAAGCCAAAAATTTCTAAAGCTTTTTTATTGCCAGCTTTTAATAATGTTCTTAAAGCATGTTTTACAATCCAGTTGGTGTTTTTAGATTTTCCGTACCAACTTTTTGTTAGTTGCAAAACTAAATTGGGATGATTTTTAGAAATATCGTTGAGATGATTGGCTACACTTTTACGAACATATTCAGACTCATCGTTTTTTAAGTTTTCTAATATTGGTAAGCAAGGTGCAGGGTCATTAATAAACTTTTTTAAAGGCGGAGCCCAGGGTAATTTAGGTCTACAGCCTTCTGAAGCTAATCTTCTTACGTGGTGATTGTGGTGTTTACTCCACGCGAGCATTTGTTGCATCATTTGTTCGGGATATTTTTCAATAAATGGTCTAACAGCAAATTCAGCAGTAGAATATTGTGTAAAATGCTCCATTGCTTTAACTCCAGTTTTATAATCGTTTAAGCCATAAACCTGAACAAAATCAGAAAAAATAAAACCTTGTAAACCATTGTAATGTGGTGCAATGTTCCATAAAATGTCAACTTGCTTTTTAAAAGATAAATTAATGTGTTGATTAAGAGCAGTTGTAACTGTTCGCATTCTTTCCTTTAGTTCTTTTTCCTCCCAATCATCACTTAATACATAAGTTATAAAAGAGTTTTTATCAAAAGATTTATAGTTTGTAGTAATCTTAGTAGCTAGGTCTGTTACAAAAGATGGATTGTATTCGTCTTTTAAATTCATTGCAAGGTCTAAAAATAAAAATTCCCATACATTGTACGGGAATTTTTTAAAATATCAAACTTAATTACTACCAAATGGTAACTTTTAAACTATCTGGTGCAATCATTGCACCTTCTTTACATCCAAAAGCAGCACTAAACTCTGTCATATTTACTAAAGGTCCAATAGTTCTAAATCTTGTTGGAGAGTGAGGATCGGTTTTAACTTGGTTAATTAATGCCTCATCTTTAGAGTTAGAGTGCCATACCTGAGCCCATCCTAAGAAAAATCTCTGCTGGTAAGTAAACCCATCAATCATTGGGTCTTCTTTTCCTTCCATAGCTTTTTCTAAAGCATAATATGCTAAAGTAATACCAGCAATATCAGCAATATTCTCACCCAAAGTTAATTGTCCATTTACATGGTTGCCTTCAGCAACTTCATACTTGTCAAATTGGTTAACCAATTTAGCAGTACGCTCTCTAAAGTTGGCATTATCTTCTTCTGTCCACCAATTTTTAAGGTTTCCATCTCCATCAAATTTACTCCCTTGGTCGTCAAAACCATGAGAGAATTCGTGTCCAATAACTCCACCAATTCCACCATAGTTAATTGCATCATCAGCATCTGGGTTAAAGAAAGGTGGTTGTAAAATAGCTGCTGGGAATACAATCTCGTTCATCGTTGGATTGTAGTATGCATTAATAGTTTGTGGATTCATTCCCCACTCACCTTTATCAATAGGTTTACCGATTCTGTTTACATTTTTCATGTATTCAAAGTGGTTCATGTTCATTACATTTTGAGCTAATGTTCCTGCATTAATATCAACAGAACTATAATCCTCCCATTTATCTGGGTAACCAATTTTATAAGTGAACTTGCTTAATTTTTCTAAAGCTTTTGCTTTAGTTTCTTCACCCATCCAGTCTAACTTTTGTACTCTTTCTTTAAATACTTTATTAATATTATCTATAAGTGCTAATACCTTTTGTTTTGATTCTTCTGGAAAGTGCTTCTCAACAAATAATTTACCTATTTGCTCACCTACGTTTCCGTTAGATTTTGATAACGCTCTTTTCCATCTGGGCTTCATTTGTGAAGTACCTCTTAAAGTAGTCGCATAAAAATCAAATACTTGTTTTTCAAATTCAATACTTAGGTTTCCGGCCATATCATTAATCAGATGCCACTTTACGTAAGTCTTCCAGTTTTCTATCGGATAAGATTTAAATGCAGCGCCTAAGTTTTTAATAAAGTCAGGTTGTCTAACAACTAATTCATCAAAATCTTTAAGTTCTGCAGCAGCGAAAAATGCATTCCAATCAATAGCTGGGCTTAACTCTTGTAGTTCAGCTATTGTCATCTTATTGTAAGTCTTTTCTGGGTCTCTTCTTTCAACTCTTCCCATAGAGTTTTCAGCAAGATTGGATTCAATTTTAATTACGTTGTCAGCCATCTGATTAGCTGTAGGTTCATCTTCACCAGAAAGTTTAAATAAGGCAGAAATATGTTTTCTATATTCAGTTAAAATATTCTCACCTCTTTCATCAGATGGAGTATAGTATGTTTTATCAGGCAAACCTAAACCACCTTGTGATAAGTAAGTGATGTATTGAGTACTATTTTTAGAGTCAATATGTACGTAATACCCAAAGATAGAACCAGATCCATATTTTTTAATTTCTGCCATAGTTTCAACCAATTCCTGGGTATTGGTGATGGCATCAATTTTATCTAACATGGGTTGTAAAGGAGTAATTCCTAATTCGTTAACTGTATTTGAATCAAGAGCAGAAGCATAAAAATCACCCACTTGTTGTAAAGGTGTGCCTTTCTCAGCTTTAGCTTTAGCAGCTTCCTCAACTATTTCTCTTAGTTTAATTTCATTAGCATCATGAACAATATTAAAGCTACCCCATCTACTTTCTGATTCAGGGACAGGGTTGTTTTTTAACCAATTACCTACTGCATATTTTTCAAAATCATCACATGGGTTGTGTGAAGAATCAATTTGGCTTACATCAAATGCAGGTATGATATTTTTTACATCTTCATGGTCATGTTCTTCATGGTCATGATCTCCACATGCGTTAAATGTGCATGCAGCAGTTAATAATAAAACTGACTTTTGAAACTTATTCATTTATAATGGTTTATAATAGTTAAGTAATACCAAATTAACAAAAAAAATGAAGCCAAAAAACATATTGTGACAAACGGTAATATAAACGATTCAATAAAAAAGTTGAATAGTTTTTATGGAATTTAAGAGAGTGTTACATCTAACTACCGAGAATTCTTAAAAATAGCATGTTAAATATGATTTATTTGTTTAATTTAAAACCTTAGAAATGATGAAAAAACTAACGATAACACTACTTGCAATCTTATTTATAATAAGTGGACTTGCAGCACAATTTGGAGAAATTAGAGGAACTGTAAAAGATGAAAATACAGGCGAGACCATGCCTGGTGTAACGGTTTATATTGAAGTAGGTGGCACCAAACAAGGTGCAGCAACTGATATAGATGGTCAATACGTAATTAAACCTGTTAAGTCTGGTAAACACACAGTTTGGTTTTCTTATTTAGGCTATCAAACTTCAAAAGTTATGGATGTAAATGTATCTTCAGATAAGATAACGTTTGTTGATAATGAAATACATGAAGCTGCTACAGAGATAGGGGTTTATGTTGTAGAAGAAAAAATGCACGAGATAGATTTGATTGAACCAGATGAACCAGGTGTACAACATGTAATTCCTAAAGAGTTTAAAAGAAGTGTAAACAGGGTAGAGCCAATAAAAGCTATTGTTACAATGACAAGTGGTTTAACATTAGCTCCTAATGGTAAAGATGTTTATGTACGTGGAGCCAGACCAACCTCTACTCAGTTTATTACCGATGGTATAAAATCAATTACTGGAGATATTGGAATACCAGGTCAAGCGGTTGGAAATGTAAAGGTTTATACTGGTGGTGTACCTGCGAGATATGGTGATGTTACAGGTGGTGTAATTGTTGTTGAAACTAAAAGCTATTACGACTTGGCTCAGGATTATAACAAATAAACAGTGAATTGAATCTTGCATCTCAATGCGTTTATTTAAAGCAAAAAACATACAAAACTATACCGATAATGAATTGATTTCGACTTATAAAAAGTCGGATGACAATTCGTTAGTGGGAGAACTTTATAAAAGATACTCTCACTTGGTATATGGTGTTTGCTTAAAATATTTAAAAAATGAAGCTGAAGCTCAGGATGCTGTTTTACAGATTTTTGAAAACTTATTAGAGGATTTAAAAAAGCACGACATAGCTAATTTTAAAAGTTGGTTGCATAGTGTGGCACGTAATCATTGTTTGATGTTTTTAAGAAAACAACAAACACTTCAAAAGCGAGCAAACGAATATGAAGCAGTTTACGAGCCTGAAGAAAGTTTTGCAACACCGTTTGCAGTGCACGATAAAGAAGAAAAAGAAATAATGTTAACCAAACTAGAAGAAGCTATTACGTTGCTAAAAGATGAACAGCGAGTGTGTATTGAGCTCTTCTTTTTAAAAGAAAAATGTTATAACGAAGTAGCTGAAATTACAGGCTATGATTTAAAAAAAGTAAAAAGTTACATACAAAATGGCAAAAGGAATTTGGCCAACATTATGTCGGCTTAAACTAAAGTAAAATGAAAGAATTACATAATCACATATTTTCAAACACGACTTGCATCTCGAAAGAAACTATGCTGAAATATATCAACCATCAGCTTTCCGATAGGGAGTTGCATGATGTTGAAAAACACATGCTGGATTGTGAGTTTTGCTCTGATGCTCTGGAAGGAATGAAATATGCACAAAATTCTTCAGTACTATTTGCTATTGATAACCAGATAGACCAAAGAGTTAGAACAGGAAGGGCAGGAGCTAGTGTGATGAAAAACTTAATGGTTGCAGCATCCATTTTAATTATTGTTTTTGGAGCTTATTTTACCTTCAATTACTTTGATGAAACTGCTAATAATCAAGCAAATTTGGCTATAAATGATAATCAAAATAAAGAAGAAAGTGGAGATGGTAAATTAGGAAACACAGAGAAACATGGAAATGTACAATCAGAAGGGGTAAACTCTTCTATTACTGAACCTGAAATGGTTACTGAAAAAACTCAAGAACAAAAAGAGAAAAAATATACAGCACTTGCTGAACAAACACCACCTCCTTCACCAATAGTTGAAGAAATAGTATTACAAGATGAAGAAACGGAGGAAGACAATTTATCTGATGATGTAACAGTTACAGGTTATTTTAGTGAATCAGAAAACGAAGTAGCATTAAAAGATACAAGAAATAATGTTGCTGGAGATGCTGTGATTTCTGAATCTTCTAATCAGCCTACCACTACAGATTTGAATTTTGGATTTGCGAGTAGTATTGATGATGAGGAGTTAAATGCTGTAAAGAAAGAAGCGAAAAAAGATGACAGAAAGCGAGCAGAATCTACTCGAAAAGGAAATAAAAATAAATTTAAATCAAAATCGACTGCTCCAAGTTTTGACCAGTCAGATAATTTTGCAGATAAATTAAAAGAAAAAGCCGAACTTGCTAACAATAGAAATAATGATCAAACGATTACCTTAAGCAATTATAAAGTAGTAGATTATACAGAAGAGTACCAAAAAGAATATGATTTAAAACAAGTAGTGGAAACCAAATCAGTTTCGGCAGACTTTGAAACTCAGCAAGAGGCAGCTGAAGCAGAAAGAGAATTGGATGAAATTACGGTTGAGATTACTTACAAGGCTACTTTAGAAAAAGCTATGGTTTATTATAAGGCAAAGAAATATGTTTTGGCTATAGAGCAGTTTGATGTTATTTTAAATGAACATCCCAATGAAGTGAATGGCTTGTTTTATGGAGGATTAAGTAATTATCATTTACAACGATATGTTAAGGCTAGCAATAAGTTTGATAAGGTACTAACCAACCCTAAAACACAATTTCATCAGGAAGCAGAATGGTACAAGGCATTAACTTTAATTGAGTTGAATAAAATAACAGAAGCTAAAAAGTTATTGCAAAAAATTATTGCAGGGTCTGGTTTCTATAAAACCAAAGCAGAAGAACAGCTAAAAGATTTGTAAAACATCTCTTTCTCATATCGGTTTATATTTTCCTAAATTTACCTTCTTACAAATAAGAATGGTATTAAGTATAAAAATAGTAACCGATTACCCATTGTGGTTTAGCATTTTTTGTGTGATTTTGGGTGCAACATATGCAGGTATTTTATACTATAAAGATGATAGATTAAAAGAAGTAGGAAAGTGGATAAACCGTTTAATGGCAAGCCTAAGATTTTTGTTAATTACTATACTTGCTTTTCTTTTACTTTCTCCATTTATTAAAACATTGTTTAATAGAGTTGAAAAACCAGTAATTATTATTGCACAAGATAATTCGGGTTCTATTTTACTGAATAAAGATTCTGCCTTTTATCAATCAGAATACATACAAAATTTACAATCTTTAAAAACAAATCTTGCTGAAAACTATGAAGTAAAATCATATACTTTTGGTGAACAATTGGATGAAGGTAATCAGATTGATTATTCTCAAAAAATTACCGATTTATCTGAAGTGTTTAATGAGTTAAACAACAAGTTTTATAACAGAAATGTAGGTGCTTTAATTTTGGCATCTGATGGTATTTTTAATCGAGGTTCAAACCCTGTTTTTAGTTCAGAAAACGAATTTCCTATTTATACCATAGCTATGGGAGATACTTCTTTGCAAAAAGATATTGTATTAAAAGAGGCACTTCACAATAAAATTACTTTTTTGGGTAATCAATTTCCTATAGAAATTAGTGCAAATGCTTACCAGTGTAAAGGCAAAAAAACGAAGTTAAGTGTAACCTACAACGGAAAAGAATTGTTTGCCAAAACTTATACTATTGATGATAATCATGTAACTATTAATGAAAATTTATTGTTTGAAGCCAAAGAATCAGGAGTTCAGCATTATAGAGTTGATTTTTCAATTGTTGAGGGGGAGATAAGTTATGTAAACAATGTAAAGGATGTGTATATAGAAGTATTGGATGGTAGACAAAATATTTTGATACTTGCTCATGCACCACACCCCGATGTGAAAGCATTAAAATTAAGCATTGAAAGCAATGAAAATTATAAAGTTACCACACAATTAATGAATGATTTTGATGGAAATACTGAACCTTATAGTTTGGTTATTGTTCATCAAATAAATTCAGAAGATCAAGGTAAATTACAAAAGTTAGCAGAAGGTAAAGTGTCAGTATTGTATGTGATTGGTAGCCAAAGCAGTGTTAACTTATTTAATACATTAAATACAGGAATGGCTATTAATAATTCTCGAAATAAGTTTAATGAAATTTTACCAGTATCCTCACCTAATTTTCCTTTATTTAGTTTATCAGATAATACACTAAAAAGCTTGAATCAAATGCCCCCACTTGTTGGTCCGTTTGGACAATATAATCTAACAACGAATGCTTATACCTTACTCGCTCAGAAAATAGGGAGTGTTACTACCGATTCTCCATTAATGGTGTTCTTTCAGGAAGATGAAAAAAAATCAGCTATAATTACTGCAGAGGGAATATGGAAATGGAGAATACACGATTATTCAGAACATAATTCGCACGCTATTTTTGATGAATTTATGAATAAAACTGTTCAGTTTTTATCGGTTAAAGAAGATAAAAGTAAGTTTAGAATTATTTCAGAGAACGATTATTTTGAAAATGAAGAAATACAACTAAAAGCTGAATTATACAACGAAAGTTATGAGTTGGTAAATGAACCTGAAGTTAAAATTGAATTGAAAGATGATAATGGAGCATCATATAAATTTATATTTAACAAAACTTCTAAAGCTTATATACTTAATGTTGGCTTGTTACCAGTAGGATTTTATAGTTATGTAGCCACAGTAAATTATGGAGATAAGAACTATACAGAAACCGGAAAAATCAACATTAAACAACTTTTATTAGAAGCCAATAACACAGTTGCTAATCACCAATTATTACAGAATATTACTGAAAAATTTTCAGGTAAGTTGTTTTACCCTAAACAACTAAAAGAAATTGAAGAAGCTATCAATGCCAATAACGATATAGCTTCTGTTATCTATGAAGAAAAAGATTTTAAAGAACTGGTTCATTTAAAATGGATATTTTTCTTGCTTCTTGCTTTGTTAAGTTTCGAATGGTTTTTAAGAAAACGTAACGGAGCCTACTAATTGTACGTAATATAAATAAGTATTTCAACGTTTTGTTTTTATATAAATATGTTTACTTTTATAGTGTCGTAAATTTTGTGAGATGAAAAAATCTTTATTTAGCAAAATATTAGCTTTTGTTTTTATGGGAAGTCTAATGATTCCTGTGTCAGTATCGTTACAATCTTGTAGTAAAGGACCTAAGTACAATAAGCCAAGGAATGGAGGTAAAAGAGTTCATTCTTCTGGCAAGGTTGGGAACAGAAGACACAAAAACAGTCATGTTTGGGGTAAGTAAGCTCTTACTTCTTATCATCTTTTTTTTTATTAGGGTTAATATTATAGGTTAAATTTTCCTATTCATTTAATAATGTATTAAATTCGTTAGCTCAAAATTTAATACTATGTACGGCAAATTACAACAACAACTTCAAGATGAATTAAAAGCCATAGAAGAGGCTGGATTATACAAAAGAGAAAGAATTATTACTACACCTCAAGGAGCTACGGTTAAAGTAGATTCTGGGGAAGAGGTAATTATCATGTGTGCAAATAATTACCTTGGGTTGTCTTCACACCCTAAAGTAATTGAAGGAGCAAAGAAAGCACTTGATACTCATGGGTTTGGTATGTCATCAGTTAGGTTCATTTGTGGTACTCAAGATATTCATAAAACATTAGAAAAAAAGATAGCAGACTTTCTGGGAATGGAAGATACTATTCTTTATGCTGCTGCTTTTGATGCTAATGGAGGTGTATTTGAGCCTTTATTTACAGCAGAAGATGCTATTATTTCTGATTCTTTAAACCATGCATCCATTATTGATGGGGTAAGATTGTGTAAAGCTGCTCGTTATCGCTATGAAAATAGCAATATGGAAGATTTAGAAGAACAGTTGAAAAAAGCCCAAGCACAACGAAATAGAATTATTGTTACTGATGGCGTATTTTCAATGGATGGGTATGTGGCTAAACTTGATCAAATTTGTGATTTAGCTGAAAAATATGATGCAATGGTTATGGTTGATGATTGCCATGCTACAGGATTTATTGGAAAAACGGGAAGAGGCACGCATGAGTATAATAATGTGATGGGAAGGGTTGATATCATTACAGGTACATTAGGTAAAGCATTAGGTGGTGCGATGGGTGGATTTACAACAGGAAAGCAAGAGGTAATCGATATGTTACGTCAAAGGTCAAGGCCATATTTGTTTTCTAATTCTTTAGCTCCTTCTATCGTTGGAGCTTCCATAGCAGTATTTGATTTATTAAGTTCTTCTACTGAATTAAGAGATAAATTAGAGTGGAACACCAACTATTTTAAAGAAGGAATTAGAAAAATTGGATTGGAGATTAAAGATGGAGATTCTGCAATTGTTCCAGTTATGTTATATGATGCAGCTTTATCGCAGCAGTTTGCGGATAAGTTGTTAGAAGAAGGAGTTTATGCTATTGGGTTCTTTTACCCTGTGGTTCCCAAAGAACAAGCACGGATTAGAGTTCAGCTTTCTGCTGCACATACAAAAGAGCATTTAGATAAAGCCATAGCTGCTTTTGAAAAGGTTGGTAAAGAACTTGGAGTTATCAATTAAGATTCTCTTTTTCAGTAAGTTTAAAACATTTTATATATTTATACCTTACCTATTAAAGATTTAAGATGAGGTACGTAGTTTTTTTTGGTTTAATAGTGACATTCAATATTGTGTCTTTTGCACAAAGTGTTACGGCTTTCCATGATGTGCAATCTACAGGTGAAAATAATTCTTATACTATAAAAACAAAGGTAAGTGGTTTACAAGGAGTTGATATTGCTAGAATAACCTACTTTATTGATAATAAACATACTTACAAGGCATCACCGAATAATGCTTTTTTTTCGGATAGAAATGAGAAGTACGTTAAGTTTTACATTATGGCTGTTCCTGCATCGGGTGAGATTAATGTTGAGTTAGGGTTAACCCTTTCTGGAGCAGGTGAATTTGCTTTTCCAGTAGAGTTCCAATACTCTAAAGATGAGGAAAAAAAATCGGTTAATTTACCACAAATTAGTATAGCAGGGGAGGCTATTGCATTAGTTGAAGAGACACCTGCTCCTGAGGAAACTCCTGTTGAGGAGGAGGTTCCAACAGCTGAAGAAGCTTCAGCGAAAAAAGCTCAGGAAGAAGCAGAGGCTGCTGCCAAAAAAGAAGCAGAGGAGAAAGCTATGGCGGAAAAAGTTGCTGCCGAAGCTAAAGCCAGAGAAGAAGCTGAATTAAAAGCTGAAGAAGAAAGAATAGCTAAAGAGAAAGCGGATGCAGAAGCAAAAGCAGAAGAACAGCGATTGGCACAAGAATCGGCAAAAAAGGCAGAAGAAGAACTAAAAAAAGAAAAAGAAGCATCAGAAAAATTAGCTGCTGAACAAAAAGCTCAAGCAGAGGCTGAGGCAGCGAAAAAAGCTGAGCAAGAACGAATAGCTAGGGAAAAACAAGAAGCAGAAGAATTGGCAAAAGCTGAAGAAGCAAAACGTATGGCTGAAGAGGAAGCTGCAAAGAAATTAGAAGAAGAAAAAAGTAAAGAGGAAATAGCTTCACCTGTTACTTCATCTTCAAAGTACAGCATACAAATATTATCGTTGTCTAAATTTTCTCAAACCAGGTTAAATAATTATATCAGAGAACATAATTTAGATGCTAACCAAATTGTAAAAAGACAAGTGGGAGAATGGACTAAAATTAGCTATGGCAAACTTAGCTCTAAAGATGAAGCAAGGGAAATGATTTTAAAGTTAAGACGTAGTCATAATATTACTGATGCCTTTTTAGTAACACTACCTTAATATTAACCGTTTAGTTATAGTTTCTTTTTCGGTTTGTACCTGAATAATGTAAATCCCTTTTGTATAACCACTTAAATCAATTTGTTTTTTCCTATCAACTAAGTTTTGTGCTTTAAAAATAATTTGTCCAACCGCGTTATAAATATTTAGTTGATATGTGCTTGAAACACCTGATTCAATAATCACCATACCAGATGTTGGGTTTGGATAAATGTTTACATCATTAACGGTCATTTCATCTATTGATGTAGTTGAGTTTAAACAGAAAGGAATAACCAAACTGTCACTATTAAAAGTAGTATTACTATAAATGGTATCACCCCAATTATCTACTAAATAAAATTCTCCACTACCAAAACTACAGCAGAACCCGTCATTATAAGCATCTTTTAAAACAAAAGTAAAACAGCTATCATACAAGCACAAACTCTCAGTAAACAGCATACCATTATTATTGTCAGGGTATCCTCCACCTTCAGTATATATAGCACCTGAAGCATCTCTTATAATCCATGATGTTTCAGAACCATAATCATCTACAATTAAATGCATCGTAGCAAATGTAGGGTTGGCGTTAGAGTTAAATGTTACCGTATTGGTATCATTTAAAGTGTTGTTATCATTTGTGCTATTTGGATTAGAACAAAATGCTCTGAAAGTATGGTTTCCACTACCTACATAAGTGGTTGGTAAAACAATACTATCAATACCATAAGATGGCAAGTTTCCAGTCCAATTAACTGATGTAACACCTCCACCATCTAACTCATAATTAACATCCAGCGTAGTTAAATTACTGTTACCATGATTTCTTACGATAATTTTTGGAGTTATAGAATCCCCACAAAGGAATGGCTGTATTCCAGAAATATTCAATAAAACAGCATCTGTTACAAATTGAGACCCGTTAGGGTCATACCCATCCAACACATCTACTCCTGTTCCTTGTGGATCTAGCCAATGTTTTAGTTGCTTAGAAATAGAAGCATCTGTATCCCATGAAACTGAAAATTTTCCGTAGTAATCAAATGCATCATTACCGCAAGCAGCATCACCTCCATGCAATTGACCAACAATTCTGTGATTTTGATCATAAAGAGGAGAACCAGAAGAACCACCTTCAGTTGTGCCTGAGTTCCAATCTAACACTTCCCAATGGTCGTTTCCAGCAGAGTAATAACCAGATTCTATTAGTGGATCTATGTCATGCGATATTTTTTTTATATCTCCTCTTGGATGATGAATACCTGTAGCACTTGAAGCAGGTGTATTGATGTTTGACCAACCGGAGTAAAATACATTGTATCCTGCTGGAGGAGTACTTGATAATTCTACCAAAGAAAAATCAGAAGGAGAATCGCTTGCCCTTAAAATGCAGCCACTAACTGTATTGGTAGTTGGACCATCAATGTTTGTAGAACAATTGGGTGATTGATAATTGAACATGAAAATATTGTTGCTAGATGCTCCACAATGGTCTGCAGTAAGTATAAATGGTGTGCCATCTTTAGGAACATTTGCAATTAATGCTCCTGAGCAAAAGCGTGTGTTTCCAGCAGTTAATAACATAACTGAAGAACGAATTTCATTATTCCAAAAGGTAGTATCACATATGGCATTAACATTACACGAACCAGAACTTCCAAAAGCTTTTAATTGTTTCCAAAAATCTCTGTAGCCGTGCACTACAGATTTTAATTGTATTGTTCCTTTTCCGCTAACTGTAGCAGGCTCATAATATTCTAAGGTAATATTTTCTCCTTTAATAGGAGCAGTAGAAAATTCTCCAGTTGCTTTATTGTTGGTATGGTTAAATGCTCCTAGGGTTTGGTTTTTATTATACACAAAAAAAGTGGCACCATTAGGCAAGTAAAACACATCAAAGTTTAAGTTAATACTTAATGCATTTGGTGATTTAATGTTAACTCGCCATACTTTATCACCATTTGGCAAGTTTTCCCATAACCCTGAATTGTTGAGATTAATATTTACTTGTTGCTCTACACCAAATCTTGGAGGTATGTCTTTAAATTCATCGGTTATTGCATCTTCATTTTTATATGGAGTTACATCTAAAATGGGAGTAGTGAAAGTAGGAACTGTCGTTTTAAGTTGGGTACTAGAACTTAATGGTTCACCTCCATGACCAATCTGTCCAAAAATGTTTGCAGACGCAACTATCAATATAAATACAACCAGTTTTTTCATTAGCTAAAAGTATAAAATTTCTTTATTTATTGACGAGACTATTTAATTAAAGGTTGTAAAGCTAAAGTTTAGCTCCACAGTATTTACAATGTTTTGCATCATCTGAATGCCCTTCTTTTGAGCATTCTGGACAAGCTTGTGTATTGGTGTTTGAGGTTGTTTTAGCAATCTCTGCTCCAACAATGCCAGTTGGTACAGCTATTATAGCATAACCTATAATCATAATAAGTGATGCTAAAGTTTGCCCTAAAACAGTTTGTGGTGCTATATCACCATATCCTACAGTTGTAAGTGTAACAATAGACCAATAAATGCTTCTTGGTATGCTTGTAAAACCACTTTCGGGAGACTCAATTAAATACATTAATGTTCCTAGGATGAAGGTTAAACTCAACACTGCAAATAAGAAAACAATAATTTTTGCTTTACTTGCTTTTAAGGCTTTCATGAGTACATTAGCTTCACTAATAAACTGTACTAGCTTTAATATTCTGAAAACTCTGAGTAATCTAATACTTCTGATTATTGCTAAAGTATGGGTGCCAGAAATAAATAAACCAAAGTAAGTAGGTACAATAGATACTAAATCTATAATCCCATAAAAGCTAAAAATGTATTTAATAGGTTTGCCTGTAGTGATTATTCGGGCAAAATATTCAAAAGTAAAAAGTATAGTAAAAAACCATTCTATTATGCGTAATTGAGTGCCATAAACTGACGAGATACTCTCAACACTTTCTAGCATTACTGTAACTACGCTTAGTAGTATTGCCCATAGCAGTAGTACATCAAACCATTTTCCTGCAGGAGTATCAGCTTCAAAAATTATTTCGTGTAGTTTATTTTTCCAAGTTTGTGGCACAAATCAAATTTAGTGAATTAATACAAAAAAGCCTGAGAAACATTTCTCAGGCTTTGAGCATTGTATTTGTTTAATTTATTTTATTTTATTGCAAAACGTTTGGTTACTTTTTCATTGTCTAAAGCAAACTCTATAAAATATATTCCAGAAGAATAATTTGAAGTGTTAAACGTTTCACGGTAAGTACCAGCGGATAAATTACCCATATTACGTGTTTCTAATGTTTTTCCAGTAATATCGATTAGGTTAATCATCACGCTATTGTTGTTTTCAATGTTAAACCTAATGTTTAGTTCATCAGTTGCAGGGTTTGGGTAAGAAACTATTTTCTCAACAGTTAAACCTTCTGCAATTCCAACTGAAAATACAATATCAATATCATCAACTTTTAAAATACTACCTGTATTACTTCCGCTCCAAAGTGAAACTAAAAGAGTATCAGGAGTCATTGCACTAACATTTTGAGACCAAAGAGTATAGTTAGCTTGTGTGGTAAGTGCTCCACCGTACTGACCTACAAGAGAACCGTTTTGCATAAATTCAAAACTAATGTATGCAGTATCATTTCCTGAAGGTGCATATTTATAATAACATTCTACTCCAGTTGGTGTTCCAGAAAAAGGTTCTCCACCTATTGCACCATTGTTACCAAAGTATCCGTTGGTTGCAGCTCCCCAAAGTGTATCTCCATTTCCATTTTGAATATTAGATAATTCAATGGCAAATGAACCAGCGTAGCTGTCTGCTGTTTTGTTACATGGTAAAGTAGGCTCGCCTATTGCCCATAGGTTACCAGTAGTCCAACCAGTAGGGTCTTCCCAGTTAATTGGAGTCCAGTTTTCAAAACTGAAATTCATTAAATTCTGCGTTTGAGCACCTCTTTTTAGATGAACGTTATCATATTGAATCCAGCTACCAGGAATGCCATTAAAATTATTAGCTGGATCACCCGTAGCTGAACCAAATAATAAAGAATCGGCAACAATAGCAGTAATTGGATAAGCAAATCTTTTCCATGTGGTTTGTTGCCCGTTAATATACCAAAGACCACCACCTGTTGGAGTTCCAGAGAATGTAGTAACCGCAATAAGTAAGGCAGAATCTCCAGGCATAATATCATATTTGTAATAACCAATTAAGCTATCTACTCCATTTAATGTAACAGCTTGACCAGGAGATTGTGTATCAAAATCTCCATCAATAAAGAAACCAAAAATGGTATCTCCAAAAGAAGAGATTACTGATTCTAAACGTACAGAAGTACTTCCTATAAAGGCATCAGTAGATGGGAAAGTAGCAAAACTACCATCAATGCCTCTTTCATTAACAGGTGTTTGATAACCATCTAAGGTTTGTACTGAATTGTTTGTCCAGTTTTCGAAATCTTGCCATTGCCCAAATGATGATAGAGCAAATAAAGAAATAGATAAAAAAAGTAAAGTTTTTTTCATAGTATTTGATTTAAGGTTTAGTAACAAAAATAAACTTTAATCAAATAAAAATCAATGATTTATATGAGATTGTTCTTTCGAAACTAAATCGAATTTGCCTGCTTCAGAAATATTGAATTGTGTAGAATCTCCATTAAGAGAAGTTGTTAGTAAAGTACCTTTTTCATTGATATATCCATATTGGTATTCAATGCCAGCGCTTGTACCTCCATTAGGGTTTTCTGTGCTAATAGCCCTACTTGCTGCAATATTTACAATGTCTATTGGGTAAAATTCGCCATCCATTATGTTTTCTGTAACACTGGCTATATAATATTCCGTTGAACCACCCTTGGCAAACATTTCAAATGTGGTGAAGCATAGAAGCGTGTAGTTTTCTTCAATTTTTTTCCATTTAAAATCTACACTATCTCCCGCATAATATTCGAAATTTTCATGATTCCAATTCCAACTTTTGAAATCTTCCCAGCTTATACTTTTGTGATTCTCCCAGCTAAAATTATCTAGCTTTTCTGCATTCCATTCTATTGGAAAATCTATAATCTCTAGTTCAGAAATTATAGTACTTAAATCACTTTCAACACTTGTTGATACTATTGGTGTTTCATCATGGTAAGCCTCATATTCATCATCTAGTTCTTCTTGAGGTATTACTTCTGCATCATCAATTATTTCTACATTGACGCTTTCATTAGAACAAGCAATCGTAATCAGGCATATAAGAATTATAGTAATAATGTTTTGCATAAATAGAAATGCTTTTAAAGTACAGATAAACTTCCTAAACCTTCTCTGATTACTTCAGGTTCATTACCCGTACAATCAATAATAGTTGATGCTTCATTTTTACCAAAACCACCATCAATTACTAAATCCACAATTTTTTCAAAACGTTCATGAATTAGTTCTGGGTCAGTAATGTATTCTAAAATGTCATCATCGTCATCGTGTACAGATGTTGAAATAAGTGGATTGCCAAGCTCTTGAACTAATGTTCGAGCAATATTATTGTCGGGAACTCTAATACCGATAGTTTTCTTTTTTGATTTAAAGAGTTTAGGAACACTTGTGTTGGCATCTAAAATAAAGGTAAAAGGACCAGGTAATGCACGTTTCATCAGTTTATAGATAGCATTACTAAATTGAACCGTGTAATCAGAAATATGGCTTAAGTCAAAACAGATTAATGAAAAGTTAGCTTTCTCTACTTTAATACCTTTTATCTGTGCCATCCGTTCTACTGCTTTTCGATTAGTTAAATCGCAAGCCATACTGTAAACGGTATCGGTAGGGTAAATAATAATACCACCCTTTTTTAAAGTTTTGATTACTTGATCAACCTTTCTTTTGTCTGGATTATCTGGATGTATCTGAACAAGCATTAAGCGTTTACTTTTGCATGGTCAGCTAAAAATTTAGCTAAACCATTATCGGTTAATGGGTGTTTCAATAAACCTTCAATAGCACTTAAAGGACCAGTCATTACATCAGCACCTACTTCTGCACATTGAATAATGTGCATGGTATGACGAACAGAAGCAGCTAAAATTTGTGTGTCAAAAGCATAGTTGTCATAGATTAATCTGATGTCTTCGATTAATTTCATTCCTTCAGTAGAAATGTCATCCAATCTTCCAATAAATGGGGAGACATAAGTTGCTCCAGCTTTGGCTGCTAATAATGCTTGACCACTTGAAAATATCAGAGTACAATTGGTTTTAATACCTTTTGATGAGAAATATTTTATTGCTTTGATGCCATCTTTAATCATAGGAATTTTTACCACTATTTGAGGATGTAAAGAAGCCAAGTATTCACCTTCTTTAACCATACCTTCAAAATCAGTAGCAATTACTTCAGCACTAACATCTCCATCTACAATATCACAAATGGTTTTGTAATGGTTAATTACGTTATCCCCTCCACTAATTCCTTCTTTAGCCATTAATGATGGGTTAGTAGTTACTCCATCTAAAATTCCAAGCTCTTGAGCTTCTTTAATTTGTTCTAAGTTGGCTGTATCAATAAAAAATTTCATTATATCTGTTTTGATTCAACATCAAAAGTAAATACTAGGGTTGGTTTAGGAAAATAAAGATGTGAACAGGTGTTAATTAAACTTTTCTATCAATTCTTTTTTGCGAATAGGGGAAACATCAACAGTGCTATTATCACTCATTTGTACTTGACCACCCTTACCTTTAAGGTATTTAGTGATGTGATGTAGGTTAACTAAATGAGATTTATGAACCCTTACAAAATCAAATTCATTTAATAATTCATCAAAGTGTTTTAAGGTCTTAGAAACGAGATAAGTTTTACCTCCTTGTAAATAAAACTTTGAGTAATTATCGTCTGCTTCAACTCGTATAATTTCATTCACCTTTATTACTTCAAATCCATCAAGTTGAGGTAATACAATTTTTTTATGTTGTAAGCTGTTTGATTTGATGTTGTCCATCAATATCTTAGTATGAAATATATCTTCCCCTTCTTTTTTGCGTTCAGTAATTTTTTCTACCGCATTAATTAATTCATCAATATCTATTGGTTTAAGGATGTAATAAGCTGCACTCAGATTTAACGCCTTAATGGCATAATCTCTATATGCAGTTACAAAAATGATTTCAAAATCTACTTTGTCTAAAGATTCTAATAAATCAAAAGCATTGCCATAAGGCATTTCAATGTCTAGAAAAACAACATCAGGGTTGTGCTTTTCAATAGCTTTCAATCCTGTTTGAACGGAATCAGCCATTTCCAATACATCTACATTTTTACAGTATTTATTTAAATAGTTCTTTAGGGTTTCTCTACTTGCTTCTTCATCTTCTACTATTATGGCTTTTAATGGAATCATATTTCTACTTTCTTAATATTGTCTTGGTAAATTTTTACAGTTACTTCAGTTCCGTTTGGTTCTACATCATTGATTTTTACATCTAGTTTAGCTTTGTAGATATCGCTAATAATCTTTAAACGAGAATCAATGTTTTTTAATCCAGTTGATTTTAAAATTTTTTGATTTTCAGTTTTTAGTTCTTGTGATTTTTTTCTTCCAATTCCATCATCTTTCACTTTTACTTCAATAAAGTTTTCTTTTTGTAAAATGCTCACTGCTAAAAAACCTTTCTCTTTTTTATATCTCAATCCATGCCAAACAGCATTTTCAATGTAAGGCTGAATTAGCATTGGTGGAATAAAATATTCTTCGGTATTAATAGATTCATCCACTTCAAAAGAATAATCAAACTTATCCTTAAAACGATGATGTTCTAATTTTAAGTAAACAGATAGGATATCTATTTCCTTAGATAAGGAAATGAAATCTTGCTGTGAGTTTTCCATCACGTCTCGCATCAATTTTGAGAAATCAGCTAGATATCGGTTAGCTGCTCTTTCATCACTTTTTGAAATGTAGCTGTTAACCGAATTTAAAGCATTAAAAATAAAATGTGGATTCATTTGGGCTCTCAACGATTTTAAAATCAAAAGCTGGTTGGCTTTATTCTTGGCTTTATTACTTCTGTAAACCAAATAAGAGGTAATAAGTAGAATAATAATTCCAAAAATTAAAGAGTAAGTGATTACACGTTGTTTAGTAATAAATTCTTCTTGAATAATTTTTTCTTGGCGTAGAAGTTCTATGGTTTTCTCATTTAGCTGTTTGTCTTTTTCTAGAAGAGAGAGTTTATTTTGAGCATTTTCCAGCATTTCACCTTTCTTGTTTTGAACAGCTAGTTGTCTTTCTCTCATTTTGTAAATGGAATCTTCTAAGGCTAAGTATTCCTTATATTTTTCCATTGCTTGTTCTTCTAAACCAGTTTTGTTGTAAACTTCAGAAAGTACTTGGTTGGCTTTACTTAAGTTTTGTAAATCGCCAGTTTTTTGAGCTATCTCAACAGTGTTTTCTAAACTTTGAATAGCCTCTTCATTCTTGTTTTGTTTAATTAAGAAGTTGGCTAAATCAATGTTTCTTTTCGATACTTCTTGTGGGTTATTTCGCTTTTCGTTGTACTCAATAGCCTGCTGATTTAACTGAATACCTTCTTCAATGTTATTTTGTTGTTCGTAGATGTTAGATAAATCTGTATAAACTTGGTTTACTACTTCATCATCATTTAATTCTATAGCAGTGTTTTGAGAAGTTTGATAGTACTGAACAGCTTTTTCGGTATTGTTTTTTTCTTTTTCAAGTTCAGCTAGTTTAAGGTTAACTACAGCTAATCCTTTTCTGTTTCCTCTTTTCTTTTCTAACTTAAAGGCTTTATCATAATTAATTTTTGCAACCTTATATTCCTTTTGTTTTAGGTAAACATCTCCTAAAGCTAAATAAGCTTTTATTTTATCTTCATCCTTATAACTAATACTAAGTGCTTTATTATAATTTGAAATACTATTCTCATAATCTCCAATCAATTCAGCAGATTTAGCTGTTGGGTAATAAAGTTCATTAAGTTTGTTGGTAGCCATAAAGTTAAAGTTAGAAACTAGTTTCAACTTCTCATAAATGGCAATGGCTTTTACATAGTTTTTATAGGAAAGGTTATATTCATCCAATTCGTAATTGAATTTTCCTAGAATCTCGTAAGCTTCAGCTTCCAAAAAAGTATAATCTTCTTTAATAGAAATCAACAAAGCATCATGAACCAAATCTAGCGCTTTGTCTGGTTTTTCGGTAAACTCTTTTTCTGCTTGACTAAGCTTCTCTTGAACTTCTTTTGTTCTGTTTGGGGTTCTACTAAATTTGGAATAGCTGCTATTTTGTTTGCTAAATTTTTGAGGATAAGATTTTTTATCCTGAGAAAAGGATAAACTCGCACTTAGTATTAGTACGACTAATAATTGATATGTTAAATTAAGCCTCAAAACTTATTTCTGTTAGGATAAAAGTACACACTTTTTTATTATCGGATTCTTCTAAGATGCTCTAAAACACTGATTTTTCATGGATTTTTGTTCGTTATTTCTAGTTAACTAAATCAGATTTCTTTTTCACTCATTCAAAGTCCCTTTTCCCTAATTGTGCATTGAAAACACTTTTTATACCAAGTAGCTTAGCATTGAATTTAAACCAAAAACAATGAAAAAATTAAGCCTGATTATAGCAGTTTTTTACCTCACATTAAATGCTAATGCTATAGAAATTGAAAAGAAGTCCAAACGAATTATTACAGTAACTGGAAGTGCTGAAATGATAGTTCCACCAGATGAAGTAGAGTTAGAAATTACCATGACTGAATATGGAAGTGGGAGTACCATTTCGAAAATAGAAAATGCCTTGATGAAAATATTATTGGGGAACAATGTGCCAAAAGAGAAAGTATTTTTTAACGGTTCATTTACTTCTTTTTACTGGTATTACTGGTGGCACCACAGAAATGATTCAAGACAAACAAAAAAGATAATTGTAACTCTTGATGCTAAGACAGATTTTATGAAGTTGGTAAAAGATTTAGATAAGGATTACATCTCTCATATTAGAATTACAAAAACCTCAAATAAAAGTATTCAGGAGCTAAGGCAGCAGGTGAAAATTGAAGCCATAAAAGCTGCTAAGAAAAAAGCAAAATACCTTTTAGAAGCTATTGATGAAGAGTTGGGAAGAGTATTAACTGTTGATGAATTAGAAGAAGTTAATCATCATCAAAACATTTTTTGGAATCATACCAACACTAATAATGTAGTGAGTAATTCAGTAGTAAGTTACAGCAAAGTTAGAGGAGGAAGCTACATGGAAAATGTACCTGAGATAAAGTTAAGATACGAGATTAAAGCCCAGTTTGAAATCATTTAATTATTTACCATAAAACCAATATTATGAAAAAACTAAATTTAATTGCAATGGTATTACTAAGTTCAGTAGCCTTTGCCCAACCAAAAGCAGAAAAATATCCAGCATCAGATATTGATTATCCAGGATTTGTTGAACTAACAACTGAGGCTGAAAAACATAGAAAGACACATACAGTTTCTGTAGAACAATTCTTAAGAATGTCGAAAGAAAAAGGAACCATTATTTTGGATACTCGCTCTGAAAAAATGTACAAAGCTAAACATGTAAAAGGAGCAATTCATTTGAATTTTTCTGATTTTACGGCAGGGAAATTGGCCAAAGTAATTCCATCAAAAGATACAAGAGTGTTAATTTACTGCAACAATAATTTGGATAAAGATGAGAAGTATTTTGCTCGTAAATCTGCACCTTTAGCCTTAAATATTCCAACTTTTATTAACCTTTATGGTTATGGTTATAAAAACGTTTACGAGTTAGATGCTATGGTGCCAGTTACTTCAGTTTTTGACTCTAAACAACCTACTTTGGAGTTTGAGGGTACAGCAGTAAAAACAAAACCTACCAAGCCTGTTAAATCTTTAAAACAATCTAAGGCTGTTTATTAATAGTTAGTGTATGTCATTCTGAGAACTTTCTCAGAATGACTTTCTAGTAATTTCTTTAAAACAATAGTTATGTACAGAGTATGTATAGGCTTTGCCGTGCTCATTTTTTTGAGTTGTCAGACAAAAGCCGAAGTAAAAACCAAAGACAGATTGAAACAAAAAGCCGTGGCTGCAAAGGCATATTGCCAGAAAAATAATATGAATACCGATATCTGTATTTTAATTGATATGAAAATTCATTCAGGTAAAAAACGCTTCTTTTTATGGGATTTAAAAGGAGATTCTATCATTGATTCTGGGTTATGCAGTCATGGAACTTGTGGAAATTTAGATGGATATGACCCAAGTAAAACTCCTCAGTTTAGCAATACCCCAGAAAGTCACTGTTCTTCGTTAGGAAAATATAAAGTGGGTAAGAGAGGGTGGAGTAGCTTTGGGGTAAATTTTAATTACAAATTACATGGTTTAGAAAAGACTAATAGTAATGCTTACAAAAGATACATTGTTTTCCACTCGTGGGATATAGGTGATGATGAGATATACCCATCACATATTATTGAAAGCTATGGCTGTCCAGCAGTATCCAATAATTTTATGCGTAAGATGGATAAAGTGTTAAAGATCCAGAAAAAGCCTGTGTTGATGTGGATTTATAACTAATTGATAGTTATGTTCTGACTATAGATTTGGTTTTCTGAAGTAGCAGTAATTAAATATTCGCCAGATGGAATTTCAGCTTCAACAGGAACTGCAATTAGCTTCTCCTCTTCAATATTGATTACTGCTTTTGAAAAGAATTCATCACCTTTTTTATCACGAAGCACTAATAAGATTTCTTTCTCAAAAACTTCTTCCCATGCGATGTTGGTGATTTTAAATTCGTTATCATCCAAAGCAATAGGGAATAGACTTACACCAGCTGTATTATATTCAGTTAGTACATAATTTACAGGTACTACATTAGAAACACTTTCTTGACCAGATTCTTCAACTTGAATAATGCGGTAATAGGAAAGATTTTCAAGCGGCATAAAGTCAACAAAAAGGTAATTTAAATCTTGTTTTTTGTGTGCTGCACCAAATACCGTACTTACTTCAATCCATGTGCTTTTATCTGCACTTTTCTCGATAATAAACTTACTTGCATTGTTGTTAGAAGTAACATCCCATTGCAATTGAACTCCCTTTTGGTTGTAATCAACATTTGCTTCAAAAGAGTAAAGAGGGGCAATTTTAGTTGTTTCTGGTTTGTCAGCTTTTTCTAAAGCATTATTAAAAGAATCTTGTAAAGATTGTGCTGATAAAGAAAAGCAAACTGTGGTAGAAATAAAAAGTGCAATAAGTTTCATGTGTTTGATTTTTAAAAACCAGCCTAAAATTAGTTAAAAATGAAATGTGTTAACTTAATGTTACTAAATGGGTTTAGTATCTGATTGTTAATAACTTAAAAATCCCTTTGGTTAAAAGGGATTTGAAATGTATGACTGTGAATAAAAAACCAATAAAATGCTAATAATCAGTTATATTAAATTAATCGGCTGGGATAAAAATAAGCGTAGCGGTAATTAAATCTCCATTTTGGTATTCCATGGCAAACTTATCTTTGGTTACCGATTTTACTTTGGTCCAATTAATTTTGGTTTTAGATTTTGCCTTATCCACCTTTACAACAACGCTTTTACCATCCGACCATGTACCTTCTACATGATTACTTTCGATAATTCCTTTAAACTTTCCATCGGTGGTAAACTCTAACCAGTCACCCTTTTGATTTTCCATAGGGTCGTATTGCTGCCCAAATTCTTCAGACTTATGCAGCTTCCATTTTTTAGTAAGCAACTCTTTTTTGGTTTGAGAAAAAGCGGTAGTGCTTGCTATAATTAAAAGTAATACAATGTATCTTTTCATGGTATAGAATTTAAGATTCTAAATTTACAAAAACTATTCCTTAATAAGTTTTCGCGTAATAATTCCATTATCAGTTTCTATTTCTAGAAGATATAAGCCTCTAGGAATATCTGTATTCAGATGAATGTTTTTAGTATTAAATTGCTTTTTGATAATGGTTTTTCCAACAGCATTGTATATGGTAACTGTTGAATATTGATTCTTTTTTAACGTGATATTAAGTTCACCTGAAAATGGATTTGGGTAGATGCTAGCAAATAGTTTGTCATCGGTTTTATTCACATTAGTTGTTTCACTTTCTTTTAAACAAAGCATAAGCATTCTATCATTTGACCACCCATAATAGGGTAAATAGTGAAGAATGTTACCATTATTAGGGTCAACCTGTGTGCTATCATCAATATGACCAGCGCAATATAAATCACCATTGTCAGCTACTGCTAAAGCACTAAAATGTTCAGAGGATGGAAAGCCAGCAAAATTTACAGATTCGGTTGCGCCAGCCCAAATAAAATTTCCACTGCTATCCATTTTGTGAATGTAAATGTCTCGAACTCCTTCAGAACCATTTGGTAAATAATAAGTTCCGGGTCCTGGATCCATATCAGGGTGAGCTCCAAATGTCCCTGAAGAATATACTATGTCATCTTTAGAAATGGCTATTGATGTACCTCCTATGTTAGAGTTGTATTGAGCTGTATCAGATATGGTTCTTACCCATACTAACTCTAAGTTGTTATTTAATTTAGTAATATGACTTACAGCTGCAGTACTGTAAGGAGCATATTCATAATGAGTGCCAATGCCTGGATCAAAATCAATTGTATCACGATATACGCCTGTTAAATAGATATTATTGTGAGCATCAATCCGTGTATCTAAGCTTCGGTTAACAATTTTACTATAAAAAGAGCCACCTTTAATATAATTTCCTGATGAATCTAATTTTAGGATAAAAGTATTGCTCTGATTAAAAGGAGCAATTATATAATCAGTTCCAGCTCCTGGATCCAAGTCGAGAGTATCCATGAAATACCCTGTTATTACTAATTCTCCAATACTATTCATATTAATATCTTCTATATAACTTCCTTCAGGACTGCTAATACTTTTTGACCATAAGAAATTTCCTGATGAATCTAGCTTTGTAACAAAACAACCTGAGTTACCTGTTGCTATATGAATATCAGTTCCAGAACCGGGATCTAAATCCACGGTATCTGTAAATCTTCCTGTAAAATAAACATTGTCGTTATCATCTGTTGTTACACCTAACCCAGCATCAGACCCATTACCACCAATTACTTTAGCCCAAATAAAATTTCCACTAGTATCTATTTTAGCTACCAATGCGTCATCCCATCCACTTGAATAAAACTCATAAGTATTAGGACCTGGAATAAAATCTATGGTATCATCGAAAGATCCTGTTATATAATAAAAACCAGAATTGGTATAGGAAACCCCGAAACTATGATCTACTCCTGAATTACTCAAATCAGGATGGTAGATCCAGTTCAAATTTCCATTAGCATCAGTTTTTTTCAAAAATAAAGAGCCGTTATAGGCATTCGTATTTGTATTCGAAACTCCAGGGTCAAAATCTACTAAACCAATAAAATTGCCTGTTGTAATAATATTACCATTAGAATCTATTAACATATCATATGGTTCAGAGTAATCTCTTTCTAAAACATAGCTCCATTTGTATTCCATTGGTTGTTGGGCTACAGTTAGTAAGGGAAAAAAAATTATATAAAACACAATTTTTTTCATGTTACTAATTTACAAAAAAGAAAAATAGGGGATAAAAAGTGGGCAAGCTACTTATATCGCACCGCTACAACCACTTATCCTTGCTCCGTTCCCGGCCTGGGGAAGTTCAGTAGGAGCTGGTCGTATAAGACTTGCCCAGCGCAAAAGTAGTAATATCTTTATAACTGCATTGTCATTCTGAACAAAATTTTACCACTTTGTCATGCTGAATTTATTTCAGCATCTGTATTAGATTCTGAAACGAGTTCAGAATGACGCTTGTAAAGGTTTTAAGTTTTTTTAAGGCTTTTCCTATTTTTCTTTTACTATCTTTGGCGGGTATGTCAGAAAATATGCAAATATCTATTGTTATACCTCTTTTAAATGAGGAGGAATCACTTAAAGAATTAAGCGATTGGATTGGCAAAGTAATGCATGATAACAATTTTACTTACGAAGTGATTTTTGTTGATGATGGTAGTACTGATAGTTCTTGGAAAGTTATTGAACAACTAAAAACGGAGAATCCTAACATTAAAGGAATTAAGTTTAGAAGAAACTATGGTAAATCAGCTGGTTTAAATGTTGGTTTTGCAGCTGCACAAGGTAATGTGGTTTTTACCATGGATGCCGATTTACAGGATAGTCCTGATGAACTGCCTGAAATGTACCGAATGATAACTGAAGATGGCTGGGATTTAGTTTCCGGATGGAAAAAGAAACGATACGACCCACTTTCTAAAACCATACCTACTAAATTGTTTAATGCTGCTACCCGTAAAATGTCGGGCATAAATAATTTGCACGATTTTAATTGTGGCTTAAAAGCTTATAAAAAAGAAGTAGTTAAAACCATAGAAGTATATGGTGAAATGCACCGATATATTCCTGTTTTGGCTAAATGGGCTGGATTTTCTAAAATAACCGAGAAAGTAGTTCAGCACCAAGAACGTAAATATGGTGTTACCAAATTTGGGTTGGAACGTTTCATTAACGGATTTTTGGATTTACTGTCCATCACCTTTATTTCAAAATTTGGTAAACGACCAATGCATCTTTTCGGAACATTGGGAACTGTAATGTTTGGTATAGGTTTTTTAATCTCACTTTGGTTAGGTATTTATAAGCTGTTTATCAACACAGGTTCAAGGTTAATTGCTGATAGAGCCGAATTTTATCTGGCATTAACGGCTATGATTTTAGGTTCTTTATTATTTATAGCAGGTTTTCTAGGAGAGTTGATTTCAAGAACTTCTCCTAACCGTAATCAATACAACATAGAGAAAGAAATTTAAGTAATGAAAATTACTATCATAGGTCCAGCTTACCCTTACCGAGGTGGAATAGCCTTGTTTTCTAATCGTTTGGCGGAAGAGTTTAAAAAAGAAGGACATGATGTAAGTGTGATTACCTTTAAATTACAATACCCT
This sequence comes from Vicingaceae bacterium, assembly GCA_965267355.1. Lineage (GTDB taxonomy): Bacteria > Bacteroidota > Bacteroidia > Flavobacteriales_E > Vicingaceae. Next base: position 1,620,591 of record OZ253956.1, read on the forward strand.
AGTTTTTTATTTCCTGGGAAAACACAATTTTCTGAGGCAGAAGCACCTAATTTACAAATTGAAAGATTGATTAATTCTGTCAATCCTTTTAATTGGAGTGGCGTTGGAAAACAGGTGGCTAAACAACAACCTGATTTAGTAATTTTTAAATACTGGATGCCTTTTATGGCACCTTGTTTTGGCACCATTGCCAAACACATTAAAAAGAATTGCAATGCCAAGTTAATAGGCTTGGTTCATAATTTAATACCACATGAAAAACACAGCTACGATAAATCGTTTAGCAAGTATTTTGTAAAACAGATGGATGGCTTTTTAGCATTATCTGATAGTGTATTAAATGATATCAAAGAGCTATCAAAAGATAAACCTACAGCCATATCTCCTCATCCTTTGTACGATAATTTTGGAACAGCTATAAATAGAGAACAAGCAATACAAAATTTAGGCTTAGACGCCACAAATAACTACATGTTGTTCTTTGGTTTAGTAAGACAATATAAAGGGTTGGATTTAGCTCTAAAAGCATTGGCTGATGAACGATTAAAAGGTAAAACTAAACTAATCGTAGCAGGTGAGTTTTACGATGATGAAGCACCTTATAGAGCAATTATCAAACAAAATGGTTTGGAAGATGATGTGATTTTACATAACCGATTTATACCAGATGCTGAGGTAGCCAATTACTTTTGTGCTGCTGATATTATTGTACAACCGTATAAACATGCTACTCAAAGTGGAGTAACCCAAATAGCTTATCATTTTGAGAAACCAATGCTAGTTACAGATGTTGGTGGATTAAAAGAGATAGTTCCTAGTTCAGTTGGTTATGTGGTAGAACCTAATGAGAAAGCAATTGCAGATGCTTTAGTAGATTTTTACGAAAACAAGAAAGCAGTAATCTTTATGCAAGGAGCTAAAGCAGAAAAGAAAAAATACAGTTGGAGTAAAATGGTGGAGAATATTCATAAACTTTATAAATCATTACTCAAAAGTAACTAACCAGTTGTTTTAATTATAAAATAAACCTCATTTCAATATATTAATTGTTAGTGCGTTAAGTTTGGTAGTATTATTGTTTCAAGTACTCACTTATTTACTAATTTTGTAGCAGTTATGAGATATTTAAGTATCATTATTTCTATCATTTTTAACCTTTCTGCGTTAGCTCAAGAAACCAATAAAACTGATGCTAGTGGGAAGAAACAAGGTCTTTGGAAAAAGTACCACGAAAATGGCATGTTACGATATTCTGGCACGTTTAAAGATGATAAACCTATTGGCACTTTTAAATACTACTACGATACAGGCGAACTGCAAGTAGAAATGAAACATTCAGGAAAAAATTCATATTCTACTGTATATTATCTAAGTGGGGCAGTTAAAGGTAAAGGTAAGTATGTAGAGCAGAAAAAAGACAGTACTTGGACCTATTTTGATGAAGATGGTAATAAGCGTGCTGTGGAAAATTATAGCATGGGTAAAAAAGATAAGAAGTGGGAAACTTATTTTCCTGATGGGAAATTGGCGGAAGAAAAAATGTGGAAAGATGATTTTGAAAATGGTAAATGGAAACAGTATTTTCCTAATGGTGAAACCAAAGTAATAGGAACTTTTGAGAATGGTGGGTTAGAAGGAAAAGCGGCTTATTTTAGGCCAGATGGATCGCGTGGTGTTTCAGGTAATTTTTATCACGGGGTAAGAAATGGTGTATGGAAGTATTATGAAGCTGATGGACAAACAGTGAAGAAAGTAGAGATTTATAAAAACGGAAAAAGAGTAGATAAGAATAAAGACAAGGATATAGAAAAGTTGAATGCAATAGAACCAATTCCAGAACACGAAGTATTTGAAGGAATGGGTCCAGAATAATCACAATTAGTTTTGAGTAGTAAAGGAAAAGTGTTGGTTGCCATGAGTGGCGGTATAGATAGTTCAGTAGCAGCTATGTTGTTGCACGAGCAAGGTTATGAAGTAATTGGTATTACCATGAAAACCTGGGATTATGCCTCATCTGGAGGAACTCGAAAAACCACAGGTTGTTGCAGTTTAGATGATATTAATGATGCCAGAATATTGGCAGTTAATATGGGTTTTCATCACATCATACTAGACATTCGAGAAGAATTTGGAGACTATATTATTGACAATTTTGTAGATGAATACCTTGCTGGAAGAACACCCAATCCTTGTGTATTGTGTAATACTCATATTAAGTGGGATGCTTTATTAAGAAGAGCTGACCAGTTGGGGTGTGAGTTTATTGCAACTGGGCATTATGCTCAAGTTAGGCAAGAGAACGGACGTTATGTAATTTCTAAAGGAAAAGATGAGAATAAAGACCAGTCTTATGTATTGTGGGGACTAACTCAAGAGGCTCTTGCCAGAACATTGTTTCCTCTAGGTGGTTTTTCTAAACCGGAAATTAGAAAAATGGCAGCTGATAGAGGATATGAAGAATTATCCAAAAAGGGAGAGAGTTTTGAAATTTGTTTTGTGCCAGATAATGATTACCGAGGTTTTTTAAAGCGTAGAGTTGAAGGGTTAGAAGAAAAAGTTGCAGGAGGTAATTTTGTTGATGTAAAAGGAAATGTTATAGGTCAACATAAGGGCTACCCGTTTTATACCATTGGACAGCGTAAAGGGTTAGAGGTTGCTTTTGGTGACCCTCGTTATGTGGTAAAAATTGATGCTGATAAAAACGAAGTTGTATTGGGTACAAAAGAAGACTTAAATAAAAAAGAGGTTTTTGTACGCAAACCTAATTTAGTAAAATACGATACTTTGCCTAATAGTATGGAAGCATTAAGCAAAATCCGATATAAAGATAAAGGTACACACAGTAGTTTGTCAACTACTGAAGATGGGAGAATAAAAATTGAATTTTACGATGATGTTCAAGGAGTAGCTCCAGGACAATCAGCTGTTTTTTACGAAGGAAACGATTTAATAGGTGGTGGGTTTATAGATAATTAGAACCATTTTTCAATATTTCCGTAACTTTAACCTATGCGAAATAGCCATTTTGCCATAATAATTCTTGCTGTTTTAGCTTTTTCTTGTTCTAAAGAAAATGAAACGGTTATTACGGATTTTGGTTATGAATATGCTGGACTAACATTAGGTAGCTATGTAGTATATGATGTAGATTCTACTCATTTTGATGATTTTTTGGATACAGTAGTAACAACCAGTTTTCAAATAAAAGAAGTTGTTGCAGAAAGTTATACTGATTTGGAAGATGAGGAGGCTTTTGTGATTCATCGTTACCGAAAAGACCATGATACGTTAAACTGGTACCTACAAGATGCATGGAATGCCAAAATAACAAGCACCAATTATCAAAAAGTAGAAGAAAACATCCGTTATGTAAAATTACTTTTTCCTGTTAGAGATAATGATACTTGGAATGGAAATGTCATGAACAATAACCCCGAGCAGCGTTATGAATATACAGTTATAGATAATCAGGAAACCATTGGTGGAATAGCTTTAAACGCAGTACTTACAGTATTGCAACAAGATGAACAAGATAACCTTATTAACCCTGTACTTTTTGAAGAAAAGTTTGCCAAAGGTGTGGGTATGGTGTACAAACGTAGTATGGATAAAGAGCGAGATAATCTCTCAGCACCATGGAGAGGCTATGATATAACGATGACCTTGAACAGTTATGGCAACTAAAAATTATTTGTTGTTTTTAGTGTTGTTGATTGCGCAGTTAGGCTTTGCTCAACAACGTTGGGCAGTTCGATTTTCAGATAAAAATAATTCACCTTTTTCGATAAATAATCCACAACAATTTTTATCTCAAAAAGCAATAGATAGGCGTGCAAAGCATAATATCTTAGTTACTACAGACGACATACCTGTAAATCAAAATTACATTGATAGCGTTTTAAGCAAGGGGGGAACTTACATTAACAAGTCAAAATGGATGAATTTGGTGGTGGTTAAAGTAGTAGATACGACCATTTATAATTCCGTAATGGCATTACCTTTTGTTTCTTCTGTTGAGGTAATAAAAAGACATGATACGTTAACCACTAACAAACGAGCTGATAAGTTTGAAATGGAAGAAGAAAAAAGTTTGGATTATGGTTTTGGAGACAATCAAATTAAAATAATGCAAGGTGATTTTTTGCACGAAAGTGGTTATCAAGGAGAAGAAATGACCATAGCCGTTTTAGATGCTGGTTTTACTAATGTAAATACTATTTCGGCTTTTAATCATTTATGGAATGAAAATAGAATTTTAGGATATTGGGATTTTGTAAATAATAATGATAATGTGTTTGACAAGCACGACCATGGAACTAAAGTGCTTTCTACCATGGCTGCTAATTTACCAGAAGATTTAATAGGCACAGCACCAAAAGCTAAGTATTGGTTGTTACGAACGGAAGATGCACCAACCGAAACAATTAGCGAAGAATACAATTGGTTAGCTGCTGCTGAGTTTGCTGATAGTGCTGGAGTTGATGTCATTAATTCATCTTTGGGTTATACCACTTTTGATGATGCCTCACAAAATCACACTTATGCAGATATGGATGGTAATACAACTATAATTACCAAAGCTGCAGATATGGCTTACAACAAAGGTATGATTGTAGTAAATAGTGCAGGAAATTCGGGTAATAATTCTTGGTACTACATTGGAGCACCTGCAGATGGTAAACATGTTTTATCGGTAGGAGCTACAGAGCATAATGGCAGTTTAGCTAGTTTTAGTTCTAGAGGACCAACTGTTGATGGAAGGTTAAAACCTAATGTGGTAACTATTGGTCAAAATTCTGCTGTAGTTGATGAAAATGGGAATGTGGTATATAATAATGGCACTTCATTTTCTTCTCCTGAAATGGCAGGAATGGTGGCTGTGCTTTGGCAGGTGTTTCCAGAGAAAACGAATAATGATATAATTGATGCTGTTCAGCGGAGTGCCCATAAATTTAAAAATCCTGATAATGATATGGGGTATGGTATTCCTAATTTTAGATTGGCCTATTTACATTTGGCAGGCTATAACATTGATGACATTAATACTAATCAGGTATTGAGCATTTATCCGCAACCGTTTCATAATCAGTTTAATTTGGTGTATTACTCAGCAGTTAGTCAGGTAATACAAGTAAATATTTTTGATGTAGCAGGTAAGTTGGTGTATAGTTACAATTGGACTGTGGGAAAAGGATTGATAGAAGAAACTTGTGTTAGAACTGCTTTAACTTCAGGTGTTTATACCTTGCAAATTATTGATGGAGCAGGAGTTGCGGTTACTAATAAAATAGTTAGGCAATAAAAATCTGATTATTATTAATCACCCCATAAACTTTACCTGTTAATTCTTTTCCTATAAATGGGGTGTTTTTACTTTTTGAGACAATTTCATTTTCGTTTAGGCTCCACATTTTATCTGGGCTAAACAAAGTCAAATTAGCTGTTTCACCTTCATTAATTTGAGGAGTTTTAATGCCCAAAATTTTTCTTGGAGAAATACTTAGTTTATCAACTAAAACATCTAAATCTAATTTACTACCCGTTGCCGTGTTAGCCGCAGCAAAGGCAGTTTGTAGGTTTATCATTCCAAAAGCAGCATTGTCAAACTCACATTGTTTATTTTCTATGTCTTCTGGGGTATGGTCAGAGCATATTGCATCAATGGTACCCTCTTTTAATCCAGCAATTAAGGCTTTAATATCATCGTTGGTTCGAAGTGGAGGGAGTACTTTACAATTGTTATTGAAGTGTTCAACCTCATTTTCATTAAGCAGTAAGTGGTAAGCATTTACATCGGCAGTAATGTTTAAGCCTTTTTTCTTAGCCTCCTTTATCAGTTTTACCGATTGTTTGGTGCTGATGTTGGTTAAATGAATTTTAGCGTTGCAGTACTCGGCTAAGTAAATATCTCTACTTACCATTAACTCTTCCGCTAAAGCTGGGATGCCTTTCATTCCTAATTTGGTACTTACCATCCCTTCGTTTATTTGTCCTCCTTTACTTAGTTCCTCATTGTTTGGGAAGTTCATAATAACACCATTAAACGATTGGCTATAAAGCAAGGCTCTGTTTAACAAGCTGGCACTTGTAATACTTTTTTTGTTATCGGTAAATGCTTTGGCACCTGCTAGATGCATGTCGTACATTTCGGCAATTTCCTTTCCTTCACAGTTGTGGGATAAACTACCTGCAGGGTGTGCATCAACAATATTTCCTTTAGCTTTATTAATGATGTATTCTATACTTGATTTGCTATCTGCCACGGGTTCGGTATCTGGCATAATTAAAACTCCAGTAAAACCACCATTTGCAGCTGCAGCTAAACCTGTGTTTAAGTCTTCTTTGTATTCGTGTCCTGGGTCGCAAAAGTTAACTCTCATATCAAACCAACCTGGTGATAGGTGCAAGCTTTTGTAACTAATTTCTTTATAGTTTTTAGGGCTTTTAAGTGCTTTTCCAATTTTTTGGATGACTCCTTTTTCGATAAGTAAATCAACAGTTTTTCCGTTATGCTTGGAGTTAGGATCAACAATTTTGGCTGATTTAATGAGTATGTTCATCTTATTTAAATAATTTAATAAGTGCAATTTCAGCAGCTAAGAAAAGCAAAGCTAAAATAATACAATATTTCCAATATCTTTTACCAACATTTAATTCGCTTAAAGCAGATTTTACGCTACTATTTGCAGTAGCAACTATTTTAGCGTTAAAGAGGTTGGTGGTTAAAATTTCTTCAATTTCTGTTGTGGTGTAGGTAGTTAAGTCAGACTCTGCCCGGTTGTAATTAAAGGCCAGACCAATTTTACTTTGATTGTTTTCTAATAGGTAGTTACCAGCTTCGGAAATGTTGTTACTCACAAAAATAGTAGTGTAATTATTGTTGTTTCTAACTTGGGGGATAAGATCTATCTTATCATTTTTAATGTGGTAAATGTCTTCTCCTTCAATTCGATTTACATCAAGTGATGAAGTATTACCAATCGTAAAAAACAACGGATAATTTTTTTGACTTAACAAGCTCATATTGTATAAGGTAGGTACAAAAATGGCATGCTGGGTATAATTACTACTTTCTTTATCTAAACTAGTTGTGTTAAGATAAATGGTTCCTTTATCCACTTTATATTCAACAATAAATGGGTTCCCATTTTTTAGCGTTAAAATGTTGTTTTTGTAACTAACGGTTGATTTAGAAATATTGTAATGAGCAGAAACAACAGGCAAATTCAAATTACCTTCTGGTTTGGTTTCAAATACATTTTGATAAATAGGGTGTTCATAATTTAAGGTACTAACTTTAGTTTCGTTAGTATCCATGGCAGTATAATAATTTACCGATAGCAAACTCAAAAATTCTTTGTAGCTGTTGTAATTAATGTTGTTAGAAGGTATCACATACAAACTTCCTCCTCCAGCCACAAAATCGTTTAAACTATTTGCTAGACCAGAGTCTACTTCTTTTAAATTGTGTACAATAATGAGGTTACTTGTTTTAATTAATGAATAATCGAGTTGGTTTACGTTAAAAGCCTGATAATTGAATATGCTATCTGTACTAAAAACCGATTTTAATGCCAAAGATTCCTCTTCTTCAAAAATTGATAGAACGTTAATGGTAGCAGAAATTTGATAAGAAAAATAAAAAGTATCATCTGTGGTTACAGCATCATCTTTTAATTCAATTTTACCTTGTTGTATGCCGTAAGTTTTGTTGAGGTAATTTAGTTTAACAATTGTTTTATCATTGGCTTTAACCGAAAAAGTAGCAGGCACTATATTCTTATTATTAATGAATAAGTTAAGAGGGATGTTCTCCAAATCATTTTCGGAGTTGTTTTTAATGCTCACAAAAAGTTCTTCGTTTTGGTTAATCAGGTGGGTAGGATTATTAAACCAGCAACTATCAATGTATAAGTTGTTTATTTCATTGGCTTTTACAGCAACCAAATACGAGGCAATAGAAGAATCCACTTTAATTGTATTAAAATCAGAGGTGGTTTTCTGAAAATCGGATAAAGCATAAAACGACTTATTGTTAATATCAGAAGTATTTAACGCATCTTGTAATCTTGAGTAGATTTCTGACAATTTCCTTGAAGAAGAAGAAACAGTAACACTCTCAATTTTATCAATGGTTTCTTCAGCACTGAGTAAACGTTGATCACCTGCTTTAAAATTGTTGCTGATTAAAACAAACTTATCAGTATTACGATAAGCATTTACTAAGTCAACTGCTTTTAGTTTAGCTTCGTTTAAAAGATTACCACTTTCGCCAATGCTTTCCATGCTAAAAGAATTGTCGATGTATATCCCCACTAAATTGTTTTGGTTAGCTATACTGCTTTCTGAAGTTGGCACAAAGGGCTGTGCAAAAGCAAAAACTAGAAAAGTAATAGCTAAGATTCTGCTTAATAAAATTAGTAGATGCTTAAGTTTAGATTTTGCCTGAGTTTCTTGCTGAACCTCTTTTAAAAACTCAACATTTGAAAAGTAAAGTTTTTTAAATTTTCGGAAATTAAATAAGTGAATGATTATCGGAATCGCTATTGCGAAAAGTGCGTAGAGGAACTCTGGATAAGCGAATTTCATTAAAGCACAAAAATAGGAAAACTAATTTAGTTAAGAGTAAAAAACTTAATAGCCCTAATTACGTAAATTTACCTGAGTAAGATAATCAATGAGAAAGTCCTGTTTTATATTAGTTTTTTCCTTTTTAGGATTGGTAGTTCAGGTGTTTTCGCAATCATTTGATGTGAGGAGTATTTTTAATTCAGGAGCTACTTTTGGGGTAGAGCATTTAAGTCCTTCGGCAGTTAATGATTCTACTACTTTTAATATGGTTAAATATAAAATGAATTTTGTTAAAGTGCTGAGAACTAAAGAATGTGATTTAGAAGATTTTGATACTGAATGTAATGATTCTAAAGCAAATCAGCTTTTTTTGGCATCTAAATTTAGTTGGTCAGACCCAAGTTTTACTAACGATAACTTTTTTAGAAAACAGTTTAAAGCAGAGTTAGAATTAATATACATTACAGCCAGTAAAAAAAGAGGAGTTTGGTTTCATTCAGTAAATATAAATGCAGAAGAAAATAATGCTACATTTCCTGAGTATTTGTCACCTAACTTTAGAGTAAATTCGGTTTACATTCATGTGAAAAATTTAAAATTTGTTCCTTTTGTAGGTCCAGCAGCAGCAGTAGTGCAAGGTAAATTTTACTTGTTGCCAATTTTTGGTTTTGGGGCCAAGTTAAACAACAACTTATTAGCTGAAATAATTGCACCTGTACACGCCAAATTAAAATACAATTATAAAGATCAAGCTGAGTTTGAGTATTCAATTGCTTATAGCGGAATACATACTGTTTACAGAGAAGGAAATTATTTGAGTGATAATGATGGTTTGAATCTTCAGCAACTTAAAACACACTTTGGGGTTACCAAAAAGTTTGCAAAATATTATAAGTGCAAAATAGAATTTGGATATGCATTTATGCAAGAGTTGGATGCTATTTCATATGATTATGACTATCAAATGAGTTCAACTCCTTATTTTAATTTTTCATTTAATTATAACTTTGGAAATTCTATTTTGTATGGGTTTTTTAATGAGGAGAAACCAAAAAAGATGAAGTAGTTAATGAAAATATTTTTTGTAAATATAAAATTTAGCATATTGCTAATTGCTTTGTTTGTTGGTAACTCTGTTTTCTCTCAATCTTTCAATGTTGGGTTTTTGTTTAGCCCCGGTTTAACTGTAGGAACTGAATATCTTACCCCATCAGCAATTAATGAGTCTTCAGATTTTCAGCTTATCAAATATAACGTAAAATTTAGCCAGCCCTTAAAAACCAAGTTTGGCTTAGATTTAAAGAAGTTTGATTTAAAAAAGATGGATGCTAAAGCCAGTCAGATTTTTTTAAACTATGGTTTTGGTGTTGCTCAGCCTACAGTAACTAATAGTGATAATTTTGAAAACATTTACAGGTTGAATGTAGGGCTGACAGCTGTTACTGCTAGTGTTAGAAAAGGAGTTTGGTTGTACTCAGGAAATGTGTTTGCAGCAGAGAATAAAAATACCTTTTCAGAAAGCTTTACCCCAAATTTCAGAGGTTATGTAGCCAATGTAAAAATCAAAAATTTAAAAACCTTTTATTTTTACGGTGCTGGTTTATTAGTTAATCAAGGTACATTTATACCATTTCCATTGTTGGGGTTAAAAACAAGACTGGGTAGTAGCAATTTTAGAACAGAAATTATTATTCCACTACATGCTAAATTGAACTACCGTTTCAACAATAAGGTGAATTTAGATATGGTAGCATATTTTAATGGTATTTCTACCGTTTACCGAAAAGGTTCGGGTTTTAGTGATAATAATCAGACATTAAATTTAAGTCAGCTACGAACTTATTTGGCTTTAAACACAAAATTGGGTGGGCATTATAAACTTAAAGTAGAAGCAGGTTATGCTATGTTGCAAACCATTACATCCTGGCAAGATGGCACAACTCAGGATGTTGCTGCAGCACCTTATGTAGGATTGTCATTAAATTATTATTTCGGTAAATCCGTTTTAGGTGCTTTTATGAGTCAGGCAGAGTAGTTATTGAATGATCACTTTTTCTGTTCGGTAAAAATTATTACCACTAAGCACTATCAAATAAACTCCTTTTTTTAAGCTAGTAACATCAATTTTTTGGTTTGAAATTAATCTTTTATGTAAAACTTCTTCACCTAAAGTGTTAAGAACAGAAACACTTAAATCATTTAATTTTTTACTAATTTCAATGTTAATGTATTCATTTGCCGGATTCGGAAATATGTTAATCTTAGCTAAAGTAGTTTGATTAGAGATGCTTGTGGATGTGCCACACAATCCCAACATATATTTCCAGACTTCTTCGTATATAGGCTTTCCGTTCCCATCCTTTGGAGTAAAATTATCTACCATGGTAGAATTATGGTTAGGTGTTATTCCTCCAGAAAATAAACTATTTGAATACAGCATTTTTCTAGAGTTATAAGGACAATTGTTATTGTCAATATCAATCGTATCACCATAATTAGTTAACCCGATTTTATCCCATACTTGTAATTGGTGGTCAAAACTTACTTCATCATTAGTGTTTCCAAAAGCATAATAATTTGAATCAGGAGTAACATTGTTCGTGGCAAACCAAGGTGCAATTCGGTTATAATTATCCATATATTCGTTAGGGCCAGAAAACATGATAACTCGTTTAACAGGATAAATATGTCCTAAATAAGTTGCATGGCCAGAACCTTGCGAATGACCTGCAGTAATTATTTTAGTCCAATCAATAGTGTTTCCCGAAAAAAACTGCCCCCAATTTTCAGAAGGGTAGTTGTTATCTAAATATTGGAGTAATTTAATGGCTCTATTATAAATAGAGTGAGCAGAATCTACATTTACTGCAGCTGAAACGGGAGTTCCAAATATTACTTCCTTATGAAAATTCTCGTAGCAAGTAGTATCGTTATCAGTAAAGCAAGCACTTTTAGCACTGGTATTGTTTTCATAAACTAAACTTATTACATGATAGCCATAGTTGGCTGCTAATTTGATGAAAAGTTGGTCATTAGCAGGATGATTGATGGTGCCTACCATATAAAACAATAAAGTATTTTTTGGTGTACATTGGGGATTGTACAATGCAAAATGTCTGGTGATATCTCCATTTATATTAGGATCAGTAGCAATAGCAAAATGTTTGTGTATGAGCAAAGCTGTTGTGTCACAGGGCTGTGCTTTAGCTTTAAAAACAAAGAAAAAAGTAAGTAAAGCAAGGGTAAATATTCTCATTTTCATATACTTAAATAAAAATCTAAGTTACTAAAAACATCCTTTAATTTATCAATCTCATTTACTACCTTTAAACTCTCAAAAATTATAGAGTATGAATAAAATTTTGGTAGCCAATAGAGGAGAAATTGCATTGCGTGTTATGCGTTCTTGCAAAGAAATGGGAATAAAAACAGTAGCAATTTTTTCAGAAGCAGATAGAAATGCACCTTTTGTAAAATATGCTGATGAAGCTGTTTGTGTTGGTCCACCACCATCTAGTGAGTCTTATTTACAGGTTGATAAAATTATTGAAGTGTGTAAAGAGTTGGGAGTAGATGGATTACACCCCGGTTATGGTTTCTTATCAGAAAATGCTGAGGCTACTCAAAAAATTACTGATGCAGGAATCATTTTTATTGGGCCATCTCCAAAAGCTATGGAGTTAATGGGTGATAAATTAAAGGCCAAGGAAACAGTAAAAGATTATAACATACCTATGGTTCCGGGTACTGATGAAGCTATAGAAGATATTGCAGAGGCTAAGAAAATTGCAGAGGATATAGGTTTCCCAATTTTAATTAAAGCTGCTGCTGGAGGTGGTGGTAAAGGAATGCGTGTTGTAGAGAGAGCTAATGAATTTGAAGACCAAATGGATAGAGCGGTTAGTGAAGCGGTATCTGCATTTGGTAATGGTGCAGTTTTTATTGAGAAATATGTTGGTTCACCTCGTCATATTGAGATTCAGGTATTAGCTGATACTCATGGAAACATAGTTTATTTGTTTGAAAGAGAATGTTCAATTCAAAGAAGGCATCAAAAGGTAATTGAAGAAGCTCCTTCAGCTGTTCTTACTCCTGAAATTAGAAAAGCAATGGGAGAATGTGCTGTTGATGTAGCTCGTTCTTGTGATTATGTTGGTGCGGGTACGGTTGAATTTTTATTAGAAAATAATAAGGATTTCTATTTCTTGGAAATGAATACTCGTTTACAAGTTGAGCATCCAGTTACAGAAATGATTTCTGGATTAGATTTAGTAAAAGAACAGATTAAAGTAGCTCGAGGAGAGAAATTAAGCTTTACACAAGAAGATTTAAAAATTCAGGGTCATTCTTTTGAAGTGAGGGTTTATGCTGAAGATCCTGCAAATAATTTCTTACCAGATATAGGAACTTTAACTACTTACGAAAGACCTGAAGGTTTGGGCATTAGAGTAGATGATGGTTTTGAAGAAGGTATGGAGATTCCGATCTATTATGACCCTATGATTTCCAAATTAATTACTTATGGTAAGGATAGAGAAGAGGCAAGAGTAAGAATGTTAAGAGCTATAGAAGATTATAAAATTAGTGGAGTGGAAACTACATTGTCTTTCTGTAAATATGCTCTAGAGCATGAAGCATTTATCAGTGGAGATTTCGATACACATTTTGTGGGTAAATATTTTACTCCAGAAGTATTGAAAACAGAAAATTCAGATACGGAAGAAGTTGCTGCACTTTTTGCTGCAAAACTATTTGAAGAAGGTAATAAGAAAACTCTTGAAGTATCAGGTATTGAAATCAAATCAAATTGGAGAAAAAATAGAATGTAAAATGTGATTAGTTTATGGTATTTAGTGTTTCGAAAGCTATTTCCCATAAGTCATACACTAAAAACCATACATTAAATGATAGATTTTAAAATAGAAAATGGAGTAGGAATCATCAAGCTAAATAGACCTGATAAGTTTAACAGCTTTGTTCGTCAAATGGCGTTTGATTTACAAAAGGCATTAGATGATTGTGATGCTGATCAATCGGTAAGAGCAATTTATCTTACTGGCGAAGGAAAAGCTTTTTGTGCGGGACAGGATTTAGCAGAGGCTATTGATCCCGAGCAAACGGAATTACCTAAGATTGTTGAAGAGCATTACAACCCAATTATACAGCGATTAAGAAAAATTGAAAAACCAATTGTTTGTGGTGTAAATGGTGTTGCAGCAGGTGCTGGAGCAAATATTGCACTAGCTTGTGATATTACATTAGCTGCTGAATCAGCTGCTTTTATACAGGCTTTTAGTAAGATTGGGTTAATACCAGATAGCGGAGGAACTTTTTATTTACCTCGTTTAATTGGCATGCAAAAATCAGCTGCTTTAATGTTTTTAGGAGATAAAGTAATGGCTGCTGATGCTGAGCAAATGGGAATGATTTACAAAGCTGTAACTGATGAGAATTTGCAAGAAGAAGCTATGGCAGTAGCTTCTAAATTGGCTAAGATGCCTACTAAGGGGATTGGGTTAACCAAGCGTTTGTTGAACGAGACTTATGGGAACACATTAACTGAGCAGTTGAATAGAGAAGGAGAATTACAAAACCAAGCAGGTTTAACTTACGATTACCAAGAAGGTGTTAACGCATTTTTAGAAAAGAGAAAACCAGAGTTTAAAGGAGAATAACACAATTGCTTGTTGTGAGTTAATAGTTGATAGATGGATTATAAGGATTACACCGATTTGAATGTTTGGAAAGAGAGTAAACAGCTGGTTGTCCTTATTTATAAATTGACTGAAAAATTTCCTGATAAAGAAATGTATGGATTAGTCTCGCAAATAAGAAGAAGTGCGATTTCGATACCCTCTAACATTGCTGAAGGTTGTGGTAGACATCATACAAAAGATTCTGTACAGTTTTTCTATATTTCTAGAGGTTCATTGTATGAATTGGAAACTCAAATTCATATTTCAAAAGATTTAGATTACATTAACTCTGAAGAATATAAAAACATTTTAAATCAACTCACTACTTGTAAAAAGTTGTTGAGTGGGTTTATCAATTATTTTAAAACATTAAAGTAATGGAAAACACAAACAACAAACAATTAACAACTAATAACACTATAGGTGTATTAGGAGCAGGGTCAATGGGTAATGGTATTGCGCAAATTGCAGCAACTCAAGGACACCGGGTTATATTAGTTGATTTAAATGTTGAGGTTTTAGAAAAAGCCGAAGCAAAGTTAGACAAGATTTTAAATCGCTTAGAGGAGAAAGGAAAATTAGTAGCTGCTGACGTAAAAGGAAGGATTACTTTCTCTGAAAAAATAACTGACTTCAGTAATTGTGGAATTGTAATAGAAGCCATTATTGAAAACTTAGAAGTGAAGCAAAAAGTATTTGCTCAGTTAGAAACCATTGTTTCTGATGACTGTATTCTGGCAAGTAACACCTCTTCGCTTTCTATTGCTTCTATTGCTTCTGCTTGTAACAATGCAGAAAGAGTAATAGGAATACACTTTTTTAATCCAGCACCATTAATGCCACTGGTAGAGATTATACCTGCAGTGCAGACTTCTGAGGAAACAAAGATTGCTTCTAGACAATTAATTGATGATTGGAAGAAAGTAACGGTATTGGCAAAAGATACCCCAGGTTTTATTGTAAATAGAGTTGCTCGTCCGTTTTACGGTGAGGCACTAAGAATATACGAAGAAGGTGTAGCAGATTTTGCTACCATTGATTGGGCAATGACTGAGTTGGGTGGTTTTAGAATGGGACCATTTACCTTAATGGATTACATTGGTAATGATGTAAACTATACGGTAACAGAAACTGTTTTTGCTGCGTTTTATTACGACCCGAGATACAAACCATCTTTTACCCAAAAAAGACATGCTGAAGCAGGTTGGTACGGACGTAAATCTGGTAGAGGATATTACAGTTATGCAGAAGGAGCAGAAATGCCAGCACCAACTAAAGATGAAGCTTTAGGAAAGCAAATGTTAGATAGAATATTGATGATGTTGATTAACGAAGCTGTTGATGCGTTGTTCTTAAATATTGCTACTAAGGAAGACATTGATTTAGCCATGACCAAAGGGGTAAATTACCCTAAAGGATTATTGGCTTGGGCTGATGAAATAGGGTTAGAAAATGTGCTAAACCAATTAGAAGCTCAGTTTAACGAATATGGTGAAGACCGTTACCGACCAAGCCCACTATTAAGAAGAATGGTTAAAGAAGGGGCAACTTTTTTTTAACAACAAGCTCTACATATTATGTTGAGGTTTTTTTACTTGCTGTCAGTTTCTTCTTTATTGAAAGAAACTTTTCTATCATTGGTTAAAAACTCATAGTAGTTCTTAGAAACATACTTTTTGTTTTTCTTTTTTAGTACTTGTAAAGAGTTAACTTCTTTAGTGTATAATTTATCATCATAATTGTCATAGCTTGAATCTAATTTTCCATAGTATAAGAACCTTCGTTGTCCTTTATCTTCGTACTTACCTTTACCATAATGCCCATAAAAATCATCAGTAACCAGATAGTGTTTAAAGGTGCCATCTGAATAAAATACATAACAGTTTGAAAACATACTTGCATTTTCTTGGCAATACATTGTGCTATCTTGTCCAAAACCAAATTGGGCAGCAACAACAAACAATATAGTTGTTAAATGTTTCATTTTACTGCTTACAAGTTACAAAAAAAGCCCTTAACATCGTTAAGGGTTTTTTTTATCGTTAACTAAATTTAGTTTTTAATAATCTTCTTCACAGCATACTCATTATCCGCAAATACTCTTACAAAGTAAACTCCATTAGGAAACGCACTTAAGTCTATACTTTTTTGTATTGTTCCATTAACAGGGTTTACCATTTCGCTGTAAATGTTTTCCCCCAACGTATTGCAAATGGTTAGTGTTACATTTTCTTCGTTAAAGCCATTTAAGTTAATGTTAAACACATCGTTACTTGGGTTTGGATATACATCCAATTGGTGTGCTTTATCATAACCTTCAATACCAGTAGTTGTTTGGTCAATAATAAAATGATACCTTAAAAATTTACCAAACTGAACATTAAATGTTTTAAACCAAGGGGTTGGATTTACAGCAGGTATCCAGAAGAAACGTACAGAACCACTACCATCATTGTTAGCGAAAAAGCTCATACCATCATCATCGCTATCTAATATTTCTAACACATAACATCCATCAGGCAAATCAATGGTGTCGTTATAAGTTGTTAAGCTGGTCATGGTAGCTCTTTGCATTACAATATTTCCTTGGTAATCTTTAATAGTATAAGAGTTTTCGTGCCCTGCCTGGTTGGTTTGAATTTTTAGATAAAACTTATCATCTGTATAAATATCAGGTATTTCATACGAACTTGTAGCACTGTTGTTAGATGGATATTCATCCGCCCCTCCATTAGGGCTGCTAACGTTTACTTCAAAAACATTTTGCCCGCTACCATTCCAAAAACTCATTCCGGGTATTGGAAGTGTAACATTTTCTTTTTCCATAAAGTCTAAGCTTCCAGACCAATTATATACTTCTGGAGTACCACCTGCTACGTTGTAGGTAATGGTTAAAGATGTTAATGGTGTGCTTCCTGTATTTTGAATAACCACTTGTGGACCTGTGCAAATTGGGTTGATTTTGCTTCTGTACTCCCAATTTGTTGGAGCAATAATTTCGTCAACTCTTGCGTCCAAGTTGTGGTTGTTGGCACCATAAGTTACTAATTGCATAGTCATTCTATAGTTTCCTTCCATACCACCAGTGGTAAATTCCATACCATAATCTAAAGTATGCGTACTTCCAGGAGTTACAAAAGGAGTAAGCTCCCAATCATAAGTATCAGCAAAAGCACCAGGACACCAACCTGCTCTATCGTAAACCCATGTTCCTCCTTGTGCAATTACTGGGTTGTCAGCACATTCAGTCCAGTTGTTCCATTCAAACCTTTTAACACCATCTACAAATACATTATGATCTTTCGGGCAGAACTCAGCACAATTTTGGAAGCCTCCAAACCAGTGCCCAGTAGTTCTTGTTTTTACCCTAAAAGAAGATGCGGAAGGGTCTAAGGTAACTGTGTTTGCTTTACATTGTATATCATTGGCAATATCAGCATGTTGATAATCTCCCCTTTGTAAAGATTCTATTTTAATTACATCTCTAGGTGGAGTACCTTTTATCATAATAAACTTTAAATCAATTAATTCTTGCTGGTTACCAGCAGAAAGCTCTACGGTATCATGTAGTAAAGGAGCGTAATCGGTAACATCATAAATCCATCTAAATCCATTAGGTCCTAAACTTAAACCAATACCGTAAGGTGTTACATAGTTTTGTAACTGAAAAATGGTTTGTTGGTAGTTGTTTACTAACTGATTGTCGTAATTGATAAACGTAGAATCTACTTTGTTACCATATTGATCGTAAGTGTAAACCCAACCAGATTCCCAACCGAATGTTGTGTCTATTGCTGTCATGGTAATTCCTGTAACACTAGTATCAATGATTGTTGTGTTTTCTACAATGCTTATTGATGAATTCATAACTGAATCCAACACCATAACAGAATCAATGTGAGTAGTATAGGTACCTTGTGTAAAAGTGATATTAGGACGCTCCATTGCAGCAGTCATATTTCTGTATTGATCACATCCTTTGATATAATTCCATGAAGGCATTCCCATTAGGGTAGCAGTGTGATTGTTCCCAGAGGCATCAGCCGCAGTAGTTCCAGTCATATCATCAAACTTATAGTAAGCTTGTAAGTTACCAATATTTGGGTGAGTTCCATCTACATCTTTGTACATCCAATCTTGAATGGTAGTGGCGTCTAAGGCAACATCCCATACTCTAAAATCATGAATGGCTCCATCATATTTTCCATAACTACTTGCTTGTCCTCCAATTTTAAAAGAAGTAATGCCACTCATTGTTCGTGTGTTTCCCGTTCCACTATGCCATAATACACCGTTTAAAAATATTCTCATTTCTCCAGTACCAACATCTTTAGTAAAAGCCCAATGGTTCCACTGATCTTTAAAATCATTATTGTTAGCAGCTTTGTTTATTCTATCATAAGAGTTGGTTCCTGAATTACCTGCATCCCAATATACCTGACTATTGCTCCAAGGTAAATGAGAATTAATCACCCTTCTACCATTAGCGTCTCTACCTTCAAAAATGTAAGTGTTTTTAGGAAGACTAGCGTCTCCGTAACACCAAAAAGATACTGTTATTTCGTTATTTATATTCGAAAATGCTCCTGAAGGAACTTCAACATAATCTCCCCAAACGAAATCTAATTTTCCATCATCTTGTGTTGAGTAAACAGCAGAGTTAAAGGCAGTAGTTTCTCCAACTAAGGTATGCCCGGTACCTGGCGCTGAGTTGCTAAAGCAAAACTCTACTACGATGTTAGAAGAACCATCCCAGTTAAATGGGTTGGTTAAGTTAATCGTGTTAATCCCTGTAGCACCAATTTGGGTATTTAGTTTATACACTTCCGATAAACCTGTTGTTTCATATTGTGTTTCATTAATACTATTTAAAGCAGTATGCTTCATCTTAATGGTTAAATAATTTAAGTCACTTCCTAAAGCTGAAAAATCTAGTTTAATTTTATCAATATTCCCAGCGGTTAAACCAGCACTTGTTAATTCACTTGCTTGCCACAAGTATTGTGCTTTGTTGTTAGCATTTCCTGCATTAAAAGCATGGGTGATAGGAGTGCTCCCTGAACCAATACTATAATCAGTTTCTGAAACAGTATTGTCATATACGATAAAATATTGTTGTTGTTGATAGTAAGTATAAGTTGGATTGGTAACATACTCAATTGTATCAGGGTAACCACCATTTACCAAGTATCTTGAAGCTCCAACATTTTCGTGTTGGTATAGACGTGTGTAAGTGGTATAATCCCATTCGCCACATGCATACTGATCTTGAGTAGTAGCAGCATCGCACTTTAGTGTGTAATACATTAATATTTTTTCATATCGATTAGTATCTTCAGGAAACACATACCAACCTCTACGCTTGGTAATGTCATTAAAATCTAAGGTTTGAACAACAATGGTGTCTTGTGCTAATACAGTTAAAGAAAAAGCTGTAATAAGTAATGTAAATAACGATTTTTTCATATTACTAAAACGATTTAAATTATTTATACAAAAGTAGTTAATCACTATTTGCAATACCACAAGTAATTAACCACAATTTTGGAATCCTAAATTGTTATTTATTAGGAATAGATTCTTTGTGAATTAGAGGAACACAATACATCAAGTCCATTATCTTAAAAACGTATTCGGTGGTGTATGCTTTATTGTTAATAACCAATGGAGAAAAAGTAACACCTCTATTATTAGAGAGTTTCCAAGAGTCATCATTGCATTTATTTTTTACATCTTCAACTACATAAGTAAAAATGGCTCTTCCGTTAGTATCTACAATTACAGAAATGGT
The DNA here is from genome assembly GCA_965267355.1 of Vicingaceae bacterium. Taxonomy (GTDB): domain Bacteria; phylum Bacteroidota; class Bacteroidia; order Flavobacteriales_E; family Vicingaceae. The sequence goes on from OZ253956.1 coordinate 1,640,649, forward strand.
TGCATAATTGGGGTCACCACCATGTGGAGGTGGTTTTAGTAAGTTGTAATAATCAAGTAATTCTTTACTGTTCATCAAAGAATCTAGCATAGTTTCTTTAGAAGTAAAATCAATGTAAATGCTGGTGTCTATTTTGATGTCTGTAGGTTTTGAATACGTTAAAATTATATACTTATTATTATCATCTTGCCCAAACCCAATTTGAGCTAAACCAAAAGCAAGTAATATGGTGATGAGGTTTTTCATACACCTAAAGTTAATGATTTTACAGTATTATATTATTGAATGTCATTCAGAACGAAATTTTGTCACTCTGAGCTGAGTCGAAGAGTAAACAAAATGAAAAGAATCTTTTAGCTTGTTAGCAATTAATATAGAAGATTCCACTCTGCATTTTATTGTTCTGCTAAAGCAGAAATAAAATTTTACTCTGAATGACAAGAGTAATTATAAGTTGTCTAGTAACTCATTTTCAACAATATTCGGCAAAGTAACCTTTAAATCAGGGGTTCTTTCCATTTCACGTTTAATGGCAAAAATGGCTTCCTCATTCCTAGCCCAACTTCTTCTTGCAATTCCATTATTTACATCCCAGTGTAACATCATTTTTAATCTTCTATCAGCTTCAGGGCTTCCATCCAATGTCATTCCAAATCCACCATTAATTACTTCGCCCCAGCCAACTCCACCACCGTTGTGGATAGACACCCAAGTAGCACCTCTAAAGCTATCACCAATTACATTGTGTATGGCCATGTCAGCTGTAAATGCTGAGCCATCATAAATATTACTTGTCTCTCTATAAGGAGAATCAGTTCCACTTACATCATGATGATCTCTTCCTAAATTGATAGGAGCAGAGATAATTCCAGCTGCAATGGCATTGTTAAATGCTTCAGCAATTTTCATTCTACCTTCTGCGTCAGCATATAAAATACGTGCTTGTGAACCAACTACCAATTTGTTTTCTTGGGCTCCTTTAATCCAAGTAATATTGTCTTGCATTTGTTGCTGAATTTCTGTTGGAGAGGTTGCCATAATCTCCTCCAATACTTCACAAGCAATATCATCCGATTTTTTCAAATCTTCTGGTTTACCAGAAGTACATACCCAACGGAATGGACCAAAACCATAATCGAAACACATTGGTCCCATAATATCTTGAACGTAGCTTGGATATTTAAAATCAATACCATTTTCAGCCATTATATCAGCTCCAGCTCTACTTGCTTCTAATAAAAAGGCATTACCATAATCGAAGAAATAAGTTCCTTTTGCTGTGTGTTTATTAATGGCAGCTGCTTGCCTTTTTAAACTTTCCTGAACTTTTTCTTTGAATAATTCAGGGTTGTTGGCCATCATCTCATTACTTTCTTCATAACTCAATCCAGCTGGGTAATAACCACCTGCCCAAGGGTTATGCAATGATGTTTGGTCAGAACCTAAATCGATATAAATTCCTTCTTTATCAAACTTCTCCCATACATCAACAATGTTTCCATCGTATGCAATGGAAACCACTTCCTTATTTTCTTTAGCAGATTTTACTCTGGTACATAATTCATCTAAATCCTTAATTACTTCATCCACCCATCCTTGTTCGTGTCTTTTGTATGTTGCATTAGGATTTACTTCAGCAGTTACAGAAACTACTCCTGCTATGTTTCCAGCTTTAGGTTGAGCGCCACTCATTCCACCTAAACCAGCAGTAACAAATAACTTTCCAGCGGTACCTTTATCATCAATTTTTCTACAACCGTTTAATACGGTAATTGTAGTTCCGTGTACTATTCCTTGAGGACCTATATACATGTAACTTCCAGCGGTCATCTGTCCATATTGTGTGACACCTAGGGCATTAAATTTTTCCCAATCATCAGGTTTAGAATAATTAGGAATCATCATTCCATTGGTAACTACAACTCTAGGAGCTTCTTTATGCGATGGAAACAATCCCATAGGGTGACCAGAATACATGACTAAGGTTTGCTCATCTGTCATTTCAGACAAGTATTGCATAGTCAATAAATATTGAGCCCAATTAGAAAAAACTGCTCCATTACCACCGTATGTAATTAATTCATGCGGGTGCTGTGCGATTGCGTAATCCAAGTTGTTTTGTATCATTAACATGATAGATTTTGCTTGGGTAGATTTTCCAGGATACTCTTCTATTGGACGAGCATACATTCTATAATCTGGACGAAGACGGTACATATAAATTCTACCGTAATCTTTTAGTTCTTGGGCAAATTCAGGAGCTAGTTTAGCATGATGTTTCTTGTCAAAATACCTTAAGGCATTTTTAATAGCTAATTTCTTTTCATCATCAGTTAAAATTTCTTTACGCTTAGGAGCATGACTTACAGAGTTATCATATTCCTTTTTTGGAGGTAATTCTGTTGGAATACCTTGTTGAATTTGCGCTTTAAAATCCATATTTAGATGTTTAGAAGATAGATGATTAGATGTTAGAGGGTTTTTTGAAAACCAGTAGCCATCTTTTGAAATTCATTTATCTTATTTTCAATTTCTTCTAGTTTTTCTTGACTTATATATTTTCTTTTACTTGCTATAATCAGTTGTGTAACTAATTCAAATGATGATCCTAATGAGATATCTATAAAATGAGAAAACGACTTTCCAGTTCTTGATGAACCTTCAGCAATATTACTCGGAATTGAAACGGCACACCGATTAACTTGGGATGTTAAACCAAACTTCTCATCAGGTGGAAATGCTGAAGACATTTCAAAAACATCATTCGTAATTTCCATGGTTATTTGCCATATTTTCAGATTTTTATAATTATGTTTCTTTCGTTTTTCCAATTCTCTAACTTCTAATCTCTATAAATCTCATTTCTTTTTAACTATTCTCCCTTTACTTTTATCAAATCCGTATGGACAATGCCTGCATCCATTCTGACAACAATAACCTCTTTTTAAAAGGTACTTTTCTGTAAATACTTTATATCCTTCAGGAGTAAAGTAATAGTCGTCTTCCTCTAATTTATCTATTTTTGAAAAATCATCCATTAGGGTGTAAAAATACAAATATTGGGATTATTATTTTGTGATAGATAATGAATGTGACAACGTTTAAAAAGAAAATATGAAGAGAGTTTTAATAGTATTTTTAGTGATGTTAATCAATTCGGTTTTTGGTCAGGAAAAAGAAATTGATAGTCTTAACAATATTATCACAAAATCTGAAAATACAGATACTAATAAAATTCATGCTTTAGTAGATTTAGCAGCCATTTATTACCATGATAACTTAGATAGCTCTCAATTGTTAATTTCTAAAGCGCTACAATTATCTAGGCAAAATAATTTTAGGAGAGGAGAAGGGTTTTCTAATACAGCATTTTCAGGTTATTATTTTCAGAAAGGAGAATTAGATTCTGCGTTAATTTATGCCAATAAAGGAGCTGATATTTTAGAATCTATTGGTGATAAAAAACATGTTTTAGCTGCCTATAACAATATGGCTTTAATCTATAATAATATGGAAAAACCACAGCAAGCCATTGAAATATATCTTAAAATATATGATTTAATTAAAGATAAAAAACCTAGTGTTCAACATATGGCTATTTGTAATAATTTGGCTGTAGCTTATGGTAATGATAAACAATTACAACAATCAAAAGAATGGTTTCAAAAAGTGTTAGATTATGCTAAACAAATGAATCATCCAATGGGGTTAGTTTATGGCTACAACGGAATTGCAAGTGTAAATGTTGAGTTAAATGAATTAGAAGAAGCCATAGAAAATTCGCTAAAAAGTTTAACCTTAAGTAAAGAGTATCAAATGGATAAACCTTTGATTGATTCTTATCAAAATCTAGGGAAAGTTTATCGCAAAAAGAAAGAATACTCTAAATCTAATAAGTACCTATTAGAAGGGAAAATATTGGCTAAAAAACATGGTGTGAATCGAAATTTAGAAGTTATTTACCATCAATTGGCCTTGAATTATAAAAATTTAAACCAATATCAAAAAGCTTTAGAATATACCAATAACTATCATACAGTAAAAGATTCTATATTTTCTGAAAATAAAATAAAGTTAATAGAAGAATTAGAAAAAAAATATGAAACAGCCGAGCTAGAAAAGAAACAGGTTCAAATAGAGTTTGAAAAAGAGCAGTTAAGTAAAGAAAAAGAATTGTTAGATATAAAAGCCCAAAGAAGCAGAGGTTATTTTATTGTTTCTATTATTGTTGGTTTATTTATAGTAGGCTTAATTTTAGTATTCTTTTATCAACAGCAAGCTAAAAAGAAGGCACAGCTTATTCAAATAAAATTAGAAGAAACAAAGAAACAACTCGAACTAGAGCAGCAGTCAAGAGAGAGTGAGTTAACTGCTTTGCGTTCTCAAATGAATCCTCATTTTGTATTTAATGCGCTAAATTCTATCCAAGAATATATTATTACCAATAAAAAAGAACTTGCTGGAGACTATTTGGGCTTGTTTGCCGATTTAATGAGAAGATATCTGGATCAGTCTCAGCAAAACTTTATAAATATAGAAGAAGAAATAGAAACCCTTGAGATGTATTTGCAATTAGAAAAAGTACGGTTTGAAGATAATTTTACTTACACAATTGATGTAGATGATAAGGTGGATACATTTAGTGAACAGATTCCAGTAATGATTATTCAACCATTTGTTGAAAATGCCGTAAAGCATGGTTTGTTACATAAAAAAGGAGAAAGAAAACTACAAGTCGGGTTTAAAAAAGAGAATCAAAAACTTATTGTTGAAGTTATTGATAATGGGGTGGGGAGAGAACAATCTAAAAAAATAAATCAACAAAGAAAAAATCATACTTCGTATGCAACATCAGCAATTCAGAAAAGAATAAAGTTATTAAATGAAGGGTATGGGCAGAATATAAAAGTCAAATACACTGATTTATCTCAGGGAACTAAAGTAGAATTAGAAATTTTGCTTTAGCAATTCATATCAATATTTCAGCAATAAAATAAGCCATTTCAGAAATTTTAGATTAGAATAATAGTGGACTCATAGTTTTTTTGTGTTAAACTTTTAAAACAAAAATCATGAAAAAACTATTACTATTTACTTCACAATTATTAATTGCAGGGATTTTATTTTCTCAAAATCTAACTTTTGATTGGGCAAACTTAAGAGGTTCAACAGGAACAGATTATATTTATGGAATTGAAACCGATGCTCAGGGTAATATTTATAATGTAGGTATTTATCAAAATGCTGCTAATGATTTTGATCCAGACACTTCTTCATCTGCAATAACTACAATACCTTTTAGTACTTCAAATGATTATAGTGTATTTATTCAAAAGTTAGACCCAGCAGGAAACCTTCTTTGGGTAAAAACGCTAGATTCACCTAGTAGTACTCAACAAAGGGTAAGTGATATTGTAATGGCTCCTAATGGAGATTTGATAATATCAGGTTCTTTTATAGGGGCTATTGATTTTGATATGGGGTCAGGTACAGCAAATATGGTATCAAATAATTCAGGAACTAATAGGGATGGATATATTCTTCGTTTAACTCAAAACGGAGATTTTGTTTGGGTAAAAACTTTTGGAGGGAATAACTCTTCATCAGATGTAACTCATTTTTTAAATGTAGATGTAGATAGCCAAGGTAATATTTTTACGGTAGGATATTTTGAAGGAAGTGTTGATGTGGATCCTAGTGGAGTATTTCAGATGATGTATGCTGATTATGATAGAGAGGCACTTATTATAAAACTAAATTCTAGCGGTAATTACCAATGGGCTCATGAAGTTGGTGCACCCCCAACGTTTAGTGGTAATTTAGAGCAAATGGCTAGAAGTGTACTGGTAGATTCAGACGATAATGTATGGTTTATTGCAGATATTGAAGGTGAAGTGGAGTACTCAGGTTTTCCTGGAACAAACAATGTTGTTCAACCAGGTTCTACAGGGGTTGGTATATTAAAAGTAAGTAATGCTACAGGTGTACCATTAGTAAATAATGATATTTTATATGCTAATTCTAATACATGTGTAGGATATGACTTAGCAAAAGATGTAAATGATAATATTTATATAACCGGTTGGTTTAACGGTACTTTAACATCTACTACGTATGGTAACTCTTATAATTGTAATTTTGTGTACGAAACTTTTTTTACAGCTAAATATGACAAAAATATAAACCTTAAATGGGTAACAACTTTAGGGGCCCAGACAGATGCTCAGACTTCTAGAAATTACAGTGTAGCTTATCAACCTTCTACTGGATTAATTACTGTTGGAGGATTTATAAGAGGAGATAATTTTAACATTGCTTCACAAACATTCTATAATCCTTATTTGCCGGGTAACAGTATTAATAGAATGACACATGTGATTGGTTATGATACATTAGGTCAGTTTGTATGGGCAGGAGTAATGGGGGCACATCACACTTATAATCAAATTGAAGAAATACATGTCGATCAAAATGATAATATGTACTTAGGGGGGTATGTTCAATCTAATACTAATAAATTAGACCCTTTTGGTGGGCCAGCAACAGATTTACCATTGGTAGGAGGGAGTGGGAGAGATGCTTTTTTAGTGAAACTTTCAAATAGTACTTCTACTGTAACAGAGTTTGTTAATAATAGCCAGGTTAGTATTTATCCTAATCCAACAAAAGATTATATAAATATTGAGCAGCAATTAATTGTCAATAACATTTTAATTAGAGATGTTAGTGGTAAATTGGTAAGATCCTTACAAAATTATAGTAATGTAATAGATGTAAGTAGTTTAACAAGCGGAGTATATTTTATACAAATTCAAACAGAGGAAGGCACTTACAATCAAAAGTTTGTGAAAGAGTAAGTGGTTTTTTCATAATAAAAAGCCGATTGATGTATAAACCGTTAATCGGCTTTTTTTAATTTTATAGCACATGAAAGTAGTAATTATAGATGATGAAGTTAAAGCTCGTAATTTATTAAAAACCATTTTAATAGAGTATTGTAGTGATATTGATGAGATTTATGAGGCTGAAGATTTACCAAAAGGTGTGATAAAAATTAACCAGAAAAAACCTGATGTAGTTTTTTTAGATGTTGAAATGCCTGAGTATGCAGGAACACAAATTCTTGAATTTTTTGATGAATCTCAAATCAATTTTAATTTGATATTTACTACAGCACATAGTAATTATGCCATAAAAGCTTTTGAGTTAAATGCTATTTCTTATTTGTTAAAGCCTCTTAGGCCTAATCAGGTTAAAGAGGCAGTAAATAAAGTGCTAAATGTTAAGTCAAAAGCTACTATTAACTACCAACTAAAAGAGTTGAATTCTACCTTACAAAATAAAGCGTTTAAAAAAATTGGATTGCCAATATCTGATGGAGTACGCTTTATTAAATTAGAAGACATCTATTATTTTAAAGCAGATGGTATGTATACTAATGTTTATACACTTAATGACGGTATTGTACTGGTGAGTAAACCACTTAAATATTTTGTAGATATTTTAACTGAAATTCCTGATTTTTACAGAACGCATCGCTCATATTTAATCAATAAAAACCATATTAATCAGCTCGTAAAGAAAGATGGGGGGTATGTTGTGATGGATAATAATGATGTTGTAGCTATTGCAAAAGACAAATTATCTGAGTTAGGATCATTAAAAGAGATTTAATTTTTTTTATCCTTTAACTGTTTTATAATTTCTTTTTGGTTGGCAATAATTTCATTCAGCAATTCAATCTCATGTTCTAGTTTCTCTATTTTTTCTGATAAATTATTGTAGTTTTCTCTTGCTTCGGCAGTTTTATTATTGTTATCTTTTTCAGTAAAATGAGAAACAGGTACATCTAAAGCGTCAGCTATTTCATTTAGTGTGTAAAAGTTAACCTTTGATGTAACTTCTATATGCGAAATTAGTGTTCGGGTCTTGTTAATCAAATCAGCAAGTTGCTGTTGACTTAAACCTCTTTCGGCTCTTAAAATTTTAATTTTTTTACCTATATCCATTGCCAATATCACTATATGACAATGATAGCTAATATATGATTGTCTAAAAGATATTTAAATTGTCTTAAAGACAATTTTTTGTATATTTGATAATAGTTAGTCTAATTTATTATGAAATCCTTACGAATACTCTTGGTTGATGATAATGTAGCAATACGTACTTCATTTAAAAAGTTATTAAATAATATCTCGAATTTAAATACTGTTGGTGAATGTTCAGATGGAGCAGAAGTGATTCCCTTTTTAAAATCAAATGAAGTAGATGTAATTTTTATGGATATCATTATGAAAGTTATGGATGGTTTTGAAACAACCAAAAAAGTCAAAAACAATCATCCTTCTATTAAAATAATAGGATTCTCTTCCTCCGAATTTGTAACAAATATTACTAAAATGAAGGATTGTGGTGCAGATGGTTTTATTTCTAAATTTGATGCTACCGAAGAATTAATAATGTTAGAATTGAATAAAGTAATGGGTTAGAATAATTAGTTTTGAGAATGTTTCGTCTTGAAGAAAGCAACATTCCTTTAGTAGAGATTTTTGATGATGTGATTCAACAAAAAGGAAGTAGACTTTTTATTCTTCGAGAAGACTTAATTCATCCTGAAATTTCTGGTAACAAGTGGCGTAAATTAAAGTATAATATTCAGAAGGCTAAAACTCAAGGAAAGCATACCATATTGACTTTTGGAGGATCTTATTCCAATCATATTGCTGCAACTGCTGCAGCTGGTAAATATTTTGATTTAAAAACGATAGGAATAATTAGAGGTGAACAAACATTGCCTCTAAATTCCACTTTAGCACTGGCAAAACATTACGGCATGCTATTCAAGTATGTTTCCAGGCAAGATTATAGAACTAAAAATTCTGAAGCGTTTTTACATGTTTTAAAAGAAGAATTTGGTGATTTTTATTTGGTTCCTGAGGGTGGTTCAAATGCTTTAGCTGTTAGAGGGTGTACAGAGATATTAAATAATGTTGAGATAGATTTTGATATAGTTTGTTGTGCCGTTGGTACTGGAGGAACCATTGCTGGAATTATCACTTCAACTCAAAAACAGGTATTAGGATTTCCTGCATTAAAGGGTGGTGAGTTTTTAAAAGAAGACATTTCCAATTTGTTAAATGAATATTCACCAAATTCAATTTATGAAAATTGGAAGTTGATACTTGATTATCATTTTGGTGGCTACGCTAAAATTAATCAAGAATTAATTGATTTTTTAAGAGAATTTAAGTTAAAACATAGCATTCAATTAGATCTCATTTACACAGGTAAAATGCTATTTGGTATTTACGATTTACTCCAAAATTCTAACGAATTAGATGGTAAAACTATCATTGCTGTTCATACAGGTGGAATTCAAGGGAATAAAGGCTTTGAAGAGCGTTTAGAAATCTCTCTTTAATCAAAAATAATTTGTTAATATCTTATTGGGTACAATTTATGCTCCGTTTAATCAGTAACTACCTTTGTACCGGTTGATTATGCGTAAAATCTTATTCATACAATTTTCCTTATTGCTTTGGGTAGTAACATTTGCTCAAAAATCAAAAGGACAGCCTGCAGAAAGAAGGTTTACCAGACAAGAGTATATTGATACTTATAAGGATGATGCAATAAGAGAAATGCAACGAACAGGTATTCCAGCTAGTATTACCTTAGCGCAAGGTATCCTAGAATCTGGCGATGGTAATAGCCCTTTAGCTGTTTATGGTAAAAATCATTTTGGTATTAAGTGTCATAGCGATTGGAACGGAAAGACCATGCGTATTGATGATGATAAGAAAAATGAGTGTTTTAGGAAGTATAAAGATGTTTATGAATCATACCGAGATCATTCTGATTTTTTAACTACCAGGGGACGTTATTCATTTCTCTTTGATTATAAGGTGACAGATTATAAAAGTTGGGCAAAAGGATTGAAAAAAGCTGGTTATGCGACTCATCCAAAGTATGCTGATATGCTGATAGATTTAATTGAACAACATCAACTTTATCAATACGATAGCTATGGAAAAATTCCTCCACGAAAAGCCAAGAAAACTAGAAGTTCAGTATCCTTAGCAGGTACAAGTGTTTCTAGAACTATTAAATTACATAATAACATTAAATACATCAGGGCAAAAAAAGGAGATACTTTTTATAGAATTACACAAGATTATGATATGAATCTTTGGCAAATTTTTAAGTATAATGACTTGAATAAAGGAGATGTTTTAAAAGAAGGAGATGTAATTTATTTACAACCCAAAAAGAATAAGGCAAAAGATGATTTTCATGTTGTTGAATCTGGAGAAAGTATGAGAGATATTTCTCAGCGTTATGGAGTAAAGTTAAAAAGATTATACAAGTACAACAATTTAATCATGGGTACTCAGCCCAATACTGGCGATAAAATTTATTTAAGAAAAGCTAAGAAGAAATAAGTTAATCTTTTACAAGTTCTTCAATATTCACATTCATTTTGTCACTGAGTTCATCTGTTGGAAGGTCATTATCATCAGTTCCAAATGGGTCTTCAATTTCTTCAGCAATTAACTCTATAGAAACAAAAACGTAAAAAATTAAAGTGGTTACGCCAATGGTGTAATAACCAAAATCGGATATAAAACCAATTGGTAAGGTTAAAATGTAAATGAAAATAAATTTTTTGATGAATAAAGTATAAGAGTATGGAATAGGCGTATTCTTAATTCTTTCACAAGCACCCAGAATATCAATAAAATTCTTTACTTCTTTATCTAATAACAACAAATCAACATCAGAAATTGAATCTCCTTTTTTCCATTTATTTAATTGCTTGTACATCATATTAATCAAACCATTTGGTATGTGTTTATATGTTTTTATTTCTTCTAATAATTTACCAGACAGGTTTAAATCTTCGTAATCATTTATCTCTCTTAAATGATTTTTTAATGCGTGAGGAAAAGCGCCAATTAATTTGATGAAGTTATCTTTTTCTTCTCCATCAGGAAGCAATGTATTTATTTTAATCACTGCATATCGTGTGTTATTAACCAATGCTCCCCATTGTTTTCTTCCTTCCCACCATCTATCATAAGCAGAATTAGTTCTAAAGACCAATAATAAACCCATTACAAAACCTACTAGTGTATGAATGGTAAATGCATTTTTAAAAAGCTTAGCATCAAACTCTGGAAAGAAGTGATAAAGCAAATAGGTGAACCCCCAGGTGTAAATTGCTACAAGCAATATCTCAGGTAGTAATTGCCTTAGTGTATCACTCTTGTGAAACCGAATAATGTGTCTGAACCAAAGTTTTGGATTGTACTTAATCATTAATCTAATGATTGAGTTGGATCGTTTGCTAACTCTAACATTTTAGCATACTGCTCAGGAGTTAAATCGTTAAAGTAGAAATTAACTGGATTGATTGGGTTTCCGTTTTTTCTTACTTCATAATGACAGTGAGGACCAACCGATTTACCAGTATTGCCTACGTAGCCAATTACATCGCCACGCTTTACCTTTTGACCTACTTTACAATTAAATTTACTCATATGAGCATATAAAGTAATGTAGCCGTAACCATGGTCAATTCTTACATGATTACCATAACCTCTATTAGCAGCATCAGCTTGGATTACCTTACCATCTCCAGTAGCATAAATAGGAGTTCCTCTTGGAGCTGTAAAATCCATCCCAGCATGAAATTTTGTGGTTTTATAAACAGGGTCAGTTCTGTAGCCGTAGCCACTTGCCATTCTAGTTAAATCTTCGTTTGATACAGGTTGTATCGCTGGTATAGCAGCTAGCATTTCCTCTTTTTTCTGAGCCATATCAAAAACCTCATCAAAAGATTTAGATTGGATGTATAATTGTTTAGAAAGTTTATCTAACTTTTTTGATGTGCCAATTATCAATTCAGCATTGCTATAATTTTCTAATTCCTTGTATCTGTTTACACCTCCAAACCCTGCTTTTCTAATTTCACTGGCAATAGGTTCTGCTTCAAATATCACACGATAAATGTTGTCATCACGATGCTGGATATCTTCAAGAACAACAGTAAGCTGATCTAATTTTTTATTTAAGATGGCATATTGTGATTGTAACTCAGCATTAGATTTTTTTAATTCCTTTTCTTTTGGAGAATCAACATAAGTATCAGTAATAAAATAAATACAAATACCAATAATAAGGCCTGTGCCTAAGAACATAAGTGATCTTAGGATTCTATCTCTAAAAGTAAGCTCAATTTTATCGTAACTAAGCGTATGAGGATTATATCTATATTTTGCCTTAGCCATTAAAGATATTATGCTAATTTTGACTGCAAATTTATAAATTTTAAGTTAGCTTAATATTCGTTAACGCTTATTTAACACTTTTTAAGAGCCATGAATTCGAAGGAAATTCGTCAAACATTTTTAGATTTTTTCAAACAAAAGCAACATGAAATTGTTGAGTCAGCCCCTATGGTAATTAAGAATGATCCAACTTTGATGTTTACTAATGCAGGTATGAATCAGTTTAAGGATTTATTTCTAGGTAATAGTGAAGTGAAGTTTCCTAGAATAGCTGATACACAAAAGTGTTTAAGAGTTTCCGGAAAGCATAATGATTTGGAAGAAGTAGGAGTTGATACCTATCATCACACTATGTTTGAAATGTTAGGAAACTGGAGTTTTGGCGATTATTTTAAAAAAGAAACAATAGAATGGGCTTGGGAGCTTTTAGTTGATATTTATAAAGTAGATAAGAACAAGTTATATTTTACTGTTTTTGAAGGTGACGAACAAGATAAAACTCCTTTTGATGATGGAGCTTACCTTATTTGGAGAGAAGTATTAGAGCAAAATGGTTTAACAGAAGATAAAATTATAAAAGCTGATAAGAAAGATAACTTCTGGGAAATGGGAGATACAGGACCTTGTGGCCCATGTTCAGAAATTCACATTGATTTAAGAAGTGATGAAGAGATAGCTAAAATTCCAGGAAGAGATTTGGTTAATGAAGATCATCCTCAAGTGGTTGAAATCTGGAACTTGGTTTTTATGGAATTTAATCGAATGGCCAACGGAGAATTAAAACCATTACCAGCTAAACATGTTGATACAGGAATGGGTTTTGAGCGTTTAGCTATGGTTTTACAAGGGAAACAATCCAATTATGATACGGACGTTTTTGGACCTTTAATTAGCAAAATTTCAGAAGTATCTGGAATTGAGTACAAGTATTCTTTAGATACTAGTATTAAAACTGATGTAGCCATTCGTGTAATTGCAGATCATGTTAGGGCTGTAGCTTTTTCAATAGCTGATGGACAGTTACCATCTAATAATGGGGCAGGATATGTTATTCGTAGAATACTAAGGAGAGCAATTAGATATGCTTATAGTTTCTTAGATCAAAAAGAGGCATTTATTTATTCTTTAGTTGAAGTAATGGTAAACCAAATGGGTGATTACTTTAATGAACTAAAAGCACAACAAGATATTATTAGCAAAGTAATTAAGGAAGAAGAAGAGAGCTTTTTAAGAACACTTGATAAAGGAATCCAACGATTTAATAATTACATTGCTACAGCTAATGATAAGATGATTGATGGTGCTTTTGCATTTGAATTGTACGATACATTTGGGTTTCCAATTGATTTAACCGAATTAATGGCTACTGAAAATGGTTTTGATGTAGATATGCCTGGTTTTATTGATGAATTAAATCAACAAAAAGAACGTTCTAGAGCTGCTGGTAAAATTGAAGCTGAAGATTGGATTGAGTTGAAGGAAGATGATGTAGAAGAATTTATTGGTTATGACTATATCGAGGCAGATGTTTATATTACTAGGTACAGAAAGATTACAGCTAAAGGTAAAGAGCTATATCAATTGGTTTTTAATCTGACTCCATTCTACCCTGAGGGTGGTGGACAAATAGGGGATACAGGATATATCCAAAGTGACAATGAGAAAATAGAAATTGTTGATACCAAAAAAGAGAATAACCTGATTATTCATTTTGCAGAACAATTACCACAAAATGTGGAAGCCGGTTTCAAAGCGGTAGTGAGTGATAAGAGAGATTTGACTGCTTGTAACCATACAGCAACTCACTTGCTACACCAGGCATTACGTGAAATATTAGGAACACATGTAGAGCAAAAAGGTTCGTTGGTGGCACCAGATTATTTGCGTTTTGATTTCTCTCATTTTGAAAAAGTAAGCGATGAACAAATTAAACAGATTGAAAATTTTGTTAACGCTAAAATTGCTGAAGATATTCCTTTAAATGAACATAGAACAATTCCAATTACCAAAGCAGAAGAAGCTGGAGCAATGATGTTGTTTGGAGAAAAATACGGTGATGTAGTTCGTATGATAGAGTTTGGAGATTCCAAAGAATTGTGTGGAGGAATTCATGTGAAAAGTACTTCCGATATTGAATTGTTCAAAATAAAATCTGAAGGTTCTGTAGCTGCTGGAATTAGGAGGGTTGAGGCATTATCGAATAAAGGAGCTAAAGAGCTGATTAAATCAAAAATAGAGTATGTTGACTCAACAATTTCTGCTCTTAAGGGTCTTGATGGAGTTGAAGATTCTATAAATATGTTAAATGATTTGAAATCGAAATTCCAAGCGGAATTGGGAGAAGATTATTCAGTTAATATCGAGTTAGATTTAGCTACTCCAAAGGAAAAGTTTGTTTCGGCTACAGCATCAATTTCTAAAATAAAAGAAGGGAACCCAATAAAAAATAAGTTGGCAGAATTACAGAGGGCAAATGCTAAAGCAGATCAAGCAGGAGCTAAAGAAAAAGCTAAGGAGATTAAAGCTAACTTACTAGAACAGGTAGAAGATATAGGTGGAGTAAATGTTATTGCTCAGAAAATAGATTTAGGAGATAGTGGTGCCATTAAAGATTTAGCATTTCAGTTAAAAGGCCAGGTTGATAATCTATTTATGGTATTAGGTGCTGAGGTAAATGGTAAACCAAACCTAACTATCGCTATATCTGAAAATTTAGTTAATGATAAAGGCTTACATGCTGGTAATATTATTCGTGAAGCTGCTAAAGAAATGAGAGGTGGTGGAGGTGGTCAACCATTCTTTGCTACTGCTGGAGGTAGCTACATCGAAGGAATTGATGCAGCTATCGAAAAAGCTAAAAGCTTCTTGAATTAATTTTGTAAATTAGCTGCCCCTTTAATTATAGGCACTGTGACTAAAAAACTTCTTTTTATCGTATTATCAATAGTATTGATGAGTTTTTCAATGCATAAGTATTATGTATCTATTACTGAAGCTACTTTCAATGGAAAAACAGCAACTTTTGAACTTTCCATCAAGTTTATTGGTCATGATTTGGAGAAAGCACTAGAAGAAGCTGGTGCACCTGATCTTTATCTTGGTACAGAGAAAGAAAGTGATAAAGCTGATGAGTTTATTAAGAATTATATTCAGAAAAGACTCCAGTTTGTGGTAAATGGCAAAGCATTAGAATGGAAGCTAATAGGTAAAGAAGTAAATGATGATGATTTTATCTATTGTTATATCCAATCAAATAAAACAAATTTGGTAAAACAAATTACAATTAATAATACTTTACTTACAGAGGTTTTTCCTGCACAAAAAAATGCTGTTTACCTAACCATTAATGGGAATAAAGAGACATTTAATTTTCATAAAGGGAGTACAAGTGAAACGTATAATTTTAATTAAGTTATGAGAAGATTGATATTAATTGCTTTAGCAATTTCAACGACAACGATATTTGCACAAGAAAATTACAACTACAATAAGTTTAAACAACTTAAGGAAGAATTAGCTACTCCCAATGTTTATCGTACAGCTTCTGGTGCTCCTGGACATAAATACTATCAGCAAAAAGCTGATTATTTGATTGATATTACTTTAGATGATGAAAACCAAAAGATAGCAGGTAAAGAGATTATTACTTACAAGAATAATTCTCCGGACAAGTTAGAATACTTGTGGATTCAATTAGATCAGAATGTGAGAGCAAAAGACTCTGATACGAAGTTGATTAACAGTGTTGATATGAATGAAAAAATGAGCTTTGGAGAAATAGCTCGTTTACACAACGATTTTGATGGTGGCTTTAAATTAGATTATGTGCAAGATGGAAAAGGAAAAGATTTAGAATACACCATTAATAAAACAATGATGCGTATTGATTTGCCAACACCATTGTTGCCAGGAGGTATTTACAAATTAAAAATTGGTTGGTGGTATAACATCAATAACCGTGACGAAATTGGAGGAAGAAGTGGTTACGAGTATTTCCCTAAAGATGACAACTATTTGTACACTATTGCACAGTTCTATCCAAGAATGGCGGTTTATAACGAAGTAGAAGGTTGGCAAAACAAACAGTTTTTAGGTAATGGAGAGTTTACATTAACTTTTGGAAACTTTAAAGTAAACATTACTGTTCCTTCTGATCACATAGTAGCAGCTACTGGCACATTAACCAATCCGGGTTCTATTATGAATTCAAAGCAACAAGAACGCTTTAAAAAAGCAATGAACGAGTATAAAACACCTGTTTTAATTGTTACGCAAGAAGAAGCTGAAGAAAATGAGAAGGAAAAGGCTAAAGGAACTAAAACATGGAGTTATAGTGCTACAAATGTTAGAGATTTTGCCTTTGCTAGTTCACGTAAGTTTATTGTAGATGCAATGGCTGTTAAGTATAATGGTAAGAAAACTATGGCAATGAGTTACTACCCAAAAGAAGGTAATCCTTTGTGGGGTCAGTATAGTACAAGAGTTGTTGCGCATACTATTAAATCTTACTCAAAGCATACAGTAGATTACCCGTATCCAGTAGCCATTTCTGTACATTCTAAAAGCATTGGAATGGAGTACCCAATGATTTGTTTTAATGGAGGAAGACCAAACGAAGATGGTACTTATTCAAAAAGAACTAAGTATGCTATGATTGGAGTAATTATTCATGAGGTTGGACATAACTTCTTTCCTATGATTATTAATTCAGATGAAAGACAATGGACGTGGATGGATGAGGGGTTAAACACATTTACGCAGTATTTATGTGAACAAGAGTGGGAGAGAGATTATCCATCACGTAGAGGTCCAGCATATAAAATTGTAGATTACATGAAAGGAGACAAAAAGTACATTACTCCAATTATGACTAATTCTGAATCTATTCATCAATTTGGAAACAATGCTTATGGCAAACCTGCAACTGCTCTTAATATTTTAAGAGAAACAGTATTGGGAAGAGAACTGTTTGATTTTGCTTTTAAAACATATTCAGAAAGATGGAAGTTTAAGCATCCAACTCCTGCTGATTTCTTTAGAACTATGGAAGATGCTTCAGGTGTTGATTTAGATTGGTTTTGGAGAGGGTGGTTTTTTACAACTGACCATGTTGATTTAGCTATTAAAAATGTGGAATGGTTTAAAATAGATACTAAGAATCCTGAAGTGGAAAAAGCAATTGCTAAGGAACTAGAAGCTAATGAACAGGTACATATTGGTGTGACAAGAAACAAAAGAGACATCAAGGAAACATATAGTGAGTATGATCCTGAGATTATTGATTTCTACAATGAGTACGATCCATTTGAAGTTACTTTGGTGGACCAAGAAGAGTACGATAAATACATGGCTAAATTGAGTGAAGAAGACATCAAGATTCTAGAATCTGATTATAACTACTACAATATTGATTTTGAGAATATTGGTGGATTGGTGATGCCAATTATATTGAATTTTACATTTAAAGATGGAACTTCTGAAGAGGTTAGAATACCAGCTGAAATATGGAGAAAAAACCACGAAAATGTCTCTAAAGTATTCTTCTTTAAGAAAGAAGTAGAAAGTATAGAAATGGACCCTTGGTTAGAAACAGCAGATACAGAAACCTACAATAATAATTGGCCTAGAAAATCTACACTATCTAAGTTTGAATTGTTTAAGCAAAAGAAATATGGCTGGGGCGGAGGTCCTGGTGAGAATTTAATGCAACGAGATAGAAGAAATGAGGAATTAAAGAAAGCTCCTAAAGAGTAATCTTTATATCCCCAAAAATTCAATTTCTGTAAATTCAGTAGTATCTATTGGTTTCTTCTTAATGAAACTCTTTTTATAATACCTCTTACCAATTTTTCTAACAAATAAAACAACAATAGTTGTACTTACAATCATAACATTTAGTTTTAAATTCGTTACAAAACTATTTGATATAGTGTAAGTTAACCTAAAGGGATGTTTAGCATTATATTAATATTTAAAGAAGAATGTTAAGAAGAGATTAACTCAACTAAATTATTTTATATCATCTGTGAAATGACCTGAATGTTTTCCTTTAGAAAATTTCTCAGAATTATATTTTTCAGAGTTTCCTTTTGGGATAGATAAGCTATTCCAATTATTATCTTTAATCATTTTTCCTAGAAAAACGATTTGTCCAACATGATAAGCATAATGCATCATTTGTCTGTTTATAGCATCAACTATACTATGATTCTGATTTCGAATGTATATTTCTGTATTGATATTTTCTTCATTTATAGAAGTTAAAGCATCAAAAAGGCATTTCCAGCCTTTTTCCCATTTTTGTTCTAATTCTTGCTTAGTTTTGATAACAGATTCAAATTCTAAATCTCTTTTTCTCCATTTTTTCTCACCATCAGTGGTTAAAAAGTCAGTCCAGCGGGATAACATATTCCCCGATAAATGATTGACAATGATAGCTATAGAGTTACTTTCTGGATTATATTGCCAAAAAAGCTCTTCTTCACTTAATTGATTAAAGGTTTTCTCCCCTAATGTTTTATAGTAATCAAATTGTTTTTTTACGCTGATTAAATAATTTTCTATCATGATTATAGGCTGTTTGTAAATTCTTTCATCTCCAATTTTTCACCATCAAAAACAGCGTAAGAATTATATTTAATCCACTCACCTAAATTGTAATAGGTAGCTTTTTCGTTTATTTTTATTTCTAGAGGTAAGTGTCTGTGCCCAAAAATAAAGTAATCAATCGAGTTATCTTTTTGAACGTAATCTTTACAGAACAATACTAAAAATTCTTTGTCTTCTCCATGAAATTTTTCATCGTAAGCAGCATTTGTTTTTCTACTGCTTCTGCTCCATGCGTAAGCAAACCATAACCCTAACCTAGGATTCACTCTAGCATAAGCCCATTGACAGAACTTACTCGCAAAAAAACGTTTAATAAACTTATATTTCCTGTCTCCAGGTCCTAATCCATCTCCGTGACCTATGAAAAACTTTTTACCATTATATTCTTTGATAATAGTCTCTCTGTAGAGCTTAAAACCAAGTTCTTTAGGGAGGTAATCGAAAATAAACATATCATGGTTTCCAGTAAAAACATGCACATCAATTCCGCTATCGGTTAGTTCCGCTATTTTACCTTGAAACCTTACAAAGCCTTTTGGAACAACATATTTATATTCAAACCAAAAATCAAACAAATCACCAACTAAATATATTTCTTTAGCATCATGTTTAATTTCATCTAACCAAGCTATAATTCGCCTCTCACGCTTAAAACTTTCTTCTTCATTAGGTGCACCCAAATGAAAATCAGAGGCAAAGTATATTTTATTTTTTGGTGATGAAGCCATTAAGTAACTAAGTTAGTTATAATTCCAACTTTCTGGCAAACTTAAACGGATTAAGTTGATTTATATTTAGAACAAATCTAATCTTTTCACCATAACTTAGTTGATTAAACTCGCTAGACATAGCTATAGGGAAATAAACCTCAAACATATTTTTTATAATATTTAGACTTAATCCAAAGTTATACGCTGGTTGTGATGCACCATCTATTTCATTATTGGAAAAATCTCTTGCAGTGTATCCAACAATTCCAAAATCGCCATAAACACTTATTAATCGTGTAAATAAATTGCTTTTAATGTTAATGGTTCTTATCCATTTATCACCAGATGCTATTAAACCATTATCAGTCTCGGCTATTGCCAAATTTTTAAACCCACCATCATTTAAAATAGCTTGTTGAGTAAGGAAAGTATTATGAACCCCTCTAGCTAATAAAATATGATCGTAAGTATAATCACCATTACCACTTAAATAATAATTATACTTAGCATCAGTGTTATTGTTATTCAGAAAAGTTCCGATAAAAATTCTAACATCCAATCCAGTACCTCTTTTTTTGTAAGCAAAGTGATAATTGGCTTCTAAGTTTAGTTTTACAAAATCGTTGGCTTGTTCTATTATTGCATTGGCATTAAAAGGGTTTATTGGATGATCGTTTTCTATTCCAAAAGTAAATCGATTGACATAATAGTTTTCTATATCAATACTGTACAATTGATTTTCGTAAATAGCCTTTTCTTCAAAAATGTTAATATTTTCAATTTTTGCATACAGTTGATTAAACTGTCTTGCACGTTTCTTTTTAAAAGTAAATTCAACGTTAGGATTGATTTTATAATACTCTAAAATTTCTCGTCCAGTTGAGTTTTGTTGAGTGTTAAACCTTAAATAAGAAAAAGATGCAGTAGAAGCTCCTACAGCTATATCAGCAAATAAACTATTAGGAGATATGTGATAATAGGCACTTGCATATCCATTTATATTTTCAGAGTTAGGAGCATACATTGGAGCTAATACATATTCAAACTTTTTAAAAGGAATAGTACTGTTGTAAAAAGCCATACCAATCATTCCTTTGTCATTCATGTTCCAGCCAGCTATTGGGGTAAAAAACAATTGTGTTTTATCAGGATTTTCTATACTTCCGAGAAGCTGTAATCGAAGTGGTTCGGTAGTTTTAAACAGACCCTTGGTTTTTAAGTTGTTGTTTTTTCTTTTTGTTTCAGGAATATTTAATTCAGCATCAATTCGGTATTTGTAATACTCTCCTTTTGGAAAAGAAACAAAAGCTGATTTATCAATTGGTTCATACCATTGGGTATTGTTTATTTTTCCATCCTTACTTACTCCAGAAATTGAAAAAGGGCCATTAATTCCTCTATTTCTTACTTTTATTAAAACACT
This sequence comes from Vicingaceae bacterium, assembly GCA_965267355.1. Taxonomy (GTDB): domain Bacteria; phylum Bacteroidota; class Bacteroidia; order Flavobacteriales_E; family Vicingaceae. The sequence continues at coordinate 1,661,684 of OZ253956.1, forward strand.
ATCAGGGGTGGTAGTATCTTGTTTTGCTCTTACAATTTTGTAATCTAATTTTTTAGTGGATTTAATTAAACTATCAAAAAACCAATCTAAATTCTTACCAGTTTCTTCCTCAAAAATTTTCCTTAAATCTTCTGGTTGTGGATGTTTAAACTTCCATTCATTAAAATAGCGCTGCATACACTTGTCAAATAACTCTTCACCTAAATAAGCCATTAAGTAATCGAATGCGATGGCAGTTTTAGCATAAACAATACCGCCATAGTTTAATGAAGTATACTCTGCCGCTTTATATTCTATCGGTTGATCTAAATTTCTACTTGCATTAGCTAGATATGCTAATTCGTAACTTGCTTTGTGTCTGTATTGTGCAATGTCAAAAAACTTAAAAGTCTTAATGGCTGAAGAATCACCATCTCCAACCATCCGTCTTTCAGGATATTTTGTTTCTATATACCTATTTTCGTTCATTGAGTTAAGCCCCTCATCCATCCAAGGATGGTCGCGCTCATTTGTTCCTAATATTCCATAAAACCAATTATGACCAACCTCGTGCATAATTACAGTTTCTAACCCAAAGTCATCTCCAGATTCACCAATAACCGTTATGTTTGGATATTCCATTCCGCCACCTGCGCTTAAGGCTCCATCAACGGCAGTAACATGATTATAAGGGTAATCTCCATTCCATAGCGAATAATAGTATGTAGCATCATTCAAGTATTCTATACTATTCTTCCACAAATAGGCTTCATTGTTAGTGAACATTGCCCAAGTAGTAACTTTTCGTTTAGAATGGGGGAGTTCTACCTCTCCTTTTAAAACATGATACCTTTTATCAGCAAACCAAGCAAAATCATGCACTTTTTCTTGATGATAATGTAAGGTTTTAGTTTGATTGCTTGAAGGTGGAAACTTTAAATCAGTATCGTCAAATGAATCAATTTGAGCAGTTTTTTCAGCCAACTCATTTAACCATTTTAACTCTTGCTCACCGTTTACTAAATCACCAGTTGCTCCAATTACATAGTTTGTTGGTAGTGTTATGTGTACATCAAAACTTCCGTATTCGGAGTAAAATTCTCCTTGATCCAAATATGGCATTTCGTGCCATCCATCTCTATCGTAAACTGCTGGTTTAGGATACCACTGCGTAATTTGATATGATTGACCAATATGCCCCAAACGAGAAAAAACTCCAAGAGGTATTTTTACTTTAAACGGAGTGGTAATTGTTACGGTTTCGCCACTTAATAGTGGTTCGGAAAGATAAACTACACAAATGTCTTTATGATCTGAAGTGTACTCCCATTGTAAATCTTCGTTATTGGTTTTAAAAGCTATGTCACTAATATGTCCAAGAGCACTATCAGGGGCAAAATATAAAAGAGTACTGCGTTCTTCTAATTTCTGTTTACATAATGCCGTTTTGTGACTTTCATAGGCATTTGGCCATAAATGGAAATAGATGTATTGTAAAGTTTTTGGTGAGTTATTGGTGTAGGTGATAGTCTCAAAGCCAGTTAACTCATGAGTAATATCATTTAATTCTACTTTAATGTCGTAATTAACTTGTTGCTGAAAATAAGGTGCTTCGGTCTGGCTTACTGCTATTCTGCAGAAGATAATAAGAGATATTACGAGAAAAATTCTCATTAAGATTAACCAAATATTTCTGCTAACTTTCCTTCAAGAGCAGGTCCTCTTAAGTTTTTACCGATTATTTTCCCGTCTTTATCAATTAAAACGGTAAAAGGTATTCCTTGTATTCCATAAACAGGAATAAATGATGATTGCCAGCCTTTTAATTCTGAGCCATGACTTTTCCATAGTAAACCATCTTTCTCTATGGCGTTTAACCAGTCTTGCTTTGGATTACCCTGTTGTGGCATCCCATCCAGAGAAACACTAAAAACTTCAAATCCTTTATCGTGGTATTTGTTGTATGCTTTAACCACATTTGGGTTTTCTGCTCTACAAGGTCTACACCATGATGCCCAAAAATCTAATAATACTACATTACCTCTTAAATCACTTAATTTTATTGGATTACCATCTTTGTCAGCAACAGCAATATCAGGAGCTTCACCGCCCGTATTTAACTTAGAAAGTTGCTCCACTTTTTCATGGAATGGCTCATAGTATGGAGTGTTAGCTAAAGTTTTAGCTATGTTTTCATCCACTTTTTTATAGAGTTCAAAATTTTGCTCTGCATCTAATTGCTGCACTGCGGCTAAAGCAACCAAAGAGGAAGGGTTAGCATTAATTAACTCAGTAAAATAGGTTTTCAATTGATTTTCTGATGCCATAGATTTTTGAGTAACATCAATGAATACTTGTGGATCATTTTTATAAGCCTGATAATATCTGTTTAAAGAGTCTTGAAAAATATAATCCTCTTTAATGACTAGGTTAAACTCCTTTAAAAGTTGAGATTGATTAGACCCCTCTACAGAATAAGTATCCATAAGGTTGTTTCCATCTCCATTTATGATAGGAGTTTCATTAATATCCAATATTAGGTTTACAAAATTTTGGTTGTTAATTCTTAAACGATAATAACCTAGCTGATCAATTTTAACATCGAACTGATAATTTCCATTACCATCAATAATAGCGGTATCTTTTGTTACTATTTTATTAGGGGTAAGATAGTCTAAATAAATAGGGGTGTCTTCCGCAAGGTTGATAATATTTCCACTTAAAGATTCGTTGTTTAAACTTTGATTGTTACCACAGGCTATAAAAATTAATACTGTGATAATTGGAATAAATACTTTTTTCATAAAATAATTATTAGTTAAGCATTTCACGTAATAATTGATTAGCTTTTTTAGGGTCTGCTTTGCCTTTAGATACTTTCATTAATTGACCCATTAGAAAACCAGTAAGTTGCTTTTCGCCATTTTTATAACGTTCAACTTCATTAGGGTTTTCTTCTAGTACTTGGTTAATGAATGCAATAATCGCATCATCATCACCTTCCTGTATCAAATTATTTTTCTCTGCAATTTCTATGGCAGATAAACCTGACTCAATCATTTCGGGAAAAAGCTTTTGTTCGGCTATTGAATTGCTGATTTTTCCGTCATCTATTAGTTTAATAATATCTGCTATATCAGATGGAGTGAGCTTAAAAAGTTCTATAGGAACTGCATTCTTGTTTAAATAAGATTTTATTGGTCCGTTTAGCCAATTGGCAGCAGCTTTGTAGTTTTTTGTGTGCTCACAAATGGAGTTGAAATAAAGTGCAAATGCCTTTATTTCAATTATAATGTTCGCATCATATTCTGACAAACCATATTCTTGAGTATATTTTTTAAATAAATCATTAGGTAACTGAGGTAAGGTCTCTTTTATTTCATTAATGTAGTTTTGTCTAACGGTTGTGGGTTGTAAATCTGGTTCAGGAAAATACCTGTAATCATGAGCTTCTTCTTTACTTCTTAAGGTAAATGTAGTTCCATCAACAGCATTAAAACTTCTGGTTTCCATGTCAATCTTTCCGCCAGCTTCAATAATGTCTATTTGTCTTTTTATCTCGTGTTCTATTGCTCGTTTTACATTCCTAATGGAGTTCATGTTTTTAGTTTCGGTGCGTTGTCCTAATTCAGATGAACCTTTTAGCCTTACCGATACATTGGCATCACACCTCAAGCTACCTTCTTCCATATTGCCGTCACAAATTTCTAAGTAACGAACTAATTTTCTTACTTGTGTAACGTATTCATAAGCTTCATCAGCATTGCTTATCTCCGGTTCAGATACTATTTCCACTAGAGAAACTCCCGCACGGTTTAGGTCAATTAATGAATTAAAAGGGTCTTGGTCATGAATACTCTTTCCAGCATCTTCTTCTAAATGAATACGAGTTAGATTTACTTTTTTCTCATTTTCGGTATTAGGGAACAAGGTAATATAACCATTATTACAAATAGGTGTTTTATCTTGTGTTATTTGATAGCCTTTTGGTAAATCAGCATAGAAATAATTTTTACGAGCAAATTCGTTATGTTCTCTTATATCAGCATGAACTGCTAATCCAAGTTTAACTGCATACTCAATGTTTTTTTTGTTTAAGCGAGGCAGAGTGCCAGGATGCCCCAGTGTAATAGGGCTAATGTTGGTATTGGGTAATACTCCAAACTCTGTAGAGTCTGAGGCATAGGCCTTACTCTTAGTAGATAATTGAGCATGAATTTCTAACCCAATTACAGCTTCATATTTATCGTAAATACTCATTGATTAAGCTGGATTTAACGAATGGATTTGAGATAATAATTCTTTAATTATTAAGGTCATTTTCGGTTCAGCAGCTTTTGCAACTTCTTGTACTTCTTCATGACTGATTTCTACTATTTTTCCATCAACACCTAAATCAGTAATAATAGATAATGCCATACAAGGCAAATTCATGTGATTAGCAACAATTACTTCAGGAACAGTACTCATACCAACAGTGTCTCCACCAATAATTCGCATCATTTTGTACTCTGCAGGAGTTTCAAATGTAGGGCCTGATAAAACAACATAAACACCCTCTTGTAGTTTGATGTTATTATCTTTAGCAATATTTCTAACCAAAGAGTTTAGATTTTTGCTATAAGGTTCACTCATGTCTGGAAACCTTGGGCCTAATTCATCAATGTTTTTTCCTCTTAATGGATTATCGGGTAACATATTAATGTGGTCTGTAATTAGCATAATATCACCAATTTCAAAATCAGGATTTACACCACCACTGGCATTACTTAAAAATAAATTCTTAATTCCTAAAGCGTGCATTACTCTTATCGGGAATGTACATTCTTTTAAAGAATAACCTTCGTAGTAGTGAAACCTTCCTTGCATGGCTACTACAGGTACTTCGTTTAATTTGCCAAATATTAATTGTCCGCTATGTCCCTCAACTGTAGAGATAGGAAAGTTAGGAATTTCACTATATGGAATTGCGGTTTCAATAGTTATTTCAGAAGATAAATTTCCAAGTCCAGTGCCCAATACTATCCCTGCAACTGGTAGAATGTTTGTTTTATTTTGAAGGAATTCTTTAGTTTCTTGAATTTGTTCTAACATAGTTTAATATTTCGTTATCGAACTCCTCTTTTCCATTTCCATGAAAACAAACCTCAATAGGAACATAAAAAATAGGAATGTTTTTGAGCTGTTCTTTTAGCTCGGGCAAATATAATCTCATTATATCTTTTTCCGTAGTAATTATTGCTTTATTATCAGTATTAATTTTTTCAAATGTTGCGATTACCTTTAAAATATCTGAAATGGAGTAAGGATGATGATCAGGGTAAGTTAAATTATCACATACATTATTGTAAGAATTTTTAATGTAACGAATAAAAGGAGTAGGGTTGGCAATACCACTTAGAGTTAAAATTGTAGTGTTTGGATTTATAGAGGTGTGAGATTTAGTAAAAGGAACCAACTCACCATATTTAATGTATGAGAAATATATTTTTTTATGAGGTTCTGGGTTTAATTTATTGATGATGTTATTTTGTTCTGACTCGCTAAATATTTCAGGTGTTTTGGAAACAATAATAATATCGGCTCTTTTACTACCACATCTCCATTCTCTAAGAGTTCCTGAAGGCATTAACCAATCATCTGTATACAGTTTGTTATAATCAGTAATTAATATATTTATATTTCTGTCAATTGATCTATGCTGATAAGCATCATCTAATAAAAACGTATCAATGTTAGGGTCATGTTTTAGTAATTGTTTTACTCCATTAACTCGTTTTTTATCAACAGCAACTTTTATTTTACTATGTTTTTTGAAGTATTGTAAAGGCTCGTCACCAATGTCGTTAGCCGTAGAAAGGTCGGAAGCTAATATAAAACCTTTAGTTTTTCGCTTATAACCTCTGCTTAAAGTAGCGATATTAAAATCTGTTTTTAATAGTTGAATCAAATATTCAATATGAGGTGTTTTTCCAGTGCCGCCAACACTTAAATTTCCTACACTAATTATTACATTATTAAACTTTGCAGGTTTAATAAAACCAAGGTTGTAAAAACTATTCCTAATAAAGATTATAAGTCCATAAACTAGTGAGAAAGGCAATAATATTATTTTTAACAAAGATTTCATTTAGCATGTAAAACTAAATATTCTTTTGTTTGGTATAATAAATGAGTTGAAAATTCAGTTTGTAATAAATAATTCTTATATTTGTGAGTAATAATGGACTCGTTATTTAAAAATATCATTTCAATTACAGCAGTTTTTCTGCTTTTCTTCTTATTTTCTTGTCAAAAAGGCAATGAACCTGTTCCTTATGCTACTGGTTTGAATAGCTCAAAAAAATCAGAAGTAAAGGCAAGTAGTAAAATTGGTGATAAGGAAGAGGATGACTCTAATAATTCTGAAGATGATTCTAATAGCTCTTCTTCATCAAGTGATTCTGGTTCAGCTACTGATGGAACTATTATTGGTGGTGATGATAATGAAGATGATGATGATGGTGGTATTGTAGGTGGTGATGATAACGAAGATGATGATGATGCTTCTGGTAAGCATCCTGCTGGTAATGATGGCGGTATTGGTTCGGGTGGAAATGGTACTGGAATTGATTCAGGTGTTATCGGTATTAAGGGGAGTAAGTAATACCTCTTTTCTTTATTTTTTAATTCTTTTTCTTTCCTTTAATTATAGTTATGGGGTTGTTTTTTTACTGAAAAATAACCGTTAATTAAGTTGGTGTTTAAAAAAACATTAACTATTCATATTTTTACCCAAAATAATTTGGTTTCCAAGTTTTATATTATATATCTTTACGCCTCTTTATTTGCACTAAAATATTTTTTAAAAGATTAAAACGTTAAATATGTTAAAAAGACTAGCTGTTTTAGTATCTATGGTTTTAACTGTTTCCCTAGCTTTCGCTCAGGGTTCTCAAGGTACTATTAAAGGTAAGATGCTCGATAAGGATAATGGAGAACCTTTGGCTTTTGCTAATGTTGTATTAATGAAAGGTGGATCGCAAGTTGCTGGAACCATGACGGATTTTGATGGAAAATTTACTTTTCCTGCATTAACTCCAGGTTCATACACAATCCAGGCAACTTATGTTGGTTATCAACCTATTAAAATTGCAGGTGTAATTGTAAATAGCGGTAAGATTACATTCGTTCCGGACATTAAAGCATCTTCAGGTGCTGAGAATTTGGAGGAGTTTGTTGTTATAGAGTATGAGGTACCTTTAATTTCTAAAGATCAGACTTCTTCTGGTGGAACAGTAACTAGTGAAGACATTAAAAAGATGGCGGGTAGGTCAGGTGCTGAAATTGCTGCTACAGTTGGTGGTGTTGTTTCTCAAGATGATGGTTCTACTAACTTAAACGTAAGAGGTGCGAGATCTAGTGGAACTGATACATATATAGATGGTATTAAAGTAAGAGGTACACAAAACTTACCAAAATCTGCAATTGAACAAGTATCGGTTATTACCGGTGGTATTCCTGCACAGTTTGGTGATGCAACTGGTGGTATTGTAAATATTACTACTAGAGGTGCCTCTAAAGATTGGTTTGGCGGTATTGAGTATTTAACGTCTGGTTTTAAAAGTGGTGATAATGTGATTGGGTTAGATAAGTTTGGGTTTAATCTTTTAGGTTGGAGCGTTTCAGGTCCAATTCTTACTAAGAAAGATTCTGCGGGTAATAAAAAAGATGCGATTGCTGGTTTTTTCTTTTCTGGTGAAGCAAAACATGAGGTAGATCCAAGACCCTTTCATGGAGGTGATTGGAAAGTAAATGATGCTAAATTGGCTGAATTACAAGCAACTCCTCAGATTGCAAATTTAGACCAAGCTGGTGGTATGATAAATCAAGCAAGTTTTTTAAGAGAAAGTGATTTAGAAAGCACTCCTTTTAGAATGAATGTTGCCCGAAAATCGTTAAACTTAGCAGGAAAAATTGATTTGACTACCTCGAAGACTACAACTGTGGCAATAGGTGGTTCTTTTGATTATAGACAAAGAAATAACTATGTAAGAGGTACTAATACGGCATTTTCACTTTTAAATTATGAAAATAACCCTCAAACTACCGACAAAACATGGAGGGTTTATGGTAGATTCACTCAACGTTTTGAGAATTCTACTGATGAAGAGAATCCTTCTTTAATTAAGGATGCGTTTGTTACTTTCCAAGTAGATTACTCTAACTTTAATTCAAAAACTCAGGATGAAGTTCATCAAGGTAATATTGCGCATTATGGGTATGTTGGAAAGTTTACTACTACATTTATTGATTCTATAGGTCTTGCGCCAACTACTCACTACGTTCAAGACCCTGCGAAACATGGTTTGCAAGATGATACATTAAGAGATGGCTCTGGTAACCCTGTGTTTATTACTGGGTATTTTTCTCAACCTACCTCTATATCTTATACTTTTGAACCAGGTGAAATAAATCCAATTTTAGCAAATTATACTCAAGCATATTATGACGTTTTTGATCCAAGATCGCCTGTTGATGTTCAGGGAAATGGTGGTTTATTAAATGGTGATAGACCAGCGAATGTTTACGATATGTGGACGTCAATGGGTGCAGTTAGTAACGGTTATAGTTTTCAGGATTTAAGACAGTTTAGAGTATCAGCTCAAGGTAGTGCAAGTATTAAAGACCATTCAATAAAGATAGGTTTTGAATATGAGCAAAGGGATGATAGATTTTATAGTTTGGCACCTGTTGGATTATGGACTTTGGGAAGGCAGTTAACTAATTTCCATTTGCAAGAGCTGAGTTATGAACAAGGTACTTTTACTGAGATTCAAAACCATAACAACTCTATTTCTGCTTATATTTTAGATAACTACTATAATGGAGAAGAACAAAACCAATTCGATAAAAATTTAAGAGAAAAGCTTGGAATGCCTGTTGATGGAACTGACTGGATTGATTTTGATTCTCATGGTCCAGATTTATGGGATATTGGAATGTTTACTCCTGACGAATTAATTAATGGTGGAGGTTTTGCTAATAATTTTGGTTACGATCATACTGGGGAGAGGTTATCTGGTAACCCAAGTTTAGACGACTTTTTTAATGAATTAGATGAAGATGGCAATCATACTAGACCGAACCCTGCTTTTCAACCTATTTATATGGCGGGATTTATTCAGGATAAATTTGCTTTTGATGACTTAATCTTTAATGTTGGTATTAGAATAGATAGATACGATGCAAACCAGTCTGTATTAAAAGATAAATATTCTTTATTCCCAGTTAAAACTGTTGCTGAAGTTGGTAGTATCCCTGATTTACCAGAAAATATTGGTGATGATTTCGTAGTATATGTTGCTGATGGTTCTGATCCTAACGTTAATAATATTGAAGGATATAGAGATGGTAATACATGGTATAATAAAGCAGGTGAAGAGATTACCGACCCATCGGTATTAAGTTCTTCAGGTATTCCTAATCCTTGGTTAGTTGATCCTACTGATGGAAGTGCTTTTGATGATTTGAGTCCAGAATCTTTCAAAGATTACGAACCTCAAGTGAATATTTCGCCAAGAATTGCTTTTTCATTTCCAATATCTGATGAGGCTCTTTTCTTCGCACATTATGATGTGTTAACGCAAAGACCTTCAAGTAGTAATAGAATGGATTTGTTAAGTTACTTGGCATTTGGTGCTGGTGGTACTAATATTTTTGGGAATTATTTTAATAATCCAAACTTAAGAGCTGAGCAAACGATTGATTATGAGTTAGGTTTTCAACAGAAGCTAGACAATTATTCAGCATTAAAGATTTCTGCTTTTTATAGAGAGATGAGAGATCAAGTACAATCTGTTCAGGTAATTGGTGCCTACCCTGGCAACTATTTTACTTTTGATAATGAAGATTTTGGTACAGTTAAAGGTTTAACAGTAAGTTATGACTTACGTACTCGTGGAAATGTTTCCTTGAGAGCAAGTTATACACTTCAGTTTGCTGATGGTACAGGTTCTAGTTCTACTACTTCTCAGAACTTAGTTTCTGGTGGTAATGGTAATTTAAGAACGTTGATTCCACTTAATTTTGATCAAAGACATAACATTCAGTTGGTAGGTGATTATCGTTATGGTGCAGGGAAGAATTATAATGGACCTGTAATGTTTGGTAAGGATATCTTACAAAATACAGGGTTGAACCTTACAATGAGGGCTGGTTCTGGAAGACCTTATACGAAGCGATCTAGGGTTAATGGTTCAGGAGTATTATTTACTTCACAAGGAAATTCTCCTCAGGAAGGACAGTTGAATGCTTCAAGGTTGCCTTTTAACACTACTGTTGATGCAAAGATTGATAGAACTTTTGATTTAAAATTTGGTAAAGGAGAAGGTGAAGATAGGAAGGAAGCTAGTTTAAACGTTTATATTCAAACATTAAACGTATTAAACGCAAAAAACATTATTAATGTTTATTCTGTTACAGGTAATGCTGATGATGATGGATTCTTAGCAGCATCCTATCAACAACAATACATTGTTAATCAAATTGATGAAACTTCTTTTAGAGAATTGTATGCAGTTAAATTACAAAACGGATTTAACTACGCATTACCGAGAAGAATTAGATTAGGTATCCAATTGAACTTTTAATTAAAATAAATTAAGACACGATAAATATGCAAAATATGTTAAGTAGATTTAAGAATATTACATTAGGGGTTATGGCGTTATTAGCTGTAACGAATGTCTATTCACGTAGGTTTGAAGGGAATATTCAAGGTAAAGGGGGAGGAAATACACCAACTCCAACTGCTGGTTGTGCATCAGCAGTTGCTATAGCTACGTTAGAGTTGAACAATGTACGAACAAGGATAGAAGCTACTGGTGGGAGTATGTGGCAGGATAGAGCCAATGGTATTGCTGATTATGAAGTACCGAAAAGGAGTAGTAGTAGTGATCCAAAATTCACTTCCATTTTTGCTGGTGCTTTATGGATGGGTGGTTTGGATGTAAATGGTCAATTAAAGTTAGCGGCTGTTACATTTAGAACTGCGGGTAATGATTTTTGGCCTGGGCCATTAAATACATCTACTGCTGATATTGATGCTCAGACTTGTGAAGATTATGATAAGTTTTTTGGTATTTCAAGACAAATGGTGGATGAGTTTGTTGCATGGAAGGCATGTGAGGAAGATCCAAATTGTGATCAAACAGTAGAATTTCCGGGTTATCAGATACCAGATGTAATTTTAAACTGGCCAGCTCATGGTGATCCTGCCAAAGGACAAGATTGGCATTTAGCACCTTTCTTTGATAGAGATGGAGATGATTTTTATGATCCTAATGCTGGCGACTATCCCAAATATGATTTAGTAGGAGATATTGATTGTAGAGCAACTCGTGATATTCGTTTATTTGGAGATAGTACTATTTGGTTTGTATTTAATGATAAAGGAAATACGCATACAGAATCTCAGGGGCCATCTATAGGAATGGAAATAAGAGGTCAAGCTTTTGCTTTTACGACTAATGATGAAGTGAACAACATGACTTTTTACAATTATGAAATGATTAACCGCTCTACTTTTACCTTAACAGAAGCCTATTTTGGACAGTGGGTAGATGCGGATTTAGGGGGTGCCTCAGATGATTTTGTTGGATGTGATGCTCAGCGTGGACTCGGTTATTGTTACAATGGAGAGCCTGTTGATGGAGATGAAAACGGTATTGAAGGCTATGGTGCAGTACCACCAGCAGTAGGTGTTGATTTTTTTGAAGGTCCTTATGCAGATAATGATGGGATAGATAATCCGTTGACTACCGATATTCAGGCAGCCTTGGATTCAGGGGGAATTCCTTATGCCGGATTAGGAATTGGTTATGGAGATGGCATTGTGGATAATGAGCGTTATGGCATGAAAAAATTTGTTTATTATAGTATTGGAGGTGGACAGTTTCCTGGTGATGGAGATCCTTCTTCAGCGTTGGATCATTATAACTATTTAAGAGGGCGCTGGAGAAATGGTGGTTCTCAAATGGTTTGGGGAGGTAATGGTAATGCTGCTTCTACTGGAGGAACAGTATTAGCCGATTTGTTATTCCCAGGAGATTCAGATCCCTTATACTGGAGTACTCAGGGGAATGACCCTGGTACTTTTCCTAATTGGACAGAAGCATCAGCAGGGAATCAGCCTGGGGATAGACGATTTTTACAGTCAGCTGGTCCTTTTACCTTAGAACCTGGAGCTGTAAATGATTTAACTGTTGGTGTAGTTTGGGCAAGGGCTGTTTCAGGTGATAACCTTTCCTCTATTAATGTAATGCGTACAGCAGATGATAAAGCACAAGCTTTGTTTGACAATTGTTTTAAGATAGCTGAAGGACCGGATGCACCGACCATTACCTTTCAGGAAATGGAGAATGAGTTGATTTTATACTTAACCAATCCAAAAACATCCAACAATGCTAACGAGAGTTACTATCAAAAAAATCCTTTTATTGCCATTCCAGATACTTTAGATGGTGTTTGGCAAGGAACAGATGCAGATAAGGATACGTTAAAATATTATGACTTTGAAGGTTATCAAGTATTTCAACTTAAGAATGGTTTAATTACTGCTGATGAGTTGGACAATCCTGACAAAGCCCGTTTGGTGGCACAAGTTGACATTAAGAATGGTGTTACTGATTTAGTGAATTATACCTACAATGAACAATATGGGTTTAATACTCCGAAGGTGATGGTAGATGGTAAAGATGATGGCATCAAGCATTCCTTCAGAATTACAGACGATTTATTTGCATCAGGAAACACTAAACTGGTTAACCATAAAACTTACTACTATATGGCTCTTGCTTATGGTTACAATGAATACAAAGAGTATGATCCAAATGATCCATTAGCATTAGATGGGCAAAAGCAGCCTTACATTGCCAGTAGAAAAACAGGTACAGGACAAGGCTTAAGAGCATACTCAGCTATACCACACAATCCTGCACCAGAAAATGGAGGTACGGTAGCTAATTCTGAATATGGAGATCAACCAATGATTACCAGAATAGAAGGACAAGGAAATGGTGGAAATAATTTAGAGCTTACTGCAGCATCAGAAGATGTAGCCGTAACTAATGGTTTTGTAGATGAACCAACTTACGAAGCAGGTTTTGGACCATTAAATGTGAAAGTAGTTGATCCATTAACCGTACAAGCAGGAAAATATACCGTTCAGTTTAAAGACTCTACAGCAGGAAGTATGAATGATGCTTATTATGCATTAATACCACCATTTGGAGATACCATTTTCTCAGAGCAATCTATTGAACTAGAAAACGAACAGTTGTTTTTAGATTATGGAATATCTGTATCGGTAAAACAAGTGAAAAATCCTGGTGTAGAAAAAGAATTGGGTAATGGAGCAATTTCAGGAACAGTAACATTTGCCGATTCAACTCGTCCATGGTTAGGTGGATTAAGTGATCAAGATGGAGAAAGTGATTTAAATTGGATACGTTCAGGATCATCTATATTTGATGTAGGATCAGATGCCAGTCCATTTAACGATTATAACGCTAATGGATTCAAAGACCCTAATCAGGATTTTGAAAATTTTGTAAATGGAACATGGGCTCCTTACGGACTAACTGCTTACCGTAAAGCACAATCTAATTCATCACCACCAATGTTTGATGCTATGGCTTGGAGTACAGCTAACAATATAGGAACCGATTCGAGTAAGTTAAAATATTTACAGTCAGTAGATGTTGTATTTACTTCTGATAAGAGCAAATGGTCAAGATGTTTAGTGTTTGAAGCCCGAAATGATTCTACCGGTTTATTAACCGAAGGAGGAGCTCAACATTTAGAAATTAGAAACTCACAAAGTGTGGATAAAAATGGTAATCCAGCACCAGTAGGGTCAGGAGTTTCAACTGATGAAAATGACCCCAATTATTTAGGGGAAACTGGTTTTGGGTGGTTCCCAGGCTATGCTATTAATGTGGAAACAGGAGAGCGTTTAAATGTGTCATTTGCTGAAGATAGTTGGTTGGCAGGAGAAAACGGAAGAGACATGATATGGAATCCAACTTCTACAATGAGTATAGGTGTAAATAATGAGTTAGTATTAGGAGGTAAACATTATGTATATGTATATCGAAAAATGGAGAATCAGATTTTCTTTAACTTTTTAAATTTATCAATGCCTACCTATGATGGTTGTCAAAAATTAGATTCCCTACTTCGTTTGGGTACTACATTTGAAAGAACCGCTGTTATTGCATCAACTATGTGGGCAGGAGTACCAATGTTAAATAGTGGTTATTCTTTATTAGAAAACGAAGCAAAAGTAAAATTAAGAGTAGAGAAGCCTTATCAACTATTTACTACAGCACATACCAATGGTGTAAACAGTAATGGCGGTTTGCCGATGTATCAGTTTGACATGTCAGGTATGCAGGTAGATACAGGCAATGGAATGGCTATGGATTCGGCATTGGCCATGATTAATGTGGTACCAAATCCATATTATGCTTACTCTGAATATGAGACTAGCGCATTGGATAACACCATAAAAATTACCAATTTACCTAAAAACTGTACCATCTCTATTTACAATGTAAATGGTACTTTAATGAGAAGGTTCCAAAAAGGAGATGATAAAACTAGTTTGGATTGGGACTTGAAAAACCATGTGGATGTACCGGTAGCAAGTGGAGTGTACTTAATACATGTTAAGGTACCTGATGTGGGTGAAAGAACACTAAAATGGTACGGGGTTACTAAACCTACTGACCTTAATGGGTTTTAAAATATTAAAGGAAAGATTGATTTAGAATATAACTATTTATAAATATGAAGAAAATTAAATTATCAATATTATTTACTTGTTGTTTTTCAGTAACTATATTTGCTGGAAATCCTGATAGAGCAGGTGAGGCAGGAGCTTCTCAGTTATTGATAAACCCATGGACTAAGAGTGTTGGTTTTGCTGGGGCAAATACCGCATCGGTTACTGGTCTTGAAGCTATGGGTTTAAATATTGCAGGTATGGCTTTTACCAGAAAGACTGAGATTATGGTAAATCATAAACGATATCTGGTGGGTAGTGATATAAATATTAATACATTTGGTTTTTCTCAAAAGGTTGGAGAAACAGGTGTTATTGGTATGTCAGTTATGTCAATGGATTTTGGAGATATAGATATTACTAAAGTTGATTTACCTGAAGGAGGGATAGGTAAGTTTTCCCCTTCTTACACTACAATTGATGTTGGTTATGCAAAGACATTTTCTAATAGTATTTATGGTGGTTTAGGAGTTAGAGTCATTAGTGAATCTATTGCTAATGTGGGAGCAAGAGGTTTTGCTTTTGATGCTGGTGTTAGGTATGTTACAGGAGATAATGACCAAATGAAGTTTGGTATCGCGTTAAAAAATGTTGGACCTACTATGAAATACTCAGGAGATGGTTTGTCATTCACAGAAACCAATGATAATGTTGGTTTTGACGTTGAGTCAACTCAAGAACATAGAGCAGCTGCATTTCAGTTACCATCTTTATTGAATATTGGAGCATCTTATGATTTTTATATTGCTCCTTCAGTAGATTCTACGAGTAGTGAAATAAATGCTGACCATAGAATAACTTTAGCAGGTAATTATACTTCTAACTCATTTACTAATGATCAATATCGAATTGGTGTTGAGTATGCATTTAGAAATATGTTTATGTTAAGAGGAGGATACGTGTTAGAGGATGGTGTTTGGTTTTCTTCTGAAAAAAGAGCAAATGCATATACAGGTCCTGCTTTTGGAGCATCTTTTGTAGCTCCTTTAGGTAAAAAAGGAACAACTTTTGGCTTCCATTACGCTTACCAAATGACAGAAAATTTTTCTGGAACACACAGTATTGGTGTTAAGTTAGATTTATAAAAATAAATAACGTATTTCCTATAAAAAGAGAACTCAATTTTGAGTTCTCTTTTTGGCTTAAAAACAATTAGTATGTCACAAATAAATTATTATACAGAAGAAGGGTTGAAAAAACTTCAAGAAGAATTGGAGGAAATGAAAAGTATTGAGAGGCCTAAAATTTCAGCACAAATAGCTGAAGCTAGAGATAAAGGTGATTTATCGGAAAATGCTGAATATGATGCTGCAAAAGAAGCTCAGGGTTTATTAGAACTTAAGATTTCTAAATTAGAAAAAGTAATTGCAACGGCAAGAATAGTTGATGAATCTCAATTAGATACTTCAAAAGCGTTGATTTTATCTAAAGTTAAGATTAAAAACACAGCTAATGGAGCAGTAATGGAATATACTTTGGTATCAGAAAAAGAAGCAGATTTAAAACAAAAAAAGATTTCTGTTGATTCGCCTATCGGAGTTGGACTGCTTGGTAAATCGGTTGGAGATGTTGCAGAAATTAAAGCTCCAAATGGTACTATTAAGTTCGAAATAATTGAGATATCACGATAATGACTTCCATTTTTACTAAAATTATAAATAGAGAAATTCCATCATACATTGTTGATGAGAATGATGAATTTATAGCCTTTTTAGATGCTTTTCCTTTAGCTAAAGGACATACTTTGGTTATACCAAAGAAAGAAATAGATTATTTATTTGATTTAGATGAAGAGACTTATACTAAGTTGTGGAAATTTGCAAAACAAGTTTCTGAGAAAGTTGAAAAAGTTATAGACTGTGAAAGAATAGGTGTAGCAGTTATTGGTCTAGAAGTACCGCATGCACATATACATCTAGTTCCGATAAATAACGTTAGTGATATTGATTTTTCAAGACCTAAAATACAATTTGCAAAAGAAGAATTTATAGAAATACAAGAAGCAATAATTAATGCTTAACTCTTTGTTCTTTTAGGATTGTCTTTCACAAACGCTTTCCAGCCACTATAATTTTTTTCGGTTTTTGGTTTGCCCATTTGAAAATAATGACAAACAGCTACTGCTAAACCATCTGTTGCATCTAGATGAGTAGGGGTATTTTTGAATTTTAATAAATTACTAAGCATACCTGCGACTTGCTCTTTAGAGGCAGTCCCACTTCCTGTAATAGACTGCTTTATTTTTTTTGGAGCATATTCTGCTACTGGGATGTTTTTAGCTAAAGCAGCAGCCATAGAAATACCTTGTGCTCTACCAAGTTTAAGCATAGATTGAGCATTTTTCCCCATAAAAGGAGCCTCTATTGCAAATTCATCAGGTTTATATTCTTTAATTAGGTATTCAGTACGCTCAAATATTTTTTGTAGTTTTAAAAAATGAGATTTGAGTTTGTGTAACTCAATGGAACCCATAGCTAGTAAAACCATTTTGTTGTTTTTGATTTGAATAACACCATAACCCATTATGGTTGTTCCAGGGTCAATTCCTAATATTATTTTATCTTTAATCAAAATTTAAACGTATAGATAAAGTTGGATACAGCTACTTCATACAAATATATTAATTTACTTCTCAAGGTAATTATTGGTGTAGCTGCATTATATTTTATTTATTATAAATTGAAAGGTGAATTATTGGTAAACCTTCAGGGTTTCGGTTCTACTTCAATCAACTGGTATTTACTCTCTATAGTGTTTGTTTTAATGTTTTTAAATTGGGGGATAGAATCTTTTAAATGGAAATATAGTATCCGTAATACTCAGCAAATAAGTTTTTTTAAATCATATGCTATTACTTTTTCTGCAGTTACAACAAGTTTGTTAACCCCGAACAGGATAGGAGAGGTACCTGTCAGAGCATTGTTATTAAGTAGAAAAAATTTTAAAGAGTTAGTTTCTAAAACGATTGTATCTAGTTTTAGTCAGTTAATAATTACAGTGCTTTTTGGTACAGTAGGTTTTATTGTGGTTAGTTTTTCATTTAATCTTATTTTAAATTCTTTAATTGTATTAATTTCTTCTCTACTGGTTTTGGTGTTGGCACTTTTAGCATATTATAATAGTGATAAGATTAGAACAATTCTGTATTTAATACCGTTCTTCAAAAGAAAAAAAATAGCAGAGTATTTGTCAGGTTTTACTCATCAAGAATTAACAAACTTGTTAATGATGAGTACCTTTCGTTACCTTGTTTTTGCATTACAGTTTTATTTGGTTTTAGGTGCTTTTGGAGTGCATTTAGTTGGGTTAGAGCAATGGTCTTTAATTACAGTTTGTTTTCTATTTGCTTCTATAGTGCCAACTCTACTTATTTCTGAAATAGGGGTAAGAGGTTCTGTAGCATTGTTGGTTTTTGGTGTTGTTTCAGATCAAGACTTAATGATATTACTATCGTCAGTTATGTTATGGTTTATAAATGTTGGGGTTCCTGCAATAATAGGCTTATTTAACTTTGGTCAGCTAAAATTAATTGGCAGGCAATGATTATTTTACTAATTATATCATGCGTAATAATGGTTGTTTATGCTTTAACCATATTACCAATTAGTATTCAATTTTTTCTGTCAACAAGAATAAAATCATACACTTTTGATAAAACAGAAAAGAAAGTATCTGTTCTTATTCCAGTGCGAAATGAATCTGAAAATATTCTAAACTGTTTGAATAGTTTGGCACTTCAAAATTATTCAGTACAGAACTTTGAGGTTATTGTTGTTAATGACCATTCAACAGATGATACAGAAGAAAAAGTAAAACAGTTTATCAAACGTTATCCAAATATTGATATTAGTTACATTGAACTGGAATATGAAACTAGTAAGAAAAAAGCACTTGCTTTAGGTATAAGAACATCTAAATATGAAATAATAGCTACTACTGATGCCGATTGCACCGTACCTAATAATTGGTTAAAAAATATTTCGGAACAATTTGAGAAGGAGGTTAAAATGTTAACAGGCCCAGTAATGTTTACTCAACATAAAGGGTTCCTCAAAAACTTTCAGGTACTTGATATGCTGGCTATTCAAGGTGTTGAATTTGGTATGCTAAAATACTCTAAAGCTATTTTAAATAATGCTGCTAATTTGGCTTATTCAAAAGAAAGTTTTGAGCAGCTGGATGGGTATGATGATTATCCTACTCCCTCAGGTGACGATGTATTTTTATTAGAAAAGTTTAGAAAAAGTAAATTTGAAATTAAGGGGCTTTTATCAAGAGAATTTGTTGTTGAAACACTTCCTGAGAATAATTTGAAAGATTTTTTAAACCAAAGATTGAGATGGTCCTCCAAAACCAAGTATTATAAAATGCCAGCACTTATTTATTTTGGAGTAATTACCCTAGTGATTAATGTACTGATGATTTTAATCTATATAGGTTTGCCTTTGGTCGAAAAATATAGATTAGAGTTGTTATTCTTCTTATCTTGTAAATGGCTGATTGATTTTATATTATTACTTTTGGTAGCTTCTTTTTTTGAAAGAAGAAAGGCTTTGTTTTATTTTATTCCAATTCAATTGGTTTACCCGTTTTACATTGTATTTGTTTGGGTAACTTCTTTAACAGGAAGGTTTGAGTGGAAAGGACGAAAATTTAATGCTTAGAAAGAAAAAGGACATACATTCTAAATCTTTATCAAGAATTGCTTGGCAACGCTTAAAGAAAAACAAACTTGCTTTACTGGGCATGTTTATAATTTCTTGTGCCATTATGGTTTCAGTATTAGGGCCTAGTATAAGACCAGATGGTACTCCAAAAGCTAACGATCAGATATTAGAAATAACTACTCAAAAACCAGGTTTTACAGTTGAGTTACTTAAAATTAAAAAGAATAAAAAACATAAAGAAACAAGTTTTTGGAGCTTTTTAGGTAACGGAACCGAAAGTGAATATACGACTATTCCTATTTATGACTATAGTTTTGAAGGTAGTAAACTGATTGTAGAAAAATATACGGGAGGTGATGTTAATGATGGACAGGTTTTAGAATATAATTTGGCTGATATTGTTTATCCATTAGATCATAATGAGGTTTCACAAACTAATAACATGCTTAGTTTTTATACCTTAGAAGAAGGTAAGAAAGAAGTAAGTATTGATGAGTTACAACAAGAGGTTAAAAATAATAATATAGTAAACAGGAAATACTATTTAGGAACTGATAAATATGGTAGAGACTTATTAAGTAGGTTGATGGCTGGAACATGGATTTCTTTGTTTGTAGGCTTTATTTCTGTGTTTATTTCATTGTTTATAGGTATCTCACTTGGAGCTCTTGCTGGTTATTTTAGAGGTTGGTTAGATGATGTTATCATGTGGTTTATAAATGTAGTTTGGTCGATACCAACATTATTATTGGTTATTGCAATTACTATGGCACTGGGTAAAGGTGTGTGGCAGGTTTTTATAGCTGTTGGGCTAACGATGTGGGTTGAAGTTGCGAGAGTTGTAAGAGGTCAAATGTTGAGTTTGAGAGAAAAAGAGTTTGTAGAGGCAGGGAGAGCTTTAGGGTTTAATAATGCTAGAATTATCTTTAAGCACATGATACCTAATGTTTTAGGACCTGTTATCGTAATATCAGCGATTAATTTTGCTGCAGCAATTTTGATAGAAGCAGGTTTAAGTTTTTTAGGAATCGGAGCTCAACCACCTCAAGCTACCTGGGGTAAAATTATAGCTGAACATAAGGGATATTTAATAACAGGAAAAGCTTATTTAGCAGTATTGCCAGGTGTAGCAATAATTCTAATGGTGTTAGCATTTGTTTTGGTTGGTAATGGAATTAGAGATGCTCTAGACTCTAAAACCATGGATGATTTACCACCTGCTGTTTAAAAGATTAACAGTGCACTTATAAAAATCAGTGCTCCAACCAACATTAAGAATAAAGTATAAGGTAAAATTTCTTTAGCTTTTAATCCTGTAATTCCTAATAGTGGTAAAGCCCAAAACGGTTGAAGCATGTTAGTTAACTGATCACCGTAAGCTAGAGCCATAATGCTTTTAGGTAAAGAAATTCCTAAACCTGAAGCTGCTTGAACTATTATGGGACCTTGAACAGCCCATTGTCCACCGCCACTTGGCACAAATACATTCACAATACCCGCACTAATAAATGTGAAAATAGGGTAAGTAGTTTTATTGGATATTGATACAAAGAAATCTGAAATTTCTGTCACTAATCCAGAGCTTTTCATAATACCCATAATACCGAAGTATAATGGAAACTGAATAAGAATACCAGCGGCTCCAGAAATAGCTTCGTCAATGGCTTTCAGAAATGCAATAAAATTTTTATGTAGAACTATGGCTAATGCAAATAGCAACAGATTGATATTATTTGGATTAAAGAATTTTAGGAAATCAAAATCATAATCAATAACTACTTTATAGCAGATATATAAGAAAACCACACTGCCAAATAGAATAGAAAAAATACGTGAATGATCTAGTTTCTCAGCCCCTTCAACAATTGCTTCATTTTCTTTGTTAGGTTTTTGATTGGCAACATTTATTGTGGTTGCTGTACTCTTGTTACCTAACCAATACATTGATAAAGGTAGAATTACAACAATTAATATCATTACAAATATGTTGAGGCTAGAACCAAATGTTTCTGCATATCCAATTTGTTCTGGTAATAATGCTAAACTTTCTTCAGGTAAAATACCTGTCATCATATTTGATAAGTGGCCAGGTTCTGCAACTTTAGCTAATGAAGAACCTGATAATCCTCCATGCCAAACCATTAATCCAGAATAACCAGCCGCACCTATTATAGGGTAATTAAGTTTAATATTGAGTTTAGAAGCATGTTCTCCAACCTTGCGAGCAAAAATAGCTCCGAAAATAAGACCTAATCCCCAATTGAAAAGACTCACTAAAACTGTAAGTAAAGTAACTAAAGCTGCTGCTTTAGCAGTATTGTTACAGCTTTTTACAACTAGATTAATAAAATTGTTTACAGGTTTAGTTAGTGCTAGTACATGCCCTAAAACTAGCATCAACATCATTTGCATGGCAAAAACTAGTAATCCTGAGTTCCAAATTCCTTGCTCCCAGTACTTTAATAGTTGTATCGAATAAGAACCAGCACTTTCATTATTGGGTTGAGTAATAAAAAAGGCAATTAAAAAAGTAAGAATGGATAAAACAACAGCAATGGTAAAAGGAGAGGGTAATAAGTACTTAAATACTCTGCTGTATTTGTCTGAAAAACTCATTTATTTCAGCAGAACTTTCCAAGCATTCATTACTTCTCCAGTGGCTAATAAATCTTTTGCTACTTGATGTTTTTCTCCATTAGGAGAAGTGTAACTATCAATTTCTTCTTGTATTGGTAATGCTTCAACACTACCCAATAATCCTAAATCATTACCAGTTAAAACAGTACTATTTCTAATCTCTTTTGGAATTTGATCAACACCAATCCCAATGGTAGTAATAGGTTTTTGAATTTCAAACATAGAGTTTTCATCAGCTCGGCAATACCAGTTACCACCCATACGGCTCACTAAATCAATTTTATGCTGATCTATCATGCCTTTTTCATCCAATACATCTTCATTAATGTGTATGCGTTGAACCTCACAGATAACTAAATTACCAGCACCTCCATTCTGTCCCAACTCAACAATTTCATTCACTTTACATTCAAACTGAACTGGTGACTCTTTTACTCTAAATGGTTTTACAACTTCAGATGCTATTGGAGTTAGTCCAGATTTTTCAAATTCATCTACATCAGCAGCATAAGGTGAGCTCGATAATGACATTTGCTGAACAATATCATAATTCACTATATTAATTACTACTTCCTTGGTGGTTTTTGCATTTTCAAAAGTGTTTTTAGTAGCTCCAGTCCTTCCACTTCTTGCTGGTGAAAAAACCATTATAGGAGGATTGGCACTAAATACATTAAAAAAACTGAAAGGACTAAGATTTCTTACACCATTTGTATCTATTGTACTTGCAAAAGCAATTGGTCTAGGACCTACAGCACCTAACAAATAATGATGTAATTTGGGTACTTCAATTTCTTTAGGATTGATTGTCAACATAAATTTTTTTCTCTTTGTTTATTCTTGATGTTAAGAACAACAAAATTATAAATTAAGGAAATACTACTTCGTAACTTAACCCATAGATTTGGGCAGTTCCATTATTATCACAACTTGAACCAAAGTTTAACAACCTTGGGTGCTTGTTTTCTGGGCTTACTGTAGCTGTACCAGAGCTAATCCAGTTACAATTTCCTTTTAAAACTAAATTTTCATCAATTAAAACGTTGTAATCGTTTCCTTCAAATGTTCTACCTGTAGCACTTCCAGAGATAGAATAAGTATCATCACTGACTGTTGCAGTTGTTTCTCCTGCTGTAATAGCTAATTGTTGACTTCCTGAAAACTTCAGCATCCTTTGTTTACTGTTTTCAAGGGCATATTCTGTTGTAGTGATACCGTAAGTTGGGTTTCCGTTAACAATTCCCTGAAAATTATAGGCTAATGTTCCTGATATGGGATATCCGTTGAATATATAGTTGCTAAAGCTAACATTTACAACGGTACTTAAATAATCATACTTGCCAGAGAAAGTAGCCATAATCTCACCACTTTTTTCATTCCCATTTTCCATACAAATACCATTAAACCTTATAGTTATAGTCATGGGGTTAGAAGTAGTATCAACAATTAAAGTATCGCAGCCAAAAAGGGTAGTGGTGTCAGCCAAATTTACAGATGTAATGCCTTTAGAGCTAAGTGCTGCCTGATGTACCATTTTAAAAACATCTAATGCATACGATTGCCCAGCTCCATAAGCATCACAAGAATTTACAGTAGTATCGTTATCTCTATCAGAATCTTTACAGCTAAAAAGTGCTAAAACACTAAAAAATAATATGAAATAAATTTTTTTCATAACATAAATCTTTAGCTAAAATTAGTTCATTTTTTCATAAACCGCAAATGAATAGGGGTAAGCATGCCTTTCATCAGCTTCAAAAAACTCCTCTTCTGTTTTGTTCCACTTGCTATTTATTTCTGGAAAAAATGTATCAGCTTCAAAGTTCTCGTTAACGTGAGTAACATACATTCTGTCAATCAAATCATTTTCTAAAGCTTCCTTGTAAATTTGTCCGCCACCGATGATAAATAACTCAGTTTCGCTATTTTCTTTAGCATACTTAATGGCTTCTTCCAAAGAGTGTTTTATTACGCAGCCTTCTTCACTAAAATCAGTATTTCTGGTTAAAACAATGTTGGTTCTATTCACCAAAGGACGAAATTTTGGAGGTATAGAAATGTAGTTTTTACGTCCCGTAATGATGTGATGATTTAAGGTAGTTTCCTTAAAGTGCTTCATATCGTTTGGCAAATGCCACAGCAAATCATTGTTTTTACCAATTGCATTGTTTTTGGCAATGGCTACAATTAAAGATGTTATCATTTAGTCATCCATTTTTGATAAACAGCATTCTTTTTGTTTGAATCAGGTAAAAGATAATAACGCTTAGTACCGCTTTCTTTTAATGGGAAACTGATGGTTTGAATGATATTATCTCTACTTACTAAAACATCAATTTTGTCCCCCACATTTTTTCCATTCATTAAGTCGTCTAAATTATTATCTACACGGTAACTGTTGATGGCTATAATTTCATCATTTACATTTAAGCCTCCTTCATAAGCTGAAGAACCTCTATTTACCCTTCTAACTACATTTCCAGAACGAGTGGAAACGCCCAAACTTGGTTCTTGACTAGCCATAGTTTGTACATTAACACCAGCATAACCAAAGATAGTTTCATAATCAAAGGTTTGAGTTCCATTGATGTACTTTTCAAAGAAATCATTCATTTTAACGCCTGATATTTTTTCTAAGGCAACTTGCATTTCTTTGTTGGTGAATCCTCTTTGCTCCTTTAGATAGAATTCATTGTACAAATATTTCATTACATCATCTAGGTTCTTTTTACCTTTGGTTGAGTTAGCAATCATTAAGTCCAACACATTTGCTACTACAGAACCCTTAGTATAATAAGAAATAGTTGTGTTGTAACTGTTTTCGTTTGGTCTGTAGGCTTTAATCCAGGCATTAAAACTTGCATCAGCAACAGGTTGTACTTTATTACCAGGCTGATTTTCTATACTGTTGATTGAGCGATTTAGCTTCCCAATAATTTCATCCTCGGTATAAATACCAGCTCTGTATAATAGTAACTCATCATAATAGCTGGTAAATCCTTCCATTACCCAAAGTAGATGAGTGTAGTTTTCGTTATTGTAATCAAAAGGCCCTAATTGTATTGGACGAATACGTTTTACATTCCATAAATGAAAATATTCGTGAGCAACTAGACTTAAAAAACCTTTGTAGGCATCCCCTTCATAGGTCCAACGGTTAACTTGTAAAGTAGTAGAACTTAAATGCTCTAAACCACCACTACCATTAGTTAGGTTGTGAATGATAAATGTGTATTCTTTATTTGGGTTTACACCAAAAACATTGGTGCAAGCTTCTACTACTTTAGCCATATCAACCTTTAGTTTTTCTGCGTCATAATTTCCTTTGCCATACATAGCAACATGATGTAAAACTCCGGAAGCAGTAAAATCAAAAGTTTCTTGATTTCCTATTTCTACAGGCGAATCAACTAATATGTCATAATTAGGTGCTTCGTAAACAAATCCCTTTTCTCCGACTTTTGTAAGCGAAGTGCTTACTTTTTTCCAGTCTTTGTATGGGGTTATAGAAACCTTATGAGGGATGTTTTTTAAATCGTTTACGTACATAAAAATACTAGTGCCGTTAAAATAACCATGAGAAGCATCTAAAAAGCTGGTTCTTACACTCATTTCAAAAGCATAAACACGGTATGTAATGTTTACATTATTCGCTTTATCAGAATATACTCTCCAAGTATTTTTATTTATTTTTTCTGTTTTTAAAAGCTTTTTATTGTAGGTAGCATCAAAACCTTCTACACTTTTAGCAAATTCACGCACTAAATATGAACCTGGTGCCCAAACTGGCATATGAACATCAATGTACTCCTTCTCATAATCTTTAATGTTCATACTTACCTCAAAGTAGTGGGTATGAGGTTCTGGCATGGAAACATTGTAACTTATTTCTGCTGCATGCAGTATAAAAGACCACAACGCAAACATTAGCAGTATTAACTTTTTCATGATGATTTTTGTTAAAAAATGATAAAAAGTAAAGTTAGCTAATAATAATTAGCCTAAGAAGTAAGTTATTAAGTTTTGTCAGTTGAAATTAATACACTAAAAAACATTAAAAATTAACTAAATTTTGTAAATTTAACTCACTTATTTTAAGATATGAAACTAATCACTAAAAGCAAATCAAGAAAGATGTTGGAGTACAGTAAAAGAGTGTTGAGAAAAGTAAGTTTTGATGTGGCTTTATTTAAAAAGGAGTTAGCTAAAGCTTATCAAAATTTATTAGAAGAAGAGGTAGATGAATTGATACAATGGGTAGCCAAAAACTTTGGTTCACAATATGTACTGCAACCCATTTATGTGAAAAATTAAGTTGAACTTTTAAATGATAAAAAAAGCCCGAACAGATGTTCGGGCTTTTTTGTTAAGGCATATCAAAACTAATTAATTTATAACCAGGTTTTCTCCAAAATGATTTAGCAAAAATGAGTGTATTATCAAATACAAAAAACTCAGTTTGGTCAACAAATTTATTTTCTTTATCATTTTTATCTTTCATTATAAAACTTTTAAAACCTTTAACTTTACTTAAGCTATTAAATTCATAGCAATCCAAGGTATAACCATCATTATCAATCAGTTTTCCTTGAGTACACTTCTCGTCTATCGCGAATTCAGGATTATCACCATTTTTATCAGTACGTAAAGTATAATATTTATTACCATACCGAGTGGTAATTGAAATATTGTTGTCATAACTGGTATGTAAAGTTGCAGGATGAGTAATTTTTTGAACAACTTGCTTACTTAACTTAGGGTCAAATTTCTTTTCCCAAATTAAATTCATTTTGGAATCGAAACAGCGATAATAATAATTTAACTTACCATCATCTTTACTTACGTTATACGTATATATTCTTTTATGCACTTCATCATACATGAAATCACCTAACATATCATCATCAGCAATTTCTTCGCCTAGTTTTATCATCTTTTCTTCTGATTTAGAGCCATCAATTGGGCATACCAAAAATTTTCTATAAAATTCTTTTGTTTTCTTGTTAATAATAGTTCTGGTAGCCATTAAAACGAATGTATTATCCGTAACCAAAAGATTCTCATAACTCTTTTCCTTGGATGGCTTATCCATATCCAAAATAAACTTTTTGTAAGTTTTTTTGTCTATATCACTTAAATTTAGGTTTAGCTTAAAAGTTTCTGCACTTGTTTCACCATGTTTAATACGTCTGATATAAATTGTTTTATCTTTTTTTGCATCCAAATTATTTCCTTCAACTAAATAAAAGTAATTTTTATCAATAAATCCATCCATTGTGTAATCGGGTATACCATTTTGTTTCATTAAACGCATTTTTGGATTTAATGATAACACCGATAGTTTGCCTGTTTCAATATTAATTTGATTGATTTTACTAGTAGTAAAATTAACGGAGTAGGCATAATTGCCCGAAGGATCAACAAAGCACTCAGATATACCCATCTTTCCTCTTCCAAACTCGTTGCCAGCATGTCCATAGTACATTGCGAACCATGCCTTACTCAATTCGGAGTTACTATAATCTTTCAACTCCCATTTTTTAGTTAGGTTCTTGTCATAAAAAACTAGGGAAGGACCAAAACTAAAACCTGGTTTTGGTTCTATAATGGAATAGGAAACTAAAACACCTTTATTTGGTACTGAAATAAATTCACAACGCTGTACATCAGAGTAGTTATGTAATTTGTCAGTTAATATCTCTTCAACCACTTTACTTTGAGAGTATAAAGTATTAGATAAACTAACTATTGTCGCTAATAAAACAACTTGCATGAGTGAATTTATAGTGAATTTTGACATAAAAAAAGGTTTTATAGATTTTTCTTAGGAAATAAATGTACAAAAATTTAAACACTCAATATACTTTATTGGAGTTCTAAACTAAGTAATAAATTATCATAGCGGGTCAAGTCCGCTATGATAATTTATTTTCACTCTTCTTTCCACTCAGTACCTCTACCTGGTGTGTAAGGTACTTTAGTATCAGTCAATTGTTTTTCTACACCTTCTACTTCAGCTAATAATGCTTTAACAGCAGCTTCAACCGGTGGGTATTCTTCTTTAGCTATTTTAATGTGATTTTTAGCACTAACGGTTGGAGTAGCGGTATTGTACCAGCTGTTCCACACAACTATTTCTACTCTGTCCATTATACTAGGATATGTTTCAAACTCATGCTTAGCTATATCGTTATCTCCCCATAATGATATACCAATTTCATAGCTCTCGTTTTCCATTTTCTTTACTTTTTCCATCAATTTCATATCAACATTAGGGTAGTTCTCAACCGCTTGTTTAATAAACTTAATGCGCTTATTAATTTCTCCAAATTGGTTGCTTGTACCTCTTACACTTCTTCTTAGCTCACTTACTTCTTTAAAGAAAGCTAATGCAGCAGCTTTATCTTTTGCTTCTAATGTTTGATGGTTCAACATTTCAATTTCAAAAGATTTAGGTTCACTCAGTTTTTCTACTTTACCATTGTTGGCTAAATAAGCAGTAACAGTGTAAGTTCCAGGTAAAGCCATCTGACCAACATCTGGCGAGCCATAACGACCAGGTTTAATAGTTTTAAGTTTAATAGGCGTAGTAGTTTCGTAACGGAAGTTCCAAACTATTTCCTTTAACCCTGCTCCTGCATCAGCTTTTATTTTTTGAATTTCATCTGCATTACTATCTTTAATTACAAATAATAAGAAAGCTTTCTCTTCTTTGGCTTCTGCTCTTATCTCATCTTTGGTTGGCCAAAAATCATCTTTACTTTTTTTCTCTTTAGCTCTACGTGCGTCTTGTGCTGTTTTAAGTGTATCACTAAAATAATAACGAATCACACTTCCTACAGGCGGGTTTTCGGCTGCATAAAAGCTTTCACCTTGTGCATTTTTGCCTTTATAACCTAATGGGTTAGATTCGTTAAACATCAATGCTTTTTTTACATCAAAAATGTGAAAACGCTTGTCTAACAATTTCTCGTCAGCTAACTCACGTAATGGTGAATAATCATCTAACACGTAAAAGCTTCTACCAAATGTTCCTAATACTAAATCATTCTCACGTTTTTGAATTTCCATGTCTCTTACAGCGATAGTTGGTAATCCAGCTTTTAATTGAGTCCAATGCTTCCCTCCATTAACCGTTACAAAAACTCCATATTCAGTTCCTACAAATAAAATGTTAGGGTTTACATGGTCTTGCTCAATACAATATACCGCTTGGTCTTTTGGTAAGTTTCCGTTAATCGAAACCCAGCTTTTTCCTTTATCGGAACTCTTTAAAACATAAGGTTTAAAGTCACCTCTTTTATGATTGTTGAATACAGCAAAAACTGTATTTTCATCATGCTTAGAAGCTCTAAGTTGGTTAACATAAGTCATTTCTGGAACACTAGGAAAAGAACTATATTTAGTCCAGCTATCGCCTCCATTTTCAGAGACTTGTACCAATCCATCATCAGTACCCACATAAAGTAACCCTTCTTTTTTTGGAGATTCATCAAGTGCAACAATATTTCCGTAAATGGTAGTTGATTTGTTTTTCATTACAGCATCAATACTCCAAACTTGCCCCATAACTTTCATTTTATTTCTATCTAACTGACGTGTTAAATCTTCACTCACAGCTGTCCAGCTATCACCTCTGTCATCGCTCTTAAATAGTTTTTGAGCAGCAAAGTATAAACGCTTGTTGTTATGTGGACTAATTAATAATGGTGCATCCCAGTTCCAACGTAGGGCAGCTTCACCTTTTCCAGGGAATGGTTTGATACCAACTTTTTCACCACTTTTTTTATCATAGCGAACTAACCAGCCATATTGAGATTGTGCGTAAACAATGTTTGGGTCTTCTGGATCAATTTGAGATTCAAATCCATCACCACCGTTGGTAATGTACCAATCAGAGTTTACTATACCAGCATTGTTGGTAGTTCTTGATGGACCACCTTGACTGTTGTTATCTTGTGTTCCACCATAAATGTTGTAAAAAGGATATGCATTGTCAGTTGCTACTTTATAATACTGTGTAATAGGTAAGTTCGGTTTGTATTGCCAGTCACCAGCAGCATTCCAGGTTTCGTATAAACCACCATCGCAACCTACTATCCAGTGTTCAGTATCATTAGGGTCAATCCACATACAATGGTTATCTACGTGCTTACTTTTCTCACCAGTTTTCTTAAAAGTTTTACCGCCATCTTCTGTGTGGTGAAACCAAGTATCCATAGAGTAAACAATATCTATATTAGTTGGATGACAATAAATCTCTTGGTAATAATTACCACTTGTAGCATAGCTGCTCTGTTTATTCCAGCTTTCCCCTCTGTTAGTACTTTTAAAGAAACCTCCTTTGCCTTGACTCGCTTCAACTATTGCATAAACCACATCAGGATTAACAGGGGAAATAGCCAAGCCAATTCTACCTTTATCAACTCCTGGTAAACCACTATTTATTTCTTTCCATGTTTTACCCCCATCAGTTGTTTTATGTAAACCAGATTCTGGCCCACCACCAATGTAAGTAAATACATGTCTTCTTCTTTGGTGAGCAGAAGCATAAATTGTATTTGGATCTCTTGGGTCCATTTTAATTTCTGCAATTCCTGTGTTTTCAGAAATGTCTAAAATTTTCTCCCATTTTTCACCTCCATCGGTAGTTTTATAAACTCCTCTATCTCCACCTTTACTCCAAAGTGGACCGTAAGCAGCTACATATACTATGTTTGAATTATTTGGATGAACGATGATATTACCAATATGCTCAGATTTTTTTAAGCCCATGTTTTTCCATGTCTTACCTCCATCTAATGACTTGTAAATACCATCACCGTAAGCTACACTTCTTTGGTTGTTGTTTTCACCTGTACCCACCCAAACAACATTGGTATTGTTTGGATCAATGGTTACACAACCAATAGAGTAGGAGCCTTGTCCATCAAAAATTGGATTATAAGTCGTTCCCGAATTAGTAGTTTTCCAAACGCCACCACTAGCTACAGCTAAGTAATATTCTGAATGATTATTTGGATTTACAGCAATATCTGCAATACGTCCAGCTGTAAATGCTGGTCCAACACTTCTAAAGTTTAAAGTGCTATATAAACCAGAATTGTATTTGCTTTTAGGTTCTTCTTTCTTTTTTTTCTTTTGTGCGCTAACGTTAAATGTTAATGCAACAGCTAATGAAACGACTAGTAGTTTTTTCATAGTTATTATTTATATATTTTGTAAGTGTTCTGCCACATCACTTTTTTCAAAAGGATAGGCATTAAAAGTTCCTGATGCTTTGGCAACAGTTTCATTATTTTGATTTACAATTTCGCCAACAGCGAAAATTATTCGATTTCCTTTTTTGTCAACTTTACCTTTGCCGATTAGGGTATCTCCTAAAAAAGCAGGTTTGTAATAACTGATTTTAAATTCAACGGTAGCTACTAATTTTCTTTCTTGAGCTACAGTACTTAACGCTGCTACTCCAAGCACACCATCCATCATTGCGGCAACCATTCCTCCATGAATTGTAGTTGGTGTAGCTAAGTGCTTTTCTTCAACTTTCATTTTATATACAATCTCTCCAGGTTGAATTACTTCTAATTCAAAGTTGTGTTCTTTGCCAAACTTGTTTACAAGGTTGTATATTTCAATGAGTTTCTCCACTAGCAGCTAAAGTAATAGTGATTTTTTTTAAATCACAACCGTTTATCCTTTTTTAGGTTTTTCTAAAGTTTTTTAACTGATCCAGCTCCGCTAATGTCTTTTGTAACTTTTGGGTTTCCTTTGTATTTAACACTTCCAGCTCCAGAAACTTCTACTCGTAGAGTCTTTTTAGCATGGACAACAGCACTACCTGCACCTGAAATTTCAACAATAGCATTTCTGGTTTTTAGTTTTTCAGCTTCTAATTCACCTGCACCAGAAAGCTCAATTTCAAAATGATTGGCTGTGCCTGATAAAGTTGTTTCACTTGCACCACTCATATCCATGCTTAAATCTTCCAAATCAACTTTTAAATCAATATCGGCAGCACCACTTACATCTATTTCTAAATTTTCACCTTCAAAAGTTCCTTTGTTTTTTAATTCAACGGCACCAGAAACATCTATATCTTCTAAATTTACAACAGAGATGTAAAGTTTTAAAGATTTTGCTTTGCCAATAGATTTATCAGATTTAATAATTAGTGTATTGTTTTTGGTCTCAGTTTTAATAAGTTCAAGTAAGTTTTCATCAACCTCTAATTCTAACTTTTCTTCTTTACCTTGATTAATTAATACTTCAAAGCCACCAGAAATATCAATTTTACTAAAAGATGTTACGGTTCTTTCTTCTTTAACAACATTGCCATTTCCATCTATACTATTGATACATGAATAAAGTGAAAAAACTAAAACAAAAAGTACAAAAACTCGTTTAAAAGACATGGTTTAATTTTTTAATGTGAACCATAAAAGTAATAAATTTGTTACTGGAAACAACTACTAAAAACTTAAAAATAGTACTTATGAAATTGTTTAAATTCATTTTGATTTTTGTTGGTTTAACCACTGTATTTTATTCGTGTAAAAATGATGAGTTAGAAGCTGAAATTGCAGATTTGCAACATCAAAATTCTGATACTCAAAACCAGTTAAACGAAAAAGAAGAATTGATAGTGGAGTTTATTGGTTCTATGAACGAGATACAAGATAATTTGGCTAGGATTAAAGAGCGTGAGGGTATTATGACAGCCAGATTTGACAAAGGGAATGTAGAGGTGGATGAAAGTATGAAAGAGAATATTATTGCTGATATTGAATTGATTAATAGTTTGTTAATTGAAAATAAGGAGAAAATGTCTTCTTTAAATTCAAGGTTAAAACAATCTAATTTAAAAATTGCTGAGTTAGAGAAAATGATTGAGAATATGGCTGCTCAGTTGCAAGAAAAAGATGCGCAGATTGCTGAATTACAAACTCAGTTAGCTGAAGCTAACCAGCAATTGGCTGTATTGTTTGAAGAATACAACAATAGAATAGAAGAATTGGGTGAGCAGGAAGAAAAATTAAATACAGCATTTTATTGTTATGGTTCTGAAAAAGAATTAAAAGAACAAGGAGTAATTTCGAAAGAAGGTGGCTTTATTGGCATTGGAAAAACGGCTAAACTTTCTGATGATTTTAACAAAGAATACTTTACCCAAGTAGATATTACTATTGATAGAGAAATTGATTTGAATGTAAAAAAGGTTAAATTAATCACAACTCATCCTTCAGATTCTTATGAATTATTAGGGGAAGAGGGTAATTATGAAAAACTTAAAATCACAGATCCTGAATTGTTTTGGTCATCATCTAAATATTTAGTGATAGTAGTTGATTAAAATAGTTTAAAGCTCCATTAGGAGTTTTTTATACTCTTAGACCAATAATACAAATGTCATCTACTTGTTCTAGAGTCCCTTTCCAGTTATTGAAAGAATCAATTAATCGTTTTTTTTGCTCTTCCATTGGTAATTGGTGAATTTCAGTAAGCAATCTTTTAAAAGGTTTGTACATGAATTTTTTTCCTTTTTTACCTCCAAATTGATCAGCATATCCGTCTGAAAACAAGTAAATGGTATCACCTTTTTGTAATTCTATGACATGATTAGTAAAGGGTTTGTGCTCATGATATTTTCCAATAGGTTGTTTGTCAGCTTTCGTTTCGATTAATTCATTATTTCTGATTAGATATAATGAGTTGTTTGCACCAGCATATTCTAATTTGTTTTGTTCAAGGTTAATATTGCATAAAGCGATATCCATTCCATCCTGGATTTCTTCTTCTCCTTCTTCAAAAGTTTCAATTACAATTTCTGTAACCTTATCTAAAATTTTACTTGGTGATGTATATTCAAATTCTCTAACAGCTCTGTTGAGTGCATTATGGCAAACAACACTAACCATTGCTCCTGGCACCCCATGTCCAGTGCAGTCAGCAACAGCAAAAAGTGCAGACTTTTCTTTTTCTAATACTTGTAGCCAATAAAAATCTCCTGCTACTATATCTTTTGGTTGGTACAAAACAAAACCATTTTTTAAGGTGTTATTGAGTAAGGCATTTGATGGGAAAATGGCATTTTGAATTCTTTTTGCATAATTAATACTGTCTTTAATCTCATTGTTTTTTTCCTCAACTATAGCTTTTTGTTCTGTTATAATTTGATTGGCTTGCTTTTTTTGACGATAGCCTCTGTAAGCAACCAACAACAATACTAATGCTAACCCAAGCCCAATACCAAACCATATTTTTTGTTTGGTTTGGTGAGCAGCTTCAGCTTTTTGTTTTTCTATTTCTGTTTGTTGTAATTCTATTTCTCTTTGTTTTGCTTCACTATCATATTTTTCTTGCATTTCGGCTATCTGGTTGTTTTTCTCACGGTTAAAAATGCTATCATTTATTGCAATAAATTTTTTATAGTAAGCCGCAGCCTGTTTAAAATCACTTAAGGAATCATAAGTTGTTGCCATTTGATGGTATAAGTCTCTTAAATCATGTTTTACCTCAAGAGGTTCTAAACTGTCTTTAGCAATTTTAAAATGTGTAATAGCAAGATTATACTTCTTAGCTTCAAAATAATAAGAACCAAGAAATTTATGCGATTTTCCTATCCCTTTGGGGTTATTTAATTCATTGTAAAGAATAATTGATTTAGTCATGTACTTTAACCCTTCTTCTTCGTTTTTATTTTGAAAGTGGATACTGGCTAAATTTTGAGCAATTTCAGCCTGACCACTTTTATGCCCCATTTCTTCAAAAATCTGTTCTGCTTTTGTAAACTGTTTAATGGATTCTTCTTTATTTCCTAAAACATGATTTATTGAGGCAGCATTGTTTAAAGCATTAGCATACTTATCCATTCTTCCTACCGATTCAAAAATTTCTAATGATTGTTTAAAATACTCTAACGCCTTTTCATTATTTCCCAAAAAATAATAGATGATTCCAATATTTTCGACCGAAGTTGCTTTTGCAAATTCGTTACCCAACTCTTCATGAATTTTTAAGGCTTTGGTATAATATTCTATAGCTTTATCGAAATCTCCCAAATCGCTGTGTACAGTTCCAATGTTATTTAATACTCCAGCAATACTTTTTTTATGGCCAAGTTTTTTAAAAACTATATTTGCCTGGCTATAAAAAAATATACTAGAGTCATATTTGCCAATATCAGCATAAATATTTCCTTTATTTAGATACGCTTTTCCATGCTTATAATTTTCGGTACTGGTATTTTCAATAATTTCATTGAAAATAGCTATAGCTTCTTGATTTTTTCCAATTCTTTCGTAAATCAAACCTTTTACAATCATGCAATTATATAGTTTGTCGGAATTGCCAATTTTTTTTGATAATTCTATTGCTTCATCACAGTATTTTAAAGCATTTTCAGTTTCAAAACTTCTGTAAGTATCAGCAATATCAAGCAGTACTGTTATTCTTCCTGTATCAGTTTTTATGGTAGGTAATAGTTTTAGTAAACTATCAATTTGTTGATTGGTTTGAGTAGCGTTTGCAAAATTGCAACTTATCAATAGAGATAATATGAAAAATAGTTTTTTCATGAAATGTTTATACCCATTATACAAACATCATCAATCTGTTCTAAGTCTCCTTTCCAATTATAAAATTCATCAGTTAATTCTTCTAGCTTTTTGTCGGCAGTCAGTCTGTTTATAGCAACTAATTTTTGTTTTAATTTTTTATACTTATACTTTTTACCCTTTTCACCTCCAAACTGATCAGCATAACCATCTGTTAGTATGTAAATACTATCTCCTTTTTGTAATTCTATTACGTGATTGGTGTAAGGCTGATTATTCATGAATTTTCCTATAGGTTGTTTATCAGCTTTAATTTCTGCGCCTTCTATATTTTCTGTAAAAGGAATAAATTCTTGAGGCCATTTTTTTCTATTAGGATTAATTACCCAAAGAGGATTATGAGCTCCAGCATATTCTAATTTGTTTTTTGAAACATCTAATTTGCAAAGAGCAATGTCCATCCCATCTTTAATATTAGCATTACTTTTCTCAAAGGTTTCAATTACTAAATCACGTACTTTGTCTAATATTTTTCCTGGCTTGTTAAGCTTAAATTCCCCCACAGCTCTATTTAATGCGTTATTACAAACAACGCTTACCATTGCTCCTGGTACCCCATGTCCTGTACAATCAGCAACAGCAAAGAGCACTTGGTTTTCAATAACCTTTACCCAATAAAAATCACCAGCTACAATATCTTTAGGAAGGTATAACACAAAGTTTTCTGGTAAATGTTGATTGATAAAATTGGTAGAAGGTAAGATTGCACCTTGTATTCTTTTTGCATACTGAATGCTATCTGTTATCTCCCTGTTTTTAGTTTCAATTTGTAGTTTTTGATTTTCTAAGGTTTCATTTGCTTTTTTCTTGTTGATGTTTCCTTTTACAGAAATAAAAATGATAATGAGCAACAGTACTAGCATTATAGTTCCTGCTATTACTATCATCTTTTTCTGAGATTTTTGATGTTCTGCTAATGCTTCTTGTTTTAGCAATTCGGTTTCTTTTTCCTGAATCTCATAAAGGGCATTCATTTCAGCGATGGTAGCTGCATTTTCTTTATTGTAAATTTCTTCGTTAAGCTCTTTTGATAATTTAAAGTAGTGTAGTGCCTGAACCAAATCACCTTTCTTTTCCATAATATTTGAAAGGTTAGCATATACCTCTGATAATTCAGCATTTGCTCCTAGTTTTTTATAAATATTAGCGGCCTGATTAACAAAACTATAAGCCTCATTGTATTTGTTTTGTCTGGATAAAAGTTGACCTAAAGAGTTGTACATATTAGCTTGTTGCCATTCATTATCATATTTTTCTGCAATTTTTAGTGCATCAACTAAATAGCGATAAGCTTCATTATAATCTTTTAATTCAACATAAACTTCACCTATATTTCCTTTTATCAATGATATTCCATCCTGGTTATTTTGTGCAATATCCAGTTCTAAAGCTTTTTGGTAATATTCTAATGCTTTATTATAATCTAGCATATCAGAATAAGAATTAGCTATATTATTATAGCATATAGAAATACCATTGGTATCTTTTATTGATTGATAATAATTTAATGCTAAAGAGGTATGTTTTATGGCTTCCTGGTAATTACCTAGGTAATAGTGGATAATACCAATATTATTTTGGTAAGCACTAATTAAAGTAGAATCTCCCTTTTTCTTGAAAATTTCTAAAAGCTCAAAGTTGTATTGTTGTGCTTGAGAATACCTCCCTAAAAAATCGCTGGCATCGCACATAATCATTAAAGCAGTAATTCTACCTTCTTCAAAGTTTAATTTTTCGGCCAAACGTTTTGCTTTTTGAGCATATTTTAATGATTTAACAAAATCATGTTCAATGTATTCTCCAGCTATAGCGTTTAACAAATGTACTTTATGGGTGTCTTTTTGAGCATTTAGTTCAAGTCTTAAAAGGCTATCGAGCTTAGAACTATTATCAGCATTAATAGTGAGAGAGGAGAAAAACAAAGAAAGAAAAAGTGCAAAAAACTTTATTTGAATGCTGAAATTCATCACCGAAAGATAATAAATAGAAATGATAGAAGCTAAGATTAGTAGATGTTTCCAAGTTTAACTTCTATTGTTTGTTGCTTTGAGCTACCAAAATCTTTTTCAATTTCAATTAAATAAAAATCAATAAGCTTGCTTTGTTTACCACTATTCGTAATGAGTTTGCTCTGCAATGTTCCTTTATAATAAGCGGTGGAATCTTTGGTTAATGGAATATTTGTTTTTAGTTTTTCAGGAATGATAATAAGTTGTTTTTCTATAGTTTGTAGGCTATCTAAATAAGTGCCTAAAGATTGGTCGAAAACACTTGTAGTATCATTAATAAATAAATTTTCAGATACAATTTTTGTATGATTTTTAAAATCTTTTTCTACATCAGGGTTGGATATTATTTTAACGTAATCAAAGAAATCTCTCACTTTTTGTTCAGCTCGTTTTTGGTAAACTACTAGCTGTTCTTCATTAAGGGAATCAAAATTAAGTGTAATTGCTTCCATTTCTTCAGCAACTGCTGGAGCTACTCCCGATTCAGATTTATTCATATCATAAGACGCTTCACCTGCACAAGACCAAAAGATGATTAGTATTAAGAATAGGACCGTATGTTTTAATAAACGATTCATAATTTATTTAAGGTCTTGTTTAAATCTTAAAATTTCAATTTTGCTACCGCTGTAAATGGTTTCAATAATTTCTACGTTTTTTAAACTTTTAGTGGGGGTAGTCATTTTATTGATAAACTCTTTTTTATTGTATAGTTCCATACCTGTTAAG
This sequence comes from Vicingaceae bacterium, assembly GCA_965267355.1. GTDB lineage: Bacteria > Bacteroidota > Bacteroidia > Flavobacteriales_E > Vicingaceae. Next base: position 1,700,148 of record OZ253956.1, read on the forward strand.
CCATCCTCATATACCTGGTAAATGCGTGCATTATCAGCAAACATATCATTGAGTTGTTTTCTCCGTTTTTTCCAATTACTTACTTTAGATTTTGAGAAAAGATGAATCATTAAAGCATAATCGTTGGTTTTGAGTTGAATTTGTTCTTGCTTAATGTCTTTGTTATGAATAATTCGAGTGATAGTATCAGTTTTGTAATATGGTGAGCGTACAATAAATTGTATTTTATCTTGCTTGGTGCTAAACTTAAAACATCCATTACTATCACATTTAGATAGCATTGGCGATTCATTTTCATTCATCCATATCACCCAAATAGGAGTATCGGTTATAGGGATGTTAAAATCAGCATCTACAAAGCAAAATTGGTAGCTTGTAGTTTTATTAATGGATAGAAAAATTGTAATGGAAGTGATGATAGCGATAATCAAAAACAGCGGTAAAATCCATTTTGCTTTTTTTCTTTTCGTATTAGGTGTTGGAATTTTATTAATAGTAGTTTGATTGGTGAAATCGTTCCAATTTTGATAACCGCAATATTCACATAAAATATTAAGCATATCAATACGGGGAAGTTTTTTGGTATCACCTTTAATGTGGGTATAAAACCATTTTTCACTTATCCTGCCATTTACTTTATCCGATAAATCATCCTGAAAAAAAGTAATTTCCTGGCCTTTCCAATTTTTAATGTCTGAACTAACCGAATAGTTTTTTTGAAGTGTTTTGGCCACTTCTTGTTTTAAAATTTCAAAATATTTTAAATCCTTTTCAGTCACAGTATTTATTGGGTGTGAAGCCTGTTTTACAAATTGTAAAATAATTTACAAAGGCTTTACAAGCATTATTCAAAGCTATTGGTTTTAAGCCTAATATGTTTGGGCTATTGTTTAACCAAAAAATTAAAGTTATGAAAAATTTAAAGCAAAACTTAGTTAAGGCAATTCTTTGTGTGGGAGTTGTAAGTGTATCTCTAATCGCATGCGATTCTAACCAGGTGGATGACACCAATGTAATTTCGTTAGACCAATTGGATGATGTAATGGCTGATTTGGATTCTGCTGTAAATGATGTTGATACAGTTGCGGGTGATACCGTAATGTATGAGCCAGTTGATGATACAGTGCCAGTAGAGGAAAGTGTGGAAAAGAATGAAGAGTAACATCTAAAAAGCGAGCAATTTAATTGCTCGCTTTAATTTTTTACTAACCTTAAAACCAAAACCATGAAAAAGCAAACATTAATTATCATAGCTGCAGCAACATTATTATTCTCTTGCGCAGGAGAAGCGAAATACGGAGACGATTTATCATCTAACATTGCGGCAGCAGTTAAAGAAGAAGCATATTTAGAAGAAGAGGCTTCAGTTGAGGCATACGATGTCGTTGAAGATAAAAAAGCAATAGACATACCTGCCAGGCAGCTTAAAAACATTGAACGAAAACTAATCAAACAAGGGAGTATTAGTTTTGAAACAGATGATTGTAAGAAAACACAGCAATTAATAACACAAGTAACTAAAAGTTTAAACGGTTATTTATCGAATGATAATCAATACAGTTATAGCGATAGGATACAGCACTCCATAACGATTAGAGTGCCTTCTGATAATTTTGATAAATTGTTGGAACAAATTTCTCAATCTGTAGTTGAGTTAGAAGACCAAAATATATCAGTACAAGATGTAACCGAAGAGTTTGTAGATGTACAGGCAAGATTAAAAGCAAAAAAAGCAGTAGAAAAAAGATATTTAGAGTTGTTAAATAAAGCCAACTCGGTAGGAGATATATTGCAAGTAGAAAATGAGCTGGCTCGTTTAAGAGAACAAATAGAAGCAACAGAAGGAAGGTTGAGGTATTTAAAAGATCAGGTAAGTTTAAGCACACTTAGCATAACTTATTACCAAATAACCGAAAAAGGATTTGGCTTTGGTAAAAAAGCCAAAAAAGGTGCTGAAAATGGATGGAAAGGACTGTTGTGGTTTTTTATAGGGCTAATAAATATTTGGCCATTTGTATTAATCATTACCATTGGAGTATGGTTATTGGTAAGGTTTATTAGAAGAAAAATGAAGAAATAAATAAAAATTCCGGGCATTGCCCGGAATTTTTTTGGTTGCTAGTTTTTTGTTCTTACTGTTTCATCATCTTTTTAGTAGCAATTAACTCCCCATCAGCAATAAGGCTGTAGGTGTAAATGCCATTCTTCAAATTATCACCATAAACGGTAAGTTGACTCTCACCTCTATCAGTAATATCAACTTGTTTGATAATACGCCCATTCATGTCGTAAAACAACAACTGAGCTTCCATTACCTCCTCAGGAATGTTGTAGGTAATTACCGTATTTTCTTTAAAAGGATTTGGTAGGTTTTGATCTAAAATAATAGCATTTAAATTGTTTAACTCTACGGTTTGACCAGCAGTGTTACTGTTACCAATTCTATTTGATTGCGTGTTACATAAGTTAGACTCATTTACACAATCAGAAAGCGTTTCAACAGCATCCATTAAACTATCAATTACTGTTTGTTGTTCTTTCATTCCAGCCAATAATACAGGTATTAGTCCTTCATATTTCATTGATTTATAAGAAACAGAAGGAGTAATAACGTTACCTAATGTGTCAATTACTGAAGGATGATTTGATTGTTTTATTAAACCTGGCAAAACTGTTTCTACTTCTTGTGCAATTAGTCCCATCATTTGACCAGAAGGTAAATTCATGGAAGGATAACTTGCCGTTAAAAATTCAAAAGTTTTTGGATTAAGTTGATTGATGATGCTCATGGCATTAGTAAGGGGTTGAACATTGGTTTTCATATTCTGGTCTGATGGACAAAATACACCTCCACTCATACAAGTTACATTACCATCAAACAAACCAGCATCATTACTTGCTTTAGCATAAATTCCGACATTATTATCAGCATTGGTAGCACAGAATTTACCGCCTATTGCTTCTGTACCAGCAGCAAGATGACCTGTAGAATTTGCTTCAATCCCTATATTGTCAATAGAATTGGGGTCACCTATTACATCAGTTCTAATACCCCAGTTAGCAGGAGAAGAACTATTTAATACATCAAACTCTGCACCAACGCTAAAAGTAGAACCATTGGCTGATTCAAGTCTAATACCATAGTTTTGTTGAGCATCACCATCAACTGATCTGGCTACTATTGCTCTATTAGCAAGCCCAACGCCTTCTGCTCTAACAAATAATGTGTTAGTATTTTGTGTAGCGTTATTATTTATTGAATTAGCTACTATAGCAGTTGTTGCATTAGAACCAGGAAAAGGATTAGGGCTGGTTGTTCTGAATAAGCCAGCAGTACCATAGACATTTGTGTGAACATCAAACTTAGCCAAATCGTTAATTCCTGCAGCAGGTTCGCCAACAGTTACATGGTTTTTCCCATATACTCCCATGCCTGTAAATACTAAGTTGTTATCGTTCATAGGTATTTCTCTATCACCCAATAATCTTGCATCACCTGTAGGGTTAGGTGTGCCAGTATAATCGTTACCAAGCTGAGCAATGGTACTGGTTGCAGGATCTAAGCTTAACCCATTATCTGCAGCACTTACTGTACCAAGTGTACTTGCATCTTTCCAATAGAGTACACCATTAGCATCAACATAGACAACCTGATTGATGGCTGCATTTCCAGTAGCATCAAAAGCTAACGTTGGTAAGGTTCTAAACCTACCGTTGCCATTTACATCTAATTTTTGTGAAGGCAAATTACCTGCACCAATATTAAATATATTTTCATCACCTATACCAACATTTTGAGCACCTGAAATGTAAACAGCTTGGTGCATTCCAGTTCCTCCAGGAATTCCAGTTCCACTATTTGTGAAAATAGAGAAATTACCTCGTTGCCCGCCTGCAAATTCCATGTCAGAACCTATTCGAGACATGTTAAATTCTGTACCTGCTAATCCAGGTGGTTCATCATTATCCCAGTTAGCTAAATCTATATGAGCAGCACAATTAGTGCCGTTTACGTTTCTACTTCCTCGTATTTTAATTCCAGCACTAGAGGCAACATCATGTTTACTTCTAAATTCTGCTATGGTGTAATCGCCATCTGGTTGAATTGATTGTACAGAACCAGTTACCAATAAAGTAGGATCTTGGAGTATTGGTGTTGTGCCATTATTTTCTCCGATACGAACTAAACCATCTAAACCAATATTAGTAAAATTGCCATGAACTCTCATTCTTTCAAGTGAATTGCGTACAATGATATCATTATCGTCTAAGTGTTCTATTAATGCATTACCAGCATTTAATAGGCCTATCCTGAAACCTTGAAAAGCTCCAACATCATACCTAGTAAAAGCATCACCTACAGTTTGGAAGATGTGTAACCTGTCTTCAGGTGTTAACCCGGTAATATCATCACCCATCATTATATAGCCATCGGTTGGGGTTGGTATAACTGCTCCCTGATCAATCATCATGCGTTGTGTATTGGTGGTAAACAATCGCATTGGTAAGTTTTCACGCTGGCGTATTAGAGCAACACCAGCATTATTAATTCCTACCTGAAAGCCATCTAAGCCAGATGGTACAGTTGGATTTGCATTAGATAAACTATTGGTAAATTGAATTCGATTTTGCCCATCCTGGTGTAAATGTAAACGTGAGGTAGGGTTAAAGTTGGCAGGTAAATTATTACCCAATGCCATTTGACCTGCGTTATTGCCTCCAGCTCCACCTTGTATGAGGGCTCTTGGTATGCCGTTGGTGTGCATCGTTATTGGTTCGTTAAAATCGTTACGAATTTCAAGTGAGCCTGGCACACTGCCATTACCTGGAGCCCAACCAAGATAACGCCCAGCTTGTCGTTGATGTCCAATACCAGGTCCAGAAGTACTAGATTGAGCGAGACTGTACATGACCATAAGTGAACAGCCTACTAGTAATATTGTTTTTTTCATAGCTTATTGTTTTAAGTGTTTGTAAGTATATTTTTGATTATTAGATTCAATGTGTATTAGTAATAATCCACTAGTAAAGTGGGTCGTATTGATAATGTTTAATTTAGATTTAATGTCTGACTTATGATAAATTTTTTGACCAAGTATGTCATAAATAATTATAGTATAAGGCTCATTGATGTTATTATGAACAACTAACTTATTTTTGACTGGGTTTGGATAAAGGTCAAAACCTATCTTTAAACTATTTTCGTTGATGGAAGTATTATAGTCATAATTATATATATAAGAGGAATCTGTCCCTACAGCTACATCATCAAGGTAATAGTATGCAAAATCAGACCACCAGCTATTAAAAAATTTTGTTGTATCTGTATTTGAATCATCAAAAAAATTACCTATAGCTAGCCTTGTGTAAGCTGAGTCTGCAATAAAAGAACCTTTAATTCTAGTCCAATTAAGAGAGTCAACGATAATAGAATCTGTAAAGACTGGTGGATTATTAGTAATTATCGAATTACAAATAAAAGAACCAGTTGTAAATGTTAGTCCAATTTTATTAGATGCACAATTGGTGGGATTTGCAATTGATTCTAAGCTTAATGCAACTTTAAATGAAACGTAATACCTAGTACCAATACTTAAAGGTGTGGTTAGATTGCAACTCGGAAATTCTCTTTCGTTAGAAGCTATATTAGAATAGGAAATAAAACCAGCATACCCATTACCACTAGCAGCCTGTTGGTAACCAAAAATATTACTTGGCACCCCCCAATCAAATTGATTACATTGATTAAATAAATCTGGACTACCACATAAAGACCCCCATCCAGTAGCATCACCAATATCCCCAGAAGAAAAAGGGCATTGTATGGTATCTTCAAAGCTTGGATTAGGAACAAGGTTTTGCCCGTTAGCATTTACTGCTATTAGTAATAGCATTAACAGGGTGAGTGATATGTTAGTTAGTTGTTTCACATTAATAGTAGTTAGAAAGAGCTAACTAAAATAAACAAAATACAGCTTTAAGTCAATGCCCATCCAATTAAAGGTGAAATAGTAAACTTTATTTTTAACCCTAAGCAACCTATCTATAATTAATACGTTATAGTGTGAGCAATACTTAAAAAAATGAAGTTTAAGGTTTATAATACATCAATTCCGGTTTTAACTGCTGATAGAAAAAAGCAGCAAAGGGGTGGTTTATTGTAAATTTTATCTAAACAATATTATAATTAACTAAGCCCCCGCAACTAGCGGGGTTTTTTATTTTAAAAATGGTAGCAAAAGCTATAAAGTCATATCAAAATTCTTTTAAAGGATTATCAGTACAAGTGTGGTGGTTGGCGTTAATTACGTTAATCAACCGTTCGGGTACTATGGTAATTCCTTTTTTATCGTTGTACCTTACCGAAAGTTTAGGGTTTACCTTAAGTAATGTAGGTTGGGTAATGACTGCTTTTGGTTTGGGTTCGGTTTGTGGGGCATGGCTAGGAGGCAAGCTCACTAATAAATTTGGTTTTTACCGGGTAATGTTTTGGAGTTTGTTTGTTTCAGGAATTATGTTTGTTGCATTACAATATGTACATACTTTATGGGGGCTTGCTATTGGCGTATTTTTATTGCTGCTGGTTGCCGATACTTTTAGACCTGCCTTATTTGTAGCAGTAGCTAATTATTGTAAGCCTCAAAACAGAACGCGGTCGGTTACTTTGCTGAGGTTGGCCATCAATTTAGGGTTTTCTTTAGGTCCTGCGGTGGGTGGAACAATAATATTGGCAATGGGTTACAAAGGGCTGTTTTGGATAGATGGGATAACTTGTGTTGCTGCAAGTTTGTTGTTTGTGTATGCGCTTACACCAAAGAAAGCAGCCAATAAAGTGGTAGAAGAAACTACTGGTGTAAAAAGTTCTCCTTATAAGGATAAAGCATATTTGATTTTTTTGTTTGCTTTGTTTTTGATAGGATTTTCTTTCTTGCAGTATTTCTCTACCATACCATTGTATTATAGCGATGTGCATATGTTGTCGGAAGATCAAATTGGTTATTTAATGGCGCTTAATGGCTTTTTAATCTTTTTAATAGAGATGCCATTGGTAGGGTATTTCGAGAAAGACAAGTTTTCAATTTATAGAATTTTGGCGGTAAGTACATTTTTGTTTGCATTGAGTTTTGCGGTGTTAAATTTTAGCAGCTGGATAGGTGTATTGATTATTGGAATGGCTTTAATGACCGTAGGGGAGATGCTCAACTTTCCATTTTTAAATTCGTTTGCAATGGAGCGTGCAGATAAATTTAATAACCAGGGCGATTACATGGCATTGTTTACCATGGCATTTTCGGTAGCTCACATTTTTGCCCATAATTCGGGCATGCAATTGATAGCTAACTTTGGTTACGAAATAACCTGGTACATTATGACTGGCCTGCTTTTAGTAGCCATTGTGTTGATTATCTATTTAAGAAGAGTAATAAAGAAAGAGTCCATAAAAGCCGAGTAGTACTACTCGGCTTTTACTTTAAAATACGATGTATTTTCTGCTCTAAGTTCATTGGTAATTGGAAGGTAGTTATTTCTAATTTATCGTTTTTGTAATTAATTCTGATAAAACCTTCAGAACGTTCTATGTCCTTTTTTACAGGAGTTAAAGCGCGTTCAATAGAATTTTTAATGCTTGTTACAAATGATTTTTGAATGGTGTCCGTAATGTTGTAAATAGAAACATCGTTATATCTTAAATCTAAATTTTCCATAACAAAAAGTTTTGTTTGGAATCAGATTTACAAGCATTGTACCAAAGTTAGTTATTCAGCATTATCAGGAGCATCAGGGTCTTTTCTCCAGCTTTCACAAACTACTTCTAAATCACATAGGTTATACCCCGTTCTACTTAAATTATAGGCTTCAATTTTGGCTTCTTCTTCTAGTCTGGTGTTTTCACTACCACAGCCTTCGTTACTAAACAAAGTTTCATTAGTTAACCTGTTTATTACATCGCATTTTTTGCATTGGTTGGGTAGCACAACCCCGTTAAACATGTTTGCACAAGAGGTAAAAATACCTATACTGGCAATTGCCATAAAAACTCTAAATTTCATTCAATAAAGTTATGGTTTTTTAAAATTTGTATCTTTAAACGATTAAAAGTTTTAATTATGAAAAAGGTAAGTGTTTATTCAGCTCTGGTTTTATTGCTTATGGTAATGGTTAGTGCTACCACACCACCACCTGCAAAATCAAGTTCTTTACAAATAAGAGGTTATGTTTTTAAGGATGACAAAAAAGTAGATGACGCTGTAGTTACATTATATCAACACAACAAGGTTGTGCAAAAAGCTAAAACCAAAAAAAGCAAGTTTGATTTTATCTTATTCAGTGATTTAAGGTACATGGTTGAAATTAGTTTGAATGGATGTGTAACGGAAAGAATACAGATTTCTACTATGGAAAAAACGGAATTTTCAGGTAAATATATGTATGAATTTAGAGTTGATTTAAAGGATTTAGACGATTTTAAAGGGGTAGATATTTCAGATTTAGATTTTCCAACAGCGCTTATTAAATATAACCCGGAAGAAGGAGAGTATTGGCATGATGAAGAATACACCAAATCTGTAAAAAAACAACTGAAAGAATTAAAAGCTCAGGCCAAAAAGTAATCTATTCTATTGATAGAATAACCACATAAGTACCCATTCTGCTCTGAACTTCAGCAATGTTATCGCTGCAATGGTCCCACAAACCATCTTTAATTTCAACTTTAACTGATATACCAGCGTTGAGGTATGGCTCTAATTCTTTTCGGGTTACCTTACTTTCACATAGTTTTATAAAATAATCTTGAACCGAACATCTCAAGTACAACTCTTTTATACCAGTCATTTTACCCCCCTTATTCATAAACTCTTTTTCCACAAGTTGGCAATTGTAAATGTTTGGTTTGGCATCAGCCATAGATAATCCTTTGTTAGAACTTTCAACATTAGTAGTACTTTTGCAGCTATATAAGCCAATACAACTAACTAGTAAAATGTACATTAAGTGTCTCATATCTTTACTCCAATTACACAAACATCATCAACCTGTTCCTGATCTCCCATCCAATTGTTAAAGTTTGATTTTAACAATTCCATTTGTTCATCCATTGATTTGTTTTGCATGGTTAATATTAGTTTTTTGAATTTTGCGGACATGAATTTTTTATTTCTTGGTCCTCCAAATTGATCAGCATAGCCATCAGAGAAGATATAGATAATATCTCCTTTTTCTAGTTGAATATTGTTGTTGGAAAAATCAGGCATTAAATCGCACTTTCCTACATGGTGTTTGTTGCCTTTTATTTCTAGTAGAGTTGGTGTAGTAGAGTTGGTTTGACGAAGGATAGACATGCTTCTTATGTTAGAATCATTAACTAAAGCAGATGAACAAGGGGTAACAATCCAAAGTGGATTATATGCTCCAGCAAATTTCAGCTCATGAGTTTTAAGGTTTAAAGAACACAATGCGATGTCCATACCGTCTTGTACATTTTTTATACTTTCTGAAAAAGTGTCAACAACAAGTTCTCTAGTTTTATTCAGGATTAAATCAGGTTGAGTGATGCCAAATTCTTTTACTGATTGGTTTAAAGCATTATTACAAACAACACTAACCATTGCACCAGGAACTCCATGACCAGTACAATCTGCCGCTGCAAATAAAACAGTGTCTCCATCAATGTTCCAACCATTAGGTTCTGGTAAAGCATGAATCCAATAAAAATCGCCAGCAATAATATCTTTTGGCTGATAAAGAATGAAAGAATCAGGTAAATATTTTTTTATAAAATTATCAGAAGGGAGTATCGCTTCTTGTATTCTTTTGGCATAAGTTATACTCGATTTAATTTCAGAGTGGGCTAACTCTATTTCTTTTTTTTGCTCTTTTATTTCATGGTTAGATTTTTTTAAGAGTAGGTTTTTGTTTTTAATGATGTTTTCAAAATCGTTTACGATGGTTCTGAAATAGAAAGCAATGGTGTAGGTAAGAATAAAAACAACTGCCAGGTATATGTTTCTAAAAAAAGCAAGTTGTTCGGGAGTTGCCGAAATAATATCATCCACCATTTCTCGAGTGTTTAGCACTACAAAAAAGAGAACTAGCACTAAAGTAAACATAGAGAATCCCAATATTTTATTATGAAACAAAAGCGCAGGTAAAATCGCTATTGGTAATAATAAAAATTCATGTCCGGCACCAACAGGCACAACATACATCATAGGTAGCACTGAGACTATGCTTGAAAGCAAAAAGTACATTCTGGTTAGTCCAAACCATTTTTTATGATTGAATACCAGGGTAAAGCCCAACACACTTGTAAATATGATAATGAAAGGAATGAGTTCCGTACCATTAAAAATGATTTCAATGGGGAGGTAAATCACCATTATTGCCAGAATAAAACTAACCAGTCTGTTTATCAAAATAATTTCTCGATAAAATTCAAGAGCTTCGCCTTCTTTTAGGTCAGTTAAGCCAATAAATGATATTTTACTCCATAACTTTTTGATAGGAAGAATTTTGTTAAAAATAATGATAATATCACTATTGATATGTCTTGTTGCAGATATGCTTTAGTTTTCAAGATTAAATGTTTCATAAGTAATAAAATCTATATAGCTTAAATACTTATAACCAGCTTATTTTTACCTTAAAATTTAATTTTAATATTTATGATAATGAAAAAGGTTATTTTATTGATGATTGTTGTGGTTGCAGCTTTAAATGTAAATGCTCAGGTAGAACCACAAGCTATTGGTGTAAGACTTGGTGGTGGAAATTATGGAGGAGGTTTTGAAGTAAATTACCAGCATAGTTTAGGTGATGCTAATCGCTTAGAGTTAGGTTTGGGATTAAATTCTCATAATAAATCAAGTTTTGTAAGCATTGCTGGGGTATATCAATGGGTATGGGAGCTAGGTGAAGGTTTTAATTGGTATGCTGGTCCTGGTGCTCAGTTTCTGGCAGTAAGTAATGCCTCTGCTATAGGAGTTGGAGGACAGATTGGTGCTGAGTATAACTTTAATGTAAACCTTGATACTCCATTAAATGTTAGTTTAGATATGCGTCCAATGTTGAATTTCGCAAGCGGAAATAATGATTTTGGATGGGCTGTAGCTTTAGGAGTTAGATATACTTTTTAGTTTGACTTAATCTCTTTATATTCAGCATTACCACTATAGTAAATATACATTTCGTAATGTCCATTTTTTGATGCTCCAATATTAGGGATATAATAGGTAGTATCATTTATAAAATAAGGTGCTGGGTGGTCAACTCCTCCTATGTCTAAATCTTTTACTTGTTTGGTTATTTCATCACCACTTTGATAGGTTATGGTATAAGCAAGCAAAAATCCTTCTTGAATATCCAGATTTACAATCCATGATAAATCTTCACTTAAATTATTGGGATGTAATGAATCTAATGCTGATTTTGAATTTTTGGTAGTAGTTGAATCTATTGTATTAATTTGGTTGTCTGTATGACTTGGGTCTAAATTGTCAGAACCACAAGATAGCAATAAGAGTAATATGGTAATTAAATATAAATTTTTCATGCCTCTAAAGTACGTTTTGTGGTTATAGTTTCAAAATAAAAAAAGCTCACTTAAAAGTGAGCTCTATTAAGGTTAAGCATTTCAAATGCTTGGCGTGAATTACTGAAGTTTGTAACTAATTGGTAAAGTCATTTTAACACTTACAGCTTTACCGTCTTTTTTTCCAGGAGTCCAATTTGGCATAGCAGATATTACCCTTACTGCTTCTTTATCTAGTTTTTCATGTAGTCCTTTTACAATTGATACATCTGTTACCTTTCCTTTTTCATTTACTACAAAACCCACAAAAACTTTTCCTTCTACATTTACATCTTTAGGATAGTTAATGTTTTGGCCAATAAACTCTACCATTTTACCGTTTCCACCTTTATACTGAGGCATAACATCAACTCCCTCAATTTTTTCTTTTTTCATTTTAGTGTTTTGCGCATTTACTTTTAAAGTAGTAGTACTTATAAAAGCAGTTATTCCAATAGGAATAATAAGTGCATACATTGCCATTAAGGCTCTTTTTGTTTTTTTTGTTTTCATCATCTTAATTCTTTTTTTGATTAATGGTTCATAATTAAAATTATTTGCTAAATCGCTGCAATTCACACCAAGCAGCTGAGCAACCAGAACCTTAGAATAAGATTGTATATTTAATTTATTTACTTCATCATCGGCAATAAATTCATGATTAGTTTTTACATCTTTTAGAGCAAACCAAACAAAAGGGTTAAACCAAAATATTGACTTATATAATTCAAATAATAAAATATCTAAGGAATGTAATTGTTTTGCATGGACTTGTTCATGAGCTATGATAATACTTTTGTTTTCTTCTTCAATGTGGCTAGGGATGTATATAAAATTGAAAAAAGAAAAAGGGTTAATGTTAGTTGTATTATCAGTTTTTAAGTACTGTATGTAATTTAAAATTTTTACAGTTCGATATAAAAAACGAATGATAAACATACAGCTTATTATTACCAATAAGTATAAAGGTTGAATATTTTCAGAGCTTTCTATTACCTGAGGAATGATATTAATTTCAGGTAGTAATGCAAAGTATTCGTTTGTGGTACTTGAGCTTGGAAACGAAACTAAAGGTAGTGCTAAGGAAATGGGAATAAGCGATAGAAGATAAGCTCTATTAAGATTAAAAAAAGTGGTTTTACTAAAAAGTATTTTGTAGGTAATGTACAATAATGAAAACACTATTGAGCATTTTGCTAAGTATATCAATAATTCGCTATTCATCGTTTTTAAGAGTTTTTAGTATTTCGTCTAATTCATTTATGTCTACTTTTTTTTCTTTTATAAAAAAGCTCATCATTTTTTCTACTGATCCACCAAAGTAGTTTCCAACTAGATTGTCTGTTTTTAATTTTGCATAATTTTCTTTAGTTATAATAGGGTAGTATTGATGCGTTTTACCAAAAGCATTGTACGCTACAAATTCTTTTTTCTCTAAAATTCTAACAATGGTTGAAACAGTATTATAAGCAGGTTTAGGTTCAGGTAAATGAGGAATGATTTCTTTTACAAAACATTTTTTCAAATCCCAGATGATTTGCATTATTTGTTCTTCTGCTTTAGTTAAATCTTGCATGGTACAAATATATAACTAAAATTTTAGTTATACAACTATTAATTTAGTTTAAGGATAAAAAATAATCTGTTTTGTGATTAATTAAACAGTTAAAGGAATGAGTTAATGGTGTTAAAAAATGTGAAAAACTACCACTAAAAAATGCTAATAACCATTCATATAAAAACTTGATTTAATTTTTTATAGACCTGTAACATTTGCTGAGTACCAAGCGTCAAACCAATAAAAACAAATAATAATTTAAAATAATTTACACATGAAAACAGCATTAGTAGTAGTAAGTATTTTTTGTTCTTCATTTTTTAATAACAGTTTAGCAGTAGGAACTGTAAATATGAGTGAAAAACTAGATGAGGTAGTAAAGTTTGAAAACAATTCATTACCCATAGAAAAGAACAAAACGGAATTTGTTAAGGTTAGCTTTAAGATTAATGAAGAAGGAAAACTTCAGGTTTTAGATGCTAATTATTCTGATGAAGAAGTTAAACAACAGTTAATGGATAAGCTAAATGAGGTAACCATTGATGTTGCTCATGATCCGGAAAAAGTGTATTACTACAATTTCACTTTTAAAAAAATGTAGTAGAAGTTAAAGATTAATTAGTGAAAAAGCTTCAACATCGTTGAAGCTTTTTTTATTTAAAATAGTTTAAAATGAAGTAATAATTAAAAGCTCTAATTATATTTTCTAATCATAATAAATAAGAATATAATAATGGTTGGCACAGATAAAATTAGATTAGAAATTAAATCTGGGGGAGAAATACCTCCTGCAAGAAAAAATATTGCAGCAACTCCAAAAAAGATATAAGCCATTATGTTGTGCTTTTGATGTGGTCCTTTTTGTGTATGCAAATACCAAAAGAGCAAACCGATTAAGGCTGAAAAAATTACTAAGTAAAGTTCAATATTTCCAAATTTGGAGAAGATCAAGCTAAAATACGAAATGCCTAGAACCCAGTTGTAAATAAATTTCTAGCTCCCTTAATGCCACATTTTTGATATTTATGGTAAGTCTGTGCAGCCCGTTCTTCTATAATCTCTTCTTTCTCGTTTAAAAGCCACCCATCAATTGCAGCTTTTAATGTATATGCTTCTGGAGCCATTAAATGAGTTGTCCATAAAAGGGGATAAGCGCCAGCTTTTTCTATGTGAGGTTTAAAATATTCTTTGCTATAGCAAGCTAATATGATTACTTCTCTTATGCCTTTACTTAGTTTATAATCAATGTTCACCTCAAAATCCATTAAGCCATCATGCCCCACATAAGAGAGTAAGTTGGATTTGCCTCCAAAATTTAGCTCTGTATTATTGTAAGAAATTGAAATAGGTTTCTGACCATTACTTGCTTTTAAGAAATCTTCTGTACAAGTTTTAATGTGTTCGCCATCATAAGCATCAGCTAATAAATAAACATCTTTAGTGGCATGTTTAAACAATATCCGTTCTAAAATTTTAGAGTTCGTGCTTTTTATCGTTTTTACCAAGTTCCAATCTTTTGTTTTGAGTTTAAAATAAGAGCGAACACCATAACCACAACCCCAATAAAGATTTGTGTTAGGGTTTTTTCCATCGCCAATTCTTTCTGGAACAGGAACAATGCCTTGGTATTTATTGTCGCATAAAGCTACAAATACATGTATGGTTTTAGTTTGTGCTAATACTATTTGTGTAAATAATAATGTTGTGGTGAGAAAAAATAGTTTTTTCATGGTATCAGTTTTTTTTAATCTAACTTACTATGAAAATGGTTTTTAATAAAGGCAAAATGAGTAAACAAGCCTTTTGAGTTAGGGAAGTCGTTTATATTCTCACCCCAATTAAACAAACATCATCGAGTTGTTCTAAATTTCCTTTCCAATTTTCAAATGTTTGGTTAAGGATTTCTTGCTGTTCTATTATTGGTTTACTTGAAACAGAAATTAAAAGCTTTTTAAGTTGCCCAAGCATAAATTTTTTTCCTTTTGGTCCTCCAAACTGGTCAGCATACCCATCAGAAAAAACATAAATCATGTCATCCTTCTGTAATTGTTCTTTGTAATAGGTAAATGGTTTTTCCTTAAAATGTTTCCCTACAGGTTGTTTATCACCTTTACATTCTATAAGCTCACCATTTCTTATTAACCAAAGTGGATTATTGGCTCCAGAAAATTCAATTTCATTGGTGGTTTTATTTAAAGAACAAAGAGCAATATCCATTCCATCTTTAACATTTACTTCGTTGCCTTTATTAAACCTATCCTTTACCAAAATACGTGTTTCTTCTAATATTTCACATGGATTGGTGGTGTTGAGTTCTTTTACACTTTGATTCAAAGCATTAGAACAAACTACACTTACTAATGCACCCGGTACACCATGTCCTGTACAATCAGCTGCCGCAAAAAGTATGGTTTCATTAACTTGTTGCATCCAGTAAAAATCTCCAGCAACAATATCCTTAGGTTTATAAAGTATAAACGATTTTGGTAACTGTTCTTTGAAATAATCTGTAGCTGGAAGTATTGCTGATTGTATTCTTTTGGCGTAGTTAATGCTATCGGTGATTTCAGTGTTTTTCTCTTCAAGCATTAGTTTTTGGGTGTTAATTTTTGCATTTAGCTGTCTGGCTCTAACTAAAATTATTACCACAAAAATGATGATGACAAAAAATAGAGCTACTAAATAAAATAGCTGTGTAATTTTCGATTTGGCTTCAACTGTATTTAATTGCTCGTTTTTTAATTCTAATTCTTTTTGAGCAATAATAGCTTCTTTTTCAGTTAGTTTCAACTGACTTTCAATCTCATTAATTTTATTAATCTTTTCGAGATTGTATATTTCTTTTTCTATTTTATCATTGAGTTTTTCTGTTTCAAAAGCTTTTTTGTATTGTCCTTGTATTTCGTACAGTTCTATTAGTCCTACATAAGCTTCGTTCGTTTCGTGTAACAACTTGTTTTCTTGCGCTAATGTTATACTCTGGTTTAATAATTCTTCAGCTTTAGCATATTTTTTTTGAGCTTTATAAACATTCGATAATAACATTAAGCAAGTAGCTTTACTGTCTATCATTTTTTGTTTATCAGCAACCAACAATGCTTTATGGTACGACTCAATAGAAGGTTGATAATCTCTTACATTATAAAAATAGGTAGCAAAGTTTTGATGTAAAAAGTATTTAAATGTACCATCCATCTCATCTTCGTAGCGTTTAAGTTTCACTAAATAATAAAGTGCTGAGTCATTTTCTTCAGCTTCTATAAAATCTAAAGAAAGATTAATTAAACTGTTGATTTGCCCTTGTGTGTTTTTTGCTTTCGTGTAAAGAGATAGCGCTTTTCTTTGGTGGTAAATTCCTTCTTCACGATTTGCAATTCTATCTAATAAAATGGATTTTAAGGAGTGGCATTTAGCTAAGCTACTTAATCTGTTTTCTTTTTCAAAAACAGGCATAGCACTATTTAGCTTAGTGGTGGCTTCATCAAATCGAGTTTTAAGTAATAGGTATCTTGCCTGGCACAATTGAGCTTCAGCAATTTCAATAACATTGTTGGTATTTTTTAGCTTGTCTTCAATGCCCTTACATATCAGGTAAGAAGAATCAGGGTTAGAATAATAAAGCTGGTAAGCAACCTTTATTTTATCAAGGGTAGTTTGCCCATGTAAAAGCTGAACTAATAGAAAAGAAAACCCTATTAAATACCCTCTAAGTTTCATAGAAACGAAGGTACTATATTATTTTTTCTTTTTCTTCTTCTTATCAATTAAAGCAAAGCTACTGGCTCTTAACCGGTTATCTTTAATATAACCTATTACTTCAGCTTTTCTAATTTTTTGGCACATACCGCCTTCTGGGTCATGTTCATCTCCATGGTCTTGAAGTGTACTACCATCAACCCAGTAGTGTTTACCGGCAATTTGTACTGCTAATGCACACCCGGTTTCGTTTGCCATATCGAAGTTGCATGTGCCACAAGAAGCTAAAACCTTGTACGTTTTTTCATTTTGCTGAGCTAGAGCTATGGTGCTTGTTAGAATTAATGTAAATAGTATTATATTTTTCATAAGACTAAGGTAAGAATGTTAAGTTTATTCTTTTGTTAAAGACTTGTTAAAACTAAAACTGTTTATCTATTTCAACGGCTTCAAAAAGGTAAGTTTTTAGAATGGATTCATCTATATCTTCAATACTTTTAAAGTCTCGCCAAAATACTTGTTTTCTGTCACCTTGTTCAAGATAATTAAGTTCATCTTGCATCAAATATCCTTTTGCAAAACCAAAACGAACACCTTCATAAGTTTTTTTCTTTCCCCACAAAACTGAAGCAGGCCAAATAAAACAGATGCTTCTGTTTTTAGAGTAAAAAGGTACATTAAAGCTAAGTTTTCGTTTGTAATTGATGATGGAATTTTCTACAATATTCATGAGGTAGATTGTCATCTTTAATTCGTCTTCGGGTAGAAATTCTAAAAACTCATCTATGGTTTTAAATTTTACGTTTTGCATAAATACTAAAATAAGAAAGTAGATTAGAAAGATAGATTCTTAATTGTTATCTTTATCAACATGTACGAAGAAAATATAGAAGGCCCAATAATAGAATCACGACATCATGGTAATATGCCAAGCAGGGTAAGAAGAAATGTTTTGCAGTTTTTTCTGATATTGGGACTTAGTATATATTTTGTGGTATCCTTTATAATGGAGCAGGAAAGGGTGGCTTACAATGATTATTATAGTAAAGTTTCTGATGAGTACAATAAAGAAATGATGCTTGATACTGTTTACGAAGAAACTCCTCAAGTAGAAGCGTTAAAGGAAAGACTTGAAGATGAGATGGAGCCTGAGCATCCTACAGCTGATTATTATTATCAGAAAGCTTTAAGCAAGGAAAAAGCATATGATTTTGATGAAGCTATAGAGTATTATACCAAAACTACTGAGTTAGCAAAAACTAATAGCAATGAAATGTTTAATGCGCTAAATAATAGAGGCTTTTTATATGCTAAGGAGTATAAGAAATACAGTGAGGCTTTAAGTGATTTTGATAAAATAATTGAAATTGAATTGGCAAAAGTAAATTATAACAATGAGCATTTAGAAGCTGCCTATTCTAATCGGGCATTTGTACGTAAAATGAAAGGAGATAAAGATGGTGCTTGTGATGATTTGTATAATGCACTTGCATACTGCAAACCAAGTTCTACTTCATTTATAGAAACTCAGATAGAAAAAAATTGTTGGTAATCTATCTTAATTTCATAATTAATCAAGAATAACATTTTTTAAATTAAAAGCAACTGTTTGGTTGCGTTTTAAAATAATTTATATATTTGCAACCGAAAGGTTGCTTAACCGTATTATTAATTTTATTTTTACAATTATGAAAGACATTATTACAAGAGAAGAAATTATTAATCACCCAGTAGAAAAAGTATGGAATGCAATTTCTAGAGCAGAAGAAATTTCTACATGGTTTATTAAAGCTGATTTTAAAGCAGAAGCAGGAACACCGTATAAGTTTACAGCTAGTGAAGAACAAGGTTGTATTACCATTAATGGGGAAGTGAAGGAAGCAAATCCTTATACTTTAGTATATACCTGGATAGTGGAAAATACAGATGTAGAAACTACTGTAAAATGGGTGTTAGAAGATATGAATGGAAAAACTAAATTGTATTTAGAGCATTCAGGTATTGCGAATTATCCTGGAGAATCAGCAGTAAAAATGTATGAAAGCTTTAGTGGTGGTTGGACAGGATGCATTAATCAATTGCAAGAGTATTTAAGCTAATGAAGCAAGAAAAAATTAATAAAATTTTTAAAGCTATAGCTGACCCTACAAGGCGTGAGATTTTACACGCCCTTGTAGTGGCCAGTGTTGCTATGCCTATAACTGAACTGTCCGCAAAATTTGACATATCTCGCCAGGGGGTTACCAAACACATTAAAATTTTGCAGGATGCGGAGTTGATTGAAATAAAAAAGCAGGGTAGAGAAAGTATCGTTTATCCTAACCCTAAACCATTAAAGCAAATAAGCGATTGGTTGAAGTTTTACGAAAATTTCTGGGATGATAAATTAAAAGGTTTAGTAAACTATCTGGATAATCAATAAATCTATTCATTCAGTATTTACATACTTTTAATCATTTCAAACTTACTGATTTGATCAAGTTGAATGGTGGCTTGTCCGTTTTCATTACTTCCTAATATAGGAATAAACTTAGCATTTTCAACCATTTCAGCTGGTTTGTAAGATGTTCTTACATGTATGGGTTGGTTGTAAGTTTCATCAAAAGCATTAATGAGCAGCAATAATTCTGCGTTTCTTTCTTTAAGGTCATTTAAACTTACTCCATAAATAGGGCTATCTTCATTAATGGGATGAACTACTGTCCACGATCCAGCAAAAAGGCTTATAAAGCTTATTTCTAAATCTAACGTATAAAATCGCCTGCGAGGAATATCATCTTCTATTTCAATTTGGGAGTACATCATTTTTGCTTCTGCATTAATCAACTGACTATTTTTAGGGTTAGCAACCCTGGCCATTAGCCCTGTAATTTCTCGGTAGGGTGAGATTAGTGCATGTTCACTAAATAGCATGTTATTTTTGGGTTTAGCAAATCTTCCGTAGAGTAAACCTGTAGCAATAGCAAAGCCAAGTAAGCCAATAAAAGCCTCAAATCCAGCTACTAAGCTAATTAATTTTCCTGTAGGATGTATGCCACCATAGCCAACGGTAGTTATCGTTTGTATGCTAAAATAAAAAGCATCTAAAAAAGGATGGTCACCTGAGATGCCTTGTAATTGATCAACACCAATGGCTACATATAGCAAAGAAAATAAGATGTTAATGAATGCAAAAGAAGCAAACAGAAACAAATAAAAACCAGCAGTTGGCATGTTTACTAACCAATGAAATAGATCAAACCGTTCAAGAAAGCTTAACCCTTCTTTTTTAGTGTTAAATCTTCCTTTTTTGGTAATTAATCGGCTTCCTTCATTTTTTATGTCAGAGCCAAAACCACTGTTGGTTAAATCTTTTAATTTTTTTAGTACCATGCTTATCCTTTTTCTTCTATTCTACCATCAGCGTGTTTTGCAAAACGGCCTTTCTCTCTTGGATGAACAGGAGCATTTGTTTTCCAAGGCCATCCTCCAAACTTAGTTTGTTGGTAATCTATAAAGGCTTGTCTAATTTCTGCTTTGGTATTCATCACCATAGGACCGTGCTGAACTACAGGTTCGTTAATTGGGTTTCCTTGGAGAATTAATAGACTTGCTGGCTCCTTACCATTTTGTATTTGTAATGATTGGTTAGATATTACTTCTGCAGCATGGTAATGTTCAATTTCTACATTCTCTATTTTAAGTCCGTTTCCTTCAAAATAGTAGATCGTACGATTAATATCTTTTAAGGAAGGAGGAATATTCCATGTTGCATGAGGTTCCATTTCTATGTTCCATATTGCCACTTCATTTTCTTTATCAAAAGCCCAAGAATCAGGTGGTGGGGCAGGTGCTTCATTACCATATAAATTCCCTACAATAACTTCTGCTTTTGTTTTATTTCCATTAGCATCTTTATGATGATAGGTTGGGATAGTATCGCTCCAAAGCATCTTGAAGTGAGGTTCAACAAATTTGTTTTTTTTCGGAAGATTTATCCAAATTTGGAAAAGCTCCATTGGATTGTCCTTTGTTTTACTTAGCAGCGGGAACATTTCTGCATGCTGCACACCTTTTCCAGCAGTCATCCATTGCACATCTCCATTACCATATCTTCCAGCTGCGCCTAACGAATCGGAATGATCAACCAACCCTTTTCTTACTACAGTAATGGTTTCAAATCCACGGTGTGGATGACCAGGAAACCCAGGGACAGTTTCTCCATGATACATGCGCCAGCCGTCTTTTACCACAAAATCTTGCCCAATGTGCCGACCTTCTAAACTTGCTTTTGGTCCCATGTTATCATTTCCTTTTGGGTAAAAATCTTCGTGGTGTACACAAAATAAAAACGGATCTAAAGTTTCCCATTGAAAACCAAGAGGACGTATTCGTTTAATGGGCTTTTTTGTTTCAGTAGTTGCCACTTCTTTACCAAACCCTGTTTTTGCTGCGATAAAAATACCAGTTGTTGCAGCTGCTAATTTTTGAATAAAAGATCTTCTGCTATTGGTCATTTGTTTATTTTTAAGCTAAAATTAAGTGTTTTAATTTTAAGTGGATATGGAAAATAAGGTAGTGTTGTCTAGCCGAGTTACCGTTTTGTATAAATTGATATTACCCATTTTTTGGATAGTGGTAACCCTGTTGTTATGGGTAGCCGCCATTGCTTTAATTGGTGAACCTGATGGTGAAGCTTTACTGGTTATTGCAGCCGTTTTTACGGGTTTGTTTTTGCTACTGATGTTTCCACCTATGTTTGTGCAAAAGGTAAGTTATGATGATAACTACTTATATGTTTACAATTACCGAAACACTCAACAAATATCATTAAGTAGCGTAAAGAAAGTGCACCGCTGGATGTTTTACTTTTACAAGATAAGTTACACCAACGAAGCTGGTGAACAAAAAGGTGTTTTACTACTACCCAGCTTTGAGCAACGTTTAGAAGCCATGATGGGTATGCCAGCTAATTTGGAAGAATTTGAGGAGAAAATTTCTTAACTTAGGAGAATGAAAAACTTCATTTTAATATTATTTGTTTTTATAACAATTGCAACTCAAGCACAAGTAAAAAATGTACAAGAAAAAGTAGATTGGGAGACTCCACAAACCTATACAGTTAAGAGTTTTACATTTAAATCAGATAAGTTTAATTATGGTTGTGAAGATTGTAAAGTGTTAGCACTTAAAACCAATCAAGGAATTATGGGATATTATGTGGTAGGAGAGGGATGGTACACAACAGTTTCCAATAAAGATAAAAGAATGGCTGGTGCTGTTTTGTTTAAGTTTAACCCAGCTGATAAAGACAAGTTATTAACTCAAACAAATCCTGTTGATTTTGAAGATGAGAACTTTACAAAAAGCAGTGTAGCTATTTTAAAATCTACTGCATTTAGAAGAAGTTATCATAAAAATATGGATGCCTATATTCCTTCAATAGGAGATTTTTCTGTGGTACTTTTTACAGAAGAGGGTAGAGAGATATTAATTTCTGTTTCTAAAACAATGAAACAAGTGTTATACTACGATTTTAGTAGTAGAAAGAAATTAAGCAAATATTAAAAATTAGGCATCCGGTTAATTTATGCCAATTTATGAGTTGTAGATTTACTCACAATTGCTCCAATTAACATAGCTAATAAAAAAGCTGGTCCTAGTTCTCCTAATTTCTCAAAATAAATCCCAATCCCTTCTATAGAGGTAAATCCAAATTTAAAAAGAGGTACAGATAAAAAACCTGTTATCATAGAAGCGATAGCTCCTTTTTCATTAAAGCCTTTCCAAAAAATAGAAAGAATAATAGTAGGGCAAAAGGTAGCTGCAATGCCCGACCAGCCAAATATGGCAAACCAAAAGATGGTTCTATCAGGTGAAGAAATAGCAACAATTAACGCAACTACTAAAGCTAGTAATGCTAACGCTAGAGTAATTATTCTGGAAATTTTAGAAAGGTCTTTTTCGGTTTTATTCGGTTTAAATATTTGCTGATAAAAATCTCGGGTAATGGCGCTAGAAGCAACTATTAACAACGAATCTATGGTGGACATGATGGCTGAAAGTACCGCAGCAATGTATATTCCAATTAACGATAAGGGCATTACTTTTTCTACTAGTAAGGGCAATACATTTTGTGCACCATTTCCCAGAATCTCTTCAGGAGACTGACCAATTTCAGTTAATAAATGCCTACCATACATGCCAATTAGCACTGCACACGAATCTGTAATAATGGTAAATACAATGGCCACCCACCTTCCTTTTCTAATTTCTGAAGTGTCTTTAATAGACATAAAACGGATAAAGAGTTGAGGTGATCCCATAAAACCTAAACCAATAAAAGCATATCCCAAAATGGTAAATAAGTTCCCTATATTAAAACCACCTTCTCCCCAAATGTTCAAGAAAGAAGGATCTAAAGCTTGTAAATCTTGAGATACTGAAACCGTTGGCTCTATGGCAAAATAGGCCACTACTGGCAATAGCATTAAGCCTAGTAACATTACAATACCTTGAAATAAATCTGACCAAACTACCGCTACAAAGCCACCAGTAAAAATGTAAGTGAGTACGATAAAAAAACCAAGTATAGCACCTGTAAAATAGTTCCAACCTAAAAAGGATTCAAAAGCAGAGCCTGTGGCATCTATTTGGGCGCTAACGTAAATAATAACAAATAATGATAGAGCAGTAGCAGCTATAATCCGTAGGGTATGGCTACCAGATTTAAACCTACTTACCAAATAATCGGGGATGGTAATGGAGTTGTATTTATCCGAAAGTTCTTTAAAACGTTCAGCCATAAAAAACCAGGCAATGGAAACACCCAGCACTTCACCCAACACTACCCAAAAAGCAGATGCACCAACCATGGCTCCCAAACCGGTTAAACCCAATAATAACCATGCCGATTCACCTGTTGCTCTGGATGAAAAAGCTACTGCCCAAAAGCCTAATTTTTTTCCACCAACATAATAATCCTTAATGTCTTTTACCTTTTTAGAAGCTAAATAGCCTATTAAAAAAAGAATACCAAAATAGATAAATAGGATGATGTATTTGGTGAGCATTAGTTTGATTTAGTGTGTTTACTAAACTACGGTTTTTTAATCTTGTTCTCTTTAAAAGTGTAAAATTTGTATTTTTAAAGGATGAAATTTATATTATTTATAACGGTTTTAAGTATTGTTTCAATAGATACTTTTTCTCAATCAAATGATTCCATCAAGACACAAGATTTATCAATTGAGCATGATACTATTGATGGAGAAGTTTATACTATAGTTGAAAGTATGCCTGAGTTTTCTGGGGGACAAAAAGAGATGTTTATGTATTTAGCTCAAAACATTCGTTATCCAGTAGAAGCTAAAGCTAATGGAATTCAAGGAAAAGTGTTTGTTAATTTTATAGTAGGAAAAGAAGGTGAGGTAAGAGATGTAAAAGTGATAAGAAGTATTGACCCTTATTTAGATGCTGAAGCTGTTCGTGTGGTTAGTGAAATGCCAAATTGGACACCAGGAACACAAAGAGGAAACAAAGTATCGGTTTCGTATAATTTACCTATTACTTTTAAGCTAGGAATTGAAAATTTACCACCGAAAAGTGAAGCAGAAAAATTACTTGAGCAAGCAATTAAATTTCATGAGAAAAAGAATTATGAAAAAGCTATAGAATTATACACAACTGCTATTAACAAAAATGAAACTTTTGTAATAGCTTACTATAATAGAGGATTATGTTATAATAAAATAAATAATTTGGATAAGGCTTGTAAGGATTGGAATGAAGCAAAAAAAATGGGAGAAAAAGATGCCAAAGATTTAATTAAAAAGTATTGTAAAGATTAATCAAGTAAAATGAAGAATTTAGTTTTAACTAGTTTTTAATTAAATACAAAAAGATTTCCCTAATCAAACAGAGAGTCTTATCGGTTTTTTAAAGCAAAATTTATAGGTAAATTAAATGAAACACTTACTTTTTCACCATCTTGTTCTCCAGGTATCCAATTTGGCATTGCCTCAACTACTCTTTTTGCTTCTTCGTCTAACAAAGAATGAACACCTCTAAGAATTTTCACATTCTCTATGGTTCCAGTTTTAGAAACGGTAAAGTTGACGAATATTTTTCCAGTTATTCCATTCCTTTTTGCTTTTTTTGGATATTGAATATTTTCTGATAAATAAGTCATTAAGCCTTGAATTCCATTTTTTGGATAAGATGGCATAATTTGATAGTCAAAATGTTCAATTTCATTCCCTTCTTCGTCAAAACATTTACCTTCATGGAAATTGCCACTCAAAAATAGGTCTTCACGTTTTAGTTTTCCATTAGACCAGTAAGTAATTACTTTTCCGTCAATTATACCATAAGCGTAGGTTACAGACGACTTCAATTGTTTATTGCTGTAATATTCTAACCATTCTCCATGCTGTTTACCTTCTTTATTGTAATTACCTTTCTCCCTTAATACTCCATCATCAAACCATTCTTGATACATACCAAGCTTTCTATCTTTTTCATTTATATGGTATCTTTCTTTAAGTTGTCCATTATCAAAAAAAACTTCTACAAGTTTTGGGTAAGTAATATTTTCTGTTGTATCAGTTTGACAGAATGATATTAGAGGAAGTAATATCAGGGAAAAGACAAGATTTTTTTTCATTTCACTAAGGTACAATTATTTGATAGTCTTCAAGTATTCTTCAGCTTTTTTGCTTCCTAATTCTTTTGATTTTTCTAAATCTTTAATGGCTTTTTTTGTTTTACCATTTCTATGATAAGATACTCCTCGGTAATAATATAGACCAGCATCTTTTTTATTAACCTTAATTATTTTAGAGAAATAATATATGGCAGTTTCATAATCTTCTTCTTCAAAATTTTTCATGCCTTTAGCTCTATTTTTTGAACCAGAACTACTGTTATTATGTACAACAAAATTGATTGGCATATTATATTTGACATCAACAGCTTCTCCATTACTTTGCCCAGGTTTCCATTTAGGCATAGCTTTTATTATTTCTATAGCTTGTTCATCCAATAAAGGGTGAACTCCTCTTGTTACTTTAATACTGTCTAAGTTACCATCTTTTAAAACTATAAAACTTATATAAACTTTCCCTTGAATCCCATTATTTCTGCAATATGGAGGGTATTTAAGGTTATTACCTAAATATTTGAATAATTCTGCTTGACCTCCTGAGAATTCAGGCATTACGTCAACTTTTTTCCACAACCCACTCTTTGATTTTGTAGAATCTTTTTGAGAAAAAGAAAAAAGGGAAAAAACTAAATATGTAACTAGTAGAAAATATTTCATTTACATATTCCTTCTATACTGCCCACCCACCTCAAACAAGGCATCTGTAATTTGCCCTAAAGAACAATACTTGCTTGCTTCCATTAAGAACTCAAAAATGTTTTGGTTTTGGATAGCCGCATTCTGCACTTTGTTAAGCTCTTCTTGTGCTTTGGCTTCGTTACCTTTATGTAACTCACCCAACATGCTAATTTGGTAT
The DNA here is from genome assembly GCA_965267355.1 of Vicingaceae bacterium. Classification (GTDB taxonomy): domain Bacteria; phylum Bacteroidota; class Bacteroidia; order Flavobacteriales_E; family Vicingaceae. The sequence goes on from OZ253956.1 coordinate 1,726,471, forward strand.
TGCTTTTCTTCTTGGGTAGCTCTAATAACTTCTGCAGGTACAATAGTAGGGGAGCCCTTACTGCTTAAGAAAGTATTTACGCCAATAATTGGGAACTCACCAGTGTGTTTTAGTGTTTCGTAGTACAAGCTTTCCTCTTGTATTTTACTACGCTGATACATGGTTTCCATGGCACCTAATACACCACCACGTTCCGTAATTCTATCAAACTCGGTTAATACGGCTTCTTCTACCAAGTCAGTTAACTCCTCAATTATAAACGAACCTTGTAATGGGTTTTCGTTTTTCGCTAATCCTAACTCACGGTTAATAATTAATTGTATCGCCATGGCTCTTCTTACCGATTCTTCGGTTGGTGTAGTAATGGCTTCATCATAAGCATTGGTATGTAAAGAGTTACAGTTATCGTAAATCGCATACAATGCTTGTAGTGTAGTTCTAATATCGTTAAAGTCAATCTCCTGAGCATGTAAGCTACGTCCACTTGTTTGGATGTGGTACTTTAACATTTGTGCTCTTGGGTTGGCTCCGTACTTCTTAGCTAAGGCTTTAGCCCAAATTCTACGAGCTACTCTACCAATAACAGCATACTCTGGGTCAATACCATTACTAAAGAAGAACGATAGGTTAGGACCAAAGGCATTGATGTCCATTCCTCTACTTAAGTAGTACTCTACATAAGTAAATCCATTAGCCAATGTTAATGCCAGTTGTGTAATTGGATTGGCACCAGCTTCTGCAATGTGGTAACCACTAATCGATACCGAATAGAAGTTACGTACTCCATTTTCGATAAAGTATTCTTGTACATCACCCATTAAACGCAATGCAAACTCCGTAGAGAAAATACATGTGTTTTGTGCTTGATCTTCTTTTAAAATATCTGCTTGAACAGTTCCTCTAACTTTAGTTAAAGTTTCTGCTTTAATCTTAGCATAAATAGCTGCTGGTAATACTTGGTCACCAGTAACTCCTAATAAGAACAATCCTAAACCATCGTTACCTTCTGGCAAGTCACCTTGGTAAGCTGGACGGTCAACACCCTTCTCTTTATAGATGGCAGCAATCTTAGTTTCTACTTCTTTTTCTAAGCCATTTTCTTTGATGTACTTCTCACAGTTTTGGTCTATGGCAGCATTCATAAAGAAACCTAACAACATAGGGGCTGGACCATTAATGGTCATACTTACTGATGTTGCAGGGTGTGATAAATCAAAACCTGAGTATAATTTCTTAGCATCATCTAAACAACAAATCGATACTCCTGAGTTACCAATCTTACCATAGATATCTGGTCTTAAATCAGGGTCGTTTCCGTAAAGTGTTACAGAATCAAATGCTGTACTTAAACGCTTAGCAGGCATTCCTAAACTAACATAGTGGAAACGTCTGTTGGTTCTTTCTGGTCCACCTTCACCAGCAAACATTCTGGTTGGGTCTTCTCCTTCACGTTTAAATGGGAACAATCCAGAAGTGTAAGGGAATTCTCCCGGTACATTTTCTTGCAAGCTCCAACGTAAAATATCGCCCCAACCGTTGTATTTTGGTAAAGCTACTTTCGGAATTTGAGAGTGAGATAAACTCTCTGTATGTGTTTGTATACTTAATTCTTTGTCTCTAACTTTAAACTTGTATACTGGCTCTTTGTACTTCGTTACTTTGTCTTTCCAGCTTTCAATTATGTTCCAGTTGTGTGGATCAAAATCTAGTTTAATCTTATCGAACTGCGCTTGTAATACCTTCTTTACATCTGCTTCCTCATCACCCAATGTTTCCATTGTTTTGTTGATGGCAAAAAGTTGATCAGCAATTTCTACTTGCTCGTTTACCCAAGTATCATAACCTCTATTGTTTTCAGAAATTTCAGATAAGTATCGAGTACGTTTTGGAGGAATCACAAATATCTTTTCAGACATCTCCTTAGTGATTTCGAAAGTAGAATTTAAATCAGCTCCAGCTTTTTCCACCAACTTATCCATAATCACTTTGTAAAGTGAGTTCATTCCTGGATCGTTAAACTGAGAAGCGATAGTTCCATAGACAGGAACATCATCATCAGCCATTTCGAAAGCGTTATGGTTACGCTTGTATTGTTTCTTTACATCTCTAATTGCATCTAATGCTCCACGTTTGTCGAACTTGTTAACTGCAACTACATCTGCAAAATCAAGCATGTCAATTTTCTCTAACTGAGTGGCAGCTCCAAACTCCGGAGTCATCACATAAAGCGATACATCAGAGTGATCCATAATTTCTGTATCAGACTGACCAATACCAGAAGTTTCTAATATGATTAAATCGTACTCAGCAGCTTTTAAAATTTCTAATGCTTCAGAAACATGTTGAGATAGAGCCAAGTTACTCTGACGAGTAGCTAACGAACGCATGTAAACTCTATCGTTTTTAATGGCGTTCATTCTAATTCTATCTCCTAATAAAGCTCCACCTGTTTTTCTTTTAGATGGATCAACAGAAACAATAGCAATTGTTTTGTCTGTAAAATCGATTAAGAATCTTCTCACCAATTCATCCACCAAAGAAGATTTACCAGCTCCACCAGTTCCAGTAATACCTAAAACAGGAGTGGTAACTTTTTCTGCCATTGCATGCACTTTATCAATTTCTCCTTTACTCTCCGTTGGGAAATTTTCAGCTGCAGAAATTAGCTTAGCAATAGATTTTACATCTTTTGCTTTTAAGTGATTTACTTCTCCATTTAGATTCGCTCCAGTAGGGAAGTCACACTTTTCTATCATGTCATTTATCATTCCTTGTAATCCCATCTCACGGCCATCGTCAGGATGATAAATTCGTGTAATTCCGTATTCGTGTAATTCTTTTATTTCTTCTGGTAAGATTGTTCCACCACCACCAGCAAAGATTTTAATGTGCTCACTTCCTTTCTCCTTCAATAAATCATACATGTACTTTAAGTACTCTACGTGTCCACCTTGGTAAGATGTCATTGCAATTGCATTAGCATCTTCTTCTATGGCGCAGTTTACCACTTCTTCCACACTTCTATCATGCCCTAAATGAATTACCTCGCAACCTGTTGCTTGGATAATTCTTCTCATGATATTGATAGCTGCATCGTGCCCGTCAAATAGACTTGCTGCAGTTACAATTCTTACTTTATTTTTTGGAGTATATTTTTCTATTGTTTCCATGCTCTACCTTTAATCTTCGCATAGCGAAATTACGCTTTTCAGCTCGATTTACCAAGACTTTGAGTAGCTATAAAAGAGCTTGATTTTAAGGGTGAAATGTAAAAACGAATAAAAAAAAGGGACTGATTACAGTCCCTTTTTTCATTTTACTATTAATTAAGCTTACTCAATTTTCATTTCCACACGTCTGTTTTTCTGACGACCAGCTTTAGTTTTATTACTTGCAATCGGTTTATCTTCTCCAAACCATTCTGTAATAATTCTTTCAGCATTTACATCGTTTAAGATTAAGAAGTTCTTAACAGCATTGGCTCTATTTTTAGATAGTTTCATGTTGTTAGATGCTTTACCAACACTATCGGTGTGACCAGATATTCTAATCTTCCAATCCATTTTCTTTAATAACAACCCAGCTAATTCTTCTAATGACTTGTATGAGCTTTCTTTGATGATTGCTTTACCAGTTTCAAACTCCAGATTATCGAAAGCTCGTTTTAAAATCTCCTCTTCTTCAGCCATCAACTCAATTTCAAAACTCTCAGGCTCTAAAGAAGGAGCTTCATAAGTATACTCAAAGAAATTTAACTCATTACGCGTAGCAATAATGGTGTCATTACCTAAAATAACTTTAATAAATCCTGTACCATCATCTTCTACCATCTGGAATAAATGATCTTCATTATTGCCTAACATTGGAAAATGATAGTGAGTTTCATCTTTAGTTAAAGTATCCGTAGATATAATAGTACCATCATTTAATACTTTGTGAAGTAATTTGTAAGGGCAGCCTTTGTTTTCTAGCGGACCTGGAATTTCAGGACAATCATCTTCCTTATCCATTATACCATCGCCATCAGTATCAGGGCATCCATTAAATTCTTTCAATCCTGGGTCATCTGGACAATCATCTTCTTTATCCATAATGTCATCACCATCTCTATCTGGACAACCGTTAAATTTAACCAAACCGGAATCAGTAACACAACTATCATTTTGATCTAAAATGCCATCGTTATCTACATCCGAGCAACCTCTTAGAGCCCATATTCCTGGAATATCAATACATTCATCCAACTTATCAGAAACTTTATCATTGTCTCTATCTTTTGGAGCTTTGTATAAAATTGGAATTCGGGCTGCAACATAAATATCAGCACCTCTTAAATTAACATCGTTTCCAGGAGCCCATAACGGACGTATATCCCCAGTACCTATGCTAAAATAAGCTAAACGTAAGGCTAATCCAGGTCTGAAACCTGCAGTTCCGTTATATGAAAAAGGAACGGATACTCCCCACATACGGTGATCGAATCTTGGTGTAACAGCTATACTGGTTGGGTAGTGAACAGTATTTTCATCGTTACCAAACTTCATGTTAATTCTTGAAAAAGCATTGATGTAAAAGTTTTTGTAAATGTGGTAATCTACATCAAGGTTTAAATGCGTAGGTAAATTCATGTAAAACTCTTGATCATCATTATTAGCAAATGTTACCCAACCGGAATCAGCAAAATTTTGTAGTGTTGAGTCGAGCGACCGGAAACCTTCAGTATTGTCAAATTTTTGGAGATCAAATAAACCTGTTTGCATGGTAAAATTATTACTTGATCCTCCCTTTTGATAACGCATACCCCCGATATCGTTTAAAGCTATACCAACTCTTAATTTGTATTTGTTTTTGTCTCTCATCCATAAATCAGTTTCTCCATCCATATCATACTTGTATTTTTTCCAATCTGGTCTCCATTCGTAAATAATCCCCATATCAACCCCTAAACCTAATTGTGAAGCAAAATCCAAAATATCATTTCCACTAAATTCTTCATTATCATTGTCAGGTTCGACAAAGCCCCCAAGATTTTCAGAATACCCGTAGTCAAATGTTGCAGAAAGTGCATTAGCAGTAGTATCATTTTGGATATTGAATGTTAAATCATCTGCATGCAAGTAAGCAGCACCAACACCTTGTAAAAATTTAAGTTTACCACCCACTTTAAAGAAGTGTTCGTTTTGATCTGATAATACCTGCGCATAACCTAGGTTATATTCAATCCATGAGTTCATCGATAAATTAATCTCTTCATCTTGAATTGATTTGTTAAAAAGGTTGGCAAATTCCCATTCGTTGGTTGCAAAACGTATTAATTCGGGAGATGCATCATCAGCGTTTAATATACTACGACTTCTTATTTGAAAACTAATTGCTCGTTTTCTGCTAAGGGTAACCATAAAGTTTAATATATCAACTTCTACATTAGCAAATACTGATCGGTTTTTGTTCCCATTGTCAATTTCAAACATTTGCCCTTTACCTTGACTTTTAAAATGGTTGGTTGAATCAACGGACACTAACTTCTCTAAATCGCCATTATTTAACCAATCATCAGATTTTGGGTCATCATCATCAAAAGATTTAATCCACCAGTAAGGCATTTTTCTGGTGTTAAAGTGCATGTGATTTTGGTAAGCACCTCCGTAAACTCCAAATAACAGAATATCTAATTTATATCTGCTATCAGCAATAGACGCAGGGTTAAGATCAGATCCCATTACCCCGGAGTAGTTACTTTGACGTAATCCGAGAAATTCTTGAGAATAGGAATTAGTAAAAATAAACAGCAACATTATAGTTGCGATAATTAGTTTTTTCATTTTAGTTAGTGTAAATAGTTCTGTTTTGAGACTACTATATTATCCAAATGGTTTAAATTTTTCTAATGTAATCCCTGAGATAATTGGAAAGCTAGTTTCTTTTCCAGAAATATGGAGTAAAAAGTATTGCTATGGTAAATAATTCTAGTCTTCCGAGTAACATTAAAAAAGAAAGTACCCATTTAGCAGCTGTTGGTAATTCATAAAATGTATAAGACGGACCAAGTTTACCTATACCAGGGCCAACATTTCCGATAGAGGTTGCCACTGCACTTATTGCTTCATCAAAGTTAACCCCTAAAAAGGTCATTACGATAGAGCCGAGTACAAACATAAACAAGTAGAAGAATACAAAAGCTAATAGGTTGTAAATGATTTTTGATGATACTCCTTGTTGATTAAGATGAACGGGAACAACTGCATTTGGATGGAGTCTTCGTTTGAATTCTAAAAAGCCATTTTTCATCAATAAAACAATCCTTACGAGTTTCATACCTCCACTGGTAGAACCAGCGCTTGCTCCTGTAAATAAAAGTAGGAAGAAAATAAAGGTTACAAATGACCCCCAGGTTGTAAAATCAGTAGTGGCATAACCAGTAGTTGTAATAATACTAACTACCTGAAAAAGCACGCCTCTAAAATTTTCTTCGAAGGATTGTGCAGCAGTTTTGTCGAGATATATTACAGTAAGAATTACTGCAACTAAGGTGAATACTGCAGCAAGGTACCACTTAAATTCATCATTTTGCCAGAACTTTTTGAATTTTAATTTAACCCCAAAGTAGAGTAAGGTAAAGTTGGTTCCGGCAATAAACATAAAAGTAATAATGATGTATTGCACTATTGGAGTATCAAAGTGTGCTATACTGGCTTGTTTGGTAGAAAATCCACCGGTTGACATGGTTGTGAGCGCATGGTTTATAGCATCATAAAAATCTAATCCTGCAAACATTAAAAGAATGCACTGTACAATGGTTAATGAAAAGTAAATAATCCATAGCCTTTTAGCAGTTTCTTTTATTCTTGGATGGATTTTATCTTTGGTTGGGCCTGGTGCTTCAGAGGCAAATAATTCCATACCACCAACACCAAGAAGAGGCAGGATGGCTATGGTTAATACGATGATACCCATTCCACCTATCCATTGGGTCATGCTTCTCCAAAATAAAATTCCTTTAGGGATAGCTTCAATATCGTTAAGAATTGTAGCTCCAGTAGTTGTTAATCCAGAAATAGTTTCAAAAAAAGCATCAGTATAGCTGGGTATGGCACCTGATATAACATAGGGAAGGGAGCTAAAAAAAGTCATGGCAACCCAACCTAATCCAACAATTAAATATCCGTCTCGTTTACGAACTTCATCATCTTTATGTCTTCTGGTAGAAAATTTAATTCCTAACCCAGAAACAAGGGTAATAAGAGAGGAAATGGTTAAACTGTAAAAATCATTTTCTTTATATACCAATGAAATGGGTATGGCTAAACTCATTAATACTCCAGTAATAATAATAAGACTACCAACAATGTTGGTTACCACTTTAATATTAATGAGGTGTTTAGGCATTTCTAATGAAAGAACTCTTCAATTTCGTGAATAGAATCTGTTCTGGTAAATACTACAGCTTTATCTCCACCTTGTAATTGAAATCCTCCAAAAGGTATAAATCCTTCATTGCCTCTAATTACTCCAGCAATGTTAGCGGTACTTGGAATTTTAAGATCACGTAGCGGTTTGGAGGTTATTTTGGTTCCGCCTTTAACATTAAATTCAATAATCTCTCCATCAACTCCGTGTAAGTTAGCAATGGCAGCTACTTCACCTTTTCTGATAAACTTAAAAATGTTGCTGGCAGCAATCATTTTTTTATTGATTAGTGTATCAATACCAATATTGTGAGAAAGATTAATATAATCTATATTCTCAACGCCAGCAATAGTTTTGCGTACACCATGAGATTTAGCTACCAGCGAAGAAATGATGTTGGTTTCTGAGTTTCCAGTTACAGAAATGAAAGCATCCATATCCTCAATACTTTCTTCTTCAAGTGCTTGCACATCTGTTCCATCAGAATTAATTACAAGAGTTTTTTTAAGGTGTTCGGCAATTTCGGCTGCTTTTCTTTTATTCTTTTCAATTAGAATTACGTTGTAATCTTTCTCTAATAATTCAGCTGTTAAAACACCAATACGACTACCACCAAGTATCATTACATTTTTTATTTCGTAGCATTGTTGCCCACAAATGTTGGTGATCTCGTTAATGCTTTCTTTGGTAGAAATGAAGTAAACAATATCATTTTCTCTCAGTACCGTATCAGCCTGAACCATTATAGTTTCATCGTCTCTTAATAACGCAATGGGTTTAAAAGATCTATTAGGGTTTAAATGTTTGGTATCAACAACAGAGTGGTCTTTTAAGGGGGATGATTCAGAAATTGTAATTCCAAATACCTCTAATTTACCACCTTCAAACTCATAGTCATTAGTTAATGCTGACACATTAATTAATCGTTTAATTTCCCGGGAAGCTAATTCTACTGGAGATATAATATTATCTACTCCTAAATCATTATAAACTTCACGCATTTCAGAATCAATACCTTCGTAGTTATTTATTCTGGCAATAGTTCTTGTTGCTCCTAATTTTTTACCATTAATACAAACCAAAAGGTTAGTTTCTTCAGATGAGGTTGCAGCGATTAGCAGGTCACAATCACTAATTTTTACCTCTTTTAAAATGTGGATATCTCTGGCATTTCCATGAATTCCATAAACATCAATATGAGATTGAACATAATTGAGTCTATCCTCGTTATCATCTATTATGTAGATGTTTTGAGCTTCGTGAGACATCATTTTAGCTAAATGAAATCCTACTTCTCCTGCTCCAGCAATAACTATTCTCATAGCTTATAATAAGATATTATAAAGCAAATGTAGGATTTAATCATTAAACATTTTTACTTCCATTTCTCCAGATGATTTTTTATAGCCCCTATACATTCCTTTGGTATTAAAAGGCATTACTATGTTGGCTTCTTTATCAAGAGCAATTAGTCCACCAGAGCCACCGAATTCAACCAATTTTTCATACACTATGTAGTTGGCAGCTTTTTCTAGTGTCATGTTTTTGTATTCCATCATTGCTGATACATCATAAGCCACTACTTTTCTAATAAAATACTCGCCATGACCAGTGGATGAAACGCCACAAGTTTTATTATGGGCATAAGTGCCAGCTCCAATTATTGGTGAATCCCCAACCCGACCATATTTTTTATTAGTCATTCCTCCGGTAGATGTTCCTGCAGTGATGTTGCCATTTTTATCTAAAGCAACTGCACCCACAGTTCCAAACTTACTGTCCTTTAGTTCTTCGGGGTTTATTTCATACCCCTGGTCATCTTCAATGCTATCGTGGTCTAATTGAATTTTTTCCGTTTGCTTAATTTTTTGTAAATGTTTGAAGCGTTCCTCATCAAAAAAGTATTTTTCATCTACTATTTCTAGATTGTTTTGTTCAGCGTAATTATCTGCATCGTTGCCGCAAAGCATTACATGTTGAGATTTATCCATCACTAATCTTGCTGCAGTAATTGGATTTTTAACAGTTTTTACTCCACAAACTGCTCCTGCATTTTCGTTTTTACCCTCCATAATGGAAGCATCCATTTCGTTGGTACCAGCATTAGTAAATACAGCTCCTTTCCCTGCGTTAAACAAAGGAGAATCTTCCATTATTTTAATGCTTGCAATAACTGCATCAGTACTTGAACCGCCTTTTTCTAAAACATTATATCCAATATTTAAGGCTTCGGTTAATTTATTGCGATAGGCTTTTTCTTTTTCATCGGTCATATTCTTTTTAAGAATGGTGCCCGCTCCACCATGAATTACGATTGCAAATTTTTGTTTCATAGTTTTTTGTTTTTGAGAAAAAGATAAGTTCCCGATTAAAGCTAAAATGAGAATAAAGACAGTTTTTTTCATGTCGATATTTGCGTTACTTTTGTTTTGTGAGTAAGCTTAAATTTCTGTTAAATTACGCAAAGTATCGTTTAAAGTCAGATAACGAACATGATATTCATTCACCCTTTGTTTATGAATTGTACAATGATGTAATTATTGATGAGAATCCTTTTTACATCTATGATGATATTGAATCTGTGAGAGCAAAATTGTTACTTACCGAACTAGAAATTGAGATAGAGGATTACGGTGCAGGCTCGAAAATCAATAGTTCAAACAAGCGTAAGATAAATGATATTGCTAAGCATACCCTAAAAGCTCCAAAATATGGTCAGCTATTGTTTAGATTAGTTAATCGATTTAAACCCAAAACCGTATTAGAATTAGGAACTTCTTTAGGTTTAAGTACCATGTATTTGGCTGGTTCTAGTCAGAAAACAAACGTGATAACAGTTGAAGGTTGTCCAAATACAGCCAAAGTTGCCCAGATAAACTTTGATAAAATAGGCTTTGATAATATAGAATTAGTTAATCAAAAATTTGATAACTTTTTACCTAATTACTTAAACAAAACTGATGTGTTAGATTTTGTATTTTTTGATGGCAATCATCAAAAAGAAGCTACATTAAATTACTTTAATCAATGTGTTGAGAAAGTAAAATTTCACACTGTTTTTGTATTTGATGATATCCACTGGAGTGAAGGAATGACTGAGGCTTGGGAAAAGATTAAACAGCATCCAAAAGTTACTACTACCATAGATTTATACATGCTAGGTATAGTGTTTTTTAATACTGATTTGAGTAAGGAAGATTTTGTGTTGAAATTCTAATTTACTTCTGGAGATTATTATTTGGATCAATTCCCATAGGGTTATAAACTTTAGGGCAAGATTTAGAATCTTTACTTAAGAACATAAATCTTATTCTGAATAAAATGGGGCGGAATCGTGTATTGCTGTAATCATGGGTGCTAAAAACATGGTTAAATGGCCATAAGGCTAATATTGGAGTTTCTACCATTGGCATTATCATTAACCTTCCTTTAGTTTTAAAACCTATTGCAAAAAAGTAGTGCATTTCTCCTAGTATGGAGTTAGGTCCATCAGCATAATCATCATTGGTAGGAATTTGTGGTGTGGCACTTCTGCTAGTAATTAAATGGTAATCTAAATTTAAGCCTAAACCATTTACCATAAACGATTTTTCGTTCTGGTCAAATCTGTGCCCCACTCTAAAATTGGCAGATAATAAATGATCTCCAAAACCACCTTCTGCTGTTAATGGTTGAAGGGGAGTAGTGTTGTAAGTTGATTCTAAAGTATAATCTTCTCCGCCTCTTAACCATTTATAGGCTAAAGCGTAATCCATGTAATTAATTACTTTTCTGCCATTCATTCTGAATTTTCCAATTTCAGCAAACAATCCAAATTTGCCTTTAGGGTCTCCAGTATAATCAAACTGGGTAATGTTGTTAGCCGTATCAGTTACGGAAGTAGAGTAAGTAGTTTTAGGATAGGCTACCATGTAAGTTCCACCAATTCCAAAAAACCAGCCTTTATCAATTTCATTAGCACCAGTATTATATAAGCCATTGCCTTTTCCTCCAGGTTTATACTGAGCAAAAGCAGTTGTGGTAAATACAACTAAGATTATGGTAATAAGTTTTTTCATTAATTGATTTCTGCTAAAATGGCATTTTCTACTTCTTCACTATTCCAAACGGATTCTATGTTATCAAATTGTGCCATTACCTTTTTCATAATTGCATCTTGCTCCTGTCCTTTGTTCCAAGCATCTGAATAACGTATGTGGCTAAAAGTAACTTGACTATATAGTGGTAGCCACTTGTCAGGATGTTTCTCAGAAAAATGAGCTTCAATTTTCTTTTGAAGTAAAAATGTAGGGTCACCTACATAATCTCTCATTACATGGTAATTATGCAATGATAAATCCTGAACCCCATCACCATCAGGTTTTCTAAGCATCTGATATTCTTCGAAAATTTTGTTCCAATCTTCACCATGCTTTTGCATTAATTCCCACATTACCGTACAGTCTTCAAATCCACAATTCATTCCTTGTCCATAAAATGGAACTGTAGCATGCGCAGCATCTCCCATAAGAGCAGTTTTTCCATGAGTCCATGGGTAACACCTAACTATTGCTAAAGAAGATAAAGGATGGTCTTCCCAAGCCTCACCAATGTTTGGCATCATTTCATAAAAATCAGGGAAAGTCTTTTTGAAAAAAGCATCTACAGCTTCAACACTGGTTAATGTTTCAAAAGAATTTTCTCCTTCAAAAGGCATAAATAATGTACAGGTAAACGAGCCATCTTCATTTGCCAAAGCAATCAACATAAACCTGCCTCTTGGCCAAATATGTAATGCGTTTTTATCTAATTTGTAGGAACCATCTTCATTAGCGGGTAATAGGATTTCCCTGTAACCATCTTCGATATAGTTTTGACTATAGTTAAATCTATCTAATTTCTGCATAGCGTTATACCTAACAGCTGAAAAAGCTCCATCAGCAGCAAAAACCAAATCAGATTTTACTTCTGATTTTTCTCCTGTTTCAGTATTTTCTAGATAAACAATTCCATTTTCTAAATCAACATCAATACACTTTTGGTTGTAGTGAATTTCAGCATTACCATATTCTTCAGCTATGTCCATCATTTTAGCATTTACCCCACCTCTTGATACGGAATATATAGCTTGTCCTTCTTTACCGTAAGGTTGGTAAGTTAAATTACCTTCCATGTCGTGCATAATTCGTCCAGTCATTGGTATGGCAATTTTTCTAATTTCATCACCCACACCAACAGCATCTAATGCTTTCCACCCCCTGGTTGAAAGAGCTAAGTTGATTGATTTTCCAGCTGAGATTTCAGCTCTTCTGATATCAGGCCTTCTTTCAAATATTTTTACTTTATACCCGGCTTTTGACAGGTAAACTGCCCATAAAGAGCCAACTAATCCTGCGCCTACTATTGTTGCTGTTTTCATGTGGTAAATGTAATTTTTTTATTATCCTCAAATAATGATAATTATCAGACTACTTATTAGTTGTTGATAGCTCTTGTTAGTATTTCGCCAAAACGATAAACATCTTCAAACGAATTATAAAGTGGAACAGGAGCCATTCTAATAACATTAGGTTCACGCCAATCACTAATTACTCCTTCTTTCAATAAAATATCAAATAATGGTCTACCAAAACCTTCTGCAATTACAGAAACCTGACAACCTCTTTCCTTCCAATCTCTAGGAGTAATATTATTCAACCATTTCCCTTCGGTTTGGTTCAAATGCTTTTCATTAATATCATCTATGATAAACTCAAGATAACCCGAAAGTAGTTTTTGTTTTCTCAGCAGTTTGTCTATACCAACTTCATCAAAAATATCTATAGATGCCTTGTGTGCAGCCATTGTTAAAACAGGCGCATTACTCATTTGCCAAGATTCAGCACTTTTCATAGGTTTAAACCCCTTTTCCATTAAAAAACGAGTTTCTTTTTCGTGTCCCCACCAACCAGCAAACCTTGGAAGTTCAGTATTATCACAATGCTTTTCGTGTACAAAAATTCCAGATACTCCACCTGGACCAGAATTCAAATACTTATACGAACACCAGCAAGCAAAATCAACATTCCATTCATGTAGTTTTAACTCAATATTACCAGCTCCGTGAGCTAAATCAAACCCACAATTTGCACCAACTTTATGGGCAGCTTCGGTTATCGATTTCATGTCAAAAACTTGTCCAGTAAAATAATTTACCCCACCTATCATAACCAATGCTAAACTGTCTCCAGCTTCTTCTATAGCCTTATAAATGTCTTCATGACTAATAGTATATTCTCCATCTCTTGGAGTTATTTCAATAATAGCATCATTAGGATTATACCCTGCACATTTTACTTGCATTTCTAGGGCATATTGGTCAGATGGAAAGGCTTTAGCTTCACAAATAATTTTGTATCGAGTAGGAGTGGGACGATAGAATGAAACCATCAATAAATTTAAGTTTACAGTAAGATTATTCATTACCACTACTTCTTTAGGTAATGCTCCAACAATTTTGGAAACTGGTTCTGCAAACATTTCATGATAAGCGAACCACGGGTTAGTAGAGTGAAAATGACCTTCAACTCCCCATTTCGCCCAATCATCTAATTCTGTGTTTATATATTCTTTAGTACTGGTTGGTTGCAACCCCAATGAATTTCCTGTGAAATAGATGGTTTCTTTTCCATCAATAACAGGCATGTGAAATTTCTTTCTATACGCGCTTAACTCGTCTTGCTCATCCATTTTCCGAGCAAAATCCAAACTGTTTTCGTAACTCATTAGATGCTTTTTAAATGAGCAGTAAATATAATTGTTAAAAGTGGAAAGACGAAAGTTGAAAGTTAAAAGTTGAGTTCTAATTGACTAGGTAATAATTGAAATGATTTGCGATGTAAATCAGTTATCCCTATTTGTTTGATAGCCTCACGATGTTTTTTTGTAGGATAACCTTTATTACTTTTCCAATCGTACTCTGGGTGCTTTTGATGAGCATTTTCCATAAACTCATCGCGATAGGTTTTTGCTAAAATTGATGCAGCAGCAATGGAAAGAAATTTTCCATCACCTTTAATGATACATTCGTAAGGAATTTCTTTATAAGGTTTAAAACGATTTCCATCAATTAATAAAAGTTCAGGGGTTTGTTTAAGGTTTTCTATAGCTCTATGCATGGCTAAGAATGAAGCATTTAAAATATTGATTTCGTCAATCTCATTATTATCGACTACTCCAACTCCAAAAGCTATGGCGTCCTTTTCAATTTCTTCTCTTAGAATTAACCTCTTCTTTTCTGATAATTGTTTGGAATCATTAAGGAGTTTGTTTTTGTAGTTTTTTGGTAGGATAACTGCAGCAGCGTGAACAGGACCAGCTAAACATCCTCTACCGGCTTCATCACAACCTGCTTCGATCAATTTATTTTGAAAACTACTTTTAAGCATTGATGGTTTTTTGAATAGAATCCCATAGGAGATCTGCAGTCTTATCCCAAGTGAATTTTTGAGCTTGAGAAATACTTTTTTTACTTAACTCCTTGTATAAATTTTCATTGGATGTGATTTTGGTCATTGCCTCGGTAATATCTGTTACAGAGTTCGGGTTTACTAACAAACCTGCATCTTCAACAACTTCTGGCATAGAGGTGGTGTTAGATGTAATAACAGGAACCCCACAGCTCATTGCTTCAACTAAAGGGATGCCAAATCCTTCAAAAAACGGAACATAGGTTAAGGTGTGAGCAGCAGCAGTTAATTTATAAAGGTCTTGTTCAGCTAATCTTCCAGTAAATACAACATCACTTTTGTATTTTAAGTTATTAAATGTGGTTTCAATTTCTCCTTCCCACCACATTTTTTTACCAGCAATAACTAGTTTAAAATTAGAGCTGGTAGAATTTTTAAATTCATCGAATGCTTTGAAAAGATTGATTAAATTTTTTCTTGGGTGTAATGTTCCAATGAATAAAAAGTAAGGAGCTCCTTTAGAATATTGTTGTTGAATATCTTCCCTCATATTGTCATCAATCGGTTTGAAATTTTTACTTGCACCGTTGTAAACAACTTCAATTTTTGAAGCTTCAATTTGATAAGAATCGCAAATATCTTTTTTAGAGTACTCTGATACTGTTGCTATTCTTGTTGCTTTTTGAGCAAAAGACTTAAAATACTTGTTATAAAAATCGGCATACTTTTTTGGTAAAAATTCGGGATGATGGTGAAAATTAATATCGTGAATTACACTTAAAGTTTTAGTGCGTGTTTTTAAAGGAATCATGCCATCTGTTCCTACAAAAATGTCTGCATTAATTCTTTTTAATAACCGGTTTAAAGAGTATTGATACCATACTTTGTAAAGTAAGGGGTGTCTTGCTTGAGGTGAAATAACCTTTGCTGTGATGTTTTTGCTAAAAATAAAATCGGGGTGGGGTTTCCTGTCAAAAATAAATATAAACTCATGTTCAGGGTACTTGGATGTAATTAGCTTAAATGTTTCATAAGTAAAATAGCCAATGCCATCCATCTGGTTTTTTAATAATAATCGGGTATTTACAGCTATTTTCAAAGGCTAATTTTCCAACGAAAATAATAATATTGAATAAGATGAGTTACATTTGTCGGAAATCAATTATTTGTGCAGCGTAAATTCATTACTAACTTATCCCTTCTTTTATTGCTAAATGTGCTGATTAAGCCATTTTGGATATTTGGTATTGATAGAACAGTTCAGAATACTGTTAATCCAGAAGATTATGGGATATATTTTGCTCTTTTCAATTTTTCGATGTTGTTCAATATCCTTTTAGACTTAGGAATTACCAGTTACAACAATCGCAACATTGCACAAAATCAACATTTACTGTCTCATTATTTTTCAGGTATAGCTAATCTCAAATTTTTACTAGGAGTTGTTTATTTTATAGTTACGTTTTCAATCGGATATTTTGTGGGGTATGATACTGTTCGATTTAAAGTACTGTTGTTTCTGTGTATTAATCAATTTTTAATATCGTTTTTACAATATTTAAGGTCTAATATTTCAGGGCTTCAATTATTCACTTTGGATAGCTTGCTATCTGTTTTAGATAAATCGTTAATGATAATATTTTGTTCCATTTTGTTGTGGGGCAATTTGTCTGATTATACGTTTGAACTAATGCACTTTGTGTACGCCCAGACTGTGGCTTATGCTACGGCTTTTATGGTCATATTTTTTATAGTATTGGCTAAATCAAAAACTTTTGATTTTAACTTTAAAAGGTCGTTTATATTTGATATTCTAAAACAGACATTTCCTTACGCATTGCTAATTTTAACCATGACTTTTTATTACAGGTTAGATGCTATAATGTTAGACTTAATGTTAGAAGATGGAGAGAAACAGGCTTCTATTTATGCTCAATCTTATCGATTGATGGATGCGTGTACTCAAATAGGAGTATTATTTGCTGGTTTGTTGTTGCCCATGTTTGCTAATATGTTAAAAAATAAGAAACCTGTTGATGCACTAGTAAAACTATCTTTTAGTTTGTTATTTATTCCGTCTATTATTGTTGCCCTATTTTCATTTTCATTTTCAAATGAAATTATGGAAATTTTATACGTGCAAAACACAGGCTATTCTGCTCAAGTACTTGGGGTTCTGATGATTTGTTTTATAGCTATTAGTACTACTTATATTTTTGGAACTCTATTAACAGCAAATGGTAGTCTAAAACTGCTAAATAAGTTGGCCATTTCTGGTATGTTGCTCAACTTTATATTAAATCTGATTTTAATCCCAAAATATAAAGCAGTTGGTTCAGCCTATGCAAGTTTAATTACTCAATTTATCATAGTGATTGTTCAGGTAATAGTTTCTAAAAGTATATTTGATTTTAAGCTAAATACAAAATTCTTAGCGAGTCTAGTTGTTTATATTGTCTCACTAATGCTAGTGATATTGGGAGTACAGTGGTATTTAACAGAATTTACTACTCAGTTTATTGTTTTTGTAGTTTTTGCTGGTGTATTAGCCCTTTTAATGAGAATAATAGACCTTAAAAAAGTTTACCAAATCCTTATTAACAGAGAACTTTAGCCAATTTAATAAAAATAGGTATTTTTACCGCTCTTTAATAAAAAAATACAATATTCAACAGCTAATGCAAAAAGATAAGAGCGAGCCTAATTTTGATTCAGAAGGTTTATTGTTTTTTCTACACCGAAAAAGAAGGCCATTGTTGTTTGTTACTATTTCGGCTACAGTAATTTCATTAGTATGTTCATTGTTTATTCAAGATAAGTATGAATCTACTGTAGTATTGTTTCCGACCACTACAAGTTCTATAGCAAAGGCACTTATTTCTGAGAATAATACAGGTAAAGAGGATGTATTACGACTGGGAGAAGAAGAAGAGGTAGAACAAATGCTTCAAATATTGCATTCAGATGAGATTAGAGATAAAGTTATTGCTAAATATAACTTAATGAAGCATTATGGTATAGATGAAGATGAAGCGTATAAATATACTGAGTTAAAAGAAGAATTTGAAGATAATGTGACCTTTGACAGAACAAAATTTTTATCGGTTGAAATAAATGTGTTAGATAAAAGTGCTGATACTGCAGCTTTAATAGCTAATGATATTGCAGCATATTTAGATACTGTAAAAAACAGAATGAGAAAAGAAATAGCTGTTGAAGCATTAGCAATTGTAAAAGATGAGTTGGATGCACAAAATGCTTACATCAAAATGCTTTCAGACTCTATAGATTTACTGAGAAAAAAAGGGTTAATTAATGTGAGGGCTCAATCAGAAAGGCTTACTGAGCAGATGGCTATTGCAGTGTTACAAGGAAAGACTAAGGCAGCTACAGATTTAAAGAGTAGATTAGATACTTTGAGTAAGTATGCAGGTATTTTTGAGTCAATTCAAGATGAAATTGTGTTGGAAAAAAAGAGGCTTACTGTTGTTAGAGCTAAATACAGAGAAGCTGAAATAGATGCGAATAGAACTTTACAACATAAATTTGTTGTTGATAGAGCTTATCCTGCAGAGAAAAGTACTTATCCATTACGTTGGTTAATTGTACTCACTTCAACTATAGCGGCCTTTTTAATTACTTTAATGTTATTACTATTTAAAGAAAGTTTTTCTAAACTAAAATTATAATTTATCATGATGGATTTTAAGAATATGAATAGTGGACTTTTTACCTTAGCTCTTAAAAACTTTAAGTTATTATTGATTGTAGGGATAATTGCAGGGATATTATCCATTGTATTCTCCTCAGCTACTTTTATACCACCAAAATTTAAGTCTTCAGCAATTGTTTACCCATCTAATTTAGGGGAATATTCAGAAGAAAGTCCAATTGAACAAATGATGCAATGGTTTGAATCAGTTGAGATTAAAGACATGGTTATTGAAGAAAACAATCTTGCTGAGCATTATGAGATAGATAAAGAAGATCAATTGTACGATTATTACATTCACGAAGAATATGATGAGAATATATCAGTAACAGAAACTAAATATGAATCTGCAGAAATAAATGTAATTGATGAGGATCCTAAAAAAGCATTTGAAATTGCTAACTCTATGATTGTTGCTTTTAATAAAGTAGTTAAAACTATTCATAAACAAAGAGCAATGGAAGATTTTATAGTAGCTGAAGAACGTTTTAATAGAGTGTCAACTGAATTAGATTCTGTTTTAAAAGAGTTAAATAAAATTAGAGTTGAGTACAGCATTATTGATTATGCTACACAAGCTAAAGAGATTACGAGAGGATATTTAAAAACTATAGAAGGCGCTAACAAGTCAAATATTAATATTAAAGAAATTTTAAGACTGAAGGAGAACATTGAGAAAAAAGGGGGAGAGTTTATCTTATATGATCAAAGAGTTTATGATTTGCTGGATAATTATAAATATTGGCAAAATGAATATGAGAAAGCTTTAAGTAATGTAAATAGAGAAATAACTTATACCAATGTGGTAAGTGCTCCTAAAATACCTGTAAAGAAAGTTTATCCTGTAAGGTGGCTAATTGTGGTGATGTCAACCATAGGAGCTGTACTTTTTGCTTATATTCTATTACTTTATAAAGATAGATTAAAAAACACGAAATAAGCTGTGTTAAAATCTCTTAAGGCATATTGGATTTATATCGCTAGTTTTCTTTTTATTGTTCTCAATAGTTGGCTGGTTATACAAGAATTTTACTATTTGGCAATAGTACCTTTAGCTTTAGCCTTGGTATTTATGGCATTTTTCAACCTAGATAAACTCATGTGGTTTATTGTATTTACCACACCTTTATCCATAAACCTTGAGGAACTTGAAATAGGTGGAATAGGAATGTATATACCAACTGAGCCTCTGATGTTTGGTGTTATGCTCTTGTTTTTCTTTAAATTAATTCAAGAGAATTCTTTTGATAGTAAAATTATTAAACACCCCGTTACATTAGCAATATTAGTAAACTTGGTGTGGATTACTATTACATCTGTTACTTCAGAAATGCCTGTGGTTTCCTTAAAGTTTCTTTTAGCCAGAGTATGGTTTGTGGTTTGTTTTTATTTTATAGGTACACAACTGTTTGCCAAGGTAAGTAATTACAGGGTATTCTTTTTGGCTTATATCATTCCTCTAGTTGTTGTTATAACTTATGCTGTGATTCATTTATCAACTTACAATTTTGATCAAAAACCTGCCCATTGGGTAATGAATCCTTTTTATAAAGATCACACTTCTTATGGTGCAATATTAGCAATGTATTTCCCTATATTATTTATCTTTTTTAATAAAAGAAATACATTAAGTATTCGAGTATTGTCAGTTTTTTTAATTGCTGTATTTACAGTGGGAATAATTTTATCCTATACAAGAGCTGCATGGATTAGTTTAGCTGGTGCATTAATTTTATTTTTTATTTATAAGTATAGAATTAAGTTTAAATTGTTACTTACGGTTGGGTTAACTTCATTACTCATTTTAGCTTTTAGCTGGAATACATTAATGATTAACTTAGAGAGAAATAGACAGGATTCATCAGACAAATTATCAGAACATTTAGAATCAATTTCAAATGTTTCATCGGATGCCTCAAACTTAGAGAGACTAAACAGATGGAGTTCTGCCTGGCGTATGTTTTTGGAGCGACCGGTTTTTGGTTGGGGCCCTGGAACATATATGTTTCAATATGCACCATTTCAAAAATCTGATGAAAAGACAATTATCAGTACTAATACAGGAGATATGGGGAACGCACATAGTGAGTATATTGGTCCATTAGCAGAATCTGGTTTAATTGGGATGATAACAGTTTTTATATTAGTAATTGTAGTTTTTTATCGAGGCTCTTTACTTTACCATAAACTCCCAAAAGGAGAGCTTAAAACTGTTGTGTTAATGACACTCTTAGGTTTATTCACTTACGTTACACATGGTTTTTTAAACAATTACCTAGATACTGATAAAGCTTCAGTTCCGTTTTGGGGATTTATTGCGTTAATTGTTGCAATAGATGTTTATCATAGTAAGAATTTACTTGATTCTCATGCAGAGTAACGCTATATCATCATGATACTCTTCATCTTCTTTATAAATGTCTAAAGTAGAAGTGATTGCTGATACTATATTGTTTGTTTTTTCTTCTTTGTTTTTCAGTACAGATAATTTCATATTTTCTATACCAAATTCCATTTTATTTTTATTAGTTTGTTCTATAACTCCATCAGTATAGCAGGTTAATATAGCATCTTTAGGGATAGTGATGTTTTTTTCAGTTACACTAGGAAGATTTTCAAAAACACCTAAAACTGTGCTACCCTCAAACAATTTTTGAAATTGATGACCTACTAGCAAAACCGGTGGGTTATGCCCAGCATTGATAAATTGTAGGTTGCGAGTTTGTAAATTGTACTTTCCAATAAATGCGGTAATGAATTTTTCTCGATTGGCATTGGCCAGTATGTTTTTATTTAACTCTATTACTAATTCAGATAGAGAAGAAGTTCTTTTAATAAGGGAACGTAAACTTGCCTGGAAGTTAGACATTAGTAATGCTGCAGGGACACCTTTACCCGAAACATCAGCAATACAAAAAGCAATTTCATCACGGTTTAATTCTATAAAATCGTAATAATCACCTCCAACTAATTGATGAGGTTTATAGCTTGCAGCAACTTCTATTTCATTGTTGTCAGGTAAATTTTTCGGAAACAGCATTACTTGCATTTCAGATGCCAATTCCATTTCTTTTTTAATGGCAATTTGTTCTAAATTTTCTTTGTATAAGCGTTTGTTTTCAATGGCAACAATAATAATGTTAGTTAGTGTTTGTATGAAAGTTAAATGCTTGATTATTGGACTAACCTCAATCTTTTCACCATCAAAGTCACCAAGTAATAAGTATGCCAACGGTTTGTTTTTATGAAAAACGGGAACAATTACATCGAAAGGTTTTAATTTATTGTTCTCAACATTAGATAAAACTGTAATTTCTTCAATACTAATTAAATCATCTTCAACAATAATATTGTTGCAACCTGTTCCAATACATAAGTCTTGCGACCAATCTTTATTGTTATGACTAAAAAGTAACAGTTTACCAATTTTCAGTTCTTCTAAAAGGACATGCTTGTAGATACTTAAGAGCTCTTCTTTTGATAAGTTATTGTTAATTCCTTTTGTTACTTCTAACAGGGTGTCTAACTTGAATTTACCAAGCTGAAGCCTTTTCTTAGTATTTACAGACTGTTTACTCATTTAATTCCGAAGATATAATTTTTTAGATGATTATAAAAATACAGCATAAAAAAACCGTCTGAGCTCAGACGGTTTTTTTATTAGTAAGGTTGTATTATTAAAAATTGTAAGCTGCTCTTAACCCTAAGTAGTCAAGATTTCCTCCATTTAAGGTTACAATATTATATCGAAGTCCTAAATCAATATTTTCATTTACTAAAAAGCCTGCACCGACAGCATAGCTCAAACCTGTTTTACTATAATCAAAAGTTTCTGTTCTCGTAGTAGTTTGAAAAGTCACAGGATCAAAATCAATAGTTTCGAAATCAAAAGAATACTTAAACATGGTGAATCCTAATTGACCATGAAGATATACCCCCCCCTCATTTGAATCAAAATAATATTTATATCCTGCTTGGATTGGTATCATAGATGCAGATCCATTATCGCCAAGACTATTGTCCATAGTAAGAATGATATAACCTAACCTACCAGTTATTCCAGCATTATCTCCCATAAGTGATTCTATACCACCAGTAACACCAAATCCAACACCAAACCCATTGTCCAACGATGTTCCCACTTCTAGACCAACCGAAGGTCTAATTTGTGCTTTTGAATCAAGAGATAAAATGGTTAGTAAAGCAATTGCAAAAGTAACTTTCACTAAGTTTTTCATAATTAGAGTTTTTAAGTTAAGGATATAAATATAGTATTTTAACCATGATTAAAAAAAGAGGAAATTATTTTTAATAGAATTTTAATTAAGATTTAACTCTTTCCGAATAATCTCCCGAAGTTGTACTAATTTTTATTACATCCCCTTCATTAATAAAAAGTGGAACTCTTACCTCAGCACCAGTTTCAACGGTAGCTGGTTTAAATGCATTAGTAGCAGTATTGCCTTTTTCTCCTGGCTCAGTAAAGGTTATTTCTAACTCTACTGATGCTGGTAATTCACACACTAGTGGGGTTTCTTCTTCTGCATCAAAAATTATCTCAGCATAATTACCTTCTTTTAAAAATTGGGGTGCGTTAATAATACTTTCTTTAATGAAAGTTTGCTCATAGGTTTCATCATTCATAAAATGATAACCTGATTCATCTTTGTATAAAAACTGATACTTTCTTCTTTCTACTCTTACTGGCTCAATTTTATGTCCAGATGGGAAAGTATTGTCAATTACTTTTCCTGTTTCAATGTTTTTTAGCTTCGTTCTAACAAACGCAGGACCTTTTCCTGGTTTTACATGTTGAAACTCAGTGATTGTGTATAAACCATGGTTATATTTTATACATAACCCATTTTTTATATCTGCAGTAGTTGCCATATTCTTTCAATTTTAAATCGGACCTTTCATTATACCCTTATCAGATTCAGCAATAAAATCTAATACTTGTTTTTTTTCAGCACTGTCAGGTAATTCTTCTTCAATAGATTTTACTCCTGAACTAACTGTATTGTTAAGTACATAAAGGTTTCTATAAATATCTTCTATATTTTTAATTTGTTCATCAGAGAAGCCTCTTCTTCTTAGTCCAACTGCGTTAATACCCGCATAAGAAATAGGTTCACGAGCAGCTCTAACGTAAGGAGGTACATTTTTTCTTACTAAAGTGCCACCAGCTATAAAAGAGTGGGCACCAATTCTAATAAATTGCTGAGTACCAACTTTTCCCTCCATAATTACATAATCTTCAATAACATTATGTCCAGATAAACCAACATAATTAGCTAATATACAATTGTTCCCAACCACACAATCGTGTGCAATGTGAACATAGCCCATAATTAGACAATTGCTTCCAACTTTTGTAGTCATTCTATCGGTAGTACCTCTATGAATGGTTACACACTCCCTGATTACTGTATTGTCACCAATCTCGGAGGTTGTGTATTCGTTATTAAATTTTAAATCTTGAGGAACAGCTGATATTACTGCTCCAGGAAATATTTTACAGTTTTTACCAATTCTTGCTCCGTCAAAGATGGTTACATTAGAACCTATCCATGTACCGTCACCAATTTCCACATCCTTACTAATAGAAGTAAATGGTTCAATAATAACATTGTCTCCAATTTTAGCTTCAGGATGAATGTTTGTGTTTGGAAATCTTTCCATAAAGTTTCTTAAGTTTTTGCGAAGATAATCTTTTATTATTGAACTTCCTCAGCAACTTTAGCTTCTACGTTTTTATCTTTAACTACTTGAGCCATTAATTCTGCTTCAAGACAAATTTGACCATTAACGTAGCCCTTCCCTCCCATATGAACGATTCCTCTTCTTATTGGGGTTAATAGGTGTAAATCAAAAATAATGGTATCTCCTGGAATTACTTTACGCTTAAACTTTACATTGTCAATTTTCATAAAGTAGGTGCTGTAGTTTTCTGGATCGGGAACCTGACTTAAAACTAAAATTCCACCAGCTTGTGCCATAGCTTCAACTTGTAAAACTCCTGGCATTACAGGGTTACCTGGGAAATGTCCTAAAAATTGATGTTCGTTTTGAGTAATGTTTTTTACACCAACAATATGACTTTCCGATATTTCCATAATTTTATCTACCAGTAAGAATGGATACCTGTGAGGTAGTAATTTTTCGATATCATTAATATCGTAAACAGGTTCTTTGGTTAAATCAATGTTAGGCCCTTGTTTTTCTTGTTTTTTAATTTCTTTTTTTATCAGTTTGGCAAAGTCAACATTGCCTTTATGGCCAGGGCGAGCAGCTAAAATATGTCCTTTAATTGGTCTGCCAACTAAAGCTAAATCTCCAACAATATCTAGTAACTTGTGTCTTGCTGGTTCATTTTGAAAATGAAGTTTAATGTTATTTAAAACTCCTGCTTCTTCAACTTTCATATGTGGTTTTCCGAGTAAATCAGCAATTTCATCAATTTTTTCCTGAGGCATTACTTCATCTACTAAAACGATAGCATTATCTATATCTCCACCCTTTATTAATCCATTTTTTGCTAATATTTCAAGCTCTCTTAAGAAGACAAAAGTTCTGCATTTTGCAATTTCGTTTTCAAACTCTCCAGTATGATACATGTGAGCGTGCTGAGTACCTAGCAAATCCGAATTATAATCAACCATAACGGTTAGTCTAAAGTCATTTTGAGGTACGGCTAACATCTCTGTATGCCTTTCAAGATCTTCGTAAGTAAGGTTTTCGGTAACTACAAAATAATCTTTATCAGCATCTTGTTCAACTATACCAACTCTGTTAATGGCTTCTACAAAAGGGTAAGCGCTACCATCCATTATTGGTATTTCAGGGCCATCTAATTGAATTAAGGCATTATCAATTTCTAATCCATAAAGTGCTGCTAAAATATGCTCGGTTGTGCTTACTCTAACGCCATTTTTCTCTAAGCTAGTACTTCTTGATGTGTCAACCACTAAATCAGCATCAGCATTAATTATTGGCTCGCCTTTTATATCGGTACGTTGAAATTTAAAACCATGATTGGCATTAGCAGGATTAACAGTTAATTTAACTTTTTCTCCTGTATGCAAACCAATTCCTATTAACGAAAAAGATTCTTTTATTGTTTTTTGTTTAGCCATCCTTATTTACTTTTCTTTCTAACTCGTTTAATCTTTTTATAATATCTGGTAAGTTTTTAAAACCAGCATAAGCCCTATAAAATTCTTTAATATCCATTGCCGGTGATCCTTGTAGGTCGGTATTATCAGCAATGCTTTTAGAAATACCTGATTGAGCAGCTACTTTAACATTGTCACCTAAGGTAATATGCCCTGTAACTCCAACCTGCCCACCAAACATGCAATATTTTCCAATTTTTGTAGAACCTGCAATACCTGTTTGACCAGCAACAACAGAATTGTCGCCTATTACAACATTATGTGCAACATGCACTAAGTTATCTAATTTAACTCCTTTTTTAATCACGGTTGACCCCATTGTAGCTCTATCAATGGTGCAGTTAGCCCCAATATCAACATGATCTTCTATAATTACATTTCCTATTTGTGCAACTTTATTGTATTCGTTTTCGCTATTTGGTGCAAAACCAAAGCCATCAGAACCTATTATACTACCTGCATGGAAGGTGCAATTAGCCCCAATTTGGCAATCGTGATATATTTTTACACCACTAAAAACCATGGTATTATCACCAATTGTTACGTTATCTCCAATAAAAGCGTGAGGGTAAATTTTTACATTGTTGCCAATTTTAGCATTTTCACTAATGTAGGCGAAACCGGCAATGTAAACATTTTCACCAATTTTAGCACTGTTATCAATAAATGCTAATTCTTCAATTCCACTTTTGTTGTGCTTAAACTGGTTGTAGGTATCTAATAGTTTAGCAAAACACTCGTAAGCGTTATCAACTTTAATTAACGTACAAGTGTCTTTAACAGGTTTGGCAGGAATAAAATCTCTGTTTATAATAACAATGGAAGCATCAGTTGTGTATAGATGCTCTTCGTAAGCAAGATTAGCCAAAAAAGAAAGTGATTGATTTTCACCTTCTTCAATTTTTGATAATTTGTTTACTACTGCGTTGGCATTGCCAATTACTTCTCCATTAAGTAATTCTGCTATCTGATTTGCCGAAAATTCCATTAGCCCCAAATGTACTGCTTTACCTGCAATTAAGCTAATTATTTAAGATAGTTTTTAACTGTTTAATGTTTAGGAAAACATAAGAACCATTTTTTTACAGGAGTAGATAAAGCACTTATGTTTAATGTGTCTGCCGCTTCAGCAATATCCAATAATTGACCATTTTTCATCAGGATGTTTATTTTGTCCATTTTTGGGTTGTAAGCATTGTTTATGATGCTGTGCTGAAACACGAAGTAGTTGATGTCTTTATCAGTTATTTTATACTTCTTTTTAACTTTAGATTTGATATTATCTATCTCAGTTTTCGAGAATTTTTTGGCTTGCAGATTAATCTTATATAATTTTCTGTTTAACATCATTTTGCACATCAAAGCAAGTGTTTTGTCAGTATGGTTTTTCCAAATTTTTATGGAAGCCATAATGTCAACATCATCTAACTCAGCAAAGGTTTTTAATAAATCAGCTTTTTGATGAAAGGCTGTAAGATTGTGTTGGTTGTATAAAAACTCTTTAAGTGCTGGTGTGCAAAATAAATCTTCTCCATTTAAAGCTAGCTCTTTTGCTCTGCTCAGTATATTAACCAACAAATTTTCAGCAGAAAGGGCAGTTTTATGCAAATAAACTTGCCAGTACATTAGCCTGCGGGCAATTATAAATTTCTCAATGGAATAAATCCCTTTTTCATCAATGGCCAACTCATCATTTTTTACATTTAGCATGGTAATGATTCTATCAGTACTAATCACCCCTTCTGATACACCAGAATAAAAGCTATCACGCTTTAAGTAATCTATTCTATCCATGTCTAATTGACTGGAAACCAATTGATGTAAAAATTTCTTTTTGTAGTTGTTTCGAAATATTTTAAGTGCTAAATCTAATTTTCCATTAAACTCCTTATTTAATGCATCCATAAATAAAGTGGATATTTCTTCATGAGAAATTCCGCTAACAATACTATGCTCTAATGCGTGTGAAAAAGGACCATGTCCAATATCGTGTAATAAAATAGCAATAGAGACTCCTTCAGCTTCTTTATCGGTTATTTGATGCCCTTTGGAGCGAATTACCTCAATGGCTTTTTGCATCAAGTGCATGGTCCCCAATGCATGATGAAACCTTGTGTGATGAGCTCCTGGGTAAACTAAATGTGTTAAACCTAATTGTTTTATTCTTCTTAAACGTTGAAAATAAGGGTGTTCAATTAAGTCGAAAATAATATCGTGGTTAATGGTAATAAAACCATAAATAGGGTCGTTAAATATTTTCTTTTTATTGAGTTTGCTCATAAATTGAGTGTCAAAAGTACTACTTTTGGTAGGCTGATAAAATTAACAACAAAAAATATATGGATAATATAAAAATACTTTGGGCTGATGATGAAATTGATTTATTGAAACCTCATATTCTTTTTTTAGAAGAAAAAGGCTATGAAGTACTTTCTACACAAAGTGGGGATGACGCTCTAGATATTTTAGATGAAGAACGAGTTGATATTGTTTTTTTGGATGAAAATATGCCAGGTTTGTCGGGGTTAGAAACGCTGGAACGAATGAAAGCTAAATATCCAAGTTTGCCAATAATAATGATTACCAAGAGTGAAGAGGAGCACATTATGGAAGAGGCAATTGGTTCCAAAATTTCTGATTATTTGATTAAGCCTGTAAACCCAAAGCAAATATTACTTTCGGTGAAAAAGAATTTAGATACATCAAGGTTGGTTAGTGAGAAAGCTACTTCAAAATATCAACAAGAGTTTAGAGAGATAGGAATGATGTTGGGAGATAATTTAGATCAGGACGAATGGAAAGAACTTTATAAAAAGCTAGTTTATTGGGAGTTAGAGTTGGAAAAATCGAAAGAAGGTGGGATGGAAGAAGTTTTTCTGATGCAAAAAGATGAAGCCAATACACAATTTGGAAAATTTATAGAACGTAATTATTTACGTTGGTTAGAGCAGCCTAGTGAAGCGCCAACATTATCTCATAATTTATTTGTTAAACATGTGGTGACAGAACTAAAAGAGAATGATGAACCTGTGTTTTTTGTGGTGTTAGATAATTTACGTTACGACCAATGGAAAACGCTTCGTCCATTATTAAGTAAGGATTATTGGATTGATAAAGAAGAACTGTTTTATAGTATTTTACCTACTACCACACAATACTCTCGTAATGCAATTTTCGCAGGAATGATGCCTGCTGATATTGAAAGAAGATATCCTGATAAATGGAGTAATGATGAGGATGAAGGAGGTAAGAATTTGCATGAAGAGTTTTTTATTACAGAGCAGTTGAAAAGAAACGGGTTAGATATTAAATTTTCTTACAACAAAGTTTTGAATGTAAGTTATGGCAATAAGGTGTTGAGAGAAGTTCCAAGCATGTTTAATAATGAATTGAATGTGATTGTTTACAATTTTGTAGATATGCTTTCTCATGCTCGTACGGATACGCAGGTGATAAAGGAGTTGGCTAATGATGAAGCAGCTTATCGTTCGGTAGTTAAATCTTGGTTTGAACATTCTACTTTGCTTAATATACTTAAAGAAATTGCTGCTAGAGGAGGTAAGCTAATTATTACAACCGACCATGGCTCAATTAGAGTGAAAGAAGCTTCAAAAATTGTTGGGGATAAAGATGTAAATACCAATTTACGTTATAAGCAAGGTAAAACTTTAAACTATCAAGGTAAAGACGTGTTAGCAATAACAAATCCTGAAAAAGCACATTTGCCAAAAGTGAATGTAAGTCAAACTTTTGTTTTTGCTAAAGACGATAAGTTTTTTGCCTACCCTAACAATTACAATCATTATGTAAAGTATTATAAAGATACTTTTCAACATGGGGGTATTTCTTTGGAAGAAATGTTAATTCCAATAATAAAATTAACTGCAAGGTAATGGAGCTAAAAATTAGTTCAGAAGCTGAGTTAAAAAATGTAGCTTCAGCAATTATAGAAAACATTACTGATAAAAAAGTAATTCTTTTTTATGGTGAAATGGGTGCTGGAAAAACTACTTTAATTAAACAGTTAAGTAAAGCGTTGGGTGTAGAAGAATCTACTGCAAGCCCTACTTTTTCCATTGTAAATGAATACTTGT
Source organism: Vicingaceae bacterium (assembly GCA_965267355.1). Lineage (GTDB taxonomy): Bacteria > Bacteroidota > Bacteroidia > Flavobacteriales_E > Vicingaceae. The sequence continues at coordinate 1,756,286 of OZ253956.1, forward strand.
CAAAAACTGAAGAGAAGCTTTATCATTTTGATTTTTATAGAATAGAAGATGAGGAAGAGGTAATGGATTTAGGCTATGAAGATTATTTTTATGGTGGTAATTACTGTTTTATAGAATGGCCTGAAAAAATTCCAAACTTATTGCCTGATAATACCGTAAAAGTTAGCATTGAGGTAGATAAAGATAATAACAGGTTAATTTCTGTTGCTTCGTAAGTAGTATTTTTTATTTTTGTAAAAACCCATTTACATGTCAACATCAGATGATTTACTAAAATCCTTAGCCCAAGGATTTATGCCACAAGAAGAAATGCTTGAAGTGGCTCGAAAAAAAAGCAATTTACAAATTGGTATTCCAACAGAAACTTCCATTCAAGAAAAAAGGGTGCCTTTGGTGCCGGATGCTGTAGCTGTATTGGTAAATAATGGCCATGAGGTGATAGTTGAGACAGGAGCCGGAGAAGGAGCGAGTTTTGTTGATAAGGATTATTCTGAGGCTGGTGCTCAGATTGTTTATACTACTGAAGAGGTATATAAAGCAAATATGATATTAAAGGTTGAACCACCAACCTTAGCGGAAATAGATTTAATGCAGCATGGGCAGTTGCTAATTTCTGCATTACAACTTCCTATTCAACCTAAAGATTTTTTAAAAAAATTAATCAATAAAAAAATTACAGCTATTGCTTTCGATTATATAAAAGATCCAGAAGGTATTTTGCCTATAGTAAGTGCTATGAGTGAGATAGCAGGAAACGCTTCTATTTTAATTGCAGCTGAGTATTTAAGTAACTTGCATAAAGGACAAGGACAATTATTTGGAGGAATCTCGGGCGTATCTTCTACCGAAGTAGTAATTATAGGAGCAGGTACTGTTGGTGAGTTTGCAGCTAAGTCGGCTATAGGACTTGGAGCATCTGTTAAGGTTTTTGATAATTCCACACATAAATTGAGAAGGTTAAAAACAATGTTGGGACAAAGAGTAAACACTTCTATGGTACAACCAAAAGTGCTAGCAAAAGCCCTTAAAACGGCTGATGTTGTAATTGGAGCTATAAGTTCTCAAACGGGTAGAGCACCAATTGTTGTTACAGAAGAGATGGTTAGTCACATGAAAGACTTTTCGGTGATTGTTGATATTAGTATAGACAAAGGTGGATGTATTGAAACATCTGAGGTTACGAGTCATGAAGCACCAATATTTTCTAAATATGGAGTAATTCATTATTGTGTTCCAAATATCGCTTCGAGAGTTGCACGTACAGCTTCTTATGCTTTAAGTAATGTTATTACACCAACATTAGTAGATACAGGAGAATTTGGTGGGTTGGAAGTAATGATTAAATCTTATCAAGGTATTCAAAATGGAGTTTACTTGTATAAAGGGGTGTTAACTAATAAGTACCTAGCAGATACTTTTAACTTACCGTACAAGGATATTAATCTGCTTTTAATGGCAATGTAATGGCAATAGATAGAAAAGTATTTTTTAGAAGGTTAAAAGTATATTTAATAGGTTGTGGTTTGGGCTGTATTGTGGTTTGGGCAATGTTGTTTAATAAAGAACATGACAGGCCATCTTGGTTGCCTGAAGGTAGAATTTTAGAATTTTTAGTTGAAGCTGATATTACTATCAATAACCAGTTAAAATGTGAGTTGGAATGTCATAACATTTCTGTAGATTTTTTAAAAACTGACACTGCTTTTTGGAAACATGCTGAAGTAGATTTTGATAAGAGTGCGGTGCACCGAGAGCCTTGTCCAGAGCATTACATTAAATCAAAATTAACTGATGGTAGAGCAATAGGTATTTATGTAGAAAACTGCGAAACTTGCATAGATTGCCCTGCTGAGTTTACTGCTTCTTTAAGAGGGATAGTTGATTTATCTGATAAAGAGAAAGTTTGTTTAGAATGTCAATAAAAAAGCCAACTAAACAGTTGGCTTTTCTAATTTTCTAAATTATTTATTGCTAATTAAGCATGGAACATTACCATAAATCCAAAGCCAGCTAAGTAGCCAATTAGAGCTAACCAAGCAATTTTCTTTAAATACCAAAAGAAAGATATTTTTTCCATTCCCATAGCTACAACACCCGCTGCAGAACCAATAATTAGCATGCTTCCTCCAGTACCTGCTGCATAGGCTATAAAATGCCAAATGTGATTGTCCTGTGCATAAACTGACATATCAAACATACCCATACTTGCTGCTACTAAAGGAACATTATCTATAACAGCAGAACCTGCACCTAGAAGCATTACAAAAATATTACTATCCATAGAAGCTTGTACATCTTGTCCAAATGTAAAAATTAAGCCTAATGATTCTAATGCTGCTACTGTCATTAATATACCCAAGAAGAATAAAATGGAAGGCATTTCAATTTTTGCTAAAGCTTTAAATGTAGGGCTATGTGTTCCGTGCCCCGATTCTTCTTCTTCAACACTGGTAATACTGAATTTACGATTACTTATTACCTCTGCAACTAATGCAACTATTGATAATGATAACATCATTCCAACATAAGGAGGCAAGTGAGTTATTGTTTTAAAAACAGGTACAAAAACGATTAATGCCAAACCAAGATAAAGCATTAGAGCTCCTGTTTTTCCAGTATTTTCTTCTTCAGGAGCGGCTTCAAATTCACCTTTAAATGCAGGTAAAAAACTAGCAATTAAAGTAGGTATTATCATACATACTAATGATGGAAGGATTAAGTATTCTATCAATTTCATGGTAGTTACTTTTTTACCCATCCAAAGCATAGTTGTAGTTACATCACCAATAGGAGACCAAGCACCACCTGCGTTTGCAGCAATAATAATTAAACCAGCAAACCAAATTCTATCTTTATTGTCTTTTAATAATTTTCTTAAAATGGTTATAAGAACAATAGTTGCAGTTAAGTTGTCAATTATAGCAGATAAGACAAACGCAAGAATTGCTACAATCCATAATAAAGTTCTTTTTTTGTTGGTTTTAATAAACCCTTTAATGGTAGCGAAACCATTAAAATGGTCTATGATTTCAACAATAGTCATTGCTCCAACTAAGAAAATCAATATCTCACAAGTTTTACCAAAGTGGTGGAGCAGAGTGCTCTCTAGGGTATGTAATTTATCTTCATGCCCCATACCCGCAAATCCATCCAACATGCTCATATTATGAGAATCAAACCATGAGGTGAAACCATCTAAGCCAAAAGCTACTCCAGCCCATGCTAAAGCCATCATTAATAGGGCAGGAACAAGTTTGTCAATTTTCAAACTATGTTCGAGTGTAATGGCTAGGTAGCCTAAAACAAATATAATTACTATAAATATTTCCATGTTTTATTTTTTAGTTAAGCGATGTCAAAGATAATATTTTAAACTAACTGGTTTAAAGCTATTTCAAACGCAGTTTTTGCAATATGATATTTACTGTTGTTCTTTTTGTGAGCTTCGATTAATGCATTTTTAATAGTTTCTGATGTGTCGTGGAAAATAGATTCATCATCTAAAATACCTAAGTCATTACTCATTAAATAAGCGAAAACTCTTGCCATACCACAGTTAGAGATAAAGTCAGGAATTATACTAATGTTATCATCAGCATAATCCGCAATTGGCCCGAAGAATATTTCAGGATCAGCAAATGGAACATTTGCTCCAGCAGCAATTACTTCTATTCCTGAGTTAATCATTCTGTCAACCTGATCTTTTGTAATTAATCTTGAAGCAGCACATGGAATGAACACTTCTGCTTTTAAATCCCAAATTTTAGTGTTTACTTCTTCAAAAGACATCATATCTGGAGAATGCAATTTGTTTCCATCTTTAGAGATAAATAGATGTCTGATTTCTTCCAGCGTAAATCCGTCTTCTTTAATTAAGCCACCATCCCTATCAATAATACCTACTATTTTTGCTCCATCTTGTGCTAAATAGTATGCTCCAGCAGAACCAACATTACCCCAGCCTTGTACGATTACTCTTTTACCTTTAACGTCACCACCATAAACATCATAAAAATGTTTTACCGATTCAGCAACACCATAACCAGTAATCATATCAGCCACAACATATTTTCTGCTTACATCTGGGCTATAGCGATTGTCTTCAATTACTTTTAACACTCCCTGTCTTAACTGACCAATTCGATGTATCTTCTGAGCTTCTCTTGGTTGAAAATGTCCATTAAAAACACCTTCTTGAGGGTGCCAAACGCCACAGTCTTCAGTTATAGGAATAACCTCGTGTATTTCATCTACGTTTAAATCACCACCTGTACCATAATAATGTTTTAACAATGGTGCAACAGCTGCATACCATCTTCTTAAAACACCTTCTTTACGTGGGTCAGAAGGGTCAAAATTAATTCCTGACTTTGCTCCTCCTATTGGGGGACCGGCAACAGTGAATTTAACTTCCATGGTTTTAGCCAAAGATTCAACTTCTCTTTTGTCTAACCCAACACGCATACGAGTACCACCGCCTGCAGCACCACCTCTTAGTGAATTAATAACTACCCATCCTTCTGCTTCCGTTTCAGAATCATTCCATTCAAAAACTATTTCAGGGGTTTTGTTTTCAAACTTGTCTAATAAATCTTTCATGCTAACACCTTTTTTAAGCAACGCAAATGTAACTAATTAAGCCATTTTTAAAAATTAAATTTAAGTTTAGAAAGATTTAAAATCTTCTAATAAATAAGATTGTTTATCGTTATTACTTTCCTTAATTTAGTCATCCTAAAAAATAGTACTAAAAATCTAAATAAATTTTAATCAAATGAAAGTAACAGTAGTAGGAGCAGGAGCAGTAGGTGCAAGTTGCGCTGAATATATTGCAATTAAAAATTTCGCTTCAGAAGTTGTGTTGGTTGACATTAAAGAGGGGTTTGCCGAAGGTAAAGCCATGGACTTGATGCAAACAGCTTCATTAAACGGTTTTGACACAAAAATTACAGGAAGCACTAATGATTATTCTAAAACAGCAGGTAGTGATGTGGCTGTAATTACAAGTGGTATTCCACGTAAGCCAGGTATGACGCGTGAAGAGTTAATTGGAATTAATGCAGGTATTGTGAAAACGGTTTGTGAAAATTTATTACAACATTCGCCTAATACTATTATTATAGTAGTAAGTAACCCTATGGATACCATGACTTACTTAGCTCATAAAGCTACTGGTTTACCAAAGAACAGAATAATTGGAATGGGTGGTGCTTTAGATAGTGCTCGATTTAAATATAGATTAGCCGAAGCACTAGAATGTCCTGCTTCTGATGTTAATGGAATGGTAATAGGCGGGCATAGTGATGTAGGTATGGTACCATTAATTGAAAAAGCAGTAAGAAATAGCGTTCCTGTTTCCGAATATTTATCACAAGATAGAATGGGGCAAGTTGTACAAGATACTAAAGTTGGTGGGGCAACATTAACAGGTTTGTTAGGAACAAGTGCTTGGTATGCACCTGGTGCTGCAGTATCTGAATTGGTGAGAGCAATTGCTCAAGATTCTCATAAGATGTTCCCTTGTTCGGCATTATTAGAAGGAGAGTTTGGATTAAATGATTTATCGATAGGTGTGCCTTGTATTTTAGGTAAAAACGGAATCGAAAAGATTGTTGAAATAGAATTATCTGATGCTGAAAAAACTAAGTTATCGGAAAGTGCAGAAGGTGTTAAGAAAACTAATGGATTGTTAGATGGAGTTTTAGCATAATTCAAACATTAAATATTAAAAGTAAAGCCGGACATGTTCCGGCTTCTTTTTAACATAAGTTTTATGAAAACAGTTTTACCCATAGAAATTTTTGCCATTGAAGACGATGGCTATCATTTAAAAACCAAATTAATAGTTAATGATAAACTAGCTAATGTAATTATTGATACTGGTGCATCGCGTAGCGTGTTTGATGAAAACAGAATTACCAACTACGTTAATTTTGATGAGTTAGAGGAGCATGATAGACTTTCTTCTGGCTTGGGAACCAATACTATGGTTAGTAAAAAGGTTGAAATTGAAAAATTACAACTGGGAGATATTGTTATCAATGATTATGAAGCAACAATTTTAGATTTATCACATGTAAATGCTTCTTACGAAAAATTAGAACTAGAACTCATTGATGGTATCTTGGGTGGAGATATTTTAAAGGAGTACAATGCGGTAATTGATTATAATAAAGAGGACTTGGTATTGAATAAGTAGTTTTACTTCTTGACTACTTTATAAACCTTGATACCATTATCATTACTTAGTTTAACCAAATAAATACCTTGGTTGTAATTGTTGAGGTTAATAACAGTTTTGGCATTGGTTATGGTTTGATTGTACAGCATTTTTCCTACTAAATCTGTTATTTGTAGTGTAGTATTTTTTGTAGGTAGCATATCCAAATCAATGGTAATTTGATTGTTGGTTGGGTTAGGGTAAATCTTAATATTGTTAAGTCTATTAACTTGTTCATCGGTACCTACATTAATTAATGTGGTGTTGCCTTTATAAAAAGCTACTCCACCGCTATAATTTCCAATAAGCATGTCTAAGTTTCCATCACTGGTTACATCTGCAACAGAAATGAATGAATTTACTCCTTCCCAAATGTTGAGATAAGTGCTGTCTCTATCAAATTTCCCATTCAAGTTACCATCAATATTGGTAAACTTATAAATGTTACCATTGTTTGACCCTGAATATAATATAGTAGTACCGCTACTATCTATAAATACAGGGTTACTATTTCCTCTAAAGTTGTATTGATTTCGTGTGGCAATCTTACCTAATGAATCAGTTACAAATACAAAGTTTGGAGTAGAAATAGTTCCTCCATTTTCATAATAAGAAAATGTGCCGTTCTGCTTGCCTATTATCAGATCAAGCAAATTATCATTGTTTAGGTCGTAAAGTGTAGGTGCAGCATCTTGTCCTACATCAATGCCAAGGTAATTTACTTGACTAAGCGAAAAGTTTGCTGGATTGCCTGCACCAGCATTGTTCCTAAAATAGTGGATGTAACCATTAAAATCACCAACTAACATATCTTTATCACCATCCCCATCAAGATCGCCAAAAGTAGGCGCAAGACCTAATGTTGGTCGGTTACCTATTAAATCTAAATTCATACTAGCAATTTCAGCATAATTAGTATCTACCAATTGATATGCGGGAGTGGTAGCTGTGCCAATATTTTCATATACCCATAAACTAGAGTAGTATAAAATTGCTCCGAGTGAAGGATTATAATCACCATAATTTCCAACAATAACATCCATTAAACCATCTGCATTGTAGTCAAAAAATACGGGATGTGCACCTTCACCAATTTCTATCATACCATCTTGTACAAAGTTGTTCTGAATAAAATTAAAGTCAGGGTTATTGTTTGCTCCATTATTTTCATAAAACCATACATTATCGCTATTTGAGCAGCCATTATAGCAATTTGGAGCAGCCACCAAATCTTTAACATTATCATTGTTTACATCTATATAAAAACCAGCAGGAAAAATATCAATGTTCACAGCAATGCTATTACTGTTGTTTTTTGGAAATAAAGAATCCTGAACTAGTATTGATGATTGAGTTAAATTAGGACTAGCATCTTGGTTAACTAGTAACGTGAAATTGCTAAAAGATACGTCAGAAATGACAAGATCTTTAGCATTGTCTGCATTAACATCTAATGCAAATAGCATGGAACCAGCATGTTTGTTTCCTCCGCTTGGTTTTTCTGGGTTACCAATATTAAAAGCACAAGTATCGTTTAACGTTACTGAGTTTCCACTTAGGTTTTCTTTAAAGAATCCCCAACATTTATTACGTAATTGAAAATCTAAACTATCGCAAGTACCGTATTTTTCCATAGATAGGTTTTTATGATATTCCACATAAGAACCGGTAATACTAAAGGTTAACACATCTAAATCTCCATCCCCATCAATATCATCTATAGCAGGAATATCAACTGAACTGATGTATAAGTTTACATAGCTTGGAGTAGGGCTATCAGGTTGAAAATCTGAATAAACTAATAAAGTATCTCTGGTAAATGACAATTGAGAAGTTGAGGTATTTCTCCATGCAGACATGCCACCAGAGTAGTAGGTAAAGAAATCCATTTTACCATCACAATTATAGTCTCTAAAAATTACCCAATCAGTTAGTTTAGGAAAGTATTTAATGTATTGAGGAGCGTGTATGTAACTTACTTTGTTAGTCTCACCTGTATTGATAAATGTGGATATTTTATTACCTGTTCTGTCAAAAACAAATAAATCCATTATCCCATCAAGGTTTAAATCTACTTCACTAAACTGAACAGAGTTGAAACCTCCTGCCCATGGATTTTTTAAAGTATCACCATTCATGTTCAGCACCGTTACAGTATCGTATCGATTAAAATAAATCTGAGCTGAATACTCAATGTTGGCAAGTATTAGAAAAGTAATTCCAAAAATAAATTTAACACACTTTCTCATACAAAATAGACGCTTTAAAGCAGTATTAAGTTGCTCGTAAATGTACTCCTTTTATTTGTGATGAAAAATGATATGAAGTTATTAGAACTTTAAGTTGATAAATACTATTTGAAATTCTATATTTGCAGGCTTATTAAAAAAACGGAAGAATAATATATAAAAGATGCAAAACAAAAGACTAATAACAGGATTTACAATTCTTTTCGCATTAGGGTGTTTATTTTCACTTTCATTAACGTGGTATGCAACAAAAGTTGAGAGCGATGCAAAAGAGTATGCAAATGGTAATTCTGAACTGGAATTCGCTTATTTAGATTCGATGGCTTCAGAAAAAGTGTATCCTATTATTGATTACACTTATGGTGATTTGAGAACCAAAATGTTAAATCTTGGTTTGGATTTGAAAGGAGGGATGAACGTTACTCTTGAAGTGCAGGTGGATGAGGTAGTAAGAGCTTTATCTTCTTTTAACAAAGATGCTGCGTTTAACCAGGCGATTAGAGATGCTAAGGCATTACAGAAAGAAACTAATCAGGATTTTGTAACACTATTTGGTCAGGCTTATTTAGATAAAAACCCTAATGGGAAGTTAGCTCCGATATTTTATACTTTAGATAATAAAGATCAATTATCTCCAAATGCTACTAATGAGGAAGTTTTAGAATTTATCAGGGAAGAAGCTGATGATGCTATTGAGCGTTCTTTCAATGTAATTCGTACAAGAATTAATTTGTTTGGTTCAGCTCAACCAAGTATCCAGCGTTTAACAGGTTCTGATAGAATTTTGGTGGAGTTACCAGGTGTAAAAGACAAAGAGAGAGTTCGTCAGTTATTACAAGGTACAGCTAAGTTAGAATTTTGGTTAACATGGGAAAACAAAGAAGTTTATCCGATGTTAGAGCAAGCAGATATTAAATTAGGTAAAGTACTAAATGGAATTAAAGAAGAAACAACGGATTCTTCAATAACAGATACTACTGCTGTAAAAGAAACTGAAGTTGATGGTACTGTTGCTGTGGTTGATTCAACAGGAAAAGATACTGTAACAGATGATGCTTCAAGTTTGTTAGCTGATATAGAAGGGGGAGCTAACGATACTACTGCTTTGGATAGTGCAGCTGCAGCCGATCAAAGTTTTGCAGATTATGCTAAAGAGCACCCATTGTTTGCTGTTATGCGTCCAGCAATTTTCCAAAATCCTCAAACTCAACAATACGAGTATGGTAGAGGACCAGTTGTAGGGTATGTTGCTATTAAGGATACCGCAAAAGTGAATGAGTACTTAAAAATGAAAGAAGTACAATCTATTTTCCCTCCAAGATTAAAATTTTTATGGACAGCAAAACCTTATGATGAAGAAGAAAAGTTTGTTCAGTTAATAGCCATTAAAATTGATAATAGAGATGGTAAGCCTGCTTTAGAAGGAGATGTAATAGTAAATGCGTCACAACAGTTCGACCAATTTTCTGGTGCTCCAGAAATTTCTATGAGCATGAATGGTGAAGGAGCTAATAAATGGAGAATCTTAACAGGTGCTAATGTTGGTAAATCTATTGCGATTGCTTTAGATGATTTAGTTTATTCTTTTCCAACAGTAAATGGAGAAATTGCAGGTGGCCAGTCTAGTATTGCTGGTAATTTTGAAATTGAAGAAGCTAAGTTAATTGCAAATATTCTTAAAGCTGGTAAGCTACCTGCTCCTGCAAGAATTGTTGAAGAAGCTGTGGTTGGACCTACATTGGGTAGTGAATCTATCAGCAAGGGATTAAATTCATTTATTATTGCTCTATTAGTAGTATTAGCTTACATGATATTTTATTACTCAAAAGCTGGTATGGCTTCAGTAATAGCATTGTTAGCAAACATGTTTTTTATCTTCGGTATTTTAGCTTCAATGCCTCAGTTAATTGCTTTAACTCTTCCTGGTATTGCAGGTATCATTTTAACAATAGGTATGTCGGTAGATGCTAACGTACTTATTTTCGAGAGAATTAGAGAAGAAATTGCTGCTGGTAAAGGTATTCGTTTGGCTGTGGCAGATGGTTATAAATTTGCTTATTCATCTATTATAGATGCTAACGTTACTACCTTATTAACTGGTGTAGTACTTTGGTTCTTTGGTACTGGTCCTGTTGAAGGATTTGCTAAAACTTTAGTAGTAGGTATTTTCACTTCTTTGTTTACAGCAATATTTATTACCAGAATTATTTTTGAAACGAGTTTGAACAAAAACAGAAAGTTAGCTTTTGCAACTAAACTTACAGAAGGAGCTTTCAAGAAAATAAACTTTGGATTTATTAAAAATAGAAAGAAATTCTACATCCTTTCAGGAATTATTATTGTTGCAGGTATTGGTTCTTTAGTAACTAAAGGATTGCAATATGGAGTAGATTTTCAGGGTGGTAGAGCTTACACCGTAAGGTTTGAAAATGAAGTGTCAACAGTTGATGTTGCTGGTAAATTAACCGCTCCATTTAAACAAGCTCCAGAAGTTAAAACATTTGGTGATGGTAATCAGGTTAAAATTGTTACTTCTTTTATGATTGATAGTCAGGAAGAAGATGCTGATAATCAGGTTGAAGCAAAATTAAATGAAGGTTTAGGTCAAATGGGAGTTGATTATGAAGTGATGAGTTCTCAAAAAGTTGGACCAACCATTGCAGATGATATTAAGAAAGATTCTTTGTGGTCAATCATCTTCTCACTAATTATCATTTTCTTATACATTGTATTCAGATTTAAGAAATGGCAATTTGGTATGGGAGCATTAGTAGCATTATTCCATGATGTATTAATGGTATTATCGTTGTTCTCATTATTATATGGTATCATGCCATTCTCATTAGAAATTGATCAGGCATTTATTGCTGCCTTATTAACGGTGGTTGGTTATTCAATTAACGATACTGTGGTTGTTTTTGATAGAATTAGAGAGTATTTAGGTTCTTATAAAAAGCAAGAGATTAAAACGGTGGTAAACAATGCCTTAAACAGTACATTAAGTAGAACAGTTAATACATCTTTATCTACAATTTTTGTATTAGCAATGATTTTCTTCTTTGGAGGTGAAGTAATTAGAGGTTTCTCTTTTGCATTATTAATAGGTGTAATTGTAGGTACTTATTCTTCACTTTGTATAGCATCACCAGTAATGTATGATTTTGCTGGAGCTCAAACTAAAAAGAAAAAATAAATTTTCAAAAGCATACTAAAGCCTTTCTGATTTCAGAAAGGCTTTTTTGTTACTTTTGTTTTTAAAGTCTTAATAATGAACTACATTTTACTTTTAGGAATGCCAGGTGGTGGAGAACTAATTTTTATAGTTTTAATCATTATTATGTTGTTTGGAAGTAAAAAAATTCCTGAATTAGCAAGAGGCTTAGGTAAAGGAATGCGAGAGATAAAAAATGCAACTAATGATATACAGCAGGAATTGAAAGAGGGTGCAAGACAAGTGAATAATGCTAAAGATTTTACCAATGTAGAAAAGCAGGTAAACGATTTGATTAAAAAAGACAAAGAAAAACAGCAAGAAGTTAAAGCAGAAGAGCAACCTGAAAAAACAGAAGAAAATAACGATGATCCAGTTATTAAACCCGTAGAAAATTCTAATACCGTTCAACGAAAAAATCCTTATTCAACTAATCAAGATAATAACACCTCTGAAAAAGCATAAATGGAGTATGTTTTATTGATAGGTGGATTAATTACGCTAATTGTTGCAGGAGAATTATTAGTGAGAGGAGCCGTTGGTGTTGCTCTTAAATTTAACATTCCCACTTTAGTTATTGGTATGACCATTGTTTCTTTTGGAACTTCTGCTCCTGAATTATTAGTAAGCTTAAAAGCGGCCATAGAAGGACATCCTGACTTGGCAATAGGTAATGTTGTTGGCTCTAATGTTGCTAATATTGCTTTAGTATTAGGATTAACTACCATTATTTTACCCATAACTGTAAAACGTTCAACAGCACATGTAGATTGGCCTATTATGATGGGAGCAACTATTTTGTTATTTGTTTTTATGTTGGATGGCTTTATTGATTGGTATGAGGGTTTACTGTTTGTATTAGGTTTGGTTGGTTTTAATTTGTACATGTTTAGGAATGCCAAGAAAGATAATGAGAAAGAAGAGTTGGATGTAGATATTGAGCAGGTAAAGAAATCAAATATATTACTAAACATATTTTTGATTGTAATAGGTTCAATTGGTTTGGCATTTGGAGCTAACTGGCTTTTAGATGGAGCTGTTCAAATAGCTAAAGATTTTGGTGTAAGTGAGCATATAATTGGTGTTACTATAGTTGCATTTGGTACTAGTGTTCCGGAATTAATTACTTCATTGGTAGCTGCATTAAAAAAACATTCTGATATTTCGGTAGGAAACCTTATAGGTTCTAATATCTTTAATATTCTTGGAGTACTTGGTATAACATCCTTAGTAAAGGAAATACCTGTAACTCAAGCTGTAGTTCAGAATGATATGTACTGGGTGTTGGTAATATCATTTGTCATTTTCCCGATAATGATGTTTGGATATAAAATAAATCGACTTAATGGCTTGTTGCTCTTTGCTGCGTATTGTGCATACATTTATTTTGCGGTATCATAATTGATTGCTAATAATTATTAAGTACTTTAGGGGGTTGAAGTATGCAGAAATTTATAGTTTCAATCATATTAATTGGATTTTCATGTTTGGTTTTTGCACAAAAACCAACGGATGATGTAATGCTAGATAAATTTCAACCTGAATTTTTCGCTGAATTACTTCATAAACGTATAAACGAATATCGACAAGCAAATGGTGTAAATCCATTACAAAATGATGAAGAACTCTTTTATGCAGCCCTTGATCATGCTGAATTTCTTTTAAAAGAGGGACGGTTAACTCATGATCAGCCCGTTAAGAAAAAAGCAACCCCTTTTGATAGAGTAATTTTTTATGATGGAATGCATGGTGTGGTAACAGAAAACGTTCATCAATTTGCTATTGGAACAAGAGTTAGGTTACCAGGAAGTAGAAAAAGTACCTTAATAAAGTCTTATGAAAAAATAGCTGATTACATTTTTAATGAATGGAAAGAGGCTAAAGATGGAGCAGAGGTATTACTAAGTAAAGATTATTTTAGAATAGCTACCGCTTTTGCTGCTGACCCAAAAACTAAAATATTTACGGTGGTTCAGTTGTATGGATCAGAACCTTTTAAATTGCCAGAAGGCATTAGACCGACTAAAGACGATTATAAAATTTCTCCTTACGATAAAACCAAATGTGGAGAATTAGAACGTAAATACGGTTACTTACCACAGTTGATGTCTGACAATATTTTCTTTAAAGATGGTCAGATTTATTTCTATTTCCACGATTTAGAAACTATTAAAGGAGTTATGGATAATTCTGATGATGGTATTGCATTGGATATTATTACCAGAGATCAATTTGCTTGTGGAAAGGGAAACTCGTTTTATCCTTCAGAAATACATCAAGGAATATTATTGGAACCAGTTACCAAATCATACATTCTTGGTAAAAATGAGTTGGAAGATGATGGACAACTAGAGATCTCACTTGGTCCTATTCCTGAATTTGTTGACACCAATAATGCGGAGTTCAATTTACTTATACTACAAGAGAGTTGTTTATGTCAAACCATAGTATATAATAGTTTAGGTGGAGAAAATTTAAGTTCCTTGGATTTACATTTTTTAATGGATACACTTTCGGTAAGTAAAGCAGCAGACTCAGTAATGAATCAACTTACTTTTACTATCCCTTTTGAGCGTAATAAGGCAGAATTTAGTAACGAAGACATTAAACCCTTTTTAGATTCTTTAAGCTTAAATCGTTATGATTTAAAGAAGATTGAAGTAATAGCTTATTCTTCAATAGAGGGGAATATTAAAGGCAATGAAATTATACAGAAAAAAAGGGCTAACAGTATTTTAAATGCAATAAAACATTACAAAATACAAGATGTAGAGACGGTTATTAAAACTGAAGAAAACTGGGATGGTTTTTACGAATCCATAAAAGGCTCTCCTTATGAGGAAGAACTAAAAAAATATAACAAAGAAGAATTGCGAAAAATCATTAATTCAGACTCTCTGGATTATAATTTAGAACCTTATTTAGAAGACCAAAGAAAGGCTAAAGTGGTAATGACAGTTGAGAAAATTTTTATGGATGAAGCTCTTTTTAAAGTGTTGCCACAAAAGTTTGAAAAGGCCATTAAAGAGAAAGATTATAAAAAAGCTAAGATTTTTCAATCAGTGATGTTGAATAATACCGAGAATGGTAAGATTAGTAAAGATGTGATTATTAACACTAAAATTTCACATCAAAAAGGTACTGTTCCATTGATTAACAACCAAATTGCTTTTAGATGGTTTCATAGCAATACAGAGAATCAAGATAGTTTATTAAAATATTTAAGAAGCGATATTAAAACTCAGTTACTAATTGATCCTGAGAATAGTTATTTAAGGTATAATTTATTGGTGATTAGACTGTTGTTATGGTCAAATAAATACAGCAGAGAGAAGGATCCAAAGTATCTGTTAAGGGAAATTAAATCAGTAGTTAGTAGCTCTAAAATAGAAAAGTGGCAAACTAATCGTTTAATATTAAATTACAATTTAATTGCAGCAGATTATTATTATGACAATAAGCAATTTAAAGAACGCGAAGATGCTTTGGATGAAGTAAGAAAAATTTTGTTAGCATCTAAGTTAGATAGGAATCAAACTTTTAGAATTGCTAACTATTTTATGTTTCAATTAAAAATAGATTGGGCAATAGATTTGATGAAACCCTGGGCTAAGAAACCTAACATTGATGAGGAGTTTTTGTTTACTTTTTTAACAGTTGCAATTTACAATAAAGAAAAAGTTCCGCAAGAAGAGTATGTAGGATTTATGCAGAAAGCTAAAGAAATGAATCAAGAACGATTTTGTAAGCTCTTTGGTTTTCCAAACATGAGTTTTCAGTTACTTAAAGATGTTCCTGTAAAAGAAATGTATTGTAATACTTGCGAAAACTAATGGCTATTGAGTTAAACAATAAAAAAACCATTAGTGCTTGGACCATGTATGATTGGGCAAACTCAGTTTACCCACTAGTTATTACTTCAGCTATTTTTCCAATTTTTTATGAAGCTAAAACTGATGAAGTAATTCGTTTTTTAGGATATGACTTTGTGAATACTGAGTTATATTCATACGTCATTTCTTTAAGTTATATAATTGTTGCATTCTTATCACCATTGCTTTCGGGTATTGCAGATTATTCAGGTAGCAAAAAAAGCTATATGAGGTTCTTCTGTTATATGGGAGCTTTGGCATGTATGACATTTTATTTTTTTGATGCCAGCTATATAGGTTGGGGATTACTTTCAGTTTTGTTAGGTAGTATAGGTTTTAGTGGGAGTTTGGTTTTTTATAATGCTTATTTACCTGAGATAGCTACACCTGATTTACATGATAAGGTTAGTGCGAAAGGTTTTTCTAGAGGCTACATAGGCAGTTCCTCTTTATTAATAATCTGTTTAATATTAATTCAGGTATTTGAAGTTCCTGCTCAGTATGCATTTGTACTAACAGGTTTATGGTGGATAGGCTTTAGTCAGATAACTTTTAGAGGTTTGCCCGATAATGTTTATGGGCATAAACCTGAAGGCAACCGATTTGCTAAAGGATTTAAAGAACTACAAAAAGTATGGCAGCAATTTTCTGATAATAAAGCTTTAAAAAGGTATTTGGCTTCTTTTTTTGTGTATAGTATGGGGGTGCAAACCATTATGATAATGGCTGTATTTTTTGGTACCAAAGAAATTGCTTGGAGTAGCCCAGAAGAAAAAGATACGGGTTTGATTATTAGTATTTTGGTAATACAATTTATTGCTGTTGCCGGGGCTTATTTAACTGCTTTTATTTCCAAAAAGGTTGGAAACATAAAAGCTCTGGGAATTATAGTATTTATTTGGGTATTGATTTGTGTTGGTTCTTATGCTTTGGTTTATAAACCAATACATTTTTACATTGCTGCGGCAACTATAGGTTTTGTAATGGGAGGCATACAATCTTTGTCTCGTTCCACTTACTCTAAATTATTACCAAAAACGGAAGACCATGCTTCGTTTTTTAGTTTTTATGATGTACTAGAAAAGTTGGGTATTGTTATCGGAACTTTTGGTTTTGGGTTTATCGAAGGTATGTTTAGTATCAGAGAATCTGTACTAATGCTAATTGTGTTTTTTATTGTTGGTTTTTTGCTGTTATTAAGAGTTCCTAAAACGGAAGTTTTAAGGGGAGAATAGTAATTTTGTACTCAAACAATTTCATTTTGGAAAACAAGAAGTTTTACGATGTAACCATAGTTGGTGGTGGTATAGTTGGAGCGGCTACCGCTTACAAGATTCAATTAAAATATCCTAATCTTAAGGTGTTATTAATTGAGAAAGAAAATCGGTTGGCTGATCATCAAACAGGTAATAACTCTGGAGTAATTCATTCTGGTTTGTATTACAAACCTGGTTCGGCAAAGGCCAGAACTTGTGTAAATGGTAGGCATCAGTTAGTGAAGTTTGCTAAAGAATATAACATTAAACATGATGTATGTGGTAAAGTGGTAGCTGCAGCTGAAGAAAAGGAATTACCGTTTATGGATAAAATTTTCCAAAATGGTTTGGCAAATGGTACTGAAGGGATTGAAAAAATTACTGGTGAGCAGGTAAAAGAAATTGAACCTTTTGTAGAAAGTGTTGCAGGTATTCATGTGCCTTGTACAGGTATAATAGATTTTAGAGGAACTACTGAAAAACTGTGTGAATTAGTGGTTGCTAAGCAGTCAGAAAGTAAAATTGTATTAGGCGAAGAGGTAGTTGATTATATTCATCAAGGAGAAAAAACAGAAGTTGTTACTTCTAAAAATGAATACATTACCAAATACATGGTGTTTTGTGGAGGCTTACAGGCCGACAGGTTAGCCAAAAAGGATGGGGTGCAGCTAAAAGAAAAGGTGGTTGGCTTTAGGGGTGATTATTATGAATTAACCGATCAGGCTAAACACAAAGTTAAAAATCTAATTTATCCAGTACCTAATCCTGAGTTTCCTTTTTTAGGAGTACACTTCACACGTATGGTAAACGGAGAAATAGAGTGTGGTCCTAACGCTGTATTTACATTTAAGCGAGAAGGGTATGGGAAAACCGATTTTAGTTTAAAAGATACCGTTGATGCTTTAACTTATTCAGGTACTTGGAAATTATTTTTTAATAACATGAGTTTTGGTATTAACGAGTATAGAAGAGCTTTTTCTAAAAAGTTGTTTTTAGAAACCTTACAACGCTTAATACCAAGTTTAACTATGGAAGACATTAAACCTGGAAGAAGTGGGGTAAGAGCTATGCTATTAAGCCAAGATGGAGATACTAGAGATGATTTTAGAATTGAGTACAAAGATAAAAGTATTCATGTTTTAAATGCTCCTTCTCCGGCTGCTACAGCCTGTTTGGCAATAGGTGATGCTATATGCGAAATGGCAGAAAAACAGTTCAATCTAAATTAATGGATTATTTTTCACCAACCGAAATCATAGGCTACATTGCTTCATTAGCAGTATTGTTATCTTTTTTGATGAAAAACATAAGAACACTGAGAATAGTAAATACGATAGCGTGTTCTGTTTTTATTGTGTATGGTGTTTTATTGGCTTATTCTATTCCAATTATTGTAACTAACGGAGCAATAGTAATAATTAACCTATACTATCTCTTTTTTAAAGAAAGAAAGCAAAGTTAAACAATTTGGTGTTTTTGATTAAACGCTTCCCAATTCCAGATGAAATTTTCCATAGCTTCATCTAATCGTTTTAAAAACATAGGGTTCGGACTCTTCATGTTTTTAAAGTATTCATCCTGAAATTCGTTTAAGCCATATTTTCCAAAAATTGCTTTACTCATAGCATAAAGCGTATTTTTAGAAGGATGATTTACCTTGCATAGATAATCCTGATACTTTTTAATTGCTTTTGTAAATTGCTCCTCATCAACATCAAACACTAAGCTAAATTTATTCAGTATTAGCGAGCATAGATGGTCGTTAATAGAATGATCAATATTTTTAGATGCAAAAGTGATGTTGGCAGCAATTACAATAAAAGTAAAACCATCTTTATTTTCAGGAGAAATATTAGGAGACGTAATAAATTCAGGAGAATCGTTTATAATGCCAACTACCTCAGGAAACCCTTGGTCAATGGTGTCTAAAACAGAATTAACAAAAATGTTGGCTACAACATCTTCTTTAATTTTTTTCTTACCAAATATTGCAAACATGTGTTTTTACCTATTGGTTTTTACAAAAATATAGGATGATAGAAGTGAAATTAACGTAATGTTAACAGCTTATCAACAAAGTTATTAACTATTTTGGCAGGATTTTAACAATGTAATGGAGCTTTTATTTAACTTTCGCTTAATTATGAGTTAATAATCTTTACCCACTTTTGGTATGGAAAGTAAAATGGCAAAAAGCAGTAAAATACCTTTAGTAAACCGTGAGCTTAGTTGGTTAAATTTTAACGAGCGTGTATTACAGGAAGCAATGGATAAAAGTGTTCCCCTCTTGGAACGCATCCGTTTCTTAGGTATTTTTTCTAATAATCTGGATGAGTTTTTTAGGGTAAGAGTAGCAACCAATAAAAGGTTGGTAGATATTAATGCAACTAGTCCTGAGAGTATTGATAATCCTTCAAAAGTTTTAAAACAGATTAACGAACGTACGGTTGAATTACAGAAGAAATTTGAAGAGGTTTACCATAAGTTATTAAAAGAGCTTAAAAAGGAGAACATCAATATTGTAAATAATAAGCAGCTTTTACCAGAGCATATCAGTTTTTTAGAAAATTATTTTGAAGATACCATTTTGCCAACCTTGGTTCCTATAATGGTTGATGAGAATAATTTTCCTAAGTTGAGTGGTAACAGTATCTATTTTGCAATAAAATTGGTTGCCAAATCTGGTGAGGTTAATTATGCTGTAATGGAAATTCCATCAAGGGTTTTGTCACGTTTTTTGGTTTTGCCACAAGTAAATAATCAAAAATATGTAATTCTACTTGACGATATTATCAGATTTAAATTGCACGATATTTTTGCCATTTTTGATTATAAAAAAATTGATGCTTATACCATAAAAGTAACTTTAGATGCAGAGTTAGACATTGATGATGATATTTCTAAGAGTAATATTGATAAACTCTCTAAAGGCTTAAAACAACGAAAAACAGCCCAACCAGTTCGTTTTATTTATGATAAAGCAATTCCTAAAGATTTATTAGATTATGTTTTAGGTCAAATACAACCTTCCGAAGGAGATAGTATAATTCCAGCAGGTAGGTATCACAATTTTAAAGATTATATTAACTTCCCGAATGTTGGCACTAAAAAATTAAATCACCCTATTTTACCACCTTTAGAACATCCGAGGTTAAAAGGTAAGGTAAGCATTTTAAATGCTATCTCTGAGAGTGATATTGTTTTGAATTACCCTTATCAATCTTTTAATCATATTATTAATTTATTACGAGAGGCGGCAATTGACCCTAATGTAACTTCGATTAAAATTAACCTTTACCGAATAGCTAAGAATTCTAAGATAATACATGCTTTAATAAGTGCTGCCAAAAATGGTAAAAAGGTAACGGTAATTGTAGAGCTTAGAGCTCGATTTGATGAAGAGGCAAATATCTATTGGTCTAATAAACTACAAGATGAAGGTGTAAAAGTGATATTTGGTATTCCAGGGTTAAAAGTACATGCTAAGTTGATTCTGATTAATAGAAGAGAAAATGGAAGAACAATAAAGTATGGACATGTGGGTACGGGTAATTTTCATGAAGGCAATGCAGCCATATATACAGATACATCACTGTTAACTATTCATTCAGGTATAACTAATGAAATTAACAAAGTTTTTAGGTTGTTTAAAAATATATACGAAAGGCCAACCTTTAAGCATTTAATTGTTTCTCCATTTAACGCAAGAAGAAGGATCAATTCACTAATTGATAATGAGATTAAGAATGCTAAAGAAGGAAAAGAGGCTTATATCATCATTAAGCTTAATAATCTAGTTGATCAGACTGTTATTAAAAAATTATATAAAGCGAGTAATAGTGGGGTGAAAATTAAATTGATTGTTAGGGGTATATGTTCTTTAGTGCCAGGGGTTAAAGGTTACTCTGAAAATATAGAGGTTATTAGTATTGTAGACAGGTTTTTAGAGCATAACAGATTATTGGTTTTTTGTAACGGAGGTGACGAGCAATATTATTTAGCTTCAGCTGACTGGATGAGCAGAAACTTAGATTTACGAATAGAAGTTGCTTGTCCTATTTACGATGAGAACGTAAAAACCATTATCAGAAAGATACTTGACTTTCAATTAAGTGATAATAGCAAAGCGAGATGGGTAAACCATAAACGTATAAATTCTTATAAAAAAACTAAGTCTAAAGTTCCAGTTCGATCACAGGTTGCTATCTACAATTATTTAAAGAGTAAGGTTAAGGAGTAGCTATTTAATTATATTTAGTAGCTTTAGAGCGTGAGATTTGCTGCTATTGACATAGGATCGAATGCTGTGCGTTTGTTGTTTTGCGATGTTTATCCCTATCAAAACGACTACAGAATCAAAAAGACATCGTTGGTTAGATTACCCATTAGACTGGGTGAAGACGTATTTACTAATAAAGTGATTTCTGATACTAATATTCAAAAGTTAAGTCAGGCTGCAATTGCTTTTAAAAACCTTATAGAGGTGTATGATGCGATTGATTATAGGGTTTGTGCTACTTCAGCCATGCGAGAAGCGGAGAACGGGCAAGAAGTAATACAAGTAATTAAAAAGCATGCAGGCATTGATGTTGAAATTATAGATGGGGAAGTAGAGGCAGAGTTACTATACCAGACTCACGTAGCAGAAAAGATTGATAAAGACGGAACTTTTTTATACATGGATGTTGGTGGAGGGAGTTCAGAGTTTACTCTGTTCTCTAAAGGAGAAAAGGTAAAGTCAAAATCATTTCAAATAGGAACCATTCGATTAAAAAACGGATTAGTTGATGATGAAATATGGAAGGAGCTAAAGCAGTGGTTAAAACAAGTTAAGAAAGAACTTAGCCCCTCTCTAATAATTGCTACGGGAGGTAATATTAATAAACTTTATAAATTGTGTGGACTGAAAGATTATAAACTTTTTGAATACGAGGACTTGAAGCAAATGGATAAGTTTATAGGTAAATTTAATATTGAAGAACGAATAGATAAATTAGGTTTGAAACCCGATAGAGCTGATGTTATTACTCATGCAGCAAATATATATTTAACAGCAATGAAAGCTGTAGGAGTGAAAGAACTGTTTGTTCCTAAGGTAGGTTTAGCTGATGGAATTATTTATGAATTGTACCAAAAGCATGTTGTAGATTCGGTACAAAAGGAAATACTTTAAAACAAAACAGCCGAAGTAAAACTTCGGCTGTTTTGTTTTATTCAGTAATGAATTATTTTTTAAATACAAATCGAGTAATAAAAATACCTGCATTATCTTTATAACCAGCACTTTCTACACCAGATGATACAGAAAATAATGTCCAGCCTTTACCAGCCATTTTATTTATCATATCTGAGATCATAGCGTCATTAGAAGCAATGTTCTGAAAGTTTAATCCAACTCCACTATAAAAGTTTAATAATTTAGTTTCGTTCATCGAATCTATTTTAGCGTCACTTCTCTTTACTTTCCCTTGATCGCTGTCTTTTCCATCAGATCTTGAAGTAGTAAATTTTTCATAATCTACAGGAGATGTAGCTTCAATAATTCTAGAACGACCTAATCCCATAGGAACGATAGATTCTACTACTGTTACAACTTTGTACTCTGTTTGAGCATTAATTTCTGTTAGTCCTAATCCAGCTATTAGAACAATTAAGAATAATTTTTTCATAATTTTTGGTTTGGTTTTTAGATTAATTTTTTGCGTAAAAAGCAATAATCGCTCCAAGTTACAGAAATTAAGATAACTCGCCAACAGTCTGATTTATTTTTTCAGGGTAAGCTGCTAATGCATGCTTTAAGCATGCAATGGCATTTTGCAAAGATTCTTTATTTAAAACATAGGCTATCCTAACTTCTTGTTTTCCATAATCTGGAGAAGCATAAAAGCCTGCAGCTGGGGCTAACATTACAGTTTGATTTTTATATTCAAACTCTTCTAACAGCCATTGGCAAAATTTCTCAGCATCCTTTACAGGTAATTCAGCTATTGCGTAAAAAGCACCTCCTGGTTTTGGGCATTTCACTCCTTCAATTTGATTCAAGCCATCAATTAACACATCCCTTCTTTCAACATATTCGTTTATCACATCATCAAAATAACTTTGAGGAGTTAAAAGAGCTGCTTCACTGGCAATTTGTCCCAATGTAGGTGGGCTTAATCGTGCCTGAGCATATTTTAATGCGGTAGCGATAACTTGTTTGTTTTTTGAAATGAAACAACCAATTCTTGCTCCACACATGCTATAACGTTTCGAAACCGAATCGACCACAATACTATTATTTTCTAGTCCTTCCAATTCAAAAACTGATGTGTGAATTTTGCCATCATAACAAAACTCACGATATACTTCATCAGCAATTAAGTATAGATCGTATTTTTTTACAATATCGCGTAAGGTTTCCAACTCTTCTTTAGAGTATAAATAGCCTGTAGGGTTACCAGGATTGCATATAAGTATCGCTTTTGTTTTGTCAGTAATTAAATTTTCAAAATCAGAAATAGGAGGAAGAGCAAATCCAGTATCAATATTTGCTGTAACTGGAACCACATTTACACCTGCGGCTTTAGCAAAACCGTTGTAGTTTGCGTAAAATGGTTCAGGGATAATCACTTCATCACCTTGGTTTAAACATGAGTTAAAGGCAAATAATAATGCTTCTGAACCTCCTGTGGTAACTAGAATGTCTTCGGGAGTAATATTAAAATCATGTTTGTTATAGTAATCGGCTAGTTTAGTTCTGTAACCAATACCTCCGGCAGAATGACTATATTCAATAACCTTTCGGTCAATAATTCTTAATGCATCAATCGCAACTTGTGGAGTTTCTATATCCGGTTGCCCAATGTTTAAATGATAAACAATTTTTCCTTCTTTCTTTGCTGCTTCAGCATAAGGCACCAGTTTTCTTATTGGCGACTCAGGCATATGATTTCCTCTATTTGATATTTCAGGCATTTTATTTATTTTTAGTGCAGACCAAAATTAAGAAAGAAGTTTAATTTATTTTCCTTACCATAAAACCTTTTGATGTCATTATTTAACAGCCATAATAAAGATAATATAGAAATAAGACCTAGGTTTAAATTGATTTCTCAATTTACTGATGAACAAATTCTCACTAAAATAGAAAACGCATTGCCTAAGCAAGAAGAGGTGTTGGGTAAAATTAGTAAACGACACGTTTTTCTAACTATTCCAGAAGAAAAACAGCATTATTGGTCGCCTACAATGGAAGTAGAAGTAACTAAATATTATGATGATGAGGATAAAGCATACATCAAGTGTATTCTTGGTCCGAAACAATCCATATGGAGCATGTTAATGTTTTTTTATATTGGGGTTGGAGTTTTGGCTTTGTTTGGCGGAATGTATGGTTTAGTTAAATGGAATCTGGGCAAAGAATCAATATTTATTTGGGCTTTCCCAGTAGCATTTATTCTATTTTCCATCATTTATCTTACTGCTAAATATGGACAACGAAAGGGTAGAGATCAGATGCTTTACTTAGTGAGCTTTTTATACCATGCTATTGAAGATGATAAAATAGAGAGGCTTTAATGTTTACGGTTCTTATATGCTTCCTTAGTAGCTTTAGATGCTTTCACCACTCCTTTAAAAGTAATTTTTTCATTAATGGAGTTAGAATCCATTAAATCTGAAACAAACTGTAGATTTACATCTCTTTCTTGATATCCTATTTTATCTTGCGTATTGAAAAGTATAATAATACTATCTCTTGCTCCTCCAGCTATTCCATTTTCAGGTAATATTACTTCTGTGCACGAACAATCCACCTTAGGAGGAATGATGCTTAAGGTGTGTTTTCCGTTATTTTTAAAATAATACGTTAAGGAAATTTTTTCTCCTTCATCAACTTTATCAAATTTTAATGTTGACTTTTCGAAATCTACTACAGATTGAGAAAAAGAAAAGCCTGCCACAAATATAAGTAGCAGGCTTAAACTTATTTTGAAAAGATAACTTTTCATTAATATCAATAACCTATTATTGAAATATTAATTTGCAGTTGGAGCCCCAGCATTTTCCTTTACAGGAGAAGTTTGAGGTGCTATAATTTTACCTTTAATTCTTACAACTTTAGTTGGTGTTGAAGCATTAGAAGTAATAGTTACAGATTTATTGATAGCTCCTAATCTTTTAGTATCATATTTTACTTTGATAACTGAGCTTTCACCTGGTTTGATTGGCTCTTTTGGCCAAGTTGGAACAGTACATCCGCAGCTACCTCTAGCGTTAGAAATAATTAACGGCTCCTTGCCAGTATTGGTAAATTTAAATTCTCTTACTCCATCAGCTCCTTGCTCAATTGTACCGTAATCAACAACTTCAGATTCAAAAGCTATTACAGGAGCATTAGGGTTTTGAACTGGCGCTTCTTTTGTAGCTTCTTGTGCGTTAACAACTTGAGCTGCCCCAAGAAATGCAAAAAGTCCAAATGCTAATAATACTTTTTTCATGATTTTTTAGTTTTAATTTTTTAAATCGTTATACAAACATACTTATTAATTCTATGGCTTTTATTTCGTTAACAGTTCTTTAACAAAGTTAAAATATAAGCCATAGCAAAGTAAACTAAAATTGTGCCAAGCTAGTTAACTTTTAATAAATTCTCTTTTTTGATTGGACTAGTTTCAGGAGCTATTACCTTGCCTTTTATTCTTAAAACAATATTTGTTCTTTGGGCATTTGAGACAATAGTTACGGTTTTGTTAATTGCTCCAATACGTTTGGTATCATACTTAACTTTAATAATTGAGCTTTCACCTGGTTTAATCGGATGTTTAGGGAAAGATGGAATAGTACAGCCACAAGATTTTCTAGCTTCACTAATTAATAGAGGAGCAGAACCAATATTTTTAAATTTAAATTCTCTAACCCCATCACTTCCTTGTTCTATAGTTCCGTAATCTATTATTTCAGATTCAAAAGCTATGATTGGTTGCTCAATATCTATTTTTTCATTTTGAGCAGATAATGTTATTCCAATAAAAATTAGAATAAAAATTGAAGATAATTTTTTCATAATAAAATGTTTTATGGTTAATAATACTTCAAAGCTATTTTTAGGGTTGTTACTAAAATGTTAATTAACAACTGATTAACTCTTCTATAACAAACTTTTAACAAATTCATTTTCTTTAATAAGCACTTGAATTTTGTTGCATTAAGCCTATCTTTGCGGACTCAATAAAACGATAAGTAAATGCAGATTGATAGTAAATATAGTCCTGATGCCATTGAACAAAAATGGTACGACTACTGGATGAAAAATGATTTTTTTAGTTCAACACCTGATGAGAGAGAACCATTTACTATCGTCATTCCACCGCCAAATGTTACTGGTGTTTTACATATGGGGCATATGTTAAACAATACTATTCAAGATGTATTGATTCGTAGAGCTAGAATGTTGGGCTATAATGCTTGTTGGGTTCCAGGAACAGATCATGCTTCTATAGCTACTGAATCTAAAGTGGTGAATTTATTGAGAGAACAAGGCATTAATAAGTATGATATTGGGAGAGAAGAATTCTTAAAACATGCTTACGAATGGAAGGATAAATACGGAGGGATAATTTTAGAACAGCTAAAAAGACTAGGGGCTAGTTGTGATTGGAATAGAACCAGGTTTACAATGGAGCCAAAGTTAAATGAGGCTGTAATCCAATCTTTCGTTAAATTATATAACAAAGGATATGTTTACAAGGATTGGAAAATTGTAAACTGGGATCCAAAAGCTCAAACCACTTTATCTAACGAAGAGGTAATTCGTAAGGAAGAACAATCTAAGTTATACTATGTAAAATATGCTATTAAAGATAGCGATGAGTTTATCACAATTGCTACCACTCGTCCGGAAACAATAATGGGAGATACAGCAGTTTGTGTTAATCCTAAAGATGAAAGATATAAGCACTTACATGGTAAGAAAGCAATTGTGCCAATGGTAAATAGAGAAGTACCAATAATTGCTGATGATTATATTGATATAGAGTTTGGTACTGGCTGTTTGAAGGTGACTCCAGCTCATGATATTAATGATTATGAAATTGGACAAAAGCATAATCTAGAAATCATAGATACTTTAAACGATGATGGTACATTGAGTGAAGCTGCTCAGGTATTTGTGGGTGAAGATAGATTTGTTGCAAGAAAAAAAGTAGGAGAGAAGCTAGATGAGTTAGGTTTGTTAGTTAAAGTTGAAGATATTACAAATAACGTAGGTTATTCTGAGCGTAATGCAGATACTGTGGTGGAACCAAAACTTTCTTTACAATGGTTTGTAAAGATGGAAGAAATGGTAAAGCCAGCTTTGGAGAATGTAATGAATGACGAGATTGAATTACATCCTTCAAAATTTAAGAACACTTACAAGCATTGGCTAGAGAATATAAGAGACTGGCCAATATCTCGTCAGTTGTGGTGGGGGCAGCAAATACCTGCTTATTATTATAATGAAGCCAACGATTATGTAGTTGCAGAAACGGCAGCACAAGCTTTAGAATTAGCTAAAGAAAAATCAGGTAATGCTTATCTTACCGCAGATGATTTAAGGCAAGATGAAGATGTGGTAGACACATGGTTTTCATCTTGGTTATGGCCAATATCAGTATTTGATGGATTTAGAGATGAGGGTTCTGAAGATTTTAATTATTACTACCCAACTAATGTTCTAGTAACAGGTTGGGACATCATTTTCTTCTGGGTGGCTCGAATGATTTTTGCTGGTTATGAGTTTAAAAATCAGCTTCCATTTAAGAATGTTTACTTTACCGGAATGGTAAGAGATAAGCAACGAAGAAAGATGAGTAAGTCATTGGGGAACTCACCTGATGCACTTGGATTAATTGATACTTACGGAGCTGATGGAGTTCGTTTTGGTATGTTGTCATGTTCTGCGGCAGGAAATGATTTATTATTTGATGAAGCATTATGTGAGCAAGGAAGAAACTTCTCAAATAAAATGTGGAATGCTTTTCGATTAGTAAAAGGATGGGAAGTAGATGAAAGTATAGAACAGCCTGAAAGTGCCAAAGTTGCTGTTGATTGGTTTGAATCTAAATTAAACGAAACGTTAAAGTCTATTAATGATAATTTCTCTAAATATAGATTGTCTGATGCTTTAATGAGTACATATAAATTGATATGGAATGACTTCTGTTCTTGGTATTTAGAAAGTGTAAAACCTGAATATCAAAAACCAATTGATTCTACTACTTTAGGAGCTACTATCAATTATTTTGAGCAGTTATTAAGAGTATTACATCCGTTTATGCCATTTGTTACTGAGGAATTGTGGCAAAACTTAGAAGAAAGAAATGAAGGTGAGAGTGTAATGATGGTTAACTATCCGAAAGCAGGTGAAGTAAATGAAGGTCTATTAAAGGATTTCGATTATACTACTAACGTAATTTCTGAAGTAAGAACATTTAGAAAATCTAAAAACATTCCAAATAAAGATCAGATTGAATTATCGGTTAAGAAGAATGAAAACATTAACGAAAAATTAGATAGTTTAATTTCTAAGTTAACTAATCTTTCTAGTTTAGCTTATGTTGATGATAAAGTGGAAGGAGCTTTCTCATTTGTAGTAAAATCAAATGAATACTTTATCCCGTTATCTGTTAATATTGATGTTGAAGCTGAGTTAGAAAAAATTAAAGCTGATTTGGAATATGCTAAAGGTTCTTTAGCTATTGCTGACAAGAAACTTTCTAATGAAAAGTTTGTAAGTGGTGCGCCTGAACAAGTGGTAGCAAACGAACGTAAGAAAAAAGCTGATGCAGAAGCCAAGATTAAGGTACTAGAAGAGCAACTAGCAAGTTTAGCTTAAACTGCCGTTAACTGAAGAGTGCTCAAATTCTTATAGATACCGTTTTCTTTTTTGATTAACTCAGTGTGAGTTCCGGTTTCTTTTATTTTACCATTATCTAAAACAATAATGTTATCAGCATTTTTAATGGTAGATAAACGATGAGCAATAACTAAAGAAGTTCTTCCTTTCATTAGTCTATCTAATGCTTCTTGAACTAATCTTTCACTTTCTGAATCTAAAGCACTGGTAGCTTCATCTAATACTAAAATAGAAGGGTTCTTCAATATCGCTCTAGCAATAGCTATACGTTGCTTTTGTCCACCAGATAGTTGAATACCTCTATCACCAACTATAGTGTCAAATTTCTCAGGGAAGCTTTCAATAAACTCTAAAGCATTGGCTTGTTTAGCTGCTTCAAAAATCTCCTCTTCAGTAGCTCCAGGTTTTCCGTATTCGATGTTTTCCTTTATAGTTCCACCAAACAGTAACACCTCTTGAGGCACCAATGCCATTTGGTTTCTGATTTCTGATAAATCATAATCATGGATGTCTTTGCCATCAATTTTGATGGTTCCTTTTTCAGCATCATAAAAACGGAACATTAATGAAGCTATGGTAGATTTACCAGCTCCAGATGGACCAACAAAAGCTAATTGTTTGCCTTGTTCTACATTGAATGATATATCTCTAATTACCTGAATGTCTCTACGAGAAGGGTAAGAGAATTCGACATTATTAAACTCAATTTCGCCTTTAATATCAATTATCTTAGATGCTTCTAATTGAATGTTTTCAGTTCCTTCATCAAGTATGTCCATTAGATGTTCTGTAGCTCCAATGGCTTTTTGCAGGTTAGAGAATAACTCAGCTAAACCACCAAAAGAGAATCCTAAAATAGCAGAGTATATAGCAAATGACATTAACTCACCTAACGAGATATCACCCATTTGAACCATGTGCAATCCATACCAAATAATGGATACAATTGCTGAACCAGCCGCAAACATGATTAATCCAATGAAAAATCCTCTCCATTTAGCTCTTTTGATGGAAGTTCTTACTGAGCTATCAATACTCTTTTGATAGCGAAACACTTCAAAAAACTCATTTGCATATGCTTTTACACTAGCAATTCCATGTAATGTTTCATCAACAACAGTGTTTGAATCAGCAATATCTTGTTGAGCATCTTTACTCAATTTCTTAATGTATTTTCCAAAGAAAATTCCAATTAAAGCCACAACTGGAATAACTGCTAACATAAATACAGTTAGCCTAAATGAAATGAATATTAAAAAGAATAGTCCAATTGGAATAGTGATGAATTGGCGAATAAACTCAGCAATTGTAGTTGTAAAAGTATCCTGTAATAAAGCAATATCAGAAGTAATTCTACTACTTAATTCACCAACTCTTTTGGTAGAGAAAAAACTCATAGGTGAAGAGATTAGATGCTTATAAGTAGTTGTTCTTAATAATGCTAATGCCTTATGAGTAACGTAACCAAAAAGGTAAATTCTGAAAAAAGATAAGATAGCAGTTACTAAGAATATCCCTATTAACACTAGAGTAAAGGTGTTAACTGTTTCCTCTTTAGCATCACCTACAGAATCAATTAACTCTCCCAGTACCTTTGGAAAAGCCATAGTGATGATACTAGAAAGTAAAAGAACAAACAATCCAACGCCAAAAACACCTCTATAAGGCTTTATAAAGCGAAAAATTCGCATAGCCTTTTTAATGGAAGCTTTGTTAAAGCGTTTTTTTCTTTTCTTCTTGCCCATTATTTTTTCTTGTTCTTATCTTGGAAATCTAGAGACTTAACTCCAATTTTATTCAAAATTCTTTTTGCAGTAATCTTCAAAGGTTCTTTAATTCCAGTGGCAACTTTTTTAACTGCAGAGTCATCTGGTCTTGAAATAAAACGTGAATCACTATACTTAAATCCATCACCTACTTCAGTAAAGTAATAAGTGTAGAAAGATTTTCTTGTTTCTCCTTCAGGCACATTAATGGTTGAATACCCGTGAGGTGAATTTTCATCAGTTAAGAAAATAACCGCTCTATTAAAATCGCAAGGAACTTTTGCCTCGCACTGTGTCATAGCCTTATCCCATAATTCTAAATCTCCTCCATATTCAGGTTTCCAATTTTTATTTAGGTATATCAGTAAGTTTATTCTTCTCCAAAGGTTTTCAGCTGGGTTGTAGTTAACATCAATATGAACATCAACATAACTTCCATTTTTCCCTTGGTGAACTCCAGAACCCATCGCATCATTGGTTGTCTTTAACTCATTAATGCCAGTTATAGTTTCCATAAATTTATACATCTCAGGAGAACTAACTACTTCTCTTAGTTTAGAGAAATCAGGGTGAAAACGATCAAAGTGGTAATCTTCAGATTTATCTTCGTTAATACTTTTACGCTTTACATTTAGTTTTTTTATTTCTGGAAAATTCTCATATAAAGAAGTGGCTATTTCTTCAGTAAGGAAATTAGTTAATACTAAGTGTTTACATGGTTTAGCATTTTCAAAGTTGTTTTTTAACTCTTGAATTTTTTCAGGAGTTAAATATGCCGGATTAATTACGTTTTCCATATGCGCTGTTTAATGATTAACAAAGTTAATCAATTATTAGCTTGTTTAGACGTTAAAAGAAGTTAACAAAACCAAAATGCACCTTGCCACTTCTGAAAAGTATTGGATTGTCAAACTGCTTTCCTAAAGCATAACTGATTGAAAATATACCCGCTTTGGTTTCAAAACTCATTCCTGCACCAAACCCAAAAGGGCGATCAGCAACATACCTATCATTTGTTTCGGCTTCATAAAACGCACCATCAAAAAATGCAAACAAGTAAGAGTTTTGTTCTAAAATAAAACGGTATTCAAAGGTCTCAATAGTATAAAGTGAAGCAAAAATGGATTCTTCGTCAAATCCTCTAAGAGTAAGTAAACCACCAATTCTGAAGAGTTCGTTTTCAAAAAGATTTTCGTTAAAAATATACCCACTTTTTGTCGCAACCTTTATTACACTTCTGTTAGATAATGGTAAATAAAAATCTGCTTTTAATTCAGCATTGTAAATGTTGGTTTTGAGATTGATGTTTTCATATAACTTTTTATCTATTACAGGATTTTTTTTAATGGTTTTATTTCCTAAAGAACCTGTAAATTCTATCTGAAAACCTTTCTTAGGGTTCAGTACATAATCCAAATTTTCATTGTAAATACCCACTCCATATAATTGTGAGTTTACATCAGCATAGGAGGGAAGTACTGTAAGGTTTTCTAAATTTGATTTGGAAAGTAAACTGGAGTTTTTATTGTGAAAAAACACACTAAAGTAATTATTTCCTTTTAATAAGTACCGAATTCCAATTTTGTGTCCTACATCAATAAAAGTGGTATCTCTTTTGTAAAGCTTAAAATTGTAATCTAACCCAAACGGACTATTGAATAAAAACGGATAAACTAAATCAAATTTTAAGTCTTGCGTATTTTCCTGAATAGAACGCCAATTAAACCCAATTTTTTCTCCATTTCTAAAGGCATTTAATAAGTTCAGCTTAACATCACCTGTTAATCGTAGTTTCCCTGTTTCATCATCTGGTAATACACCAAGTATACCATTAAACCTGCTAGCATTCTTTTTTTTAAGATATAGGTATAATTTAGATTCTTTTTCTGTAAACAACATTTTCCACTGCTGTTCTTCAGCAACAAAAGGTATTTCTCTAATTTTTGTACTTAAATTTTTTATGGACTTTTCGTTATAAGGGTCGCCTTCTTTTATTTTAAAGTAATTGGTAAGGTATTGTTCTGAAATGGTTGCATTGCCTTTAATAATAACACTATCAATTTTATAAAATTGATTTTTTTGTATATAAAGTAAAGCGGTTAATTTATTGTTTTTTATTGTAATACTGTCTAGTTGAACTGAAGCGAATGGATAACCGTGATTTTCGTAATAAGTGATAACTCTGGTAAAGAATTTATTCAACTGATTAGCGCTAAAGGGGCGGTTGTTAAAAAACTTATCTCTAAATCCAACCTTACTTAAAACTTCTTCATCAATATTTCGATTTTTTAAAACATTCCATTTATAAGTTTTCCCAAGTGAAAAAAAGGTGTTGTAATAGTTGCTATCAACAATAATGCTATCAAGTGTAGCAGTCAAGTATGCTTGTTTATGAAGCGATGAAATGATTTTGTTGACTTCATTGGTTAATTCTGTGGCTTTTATAGTATTATTGTAGCGAACTAATTTATTAGGTTTTAGAGTAGTATCACTAAATGCGACATTAAAATTAATTTGTTGGGTATAAGCCAAATTGGTTAAGGTTAGACCAAAGCAGAATAAGAGTATGTGTTTTAAGGTTTTCAAAGGATTTAAAATACGAAAAATAGCATACTTTATTGGATTTGCCAGTCAATTTTCAGTTTTCCCACCTTGTTAAGGTAGTTGTTGGTTTCAGAAAAATGTTTACAACCAAAAAAACCATTGTGAGCTGAAAAAGGAGATGGGTGGGCAGCCTTTAATATCTGGTGTTTACTCTGATTAATTAATTCTATTTTATTTTGAGCAAATCTCCCCCAAAGTAAGAATACAATGTTTTCGGAGGATTCTGATAAGTTTTTTATAGTTGCATTGGTAAAAGTTTCCCAGCCTTTGTTTTGGTGAGAGCCAGCTTGATGAGCTCTAACGGTAAGTGTTGCGTTTAGCATTAAAACCCCTTGCTTTGCCCAGCTAGTCAGGTTGCCATGGAGAGGTATATTGCAACCTAAATCTGACTGAATTTCTTTATAAATATTTTTTAACGAGGGAGGGATTTTTTTTGCTTCACGAGGTATAGAAAAGCATAAACCATGAGCATGAGGCAAAATGACATTATTATGCATTTCATAGGAATGGTAGGGATCTTGTCCAATTATAACCACTTTTACTTTATCAACAGGAGTATAATTAAATGCATTAAATATATCAATTCCTCTTGGGAAAATTTTGGTTGCTCCTTGTTGTTCTAGTTTTTTTTCCTCAACAAGAAATGATTTGAGTTGTAAAAAATAATCCTTGTTAAATTCATCCTTCAATAAGTTTTTCCATGTAGGGTCAATTTTTGGATTAATTCTCTGATTTAAATTGCTTGTCATATTTTAATAAAAATTGTTTTTCTGCGTTAATATTTCAACATAGTATGTTGATAATTATAGTTGTACGTATTATTTTTATCGCTATCTTTGTTACTTTATTTTTACACAAAACTAAGTAAACTGGAATGAAAAAATTATTATTTGTAACCGCAGCCCTTTTTATAGTAGCAGTAGTATTTTCGTCTTGTAAAGGGCATGAAACATGTCCGGCTTACGGAAAAGTTGATACCAAACAAACCAACGAAATCCCTTCTTAATTTTGAATTGGCTTGAGCTAAAATCTGAATCAGATTTAGCCGAACTTATTTCTAAATCTTTTGAAAGTAAATTAGGAGTAGCTATCTTTAAGCATAGTACTCGTTGTTCTATTAGCTTTTTAGCTAAAAAGAGGTTAGAATCATCTTGGAGTTTTGGTGATGAGTTACCTATTTACTATTTAGATTTACTAAGCCATAGAAATATTTCTGATGAAATAGTAAGACAAATTAGTGTTAAACATGAATCACCTCAGCTAATAGTTGTGAAAGATGGAAACCCGATTTACGATGCATCACATTTATCCATATCAGTATCTGATATTAAAAATTAAAGTTTATTGTCTGTTTAATATCTTCGTTTAAACTTAAAGCAACTGGACAGGTTCTGGCAGCTCTTTCTAGGATGAGTTGTTCTTTTTCAGTGTAAAGCTTCCCATTAAAATTAAATTCAACTATAACTTCTCCAATTTTCCTTGGATTAGAAGTCATAATTTTTGTAATTTTAACTTCAATACCTTCTATATCTATTTTACTATTTCTTGCTTTAATTCCCATGATAGTAAGCATACAACTCCCAAGTGCAGTAGCTACTAAATCGGTTGGTGAAAAGGCTTCACCTTTACCTTCATTATCTGTAGGAGCATCAGTGATAATTGATGTGTTAGATTTTAAGTGAGTAGCTTCAGTTCTTAAGTTTCCTTTATATATGATTTTTGAAGTTTTCATTGTGTTAGAATTTAGAAAATAGTTTTGTCAAAATTGGCATTTTATTTATTACTAATTTTGTTAAGTGTTGAAAAAACTTTTTATAATAATAATTTCTCTTCTCATTGTGCAATCAGTTTTTGCTCAAGGTACTGTTTTTGAGGAGGCTCGAACTATATATAAACGGGAGAATACTTTTGGAGTATTGGTTCATACTACAGGTTGGGGAATAACATATCGTTATGGATTGTACAATTCAGGTTTTTCAAGAATAATTTTTGAAGGTGATTTTGTTGGTAAGAAACACCCTAAAGAGATTAAAACTTTTAGTTCTTTATTTGACAATTCCAATGGTTATGTATATGGTAAATTAAATTCTATATTAATATTGAGAGGTGGTGTTGGTAAACATGTTACATTTATAAGTAAGCAAAGTGTAAGAGGGATAGCAATATCCTACATTTTGAGTGCAGGTATCTCTTTATGTTATGCTAAGCCATCTTATCTCGAAATTATTAAGGTTGATGAAAATGACTTAATAACTTCTGAAATAGAAAAATATGATCCTGAAATACATAGTCAGTTTGATATTTTGGGTGGGACTTCTTACTTCAGAGGTTTTTTTGAGGGGACTATGTATCCTGGAGCTTACGCTAAAGCGGCACTTAATTTTGAATCGTCTTTTATAGCAAATAAAATAAATGCCATTGAGATTGGTGGTGTACTGGATGTATATCCCAAGCAAATTCCAATAATGGCAAACGATTTAAATCGCTTTTATTTTTTTAATTTTTACGTATCACTTACCTTTGGGTCAAAGAAAACAGAATAAATTGGAAGCAGAAGTTGTTGAAAGAAAATTTCCTAAAAAGCCAGATTGGTTAAGGGTTAAATTGCCTACGGGCGAAGAGTATAAGAAGGTTAGAAAACTGGTTGATAATCATAAACTTCATACTATTTGTGAAAGTGGTAATTGTCCTAATATGGGTGAATGTTGGGGTGCAGGAACCGCTACTTTTATGATATTAGGTAATATCTGCACACGATCATGTGGTTTTTGTGCTGTAAAAACAGGTAGACCGTTACCAGTTGACTTAGAAGAACCAAAAAGAGTAGCTAATTCTGTTAAGTTGATGAATGTAAAGCATTGTGTGATTACCTCAGTTGATAGAGACGAGTTGAAAGATGGAGGTTCAATTATTTGGGCAGAAACCGTAAAAGAAGTAAGAAAAGCTAGCCCTGAAACAACTTTAGAAACTTTAATTCCTGATTTTAAAGGAGACTGGGATAATTTGCAACGTATTATTGATATCGCGCCAGAAATAGTTTCTCACAATATGGAAACAGTTAGAAGGTTAACTAAACAAGTACGTATTCAGGCTAAGTATGATAGAAGTCTAGAGGTTTTAAAACGATTGAAAGAAGGCGGTATGAAAACTAAATCTGGAATAATGCTTGGTTTAGGAGAAACAGAAGAAGAAGTAATAGAGTCGATGAAAGACTTGAGAGAAGTAGGGTGTGACATACTAACACTCGGGCAATATTTGCAGCCAACACCTAAGCATATACCCGTAAAGGAATTTATTAAACCCGAACAGTTTGCGAAATTTAAAAAAATTGGATTAGAATTAGGCTTTAGATTTGTTGAAAGTGGGCCATTGGTTCGTTCATCTTACCATGCCGAAAAGCATCTTTTTTAAGTGTTGAGTTCCGTTTAAAAGTCCAAAACAACCGTTAATTAAATCTGATTTTCGATAAATTTTTTAATTTATTAAATTTACCCTCAAATTTGATTGGGTTTTATTTGGTATGTATTAAAATATGTCCGTATCTTGTAGCCCATTTCTAAACACTAACTAAATAAAATTTTATATAATGAATATTAAATCTATTATCGTTGGTTCATTAGCAGTAGGATTGGCTATTGGAGGTACATTATTTAATTTTTCTTTCAAGAAAGAGAAAGCTTACTCTCCTCGAACAATTAATAATGGTGGTCTTAGAGGTCAGGCTGGATATGCTGAGTATTTGTATAACCTGAAAGCTAACCCAGCAACTGGGGAAATTGATTACAATTTCGTAGAACAGGTAAAAAATGAGGTTAAAGCTAGAGCTAAGAAAACAAATAATAAAGCCTTACTTGGATTAAATTGGACACAAATGGGGCCTGACAATGTGGGAGGAAGAGCAAGAGCAGTACTGGTAGATAGAAATAATCCGAATACAGTGTACGCAGGAAGTGTTGCGGGTGGTTTATATGTTTCATATAATGCTGCTCAAACGTGGCAATCAGTTGCTGGTCATAATGGTTTGTTGGGTGAAAATTTAGCTGTTTCATGTATTACTCAAACAGATAATGGAAGAATATTTTTTGGAACAGGGTCAAGTTTTGAGAATGCAGGAGGAAATGGTGGATCTGGTTTTATTGGAAATGGTGTTTATGAATATGTACCATCTACTGGACAAGTTTTACCGGTAATTACTAATGCTACTGCGGTACCAAACAACAATGCAGGGTCTCAGTTTTCTTATGTTAATGCCATTGCATCTTACGGTAATAGATTATATTTAGGAACAAAGCAAGGGATGTTTAAAGCAGATCCTGATGGCTCTGGATTATACCCAACTACTTTATCTGGATGGACAAACCCGATTATTAATCCAATTACATCCAGCCCTGAAACTGGTTCTATCCATGATGTAGATGTTGCTTCTGATGGTTCTATGTTAGTTTGTTTAGGAAATAGAATATATATGTCAGACGCAAATGACAATACGTTTACTCAAAGATTAATAAGTTCGGGAAGAATGTCTGGAGCTATTGCACCGTCTAATCCTAATGTTTTTTATTTAGTTAGAACTACTAATTTTTTACTTAGCTTAGAGATTTCATTAGATAAAGGTCAAAATTGGGATGTAATTGTTCCAGGAGCACCTACCCAACCCACTTATTGTTTTGATCCATTCCGTCAAAATACTTGTGGATTCCAAAATGCACAAGGAATTTATGACCAATGTATTGCTATTGATCCTAATGATTGGGGGCATATCATAGTTGGAGGTATTCAATTATTCGAGTGGAATTATAATCCTAACTCTAACCCTATAGGAGGTAATTGGTTTAAATCGGCTAATTTATTTGAGAGTTCTTCAAACCCATATTATGTTCATGCGGATAAGCATACTATCGTTTGGCCTACAAGTAGCACAGTTTATATTGGTGGTGATGGAGGTGTCTTTAAATCAACTGATGGTGGCGAAACATGGGCAGAGAAAAACTTAGGCTTTAATGTTACTACTTTTTACGATATGGATGTTAACGAAAATGGTTGGATGTTAGGTGGAACTCAGGATAATGGTACTCAGTTATTTACGTATGGTTTGTTCGGTACGTCAAGTCCGTTAGGTACTTTTGAAGTAACAGGTGGTGATGGCTTTGATTGTTGTTTTTCTAGTCAAGGTCCGGGTATTGCATTTACTACTATTTATTATGGAGATATATACAGAGCTGCTGGTGGAGTTCCTGGTCAGTTTGCTCCTCCAAACACAACCACAAGTGCTTTCCATACAGTTATTAGTAATTGGGAAAGAAACGATGACCCTTTAAGTGTTGATTCCGTGACTCTTCTTATTGATTCAAATAATCTTAATGGAATCGTAACGATTAATCCTATAGATCCTTCTAAACCAAGACCAATGGCTATATATCCTACAGATACTATTAATACAGGAGATACAATTAATTACGAAAGTTTATCTAATGGTACTGCATTACAACATGTTTATGCTGGGGCGCAAATAGTATTGCCAGATAGTTTTTATACCATGAAAATTCAGGATCCAATACAAAACAAATTTGTTACAGTAACAAATAGTGGTATCTATTATACTAGAGATGCTTCAAGATTGAATGAACTTACTCCTGAATGGTTTAGAATATCTAATATAAATTCTGGAGAAAATTTTGAATTCTCTCCTGATGGAAATCATTTATTTGTTGGTACAAGTAATGGGCAATGCTGGAGAATAAGTGGATTGTCAATGGCTAATGATAGTACATTAAATTATGATGAAGCGGGAAGTGTTATTACAGCTACCCAAATAACAGGTATTAGTGGTGGAGGATATGTTGGGATGGCTATCGACCCTCAAGATGGGAATAACTTAATTATCACTAAGACAGGTTATTTTTCTGGTACTCATGTTTATAGATGTACTAATGCTTTAAGTGGAGCTCCTACTGCTGAAGCAATTCAAGGTTCTACAAATGCGTTACCTTTTATGCCAGTTTATGATGCTTGTGTTGATATGAATGACAAAAATAAAGTTATTCTAGGTACTGAATGGGGTGTTTGGACTTCTGATAATGCTTTTTCTGCTGCTGCAGCTAGTGTAGAGTGGAATGATGAAAGTGGAAATGGTATGGCTCATGTACCTGTTTTTGCTGTAGAACAACAAACTAAGTTTAATAACTGGAATACTGGTTATGTTTACTTGGGTACTCATGGTAGAGGTTTTTACATGACTTCTGATTTATTCACTTCAATTGAAGAAAGTCCAGAGTTTTCTGATTTAAAGGATCAGGAATTTGTATCAGACTTAAATGTATATCCTAATCCAATTAATAATGCAGGTACTATTGATTTCAATTTAAATGAAACAATAAATGCTACG
Source organism: Vicingaceae bacterium (assembly GCA_965267355.1). Taxonomy (GTDB): domain Bacteria; phylum Bacteroidota; class Bacteroidia; order Flavobacteriales_E; family Vicingaceae. Next base: position 1,795,727 of record OZ253956.1, read on the forward strand.
GTTAACATTTATAACTTATCAGGTGCTTTAGTTGAAACTATTAATTTAGGTAGTAAACAGCAAGGTAATCATAAAGTTAGATTTGATGCTTCAGCATTAAGTGTTGGTACTTATATTCTTTCTTTAGAATCTGAAACAGAAAGAAAAGTAGCTAAGTTTATTGTAAATAGATAATTTAACAAACAGAATAAATATCATCCATCCCTTCTTGATTTTTCAGGAAGGGATTTTTTTATGAAAAAGAAGTACGAACATATATTTTTTGATTTGGATAGAACACTTTGGCATTTTGAAGAAAATGCTAACAAAGTACTATCCGATTTATATCAAGAGTTTAATCTTTCTCATAGTATTCTTTCAGTTAAGTTATTCATTGAGAAATATCAACAAATTAATGAAGAATTATGGAGTCTTTATAGAGAAGATAAGATTACCAAAGAAACATTAAGATGGAAGCGTTTTTATGATACGTTATTTTATTTTGAGATAGATGATAAAGAACTGTCTGATAAAATAGGAAATTACTATATCCACCATTCTCCAAGGCAAACCGTTTTATTGCCATATACTAAAGAAGTATTAGCTTATTTAAGTGATAGTTACCAGCTACATATCATTACTAATGGGTTTGAAGAAGTTCAATATATTAAATTAAATTATTCGGGTATTAATCAATATTTTGATGTAATAGTGTTATCTGAAACCGCTGGTGTTAAAAAACCACATCCTTATATATTTAAGAAAGCGATGAAGTTGGCAGGAGCTCTACCTAATAATAGTTTGATGATAGGAGATGACTTGTATGCAGATATACTAGGGGCTGAAAAAGTAGGTATGGATAGTATTTATTTTAATTATGAAAGAAAGTCTTACCAACAAAAAATACAAAAAGAGATAAACTGTTTGAGTGAACTAAGGGTGTTATTATAAAAAAAGAGGTTTAAAATTTTAAACCTCTTTTTTATTTTTTAGAATAACTAGCTATTATTCTTTTTTCTTTTCTACTTCTGCTTTTTTAGATTTTGAGCATTTTTTTGCCCCATCTTTAGAACAACAGGCTTTTTTAGCTTCTGCTTTTTTTGCACAGCATGCTTTCTTTTTAGAAGTACATTCTTTTTTTGCTTTTGTGCAAGTCTTTTTGTCACATTCTTTTTTACCACACTTGTCACAATCTCCATCTTCTACTACTTCAGTTAGTGAAGAAAAAGTAGTTGTTGATACAGCGTAACTAGTAGTTACTAAGAACCCCAAAAATGCGATAGCGATTAATACTTTTTTCATAACAATTAATTTTAGTTTAAGCTAAATTACTGAAAATATGCGTGATTTGGGTTTAAAAGTGGGCAATTGTCGTCAATCCACCTTTTACTTTATCGTTTAATTTAACCTTTAATTTCGCATCAATGGGTAATAATAAATCTACTCTAGAACCAAATTTAATAAAGCCACACTCATCAGTTTGAGAAACTTGATCGTTCTCTTTTCCAAAGAAAACTATTCTTCTGGCCATTGCACCTGCTATTTGTCGGTAAAGAACACTTCTACCTTTTTTATCTTCTACTACAATAGTTGTTCTTTCGTTTTCAGTTGAAGATTTTGGATGCCATGCAACGAGATATAACCCAGCATGATATTTAAAATATTTTAAAATTCCAGAGATAGGATACCTATTTAAATGAACATTAATAGGTGACATAAACACAGAAATCTGAAGTCTTTTTTCATTGAAATATTCAGTTTCTTCTACTTCTTCAATTACTACAACCTTTCCATCTGCAGGAGAGATTATTGCATCTTCAATTGGCTTAAAATTTCTCTTAGGGCTTCTAAAAAACTGTAAGATAGCTATTAATAAAAATGCTGATAAAGCATAACCAAGAATTGTAACAATTAAAAAATCTTTAAAAAAGAAATACAGTAAACCATTTAATAATAAAATGAATATCAATACAACAATTAATGATGGAATACCTTGTTTATGAAATGTCATGTTTTATAATTGAACAACAAAAGTAATAAAACTACATTATTAAAAGTAAATATGCATAAACAAACGGAATAGAAAGTAATAAGCCATCAAAGCGGTCTAAAATACCTCCATGACCAGGCAAAATATTTCCTGAGTCTTTTACATTTAAGCTACGTTTAAGCATAGATTCTACTAGATCTCCTAAGCCTCCAAAAATTACAATAAGAACTCCAATTACTATCCAACTACTGATATTAAGAGTAGTAAAGTATAAAGAGATAATATAAGCAACAACTATTGTTAAAATTAAGGCTCCAATACTACCTTCCCACGTTTTTTTAGGAGAAATTCTCTCAAATAGTTTGTGCTTACCTAAAAATTTTCCTGATAAATAGGCTCCCGTATCACTTGTCCATAATAAGAAGAAAAAACCTAAGATAATTTGATAATTATAATCTTCAACAAAACCATTGTTGTAATAGCCCAGATGATACAACATGGCAAAAGGAATAGCAATATATAAACTACCTGTAATTGTATAGCTAATATTGCTGAATGGAGATGGTTTTTTTCTGAATAATTCTATGAAAAAAGTAAAAAACAGCATACTTAGTGGAATAACAACTATTACCAAATTAATTTTGTTTTGTACTATTAAAATTAGAGTTACAAATAATGTAACTGCAGTAATAGTACCCCAAAAGCGAATGGGTTTTATGTCTTTTGATTTTTTTGCGAGACCATAAAACTCATCAACACCAAATAAAACTATTAGTGTAAATAAAATGAAAGCAACAACACCATTGAAGTATATCCCTGCGATTATTGCAGCTACAAATAAACTTCCTGTGATAGCTCTTGTAAGCATTATAGATTGTTTTTAGAAATTATATATTTTGCATTTATCACGTCCTCTTGTTTTACATGCAATTCTATATTTCCGTTTAACAAGTGTTTGTGCATAGAGTCCATTTTGTTAATCAATACTACTTCAATATCATGGTCTTCTAATACAGATTTTATAATCTGAGTAAGATTAGGATTGGTATTACTGTAAACTTTTACCCAATTAGGCACTATCGTTACTTTGTTCTGGTTTATTTTCTTCTTTTACAGAAGGCTTATCATTTTTTATATCAGAAGATTCACTAGGAATTTTTCCATTTTGAGCAGTATTTTTTTTAGACACTTTCTTTTCTTCCTTTAGTTCTTCTTCAAATTTACTCTTACCAAATATCAACTCTAGATCATCTCTAAAAATAACTTCTTTTTCTAATAGTTTTTCTGCCAGTTGAATTAGTTTGTCTTTATTTTCCTGTAAAATTTGTAGTGTTCTTTGGTAAGCTTCATCTATCATCTTCTTTACCTCTTCATCAATCTTTTCAGCAGTTTTTTCACTGTAAGGTTTAGAAAAAGAATAATCATTCTGTCCGGTTGAATCGTAATAGCTAATGTTACCAATATTTTCATTTAAACCGTAAATGCTTACCATGGCATAAGCTTGCTTGGTAATTTTTTCTAAGTCGCTTAAAGCACCTGTAGATATTTTACCGAACATAACTTCTTCTGCAGCTCTGCCACCAAGTGCAGCACACATTTCGTCTATCAATTGTTCTTTGGTCGTAATCTGTCTTTCCTCTGGCAAGTACCAAGCTGCGCCTAAAGACCTACCTCTAGGTATAATGGTTACTTTCACAAGCGGAGAAGCATATTTAACTAACCAACTAACTGCTGCATGCCCAGCTTCATGAAAAGCGATTGTTTTTCTTTCGTGATCAGAAATGATTTTATTTTTTTTCTCTAATCCTCCAATAATCCTATCTACAGCATCTAAAAAATCTTGTTTATCAACTTTCTTTTTATTGTACCTTGCAGCAATTAAAGCAGCTTCATTACAAATATTGGCAATGTCAGCGCCAGAGAACCCTGGTGTTTGTTGTGCTAGAAACTTTACATCAACAGAACTATCAATTTTAATAGGTTTTAGGTGTACATTAAAAATTTCTTCGCGCTCGTGCAGTTCGGGTAAATCTACATGGATTTGTCTATCGAATCTTCCTGGTCTAACCAATGCTCTATCCAAAACATCTGCACGATTAGTTGCAGCAAGAACTATTACTCCGGTATTAGTTCCAAAGCCATCCATTTCAGTTAGCAACTGATTTAGTGTGTTTTCTCTTTCATCATTTGCTCCTTGAGCAACTCCCTTACCTCGGCTTCTTCCTATAGCATCTATCTCGTCTATAAAAATGATAGAAGGAGCTTTATCTTTAGCTTGTTTAAATAGATCTCTAACTCTTGATGCTCCAACTCCTACAAACATCTCAACAAAATCCGAACCTGATAAAGAGAAAAAAGGAACTTTAGCTTCACCTGCAACAGCTCTTGCTAATAAAGTTTTACCGGTACCAGGAGGACCAACTAATAAAGCTCCTCTTGGTATTTTTGCACCAATGCTAGTATATTTTTGTGGTTTTTTTAAAAAATCAACAATCTCTTGAACTTCTTCTTTTGCACCTTCTAATCCTGCAACATCTTCAAAAGAAACTTTAGTTGTATTTTCTTTATCAAATAATTGAGCTCTTGATTTTCCAATACTGAAAATTTGACCAGCACCTCCTGATCCACCAGACATCCTTCGCATCAAGAACATCCATATTGCAACAATAATTATTATAGGTAATAATAAGCCTATTAAACCACCAAACCAATCTTCTTCTGTTATAACTTTGTATTTTAATTGGTTTTCGTTAGTATATTTTTTTAAATCTTCATAAAACCCATCTTGAGATAAAAATTCAAACGAAAAATGGGGACCTTGATTTGGGGTTGTTCCAATTAATGGAACTTTTACTCTATCTTTATATTGATCTAGTTTAAGTGCCTCTTGGGTTAAAGTAACTCTTGCTATATTTTTGTTTTTCACAATAATTACATGATCAACGTAATCATTGATAACCATTTCTTCAAAGTCTTTTTCAGAAATATTAGAGGTTGTACCACTAAAGTTAAACAACTGAAAAGCAATAATAGCAATTACTACAACAGCATATATCCAATAAAAATTGGATGGTTTTTTGGGAGTATTACTACCTTTTATAAATTTATTTTTTGGTTTTTGTTGTGCCATTTAATTTTCTTTATTCTTCTATTATTTTAGTGATTTTTGCATCAGCCCATAAATCTTCTAAGCTGTAAAATTCTCGTGCTTCTTCTTGAAAAATGTGAACTACAGTATTGATATAATCTAAGATAATCCATTCAGCATTTCCAAAGCCTTCCGAACGCCAAGGGTTCTCTTTTAAAACTGTTTTGATTTCTTTTTTTACCGCTTCAGCAAGAGCATTGACATGAGTATTTGATGTCCCAGTACAAACTAAAAAATAGTCACATACAGCATTTTCAATGTTGCTTAAATCTATACAAACTATATTTTCTGCTTTTAAGTTTTGTAATCCTTTAATCGCTACTTCTAATATTAATTGCGATTCTTTTACTTCCTTAGTCTTACCCATTCAAAAAATTATCATTTTGATATGCAAAATAACGAAATATATACGATTGTAACCTGTTTTATCATAAACAATTCGTTTAAACTTTATTCTATTATTTTTGGTGTTAATGACTGATAGATTGATTATAGGAAATCGTATTATAAAATTGGCTAGTGTTGATTCTACAAATGCTTATTTACAACAATTGATAAAAACAACAAATAGTGTTATAGAGGGAGTAGTTGTAATTACTGATAATCAGGTTTCTGGTAAGGGGCAGCAAGGTAATAAGTGGCAAAGTAAAGAAGGTGAGAATTTAACTTTTTCTATCTTCATGAAGCCAGGTATAGCTATAGAACATCAGTTTTTATTAAGTAAACTAGTTTCTATATCCATTGCTCAACTTTTGAGAACTTTTGGAACTAAAGAAGTAAAAATTAAATGGCCTAATGATATTTATGTTGGGGACAAAAAGATTGCAGGTATACTAATTGAAAATACATTAAAAAAAGGGAAAGTATATGAATCAATAATTGGTGTTGGTTTAAATGTTAATCAAACTCAATTTAGTGATAGTTTAATTAATGCAACATCTTTAGCTTTATCAGTTGGTAAAACATTTATTTTAGAAGAATTGCTAGAAAAACTATTAAATTTCTTAGATAAAAATTATTTATTACTTAAAGCGAATAAGGTGGATCAGATTTCTGATGAATATTTATCTCAATTCTATAGATTGAATGAAGATTATGATTATAGAATTAAAGGTAAAACAGTTAAGGCTAAAATTGTAGGAGTAGCAAATTCAGGTAAGCTGCAATTAAAATTCAATAATGCTGTATACGAGTATGATATGAAAGAGGTAGAATTTTTATTCTAAATCAACTAAAGATTCTAAATCCATACTTTCAGCAACTTGTTTTAGTTGGTCGGTTCCTTCTTGATTATCTCCTTCTATGGTTAATAGAAATCTATCACCTATTCCTAAAGCAACACTGGCATCATTACTCTTCTTTTGATAAGATTCCCATCCATTGATATTATCACCAAAAGAAATGCTTTGGGCAAACTCTTCGCTGGTATCGATTTTAAAACCACTTGCCCACATTGCAGTAGCCATAGAGTACATGTTATATGCAGCATTATAGTCTAATAGGGTAATATTGATTCTATTGTTTTTCTCGTTTTTGAATTTTACTTCTGCAGATGAGTAAGACATGCCTTGCATATCCATTGATGCTCCTTTAGGTTCACCTTCTATTTCATACCCGTTAATAGACTCAGGTAAGTATTTTATTAATTCCTCATAGTGAATTGCTTTAGCATTCTTTTTATCTTTCATTTTCTCCTCCATCTTTTCTGCATTTTCAGCCATATTTTTACCCATTTTAACTAATGCACCTAGTGGATTCTTTTCAACATCTATATTTTCTTGTTCTTTAGGTTTTTCGTTACCACAAGAGAAAATAAATAATGATAATAAGGGAAGTAATGCTAGTTTTTTCATATTAATTTGTTTTTTACAAAGTTATATAAATAAAAAAACCGAACTGTTTGTAGTTCGGTTTAATTTCTTAAAGTTATTTACTTATTGAATAATCAATCGTTCTGTAGTTGAAGATGTTTCGTTAGAAACTTTAACAAAATAAATGCCTTTCGAATTAAAAACTTCTTCTGGTAAATTTAAAGAGTTGCTGTTGTTTTCAATATTTTGTAGATAAATACTTTCACCCAATACGTTAAATATTTCAACCCTATCTATATTATTATTAAACGTAACGTTAACATTTCCATTAGAAGGATTAGGGAAAATATTTAGTTTAATATTATTAGTTAATCCATTAATGTTGGTAGCTACTGTTCCAGTAGATGCTTGGCCACCATCTGCTATAACGCTAATTCCTGTATAAACCTCTTTGTTTGATGAGTTAGCATCAACAATAAAAGCAACTATATGGGCATTAGCAATATTAATAGGATCAATAGCAGTAGTTAAATCAAACACATATTGTTTGGTAACTAACGTTCCAGAAGATGTTGTGGTTATAATTTCACCCCATTGTGCAGAGGTTACATTTTCTCTAAAAGTATGTTTGTAAACATAAGGGTTTGCACTAGATGCACTGCTTCCTGACTGATAATCTGATGTTAAGTTATCCTCAGTTATCATAACATTAATACCATTAAAAGAAGAAACAGTTGAAGTGTAATAAATTTCTACATCAATGGTTAATGTTTGAGCCGTTGAGTTATAAGTTGATTTTAACCCGACATTCATTGGAGCTGATTCGGTTAATGTAGTATTAGTTTCATTAGTCCATGTGCCACCGCTTCGACTTTGAAGAATGTCACCTCCAATTAGTTTTCTGTTAATAAATGCAGAAGGCATAAATCTACTTCCACTACTTGGTGAGCAATATGAAGAAGTATAAAATGCATTAGCAAATGTTCTTCTAAAATCGGTTCCTGCAGTTCCACTAGGATCGGTATAACTAGAATTTGAAGGGCCGTATGCTATTACATGAACAACTCCCGGATTGTTAGATATGATAGTTGATGCCTCAGTATGACCTGCAGGGCAGTTACCACATTTAATTCCTGTAAACTCTTCAAGAATAACGTGTTTGTTCCCTGGTCCAGTATTTACAATAGTTTGTGCATTAACAACTGTAAGTAAGCTTAAGATGCTAGATAATAAAATGGTAGATTTTTTCATAAAGTAGTATTTAGTTAAACATAATTTTAAAAATATAAAATTTCTGCTTAGAAATGAATTAAGAAATAAATAAAAATAGGAATCCTAAATGATTAGGATACAGGATGTTTAGTAAGTTTTAAAGGTATTTCTTTTCCAGTTTGTCTACTAGGCTTTGGAGGAAATCTGTAAGTGGTTTTTCAACCATCATTTTCATAAAAGGATTAATATCACCGTCAAATTCTATGTGTGCGGCACATAAATTAGTATCAGTTTTATTAACAAAAATATTTAGTGTAAACTTAAAAGGTGCTTTTTCAGAATCTAAGTAAATTAACGAGTAGGGAGTTGTAGCAGCTTTCTTTAATCCAATTTTCCCCATATTTTTTACTTCACACAAACAATTATCATCAGTAGAAGTCCAGTTTTTAATTTTGTCTTCAGGAAAAAGTTCTTGATAGTTGTTCATATCAGCAAGAAAGTTAAATACAACTTCATCACTGGCATTTATGGTTTTGGGTTTAGTGTTTATTTTCAAAGTAAATGTATTTAATTAGGAGGGGTTCCATTTATGAGGAGCAGTTCTCCATTCGGTTAACGATTCTAGAGCATCTTCTAGAACATAATTTGTTTCTACAGCTACATTTAGTAATGTATGATAATCACTTAAAGTGTACAGTTTACAGTTGTTTTCTTCAAAATTATTTTTGGCAATATCAAAGTCGTAAGTAAATATGGCAACCATACCAAGTACATTGCATTCAGATTCACGTAAAGCTTCTACAGCTTTTAAACTACTACCTCCAGTAGAAATTAAATCTTCTATAACCACTACATTTTGGTCTTTAAAGATATCTCCCTCAATTAAATTTTGCATACCATGCCCTTTTGCCGATGATCTAACATATGCAAAAGGCAAACCTAAGGCTTCTGCTACTAGGGCACCATGAGCAATACCACCTGTTGCGACTCCAGCAATTACCTCTGCGTTTGGAAAATTTTCTTTAATTGAATCTACAAATTGTTGCCTGATAAAAGTTCTTACAGGGGGGTAAGATAAAGCTTTTCTGTTGTCGCAATATATAGGTGATTGCCATCCTGAAGCCCATTGAAATGGGTTTGATGGTTGAAGTTTGATAGCCTTAATTTGAAGTAATGATTCGGCTATTTTTGTTGCTGTTTCTTGGTTGAAAATCATAGTCGCAAAAATGAAAAAAAAACCCGACATAAGGAAGCGCTCCATTGTAAATATATTTTGTATCTTTCATCTTATAATTCATTTTTGAAATGAGATATAAGGTTTTTATAAATGAAAAATCAATCTGCTTTACTAATGAGCAGGTTAAACTTATAGACATCTCAGATGGTTTGGTGTTAAATTTTTTTGACACTCAACTTACTATTGTACTTATAGATTTACTAGAAAAAGACTCCAACATTAATAACATTTATGTTTCGGTAAAAGATGTGGATGAGGCTTTTACTGCATTTCAATCTCATTTTAAATTGATAAAAGCTGCTGGTGGAATTGTAAGAAATAAGCAAGGTAAATATTTGATGATACATAGGTTGGGAAAATGGGATTTGCCAAAAGGAAAAATTGAAAAAAATGAAGGAATGGAAGAGGCTGCTATAAGAGAAGTAGAAGAGGAGTGTGGTATAAGTGGTTTAGTACTAGAACGATTGATAGCAGAAACATTTCATATTTATGATGTAAAAGAAAAAGTGGTTTTAAAGCAAACGTATTGGTTTACTATGCAAACCAATTATACTGGGCAGCTTACTCCTCAAATAGAAGAAAATATTAGTGATGTATGCTGGATGGATAAGGAAGAAATAAAAGAAAAAGTAGTTAGCAATACTTATTGTTCTATTAAAGAGTTAATGGAAACTACTTTTTTATAAGATCATAAAAATCCTTTTCAATATTATCTTCAGTTGCTCTTTCGGCTGTTCCTCCAGGTCTTCCAGCAGGGAATTTATAAACTTTTAAATTTTTATCTAACAAAACATAAGTTGGAAAAGTCATAATTCTATACTTACTTAATAACTTTTTATCGTTTGCTATATGTAGAAAATTCCAGTTATAGTTTTCGTTTTTTTCTAAAAACCTTTTTAATTTTTCCTTGTCATTGTCAGCACAAATACTGATAAAATGTACTTTGTTTTTATACTTTTTATGAAGGGCTTGCATTACTTTCATTTCTTTTTTAGCAGGGATACTCCAGTTGGTCCAAAAGTTTATGTAAATGGGTTTTCCTTTAAAATCAGCTAAGTTGATTAATTCACCTTTTTCGTTTTTTAGAGCAAACAAAGGAGCTTCACTTCCTTCGCCAAATTTTTTCTTAGTTATTTTTGTGATAATGTTTTCTGCAATTTTTTTGTGAATAGGATATTTAGAAGAACTTTTAATTTGTTCTAAAATGGATAGCACATTTTCATGAGTAAAATATTTGTCTTTACTTATCTCTTTTAATCCGTTTAGGATAAATAAGTTTTTAAATTCATCATTTACTAAAAATGGGTATTTATCCAATGATTTAGATAAAGCGGTGTAACTAGATTTGTCGTTTATTGCTTTAGAGATATCAAAACCGTTTACTTGAAGCGTTAAAGTTTTTAATTCTCCTTGAAAAAAATCAGTAAAAAAACTCATGTATTCAGGGTTGTGATATAATACAGGTTTTTTATGTAAATATTCTAAATAGATGTTTGCTTTAGTGTTGTCGCTATTTTTATTAGATTCTATTTTGTAGGCAACATCTAACGCATTTTGAGTATTGGCGATAGAGTAGGTTATGTAATTTTTTAAGAAAGTTGTTGCTGTTTCATATTCTTTAAGCATTTTTAGTTTAAACGCTTTTAATTTAGGCTCAACCGACCGGTCTCTTTTTTTGAGTAACAGGGTATTATCATCAATAAAATCGTCAAACTTTTGGTTGAATTTTTTTACTTGTTGGTTTAATTCGTTTGGAATCGGGAAATTAAAAAATAAAGATAGTTGCTTATCATATACCCTTCCTTTGTTTAACTCAGGGTCGTAGCTTAAATTTATGTTGTAAACTTTACCAGGTTCAGCAAAAAACCAGGTAGTTTTATCTTCAATTTTAAAGGTAACTTTCGTTACTTCATTGATGTCAAATTCATATTGGTATGAGCCATCCGATGCAATGTTAGTGTAGCCAAGTTCTTTTTTTTCTTTACTGATATAGTCTTTAACTGTAGAGAATGTAATTTCAGTTCCTGAGAATTTTTTAGCATTACCTTTAATTACGGTTTTACTCCCATATATTGAGAATACAACTAGTAATAAAATAATAGTGATTAGTGATTTTATTTTCATCCTACTTTTTTATGATACCTTTTATCTCTTTCGGAACAAATTGACTGATGTCACCATTGTTAACCAATATATCACGCACAATTGTAGAATTTATTGCCGCAAGTTGAGGCATTGTTGGTAGAAATAAAGTTTCTATGTCATTTTTCATCATTTTATTCATTTGTGCAATACTGTTTTCATAATTGTAGTCAATAGCATTTCTTATACCTCTAATAATGTATTTGGCTCCAATTTTATTGCAAAAATCAATCGTTAAACCAGTGTAAGTTTCAATTTCTATTTTAGGATTATTGAATGTTTTTTCAATGAAAGATGTTCTTTCTTCTATGGTAAAAAGGTAGTTTTTTGCTGAGTTGATACCAATAGCAATAACTACCTTGTCAAAAAGAGGTAAAGTTCGTTTAACTATATCTTGATGCCCAAGAGTTATTGGATCGAAAGAACCTGGAAATACAGCAATTTTCATTACAGTTAAATTTTACACAAACTTAACTAAATATGAACAATAACACTATCTGGTGATTAATTTTTCACTGTACTGGTTATGTTCTCCGTTTATGGTAAGTAAGTAGATACCAGCACTTATATTAAAGTTGCTGATGTTGATTTGATTAGCCCCTTGCTGCAGAGACTTTTTTTCTGAAAAAATTAATTTTCCGATGGTGTTATAAGCTTCAATTGTAATGGTTTCATTCGCTCCACTAGTAATTAATAAATCTAATTTGTTAGAAGTAAGTTTGCTTCTAACTACTTTAAAGTTATAATCATGACAGTTTGATGATATTATATTGTGGTACTCTAAACTACCATCATAATCTACTTGAAGAAGCCTATAGTAAGAAGTTTGATGGTTTATTTCTTCATCAATAAAAGAATAATACTGAGGAGTATTAGTTGTTCCTGCACCAAAAACTTTACCTATCTCTTTAAAGTTAAAATTTTCATCACTTTTTTCTATTACAAAGAAATTGTTGTTTAATTCAGATTGAGTAACCCATTCTAATAAAGTTTTATTTCCTTCACATTTTGCCTCAAAATGTTCAAGTGTTATAGGTAGTGGGGGTGTACAATCTAAAGTTGCTCCATTAGATAAATTCCAGTTTAATTGAAAACCTATAGTACTTGATGACCAGTTGTCTAACATCATGACGTATACTTCTCCAGCTGTAACATTTAGTTCACTACAGTCTCCGTCAGTAGTTTCACCTGGAAATGTGCCATTTTCTTCAATGGTATCGGTTGAAGCAGGAACCAAACCAGTTTCACCATTCGGACCACTGTTTCCCAAAGAAGAGGCATTACATCTAATTGAGTGATCACCTGTAAATAAAGGACAGGATAATTGAGTATATGGGCCCCAAATTGCCCAATCGTAATCTGTAGCTGAGTTGGGAACAATTTCAAAACCTATTGTTCCACTGGTTTGAGGTGAAAAAACGTACCACTGAGATTGATTTTCTCCTGGTTCAAATAAACAATTAGCAAAATAATTTTCACCTAGCTCTTGAGTGCCGACTCCTGATGTTCCTCCAACTAGCGCTGCATCAGAACAAATTACAGAAGCTCCTGAGCAATCTTCAATTCCGGCAGCAGGAGGAGCGGCAGCAGGAACTGCAGTACAGGTTATAGATGCATCCCATCCAGAGTTTGTTGTTGCACCATCAGAATAAAATCTAAAAGATAAACAGCCAGAAGTGTTTGTACTACTTGCGGTTATAGTGCCTGGAGAACCAGTTCCAGTGTATATTCCTATTAGTTGAGATGCGGCATGATCACCATCGAATATATACATGTAATCAAAATTATTTTCAATATCAAAATCATTAAAGGTTACAGTTACATATTGTCCTGGTGTTGAAGGACAAATGGTTACCAGACTGTTTTGATTGTTGTTATAGTTACTTCCAGAGCCTCCAGTATCAAAATAAGATGAACTGCATGTATTGACAGTTGTAGAGCCAGAAGCTGGATGATTTTGGGCATGAGCCCAATTTAATAGTAATAGAAATACTATTAAAAAACCAGGTTTAGTTAGATTTATTAGTTTCATTTAATTTTTTACAACAAAAAATTGTATTTGAAACAAATATCACAGATATATAAAAGATAGGTTTACTTTTTACTGGATAATGAAGTTGAAATTTAGGTTTCTAAAATGGTGATAAGGAGGAGAGTGTGTTAACTAAAGGGTGTTTTTATAATTATTTATTAAGATCGTAACGGTAAATCAATCTGACTCTATAAACTAATCCATCTTCAAAACTGGGGTTTAAAGTAGTTCTATCATCACCAAATCTAAAAGCAGAAAACCCTAAATCAACTTTATCGGTTTCTCTGTAAACATCATAACTTCTACCAATGGAATAACCAATTTTAGTTTGTAATAAAATACTTTTAGTAAAGTTGATTTGAAAGTAACCAAATATTTCATTAGTTTTTTTAACAAGGTAGCTATCATTATTGCTTAAATAATAACTTCTTACGAATGCAGAAAAATTTGAACCTAAAGAAATAAAGTTGTTTGTTTTGTAATTGATGTCAGCCCAAATGGGTAAAGTAGCATTTACTTCTAATTTATTATTTGAACTTCTGTAGTACATTCCTAATAAGGGAACTATAAAAGGACCAAAAAGTTCATTATTGTAGTAAGCTCCAAAGTTATATTTTAGCTTCTCTCTTTTATTATATTTCATTAGTATCAGTCCGCCAAGTTGGAAATTTTTACTTGATGAGCTTTTAAAATCTGAAGAAAGTTTTGGTAAAAGCATGTATGTACCACTCCATTTTTCAGAATGTATTTTATTAAATCCTAGTTTTATATTAATAGTTGATACAGTGGTATGGTTAGCAAATGGATGTATTTGGGTTTTAATTTGTTCTAAGTAAAATCCAGTTAATACAATATTACTATCATTGAGTTTTAATGGAAGTAAAATGTCAGCACCATATTCTTCAATATTAGTAGAACCATTTATGCTGTCAAAATTGTTTTGTGGAGTTGTAGAGTAATGAAACTTAGCCAAATCAACATAATCCTGTGCAACATTTATTTTTGTAATAAAGCAGCAAAAGATTACTAATATTAAGCAAAGCTTTTTCATTTAACTAAGTTCAAATATGGTGATTTCTGGCAATATACCAACCCTGCCTGGGTAACCAATAAACCCTAACCCTCTGTTTACATAGATTTGCTGAGAAGCTTTCTGGTACAATCCAGCCCATTGTTTGTAGATGTATTGGGATGGACTCCATTTAAAACCTGGTATTTCAATACCAAATTGCATTCCATGCGTATGCCCTGAAAAAGTGACTACAATATCTTTATGCTCAGGTAATACTTTAGCTTCCCAATGAGAAGGGTCATGTGATAACAATAACTTTACGTCACAATGTTCGCAACCTTTTTTTGCCTTATCAATGTCACCATATTTTTGAAACCTGCCTTGGCTGCCCCAGTTTTCAACTCCCAATATTGCTAAAGAATGATTGTCTTTTTGGATGATGTGATTTTCGTTTAACAAAAGTTTCCATCCCATTTTGTGATGAATAGCTTTCATCAAATCATAGTTATGTTTTTTATTTTCAATATCATCTTTTTCATAAAAATAGTCGCCATAATCATGGTTGCCGAGTATTGAAAAAACACCAAGTGGGGCAGAGATATTTTTTAGAACATCTATAAAAGGTAATGCTTCTTCACTAATTTCATTAACCAAGTCACCTGTGAAAAATACGAGGTCGGGTTGTTCTTTATTGATTAATTCTACAGCAGTTTTTAGAGGGGTATCTGAAATAAAACTTCCTGAATGAATATCCGAAATTTGGGCTATTTTTAGTCCTTTAAATGATTCTGGCAAGTTGTTAATGTTGATTTTTTGCCTGTGGATGGTATAATCAAAAGCTGATTTTAGCATTCCATACATAAGTGTTCCGAAAGGCAAAGCAGCAGATATAAAAGCAGCTTTTTTTAAGAATTCAGCTCTTGAAATGGCATTTTTACTTTTGCTTGGTTCAACTTTTCGATAAATAGTTTTGTTTATTAAAAACAAGATACTTCTAAATACATCATATAAAACTAAAAATGTAACACCCAACAATTTACTTATTGTAATTACAAAAACAAACCCCATTAAGTAGGTTCTTGCAAAACGAGGAGGGGCTTCACCTCTGATAAAATAGCTTATAGCTAAGCATAAAAAAGAAATTATAAGTGCAGATGTCAACCAATAAATGTATTTAACAATTTTTTGAGTAGAATACTTATTCTTTCTTACAATATACCTTATTACTCGGTAAAAATATATATCAATAATTAATATAATTACTGCAAAGGCTATGATAAAGTAGATATACATTTAGGTTTTGTTATTATTGCAAAATAAAGGTAAAACAACAAATTATATTCAATTAAATATTGATTAAGTAGATAAGCGTAATTTTTTATTGTTATAATTGTTTGTGAAAGATAAAAAGTGTTACATTTGCGTCCGCTTTTTAAGAAATTAGAAAAATTACAGAGAGATGAAAAAAGATATACATCCAGAAGATTACAGATTAGTTGTATTTAAAGACATGAGTAACGATTATGCTTTTTTAAGTAAGTCAACAGCTGCTTCTAAAGAGACTATTAAATGGGAAGATGGTAACGAATATCCTTTAATTAAGTTAGAAATTTCTCATAAATCACACCCATTTTATACTGGTAAAATGCAATTGGTTGATACGGCTGGTAGAATTGACAAATTCAAGAATCGTTATGCTAAGCATGCGAAGAAATAAGAATATCATAATATTTACTAAAAAGTCCCGATATGTATCGGGACTTTTTTATTTTAGTCCATTTAAACTTAATTCATTATGAATGTTATATTCTTTAACGACAAGAGAAGTCAGTTTTTACCTTTAGTTTATATACAACCACTAGCTAAGCTAAGGGTTGGAATATTGACTGTTGAAGAAAAATGGGAACATCATTTCAATAAGTTAGAATTCAATTATATTTTTTCTTATGATAGTGAAGAATATTTACAGGTTAAGTTTCCATTCATAGCTGAGCAAGAGAATATTTTTATCAATGCTCGTTTTTTGCCTAATACAAGGTTAGCTGATTTTATAGTTAATAACCTAAATTCAGATGAGGCATTGTTTCAAAATAATTGTTTAGTAGCAGCCAAATGTACACTTGAACAATACCAGAAACAATCATACTATATTAAAGATACTAATGATAGTTTAGTAGAAATTGAACTTAAGGGAATAACAGATTTATTTTCTGAAAATGGCCTAGCACTTAAAGCCGATTATAACTTGATTACTGAAGGAAGAACATCTCAAAAAATATCTAATACTAATACTGTAATTGGTGGTGATGTATTTCTAGAGGAAGGTGCTAAGGTTGAAGCCGCAGTATTAAATTCTAGTACTGGACCAATATACATAGGTAAGAATGCTGAAGTAATGGAAGGTTCATTAGTGAGAGGTGGCTTGGCATTGTGTGAAGGTGGGGTTTTAAAATTGGGAACTAAAATTTATGGTCCAACAACAGTTGGTGCATACTCGAAAGTAGGGGGAGAGGTTACTAACTCTGTTATTCAGGATTATTCCAATAAAGGGCATGATGGCTTTTTAGGAAACTCTGTGATTGGTAGTTGGTGTAATTTAGGTGCAGATACAAATACATCTAACCTAAAAAACAATTATGGGGAAGTGAAAATTTGGGATTATTCTTCAAAACAACTTTCTAATAGTGGGCTTCAATTTTGTGGTTTAATAATGGGAGACCACTCTAAGTGTGGTATTAATACCATGTTTAATACAGGTACTACAGTTGGAGTTTCTGCTAATATTTTTGATAGTGGCTTTCCTTCAAAATTTGTTCCTTCTTACAGTTGGGGAGGAAGTAAAGGGTTTGATGAATACCAGCTTAGTAAAATGTTTGAAGTTGCAGAGATGGTAATGAAAAGGAGAAGTGTTGATTTAACTGATTCCGATAAGAAAATCTTAACTGCCATTTTTGAGCAGACTGCCGAATATCGAAAATAATTCAGTCATTATTTCAGTTAATAATTATTGGCATAGGTATTGAGTATACTTGATAGGTCAGTGATTTGTCATAATTAAGACGGATTGCTGACATTATGACTTAAAAAAGATAGGATGAAAGATAGTTTTGATTTTGATAATATGATGATTGGTGGACCATTAGATGATGATGCGGAATTTATTCCATTGTTGTCTTCTGATGATGAAGAACAAATTAATGCAGAGGAGACACCTGATGAATTGCCAATTTTACCATTAAGAAACACCGTATTATTTCCAGGAGTGGTTATTCCAATAACTGTGGGCAGGGATAAATCTATAAAACTAATTAAAGAAGCTCATAAGGGTAATAAGACGCTTGGTGTTGTAGCTCAGAACAATGGAGAGGTAGAAGATCCAACAGAAAAAGATTTATTTAAAGTTGGTACTGTTGCTTATATTCTTAAAATGTTAAGAATGCCTGATGGTAATACCACTGTAATTATTCAAGGTAAAAAAAGGTTTAGAGTAAAAGAAATTAGTCAAACTGATCCATATTTAAGAGCTAAAATTGAGCCATTTAATCAGGTAGTTAAGCCTTCAGGTAAAAGTTTTGATGCATTGGTTGCTTCTATTAAAGATTTAGCTAATGATATTATTGAGCAATCACCAACTATACCTACAGAAGCTTCATTTGCTATTAAAAATATTGAAAGTCCAACATTCCTGATCAACTTTATAGCATCAAACATGAAAGCAGGAGTTGATACCAAACAAGATTTATTAGAAACACCAGAGGTTATTGAAAGGGCCACTAAATTATTAGAGCACCTAACAAAAGAACTTCAGTTATTGGAGTTAAAAAACGACATCCAATCTAAAGTAAGAACAGATTTGGATAAACAACAAAGAGAGTACTTCTTAAATCAACAGATTAAACAAATTCAGGAAGAGTTAGGAGGTGATCCTCAACAACAAGAGGTAGAAGAGTTTAGAAAGAAAGCAAAAAAGAAGAAATGGAATAAAGAAGTTGGAAAAAGGTTTGAAAAAGAGCTTCAGAAATTTCAACGTCTAAATCCACAAGCAGCTGAGTACTCCGTTCAATTAAACTATTTAGAAACTTTAATTGAACTACCCTGGGGAGAAGATACTAAGGATAACTTTGATTTAAAACGAGCTCAGAAAATATTAGATAAAGATCATTTTGGTTTAGAAAAAGTTAAAGAAAGAATTATAGAATATCTGGCTGTACTTAAATTAAAAGGAGATATGAAATCTCCAATACTTTGTCTGTATGGTCCTCCAGGTGTTGGTAAAACTTCATTAGGTAAATCTGTAGCAGAGGCTTTAGGAAGAAAATATGTTAGAATGTCTTTAGGTGGTTTAAGAGATGAAGCTGAGATTAGAGGGCATAGAAAAACATATATTGGGGCAATGCCAGGTAGAGTAGTCCAGAATATTAAAAAAGCAAACTCTTCGAATCCTGTATTTGTGTTAGATGAGATTGATAAATTAGGCGCAAGTTTTCAAGGAGATCCATCTTCTGCTTTATTGGAGGTGCTAGACCCTGAGCAAAACGAAAACTTCTATGATAATTTCTTAGAGTTAGATTATGATTTATCTAAGGTTTTATTTATTGCTACAGCAAATTCACTATCAACTATACAACCTGCTTTAAGGGATAGGATGGAGATTATCGAGATTAATGGTTATACAGTTGAAGAAAAGATTGAAATAGCTAATAAACACCTTATACCTAAGTTGTTGAAGAATCATGGTTTGAAAGCTTCTGATTTAAAACTTTCTAAAAAGGTAATTGAGAAAGTTATAACTGATTATACTCGAGAATCTGGAGTTAGACTATTAGAGAAAAAAATAGCCAAAATTGTTAGAAATAAAGCTAAACAAGTGGCAATGGAAGAGGTTGAAACAAATGCTGTGGCATCAGAAGATTTAGCTAAAATTTTAGGTCCTGGTCATTCTAAAGATAAGTATCAGGGGAATGATGTAGCTGGCGTAGTAACTGGATTAGCCTGGACTTCAGTAGGGGGAGATATTTTATTTATTGAAACTAGCTTAAGTAAAGGTAAAGGTAAGTTGACCTTAACCGGAAATTTAGGAGATGTAATGAAGGAATCTGCCGTAATAGCTTTAGCTTACTTAAAAGCACATTCTGGAATGTTAGGATTAGAGCCTGAAACTTTTGATAAATGGGATGTGCATATTCATGTTCCAGAGGGAGCTACTCCTAAAGATGGACCTTCGGCAGGTATAACCATGTTAACTTCACTAGCTTCTGCATTCACACAGAAAAAAGTTAAGAATAAACTGGCTATGACTGGTGAAATAACTCTTCGCGGTAGAGTGTTGCCTGTTGGAGGAATTAAGGAAAAGATTTTAGCAGCTAAAAGAGCTGAAATTAAAGAGGTAATTCTTGCTGAAGAGAATAGAAAGGATATTGAAGAAATTAAACCTGAATACCTTAAAGGGCTTACATTTCATTATGTAAAAAATATGATGGAAGTAGTTGATATAGCTTTAACCAATCAAAAGGTTAAAGATGCAATAAAAGTTGCTTAAATTAATATCAACATCTGTTGATAATTTGTGAAAAGTAAACCTCTCTTTCGAGTCTAAAAAAATTACATTTGTTGTCCTTAGTAATTATAGGATAACGAAAAAATACACGTATGAAATTCATTGTATCGAGTGAGGTTTTATTAAAGAAATTGCAATTAATAGGAGGGGTGCTTAATGCAAGCAATACACTTCCAATTTTAGATGATTTTTTGTTTCAAATTAAAAAAGGGGAATTAGTAATTACTGCATCCGATTTAGAAACAACAATGGTAACTCAAATTTCGATTGAAGCAAAAGAAGATGGAGAAATTGCTATGCCTGCAAAATTGTTGATGGATACTTTAAAAACATTTCCAGACCAACCATTAACATTTACAATTGACAAAGATAATTTCGGAGTGGAAATTTCTTCAGGAGAAGGTAAATATAAACTTACCGGTCATGATGGAACAGAATTTCCGAAAACACCAAAATTAGAATCTCCGGATACAATAACTGTTGATGGATCAATTTTGGCAAATGCAGTCAATAAGACTTTATTTGCAACAGGTAACGATGAACTAAGACCTGTAATGTCGGGTGTGTTTTTTGAAATAAATAATGATGATGTAACATTTGTTGCTACTGATGCTCACAAATTAGTGAAATACAAAAGAGATGATTTAAAAGGTGATAAAGGAGCTTCTTTTATCTTACCAAAAAAACCATTAACTCTTTTGAAAAATGTGTTAGGTAGTGTAGGAGATGAGGTAACAATAGAATACAATGAAACCAATGCGATGTTTGTATTTGGTTCTACTAAGATGATTGCACGATTAATTGATGGAAAGTATCCTAATTATAACGCTGTAATCCCAACTGAAAATCCTAACAAACTAACTATTGGTAGAAATCAATTACTAAATTCTGTAAAAAGGGTTTCCATATTTTCTAATAAAACAACACATCAGGTAAGGTTGAAAATGTCTGGTAGTGAATTACATATTTCTGCTGAGGATTTAGATTTTGCTAATGAAGCAAATGAAAGATTAACTTGTCAATATGAAGGCGAGGATATGGAAATAGGATTTAACTCAAGGTTCTTAGTGGAGATGTTGTCTAATTTAGAAGCTGATGAAGTAAGTATTGCCATGTCAGCTCCCAATAGAGCAGGTATTTTAACTCCTTGTGAAAAAACTGATGACGCAGAAGAGGTATTAATGTTGGTGATGCCTGTTATGTTGAATAATTAAAAAACTAAACTATATAGAAGAGCTGTCATTCTGAGTTTATCGAAGAATTGACAGCTTTTTATTTTGATGACTTATGGAACTTTTAAAACAATTGTGCGGAATTCATGCTCCCTCGGGTAGTGAGTATAAAATGACGGAATTTTTGTTGGATTACATCGAGAAAAATAAATCTAATTGGAAGGTGAAACCCAAAGTAATTCATGGTGATGGTTTTCAGGATAATATTATTTTAGTTTTTGGTAAGCCAAGAACAGCAATTTATGCGCATATAGATTCTATTGGATATACAGTTGGTTATAATAACAATTTAATTAAAATAGGTGGTCCAGGAGCAAAAAAAGGAACTATGCTTGTAGGAGAAGATAGTAATGGAAAAATAGAGGGAAGATTAGAAACACAAGAAGATGAGCATCAATTTTTAACTTATTCTTTAAAGTTTAAAAGAGAAGTTGATAGAGGAACAACTTTAACCTATAAACCAGAGTTTAAAGAAACTAACGATTATGTGCAGTGCTGTTACATGGATAATCGATTAGGAGTTTGGAATGCTTTACAAGTAGCTGAGACATTAGAAAATGGAGCTATCGTTTTTTCGAGTTGGGAAGAACACGGTGGTGGAACGGTAGGCTATTTAGGTGGTTACTTGTATAAAGAATATGGAGTGAAGCAAGCTTTAATTTCTGATATTACCTGGGTTACGGATGGTGTTAAGCATGGTAAAGGTGTAGCAATATCTTTGAGAGATTCAGGTATTCCCAGAAGAACATATTTAAACCGAATTTTAGCAATAGCTAACCAAAGTAAAATACCTTATCAAATAGAAGTAGAAAGTGCAGGAGGAAGCGATGGAAATGGATTGCAAAAATCGTCCTATCCCATTGATTGGTGTTTTATTGGCGCACCAGAAGATAATGTGCATAAACCTGATGAAAAAGTGCATAAAAAAGATATTGAAGCGATGGTAGAGATGTATAAGTTGTTGATGGAAAAGCTATAAAATATGCTTATCTTGCAATAAGTAATTTGTTGATGAGTGAGATATTTGTTGTTACATATTATTTTTTTTCTATTAGTTGGTAGCTCTTTTTCACAATGCGATGAAGGTAATGAGCCTTTTACTTTTTCAAATGTGTTTACTCCTAACGGAGATGATAATAATGATTTCTTCAATGTTCAATCTGAATGTATTTATTCATTAGAAAAGAAAATATATAACCGTTGGGGGCAGTTATTGTTTCAATCTTCTCAACTTAATGAAGGTTGGAACGGTAGAACTACTGCTGGAGCAGTAGTTCCTGAAGGTACTTATTTTTACATTATTAAAGTGGAATATTTTAATAATGGGATAGAAACAGTAGAAACTTTTACTGGCTATGTTACACTCTTAAGGTAAGTTGATTATGCTTACTTTTGATTTGTATCTAATTTAGGTGATGAACAAAACAATTTTCTTAACCGGAGTCGGACGTTCTGGAACAACTTTATTACAAAGTATGTTGAACGCACATCCTGAAATATGTTTTACCCCCGAAACACACTTTATTAAGAATTACATTGTTCCAGGCCTTTCAGGAAAGGTAAAATTCACTAACCAAAGCTTGGCAGAAAAATTAAGTGTAGATAAGGATATTGTCCGTTTAGATATCGATTGGAAAACTATTTTAAATGAAAAAGAAATTAAGGGTACAGATGATGTAGTTGATTTTTTTAAAGAGTTGTTTCAAGTCTATTTATCAAAATTTAATAAACCTCATTTTGGGGATAAAGACCCCATGAATGCACCCTATATTCCTCATATCAAAAAAGCATTTCCTGATGCTTATTTAATTCATATAATTCGTGATCCTAGAGATGTGATTTTATCTAGAATGAAATCAGATTGGGGTAAAGATACTGCATTTTTTATGCATGTTACTGAGTATCAATCGCACTTGAAAAAAGCTTTAAAAGACGGTAAGGAACAATTTGGTGAGCGGTACATTGATGTGTTTTATGAAAAGTTGTTGGAAAAACCTGAAGATGTATTAAAAAGAGTTTGTGATAAGTTGGAGGTTCACTATTCTGAAGAGATGATGAACTATCATCAAAAATCAGATAAGCTGGTTTTTGGAGACGAAAAAAGCTGGAAAGAAAATGTATTCAAACCAGTAATGAAGGATAATACTCAGAAATGGAAGAAAGAGTTATCTCCAACTCAGGTTGCTAAAATTGAAGGAGGAATAGAAGATTTGATGCAAAATTTGGGTTACGAATTGAGCACTCAAGGAATGTGGTTTCAAAAAAATATACTTTCACTACCTATTAAACTAGCTTCTATGGCTTATCAATTTAAAAGTGATAAAGATGCAATGAAGTAATGGCAAAACTTAATCTTATCATAACGGCAGATTACGAGGTTTTTGGAAATGGTTCTGGAAATGTAGATACTTGTATGGTTGCTCCAACCGAAAAGATGATGAGTATTGCTGAAAAGCATGGAGCAAGTATTTGTTTGTTTGTTGATGTTTGTGAGTATTGGGCTTTTAAGGCAATTTTTGAAAAAGGGTTGACGAAAGAAAACAATGCCTTAAAAATTGAGAATCAATTAAAAGATGCCATCCAAAGAGGACATGATGTTCAGTTGCACTTTCACCCACAATGGTTAGATTATCAATTTGAAAATGGTGAGTGGAATTTAAATCAAGATTATTGGAGGTTGCCAGAAGTTGAAAAGCTAGAAAATTGGACTATAAAAAAGCTTTTTGAAGAAGGTAAAAAGATTTTGGAAGAGATGCTTCAACCAGTGAAATCAGACTATAAATGCGATGTCTTTAGGGCTGGAGCTTGGTGTATTCAGCCAGAAGAAGAAGTGCTTAATGCAATGAATGAATTAGGTTTTAGAATTGAATCTACTGTTGCTCCAAATAAAGCATATAATGATGGTAGAACTGTTTATGATTTTTCTTCCGTGCCCAATTTGCCGAAATGGAAGATTAATGATTCAGTTACCTCTAAAGATGATGGTGGCAACATAACAGAATATCCTATTTTCACAATCAAGATACCTTCAGCTCAAAATTTTAAGTTTAATCGAATAAAAGCTACTCGTAAGATTCCAAACAAACCAAATGGGTGTTCAGCTATAGCTGATTCTCAATATAAAAAATCATTTTCCAAAAAGATGGTGGACGCAGTTTCTTCTCAAGTAAGAATGCTAAATAGTAGTGATGGTGTTTGTCATGAAGAGATGATTTACATTACTCAACAAGCGGTTAAAAAATATAAAAATCACGTAGAAGAAGTTCCTTTAGTAATGATTGGTCACCCAAAAACTTTTGGAAATCATGAAGAATTTGATGAGTATTTAGCTTGGGTAAAAGATCAACCAGAAATAAACTTTTCTAAGTATTAAAATCCTCTTCTATTTAATTAAATTTGTTGGAAAATCTACAGTTTGAAAAAGATTGTATTTCTACCAAGAAGGTCACAAATCCGATTGTATAAAATAGCTAAAGCAGTTAAGCTGACAAGCCAGTTTAAACTCATTTTAGTTTGCGAAAAAGTTTACTATAATGAAGGCTTATTTGAAGGCCTTTTTGATGAGATTCATTTTTATAATGATAATCCAATCGCCAAATCAAAGTATTATAAACATGTTCATAAGAAATTTACTTTTTCGATAGGCTTAGGAAAGATGGTTGAGATATTGAAATCAGTTCAACCAGATTTAATTCATGCTTTTTGCGAACCTTATGATCATATTGAGTTAGCGATTAAGAATTTGAATGTGCCAGTAGTTATGACCGATGGAGCTGATTTTTCTGGTATTTCAACTGGAGTGGAGAATATAGATTCTAAGATCCGAGAGCAAGAGAAGTTTTGTTTTGAGAATGTGAAAGGCTTGGTTTATAAGGGACCTAAGTATGTTACGGAGTATTATCGTAATAAAGGCTATAAAATTGATTGTGAAGAGTTAACATGGTTTGATCATACAGATGAAGATTTATATGAAACTGATGTTAAGAAATTATCAGATGAAGATGGTGGATTACACTTAGTTTACACAGGTCATGTTTCGGTAAAACCAGAGATGAAATATTGCTATTACATCCCTTTAGCAAAAGAGTTAGCTAAGCAAAAAATACACTTGCATTTATATTCTAATCCTAAACAGTACAAGACTTCTCAGGCTTATATTGATTTAAACAATAACGAAAAATATTTCCATTTTCATAAACCACTCCCTATGAAGCAACTCATCAATGAAATTGCTCGTTATGATTGGGGACTATGGGTACATGCTGAAGATCCAAGCAGCAGAACAACTGAAGATAAGATGAGAACAGGAATGGTAAATAAAATGTTTACTTATTTAGAAGCAGGACTTCCTGTGATTGTAAGTGATAGCAGAAAATATGGAGTTAATGTAGTAGAAAAACATCAACTGGGATTTGCTATAAATGATAGAGATTGGGATAAGTTTGATAAGCTAATAGAAAATCAAAATTTCGCTGAATTAAAAGAACGTATAAAAACAAAGCGTAAAGAGTTGTCTTTACAAGCGAATAAGAGTAAATTAGCAGACTTTTATAATAAGCTAATATGAATAATCCTCAGCTAGTTTCGGTAATATGGTGGCCACACTCTGGAGGTAGATGGTTTTGTAGAAGTATTTTTAAAAATCATTCTAAAATTCATCAGACAGTTTTTACTCATCCTTGGTTGTATTTTTCTACTGATATGCTAATGGATACTGACAATACTGCTCAGGTTCATAAATCTAGATCACTTCCTGAGTTGAAGCCCCATTTAGAAGCTTTGGTTCAAAGTATTGATTATGGTAAAGAACAGTCCGTTAAAAAGTATTTTGATATGATCTCTGAATATGAGATTGGAGATAACTCTCATATTCTAGGTGAGGTGTGTATGGGTTCGCCTATTCCTAGAACTATTGATGTTGAAACAATGATGAAAGCTCATCCAGAAATGAAGGTGATTCATTTAGTGAGAAATCCTATTGATAGTTTTAACTCTTTTATCAAGAGATATGAGATGGATAATGACCCTGTGAAAATTGGAGGAAGCTGGGTGACATTGAATTATAAAGTGAGAGATTTCTTTCAATCAAACGAGCGATACAAGGATAATTATTTGTTTGTGAAATATGAAGATGTTGTAGCTAATGCAGAAGAACAAGCTAAAAAAGTATGTGAATTTGTTGGGCTAGATTTTGAATCTGCTTTAGTAGAAAATTTAGATCAAAGGTGGGGAAGAAATACAGAAGCAAAGATTGATGATAATTCAAGAAGAATAATTGAGGAAATAACTCAAACAGAATTAAAAAAATATAATTACTAAGATGAAAAGTGTTTTTATAACAGGTGGTGCTGGATATGTTGGTTCCGTTTTGGTTCCAAAATTATTAGATAAAGGATATAAAGTTTCAGTAATCGATTTAATGATTTACGGTGAAGATGTTTTGCCAAATCATGAAAACTTAACGAAAATAAAAGGAGACATTAGAGATATCGAATTGATGAGAAAATCAATTCCTGGTCATGATGCAGTAATACATTTAGCTTGTATTTCTAATGATCCAAGTTTTGAATTAAATCCTGATTTAGGAAAGTCTATTAATCTAGATCCGTTTGAGCCAATGGTTCAAATTTCTAAAGAGAATGGAGTTAAGCGTTTTATTTATGCTTCTTCTTCTTCAGTTTATGGTATTAAAGAAGTGCCAGATGTAACCGAAGATATGGAGTTATTGCCTTTAACAGACTACTCAAAATTTAAAGCTCAGTGTGAGGAAATACTAGCAAAGTATGATTCAGATGATTTTACAACGGTAACGATTCGTCCTTCAACTGTTTGTGGTTACTCACCGAGATTAAGATTAGATTTAGTTGTAAATATTTTAACAAACCTTGCAATCAATAAAGGACAAATTACTGTTTTTGGTGGTGAGCAGTTAAGACCAAACATTCACATAGAAGATATGTGTGACGTTTACTTAATGATGTTAGAGATTGAAGATGATAAGATTAGAAACAAAATCTTTAACGCTGGTTACGAAAACTTTAAAGTAAAAGATATAGCTCAAATGGTTAAGAATGTAATCGGAGATCAGGTTGAGGTAATAACAACTCCAACTGATGATAATCGTTCTTATCATGTGAGTTCAGCAAAAATAAAAAGAGAATTAGGTTTTGAACCAAAGAAAACGGTTGAAGATGCAATTGAAGATTTAAAGAATGCATTTGAAGCAGGTAAGATTCCTAACTCTTTAGATGATATCAAATACTTCAATGTGAAGTTGATGCAAAATATCGAATTACAATAATGCAAGTACCTTACGTAAATATTGGAGTTCAATACAAAGATTTAAAGGAGGAAATCTTTAACTCTTTGGATAAATTGTTCGATTCAGGAATGTTTATTCTTGGAGAGGAAGTTAGTCAGTTTGAAGAAACATTTGCAGCGTATTGCGAAGCTGATTATTCAGTTGGTTTAAACTCAGGAACAGATGCTTTGTTTCTTGGGATGAAAGCTTTAGGAATTGAATGTGGAGATGAGGTTATTGTTCCACCTAATTCATTTTTAGCTTCAGCTTCGGCTTGTCAATTAATTGGAGCCGTTCCAGTTTTTGTTGATGTAAATGATGATTTCACATTAGATCACACTAAAATTGAAGCTGCAATTACTGAAAATACAAAAGCTATTATGCCAGTGCATTTAACTGGTCGACCAGCTGATATGGATGAGATAATGGCTATAGCTAAAAAGCATAACTTAAAAGTAATTGAGGATTCAGCGCAAGCTGTTGGCGCAAAATACAAAGGGAAGAAAGTAGGAAGTATCGGAGATGTAGGATGTTTTAGCTTACATCCTTTAAAAAACCTAAGTGCTGCAGGTGATGGAGGAATGTTAACTACCAATAATAAGGAAGTTTATGATTACATGTTAAAAGCACGTAACCATGGATTAAAGAATAGAGATGAGTGTGAGTTTTGGAGTTATAATTCTAGATTAGATGCTGTACAAGCTGCTATTTTAAATGTTAAGATAAAATCTACTGACAAATGGAATAATAGAAGGAGAGAGATAGCTCACAAATATCAAGCTGCTCTTTCTAATGTTGTTGATGTTCCAATGGATGATGAAAATTATCATTCAGTTTATCACACGTTCATAATTAAAACTCCTAAGCAATTAGAATTACAAGCTTTCTTGCAAGAAAATGGAATTGGATCTAAAATTCATTATCCAATGCCAATTCATTACCAAGAAGCTGCTTCTAAATTAAATTGTTCTAAAGGAGATTTTCCAGTTACTGAAAAGCAAGCAACAGAAATTTTAAGCTTACCAGTTTATCCTGAGTTAGCCGATGAACAAGTTGATTATGTAATTGCTAAAATAACTGAGTTTTTCAGCTAATGGGTTATCAAGAAAATATACTAGAGCTTTTTAAAAAAGCTCATGATGATGATAAGCAACAGTTTATCAAAGACTGGATGGTTCATTGGACTTATCAAGATAAGAGAACTAAACGTCAAGTTAATTATGATGGTGATTTGCCAGAGGATTTTTATACTTACAATGGACCAGAAGACATAGTTCAATGGTACAATTGGCAAAAGGTTCCTAAGCCAGATTATTTTGATGAGAATAGAATTAATGATTTAATAGCGAAGAGTAAGAAGTTCGATTCTGATTTACTTTCTAAGTACAATTTAGAATTTGATTTTTCTAGCTATGACCAGTGTATAGCAAGAAACAATGCTCAAGATTACATCTTAGCTAACTTTTATCCAATGCAGAATACTGGAGGACTAAAAGTGATGGATTTTGGAGCTGGATATGGAAGACAAGCTAACCTATGGTCGCAAGAAGGAGCTGATGATTTAGTTTTTGTGGCCGTTGATGCCATTCCAAAATCGTATTGTTTACAGCATTTGTATTATTCTAATTCTGGTAGAGAGTTTCATGATTACGCTGTAGAAAGAGATCAGTTTAACCTGGATGAAAACTCTAAAGGAATCTATCATGTTCCAACTTGGAGATTAGATTTAATACCGGATAATTACTTTGATAAAATATTGGTAGTTCAAGTTTTACAAGAACTAAACGAACCATTAGTAAAATATGCTATTTCTCAATTTAAGAGAATATTAAAGGATACTGGTGTTTTATACATCAGAGATCACATGAATGCTTGGAGACCAACGCATAAGTTGGATGTAGATGAGCATTTAGCAAATAATGGATTTACATTAGAGTTTAAACCACATATCGTAGATAAGGAAGATTTACATGGTATTCCAAGAATGTGGAGAAAGACCAATCCAAAGGTAGTTGAGCAAGCAAAGATTGATACATCTCAACGAATGAAAGAAATGAGAGAGAATATTGATGCATCAACAGGTGGTCAGCTCAAAAAAATAGTTCAAAAAATAAAAGGAAAATAATGAAGGCATTAGTAACAGGAGGGTGTGGATTTATTGGAAGTCATATTTGTGACTTATTACTAGGAAAGGGATATGAGGTTATTGTAATTGATAACATGTCTACTGGTAGAGAGGCTAACCTAGATCACCAAAAAGAAAATGAGAAGCTTACAATTTATAATGAAGATATAGTTAATCATGATAAGATTGCTCCGTTGTTTGAAGGAGTTGATTACGTTTATCATATTGCTGCATTAGCAGATATTGTTCCTTCTATAGAACAACCAATGGAGTATCATCAATCTAATGTTGATGGAACCATTAGCGTTTTAGAAGCAGCTAAGAAAGCAGGAGTTAAAAGGTTGTTGTATGCTGCTTCATCATCTTGTTATGGTATTCCTGACAACTATCCAACACCAGAGGATGCTGAAATCAGGCCTCAATATCCATATGCTTTTACGAAGAATATAGGAGAACAGTATGTAATGCATTGGCATCAGATTTATGATTTGCCAGTTACTAGTGTCCGTTTCTTTAATGTTTATGGACCTCGTTCTAGAACATCTGGAACTTACGGTGCTGTGTTTGGCGTTTTCTTAGCACAAAAGTTAGCAGGAAAGCCTTATACTGTTGTTGGTGATGGGAAACAAACAAGAGACTTTACTTATGTTACTGATATAGCTGAAGCATGCTATACATGTATTACTAACGAGAATACCTTAGGTGAAATCATGAACATTGGTAGTGGGAATCATTACAGTGTAAATAGATTGGTTGAACTTTTAGGAGGAGATATCGAATACATTCCAAAAAGACCTGGTGAGCCAGATTGTACATTTGCAGATGTATCTAAAATAGAAAGATTAACTGGCTGGAAAGCGAAAGTATCTTTTGAAGATGGTGTTGCTCAAATGATAGAGCATATCGATTACTGGAGAGAAGCTCCAGTTTGGGATAAATCTTCAATCAACGAAGCCACTAAAGGTTGGTTTAAATATCTAAAATAATTTATCCGATGACGTTTAAGGAGTTATTAAGAAAACAGCTGTTGGCAGAATCGGGTAATTATTATACAGATAATTACGATTACAATACACATCCCGAAAAGCTTAAAGCAAAGAAGAAGTTGGTCAACTTCATGAAGCGTATTATGTTTAGTAAGGCCATAATGCCAATTTTTCTTAGGTTAGGAGGATATAACTTCTTATTAAAACAATTAGGATTTTATAACTATATGGGTAAGCTAGATGCTATGTACAATAGACTAGCTAGCGAAGAATCTAAAGAATGGCTATTGAAACTAATGGCATTTCAGGTGTTAGGTTATTTAAAGGTAAAACTTCCTTTAAACACACCTGAATACTGGCAAGGAATTGATAAGATGAAATCTTTAGCTCAAAAGGATAAAGTAATTGAAGTGCCTTATAAACCACATCAATTATATTATCATGATTTAAATGAGTTAGGATTTCCTGTAAAAATCTATTTGCACTCAATAGCTTTATTTACAACCTATACAGTTAATCATTACTTAAAAAAAGTAAGTGATACTAAAATTTTAAAAGCTGAAGAAGGTGATATAGTGTTGGATTTAGGTGGTTGTTATGGTGATACTGGATTATACTTTGCTCATCATGTTGGCGAGAAAGGAAAGGTTTATACTTTCGAATTTATTCCAAGTAATAAAGAGATTTTAAATAAGAATTTGGATTTAAATCCAAACCTAAAAGATAGAATTCAGCTGGTGGAGAATCCGTTGTGGGATAAATCTGGAATTAATGTTTTCTATAAAGATAGGGGAGCAAGTAGTCAGGTAAGCTTCGAGAAATCAGCTAGCCTTGATGGAGAAACCGTAACGGTTAATATAGATGACTTTGTTAAGGATAACAACTTACCAAGTGTTGATTTTATAAAAACTGATATTGAAGGAGCTGAACCATATGCAATCAATGGAGCCATAGAAACGATTAAGAAGTTTAAGCCAAAATTGGCTATATCTATCTACCATGGAATGGATGACTTTACTGGGATTATAGACCAGATAGATGAATTAAATTTAGGGTACAAATTTTATATTCAGCATGCTACAATATACTCTAGTGAGACAGTGCTTTTTTGTGAGGTAGAATAATTTTGTAATATTGTTGAGCAAACACACACGATTTGGATAAGATATACACATTAGAAGAGTTAGGGCCTATAGTTGAAAAACTAAAAGGAGAGGGGAAGAATGTAGTGCACTGTCATGGTGTGTTTGATTTATTGCACCCAGGTCATTTTAAGCATTTCGAAGCTGCTAAAAAATTTGGGGATGTTTTAGTAGTAACGCTTACCGAAGATATTCATGTAAATAAAGGTCCAGATAGACCAATATTTAAAGAAAACATTAGAGCTGAAACTATTGCTTCGGTTGGGGTGGTAGATTATGTTGCCATAAATAGAAATCCAAAAGCTATTCCTGCTATACAAACATTAAAGCCTAGCTTTTATGTGAAAGGTCAGGATTACGAAAAATTAGCTGATGATATTACTGGAGGGATTTATGAGGAGAAAACTGAAGTGGAAAATCATGGAGGTAAATTGGTGTTTACCCATGAACAACAATTCAGTTCGTCTAAGCTGATTAACCGTCATGTTGATGTTAAGGATGATGAGTTAAACAAATACTTAAAAGGAGTAAGAGAAGAGTTTAATTACTCAGAGATTCAACAATATTTTGAGAAGATTTCGAACTATAATGTATTGGTAGTTGGAGATATTATTTTGGATGAATACCAATTTGTTTCTCCTTTAGGAAAGTCTTCTAAATCGGCTACCATTACTGCTAAAAAATTAAACACTGAGCTTTATGCTGGTGGTGTGTTGGCTGTAGCTAACCACATTGCAGATTTTGTAAATAGTGTAACCTTAGTTTCTACTTACGGACAAAATGGTGGAGTTGATTATTACGATTTTATAAAAGATAACTTACATCCAAATGTAAAGTTTGATCCTTTATATGTGCCAGACAGACCAACTACGTTGAAGAGAAGGTTGGTTGACAAAACTTTCAAGCATAAGTTGTTTGAGGTGATTGAGATTGATGATTCTCCTTTAGGTGATGAGCAAACGAACCAATTGGTTGAGAAAATTGACAAGTACAATGATATTGACTTGATGGTGGTGGCTGATTT
This sequence comes from Vicingaceae bacterium, assembly GCA_965267355.1. Lineage (GTDB taxonomy): Bacteria > Bacteroidota > Bacteroidia > Flavobacteriales_E > Vicingaceae. The sequence goes on from OZ253956.1 coordinate 1,828,657, forward strand.
CGGACACGGATTATTGGATAAGAAATTAGTGAATCACATCTCTAAAAAAGATACGTTCTTGAGTGTTAACGCTCAAACTAATAGTGCGAACAAAGGATACAATTTTATTATCAAATACGATAACTGTAGTTATTTCTCTATCGATAAGCAAGAAGCTAAATTAGCGGTACATGATAAGTACGCTAATATGGATGAGGTGTTAAATGAGTTGTTGGATAGAACTAATGCTAAGAGTGCTGCTATTACTTTAGGAGTAGAAGGATGTTTAGTTGGATCTAAAAATGTAAAAGAGAAAGCACCAGTATTGTCTAACGAAATTGTAGATACCATTGGAGCAGGAGATGCTTTCTTATCCATTACCTCTTTATTAGTTAAAGCTGGTATGCCAGAAAAGCAAGTTGCATTTATTGGAAATGCAGTTGGATCTATGGCGGTTAAAATTATTGGTAACAAAACATTCATAGAAAAAGTACCTTTGCTGAAATATGTAAAAACTTTACTGTCGTAAATGGAAAGCTTAAATCAATATACATCGAAATTTAATGAAGTAGTTAACTCTGCTGTAATTACTGATGCTAACGGAACTGTAATAGAAGATGCTTTTGCCAAAGTGGTAGAAGAATTAAATACCATTAAAGCTAATGGCGGAACAGTTTATTTAGTGGGTAATGGAGGGAGTAGTGGAATTATTTCTCACGTTTCTATTGATTTAATTAATGCTTGTAAGATAAAAGCACACCCCATTACAGATAATAGTGTGTTAACTTGTTTGGCAAACGATTATGGTTACGAAAAAGTCTTTTCTGAAGCATTAAATACCATGATTACCGATAATGATTTATTGATTGCTGTGAGTAGCTCTGGTAACTCACAAAACATTGTAAATGCAGTAGAAGCTGCTAACAATAAAGGAGCTAAGAGCTTAACACTTTCTGGTTTTAAACCAGATAATAAATTACGTACAACAGGTACATACAACCTTTGGATAGAAAGCATGAGTTACGGTTATGTAGAGATTGGTCATGCTTTGTTGTTGCACTACGTTACGGATTGTTTTTGTGGGCAGTAAGGTTAATCTTTTTAAGTTTTAGGATCGATTTATTTTTTCTTTGAAAGAAATTTAAAAAGATTGTTAATGTTAACGCCTACTCCAGCAATGTTTGGTTCAAGAATAATTGCATCGTTTAGCACTTTGTTTATTCCACTTTTAAGCTCTTTTTTAACTTGAAAATCTTTGATTTCTTTTTTCTCCTTAATATCTTGGAAAATCTTCTCGATTAATTTTATAACATCTTGTGGTGTGTTACAAATTTTTCCTATCTCCAGGAATACTAATTTGTCTTCAGGGATTTTTTCTTTTTTTGACTTTTTTTTATTGTCACGGTCTAAAAAGTATTTTGGATGTATAGTTGTAATCATTAATGCAGGTAGTAATTTTTCTGGTTCAATTCCATTAATTGATTCCCAAGATAATAGTTCTGAATAAAAATGACTTTCAGGTATTCCTTGAATCGCTACAGTATTGTTTTCAGCAGCGAATTTTGCGATTTTATCAAAACTGTTTCTTAATGCATTTGAAATAGGTTCATCCCAATTATAATAGTCTAAAATGTATAAATAGTAATCCCTCTCTACATTTTTAGGTATTGCTGCAATTGTACTTATTTTTAGCCCCATTTTTAGCTGATTTACTACTGCTATTGTTTAACATTCTATGTTATACTAACTCATCCTCCTTCATCCCTGGTAATTCTTTTTTCATAATTACCACATAAACAAATAACCCAGCTACCATTAAAATAATCAATAGCGAAGAAGCGAAAGATATTTTGCTTCCTGTATAGTGTGCTTCTGGGTAAAACTTAAATTCAATTTTGTGGTTACCTGCAGGTATTTTTAAACCTCTCAGCAAGTAGTTCACTCTAATAAATTCAGTTTCTTTTCCATCTATATAAGCTTTCCAGTCTTCGTTTCCTTTGTACCATATCTCAGAGAACACTGCAAAACTTTCAGCAGTAGATTCACTAGTGTATTCCATGTTGTCAGGATGGAATTTCGATAAGGCGATTTGACCAGATGAAGCATTGATGTTCATCCCATTCATATAATCCTTAAAACGCTCATCTATAATTGCAGTAGAAGCAGGGTTAAAATCTTTCAATTGTGCTACTTCATCATCAGCGTTTTTAGCCCAACTCACATCATTCACAAACCAAACATTACCCAATGCAGCTGGGTTTTGCTGAGCCATTTCTTGTCCGGGTTGACCTGTAATAAAATACTTGGTATTTAGCATGTTAAACACAGGCATACTTCCTTGCGATAAATGACGCTCAATAATGTCTTGATACCTAATCAATTTAGCAGCACTATAACCACCAACTGATTTGTGGAAATAAGAAGTAATGTTATCGTTAAACGAACTTACCGTAGTGTTAAATACTCTGTAGTGTCCATTCTTATCGGCTAATATTTGTTGATCGGCAGCAGTTGGTTTAATAGAGCTTTCAAACGATTTTGCTTTTGTAAAATCATCTTCGTTGAGGTAGCGTTTATCCACCATCCATAAATCGCCAATAATGATAGCAGCAAAAATTACATAAACCAACGATGAACTGCTTTTTAGTTTATTGTTAATGATGGCCCAAATCGCTCCAAATGTCAAAGCCAATACTAACAATGTTCTAAAAATATCAGCATTCAATAAGCTAATTCTATCCTGTATCAATGTTCCAATGTCTATTCCATTTTGTTCTAACTGGGCATCGTATGGTCCTGCAAAATCAGTAAACGAAGATTTAAACAAGTAAACAATTACCACAAATCCACCTAATATGCCTCCAGTCATGTACAATGATTTTTTAATTTTAGAAGTATCGTAGTTTCCTTCTATTAATGCTTTTAACCCAAGCATGGCACCAAATACAACAGCAATCATAGCCATGGATAACCACATGGATGGTGTTCTAAATTTGTTGAAAAGAGGTATGCTATCAAACAAGGCTTCATTCAATCCAAAATGTCTTCCCCAGGCAAACATTAATGTAATACCTATAATGGTTAACAATGCCCATTTAAACCTTCCTTTGGCAATAAATAGCATCAATACAAATAAAAAGATGATACCGGCACCAAAATATGAAGGGCCAGTATTTACAGGAGGTTCGCCATAAAATACAGGGATACCTTTTAAGTAATCCAACGCTTGTTTTTTAGGAATTCCTCTTTTACGCAATTCAGCAAACATTTCAGAATCTTCATCCAAATTTGCTCCACTACCGGCAAATCCTGGTATTAACAAGTTTAACGATTCTGCTTTTCCATAACTGTATTGGAAGGCATACTCTATATCTAACCCTGTAGATTGTTTCTTTTCTTTAGTTAATTCTGATTTTCCTCCTCTAATGGTTTCCTTAGCATAATCGTAGGTTATGTACATTTTTGTACTACTTGGTATAGCTCCTAGTATTCCAAAACCTAAAAGAATTAAGGTTCTTTTTGCAAAAGCTGGAATGGTTTTTTGAGTGATAGAATCTACCAGTTTGTAAATAAAAATGATGGCTATAAAATACAGTGTGTAATAGATAATTTGAGGGTGGTTACCCATTAATGCGAATCCTAAAAACAAACTTGTTAAAACACCTCCCAATAACCATTTTCCTCGGTAAGCGATGAATATGGAAGCTAACAATGGCGGTATACAAGAGATTACCAATATTTTACTCGAGTGTCCTGCTTCAATAGAGAGTAAAAACCAAGTGGAAAGCCCAAAGGCCAAAGCTCCTATAAGCCGAATTGGGAGATTGTAACCGAGAATGGATAAGCTAATGTAAAAGCCCAAAATAAGCATAAACCAAAGCCACATACTCTTTGGGAAAATATGACGGGATAAATAGTAATAGTTAAACAATAAATTTGAGTCAACTCGATAGGCTGTTTGAAACAATGGCATTCCTCCAAATATTCTTGAAGACCACAAAATGGTTTCTCCTTTTTCTGCATAGGCTTCTCTTTCTCCTGCAGCAGCAACCGAACTTAATTGGTCATGGCTCAAAATCTTTTTACCCTGACTTTCAGGAAAGAAATAAAGTAAAGAAGCAACAGCGATAACAAACACAGCAATTGCGTGCTGAATGTATTTATTTTTAGAAAAATCCATAGAAATCAACTTAAATTTAAGACTGTTAAAAGTAATGAGATTAAATGAATTTTTAATTATCAGTATTTAAAAACTTAGAATTGTTTATTTTGGTCTTAAAGAAATTGAACTTGAGTAACTTTAAAATAGCTAAACAAATACCTTTTGATGTTCTTCTAAAAAGAATAATCAAGAAAGTTATCCCATCTAAAAGAATAAACTATTCTGCTCAAGATTTTAGAAATACTCCTACGCAATTAAAGTTGAATTCTTTTTTGGATTCATCTAAGTTGAAACCAGAAACTGATTCTAAAAGAATAGAGCATTACCTCAATCACGAATTTGATTTATTAGGAAGCGGATGGCTTTCTAGAAATGCAGGAAAATCAATTCAAGTTCATTCTAATCATCAAAAAATAACTCAAGAAATAGCTAGTTTAATTGATAAGGATTATCAAATTATCAATTGGCAAAAGGACGTAAAAACTGGTTATGAGTATGATGTTACTAAAGCATTTAATGAGCAAAACACTCCTGCTGGAGTTGATATAAAAGATTTATGGGAGTTAGGTAGGTTGCAGCATTTACCTCAATTGGCATTAGCTAGCAAGAAAGAAGAGTTTAGAAATCAGTGTTTAGATTTTATTGCTCATAACCCTGTTGGAATGGGAGTGAATTGGGTTTGTGCTATGGATGTTGGCATTAGAGTTTGTAACTTGTTGTTGGCTTACGACATTTTAAAACAAGATTTTGACAATGAATTTAAACAAGTATTTACAAATTCAGTTTACCAGCATGGTTGGTTTATCTATAACAATTTAGAGCACAAAGAGGGAGCTGCAGGTAATCACTATTTATTCAACTTAGTTGGGTTACTATTTGCAGGATATTACTTAGGTAAAGCAGATTGGAAAAACTTTTCAAGAGAAGAAATGCAAAAGGAAACCTTCAAGCAATTTTTTAAAGATGGTGGAAATTTTGAAGGTTCAACAACATACCATTGTTTAAGTGCTGAAGCTGTTTTGTACGCTACAGCATTAATGTTGAGAGATGGAGAGTTGGATGAGAAATATGCGAAAAGAATAAGAAATATTGCTCACTTTATCGTTTCAATAAGTAAAATTGATGGAACTATTCCACAGTTTGGAGATAACGATAGTGGAAGGTTGTTTAAGTTGGGTAATGAAGACGAAAACTTACTGAATTACAATCCTCTAATAAATGCGTTTGCTGGAATTGGAGTAGTGGGAAGTAATAATACAAATAGCAAAACTATTGTTGAGCAACTTGCGAATGGAAATAAAATAGATACTTCTGAAAATATATCTAATGTGTTTTTGGATAGAACCATGAGTCTATCGGGAAGAACTTATTCGCAGGAATCCATTATTAAATATGGAGATAAAATTGATTTATCGAAATTGAAATATTATGCTTTTGATGATTTTGGATTTTTCGTCTATAAATCAGAAGAATTTTATTTAGCTGTAAGTGCTATCGCTAATGATAAAATACATCATAGCTGGGGACATGTACACAATGATAAATTATCTTTTGAACTAAATGTGAAAGGGAAAGACTTAGTGAGAGATGCCGGTTCTTATTTGTACACCTCAGATGCTGCTGCAAGGAATGAATACCGTTCTACAAAAGCACATCACTCAATTATAGTTAATGGAGTGGAGCAAAACAAAATGATTGCTCCATTTTACATGGATAGGGAATGTGTTTGCAAACTTCTATCAACTTCTCCAAACGAAATAATTCTACAAGCAATTTATTATGGAGTCATCCATGAAAGAAGATTTGTAATAGAAGAAGATCAATTGGTAATTACGGATTATTGCAATAAACCATTTGAAGTAAACATCAATAAGTTTGAGAGTTACTCACCAAGTTATGGGATAAGGTAAAATGTACGACTACTTTTTTTATAAATACTATAAGTTTTTAAAAGAGGAGTTAAGAAATGATATAGCTGCATTTTCAGCTATAGTTGCATTATGCTGGTTGAATTTATTTATTTTCCTTTCGATTTATGTGCTTTTTTATGAAAACTTAGTTGGAATTGTTGACTTGTTTGATAAAAAAATGAATATGGTAGTATTTGTTATAATAATACTATTATCAAATTTTTGGTACTTCAATTTGAAGAGAATGAAAATTTCTATTCGAAAATACTACAATGAGAGTTTATTATATTCAATAATTGGCTATATTTTGGTGCTTAGTATTTTTTGTTTGTCAATGTATATTTTTATGAATTATACAGTTGATGAAATATTTATGATAGGAAGAAGGGAAAGAATTTTAAATTAATGAAAACACCTTGGTATAAAATATTAGGACCTGGCTTATTGTACGCAGGAGCTGCTATCGGTGTTTCTCATTTGGTACAATCTACAAGAGCTGGAGCTGATTTTGGTTATGGGTTAATTTGGGCAGTTATCATAGCTAATATTTTAAAGTATCCATTTTTTGAGTTCGGACCTCGTTATGCAGCAAGTACTGGTAAAAACTTATTGCATGGTTATCAAGCGTTAGGTAAATGGTCTATTTATCTTTTCTTATTAATCACTATAGGAACTATGTTTATCATTCAGAGTGCAGTAACAGTTGTTACTGCTGGTTTGGTGAGCGAGGTTTTTGGATTAACAATTCAACCATGGGTGATTTCTTCGGGTTTGTTAATTGTTTGCCTAGCCATTCTATTGATAGGAAGATATAGTGTCTTAGATAAGGTGATGAAGATTATTATAGTTGTATTATCCATTACAACCATAGTAGCTCTAATTGCTTCTTTTACTGGTAATAACGAGCAATATGTAGAATACATGACTACCTTTTCTTTTGATAATAAAACCCATGTACTATTTCTAATTGCTTTAATGGGATGGATGCCTGCGCCACTTGATATTTCTGTGTGGCACTCGGTATGGTCAGTTGAGAAAAGCAATGAAGTAAAGCAGAAGCTACCTTTAAAATCCGCTTTGTTAGATTTTAAAATAGGTTATTGGGGCACCTTGTTTTTAGCACTTTGTTTTGTAGCATTAGGAGCAACAACCATTTATGGATCAGGCATAGAGTTAGAATCAAGTGGAGGAAAATTTGCCAATCAATTGATTGGTATATACACTAAAAACTTAGGTTCATGGGCGTATTTAATTATTGCAGTTGCTGCTTTAACTACCATGTTTAGCACCACATTAACCTGTTTAGATGCTTTTCCAAGAGTGCTAAGTCCAGCCACTCAGATGATAACAGGAAAGGAAGAACAAAAATCAAGAGGGTTGTATTGGTTTTGGATTTTGTTGGTTGCAATTGGCACCATAGTAATTCTTGCATTCTTTTTAACTAACATGAAAGCTATGGTAGATTTTGCTACCAAAGTGGCGTTTATTACTTCACCAATTCTTGCTATTCTAAACTACTTAGCAATAAATGGCAACACAATGCCAGAAGAAAATAAACCAAAAGGTTTGTTAAAATGGGTGAGTTGGTTGGGGATCATTTATTTTGTTGGATTTAGTGTCTATTTCATTTATCTCACTTTCCAATCATAAAGCTTAACTAAGTTAAAGGGTAGTTTCACTCAATTTAATTAGCAAATCACTTATTTCTTCAGTAGTTTAGTATAGTAATGTGGAAAGACCTTTTTTCTGCATCTATTTACCAAATTTTAAACGCTAAGAATATGAAAAAATTAATCCAACTATTGTTATTACTTGTGATTACAAACTTTGTGATTGCACAAGACGAAAAGGAAAAAAAAGTAACTACTGATATAGAATCAGCCATTATTTATTTAGAAGGAGCTGAAATTCATCGAGCTAAAAAAGTGAGTTTAGATAAAGGAAGGACTAAATTGATTTTTACGGGCTTATCACCTAAGTTTAACTCCAATAACATTCAGGTTACTACAACCAATAATGTTGAGTTATTGGCTATCTCTCATCGAATTGATTATTTAACCAATGTAGAAGAGAAGCCAAGGGTAATTAAACTGAGAGATTCTCTGGATTTAATTAATCAAAAAAACATTGAATTGGCTAATGAAAAAGATGCTTATACCATTGAAAAAGATATGATGTTACAAAACAAATCTATAGGGGGTAATGATAATGGAGTTTCTGTAGCAGAATTAAAGCAAGCTGCTGATTTGTATAGAGCAAGAATAATGGAAATTAATAAAGCAATAGCTAAAATTGATAGGGCAGTAAATCAGAATAATAAGATGGTTACTAGAATTAACAGTGAGTTATTTCAAGCTAATGCTAAATCTAACTATTCAAGAGGAGAAATTACCTTATTGTTAGAAGCAGATGTTGCAAAAACTACTGAAGTGGAGTTAAAATACTTGGTAAGCAATGCTGGGTGGACTCCTTCATATGATATTAGAGCAGAGGATATTAATAAGCCTATAAAGCTAGAGTATAAAGCTTTTGTATATAATAATACAGATATTGATTGGAAAGAGATTAATTTTAAGTTATCTACAGCTGACCCAACTTTAAGTGCTACACAGCCTAAATTAAGTCCATGGTATTTAAATTATAAAGCTCAGTATACATATAGTAAAGGTAAGCGTTCGGCATACAATGCTTATCAGCAAAAGTCTCAATCTCAAAAGCAAGCATTTTTCTACGATAATGGCAACATTACAAACGCAGAGGGGTGGACAGGAAATGCTTACTTTAATGGTAATGAAAATACGGTTGCTAATATTCCAGCTTCTGATTTTGAAACAATTTCTGTTTCAGAGCTAAGTGCAGAGTTTGACATTGAAAAGACTTATACCGTGCCTTCTGATAATAAGCCATACATTGTTGATGTAATAGAGCATGAACTTCCTACTATGTATAAGCATTATGCTGTTCCAAAACTAGACAAAGATGCTTTCTTATTAGCTCGTATCACTAACTGGCAAGATTTAAATATGATTGAAGGTTCAGCAAACATTTATTTTGGAGGAACTTTTGTTGGTCAGTCATTCATTGAAACTAGAAATGTAAGTGATACTTTGGATATTTCTTTAGGAAGAGATAATAAAGTATTGGTAACAAGAACTAAACTAAAAGATTTTAGTTCTGTGAAATACATTGGTTCTAACAGAAAAGAAGTACATGCTTACAGAATGGTGGTTAAGAATAATAGAAAAGTTCCTATTAACATTGAAGTACTTGATCAGGTTCCTGTTTCGCAGGATAGCGATATAGAGGTTTCTACTGAAGAAAAATCTGATGCTAACAAGAATGATTTAACAGGAGAATTAAAGTGGTTGTTTCAAATTGAACCAAATCAAAGTAAAACAGTTGATTTAACTTTTTCGGTTAAATATCCTAAGAATAAACCTGTTACCATAGGAAAAGCGAAGTATAAAACGCGAAAAGTCCGAACTAAATTTTAGATTTAGCGTTTATTATATTGGTTTATGCACATTAAACTGTTTAACAAATGACGAATATCATCGTCTTTTTGGGTAGAGATTAGATATATTTATGCCTTATAAAACAGCTTTTGTGTTTTAAAAATATAATGAAAAAGGTATTTGCCATAATTTTCGCTGCATTACTCTTAAGTGTGGCTTATGCTCAGGATAAAGCTACTGCTAATAAAAAACTCAAAGCAGGGCATTATTTCGCTGCACTTCAGATTTACGATAAATTATACCCCACTGATTCCGAAAATAAAGAACTTAACTTTAGTATGGGGGTATGCAATTACCATTTAAAAAATTACGATAAGGCCGAAGAACACTTTTTAAAATCCAGTAGTAGTGTAAGTTTAGAGCTTTTTAGGTACAAAGCAGCTATTGCTCACGCTAAAATGAAATTTAAAAAAGCTACCAATTTTTATAATGCTTATAAATTAATTGCAGGGAATAAAGAGTTTACTAACGATCAAATAAACGTTGAAATAGAGAAAGTTAAGTATGCTCAAATTGCAATAGAAAATAGTAGAGATGTATTGGTTCAGAATTTTGTAGAAGTAAACTCTGAAAACTTTGAATTTGCTCCGCATGTAGTAGCCGATGAATCTAAATTGATTTACTGTGCTGCAAATTTTACAGGAAAGTTAAATGAAGAAGGAGAGCCTCAGGCATTAATTTACGAAGTTGAAAATAAAAGCAATAGTTGGACTATTCCTACTATGCTAAAGAATAATGTAAATGCTGTCGGTCATAACCATGTTGTTGGTGTTTCAACTGATGGGCAAACTATGTTTATAGAGCGATTAGGAGATATTTATGAATGCAAAATGGGAATAGACGGTTGGGAGGAACCAGTAAAACTGGGAGAGAACATAAATTCTAAATATAACGAATCAGGGGTAACCATTACTTTAGATGATAAGGTGATGTATTTTGTAAGTGATCGACCAGGTGGTTTTGGGGGTAAAGACATCTATAAAGTATTACGATTACCAAATGGTAAATGGAGTAAAGCATTAAATCTTGGTCCTTTAGTTAACACAGCTTACGATGAAGAAGCGCCTTTTATCCATTCTGATAAAAAGACCTTGTACTTTAGTTCTAAAGGGCATCAAAATATGGGAGGGTACGATGTGTTTAGAACAGTATTGGAAAAGAGAATGTGGTCAGAACCTGAAAATTTAAAGTTTCCGGTAAATACAGTGGATGATGATTTGTATTATACTCTGGTTGCTAGTGGTAAAGTAGCTTACGTTTCCGGTTTTAGACCAGAAGGTAAAGGTGCTGGTGATATTTATAAAGTGGTTCTAAAAGATGAGTTTCAGCAATTTCATGTATTAAAGGCTATAGTTAAAGGCAATAATGAAGCTTTATCAGCAAAAATCACCTTGATTAACAACGAAACTAAAAAAGTACACGGTATTTATAAATCAAACTCTATTACAGGTAAATTTATCATGCTGGTTGACCCTGAAAAAACATATCACATTACTGTAGAGGCTGATGGTTTTGCTGCTTATGATGCCGATTTAGAATTTGATGTAAATAATGAGGAATTGAAGAAATACGAATTGCAGCCTAAATAATGCGAAAAGTATTAATCATAACTTATTATTGGCCACCAATGGGTGGAGGTGGAGTGCAGCGCTGGCTAAAAACTACTAAGTATTTACGCGATTACAACTGGGAGCCAATCATTTTTACTGCTGAAAATGGAGAAGCCTCTGTTGTTGATGATAGCAGTTTAAAACAAATTCCAAAAGGCATAGAAACGTTACGTGTTCCAATATGGGAACCATTTGGGTTGTATAAAAAACTTACCGGTAAAAAGAAAGATGAAAAATTGGTGCCCGGAACAGTTTCTGAAAAAAAAAGTTCTCTTTCTCAAAGACTCTCTGTGTGGGTGAGAGGCAATGTTTTTATACCTGATGCAAGAAGGTTTTGGATTAAACCATCTGTAAAATACCTTACAAAATATTTAAAGGAGAATGAAGTAGATGCCATTGTATCTACAGGTCCACCCCACACAACGCACTTAATTGCAATGGGAGTAGCCAAAAAGTTTAATTTGCCATGGTTGGCAGATTTTAGAGACCCCTGGACCAACATTGATTTTTATCATGAACTGATGCTAACTAAGCGAGCAGATGCCAAGCATAAGCGTTTAGAAAAACAAGTTTTAAATACTGCTAGCCAAGTAGTAACAGTAAGTTGGAGCTGGGCTGAAGATTTTAAAAATATTTGTGGTAGAATGCCAATGGTAATTACCAATGGCTTTGATCCTGCAGATTTTACCAAAGCAGGGGATGTAGCTTTAGATAAAAAGTTTACCATAACCCATGCAGGTTCATTAAATGATGACAGAAACCCTCACATTTTATGGGAAGTGTTAAAAGAGATGTGCGATGCTGATGTAACATTTAAGAAAGAATTAGAATTAAAATTTATTGGGCAATTATCACCTGTTGCTTTACAAGAAGCCAAAGAAAACGGATTAGAAACTAATTTGAATCTGATTAATAGCCTGCCACATGCTGAGGTGGTAAAGCACCAAATGAAAGCACAGGTACTCTTATTACCTTTAAATGATACCCCAAATATTGATGGAGTAGTACCGGGTAAGTTGTATGAGTACATAGGTGCTCAACGACCAATATTGTGCATTGGGAAGCCTACGGGAGATTCTGCTAAAATAATACAAGAAACCAATGCGGGTAAAGTAGCTGATTTTAAGGATAAGGAAACCTTAAAAACAATACTTACCCAATATTACCAAGCTTATAAACAAAGCAACCTAAAAGCAGAAAGCACTAATTACGAAAAATACAGCCGTAAAATTTTAGCAGGGCAAATTACTGAGGAATTGAATAAGATTGTTGGTTAACTACTGGATAAACGGAAGTTTCCGCATAACCAGCTTATTTGTCATAAAAATAATACTTTTTTCGTTAAAATCATTAAATTCGCTTTATTATGAGTATTCCTGATTTTGTGAAAATATTGGAGGTTAAACGGTATAGTGAAAATACTATTGAAAGTTATGTTTCCATTGTTAAAATGGCTGAACAATATTTTAATAAACCTCTTGATAAAGTAGATGAAACTGCTTTGCACAAATATTTTTACTTTATGGTACATACCAAAAAAGTATCCTACTCTTACCAAAAGCAAATTGCTATGGCGTTAAAACTCTATTATAAGGAGATGTTTAACACCAACATTAACTTGGAATTTTTGTTTCCAAGTAGAAAACCTGAAAAACTTCCTATTATTATTTCAAAAGATAATGTCTTATCGATAATTGAAAAAGCAAATAACATAAAGCACAAAAGCATGATAGCTTTAGTTTATAGTGCTGGTCTTAGAGTGGGCGAATTGATAGATTTAAAAATAAAAGACATTGATTCAAGCAGAATGATTATTCATGTAAAAGCTGCTAAAGGAAATAAAGATCGTATCATTCCTTTATCAGAAAAGTTACTAAAAATGTTACGTCAGTATTACAAAGAATTTTCTCCAAAAGAGTTTTTATTTGAAGGTCAAAAAGGTGGTAAATACACAAGTTCAAGTTTTAATAAATTATTGAAAAGTGCAGCTAAAAAAGCAGGAATAAATAAAAACATTACTGCTCATACACTACGACATTCTTATGCAACACACTTATTAGAAAATGGAACAGATATAAGAGTTATTCAGAAACTGTTAGGTCATAACTCAATTAAAACCACAATGATTTACACACAGGTGTCTCAACCTGCTTTGTTGAATGTGGTTAGTCCTTTTGACGATTAGGTTAGTTACTTAAACAAATAAGCAGTTCTTGCTTGTGAGTCTGGTCTTCCTATAATGTTATTAATATAATCATCCTGATATTCTAAATCGCCTTTTTTGATATAACCTTCACCTATAGGCATACATGCTCCCCAGGAGCCTGATTGCTGGCAATCGGTTACATCATCAACTCTTACAATGGTATGATCTTCTACAATAATTACAATATGGCTATAACTTTTTGCAGTTTCCAACACGTCATTAATGTTGTCCTTGCTTAAATTAATAGTTTCATCAGCTGCATTGCTTACTAGTTCTTCAAAATAAGCTACAGGTGCAGCTTCTTCAATGGCTTCAAAAGATTCAACATGCTCTAAAAAATCAGCAACCACTGTATTGTTACCATCTGTATTTTCTACATTTTTATCAGAGCCACAGCCTATTGCAACTACAACAATTATCAGGGGCAAGATTATTTTTTTCATATCGCTTTTAATTTTGGTGTTATAAATATATCAATATTAAAGGTTTTTAGCTTTATCCCAATACACATCCATTTCATCTAAGGTCATTTCTCCTAAAGTTTTCCCAGCTTTTTTAGTTTCAGTTTCCATATACTGAAAACGTTTAATAAACTTTTTATTGGTTTTTTCTAACGCATCTTCGGGGTTCAAGTCTAAGAACCTACCGTAGTTAATTAACGAAAACAATACATCTCCGTATTCTTCTTCCACTTTATCACTTTTACTATCAACTTCTTCTTTAAACTCCTGCAATTCCTCATTTACTTTTTCCCAAACTTGTTCTTTGTTGTCCCAGTCAAATCCAACACCTCTGGCTTTATCTTGTATGCGTACTGCTTTAACCATAGAGGGTAAGCTTTTAGGTACTCCCTCCAATACCGATTTTTTGCCTTCTTTTAGTTTCAATTTCTCCCAGTTGGCTTTTACTTCTTCATCAGTAACTTCTATATCTCCATATATGTGTGGGTGACGATGAACTAGCTTATCACAAATGGTATTTAACACATCGGCAATATTAAATTCATTAGTTTCTGAAGCTATTTTGGCATAAAAAACAAGGTGAAGCATAATGTCACCTAACTCTTTTTTTATTTCCTCTAAATCATTATCTAAAATGGCATCGGTTAACTCATAAGTTTCTTCAATGGTTAAATGTCTCAAACTTTGCATGGTTTGCTTTTTATCCCAAGGGCATTTCTCCCTTAAATCATCCATAATGTTGAGCAAACGCTCAAAAGCAGCTAACTTATCATTCATATTTAAAACAGTATTTTTGTTTTCCTCTAAAGATTTTGAGTTTTGATAAAAGTACTTCATAAATATGGCTTATTACTTAGTTTAGCTACGCTTTTTATCAACGCTTTTTCGCAAGAGGTAGAACCTGACTTTAGTGTAAAAGGAACTGTGCACCTTGGAGCATTACTTCCTCACCGTCAAGTTGTAAACGAAATTGTTGAAGGCCATACAGTTGCTTACGAGCTCTCCTTTTATAAATCTACAATAGGTAAAAAACAATGGCAGCAGGTGTATGCTTATCCAAAAGTGGGTATTTCTGCTTTGTATCATAATTTGGGTAATCCTAATGAGTTGGGTAATGCTGTTGGAATTTTTCCTTTTGTGGAGCTACCACTAAACCAGCGTAAAATTAATTGGCGATTAAAATTGGGTTATGGTTTAGGGTACATTCAAAAACCATTTGATGTTGAAACTAATTATAAGAACGTAGCAATAGGTTCTCATTTTAATGCACTAATTTATGTTAACATGCTGTGGAATGTAAAACTGAGTAATGCCTTAGATGTATCGTCAGGTTTATCTATTATACACTACTCTAACAGTTCATTTGCTCAACCCAATTTGGGGATAAATATTTTCTCATTGAATTCTGGGGTAACTTATAAGTTTGGCGACAAGCCCGAAAAAATCATTTCAGAAATTCCTGTACGCGATAGAGCTTGGGAAAAACATTTAATGACAGGTTTTGGCTTAAAAGAAATACAACCCGTTAAAGGACCGAAGTATTTTGTAAATACGTATTCGTTTAATATGCTAAAACCAATTAAACATAAAGGTTCTTTTGGTTTTGGTGTTGATGTTTTTTACAATACATCTTTATCGGATTTAATTGCTAAAGACACCACAGCAACTACAAGTGGTATGGATAATTTTAGAAGTGGAATTGTTGGTATTTATGCGTTTGACTTTGGAGACATATCTTTATTAATTGAAATGGGCGGCTATATTTTTTCAAAGTATAAAGGAAATGGTTCGGTTTATAACAGAGTAAGCAGTAGATATACTATAAAGGAAAAGTATTTTATTAATCTTGGGTTAAAAACACACGTAGCTGTAGCCGATTTTGTTGAGGTTGGATTTGGTATAAAATTATAATGAGAACTAGATTTACATATTACTTTTTGTTGGCAAGCATAAGTTTGTTGTATTATTCTTGTGGTAAAGAATCGAGTTGTTTTAAAGGTAGCGGTTCCGAAATAACTGAGTTAAGAAGTATTACAGCAGAGGTTACCAAAATAGTGTTGGAGGATAATATTGATTTATACATTATACAAGATAGTGTTGTAAGCTTAAAATTAGAAGGAGGAGAAAATTTACTGCCTTATATCAATACTGATGTTTCGGGCAATGTATTAGAAATTAATAGTGATAATAAGTGCGGATTTTTTAGGGATTATAATATGCCTTTGACTGCTTACCTTACTTTACCTAATATCGAACAAATTGAACTGTTAGGTCAAGGAGATGTGGCTAATTCAGAAACTCTTACTTATTCTAACCTTGAAATTGATGCTAGAGCGGCAACAGGTAGTGTTAATCTAACTTTAAATGCTGATAATCTAGCGGTAAGACAACATTCTGGTGTAGCAGACTTTACAATAAATGGAGCGGCTAGCAATGCTTATTTTTATACATTAGGTAATGGATGGATGTTCTGTAATGGTTTGGTGGCTAAAGATGTACACGTTAATCACTCAGGTTCAGGTGATGTGTTTGTGCATGCTTCAAACTCACTGTTAGTTGAATTAACAGGAACAGGAAACCTCCATTATTATGGCAACCCAAATGTTACTGTTAGTGTGCAATCGGGTAGTGGTAAGCTAATCAAAAAATAACCTATTTACCTAGTAAATCATCTTTCAAGTCTTCATCTGCTGGCTCGCTACCCAACCAAATGGAAAAAAGAGCTTTTTTAAAATCTAACCCTTTAATGGCAGGATTAATTTTTCCATTTTTAAAAACGATTATTCCTTTTTCTGGGATGTACATAATGTCGTAAATGTCGTTTTTTACAATTTCTTCTTTAGCAAAAATTGCTTTAAAAGCATCAATTCGTTTACGTAAATCGGCAGTTTTTCCTCCTGTAGCTTTTTCAAAACCTTCTTCTACGGCATCATTCATTTTTTTGCTAGATATTAAACCCGATACAATTTGAATTTTAATACCACAAGCGTCTTCTGATGCTATTATCTCCTGAGCATTTTTTGTAGGAGTTGTTACATATAGTCCACAAGCATATAAATCAATCCACATTTTTTCACGAACTCCTGCACCGTTTAATTTTAATTCGGTAGCACCTAATTTAACTTTCCCTGGAATGGTGACACCTCCAACAGTTTTTTGTGCAGAAACAGATAAGTTAATTGTTAGTATTGCCGTAAGAGTAAAAAGTAGTTTTTTCATAATTAAGAGTTTAAACTTTGTTTAGAGTGTTTAGTATGTTTAATACTTGCATTTAACTCATAGCCGATTAAAAGTACTAACGAATTAAAATATAACCAAAGCATTACTACAATTAGTGTTCCAATACTTCCATAAATCTTATTATAAGAAGCAAAATGGTTAACATAATATGCAAACCCTGTGGATAATAAAATACTCAACAGAGTGGCTAAAGTAGATCCGGCTGAAATAAATTTAAATTTTTCACTCTTTACATTTCCAAAATAATAGATAGAAGATACTCCTAAAAAGAATAATAGAAGTAGTAACAGTAACTTAACAGCTTTAATAGCATAAATAGCTACTCCATCATGCAAAAAGCCATTGGCTATAAAATAGGTGATTATTTTCTCGCTGAAAATAATCAGACCTATAGCTAATATTACTAAAAAAGTAAGAATTAGTAATATTAAAAAAGCTCTTAAATAATTTTTGATGAAGCTACCTTTTTTTATAGCATGATAAGATTGATTAAAAGCAATTATCATTGAATTAACACCATTACTTGCCAAGTAAAATGCAAAAACAAACCCAAATGATAGCAATGTGTTATGTTTTTTATGTATTAAATCATTAATTGTTTCTTCGGCCATTTCATAAGCATTTCCAGGTAACATTTGGTGCAGTAAATTAAGAAGTTGATCATGAAAATTAGCAATAGGAATATAGGGTATAATAGATAGTAAAAAAATAATAAAAGGGAATAATGCTAAAAAAAATCTAAATGCTAAGGAAGCCGCTCTGGTAGTTAAAGAGTTTTTTTGCAGCCCTTCAATAAAAAATTCTAACACATCATACAAAGGTATTCCATCAAAACCAGGTATAATTATTTTTTTACTCCAGTTTACAGGGGTTTGAACTAATTTAGAATTCCATATTATTTTTAAATATTTATTCATCAACGGCTTTCAAACTTAAATCTAAACTTTTTATTTGATGAGTGAGTGCTCCTACTGAAATGTAATCAACACCACATTCAGCATAGTTTCTTATCGTTTCATGGGTTATACCTCCAGAAGCTTCAGTTTCATATTTACCGTCAATTAATTTAACAGCAGTTTTCAAATCATCATAATTAAAATTGTCTAGCATTATACGATGAATTTGACCTACTTCTAATATTTCATTTAACTCCTCTAAACTTCTGGCTTCAATTTCAATTTTTAAATCCTTATTATTTTCTTTTAAATAAGAATTGGTAGCATTAATTGCAGAAGTTATTCCTCCAGCATAATCAATATGATTGTCTTTAATCATAATTAAATCATACAAACCCATTCTGTGGTTTACACCACCTCCAATTTTCACAGCTAATTTTTCAATTTCCCTTAGTCCAGGTGTAGTTTTACGAGTATCTAATATTTTGGTGTTTAGTCCATCTAAAAGTTCTACATAGTAATTTGTTTGTGTGGCAATACCACTCATGCGTTGCATGAAATTTAACACCAATCGCTCTGCTTGTAAGATAGATTGACTTTTACCTTCTATGGTAAAAACAATATCGCCAGAATTTACTGCTTGCCCATCAGTCATAAACTCTGTAAAAACTAATTCTGCATCAATCTTATTGAAAATGTCTTTAGCTAAATCAACTCCAGCAATAATACCTTCTTCTTTAACTAAAAGTTTGGCTTTGCCAATTGCATTGCTTGGTATGCATGATAGTGATGTGTGATCCCCATCACCTATATCTTCTTTTATAGCAATCTCAATTAAATCGTTAATGTAGCTCATATAAAATGTTTGCTACAAAAATAACTATTAGGAAAGCATTTGGGTTTATTATTCGTCAGATTCTATCTTCAGTTCGTGTATGGTGATTTTATTCTCACCATTTTTATAGAGAATATACACACGAAACAAACCTTTATCGGTTGTGAGATTACCAATAGTAAAATGAGCATTGTTTTTAGAATTTCCATTGTGTACCACTTTAAAATCAGAAGGTTTATTTTTTAGAAAAAACGATTTAAGAATAAGTCGAGCTTGAGTTTGACTATATATGCCTTCGTTATTTGGAATTTCTAAATCTACTGATTCATTAAAATGTGCAGATACTTTTACAGCATCACCGGCTTTAAATGCTTCGGTTAACTCATTAGAAATCGGGGATTTACCGAAAAGAAAAGCAAAAACTAAAAATATGTTGATTAAAAAACTATTCATAATGCTACACCCTTTAACAAATACTAAGCCAATAAATAATTATAATTGAAATAGTTAATACTATTATCCAAAGGTAAATAATTTTTTATCTTAGCCAAATGAAGATGACATTATTAGTGGTTGGAAAAACAGATGAAACTTATTTGAAAGACGGAATTGAAAAGTTTACGAAGCGGTTAAAACATTATGTTTCTTTTGAACTGCAAATAATTAAAGATGTTAAGGTTGGTAAGAATCAAAATACAGATGTTCAGAAAGAAAAGGAAGCAAAGCTGATTTTAGATAAAATTTCGCAAAGTGATTTTTTAATTTTACTAGATGAAAAGGGACAAGAATTTCATTCTAAAGGGTTCTCTCAATTTTTACAAAAAAAAATGAATGCAGGTAATGATTTAATTTTTTTGGTGGGTGGGCCTTATGGCTTTTCTGAACGTATTTATAAACGTGCCAACGCAAAAGTTGCACTCTCTCAACTTACATTTTCTCATCAAATGGTAAGATTATTTTTTGTTGAACAACTATACCGGGCATTTACAATTTTAAAAGGAGAAAAATATCATCACCAATAACAGTTTAAATTGTTTAAACTTGCATTAAAATTACATTATGAGCAAAAAAGTAGCATTAATTACAGGTATAACAGGACAAGATGGGGCATATCTTGCAGAACTCTTGTTAGAAAAAGGGTACGAAGTACATGGAGTAAAAAGAAGGAGTTCTTTGTTTAACACTAATAGGATTGATCACCTTTATCAAGACCAACATGAAGAAAATGTAAATTTCTTTTTGCATTATGGTGATATGACAGATTCTACTAATCTTATTAGGATAGTACAAGAAGTTCAACCTGATGAAATATACAATTTAGCAGCAATGTCACACGTACAAGTGTCTTTTGAAACACCTGAATATACTGCTAATGCAGATGCTACTGGGGCTTTAAGATTATTGGAAGCTATTCGTATTTTAGGTTTAGAAAAGAAAACTAAATTTTATCAGGCTTCAACATCAGAACTTTATGGTAAAGTGGTTGAAACACCACAATCAGAAACAACACCTTTTTATCCTCGAAGTCCCTATGCAGTTGCAAAACTATATGCATTTTGGATAGTTAAAAATTATCGTGAGGCCTATGACATGTATGCATGTAATGGTATTTTATTTAATCATGAAAGCCCGCTAAGAGGAGAAACATTTGTAACCAGAAAAATTACCAGAGGTGTTGCTAAAATTAAATTAGGATTACAAAACAAAATATATCTAGGTAACCTTGATGCTAAAAGAGACTGGGGGCATGCAAAAGATTATGTAGAAGGAATGTGGTTGATGCTACAACAAGATAAAGCAGATGATTATGTATTAGCAACTGGGACAACTACTTCTGTGAGGGATTTTGTTACAATGTCATTCAAAGAGGTTGGTATTGAAGTTCAATGGACAGGAGAAGGAGTGAATGAGAAGGGGTTTGATAAGGAAACAGGTAATGTTTTAGTTCAGGTAGATCCTCGTTATTTCAGACCAACAGAAGTAGATTTACTTTTAGGAGACCCTTCTAAAGCACAAAAGGAATTAGGTTGGAAGCATAAGCATGACTTGGCAAGTTTATGTAAAGATATGGTGAAAGCTGATATGGCTTTATTTGAGAAAGAAAAGTATTTAAAAGATGGTGGACATGATATTTTAGATCAATATGAATAAAAACGATAAAATATATATTGCCGGCCACAGAGGTATGGTTGGTTCAGCCATTGAGCGAAAGCTAAAAAAAGATGGCTTTACTAATATTATTACTAAAACTTCAAACGAACTTGACTTGCGCAATCAACAAGCTGTAAATACTTTTTTTGATCAGGAAAAACCTGATTATGTATTTATGAGTGCAGCTAAAGTGGGTGGTATATTGGCAAACAATATTTATCGAGCAGAATTTATTTATGATAACCTTATGATTGAGTTGAATGTGATTCATGCAGCACACTTAAGTAAGGTGAAAAAGCTTTTGTTTTTAGGCTCATCTTGTATTTATCCTAAAATGGCTCCTCAGCCATTAAAAGAAGAGTATTTATTAACTGGTGAACTAGAACCAACCAATGAACCTTATGCTATTGCTAAAATTGCTGGTATAAAATTGTGTGAATCTTATAGACGACAATATGGTGATAATTTCATTTCTGTAATGCCTACCAACTTATATGGTCCAAACGATAATTACGATCCTGATAATTCTCATTTATTTGCTTCATTTATTAGAAAATTTACTTTGGCTAAAAGAAACAATTTAGATGAAATTGAAATTTGGGGAGATGGTTCTCCAAAACGTGAGTTTCTGCATGTTGATGACATGGCTGATGCTTGTTATTTTTTGATGGAAAATTATGATGGAGAGGAGATTTTTAATATTGGAACAGGTACAGATGTGAGTGTATTGGAATTGGCTGACGTTATGAAAGAAGTTAGTGGCTTTTCTGGTTCATATAAATTTGATGAATCAAAACCAAATGGTACCCCTAGAAAACTAATGGATGTATCTAAATTAACTAACTTAGGTTGGAAAGCTAAAATTTCTTTAAAAGAAGGTGTTAAAAGGGTATTTGAAGATACAAAAGACTATCCTTTTGAATAAATCATCTGTTTAGCATTTCAAGATAATCTTAATTTTTTTGTTAGATTTTTAAAATGTAGTAGTCTAATGGTTAATTTTAGGCAACTTTAAGACTTTAGGTATTCGTCCTTAATAAGTCTGTTAAAGCATAAAACTAAACTAATACTATTTACTATGAAAAAATTAAGCTCAGTCTTATCATTGGTATTATTATCTCAATTTATTTTTGGTCAAAGTGTTATTCAACATCAAATTACTAAACCTTTAAATGTACAGTCTGTAAAAGGTAAGCAAAAACAAACTACTACTGTAAAAAGTTTAAATAATGCAGCTATTAATGGACAAAAGCTGAAAAGTGAAGTGGTTTTGTTTGATTCTAATTATTGGAACGAAATTTCAGAAAGTAGTATTAATAGTTTAGGGAAAAGGGAAATTTTCCCATTAAAGTACAAGACAGTTGAACTTAACATTAATAAACTAAAACAAGATTTAATTCCTGCTGTTTTAAAATCGGTAACTAATGCTAAAGGAGTAATAATTGATTTGCCAGATCCAGATGGAGGAACATCAAAGTACATAGTTTATAAAAATACAACTATGTCTCCTGGTTATCAGGATAAATTTCCTCAAATAAGAACTTATGATGCAATTAGTATAGATAATAAAGGGGAACATGGTAAAATAGATGTGACTCAAAGAGGATTTCATGCTATGATTTTCTCTCCTAAACGAACAACATTCTTTATTGATCCTTATCAAAGAGAAGATGTTAAACACTATTTAGTATACTATAAAAAAGACTTTAAAACCAATCAAACAATTGACTGTGGTGTAAAGGGTATTGCTGATGATATACATGATGGAAAAAAATTCAAAGGTCCAAATGATAAAACTTTGGGTACATGTGATTTAAGGACTTACAGATTGGCACTGGCTGCAACAGGGGAATACACTCAGTATCATGGAGGAACTGTTCCTGGTGCTGCGGCTGCTCAAGTGACTTCAATGAATCGTGTTAATGGAATATTTGAGAGAGATGCAGCAATAACAATGACTATTATTGCGGGTAACAATGCAATTATTTATACCAATGGAGCTACTGACCCATATACTAATAATAATGGAGCAGTAATGTTAGGTGAAAACCAAACTAATATTGATGCGGTAATCGGTTCGGCAAATTATGATATTGGACATGTTTTTAGTACTGGAGGTGGTGGTATCGCTCAACTTTTTTCACCATGTACAGGGAATAAAGCAAGAGGTGTTACAGGTAGTGCAGCTCCAGTAAATGATCCTTTTGATGTTGATTATGTTGCTCACGAAATGGGACATCAATGGGGAGCAAATCATACACAAAACAATAACTGTAACAGAAATAATGCTACTGCAATGGAACCAGGTAGTGCTTCTACCATTATGGGGTATGCAGGTATATGTCCACCAAATGTTCAAAATAACAGTGACGATCATTTTCATGGAATAAATGTTGAGGAATGGTCTAATTTTATTGACGGATTTGGAAGTAGTTGTGCAGTAACAACACCACTAGTTAATAGTAGTCCAACCATTACAGGAACTAATGCAGCGGGTATAACAATACCTGCGAATACACCATTTGCCTTAACAGCTTTTGCTACTGATCCAGATGGAGATGTTTTGACTTTTTGTTGGGAACAAATGGATAATCAAGTTACTACTCAGCCCCCACAAGCAACAGCAACAGGAGGGCCTAATTTTAGATCTTATAGTCCTACAACTGATTCTACAAGATACTTTCCAAGTCTTACATCTTTAATGGCAGGAGGTCCTTTTACATGGGAAGTGCTCCCATCTGTTACAAGAACAATGAATTTCAGAACTACAGTTAGGGATAATTCTCCAGGTGGAGGATGTGTAGATAATATTGATATATCAATAGACATTGATGCAGGTTCAGGTCCGTTTGTGGTAACATATCCTAGTGCTACTGGTATTACCTGGACAGGAGCTACTTCTGAAACAGTAACATGGAATGTTGCAAATACAGATAATGCTCCAGTTTCTTGTGCTAATGTTGATATTCTATTATCTACTGATGGCGGTTTAACCTTTCCAACTGTTTTAGCATCTGGAGTTCCTAATGATGGTAGTCAAACAGTAACAGTGCCAAATACACCAACTACTACAGCGGTAATAATGGTGATTTGTTCTAATGGAACATTCTTTGATATTTCTGATAATGTATTTACAATTGTAGCTTCTACTTTTGATTACACGTTGTCTTCTAATCCTACAAGTATTTCTATTTGCCCACCAAATGATGCCGTTTACACTATTGATGTTGGATCTATTGGAGGGTATAATGATCCTGTAACACTATCAGTTTCAGGTTTACCTGGAGCGGCTACAGGTACTTTTGCAGCTAACCCTGTTGTACCTGTTGGTTCTACAACATTAACCATTTCAAACACAGGATCTGTTACTCCTGGTACCTACAGTATTACTGTTTCAGGAAATAGTACTTCAGGTTCTAAATCAATTTCAATTACTTTGATTGTTTCCGATCCAGCACCAAGTGCTGTGACTTTAACAAGTCCTGCTAATTTAGCTACAGGAGTACCTATGCCAGTAAATTTTAGTTGGACTGCAGCAGCAGGAGCTGGCGTTTTATATGATATTGATATAGCAACAGATGTAGCTTTTACAGCTATAGTTGATAATGCAGTTGGTTTAGGAACAAACTCTTATACCTCTTTTGCTTTATCTCCAACTACAACTTATTATTGGAGAGTAAGGGCTTATAATGGCTGCGGTAGTGCACCATTTTCTTCAACATTTGAGTTTGAGACAGGAATTGCTGCTGGTTGTGATACTTTAAATTTTCCACCTCCGGGTACACTAACAATATATGGTGGAGCTGGAGTAGGAGGATATGTTTGCGGATGGAATACCTTATATCAAGATGTTTCAAAGGCTGAATATTTTTCTGCTGCATCTCATGCTCCATTTACACATGTTACAGGTGGGCTCTTTTACATTTGGAGTGCTGCAGATGGTGGTAATGGTGCAACGGTAGATTTTAATGTTTGGGATGCAACAGGTGCTGGTGGTTCTCCAGGTGCTGTTCTGGGAACGGTTACAGTTCCATTAGCAGCTCTTAATACTAATCCTGCTGGTGCAGAAAATCAAATTTTTGAAATAATATTTCCAACACCAGTAAACGTTGGTGCAGCTGATTTTTATTTTGGTGTGAATATGAATGGTTTTGCAGCTGGAGATTCTTTAGGCTTTGTATCCAATACAGATGGAGATACATCTCCTGCAACAGCATGGGAAGAATGGGGTGCTGGTGCTGGTGGTGGCTGGTATGCATTTGATGATGGTTCTAGTTGGGGATTAGATATTTCTCAGTTTATGTCGCCTTATATGACTGATGTGCCTCCTACTGCTAATATTACTCCAAGTACTACTACCGTTTGTGAAGGAGATACAATTAATTTTGATGGTACATCTTCTACTAATGCAGCAGGTTATAATTGGACATTTAACGGAGGAACACCTGCTAGCTCAACTAATTCGGTAGAAACAGTAACTTATAATACTTCAGGTAATTACACGGAGTATTTAGTTGTAGATGGTGCTTGTCAATCAATTGCGATTGATAGTGTTTCTGTTACTGTAAATCCAAGCGAAGATCCAGCTTTTAGTTACTCTTCTTCTTTGTATTGTACATCAGATGCAGATCCAACTCCTACCATTACTGGAACTACTGGAGGAACATTTACTAGTTCACCAGCAGGTTTAACAATAAATTCAAGCACAGGTACTATTGATATAAGTGCAAGTACACCTAATACATATAGTGTGTTATACACTACGCCTGGTCCATCTTGTCCAGATACAATGTCGGTATTGGTTACTATAAGTATATCGGAAGACGCAACATTCAGTTACTCAGCAGGAAACTATTGTCAGAGTGATGTTGATCCAACCCCAACCATAAGTGGGACATCAGGCGGAGCCTTTACAAGCACTCCAGCAGGATTAAATATTAATGGTGGTACAGGAACAATAGATTTAAGTGCGAGTACACCAAATACTTACACAGTAACTTATACCACAGCAGGAATCTGTCCAGACACGATGGATGTGATGGTGACCATCAATGCAGATGAAGATGCTACCTTTAGTTATTCAGCTGCAAGTTACTGTCAAAGTGAAGCAGACCCAATCCCAACCATAAGTGGAACATCAGGCGGAGCCTTTACAAGCACTCCAGCAGGATTAAACATTAATGGAGGAACAGGCACAATAGACTTGAGTACAAGTACGCCTAACACTTATACAGTAACTTATACCACAACAGGAGCGTGTCCAGATACGATGGATGTAACGGTAACGATAAATGCAAACGAAGACGCAACATTCAGTTACTCAGCAGGAAACTATTGTCAGAGTGATGTTGATCCAATCCCAACCATAAGTGGAACAGCAGGTGGAGCCTTTACAAGCACTCCAGCAGGATTAAATATTAATGGAGGAACAGGTGCTATTGATTTAAGTGCAAGTACGCCTAACACTTATACAGTAACTTATACCACAGCAGGAATCTGTCCAGATACGATGGATGTGATGGTGACCATCAATGCAGATGAAGATGCAACATTCAATTACTCAGCAGCAAGTTACTGTCAGAGTGAAGCAGATCCAATCCCAACCATAAGTGGAACATCAGGCGGAGCCTTTACAAGCACTCCAGCAGGATTAAACATTAATGGAGGAACAGGAGCTATTGATTTGAGTGCAAGTACGCCTAACACTTATACAGTAACTTATACCACAACAGGAGCGTGTCCAGACACAATGGATGTAACGGTAACGATAAATGCAGATGAAGATGCAACATTTAGTTACTCAGCTAGTACCTACTGTGTGACAGGCACTGACCCAACACCAACGATAAGTGGAACTCCAGGAGGAGCATTTACAAGTACTCCAGCGGGATTAAATATTAATGGAAGTACAGGTACTATTGATTTAAGTGCTTCTGCTCCTAATTCTTATACGGTAACTTATATTACACCAGGGCCAACATGTCCAGATACTTTAGACATAGTTATTGACATTATCTTGGCACCAAATACTTCTTTTAGTTATGTAGGAACTCCATACTGTGGTGGTTCGGGTACAGCTTCGGTAACCTATGCACCAGGAGCAACTGGAGGGGTATTTACGGCTACACCTACTGGTTTATCCATTAATTCTTCAAATGGAGATGTTGATTTAGCATTAAGTACCCCAGGAACATATACTGTGAAAAATCTTATTGCTGCAACGGGAGGTTGTTCAGCTGATTCTTCAACAAGTTCAATAACTATAATTGCACCGGATACAGCAGCATTTAGTTATTCATCATCATCTTATTGTCAGAGTGATATGGATCCAATTCCTACTAACACTAGTACAAACACAGGTGCATATACTTCTTCTCCTATTGGCTTAGTTATAAATAGCGTAACAGGCACAATAGATTTAAGTGCAAGTACACCAAATACTTATACAGTAACTTACACTACAACAGGAGCTTGTCCAGATACGATGGATGTAACGGTAACGATAAATGCAGATGAAGACGCAACATTCAGTTACTCAGCAGGAAACTATTGTCAGAGTGATGTTGATCCAACCCCAACCATAAGTGGGACATCAGGCGGAGCCTTTACAAGCACTCCAGCAGGATTAAATATTAATGGAGGAACAGGTGCTATTGATTTAAGTGCAAGTACACCAAATACCTACACAGTAACTTATACCACAGCAGGAATCTGTCCAGACACGATGGATGTGATGGTGACTATCAATGCAGACGAAGATGCAACATTCAGTTACTCATCAGCGAGTTACTGTCAAAGTGAGACAGACCCAACCCCAACCATAAGTGGGACATCAGGCGGAGCCTTTACAAGCACTCCAGCAGGATTAAACATTAATGGAGGAACAGGAGCTATTGATTTGAGTGCAAGTACGCCTAACACTTATACAGTAACTTATACCACAGCAGGAATCTGTCCAGATACGATGGATGTGATGGTGACCATCAATGCAAACGAAGACGCAACATTCAGTTACTCAGCAGGAAACTATTGTCAGAGTGATGTTGATCCAATCCCAACCATAAGTGGAACAGCAGGTGGAGCCTTTACAAGCTCCCCAGCAGGATTAAATATTAATGCAGGAACAGGTACAATAGATTTGAGTGCGAGCACACCAAATACATATACAGTAACTTACACTACAACAGGAGCTTGTCCAGATACGATGGATGTGATGGTGACCATCAATGCAGATGAAGATGCTACCTTTAGTTATTCAGCTGCAAGTTACTGTCAAAGTGAAGCAGACCCAATCCCAACCATAAGTGGGACATCAGGCGGAGCCTTTACAAGCACTCCAGCAGGATTAAATATTAATGGAGGAACAGGCACAATAGACTTGAGTGCTTCAACACCTGGAACATATAGTATACTTTATACAACTCCTGGTCCTAATTGTGTTGATACCATGTCAGTAAACATTACAATTAATAATTGCTCAACACCTCCAGTAGCTGGTTTTAGTGCTTCTGATAGCACATTGTGTATTGGAGATTGTATCAGTTTTACTGATTTAAGTACTAATTCACCTACTAACTGGACTTGGTATTTCTTTGGAGCAAGTACTTCAAATTCTAATCAGCAAAACCCAACTAATATTTGTTATAATTCTGCTGGAAGTTTTGACGTAGCATTGGTTGTTTCAAACTCTGGAGGTCAAGACTCTCTATTTATGTCTGGATTTATTACAGTGAACTCTGACCCAACTGTGGTTGCAAATGCTACTTCAGCTGCTGTGTGTGATGGTGATTCGGTTACATTAACAGGTAGTGGTGCAGTAAATTACAATTGGAATAATGGAGTAACAGATGGAGTTCCTTTTGTTCCGACTGCTACTAATACTTACAATGTAACAGGTACTGATGCTAATGGATGTTCAAACTCTGATATGATAACAGTGACGGTTAATGCTTTGCCAACTATTGTTGCGAGTAACGATACTGCTATTTGTGTAGGTGAGGAAGTTATGATTTCTGCTTCTGGGGGAGCTACATACATTTGGAGTAATGGAGTTAATGGCCAATCTCAAATTGTTTCTCCAGGTTCATCAACTAGTTATATTGTAACAGGTTCTGATGGAAATGGATGTAGTTCTACTGATGATGTGATGGTAGAAATTGATAATAGTAAATGCTTTAACATTCCTAATGTTTTCTCACCAAATGGTGATGGTAAAAACGATACTTGGGTAATTAGAGGAATTGAAGAGTATCCAGATATTGTGGTTACCATATTTAACCGCTGGGGAGGTGAAATGTATAAATCCAATGGGTACGATGAACCATGGGATGGAACATACAATGGCACTGATTCGCCATCAGCAACTTATTATTATATCATTGATTTAGGTAATGGAAAAGAACCTATTTCAGGAACTGTAAACATAATTAGATAAAAGGAGGAATTGCTATGAGAAATTTATTTAAAATACTAGGATTTGTATTGATAGCAACAAGTGCAACTGCTCAGCAATTGCCTTTTACGAGTCAATATATGTTTAATGATTATTTAATTAACCCAGCGGTTGGAGGAAGTACTAATTATACCCCGATAGCTTTATCAACACGTATGCAATGGGTAGGACTAGAAGATGCTCCAAGAACTACTTTTTTTAGTGGTCACACCAAATGGGGAGATAAAGTGGGTATTGGAGGTTATATTTTTAGAGATCAAACAGGGCCAATAAGTGAGCAAGGTATCCATCTTAGCTACTCTTATCATTTACAGTTTGATGACGAACATAAAGTATCTTTTGGGTTAGGAGCAATGTTGTTCAACTATTCAATTAGTACTGCTAATTTACGTTTTGATGAACCTGATGATTATTCATTAAGCCAGTTGAAACAAAATGCACTATCTCCTGATGCAAGTTTTGGTGTATTGTATTACACTTCAAAATATAAGATAGGTTTTTCTGCACCGCAGATATTCCAAAATAACTTATATGATAATTTAGGTACAGGAGAAGAGAATACTTTAGTTAGACATTATTTTGTGCATGGAGAGTACAATATTGATATTAATGATGACTTTAGAGTTGCACCTGGAGGTTTAGTGAAAATGGTTGCTGGGGCTCCATTGCAGTATGATTTGAATGTTAAAGGTATATATCAACAAAAATACTGGGTGGGAGCATCTTATAGAAATCAGGAGTCTATTGTTGCTTTAATTGGGATGCAATTTAAACAATTTCAGTTAGGATATTCTTATGATATTACTACAACTGATTTAAAAGATTATTCTAATGGTTCACACGAGTTATATTTAGCTTTAATTATTGGACCTAAAAAAGATAACTCAGCTGCTAAGTTTGATTAAGAGTTACTTCTTTACAAACTGTATTATTTTAGAAAGCGGTTTAAAAATTAAAGTAAAAGGCTTGGGTTTCATTTCATTTAATTCCCAAGCTTTTTTATCTTCTCGGTTAGCTTTTAATCTGTTCCTAAGACTAACATTACTTACCCCTCCAATTCGCATTTTAACAGTTACCCTTGGAAGGTAGCTAATACTACATTCGTGTTTATGAATAAAACGAAGCATTAATTCGTAATCGGCTGCTGATTTTAGTTCTAAATTAAATTTACCATATTGCTCGTAAATATTTTTCCTCACAAAAAAAGTAGGGTGAGGGGGCATCCATCCTTTAAAAAATATTCCCTTTTTATAGTTTCCTGAAACCCAATTACGAGTTATTTTGTTAGTGTTAATAGCATCTACATAATATAAATCAGCGTAAAGGGTGTCACTTTTTTCGGCTTCCATTTTGGAAACCACATCAGTTATCACAGTATTGTCAATATAAAAATCATCAGAATTAAGGTTAGCAATGATATCACCTGTCGCCAGATTAATGCCTTTGTTGATGGCATCATATAGCCCATTATCCTTTTCAGAAACTACTTTAGAAATTTTGCCTTTGTATTTATCTATTATTTTTAATGTACTATCACTAGATAAGCCATCTACAATAATGTATTCAATGTTATCATAAGTTTGGTTAACAACAGATTGTATAGTGTCTTCAATAGTTTTTTCGCTATTGTAACAAACTGTTATTACTGTAACTTTTGGATTCACGACTTACGAGATACCACACAGTTTTCTAATACCAGCATATCCATTTGTGTACGCAAATAACAATCTAATGCTTCTTTTGGGGTATTTACGATAGGCTCATTTTCATTAAAAGATGTGTTTAGCAAAATTGGAGTGCCAGTTTTTTGTCTGAATTTTTCTATTAAATCATAATACCTGTCACCTTTTTCAACCGTTTGCAAACGACCAGTACCATCCACATGTGTTACAGCAGGTATTTCTGAATGTTTTTCAGGTTTAATAGGATATACCTTTTCCATAAAAGGCACTTTATCTGTTTTCTCGAAATATTCAGGAACATATTCTTCCAGTATAGAAGGAGCAAATGGTCTAAAACTTTCTCTTCGTTTAATTTTAGAGTTTAATAGTTCTTTTGCGTCTGTTCTTCTAGGATCAACTATAATTGATCGATGACCTAACGCTCTTGGACCAAATTCTGCTCTTCCCTGAAACCAGCCAATTACAGCACCATCAACTAATGCGTTAGCTACAGTTTCAATTAATTCTTTATCGTTATATCTGGTGTACTCAATATTTTGAGATTTTAAATAATCTTCAATTTCCTCATTACTCGATTTAGAGCCTGTATAAGCATCATAAATAGGAGGGAGTCTATCGTTTCCTAATTCATGATTGTATAACCATAATGCAGAGCCAAGTGCAGTCCCAGCATCATGCCCCGCTGAAGGGATATAAACATTTTTGAAAGTTGTTTTCTCCAAAATTTTCCCGTTTGCCACTGAGTTTTGAGCAACCCCACCAGCAATACAAATATTCTCTAAACCAGTTCTTTTTTGTAAATAATTTAAGATGTGAAAGATCAATTCTTCTGTTACTTTCTGAACAGAAGTAGCAATATCTTTATGTTTTTGAGTTAACTCTTCTCCTTTTTGACGAGCCGGACCTAATAAATTTTCTAGTTCTTTAGAAAAGATAGATTCAATTTTTGGGTCACCATTTTCCCAGCTCATGCTTACACCTTCTTTAGCATGAGTGAAGTATTTGGTATTTAACTCAAACAGACCATTATCTTTAAATAGGATTACTTTTTTTAATTCATCTACATATTTTGGTTCACCGTAAGGAGCCAATCCCATCACTTTGTATTCATCTCCATAATGAGGGAAACCAAGATATTGAGTTAAAGAAGTGTAAAAAATTCCAGCTGAGTGGGGATAAATAACTTGGTCAATAACATCAATTTTATTGCCTTTACCAGTACCAATCATGGTAGATGTGAAATCTCCAAAACCATCAATTGACAAAATTGCTGATTCTTCAAATGGAGAAGCAAAAAATGCACTTGCCATATGACTTCTATGATGTTCGATGTTTTTTATTTCAGCTGTAATAAGTTCTTCAGGTACATTAAGTGCTTTACTTAATTCTGCTTTAGTACTAATAACTTTCTTAGAGTTTTCTAATCTAGCTTTTAGTGATTTAACAGTAAGAATAGTTTTTAATGCATGAAATACCTTTTTATGGATGTTAGCAGATGGGTCTCTTGAAATGGTAATGTAATCAACTTGAGTAATATCAATTCCTACTTCTCCTAAACAAAATTTGATGGCTTCGGATGGAAATCCTGCCCAATGCTTTATCCTTCTAAATCTTTCTTCTTCTGATGCAGCTATTACTTTGCCGTTATGTAAAATACAGGCAGATGAATCGCCATGGTATGCATTAATTCCTAATATGTACATTTATTACGTTTTCTTTTTTAACTGGTCTAAATTATGAATTCAATTATTAAGTTGAAATAGTTTGTGGTACTCTTCAATTAAATCTTTATTATTGATGATTTCTTGTGCGTAATTATAAGCATTTTGAGCCTTTTCATTTATTTGAGTTTCACTCATATTAGCTAGTTCATCAATTGCTTTACAAAATAGTTGAGGAGAGTTTAAATCTATATCGTATCCAACATTTATTTCTTTAAGATTTGTCCATGGTGTTTTATCAGAAATTACAGGAACACATGAATTAACCATTCCCTCTAAAATGCTATGTCCGAAATTTTCTCCTGTTGATGGTAAATAAATCGTATGGTAATTTTTCAAGGTATCATCTAGTAATTCATGATTTAAACTTCCTTTATAGTTAACAACGATGTTTGAGGGTAATTGGTTGATGGCTTTTTTACATTGTTCAAAATATTCTTGGTTATATACAGGCCCAAATAAGTCAAACTCAATGTTTGTTCTACAATCTTTTAACACATCTAATGCATATAAGGTATTTTTTTCAGGAGCTATTCTGCCAACAGAAACTATTTTTAAACTCCCCGATTGTTTTGGTTTTAGTATTAATCTGTTGTTTTTCTTTTCTGGAAGGTTAGGAGCTGTAATAATGGAAGTGCTACTTCCAAAGTTGTTTATAATGTCTTCTTTTTCTTGTAAACTAGTTGCATGAAAAATGGATTTATTAAACAATCCAACAGTTTTCACTATTGAAAGAAATACCTTTTTTTTATGACTTTTAACTGATAAGGATCCTTTTGAGAGCATCCCTCTAACAGCAACTATAGTTTTTATACCTTTTTTTCTCGCTATACGAATAGGAGTAAGGGTATATTTAGGAGAATATAAGCTATTACAATAAATAATCTGAGGGTTAACTTGTTCAATAAGTTTTTTAAATGAGTTTTTATTTTGGTTGTTAATGGATTGATAATAAACTTGTGCTCCATCAACGTCATTCCACTCATTACTTTTGATGCTTTCGTAAGGTTTGATTTCCAAATAATCAGTATCCCTTGTAATTACATAAAAATCGTATGAATTTTTTAGATGGGTAATTAAATTGCTTACAGAACGGATAGGTCCTCCTGCTTTGTAGCCTGGTTTATACCAATCTATACATATTAAAATTTTGGGTTTCATTAATATTTTTTGCCTTGTGATAAAAAATAATTTACGTGATTGATTGGCCAATCTCCCTCAATGTGTCTTCTGTTTATGATTTTTGAGTTGTTGTTTGAATAATACTGCGTGTAATTATCACAACTAAAAACATAATCATGCTCGTTTAATGCAATATCTAAAGCTTCCTTGTCAATATCATTCATACTACCATAAGTCCAGGCAAAATGCTTACAACTACTACCTAATTCTTCTTCTATTTTAATTTTAGAATCAATGATTTGTTGGTTTAAATCATTATCGTTTAACCCTACTAATTTAATATGGTCATAGGTGTGATTCCCAATAATAAACCCTTGCTGATGTAGTTCTTTTATTTGTTTCCAAGTCATAGGGCTTTTCTTAATATGCACTTTGTTTTGTTGGAAATCATTTATGTAAGATTCAGTTCCCTCAATAAACCTAGGGTTAATAAAAAAAGCAGCATTAGTGTTAAAATTGGTTAGTACCGGTGCAATCTTGGTGTAGCATTCTTCAAACCCATCATCAAAACTAAAAGCAATACATTTTTTGTTTTTTACTTGTTTAGTTTCTATTAGTTCAAGGGCTTCTTCAAATTTAACAATATCAGCATGTTGATTTAATTTGGTTAAAAGATTATGAAAAATTTCAGCAGATGCGTCTAATCTTGAAATGTAATGGCTATTAAGAATGTGTACTCCTTCAGAAATAGATTTAGTACTTCCTGATATGGATAAAAATATGTTTCTTAAAATTGTTCGCATTTTAACTATTACCAGGAATCTAAATCAGCTCGATATAAAATCCATTTTTCTTTATCGAATATTTCTGGACAATGACTCAATTCTTTTACAACAATATGTATTATTTTTTTAATTCCTTTAAATCGGTTAGCCTTTACAGCGTTTAAACTTATATTATTATTTGGATTTATTGCTATCGAAACTATGGTAATGGATTTTATTTTTTTTATTTCTTTAAGTAAGTATTGAAGTCCGTTTGCTAAAAAAGTACTGTCGTAGTTATTGGTGTTAATTTCTCCAATAATTAATTCTCTTATTATTTTTTTTCTAATATTTAGTTTTACTCCAAATTGTATTATGCTATCTCCTTCTTGATATGATAAATAATATTTTTTTGATTTATAAAACCTTTTTCTCCAATCGGTAAAAGTTGGGGTATCTATTTGATGGATATACTCATTAATTTTGTTTAGATTAGAATGTTTTTCTTCACTTAGAACTTTTTGTAATTTTTCATTGTTTAAAGGAAAAATAGCAGCAAAAGGGTTGCTAATTTTGATATACCATTGTAAGTCAAGTAAAGCTGTCCATCCATTTTTTTTAAAACCATAGTAGGCAGCAGGTAAGGGGGTTGCTATTAGGAAATTAGTTTTAGTGTTTTTTATGTTTTCATCTACAAAAGTTAAAATCTTTTTAAAGATTCCATTACCTCTATACTCTGGCATTACAATAGCATTAACGCCTTTGTAAGAATTATATGTTTTATTATCTAGTTGATAAGGCCATTTGAAAAGAGCGAAAAAACCAGCTACTTTGTTATTAGCATCTTCATCATATACAATTACTTTAATTGCATCTTCTTGATATTTATCTTCATAAAATTTTGAAAAAAATGGGACATATTCTTTTATATCATAGTTGTACTCCTGGCAAATTAAATTCATAACCTGCTCTTTTGCCCACTCCTGATAATATGAAACAACTAACTTCAATTATTTATAATCTTTTGATATAACTGTTCGTATTTTCTAGCTATTTCTATAGGGTTATATTTTTCAATGTTTCTATAGCCATTACTTATTAACTGGTTTCTATACTCATTGTCATTAATAACCTTTACAATACCATCTTTAATATCATCAACATCATAAGGGTTTACGTAATGAGCAGCATTTCCACCTACTTCTGGCATTGATGATGTTTTAGATGTGATGACTGCTCTTCCTACAGCATTTGCTTCTACAATAGGTAAACCAAAACCTTCATAAAGAGAAATAAAAGCAACTATATCGGTATTAATGTATTCACGATATATCCCTTTACGATTTAAGTTATATTTATTAATGTAGTTAATTTTATTGCGTTCTAAAAGACTAATAAGTTTCGGAGATAGTTTGCCAATTATTGTAAGTTGTACGTCTAAACCCACAATAGCATTTATTAGTCTTATGATATTTTTATTTTCTTTTGTTCCTATTTGAAGTATTTTAATAGACTTGTTTAAATGCTTTTTAGGTGAAGCTTTAAAATCATCAGGATAACAGTTTGGGATTACTACTATCTTATTCTCTTTAAATCCAAATAGTTTTATCAACCTTGATTTAGTGTGGTTTGAGACTGTGGTAAGCGAGTATGTATTTCTATAAGGTATTTTATAGAATAGAAGTCCAAATAACCATTTTTTTAATCCTTTAAGATCGTGCTCGTAGTGATTTGTATCATGAATGGTAAGTATCGTGTTTTTTGTAGGCAAAAAGAGAGAGTAGTAGCCAAGACCACCAGTTAAGTGAATAACATCAGCACGGATTTTTTTTATAGCTTTTATATTCTTTTGAAATGTAGGATAAGTTTTGTCATAAAAATCTTGATACTTAAATGAAATAAGGTGGTTTTTTATAGTAGTAAATAGGCTTTCAAAACTGAAACCATCAAAACTTTTCGATCTATTTAAGAATAAAACTTTCATTCAGAAATTGTTAGTTCTTTTTGTTGTATTTTATACAGTGCAATAATTAATCCTATGACAAAATAATATAAAAAGTTTTCCAAATAACTATATGTAATATTTTGAATGGTTAAAATACCTGGCATAATATAGATAATAAGAGGGAATAGAAATACTTTTATTTCAATAGCTCTACACCATCTTAGTATTTGTATTGCAAAAACAAAGATTGCTAATCTCATCAAAATAACTATTATTCCCCCAAGAACTCCTAATTCAAGAACTATTCTTTCTCCTTCTTCTTCAAAATAAAAAGGAATTGGTCTTTTAATAAATCCAAAACTTCCTTGATAAGCCATTCCTATACCATATCCAAACCACCCAGCATATTCACTGAATTTAAATACATCAATTCTATCTTGCAATCTGAGTTGAATATCAGTATACCCTGTACTTTCGGTTCTATGTCTTGATTCTGCTTCTTCAAAACGTGTTATAGTAGCATCAACAGGGTCGTTAAATAAGTCAGTTGTAAAATATAATCCAAGCAATGAAATAATACCTAAAGTAAATATTACTACGACAGTTTTTCTTAGGTTAGAGAAACTTATAAATACATATATTCCTATAATAAAGAAATTAATTAACATTAAACCAAGAGGTAAACGAGATCCTGTCATAAACATGTTAATGATTAGAAGCATTAGTGAAGCGGATTCAATAAGAATAGCTTTTCCTTTTAATAATTTATTTAAAACATACCCGGTTAAGAAAGTTATACTAAACAATAGGTATGCATTATAAATTTTCACAAATGAAAAAACCGATGATATTCTGGTAAAACCAGCAACTCTGGCAACTAATTGTTCTTCATTAACAAAACCGTTAATAGGATGATCTGTGGGTAAATAAAACTGTATCATTCCTAGTATACAGATGGGAAAGGCAAGATAAGTTAGTATTTTGGCTAGAATGTTAATTGCTCTTAAATCTTTGAAAAGAAATTGACTAATATGTGTTACAGGTAAAAAAAGTAAATGAACGACCAGACCGATAACACCAACAATCATAGGATTTTGATTTCTATTGTTAAAAAAACCATAGATACATAAAACAATAAAGAAGAGTATGAAATAGTGGTAAACATGTTTTACTTTAATTATAGGATATTTCCCTACTAAAAAAGCAGTATAAGTCATTCCAAATAGTAAATATTTCACATAGAATAAAGGGCCTGCAAGACTAAGAAATAGCCATTTTCTAAAAATACCTTCCAGCAAAAACCATATCATCGAAAAAATGAAAAGTCTTATAAATCCACTTTGAAGGTTAATTTTCATAAGGCAATTTCTATTTTATTATATATAGTAGCGGCAATATTTTTCCAATCATATTGTTCCCAAACTAGGTTGTAATCTTCTTTCCACTTAAAATTAGAGCTAACTTTTTTTATTTCTACAATCCAGTTATTTGCATTTTCATTATTGATATGAATTATTGTAGGAAATGCATTATCAACTGACCATTTTATAGGAAAACTAATAACAGGTTTTTTAGCAGCTGCATACTGAATAAATTTTAAAGGGACAGAATTGTAAATAAAATCATTACCTAGAGTGTTTTTTAGTGTTAAGCCAATATCTGAAATCGAATAAAGAATATTGGCTTCATCGTTAGATATAATACCGGTGAAGATAGCATTAGGACTTTCAATGACAGGTAAATTGCCAGCAAGCACAAATACTGTGTTGGGTAAATCTTTTTCTGCTTTTTTAATTAATTGTTTTGTAAAAGCTTTATCAAATTTATGAGCCCCACCTATGTATGATACTATTTTTTTATTAATAGGAATGTTGTTCTGTTTTTTAAAGGCATTTTTTGTTTGTTGAGATATGTTTGTTATAGCATCGAAATCTGCACCATTACTAATTGGAATGAATTCTGACTTAATATATTTAGTGATACTGTTTTTTGCACTTTCAGAAACTATGAAGTTTAGTTTAGAAGAATTAAATTGATTAGTATAATATTGTCTGACATCTTTTAAATTTTTAGCAGGAATGTTAGACCAATTGATGTCATCTTGTAAATCGGCATATTCAGGAATGTTCTTATTTAGAGCAGGAAAAAAGTAATAGCCATCAGCATGAAAAATTATATCAGGGTTTATTTGTTTTACGAGTTTATTTAATGATTTTTTGTTATGGTTTCTCATCCACCTTAATGCTTTGTATTTTCCTACTAGCCTGCCAATAAATGCAGAAATAAATACAGAGGTATAAACTTCAAAACCAAAATCGCTAGAGCGTATAATTCTATTTTTTTGAACTAATGATTTAAAAAAAC
This sequence comes from Vicingaceae bacterium, assembly GCA_965267355.1. Classification (GTDB taxonomy): domain Bacteria; phylum Bacteroidota; class Bacteroidia; order Flavobacteriales_E; family Vicingaceae. The sequence goes on from OZ253956.1 coordinate 1,867,672, forward strand.
ATTTAGCACTATTTAAATTACTAACTTTTTTACCAGACCAAAAAGCACTCCTATTATCTTCCCACATTACTCTGTATAAGTCGCAATGCTTACTCAAGCTTTTGGCAATGTGATAAGAGCGAGAAAAATTTGCTGTAATATTATCAGCTGGTATGTATAGTACTTTTAACAATTGTTAAGTAAATTTTCAATTCGAGTTATTTGTTTTTGGTAGGTATTATCTGTTGCAAAATTGATACGTTCTTGTTGTTTTTCTGGGTTATTGTATTCTGTTAAATTATTGCAGACTTCTTTAAGTTTATTAGGTAAATTTTTATTGTCAGTAACCATTTCTATTACATTTTTATCTTTATAAGAGTCTATATAATTAGATACAACAACTTTTCCGGTACTTAAATATTCTAAAATTTTATGGCTATTAGAAACATGTATAGGGAATTTCTTGTGGTCATAGGAAATTAAAAATGCATCAAAAAAATGTAAAATATTTTTTAATTCAGTTTTTGTCATTGCTCCAGTAAAATGAGTATTAGGTAATTTTTTGATTTCATCTAATACCTTAAATTTTTTATTTCCACCAATGTTTGATTCTGAATCTGGACCAATAAAAACAAAATTTATATTTGAATTTAGTTCTACAGTATTAAAAAGAGCTTCCCAGTCCATCAACTTTATTTGTAAATTTCCAACATAGGCAACATTAGGTTTACTTTTATCAATAAAAAGAGGAGTATTTGTTTTATTAGCATGAGTTGCAAAAATGTCATCTAAACCATGATTAATAAAATGTTTTTGGGTAGAAGTTTTTATTTCGTTTAATATTTTATGTGATACAGATAATGTGATATTTGAACTATTAGCAATCTTACTTGTAAATGGCTGAGCTTTTTCGATATAATCTACTGGGTGGAAAATGGAAACTTTTGTGTCAAATTGCTTTAGATTTTGAAATTTAGACTGGTCAAAACTCCAAACGACATCTATTGGTTGATTAATAAAAAAATTAACTTTATTAATGATTAACTTATTTTGTAGGTCAATAGCAAAGGAAGGTAATTTGTGGATGCCTTTAACTACTTTTTTTAAGTGAATTAATGTTAAAGAATCTTCTATTTGTTCACTTTTTATAAAACTATTTTGGTTAGGGTGGGGAGAAGTATGAAGAAAATATACTTGATTCTTTTTACTTAATTCTTTAGCATATAGATGTTTAGAAAGTAAGTTCTTTCCCCAATCTTCTGGCGAAAGGATAAGAATGGTTTTATTTTTAAACTCAAACAAAAAGTAGTCTATTTCTTAGGTTTAAGAGATGAGTATATTCCTTTCAGAGGTTTAAAAATTGGGTATTTGTCAAAATAAGAAGATACTTCTGTTTCAAAATTAGTGTGAGGTACTGGTGGTAAACTCATTAGTTCATTAAATGATTTTTCATCTAAGTTTAATTTTTTAAGTACAAATTCCTTATCAATTTTAAGTTGCTCAGCATCATAAATAGGTTGTTTTAATTCTTCTAATGCTTGTTCTTTAGTCATTTGCCCTGAACATATTAATGTAGAAAGGTGTGCTTTCCTTTTGTCTACTTTAAATTTTTCAGGAAGAATGTAACCCTGATAAAACCTTGTCCATACGGATTCATAATGTTTACCTCCGTAATCTTTCCACTCTAGCTCATTAATTAAGGTTTGTTTTACCTTATCCTTGTTATAATCTATATAATTTAATAAGGGAACAGATTCTATTTTGAGAGCGAGTGAATAATATCTTTTTTTAGCAGGTGTTAAAAAAGGAAATGTTTTTAATGGTTGATTACCATACTTTTTATGAATAGCTTTTATGTTAACAGAGTCTTGTTTTTTGAATACCCATGCTTTGGGTAAAATTGCTTCAGTAACAATGTTATAACCACTTAGAAAGTAGTTAATCTTATTTTTTGCTGCTATTTGGTATAATGTTGCAGCTATGGCATGGTCGGTTAATACTTCAATGTCAATAACAGATGATTTTAAATAAGCAAGTTGTAAATCTTTAAATTCTTCCCAATTAATAACATAAGTAAATAATTCAAACCCTAAAATAGATACTATTTTTTCAATATTTTTTACGGCTAATTTAGAGTTCCAGCCATTATCAAAATGAACAACTAACGGTCTTAGTCCTTCCTTTTTTGCAATGTAAGCTAGGTAAGAACTATCAACACCTCCACTAAGACCTAAGATACAGTCGTAAGGCTTGTTTTTTCCAGCTCTTTTTATTTCAGCAACTTTATTGTTAAAATAGTCTGTACCTTCTTTACCTTTTTTTACATGTTTTTTTTCTTTTTCAAAGTATTCATAATAATAATTACAAATTCCTTCTTCATCAAAAGTTATGTTTGGATCAGCAATGTTATCCATTACTGTTTTAGAGCATTGTCTGAAAATTGATTCATCCATCTTTAAATCATCTATTTAACAAAGTAAGTATTTATACTACGATTATACAACATAAAAAGGAAACTAAAGCATAGAAATAAATTTTAAATTATAGTAGTTTTACTAAATGAAACAAAAAGTTTTTGGAGTAGGGTTTCATAAAACTGGAACATCATCATTGGCTGCTGCGCTTCATAGGCTGGGGTACAATGTTTGTGGAGCTCAAAATGAGAAGGCCGGGGATTTTTTAGAGGGTAATATTAATGTATTTATAGAGCTAGCTAAAAGGTATGATGCTTTTGAGGATGATCCATGGCATTTGCTTTATAAAGAAATGGATGAGGCATTTCCTGACAGTAAGTTTATTTTAACTGATAGAGATGTGGATGCTTGGTATAAAAGCTGTTTAAATCATTTTTACGAGGATACAACTGATATTCGAAATTATATTTATGGTAATGGCGCGCCAAAAGGTAATGAGCAAACATTTAAAGAGATATATCTACAACATCAAAATCAGATAAAAGAACATTTTAAAGAAAGACCAAATGATTTTTTAATAATAGATTTCACAAAGGGTGAAGGTTGGGAAAAGCTTTGTCCTTTTTTAGGAGTGGATATTCCAAACGAATCTATACCTCATGCTAATAAAGGGTTTTATACAAAAACACCTAATAGCTTAAAAAAGAAATTATGGTTTACCTATAAAGGAATATATGCATTCGTTTATCACAAAATTTACAGACCTTTATTCAAGTAATCTTGTTGCTTTTAGGAAGTCGATTAAAAAAATAAAAAAAAGTAAATATTATCAACGAAAGCAGAGGGTATTGTAGTAATCCTGCTATAAATCTACTTATTGTGTAGAGGGAATTAAGTTGCCCAAGTATAATTCCAATTAGTGCTATTAAGAAAGCAACAAAGAATAATATTGAGTAGATGGCTATTGTAATCCTGTTGTAAGATTTTGTTTTAAAATAAACATGAATAATTAAAAGAGTCAATACCGTAAATACTAGTGAGAAAAAGAATGTTAATCCCCATTTTAAACTAATTAAATTTGATGTATTCATTTCATATAAATAGCTAGGGGGTTGTAGGTAAGAAGGTGTATTAGGTAGTTCATATCCACTAAGAACATTGTTTATTATGAGAAAGCTAGTTTCTCTTATATAACCAATACTAAAAGCAATAATTAATAGAATTCCAGTTATTATTTTTTTTTTAAGAAGATTCATTTTATTTTTTTAATGAGAACTTTTTGACCCAAAAAATCCACATTAGGAATATCAATGCATAAATTATTATGGTAAATGTATACTTATGGTTGAAGTCCAAACTTTCAGGGTAATACAATACTATTATTGCAAGTCCTACTAACCTCATAATATTTAGGAAATGGATGACTAATATACCTATAGGTATATATATTATTTTATCTTTCCATTTTCCAGGAAAAACAAGAATAAAACCTGTAAATAACGCAAATAAATCTAATCCGTTACAAGGAGCACCTATTAATACTCCATGGGTTCCATCAATCCCTACAGCGTCAGCATATTGGAAAGTAATATAACCAAATAAATCTAATACAAAAGCCGTTGAACTTACAAGATGATTAATTAAAAAATGATCCAAAAAACCATCCTTTAACAACCAGTTGTCGTATAGAAGAAACCATAATAGGTACAATATAAATCCTTTTAAAATAAATAATGATACAAATTTATCCTGTTGGGTTATTTTACTTATAAAAGAATTTAACATGTTTATGATAAAGATTATCGCAAAATTAGAAAAATACTTAAGGTTATATTATTCATGTTTAATTAATACGAATAAAAAACTACATTTGTTAACTTGATAAGGAAAATGCAGAAAAAAGATAACATTAATATTATTGAGAGCTTTGATTTTAAAGCATTGGGAGCTAGAATATTAAAGTATTGGTATCTGTTTGCAATATCTATTCTTGTAGGTTTTTCGATAAGCTATTATAAGGTTAGGTATAGTGTTCCTATTTATAAAACTTACGGTAAAGCCTTATTGAAGGATGAATATTCGTCTTGGGGTCAGGAATATTTTATAAAAGGAATGGAGTTGGTAAGTGCTCGTAATCGTATTTCAAATGAAGTGGGTTTAATTAGTTCCTTTAATATGATGCGTTCAGTCCTTGATGATTTAGAGTTTGAAGTGTTCTATTATGCTATTGGTGATATTAAGACAACGGAGTTATATAAAAAATCACCTTTTAAAGTAGAAATTGATACTGGGAAGAAACAAGTTTATAGAACAAGGTATTATTATTTCAAGATTTATGATGAGAATAATTATGCCATAGACTGGAGTGAAGAACTCAATAATAATAATCAGTTTAGATTTAATGAGTGGGTAGATTTTGATGGATTAAGATTCAAAATCGCGTTAACTGAGAATTTTGCTGAAAAGAGAAATAAACAGCAACTTTTTTCATTCTCGATTAATGATTTAAATTCTTTAGCTAAAGTTTATCAAAAAAGTATTCAGCTTGAAACAGAGCCTTTAGAATCTTCTATATTAAAATTTAGTTTATCTGGAGCAACAATTAATAAGGAAATTGATTTTATTAATGTATTGATGGAAAAATACATTAAAAGTGGTTTGGAAGAGAGTAGTGAGATTGCTAAAAATACTATAGATTTTGTGGATGAACAGTTAAGAATAGTTGCTCAAGATTTAAGATCTAATGAGAAACAGATTGAGGACTTTAAGTTAAATAATAACGAAAATAAGTTAGAAATAAATTCTGCTAGATATATCCCTCAATCTAATACTCTGGAGCAGGATTATGTAGAAGCTAAATTTGAGTATAACTTTTATAAGGAAATGATAAAAAGATTTCATGAAAGTAGTGATGATGAAATATTTATTCCTAATGTAATTAATCTGGACATAAGGGATCCTATATATCTGTCGATAAGCGAACTGATGAATTTATATTCACGAAAAAATAGAATTGAAACTCAGGCTAGTGATAGTAGTATGACATACCAATTGTTGATGGGTGAAATAAAAACAAAAAAGGAAATATTATCTGCTAATTTAAAATCTCGCTTAATGCAGATGAAATTTAAATTGGATCAGATTGAACAACAATTGGAAAGTGTAGATAACAAGCTTTCAGGTTTACCATACGCAGAATCTGAATATGTAAGAATAGATAGGATTTATAATTTAAATAACGATTTTTATAACTATTTATTACAAAAAAGGAGTGAGGCTGCCATGGCCGAAGCATCTAATGTTCCTAATGCAAAAGTTATCGAATCGGCAAGTGATTATACGGTTTCTTATGTTGGACCTAATAAAAATGGTATCTATATGTTCAATTTAAGTGTGGCTATTTTGATTCCATTTCTAATTGTGTTGTTTTTGTTTATCTTCAATACTAAGATAATGGAAAAAGGAGATATTGAGTCTGTTACTGATATACCAATATTTGCTACTGTTGGTCATATAAAAGATGGCGGTAATTTAGTTTTATTGAACAAGCCTAAATCTGTAGTAGCAGAATCTTTTAGAACATTAAGAACTAATATTAATTATGTTGTTAAAGGGAAAAAACCTTTCGTTGTATTAATTACTTCTTCAATTAGTGGAGAAGGTAAGACATTTTGCTCTATAAATCTTGCTACAGCTTATGCAATATCTGGAAAGAAAACATTACTTATAGGGGCTGATTTAAGGAAACCAAAAATTTTCAATGATTTTGGTTTAACAAATACAACGGGACTTTCTTCTTACTTAATAGGAAAGAAGACAATTGATGAGGTCCTTCAGCATACAAACCAACAAAATCTTGATTTAATATCATCTGGACCAGTTCCACCAAATCCTTCAGAGTTAATCAGTACGGAAAAAATAGATCAGTTTTTTGCTGAGGCTGGATTACGGTATGATGTAATTGTAATTGATACTCCACCAATTGGATTAGTTACAGACGCTATGATTTTGACTAAGTACTCTGATGTGAATTTATATGTTGTAAGACAACGCTATACCAACAAAAACCATTTAGAGCTAATTAATCAATTATATACAGAGAACAAAATAAAAGATATTGGTGTTATCGTTAATGATTTAAAAGAGCAGCGTATAGGGTATAAGTATGGATATAGTTATGGCTATGGCTATGGTTATGGCTATGGTTATGGCTATGGAGGTGGATATTATGGTGATACTTCGAGGAAGAAGAAGTCACTGTTAAAGAATATAAAGAAAACAAAAACCTCTTAAATTAATTTTTTCTTCAGGCTATGTCTTTGAAAAAAAGTGCTTTGTCCGGTATGATGTGGACTTCTATTCAACAGTTGAGTGCACAAGGAATAAGGTTTGTTGTTTCTATTATATTAGCGAGAATACTATTACCTGAAGAATTTGGACTAATTGCTTTATTGGGAGTTTTTATGGCAATGGGAAACTTGCTGATAAATAGTGGCTTGAGTCAGTCTCTTATTAGGGTTACTGATCTTGATCAAGATGACTATTCTTCAGTTTTTTGGTTTAATATGCTGATCAGTATATTAATTTATTTACTGATGGTTATTTTAGCTCCTTGGGTTGCAGAGTTTTATAATAAGCCACTTTTAACACCAATTATAAGATTGTATTGTATGATTTTTGTAATCGATGCTTTTGTTTTGGTACAGAATACTCTTTTATCGAAAGAGATGAATTTTAAAAAACAAACTCTTGTTACCGTTCCATCAATAATTGTAGGTAGCACAGTAGGAATTTATATGGCATATAATGGGTTTGGGGTTTGGAGTTTAGTATGGAGTGCAATAACAAAATCAACAGTATTAAGTATCCAATTATGGATTAGAACTTCCTGGCGACCCTCTCTTAGCTTAAATTGGGATAAGGTAAAGCATCATCTTAATTTTGGATATAAATTAACTCTTGCTGGGATAATTAATTCTTTGTTTAGTGAAATTTATACTATAATAATTGGAAAGTTTTTCAGTCCTATACAAGTTGGATTTTATAATCGGGCTAACACATTACGGCTTCTACCTGTGCAAAATTTTAGTGGGGTTTTAAATAGGGTTACATACCCCTTGTTTAGCAAAATACAAAATGATGATGTAAGACTTAAAAGTGTATATAAAAGAGTAATGTTAATGGCCGTATTTTTAATTTCACCGACATTATTTTTAATGTCTGCGTTGGCTGAACCGTTATTTAGATTTTTGTTAACAGAAAAATGGTTGCCCGCAGTACCTTATTTTCAAATTTTATGCTTTAGTGGTGTTCTTTACCCTATTCATTCTTACAACTTAAATATTCTAACAGTAAAAGGAAGAACGGATGTTTTTCTAAAGTTAGAAATTATTAAAAAGACTTTAGTTTTAATAGTAGTAACTATTTCAATTCAATGGGGTATTTATGGTTTACTTATAGGTAGTGTTGCTTTATCAATTAATGGGTTGATTATTAATACATATTATTCTGGTAAGTTGATTGATTATAAACTTAAAGAACAATTAAAAGATTTATTTCCGAGTATGTTTTTAGCGTTAACTGTTGCTATAACTATATTTTGTCTGGACTTTTACTTTGGAAAGATAGAGTTAAGCGATATAATAAGATTAACAATAGGTTTTATATTAGGGTTTTTAATCTTTTTAGGAATGGCATCTATTTTTAAGATGCAATCAGTTTATGAAATTAAAGCCATACTAAGAAAGAAAAGGTAATTATGGAAAATAAAAAGAAAAATAACAACCTAATTACGGTTACTAAAACCTTTTTCCCTCCATTGGATGAGTACCATAGATATCTACAACAAGTTTGGGATAACGAGTGGCTTACTAATAGAGGTAGTCTATTGTTGGAATTGGAAAATCAGTTAAAAGCTAAATTAAATGTTCCATATATAATAGCTATGACTAATGGAACATTGCCCATTCAGATAGCTTTGAAATCTATAGGTCAGAAAGGAGAGATTATTACTACTCCTTTTAGTTATGTCGCGACAACAGCCTCTATTGTTTGGGAGGGATTTACCCCAGTATTTGTTGATATAGATTCTAAGTATTTAACCATTGATGAAAACAAAATAGAAGCAGCCATAACTACGAATACTAAGGCTATATTGGCTACCCATGTTTATGGTAATCCATGTCATATTGAGAAAATCGAAAGGATTGCTAAGAAATATAGTTTAAAGGTCATTTACGATGCAGCACATTGCTTTGGAGTAAAATATAAAAACAAAAGTATTTTTAATTACGGAGATATAAGTACTTGTAGTTTTCATGCAACTAAAGTTTTTCATACGGGAGAAGGAGGAGCTATTTTTTGTACAAGGAAAGATACCTTTCAAGAATTATATTATAAGCATAATTTTGGACATAATGGACCTTTGGATTTTTATGGATTAGGGATTAACGCAAAAATGAGTGAGTTACAAGCTGCTATGGGTTTAAGTGTTCTGCCTTATATGGATTCTATATTGAATGAAAGAAAAAGAATAGTAAACTTTTATGATCAAAATTTGGATTTTGAGTATATTAAAAAAATGGAAATAAGAAGTAATACTGATTGGAATTATAGTTATTACCCCATAATATTTAATAGTGAAGAAGAATTATTGAAAGTTGAAAAAGAATTAAACTTTAATGGTATTATCCCTAGGAGATATTTTTATCCATCGCTTAATTCATTAGCTTATGTAAAAAAAGCTGATATGCCAGTGACTGAAGGCATAGCTAAAACTATTCTTTGTTTGCCTATATACTCTGGTTTAAAGGAAGAAGATATGCAAACAATTACAAATATTATATTGAAAAATAGATGAGAAATAAAAAAATATTAATGCTGGGAGGGTCAGATATTCAAGTATCTGCTATAAAAAGAGCTGTCGAATTAGGATATTATGTTATTACAGCTGATTATTTACCTGACAACCTTGGTCATAAATATTCTCACGAGTATCACAACATATCTACGATTGATAAAGAAAAAATATTAGAACTGGCAAAGAAGTTAAAAATTGATGGAGTATTAGCTTATGCATCAGATCCAGCTGCTGAAACAGTAGCTTATGTAGGTGATAGTTTAGGTTTAAATACCAATTCTTTTCAAGCCGTTCAAACTTTATCTCATAAAAGTGCTTTGCGTAGTTTTATGGAGCTTCATAATTTACCCCATCCTCCTTATAAAAAAGTAATCTCTATAGCTCAAATTGAAGAATTTATTGGCTTAAACGGTAAGTCAATTGTAAAAGCAGTTAACTCATCTGGAAGTAAGGGGATAACAGTTGTTGATAGTCAGAGTGATATTGAATCTGCATTTAATGAGGCGGTAAAATACTCGGGAACTTCACATGTTTTAATTGAGAAATATATAGAGAGAACTTCGATGCAATTTTGTGGTGATCTATTTGTACAAGATGGAGAGATTATTTTTTATGCTTTTGGTAATGTTCATTTTGATGATAGATGTAATCCTTTAGTACCATGTTCCATTACTTTGCCAACAGTCAATGGGAAGCATATTGAGCAAAAAGCTATAAAGATTATTCAAAAAATATTTGATTTACTCAAAATTAAGACTGGGGGATTTAACGTAGATGTGTTTCAGGTTCAAGATGAAGTATATATTATTGAGATTGGGGCAAGAAATGGAGGGAACTTGTTTACTGAAATCATACAGGAACATACTAATGTTAATCTTGTTGATTTTGTAATTGATGCCTCGATTGGTAAAAAGGTAGTTATTCCAACAGATACTAAATCAAAAGGTTACCATGCTCATTATGTTATTCATTCTACAAAAAGTGGGATTTTACAAGATATTGTTTTTACTGATGAAATACAAAAGAACTTAATCTATAAAGTTATAAAAGTTAAACCTGGTCAAAAGGTTGAGAAGTTTAATGGATCTAATACAAGGATCGGAGTTGTTTTACTTAAATTCGAATCTCATGAGGAGATGTTTGATAAAGTAAGAAATATGGATAACTTTATAAAAGTGAAAGTAAGCTAAATGAGTAACTGGAAAAAGCAATTATTTAAAAAAGGGGAAGTTTTTTTTGATGAAAATAAAATTGCCAAATTCCCTATAAAAAAGAATTTAGGGATAGAATTTCATGAATCTAAACCTAATGGAGCCAATTTAAGGGAATTATCTAGTTCATTAGAAATGACTCAAACTAATTGGGAATATCCAGATTATCTGGAAATTCTAAAAGAATATATTGGGAAAGAAAGGGATGGTGTATGTGCAGATTTAGGATGTGGAGATGGAAGGTTTGTAAAATGCTTGTTAGATATTGGTTTTACCAAAATAATAGCAGTTGAGTCTCATTATAATTCTCTTGTTTCTTTATCAAAGTATTTAAGTGAAATTAATGCACACGATAAAGTTCTTCTAGTGAACTCCAGTATTGAGTCACTCCCTTTTAAGGATGAAGTTTTAGATTCATTTATTGCAATTAATGTATTTTATTATTTAAATGAAAAACAGATTATTGCTTTAGAAGAAGCATATAGGGTGATTAAAAAAGAAGGGGTAGCTATATCTACATATCATAATTATGAAGCTTTATTGCTAAGAGCTCTTGTTTTTAATGGTATTGAAGATTTTTTTAATATACTAGATAAAGGAAATTATAGAGAAGTAAAAGATGAAAATTCTCCTTTTCGATTTAACACTGAAAAGCCTGAAAGTGAGGAAGGAAAATATAAGGAAGTAGGATTTGAAGTATGCGATAGTAGAGGAATTTCACTTTTTCATCAGTTTTTAAATTACAAGCAAAAAGAGGTCTCTAATGGTCATAAATTCCTTATGGAAAATAGAGAGATTCTCTACTCATTTTTTGATTATTTATCATCTAATTCTCAATTACACAAGACAAAAGTTATTAAAATAAAAAAATAAAAAATTATGATTTTTGAATCTATTCAAGATATGATGGGTAATACCCCACTCATTCGTTTTAAATCAGATGAAGTTCCTGAAGCAAAAATATATGTTAAATTAGAGAGCCTTAACCCAACAGGAAGTATTAAAGATAGAGCATCTTTATATAATATTATGGGAGCAATAGAAGATGGTAGCCTAACAAAGGATAAAATTATATTGGATGCATCTAGTGGAAATATGGCTTGCGCTTTGGCTTTTTATGGGAAAGTTCTTGGATATAAAGTTAAGGTTGTTTGTAATACAAAATTAACAGAAGATAAAAAGCAGTTCATAGAATATTTTGGGGCAGAGCTAGATGTTTTTGGCGATATTACATATGAAGGGAATCAATATTGTAAGGAAATATCTTCTACAGAAGAAGGGCAAAAAAAATATTGTTTTCTTGATCAATTACATAATCCAAATAATCCTAAAGCATCATATGAAACTTTAGGTCCGGAAATAATCAATCAAATACCAGATGTTTCAGCTATTGTAGGTTCTATGGGATCTGGTGGGAGTATGTGTGGTGTGTCTAGATTTATTAAGGAAAATAATTCGAGAGTAAAAATATTTACATCTCAAGCTGCTTCTGGTACCAAAATACCTGGTACTGGAGCTTTTGTAGATGGTGATTATCAAACACCTTTTATTAAAGAGTTAATAAACAATAACCTTTATGATGATACTTTTAGTATAACAATTGAACAAGCTATAGCTAGAACAAAAGAGATGGCCAATCAAGGAATTTTTGCAGGATTTCAGGCAGGAGGTGTAATAGAAGCCACGATACAAGGAATTAAAAAACATAATCTAAAAGGTAATGTTGTAGCTGTTATTGGAGATTCTGGATGGAAAAATATGGATAAATTAAAACAAATGTAATGGAGCCAACAGTTTTAACTGGTTACGGAAAATCTTTTGCAAGTTTTGGTGAGATAATTCAAGGAAGAAAATCAGATGCTCAAGATTTTTTAATTACCATCCCTATTGATTTATGGTCTATATGTAATTTAACCATGATTAAAAGGGAAGGTCCTATGGTAATAAATTGTAATTTCGAAAAATCAAAACAAGTTGCTGAAGTTATACTTGCTAAGCTAGGGATAGATAAAGGTTATGAATTAAACATTTCTTTTTCCAGAACCATTCCTATAGGAAAAGGATTGAGTTCTAGTACCGCAGATATGCTATCTACTATAAGAGCTTTTCAGGAGATTTTTGGATTTTTGTTACGACCGGTAGTTGTATCTTCAATTTTTAATAAAATTGAGCCACATGATGGTTTAATGTATAAATCTTCAGTTTGTTATAATCATAGAAAAGGTGTTCTGCTTGAGGATTTAAATTATGTTCCATCATTTAATATAATTGCCATAGATTTTGGAGGTATTGTAGATAGTGTTGAATATAATAGAAAGCTTAGGTATTCTGATGATATACTTGAAAAATATGATCAACTTTATAATGATTGTATAAGAGCTTTTCAAGATAGGGATGATACTAAAATTGCTCAATGTTCGACCAGATCATTGGAAATAGATTTAATTTCTTCTCATGATGAAGTAAGAAGTAAAGTTTTAAGTAATTATGAGGGGTTAGGAGCAATGGGAATTATAAATACTCATAGTGGGACCTGTATTGGGTTGATTTATGAAGGAAGAATGGATAAATCCAAATTAGAAGAAAAGGAAAAAGAGATTAATTCTCATTTTGGTTATTCTACGTTTATAACATCAGCATTAAAGCTATTAAAATGAATTATAAACTAATCTGGGTGAACGGAATGCCTCGTTCGGGCACAAGCTGGCTAAGTCAAATAATAGCAAGTTCGGAGAATGTAAATTTTAAAATGGCTCCTTTATTCTCTTATAAATTTAAAAATAGTGTTGATGAAATGTCTACAAAAGAGGAATGGATTATATTCTTCGATAATGTTTTTAACACTAAAGATCCTTTTATAAATCAAGTTGAAAGAAGAGAGAAAGGTGATTTCTTTAATTTCCCTAAATTAACCAAACAGGAGTTTCTTTGTATAAAAGATGTTAGATATCACGAGGTTATACCGACATTATTAAAATATTTTAGTCAAATTAAAATTATTCATATTGTAAGAAACCCCTGTGCGACAATATCTTCATGGATGAATACTGAAAAAGAATTTAAAGTCGATTACAACACAAAAGAAGATGAATGGCTGACTGGTAAAACTCGAAAGATTAATAAGAGTGAATACTGGGGATTTAATGATTGGCTTATGTTGACGAAGCATTATTTAAAGTTATGCGAAAAGTATCCAGATAATGTTTATATAGTATCTTACGAGCGTCTAGTAGATTCTCCTAAAGAAGAAACTAAAAAGATTTTTAATTTCTGTAAACTTCAATACACTGCGCAGACATCAAATTTTTTAAAGCTTTCACAGGATAAACATGAAGAAGGGGATTATTCTGTATTTAAGAGTGCTAAAATAGCAAAGAATAAATGGAGAAATTTTCTCAACCCTGAAATTGCAGAACAAATTATAGCCACGACTAAAGAGGAAGGGTTAACACAATTTCTAATATAGGTATATGGAGTCGAAACCATTAGTTTCAGTATGTATTCAAACATATAAGCATGAAAAATACATTGCTCAATGTCTAGATAGTATTTTAATACAAGAAACTTCTTTTCCTTTTGAAATAGTTATTGGAGAGGATGAAAGTCCTGATCAGACAAGAGAGATATGCCAGAAATATGCTGCTAACCATCCAGATAAAATACAGCTTTTTCTACGAAATAGAAAGGATGTTTTATATGTTGGAGGTATGCCAACAGGGAGGTCTAATTTTTTAAAAAATATGGAAGCTTGTCGTGGTAAATATATTGCTATGTGTCCGGGTGATGATTTTTGGTGTGACACTAAGAAATTACAAAAGCAGGTAGATATATTAGAAAAGAATAATAGTATATCGTTGGTATATACTAATGCTAAAATAGAATCTGATAACAAAGGAGATTATATTGAGGATTCAGTTTTTTTTAATGAAGATTATCCACTTGACCCTATAAAAAACCAATCTTTTTTTTTGAAGAATAACTTTGCACTTTTAACACTGTCTGTAATGTTTAAACGTGAAGATTTTAATATAAAGGACCAACAAGTTATTAAACATTTTGCAACAGGAGACTTACCACTATATATCATGCTTTCGGGTAAAGGGGACTTTTACTATATGGATGAAACATGTGTAATATATAATGATCATGCTGGAGGATTATCAAAAACTTTTGGTAAAGTGAAAAGGAATTTAATTAACTATGAAAAAATGAACTTTTTATTACCTTACATTCATAAAAATAATAGACGTCTTTTTGATGAATTCAATCATAAATATATAATTATTCCGACTTTTAATGGATTAACGAGGATGCTCAAGAAAAATGAAAATTTCGAAGTAAGCCTTTCGCAGTTCTTTTTCGTAAAACTTAGACACTTAAAACCAAGATACATATATTATATTTTTAAATTAATATTGTTGAAATTAAGAATTCGATAATGACAGAAGTTTGTTTGATATATGATAATGATAATATCATGCACGATATTATTCTTCAAACCCCTAAAGGGAATGGAGTGGTCAATAATTGTCGTTTTAAATTGATTAATCAAAATAACATCGATCAATTGCCGAAAGAAACAGATGCTATCATTGTATTGAATTCACCATTTACCGATATTAAAATCAAAGCGAATCCTGAATTAACCTTTTTGGTTTCACAAGAAGGTACAGCAGAGAGATATAAATGGCATACAAATTCTTTTAAATACTTCTCTAGTGTCTACACTCAATGGCCAGTAAAAAAGATAAATATTATTCCATCACATGGTTTCCTTACCTGGTACATAGAGAAATCTTATGATGAATTAAAATCGATAAGTTTAGAAAAAGAACAAAATTCATCGGTTGCTTATATAGGAAATAAGGAAGCTATTTTAGTTGGACAAGTTAAAAGAAATAATTTTGTTGAAGAACTAAATATAGCTTTTAAACAGGATAAGGATATCAGTGTTGAATTGATAGGAAGATCATATAATAATCCTATAGAAAACAAATATGATAAGCTTTATGGTTACCAATATGGTTTAGCAATAGAAAATACTATTGTTGATCATTATTGGACGGAAAAAATATCGGATTTGTTTTTAGCAGGTTGTTTACCATTTTATATTGGGCCCAAGAACATTTTAGATTATTTTCCAGAAGAATCGATTATTTTATTAGATTATGATAAGGTGGATCAATCGATTCAAATAATTAAAGAAGCTATAAAAAATAACGAATACGAAAAGAGGAAGGAATATATAGAGCAGGCTAGAAATAAGGTACTACATGATTATAATTTATTCTATGGGTTTTCTGAAATAATAAATAGAAAACTAGCTTTAGTTGAGTCTAAAAAGATTGATATGTTCTTCCCTGGAAATTATTGGAATAAACCCTTATCATTTTTACAGAAATTGAAAAATAAAATAAGTTAAAGATGTCAGATTTTAACCCTAAAGAATACTGGGAAAATAGATTAGAGGAAAGTTTTAATCTTCATGGAGTAGGAGATATTGGCCTTGGAGTTAATTACAATAATGCTCTTTACGAAGTTAGAAAGTTTGCTTTTCACAAACTTATGAGAAAGCTAGGGGTTAACTATAGTGATAAGGAAATATTAGATATAGGTTCCGGTACTGGATTTTACATTGAAAGATGGGGAGAGCTAGGTGTAAAATCTATTATGGGAACAGATATAACTAATGTAGTGGTAAATAATCTGAGTGAAAAATTTCCCAATGCTACTTTTAAACAGTTAGATATTGGTGACAGTACTAATGATGTTTCTAAAACATTCGATTTTATCTCGGCTTTTGATGTGTTGTTTCATATAGTGGAAGATAAACGATTCGATCAAGCCATTCAGAATATATACAATATTTTGAACAAAAACGGATATTTTATCATATCAGATAATTTTGTTCATGGTGAAACAAAAAGATTAGAGCATCAGGTAAGTCGTTCGTATGAGTATATGACAAAAACTATTGAAGGGGTAGGGTTTAAGCACGTGAAAACCATACCTATGTTCGTACTAATGAATGATCCTGTAGATACGAAAAATAGGGTGATAAAAAAAATATTTTGGTTAATTACTAAAAATGTAAGAAAAGGGGAAAGGATGGGGAAATTTATAGGAGGAATTATTAAGCCTATAGAAAAGATGTTAATTTCTATAATGAGTGAAAGTCCATCTACCGAAATTAAAGTATACCAAAAAATATAGAACAAATGCATGTTCTTATTATCCCATCCGAAGAGTATATACCGGAGCATAATCCGATAGCAGGTATATTTCAGCATGATCAGGCCCGAATTATTCAGCAGAATCAAAATAAGGTAGGAGTCATTTCTTTTACATTCAGATTTTCTTTTTTTAGTTTATTAAAAGCTATTATAGGAAAGCATACCCGTCATACACGATATTATTCTGGAATTCGCTTATTAAAAACTTTAATAACTAAAATATTCAAGCCTTTTTCTTCTTCTTTAAAATTTGAAATAATTGATGGGGTCCAAGTGGTACGTTGTGATGGCTTCTGGGGATTAAGAAATAATAAATCGGCAATGAGTCTCTATCAAATGTGGAAAGAATATGGAGATTATGCGATTAAAGAGTATATTCAAAAATATGGAAAGCCAGATATAATTCATGCTCATAATATGATCTATGCAGGTTTATTTTCTTCTTATTTAAAGAAAAAATATGCTATACCTGTTATTATTACAGAGCATAGTTCACAGTATGCAATGGGAGAGATTTCAAATGAATTGTTTTATGAGCTAGAAAAAGCTTTTGAATTAGAAATTCCATTTTTTGCTGTGAGTCCCAAATTAGTTGAACTGCTGGAATCTAAGTTTACTTCCCTTAAAAACAAGGTTGAATGGTTGCCCAATGTATTGGATCCTTCCATAGAAAATATACCCATTGCTCAAAATTATCAAAATACCAGATTTCGATTTCTAAATGTAGCTAATTTAATTCCTTTAAAGGGACAAACTGAGTTAATTGAGGCTTTTTACGAAGCCTTTTCCGACCGTTTAGATAAGGTTGAATTATTAATTGCAGGAGATGGTTATTTAAAACCCAGTTTACAGAAGAAAATTGATGAGTTGAGTTTAAACGATAATGTGAAATTATTAGGTTATATTCCGAGAGAGCAAGTTGTGAAAGAAATGGATAAATGTAACGTATTTGTTTTGCCTAGCCATTATGAAACATTTGGAGTGGTGCTTATAGAAGCTTTATCCAGAGGGGTTCCTGTTATATCAACATATTGTGGAGGGCCTGAGTGTATTGTTAATAGCAGTAATGGATTATTAATTGAGCCGAAAAATATTAATCAACTGGCGGAATCAATGAGTAAAATGTACCTGCAAAGCCAAAACTATCAAAAGGAAAAGCTTAGAGCAGAAACATTAAATGAATATGGGGCTCATGGTTTTTATGAAAGGTTGAATATTATATATAGTGATAACACCTAAATTTTTAAGGGATTCTACCTAAATATTGAATTATTTCAGTGGAAAACCCAACTTTATTAACTATATTCGCGTATTAGCATAAACATATATAAAAAAACCTATGTTATTATGAAAAAAGCACTTTACTTTAGTTTCTTTATATCATTATCAATTGTCCTATCAGCACAGAGTGGTCCAGGTGGAGTTGGTAATTCCACAAATAATGTTGTATGGTTAAATGGAGATATATTAACCTATTCAACAGTACCTAATATTTCTGCATGGCCCGATCAATCAGGTAACGGAAATGATTTTACTCAGTCTACTTCTTCCAGACAACCAAGAAGAGTAACTTATTCTGGTTTTGAGGGTGTTAGATTTGATGGTGGAGATTGGGTGAGATCTGGTTCAATAGCAGCAATGAATTCAAATACACACACACACTATTATGTTTATAATGGATCTACATCGAATCATTTAGGAGTAATATATGATGGTGCCTTCTCTCAAAGTAATCAATTTATGAGAGCTTTTAGACTATATGGTAATGTTAGAACCTGGGTACTGAACAGCTCCCTTGGAACGATTAATAACATTACCACAAATTCAAGTGCATTTCAAATAATTTCATCTTACTGGGATGGAGGCGCTCAAACCTATACCAGTTATAAAGATGGTACAAGTTTTGGAACTCAGATTGGAGCTAATGGAAATCCAACGGGGAATAGTTCAAATACAATTGGAGCAGCTTCAAACAACGCCTATCGATTTAATGGTGATATGGGGGAAATTATTATTTATAATATGGTATTAAATTCAGCTCAAAGAAATATTGTTGATAATTACCTTTCATCTAAGTTTAGTGTAGCTATAGCAAATGATTTATATAGTTATGACGCAACGCATAAGAATCAGTTAATTGGTGTAGGTCAAGAAGCTGATGGAAATAATTTGGTAGCTCAAGGTGCAGGTATTGTAGAGATTACAGCTTCAGGGTTGTCAAATGGAGATTATATCCTTTCAGGTCATAACAATGTTTCCTTTACACAAACATCTAACGATGTTCCTGCAGCTATATCAGGAGGTACTAGATTAACAAGAACTTGGAGAGTCGGTGTAGCTGGTAGTCCTGGAACTGTTGATATTGACGTTGATGTATCTTCGTTACCTTTATCAGCAGGAGCTTATTATTTGGTAGTTGAATCTGTTAATGGAGTGTTTAATGATGGAGGAACCGTAGAATATGGTCCTGTAGCTGATGTAGGAGGGATAGCTACTTTTTCAAATGTAACTTTGGCTGATGGCGATTATTATTCTATAGCTACAAGTAATGGTTCCGCTATAACTTCTATAAAAACTGGTTTTTGGGACGTTGCTAACACTTGGAGTTGTAATTGTGTGCCAGGTGCATCAGATGATGTTACAATTTCTTCTGGGCATACTGTAACAGCAAGAACAACTACCAATGTGAATGATATTGTTATAGATGGGAATCTAAATACTCAGCAAACAGGTAGTTTTAATGTTAAAGGTAATTATACTATAAATGCTACAGGTACAGTTGCTCATAAAACCATTTTATTTAATGGTTCTTCTTCCCAGCAAGATCTTACAAATAATAGTGCTACAACTATTAACTTCAATAGTATGGTGGTTAGCAATACTAATAATGTTGTTATTCAAGGAGGTAATTTCTCAATATCTAATTCCTTAAATGTTTCAACTGGGCAATTTCAAAATTCTGGAGGTAGTTGTACTTTATTATCAACGGCATCTCAAACTGCAGTTATTGTAAATGGAACAGGTGGTTTTTCGGGTGTTTTTACCATCCAAAGGTATGTGTCAGGTAGAAATGCTAGTTGGGGAGATTTAAGTTCGCCTGTTACTGGTGCTACAATAGGTAGTTGGGATTCAGATCAGGCGGGTACCACTACAGAACTATTTATGTCAGGTGTAAATGGGATTGATGGTGTAGCAGGAGGATTTGAATCGGTGCAAAGATTTGATGCGTCTAGTCAGGCATATGTTGCTATAACAGATACTAATTTCTCTTTATCTCCTGGTTCAGGTGTTGAAATATGGATGGGGGATGATATGTCTACATGGAATGCTAAAACTTTTGATACCCATGGAATACCAAATTTTGGAAATGTTGCAGTAGGTGTGCTAAACTCATGGAATTTAGTTGGTAACCCATACCAGGCATTTATTAATTGGGCCAATCTGTCTAAGCCTACAATAAATTCAACCTACTATATATGGAATACGAATAATGGAAGCTACGATGCAAAAACAAGTGGTTTAATACCCCCACATCAAGGTTTTTGGGTAGAAAGTGTAGGAGCAGGTACATTAACATTTACGGAGTCTGCTAAAACTGGAAATGGGCAAAGTACATTTTATAAGGAAACTGAGGTGGAACCATATGAATTTGTTCAAGTTAAATTAAAAGTAAAATCTGAACATAACACTTACTCTCATGAATTGAAATTAAGATTGAACAACCTTGCTTCAACTCAATATGATTATTATGATGCGTCATTTTTAAAGAGTAGAATAAAAGAAGCACCAAGCATTACTACTTATTCAGATGATTCAAATAAAGAATTGGCAATTAATTCATTTGATTTTCAAGATGAAATAATGTTGCCAATAAAAGTTAAAGTTGGAGTAACAGGAGAATATATAATTGAGCCAATCAATTTTGCTGAATTTTCTTCTAATTATCAATATATGGAATTGAAAGATATACAAACAGGAAAAGTATATGATTTAACAGTGCCTTACAAAAATGGAATTAAGGTTGAAATTGATGAAAACGATGATTCTGAAAGATTCGTATTAAGATTATCTAACACTAAATCAAATATTATTGCTGATAAAGACCTTGATGTAAATGTTTACAAGTCTTATGAGACTACTGTTATTGAGTTTTTTAACTTAGACGTAAATTATGAAGTAGTAGTTTACAATGCTCTTGGACAAGTAATTACGGAAAGAATGGTTAATGGTGAGAATAAATTAG
Source organism: Vicingaceae bacterium (assembly GCA_965267355.1). Classification (GTDB taxonomy): domain Bacteria; phylum Bacteroidota; class Bacteroidia; order Flavobacteriales_E; family Vicingaceae. The sequence continues at coordinate 1,888,611 of OZ253956.1, forward strand.
AATTAAATAATTCGTTAATGTCATCAGGTATTAACTTAATTACAATAAAGTCAGTTAACGGAATTGTAACAAAAAAATTAAATTACTAGCCAACCTTTATTTACTTTAAAGCGTAATTATTGCATAAAAGAAAAAAAAAGTTAAATTTGCCACCAACTCAATGATGATAAATTTGAAGAAGTTTATATTTATTACGCTTTTTCTTGTAGCAATGAGTATTGTTAATAATGCTTTTGCTGCAGGTCCTCCAGGTCCTCCTGGCGGTGGTGGAGGTGGCCCTCCATGTTGGCCGCCACCCTGCGTACCGATTGACGGTGGTTTAGGCTTTTTATTACTTGCAGGAGTTGCTTATGGTGGTAAAAAAGTTTACGATATATCTAAAGAAAAGGCTGAATAATCTTCAGCCTTTTTTTATGGATTAAATTCGGAATAGTGCTACCTTTGGGTTTTCAAATCTTTAACCTATCAAATGAATTCAGATAAAGAAATTTTTGACTTGATTGACGAAGAACGTCAAAGACAAAAAGAAGGAATAGAGCTTATTGCTTCAGAGAATTACGTTAGTGAAAATGTATTAAAAGCACAAGGAAGCGTATTAACCAATAAATATGCAGAGGGCTTACCATATAAGAGATATTATGGTGGTTGCGAAGTGGTTGATGAAGTGGAAGATATAGCAAGAGAAAGGGCTAAAGAATTGTTTAATGCAGAATGGGTTAACGTGCAACCACATTCGGGTTCTCAGGCAAATGCAGCAGTGATGCTTGCATTATTAAAACCAGATGATAAGATTTTGGGGTTTGATTTATCTCATGGAGGACATTTAACGCATGGCTCGCCAGTAAATTTTTCAGGCAAACTTTATAAAACGTGTTTTTATGGTGTTGGAAAAGACACAGGGAGAGTTGATTATGATCATATTGAACAAGTAGCATTAGAAGAAAAGCCCCAATTAATTATTGCAGGAGCATCTGCCTATTCACGCGATTGGGATTATGAAACGATGAGAACTATTGCAGATAAAGTGGGAGCTTTTTTAATGGCTGATATTTCACATCCTGCTGGTTTGATAGCGAGAGGTTTATTAAACGATCCAATGCCTCATTGTCACGTGGTAACAACTACAACGCATAAGACATTACGAGGACCAAGAGGAGGGATGATTATGATGGGGAAAGATTTTGAAAATCCTTGGGGGCTAAAAACGCCTAAAGGTAATATTAAAATGATGAGTCAGCTGTTGGATGCAGCAGTTTTTCCTGGAACACAAGGAGGACCACTAGAGCATGTGATAGCAGCCAAGGCTGTTGCTTTTAAAGAAGCCCTTTCTGATGCTTATATGGAATATTGCATCCAGTTAATGAAGAATGCAAAAATAATGGCTGAGGAATTAGTAAAAAGAGGTTACGGTGTAATCTCTGGAGGTACTGACAATCATTGTATGCTAATTGACTTGAGGAGCAAAGATATAACAGGTAAAGAAGCTGAAAATATTCTAGTAGAAGCAGATATTACAGTAAACAAAAATATGGTGCCTTTTGATGATAGATCACCATTTGTTACTTCAGGTATTAGAGTTGGTACAGCCGCAATAACTACAAGGGGTGTTAAAGAAGAACAAATTGTTAAAATTGTTGAGTTGATTGATAAGGTAATTACTAATAAAGATAATGAAGCTGTAATTACTGAAGTTCGTAGTGAAGTAAACGAATTAATGAACAAATTTCCATTATTTAAGATGGAAGATTTAGTAATGAGTTAAAATAATAATATGATTAAAGCAAACGACCCAAATATTAAAAGTTGGATTAACGTTCCAGCAAACTCTGATTTTTCAATACAAAATATTCCTTTTGGAGTAGTAAAACATAACAATGAGGTTTTTGTTGCAACCAGAATAGGGGATAGTGTTATTAACTTGTACAAAGTAGCCAAATTAGGATACTTTAACAATACTGATGCTGAAGTTTTTAATTCTTGTAGATTGAATGATTTTATGCTTTTAGGCAAACAAGTTACCAGAGAAGTAAGAAATGAGATTTCGGATATTTTTAATGTAAATAATGAGAAAGCAAAAAGTCATGCTGAGTTAAATGGTGCATTAATTCCTTCAAGTGATGTGGAAATGTTAATGCCAGTTGAGGTAGGAGATTATACCGATTTTTATTCTAGTGAACAGCATGCCTATAATGTTGGTTGTATGTTTCGTGACCCAAATAACGCTTTATTGCCTAATTGGAAATATATTCCAGTAGGGTATCATGGTAGAGCTTCTTCTATTGTTGTTTCTGGTACACCAATTCATCGCCCAAAGGGGCAACAAAAGCCAAAAGATGATGAACCACCAGTTTTTGGTCCATGTAAATTATTAGATTTTGAATTAGAAATGGCTTTTGTTACATATCAAGGTAAACCATTAGGTGATTCTATTTCTACCAAAGAAGCTGATGATTATATTTTTGGAATGTGTTTATTTAATGATTGGAGTGCAAGAGACATACAAAAGTGGGAATATGTGCCCTTAGGACCTTTCTTAGCAAAGAATTTTGCATCATCAATATCTCCATGGATAGTTACATTAGATGCCTTAGAGCCGTTTAGAGTATCTGGACCAGTTCAAGACCCAAAAGTATTTGAATATTTAGAATATGATGGAAATAAACACATAGACATTAATTTAGAAGTAGAAATTAAACCAGAAAATAGTGAAGGTAAGGTAGTCTCTAATTCTAATTACAAGCATATGTATTGGAATATGAATCAACAGTTGGCTCACCATACTGTAAATGGGTGTGACATAAATGCTGGAGATATGATGGCTTCTGGAACAATTTCTGGAAACGATGAAAGTGCTTATGGTTCTATGCTAGAAATTAGTTGGAAAGGAACCAAGCCTGTACAGATGCCTGATGGAAGTGAACGCAAGTTTATAGCAGATAACGATACTGTTATTATGAGGGGTTATTCAGAGAAAGATGGTGTAAGAGTTGGATTTGGAAAAGTTAGTACCAAGGTGCTTTCTACTAAGTAAAGACTAAAACTATAAAAAAGCCCACGAATTATCGTGGGCTTTTTTATTTTGAATAATTGATTAATAAAAGCTGTTATACATTCCCGCTTGTGAAAAAGCAAAGCCTATAATCAAAAAATAGATTAAAAAATATAACACTGCTAAACCAGAAAGGCATACACCGATAATGGCACATATCTTTCCTGCTTTCATATTATTAAAAGAACTTTCGGTAAATGTACCTGTAGGATAAGCTTCATAAGTTAAGCGAGCCTTTTTACTCATAACCAATGTGGTAATACCTAATCCTAGTCCTATTAAACCAATACACCAACAAGTTGCAATAGAACAAATACCTAATACTAAAATAGTAGTAGAATTAGGTAATGCTTGTGGAGTAATATTTGCTGGCTGTTCTTCCATTTTAATATCCAGAGTTCATCATCTCTTCCCATGGTAATGCACTAAACATTGCACCATAGAAGCTTATGATAATGATGAAGTAAATTAAGTATAAACTAGATAAGCATAAGCCTATAATTGCACAAACTTTACCAGCTTTCATGTTTTTATAAGAGCTTTCCGTATAAGATTCAGGTGAACTAGCATAAAGTTTATTAGCTTTACTCGCAAGAACAAGTGCAACAATACCTAATGCAGCGCCTACTATTCCGTAGCAAAAACAAAATACGATTGATAAAATTCCTAAAACTAATACACCTGTTGCATTAGGTAAAGATTGTTGATTGATAGGGTTTGTAACTTCTTGATTTTCCATAATAAATATTAATTAAAAGTATTTTTCTTTGATTGGTAAAGAAACTAATTTTTAGTTTTTAATTAGTCATTTCTGAGTTAAAAGATTCATCAATAGTTCTGTACTGAGCACTGCCAAACCCTAGTATTGGTAAAAATATAAAAGGTAAAAGAATAACACCTACAGTAAACCCTTCACTGTAACCAAATCTTTTTACAACTCTATTCCAAATCCAAATTTGAAATACAATTCCAGCTAGCGGTATTAAAACTAATGCTCCCCACCACATAGGTTTTTGTGCAATTTTGGCTAAAACCAGCATGTTATATATTGGTACAATTCCTGACCAACCTGGTTCTCCAGCTTTGGCAACAATCTTCCATAGTGATACTAATAACAGTACAATTAAACCGATTTCTAATAATAGTACGATTAATGCTAAAACAATCATAATAATTAAAATTTAAGTTAGGTAAATAAAAAAGTCCCGAATATTCGGGACTTTAAATTTATGATAAATTGCAATTTAATGCAATTATTAGCTCATGTGTTTTGTATTCATGTAATACATAGCAATAAATGCAGCTGAAATAATGATACCAGTAATGCTAGCACCAAAACCACTGTATATAATACCCATGATTAAAGATACAACTGTAGCACCAGCGTATAACATGAAACCTTGTTTTTTAAGTTTCCACATTTTTATTACACCAACTAATCCTACGATTGTAGCTAAAAAGCCAACAATAATGTAAGCCCAAGTCATTCCAGCACTAGGTCCTGCAGCTTCCATAACTTCGCCCATTCCTTCCATTCCTTCAATAGCGCTAACAGCAGCTGATGCAGCTCCCATCACTGTAATAACACCAATGTAACCTATTATTGCAAAACCAGCGGCAATAAAAGATAAAATACATAATACTGTTAAAAATACTGGTCTTTTACCAGCTTCTGCCGCTGGAGTAGCATTTTCTTGAGTAGTTTCTTCTGACATAATTTAAAATTTAGTTAAACATTAATTTTTTAGTTTGTTTTGCTAAGCAATATAGAAAGATTATCTTAATGGAACAAATTTTATCGACAGAATGTTATTAACAATCTACTGTTACTTGTTAATTGTCGAAATAGTATTTATCTAATGATGATAAGTATCCATATTATAATTTAAGAAGTCATCCAATTTTGGAAATTGTTATTTTCCTCAATTTTAACAATTTGATAATCTTTAAAATTATTTTCAGGCAAGTTGGCAGCAAAGGTAATTTTATATATTTTGCCAAATTCACGTTTTACAGATAGAGCTATTTCTTCATCTTTAAAATAGTTACACCAATGTGTAAAATCTCCATTAATAGTAATTCCATTAATTGCAATAATATTATCATTAATACTTAATCCTAATTCCTCAGCTATCGAGCTAGGATAGATGTTGTCAACTTTACAAGTTCCATTATCGGTTCTTATTTTAATGCCTAAACCAGATTCATGGTAATTTGTACTTGGAATTATTTCCAATTTACAACCAATATAACTTAAAGCATTATTTAAATAGGGGGTGTAATCTGCTGTTCCATGCAGTAAGTTAGTATATACTTCGTCAAAATCAACTCCTGATATTACTTCTATTACATTTCTGTAATCACTATCAGAAACTCCTTTGCCTTGTTTAGCATAATCTTGATACAATACTTTCATTACATCATTCAATGACTTCTGATTGTTGGTATTTCTCATTATGAAAATATCAGTGACGAAAGCAATTAGAGCTCCTTCAGTATAAATTGATCCTTTTCTTCCTGGAGCTCCTTTAACGTAACCATCTAGCCAAGTATCAAAAGAAGATTGTGCAACAGAATAATTATTAACTCCAAAATTATTGTAATGTCTTTCCAATAGTTTGTCAAAAGTTTTTTTGTATTGTTCCCAATTAAATACTTCCGAAGTTAGCAAGAACTTATCACCATAGTAGGTAGTAACACCTTCGTCAAGATAACCTAAATAAGTATAGTTTTCTTTTGAATAATCGTAAGGATGCATTTCAATTGGTCGAATTTGTTTTACATTCCAAGTATGATACAATTCATGAGAGCTAACGCCTAATAATTCGTCATACCAACCTTCAGTTTTCATAATATCGTAAGAAGGTCCTAAAGCAATGGTAGTAGAGTTGGTATGTTCAACACCGTGATAAGTTCTGTGAGTTAGTATTTGAAACAAGAAATGATAATCCTTGGTAGGAAAATCTCCAAAAGCTTCAATCTGTTTTTTCGAAAATTTCCTAAAGTCTTTTTCTAAGCGTTCAAAATCAGGTTTACACTCACCCTGAAACCATAAATGAAACTCAACTCCTGATTCATTAAAAGAATGATGTTTAAGGGAATTACTTGCTATCAAAGGACAATCCACTAACTCATGGAAATCCTTAGTTTCAAAATTGAGTTTAGATGTTGCTCTTAAACCAGAAGCTACTTCATAGTCGCTCGGTATTATTAATTCTAGTTGACAAGGTTCATTTTCTCTACCAGGTACATATAAAAAGCAGTTTACGCCATTTATATAAAGCTGTTTATTATCCAAGTATGATGATCCTGCGTTTATTTCAGCGGCATAATAATTATACTTAATATGGATGTTTGTATTGCCATTGGTTTCCACCTCCCATAAATCTTTAGTAATTTTTTTCGATGGAAGCTCATTTCCATTACTATCAAAAGCAGTCCATTTCTGAACATTTTTAGCAAAGTTCCCCAACTCATACCTTCCTGGTCTCCATGCAGGTAGTTGTATTTCAAGCTTTTCAGAATTTACATTATTAATAATGTACTCTATATCTATATAATGATTGTTAGGCTTTTGATAAGAAACGATGTATTTCATAAATAAGTGATTAAGTAATGAGGTTAAAAGTAAAAAGTCTTTTAGTTAAAATGATTATTTCTGGTATAAACTTATAAACGAATTCAATTAAATTTTCAGATGCTTAACTTAATCACTTAATCATTTAATTTCTTAACCAACTTTTACTAAATTCGCATACTTAAACACGATTAATAAATTTATAGATATGAGTTACGATGTTATTGTAGTTGGAAGTGGACCAGGTGGTTATGTTACTGCTATTAGAGCTTCTCAATTAGGAATGAAAACTGCTGTAGTTGAAAAAGCTGAGCTAGGTGGTATTTGCTTAAACTGGGGATGTATTCCGACAAAGGCATTATTAAAAAGTGCTAATGTTTTTGAATACATCAATCATGCTGCTGATTATGGAATTAACATTAAAGATGCTAAAGCTGATTTTCCTGCTATTGTAAAGCGTAGTAGAGATGTAGCTGCAGGTATGAGTAATGGTATTCAATTCTTAATGAAGAAGAATAAGATTGATGTTATTGCTGGTACTGCTAAAGTAAAAGCTGGAAAGAAAGTTGAAGTAACTGATGATAAAGGTAAAGTAACTGAGTATGCTGCAAACAATATTATTATTGCAACAGGTGCTCGTTCTAGAGAATTACCAAACTTGCCACAAGATGGTAAAAAGATTATAGGATATAGAGAAGCATTAGTTTTACCTAAACTACCTAAGAAAATGGTAGTAGTTGGTTCTGGTGCTATTGGAGTTGAGTTTGCATACTTCTACAACGCAATGGGTGTTGATGTTACTATTGTTGAGTACATGCCAAATATTGTTCCTGTAGAGGATGAAGAAGTATCTAAGCAATTAGGTCGTTCTTTCAAGAAATCTGGAATTAATGTAATGACTAACTCAGCAGTAGAAAGTGTTGATACTAAAGGTGCTGGTTGTAAAGTAAAAGTGAAAACTAAGAAAGGAGAAGAAACAATTGATTGTGATATTGTTCTTTCTGCGGTTGGTATCAAAAGAAATATTGAAAACATTGGATTAGAAGATGTAGGTATTGCGACTGATAAGGACATCATCATTACTAACGATTTCTATCAAACTAACATTCCAGGTTATTATGCAATTGGTGATGTTGTTAAAGGGCCTGCATTAGCACACGTTGCTTCTGCTGAAGGTATTATTTGTGTTGAGAAGATTTCAGGTATGGATGTTGAACCATTAGACTATGGCAACATTCCAGGTTGTACTTACTGTGCTCCTGAAGTAGCTTCTGTTGGTATGACAGAGAAAGCTGCTAAAGAAGCTGGTTATGATGTTAAAGTTGGTAAGTTCCCATTCTCTGCATCTGGTAAAGCTAAGGCTGCTGGTCATAGCGATGGATTCATCAAGTTGGTATTCGATGCTAAGTATGGTGAGTTATTAGGTGGGCACATGATTGGTGCTAACGTTACTGAAATGATTGCTGAGATTGTTGCTATCAGAAAACTAGAAACAACTGGTCATGAGTTAATCAAAACAGTTCACCCTCACCCAACTATGAGTGAGGCGATTATGGAAGCTGCTGCTGCTGCTTATGATGAAGTAATTCACATGTAATAATTGTCATCCTGAGCTTGTCGAAGGATAGATAAAAGAGATACACAAATCCCGCTCAATTTGAGTGGGATTTTTTTTATCCAATTAAAAAACCCACCTTTGCAGCCGCTACTTTATTAAATTGTAGCTGTGAACCACCAAATTGGTATCGATTCTTAGCGATTAAGTCCCGCAGAAAAGTATGTACCGATTCGGTACAACTTATAAGAAAATGACATTTAAAGATTTAGGTCTAAGTAAAGACATACTTAGGTCAATTAGTGAGATTGGTTTTGAACAACCATCTGAAATTCAAGAAAAATCTATTCCTGTATTATTAGATACTGATAGAGATTATGTTGGTTTAGCACAAACGGGAACTGGTAAAACAGCTGCCTTTGGTTTACCAATGATTCAGCAAATAGATCCGAGTTATAGAGCCATACAAGCTTTAATACTTTGCCCTACTCGTGAATTATGTTTACAGATAGCTAAAGAGCTAGAGGCTTACTCTAAGTATTCTGACGGAGTAAAGGTAGTAGCAGTTTATGGTGGAGCAAGTATTTCCGACCAAATAAGAACTATCAAGAGAGGTGTAAACATAGTTGTGGGTACTCCAGGTAGAACTATCGATTTAATTAACCGTAAGGCATTGAATTTTGATAGTGTATCCAAACTAGTGTTAGACGAAGCTGATGAGATGCTAAATATGGGGTTTAAAGAGGATATCAATGAGATATTAAAATCTACTCCTCCTTTTAAAAGAACATGGTTGTTTTCTGCCACTATGCCAAAAGAAGTGGAGAAGATTGCAAGTAACTATATGGAAGATCCATTTAAGATTACTGTAGGAACTAAGAATAGTTCGGCTAAGAACATTGATCATAAATTCTGTTTAGTAAACGGAAGAGATAAGTATCATGCTTTAAGAAGATTTGTTGACTATTCACCTGGAATGTTTGGAATTGTTTTTACAAGAACAAGAAGGGAAGCAAAACAAGTTGCTGAGAATTTAATGAATGATGGCTACAATGCTGATGCATTGCATGGGGATTTATCTCAAGCACAGCGTGATACTGTAATGGGTAAGTTTAGGAAAAAAAATATACAAGTATTGGTTGCAACTGATGTAGCAGCTAGAGGTATAGATGTTGATGATGTTACCCATGTATTTCATTATGAACTACCAGACGAAATAGAAAGTTATACGCATAGGAGTGGTAGAACAGCAAGAGCAGGTAAATCAGGTATTTCTATAGCTTTAATTAGCCCTTCTAAATCTAGCAGAATTAAGTTGGTTGAAAAACAGATAGGAAAGAAATTAGAATTAATTAAAGCTCCAACTGGTGAAGAAATCTGTGGTATTCAATTAATGAATATGATAAATAGCGTCTATGAAGTTGAAGTAAATGAAAAAGGTATTGCACCTTATGTAGCTCAAATTCATGAACATTTAAAAGATTTTTCCAAGGAAGAGTTAATCGAACGATTTGTATCTGTAGAGTTTAATCGATTTTTAAAAGACTATCAAAAAGCTGGAGACATCAATGTTGATCCGAGCAGAATGAAGAAAGGTAGAGAAAGTTCAGGAGGTAGGAAAGATAAAGGGGAAGCAAATAAAAACAGAGTATTTATCAATATTGGTAAAATGGATGGCTTTGAGAATAAAGGTCAACTATTAGGTTTTGTTTGTAATAATTCTGGCTTAGATGGTAACTCGGTGGGTAAGATTGATTTGTTCGATAGCTTTGCTTTTATGAGTGTTGAAGATGGTGCAGGTGAGTACTTGATTAAAAAAATGGATGGAAAGACCGTTGAAAGCAGAAAAATAAGAGTTGAATTTTCTAATGATAAACCTAAAGGTGGAGGAGGAAGAGGAAGAAAGTCTGATAATAGAAGTGGTGGTAGAAGAAGATCTGAAGGTTCTAAAAAAGGTAGCGACAGAAATTTTAAAGAAAGAAGAAAGAGAAGATAATTATTGAGATAGAAACTCTTTTTCGATTAGTTCACTTGACTTAACTACTTTTTTACTCCAGTTAATCAGTAATTCAGTTTGCTCATCCTGGTTTAATTGCCAATTAATATTGGATTGTTTTAAACGTTTACTTAGTTCATACAAAGTAATAGCAGCAGATACTGAAATGTTTAAGCTTTCGGTAAAACCATACATGGGTATTTTAACATAACCATCTACATTTGTCATAGCCACATTAGAAAGTCCTGTCATTTCAGTCCCAAACATTAAAGCAACTTTGTTGTCTAAAGGTAAATCTTCAATTAAACAGTCGTTTGTATGAGGAGTAGTGGCATATACTTTATACCCATTGTTTTTTAAAGTATTAATGCAATCCAGGGTATTATTTTCTTTTTCATTGTATTTGTGTAGATCTATCCATTTAGAAGCACCCATTACAACTTTTGGGTTAAGGGTATATTCATTATCATTTTCTATAATATGAATATCTTGAACCCCAAAAACATCACACGATCTTAAAACAGCACTTGCATTCTGAGGCTGAAAGATATCTTCTAATACTACAGTTATATATCGAGTGCGTTCAGCAATAATTTGATGAAACAACTCCTGTTTGTGTTCCGATACAAATGAAAGTAAATAATCTAGAAGCTGTTCTTGTTTACTCATAAGGTAAAAATAAAAAAGGCTTCCCGATTTCGGAAAGCCTTTTCGAAATCCTTAATAAGAATTAGTTTACAGCTTTTGCTAAAGCAGCACCAGCTTTAAATTTAGCTACTTTTTTAGCAGCAATTTTGATAGTAGCACCAGTTTGTGGGTTTCTACCAGTTCTAGCAGCTCTTTTAGAAACAGACCAAGTTCCGAATCCGATTAAAGAAACTTTACCACCTTTTTTAAGTGTACCTGCTACGTTAGAAGTTAAAGATTCTAATGCTCTTTTTGCGTCAGCTTTTGATAAGTTAGCATCTTTTGCCATCGCATCAATTAATTCTTGTTTGTTCATTTTGATTTGATTTTAAGTTAAACAATTAAATTTCTTCTATTAAACTCAAACAAATATAGACCAATTCAGTATTTACGCAAGTTTTAGAGCCAAAAAACGCTGAAATTGTTGATAAATAAGGGGTTTTGTTAATAACTATGGCTGTAGCCCTTGCTGGATAAGGCTTTTAGGGTGGGGTTAATCTTACTTTTCAAAGACTCTATCTTTACCTAAAAATTCAGGAGATTGTACTGATAATACTTTCATTGGAACTTCAGAAGTAACCTTTAAAGAATGAAACGTGTTTTGAGGAATTCTAAAATAATCTCCGCTTTTAATGCTAAATGTTTTTTCTCCAACAGTCATATCTCCATTGCCCTCTATTACATGAATAATTTCAGAATGAGTTTCATGTTTGTGAGACTTTACAGCTTTTTTTATCCATATAACAAATGAGGTAGAAAGTTCATCGGTATCTAGTTTTTTTACCAAAATGTTGTCATAATATTCGTGCGGCTTAACATCAGTTAGGTTGGTTATTTCTTGAGAAGAAGCAGTTATGGTGAAAGCAAGGGTAAATAAAAATAATAGGGCTTTCATGATTTACATTTTAGAATTAATCAAATCAATGGTGTCTTTTTCTATTGCAATAGTTTTTTGATAGATTTCTTCAGCTTTATTAATAATGTTATCAGCAAAGACTCTATCTTTTATATCTTTTGCATTAATTTTTACATTGAAGTAAGCACCAGTTACTGCTGTTTTAGCACATAGTATCCCTACAGCACTATCTGATAAAGAACTTTGCATTCCATCTTTAAGCATAGCTTGGGCAACTTCCATTGAGTTGTAGGCTGTTTCCATTACTTTAAAAGGTACTTCTGTAGCATATTTTGTAGCTTCTTCAATTGCTTCTGCTCTTAATGCTTTTTCTTCATCAGTATCTTTTGGCATTCTAAATCCATCAATTATTTTATTGAAAGCATTAGTGTCTTCATCTACTAACCAAAGTAAAGTTTCTTTATATGCTTGTCCTTTTTTAGCCCATTCAGAAAACTCTTCCCATCTGTCATCCCATCCAGCTTTATGTCCTGATAGATTAGCCACCATTGTACCTAATGCAACTCCTAATGTCCCTACGTAAGCAGAAATAGAACCTCCACCTGGAGCCATAGATTCACCAGCAGTTTCATCGGCAAAGTCTGATAAGTTAAAATCAACTAATTTCTTTTGAGTATTGTCTTCCAACATGTACTCAATGATTTTTTCTTCAGGATTGAATGGTTTTAACTCATCTAAACCAAGGGACTTAATCGCAATTTTTATTTTTTCTGCTTCTGAACAACCTAAGCTTCTTTGCTGTTTTACTAGATAGTAATCTGCTGCATCTAACATTGCTTGTAAAGGAATTAAACCTACTAATTCAGAACCAGTAACTCTAAGTCCTCTTGCATCAGCAGCTTTACAGGTCTCATCAAACGCAACATGCATGGATGTAATGCTAATATTGGTTAAGTTGTACGAAATCTGAGCAACACCATATTCTTCAATAAACCAACCAATACCTTTTACAGCTTTTAATTTACCAGGAATACGAACAGGCTCCCCATTCTCATCTAAAACTTTTTTCCCGGTAGGTTTTCCATCTTCTGTTTTAACTCTCCCAGCTTCTCTAATATCAAATGCTATAGCGTTTGCTCTTCTAGTTGAAGTGGTGTTTAAGTTAACATTGTATGCAATTAAGAAATCTCTAGCACTAATAGCAGTTGCTCCCGTTCCTTTAACTTTATCATTAAATTCAGCTGGACCAAAATCTGGTTTCCAATTAGGGTTAGATAATTTTTCTTTTAGTCCTTCATATTCTCCAGAACGGCAGTTGGCTAAGTTTTTTCTCTTTTCTTCTTGAGCAGCATTTTCGTAGCAATAAATAGGGATTTGTAATTCGCTACCAACTCGTTCTGCCAATTTATGAGCATATTTTACGGTTTCTTCCATCGTAATTCCAGAAATAGGAACTAGAGGACATACATCTGTAGCACCAAATCTTGGGTGTTCACCTGAGTGTTTGCTCATATCAATCAACTCAGAAGCTTTTTTTATTAATAAGAATGCTGCATCTATAACATTTTGAGGTTCACCAACAAAGGTGATAACGGTTCTATTTGTAGCTTTTCCAGGATCAATATCAAGTAATTTAACGCCTTCAACAGTTTCAACTACCGATGCTATGGTTTTAATTTTTGCTTCATCTCTTCCTTCACTAATGTTAGGAACACATTCTATTAATTGCTTGCTCATTTCGATTAAATTTTAAGAGAAACAAAGCTAACATTTGATTAAGAAATGAAGAAATTAAGAGGAGACTTTTTTAAGTTTATTTATAAAGCGTAAGTATCTTATTTTCTTTATCTAACTCCCACTTTTTAAACTTATCTAAAAAGCCTTTTCCACAAAGAAGAGAACCTTCTTTAAGGATGCCAATTTTCACATTGTTTACGTTAAAATCGCCAATCGTTACCCCATCAATAATAGCAAGTTGGGCTTGTTCTTCTTCGTTGTTTGCCATCAGGTAAGTTTCTGTGCCAATGTAACTTTGTTTGGTAATTACACCTTCAATTAATAACTCTCGTTCTAAATCACTATTTATAATTAAATCGCTTGCACCTGTATCAAATAAAAAATACTTAGAAACCCCTCCAATGATTAGTTTAATTTTATAACCTTGTCCTAGGTAATCTATCAGTTCTACTTTGCTGATTTCATTTTTCCCAATGATGTCATTAGGGTTGTAAGTGTTATTGTCTGAAGGATTATTTGCCAAAACTTCTGAAACACATGGTACGGCTATTTCATTAAAAGTCTCGCTGTTTTCGTCTTCAATTTCTAATAAATCTTTATAAGTATATCCTTTCGAATAAAGTTTTTCGATAGCACAATTACAATATTCTTCTGCCATAGCTTCATTCCATGTGTCACTCATTTCGGGGTCGGTTAAAATTCCTTTAACGCATTGTATTTTAGCAACCTCTATTGTGAATTCATTTTCATTCTCTTTGTTAAATTCATATGATTCATCAATGGTGTAGTTACCCTCTAAACAATTGAGTATAATTTCTAAATTATCTTCTTGCAAGAACAAATCAACCAACTTATCTTCTTTCATGGCTGTTTCCATTTCTCGGTACTCTAAATTTGGAATCAATTCATCACAAACACAAGAACAGTAATCATAGGTTTTAATGTCCATTCCCTTTAGGTTAATAATCTGATCTCTTGCACCTCCGGCACAAGATTCGATAAAATCTTCACGAGGGCCTAATTCAATACCATCCTTAGAACGAATGGTTTGTGAATACCCTGCTTGAATAAGTAAAAACGATATAAGTATAAAAAATAATTTCAACTCTATGTGTTTGTAACGAAGTTACCTTAAAAAGCTAAGAAATCAAACAGAAAGCTTAAATCAACTCTTTTAACTCGTTAATGAAATCTTCATCATCCCAATCTTCAGCACCAACACTGGTTTTAATTATCTTCCCATTTTTATTAATGATGAGTGTGTATGGAATGCTTTCGTGATAATAAAGATTAGGGATTTTTCCTGCCTCATCAATTATATGGAAAGGAACATCGTATTCTTTTTTGGTATGGTAGCGTTTTACTTTTTCTAATGATTCGTTGGAAATTAAAAGAAAAGCTACATCATCTTTAAACTGGTTGTACAGTTTGTTGATGCTTGGTAATTCAGCAACACATGGCATACACCAGGTTGCCCAAAAATTTAAAAAGATTACTTTTCCTTTGTAATCATTCATGTTAATAAGGTTTCCATCTAAATCTTTAACAATTAAGTTAAAATCGGCATCAGGTAAGTTATCTTCTTTAGTGTCTTCAATCTGTGGAGTTCCAAGGGTTGTACTCATTACTGCAGCTGCAGGTTCTTTAAATAGTTGACATTTCCATAAGATTAAAAATATACCAATGAGTAATAAGTTGTAAATGAATTTTTTCATAGTACAATAATAACGTGTTTATTACTTTTTTATGGTCAACGATTTGACAAGAGTTTATTTACTCAATAGTTTTTTCTTTATAGGCACTAACAAATAAAATGTTACCTAAATCAGGATACTTGTTAAAGGTGATTTCACTTTCCTGTTCAATGTGTTCGCTGTTGTAACCCACAATGGTTAAATCAGCATCAGCAGATTTTTTATTGATGATTTTATCAATTTTTTCTTCTTTTAATTGAGGAATCAACTGAATATTAGTTGGAGAAATTGGCAGTCTTCCCTCTTGTATTAGTTCTCTCAATTTGTTTTCCGTTTCAGTTTTTTCGGTAGGAGGATAGGTAGAGAAAATGTTAATCACAGCATCTTTCCATTCAGGGTGTCCTAGCATGATGTAGCTCAATAAAATCATTAGGTTGGCATTTTCATAATCAGTAGGTCTTATCCAAATATGGATGTTTTTACGATAACCAAAACCTTTTATGGTAGAACGTAAAATGCAAACATCAAATTCAGTTGCTCGTAATAATTGATAATGTTCAATTGCATCATTCAAGCTATCTCTTTCATCATTGGTAAATTCAAACAAAATCATGTTATTGCCTTTTCCGCTTACTCCAGAGAGTTGAATTACCTGTGCAATAGCTGAAGTATATGATGGGCTAATAATTGTATCGAGATAAACTTTACTTTTTACACCTTCATTTAAAGCCAATAATCGGTGCATCACTTCTTTCGATTCTTGATAGGTTTCTTTTGATAAGAAACCATCTATAAAGTGAATATATGTTCCGAACCCATATTTGTGAGATAACCACCTTAATAAATCAAAGGCTGATCTTCTTTTGAAGGAATCTTTAGAAACTGAAATGATAAATGGTCTCCATTCTTGTACTTCAATGGATTCAGTATCTCTTTTTTGTAAGAACAATTGAAATTGTCTGCTCAGTTGGAATAGTACTCCTTTAAATAATTTTTGAATCCCTTTTTTTCCTTTGTTAATGCTTGTTATCCATACATAGATGATAATCATAATGATGGTAGAAGCCAGGGCATAAGTAAAGTCCATTTTAAACATTAGCCAAAAGCACAAGATGGCTCCTGGTAAGGATAAGTACCAACGAGATTTAAATGTTGGACGGTATGATGGATCGGCCGCAAATTGCTCTAAAAAGGAGATTAAACAAATGATGCCGTAAGTAATCATAAAGAACATAGATATTACACCAGCAACGGTATTAATATCTCCAAGCCCGATAAAAACAAACCCAATAATGCAAGTAATTACTAGTGCGTTAAATGGTTCTCCATCTTTCTTTCTGCCTTTAGCTAACCAATTATTTAGTTTGCCCGGGAAGATGTTATCTACTCCAAGTGCTTGTAAGGTTCGAGGAGCAATCATAATAGAACCTAATGCAGAAGAAATAGCAGCACAACCTAGTCCGATAGGGATTATCGGACCCCAAATAGCAATTTCACCCATTACCATTTGATTGGTTGCTAATTCCCATGTTGGAGCAGAATAGAATAGTTTAATAGCAACAGCAACGTAAATGATAATACCAACAATGGTTGCCCAAATTGTTCCTTTCGGGATAGACTTCTTAGGATCTTTTAAATCACCTGATAGCCCCAAGCCAGCTGCAATTCCAGTAAATGCAGGGAAAATAATGGTAAAAACATAAAAGAAATTATCACCATTTTTTATCATTCTGCTGTAATCATGCCCATTTGGAGCATTAGATTCTCCCATAAAAAACATTCCAAGAGATACTACTAAAATAAAAACCACAAAGTATAATGCTTTAACTCCAATATTGGCTCCTTTAGAGAGCATTAATAAGGTTAATAAAAACATAAAAGTTCCGCCCAAAAAACGTTTGTCTTGTATCCATAAAGGAATATAAAACATGGTTTCTAACCAATCTATTAAAGGTACAAGAGCTTCAACAAAGGCAATAACATAAAACGCTACACTAATGGCTTGAGATAGAAATAAGGTTATTCCAATTGTTGCTCCAATGTTTAATCCAAAAGAGCGGGATATCATGTAATATGCTCCACCACCTTCAACTTTTTGGTTGGTTGCAATTTCAGCAACAGCCATTGCTGTAGGGATAGTAACTAAATGACCAATTACTATGATGGCAAGAGCGCCAATTAAGCCAACATGTCCTACAGCGTATCCAAACCTTAAAAATAAGATAGCCCCCAAAATGGTAGATATGGCAGTCATAAACACTGGCAAAGTACCCATGGTTCGAACGGATGGCATTTTGTTACTCATAGCAACAAATATAGTGAATTGCTTTTCAAGAATGATGAATATCATTCTCTTCTAGATTTTATTGATTACCTTTGTGCAAACATTTTTACTATGTCAAGGTTTAAAAATCAGGTACATAAAGAGGAATTAGAAGAAGTAACATTTCTAAAAAAAATTGCTACATCTCATTTTAACTATTGGTTTGGTTATGTGTCTAATTTATCAATAGTAATATTTTTATGTACTAGAGCATTTGCTGATGGTCATTCTCTTTTAACATGGTATGAATGGCTATATATCCCTGCAGCAGGATTAGCCATTTGGACTTTAGTAGAGTATGTGATGCATAAGTATGCCTACCATGAAGTTAAAGGACCAGCAGAAAGAGGACACCTAATGCACCATGATAGACCTTATGATTTAATGGGAGTGCCTTGGTATGTGACATTGGTAATATATGTAGGGGCTTTTTATGGTTTGTCTTATGTTTTTAGTCCACCACATTTGGCTGTTTATATGGCATTTATTTGGTTAGGATATATTGGTTACTGTATCGTTCATCACGCTATCCATCACTGGAAATTTGATAACAAACTTTTTAAAAAATTAAAGAGGCATCACTACATTCATCATGCTCGACATGAAAAGAACATAGGTATTGTTACTACATTTTGGGATCACATTTTTAGAACGATTGAGAAATAGTAAAAAATTCCTTTTAATAATTTCTTAAAGTAAAAAGTATAACTATATTTGCACCCGCGAAAATCAAAATGCTCGGGGTGTAGCGTAGCCCGGTTATCGCGCCTCGTTTGGGACGAGGAGGTCGCAGGTTCGAATCCTGCCACCCCGACAAAACCAACGCAAGTTGGTTTTTTTATTGGTTTGGTCGCGTAGCTCAGCTGGATAGAGCATCTGCCTTCTAAGCAGACGGTCATAGGTTCGAATCCTATCGCGATCACTAGAGAATGAAAAAGTCAGCAACATGTTGCTGACTTTTTTGGTCTTCAACGAGCCAAGTGTTCTTGAGTGAGTAGTGAAGACCAAAAAAGAATAGAACGTAAAGCGTTCTACTTTTTCATTTTGACCTTGGATTAGTTAGGATCACGAACGAAGTGAGGTAATCCAAAGATTAAGGATAACGCAAGAAATCCTGAAAATAAACAGAGAGGTGGCCGAGTGGTTTAAGGCGCACGCCTGGAAAGCGTGTTGGCAGCAATGCCTCGAGGGTTCGAATCCCTTCCTCTCTGCAATCAGAAAGCTCTAGTCATGAGTTTTTTTGTTTTCTCCCAATTCTGATAATTATCATTTTAAGGTTTGACAGAGGTCATTCAAGTAACGGTTATTGAAGTGGAAATTTGACCAAATGTTAAAACCTAACTATTATGAAAAAAATTTTAGTACCAACCGATTTTTCGGACACAGCCAATAAGGCACGAGATTATGCTATTCAGATAGCACAAATGTTAAATGCAGAAGTAGTTTTATTAAATGCTTACCATGTTCCTTACGCAGGAGCTAGTGCGGGAGCACTTGTTAATGTTGATAATCTAGCTTTAGAAGAAGTTGAAAAGCAAATGAGGGGGCAACTGGAGTATGTAAGGTTAAATTATTCTGATGTTAAATTTTCTTCATTATGCTCTTCAGGTTTACTAGTAGATACTGTAAAGCAACTGAATAAAGAAGGTGATATTGATCTAATTGTAATGGGTACTACTGGTACTACTGGTATGGTAGAAAACTTCTTAGGAAGTAATGCTTCATCATTGATAGGTTCAGTTAAAACACCTATAATTACTGTGCCAGCAAAAGCTAACCTTAATTTGCCAAAACGAATTATTGTAGCTAATGATTTGAAAGATTCTGGTGAAAATCAATTATATGCTACACTAAAACAAATAGCTGGAAATAATGAGTCGAGTATTGACTTCTTATTTGTGGTTGATGATGATGCTCAAGCGGATAGAAAAATAGAGCATTTAAAAGCAGCTAAATTTGATGAGGAATTTGATGCAAGTTACCATCCATTTCATTTTAGAGAAAGTGGAGATGCAGAAGAAGGAATATTAGACTATATTAAAGATAAAGATTTTGACTTACTAGTTGTGGTAACACATCAGCGTAATTTCTGGCAAAAACTAGTAGATAAGAGTGTGTCCAAGTCATTAGTCAAACATGCTGAAATACCAATCTTGGTTTTAGCTGACTAATGATGATAGTTAGGTGAAAACCTCCCGAGCAATCGGGAGGTTTTATATAATCTAATGAATCTTAACACATATTGCCACGATTCTTAACAACCTAATAAATTTCTAAGGTTTTTCTAAGGTTGTTCTATAACTAAATTTTTTCTTTTTCTGTTACATTCGAAAAATGAAAAAAATAGAACAACAAAATTCAAGAAGAAGGTTTATCAAGTTAGTTACAATCGGATCAGCTTTTGTTTATTCCCCAATTGTTTTAGGACAAAATTTTTCAATTAACTTAAGTAAAGCTAAAAAGATTAATGACTTAAAAAATGAATTTCTTTTAGCTTGTAAAAAAGGAGACATTGATGGAGTAAAAAAAATGTTATCCCTTAATGAAGAATTATTAAATGCAAAAAATAATGAAGGTAGAAGTGCTTTCACAATAGCTTTATTATCAAGGCATAAAATCATTGCTAATTTATTAAAAGATTCAGGTTATGTAACTGACCTACATGAATCAGTATTGGATTTAAATTGGTCTAGATACAATGACTTAATGGATGATGATAAAGTTACTGATAAAACTAATTTCATTCATCCAATGGGAGGGAGTGTAATGTGGGCAGGGGCAGTAGCAGGTGCTGGTTCAGATTTATGGCGTATTTATTCTAATTGTGGAAATCCTAATTTGGATAAAAAATCAGGAACAACACCTTTACAAGAGGCACTTAGTTACCCTGATTTAAAGATAGCAGAGCTAACAGCAGCTACATTATTATCTAATAATGCAGACCCTCAAGCTTTTCTTAGTGAAAAAAATCCTCCACTCCATATAGCAGCAGAAAGAGGAAGTGTAGAAATGGTAGAAATGCTTATTCGATTAGGCGCAGATCCAACAACTAAAAATGAAAAAGGAATTACGGCAATTCAGTTAGCAGATTATTATGGTCAAGAAGCTACATGGAGATTATTAAATAATCATAGAGAAATTTCTAGAACTTGTAGAAGTTCAAGAGAAAGCTTTGATATAAATGGGAATAAATATGTTAAACCAGATATGAGTCACCTATCTTGTCATATGCAAGGTAGTATTGTCGGGTTAGCTCATAGGGATTTTGAAAATTTAAAGAAAAAAGTAGATAAAGATTCGCGAATGGCTCATGCTGTTGCTACCACAAGTGAAATGAGTATAGAAGCAGGTGCTCATATGGGGCGTAAAGATATTGTAGAGTATCTACTGGAAAAAGGAGCACCTTATTCATTACCAACAGCTGTTATGCTTAATGATTTTGAAACAGTTAATAAATTGTTGATAGAAGACCCTGATCGTGTTAATGAAAGAGGAGCTCATGATTTTCCATTATTGTGGTACCCAATAATTGGTGATGATAATATTGATATGATGCAATTGTTATTGGATAAAGGTGCAAAAATAGAAAATCAACATTTTTTAGGGACTACAGCATTGCACTGGGCTTGTTATAGAAGCCCAATAGAGCTAATAGAATTATTAGTAAATAATGGAGCAGATGTTAATAGAGTTGGAAGGAAATTCTCTCCTAAGGGGCTCACACCTCTGCAGTCTACTAAGAATAAAAAGGTTTTGGAATATCTAATAAGTAAAGGAGCAAAATAAGATTGCATATTAGATTTTTTATCTTTGATAAATGGATACTCATTATAAGTTCAATAATTTTATTTTTAAAAGTGATATAGGTGAGTTGTTATATAAGACTAATTCGATTGATATTACTACCAGACTGCAACCGCAGCCTAATAAACTGCTCAAATTATTACTTGATACTTACCCTGATGTTGTAACACATGATCAAATAAAAAAATCTTTATGGTCTGATGTACAAGTTGATTTTGATGGTAGTATACATTTTTGTATAAGACAAATTAGAGCAGCCTTAAATGAAAATTCGAAAAATATTCAGTTTATTGAAACTATCCCTAAGGTTGGTTATCGTTGGAAAGTGGAGTTGCAAAAATTAAATGATACGAGTAAAAAATTAAAAACAAATAGAATACGGTTTTCTAAAAACATTTTAATAATAACAGTCACGTTAAGTATCATACTTAGTTTATTTCTAATAAATTTAAAAAAATCAAATGATGTTACATCACACAATGAAGTTCGGATTGCAGTTATGCCTTTTAAACCTGAAGTTGCTAATGGGTTTAAAGATAATAGTATAGGATTAAAATTAGTTGAAAGATTAACTGATAATGATTATGAATTAAAAATAATAGGACCAACAACAACTTCTAGCTTTAATCAGGACAAAATATGGGGCTTTGTTGACAAGCATGAAATAGATATTATTATAAATGGTAAATTCTCTAATACTGATGAAGAAAGTGAACTGTTGGCTGAAGTAATTCGATGTGATGATGGGGTACATGTATGGGTTAAATCTTTTAAAGAAAGTGTAAAGCAAGACTCTATTGTAAAAGAAATTGAAAAAGGGTGTATAAATTATATTATTAATACCACTGAAGATTAATTATAACTTATTTAGAGATGAGAAAAATTTTAATATTAACAACATTATTATTGAATAATATTATAGTTGCTCAAATAGATTCTGTTAATATAACGAACTCATCAAGTTTTTTCAAAAAGCTATCTAATCAAGGAAGTTTATGGGTCACTCTTAATAAACAATACCAAAAAGAAACAGATTTCACACATTTTATAATGCAATTTAAAGCAGATAAAATAAATGGAGTGGAAGGAGTTATCTCAGGTATAAATAATCAAAACGATACCGTATTATTTTGGAAAATAATTGAATTTACTGATTTGTCATCAGGTAATGTGATTTTTATGCAGCGAGGAGTATGGGGATATGCAACTAGTTTTTCTTTTTTCCCTCAAAAAAATAAAAGGATTTGTAATTTTGATTTAGTTTATACTAACGGTGTTAAGGAGAAACATAGAGATAATCATATTTTTTTAAATGATAGTACAATTATAACTAAATCTGAAATTTATGATGAAAACACCAAAGAATGGATAAAGCAGCCAGATATGAAATGGAAAAAAGTAAAAAAATAAATTTATTTACTCTACAATATCATGCCTTTCTAAGTTGGTAATTCCCCAATTATCTAATTCTTCTTTACTCCATAAATCTGGGAAAAAAATACGTTTTTGGTATTTTGGATGCATGTATTTTTGCCATTCACTACCTCCTGTTGCCTCAACTTCCTCTTCACCACTGTTTAAATATTTTGCTGCAGCATTGTAATGTGCCATTACCCATAATACATTTACAGTATGATCATAATGACGCATGGCATTAACTAATTCAACATCTTTTTGGTCTTCCTCTGGTAAGCTTTTAAATTTGCTCCATAGATTTACAGTATTGTATTTTTTCATAAACACAATAAAGTCATCCATATATCTTTCTTCAAATAAGGTGAGTAAAGTAGATTTTTTTCCTGTTTTGTAATCTTTCCCTGCAGCTTGCCAATAAAGATGGTCAAAAGCATGAGAGAAAGGGGTGTCTCTGTCAATGGTAGCTCTAAACCTTATATCTATTAAATTAATCAATTCAGTAGAAGCAAATTCAATCATTCTATATTGAGCACTCTGAAAACCACTGGCAGGTGTTAATGTATCTCTAAACTTCATATATTGTGCTACTTCCATTCCATCTCCCATAATTTCGAAGGAAGAGGATAGCATGTCAAAATAACGGCTGATACGATTTAAACGTTCTGCAAAGAAAGCAGTGGTCAGGTTTTCATTATCGGCTACTTGTTCAATTTCCCATAATATCATTTTAAATAGCAACTCATTAATTTGATGATACATAATAAATACCATTTCATCGGGTAATGTGGTGCGTTGTATTTGCAAGTTTAATAATGCATCGGTATGGATGTAATCCCAATAAGTAATTGGTTTAGAGTGAAGGAGTCCGCTTAAATGAACATCAGCATCTTGTCCAATTGCTTCGTATTTTGCTTTCAGTTTATCGTATATTTCCATATTCTTCTTTTAAATGAATGTTGTAAATTTATAAATCTTACCTTACTAAATTAGTTTTGACTTGGTGATTTTTGTCATAATCACTATTATATTTGTTAATTGTGAGCAAGTCCTTAGTAAGCATAGTAATGCCCTTTAAAAATACTTCTCAATTTATAGAGGAGTGTATTCAATCCATCATCAATCAAACATATACTAACTGGGAGTTATTAGCTGTAAACGATAATTCTACTGATGATAGTTTTGAATTAGTTTCCAGTTTCAGTGATCAAGATTCTCGTATCCAAGTTCTTAATAACGATAAACAAGGAATTATTTCAGCATTGCAGCTTGGTTATAAGCATAGTAATGGAGAGTTAATTACTCGAATGGATTCAGATGATATTATGATTCCTAAAAAGTTGGAAGCAATGGTAGCTGATTTAGAGAAGGAAGGGAGAGGAAATATTGCTTTAGGCTTAGTAAAATATTTTTCAGAAGCTGAAATCGGAGATGGTTATCAAAAGTATGAGGATTGGTTGAATAGAATGACTGAGCAAGGGATTAACTTTACTGAATTGTATAAAGAATGTGTAATAGCTTCACCATGTTGGATGGTTTGGAAAGAAGATTTTGAAAAATGTGGTGGGTTTGACTCTAATATTTATCCTGAGGATTATGATTTAGTGTTTCGCTTTTATGAATCAGGGTTAAAGTCTATTCCGAGCAATGAGTTGTTGCATAAATGGAGAGATTATTCAACTAGAACATCACGTACTCATGAACATTATGCTTACAATGCATTTTTAGAAATTAAAGTGCATTATTTTTTAAAATTGAGTTATGATTCTTCAAGGTCTTTAGTGATATGGGGTGCAGGGAAAAAAGGAAAAAAGGTTGCTGAGTTATTGTTAGATAATAATATTCCTTTTCAGTGGATATGTGATAATCCTAAGAAAATAGGGAAGCACATTTACAATCAAGAGATGCTTCATTATTCAGTTTTGGATGAGATAGAAAATCCTCAAAGTATTGTTTCAGTAGCGAGCCCTGATGCTCAGGTTCAAATAAAGAAGTTTTTGAATGAAAGGGGACAAAAATTAATGGAAGATTACTTCTTTTTCTGTTAATTATTATGTTAGCATAATAATTGAGCAAACTAAATACTATGTCAGCAGAGCAAATTTATTAATTTGCTCTGAAATTATCCATGCTCCAGTCCATGCAGCCTGAAAATTAAATCCCCCAGTAAGGGCGTCTATATCTAGCACTTCTCCAGCAAAATAAAGGTTGGGAACAATCTTGCTTTCAAATGTTTTAAAGTTAATTTCATTCAGTTTAACTCCTCCACAAGTAACAAACTCTTGCTTAAATGTTGTCTTTCCTTGTGATTGATATATATCGTTGGTTAAGATGTTAGCTAACTGTTGAATTTGTTGTTTACCCACTTCTGCCCATTTTATATCAGGATTGATTCCTGCTTTATGTACTAAAAACCACTTCAGCTTTTTAGGAATATCAACATTAAACTCATTGCTTACTTTCTTGCTTGAAAAATCATCTTTAAAAGAGTTTAAGAGCTCTATAGCAGATTCATAAGTATGATTGGGTAACCAGTTTATAATGAAGTTAAAGTTGTAATCTTTTTCATGAAGAATTCTTGCTCCCCATGCAGACAGTTTCAATATAGCAGGTCCACTCATTCCCCAATGGGTAATCAATAAAGGACCTTGCTCTATTAATCTAGTACCTTCAATTTTTACTTCAACATTACTAACTAAACCTTGTAGTTTTAATATATCGTTATTAGGTAAATTGAAAGTGAATAGAGATGGATTTGGAGGGGTAATGGTATGTCCAAGTGCTGATATGAAATTATAAGCATCTGATTTATTAGCTCCTCCAGTTGTCACAATTAAATGATTACAGCTATAATTAATGTCTGAAGTAGATAAGGTAAAGTTGTTATTTATTTTTTCAATACTCTCAACTTTAGTGTTAAAGTTAATTTCAATATTGTTTTTCTCTATTTCTTTTAGAAAACAATCAATAATGGTTTGAGAATCATCAGTAGTTGGAAACATTCTTCCATCATCTTCAATCTTTAATTCAATTCCTCTATCCGCAAACCATGCAATTATATCTCCAGGCTGGAATTGATGAAAAGGACCAATTAACTCTTTCTGCCCTCTGGGATAAAACTTAGCTAACTCTTTAGGCTCAAAGCAAGCATGGGTTACATTGCATCTGCCACCACCTGATACTTTTACTTTTGATAAAAGTTTTGATGACTTTTCTAAAACCGCAATTTGTAGCTCAGGATTTTTAATAGCTATGTTTATGGCTGCAAATATACCAGCAGCACCACCTCCAATAATTATAGTGTCAAATTGTTTTTCCAAGCAACAAATATAATATCAAAATAAGAGCTAATTCTATTGAAATACGATAGATTATATTGTAGCTGTTATTTGGTAAATAATAAACTTTGTAAAATAATATTTCTTAAAATTTAAGCTATGTCAAACTTCAATCCAGCAGATAAAATTCAAGATTTACAATATTTTGGTGAGTATGGAGGTGTAAATCCTTCAATCACAGATTCATCTACCTACACTTTTTTAAGGGCAGGTACTATGCAAGGTGTATTTGAAGGTGAAGTAGAAGGTTGTTATTTGTATTCAAGACATTGGAATCCGAGTAATCGATATTTGGCTATGGCATTGGCGGAAATGGAGGGTACAGAGAGTGCTTCGGTAACTGCTTCTGGTATGGGGGCAATTACCTCAGTATTACTTCAAATGTGTAATGCTGGCGATGAAATTGTAGCTAGTAGAACTATCTATGGAGGGACTTATGCCTTTCTTAAAAACTTTATACCCAAGTTTAATATCAAAACCAACTTTGTAAATACCACAGATATTAATCAGGTAAAAGCTGCTATCAATTCAAACACAAAAGTGATTTATTGTGAAACATTAAGTAACCCTATGTTAGAGGTTTCTGATGTTAGGGCTCTATCACAACTAGCTAAAGAGAATAATTGTCAGTTGGTGGTAGATAATACTTTTACTCCGATGATTTTTTCTCCTGCTCAGCTCGGAGCTGATGTGGTAGTGCATAGTATGACCAAGTTTATCAATGGAATGAGTGATTGTGTTGCTGGGACTATTTGCGGTAAAGAAGAATTAATAAATGAACTATACGATGTAAATGATGGCGCAGCAATGTTGTTAGGACCTGTTTTAGATAGTTTCCGTTCAGCAAGTATCTTAAAGAATTTAAGAACACTTCATATTAGAATGAAACAGCATAGTGCTAATGCTATGTATATCTCTGAAAGGTTAAGTAAAGATGGTTATAGAATTATTTACCCAGGATTAGAAAACCACCCTCAACATGAGCTTATGAAAAACATGATGAATGCTGAGTATGGTTTTGGAGGTTTGTTTGTTATAGATATGGAAACTAGTGAGAAAGCCAATGAGTTGATGGAGAAGATGCAAGATGATAATGTTGGATATTTAGCAGTTAGTCTAGGTTCTTATAAGACATTATTTAGTGCTCCTGGTGGAAGTACATCATCTGAAATTCCAGAAGAAGAAAGATTAGAGATGGGACTGACGGATGGTTTAGTGAGAATTTCTATTGGTTTGGATAATAACCCTGAAAGAACCTATCAAGCCATCAAAAGACATATTGAATCAGTGTTATAAGAAGTAATCTTATTGTTTACTTTGATTCACCACTCTTTTAACTCTCTCAGATTGATCAGTTTTGGAGAGTGTCAATCTTACTATACTGTCAGATTGTGCTTTTAAATCATGAGGAACTCCACCTTCTAGAGATAATATATCTCCTTCACTTAGTTGAATTGTATTGCTATTTACTCCAAAATCAATACTGCCTTCTATTAAATGAACCACTATAGGAAAAGGAGTTTGATGCTCTTTCATTATTTGGTTTTGTTTAAATACAATTCTTATCTCTTTAGTGAAGTCACTTTCTAACAATACAGTTATAACTGGTTTATTGTTATCGTAAGTTAAATTTTCATTCATCGAAGCCGTAAGCATAACTTATTTTTTTAATGTTAGTCCAAATTAGATAAGTATCACTTGTTGTATTATGATACAAATCATATGTGCCATTGATTTGAAAGAAGGTTTTACTTTAATTGATAATTAGTATGGCTTGTACAGGAAAATGATCTGATTTGCCTAGTTTAGATACTTTAGCAGAAATACAAGAAAATTCTTGATTGTAAAGGATGTGGTCAAACCTACTTTTTAAAAATCCAAATCTCCATGTTTTGGTTCTCTTATCAAATTGAGGCAAGGCATTGGTATATGACTTTTCGCTTTGTAACCAGGTTAAGGCATCACCCTTATCTTTCTCATTAAAATCTCCTAAAATAACGGTGGGTAAATTTTCATCTAATTCATTGATGAAATAGGCTAATTCTTTCTGATGAATTTCTTCTGCTTCAAAATAGGCTTTCCAACCAATCCTACCTTTGTTGGTTAACTTGGGTTTAAGGTGAACATTTAAAAATTGAATTAAATGATTGTCTTTTTTTACAGTAATTACCAAGGCAGGAAACCAACCGGGTTTGTTGTATATAAGTTGGGTTTTTTCAATAGGATACTTTGAAAGTACAGCTAAACCACTAGCGGTTCCCAGATGCTTGAAATATATATGAGGGTATTTTTCTGATAGATCTCTTTGAATGATTTCCTCCCATTTCAGATTGGTTTCTTGTAAGCATACTATATCACTATCAATCTCATCTAAAATTTCAAATATCTTTTCATTTACAAAGCTATAATTAACGTTGTAGGTGGTTACACTAATTTCTTGTGCAAACAAACTGAAACTGAGTAAAACTAAAAATATGGATGAGGCAAATTTCACACAACAATATTAGCAAGAATGAAGCCAAACAAGATGTAGTAGCTTAGAGCAAAGAATGACCAAGACTTTATCTAAGTTACAACATATGTCTAACTTTCAACAACATTTCTATTGAGGATTAATGCAAAATCTTAAAAACCAATTCTTTTAATAATTCACCTTGTGGAGTAGAAGCATTATTTACGCCTTTACTTTTTAAATCGTAATCTCTTAAGTATTCAATAATTTTTACTGCTTTTTTAATGGAATAGTTGCGTGCAGCTAGTTTATAATCTTGTACAAAAAATGGGTGCACTCCTAGCACCGAAGCCAAACCGTTTTGTGATTTGTCTTTGGCGTAATGAACTTTTAACACATTGGTAAAAAAACTGTAAAGCATACTAATAGTGACTACTAGCGGATGTTCTTTTTCATTTTTAGCAAAGTGCATAATAATTTGGTTAGCTTTTAGTATATCCTTATTACCTAAAGCTTTGTTCAACTCAAAATTGTTAAAGTCTTTACTAATACCAATATTTTCTTCAACCGTTTTAGGGTCAATGGTGTTGCCTGCTGGCACATTAATAATTAGTTTGTTTAGCTCATTAACAATTTTTCCCAACTCTGTTCCTACAAATTCAGTAATCATTAATGATGCCTGGGGAGTAATGCTGTAATTTCTTTCTTTCAGGTATTTGTTAATCCAATCTGGCACTTGGTTATCGTACAATTTTTTGGTTTCCAGGAAAACTGCTTTTTTCTTCAGTTTTTTGCCAATACTTTTTCTGCCATCAACCTTTTTGTATTTGTAGCTAAAAACTAAAATGGTTGAGGTTGTTGGATTATCCAAATAAGATTCCAGTTTTTCAATTTCTCTACTTAAGTGTTGGGCTTCTTTAACAATAACCACATTATTGTTAGCCATCATTGGGTAACGTTTAGCTTCACTAATAATAGTAGTGATATCGGTTTCTTTACCATATAACACAGTTTGGTTAAAATCTTTTTCTGATTCATCTAACACTTTGTGTTCAATGTAATCACAAATAGCATCAATGTAATAGGGCTCTTCTCCAGTAAGAAAATAAACAGGATGATATACTTTGTTTTTTAAATCTCTTAGTATAGTAGAGTAATCCATTAATCTTCTGAGTAAGAGAATTTAAGATGTTTTACACTTTTACCTTTATTCTTAATCTCTTTTAAAGATTGAATACCAATCTCAATATGAGTGTTGACATAATTCTTTGTAACTACGGTATCACTTTGGTCTGTCTTAACGCCTTCAGGTATCATGGGTTGGTCAGATACGAGTAATAGAGCTCCTGTAGGAATGCTATTGGCAAATCCAGTTGTAAACAAGGTTGCTGTTTCCATATCAATAGCCATTGCCCTAACAGCTCTTAAATAATCTTTAAAATCTTCATCGTGCTCCCAAACTCTTCGGTTGGTAGTATAAACAGTCCCTGTCCAATAATCTAAGCCCATTTCTCTAATGGTAGTAGATACTGCTCTTTGCAATGTAAAAGCTGGTAATGCAGGTACTTCAGGCGGAAAATAATCATCAGACGTCCCCTCACCTCTGATAGCAGCTAAGGGTAAAATGTAATCACCAATGTTGTTTTTCTTTTTCAATCCACCACATTTACCTAAAAACAAAACAGCTTTGGGTTCAATGGCACTTAGTAAATCCATAATAGTAGCGGCATTAGCACTACCCATGCTGAAATTAATGATGGTTATACCATCAGCACTTGCATTTGGCATTGCTTTGTCTTTTCCATTAATTTCAACTCCATGTAATTCAGCAAAAAAATCAACATAATTATTAAAGTTGGTTAGTAAAATATACTTTCCAAAATCTTCTAATTTGGTGCCTGTATATCTTGGTAACCAATTGTCAACTATTTCTTTTTTAGATATCATAATTAGGTGTTAAAAAGAGTTCTAAATTACTTAAGATTGTTGGTATTTTTAAAAAGAAAATCGAGTAATTTAAAAATTTTAAAAACAGGCTTGAATTGTAAAAATAATATCACCTTTGTATTAAATAAATAAAAGTTATGAGCAAGTTTAGAGGAACTGGAGTAGCAATTGTAACACCTTTTAATGGAGATAAAAGTGTTGATTATAATTCACTAGAAAAATTAGTAAACCATTTAATTGATGGAGGGATTGAATATCTAGTTGTGCAAGGAACAACAGGTGAATCAGTAACATTAACTAAACAGGAGAAAAAGGAAACTCTAGCTTTTATCCAAAAAGTGAATAATGGTAGATTACCTATTGTTTTAGGTATTGGAGGTAATTGCACGGCATCAGTAGTAGATACCTTAAAAACTACAGATTTAACAGGTGTAGATGCTATTTTATCTGTTAGCCCTTATTACAACAAACCTACTCAAGAAGGAATTTATCAGCACTATAAAGCAGTTTCAGAAGCTAGTCCTCTGCCAATTATATTGTATAATGTGCCAGGAAGAACAAGTTCAAATGTTTTACCTGAAACCACATTAAGGTTAGCTAAAGATTTTGATAATATTATTGCTATAAAAGAAGCATCAGGTAACTTGGAGCAGTGCATGGAAATTATTCAAAATAAGCCTAAAGACTTTTTGGTTATTTCTGGTGATGATGCTTTAACCTTGCCTTTTGTGGCTAGTGGAGGTGATGGAGTTATTTCTGTAATTGCTAATGCTTACCCTCAAGGATTTTCTGATATGGTAAGGGCAGTTTTAGCCAATGAAATGGAGAGCGCAAGGGCTTTGCATTACAAATATTTTGATTTGATTCATTACTTGTTTGTTGATGGTAATCCGGCAGGTGTAAAAACTGTTTTAAATGAAATAGGAATAACCGGGACTAATGTTCGATTACCATTAGTAAATGTCAGTGAACAGACAAAGAATAAGATTGCCGCATTAGTTGCTTCGTATTAAAAAACAAAGAGTTCAATTTTACGTTAGCTGATAAAAGCAGTAAAATGAAAAAATTTGGATTAATAATATTAACAATAGTTTTAATTTCGTGTTCTGATTTTAAAGCTAATAATCAAGAAGGAACAATAAAACAAGCAAACGAAACTATGGAAACAATTACTTTAGGAGCAGGTTGTTTTTGGTGTGTTGAAGCCATTTTTGGAAGTATCGAAGGTGTAGAGAGTGCAGTATCAGGTTATTCGGGTGGAAATATAAAGAATCCAGCTTATAAGGAAGTTTGTTCGGGTAGAACTGGACATGCTGAGGTGGTTCAGGTTGTTTATGATTCAGAGGTAGTTTCACTATCAAAAATTTTAGAAGTGTTTTTCCAAGTTCATGATCCAACTACTTTAAACAGGCAAGGGAATGATATAGGAACTCAGTATCGTTCGGCTATTTTTTATCATAATGAAGAACAAAAAGCTACGGCTACTGCTATTTTAAATAAATTAGATATTTCAGGAGCGTTTGATAAACCAATAGTTACTGAGATAACTGAGTTTGAAGCTTTTTACCCAGCCGAAGATTATCATCAAGATTATTTTGAATTAAATGGAGAACAACCTTATTGTAGTGCTGTTGTCAGACCAAAGGTTGAAAAGTTTAGAAAGGCCTTTGCAGATATTTTAAAATAGTGTAGTTCTAAATTTTTTTAATTACTTAGAACAAGTATCTTTGTTCAGTTATGCAGGCATTTCATCAAGAAGGATCAATGACTTTACCAACAATTAGCTTGGATTCGAATTCAGGTGTGTTAAAAATTGTTGGCCGCTCTATCCCTGAACATCCTGTAAAGTTTTATGCCCCTGTTCAAGATTGGATGACACAGTTTCTTCAAAGCAATCCTCCAAAGATTGAATTAAATATACATTTGGATTATTTAAATACGCATTCTACTGAATGTATTTTGCTAATCATGAAGAAATTAGAAGATTATGCTAAAAAAGCTGATTCTAATGTAGCGGTGCTGTGGAATTTTGATGAAGACGATGAGGATATGCAAACGCTTGGAGAAGACTTGGCTTCATTGGTTGAGCTTCCTTTTAGTATTGTAGAAGTAAAAGAATAGTTAACTATTCCATATTTCCCATGATTTTTCTGCCTGTAGTTTTAACATTTCTAATCCGTTTATTGTTAAACAATTCTTTTCCCTACCTTTTTTAAGAAATAGAGTTTCTGTAGGGTTATAAATCAAATCATATAACAAATGAGTTGGAGTAAGAAGTTCGTAAGGAATTATTGGTGATTGATTAATATTCGGAAACATACCAAGCGGAGTAGTATTTATAATAATTTGATGAAATTTTATGACATATTCATTTACTTCGCTGTATGTAATCTCATTTTTATTTTTTGGATTTCTTGAAACAAAAAGATAGTCAATTCCAAGCCCTTTTAATACATGTTCAATTGCTTTTGATGCACCTCCTGTGCCTAAGATTAAAGCTCTTTCGTGATTGTTTTTTAAAAATGGTTTTAACGATTGCTTAAACCCAAAATAATCGGTGTTATATCCTTTTAACGATTTGGTAATAGGATTTATTTTTATAGTGTTTACAGCCCCTATTTGTTTGGCAGTTTCATCAATTTCATCCAATAAATTAATAACACTTTCTTTGTATGGAATAGTAACATTTAACCCTATTAACTTTTGATGATTATCTATAACTTGTTGAAGGTCTTTAATGTTTTCAATATCATATAAATCGTACAAATATCCCGAGATGTTTTCATTGGAAAATTTATCTTCAAAATATTTCTTTGAAAAAGAGTGT
Source organism: Vicingaceae bacterium (assembly GCA_965267355.1). Lineage (GTDB taxonomy): Bacteria > Bacteroidota > Bacteroidia > Flavobacteriales_E > Vicingaceae. The sequence continues at coordinate 1,921,866 of OZ253956.1, forward strand.
GATAACGGATGACCGATTAAACCAAGTTGTTTCATTTTAAAAGAATAAACAATATAGTCACAAGTTTAGGTTTTTTAACTAAAACATAGACTTTGATAGGCATTTGTCGGCAGTTTAACTTAAAATAATTACTAAATGGGTATATTTATAGTCGCAAAACTAACTAACCATGACACGTGATTTTTTAATGATAGCATTAGTGCTACTTACTTTTTCTTATAAAGGTTATTCTCAAAATAGTAAGACTTTAGAATTAAAATCGGGAACTTATTTAATTGAAAAGAATTCAGATTATCTTCAATCTAGTTTAGGTTATTCTGAAGAGGAATTAGTTGAAGGAAGTTATTACCGTATTATTCAATTTGAGCAAATTCTTACCCAAGAAGAAAAGGAACTTCTTAGCAGCAAAGGAATTCATTTGATGGATTACATTCCAAGTCACGCTTTTATTTCGAGAATTGAACAGCATGTAGATTTGGATGAGCTAAAACAATTTAATGTTCATGCTGTTTCGAAGATTGAACCTGCATACAAGCTTTCTAAAAAATTACATCAACAAACTTATGATGAGTGGGCGGTTTTTGGTAAAAACATTCAATTAAATGCAGTTGCGTATGAACATATTGATAAAAACCAAGTTATAAGTAAGTTAGATAATCTAGGTGCTAAAGTTGTTAATTCTAATTACATGAATATTATTCAGTTAGGAATACCAATAGCTAAACTTAATCAACTGTATTCATTACCTCATTTTTATTATTTTGAACAAATTGATGCACCTGGTGAACCTGAAAATTTAGTGGGGGTAACAAATCATAGAAGTAATAATTTAGCAACAGAGTATGCTTCAGGGTTAAAGTATGATGGTACGGGTATTACGGTGATGCTTCAGGATAATAGTAGGTTAGATGAACATATTGATTACACAGGAAGGTTTTTTGATATTAATTCTACCCAGTCAGGAGATCATGGAGAGCATTGTGGGGGAACAATTGCGGGAGCAGGGAATTTAGATCCAGTAGCAAGAGGAATGGCTTATGGTGCTGATGTATTGGTTTATGATGCAAATAATAACAACTATAATTCTGTTCCTACAATTTATACAAACGATGATGTTAGAATTACTTCAAAAAGTTACAGTAATGGAACTAATGCAGGTTATACTTCATTAGCAAGACAATTAGATCAACAAACAAGACAAATGCCTGATTTAATCCATGTTTTTTCTGCAGGAAATTCTAATGGGTCAGGCTCTACAGCTGCGGGAGGTCAATGGTTTAATATTACCGGAGGTCATAAAGCAGGCAAGAATGTTATTGCAGTTGGTAATTTAACTAATGAAGATGTGATTGCTTCATCAAGTAGTAGAGGACCAGCTGAAGATGGTAGAATTAAGCCTGATATAAGTGCTGTAGGAACTAATGTTTATTCTACTGTTGATCCAAACACCTATGACAGTAAAACTGGTACTTCAATGGCTTGCCCTGGAGTTGCTGGTGTTCTTGCGCAACTTTACCATGCCTATAAAGATATGAATGGGGGAACAAACCCACCAGCTGGATTAATTAAGGCTGCTGTATTAAATACGGGAGATGATTTAGGTAATCCTGGTCCTGATTTTATTTATGGTTGGGGTAGAATTAATGCCAGAAGAGCTTACGATATTATTAGCAATAATAATTATATAACTTCATCTGTTTCTCAAGGAAGTAGTAATTCACACAATATTAATGTTCCTGCAAACACAGATCAGCTGCGAATAATGGTGTATTGGACAGATTATGAAGGAGCAACAAATGCATCTCCTGCATTGGTGAATGATATTAATATGACAGTAATAGATCCAAATACTGCTAGTTATAATCCATGGGTATTAGATCCAACTCCAAATGCTACTACTTTAGATATGCCTGCTGTTAGAGGAGTGGACAATTTGAATAACATGGAACAAGTTACCATAGATAATCCAGTAGCTGGAACTTATGATGTTAGCATATCAGGATTTTCTATACCTCAAGGACCACAAACTTATTACATTGTTTATGAATTTGTTACGGATGATGTCGTGCTAACTTATCCTATAGGCGGTGAACATTTTAACGATTTGGTTTCCGAAAAAATTAGATGGGATGCGTATGGCAATTCAGGCACGTTTGATTTGGAGTATTCAACTAATAATGGATCTTCTTGGAATACTATCGCTACTGGAATTAATGCAACGCAACGGTTTTATACATGGAATGTTCCTGCGGTAGTAACTGGTCAGGCATTAGTTCGAGTTACTAGGGGGGTAAGTACCAGTCAAAGTCATGAACCATTTTCTATTATTGGAGTTCCTACAGGATTAACTGTAAATTGGGCTTGTCCAGATTCTATAGAAGTAGCTTGGAACTCAGTAAATGGAGCAACTGGCTATGAAGTAAGTTTGCTAGGAAATAAATACATGGATTCAGTTGGTACAGTGATGGGAAGTACTAATCTGGTAATAGCAGCAAATGCTAGCCAATCACATTGGTGGAGTGTTAAAGCATTAGGACCAAATAATTGTGTTGGAAGAAGAGCTATCGCTCAATATCATTCAGGAGGAACATTTAATTGTATTTTACCTATAGATGTGGCAATAGATTCCATTTATCCAAGTGATGGAGCAGTGAGTGAATGTGAGTTAGATTCGTTTAACATCAAAGCATTAATCAGGAACTCTAGTACAGGTTCACTTTCAAACATTCCTGTTTACTATTCTTTAAATGGCGGAGCTCCAATAGCTTCTGTCTTTAATGGTACGCTTAATAGTGGAGAAGACACCTTGTTTACATTTACTCCAGCTATTTCGTTATCTTCAGGAAATTATGATTTGGATGTGTGGGTAGATTACACAGGAGATGGTAATTTTTATAATGATACATTGAGCTCTAGTTTTATTTATAATACGTCAATTCTTACCTTACCATTTACACAAGATTTTGAATCGGATAATTTATGTAGTACTGCTAATGATTGTGGAAATACAATTTGCGCATTGAATAATGAGTGGATTAATGAAACTAATGGAATAGTCGATGATATTGATTTTAGGGTTAATGAAGGGCCAACACCTTCAAGAGTTGGAATTACTCCTAATGAAACAGGACCTACACAAGATTTTAATCCTGGTACATCGACAGGTAACTATATTTATACTGAAGCATCTGCAGGATGCAATTTCCAGTATGCACATTTAATTTCTCCTTGTATTGATTTAACTTCTGCAACAAATCCTTTGTTAAGTTTTGCTTATCATATGTACGATTTGCAAGGAGCAAATATGATGGGTAACTTAAATGTGGATATTAAAATAAATGGCGTTTGGACCAATCAAATTACACCTCAAATTTTGTCTGACCAGGGAGATATGTGGCATATCAGAACAGTTGATTTATCCCCTTATATTGGTAATACTATTAATTTACGCTTTAGGGCTGGCACAGGAGCAGGATGGAGAAGCGATATTGCAATAGATGATATTTCAATTTCAGAAACGCTAAGTATAGATGAAAATGATTTAAGTAACCTATTTAATGTTTATCCAAACCCTTCAAAAGGATTGGTAAACTTTAACTATTACGGAGATAATACCGCTTTCGTAAAAGTGATTGACACTAAAGGAAGATTGGTACATACTAAAACTATTCAGCCAAAAGAAAAAGGTAGTTTAGATATTAGTAATCAACCTAAAGGGTTGTATTTGGTAGTTGTGAATACAGTAAAGGAAAGTAGAACAATAAAACTAATTATAGATTAATTTATTGAACCCTAATTAATTGGTAAACAGGCTTAAAATAGCCACTTTTTACAATTAGTTTTAATTCCCTTTTTGAAGGGCTAATCGAGTAACCATAATTGTTTTCTGATTTTTGGAAACGGTTTACGGGAGTTAGATTATTGATGTTGGATATAAAAATATCTTCATTTTTAACTTCACCAATTAAACTGTTAATCATTAAATTGTTGTTTTCTATAACGTCTATTAAGCCAACCTGCCAATATCTTTCTGATGATTTCTTTAAGTTAATAATAATTTGCTCATCCAATTTTGTTAAAATACAAGAATCAGAAATAAAAACTCTTTTTTGATTTTTAGTTTCAAAGTAATATTTGTCTTTAATAACCAATGTGTCATCAGATACTTCATCTTCATTGCCGATAATCTTTATTAAGTAACTTCCTTGCATCACTTCAGGAAACTCACTTAACGTCTTACCTTTTTTTGGTTGAGGGTTTTCAAATTCAATAGAAACACAGGCAAATAGAGAAGGGAGTAGAAAAAACAAGGATAATATCTTTTTCATTCTTTTATTTTTAATCAAAATTACTACAATTAACTTATTGTTACTTTTGCTAAAGTATGATTGAAGAAATTAGCAACATTACTGCCGAAGAAAAAGAGCTTCTTATTAGTGGTAAAAAACTTCCTATTATGGAGGAGTTTTATTCCATACAGGGAGAAGGTTTTAATACAGGAAAGCCAGCCTACTTTATAAGGGTTGGAGGCTGTGATGTGGGATGTCATTGGTGTGATGTTAAAGAAAGTTGGAATCCCAATTTACATCCACTAGTTGATGTAGAACAAGTGATTGAAAATGTAAATAAATATCCAGCACAGTCAATTGTAATTACGGGTGGTGAACCTCTAATTTATAATTTGAATTACTTAACCACCAAATTAGCAGATAATGGTGTTGAGGTGTTTCTTGAAACATCAGGAGCTTACTCATTAACTGGAACTTGGCATTGGATTTGCCTTTCACCAAAAAAAAATATGCCTCCTCTACCTGAAGTTTACAATAGGGCAGACGAATTAAAGGTTATTGTTTATAACAAACATGATATTGAATGGGCAGAAGAGCATGCACAAAAAGTTAGTGCTGAATGCAAATTATACCTTCAGCCAGAATGGAGCAATAGACAAAAGGTTATGCCGTTAATTATTGATTATGTGATGCAAAACCCTAAATGGAATATATCTTTACAGACACATAAATACATGCAAATTCCTTAAAATATATATGACAAAGTTTTATCAAATCATATCAGTAGTACTAGTTTTAGTAATTTCTGGTTGTGCTTCTCAGGCTCAACCCACCTCATACTCTTCTAGTAACAAAAAAGCTATTAAACTTTTTAATGAAGGTAAATCTTATTATGATTCTCGTAATAATTCTTTGGCAGAATTAAACTTGTTACAAGCATTAGCTAAAGATCCGAATTTTATAGAAGCAGAATTATTGCTAGCCTATGTTTATACAGATATGAGAAATTATGAAAAGGCATTAAAGCATTATGAAAGATGTATAGAAATTAATCCAGATTTCTTTCCTGAAATATATGCTTCTGCGGCAGCAATGCAGTTAAAATTTGGTCAGTACGAAAAAGCAATGCAAAATTTCGAACAATATTTAACCTATACTGATTCTCCTTTAATGATGAAAGACCTGGCTCAGGATGGCTTAAGAGATTGCAAATTCGCTTTAGAAGCCTTAAAAAAGCCTGTACCTTTTAACCCTGTTAATATGGGACCAGAGATTAATAGCCCTTTACCGGAGTACTATCCAGCTATTTCAGTTGATGGAGAAACGTTTTTATATACCAGAAGATTGAATAGCGAAATGACATACACAGGATTTAATGAAGATTTTTTTGTGAGTTATAGAGATGGTGATGGTTGGAAAAAAAGTATTAACGTAGCCCCAATTAATAGTATGACCAATGAAGGAGCACCAACTTTATCAGCCAATGGTAGGTTTTTAATTTTTACTTCTTGTGACAACCCTGTTGAAGGTTATGGACAGGGTAGAAAAGGTTATGGAAGTTGTGATTTATTCTATACATATAGCATTGGAGATAATTGGAGTAACCCAAAAAATTTAGGTTCAACAATTAATACAAGAAACTGGGAAACCCAACCTTCATTCTCATCAGATGGTAAAACTTTGTACTTTGTTAGAGGTACGGGAAGAGGTTATGATAGACAACAGGATATTTTTACTTGCGAATTAACTGATGAAGGAACTTGGACTAAACCAGTAAGATTAAGTAATACGATTAATACAAAAGGAGTAGAAGAGTCTGTTTACATTCATCCTGATGGTAAAACGCTTTATTTTTCTTCAAATGGACATCCTGGAATGGGAGGGTTAGATATTTTTATGAGTAGAAAAGATGAAAATGGAGAGTGGACTACACCAGTTAATTTGGGTTATCCAATTAACACTTTTAATGATGAAAATAGTTTATTGGTAGCTGCTGATGGAAAAATGGCTTATTTCGCTTCTGACAGAGAAGGCGGGTACGGAGAATTAGATTTATACCAATTTGAGTTGCCTGACCATGCTAAACCTGAGCCTGTTAATTATCTTAAAGGAAAAGTTTATGATGCACATACTAAAAAACCATTAGAAGCTAAATTTGAATTGATTGATTTAGAAACAGGAAAAAGGGTTGTTCAGTCACATTCCGACCCATCTAATGGTGAATATATAGTTAGTTTGCCAATCAATAAGGAATATGCGTTAAATGCTACTGTAGAAGGTTATTTATTTTATTCAGAAAACTTTATGCTAAAAGGTGGTGATATTACTAAACCATTTAAAAAAGATGCGCCTATGCACAAAATTGAGGTTGGAAAATCAGTTGTGCTTAAAAACGTGTTTTTTGATACAGATAAATATGACTTAAAACCAAAATCAAAAGTTGAATTGGATAAATTAATCAGCTTTATGCAGAAAAATACAACTGTAAAAATTGAATTGGGTGGTCATACCGATAGTGTAGGTAATGCGAAAGCAAACCAAGTATTATCTGATAATAGAGCAAAAGCTGTTTACGATTATTTGGTTGATAAAGGAATAGCTAAAGATAGGCTAACAACAAAAGGTTATGGCGATACAAAACCTATTGCAAGTAACGATACTGAAGAAGGAAGGGCAGAAAATAGAAGGACTGAATTCAAGATTACAGCTAAATAAATACTATGATGAAATTTAATTTCATTATTGTATTCTTTCTATTATTTGGTGTAAGTCTTAATGCCCAACATGATACTTTAAACAAAAAAAGATTAACTGCCCTTATTGTAACTGAATCCGTTGGTTATACTGGAGCTATGACTGGTCTTTATTCTTTGTGGTATAAAAATGAACCAAGCTCATCTTTTCATACGTTTAACGATAATGCCGAATGGCTACAAATGGATAAAGTAGGTCATGGTATGTCTTGCTACTATATTGGTATGGCTGGATATCATTCATTAAGATGGGCAGGTGTAAACAAAAATAAATCGCTGTGGTATGGAGGTACACTAGGTTTGTTTTTAATGACTTCCGTTGAGATTTTTGATGGATATTCATCTGCTTGGGGGTTTTCTTGGGGAGATGTTGGAATGAATACACTTGGTACAGGAATTTTTATGGCTCAACAAGCAGTTTGGGATGAACAACGAATATTGTTAAAGTATTCCTATCATAAGAGTGATTATGTTGATTTAAGGCCAGAGTTATTAGGTGAAAATTTAATACAGAATACACTTAAAGATTACAACGGTCAAACTTACTGGGCAAGTGCAAACATTGCATCTTTTTTGGGAGAAGGAAATAAGTTCCCAAAATGGTTAAATTTTGCAGTAGGTTATGGTGCTGATGGTATGGTTGGAGCTTTTGATAATTCAGCTTACCCAAACATTAAGCGTTATCGACAATACTATTTAAGTTTAGATATAGATTTAACCCGAATTAAAACCAAAAGCAAATTCTTCAATACAGTTTTAGGGGCTTTCGGATTTCTTAAATTTCCTTTACCAACTCTTGAGTTTAATCAGGGTGGAGATACTAAATTTTATGCTTTTTATTTTTAGAATAGGTTAACCGATATTCCTTATCTTTACAATAATGTGTGGCATTGTAGGAATAGTAACTAAAAGTAGAGAGCAGAAAGCTAGAATTGAGGCTGCTACACAAACTCTCAACAAAAGAGGTCCAAATAATCAAGAAACGCAATCTTTTCAAAATTTAGCACTTGGTCATGCAAGGCTTTCTATTATAGATACTTCAGAAAAAGCGAATCAACCATTTTTTGATAAATCTAAGCGCTATACCATAGTTTTTAATGGTGAGATATATAATTACCAAGAGCTAAAAGATAATTTAGAGGTAGAAGGTTTTGAGTTCAGAACTTCATCTGATACTGAAGTACTATTGAATCTTTATATTAGATACGGTGCAGATTGTCTAGAAAAACTCAATGGTTTCTTTGTTTTTGCAATTTATGATAAGGAAGAAAAAAATCTCTTTGTTGCAAGAGATCGAATAGGGATAAAGCCACTTTTATATTATTTTGATGGTACTGATTTTATATTTGCATCTGAGCTTAAGGCCATTATGCGATTTAAAATTGACAAGCAAATTGATCAGGTTAGCTTATTCAATTATTTACAATTCAACTATATTCCTTCACACCATTCTATTTTAAGTAAAGTGAAAAAGCTAAAGCCAGGTTGCTTTATTAAAATCACCAACCTAAAAGAAATTGATGAGGTAGAAGAATATCAGTATTATCAGATCCCTTTTAACGAAAAAGAGACTATTCAGAAAAATGCCTTCAATTACGATAAATCAAAGGAGATGCTTCGAAATCTATTGGATGATGCAGTTCAAAAACGATTGGTAGCAGATGTACCTGTTGGTACATTTTTGAGTGGCGGGATAGACTCTTCTATTATTAGCATTTTAGCTAAACAATACAAGCCCAATTTGAATACGTTTAGTATTGGTTATGCTGATGAACCATTTTTTGATGAAACAGATTATGCAAATGCTGTTGCCAATAAAATAGGAAGTAATCATCATGTTTTTAAACTAACTAACGATGAATTGTTTGAGAACATGAATGATATTTTAGATTACATTGATGAGCCATTTGCTGATTCGTCAGCAATAGCAGTTTATTTATTAAGTAAATACACCAAACAACACGTAACGGTGGCTTTATCTGGTGATGGAGCAGATGAAATGTTTTCGGGCTACAATAAGCATATGGCAGAGTTTAAATCTAGACATCCTGGAGTTACAGAATCATTAGTTAAATTATGTTATCCTCTTTGGAGTAAATTGCCTAAATCACGTAATTCTAAACTTTCTAACATAAATCGCCAATTGTACAAATTTAGCGTTGGAGCAAATCTTTCTCATAAAGATCGTTATTGGAAATGGGCATCTATTATAAATGAAGAAAAGGCCAATTATTTTTTGAAAGAAGAGTTAATATTTAACCCCCAGCGATTAAGCGATACTGCATTTGAGTATAAAAAACGTAAAGAAGAGTTGTTAAAACACATTCGTAAAGAAGGCGATTTGAATGATGTATTATATACAGATATGCAAATGGTTTTAACAAATGATATGCTTCGTAAAGTTGATAGTATGAGTATGGCTAATTCATTAGAGGTAAGGACACCTTTTTTAGACCACAGGTTGGTTAATTTTGCGTTTAACTTACCAAGAGCATTTAAAATTAATGCTGATATGAAGAAAAAGATCCTTCAGGATGCATTTAAAGAAGAGTTGCCAGAAGAGGTTTACAACAGATCTAAACATGGTTTTGAAGTACCATTGTTAAAGTGGTTTAGAAATGAATTGAAATCTAAAATAGAAGATGACTTGTTAAGTGATTCCTTTATTGAGCAGCAAGGAATTTTTAATCCGACAGCGATAAAGGAATTAGTACAAAAATTAAACTCCAATAATCCGGAAGATAGCCATGCAACCATTTGGGCATTAATAGTGTTTAATAGTTGGTGGAAGAAATATATGGTTGATTAGTTGAAAGAAAAAGAAAAAAAAATAAAAGTACTTCGTATAGTTAATCGCTTTAATTTAGGTGGACCAACTTATAATGCTGCTTATTTGACTAAATATTTATCTGATGACTTTGAAACACTTTTAATAGGAGGGGAGAAGTATGAAGAAGAAGAAAGCTCTGAATTTATATTGGAAAAATTGGCAATTAAACCAATTGTCATACCCGAAATGCAACGGAGTATTGACCGTAAAAATGATACCCTTGCTTATCGAAAAGTTAAAGACATAATCAGAGATTTTAAGCCTGATATTGTTCATACACATGCTTCTAAAGCGGGAACATTGGGTAGGTTAGCTGCAAGAAAAATGAAAGTACCAGTTGTTGTTCATACATTTCACGGTCATGTTTTTCATTCTTACTTTGGAAAGATTAAAACCAATTTCTATAAGAATATTGAACGCTACTTGGCAAAGAAGTCTAATAAAATAATTGCTATAAGTGAAATTCAAAAAGAAGAACTCTCAAATCAGCATAAAATTTGTAAACCCGATAAAATAGCTGTAATTCCATTGGGTTTTGATCTAAGTCGTTTTCAGGAAAATGTCAAAGAAAAAAGACAGTCATTTAGAACAAAATATCAAATTTCAGATGAAGAAATAACGGTTGGAATTATTGGTAGACTAGTACCCATAAAAAATCACAGGATGTTTCTTGAAGTTGCAGCTAAGGTTTTAAAGTTAACAGATAAAAAAGTTCGTTTTTTTATTATTGGAGATGGAGAAGAAAAAGTAAATTTAAAATCATATTGTAACCAACTTAATCTCCATTTTGTCGAATGGAATGAAGATCAATCAGTTCAAGAAATAACATTTACTTCCTGGATAAAAGATATAGATTGGGCAAATGCTGGACTTGATATTATTACTTTAACCTCATACAATGAAGGCACTCCTGTTAGTTTAATAGAAGCACAAGCAAGTAATAAGCCGATAGTTACAACCAACGTTGGAGGGGTGAAAAACGTAGTTAAACAAGATAAAACTGCATATATTACAGAAGTTAATGAGCGAAGTAATTTTGTTAATTATTTGCTGCGATTAATTGAGGATGAAAAATTAAGGATAGAAATGGGAGAAAAAGGCTGGAGTTTCGTAAAAGAAAAGTTCAGTTATTCAAGATTGGTTAATGATATGGAACAACTTTATTTTAGCTTATTACAAAACAAATAATGCGGTATTTACTTAATTTTAATAGATTTGTTCGACTAAAGGATAATACATGAGATTTAACAGAATAATACCATTAATCATAATACTCTCCATTTTATTAGTAACAGGGTGTAATTATCGTTCTAATGTAATGATGAAAGTACCTAAAGATTATGAATTCGATACTCCACCACAAGAAAGAGAGGCAGATTATGTAATTACACCAAGTGACATCATTGAGTTTCAGTTGTATACCAATGACGGTAGCATGTTAGTAGATATGACTGCAATAAGAGACCAACAAACAAGGTTGAATAATCAGCTTAGTCCTCAGTACTTAGTGGAATTCAGTGGTGTAGCCAGATTTCCTATACTTGGGGATGTTAATGTTAAAGGAAAAACAGTTAGAAAATTAGAAACTCTGTTAGAAGAAAAATATTCAGCTTATTATATCAAACCTTTTGTGAAAGTTAGAGTAGTAAATAAAAGAGTTACTGTATTTCCAGGAGGTAGTGGGCAGGCAAGGGTGGTTCCGTTAACAAATAATAATATGCGTATTATTGAGGCATTAGGTTCTGTTGGTGGACTAACAAATTTAGCAAAGGCTAAAAGAGTAAAGTTAATTAGAGGAGAACTAAAAAACCCTCAGGTTTATTTGTTTGATTTTAGCACTATAGAAGGATTGAAACAATCAGATTTCTTATTGCAAGCTAACGATATAATTTACATTGAACCTCGTTCAGATTATTTTCAGCAGCTGGTTAGAGATGTTGCACCAGTAATTGGATTAATGACTAGTATGATTACTCTTTTTGTTGTTATACAGAGAACAGGTAGTGGAAACTAAGTATGGAAGAAAATTCTTTTTCAGAAAAAATAAACGAAGAAAGGTTAAGAAAACGATCTAATTTTAATACGGAATCAGATCCAATATTGTTTTTTCATTTATTAAGGAAAAATCTGATTTGGTTTGCATTAATCATTACAATTTCTGTGGTGGGTGTTTTTTTGTATTTAAGGTATACAGTTCCAGTATATGAATCAGCACTTAAATTTCAGGTTGGCTCTATTAATACTGCCAATGAGGTATTAGAGGTTAATGATTTTCACGGTCAATCAGATGATCTTGCTAAATATGTACAAATTCTACAATCTAAACTTTTATTTAAAAGAGCTTTAGAGCGATTGCCTTTAGATGTAACTTACTATAATCAAGGAGAGATTTTGGATAATGAAGTTTATAAGGCTTCACCGATAAGAATTGAATATGAAATTATAGATTCTACTGTGTTTGGACAACGATTTTATATTCAGTTTATCAATGAAAATCAGTTTGTATTAAATCAGAATGAGCAAGAACTTGGGAAATTTAATTTTAACACTGCAATTAATCTGCCTAAAGTTAATTTTAAAGTGTTACAAATTTTAAATGAAAACGGAGAACCTCTTACAAAGTTTTATGATAGAGACATGTATTTTGTTTTGAATAGTTTTGAATCGCTTACCAATAATTATATTTCTAGATTAACTGTTTTTCCTCATAGCCATGCGGCAAAAACAATTCATATTTCTTTTCAGGATAACAACCCTATTAAAACTAGAGACATAGTAACAGCATTAGCAAAAGAATATATTGATTATGACTTGGAGGAAAGAAGTAAAAGTTCTAGAAAAGCACTACAGTTTATTGATGACCAGCTTGATAAATATTATAACAAGGTTAAGAAATCAGAGAATTCTATTCAGGAGTTTCAAAAGAGTAATAATTATTCGGCTATCGATAAATCTACCGTTTATTTTGACAGAAGTAACAAACTAGAAAACGAATTGATAGATATTGATTTACAAAAATCTGTTTTAGAGGAAATTGAAAAATCAATAAATAAAAACCCAAAAAACATTGATGTATATAAGTTATTGCCAATATTGGCAGGAACAGAATATGCTGGTGGTATTATGTCGCTAATTACCACTTTAAAAGAATTGCTGATTGAGAAAGAAAACTTGCAATTTGAAGTTACTAAAGATAGTGAGGCTGTTAAAGCATTAGAATATAAAATTGAAGTTCAGAAAAAGGTATTGTCCGAAAGCATCAATTCGTCCATCAATAAATTAGATACTAAACGAAAGGAATTACTCATTAAAATAAAAGAGGTAGAAAATAAATATCTTAGTGTGCCAGCTCAAGAACTTGAATATGCAAGATTACAAAGAGTTTTATCTATTGATGAAAAATTCTTCACACTTCTTATGGAAAAAAGAACAGAGTATTCAATTTCTGATGCAGGCTTTGTGTCACAGCACAGAATATTAGATAAGGCGCTTCTTCCTTCTCAGCCTGTATATCCAAATAAAAAATTATTTATCGTTTTTGGAGTTGTTATTGGTTTGGTGCTAAGTTTAGTATTGTTGCTTACAAAATATATTATGAAGAATACTATTTCTTCTGTTGACGAGATTGTAAGGCATTCTTATGCTCAACTAAGTATCTTAGGTATCATACCAAAGTATAAAAAGAACATACCCGTATCTCAATTGGTGGTAAACAATAACCCAAAAGCAATTATTGCAGAAGCATTTAGAGCATTAAGATCTAACTTGCAATTTATTAGTGGATCAGACGAAAGTAAAGTCTTGGCGGTTACATCTACCATATCAGGAGAAGGAAAAACATTTTGTGCGATAAATATTGCTGGGATTATAGCATTTTCAGGTAAAAAAGTAATTATTCTGGATTTAGATATGCGTAAACCTAAAATCCATTTAGGATTTGGTGTTGAAAATACTATAGGAATGAGTTCACTTTTAATAGGTAAGGAAGAAATTAAAAACTGTATTCATCATAGTGAACAAGAAGGGTTAGATTTTATTACTTCCGGACCAGTTCCTCCAAACCCATCCGAATTAATTATCAATGGTAAGCTAGATGGAATAATTGAAGGTCTAAAAGAAGAGTATGATTTTGTTATTGTAGATAATCCTCCAATAGGATTGGTTTCGGACGCCATGGAAGTGCTGAAAAAAGCTGATTATCCTATTTACGTGTTTAAAAATGAATATTCTAAAAAATATTTTGTAAGCAATGTAGACCGCCTCGTATTAGATAATGGAATTACCAATCTTTCTATCGTTTTAAATAGTGTAGAAACAGGTAAAAGTGCTTATGGAGGAGGTTATGGCTATGGTTATGGAGGAGGCTATGGTTATGGAGGAGGCTATGGTTACGGTTATGGCGGTTATTATGAAGATGAACCAAAAGAATCGAATGGAATTTTAAGTGCAATTTTTGGTAAGAAAAGAAGATAAATAGAGCGAATGAATTTTATTGAAACAGAAATTGAAGGGTTACTAATAATTGAGCCTCGTGTGTTTAAAGATGACAGAGGCTATTTTTTTGAATCATACAATCAAAAAGTTTTTCAGGATGCGGGGTTAGATATTCGTTTTGTTCAGGATAATCAGTCTATGTCGCAAAAAGGAGTATTAAGAGGGCTTCATTTTCAGCAACCTCCTTATGCGCAAGCTAAATTAGTAAGCGTAATAAAAGGAAGCGTGTTAGATGTAGCCGTTGATATAAGAACTTCTTCTCCAACTTATGGTAGATATTGTTCTGTTGTTTTATCTGAAGAAAACAAAAAAATGCTTTTTATTCCAGAAGGCTTTGCTCATGGTTTTTTAACCTTAGAGGATAATACTATTTTTTCTTACAAATGCTCTAATTTATATAATAAGAATAGTGAAGATGCTATTTTGTGGAATGATGAAAGCTTGAATATAGATTGGAATACTGGAAACCCTATACTTTCTGAGAAAGATAAATTAGCAAAATCATTTGCTGAATTTAAGTCCTTGTTCTAAACCCTATGTTTTCTTGGAAACATATTATCTTTTTTTGTGGAGCCTTGGTGTTTTCTATTCTCATTAATAATATTATGTTGAGGTTTGTAAAAACTCTAGGTATTCGCAATCAAAATGAAGCTACTATAAGATGGAGTGATCAGGTAAAACCTGCTCTTGGAGGTTTAGGGTTTTACATCGTTTTTTTACTCTCAATTACTTTACACCCATTTATATTTTCTTATTCAGGAAATAGTAATATTAATTTTCAATTTACCGGAATAGTAGGAGCAACATCATTAGGTTTTTTAATGGGTTTAGCAGATGATGCTTATAATACAAGACCTGTTTTGAAATTTTTAACTCAAGTTTTATGTGGAGTAATTTTAATTTATTCCGGAACCTATATCAATATTTTTGATGCTACTATTTTGAATTATTGTTTAACAATAATGTGGGTCGTAGGCTTGATGAATTCTATTAATATGTTAGACAATATGGATGGAATTACCACTATAGTTTCACTAATTATTAGTTTTACTATACTTCTTCTAATGTTAATCAATAAAGAGATAGACACCATAGGAATGACTGTTATGATTGGTTTAATAGCATCCTTATTAGGTTTCTTAAAGTTTAATTGGAATCCCTCTAAGATGTATATGGGAGACACAGGTAGCCAATATCTTGGTATTCTTTTGGCTGCGATAAGCATTAATTATTTATGGAATCCTATTGGTTCGTCAGAGTTTTCGCTATCAAGGCAGTTTTTAATTCCAATTTTATCATTTATCATTCCAATTATAGATACAACTACGGTAGTGATTAAAAGATTAAGAAAAGGCAATTCGCCTTTTATTGGTGGTAAAGATCACACTACACACCATCTTTCTTACCTAGGGTTTACTGAGCGTCAAGTGGCAGCACTTATTGCTCTAACTTCTATAGTGTCTTCAGCTATTGTTATCTATATTATTTCTGCAGTTAAAGAATGGAATCATCTATATACTGCTATCTTTGTATGCTATTTTTTATTAGTTTTTGGTGTCCTTTTCCGAATTGCTAATAAAAATATTCCTGAAGAAGAGTAACTATGATAGAAAATGAAGAAGGTGAAATAGAAGTAATAGGTTCGAGAGTTCATAATCTTAAAAACATTTCTGTAAAAATACCACGTAACAAATTGGTGGTAATGACTGGAGTTAGTGGTAGTGGTAAATCATCTCTAGCATTTGATACAATTTACGCAGAAGGACAGAGGAGGTATCTCGAAACATTTTCAGCTTATGC
Organism: Vicingaceae bacterium; assembly: GCA_965267355.1. Lineage (GTDB taxonomy): Bacteria > Bacteroidota > Bacteroidia > Flavobacteriales_E > Vicingaceae. The sequence goes on from OZ253956.1 coordinate 1,938,032, forward strand.
TCGTCAGTTTTTGGGTAATATGGAACGTCCTGATGTTGACAAAATAACAGGCTTAAGTCCTGTTATATCAATAGAACAAAAAACAGTTAGCAAAAATCCAAGATCAACGGTTGGCACCATTACTGAAGTGTATGATTTCTTTAGGCTTTTGTATGCTAGAGCAGGAGAAGCTTACTCTTATAATACGGGAGAAAAAATGGTGCAATATACTTCTGATCAAATTACCGATTTAATCTGGCAACAGTATAATGAGAAAAAAATAGTTATCCTGTCACCAGTAGTAAGAGGTAGAAAAGGCCATTACCAAGATTTGTTTAAACAAATATTGAAACAAGGTTTTATCAAGGTTAGGGTTGATGGAGAGTTGATGCATATCGATACAGGAATGAAGTTGGATAGGTATAAAACCCATGATATAGAAATTGTTATAGATCAAATTAAGGTAAAGGAGTCCGATAAGAAAAGAATCAATAATTCCGTAAATGTAGCATTAAAACATGGTAAGGATGTGCTAATTGTTTATGATGTAGAAGAGGATAAATATGTGATGCTGAGTAAAAAAATAATGTGTCCTACAACAGGAATTGCTTACGATAAACCTGCTCCTAATCTTTTTTCTTTCAATTCTCCTTATGGTGCATGTACAAAGTGTAATGGCTTAGGAAAAATTTCTGAAGTTGATTTAAAAAAGATAATACCCAATAAAAACTCTACAATTAAAAAGGGTGGTATTGTTCCGCTTGGAGAATATAAGAACAACTGGACTTTTAAGCAAGTAGAGGCTATTGGTAAAAAGTTTGGATTTACCTTAAATACTCCTATAAAAGATATAAGTGAAGAAGCAATTGATTTTTTATTAAAAGGTTCTACTCAGTCGCTAAAGCTTACACAAGAAATAGCTGGAGTAAACTCAGAGTATAATTTTGAGTTTGAGGGTATAATTAATATTATTACTAAACAATTTGAAGATAATACAAGCAGAACAGTAAATCGTTGGGCAACTAGCTTTATGAATAAAGTTGAATGTCCAGAATGTAAAGGTAGTCGGTTAAAGAAACAGTCATTATACTTTAAAATAGATGATAAATCTATTGCTGAGATAGCCAACATGGATTTACAGGCATTATTCGATTGGAGTTCAACACTTTCAGAAAAATTATCGGATAATCAAAAAGTAATAGCTAATGAAGTTTTAAAAGAGATAAACAAAAGATTAAAATTTTTGCTCGATGTGGGTTTAACCTACTTATCTTTAAATAGGAGTTCAAGAACACTTTCTGGAGGAGAGGCACAACGAATTCGTTTGGCAACTCAAATAGGCTCGCAGTTGGTAAATGTTTTATATATTTTGGACGAGCCTAGTATTGGTTTACATCAACGAGATAATCAAAAGCTAATTAATTCATTACAAGACTTAAGAGATATAGGTAATTCGGTTATTGTAGTTGAGCACGATAAAGAAATAATGTTGGCGAGTGATCATATTATAGACATTGGACCAAAAGCAGGGGTGCATGGAGGACACATTGTTTCATCAGCAGCACCTAAAGAGTTTCTAAAAAAAGATACAGAAACAGCTAATTATCTTAACGAGAAAGTTAAAATAGAAGTTCCACAGCAACTTAGAAAAGGCAATGGTAATTATATTGAGTTAAAAGGAGCAGAAGGAAATAATCTAAAGAATATTAATTTAAAATTACCTCTCGGTAAATTAATTTGTGTAACAGGAGTATCGGGTAGTGGAAAGTCTTCATTGATTAATGAAACACTCTATCCAATACTGAATCAAAAAATTTACAATGCTGTAAAAAAACCTTTATCTTACAATTCTATTCATGGATTAGAACACGTTGATAAGGTGATTGATATTGATCAGTCACCCATTGGAAGAACCCCACGTTCAAATCCTGCCACTTATACTGGAGTATTTACAGATATCCGTTCTTTATATAGTGATTTGCCTGAATCGAAAATTAGAGGATATAAACCAGGAAGGTATTCTTTCAATGTTAAGGGAGGGAGATGTGAAACGTGTCAAGGAGCAGGGTTGAAAACCATTGAAATGAACTTTTTACCAAATGTGTATGTTGAATGTACTGAATGTAATGGTAAGAGGTATAACAGAGAAACACTGGAAGTTAGATACAAAGGCAAATCAATTAGTGATGTATTAGAGATGACGATAGATTATGCCGTAGAATTTTTTGAAAATATACCTTCTATTATTCAAAAAATTAAGACATTACAAGATGTAGGTTTAGGTTACATTAAATTGGGACAGCCTTCTACAACTCTCTCAGGTGGAGAAGCTCAGCGGGTAAAGTTGGCATCAGAGTTATCTAAGAAACAAACAGGAAACACTTTTTACATTTTAGATGAACCTTCTACAGGGTTACATTTTAGCGATATAAAAATATTTTTAGATGTAATTAATCGTTTGGTAGATTTAGGAAATACGGTTTTAATAATTGAGCATAATCTTGATATCATTAAAGTTGCAGATTATATTGTAGATATTGGTCCAGAAGCAGGTGTTGATGGTGGAGAAATTGTTGCAGAAGGAACTCCAGATGAAATATTACGTAATAAAATAAGTTATACTGCTAAATACTTGAAAACCGAATTAAATTAGATACTATGAAACATGACGAAGAAAAGATAAAGAAGAAATTTGCAAATAAAGATTGGAATGAGATAAAGGCTAATGATTCGTGGTCTATTTTCAAAATGATGGCAGAGCTTGTTGAAGGTTATGAAAATATGGCAAAAATTGGTCCTTGTGTATCTATTTTTGGTTCGGCAAGAACCCAGCCTGATAATAAGTATTACAAAATGGCTGAAGATATTGCTGGGAAACTTGCTACAAAAGGTTATGGTATAATTACCGGTGGTGGACCAGGAATAATGGAAGCTGGTAATAAAGGAGCAGCAAAAGTTGGAGGTAAATCAGTTGGACTAAATATTGACTTGCCATTTGAACAACAAGGTAATCCTTATATAGATAGTGATAAACTATTGAATTTTGATTATTTCTTCGTAAGAAAAGTAATGTTTGTAAAATATTCTCAAGGGTTTGTAGTACTTCCAGGTGGTTTTGGAACACTTGATGAATTGTTTGAAGCAATTACATTGATTCAAACGTTTAAAATAGGAAAATTTCCTATTGTTTTAGTAGGTAAAAGTTTTTGGTCAGGTTTGTTTGAATGGATAAAATCTATAGTACTTGAACAAGAGAAAAATATTAGTCCAAAAGATCTGGAACTAGTTTCTATAGTTGATGATGTAGATGAGGCTGTAAAATGTATTGATGATTTTTACAAGAACTACTTATTGAAGCCAAACTTCTAACGTTATTAACAATTGTAGGTTTATAATTGGTTAATAAAGCATTCGAATAATCTTATATATCTTATAGATTTGTTTTCGACAGTACTTATGAACGGTTGTTAATAACTGCTATTTAAGTGTTATGTTATGAAAAATTGTTTTATATTTATTGCACTAACGCAATATTTATAACATTATGAAAAAGTTTGCCTTACTATCCATTTTAGTTTTACCTCTTGTTGGGTTATTATCAGCTCAAAAGGAAAACGGACTTAGACATGTTCCATCAATTGGTTTTCATGTAGGAGGAATGTCTTACATCGGTGATGTTGAGGGTTCTAAAGGAGCCTCTTTATTTACATATTGGAAACCTGCTTATGGTTTTTACCTTGAAAAAAAGATAGGTAGTATTTTCGGAGTTTCTTTAAACGGAACCTTTGGGAAAGTATCTAAAAGCCAGTTAGATGATGATGTGTTTGTAAACTTTGAAACAAATTTAATGCACTTCGATTTGAATTTACTGTTGGATTTTGATAACGGTAAGGTAATAAATGAAGAGTCATTATTTTCTCCTTTCTTATCGGTTGGTGTTGGGTATTTATCGTTTGATCCTAAGGGTGATTTATCTGCTAATGGAGTTGCCTATCATCATTGGGATGATGGAACCTTAAGAGATATTTCTCAATCTACTCCAGGAGCAGATACAAGTTCTGTTATTTTAACAAGAGATTATGATTATGAATCAGCGTTAAAAGATAGTACTAATAATTACGCTAAAACTACATTTACTGTCCCATTGCGTTTTGGTTTAAAGTTTGAATTATCACCAAATTTAGATGCTAGAATTTCTGCAGCTTACATACTAACATTTACTGATTATATTGACAATATTGCTGTCGGAGGTAATGATAATTTATTTCATACCTCATTTGGTTTGCAGTATAATTTTGCTTCATCAACTAAAAAAGATGATAAGTATAAAGATTTTGATTTTTCAGACATTGATAATATGGATTCTGATGGTGATGGTGTTTCTGATAATAAAGATATGTGTCAAGACACTCCTGAAGGTGTAAAAGTGGATAACAAAGGGTGCGCTTTAGATAGTGATGGTGATGGAGTAGCTGATTATAAAGATAAAGAGCCAAATACACCTACAGGAACTTTAGTTAACAGTGATGGTGTAACATTAACTGATGAAATGATAGAAACTCAAGCTAAAATGAAAGATTCTGTTGAAGTAGAGTATAAAACTTTTACAGCAGAGGATTTATCAAAAGACGAAATAGAAGAAATACAAAGACTGTATCAGGAAGCTAATAACACAACAGTTAGTGCAACCGCTATTCCTGAAAAATATAAGCAACTGGATACTGATGGAGATAATTATATATCAGCAAAAGAGGTAACAAATGCTATTGATGGATTTTTTGAAGGAGAAAATAATTTAACAGCAAAAGATCTTAACGGATTAATTGACTTCTATTTCGATCAGTAGCTTAAAAATGTATAGAATATGGTAAAACAGTTTATTCTTTTACTCCAATTAATTGGAGTGTTTATTTATCAGCTAATATTAACCGGAGATGTAACTGTTACGCAAGTCGTGCCATTGTCTATACCAACCAACACAGAAACACTTATTGAAATTAATGTTGTTAAAGGCAATGTTTCAGGATTTGCTAAGGTACAACAAGATATTCCGGCTGGATTTACCATAGATCCAGTTGAAACTAGAGGTGCTACTTTCTCTTTTAAAGACAATCGAGTGAAATTTATCTGGATGGCTTTACCGTCAGAAGAAGAATTTACCATTTCTTATAATATAAAGCCTATAGAAGGTACAGTAGGAGAGTTTTCTTTAGGAGGTAAATTTTCGTTTATAGCTGATAGTGAAAGAAAAAATATTCCTATGAATGAAGCTAAATTTTCTGTAACTGAAGAAGTTTTAGCTGATGAAACAACTGAAACTACAGATACTAATGAGGAAACAAGTACAGAAGAAATAGATGAAACATCTGAAGAAACAGCCTCTTCGAATGAGGAAACAGATGCTGTAGCTACAATAGAAGAGGAAGAAACAACAACTGAAGAAGAGACAACCGTAGTAGAAGAAAAAGTTACAATTTCTAGTAATAGAGCTATTACTAATAATGGTGATGGGAGTTATAATGTTAAGCTGATTATTAACAAAAAAGGAATAGAAGGGTTTGCCAAAGTAACTGAACAATTACCTTCAGGCTTTGTAGCAGAAGAGGTTAATTCAAATGGAGGAGTATTTTCATTCAAAGAAAATACAGCTAAGTTTTTATGGATGGCAATTCCAAAAGATGAAGAATTAGTTGTGGAGTATTTATTAAAAAAATCGGATGCAGCTAACGGGAATCATACCATATCAGGTGCTTTTGCTTATCTTGAAAATGATATTACACAAGGACACACCATTGATGCTTCCAACTTTGAGTTGAATATTGAAGAGGAAGTATTAGTTGATGAGACAACAGAGACGGAAGAATCAATAGATACACCTGAAGAGACAGAAGAAACTACTATTGAGGAAGAGGTAGCCGATAATACTACCGAAACAACTGAGGAAACTGAAGAAACGGAAACTTCTTTGCAAGATAAAGTAGATGAGCAAGTTGGAGAAACTTCAACAACTGATGCTATTACTTCGGTTCCAGCACCAGAAACAGGTGTTTCTTACAAAGTTCAAGTAGGAGCAGGTCATCAAACAGTATCTTCCAATTGGTTTGCTACTAAATTTAACTTAACCGATGAGGTGAATACCGAAAACCATGAGGGTTGGATTAAATACGTTGTAGGTTCTTTTAACGAATATAAAGCTGCTAGAGATAAAAGAAATGTTGTTAGAAATAAAGTGAAAAGAGCATTTGTAACTGCTTATAATTCAGGTTCTAGAATTACAGTGCAGGAAGCATTAATGATTTCAAAACAGAAGTGGTACAAATAATTATGTATCTTTAAGCGGAATTTTTCGTAACAGGTATAGATTAAGGTATATATGTTTAAACGTTTATCATCCTTATTATTGGCTTTTCTCATCTGCACAATAACTTTTGCTGCAGATAAAAATGATTCTATACCTAAAGAAAAAGAACCTCCTGTAAAAGAAATGTTTTATGGACCAACAGTAGGTTTAGGAGTAGGGATGTTTAAGTTTTATGGAGATATTCTTGATGCCAATTATGGAAACCCTTTAGTGAGTAATATAGGTTACGATTTACATGTAAAACAACAACTGAATTCTTTTTTAACTGCTAAGTTTTATGTGCTTTTTGGTACAGTTAGTGCTAACGAGCGTTCAGCTGATAGGAACTTAAACTTCCGTTCAGCTTTAAGAGTGGGCGGTTTTTCTTTGTTGTATAATTTCGATCAGTTATTACCTGAAGATAGAATTGTAAGCCCATTTATAAGCCTGGGGATTGAGTCGGTTGAATTCCACTCTAAGACAGATTTGTATGATCAGTACGGTAATGAATATAACTATTGGTCTGATGGTTCTATCAGAAACTTGCCAGAAACTGACCCAAATGCGGCTTCAGCAATAATTATTCAGCGAGATTATCATTTTGAAACAGATTTAAGAGAAATGAATGCAGATGGATTAGGGAAATACCCAGAAAGAACATTTGCTATTCCTGTTGGCGCTGGAGTTAAAATGCATATGACTAAAAATATAGATTTTACAGTAGGTATGACTTATCACATGACCTTTACAGATTTAATTGATAATGTTACTGGAGATAGTGGAGGGGATAGAATAGGTACACAACTTGGTAATGGCGGAAATGATAAGTTCTTGATGACTTCCTTTAACGTGAGTTATAACTTCTTAAAGCATAAGAAAGAGGATAAAGTAGAAGATGTATTTCATGAGGATATTGATTATCTGGCTTATGATACTGAAGATGAAGATGGTGATGGTGTAATTGATTTTATTGATGAATGTCCTTGGACTCCAGCTGGAGTAGAAGTTGACGAAAAGGGGTGTCCGTTAGATAAAGATGGAGACTTTGTTCCTAATTATAGGGATGATGAATTAGAATCGAGAGAAGGAGCAGTGGTAAACAGAACAGGTGTGGAAATGACGGATGACATGATTTATGAAGCTTATCAACGTTATTTGGACTCTACGGGAATGTTTGCTGATACAGAAACTAGAATTATTGCAGCTGACAAGCGTAAGAAAAAGAAAAAATACAAAGTACAAGTTGGTGAGTTTACAGGAGCGGTTGACGCTGATTTAGTAGATAAATTCTTAAGTATTCCTGATGTAGAGATTAAAACATTTGGGGATAGTATGACGGTAATTGCAGTCGGTGACTACGATAATTTACCTGATGCTGTAAAACGTAAAATAGAATTAACAGAGCAAGGTTTTGATGCTGCCATTGTGGTTGAGCAAGAAAAAGATGGGACATTTAAATCTGTTGGCGATGCTGCTAACAACATGACGGTAGATGCTTCTGACCACCCTTATACTAATGAGGTAGTGTTTAGGGTACAGCTAGGAGCATTCTCTAAACGTTTAACAGAGCAAGATTTACATGGGCTTAAAAATGTAATGGAGATTAAAGCAAGTGATGGTCTTTATAAATACCTATACAGTCAATCGTTTAAAACCGTTGAAGCTGCTGCTGGTAAGAAGATAGATTTAGCAGTTGATTATGGGGTGGAAGATGCTTTTGTAGTGGCTTATAAAGGCGGTAAACGAATTACTTTAAAGGAAGCAGGAGTTGCAAGTGCTGCCAACGAGAATATTAATACTACAGAGAAAACTTACGATAAATCTAAAATTAGATTTAAGATACAGATAGGATCATACAAAAATCAATTACCTACAGAGGTATTAAGTAAGTTTATGGAGTTAGAGGATGTTGACCAGACATCTAAAGATGGCATTACACGCTATACTGCAGGTGAATTTACCAGCTATGAAGACGCTGAAGCATATAAAGCTAAAGTGGTAGAAGCTGGTATAGGTGGAGCATTTGTAATTGCTACCCACGAAGAAGAATTGATACCTGTTACCAAAGCAAGAGAAATTATTGCTGAGTAATTTTTAAGGTTATATATAATAAATTATTCCAGTTTCCGTAATTATAATGCTGTTTGTTGAAGTTATTTATGAAATACGTTAGAGTATTATTGATATTATTACCACTTATTTTTTCTTGTAAAAAGGAAGAAATAAGTCAAAATCCTCTTCCTCCTAAAGTATATACTGGTAACCAATGTTGGAATTTACACATTCATAATGTTGTAACTTCAGGTAATCAAAGTATTGAAATAGGACCAATAGATTGTGGAGCAGGTAGCCGTTTAATGGATGGAATTTGGATTGAGCATACTTCAAATAGTAATGTTTATGTTTTCCCTAATGGGATTACTATTTATAGTTCATCTCCATTAACTATTAGTGATCCTCAGTTAAATCTTCAATTGAGTATATTAAATGACAGCATTTATATTAGAGATAGTACAAATGTTTATGGAACTTATTTTTATTAAACTAATAAGTGTAGTTATTGGTTATAACTCACTTTAAAGCTTTCTGTAACGTTTTCTTGATTAGTTAGGATAATGATATAAATACCATTACTATATGTACTCATATCAACGCTTATTTTATCATTAAAGATGTTATTGCTATAAATGATCTGACCTAAAGCATTACGTATTTCAACTTGTTTAAAATCATTACTATTTAAGCTAATGTTGAGGATTTCATTATTGATCCAGGTTTTCACATCATTATTAGTTAACTCATCAATACCTGTAGACATACCAATAACAGTAATCAGTTTATTGTAGTTTTCAAAACAATTAGCACTTTGGCTAGCCTTTAAACTTACCCAGAAAGAACCAGTTTGGTTGTAAGAATGTGAAGCAGCAAACAAACCAGAAGTAGCACTACCATCACCAAAATTCCATTCATAAGCCACAGCATTTACCGATTGGTTAGTAGGCGTAAACACATCACCCACATTAATAGTATCACTAACAGTAGTAAAATAACTAGTAATCTGACTTGGCTGAGCAATAACCACAGTGTCCACACTATTACCACACAACGCATCAGTAGATTCAATAAAATAAGTTCCCCCCGTTAAATTACTTAACGTATCAGCAAAAACATTAGTAGCATTAGCAATAACAACATTATTCGCATCTTTCCAAACCACATCAAAAACATTCGATGTGTTTTTAGCAAAAACAATCTCAGCATCATTATTACCATAACAACTCATATCAGTAACATTAATATCAAAAGGAGCCCCTATATGCAATAAGAACCTAGCTACAGAAGTAGTATCACTAATAAAAGCAGTAAAAGACTGAACACTATTCAAATCATAGACAGCACCCGTAAACAAATCCTCCAAAATCAAGCAAGAAGTATTACCCAGCGCATGAACATTCTCAACACTAATCTGCTGTAAACCAGCCAAATCACAAGTAATACTAATAGGAACACTAATCTCCTGCACAGGAAACTGATTAATAGAAAACTCAGTAGCGTTCATAACACTAGCCACCCTAGGCAAACTAGTATTAACAGAAGACATTTTTTCAGCATCAAAAAGTGCATCAAAACCATTAGAAGCACCATTATCAAAATTGATGACAATCTCATCCGTTCCATAATTATTAGTAGCCTTTAACCTGAAAGGTTGAACCACAGCAGGCTTTAAAAAAGCACCATCCACACTAGTTTTACTTGCCTCAGTAACAGTAATAACCGGACCAGCAGCATTAGCCTGTACCCAAAAAGCCTGAGAAGAAGCAATATTATTAGAACCGCCATTAGTACCAATACCAGCTACATAACTACCGAATTGCTGTAGATCAGGATTCCAGATGTAAATAGCATTATTAATATTCGTTTTAGTAATAGAAGGCTCATCCCAATCCAAAGTAGAAGGGTAGGGGTTTCCTACCATATTCCATCCATCATCAGCAGGAGCACCCGAATTAGTATAACTCATAGGCAGACTAATAGAACCCACATTAGGAGGATTAGTCATGTCAATGGTAAAAGGCTGTGTACCCGTAATCGTATCCCCACACCAAATCCATAAGCCTTCACCAACCGCCACAGAATTAGTAATATTAGTAGCAGCAGTAAAGCCGTTATCCTGTATACCAGCAGTAGTTTCATCATAAAAATAAATAGAAGGCCAGGGATTAGCAGCAGAAGGCCAATTAGGGAAATCAGATCCAGTAAACCCACTGGTGATAAAATCATCATTGAAATCGGTTAGTGTAGTATTGCTAACAGCAGAAGTAAGGAACCTCCAGTCAGTTGCTCCTGCATTGATATATCTTTGCATTGTTATATCTCCTGAGATTGGATTGAAAAAAGAACAACTACCGGTTGTGCTAAATACATTGGTTCCAGTACTAGGAGTAGGTCCATCGGTAAAGATTGCACTCCCACCTCCATCATAAAGTATATATGAATTTTCCCATTCGTAAATACCAGCTGTATAGTCTAGCCTTATAGTAGAACCTACAGCTGCATAAAAATTGCTAGTAGAGTTTGACCCTTTTGCAAAATAGTCTCCTTCATGAACACCATCTATATAAACACTAACATAACCACCATTCCAACTGTCACCATAAGAATCAGACATATCTAATGTATATTGACACTTACTGGTTAATTCATCTATCCTTGCAGTACCAGAAGCATTGGAAATAAGTGTTAATGCATTATTCGTGTTGAAATTTCCTGTTGCAATAGCAATATCTAAGGTTCCGTTCAGGTTAATGCTTCCTCCAGAAATGATAGCTCCATTAACATTATCTATGGTTAAATTATATAATTCTTGATTAGTAGCTCCATCAATATTATTGGTAGCATCGCCTTTTAAAGTCACTGTTCCGGAATTAGCACTAAAAGTTCCATTATTAGTCCAATTACCATAAATATCTATATTATTACTTCCTGAAATGGTTAGACTTGCTCCATTATCTACTTGTAAGTTTTTACATTCAGCTCCAGCACCTGTAATTACGGGCATATTAGTTGGTCCTGATGGAATAAGAGCGTGTAATTCACTATCTGGAGCGCCAATATCCCAATTAGCATCATTAAACCAATCGTTATCTGAAGATCCATTCCATGTGGCAGTAGTTTTAAACACTAACTGTGCTTGGGGCTTATAGTTAACTCTTGTCCCTGGTGTATTTCCACAAATACTTCCAGTATTATCATCTCTGCTATATCTATATCCACGAGTAGCAGTATATATTCTACATTGTCCTGAGGCATCCCATGTAGGTTGTATTTGCGACCAACAGATTTCAACACCAATGTTTTGTGTTCCATTCCAGTTAAATGGGACATCAAAAACGATCATATCATATCCTCCCGGGTTTGGAGTATATGTAAAAGCATTTTTTACAGTTGTCCATCCTGTAGTACCTAAAGATGAGTTAACATTGGTTTGGTTTGTATGTTTAATTTTTATGGTGTATCCAGGAATGCTATATACAGGTTGATTGGTTACATAAAAACCCAATTGAGATAAGGTGTTTGCAGTAGAAATACCAGCGGCATTTAATTCAGCAGCTGTATATACAAATTGAGCAACTTGTCTTCTATAATAAGTGTTAACAGGAGAGGCTTGAGTAATAGTATTAGTGGTTGTTCCAGATCCTAGTTGTGCAACCTGTGTATTTCCGGCTAATGCAGTAAATAGCATTAGCGATAAGATTAGAATCTTATGAAGAATATCCCTATACATGCACATCAATAAGTATTAACTTAACTAGGCAAAACTAAGTAATTATATGTATTGAATCAATAAGTATAATTACGTAAAAAATTAATATAGAACTATATACGCCTTATAAACACTAAAGGTTGCACCCTATTCATGCTAGAGAAACTTCCTTTTTCTAAACCAAAAATCTAAAAGGTTTAGATATTGATAGTTTGACCTTTATCTAATAGATTATTTTAAGGGTATTTAAGGAGTTATTGTTATCAATAAGGTTAACAATATAGGCACCTTTACTATATGTACTCATATCAACGCTAATCTTATCATTTAAGATATTGTTACTGTAAATGATTTGACCGAGGGGATTTCGTATTTCTACTTGTTTAAAATCATTACTATTTAAGCTAATGTTGAGGATTTCATTATTAATCCAGGTTTTTACATCATTATCAGTTAACTCATCAATACCCGTAGACATACCAATAACGGTAATCAGTTTATTGTAGTTTTCAAAACAATTAGCACTTTGGCTAGCCTTTAAACTTACCCAGAAAGAACCAGTTTGGTTGTAAGAATGTGAAGCAGCAAACAAACCAGAAGTAGCACTACCATCACCAAAATTCCATTCATAAGCCACAGCATTTACCGATTGGTTAGTAGGCGTAAACACATCACCCACATTAATAGTATCACTAACAGTAGTAAAATAACTAGTAATCTGACTTGGCTGAGCAATAACCACAGTGTCCACACTATTACCACACAACGCATCAGTAGATTCAATAAAATAAGTTCCCCCCGTTAAATTACTTAACGTATCAGCAAAAACATTAGTAGCATTAGCAATAACAACATTATTCGCATCTTTCCAAACCACATCAAAAACATTCGATGTGTTTTTAGCAAAAACAATCTCAGCATCATTATTACCATAACAACTCATATCAGTAACATTAATATCAAAAGGAGCCCCTATATGCAATAAGAACCTAGCTACAGAAGTAGTATCACTAATAAAAGCAGTAAAAGACTGAACACTATTCAAATCATAGACAGCACCCGTAAACAAATCCTCCAAAATCAAGCAAGAAGTATTACCCAGCGCATGAACATTCTCAACACTAATCTGCTGTAAACCAGCCAAATCACAAGTAATACTAATAGGAACACTAATCTCCTGCACAGGAAACTGATTAATAGAAAACTCAGTAGCGTTCATAACACTAGCCACCCTAGGCAAACTAGTATTAACAGAAGACATTTTTTCAGCATCAAAAAGTGCATCAAAACCATTAGAAGCACCATTATCAAAATTGATGACAATCTCATCCGTTCCATAATTATTAGTAGCCTTTAACCTGAAAGGTTGAACCACAGCAGGCTTTAAAAAAGCACCATCCACACTAGTTTTACTTGCCTCAGTAACAGTAATAACCGGACCAGCAGCATTAGCCTGTACCCAAAAAGCCTGAGAAGAAGCAATATTATTAGAACCGCCATTAGTACCAATACCAGCTACATAACTACCGAATTGCTGTAGATCAGGATTCCAGATGTAAATAGCATTATTAATATTCGTTTTAGTAATAGAAGGCTCATCCCAATCCAAAGTAGAAGGGTAGGGGTTTCCTACCATATTCCATCCATCATCAGCAGGAGCACCCGAATTAGTATAACTCATAGGCAGACTAATAGAACCCACATTAGGAGGATTAGTCATGTCAATGGTAAAAGGCTGTGTACCCGTAATCGTATCCCCACACCAAATCCATAAGCCTTCACCAACCGCCACAGAATTAGTAATATTAGTAGCAGCAGTAAAGCCGTTATCCTGTATACCAGCAGTAGTTTCATCATAAAAATAAATAGAAGGCCAGGGATTAGCAGCAGAAGGCCAATTAGGGAAATCAGATCCAGTAAACCCACTGGTGATAAAATCATCATTGAAATCGGTTAGTGTAGTATTGTTAACAGCAGAAGTAAGGAATCTCCAATCAGTTGCACCTGCATTAATATACCTTTGCATCGTTATACTGCCTGAGATAGCACCTCCAGTTATTTCATCAATTCTGGCTGTACCTGATGCATCTGAGATCAAAGTAATCGAATTATTGGTATTGAATGTTCCACCTGAAAGGTATAGTGTTCCATATAAATTAATGCTTCCGTTAGATATTGTAACATCATTTGAGTTATCAATTATAATATTATCAATATCAATCGTATTATTAGCATATATAAACTGTGTATTATTAGTTCCATTAAAATCTAATGTTCCACCGTTAGATAAAATACTTCCATTATGGGTTAAGCTTTTCTCTAAGGTAAGTTCAAAGGAATTCAAATCAACATCAGCAAGTGTATCAACAGTCAAACTACCAATAGTTCGATTTTGGTCTAAAATAGGTTGGTTTGTTACATTAGGAACTAAGATACTTGCGCCTGAAGAAGGAATTGACCCTGTACTCCAATTACTACCTGTAGCCCAATCAGTACTAGTATTCCCAGTCCACTGAATCAAGTACCTATCTAATATAAATAATTCAGAACTTTGGCTATTAAGGTTGACCTCTTGAGATGATGTATTTACAGTAGAACTAGATAGATTCCATGGAGTACTTGAGTTGTTTGATTTGGTTAATAAAACCAAATCATCCTCATGTCCTGAATTAAATAATGAATGATTAGGATAATGATAGTTTATATCAAATTGTGGAGAGTTTCCATTAACCGTATGTGCTCCAAAATAATGGTTTCCTGAAGTGTAAGAAGTTATTCCAGCAGAAATTGTAGGATCGTTATTGATATAGTACAAATGAACACCAGATGGAGTACTAGTTATACTATCAATTACAACACTATCTCCATCACATGAACTCAAAGAAAGTGTTTGTCCATTCCATGATCCAGTATAAACATAAACTGATGTGTCACCAATAGGGGTAGATGATACAGTATGTCCGGAGCCACCAAAGTTTTGCATAGTACCAAGAGATATTGTACTTGTAGCATAATCATTTATCATTGTACCAGATGATTCATCGAATTTATAATAAATGTCTAGTCCAGGTTCGTTACCAGAAACATGTTGACACATGTTATTTCTAATTTCTGTTTGAGAAAGTGCTCGGTTCCATATTTTTAGATCATCCATTTCACCATTAAATTCATCATTTGGTCCAGTACTTCCATTAAAACTTGTCGCTTCTGATCCACGCCCAATAAAACCGTATCGGGTAACAGATGATCCAAATGTAATACCTGTCGTTGTAGAAGCATCTAATATTCCATCAATATAGATGTTTACAGTTCCATTATCGAAAACCCCTGCAACATGGTGCCATTCTCCATCATCAATTCTAGTAGTCCCTCCAAAGTCTAATTGACCAGAGCTGGTTAAAAGATCAAACCCTATCTGACCGGTACCGGCACCGGCACCATTTATTTCAAATCTCCAAAATTGATTTCTATCGAATGAAGCAATAATTTGATTTCCTCCTGAAGAAGTTTTTATCCATGCTTCAACTGTTAGTTCGGTGTAACCAGAACCATTATAGCTATAACCATCTATAGCAATATAATCATTAGTGCCATCAAAAGTTAATGAGTTTTCAGAAGAAGTAAAACCAACAACCGAAACAGTATCACTTCCAGCACAACCTGGAGCACCACCAGTTACTGTAACTGTATATATTCCTTGCTGAGTAACATTAATAGTTTGACTTGATGCACCTGTACTCCATGAATAAGAGGAGAAACCTGCTCCTGCATCAAGTGTAACAGAAGGGCTATTACAGTTTAATTTAATATCATTTAAATTAGATCCAGAAATTGTTGCTGTAACAGCAGTTCTGGGACTTTCACAACCACTACAGTTAATAGGCGCATTATCTATCCATGGGGAAGCAGGGAAGTTAAATAAAGTACCATTATGGTTATTCCCACTTAAATCATTTAATGCTGTGCCACTATTCTCATTAAAATTATAATATCCTACTAATCCAGATTCATTACCTGCTAAACAAGTATCCATATTGGATGAGATTTGAGCCGCAGATCGTACGGAGTTCCATATTCTAACTTCGTCAATAGAACCATCATAGTAAAGATTATTCCTACTCCCGTTAAATGAATTAGCTTCAGATCCATCACCTATAAATCCAAAACGATCCGTACCTGTTCCTATATTATTTCCTCCATGTGGATTAGTACTTCTTGCTACTTCAGTACCATCAATATATATAATTTTATCAGTGCCATCATAAACAGCAGCAACATGGTGCCACTCTCCATCATTTACTGTGTTGCTACTTCCAGAATAAAAATCATGGATACTACCTCCATTGGGTGTTGAACTGAAACCAACCTGGCCATTATCCCCTCTAACAAAAACGCTGTAATACTCACTTCTATCAAAATCTACTATAGCCCAATTATCATTATATGAATTTCCAGAATATGAAGTATTAACCCAAGCTTCTACAGTTAGCGTATTAATTTCACCTGGGTTCGTGTATGACATATTAAGAGCAACATAATCATTAGTACCATCAAATGTAAGAGCACTAAAAGTGTCTGTTGCAGCTACGTAATATGTTGTAGTAGAGGTTAAATATGGTGTTGTATATGTTGATCCAGTATTAATTAGAGAACCTCCTGTTGCAGCGGAATACCAATTATAATATCCGGATGAACCCGATACAGATAAATCAACTGTTCCTGGACCAAAACGGCAACCATCATTTCCAGTAGGAGCCGAAGTGAAAGTCACATTGATTGTGTCAGAGTCAACACATCCGGAACCATCATCTACTGTAACCCAATAGCTACCTGAAGTAGAAACATTGATAGTTTGTGTTGTAGCTGTTGTATTCCATAGATAATTGGCAAATCCAGCTCCAGCATCTAGTAGCTGTGGAGAACTAGTTACACATAAATCAGAACCTAGATCTGTTCCTGTTCCTGTAATAGTTGCAGTAACAAGTGTCCTTGAGCTTTCACATGAAGCGCAGTTTAATAAGTTTCCTACAACCCATGCAGAAGGTAAACTAAAGTTGGAAAGAGTACCTGTATAACCATTTCCAGTAATATCATTTAAAGTAGTTCCAGAAGCTTCGTTAAAATTGTAGTATGCAGTTAGACCTGTTTCTGAACCAGTTAGGCATATATCTTTATTGTTAGCTATTTGTGCAGCGGTACGAGCTGTATTCCATATTCTAACTTCATTCATTTCTCCATTAAATTCATCTGTTGGACCTTTTGATCCATCGAAACTAGTTGCTTCTGAACCAATACCTAAAAAGCCATATCGAGTAACGGATGATCCAAATGTAGTGCCTGTTGTTGTTGATGCATCAAGTACACCATCGATATATATACTTACAGTTCCATTATCAAAAACACCTGCAACGTGATGCCAGTTTCCGTCATCAACCCTGCTTGTACTTCCAAAATCTAATTGACCGGAGCTGGTTAAAATATCAAATCCTACCTGACCAGTACCAGCACCAGCACCATTTATTTCGAGTCTCCAAAATTGATTTCTATCGTAGGATGCAATAACTTGATTGCTTCCAGTGGATGTTTTAATCCATGCTTCTACTGTAAGGGCAGTATGTCCAGTACCAGAATACGTTAAGTTGTTTATTGCAATATAATCATTGTTTCCATCAAATAATAATGAAGATGGAGTATCTGCAGCTGCAACATAATAATTAGTTGTAGATAAAATATGAGGGGTGGTATAATTAGACCCTGTATCTAGTAATGTGCCACCAGTAGGAGCTGTATACCAACTATAGTACCCAGTTGAACCAGATGCAGAAAGATTAACAGAACCAGCCCCTAAATGACACCCATCGGTTCCTGTAGGGTTAGTTGTGGGGCACTGAGAAAATAATCCAAAAAGAGGAAAAAGAAAAAGTTGTAATGTGAAAATAAATTTCATGGCAATTACTTAGTGTTTAAGTATATGTACGTGTTTGAAAAACTAAAATTACGTATTAATAATAAAAAATCAATTAAACCCTTACTAATAAAGGATATTTAGCTTAATAAGGAATGAAATTGTAGTTTTAGAATATATTAATCTAAATTGTTTTAGATTAAATCAATTTTATTGATAGAACTGAAAAAATTATCGATTATTTAAATATACTTTCCATTTTTTAATCACTTGTTGCATATCTTTCGGTAAATCAGATTCGAATTGTAACCACTTACCCGTTGTTGGATGTTCAAACCCTAAAGATTTGGCATGTAAAGCTTGTCGGGGAAGTATGTCAAAGCAATTATTGATAAATTGTTTATACTTAGTAAATGTTGTTCCTTTTAAAATTCTATCGCCACCATATTCATTATCGTTAAACAAAGGATGACCAATATGTTTCATGTGGGCTCTAATTTGATGTGTTCTTCCTGTTTCTAATTTACACTCAATTAGGGTAATATAACTAAATCTTTCCAGTACTTTATAATGGGTAACAGCATGTTTGCCAAACTCTCCATCAGGAAAAACATCCATTACTTTTCTGTTTTTTAAACTTCTGCCAATATGCCCAGTTACAGTTCCTTCTTCTTCTTTAAAGTCTCCCCAAGCCAAGGCATGGTATCTTCTTTCGGTTGTTCTATCGTAAAATTGTTTGGCTAAGTGTGTTAATGCATGTTCGGTTTTGGCAACAACCATAATTCCTGTGGTATTTTTATCTAAACGGTGAACTAATCCAGGGCGACCTTTAATAGATGACTCTGGTAAATTTTGGAAGTGATGTATTAATCCATTTACTAAAGTTCCAGTATAGTTACCGTAACCAGGGTGAACAACCATTCCAGCCTCTTTGTTTAGAACAATGACATCGTCATCTTCATAAAGAATGTTTAAGGAAATATCTTCTGGTATTAGTTCTATTTCTTGTGGAGGATATGATAGTTCAACGGTAATTTCATCTAAAGGTTTTACTTTGTAGTTCGCTTTTATAGCTTTTTTGTTAACCAAAATACTGCCATCATTTATGGCTTGTTGAAGTTTATTTCTAGTTGTATTTGGAATTCTATCCATTAAAAATTTATCAATTCGTAAAAGCTCCTGGCCTTTATCAGCAGTAAACTTGTAATGTTCAAAAAGTTCTTGATTATTGTTTTCTTTTTCCAAAATCTATTTTGAAATAACTACTTTTTTGTATGTAGTATAATTGGATTCGTTATTGATAAACTTAACAAAATAAACTCCATTGGCAATGTTAGTTGTATTTAATTGTGTTGTTAGGTTTGATGTTGTTTGGATAAGTTTTTTTCCACTTAAATCAATTAATTCTATTTGATAATTGTTGTTTTGTGGAGTAGTAAAATAAAGCATGTTTTTAGCTGGGTTAGGGTAAACTCTAAACTCATTATCAGTTTCCATCTCTTTAACACTAACCTGAGGATCAGGTTCGTTTCCAAAAACAGGACGTAGCATTAGGCTGCCAGAAAAAGATGCATTTTGCCATACACCTACAGAGTTAAAATATACTTTTGAACTATTATCGGTGTTTAAATCCCAACCAACATTTAAATATGGAGCTGAAATTTTTTCCCAACCAAAATAATATGTTCCTGCAGTTAGGTAAATAGGTGTGTTTAGGTTGTAGTTTAAGAACTCATTAGTATTGGAGTAGATTGGGCTAGTAAATTGAGTAGAGGTTTGAGAGTATATTTCTACTTCTGGGTTTAAACTGCTCCATACTTTCATTCTAAAAGTTTCACCACTGTGATTATCCTGAATTGGGCTAAAGTAGATTTGAAAAGCAGTAAGGGTATCACTTTTTTTTATGTTAAACTCATGAGCAATCTTAGAACCAATACCTTGTGCTCCATAACCAACTTCAGCACTACCATCATCATAGGCATAATAAGACCCAAATACTTGATAATAAACTGCAGTGTCATTTTCAGGATGATTATCAGTAAAGGGGTTTAGATTAAAAAAGTTTTTAATCTGAAATACTTTATTTTTTGATGTATCAGGAGGAAAATAAAAGTCATTTTCTGCAGGAGTATTCGTTAGATCATAAACATATAGTGCATTATTACTAAAGTTAGTTTGAGCTGGAACATTGAAATTAGAAGTTCCTGAGGGATATGTTTCAATTAGAGGTCCTGCACCGTTATTATCAAAAACCTGATACTTATAAAAAACAGAATGATTAGTAGTATCATTATTTCTGTAAGTTGCATTAACTGTTTCTGACATGAAACTAATGGAGTCAGTAACATAGTGAGTCCATGGCATAGCCATGAATTCATTTAGCATGGTTTGATGATTAGTGATAAAAGAAACATCTCTAACAACAGTATCTAAATAATTTCGATTTTCATTTAAGTAAACATAGTCTAAATTCCAATGGTCAACATTACCAGATAAAGTGGCCCAGTTGATAAATCTAAACTGAAATTCATCATTATGAAAAGATGTATCCACAGGAAGCATTACCCTTTTAAAAGGATGATTGTCGGTTCCTGGGGTTCCCCACATTCTAACCCATGTGCTATCAGATTTCCTGAAAAACTCTAGTCTTAAACTGTCTTTGCTTTCAGGCTTATTGCCTAAACCTTGTGGTTGATAGAAAAAACTTAAAAATACACTATCAATTACCGTTGTTAAATCAATCGGTTGTGAAGTAAGAGTGTCTGCTGGTCCCCAAGAGGTAGGATTTACAAAATTATAGGGATAACCTGTAGAGTCTAGTCCCTCAAATGTAGCAACCCCGTAAGTGATAGGGTTATCAGCAAAGTTTTTATTGATGTGTACATTAATATCTTGCCATAAGTTTTGGTTGGGATAAATGTGGTTTTGTGAAAAATCATCAAAAAAAGGAAGCGTAAGTAATGTTTTATTACTTGAATGGTTAGTGTGTTTATTTAATTGGTGGTGGGCATGTAATTTATTGTTAGTAGTTAACTCCAATAAAGTATCTTGAGCATAGGTTGATAGTGCCAATACAGTTGAAAAGATGAGTATGGTGAATCTTTTAATCATTCAGTGAATCAGTAATTGTTGTGTCAATAACAGGAGGGTTAAAATTAATTAAATTGGTATCACAGGTAAAATATAAATCTACCGATGAGCCTATATTTAGAGCTACTTTTTTACTTCTAATAGGTGATTGACGATAAATTTTTGCTCTTAGTGTATCTTCTTTGGTTTCACATTTACAGTCAGTATAGTCTTCAAAGCCCATGTTTAGAGATGATTCCATTAACTTATTTTGTGCTTCTTCTTTGGTAAGGTTAATTAAGTAAGGAACTAAAACCTTTTCATTGCTTGTACCACTTCCGATAGTTAAAAGTACAGTGGAACCTAATTCTATTTGCTTGCCTGGTTTAACTTCTTTACCATTAATTTGTTGCATAAGTACACAATTAACGCATTCAGATGGTATATATTTTGTCAATACTTTTAATCCATAACTTTCTAATTTAGCAATGGCTATACGTTGCGACATATCTACCACATTAGGCATTGATATTTTTGGTGGAATTACTTTTGAAACAGTAATGTAAATGTTTCTATTTTCTTTTACCAATTCATCAGGTAATGGATTTTGTTCTAAGACCACTCCTTTATCAGCGTCTTCTATAAAAACGGAATCCAATATGGTATAGCGAAGTTTTTTTTCATTTAAAACCTTTCCAGCTTCATCAATTTTTAAACCTTCTAATGATGGTACGCTAATGGTTTCTCCATGTAGTGTATAGCTATCTAAATACTTAAAAATACTCCAAATCAGAGCAGCAATAAACAATAATGCAATGCCCAGATTTATTAAGAAAGCTTTGCTAAAAAAGAATTTAAACATCTAAAGAGTTTTAAACGAAAACAAATATACCCAACTAATTATAATTCCATACTATAACTAACTCCCCAAATGTGATTATGTTCTAGATTATCGGAGTTAAATCTGTTTTCATAGATGTAAAAAGATTTGATAGAGTGATTTTTATTAATATCGTATTTAACACCAAAAGATATTCTGGTTCGGTTAATTATATGTTGATCATTAAATTGATAGTAAAATTCATAATAGGTGTAAGGTTCAAAATCTTTGTCTAAATCGTATTTAATGGTAAACTTTGTTCTGTTATAAGTAGGGTTATTTTCATTTTTGTTAGAAGGTTTTGTTTGTATTTTATTTCTTACTGACCATTTAATGTTTTGAAATTTGTTTTTATAACTAACGCCCAAATCAAATCTGTGCCTAATATCGTAAGATCTTTCTGAATAATCATTATCTCTGCTATATCTATATGCAAAGCCTGCAGATAAACCATCAATTATTTCATAACCGACACCAACCTCAGTAAATATTTTATCAATATGAGAGAAATTCTCATCCATACGAAATTCTTCGCCAATAAAAAATTCAAATCGTTCAACTTTTTTACTTACTTCAAAAGCAGTCCAAAGTTTGGCATCACTTACTATTTGAGAATGAACTACAGCAGGTATTATAAATAATATGACTAGAAATAATCTATTCATTTCTATTGCTGACAAAAGCATCATCATTTAAGCTCATACTTGGATCATCTTCATGGTAAAAAATCATGATTCTAACCGTATCACGTAAAAAATCAACTTTTCCAATTTGAACTCTGTGAATGTTTAATCCAGTTCGTTCTTTTAGATCATCAATAAGTAATTCGTGATTTTCAGGTTTTATGTTTTCAATTTTTTCATATAAGATATCTTTTCTTGATTCGTGTTTTAGTAAAAACACTTTCTCTAATAGGTAAGTAGCAATAACTATCGAAATGTTTACCATTAATAGTTCAGCCATACTTACTTTTTTATCAGAAAGTGAGTTGACTATAGCTATTGCAATAACCATAAACAAGTAAGTCATTTCTTTAATAGGGAGTTGTTCTGTTCTATAGCGCAGTATTCCAAATATGGCAAATAGCCCGAATGCAAAGCCAAGCTTAAGTTTTACACCATTCAATAAAATACATACAAAGAAAATCAGGATGTTAAATAAGAAATAGGTAAACAAATAATCCTTTCTTTTATGTATGGGGTAATATATTTTTCTAATTAGTATAAAAGCTATGATTAAGTTTAATGAGAATCGAATAACCATCTCAAAAAAATCATCGTAATCAATTAACTTAGTACCAAGTATTGGTATTTTAAGCAGTAACTCTTCTAACATTTTTTAGTTTTTTAATTTTTAGAATACGTTCTTTAAAATTGTTTGATTTTATGTTTTTGTTTAGCAAAGCAGTCCCTACACAGTACTTACTCATGCCACTTTGTCTAATGTGATATTTTTTAATCGCTTTGATAAAATCTGATTCAACAGTTGCTTTTTCTTGTTTTACCTCTGCAATTACTAAATGAGGTATTTCTTTTTCTTCAGTACTATTAAAAAGATTAAATTTTAAATTAAAATCAATGGTTAATCTTTCATTATCTATTTTATGAACTAGTGTAAGTCTCGTAAAAGAATTCCATAGTGTAGGAATTAATTCTTCAGGATTAATATTGGTATTTTCCTTAATAAAAACAATAGAATCTTTAGAGAGTTTAGTCTCAATTTCTTTTACAGGAATTCGTGATTTTATGGTTCGTTCTTTATTGTTTTTAAATTTAACTTCCAGAAAAGTAATGCCTGAATCCACATAATTTCTAAACCTAAATTTTGTGCGGTTTAATTTGCCATTGTGATGGTGAATATAGCTTTTAAAATCAGGAGTATCGTAATAAAGTGTTTTATAGCTGTTAGTTCGTTTATTATTAATCTCTAAAATGGAATATTTATCTTTGATATCATCTAATAATACAGCAAGATAATCGAAGTTAAAAATGTACTTCGTATCTGTACGGTTCTGAAGTTTTACCCTATCCATTTCTTCTAAAGAAATAGGGGTAAAGTTATTTAATGTTGTTGCTAGGTTAGTCATTTCTCTTTTCTATGGTAATTGTACCAATATCACCATCATCATTTTTTCCAATTTCTATTGAAGCCATAACAGGGATTAAAGGCTCTGGAAGTGATTCGTCTTTGCTGTAAACGTAAATTTTATAAGTTCCTTGTCTTAAATTTGAAAACTTAAAAGTCCCATCAAAACTAGTTTCAGTATTGTCATCATGTATTTCATCAGCATCTCCATAAATGATAAACACATCTTCGTCAGCCATAGGTCCACTTTGCACAATTGACTCATCTCTACCTTGATTTTTTACATCAACCCCTAATTTAGAAGAGCCATTATCTGCATCAACTACATATCCTGAAGAATTACAAGTAACAGTAATAATATCTTGGTTTCGGGTTGCGCTAAAAGGACTGCCACTAATATTGTTAATAGCATTTGTAACAGATGTTGCTATAGAAATATTGCTACTACTACCACTATTATAATCTACTTTTACACCAATACGATTGGTAATAAGTGGTGCTCCCTGAATATTAGCCAAATCATTGAACCAGATA
Organism: Vicingaceae bacterium; assembly: GCA_965267355.1. Taxonomy (GTDB): domain Bacteria; phylum Bacteroidota; class Bacteroidia; order Flavobacteriales_E; family Vicingaceae. The sequence goes on from OZ253956.1 coordinate 1,962,588, forward strand.
AAATAGTTGTCACTAGAGCCAGGTGTATTTAGTAACATAAAATCTTTACTGTCAATTTCATGACCAGGAACAGCAGTTATTTCGGTAACTTCAGTTCTTGCTGAAAAAACTTCAGTTCCTTCAACTTTTCCGGAAATGGAAGATCTTCCGCCTTCACCTTCTTCTTTAGAACAGGATATGAGCACAGAAGCTAATAAAGTAAGTGTAATAAAATATGTTTTCATACATTTAAATTTATTATGTTTGGTTGCTTGAATAGAAATAAGCATTAAAAGTAATATTAAATAATGATTAATAAATTCTTAAATGATTAAAAAATCCTTTACTATTGAATTTACAGAGTATAGTTCGACTGATGAATTGAGCGAAGGTTTAAGGGGTTTAATTAAAAAATCTGAATCTTATTTGTCTAATGCTTATGCTCCATATTCTAAATTTAGAGTAGCGGCTTTATGTGTGTTAGAAGATGGAACAGAAGTTATTGGGACAAATCAAGAGAATGCGGCTTATCCTTCTGGATTATGCGCTGAAAGAGTTGCGGTATTTGCTGCTAAGGCTCAATTTCCAGATAAAAAAATTGATAAAATTGTACTCACAACATCTGGAGAAAGTGAAAATCCCTTAACACCTTGCGGGGCATGTCGTCAAGTTCTGATAGAATATGAGCACCTACAAAATGAGGGTATAGAGGTAATTCTTAAATCTGGAGACTCTAAAATATGGGTGTTTAGTAGTATAAATGATTTATTACCTTATTCATTCGATTCATCTGTGCTTAAAAAACAGTAAACTTGTAAGATTTTAAGGTCAATTATTTTAAATTTGCGATTCTAATAACATAAAACATGGCAAAAAAATCTAAATTCTCTAAAGCTCAATACATGAAATGGTACGAATCCATGCTCATGATGAGGAAATTCGAAGAGAAATTAAGTCAGTTATATATTCAAAGAAAATTTGGAGGGTTCCTTCACTTATATATTGGTCAAGAAGCAGTTGTTGCTGGTGCAGTTTCAGCTACTAATGATGATGATAAAATGATAACTGCTTATCGTTGTCATGCTCATCCAATTGGAAGAGGTACTGATATTAAGTATATGATGGCTGAACTTTATGGTAAAACTACAGGTTTATCAAAAGGTAAGGGTGGATCAATGCATATGTTTGATATTGATAAACATGTTTACGGTGGTCATGGTATTGTAGGTGGTCAAATTCCATTAGGTACAGGCTTGGCTTTTGCTGATATGTACAGAGGAGGAAAGCAAGTGACTTTATGTTCCATGGGTGATGGAGCGGTTAGACAAGGTGCTTTGCATGAGGCGTTTAACTTAGCTGCAACATGGAAAATACCGGTGATTTATATTATAGAGAATAACAAGTATGCTATGGGTACTTCTGTTGAGCGTACTTCTAATGTAACTGAATTATATAAACTAGGGTTAAGTTATGACATTCCTGGTGAGGCTGTTGATGGAATGGATGTGGAGGCTGTACATAATGCTATTGAGAAAGCGGCAAAACATTGTAGAGCAGGTAAAGGGCCTTACTTATTAGAAATGGAAACTTACCGTTTTAAAGGGCACTCAATGTCTGACCCTAGGAAGTATAGAACTAAAGAAGAGGAAGCAGAATACCAAGATGATGATCCAATATTGAAAGTATTGAATGTTATAAAGAAGAATAAGTATGCTACTCAAAAGCAATTGGATGCAATAGATGCTAAAATCAAGAAAGAGATTGAGGACGCAATTCAGTTTGCTGAAGATTCTCCGTTTCCTGAGCCAGAAGCATTGTACGAAGAGATATACGCAGAACCGTATCCATTTATTAAAGATTAATAACTATAATCAAGGAGATTTAAGATTATGGCTGAAATTATAAAAATGCCGAAGTTGAGTGACACCATGGAAGAAGGTGTTGTAGCAAAATGGCATAAAAAAGTAGGAGATAAAGTTCAATCAGGTGAATTGTTAGCTGAGATTGAAACAGATAAAGCGACAATGGAGTTTGAATCGTTCGAAGATGGAGTTTTACTTCACATTGGAGTAGAAGAGGGAAAAGGTGCTCCAGTTGAATCCGTTTTAGCTATAATAGGAGAAAAGGGAGAAGACTTTTCAGCTCTTTTAAATGGTACTGATGCTCCAGTTGAGGAGAAAGAAGAAGTTCAAGTAGAAGCAGCATCCGCTCTAACAGCTGAAGCAATTGATACATCAGGAATTAATGCCAATATAGTTAAGATGCCAAAGTTAAGTGATACTATGACTGATGGTGTTGTTGCAAAGTGGCATAAGAAAGTTGGTGATAAAGTTCAATCAGGCGAATTGTTAGCTGAGATTGAAACAGATAAGGCCACAATGGAATTCGAATCTTTTGAAGATGGAGTTTTATTACATATTGGTGTTGAGGAAGGAGGAAGTGCTCCAGTTGAATCAATTTTAGCAATAATAGGAGAAAAGGGAGCTGATATTGATACTTTAATTAAAGCTCATAATCAAGTAGGAGAACAAGAAACTGAACAGTTGAAAAATGTAGAAAGTTCTAGACCAAAAGCCCCTGTAGCTAAGGTTGAAACTGCTTCTGCACCAGCACCTGCTCCAGTTGTTTCTACACCTGTTACTACAACTTCTACTAACGGTAGAGTTAAAGCCTCACCATTGGCTAAGAAGTTAGCTCAAGAAAAAGGAGTTAACCTTTCTATGGTTAAAGGTTCAGGAGATGGTGGAAGAATCATTAAAAGAGATGTTGAGAATTTCCAAGGTGGAGGGGCATTTGCTCAACCAAACTTTGTTGGAGTTGAACAATTTACAGAAGAACCTGTTTCTCAAATGCGTAAAACCATTGCAAGAAGATTGGGTGAAAGTAAGTTCTCTGCACCTCATTTTTACCTAACGGTTTCTATTGATATGCTGAACTGTATTGAAGCTCGTAAGCTAATCAATAGAGTTAATGATGTAAAGATTTCGTTTAACGATATTGTTATTAAAGCTGCTGCTGCTGCATTAAAACAACATCCAAAAGTTAATTCTTCGTGGTTAGAAGATAGAATTAGATATAATGACCATGTGAATATTGGAGTTGCAGTTGCAGTTGATGAAGGTTTATTGGTACCAGTTGTAAGGTATGCTGATGGAAAAACACTTTCTCAGATTTCTGGTGAAGTGAAAACTTACGCAGAGAAAGCAAAAAACAAACAATTACAACCTCAAGATTGGGAAGGAAGTACTTTTACGATTTCCAACTTAGGAATGTTTGGAATAGAAGAGTTTACAGCTATTATTAATCCGCCTGATGCATGTATAATGGCTGTTGGTGGAATTAATGAAGTACCTGTTGTAAGAGATGGACAGATAGTACCAGGTGATATTATGAAGGTAACCTTAAGTTGCGATCATAGGGTAGTTGACGGTGCTTTAGGTGCTACATTCCTTAAAACATTTAAGCAATTAATGGAGAATCCAGTATTGCTATTAGGCTCTGCAAACATCTAAAAACATATGTTAGTAAATACAAGCCCTCAGCATTTATGTTGGGGGCTTTTTATTTTTAAATTAGCCTTGTGTCTAGCCAGTTTTTAAATACCGAAATAGATTATCTGAAAGGAGTGGGTCCAAAGAGAGCAGAGTTGCTAAAAAAAGAGTTGGGTATTTACACTTTTGGTGATTTGCTCAATTATTACCCTTTTAGATATATTGATAAATCTAAAGTTTATCCTATTTCATCGATTAACTCAGATGCGGCTCATATTCAATTAAGAGGAAAAATAACCAATATACAAACCTTAGGACAGCACAGAGGTAAGCGGTTAGTGGCAACTTTAGTAGATAATACTGGAGAAATTGAATTGGTTTGGTTTAAAGGTATTAAATGGATAGCTCCAACTTTAAAGCCAAACACAGAGTATATCGTTTTCGGAAAACCAACTCGTTTTAATAACCGCTTTAATATATCTCATCCTGAGATAGAACCTGTTGAGCAATCTTTAGTTCAGAATAAGATTAATTTACAAGGGGTATATTTTACTTCAGAAAAACTATCTTCTAAAGGGCTAAACGCTAAGGGGATTTTTAAGATTCAGAAAACTTTAGTTAGTCAGCTTAATAACCATATTGTTGAAACATTACCTGATTATTTGTTAGACAAGCTAAAATTTATAGGTAGGGAGCAAGCAGTTATAAACGCGCATACTCCTGAGAATGAAAAATTATTACAGAAAGCCCTACTTCGATTAAAATTTGAAGAGCTTTTTTATTTACAGCTTACATTGTTGAGGCAGAAAGTATTAAAGACTAAAAAGTTGAAAGGATTAGTATTCGGTGAGGTAGGTGAAGCTTTTAATACATTTTATAATAACAATTTACCATTTGATTTAACTGAAGCTCAGAAGCGAGTAATAAAAGAAATTCGAAAAGATGTTGGCTCAGGTACACATATGAATCGTTTGTTACAGGGTGATGTGGGTAGTGGTAAGACTGTTGTTGCATTGCTAACGATGTTGATTGCTATTGATAATGGATATCAAACTTGTTTAATGGCTCCAACAGAAATATTGGCAACCCAGCATTTTGATGGGTTAAAGGAATTATTGAATGATGTAGGTGTTTCTATAAGACTGTTAACTGGATCAACTAAAACTGCTGAGCGAAAGGAAATACATGAAAGTTTAGAAGATGGTTCGTTAGATATATTAGTAGGTACTCATGCTCTAATAGAAGATAAAGTTCAGTTTAAGAACTTAGGTTATGTAGTGGTTGACGAGCAGCATCGATTTGGTGTGGCACAACGTTCTAAACTATGGAAGAAAGGAACACAAGGGGTTCCGCATATTTTGGTAATGACTGCTACACCAATTCCTAGGACATTGGCAATGACATTGTATGGTGATTTGGATATATCAGTAATAGATGAATTGCCTCCTGGAAGAAAACCAATATCTACTTCACATAGATTTGATTCGGCTAGATTAAAGGTTTTTGGATTCATTGAAAAAGAAATTCAAAAGGGAAGACAGATTTATATTGTTTATCCATTAATCAAAGAATCTGAGAAAATGGATTACAAAGATTTGATGGATGGACATGAAAGTATAGTGAGACGCTTTCCAATGCCAGAATACCAAGTGAGTATTGTTCATGGGCAAATGAAAGCTGCTGATAAAGATTATGAAATGCAACGATTTGTAAAAGGTGAAACACAAATTATGGTAGCCACTACTGTAATTGAAGTGGGAGTTAATGTGCCCAATGCAAGTGTTATGGTAATTGAGAGTGCAGAACGATTTGGATTATCTCAATTACATCAGTTAAGAGGTAGAGTAGGTAGAGGTGCAGAACAATCGTATTGTATTTTAATGACCGGTAATAAATTGAGTTCTGATGGCAAACTAAGAATGGAAACCATGGTGAGGACGAATGATGGTTTTGACATTGCTGAGGTAGATTTAAAACTCAGAGGACCAGGTGATATACAAGGAACTCAGCAGAGTGGATTAATGAATTTAAATATTGCTGATTTAACTAAAGATCAGCAAATACTAACAATGGCAAGAAATGAAGCTATTGAAGTGCTTAAAAATGATTCTGAATTACAAAAACCTGAAAACCAAAGATTGGTTCTGGGGTTAAAGGCTTTACAAAAAAATAAAGTGAATTGGAGTAGAATATCTTAGTTATTCCTCCTTAGGGTCATTCCAAATAAAATCCTTGATGCTTTTGTCTAGTTCAATGTCTATATCTTCTTGATATACCCATTTCTTTTTATCAGCTTTTAAAGCATCAAAACGGTTTAGAGCTGGACCATAATATTCATAAATACCTTTTAGTTTGGAACTAGTTGGTACTAAAAAGTCAAATATTATCTGGTTGCTGTTTTTGTGAAACTTTAATGACATTACAGCATTTTCGGAATACTCGAATATCATTCTCTTTTTAGTTTTTCTTTTTGTTTTAAAAATAGGTGCTCCAATCTTCACATATCCTTTACTGTCAACAGTAATAACATCTATAATTTTTTTATTGGTTAACATGTTGTTGCCATCCCACCCTAATAAGGTGTATGTGTTTTTACCAATTTTTTTGTTCTCTATTACCTTATAATACAAAGCACCATACCAGGTTTTTGGAGTCAATATTTTGTTTTCAACTTTGGTTAAAGATTCTGATTTGTCAATTAGCTCAATTGTTTTATAGCTGTCTTTACCTTGTTTTATTTGTAGGTAGGCAAAATAAAGGTAGTTTCCTTCGCTTAAGGGTACAGCCCAGTTGTATATTTTAATAGCTTCACTTTGTAAGATGCTTATTGTTTGTAACGAATCAAAATTGTAATTAAATGACGAAGGGTTTTCTACCACTTTTTTCAATTCTGTTTTAAATTTTTCGTTGGCTTCTAATTTTTGTGCGTCAGAAATATCGCTAATAATAGATTTTCCAATATTATTTAGTTCAGCAATTTCAGAACTAAATTGCTGAGCAAAACAACTGCTATTAATCAGTATTATAAATATTATCTTGTAAATTAATTTCAAACTATTTTATTATTTACAGAAAAGCCGTGTACAATTAATACACGGCTTTTTCATGCGAATATTGTACCATTTTAATTAAAGATGTAATCTATCTTTTTTAGCTAAAAGTTCTTCATCAGTTTCTCTAACATCCTCATCATCTACACAACAATCTACAGGGCAAACTGCAGCACATTGTGGCTCATCATGAAAACCTTTACATTCTGTACACTTGTCAGGTACAATGTAATAAAAATCCATGCTTACTGGCTCTTGTGTAGCGTCAGCATCTACAGCATCACCGTTCATTAAACTATATGATCCACTTACTTCTGTCCCATCACTTACTCTCCATTCATCACCACCTTCATAAATTGCATTGTTTGGGCATTCTGGCTCACAAGCTCCACAATTTATACATTCATCAGTTATAATTATAGCCATTGCTTAAATGTTTAATGTTTGTAATTTCGCTACAAAGATATATAAAATGAATTTAGAAAAAAGGATAAATGCGTTTTCAATTTTGGGTTTGTTTTTAAAGCAATTTAAAGCTGAAATAAAAAGTAAGGAATTAGAAGAATTGAATCAACAATTTTATTATGAATTTGATGAATTGATTAGTAAGCAAAAATCTTTGAATGGTTGGTTTGATAGAAAAAATGTGTTGAACGCTGTTGATGCTGTGGGAGATATGCTAACTAAGGAGAATTTATACGAATGGGTAAATTCATATTCAATTGAGCCAAAAGAGAAAATTGTTGGAGTAATTATGGCTGGTAATATCCCTATGGTTGGTTTCCATGATTTTTTATCGATATTAATCACAGGTAACAAGGTAAAAGCAAAGTTGTCATCTGATGACAATACACTCCTAAGAAAAGTTGCCGAAATACTTATTGAAATTGAGTCCAATTTTTCTAATAAAATAGAATTTGTTGATAGGTTGGAAAATTTGGATGCTGTTATTGCTACTGGTAGTAATAATACTTCAAGGTACTTTAAGCAGTATTTCGGAAAATATCCACACATTATTAGGAAAAATAGAAATGCTGTAGCTGTAATCCACAAGAATGATAATAAAGAAGATATTGAAAAACTAGGAAAAGATGTATTTACTTATTATGGTTTGGGGTGCAGAAATGTTTCTAAGTTGTACCTCCCAAAGGGCTATAAGTTAGATGCCATTTTTGAAGGTTTTTATCATTATAAAGAAGTGATTGATAATAGTAAGTATGCCAATAATTACGATTATAATAAAGCTGTTTATTTGCTCGGTAATCATCAGTTGCTTGATAATAATTTTTTGTTATTAAAAGAAGATACTGCATTAACCTCTCCAGTGGGAGTTTTACATTACGAATTTTATAATGACATTAATGTACTAAGAGATCATTTAAAAGAAATTAAGGGTGATTTACAATGTATAGTTTCAACTAAAAACACTCCAATCGATACTTTAGGTTTTGGGCAGGCTCAAACCCCAGAATTATACGATTATGCTGATGGGGTAGATACTATCAAATTTATTTTGTCATTGTAAACATCCTTTTACAATAGTTTTACGTCATAGTAGGGTTCGTGCCCTTTTAAAAAATTAATTTTGAATGAGTTAATTAAAATATTAATTTAGGGCGCACTAACTAAAACTATTAAATTGCTATGAAATATTTTGTTTCTGCTTTAGTAATCTGTATATCTACAATTTCAATTTTTGGGCAGCAATCTTCAAACTTAAATCAAGTAAGTATTGGTAACCCTACAGTAGTTAATAATGGAAATAAAAAGGCTATTCAAATAGATCCTTTAAATTATAATCCAGTTAAAACACCGATAGATAACCTAGGGGCTTCAACAGGTTTTGAACCTGTTGTGATAGGTTCAGGTGCTGTAAATGCAGCCAGTTTCTCTAGCGGTTCAGGGGTCGTAAGTAATAATCCTATTAATAACAATCTTACTAATAATAATTCTCAGAATAATGCTGATCCAAGAAATTTGCCATTAAGCCCTAATGGAAAGTTATTGTCAGTTGATGGATATGAGGTAACTTTTAAAGTGCCACAGAGTTCTAAAAATGGCGATATATGCCTAACACCAATGCCAACAATGGTAGATGGCAATAAAAACCCAGCTTGTGGTTTTATAGTGCCAAGAGATAACCCTGCTAGTAGAGATGCAGCAAATACTGCAGTAACAAAATATTTTCAATTAAGATGGTTAGTATTTACTGATGGAGGACCTTCTTCAAATATTGACCAAGCAACAATAAATGATTTAATGGCAGAATTGAATGCTGATTATGCTGCGCATAATATGATATTCTGTGCTGATCCAGCTACCTTTTTAGAAAGTCCAACCTGGTATACTCATAATTCCAATACAGATGAGTTTCCGATGAAGGACGCAAACAATGTTAATCCTACACAAGTTATAAATATTTATGTTGTAGGAACCATGTCAGCAGGAGGTTATGCTAGAATGCCTTATGATCCTAATGGTGGAACAAGTGCGAGAGGAGGAATTGTTTTAGCAAGAGGTAACTGTTCGGTAGGGACACATACTTTAGCACATGAAATGGGACATACTTTTGGATTGTTTCATACATTTAATGGACCTTCTGAGCAACCTACGTGCGGTAATTGCTATGAGCAAGTTAGAAATGCTAATGGTTCTAGTAATAGCTCTGGTGTTCCAACACCTTTAGGAGGACCTTATACTCAGGAAGGGGATCAAGAAGGAGATTGGTGTTCAGATACTAATCCTCATGCGCAAGATTCTTATCAATGTCCAGGTCCAGCAGGTCAAGAGGCTTGTGATGCATTTCCAAGAGTTCCAGCAAACTATCCGGTAGATAATCACATGTCGTATTCTTTCTGTACTAGTACTTTTACTGCTCAACAGGGAAGGAGAATGCATGGAATGGTAGAAGATTATTTATCATCATGGACTGCTTATGGAGGAGGTATTTGTGGAACACAACCTCCTGTTGCTGATTTTGTTGGAACTCCAACTACATGGACAGCACCTAGTAATGTTACTTTTACAGACTTATCTACTCCACAAAATATTATTACAGGATGGACATGGACATTTGATGTTGCTGGAGGTAATGGAGTAACTTGTGCAGGCTGTGTTGGTCCAAATGCAACTTTTAACGGTCAAGTACCACCTGTTGTTACATATCCAAATGTTGGATTATATACAGTATCATTAACTATTACTAGTGCTAACGGTCCAGATACAGAAACAAAAACAAATTATATAGAAGTAGTAACTACAGGTAGTGATTGTGATACATTAGATAATGACTGGAATACCCCAACTCCTAATCCAACAATTTTAAGTGGAGCAAATGGCTATTTTACTGGAGTGCCTAATGAAGGGAGTAATGCCCCTGCTGATCCAGCTGGTTTTTACCAACAATATTTTACACCTAATGCAGGTACCTCTGTTGTCGGTGCTGTTACAGTTGGTTTAGGATTATTGAACGATGCAGATGATGATATGACTTTTCAAATTGTAGTTTACGAGGATGATGCTGGAAACCCAGGGTTCCCTGATTTTGGAGCTGGGCCAGTAGCAGTTAGGGCATTTTCACCTACCCAAATAGGTGTTCCAACGGGAGCGAGTTATAATGTTTTTAATATTCCATTTTTATGTGCGCCAACTATTGCAGGAGCTACATTTCATGTCGGTGTAGAAATGTTTCCAGGAGACCCAACTGATGAGTTAATTGTGGTTTCAAATGCAGATGGAGAAGGAGGATCTCCTTTAACAAATACATATACTTCTACACTTTGCGGTTCTCAAGATTATAATGATGTTGGAGCTGGTTCAATCTTTTGTGCTTCTTATTTGCCAGTAGATTTTGATTTATTATGCTATCCACAAATGGGTTGGTATAGACCTACTGGTCAAGCTTTAGGATATACCGAAGATGTCAGATGTGATACTACTGATGTTACCATTTTTACAGGTACTCTGTATGATGGTGCAGGATGTACTGCTCCATCTGGTCCAAATACAGGTATGGTTGGTTGGACTTATATATTTGCTGATGGTACAACAATTAGTTCTCCAACGGAGGTACCTACTTTAAATAGAACTTATTATGCTGCAGGGCCAGATACTTTAACAATAATGGTTTCAAACGATTGTGGTAGAGCCGATACTTCTGTATGGATTATTCCATATAACTTTATGGAAACACCAGATGCGGAGTTTACCAAGGTGCAGTCTAACCCAATTTGTATGGGTGCTCCAGGAGTAGATTTTAATGCAAATACATCTGGTTATCAAGATTATACCTGGGATTTTGGTGATGGAACGGTTCTATCTTCAGGTAATTCACCATCTACCAATCATGTATATGCTGCTACAGGTTTATATTATACAACTTTAACTGTTACAACACTTGGGTTTCAGCCTGTTGATACTTTCTATCTTGAGGATTTTGAATCTGGTTGGCCTGCAGGTTATGACAGATATAGTAATGATGCTTTTGTGCCTAATGCTGCCGTAAATCCGCCATTTACAGGTTCTAACGCAACAGCATGGGTGCCTATGGATGTTGATGGAGATGGAAGTACTGAAGCGGTGAGTACTTCCTGGCACACAGCTCCTGGTCAGCAAGCTGATGACTGGATGATAACTACAGCAATAGGACCATTGCCTGCAAACCAAATGCTTACATGGGATGGGCAGGCTTTAGATGCTACTTTTTCAGATGGTTATGAGGTAAGAATTTCTAATACACAGTTGCCTGCAAACGTTGGTAACTATGGTACGCTTTTAACATCCGTTGCTGCTGAAAATGCTTTTAGAACAACCCGAAGTGCAGATTTATCTGGTTATGCTGGTCAAACTGTTTACATTGCTTTTAGAAATAACTCAGTAGATCAGTATTTATTAAACATAGATAACATTAGAGTTGGAACAATAGGAACGGGCTGTACAGCAACTATTACTAAACAAGATTTTGTAGAAATTGTTGATTGTTCAGTTATACCTCCGGTAGCTGATTTATATGCATCAGATACCACGGGGTGTGCTCCACTTACTGTTACTTTTATTGATTCAACCACTATTGGTGATCCAGCTACTTCATGGGTGTGGAACTTTGGTGATGGAACTTTTTCAACTACTCAAAATCCACCACCTCATACTTATACCAATCCAGGTACTTATTTTGTGAGTTTAGAAGTTTGTAATGCAGGTGGTTGTAGTACAGATTATGTTACAGTAGTAGTTGGAACTGGTACAGTTGCAGATGCAGGAATCGATCAAAATATTTGTGGTACAACTTCTACGTTTGCAGGTAATGACCCTACACCTGATCCAGGTAACTGGGCATTGCTTAGTGGGGCTGGAACGCCTACAACTCCAACTCAATTTAATTCTGGAGTAACTGGTTTGGCTGCTGGAAGTAATTTATTTACATGGACAATTACTGGTTCAGGTTGTACTTCTGTAGATACAGTTGAAATTTTTGTAGAATTACCAGTTAATGCAGGAATTGATGACACTTTAGATATTTGTGCTACGGCTACTTCTACAGATTTACATACTTTACTTGGAGGTGCAGATACAACAGGGACATGGAATGGCCCATCTGTACTTACAGGTGGTTATCTAGGAACTTTTGATCCTACCACCAATGCAGCGGGAACATATCAATACATTGTTTCTGGAACAGCACCGTGTACTGATGATACAGCAGAAGTTTTGGTAAATATTACAGCTAATGACGATCCAACCTTTACCTATCCTGATTTTTGTTCAGATACAGGAGGAGTAGCAGGAGTAATAAATACCCCAGGAGGGACATTTAGCTTTAATCCTGATCCACTAGATGGATCTACTATAAACCCAGGAACTGGAGCGATAAGTAATGCAGTAGCAGGAAGTACCTATAATATACAGTACTTAACACCAGCAGGAGCCTGTCAGGATAGTTTAACCATAGCGGTGAATGTATTGAATTGTACAGTATTTACAGCAGGGTTTACAGCGAGTGATACCTCAATATGTGTGAACAATACTATAACCTTTACAGATACAACAACAGGAGCAACAGGCTGGCAGTGGGATTTTGATGTAACAGGAGTAGGAGGAGCAGCACCAGCAATAGCAAACACTCAAGGACCTCATGCAGTTAACTTTACAGCTACAGGAACTTATACTGTTGAGTTAATAACAACAGATGGGACTAATGTAGATACAGCAACAGCAACAATAACAGTTACAGCAACCGATGATGCAACCTTTACCTATCCTGATTTTTGTTCAGACACAGGAGGAGTAGCAGGACTAATAAATACCCCAGGAGGGACATTTAGCTTTAATCCTGATCCACTAGATGGATCTACTATAAACCCAGGAACTGGAGCGATAAGTAATGCAGTAGCAGGAAGTACCTATAATATACAGTACTTAACACCAGCAGGAGCCTGTCAGGATAGTTTAACCATAGCGGTGAATGTATTGAATTGTACAGTATTTACAGCAGGGTTTACAGCGAGTGATACCTCAATATGTGTGAACAATACTATAACCTTTACAGATACAACAACAGGAGCAACAGGCTGGCAGTGGGATTTTGATGTAACAGGAGTAGGAGGAGCAGCACCAGCAATAGCAAACACTCAAGGACCTCATGCAGTTAACTTTACAGCTACAGGAACTTATACTGTTGAGTTAATAACAACAGATGGGACTAATGTAGATACAGCAACAGCAACAATAACAGTTACAGCAACCGATGATGCAACCTTTACCTATCCTGATTTTTGTTCAGACACAGGAGGAGTAGCAGGACTAATAAATACCCCAGGAGGGACATTTAGCTTTAACCCAGATCCACTAGATGGATCTACTATAAACCCAGGAACTGGAGCGATAAGTAATGCAGTAGCAGGAAGTACCTATAATATACAGTACTTAACACCAGCAGGAGCCTGTCAGGATAGTTTAACCATAGCGGTGAATGTATTGAATTGTACAGTATTTACAGCAGGGTTTACAACAAGTAGTACCACTATTTGTGCTACAGATTCTATAGTGTTTACTGATACAACATCAACTGCAACTATATGGCAGTGGGATTTTGATGAAACAGGAGTAGGAGGAGCAGCACCGTCAACAGCAAATACTCAAGGACCTCATACAGTGTTTTTCAATACACCAGGAACTTATACTATTGAATTAATAGCATCTGATGGTACCGAAATAGATACAGCTACTACTACAATTACTGTAACAGATTGTACACCTACTGCTAATTTTACAGCCTCACAAACTAGTATTTGTGAAATGGATTGTATAACGTTTACTGATTTAAGTACAGGTAGCCCAACTTCATATTCTTGGTCATTCCCAGGAGGTACACCAAATAATGCTGTTGGAGCTAATCCAGGTTCAATTTGTTATAATACCCCAGGGACGTATAGTGTTACATTAACTGTTACTAATCAATATGGTGTGGATAGTGTTGTGATGACTAATCATATTACAGTTAATTCTTGTCCTGCGCCTACTGCGGGCATAACAATGGATGATGTAGATGGTGAAATTTGTCAAAATGACTGTATTAACTTTACTTATGATGGAGGAACAGGAGGAGTGCCAACTACTATTGATTGGACTTTTGAAGCAGGAACACCTAGTACATATACAAGTACTGATCCGAATGAAGTGATTAGTGTATGTTGGAATGATACAACAGGAATGTTTATCGTTGATGTAACAGCTACTAATGCTAATGGTACATCTTCTGCTTCCGATACTGTAACAGTTCATTACCCTCCAATAGTTAATGCTGGATTAGATACAACTATAAATATTGGAACAGATGGATATTTAAATGCAGTAGTTACAGATACTGCTGGAAATATTATTACAGGGGGTTCATTCTTATGGACTCCAGCTTCTGAGGTGTATTGTGCAGTTTGTCCTAATACTCATGTAAGCCAGCCATTGGTTACTAATACTTATTTAATTACTTATACTGATGAGTATGGATGTGTAGTTACTGATGAAGTAATTATTGCAGTTGAAATTGCTAATAATATTGGTGTACCAAGTGGTTTCTCTCCAAATGGAGATGGTTCTAATGATGTACTCTATGTAAGGGGTAAAATTGTGATAGAATCAATGGTGTTTACAGTGTATAACCGTTATGGACAAAAAGTTTTTGAAACTACCGATAAAGAAGAAGGATGGGATGGTACACATAATGGTAAAGAGTTAAATCCAGGAGTGTTTACTTACTATGTTGAAGCAACATTTATTGATGGTAGTGCAGGAAAATTAAAAGGTAATGTAACCTTAGTAAGGTAATAAAAGGAGGCTGATATTATGAAAAAGTTTAGGTATATAGTTTTATTGTTTGTTGTTTCAAGTGTTAATTTATTTGGACAACAGGATGTTCATTTTTCTCAATTTTTTGCATCTCCACTTACTTTAAACCCAGCTAATGCTGGGATGTTTACGGGTGATTTAAGAGCAATTATGAATTATCGTAGTCAGTGGGGTTCTGTAACAGAGCCTTATGTTACTATGGCTGCTTCAGTTGATTTACCTGTTTTGAAAAAGCTACCGGGAGGTATGTTTGGTTTAGGAATTAATTTCTTTAGAGATCAGGCAGGAGATTCTAAAATGACAACAACTAATTATGCTTTATCACTGGCTTATCATCTAGATATTAGTGGAGGAAGTAATAATCAGTTTTTATCAATGGGATTTCAGGCAGGTTCGATACAGAGAAGTTTAAGTTTAGCTAGTTTAACATGGAATGATCAGTGGAACGGTGCTGATTTTGATAGAGATATTTCTACAGTTGATCAAATGGGAGCCAATGTAGTTAATGCATTTGATATGGCTGCAGGGATGAATTGGTTTTATGCTCCTGATAATGATAAAACTCTATTTGCGGGGTTATCATTATTTCATGTTCATTCTCCAAATATAGGTTTTAGCCAGAATGATCCATTGTTGAAAAAATACACTTTACATGGTGGGGGAGATATTAATTTCACAGGAGGAAATACCGGTTTATTACCAAATTTTGTATTTGTAAAACAAGGAGCGAATCAGTATATGGATATTGGTGCGGAAGTGAAAATATTCTTACAAGAGAATAGCAAGTTTACCAATTATAAAAACCAAATGTATATGTCTATAGGACCGTACATTAGATGGGGAGATGCAATGTATTTAGTTTCAAGGTTTAATTGGAATGGATTGATGGTATCAGCTAGTTATGATTTTAACTTATCTGATTTATCTGTTGCATCAGGTGGTAATGGAGGATTTGAAGTAATGTTGGGTTACAAAATGGATATGGGATTAAATGCGACAAGAGGTCATAGGGTTAAATTTAATTAACTCATTCTTTTTTCTTTAATAATCTCAGGTATCTTTTTATCTGAAAGATGACTTTCTATCCATGCGAAAAAATCAAAAAATTGCAGAGCAGTAATTTGAGATTTATCCTTAGCGATATTTTTTAATTGATTATTTAAACTTTTAAATTTTTCTTTTGTAACCTTTTTTGATAAAGGTGCTTCTATTGCGACATCTTTAATAAAGTTTAATACACAATTGTCAAAATCATTAATTGATCTGATTTTTTGTAGGTTTTTTTGAGATTCTTTAAAAAGGTAATCAATAGTATCAAAATTTTGGGCTTCAAAATGAACAACCAAATTAATGATGTGACTGTAGTAGTATATGTTTGAAGCTACATCGTTTTTCTTTATGCTATAGTCATTTAAGTATTCATTAAACCAGTAAATAGACTTTCTATAATTTTTGTTTAATAAATAAATGATTGCAATATTGAAGTAGAATAGTAGTTTATTAATGTCATTAATCTCTGAGTTGTATAATTTGAGTTTTTCTTCAATACCGGGAATTATACTCAATCCTTTTTCTGCTTCTCCAATTTCACAATAAATACCTAATTCATAGTTTTGAGTAATGGTAAATAATAAAGGTTTGTATGTTTCTATGGTATTAAATTGTTGGTATATCTTATCTAAAGTATTGTTATAGTCGTCAAATTGATGGTTTAATACCTGGATTAATAGTAGATTGTTAAGAGCCAGAAAATATTCGCTTGAAAGAAGTATGTTTTTCCTGTTGGATGTTTCAATTAAATGAACAAGGTTATTGTATTGGATTAAACATTTAGGAAGGTTTCCAGTACTTAAACAGAACATTCCCATAAAATTTAGAATGTATAATTTTTTGTCAAAAGGGTAATCTTCTTTTATGTTAAAATAATCGTTTTGAATAAGTAGTTCATACTTGGATAATTCTTTGTTTAATATAGAAAGAGCTTTATTTTTAGAAAGCAAGAGTAAATTGAAGGTATGAAATTTGAAATCAACTATGCTCAAATATTCATCAATAATTTCTTTTTCCTGATTCAAAATGTTGGTTAAGTTTTCTTGTGTGCGATGAAGGTATTTTCCTTCTTCTTTCTCGATAAAGGATTCCCATTTTAAAATACTAAGTAATGCCAGGTGATTTTCTTGTGTTTCAGCTAATTTTTTAGCTTTTAAAATCAGTTTTTTACAATTTTTAAAGAGCCTTTTGTTATATAAAATCTCTATCTCTATAATAAGATTGTTTAATTCGATAGATTGAGTTGTGTTAGCATGAAAACCTCTTAAATGTTTTAATATTAAACCTTGCAATCTTGTTTCTGCTACAGCTAGGTTTTGTTTTGTTTTTAAACCTAATTCTTTTATTAAATTTTCTTTTTCTATGGCCTTGTTTTTTTCCAGTATATCAAACAGTTTAATCAGGGTTTTATTAGTCTTATTGATAGATGCATTTAATTTAAAGTACCTTTTTTCGGATTTTGTTAAGGAATTAATTAGACTATGTAAATAAGGAGTTGGCATTTTAGAAATGAAATTAATTTTAATTTAAAGACTATTATTATAATAGTTTAAGTGTTAAAATAAAAAAATAGAAATGAAAAAAACAAATAAATGTTGTTGGTTATCTAATTAATAACAAATATTTTTATTAAAAAATTAGCCTTATGAAACGTTTATTGTTATCACTCTTAGTTATTTTTTGTTTTACATCTTTAAATGCACAAGTTTTCTGGACTGAAGATTTTGGTACAGGTTGTAATCAAAATCAGAATGCCAATGGTGTTGTTACAGGGAATGGTACATGGACTGTTGTAAACACTGGTGTTAATGTTGCTTTGGCTAATGAATTTTTTATTAGCGCGACAGAAGCGGGCATGGGAGCCAATAATTGTGGAGATGGCTGTTTAGGTAACGCAGCTTTGACTAGTCGAACTTTACATGTCGGTAGTGTACCAGGATCTCCTGCTGCTGGTATTTTTTGCCCAACAGGTGATTGTGGTGCTGCTTATGATGCTACTGTAGAATCGAATAAACGAGCAGAATCACCTATAATTAATTGTTCGGGGCAAACTACTATTACATTAGATTTTGAATATATCCATTTTGGAGAAGCAGGATTAGATCAAGCATCTGTTTGGTATTATGATGGAGCAACTTGGACTGTTATTCAAAACCCTTTGCCTCAAACAGCATGTTGTGGAGGACCTTGTGATGGATTATTACCCGTTCAGGGAAGGTGGACTGCTTTTAGTATACCGTTACCAGCTTCTGCTAATAATAATACTAATGTTCAAATAGGATTTCAGTGGTCTAATGATAATAATAGTTCTGGAGCAGATCCTTCTTTTGCTGTAGATAATATTACGCTGTCTGTTCCAGTAACAGGTAGTGTTGCAGCTAGTTTTAGCTCAACAGATAGTACAATTTGTGAAAATGACTGTATAGATTTTAATGATTTAAGTACAGGTGCTCCTAATCAGTGGAACTGGTATTTTCCAGGTTCTTCAACGGCTACTTCAAATGCTCAGAACCCTACTAATATTTGTTACCCAATGGCAGGAACTTATGATGTTTCTTTATTTGTCTCTGATGGAACAAATACAGATTCACTCTATATGGCAAACTTTATAACAGTTGGAGCATTACCCAACACAGGATCCAATGGAACAGCAGTATTATGTACTGGAGCATCTGCTGTGGATTTATTAGACAGTTTAGGAGGCAGCCCAGATGCAGGAGGAACATGGAGTGGACCATCAGCCTTAGCTAATGGTGATCAAGGAACCTTTGATCCAAGTAGTAACGCAGCAGGTACCTATACCTATACCGTAACCAATAGTTGTGGAACATCAAACAATGACGTAGTAGTAACCATTACACCAGCCCCAGTAGCAGGAACCTTTGGTAGCACTACCCTATGTCCAACCGACCCAGCCACAGACTTATTTAACCAGTTAGGAGGTTCACCAGGTACAGGTGGAACATGGAGTGGACCATCAGCCTTAGCTAATGGTGATCAAGGAACATTTGACCCTGCAACCAATTCAGCAGGAACTTATCTTTATACGGTAACCAACTCATGTGGAACAGATACTGCTTCCGTTACCGTTACCATTTCACCTAACCCAATACCAGGAACCAATGGAACCGCTTCACTATGTTCCAATGCCAGTTCAATCAACCTACTAGATAGCTTAGGAGGTACACCAAGTAGTGGAGGAACATGGAGTGGACCATCAGGATTAACAGGAGGAGATTTAGGAACATTTGATCCAGCAACTAACACAGCAGGAACTTACACTTACACTGTAAATGACTGTAGTGGTAGTCCACAAACAGCAGACGTAATGGTAACCATTACACCAGCCCCAGTAGCAGGAACCTTTGGTAGCACTACCCTATGTCCAACCGACCCAGCAACAGACTTATTTAACCAGTTAGGAGGTTCACCAGGTACAGGTGGAACATGGAGTGGACCATCAGCCTTAGCTAATGGTGATCAAGGAACATTTGACCCTGCAACCAATGCAGCAGGAACTTATCTTTATACGGTAACCAACTCATGTGGAACAGATACTGCTTCAGTTACCGTTACCATTACACCTAACCCAATACCAGGAACCAATGGTACAGCAAGCTTATGCTCCAATGCAAGTTCAATCAACCTACTAGATAGCTTAGGAGGTACACCAAGTAGTGGAGGAACATGGAGTGGACCATCAGGATTAACAGGAGGTGATTTAGGAACATTTGATCCAGCAACTAACACAGCAGGAACTTACACTTACACTGTGAATGACTGTAGTGGTAGTCCACAAACAGCAGACGTAGTGGTAACCATTACACCAGCCCCAGTAGCAGGAACCTTTGGTAGCACTACCCTATGTCCAACCGACCCAGCAACAGACTTATTTAACCAGTTAGGAGGTTCACCAGGTACAGGTGGAACATGGAGTGGACCATCAGCCTTAGCTAATGGTGATCAAGGAACATTTGACCCTGCAACCAATGCAGCAGGAACTTATCTTTATACGGTAACCAACTCATGTGGAACAGATACTGCTTCAGTTACCGTTACCATTACACCTAACCCAATACCAGGAACCAATGGTACAGCAAGCTTATGCTCCAATGCAAGTTCAATCAACCTACTAGATAGCTTAGGAGGTACACCAAGTAGTGGAGGAACATGGAGTGGACCATCAGGATTAACAGGAGGTGATTTAGGAACATTTGATCCAGCAACTAACACAGCAGGAACTTACACTTACACTGTAAATGACTGTAGTGGTAGTCCACAAACAGCAGACGTAGTGGTAACCATTACACCAGCTCCAAATGCCGGAACAAATGGAAACATCACTTTATGTAATACAGATCCTTCAACAGACTTATTTAACCAGTTAGGAGGTTCACCAGACAATGGTGGAACATGGTCTCCTGCACTTACTTCAGGAACAGGAGTATTTGACCCTGCTGTTGATGCTGGTGGAACCTATACCTATACAGTAACCAACTCTTGTGGTTCTATTAGTGCAGATGTAACAGTAACCGTTACTCCTTGTACAACACCAACCGCAAATTATACTGTAAGTGATAGTATCGTTTGTGCAGGAGAGTGCATCACATTCACCGATGCAAGCTCAGGAGCTACATCATGGCAATGGACATTTACTGGAGGTAGCCCTTCTAGTGCAACAGGAGCAGGGCCACATAATGTATGTTATGGAACAGATGGTACTTACAATGTTGAATTAATTGTAACCAACTCAAATGGTTCAGATACAGCAACCTCTACAGTAGTAGTTAATGCTACACCTGTAATAGATGCAGGATTTGATGTTACCATCAATTTAGGAGATAGTACAGAATTAAACGCTATTGGTACTAACGGAACCTATAGCTGGACTCCACCAACATGGTTAGATTGCGGTGTTCCTTGTATTGGATCAACCCAAACATCTACCCCTGAAGAAACCATTACTTACACCGTTATTGTAACAGACTCTAATGGATGTACAGCCAGTGATGACGTAACCGTAATTGTTGATTTTGATTATGTAATCTGGGTACCTAACATCTTCTCTCCTAATGGAGATGGAGCTAATGATGAAGTGTTTGTGAGAGGAGCAGGAGTAGCATCATTACAGTTCTTTATTTATGATCGTTGGGGAGAAAAAGTATTTGAAACAACAGATATGGATACAGGATGGGATGGAACATTTAGAGGCAAGAAAATGAACAATGCAGTATTTGTTTATTACCTGGAAGCAACCTTCTTAGACGGTACAGAAGTAACTAAAAAAGGTGACATTACACTTGTCCGATAATTAACTACTAAAACTAAACAAACGTTATGAAAAAAATATTTGCAATACTAGGGATTATCGGAGCATCAAGCGTAATGGCTCAGGATATCCATTTTACCATGTGGGATGCAATGCCTATTACTACTAACCCTGCTACAACAGGTGTTTTTCCGGGAGACCACAGGGTAGCCATTAACTATCGTAACCAGTGGGGAAGCATTGGCAATCCTTATACCACCTACTCTTTTATGGGAGACATGGCTATTTTAAAAAACAAATGGCAAAATGGTTTTATGGGATTAGGATTGAATGTGTATAGAGATGTAGCTGGAGTAACTGATTTTGGTACTACTAAAGTATCTCTGGGAGTATCAAACATTGTATTTCTGGATGATAAAAACTCTGCTTCAGTTGGATTAATGGGATCCTGGGGGCAAAACAGCATGAGTCAAAATGGATTAGAATGGGATCAACAATTTAACGGACAGTTTTTTGATCCTACTGCAGCAACAGGTGAAACCAATATTTTTCAGGGTGGAAATTACCTGGATTTTTCTGCAGGCGCATTATGGACTTATGGTACGGGAGCTAAAACTCTTAGTTCTCATGACCAATTTCATATGTCGGCTGGTTTAGCATTTTATCACATCACCAGACCAAGTACAGAGGCTTTGGTTGATGTTGATAAATTGTACTCAAAATGGGCATTCCATACCAATGCTTTTATAGGGCTATCAAACACTAAAATGGCGTTGAAACCAAAGTTTATCAGTTATATCCAAGGACCTACACGCCAGTTTACTGGAGGGCTTTTAGTACGATACATGCTAAGAGAAGAATCTAAATATACAGGCATGTTCACTGAAATGGCAATATCTGTGGGTGGTTATTATCGTTTTGGTGATGCTTTTGCTCCAAGTGCTGAGTTCGAAATTGGTAAGCTGGCCATTGGGGTAGCTTATGATATGAATGTTTCTGGACTTAGTGCTGCTACTGGTGGTAATGGTGGCCCTGAAATCTTTATCAAATTCATTAGCCCGAATCCTTTCCAATACGGTAGAGGTACCAAATCTAATGCAAGATTTAATTAATTTTCGTAAGCTCCAAGATCAGGGGTAGAAGCATTTCTTCCATTTCCTTCTTTATCGAAAGGAACATTAATGTTTTTTCCTGCATTGTTAGCAGAAGAACTACTGCTTAAATGGTAATCGTGATTGGTAACATCGAGAAATACATTGCTTGGGTTGGATATTACGTTAATATAATTACCGCCAGCAGTGCTGTTGGTCGTTTTTACAATACAATGATCAAATAAAAAGTTAATGTTGCCAGGAGCTAAAATATCATGGTCAAATTCAATATCAATACTACCATCAATAATACAATTTCTGAAATTAGCTGAATCTATATCTCTTATTTGTGTAGCACCATTAATATCAGTATAATAGTTTTGTAGGTAAAGTGCAGGAGTCTCTCTAGTACCTGAATTCCAGTAGTTAGCTATGGTAGTATGGTTAAAATGATATACTCCTCCACCAGTTGCAAGAACATTATATTGACCTGAGTTGGTAATAACAGAATTAGTATCGACAACACGGTAATTTCGTAAATAAAGTCCTACACCAGAATTATTGTGTATTTCACAATTATTTAAACGCAAACTATTTGTGCTAGTAGGAGCAGAAGGATTAAAAGGTAAAGTTTCTGCTTGAATGCCGATAAAAGCATTTTTAATGATGGCATAATTAAATACATTATCAGAAGCTCCTTCGTTAATCCATATTCTATCCCATTGCCCAGGAACATCTTGCCAGGTGTACTCTAAACGAGTACCTTGAAAAGTAACAGGGTCGGATTGGGTACCGTTTACTATAATATTACCATTTTCATATACCCAGATACCAGAACTGTTGTGCAAATGGACTCTCACGCCTTGTTCGATAGTTAACTTATCATTGCCATCTAAAGTTAAATAACCACCATAAATAACATAAGGTTTATCGTTAGTCCATGTAGAATCTAAAGCTCCAGCAGATGTATCTCTATCTAAATATACAATTGGTATGCCTCCAGCAGTTTTATTCGCTACATAATAGTGGGCATTTTGACCCCATGCAGCCATCCTAACTGTTTGGTGATTTCCATTACTGATAAAGTGTATTTTATCTTCAACAACAAAAGGAGACAAAGTATTATTCGGATCTATTGTAACTTCCATAAAAACGAACATACTATCTTTTCCTTCAATTCTAATATTTTTATGTGAGTTACCAGAAAGCCCATCAACATTAATTCTGAATTGAGAATTCTGCCCACCATCAACATAAATATCAGATATGATTACTGCATCATTGTTACGGTTATATATTTTTAATCGTTTGGTGGTAGAGCCAAAAGTGGTGAAAACAGTATCAAATAAAACACTATCTGTTGAGAAAGTAAGTTTATGAGATGAGTCGTTTGTAATTTCATCCTTCCGGCAAGCAAAAAAAATGGTTGATAGAAAAAATAAAAAAAGTATAGCTGTTAAAAATCGCATGGGTGGTAAAGGTAATTAATCATTTACGAATGGAAACTAATTATATTGTGTTTCCTGTTCGTTTTTAAATTGGTAATCGTAAAGTTTTTTGTAATGACCGTCAACTTTTAACAATTCTGTATGGTTTCCTTCTTCAACAATTTCACCTTTATCAATTACCAAAATCTTATCAGCTTTTTGTATGGTTGAAAGTCTGTGTGCAACTATTATTGATGTTCTGTCTTCGGTAAGTACTTCAGTTGCATGTTTAATTAATTCTTCCGATTCACTATCAATAGACGATGTAGCTTCATCTAAAATTAATATTTCGGGCTGATGAACATAAGCTCTAATAAACGAGATTAATTGACGTTGACCTACTGAAAGCATAGCACCTCTTTCTTTTACATCATAATCATAGTCTCCTGGTAATTTCATGATAAAATCGTGTGCACCAATTTTTTTCGCAGCTGAAACTACTTCTTCTTTAGTGATTGATTCACTGTACAATGTTATATTGTTATAAATACTATCAGAAAATAGAAATACATCTTGTAAAACAATAGACATGAACTTCCTTAGTTTACTCAACTCTATACCATTGATATTGGTGTTATCTATTAAAATTTCACCTTGATTAATTTCATAGTACCTACCCAGAAGATTAATGATGGAAGATTTTCCAGCTCCGGTGGCTCCAACTAAGGCTAAACTTTTACCTTTTTTTATTTCAAAAGAGATATTCTTTAACACCCAGTCTTCATCGTTGTAGGCAAACCATACATTTTTAAACTTAATGTTGCCTTGTAAGTCTGTTGTATCTTTTGTTCCATCATTTTCGATAGTAGACTCAGTGTCTAAAACTTTAAAAACCCTTTCAGAACTTACCATACCCATTTGAAGTGTGTTAAATCTGTCAGCCAGTTGCCTGATTGGTCGGTAAAGCATGTGGACAAAAAGGGTAAAAGAGAATATTTCACCAGCAGAAGCATAACCAGCAGCAACTTCACCTAACCCGTACCAAACCAATAAAGCAATTGAGGTGGCAGATAAAACTTCAACTATGGGAAAGAAGATAGAATATGCCCAAACTGTTTTGATGTGAGCAGCTCTATGTTTCTTATTAATTTCGGTAAAAGCTTTCATTTCAACCTCTTCTCGATTAAACATTTGAACAATAGACATTCCTGTAATGTGCTCCTGAACAAAAGAATTTAATCGTGATACTTGTTCTCGTACCTCTTGAAATGCTTTTTTAATTACTTTTTTAAACACAGATGTGGCAAACAGTAAAATAGGGATGGGAATTAGTGTAATCAATGCTAAATCCCAATTGATGTAAAACATACAAATTAGAACAGCTATAATTTTTAGTAAATCTCCAATAATAACTAAAATACCACCAGCAAACATTTCGGCAATGGTTTCTATATCAGATACGGTTCGGGTTACAAGCTGACCTATGGGTGTCTTGTCAAAATGTTTGAGTTTAAATTTAATTACATGCTCAAATGTTTGGTTTCTTAAATCTTTAATTACGTTCTGTCCGAGAAGGTTACCCAAAAAAGTAAAGAAATATTGAAAAATAGATTCAACAAATAAAATCCCTATAAGAAGCATGGTCATCAACCAAAGCCCATTTCCATCTAAGGCTTTAATGTAATCATCAATGGTATGTTGAATTAAAACTGGTTTAACTAATGATAAAGATGCTAAAATTACGCTCAATAAAGCAGTTATGTAAAAAATACCTTGATAGGGTTTTACATATTTCATTACCCTTTTAAATAAAGAGTAATCAAACGCTTTACCTGAAACATTAGCCATTTAATACCTCCTTTGGATAGTTGATTTGGGTTAAATACAATCCGTGAGCGGGAACTGAAACCCCTGCATTGTTTCGATTTTTAGAATTAATAATTCCTCTTAAATCATCAATATCAATTTTTTTACGTCCCACTTCAATTAGAGTACCTACAATGGCTCTGACCATATTTCTTAAAAAACGATTAGCAGTAATGGTAAAAATTAGTTGGTTACTATCTTCTTTCCAAAAAGCATTTGTAATTGTACAATCGTTAGTAAAAGTATCCGTATGACTTTTACTAAAACAAGAAAAATCGATGTGATTTTTTAATTCATTTGCAGCTTCATTCATCAAATCAATATCTAACTGATGAGGGTAAAACCATGATTTTTTAATTAAAAAAGGATTTTTGGTTTTGGTTATCCAATATTCGTAGGTTCGGGCTGTTGCATCAAATCTTGCATGAGCCTCATCATTTACTTTAACAATTTCATTACAAGCAATATCAAAAGGTAAAATATTGTTGAGTTTATATTGTAGGTTTTCGCAATCAATCCTTTCATTGCTATCAAAATGAGCATAAAGTTGTTTGGCATGCACACCCGTATCAGTCCTTCCTGCACCAGTAACCATAGTGGTTTGCTGTAGAAGCGTACTGAGAGCCTGATTTATTTCAGCTTGTACAGAATTGGCATTTTGCTGTATCTGCCAACCGTGGTAATTGGTTCCATCATATTGTAAAGCTAAAAAATACCGACTCATAAGAGCGGTAAAATTACTAATAAACTAAGGAAAATTTAATCTCTTCCTTTGTCTTTCAATAAAGGAACAAACCTAAAATCACCAAGATTTTTAGTGTCAAATTGATTTTCTGAGAGTTTGGTGATTTTTTTCATTTGCTGCGTACTACCTTCCCCAACAGGAATAATCATAATACCACTAACTTTTAGTTGAGTTAGTAAATCTTTAGGTATAAAAGGAGCACCAGCAGTTACTATGATCTTATCAAAGGGGGCAAAAGCTGATAAGCCTTTGTATCCATCTCCATAAAAAAGTTTTGCATTAGTATAACCTAATTTTGGAAGAATTTGTTTGGTTCTGTCATATAAGGCTTTTTGTCTTTCTATAGAAAAAACTTTTGCTCCCAACTCTAGCAATACAGCAGTTTGATAACCAGAACCCGTACCTATTTCTAATACTTTTTCTCTTTTTTCGAGTGCTAATAACTCAGTTTGAAAAGCAACAGTGTAAGGTTGAGAAATGGTTTGCCCAGAACCTATCGGAAATGGTTTGTCTTCGTAAGCAAATTTGTGTAAGGCATTGTCAGGAATTAATAAGTGTCTAGGTATAGTTTCTATCGCCTTAATAACAGCACTATTTTTAATTCCTTTTTTTGCAATAGTTTCTGCTAATTGCTTTCTTAATCCTTTATGTCTGTATGTATCTAACATCCTAATTTGAGAAGCAAATTAAATAACTATTTACAATACTTTTTCTTTGTTTTAAGAGCTTATTATTAAATTATGCTTGTTAATAACAAAATATTTTAGCTCTTTGGCAATTTTACCAATGGTTTACATTTGCCGATATGCTTCGAATTGGAGTAATAGGTGCAGGTAAATTGGGACAAACCCATATTCAACATCTCAAACAAATACAAGAATTTGAGTTGGTAGGATTCTATGACTCTAATTTTGAACATGCTGAGCAGGTTGCGGAAGAGTTTTCTGTAGAACATTTTTTAGATGTTGATGAATTAATTGACTTGGTTGATGTGGTTGATATTGTTAAACCTACTATTTCTCATTTTGATTATGCTGTAAAAGCTATTAAAAAATCAAAACATGTTTTTATAGAGAAACCTGTTACCGAAACAGTTGAGGAAGCTAAACAATTATTAGAGCTAGCGGAGGAAGCAAATGTAAAAGTGCAGGTAGGGCATGTAGAACGATATAACCCTGCATTTAAAGCAGCATTGCCTTATATTTCTAATCCAATGTTCATTGAAACGCATCGAATGATAGAGTTTGATGCTAAAAAAGCAGATATACCTGTGGTAATGGATTTGATGAGCCATGATTTGGATATTGTTTTAAATGTAGTTAACTCCAACATTAAGAAAATAAGCTCTAGTGGAGTAGAAGTGATAGGTAATACTCCAGACATCGTTAATGCTGTAGTAGAGTTTGATAACGGTTGTGTAGCAAATTTAACAGCAAGCAGAGTTTCATTAACTAACGAACGTAAAACGAAGTTTTATCAAAAAGATGCTCATATTGTTATTGATTATTATAAACAAGAAACTTGTTTGTATAGTTTAAAAACTAATGGTAAAACAGAAATTTATTCTAAACAATTAGAAATAGAAAAATTTGACCCAGTAAAAAAAGAGTTAGAAGAATTTGCACTATCAATACTTACTGATACCACACCAAAAGTAGGTATTCATGATGGGGGGGTAATGCTTGAAGCTGCATACAGAATTGCAGAAAAAGTGAAAAAAACTACCTCTTTAATCGAAGATTAATAACTTTGCACAATATTTTAAGATACATCACGTTATACGTGGATATTTTTGTGGTTTGCACTGCGTAAGAGATTATAGTTTTATATTAATTCTATTTGGGTTATTATTTTCTACTTGTTCAAAAGACAAGTATGAAGCAACTATGCCTGTTTATATTTCTATAGATAGTATTACACTTACAACTAATTATGCTAATGAAGGATCTGCTTCGAGTAACATTACTGATGCCTGGGTTTTTGTAAATGATGATTTGGTTGGGGTTTATGAGTTGCCAGCTACATTTCCAGTATTGAAAGAAGGGAATGTAGAGGTAAAAGTTTATGGAGGAATAAAAGATAACGGTATTTCTGCTTCTCGTGCGCGTTATGCATTATATGATCCTCATGTAGAGCAGGTTAATTTAGTAAAAGGAGAAACCATTAAAATTACCCCATCAATTTCTTATAATCCTGATGTGAAATTTTCTTGGCTAGAAGATTTTGAAAATGCCAGTTTATCCTTTTTATACACTTCAGGTAGTGATACTACCATTAACAAACAAAGCACAACGGTAAAAGAAGGAAATTATTCGGGATTGATTTACCTTGAAGATCACATGGACTTTTTTGAAGCAACCTCAATTGCTTATTCTAATTTACCAAGAAGTGGAGTGCCAGTTTATTTTGAAATGGATTTTAAAACCAATGAACCACTTTTGGTAGGGATATATCATAATCAGGATGCTTTTGCGATAGTTACATTAAATACAACTGATGAGTGGAAGAAAATTTACATCAATTTAACCGAAATGATTTCTTCTAGACAAAGTGCGAGTGATGTAAAAGTATTTTTTGGGATGTTGGATAGCTCTTCAGATCCATTTTTAACATCTAACCCTCAAATCTATATCGATAATTTAAAACTTGTACATTATTGATGAATAAGAAATTACAAGTTTTAAAATATTTAACCTTAGATTTAATTGCTGCAGCAATTGCTTGGACTTTATTCTTTGTATTTAGAAAAAAATACTTAGAACCATTAAAGTTTGGATATGAGATTCCAGTAGATTTTGATACCAATTTTTATTATGCATTGGTATTGATTCCTTTGTATTGGTTACTACTTTATTTTTTGGTAGGTACTTATAATAACATTTACCGTAAATCAAGATTAAAAGAGTTCGGACAAACATTACTTATTTCATTAATCGGAACTCTAATATTATTTTTTGTGTTGTTACTTGATGATGAGGTAGCATCTTATACTCAATACTATAAATCTTATTTCACTCTATTTGCATTACATTTTTTCTTTACAGAATTATTTCGTTTAATGCTTACTACATATACGGGTAAGTGCATTAAAAATAGAAAAATTGGTTTTAATACTTTAATAATTGGATCTAACGAGAATGCTTTAGCGCTTTACCAAGAACTTGAGGGACAAAAATATTCTACAGGTAATAAGTTAGTTGGTTTTACTCATGTGCAGAAAGATGACAATTACTTGTTGGATGATTATTTACCTCATTTGGGTAATTGTGTTAATTTAAGAACTACTATAGAAAATAATAACATTGAAGAGGTTATTATTGCTATAGAATCTTCTGAACATGACAGCCTAGGAAATATAATTACCGAATTAGAAGGACTGAATGTGGTAATTAAAATTATTCCAGATATGTATGATATTCTTTCTGGTAGTGTAAAGATGAGCTCAATATTTGGTACTCCACTTATTGTAATTACTAAGGATATTATGCCAGTATGGCAACAGTCGGTAAAACGAATTATTGATATCTGTGTTTCTGTAGTTGTGTTAGTGGTTTTCTCTCCAGTTTATTTAATCACGGCATTAATAGTTATTTCAACATCTAAAGGGCCTGCATTTTTCTCTCAAGAACGAATTGGAATTCATGGTAAGCCTTTTACCATATATAAATTTCGATCAATGAGAACAGATGCAGAGAAAGATGGACCAGCA
Source organism: Vicingaceae bacterium (assembly GCA_965267355.1). Classification (GTDB taxonomy): domain Bacteria; phylum Bacteroidota; class Bacteroidia; order Flavobacteriales_E; family Vicingaceae. The sequence goes on from OZ253956.1 coordinate 1,992,605, forward strand.
TTATCTAGTTCGCATGATAGTAGAATTACACCGTTTGGAAAATTTATGCGTAAAGTAAGGCTGGATGAAATACCACAGTTTTATAATGTGCTTATTGGTGATATGAGTTTGGTTGGGCCAAGACCAGAGCGACAATTCTTTATTGACCAGATAACGCAAACAGCTCCACATTATAATCACTTATTGAAAGTTAGACCTGGAATTACTTCTTGGGGACAAGTAAAATATGGCTATGCTGAAAATGTAGAGCAGATGATAGAACGTTTGAAATTTGATATTATCTACATTGAAAATATGTCGTTATTGGTAGATTTTAAAATTTTAATCTATACTGTAATGATTGTAGTGAAGGGAAGTGGTAAATAGCTTTTATTGTTTCCTGAAAAGAAAGGTAGAAAGGTGTAATGAAACAAGTCATATTTATAATTGTTTTTCTTTTGTTAATTTCTTCTTGTACCAAGGAAATTAAAAGATTAGACTTACACCCCAAAAATCCAGTAACTTCGGTTTCTATCGACTGTAAAAAAGATAGACAAATAGACTTTTACTTAGATTGTGATATAGAGTTTAAAGAGCAACCAGTTATGGTAATGGACTTTGAATTTTACAAAGGGGATGAACAAATTTTAAAAGGAGGCTTAGACCCATTAGCAGCATCTCCAAAAGAAAATGAAAGTAAGACAGATGCTAATGGAATAACTCACTGGAAGTTTTATGGGAAATTAGAAGGCAATTTCATTCCTCCTTCCGACACAATATTTATCATTAAGCCAACATTAATCTACAATCAACATCCAGATTTGAAAATTAATAAGTTTGAATTGGTATTAGTAAGGTAATACTTACCTTTGCAACCTTATGAATCACAGTAAGAAAGTATCTTTACATACATTAGGGTGTAAGCTCAATTTTTCTGAAAGTTCTTCTATTGCAAGAATGTTTCAAGATGAAGGCTATGCTCGTGTAGATTTTAATGATACTCCTGATGTTTATGTGATTAACACTTGTTCCGTAACCGAAAATGCAGATAAGAAATGTAAACAGTTGGTTAAAAAAGCATTGAAAGTTAATCCTGATGCTTTTGTTGCAATTATAGGTTGCTATGCTCAATTAAAACCAGATGAAATAGCTCAAATCTATGGAGTGGATATGGTGTTGGGAGCTTCTGAAAAATTTAAGATTATTGATCACATTAACAATTTAGAAAAACAAGAAGAAACCAAAGTGATTGCTTCTAAGATTAAGGAGGTAAATGATTTTGTTGCTTCATACTCTAAAGGAGATAGAACGCGTTCTTTCCTTAAAATACAAGACGGCTGCGATTACTTCTGTACTTTTTGTACCATACCTTTAGCAAGAGGAAAGAGTAGGAATGATAGTATTGAGAAAACGGTAAATGTTGCAAAAGATGTTGCACAAACAGCTGCAAAGGAAGTTGTGTTGACTGGTGTAAACATTGGAGACTTTGGTCAAGGAGATGAGGAAAACTTTTATCAACTAATTCAGCAATTAGATTTAATAGAAGGAATTGAACGCTTTAGAATATCTTCTATTGAACCGAATTTACTTTCTAATGAGATTATTGAGTTCGTAGCTCAATCAAATAAATTTATGCCTCACTTTCACATTCCATTGCAATCTGGTTCGGATACTTTGTTGAAAGCAATGCGAAGGAAGTATTTGAGTGATTTATATGAAGATAGAGTAGCAACAATTAAACGATTAATGCCTCACGCTTGTATTGGGGTTGATGTAATTGTTGGTTTTCCTGGTGAAACTGAAGAAGAGTTTTTAATTACATACAATTTTTTGAATGAATTGGATGTTTCTTATCTGCATGTGTTTACTTATTCAGAAAGGCAAAATACAACTGCCATTAAAATGGATGGAGTAGTGCCAAAAGAGGAGAGAAGTAAAAGAAGTAAAATGCTCCACATTCTATCGGATAAGAAAAGAAGAAATTTTTATCAACAACACTTAGGTAAAACCTATAAAGTATTATTTGAGGTAGAACAACACGAAAATTGTTTGAATGGATTTACTGAAAATTACATAAAGGTAAAAGCACCTTATTCTCCAGAATTAGAAAATCAGATTTGTGAGGTTACACTTAAATCTATTGATGTAGATGGAGTTGTTGAGGTAGAAAATATTAACATTTTAGAACTAGTAAGCTAATGTTTCCATATTTATCAGATTTAATTAATTACTTGTTTGGGTTCTCGTTTTCGTTTCCATTACCAATGTTTGGAACAATGGTAGCCTTGGCTTTTATTGCTGCTAACCTCTTGTTTGTAAGAGAAATGAAGCGTAAAGAAAACGAAGGCTTGCTTTCTTCTACTACTATAAAAGTAATGAAAGGGGAGAAAGCTAAGATGAGTGATTTGATTACCAATGGTTTGTTTGGCCTTGCTTTTGGATACAAAGTGTTAGGGGTTATTTTAAATTATAGCGAAGTTATTAAAGATTTACCAGGTTACATTTTATCTGTACAAGGAAGTGTTTTAGGAGGTATCTTAGGAGGGATCTTACTAGCTTATTTAAAATATAGAGAAGCAGAAAAACAACGTTTACCTGAACCAAAAGAAGTGGAAGAAATTGTTAGACCTCACCATCATGTAAGTACTATGACTTTTATTGCGGCTATTGGCGGGATTTTAGGTGCTAAAATATTTGATGCTGTTGAGGATTTAGATAGACTATTTGCAGACCCTATGGGAGTAATATTTTCAGCAGCAGGCTTGAGTATTTATGGTGGATTGATAGTGGGAGGTGGAGCAGTTGTTTATTATGCTTACAAAAAGAAATTAAAATTAGCTCATGTGATAGATGCTTGTGCTCCTGGATTAATGTTGGCTTATGGAATAGGAAGAATAGGTTGTCAGTTGGCAGGAGATGGTGATTGGGGTATGCCTAACAATTTACCAATGCCAGAGGCATTAAGTTTTTTACCAGAGTGGATGTGGAGTTTTGATTATTTTGGAAATGTAAATGGAGTAGATTTAGGTGCACCAGGAAGACCAGTGATGCAAGATGGCTATATGTATGAGGGAAATGCTTGGCCAACTCCTTTTTATGAAACGGTAATGGCGTTTATCATTTTTGGAATACTGTGGTGGATTCGTAAAAAAATTAAACCAGCAGGAGCGTTATTCTCTATTTATCTTATGTTTAATGGTGTGGAACGTTTTTTAATTGAAAAGATTAGAATTAATGCCAATTATAACATTTTTGGTTTAGAAGCTACCCAAGCAGAAATAATAGCTGTTTTAATGTTTATTGCGGGAGGCATTGGTTTATGGTATTCGTATAAAAAGAATAAAAAAGAGGCTGTTTAGCCTCTTTTCTTGTTTATCTAAATAATTGAACGTATCCTTTAATTGTATACTTTAAATCTTCTTTAGAAGCTCCGCTATCGTATTCATATTTTTTATTGTTCGGAAGAACAATGTAGAAGTAAGTCCCATCAGGTAAATCGCCTCCATCCCAATCATTTTGGTAAGATTCATTTTCATAAACCAATTTTCCCCATCTGTTATAGATTTTTACAGTAGGATTTGGATAATCATCTAAATTGATTAGTGAAAAATAGTCGTTATGTCCATCACCATTTGGAGTAAATACGTTTGTAGGGATAATCTGGCACTGAACCCAAACTGGTACTTCATCTCCCGTAATAGAATTTCCACAGGCATCATATACGGTAGGGATATAGTAAGTTGTTTCTTCTGGGGCAACTAAAAGTGTATCACCACTCATCCCACTATCCCAATCGTAAAAGTAAGGAGGACGCCCATTGGTAACATTGGCCCAAATTTGAGCAGTATCACCTAGTTCGGTACAAATATTTATACTGTCGCTAACAGTAATACTCATAGGCGTATAATCTTCAATTAATAAAGTAACCATGTTGCAGCCAGTATTGCCTAAGATTTCTATTATTAATGTATCAATTCCTTCAGGAACATTATCTACTATTGCACTTACATTAAAAGTAAGTGAATCTGAGCCTGAGTTAAAGATTTGAACGGTATCTATAAATGAATAATCAGCAGCTGTTGCATTACCAGAAATGTTTAAATTGATGGTATCATTAAAGTTAGTGTCTGTTCTGATGATGGTTATCTCGGCATCACTACAACCTTCTAATATTGTATTGTTTGGTAAAGCGGTATTAGCAACAATAGCAACTCCACTAGAGCTTAAACTTCTTGCCTCTAAGAATACGCCAGTATCCAAGTAATCATCTTGGCAATCAGCTATAGCAAATTTAAAGTGATAAGTTTCTCCACATTGTACAGGGTATTTGGCAGTAATAACCGTTGTAAATGCATTAAAATCATTATTAGTTCCACCTAAATTATTGATGTAATATTGTCCATTTAAAGAAGGTGGGGTTTCTGTTGGATCATTATATATGGTACTAATTGTAATAGGATCATTTGTGCCAGGGACTAAAGCTACATTTACTGCTCCATTAGGGAAACCAACAGGGGAAGCGTAAGGACCAGTAATTCCAGGGCCACTTAAAAAGAATGCAAAAACATCATTAAATTGTGTGTTGATGTAAGTGTTATATTCTTCTGAAGCAAAAACAAACTTAAACTCTACAGTATCACCTGCTACCTGAAAATCAAACTCTAAAAATGCAGCATCTTGAGTTGAAGTAATACTACTAGAAGATGGATTTGTTGTAACAGATTGTGCTATACTCAGTAAGTCTGAATCTCCTGTGCCACCATATTGTCCTTGATCAGGCTGGTTACCTCCTGGTGGAATATCATTTACATCACCTGAACTCATGACTATACCAGAATCTAAACCTAAACTTGGTGTACCAGTGTTACCTGAATTAAAAAATCCCATTTGGGCTGCATTTCCATTAAAAGTAATGTTAGATGCAGTTACACCGTTTCCGGATAGTACATTATTTACCAAGTAAGTAGCACTGTTATAAGGCGCTGTATTGTCAACAGATAATTGCCCTTTCGTTAATGTGAAAACACAAATACCTGCAATTAGTAGAGTTAAATGTTTCATAAATACCTATAATGTTTTTAAATTAACCTATACTTAAGACTAAGTTAATACGATAAAAGTTGCGTGAAAGTAATAATTGAATAAAAGAAATCAATTAAAAAAAAGAAACTAATATTGAATCTCTAACTAACTTTTTACCAATTTTTTGTACTTAAATCTTGTTGGTTCAGAACCCAATCGCTTTCTTCTGTTTTCTTCGTATGCAGAATAATCCCCCTCAAAGAAAATAACATTTGAATCACCTTCAAAAGCAATAATGTGTGTACATATTCTGTCTAAGAACCATCTGTCGTGCGAGATGACTACTGCACAACCAGCAAAATACTCCAATCCTTCCTCTAAGGCTCTTATAGCATTAACATCAAGATCATTTGTAGGCTCATCGAGTAATAGAACATTTGCTTCTTGCTTCATAGTCATTGCCAAATGTAACCTATTTCTTTCTCCTCCAGATAGGATTCCTACTTTTTTGTTTTGATCAGAACCTTGAAAATTAAATCGGGATAAATAAGCTCTTGAATTAATTGTTCTTCCTCCAAATTCCATCATTTCTGTTCCGCCAGAGAATACTTCATAAATGGTTTTTTCCGGATCAAGATCTTTATGAGATTGATCAACATAACCTATTTTGACAGTATCACCAATTTTGAATGACCCATTATCTGGAGTTTCTTCTCCCATAATTAGTCTAAACAAGGTGGTTTTACCAGCACCGTTTGGCCCAATAATTCCCACAATACCTGCAGGTGGTAAACTAAAACTAAAGTTTTCATATAATAGTTTATCACCAAATGCTTTTGAGATGTCAGTAGCTTCAATCACGTCATTACCCAATCTTGGACCATTAGGAATAAATAATTCTAGTTTAGCTTCTTTCTCTTTAGCTTCTTCATTTAAAAGTTTATCATAGTTGCTTAAACGAGCTTTAGATTTAGCTTGTCTTCCTTTAGGGTTCATTCTAGACCATTCTAGCTCACGCTCTAATGTTTTTCTTCTTTTACTTTCTTGTTTTTCTTCTTGTGCTAAACGCTTAGATTTTTGATCTAACCAGGAAGAGTAATTCCCTTTCCATGGAATACCTTCGCCTCTGTCTAATTCTAATATCCATCCCGATACATTATCTAAGAAATACCTATCGTGAGTAATTGCAATTACAGTTCCTTTATACTGATCTAAATGCTGCTCTAACCAATAAACAGATTCCGTATCTAAGTGGTTAGTGGGCTCATCTAATAATAAGATGTCAGGTTGTTTTAATAATAAGCGACAAAGAGCAACCCTTCTTAATTCACCTCCTGATAAGTTTTTAATTAAAGCATCTTCTGGTGGACAGTTTAAGGCATCCATTGCACGCTGTAATTTAGTATCTAACTCCCAAGCACCTAAGGCATCAATTTTATCTTGTAATTCTGCCTGACGTTTCATGAGTTCATCCATCTTGTCAGGATTTTCATACACCTCAGGATCACCAAATTTTAAATTTATCTCTTCATATTCTTTTAATACATCAATCGTTTCTTGAGCACCTTCTTCAACTATTTCTTTTACCGTTTTACTTTCATCTAATTTTGGCTCTTGTTCTAAATAGCCCACTGAATAGCCTGGAGAGAAAACTACATCACCTTGGTAAGACTGATCAACTCCTGCTATAATTTTCATTAAAGTAGATTTACCAGAACCATTTAAACCTATGATACCGATTTTAGCTCCATAGAAAAAAGATAAATAAATGTCTTTTAAAATATTCTTACCCGATGGCAATTGCTTGCTCACACGGTTCATCGAAAAAATTACTTTCTTGTCGTCACTCATTTTAATTGAAATAAAGATTGAAACCCAAAGTTAATTAAGTATTGCTAATTTTGAGCTCAATGAAAAATTATCTTTCACTAATTAAATTCAGTCACACCATTTTTGCGTTGCCATTTGCATTAATTGGTTTTTTCATTGCAGTAAATTCTATTGATAATAAAATTAATTGGCTTCTTCTTGTTTATGTTATTTTGTGTATGGTGTTTGCAAGAAGTGCTGCTATGGCTTTTAACCGATACATCGACAGAAAGATTGATAAAGCAAATCCCAGAACAGCCAAAGTAAGGGAAATTCCTAACGGAACTATTACTCCACAAAATGCTTTGGTTTTTGTAATTGTTAATTGTGCTTTGTTTGTTGTAACTACCTATTTTATTAATCCACTTTGTTTTTATTTATCGCCAGTTGCTTTATTTGTTGTATTAGGATATAGTTTAACTAAACGATTTACAGCCTTATGTCATTTGGTATTAGGATTAGGTTTGTCGCTTGCACCTATTGGGGCTTACTTGGCTGTAACAGGAGTTTTTGATTGGTTGCCATTGTTTTTCTCATTTGCTGTTTTATTTTGGGTAAGTGGTTTTGATATCATTTATGCATTACAGGATGAGGAGTTTGATGCAGCACAAAAACTACATTCCATTCCAGTATTGTTGGGAAAGAAAAACGCATTAATCCTTTCAAATTTCTTACACATTATGACAGCAGGTTTTATTCTGTTTGCAGGGTATTATGCTAGTTTGGGTTTGTTTTATTGGATTGGAGCAGCTTTGTTTATTGCTCTTTTAGTGTATCAACATTTATTGGTAAAGCCTAATGATTTAAGTAAAGTTAATCTTGCATTTTTTACAACTAATGGTGTGGCAAGTGTTTTGTTTGCAGTATTTGTGTTGTTAGAGTTATACATCACATTGTAAATGAATAAATTATTCGGTTTCATAAAAAAACTTTTCTTCAGTAAGTGGACTTTACTTGTTATAGGTTTGCTGATTCTTTTTATCGTTTTATCAAACGTTATTATAGTTGAAAAAACAAAATCACTTATATATAGTAGTGTAGAAGAAACGCCAACCAAAAAAGTAGCTCTTATACTAGGTACTAGCCGTTACACATCCTGGGGAGGAACCAATCTATTTTTTAAATATAGAATTCAGGCAGCAGCTGATTTATATAATAAAGGAAAAATAAAACATATACTAGTAAGTGGAGACAACAGTATTCGTTCGTACAATGAACCTAGAGAGATGAGAAAGGCTTTGATGAATTTGGGTGTTCCCGAAAGTGCTATCACATTAGATTATGCTGGCTTTAGAACCTTAGATTCTGTGATAAGATGTAAGGAAGTGTTTAGTCAGGAAGAGGTAGTAATAATATCGCAACGCTTTCATATAGAAAGAGCTTTATTTATTGCTGAAAAATATAAAATGAATGCAGTTGGTTTTGCTGCTCAAGATCCTCCAGAAAAATATTCAGTTAAAACACATTTCAGAGAATATTTTGCCAAAACTAAAGCTGTAATTGACCTTTATATCATCAATAAAAAGCCTAAATTCTTAGGGGAAAAGGAAAAAATCATAACCCAATAAAAATTTATTTACCTGTAAATCAGTTAAATAAATATATTTTTAGTACTATGTATTGCATAATACAATTTAAAACATATATCTTTGTAATGTAATTTAATTGGTATTACATAATGAAGATAGAAAACACCAAAGCACAAATGAGAAAAGGAGTACTTGAGTATTGTATTCTTTCTATCCTAAAAAATGGTGAGGCATATCCATCTGAAATAATTGAAAAATTAAAAGAAGGAAAGCTAATCGTAGTAGAAGGAACACTTTATCCATTATTAACAAGATTAAAAAATGCGGGTATTTTAACCTATAGATGGGAAGAATCTAAATCAGGGCCTCCAAGAAAATATTATCAACTAACCAAAGTAGGAGAGGAGTTTTTAAAAGAATTAGAAACGACCTGGAATGAATTGGTTAAGGCAGTTAAGTTAACAAGTAAATAAGCATACAAGATATAATTGATATAAAATGAATCAAACAGTAACCATAAACATTAGCGGAATAGTTTTTCATATAGAGGTAGATGCCTATGAAGAATTAAAAAATTATCTGAACAAGATTAAAAGCTATTTTAATAATTCTCAAGAAAGAGAAGAAATAATGGCTGATATTGAAGCTAGAATTGCTGAGCTTTTTAATGAAAAGATATCAGATGTAAATCAGGTTATTTTAATGAAAGATGTTCAAGAAGTAGTTGAGGTGATGGGTAAACCAGAGCAGTATTTAAGTGAAGAAGATGAGGAGGAAAGAGTGGAACAAGAAAGTAAAACTTATTATTCGTCTTCAGGAAAAAAATTCTTTAGAAATCCAGATGAAAGAGTATTAGGAGGTGTTTGTTCAGGAATAGCAGCATACTTTGGTTTTGATACCATTTGGATGAGGTTGTTTTTTGTAATGACCACTTTGTTTTTAGGTTTTGGTCCAGCGTTATACATTATTTTATGGATTGTAATTCCTGAAGCAAAGACAGCTTCTGATAAGTTACAAATGAGGGGGGAACCTATTAATGTTGATAATATAGGTAAGAAAGTAGAAGAAGAAGCGGAGAAAGTAAATGAAAAGATTAAAAATATAGATTCAAATAAAATAGGCAATTCAGTAGAAAGCTTTTTTGCAGGGTTGGGAAACGTGTTAATGGCTATTTTTAATGGTTTAAGTAAAGTAATTGGTGTTGTTTTATTAGTTGTTGGATTATTTCTTGGGATTTGGTTTCTAATAGGATTATTTGATGATAGCTTAATATTTTCCTATACATCAACAGGTATTTCGGTAATAGAGGCCAGGGAGTTTTTTGAACTAATTTTTTCGTCACAAGATCAATTTAATATCTTTTTGATTGCTTTAATAGTTGTAGTTGCAATTCCTATAGTTGGGTTGATTTTAGGAGGTATAAAAATGCTTTTTAAGATAAATACTAACACTGGGTTAGGAATTTCATTGGCAATTCTTTGGTTTATTGGACTTTTTACAACTATTACCTTAGGATTGGTAACGGCATCAGAATACAAGTCTGATGAAAAAAATAATAAGATTGTAACTTTACCTAGTAGTTATAACACTTACAGTTTAAAAGTAAATAAAGAAAGCATGCCGGGAGAGATAATGCTTGAGTTGGATGATTTTTCGGTTTCTTTAAAAGATGCTAAGTTTTATAGCAATGAGGTTGAATTGACTATAGAAGAGAGTGATAATGATAGCTTAGAATTATTAATAATCAATAAAGCTCATGGAAAAACAACCAAGGATGCATTAAAAAAAGCAAGAAGTATTGACTATCAATATAAAGTACAAGATAGTACTATAGTATTTAATAATTATTGGTCAACATTAAAAGAATACAGATTGAGAGGGCAAGAAGTTGAGTTAGTATTAAAAATGCCAATAGGTACTTCGGTTTATCTTGACGAATCTTTACAAGATTTTATTTATGATATAGATAACGTTACTGATACTTGGGATAGAGATATGTTAGAAAATAAATGGATAATGCTAGAAGATGGATTGACTTGTTTAAACTGTAATGATATAGATGGAGTAACTAAAATAGAAGTGGATTCAATTCTTTCATATGAACCTATTGAAGAATAGATTGCCAACTATCATTTTATGTTACCGATAGTGTAAAAGGAAATAAATTTAGCATAATTCTTGCTTAGTTTTAGGGTAAGATTAATTAGTGTACCACCTAGAAAATGACTTTCCTGTTTAGTTAGTGCAGAGTCCCCGCCCCAGGCGGGGACTTATTCGTTAAAAAAGGTTAATTAATAAAAATACATTAATGCTACACACAACAAATTAACTTTATATTTGTTTCATATCTTTTTGAATGGGAATAGTAGTTCGACAAAGTATTTACAACTCTTTGGCTTCTTACCTTGGTGTAATTATAGGAGCAATAAATACCATTGTATTGTTTCCTAATATTTTTACTGCAGATGAGTTTGGTTTAACTCGTGTAATTGGAGCAGCAGCAACCTTGTTTAGTTCATTTAGTCTATTTGCAACTCCAAATTCAACTATTAAATTTTTCCCGTTTTTTAAAGATAAGGCTAAAAAACACAACGGTTTTTTGTTTTACTCACTTTCAATTCCATTAATCGGATATGTGATTTTTGTTATTCTATCGTATTTATTTAAGGGTAATATCATTGATCATTATTCAGGTAAGTCTACTTTGTTTAGCGACTACTTTAATTACATTCCATTACTGGTTTTTTACATAATGTATTTTAAAGTGTTTGATGCTTATTTGAGGGGAGTCCTTAAAACAGTAATCCAAAGCTTCTTAAACAATGTGGTATTGCGTTTCTCATGGACAATACTAATAGTATTGTATTATTATGATATACTGTCGTTTGAACAATTTATTTTTTATTACTTCAACATGTATGCACTAATATTATTGATATTAGTGGTTTATACAGCTTATTTAAAGCAACTATTTCTTCTTCCAAACTTTAAAATGTTTACAAAAGAGAGGTTGAAGGAAATGTTGACCTATGCTTTGTTTGTAATACTGGGCTCTAGTTCCGCTATGCTTGCCGGCACTATAGATTCTTTAATGATTGGAGCTTTGGTAGAAGATGGATTGTCTAATGTAGCTTTTTATTCTGTTGCGTTATATATAGGAACGGTTATCATAATTCCTTATCAATCATTAAGTAGAATAGCTAACTCCATCATTTCTGATGCCTGGAAAAAAAACGATACCAAAGAAATAGAACATATTTATAAACAGTCATCACTTAACCTATTAATTGTAGGTTCATTAATATTTTTGGGTATATGGTTAAATGCAGATAATATCTTTCAAATACTTCCAAAAGAATATGGTTCAGCAAAATATGTGCTATTGTTTGTCTGTTTGGCTAAATTGTATGATGTAAGCACTGGTGTAAACTCTAGTATTATTCAGTTTTCTCCTTTCTATAAATTAATGCTGTATTTTAACTTATTGCTGATGGGTTTATTAATTGCTACTAACTATTGGTTAATACCAATTATGGGAATAGAGGGGGCAGCTTTAGCAACATTACTCTCTATTTTTACAACTAATACGTTAAGGCTTTTTATAATTAAAGTTAAGATGAATGTTCTACCTTTTGATAGTCGCTCTTTATTAGTGATTGTTGTTGGAGGAATTACATTTTTAGTTGGATATTTTATTCCAAAGTTAGAATGGTTTTTAGCTGATATAATAGTTCGTTCATTAACGGTTTCTATTCTTTTTATGGTGCCTATCTATTTATTAAAAATATCCAAAGAGTTTAATGGTATTATAGATAAGGTTTTGAAATTAGCGAAGCTGAAAAAATAAGTTTAACTTTGTAACATGAAATTAGCATTAATTGTTATTGGTTTATTGGCACTAGGCATCTTTGGAATGGCAGTTAAAATTATTTTTAAGAAAGGCGGTAAGTTTGATAAAACTTGTGCTAGTGCTAGTAGTGTTTTAAATGCTGATGGAGAACCTTGCGGTTTTTGTGGTGCTATGCCAGATGAGCAATGCAAGAAAGAAGATGAAGAAGGAAAAGAGGCTGCTTAATCCAATAAATCAGGTCTTCGTTGTTTCGTTCGTTCAAGGGCTTTTTCCTCTCGCCACTTTTCAATAGCCTTGTGATTTCCAGATAATAATACCTCAGGCACTTTATTTCCTTTATAATCTTCAGGTCGCGTATAAACAGGCGGTGCTAATAGGTTGTCTTGAAAGCTATCAGTTAAAGCAGATGTTTCATCACTAATAACTCCTGGTATTAATCGAATAATGGCATCACTTAATATGGCGGCAGGTAATTCGCCCCCTGTTAAAACAAAATCTCCAACAGATATTTCTTTGGTAATAAACAATTCTCTAACTCTTTCATCTACCCCTTTGTAATGACCAGCTAGAATAATAATGTTCTTTTTCAACGAAAGTTGGTTAACCATTCCTTGGTTCATGGTTTCTCCATCAGGAGTCATGTAAATTATTTCATCATAAGTTCTTTCCGATTGCAGTTTTTCTATACAATCAGCTATAGGTTCTATTTGCATTACCATGCCTGCTCCACCACCAAAAGCATAATCGTCAATGCTTTTTTGCTTGTTGGTAGAATAATCCCTTAGGTTATGAACAACAACTTCAACTAAGCCTTTATCCTGAGCTCTTTTTAATATAGAAGCATTAAAAGGGCTCTCTAGTAGCTCAGGTAAAACAGTTATGATGTCAATTCTCATATAGCAAATGTAATCACTTTAAAACTTTTAGTTTTAGTTCAATTTGAAGTTACTTTATTAATTAAATTTGTTCTCAAATTCGATTGGTATGACAGAAATAAGAAGTAACTGGACAAAAGAAGAAATCAAAGCAATTTATGATAAATCATTTATGGATTTATTATATGAAGCAGCATCTGTGCATAGGGTTAACCATAATCCAAATGAGGTGCAAGTTAGTTCGTTAATTTCTATAAAAACAGGAGGGTGCTCTGAGGATTGTGCATATTGTCCACAAGCTGCTAGGTATCATACTAATATTGAAAAAAATGATTTGATGACTGTTGACCAAGTAAAGCAGATGGCAGTTAATGCAAAAGAAGGAGGAGCCAGTAGAGTTTGTTTAGGAGCAGCATGGAGAAATGTTACCAATAACGAGGAGTTTGATAATGTGTTGGAGATGGTAAAAGAGGTAAATGACATGAATATGGAAGTTTGCTGTACATTAGGAATGTTATCACAAGATCAAGCTCGTAGATTAAAAGAAGCTGGTTTATATGCTTATAACCATAATTTAGATTCATCTGAAGATTTTTATAAAGAAATTATTTCTACAAGAGGTTATGACGATAGATTGAGAACTATAGAACATGCTCAGAACGAAGGTATTCATGTATGTTCTGGGGGTATAATTGGAATGGGTGAAACTGATGAGGATAGAATAGGAATGTTATATACACTATCTAATCTTAATCCACACCCTGGTTCTGTGCCAATTAATGGTTTAGTTCCTGTTCCTGGTACTCCGTTAGAAGAGCAACAAGCGGTTTCTATTTTTGAGATGGTAAGAATGATTGCTACGGCAAGAATTGTTATGCCTAAAGCTCAAGTTCGTTTGTCTGCTGGTAGAACTCAGATGACAAAAGAAGGGCAAGCATTGGCTTTCTTTGCTGGAGCAAATTCAATATTTGCTGGTGACAAATTATTAACTACTCCAAATCCTGAATACAACGAAGATATGGAGTTGTTTAAAATGTTAGGAATCTCTCCAAAAGAAGCTTTTGTTGATGGTGAGAAGCCAGAAACAGTTGAGTCATACAAAGAGGTAAGAGAGGAAGGTAGAGAAGAGTGGAGTAGGCCTGGTCATACTATTGAAAAGAATGTTGCCGCAACAGAAAAAGGTAAAGCAGCAAGAAGAGCACTGAAGGAAACTGTAAAATAGTTTTCGGTGAAAACTCACCACATACATATCCAACAAAAATTAGCGGATAGAAAGGCAAGTAATGCTTTAAGAGAACTTAAGGTTAACGATGGGTTACTTGACTTTTGCTCTAATGATTATTTAGGCTTCTCTAAAGAATCATCTATTCATCAGGTTGATAATGTTAACCAATATGGATCTACTGGATCTAGGTTGATTTCTGGTAATAATAAGGTAACAGAGGAAGTTGAGAATTTTTTAGCTGATTTTTATAATGCTGAAGCTGCATTAATATTTAATTCTGGTTATAGTGCGAATCTTGGTTTCTTTTCTTGCGTTCCTCAAAGAGGAGATACAATTATTTACGATGAGTTAATTCATGCCTCCATAAGAGATGGAATACGATTGTCTAATTCTAATTCTTTTTCTTTTAGACATAATAACATTGATTCACTCCAATCTAAAATCGAAAAGGCTGAAGGCAACATTTATGTCGTGGTTGAATCGGTATACAGTATGGATGGAGATGAAGCTCCTTTAAAAGAAATAGCAAGTTTATGTGGCGATAATGATATTGCTCTTATAGTAGATGAGGCTCATGCAGTTGGGATTTTTGGAGAAGGAAGAGGTTTAGTTTCTGAATTGAATTTAGAAAATGAAATTTTTGCTAGAATAATAACATTTGGAAAGGCTTATGGTGCTCATGGAGCAGCTGTTTTAGGAAATAATGATTTAAAAAATTACTTAATCAATTTTTCAAGACCATTGATATATACAACTGCTCTGCCTCAAGCTAATGTAATGACTATTAGAAAGGCACATCAATTTTTAGTTGATAGCTTTGAGAGAGTTAATGAGTTAAAACAGAATATTTCGGTATTTAAAACTTCATTTAAAGGAAAGTTAATTGAATCTAGAAGTGCTATTCAATGTGTTATTATTACAGGGGTTGATGAGGTTAAAAAGATTGCAGAAGATATTCAAAACAAAGGTTTTGATGTAAGACCTATATTAAGTCCTACTGTCCCTCATGGACAAGAGCGTTTGAGGATATGTTTACATAGTTTTAACACCAAAGAACAAATAGAAGATTTAGTAGAAGCCATCGAGATATGAAAAAATACTTTGTAACAGGAATAGGAACTGATGTAGGAAAAACAGTTGTTGCAGCTATGCTTACAGAAGCATTAGAAGCTGATTATTGGAAGCCTGTACAAGCTGGAGATTTACATAATTCTGATACCATTAAGGTACAGAATTTAATATCGAATACTACAACTAAGTTTCATCAAGAAGCATATGCTTTAAATGAACCTATGTCACCTCATGCAGCTGCAAGAATTGATGGGATTAAAGTGATGTTAGATGAAATTAAAACTCCCGAAACATCAAATAATTTGATAGTTGAAGGTGCTGGTGGTCTTATGGTTCCACTTAACGATGAAGATTTAATTATTGATTTGATTAAGCATCTATCACTAGAAGTGATCTTAGTATCACAAAATTATTTAGGTAGTATCAATCATACTATTTTAAGTATTGATGCTCTAGTAAATAGAGGAATTCCTGTTAAAGGTATAGTCTTTAATGGGCCAGAGAATAAGGAAACAGAATCATTTATTTTGAATTATTCTAATCTGCCTGTTATTGGAAGGGTTCAACAGCATGAAGAGGTGAATAAGGAAATAGTGTTAAGCTATAAAAACAAATTTGAGTTATGAATTTGAAGCAGAAAGATGACAAGTATATATGGCATCCATTTAACCACAAAGGGACAGAAATTGTTCCTGTTGTTAAGGCTGAAGGAGCATATGTTTATGGTGAAGAAGGTAAAAAGTATATAGATGGTTTTTCTAGTTGGTGGGTAAATATTCACGGTCATTGTAATCCATACATTGTTCAGAAAATTAATGAGCAATTAACCACATTAGAACATGTGGCTTTTGGTGGCTTTACTCATCCGCAAGCAGTTAAATTAGCAGAACGTTTAGTTGATTTATTACCAAATAAAATCAATAAGATATTCTTTTCTGATAATGGTTCTACGGCAAATGAAGTTGCGCTTAAAATGGCTATTCAGTATTGGTTTAATAAAGGCGAAGAGCGTAATAAGTTTATCACTTTTACTAACGATTATCACGGGGATACTTTTGGAAGTATGAGCTTAACAGCTAGGGGAGGTTTTAATGAGCCTTTTGAACGTTTTTTATTTAATGTTGAGTTTGTAGATACTCCTAACGAATCGAATAAAGAAAGAGTATTAAAAGAGTTAGAAAATCATTTAAAAACGAACGAAGTTGCTGCGTTTATTTTTGAACCAATTGTTCAAGGAGCCGCTGGTATGTTGATGCATTCACCAGAGATATTGTCTGAAATGATTGGTTTGTGTGAAAAGTATGGAGTGGTTACCATTGCTGATGAAGTGTTAACAGGGTTTTACCGAACAGGAAAAATGTTTGCAGTTGAACACTTAGAACATCAACCAGATATCATTTGCTTATCAAAAGGTGTAACAGGAGGTTTTATGACGATGGGAGTTACAGGGGTTTCACAAAAGATATTTGATGCTTTTGATTCAATGAATAAGAAGCATACTTTTTTACATGGGCACTCCTATACTGGTAATGCTTTGGCATGTGCTGCAGCCAATGCTTCATTAGATTTATTTGAAAAAGAAGAAACAATTAAGAATGTTAATAGAATAGCAAATGCTCAAAAAACTTTTATTG
Organism: Vicingaceae bacterium; assembly: GCA_965267355.1. Taxonomy (GTDB): domain Bacteria; phylum Bacteroidota; class Bacteroidia; order Flavobacteriales_E; family Vicingaceae. The sequence continues at coordinate 2,009,659 of OZ253956.1, forward strand.
ATAACATTTCAAACCACCAAAGAATTAGGGATGCTCGGAATTTTGGAACCATTGCAGCGATTGAATTAGATACAGAAGGTGAGAGTAATTATTTTAACAGTAAAGGAAATGAAGCTTATCTGTGGTTTATGGAAAAAGGAATTATTCTTAGGCCATTGGGCAATGTATTAATAATGATTCCTCCTTATTGTATTGAACAAAAAGATTTGGACTATATCTATAAAACAATAAGGGAGTACCTAGGCTAAACTAAGACTTAGATTCTTCAATTAATTCAGAACTTAATTTCTTATAAATTCGCTCTCTATCAAATCGATTGATGGTCAATTTATATTTTCTAATATAAACAAATAATAATGTAACTATAATAGAACCAACTATAGCCATTATTATTGAAGTTATTTTATCTGTCACTCCAATATACCCGAAAGTTTTGTAGCAAATAAAAAAAGAAAGCACTAATAAAGCTAAGAGTTCAAACCAGTTTAAGGCAACTTTTATTTTAAGCTCAGCATAATATTTCTTAAAGAGTTTATCACGCTCTTTGTAACTTAATTTTATTTTAGATGCTGCCACTTTTTAGCTTTATGCCTAATACCTTAAGATAAAGGTAATCTAATAATAAATTAAAAAAAGAAAAATAGCTAATTAGTTATCAACTAAGTGAAAATACTTAGAATTCTAATTGATATATTAACCTATCATTTTACAATGAATTTTTCTGAATGAATGGAATGATTGTTATTGTAAACTACCATAATATAGTTTCCAGGTTTCCAGTCAGAAGTATTAATCTTAGTTTTCTTTATAAACTCATTATTCAAAATTAATTTACCATTAATATCATAAATCTCGTAGTTGGATTTTTCTGGGGAGTCATTTTCTATCCAAAGCACATCATTTGTTGGGTTGGGATATATTTTTACATTGTTACCATTGTTATGGTTTTCATTTACTTTTACTAACCCCGTACCACTATTTGCAAACGTATATTCACCTAATAATAAGCTATCTAAAGTTACCCAACCATAAGCTAGTGTAGGACTAATAAGAGTTTTAGTATAATATGGGTATTCTTGCCAATCATATCGGGGACTTTCTCTGTATAGTAGGATTATACTATCTCCATTTACAGGTACCAAATCATAATCTAAATATCCATATACAGATCTACCATCAAATTCTAATTTCACCTCGCTGCTAAACCCATTAGGAAGAATACCATCAAAACTCCAATACCTGCTAGTAGATATTCGGTGATTGTTCACATTGTTTTTTATACTATCTGGAGCCACCCAATGGTGAGCAATTTGTAAAAAAGCTGAATCTGAAACAGCATTTACAATGATATAATCAATCATACTTCTTGGAATATTGTAATAAGAACTAGGGTTTTTAATAACTAAACGCTCATCAGTTCTGGCTTGATTTAATTTATTTTCTTCATTTAAAATATAAACTGATGGATTAAAAGGAACAGACACAGTTTGATTAGAATACTGTCCAGAAGCTACAATGGTGTCCTTATGAAAATTCCAGTTGTTATCGTAAAAAGTAATTTCTAAAGGAGTCCCATTATGAAAGTTGGAAGCACCTCTTAGTTTTTGTTGAACAAATATTTGAGTGTCAAAATTTGGTCCGTTTGGAGTTATATTAGCTGAATCAATATCAAAGTGAGAAAAACCTGGAGAAAAAACCCAATCGTTGAAGAAGTCAGTCATGTTAATTCCCGTAGAATTGGTTAATTCATCTCTAAATTGCGAAGAATTTAAACTTTGAAATTTAAAATTGTTAAGAACAGATTGTAAACCAACAAAAAATAAAGAATCCCCCATGTAAGCTCTCATGTTGTGGGCAACAGAGGCACCTTTATTATATACATGTTCACCGTAAGTGTACTCATGAGGGATACCAGAGATTGCTCTAAAACCATTCTCTCTTAAATGAGTAAACTGTACTATTTCCTTATGATTATCTTTTATTTCTTCTATAGCAGTTTCGTAATCATACACCATTTCCAAAAACAAATGTTCAGAATAAACAGCCATTCCTTCATTTATCCACATATCTTCAGCTGTTTCACAGGTTACTAGATCTCCCCACCAATGGTGCGAAAATTCGTGAGCCATTAAGGTTTCGTTAGCCAAACTACCGTTTGCTGCTAATCTTGGATATGCAATATTTGTAGCATGTTCCATAGCTCCAGAAGAAAAAGGAACCAATGAAAAACCTACTTTACTCCATTCGTATGGACCATATTTTAGCTCATAAGCATCGAAAGCATTATTAAGATTAGTAAAAGAGTTCTTCATATTGTTAGTATCGGCTGCTAAAGCCACTAACTCAACAGGCACTGCACCTTGTGTGCCATTAAAGGTTTGATGTACTGTTTCATAATCTGCCACAGCTATGCAGGCTAAATAAGTTGGTATTTCTTCATTCATTACCCAGGTTCTGGTAATGGTATCTCCGCTAATGACTGTTTCATTTGTTAATATGCCATTACAATGTGCTTTTTTACCATCACCTGTAGTAATATTAAATTCATAAGTTGAGCGTTCAACAAAATTGTCAAAACATGGAAACCAAACTCTTCCATAGTTGTGTGGGTCGTCTTGAAAACCTACCCCTAGATTAAATGCATAGCCTCCAGTAAAATAAAATCCGCCCCAACCAGAAGGGTCAGTTTGGGGACTGCCATTGTAGTATACTGTTACAGATGAAGTGTCAGTTGTGTTTAAAGTACTTGGTAGGGTTATGTTAATTAAGGTGTCATTATAATTATATGCCAGTAAACCACCTTGAGATTTAATAGAATCAATGGTTAATTCTTGTAAATCTAAATCTAACTCAGTAATACCATTTATTTTTGGGGTAAAACTTACTACACAATTACCTGAAATTTTTTGATTGTTAAAGTCAGTAATATCAAGGTTGATTTGATAATTTAATATGTCTATAGTATCACTCCTGCTGTTAAGAGCTTTATTGTGAGGTTGTTTTTGTGCATTTACAACAATACATCCTATAGTAAAGAAAATGAGTAGCAAATTTTTCATAGTAACGAATATTTAACCATAAAGATAATTAAAACAAAATGAACTACCGATAATGGAATGAGAACTCCCAAAAGATTTATATTGTAATCCTAAACTTAGATATGCTTAGATTTAAGTAAAATAGTTTTTATTTTTACGTAAATATTTATACCGTTATTCTTGAACTGCTATGAAGCCTTCTAATGAGTTGTTTAATCTTGTAAAATCCCTTTCAAAATCAGAAAAAAGGTATTTTAAATTAACATCTTCTCTTCAGTCTGGAGAAAAGAACTACATGCGACTCTTTGATGCTATTGAGGCTCAGGATGAATATGATGAGGCCGAAATAAAAGAAAAGTTTAAAGGAGAAACTTTCATCAAACATTTGCCTTCTGAAAAAAACCATCTTTATAGCCTTATTCTTAAAAGTCTAAGGGGCTTTTATGCTGATAAATCGGCTGCTGCAATTTTGCAAGAACAATTAAGAAATATTGAATTGCTATTTAATAAGGCATTGTATAAAGAATGTTCGAAAATAATTAAGAAGGCAAAAAAAATAGCTTACAACTATGAAAAGCATTATTTCTTATTGGATTTGATAGGATGGGAAAAAACATTGGTTGAGGAAGAATATTTGCAAGGTAAGTTTGATAAGGATTTAACTAAACTGGTAGAAGAAGAGAGCGATTGTTTGGAGAAACTAAGAAATCTGGCAGAGTACCAGATTTTATATTCTAAAATTAATTATGCGTTTAGACGAGGAGGATATGTAAGGAATGCCGAGGAAAAGAAGATTGTAAACGATATTGCCAATTATCATTTAATTAAAGGAAAGAATACTGCTCTTTCAACTAAAGCAGCAACAGCTTGTTATTATATCAAAGGCTTATGCGCAACTACAGAGCGTAACATAGATGAATCTTACGTTAACTTTAAAAAGGTAATAAAGATAATGGAAGAGAACCCTATGATTATGAAAGAATTGCCTCAGCGATATGTTAAGGCAATCAATAATTTAATGTTTGCATACATGGATTATGAGCGGTGGGATGAATGTTTTGATATGATTGATAAGTTGAAAAGTTTGGGTAAAAAACCAGGTTTTGAGAGTATGGATGTGCAACTAAAAATATTTACTTTTTCTAATAACGGAGAATTGTTGGCACATATTTATAAGGGAGATTTTACTGCGGCAAGAGATAAAGTTGTGCCAAATATATTAGAAGGTATAGAGCTTTATGAAGGCAAAATTAATAGCGAAGAGCAAATGATTTTTTACTACAACATTGCTCGGGTTTATATTGGATGTGGAGATTATAAGCAAGCATTAAAATACATTAATGTTGTACTTAACGATAGCGAAACAGGGTTAAGAGAAGATGTTTATACGTTTGCCAGGTTAGTAAATCTTGTTGTTCATTATGAGTTGGGTAATTATGATTTATTGGATTACACCATTAAATCAACTAAACGTTTTGTTACAAAAAATCAAAAGAACTATAAGTTTGAAACGGTATTTTTAAAAGACTTTAAAAAGCTGTTGAAACTAAAGAAAGCTGATGGCATGAAGCAGCTATACATTAATTTTAAATCTGAATTAGAGGAAATTATTAAAGATCCTTATGAGAAAGCTGCTGTTGAGTACTTTGACTTTATTTCTTGGCTAGATAGTAAGATTCAAAATAAATCTTTTGAAGAAGTAGTTAAATCTAAAAAGAAGTAAATCTAGCTTCTTTGTTTTACAGCTTCGTAAAGGATAACACCTGTTGCTACCGAAACATTTAGAGAAGAAATTTCACCAAGCATAGGTATTTTAGCTTTAGCATCGGCAATTTTTAGAATTTGATTAGAAATTCCTTTTTCCTCATTACCCATTACTATTGCAGTAGGGGATGAGTAATTGGCATCATAAATGGTACTGTCTGTTTTTTCTGTGCAAGCTACAATTTGTAAGCCACTTGCCTGTAAAAACATCACGCAATCGGTTAAGTTATCCACTTTACTTACGGCAACTCTATTTAATGCGCCTGCTGAGGTTTTAATAGCATCCCCATTAATTTGAGCAGATTCTCTTTTTGGTAAAACAATGGCATTAACTCCAGCACATTCTGCTGTACGAGCAATGGCACCAAAGTTTCTTACATCTGTAATTCTATCTAACACTAAAATTAAAGGTGTTTTGCCTTCATCAAAAAGAGTGGGTAAAAGTGTTTCTATATCCACTAAATCTATGGGAGAGATTAACCCAACTACACCTTGATGGTTTTGGTTAGTTAACCTGTTGAGCTTTTGTATAGGTACATGGGCAAAAGGAACTTTACTCTTTTTAACCGCATTACGCAGTTCAGTAATACCAGCACCGCTTATATCTTTCTGTATATAGAGTTTATCTATTTCTTTACCAGCTAATAAGGCTTCAATTACTGGTTTTATACCAAATATCAGATTGTTTTGCATAGGGCGAAAGTAAATAAAAAGATGTATTTCATATATAATAGATTATGATTTAAGTGGTATGGTTTATATTTAAAACATAAATATTAATTATGTTTTGTATTAAAAATATAAATAAAAATTTATGTAATATTTTTAGTTCATTTGTCTAACTAATCATAAAAAAAATATAAGACATGCAAAAAGTAACCTACGCAAAAGGAGATGGCATAGGCCCAGAAATTATGGATGCAACTATGAAGATTTTAAAAGCTGCTGAGGCAAGAATTGAATGGGAAGAAGTTAAAGTTGGGGAACAAATGTATCTTTCAGGTAATACTAGTGGAATAGACAAATCAGCTTGGGATAGTATTAGAAAGAACAAAATTTTTTTAAAAGCTCCAATTACCACACCACAAGGTGGAGGCTACAAGAGTTTAAATGTTACAATGAGAAAAACATTAGGCCTTTATGCTAATGTTAGACCTTGTAATAGTTTTCATCCATATGTTAGAACTAAACACCCAGATATGGATGTGGTAATAATTAGAGAGAATGAGGAAGACTTGTACGCAGGAATAGAACACCAGCAAACTGATGAGGTTGTACAGTGCTTAAAATTAATTACTAGGCCAGGATGCGAGAAAATTATTCGCTATGCTTTTGAGTACGCTAAGCTTTATAATCGGAAGAAGGTTAGTTGTTTTACTAAGGATAACATTATGAAGCATACTGATGGATTGTTTCATAAAGTGTTTAAAGAAATTGCTCAAGAGTATCCAGAAATTGAGTCTGAAAATTGGATAATTGACATAGGAGCAGCTAGAATTGCTGATACTCCAGAAATGTTTGATGTGGTTGTAATGCCAAATCTTTATGGTGATGTTGTTTCAGATATAACTGCACAAATATCAGGGTCTGTTGGATTGGCAGGATCATCTAATATAGGCGAATCTTGTGCAATGTTTGAAGCAATTCATGGTTCAGCACCTGACATAGCTGGTAAGAATATTGCCAATCCATCTGGATTACTTAGAGGAGCGGTAATGATGTTAAATCACATAGGTCAGCAAGATGTAGCTGAAAAAATAATTAACGCGTGGGCTTGTACTATTGAAGAAGGTATTCATACAGCAGATATATATAAGGAAGGAATAAGTAAAGAACTTGTTGGAACTCAAGAGTTCGGAGAAGCTGTCATACAAAGATTAGGACAACGGCCTCAGGAAATAAAAGCTGAATCATTTTCTAAAGATATTAAACTTAATTTGCCAAAATATATTAGAAGGCCTAAAGCAAAAAAGACTCTTAAAGGTGTTGATATTTTTGTGGATTGGCAAGGAGATAAAGTTGATGATTTAGCGGATAAGCTTAAAAATATGGAGAGTGATATCAAGCTTGTTATGATTACCAATAGAGGAGTTAAAGTTTGGCCAGAAGGGTTTGATGAAACTTTCTGTACAGATCATTGGAGATGCAGATTTGAAGTAGAGAACGGTTCTCCAGCAAACCAGGAAAGTATACCAAATGCGCTTAAGAAAGCTTTAGAGGAAGAGGTTGATGTAATAAAGACTGAAAACCTCTATGAGTTTGATGGGGTGAGAGGTTATTCATTAGGGCAAGGGCAATAATGATTCATTCTTAAAGCTTAAGAAAGGAAGTGATTTAATCAAGTCGCTTCCTTTTTTTTAATAGATTCTCCCACTTCTCCAGCTATCAACAGCTCTAAACCAGGTGTTTTTAAATACAGGTGAGCGGCTTAGTTTGTAGTCGTTACCCGTTACAGGGTTTTCTATTTTATGAAACACAAAACTTATTGACATCATGTTGTTTTCTTCTCCGTAAATCCAGTTTTCGTAGTTTTTGTTTTTATAAACCACGTTTGGAGAGCCAAAAATAGTATAGATAATTCCTCTGTCTGTTTTCCAGCCTTCCATATAAGAGGTAAAATAATTATTGGCACTTTCTACACGGGTGTAGTATTCACGTATCATGGTTTTAGCTCGTTCAGAGCTGCCAGCAATTTCTAACCAAAACTTATCTACAGCTAATTTTTTGTTTTCTGCATCGGTAAGTTCCTGATATTCCTTTTTCGTAGTGATGTACCGCATAGGGCCAATCATGTTTTCAGGAGTTTTAATTTCTGGAAAATGCTCCTGAAAATTAAAAAATGTAGGCCCCTTTTTTACGTTCTCAGAATATTGGAAGTGGTACAGGCCTTCCTTACCAACAGTATATGTTAAAGTGTTTGCAGAATCAAATTCTAAAGTTTCGGTTTGAGTAGGTTTAAAAACCAAAGGCTCTTCTTCGCCATCCTCAGGCACTGAAAAAGGAGGTTTGGCAATCGGTAAATCAGTACTATATTGCTTTAGTAAAATGGTATTAGCAGCATTTTTTTCATTTTTAGTAAGGTAAATGGTTTCGCCATTGGTAAAATAATTTTCAAAAACCACATTTTTACTAGAATCTAGTAATAGATAATTCTGTACGCTATATAAATCATTACGGTTAATCACTATTCGATTACGAATGTAATGATCGCGAGAAATATCGTTTACCGTAATTTTTAAGTCGTAAATTTTTGGTGCTTTAGTTTTTAGGTCAATAGTACCGTATAGGTACTTTTTAGTCTTGTTATTACCAAAATCTGTAAAACTTAATGAAGCACTGTCTAGTAAGGTTTCATTCCCTTTATCTATTAGCTCATAATGAACCAGTATGTTGGCAGAGTAGGTGCTGTCATTTCGCTTTTTGGTGTACAAAATATTAGAAGAGTTTAATCTAAAATGTAATTCGGTAAGTGTATCGTTTTTATGGAATACTCTATATTTAGGATTGATAAGGTTTAGTCCTGGCATGTAAATACCTGCGACATTATTATTGCTTGCGGTGTTCTTAGATGAAGAACAAGCATATAAAAATGCTAAAGCTGATAATATGATAAAGAGTTTATGCTTCAAGTTGATTGTTGTCTTCTATATATTTTTGATCTATTTGCTTAGATGTTTTGGCACCTAATTCTCTTATTTTTTCAACCTTTCTTATAAGGTTATCATTTCCTGTTGATAATTGTTTTATAGCATCATCATATGCTGATTGAGAACTGTTCAATCCCTTTTGAATTTTTTCTAAATTATCAATAAACCCTACAAATTTATCATATAACTTACCACTTTGTCTTGCTATTTCCAATGCATTTTTAGTTTGGCGTTCTTGTTTCCATACTGAAGCTACTGTTTTTAAAGTTGCCAATAAAGTAGTAGGGCTAACAATTACAATTTTCTTGTCCCAAGCGTAATTGTAAATGTTGTTATCGTTTTGTAAAGTAAAACTAAATGATGGTTCTGATGGCATGAACATTAGTACAAAATCGGGAGTATGTAAGCCAGGTATCTGGCTATAATCTTTTTTAGCCAATAAATCAATGTGACTTTTTACAGAAGCAATGTGTGCCTTTATTTGTACAGTTTTTTCATCTTCATCATCAGTTTCAATGTAATTGGTGTAAGCAGTAATTGATACTTTGGAGTCAATAATAATTTGTTTATTGTCAGGTAGCTTAATGATAACATCTAATCTACTACCACCGCCTTCTTGGTTAGTATAGTAATCTTCTGTTTCGTATTCTTCACCTTTAATTAACCCAGAACTTTCTAGTATCTTTTCTAAGATTAATTCTCCCCAGTTACCTTGTGTTTTAGAATCTCCTTTAAGAGCTTTTGTTAAACTCTGAGCATCTTCTCGCATTTGTTGATTTAACTCAGATAAAGATTTGATTTGTTCCATTAAAGAGGTGCGTTCTTTCAGTTCCTTTTCGTATTTATCTTCAACTTTTTGCTCAAAGGTTTTAATATTCTCTTTAAGTGGTTTTAATATTTCATCAATCTTCTTTTGGTTGGTTTCGGCTAACTCGGAAGAGTTTTGTTTTAAGAGTTTATTGGCAATGTTCTCAAACTCTAATGAGAATTTCTTTTGTAATTCTTCAACTTCTTGTTTGTGTTCTTTTAGTTTCTCAATCAGATTTTGGTTTTCTGTTTGCAGCTGAGAATTGTTGGTTAATAATTCGTCTTTTTGAGTGGTTAAAGTCTCTATTTGAGATTTTTGAGATTTAAACGTTTCAGTAGCAGCATCTAATCTACCTTTTAAAACACCTGCTTCATCTGAATTATTATCAGTGCTTGGAACATTTTTCTTTAATAACCAACCTAAAGCAAAGCCAATTCCAATGCCTAAAATAAGTAATATGATTCCTGTTAAATCCATTAATTTTTTGAGAAGTATAAAGTTAAGATAATTAAAGTAGCTAAAGAAGAATTAGTACTTCAAAATTAAAATAGGAGTTCCCTCTTCGACCATTTCGTACAATTCTATTACATCTTCGTTTTTCATTCTAATACAGCCGTGTGAGGCAGGTTTACCAATGTACCCTTCCTCTGGCGTACCATGAATGTAAATGTAACGGTTATATGAATCGATATTCCTACCTCTATTTATACCAGGCTCTTCACCTTGTAACCACATTATTCTGGTAGTAACATAATCTCTCGGAGCATTTTCTTCTCCGTAAAGAATTTTTGCTTTTTTACCATTATATATTCTTGATTCAAATATCCCTCCAAGAGGTACATTATCTCCTATTTTTCTTTTTACAGTATGCAGCCCAGGAGGTGTTTTAAAACTGTTTTGTTTGCTTCCAATACCTTTTTTAGCTGTAGAGATTGGATATTTTCTAATGGTAGAATCGTTTTCAATTAAATAAAGTCGTTGATATTTAACTGATACATACATATACTTGTTAAACGAGCGGTCTTTATATTTTAGTTTTAGGTATTCTGACAAAAAATTGGCTATGGTTTCGTTTTTAGGTTCAGCTACTTCAATGTTTAATACTTCAAGTTCAGGTTTTTTAATAGTAGCAGTTTTTTTTGATGACGAACAAGAAGATAGAAATACAACAAATGTAGTAGCGGCAATAGCAAAAAATGGGTTGTACTTGATCATCTCTGTTGCTTTTTCTCATTCATTTTATACATCAAATTATAAAACAGATTCGGGAAAAAGGTTTTAAAAGGAATGGCTAGTAATTCTTTACTGCCAATATATTTATGGTTTCTATTCGATTTTAATGTAGCTATAAACTTCTTGGCAAAAATGCCTGTTTTCATTCCGTTTTCTTGTGCAGGACTATTTTTATTAAAAGTACTTCCATCTCCTTTAACTGCATTTAAAGTGACGTTGGTATTGATAAAACCAGGCGCAACCAATAACACAGAAACATTATGTTTTCTTAATTCTAATCTAAAAGAATCGTAAAAACCATATAATGCATGTTTAGATGCTGCGTAAGTTGAAAGTCCTGGTAGCCCAAATTTTCCAACTATGCTGGTAATAACAGCAATTTTACCACTTTGTTGTTTTTGCATAATTGGAGCAACAGCTTTTGCTAAAGCTACATTTCCAAAGTAGTTGATGTTCATTAACTTTTGTTCTACTTCTGTTTTTGTTTCAAGAGCTATTCCTTCTTGGCTAATACCACCATTATTTATAAGAATGTCAATTCTACCAAACTTATCCATTACTTGTTTGGTCCAGTTATCAGCATTTTGATGTTGCTCTAAATCAATGGGTAATACAAATATGTTTTCTGTATTACAATTATTTGCCACTCGTTCTAGTTCTTCTTTTCTTCTAGCAGAAAGCACAAGTTTGCAGCCTTCTTTTACTAACTGTAATGCAATTGCTTCACCAATTCCGGAAGAAGCACCTGTAATCCAAATCACTTTGTCAGATAAGTTCATAATGCGAATATAGTAATCGCCAAAATTGCTTTTTGTTAAAAGAAGTTAACTTTTTAACGCTTAGTTCTTTAAAACCTTTAAAAGCAAATACTTAAAATAATTTAATTTATTTTGTGATAATGTTTGTTGGAGAAATAAAAAAGTCTATTTTTGCCAACCGAATTTAAGGACAGATTAAAAATTTAAGTGATGAGTAAACGTACATTTCAACCATCAAGAAGAAAAAGAAGAAACAAACATGGTTTCATGAGCAGAATGGAATCTGTTAATGGTAGAAAAGTTCTTTCTAGAAGAAGAGCTAAAGGAAGAAAGAAATTATCTGTGTCGGATGAACCAAGACACAAGAAGTAATGATATATTTTACAATTGAAAGGGAAGCAAGTTTTGCTTCCCTTTTTTTTGAACAAAATTTTAAATCAATGTTGAAAAGTTCCGCTGAAAAATTAGATTCTATGAAGTAATTTCGTAAAGATTTTTTAAGCACTAAAAATTATCTAACTATGCCAAAAGACGCTAGCATCAAACACATTTTAATTATTGGATCGGGACCTATTATTATTGGTCAAGCATGTGAATTCGATTATTCAGGATCTCAAGCATCAAGATCATTAAGAGCAGAAGGAATTACGGTTTCATTAATAAACTCTAATCCTGCTACCATTATGACAGATGAGGTTACAGCAGATAACATTTATCTGTTACCATTAGAGCCTGCATCTATCGAACAAATTTTAGAGGAGCATCCAGATATTGATGCAGTGTTACCATCAATGGGTGGACAAACAGCATTGAACTTAGCTATTGAGTGTGAGAAGATGGGAATTTGGGAAGAGCACAATGTTAAGATGATAGGTGTTGACACTAAGGCAATTGATATTACTGAAGATAGAGAGTTATTCCGTCAGAAGATGGAAGAGATTGACATTCCAATGGCACCTTCTATAACAGCTAAATCATACTTAGAAGGTAAAGAGATTGCTCAGAAGTTAGGTTTTCCATTAGTAATTCGTCCTTCTTTTACTTTAGGAGGAACTGGTGGTTCTGTAATATATGATCCAGCAGAATACGAAGATGCATTACACAGAGGATTGAAAGCGTCACCAATCCATGAGGTGATGATTGACAAAGCGGTTGTTGGTTGGAAAGAATATGAGTTAGAGTTGTTGAGAGATAAAAATGATAATGTAGTAATCATCTGTTCTATTGAGAACTTTGATCCTATGGGAATTCATACTGGAGATTCTATCACAGTAGCTCCTGCCATGACTTTATCGGATACTACTTTCCAAAAGATGCGTAACATGGCTATTAAAATGATACGTTCTATTGGGAACTTTGCTGGTGGATGTAACGTTCAATTCTCGGTAAGCAATGATGAAAATGAAGATGTAATTGCGATTGAGATTAACCCAAGGGTATCTCGTTCATCAGCATTAGCATCAAAAGCAACGGGTTACCCAATTGCTAAAATTGCTTCTAAATTAGCTATAGGATATACCTTAGATGAGTTAACCAATCCAATTACTGGTTCTACATCAGCTTTATTTGAGCCTACATTAGATTATGTAATTGTAAAAGTCCCTAGGTTTAATTTCGACAAGTTTAAAGGTTCTGATAGAAGATTAGGTTTCCAAATGAAATCTGTTGGAGAGGCGATGGGAATTGGACGTTCTTTCCAAGAGGCTTTACAAAAAGCTTGTCAGAGTTTAGAAATTAACAGAAACGGATTAGGTGCTGATGGTAGAGAGTTAACCAATCAAGATGAGGTTTTACATAGTTTAGGAACTCCAAGTTGGGATAGGCTGTTTCACATCTACGATGCAATTAAGATGGGAATCCCGTTTAAGACCATTCATGAGAAAACCAAAATTGATCACTGGTTTTTACGTCAAATAGAAGATTTCATTAAATTAGAAAAGAGAGTAGAAAAATATACTCTTGAAGATATTCCGAAAGACTTATTATTTGAAGCTAAGCAAAAAGGTTATGCAGATAGACAAGTTGCTCACTTATTAAAGTGTTTAGAAAGTGAGGTTTACGCTAAGCGTAATGAAATGGGAATTAAACGTGTGTACAAGTTAGTTGATACTTGTGCGGCAGAGTTTCCAGCGGAAACACCTTTTTACTACTCAACGTTTGAAGAAGAAAACGAATCAGTTGTAACAGACAAGAAAAAGATTGTTGTATTAGGTTCAGGACCAAACAGAATTGGACAAGGAATTGAGTTTGACTACAGTTGTGTCCATGGTGTAATGGCTGCTAAAGAAGCAGGTTATGAAACCATTATGATTAACTGTAACCCAGAAACAGTTTCTACTGATTCTGATACTGCTGATAAACTTTACTTTGAGCCAGTATTCTGGGAGCACATTTACGATATTATTCAGCACGAAAAACCAGAAGGCGTTATTGTCCAGTTAGGTGGACAAACTGCATTGAAGCTAGCTGAAAAATTAGAGAAATACGGAATCAAAGTAATGGGTACTTCATTTGAAGCGTTGGACATTGCTGAAGATAGAGGTCGTTTTTCTGATGTATTAAAGAAATTAGATATTCCATACCCTAAATATGGAGTTGTAGAAAGTGCTGAGCAAGCATTAGAGCTTTCTAGAGAATTAGGGTTTCCATTATTAGTGAGACCATCTTACGTATTGGGTGGACAGAAAATGAAGATTGTAATTAGCGAAGAGGAATTAGAACATCACGTGGTTGATATTCTAAGAGCTATGCCTAACAATCAGATTTTGTTAGACCACTTTTTAGGTGGAGCGATTGAAGCAGAAGCTGATGCCATTTGTGATGGTGAAAACACTTACATTATAGGTATTATGCAGCACATTGAGCCAGCAGGTATTCACTCTGGTGATTCTTATGCAGTATTACCTCCATACAATTTAGGAGACTTAATTGTAACACAAATTGAAGAGATTACTAAAAAGATAGCGGTAGAGTTAAAAACGGTTGGTTTAATTAACATTCAGTTTGCTATTAAAGATGATAAGGTTTATGTAATTGAGGCTAACCCAAGAGCATCTCGTACTGTACCATTTATTGCAAAAGCTTACAGAGAGCCGTACGTGAAATATGCTACTAAAGTAATGCTGGGTGACAAAAAAGTAACAGATTTTGATTTCAAACCTTATCAGAAAGGTTATGCCATTAAGATACCTGTATTCTCTTTTAATAAGTTCCCTAATGTAGATAAAGAATTAGGCCCAGAGATGAAGTCTACCGGTGAAGCAATACGTTTTATCGATTCATTAAAGGACAAATTCTTTAGAGAAATTTACGCTGAAAGGAATCTGTACTTGAGTAGGTAATGACAATTTGACTGAAAAGCTAAATTGGAAAGGTTATTGACATTCTCACGGACATAAACAATATGTTATTATGATAATATTTGAAGCGAGTGTGCCTGGGTTTGTGAGAACCATTCTTATTCTATTCATTATTTTTTACGGATTTAGATTATTATCCAGATACGTATTCCCATGGCTGTTAAAGAGATGGATAAACAAAAAGATGGGACAGTTCCAAAATCAGGCTGGAGGACAATTTCAAAACCAACAACAAGCTAAAGATTTCGCTAAAGAACACGAAGGAGAAGTAAAGATAAAATCAAGAGGGACTAAATCTAAACCAGAGACGGACGATATTGGTGATTTTGTGGATTATGAAGAAGTGGAGTAAGTCTTATAAGTTATTACTATCTTCCATTTTAATGTTATCTAATGGTATTGGATGCCCTATATATTCAATGAAATCTACCATTGCCTCATGGACATCTTCAAAATAATCAAACGAGGTAGCAATTTTCAGTATATAATAATATTCTAATTCAGTATTAGAAATTGATATACTGTGTTTTTGATTTTTTCCTTCGAAACCCACAATGTCAAATAGATTTTGTGAATAATCATATGTTATATAAATACTGTTCCATAAACGGCCTTTGTTTAATGACCATTTTGTTTTGTCAGTAAATGAAAAATCCCATAAACTCTTAAGTTTACTGTCAGTTGCTAGTAAAAATAATTCTGCCAATTCAATAGCATTTGACACTTCCTCTTTTGTAGGTTCTTTATAGTAATGTTCAAGTTTATGCCTAAGTGTTCTGACTTTTGCTATTATTTCTGCTGGAGCAAAATTCATGGCTTGCAAAAACCTTAATCTAGTTGGAATATCCTTTTTAGATGTTTGGTTTTTGGATTTTTGAATAAATTCTTCAATCACAGATGGAAAATTATTGGGATTTAATCCTAAAGCAGAAAATATTTTATCGGTTTGACAATCAATTGATCGTTTTGCATTAGTAAGAGCATTTATATTACCTCTTTGATTATCTATTTTATAATCTTTCTTACTATAATTGAGGAAATCTTTTGGTGATATTTCAAATTCATAATCTAATAAAGAACCAGTGTCAGGTATAATGATTCCCTCAGAAAAGTCAATTTTAATAATTTTTATTATATCTAAAATGGTCATACTTTAGAAGTATCTTAGAATAGATAATATTGTATATTTTGGTTTAATATGATACCAAAATTAATATTCTATTTCACCGCAAAATGAATCTCCGTTTGCAATTCATTTTCAGCGGTATCCATAGGAGAGTTTAAATAAAACTCCATAGGATCTATGCTTTTGTTAGGTTTAAACTTCTTTGCTCTATGCCTTGAGTATAAAGAGCTCCAAGCATTACCTATGTGTCGGTATGGCCCTTTATGGTGTACAGCATGGGTTTTAGTTTTTGGTACAGAGCCAGTTATTACTCCAGTCGGTAAACCTTCTGGTGTTTTAGATACTGGTATGCAAGCAGTATAAGAACATTGCTGTTTTACCATATCCCATTTATGATAAATAGAAAAAGGAGCTCCAGCCATTAAATCTTGTTTATCAGCCATAAACTCCATTAGCTTGCCATAGTTATCACCCATGTTTTGTTTCATTTCATCTATAGTACAGCTTACTTTAATTCCAATATAATTACATCCATCAAAAGAAGAATCACCTTTAAAGTCTAATGTAGAGTGTACTTTACCATCTTCAGCTAGATCCTTCAACATGTTTAAGCCTCTGTCATAATCCATTCCAATAAAGGCTTCAGTCATCTTTTTCATCCAAAACAAAAAGAAAGGTAAGCTGCTATCCATCGTCCAGGTAGCTTTAGTTCCTTCCCCTTCAGAAGTTAATTTGAAAGCTACTTTCGCATGAGATTTCCATGGCTTTAAAAATTGTAAATCATAATCGATAGATTCATTTTCTACCTCATTAATAATTTTCATTCCTCCAGCTCCAGTCAAATCACCTTCCCAATCGAAAGATTTTTTATCATCAGCTACAGATACTTTAACTCCTTTTTCCATAATTAGCCATGGAGACCATGTTGGCCAATTATCAAAGTTGTTAATTAAAGGAAATATCTCAGAAGGTTTTTTGTTGATTACAATCGATTTTGAAACATACATTTTAGGCATAGCTTTTCATTTTTTGAATTTCGAGCTATGAAGATAAGAAATTACAGGATATAATTGACTCAATAATTTATCCATTTATATTTTAGAGTTATCTTTAGCCCATAAATTAAAGTTATGGCTAAAAAAGTAATGATAGTGGTGGGTACTCGCCCAAACTTTATAAAGATAACTCAATTTGAAAAAGAATTTGCAGCTTATGGTGATGAGTTTGAGTACATTTTAGTGCACACCCAACAACATTACGATGAAAATATGTCTAACATATTTTTTAAACAACTTAAATTAAAGGAACCTCAATACTTAAATGTAACTCCATCAACTCCTGCCAATCAAATTGGACAAGCCATTATAGAAATTGAAAAGGCAGTTAATGAGCATCAACCAGATGCTTTAGTAGTTGTTGGAGATGTAAACTCTACATTGGCTGGAGCTATTGTAGGTAATAAAACTAAAACCAAATTATATCACCTTGAAAGTGGTTTAAGGAGTTTTGATAATGAAATGCCAGAAGAGATAAATCGCTTGATTACTGATTTGGTTACGGATGGCTTCTTTGTAACTGAGCAAAGTGGCTATGACAACTTGATTAAAGAGGGAAAAGATGAAAGTCAAATTCATTTTGTTGGAAATACCATGATAGATACTTTGGTTGCTTTTGATGAGGTGATTCAGCAAAACACCATTCTTGCCGATTTGGGTATAGAGAACCAATCATTTGTATTAATGACTATGCACCGACCAAGAAATGTTGACACTAAAGAACGCCTGGAAATTCTACTCAATATTATTGACAAAGTTGCAGAGAAGAACTATTTAGTGTTACCCATTCATCACCGAACAAAAAATAGTTTAATTAAACATAATTTGTTTGATAGACTGGAGAATAATGAAAAAGTAATTATTACCGAAGCATTGAATTATTTGGCTTTTCAAAAATTAATTAGCTCTTGCAAGTATGTGTTAACCGATAGTGGAGGAATACAAGAAGAGACTACTTTTAGGCAAGTACCTTGTTTAACATTAAGAGATAATACCGAGAGACCATCTACAATTACTTTAGGTACCAATACTTTGGTAGAGTACAATTACGAGTCGGTAGCTTCAAAGATTAACGAGATAGAAAATGCTACTTATAAAACAGGTGAGATACCTCCGTTCTGGGATGGTAAGGCTACCAAAAGAATTGTTGAAGTTCTAAAAACAGAACTTTAATCTTTAACCTTATCCGAAAGCATAATAGCAATTGACTTGGTTTTTTCAAAATGAGAACAAGTTATTACAATTATTACGGTTACAGGTACACTAATTAACATACCCGTTACTCCCCATAAAACTCCCCAAAAAGAAAGGGCAAAAATGGCTACAAGAGGACTTATATTCAATGAACTTCCCATCACTTTAGGTTCAATAAGATTTCCAATTAATAACTGTATAGATCCTACTATGCCTAAAACCATTAAACTTTCTGTAAACCCACCAAATTGTAATAAGCAAAACATAGCAGGAAAAAGAGTTGCTACCATTGATCCAACAGTTGGAATAAAATTTAAGATAAAGATTAAGAAAGCCCAAAACATAGGTGAGTCAATTCCTATAAAGGATAATGCAATATAACTTACAATTCCGGTAATTAAACTTACCAAAGTTTTTAAACCAATGTAATTGGATATGGAATGCTCAATTTGATTTAAAATCGAAGTAATTTCATTGTACTTTTCACTGGATGTAGCTGCTGCTTTTAACTTTTTACTAAAGTTAGTTTCTTCTAAGAAAATAAAAAGAGCATAAATAACAATGAGTAAAGCGCTACCAAATAATTCACTAACCGAATTGAATATTTCCCTTAGCACTTTTCCAAAATCAAATTCTGCAGCATTGGTTTTTAAATACTCTATAATGTTAATGTTTAAAGTCTCGTTTAACTGTGTTATTATTAATTCCACATTATTTTCATAGGCCGTATAATTGTTTGCAAGATTATTTATGTTGGTTAAAATTATTTTGGAGATTAAGCTCAACAATACAATTATAATTCCGGAAACAAATAAGTTTTTGAACCATGAAGGAAGCTTGTTACAAATAAAGTCAACTTTATCTATTACGTGGCGTACTTTACGAATAAGGAACCAAAGCAGTAAAGCAAAAATAAAAGGAATTAAAAGTGTTTTGCCGTAGATTAAAACAATAACTATGGCAATGGCCGATATAAAAAAGTAAGCGGTGTTTTTCATAAGTTAATCGTAAAACTTAAATCTAAACAATTTTAAGAAATCTTCTGGTACTTTGGTTTCAAAAGTCATTTCTTCTTGAGTTGAAGGATGTATAAAGGTAAGTTTTCTTAAATGCAAAGCCATTCGGTTAATCGGATTTTCTTTACTGCTATATTTTTTATCCCCTAAAATGGGGTGCCCAATGCTTTGTAGCTGAACCCTTAGTTGATGTTTTCGTTCAGTATCTAACCAAGCTTCAAGCATGGTGAAATACTCATTCTTCTTCACCACACTGCATCTGCTTATAGCTTCTTTACCTTTCTTTTTGTTTTCGGTAGTATAAACAATCAAGGCTTTACTTTCAGTTAAAAAATTGGTTAGCGTATCTTTATCTTTTTTTATGGTACCTTCAGTAATTACTAGGTACATATTTTTTGAACTGGTGGTAATCCAACTATCTTTTAATTCAAGTTGTGCCGATTTGCTTTTGGCAAAAACCATTAATCCAGAAGCTTCTCTGTCCAATCGGTGTACCACAAAAAGGCGTGCAGTTGGATTTTCCTGCTTAACATGTTGTGTGACAATTCTGTATGCCGTTTGTCTTTTTTCTTTTTCTGAACCAACTGATAATAAACCACTTCGCTTATTGATTACGATTACATCATCATCTTCAAAAACTATTTTAATTCCTTCGTAAGATTGTTTTCTATGTGGGGAATCCCAATTTACAATTACCTTATCATTCGGCTTTAAAGGATGATTGTATTGTGTAATAATATCGTTATTAACCTTAAACTGCTTATGGGTTAACATCCCTTTTATTTTATTACGCGATTTATCTTTAAGTTTCTTTATAAGAAATTGAAGTAACTCAGTTTCTTCATCAACATCAAAAGTACTTTGTCTGCTTTTACGGTTAAATTTCGACTTGAAGGGTTTCTTGCTCATTGTTTAAAACAGGTTAATTACTTTGTGTATGCTGCGAAATTAGTGATTTAGAATGAAGTGTTAACAATTCTTAAATCATTGATAATTTACTTAATGAATATACCTCAAAACCCTGATGTTCTTAGTAACTTTGGTTATTATTATTTTGAAGTAGTAAATGGCAGATGTTATAAAATTATTACCTGATTCAGTAGCCAATCAAATTGCGGCAGGAGAGGTTATTCAGCGACCAGCAAGTGCAGTTAAAGAATTGCTGGAAAATGCCATTGATGCAGGTGCTGATACCATTTCTTTAGTAATCAAGGATGCAGGTAAAACTTTAATACAAGTAAACGATAATGGAATTGGTATGTCAGATACTGATGCTCGTTTGAGTTTTGAAAGACATGCTACTTCTAAAATAAAGCAAGCGGATGATTTGTTTAACATTAACACTAAAGGTTTTAGAGGAGAAGCGTTAGCTTCAATTGCAGCCATTGCTCAGGTTGAATTAAAAACCAAGAAAGATGGAGAAGATTTAGGAACAAAAATCCTAATTGAAGGAAGTGAAGTAAAAGAGCAGGAGCCTTGTTCTGGAAGTAAAGGAAGTTCATTCTCTATTAAGAACTTATTCTATAATGTCCCTGCTAGAAGGAATTTTTTAAAATCTAACCCTGTTGAAATAAAGCATATTATTGAAGAATTTCAACGTGTGGCGTTAGTGCATGCTGATATTAATTTTAGTATGTACAACAACGGAAACGAAGTGTTTAATTTAAAGAAAGGTAGTTTTAGGCAGCGCATTGTGGGAATATTTGGAGATAAGTACAATCAACGTCTAGTACCTGTTGCAGAAGAAACTGATTTAGTTACAATTGAAGGTTTTGTTACCAAACCTGAATTTGCTAAAAAAACTAGGGGAGAGCAGTACTTTTTTGTGAATAATAGATTTATTAAAAGTGCTTATTTAAATCATGCAGTTCAGAATGCATTCGATCAACTATTAAGTAAAGACCAATTTCCATCTTACTTCTTAAAATTGAATATCGATCCTAAGAATATAGATATCAATATTCATCCAACAAAAACGGAGATTAAGTTTGAGGATGAACGTGCTATTTATGCGATTATTCGTACTGCTGTTAAACAAGCACTGGGTAAGCATAATATTGCTCCAACTTTAGATTTTGAGCAGGAGACAACGTTTAATGTGCCTTTAATGAAGAGCACAGATACAGTAAAAGCTCCAACCATTAAGGTAAACCCTGATTACAATCCATTCAAGGATGAAAAGCCTAAAAGTACTCCGTCAATTCCTAAAAAGCAATCTACTGAGAACTGGGAATCTTTGTATCAGAGTTTTGAAAAAGATGTAACTGAAATTGTTTCGTCAGAAAAGCAAGAGGAGCAACAGGTTATCGAAACTAATTGGGATGATGATGAAGATAATAGGGAGCAGACATTAATTCAGTTACATAACAAGTATATTCTTACTCAGCTAAAATCAGGGTTTTTAATAGTTGACCAACAACGAGCTCACGAAAGAATATTGTTTGAACGATTTTATGCTGATTTAGAAAAAGGTTCTGGTACAGTTCAACAATTATTGTTTCCTGAAACTGTTGAGTTTACCAATGCTGATGCAGAGTTGATCAATGAATTGAATACTGAGATTTTGGCTATTGGTTTTACCATGGACAAAGTGGGGAGAAACAACTTTGTAGTAAATGGAGTCCCGGCTGAACTGAATAATCAAAATGTAAAGAAGAGTTTAGAATTGTTACTGGAGCAATTTAAGATGAACGAAAGTGAGTTGAAATTAAATAAGCACGAGAATCTAGCTATGTCAATGTCTAGAAGTGCTTCTATTAAATCTGGTAAAAAGTTAAGTTATGATGAAATGCGTGTGTTGGTTGATAAGCTTTTTGCTTGTGAAATGCCGTACAGTTTACCTAATGGTAAGCCAACTATTATCACTCTAAATTTAGAAGATTTAAACCAGCAATTTGAATACTAATGATAGATTTTAGAAATATACCGCCAGTTGTAAAGAACCTATTAATCATTAATGGATTGTTTTTTCTGGCAACTTATGTGCTTCAAAATCAAGGAGTAGATCTTTCTAATTATTTAGGACTTCATTATTGGGAAAGCCCTGGTTTTCTTCCGCATCAGTTGGTTACATACATGTTTATGCACGGTGGGTTTACTCATTTGTTGTTTAACATGTTTGCAGTATGGATGTTTGGTAGAGTGTTGGAGCAGGTTTGGGGACAAAAGAAGTTTCTCATTTTTTACATGATTACTGGTTTAGCTGCAGGTGTAACTCAAATGTTAGTTTCATATGTTCGTATTTCTTTAATGGGAGATTTAATTACTCCTGAAATAATGGATTTAATTCTAACTGAAGGATATCAGGCTACTCTGGAGAGAAAGAATTTTGTTGACCCATTTTTGGGTAATTTAAACAGCCTAGTTAATGTGGTAACTGTTGGTGCATCGGGTTCTGTTTATGGTATTTTAGTTGCATTTGGTATGTTGTTTCCTAATACGGAATTAATGCTGTTATTTCCTCCAATACCAATAAAGGCTAAAGTGTTGGTTATTATTTTAATTGTAATGGCATTGTTATTAGGCTTTGGTAATTTCTCTGGCGATAACATTGCTCACTTTGCACATCTCGGAGGTGCTTTAGCAGGGTTTATTATGATTAAAATTTGGAAAAAAGATAGAACTAATTTTTATTAGCAATGAGTAATCCATTTTTTGATGACATCAAAAACCAGTACAAAAATGGTTCAGCATTAATAAAATTGATTTTTATTAATGTAGGGGTGTTTTTACTCATTCATCTAGCAAGTATTTTGTTATGGCTTTTTAATATTCCAAACGGAACAGTTTTTATGGTGAAATGGCTGGCTTTACCGGCAGATTTATCTCAAATCATCTTTAAGCCCTGGACTATTGTTAGCTATATGTTTTTACATGAACAGTTGTTTCATATTTTCTTTAATATGTTGGTACTGTATTTTGGTTCAAGAATATTTCTGCAATTTTTAAGTGAAAAGAAATTAGTGGTTATATATTTACTAGGCGGATTGGCAGGAGGCATTCTGTATATATTAACATTTAATTTGTTTCCTGTCTTTAAAGGAGTAATGCCCGTTTCTATTGCACTGGGAGCAAGTGCTTCAGTAATGGCAGTACTAGTAGCTGCAGCCACTTATGTTCCGAACTTCGTAGTAAGGCTAATTTTTTTAGGTAACGTAAAGTTGAAATACATAGCCATGGTTTATGTGGTTTTAGATGTAATAAGTATTCCTAAAGAAAACGCTGGCGGACATATTGCACATCTTGGTGGTGCATTGTTTGGTTTTATATTTATTCAACAATTAAAAAAAGGTAGAGATTTTACTGCTGGTTTTGCTCGTTTTTTAGATTATTTAAAAAATATATTCAAACCAAAGAAGAAAATGAAAGTGGTTTATAAAAAGACTGCTAAAACTCGTAATGATTACGATTATAATGCACAGAAAAAAGCTAATCAGGTAAAAATAGATGCCATATTAGATAAAATATCTAAATCGGGTTATGATAGTTTAACTACCGAAGAAAAAGCTATTTTATTTGATGCGAGCAAGAAATAAACTTTATTGCGGAGGTGCTTGGAAATCAGGATTAGTAATAAAATCTTGATCATTAAGAGTCATTAAAAATGCTTTTAACTGAGACTTCTCTTGCGGAGTTAATTGAACCCCACCACTACTTACATTTTTTAATAGCACATCTACATTAGGGGAGTTTTGTAAACCTTCACTATAGTGATCTATAACTTCATCTATTGTTGCAAATCTTCCATCATGCATGTATGGTGCTGAAAAGAATAAATTCCTTAATGAAGGGGTCTTGAATTTCCCATTATCATTAGAGTTCCCTGTTATAGCTCCCAGACCTAAATCAGTATAAACCAAATCAAGTCCGTTGTCGTGAAACTCATTATCAGTCCATAAAGGATTAGAAGGATCACCATGACAATGGAAGCAGTCAGCACCTTGTTCAGTCATAAATAAACTTAATCCAGCTTGCTCATCAGCAGTTAGAGGCTCTATTCCCATTAGGTATCTATCAAACTTAGAATTAGCTGATATTAATGTTCTTTCAAATTGAGCAATTGCTTTCACTACTAATACAGAATCAATTGTTGAAGTTCCAAAAGCTGCTTCAAACAACGCAGGATAATCTGGGTGATTTTGAAGAGTAGCAATAACTGTTGGCCAAGTATTATTCATTTCAATAGGGTTAGTAACTGGTTTAAATGCTTGGCTTTCCAGAGTTTTAGTTCTACCATCCCAAAAGAATTTTTCAGAAAGATTCCATGCTGCATTAAAAATTACCATCGAATTTCTTGTTCCAATTGCTCCTGTAACACCCGTGCTAAATTGATTGTTGTCACCAAAGGCATCAAATGGCATATGACATGAACTGCAAGATTGGGTAGAATCTGAAGATAATAGTTTTTCAAAAAAAAGTTTTCTACCAAGTGCAATTCCTTCAACAGTTTGTGGATTATCAGCAGGCACTATTGGTGTTGGCAAGTATTGTAAAAATACTTGTGGCACCTGCAAAGGAGCAGGTACAGGATCAGAACCATATACACAAGAACCATCATCTTTAGTTGCATCAGGGTTATAATTTTTAGAGTTTGGATCAGTACAGCCTAAAACATAAACACACGAGCCATCATCTTTTACAGCATCTACATTGAAGTTTTCTGCAATAGGGTCAGTGCAACCCCTTTGTTTACTACAAGAAGTAAAAACAATTATTCCAAAAAATATGGTAACAATATAGACTAAAAAAGTTTTCATCCTTTTATATAAACGAAAACCCTAAGCGTAAGTTGCTTAGGATTTTCGTAAAAAGTATTATTGTTTTTGTGAAATAGTTCCTAAACTAAACACACTATAAACTTGATCATGTATCATTTTTTGAGCAGTATAGTTAGGCATAAGCATTGTGCTGTATACATTAAAATCCCACGTGTGAGGGTTTTTAAACCATTCAGCTATATTCATTCTAATTTCTACAGAAGCATATTCTTGGTTTAATGCGATACCGGCTAATTTAATGTATGCGTGATTAGCTTCATGCGTTCCCATATTACTTGCAGTACCATTGTGGAAATTAAATGGCATTGCCGTACCATTATCCATAAACTGTCCATCAAATTGCATAAAGTGGTAACCTCCACCAATCATCATAGGCCACGACCAGCTTGCAACATTCAAGTCAGTATAGTTACCCATATTATCAGTTGTATCAAATCCCCATTTAAAACCTACAGATGAGTAAGCCCCTAACTCAACATTACTAACTGTAAATGTCATTGAGCTTGGATCAGACATGTCAACTAACTGATAGTCATCTAAGTGGATGCTGTCACCATTTGGCTTGTATAAAGATAAATCAGAAATTAAATATCTAATTCTCGAAATACTAAGTGTGTCACCATCCTGATTAACATAGTTGAACATGTTAAAGTTTTGGTTGCTTACAGGTACTCCATCAAAATTGAATGTAAAGTTTACGGTTATGCTCGCTTTCGTTTCGTCTTCTACGATAGGTTCTTCTGCTGCTGGGTATATACAAGAGCCATCATCTTTCTGGGCATCTGCATCATAGTTAGTTGCTGCTGGGTCAGTACATCCTTCTTTCTTTGCACAAGAAGTAAAAAATACTCCTGTTAGTACAATTGCTGTTGTAATTAATATTGATTTTTTCATTTGTTTTTATTTTTTATAAAATTAATTAAAAGTAATAATTTAATTGTGTAATAAATCGCCTACTATTTAAAGGCTGATTACCATGTAGTTTTTGCATGGCAGGAATAAAATAGTTAAAGGTTAAGCCTAACTTATTAAAGTATCCATTGATACCTTGATTAATAAAAACGGCTTCTCCACCTGAATCTATAAAATCCTCTCCATCTATTTTGTCATAGTCGCTTACTTCGTAAGCTATTCCTAGATTAGGCATTAGTTTTATTTTGTCCGTAACCTTAGCAATAAAAAACAAAGAACTATTGGTGTTAAACCTGTTAGATAGACGAAAATCATTTTTATTGGTTGTGTTTATCATGTAACTAATGTTGGTGTTAATTCCAACAAAATTGTACTTAGCCATATATTCGATAAGAGCTATATAGCCAAAACTACCAGTTCCAGCTTGTAAATGTGGATCTAATTCCATTTCAGGAGACCCAACAATAGTATTCGGTTTAAATTCTGTATTAAAACCTTTTATTGAATATTTATTGTATTTACCAGTAGGAAGTGATACGCCACCACCAATATTTATACGGTGAATTAGTCTGTTGGATGTGCTGTCTTCAGTAAAAGCTGAATTATATAAAGTGTATTTAGCTAATACTGTTAAATCACCAATTCCAGCTACATTATCAATAATGCTATCATTTTGTTTAATGTAATTGTCGGAAAAATTAATGCTAGTATTAATTTGCCAACGATTGGTAAGATAAAAGTTTAAAGCAACATCATAGCTGTTGTAGACTTCGGCATAGGTAAACTGTTCGCCTGCACCTACAGCATCTGTGGCTTCTCCACCGTGTTTATTGTTTGTTTTTCCTTTAACTCTTTGCTTGCTTACTCGTGTAGTAAAATCAGATTGATTAATGTAATCACTCTGAAATAACCTATACCTGTGTCTTAGTGTAAACGAATTTTTAAAATCGTTAGGCTGAATACCCAAATACACTGTACACAAATCGCAAGCAAAAATAGAGTTAGTAATTAGCATAAAAGCTAATGTTACAATCCACTTGTTTTGCATGGTTTGTTTTTAAAGTTTGTAATTAAATAAGAACTGCACATAGCAGTTAATTATTAACAAACTTTAGGAGGAGGAGCTAAAATAGAATAATGGCCTTTAGATAAGCCTCTTGAAATATAAAAAGATTGATTCTTGTTTGATTCGGTTAACATTACCTTTGAATTAAAACTTCCATCAATTACAATTGGATTTATTTCAAAATTGTAGTTAACTGCTTGTTGGGAAAAAGGTGTATCATCAGTATTCTCATCTATTTTGTCAATTTGTGTTGCCAAATGGCATTTACCATTACAATCCAGTTTTGGTTTCTCTTTATTAATACAAAACAACTCGGCAATCTCGGTTTGATTAATAAAGTAATTGAAAGTAAGAATGGATTTAAAGTTTATGGCATAAACAAATAGTAAAGCCACAATAATTGAGGATATTTGAAAATGAATTTTCACGGTACAAAAATAATCTAAAATTAAATGTATCGGTTGATATTTATCAGTTTTAATGCAGAATAATGATCTAATTGTAATACTTGGCTGTACAGCTACAGGGAAAACGAAGTTGGCTACCCATTTAGCTTATCAGCAAAATGGAGAAATAATTAGTGCAGACTCTAGACAAGTGTACAAAGGAATGGATGTGGGAACGGGTAAAGATTTAGCTGATTTTGAGATTGAAGAACATAGCATTCCTTATCATTTAATTGATATAAAACAAGCAGGAGAAGAGTATAATGTTTTTGAGTTTCAAAAAGATTTTTTAAGGGTTTATGAGAATGTAACTAAAAGACAAAAGTTACCAATTTTGTGTGGAGGAACAGGGTTGTATTTGGAGTCAGTATTAAAAGGGTATCGGTTTGTTCAGGTTCCAGAAAATACTGAATTGAGAAATGAGTTGGAAAAGCAATCTACTGAAGAATTAGTTGAGATTCTCTCCCGGTATAAAACGTTACACAATACTACTGATTCCATTCACCGAAAGAGAACTATAAGAGCAATAGAGGTGGCTAAATTTGAGCAAGAGAATGAGGCACTAATTAGAGATTTTCCTAAAATTAATTCTACCATTTTTGGTATTCAGTTTGAAAGAGCTGAAATAAAGAAAAGAATTACTGAACGCTTAAAGTATAGATTGAAACATGAAGGAATGATAGAAGAGGTGGAAGGCTTGTTAGACAATGGTGTATCAGCAGATAAGTTGAAATTTTATGGTTTGGAGTATAAACTTATTACTCAATATTTGCTAGGGGAAATAGATAGAAACGATATGTTTAATAAGTTAAATGTTGCCATCCATCAGTTTGCTAAACGACAAGCTACCTGGTTCAGAAAAATGGAGCGTAATGGTTTTGATATTAATTGGATTGATGGTAATTTACCTATCGATAAAAAGCTAGAATATATCACACAAAAACTAGGTGAGTAAAAACTTTGTAACATATAATTCTTCAGCAGGATCAGGTAAAACTTTTACTCTGGTTAAAGAGTATTTAAAAATAGCTTTAGAAACGGATAACCCAAATACTTACCGACAAATATTAGCTATAACTTTTACGAATAAGGCTGCTGCTGAAATGAAAGATAGAGTATTGAGTGCGTTGATAGCTCTATCTTCTGATAAAGAACTGGAAGGGACTCCAAAGTTTTTATTAGAAGAATTATTGAAGCCAAAAGTAGATGGTGGATTAGGAGAGAATAAAGAAACGATAGCAAAACGTAGTGAAAACGTTTTAAAGTCTATCCTGCACAATTACAACGATTTTGGAATAAGTACGATAGATAAGTTCACTCATAAGATTATCAGAACTTTTGCTCATGATTTACAGTTACCACTCAACTTTAATATTGAGTTGGATGAAGAAGATGTGTTAAAGGCTTCCATTGACATGCTGATTACTGAGGTAGGGAACAATGAGAAGTTGACTAAGTTGTTAATCGATTATGCCATTCAAAAATCTGATGATGAGAAAAGCTGGAGTGTTGAGCGAGATTTGTTAGACTTTTCCAAAAAAATGTTGAGAGAAGATGGTGAGTTGTATTTGGAAAAGGTAAGAGGATTAACTATTGCTGATTTCGATAAGATAAAAGAGCAGTTGTATCAACAAGTTAAAAGTTTTGAAAATAAATTAAAGCTGATGGTTCAGGAGGCTTTTGATTTTATTGATAGTAAAGGGATTAGTTATGATAGTTTTTCAAGAAGTTTCTATCCAAACTACTGGAAGAAGATACTTGAAAAGGGTGATTACAAGCCAACTGATACAGCATTAAAGATAATCAATGGTGAATCAAATTGGTATGCTGCAAAAGTGGATGCTGCTCAAAAGCAATTGATTGATGAAAATGTAGATGAGTTTATAAGGCTCTTTAATGAATCTAGAGAATATATAGATGAATTTGAAGGAGGTTACATCATCAATAAAAAGCTAATCGTTAACCTTTACAATATTGCTGTGCTTAACGAGATAGAAAAGACATTGTTTGATTTTAAGCTCGAAAACAACATTCTAAATATTTCTGATTTTAATAAACGTATAGCATCAATAGTTGCATCCGAACCTGTTCCTTTTATTTATGAAAGGTTAGGCGAAAGATATCAACATTACCTGATTGATGAGTTCCAAGATACTTCAATTGTACAATGGCATAACCTACTTCCACTAGTAGATAATTCATTAGCAAATGGAAAATTCAACATGGTGGTAGGAGATGCAAAACAAGCGATTTATCGTTGGCGTGGAGGAGAGGTTGAGCAGCTATTAAATTTTCCAAAACTATACCGTCATAATAACAATCCAATTCTGTTAGAAAGGGAGCAAAGTATTGAGAGGAATTTTGAGAAAGAAGAGCTGCAAAACAACTTCCGTTCAAAAGCTGAAATTGTAGATTTTAACAATCAGTTTTTTCAATCTGTTGCCAATAATTTATCTGATGACTATAAAACACTTTATAGTGAATTAAAGCAAGGGTTTGATGCAAAAAACACTGGCGGAGGTGTTAACATTTCAATTGGACAAGAATCTGATAACCAAATTTATAATGAATTTAACTTAAATAAAATATTTAAGTTGATTAAAAAATGCAAATATGATGGTTACGAATGGAAAGATATTGCCATTTTAACAAGAGGAAATGAAGAAGGAAAGCAAATTGCTGCCTTTTTATTAGAACATAATATTCAGGTAATTTCTTCCGAAAGTTTGCTGCTAAATCACTCAGCTGAAGTACAATTTATTTTATCGGTTTTACAGTTTTTGTCCAACCCATCTGACAAGAATTTTGAAGTGCAGGTTTTGAATTATTTAACTCAATATGTTTATCCAAATAACTTATTTGAAATTTACCAACATCATCCTAAAAATACCTTGGTTAATTTCTTAAAAGAAAAAGAAATTAAAATCAATTATCAGCAAATATCTAATTACGATTTGTATGAGTTGGTAGAGTACCTGATGGTAACTTTTGGATTAGATAAGGAGATAGATATTTATTTACAGTTCTTTTTAGATAAAGTACACGAATACACTACTAAAAATGATCATTCTATTTTGAACTTTTTGGAGTGGTGGGGTAATAAATCTAAGAAGTTTTCTATTGTTATTCCAGAAGGAGCAGAGGCAGTGCAAGTAATGACCATCCATAAATCGAAAGGGTTAGAATTTCCTGTGGTGATATATCCTTTTGCTGATAGTAATGTTAAAAGAAGTGAGGACTTCTTTTGGACTGATGAGACTAACATAAAGCCATTAAATGCAGCAATAGTTCCTATAGCTGAAGATTTAACCCAAACTAAGTTTGCTGAGGTGTACGAGAAAGAAATGGAGAAATCTCGTTTGGATTTGATTAACTTGTTGTATGTAGCTTTTACTCGCCCAAAAGATAGGTTGTATGTAATAGCCAGAAAAGGGGATAAACCATCCAAACATGGTTCGGTAGGAGATTACTTGTATGATTTCTGTAGTACTCAACCTGATTTTGATGCAGAACAACTGATTTACACCTATGGTGAGTTTACTCGAAATACTAATAAAAGTGATGAGGTTGAAGAAAGTAATAAGTTTGAGAACATAGAGTATAATAATTGGAGAGAGAAGATTAAGATTAGCTATCAAGCCCCAAAAGTTTGGGAGGTAGAAAACCCCGAAACAATAGGAGAATACGGAATATTAATCCATAATATCTTATCTCAAATAGAAACGCCTGAGCAGGTAGATGAAGTGTTAGCTTCATTCGTGTTAAAAGGGATGATTACAGAAGATGAGCAATCAGAACTAAAAACAGCAATCAACAAGCTATTTGCTGAACCTGCTATTAAAGATTTGTTTGAAGGCTATGATGAACTGAAAAACGAGCGTTCTATATTAACCAGTAGTGGAGAAATGTACCAGCCTGATAGGGTAGTGGTTAAGAATGGAATTACTCATATAGTAGATTATAAAACTGGAGAGCGAGAAGCCAAGCATCAACAACAAATCAATAACTACCGAAACCTGTTATCTGATATGGGTTATAATAACATTAAAGCTCAATTGCTATATGTAAAAGAGGGTGTGTTGGAAGAGGTTTAGGTTATTGACACCTTTGTTCCATTGTCCAAGTATCTAAAAATACTTTTTTAAGGGTAATATCTCCCATTTTTTTCTCAAACCTACTTATTTTACCTGGTACCAATAAGTAGTGCCCTTGCATGTTTTGGTAATAGCGTAGCATTAATTGCTTGCAACTTATAGAAGTTCCTCTTGCGGTGTAAACCTTAACTATGGCCATCCGTTTTCCAATAGAAATAACTTTGTAAGAATCGAAAAATAGCCGCTTTTCAGTGAGTTTTTTCTCTCCCAGCATATCTATTTCATCCTGATGTAAAAAGCCAATGGTGTGTTTGCCAGCTTTTAGGTGTTCCATAAACTGTTTTACCAAAATAGCAGGACTAAAAGCTTTGGGTTTGTATATCTGGCTGCTAACAAACTTGTGTTTAGAGGGAACAACAGTATCGGTAGGGTTAGCAATAACAGCAGCATTAGTTTTGGCTAAACTTAAACCTATTACTAATGCTACTATTAAATGTTTCATGTGTGTGTCATAACAATTTTTACACCATTTTTAGAATGGTAAATCATCGTCTTCTGCTGGAGCTTCATCAATGGTTGGCATCGGAGCTTCGTTAGATGGTGTTCCACCAGCTTGAGGTACAGCTTGTCCTGCTGCAGTAATTTTCCAAGCATCAATGTTGTGGTACCACTTACCATTAAACTCTCTAGAAGATATGTTAAAAGCTACTTCAACTTCTTGTCCTTGACCAAAATCGCGTAGCATGTTTATTTTGTCATCACCAAACAAGCTAAAGCATACTAACGGATTAAACTGTGCTCCTGTATCTAATACAAAACCTTGTTTTTTCCATTCTTTACCTGCTTTACTTGTTCCACTTTCAATAGATAAAATATTTACTATTTTTCCTGTTACTGTTAAACTCATTTTTATAATTTTTAATGTATAACAAAGCTAATTATATCAATAGGTTTAACCATTTATTAATGCTGAAACTTATAAACAATTCACCTAGTTTTATAAAGACTTTAATTGTTTAAGTAACTAATATTCAATATTATTGTTAAATGCACTGTAAAAACTGCAATACCAAGTTTAAGGGTTCAGAAAAGTTTTGTCCGAACTGCGGACAAAAAAATATTGAGAAACTCAATATGAAATATATTTTTAGTGAGTTTTTGGATAACTTCTTAAATTGGGACTCGAAGTTCTTTACTACACTTAGGTATTTAGTGCTTAAACCTGGGTTTTTAAGTAAAGAATACATTGAGGGCAAAAGGGTGAGTTATGTTGCTCCAATAAGGCTATATATCTTACTTAGTGTATTGTTCTTTTTTACAATTACTATAGTTGGAAGTTTTAATAAGGATGAACAAGATGAAATACAAGCGGGTTTTACATATAATGATAAAACAATAACAGTAGAGTATGATGAATACATAGATTTAGTTAATACCAATGGGATTGATTCTTATGTGCAGGACACATTAGGTTTTACCTCTTTATTTGATAGGTATATGGCTAAGAAAATTATTGTTGCTCAAAATAGTGGGGAAAGTTTTGGAGATACAGTGATAGATCAACTGTCCCTTTTCTTATTGTTGTTTATTCCTTTAATATCGCTCATTTATAAATGGACTTTTACTAAAAACAAATACAGTTATATTAGTCATGTAGTTTTTAACATACATTTCAATTCATTTG
This sequence comes from Vicingaceae bacterium, assembly GCA_965267355.1. Taxonomy (GTDB): domain Bacteria; phylum Bacteroidota; class Bacteroidia; order Flavobacteriales_E; family Vicingaceae. Next base: position 2,042,636 of record OZ253956.1, read on the forward strand.
TAATGTTAATGCTTATAATAAATGCACTTGTATCTTTAATAGAGCCAAACTTTATGACTGTTTTTAGATTACTTTTTTTGGCGTGTATGCTACTTTTTATTTTTGTCTATTTGTTTCTTTCAATCAAGAGGTTCTATCAAAGGAGATGGTGGGTAGTAGCTTATAAAATGGTGTTTTTATTTGTGGGGTATTATGGTCTTGCAATAATTTTTACTACAGTGCTAATTTTTGTTTCTCTGGTTCTTACAGATTAAATCCCAAAAACAAATTCAGCTAACAAAAAGAAAATAGTTGTAACGATAATTATTCCCAGAAAATTAAAGAGAATACCAGCCCGTATCATTTGTTTGATTTTTACATAACCTGAACCAAAAACAATAGCTTGGGTTGGGGAGGCAATTGGCATCATAAAAGCGCAACTAGCTGATAACGTTGCAGGAATCATTAAATACCTAGGATCTATACCTAAAACAGCACTGGCTTTTGCTAAAATGGGTAAAAGGAGGTTGGTAGTAGCTGTATTAGATGTAATTTCTGTTAAAAAGGTTAGTACTAGGCAAATAATTGCAACAATAATAATTGGTGAATCGAAATCTAAATGAGCGAATAAATTGCCTACTAATTCAGATAACCCACTACTGTTGAAGCCGCCTGCAATAGCAAAGCCCCCACCAAAAAGCAATAAAATACCCCAAGGTAATGTTTTTGCTTTTTTCCAGGTTAATAAAGTTTGTTTTGGGTTATCTTTTGATGGAATGATAAACAACAGTAAAGCAGTTCCAATAGCAATAGATGCATCACTTACCTGCTCTAACCCAAAAATGCTTCTCCATCCGTGTATGGTAATGGTTTCACTTAAATTAATGTCAGAGCCTGTTACCCATAAAATTGCTGCCACTAAAAAGATACCTCCGGAAGCATATTCATCTCTTCTTACTCTACCTAAGCCTTTTATCAAATTTTTAATTAGATACTTACTTTTAAAAAGCTTTGTTTTTGGCATTCTGAATATCACTTTGGTCATGAGTAGCCAACCTGTAAAGATGAAAATAATCGATATTGGCAGTCCCATCATCATCCATTTAGTAAAACCAATTTTTTCTAAATCAGGAAATAGCTCATGGTACATTTCTAGAAAAACCATGTTGGGAGGAGTGCCGATTAGAGTTGCCATACCACCAATATCAGCAGCGTAAGCAATACCCAACATTACAGCTACTGCAAACTTTGAAACAAACTTTTTTGAAATGTCAGATTCTTTTATTTCTTCAATGATGGAAAGTCCTATGGGCATCATTAACATTACCGATGCAGTATTGGAAATCCACATGCTAAGAAAAGCTGTGGCTACCATAAAACCTAAAATTAAACGGGTTGGTTTGCTGCCAATTAAGTTTACTATATGTAAAGCAATACGTTTATGCAGATTAGAGTTTTGGATACCCTGTGCAAGCATTAGTCCACCTAAAAACAAAAAAATGATTTCCTTACCATAAAAAAGAGCAGTTGATTTAGCATCTAATATTCCGAATAAAGGGAAAAGTACAATTGGAAGTAGGGAGGTGATGGCTATAGGAACTACTTCAAATATCCAATAAACAGCCATTAAAACTACAATAGCTGCCATTTTTGGCGCATCAGGATATTCTTTTGCGGGGGTAAGTTTATAAAAAACTAAGGCTAAAACCAGACCTAATAGTCCGAAAATAAACTTGTTTTTAGCTTGTAATTTTTTAATCATCAGCTAAAGATATTAATTATTCTCTTGGTTTTAAATTAACTAGTTTTTTGTAGTGTGTCAACAACGGAGTTAAAGAAATAAGAATAAAGAATCCACAAATAAAGTAAGCCCAAATAATGTTGTCGTTTTTTGCGAAAAAGGTAAGCGAAAATAATGCTATAAAAGTAAGTCGGGTGAGCACATTTAAAGTTTGGAAAACGCTGCCAGTTCTCCCGATAATATGGTTAGGAATGTGATTAAATAAATAGGTAATTCTTAACACTCTTGTTCCGGCATTAGTTAATCCTAAAACAAAACAAACCACAATTAAAATGATTGATTGTTGAGTAAAAGCAGTAAGCTCAAAAACAAAAATGCTTAACAGCATCATTATAATAACAGCTTTAATGGTATTGGTGTTTCTAAATACCCAACGTATGCCAATTCCTGATAGTAGTGCTCCTATAGCATAAAACATTTCTGCACCAGCATAAACTGCCGAAGATGTACCTAAATGTTTATTAACATAAATGGGCATTAATTGATGAATGTGAATGAGTAATACAGCAAATATGGAGTATGAACAGATGCCAAAGTAAAATAAGAGCTTTTCATTTTTTAAAAAAACAGCACCTTGTTTTAATCGTTCAAATAATGAACCTTGGTCAACAATTTTATCTTTTATAGCGGTGTATTTAATTAAAGCAATGAGTAAGAATGCTAAAAAGTATGTGCATGCATCCATTAAAAATATTTCGTGTAAGCTCCAGGGTTCTATTCGGATGGACCAGTTACTTAACCCAAGATTGTCTAAAAATTCCTGGTTTACACCAGTTATTAAAATGGCAGCAAAAGCACCAGATAATACGCTTACTGCTTGCCCTTGCACTTCAATCATAGAATTAATTTTGCCATAATTACTTCGTTCTGTAATCTCTTGACCAAAAGCATAAAGCGTAGGATAATGAATGTTGTAAATAAAAATAGTAGTACAAAAAACCAAACCAATTAAAGCAGTTGGCACTTCTCCTAAATAAAAACCAGTTGCAGCAATAGAACCTATAATTATTCCACCACAAAGGTTGACCAACATAAATATTCTTTTACGAGAATATTTATCTACTAATGTACCCACATATAACCCCCAAAATAGTGTTACACAAGTAGCAATTCCATATATCAATCCAAAAGTGGAGCTTTGGTTTAAGATATCTGAAAAATACCAAGGAATAGCTAGCATGCTTATACCCTGAGCAAATCCAGAAACAGCATTGGCTGCAATCAAAAAATATAAGGCAGATTTGTTTTGCAATTGGTTAATTTTGGTTGGCTAAATTACCCATTTGCGTGAAGAAGTTTTATAAAAATATGGGCTATGACAAGGCATTGGAAAAAGCTATGCGTTATTGTTCTTATCAAGAAAGATGTATACAAGATTTGGAGAAGCGGTTTGAAGCTTGGAATGTGAAAAAATCGGATTGGGATAAGATTATAGATTACTTGATGAAAGAAGATTTTTTAAATGAAGAACGCTATATAGAGGCTTATGTAAGAGGAAAGTTTTTAATCAAAAAATGGGGGAGAAATAAGATTAAAATGGGCTTGGCGCAAAAAAGACTTTCAGGGAGTTTGGTTGAAAAAATCATGAATCAAGAAATAGAGGAGGAGCAATATTTACAAACTATTTCAGACTTAGTTCAACGAAAAAAAGAATTGATTGATGAAGAAGATGATTTTAAGTTGAGAGATAAACTCTATCGGTTTATGCTAAGTAGAGGTTTTGAATCAGATTTGGTGGTAAAAGTGCTTAATCTATTTTAACAAACTCACGATTTTTAATCACTTTAAGGCCAAAAAGTCCATCAGCCAAAGTAATTCGGTAAAATATTTTGTCAGAAAAACCAATAAACTCTACATCATCAATAGTGATGATTTTCGGTTCATCAGCATGAGCATTATTTTCTAAAATAATGAGATGCTCTAGTGAGTTTCCAGAACCTTGAGTATAAACCAGTTCTATTTTGTGATCTACTGTTGTTTCGTTAGAGGTAATGGTATAGTTTAAAACTAAAAATAGTGCAGTAAGAAATGGAGCTAACCCCAAAATGTTAAAGATAATTACCTCGTATTTTATAAAATCAAACCATTTGCGATAAAATTTTAATGGAATTAAAAACCCAGTAACAGCAGCAGCTCCAATAATTTTAGATAGATCGTAAAAATCGATAAGTATTAAGTGGTAAATACCCAAAATAGTTCCACAACCCAAAAAGAAAGTAATAATGGCAATAGCCATGGTAAAATGACTTCTATCTTCTTTTGTTTGGTACTTTTCATCCAACGTTTGGGATGAGTTTTTATCTTTTTTTATGAGGTTATTGCTCAAACTAAAAATGGATTGTTGTCCTTCTCAAAGCCAATGGTGGTTGCAGGACCATGGCCAGTATAAACTTTAAAATCTTCGTCTAAAGTTAATAATTTAGTTTTGATACTATTAATTAAAGTTTCATAATCACCACCTGGTAAGTCTGTTCTGCCAATGCTTCCCATAAACAAAACATCTCCATTAATGATGAATTTTTCTTTGCGGGCAACAAAAACAATATGACCAGCAGAATGACCAGGAGTAAATAATACATCCAACTCTGAATTACCAAACTTTACTTTGTCACCTTCTTTTAATAAAACACTTGGTTCAGGAGATTTTTCAATATGAAACCCATACAAATGTCCATACTCAGGTGTAGCATGTAAGGTGGGTAAATCTTTTTCATGCATTTCTAAACCAATATTATATTTATTAGCAACGTAGCTATTGCCCAGTACGTGGTCGATATGGCAATGTGTGTTTAACAATTTAACAGGTTTTAAATCATGCTTAGCAATATATTGAGCAAGTTCTGTTTGTTCTTCATTACTGTAACAACCTGGGTCTATAATTACACATTCTTTAGTTTCATCATACAAAATGTAGGTGTTTTCCTGAAACCCGTTAAAAGTAAAATAGTGTACCTGAATCATTGATTTACCGTTTATAGATTACTTTTGTAAAAGTATTTACAATCCTTATAAAATCTTTATTTTTACGCATAAACTTTAATTCATTTTCCATTAAAAATCGGAATCAACATATTGTAATTGTTTTAATGCTGTTGGTTAGTGTTTTTTCGTTAAAAAATGCGGATGCACAATTTTATAACGGAACACAAACTGGTTTTGGCAAAAATCGTGTTCAGTACGATTATTTTGAATGGAAATATTACCGTTTTCCTCAGTACGAAACTTATTTTTATACTGGAGGGAAAGAATTGGCAGTTTATACTGCAAAAGTTGCTAAAGAATACATTACAGAACAAGAAGCCTTTTTTGAGTATGATTTAAAAGACAGAATTCAGTTTATTATTTACAACAAACAATCGCACTTTAAGCAAAGCAATGTTGGTTTAAATCTGGAAGGAGGAGAAGTAGGGGGGATAACCAATATTATGGGGTCTAAAGTTTTTATCTATTTTGATGGAGATCATGCTGAGTTTAGCAGGCAAATAAAAGAAGGTATCGCCCAAATTATGATTAATCAGCAGGTGTATGGTGCCAGCTGGACTCAAGTGTTAAAAAACTCTAGTTTGTTAACCTTGCCACAGTGGTACCACAGAGGGTTAACTTCATACATGGCTGATCCCTGGAATGCTGAGGTAGAAAGTAGTGTAAGAGATGGAATGGCATCGGGTAAGTATAAAAAGTTTAATAGACTTACTGAAAGGGAAGCAATAATAGCTGGGCATTCTATGTGGGCATACATTGTGAATACATATGGAGAGGCTGTAATTCCTAATATTCTGTACATGACCAGAGTTACCCAAAGTATAGAAAGGGGTTTTTTGTATGTGTTGGGGATCTCTATGAAAAGTTTGACCAAAGAGTGGTTAGAGTATTATACCAAGGAGTATGAAAACATGCCTCCATCATCGGAAGAAGAGTATTTAAAAAAGCAAATCTTTAAGGTTAAAAAACGCAGAGATTACCTGCAATTTAAGATGAGTCCTGATGGGAATAACTTTGCCTATGTTACCAATCAGCTAGGGCAGTATAAAATTTACATTTATTATAAGGATGCTGATAAGAAATACAAAATATACAAAAAGGAATACAAGTTAGACCGAATTAATGATTATTCATACCCTGTTTTAGAATGGCATCCTTCAAGTGAAATATTAGCTTTTGTTACCGAGGAGAAAGGGTTGTTGGCTATGCACTATTTTGATATTAATACTGGTGGTATTCAGGTAAAGAATCTTTTTAACCTCGAAAAAGTTACTGCTATGGATTACTCTGATAGTGGTAAAGAAATGGTGTTTAGCGGAGTACATAAAGGTCAATCAGATTTGTATTTATATTATACTGGTCCTAACTCACATAAAAAGCTAACCAACGATAAGTTTGATGATTTAGAGCCTAGATTTATTGAAAACTCAACCAAAATAGTTTTTACTTCTAATCGAACTACAGATTCATTAGGCTATCAGCCAACAGATATTGAATTATTATCCAATCAAAAAGATGTTTGGATATTAGATTATCAGGCAGAAGAACCTTTTTTAACTAAGGTAACCGAAACACCTACTGTTTCTGAGAGCCAACCATTTGGTATTGATACCATGCTATACTTTTTGGGAGAACAAGATCAAATTACAACCCGGTTGAGTGCTGTGAAGGATAGTTTTATTACACATATTGATACATCTATTCACTATCACCATTTTTACGATGTAAAACCTGCTATTCAGTTTTATAATAGAAGCATTAGAGAACACAACATTATCCAATCCGGGCAATATACCGAAGTATTAACTGATGATTACAAATATTACTTATTGTTAAGAGATTTGAGTGAAAAGCCTATAGATAAAACAGTAAGCACAACCCCAACAAAGGATACATTAGAACCGCAACCAGTCAAAAATATTGCAGTTCCTAATACGGCTACCGTATTAAAAGCAGTTAACATTAAAAAGAAACCAGAAGATGAAGAGAATCTGATAGATATTTCTGATTATATTTTTGAGAAAGACAAAGAGAAAATTCAGAAAAATGTAATTGTAGTAGGAGAGGGAGATAATAAAAAAGATAGTATCATTGAGTTGTTTAAATTGCCTAATCAGCGAAATTACAATTACTCCTTTTTTAATGATAACTCAGGTGTAAAGTTTAGCAACAACTTTGTAAATGGAGAATATCAACAATTTACTGGAGGACCATATACAAGCCCTGGTATGGGAGCCATTATCAAATTTGGAACGCTAGATTTATTTGAAGATTACAAAATTTTTGGTGGCGTAAGGTTGTCAGGAAATACACGAGAGTACTTTATGACTTATCAGAATTTAGTTGCTCGTACCGATAAAGAATATACCATTTCTAGAACTACTTACAATACATTAAATGGAGATGTTGCGCTTGGTTTTTCTACCAATACACTCAAGTATTCCATAAAATACCCTTTTAATGAGGTGGCTAGTATTCGAGTAACCTTATCCGGTAGAAACGATCAGGTTGTGTTTAAATCAACTAACGATTTGTTTTTGGAACAGCCTAACTTTAATGAGTTTAGAGCCATTGGTAAAATAGCTTTTGTGTTTGATAACTCTCGTCCTAAAATGACCAATATTTATTACGGTACCAAGTTTAAAATATTTGGAGAGTATTATCAGGAAGTAGGCGATGGTTCTTTTATTTCTACCAATCAAAAAATAGATGCAAGTGGAGATGTAAAAGGAATGGGTAATGGAGAAAACGGAAACATGCAGGTGGTTGGATTAGATTTTAGGCATTCATTAAAAATTAGCAGAGAAATAGTGTGGGTAAACCGTTTGGCTTCCAGTGCATCATTTGGGTATGAAAAACTGATTTACTATTTAGGTAGTTTGGATGAATGGATTCCACTTGGAGGACAACAGCAGTTCATTAATCAAGAAGACATAGACTTTAGTCAGAATTACCGTTTCCATGCCTTGGCAGCTAATATGAGAGGTTTTCCTCAAAATATCCGTAGAGGAACCAATTTTGCAGTAATCAATAGTGAGTTGAGGTTTCCGGTATTTAAGTACTTTATTCGTAGACCAATACGTTCTAAATTTGTTAGAAATTTCCAGGTAGTTGGATTTACAGATGTGGGGTCAGCTTGGAGTGGTCTAGATCCATGGGGTAAACAAAACTCAGTTGACAAGCGTGTAATTGAAGATGGGCCTATTAAGATAACTGTTTTCCGAGATATCAACCCAATAGTGGCAGGCTATGGTTTTGGTTTCAGAACAACCGTGCTAGGGTATTTCTTACGTTTAGATTGGGCTTGGGGTATCGAAGATGGTTATCAAAAAGACCAGGCACAGTTTTATTTATCGTTAAGTTTAGATATTTAATATATGAGCATATCAACATTAGTAATATTAGTTTTAATAGGAGTTGGTGCAGGAATGGTTAGTGGTATGATTGGAGTAGGTGGAGGGATAATTATTGTTCCGGCATTGGTTTATGGATTAGGGTTAAGTCAATTTGGTGCACAAGGTACTAGTTTGGCTGCCATGTTGCCTCCAATTGGAATTTTAGCCGCGTACAATTACTATAGAGCTGATGCTTTAAACTGGAAATATGCAGCTGTAATTGCTGTTGCTTTTGTAATTGGTGGTTATTTTGGTTCACGATTAACCATAGGTTTTATAAGTGAAGCAATGCTTAAAAAGATATTTGGCGGATTAATGTTGTTGGGAGCGGTTAAATTGATTTTCTTTTCTAAGTAACCTGTCTTTCTTGATAGGCAGGAAATGCTGGTTCAGTCAAGCTATCCAGAATTATAAAAGGGTATATTTTTTGATTCCTTTCATTTTTTCCATTGATGAAAAAACGAAACAAAAAAATCTAGGCATTCAATAATTTCATAACCTGTTCTTTACAAAACCTAACTGCGGTTGAGTGATTTCTGAGGCAAGCTCAGAACTTCTCAATCTTACTAAGGTTTCGCTTTGATCAGAACGAGAAATTCTTGAATGCCATTCACTTTCTAACTAAATTCTCAATTTACCAAAGGGTGTGAGGGGAAGAAAGAAAGGCGAGCCAGATACCGGGTTGAAGCTTCTTTTTAGCTTTTTGGCTCTTTTGGGCAATGCAAAAGAGCGTAATACCCTTTTGTGTTATTACTATTCTTTTCCTTAGATGAAAAGAATCACCCCTGAAAGCAAAAGCTTTTAGACTAGAAAGGACAATCGCCAAATCCAATTCGATTTTCACCCACAATGCCAGCGCATTTCCTGGTCCAATCTCATTGCATTTCACTCCGCTTGTCCTAAGCCCACCCACAGGTATTTGCTATTAGGAAAAGACCAAGGAAAATAGCTATATTTGTTAACCTACAAACAACCTGAGAAATTGGAAGAATTAAAGAACATCATCAAGCAAAAAGCAGCTACTTACAAAGATGAAGTAATAGCCATAAGAAGGCATTTACACCAACATCCTGAATTGTCGTTTAAGGAATACGAAACGAGCAAATACGTATGCAGTAAGCTGGATGAGTTTGGAATTGAATACCAAAATGGTATTGTAGAAACAGGAATTGTAGGGCTGATTAAAGGAAACAACCCAGAAAGTAAAACCATTGCTTTACGAGCAGATTTAGATGCCCTGCCAATAGTAGAAGAAAATGAGGTGGAGTACAAGAGTGTAAACGAAGGTGTGATGCACGCTTGCGGACACGATGTACATACCAGTAGCTTGTTAGGTGCAGCTAAGATATTGAATGAGGTTAAAGACCAATTTGATGGAACAATAAAGCTCATCTTCCAGCCAGGAGAAGAACGTTTGCCAGGAGGGGCCAGTTTAATGATTAAAGAAGGCGTACTTGAAAACCCTAAACCTAACAGTATAATTGGGCAACACGTTTACCCACAGCTAGAAGCTGGTAAAGTAGGTTTTAAACCGGGCATGTACATGGCCAGTACCGATGAACTGTTTATGACCGTACACGGTAAAGGAGGTCATGCAGCCTTACCACATTTAACGGTAGATCCAGTTTTAATTACAGCGCATATACTAACCGCTTTACAGCAGATAGTAAGCCGTAATAGCCACCCTAAAGCACCAACGGTGTTGAGCTTTGGTAAAATTATTGGCAATGGAGCGACCAACATAATACCTGATAAAGTAGAACTTGAAGGTACCTTTAGAGCCATGGACGAAGAATGGAGGGCAGAAGCACATGTGAAAATGAAAAAGCTAGCCGAAAAAATTGCTGATGGAATGGGAGGGAAGTGTGAGTTGGAGATACGTAAAGGTTATCCATTTTTGGTAAACGATGAAGAAGTAACCAACCGAGCTAAAAGTGCAGCGATTGATTTTCTTGGCGAAGCTAATGTAATAGATTTAAACTTGCGCATGACCGCTGAAGACTTTGCCTATTTTAGCCAGGCTGCACCAGCGTGCTTTTACCGATTAGGCATTAAAAACGATGCGCAAGGTATTAATCATGGCTTACATACCAGTAAGTTTAATATTGACGAAAACGCCATAGAAACCAGCATAGGATTAATGGCTTGGTTGGCTATGAATGAGTTGAAATAGTAAATGACTAAAGAATTTAATATAGAAGAAGATTTTATTAAGCAACTTAAGGAGATGAAGTATACCCATCGTCCTGAGATAGTTGATAGAAAATCGCTTGAGCAAAACTTTAAAGTCAAATTTGAAGCATTAAATCGTGTTCGCTTGTCGGATAGTGAGTTTTTACGCTTACGCGAAGAAATTATAGAGCCTGATGTTTTTGCTGCTGCAAAACTACTCAGACAACGACAATATTTTCAGCGAGAAGATGGAACACCACTACATTATACCTTGGTAAATATTAAAGATTGGTGCAAAAACGATTTTGAAGTTATTAGCCAATTAAAAATAAATACAGAGAATAGTAACCAACGTTACGATGTAATTTTATTGATTAATGGCTTGCCCGTTGTTCAAATAGAATTAAAAAAGCTGGACATTTCGCCAAGAAAAGCCATGCAGCAAATTGTGGATTATAAAACAGAACCAGGCAATGGTTATGGTAATTCGTTAATGTGTTTCATGCAATTGTTTATTGTTAGTAACCGAAGCAACACCTTCTATTTTGCAAACAATAAAAACCAGCACTTTCAATTTAATGCCGATGAGCAATTTTTACCAATTTATCAATTGGCAGATGAAAACAACAAAAAAATAACACACTTAGCGTCCTTTACAGAAAAGTTCTTATCAAAATGCACTTTGGGTGAAATGATAAGTAAATACATGGTGTTGGTGGAGAGTGAGCAAAAAATGTTAGTGATGCGACCTTACCAAATTTATGCGGTAAAAGCCATTGTAGATTGCATTAATCAAAATCGTGGCAACGGTTATATTTGGCATACCACAGGAAGCGGTAAAACATTAACCTCTTTTAAAGCTTCAACCTTATTAAAAGACAACCCAGAAATTGAAAAATGTTTGTTTGTGGTTGACCGTAAAGACCTTGACCGTCAAACACGAGAGGAATTTAACAAGTTTCAGGAAGGAAGTGTTGAAGCCAACACCAATACTGAAACTTTAGTTAGGAGATTACTTTCTACCGATTATGCTGATAAAGTTATTGTAACCACCATACAAAAATTAGGAATTGCCTTAGATGGAAATAATAAAGCACAATACAAAGAACGCTTAAAACCATTGAGCGATAAACGAATGGTCTTTATTTTTGATGAATGCCACCGTTCGCAGTTTGGCGATAATCATAAAGCCATTAAAGACTTTTTTCCGAATGCACAATTGTTTGGTTTTACAGGTACACCTATTTTCCCTGAAAATGCTACGTACCATGAAATAAATGGAGAAGAAAAAACGCTAAAAACTACTAAAAGCATTTTTGAAAAACGATTGCATGCTTACACCATTACACATGCCATTGAAGATAAAAACGTATTGCGTTTTCATGTTGATTATTTTAAAGGGAAGGGTGAACACAACCCAAAACCGGGCGAACCTATTGCACAAAAAGCAGTGATAGAAGCCATTATTGAAAAACATGATGCTGCTACCAACCACCGTAAGTTCAATGCAGTGTTGGCAACTTCATCCATTAATAATGCCATTGAATATTATCGTTTGTTTAAAACCATACAACAACAAAAACAGGAAGCAAACGAAGCTTATGTACCTTTAAACATTGCTTGTGTGTTTTCACCACCTGCTGAGGGCAATAAAGACATACAACAAATACAAGAAGATTTAGTACAAGAGCAAGAAGACAACAAGCACAACCCTGAAGAAAAGAAAAAAGCCTTAAATGAGATTTTAGCCGATTATAACCAACAGTTTGATACAAACCATCGCATTACAGAATTTGATTTGTATTATCAGGATGTGCAAAGCCGTATAAAAAGCCAAAAATACAGCAACAAAGATGTGCCGCACAGCAAAAAAATTGACATTACCATTGTGGTAGATATGCTGTTAACAGGTTTTGACTCTAAATACCTTAATACCTTGTATGTAGATAAAAACTTGAAATACCACGGATTAATACAAGCATTTTCTAGAACCAACCGGGTGTTAAATGATACCAAACCTTATGGCAATGTGCTGGATTTCCGTTCGCAGCAAGATGCTGTAAACAAAGCCATCACGCTATTTTCTGGTGAGGAAGGTGGTAACCCTGCTGAAATTTGGATGGTTGAACCAGCACCAGTTGTAATTGAACACTTTAAAAAAGCGGTGCAAGAGTTGGGCGATTTTATGAGAGAGCATAATTTGGTAAACGAACCTGCAGAAGTTTACAACTTGCGTGGTGATGCTGCTAAAATTGCTTTTATAAAAAACTTTAAAGAAGTACAACGCTTAAAAACCCAGCTCGACCAATATACCGACTTGGATGAAGCGCAACAAACAGCCATTGAAGCTGCTTTGCCAAAAGATACTTACCAAGAGTTTAAAAGCTCTTACCTAGAAACAGCCAAAGCCTTTAGAAAAAGACAAGAAAAAGAAGGTGAAAATGCACCCGAAGAAATACAGCAATTGGATTTTGAATTTGTACTCTTTGCCTCTGCGGTAATAGATTACGATTACATTATGAACCTGATTGCCGATAGTACGCAGCAAAAACCATCTAAACAAAAGATGACCAAAAGCCAGGTAATTAGCCTGCTAAAATCTAACGCTAATTTAATGGACGAAGAAGAAGATTTGAGTGATTACATTAACCAAGTAGATTGGAGCAAAGGGCAAACCGCTGATGAATTAAAACAAAACTTTGAAACCTTTAAGGTAGAGAAATACGATAAAGAATTGGCAAAAATTGCCAATGCCCACGGTTTGCAAACCGCAGCTTTAAAAAGTTTTGTAGAACAAATTATGGAGCGAATGATTTTTGATGGCGAAAAATTGACTGACTTGTTAGAACCATTAGAATTAGGCTGGAAAGAGCGTAGCAAAGCCGAAACTGCTTTGATGAACGATTTAGCACCCCAACTAAATAAACTGGCCCAAGGGCGCGAAATATCTGGATTAGCAGCTTATGAGTAAAGTGATGAAATTGATACCACAGTTACGGTTTCCAGAATTCATACAAAAAGAAGGTTGGGCGATAAAAGAAGTTGGCGAGATTTTTCAAGTGACAAGAGGTTACGTCCTTTCTATGACCTTAGTCAAAGAACTACCGACAAAAGAATACCCTTACCCTGTTTTTTCTTCTCAGACGAAGAATAATGGATTAGCAGGCTATTACAATGAGTATTTGTATCAAGATGCAATTACTTGGACAACCGATGGAGCCAACGCAGGAGATGTAAATTATCGAACAGGCAAATTCTATTGCACCAATGTTTGTGGTGTATTATTGAATGAAGAAGGGTTTGCGAACCTTTGTACAGCTGAGTTGATAAACTCAGTTTCAAAAAAGCATGTTTCGTATGTAGGAAATCCAAAGTTGATGAATGGAGTGATGAGTAAAATTCAGATTCCATTTCCATCAACTGAAGAACAACAAAAAATTGCAGCATGTCTTTCTAGTTTAGATGAATTGATAGCTGCCCACAACGAAAAATTAGACACCCTAAAAGACCACAAAAAAGGCTTAATGCAAAACTTGTTTCCACAAGAAGGGCAAAAAACACCCAACTATCGTTTTCCAGAATTTGTGAATGATGGGGAGTGGGTTGAGAATGAATTAGGTAAAGTTGCGGAAATCATAACAGGTAATACTCCAAGTACGAAAGAAACTTCTTTCTATGGCGGTGAAAAAATGTTTGTTTCGCCAGCAGATATGGGTGATAATAGAATTGTATCACAAACGAAAACTACACTGACCGAACTTGGCTTTTCTAAGACAAGACAAATTAAAGCTAACAGTGTATTGTTTGTTTGTATAGGTTCAACAATTGGGAAAGTTGCTCAAAACAAATATGAGTGTGCTACCAATCAGCAAATAAATTCATTAGTTACTATAAAAGGATATTCTAGTGATTTTCTTTATTCCTTACTTGATTGTAACTCAATACAAATTGCTTCGATTGCTGGAAATCATGCTGTTCCAATTATCAATAAAACTGTTTTTTCTGCAGTTAAATTATACTTTCCAACAAATATCGAAGAACAACAAAAAATTGCTTCTTGTCTTTCGGCAGTTGATGAGTTAATTACTGCACAAGCACAAAAAAATGAAGAGTTGCAACAACACAAAAAAGGCTTAATGCAAGGCTTGTTTCCAAAAATTGAGAGTTAAGAGATGGCAACAATAAATGAAATAGCAGAAGAATTACATAAAATAAATGAAAGTATCATTTTGATGTATGCTCTTAATTCCACTGGAAAAACACAGCTTTCGGTCGCATATAAAGACTATACAAAAGCTTTAAATGATGGAAATCATGCAGGAGTATATTATAATGCTTTCAGTGAAGACTTATTCGTTTGGGATAACGATGAACCTAATAATAATGCTGATTTAAAGTTAACAGTTCTTCCAAGTAAACTCAATCAATTTCATAGTTTTCTAATAGAAGATGTTGACTTAATTAATGAAAAACTAGAACCTTATTATCCTAAGTATTTTTTCAAGCTTAATCAACATCCCAATCCAGAAAATGGAATTGAATCAATCACGTTTTTTGTAGATGAAGAAACCGAAACTCCAATAAAAATTTCCAGAGGAGAGGAACGTATTTTTGTGTGGTGTTTCTTTTTAGCACTCTTTGAGGTAGATGGTTGGGCAGATGAACATAATGCACACATCTATATTGATGATCCCGTATCTAGCTTAGACGAACATAATATTTTTGTTACAACTCGGTCTATTTTAGAGTTAATTAAAGCCAATTATCTAAAAAAAGATAAAATGATTATTTCAACCCATCATATTGGATTATTTTCTACACTAGCAACCTGGCTAAAAAGTGATACAAGTAAGGGAGGAGTGGGGCAATTAACTAAAACAGTAATTCTAAAAAATAAAGATGGCGATTTAAGTTTTAAAGGAACAAATAGCGATGTTTTTCTTTATCATTTACACCTTTTGCAAACATTGCGTGAAGCAAAGAATGAACAACTTTATAAATACCATATGGTCTTACTTAGGCAAGTATTGGAAAACATCAATTCTTTTATAGGCTCTAGAAAGATAGGTAGAATTCTAAAAGATATTGGTATTAATGAAGGAGATGTTGACCGCATTGCCGATGAAATAAATGCTTTATCACATAAGCAAGCATATCAATATCAATTTAATGAAATGTCAGAACCAGAAGAAATTCTTTTCAATGATATTTTTGACAAATTAATTACTACTTACAATTTCAAAATATAGTTGAAAGCATGACACAAAAAGAACAAGATAAATTAGGTGATACACTATGGAAAATTGCAGATAAGCTGCGAGGAGCTATGAATGCAGATTCGTTTCGCGATTACATGCTTTCGTTTTTGTTTTTACGTTACCTTTCAGCCAATTACGAGGAGTCAGCTAAAAAAGAATTGGGTTCTGATTACCCTAAAGCAAAGGAGAAAAAAGTAACCGTTCATGATGAAGAAACAAATGAAACCAAAGAAATTATAATTGAAATTTCTCCTCTGACCATTTGGTACCAAAATAATGAGGGAGATGCTCCTGAATTTGAAAAGCAAATGCGAAGAAAGGTACATTATGTTATTAAACCAGAGCATTTATGGAGTAACATTTCTGAATTGGCACGTACACAAGACAAAGAGTTATTAATGACTTTGTCTAAAGGCTTTCGTTACATTGAAAACGAATCGTTTGAAAATTCCTTTCAAGGTTTGTTTTCTGAAATAAATCTCGATTCTGAAAAGCTAGGAAAAACCTATGAAGCTAGAAATAAAAAGCTTTGTACCATTATTCAAAAAATTGCAGAAGGCATTGCAGATTTTTCTACTGACACCGATACTTTAGGTGATGCTTATGAGTATTTAATTGGTCAGTTTGCAGCAGGTTCGGGCAAAAAAGCAGGCGAGTTTTATACACCACAAGAAATATCTACTATTCTTTCAGAAATTATTACCTTAGATAGTCAAGATCCATCAACGGGTAAGAAAACTAAACTAGACAAAGTATTGGATTTTGCTTGTGGTTCGGGTTCATTGTTATTAAATGTGCGTAAACGAATAAAAGACAACAAAGGAACAATTGGTAAAATTTACGGTCAAGAAAACAATGTTACTACCTACAACTTAGCAAGAATGAACATGCTGTTGCATGGTATGAAGGATACGGAGTTTGAAATTTTTCATGGTGATACCTTAAAAAATCAATGGGATGAGTTAAATGAAATGAACCCAGCCAAAAAAACAGTTTTTGATGCGATAGTTGCTAATCCGCCTTTTAGCTTACGTTGGGAACCAAATGATGCCATGGCAGAAGATTTTCGTTTTAAAAGCTATGGTTTAGCTCCAAAGTCAGCCGCAGATTTTGCCTTCTTGTTACACGGTTTTCATTTTTTAAGCAATGAAGGAACAATGGCAATTATTTTGCCTCATGGAGTTTTGTTTAGAGGTGGGCAAGAAGAAAAAATTAGAACCAAATTGCTAAAAGACAATAACATTGATGCAGTTATTGGTTTACCTTCTAACTTGTTTTATTCAACAGGTATTCCTGTTTGTATTTTGGTATTAAAAAAGTGTAAAAAAGAAGATGATGTGTTATTCATTAATGCAAGCCATGAAGATAATTTTGAGAAAGGAAAACGTCAGAATACATTAAATGAAACACACATTGAGAAAATTGTAGAAACTTACAAATACCGAAAAGAAGCAGAACGTTATTCTAAAAAAGTCTCCATGGAAGAGATTGAAAAGAATGGCTACAACTTAAACATTTCGCGTTATGTAAGTACAGCAGAAGATGAAGTGCAAATTGACTTAAACGTAGTAAACAAGAAGCTTTCTTCCATCAATGAGCAAATCGAAAAGAAAACAAACGAACATAATGAGTTTTTGAAAGAGCTAGGGTTGAAAGAGATATAAAAAGGGTTCTATTTGAACCTTTTTTTGCATGTATACTCTTACTTTTTGTATTCAGATAAGTGTTTTTTAGCTTTTATTAAATTAGTTTATAAGTGCATTATACTGCACTTATAAGTCAGAATAGGGTTGAATACCTATAAAATCATATTAAAAAGTGTGTTATAAAGCACTTTTTGTTGTTTTTGTTGTAATTATTGATTACTTTTGATATAAATAGAGCAATATAATGCACTTTGAAAAACTAATACATACCATTAAGGCCAGAAGAGAAATGCTGCAGGTAAACCAGGAAACACTGGCAGAATTATCTGGTGTGAGCCTAAGAACCTTAAAGCAATTTGAAAGCGGTAAAGGTAATCCAACTTTGCAAACCATTACCAAGCTGGCAGATGCATTGGGGTTAGAGTTAACATTACAAGTAAAACAGATCAACCCTGATGAATAATGAGACAAGCTAAAGTGATGTATAAGAATGAAGAGGCAGGGATACTCAAACAGTTGGATAGCGGAGCATTTGTTTTTCGTTATCACAATCACTGGTTTAATGCAGTAGATAAACCTGCAATTAGCCTTACATTTCCTAAAAGTCAACAAGAATTCCATTCAGAACACTTGTTTCCGTTTTTTTATAACCTATTACCCGAAGGTTCTAACAAACAGACGGTATGTTTTACCATGAGAATAGATAAAAAGGATCATTTCGGCTTACTATTGACCACAGCCAAATACGATACTATAGGAGCGGTTAGAATTGTTAAAATAGAGAACGAATGAGCTTACCAGAGATAAAATATTGTCCGGGAACCTTAAAAGAAGGTTATAGCACTTATTCCTCTACCGCATTAAAGCGTGTTTTTAATGGAAAGAAAGTAAGCCCATTTTTACCATACGTATCGCCTGCAACGAACGAAGTAACGGATGAAATGTTTGAAGAGAACCGAAAGAGAATGTCTATCTCAGGTGTTCAGGAAAAGTTTTCAGTGTTATTAGACAAAAACAAATTACGTTTGATAAAGGAGGGAGAACAAGGGCAATACATTCTTAAACCCAAACCGGGTGCTGGTAAAAACCCTGAACAAATGCCAGCAAATGAACACCTGACGATGCAAATTGCCAGACAGGTATTTGACATAGAAACTGCCGAAAATGCACTGATATTTTTTAAGGATGGAGCACAGGCTTATATTACCAGGCGTTTTGACATTAAAGATGATGTAACCAAAAGAGCACAAGAAGATTTTGCATCTTTAGCAGGAAGAACGCCACAAACTCACGGAGAAAACTACAAGTACCTTGGAAGTTATGCAGAGTTGTTTGAGATAATGAAAAAATATGTTCCGGCATACAATGTAGAAGCTCCTAAACTGCTAAAATTGATATTGTTCAATTACTTGTTTTCTAACGGGGATGCTCATTTTAAAAATTTTTCGCTGATAGAAACCGAATTGGGTGATTTTAAATTGAGCCCTGCTTATGATTTACTGAATAGTAGAATCCATATTGAAGACAGAGATTTTGCATTGGAGGATGGCTTACTGCCTCCGGATAAAGCCAAAGGTAAGGTACATGAACAATTTTATATACTGGGAGAAATATCCGGAATTAACGAAAAACAAGTGAGTAACATTTTTTCATCACTAACTTCCCAAAAACAAGAAGTACTTCGCTTAATAGAAAGCTCTTACTTATCTGACAGGCATAAACGAAACTATGAACAAGCTTACTTAACCAGGCTTAATAAATTACTTAGAGAATAACTAAAAAATGGATTCTATTTGAATCCATTTTTTTGTAAGTATATTCTTACCTTTTCGTACTCAGAAGAATGTTTTCGGTAGTATTCCATCTTCTCGGTGAAGATGCCCTCATCTTTAATGTGGTCAGCTAAAAAGTCTTTTAACACCTTAGTAGTTACTTCTTCCTCAGGAGCAAAGTTTTTTTCCATATAATCGGCATCTATAAACTGTACGTTAAACTCGTTTTTGCTGGTAATTTCGTACTTGCAGTATTTGTATTTGCCGTCTTCAGTTTCTAGCGTATAAAGTACCACTCCACCAACTTCGGTAGCGTAGGCTCTTATTTTAGTTCTTTCATCCAATTTATCGTTTTTTTCAAACTTTTTGTGAGACACAAAAAATACACCTTTACGGCCTTTTTCTATTACTAATTCATCTCTTCCACCTTCTTGGCTAAAAGCTACCCATTCACCTAATAAGCCTTTTTCTATCTTTAAGGCATCATCGTAAGTAGTTAATTCTACATCACCCTCATAAGGGCAAGCCATTAAAATTAAACTAAACGCAATTAGAGTAGTGTAAAGTAATTTTTTCATTGTTCTAAATTTTTATTCTCCTGGTTTTACCACTTCAACCCATTGGCCCGGTCTGCGAGCATTAATTTTATTGTCGTACATGGCTTCGCAGTATACCGTTGGTAAGTAGAACTTACCTAAGTATGAAGCGTTGAGCAAGATACGGAATGTTTTTGATTTGTTTCGGTACAAGTCGAAGTAGGTATAAACCCTATCATCTCTTATATTTTGATAGGTTGGAATATCCGCAGCATGTACACTCGTAAATCCATCCATACGGGTATTGTGTATTTCCCAACCCGATGGGAATATTTGTGTTAATGCCATTTCTTTATAACTACCTAGCACACCAGGGTTATACACCTTTACTTCGGCAATAAAATCAGTTCCCTGATCCAATTGAGTTACATCAATTTCTTGTCCTTTCATGTTTAAGTAGCGGATATTCATATTTAAGTTATTACTAGCCGAAGTTTGGTCTCCTGTTTCAGGAATTCCTTCGAGCGTGATTCTAGCATAAATTATGCCTGAACCGCTATTTTTAACCGTTACTTTTCCATCGGATTTGCCTTTTAGCTTCATATCTACTTGTGCCACTGGTTTTTTAGTAGCTCCGCTAACATTGCCTTTGCCAATGTTGTACGTAAACTTCAGCTCCTTACTGGTACTGCTACTACCTGCAAACTTGCTCATACCAATTAAACAATAAGCTGTAGTTTGTGTGCTCATCCAACGGCTGCTGCTCAATGCTTCAGAAACGCGTTTCATTACTCCAACAGCTTTACTACGTTGTTTCATTAAACTCATGGTTTCTAAAATCATGGCCTCATCTCTAAAAGAAGAACCATAGCTATACGATTGCTCAGTATAAGTTGGGATAGTAGTACTCAACTTATTTGTTAACTCTTTGGCAACCTCTGGCTGACCAGCCAACACGTAAGCTGCAGCTAATCGCCATTTTGCTTGGGTACTTAAGTACTTCTGTTCACGTAATCTATTCATAGCACCTAAAGCAGGTTTCTTAGCTAAGGCTAAGGTATATAATCGATATGCCTGCGTTAAGTCTTGGTTACGATAATAGTACTTACTGTTTTTAGAAGCTGGGCTCCAGTTTCTGGCAGCTTTCTTCTGGTACTTGATCCAGTTTTTCTTAAAGCCTATAGGCAGACTATAACCTTTCTTTTCTGCCTCTAACATAAAATGACCTGCATAGCTGGTTCCCCAATCGCTTGATGAATTGGAATTCGGCCAGTAGCCTAATCCTCCATTTGGATGCTGGAATGACTTTAAGCGTTTTATAGCTCCTTTAATGTTAGTGCTAATCTTAGTTTTCATTTTTGCATCAACCTCCATCACATCAGCTAAGAATAATTGTGGGAATGCTCCTGAAGTAGTTTGCTCCACACATCCATGAGGATATTGTGTTAAGTATTTCAATCTTCTACCAAAATCAATAGGAGGGATGTTAGATAATTCTAAGGTTCCTTTATTGGTTCCAGTCATACCCACAGGACTGTAGTCACCTGTCCATGTTTGACCTGGTTCTATTACGGCATCAACATAATCGACTACAGGTGGGTTAGGATTACGCACATCTATCTCTATTTCGTGTATTGCTTTTTCTTTACCGCTTTTCACAATCACCTTCACTTTTCCTATACCCAACTTTTCAGCTACACCTAAATCAAAGTTTACCACTTGATCACCTATTTCACTGAAGGTGATGTTTTTGGTAGTAGCACCAGTAAAGTAACTATTGGTTTGTACTTGTACAGAAACATTCTTCACGTGTTTTTCCATAGCAAATACTGTAACTGGTAGCTTCACTGACTCACCTGGACCAACTACTCTTGGTAGAGTAGCCAATACCATTAATGGCTTTCTTACTGGAGTGGTTTTATCGGTAAATCCATATGCTTCATCTTGTCCAGCAATTACCATAGTTCTTACAGAACCTACGTAACGTGGCATCATAAAGCTGTGCGAATGATTATCTCCAGGTTCTAATTCAAATGGACCTAGGAATTTAACCATAGGCTTAAAACGGTTAGCTTTGTTGCCTTGAGCTCCATCTGCTTCGCCATCACCACCAATAGAGAATAGTTGAGCTATTTTACCTCCAAATGCTCCAATCACAAAGTCGTACATGTCCCAAGTTTTAACACCTAATGCTTCCCTAGCATAGAAAGATTTCCATGGGTCTGGAGTTTTAAAACGAGTTAAATCTAGTAAGCCTTCATCTACCATGGCAATGGTATAAGTCATACGTTTGCCATCTTTCTCTTTTACGTTTAAGGTAACTTTCTCCTCAGGAGCTAACACCTTTGGCATACTCAACACCGGTTGTATTTTGGTGTTAGGGTCTTCCACCATAATTGGAATAACACCATACATGCGTATTGGTAAGTCGTTCTTGGTATAGTTATGAGGTTGAACTAACGTAATATTTACATAAACATTAGGAGTCATCTCTTCAGTTACTTTAAATTGGAAGTTGGTTTCTTTCTCTTTCGTTTCTACCCAGTAAGCATCAATTACTTTGCTTCCAGATTCAATACTTACTAATGCTCTTCCTTCCTTCGCTGAAGGGAAGTTGATATCGCATGTTTCTCCTACATTGTATTTGTCTTTGTTAGCACTAAAGGTTAACATGGAAGCTCCGCCAGGGTTCTCGCGCTGACCTCTACCGGCCCAACCTGGCCAATCAATGTAAACTGTTTTACCTGTAGCATGCCCACTTACTGGGTCGTAAACTCTTACCAAGTATCTTCCCC
The DNA here is from genome assembly GCA_965267355.1 of Vicingaceae bacterium. Classification (GTDB taxonomy): domain Bacteria; phylum Bacteroidota; class Bacteroidia; order Flavobacteriales_E; family Vicingaceae. The sequence goes on from OZ253956.1 coordinate 2,064,972, forward strand.
ATTCAGGATAGTCAATTCTAAATTTAAATTTACCTGAACCGTTAGTTGTGTTTATCTTTTTAGATACAATAGGAGAGTGGTACGAGCTACTGATGTATGAACCTAAATTATCGGTTCCTGTGCTCCACCACCAGCGCCATTCTACTTTGTAAACTTCTACTTCTAATCCAGTTCTAGATATTGGTCTTCCTTCTTCATCAACCGTAACTACTTTTACCGTATGGCTAGTATCGGTTAATAACATTCCCCTAGCTTTATCGCCTTTAGGTAATTTAATACCTACATAACTCTCATAAGGAGAATAAGGAATAGAGAACCTATCAATACTAAAGTCACCGCTTTCTTCAAATACACGAGCAACAAAGTTGGCTTTCAACATTCCCGGTGCTTCATCGCTTACTCTTAAATCAGCATAAACAGAAGCATTTCCTTCGTTATCTATCTTACCATCAAACACCGTAATCTCTTCTGATTCAAACCTTCTTGCTGGATCATCAAATATATAATCAGGATACTTTTTAAACGTAGTACTACTTTGGAATAGAGTAGTGGTAATGTTGGCTTTTAAGTTACGAGCTTTAGCTCCGTGTAGCCACTTAACGTTTAACTTACCAGCCATATCAGCATTAGTAGTTGTCAATTTTTCTACTCCAAAATCTAAATTGATTTTTAAGCGATTAGGTTTAATGGTTTCAATCTTCAGTGTTTTTCTGAAGGTAGCTCCACCCACTTTAATTCTGGCAGCCCAATTACCTGTTGGTGCATCTTGTTCAGTTTTTGTTGCGAAATTGTAGAACCCATTTACACCAGTAGTTTTTACCATTTTTTCCACAGTCTGTCCTTGTGGGTTAATCAATTCAAAAGAAACAGGATGGTTTTCTGGCAACAATTTATCTTCATCTTCTAAAATGAACATTACAAATAAAGAATCTCCTGGTCTCCAAACGCCACGTTCACCATAAATAAACCCTTTAATTCCTTTCTGAACTACTTCACCATGAACATCAAACTTACTTAACGATAAAGATGAACCATCATCTAATCTTAAGTAACCTCTCTGTTGGTCTTTCTTAGCAATTAATAAGAATGGTTTTTTCTCTAAGTTTAATGTAGCCATACCTTCATTATCCGTCTGGATAGTTCCGATTTGTTGCTGCTGATAGTTGTAAAGTTCTAAGGTTACACCTGGTAAAGGTTGAGTAGTTTTTAAATCGGTAACAGCAAACTTCATTTCTCCATTGTTACCAGCTTTAGCAATGATTCCTAAATCAGATGCTAATAAATTTCTGCTTACATTTCTACTTTTTCTGTAGTAGGAATTGGTGCATGGATTATCTCTGTCACGATAGTTGTAATCATAACCGTAATCATCATAATAGTAGTAATCGTCATAATAATAGTCATCATAATAATCCCAATTACTAAATTCAGCTTCATCATCTTCATCCCAGTTTTCTTCTATCCTTTCCATTTCATCTGCACTAGCATCATCGCCTTCACAAGGGTACATAGAGTATGTTTTTTTAAAGCCTAGCTCTATTTTATAAATAGCTCCGGGTTGTGTTTGTATTAGTTTAGATACATCTAAAGCAAAGGCATTCCACTTGCCAAAATCAATAGGTTTTTCAGAATTTAACTGAATAGTTTCTTTATGGACTAAACGCCCAACACGCTTTAATTGACGATTGCCATCTAATCGGTTTACTTGTAAAAATTGAGCTACATTGTTTTCAAATATTTGGATTACACGCACATCAACTGCTCTTAGGTTAACTGCCTCAAATGGGAAAACCAGTCCATCGGTACTAGGTAAAATAACACCGTCACCAGTTAAACGAACAGCAGGTTTAATGTCTTCAAATACTACATCAATCTCTTGCCCTTCTTTCATCTTATAATTTAAGATGTTTTTAACTCCGGCCTCTATAAATAATTTTCTCTCCCCAGACTGACGAACAGGAGGGTAAACCTTAATGGCATTGTTTTCAATAATGTATCTCAGGGTATTATTGTTTTCTAATCGAACTAAACCATCTAAGTTTTGTGTTTCTTTTAAAGGGTCAGAAAACTCTAATAAGATAAACTGTTCAGGTTGCTGAATAACCTCCACATTCAACACTTTAAAATCACTCAACGATGGAATTTCGGTAATATGCTCTCCTTCTGAACCTTCAATGCCTATTACTTCTCCATTCCAGTTAATTTGAACTTCCTCTGCATCTTCTTTACGAACCACTTTTTCTATCCAAAAGTTATGTGTTTTTCTATCAGATTCATGCTCCCATGTAATACTTAACTGTTTTCCATCTTGTGATGCTGTAATTACTTTTTCAATCTCTTCATTATTAATTACATCAGCAGTAGTAATAGTTCCAGGTAGTTTGTTTAACTGTAGCTTGGTCTTCTCATAGGTTTGGTAGGTACCTAAATCAACTGAGAAAGATTGTTTAATGGTTTGAAACTGAAATTGAAAAGTTTCTAAATCTTCAGGTAAATCAGTTAATAGTTCGTCTAGTTCTAGTTCACCAATAAACATGGTTCCAGAAGGCATATCTTCTTCTGGTTGAAACTCAATGGTTCTTTCATCAATCCAATAAGCTTTACCGTCAATGTTTGGTGAGAAATCAAATAAATCTTCATCAATAGGTTCACCATCATCTTTAAAATGTGGGTTACTTTCAATCAATCTAATTCTTATGGTAGATTCTTTAGAAATGATTCCTGAAGTAAAAGCTGAAATATACTCTGCAAAGGCAGGATTGATTTCAATAATTTCATTTTTATCGTTACCGCATTGGGTAAACATTGTTGCTGCTAAAAGCAATAACACTCCTTTTATAAGGATGTTTTTGAAGAACTGTTGCATAAATACCTTGTTGTGAACTAAGGATTTAAAGTTATTAATTATTTATAATCCTGCGTGTATCAAATTAGAATTTTTAATTTTGGAAACTAAATGGAATACAATTTTGACGATATAAGACCATTTAATGATAGCGAATATCACTCAGTGGTAAAGGAATTGATTAAAGTAAAACCTTTGATGCAAGCCATTGAAACTTATTTGCCTCACCTCAAAGAAGGGCAAATAGAAGCAGTTTTAAAAAGCTATAATACTATCCAAGAGTTTCAATCGAACATGTCGTGTGGAATTGTTCAAGCTATCATAGATAGTTCTATGGATTCTTTTAGCTATGGTGGTTTATCAGAGCTGAATAAAGATGGTGCTTATTTGTATCTTTCTAATCATAGAGATATTGTTTTAGATTCTGCACTAATTAATTATTGTTTAGACATTAATGAGTTTGATACTTGCGAAATTGCTATAGGTAGTAATTTAGTATCAGAGCCTTGGGTAAATAAACTTGTTAGGCTTAATAAAAGTTTTATTGTTAAACGAGGCTTACCTAAACTTGATATGTTAGAAGCTTCTAAAACCTTGTCAGCATATATTAATCATGCTATTAATGAAAAGAAAAGTTCTATTTGGATTGCTCAACGTGAGGGTAGGGCAAAAGATGGTGATGATAAAACTAATCCAGCGTTGCTAAAAATGTTTGGTTTATCAAAGACTAATGATTTATTAGAATACCTGATAAGTTTAAACATTACTCCAGTTAGTATTTCTTATGAATTAGATCCTTGTGATTATCTAAAAATACCAGAGTTAATTAAAAAAAGCCAGGGAGATAGATATGAAAAAGCTGAAGGTGAAGATAATGAGCACATGGTGTTGGGTATGAATGGTTACAAAGCAAGGACTCATGTTGAGTTTACTTATCCCATAAATGATAAGATAAAAAAATTATCAGGAATTAAAAACAGAAATGAGTTATTGCAACGTATTGCACAAACCATTGATGAAGTTATTTACAATAATTACAAGTTGTGGAGTACCAACTACATTGCTTATGATATGTATACCAATACAACTAAGTATGTGGATAAATATACCGAAGAAGAGAAGCTGATTTTTACTAATTATATGAATGAGCGATTGGCTAAACTTTCTTCAAACGATTTGAATCAACAGTTTTTCTTAAAGATGTATGCCAACCCTGTAATTAATTGGGAAGGAGCTTAAATTAAGCCCAAAATTAGCAATATAGATATTATTATTATTAGAAATGATACAATGTATTGTATGGTGTTGATGGTAACTTTTTTAAGCAGCATTTTTCCAAAATAAGCACCTATAAAAGCGCAAATTACAGCTACAGAAATTATCCCAATAGAATCTTGAATATTTATCTTCTGGATTTTTCCAGCATAAACACTTAACCTGCTTATGTCAACAATGCAAGCTATGGCTATTCCTGTTGCAATAAAGCTATTTTTGTTTAATCCACTTTTAATTAAAAACATGGTTCTTAGTGCACCTTGGTGTCCGGTTAATCCACCAAAAAAACCACTAATGGCACCACCAATAATTAGATGTTGTTTTTTAATGGTGTCTTTTTTGAAGGAAGGGAAAAGTTCGGTAATGGCAAAAAACAGCATCAGTATCCCAACAATTAATTCTATTAAGAAAACCTGACAATCAAAACCAAACAATGTGAAACGGGCAAGTAGCTGATTTTTATCAGCAAAAGAAATTAGTACCCAAGCTCCTAATAAGGCAAAAGGTATAGCAGGTAATCCAAATCGAAGTAGTACACTTTTGTTAATGTCTTTGTAAGTTAATCCAAATTTGAATAGGTTATTCAGGAAGTGTACGATGGCAGTCATAGCAATTGCTAGATCAATAGGAAAAAATAATACAAAAGCAGGGGTTAAGATAGTTCCTACGCCAAATCCAGAAAAAAAGGTAAGAACTGAAGTAAATAGAGCAATTGCTCCAATGATTAAATATTCCATATTATCCCATTCCAGGAAGCATTCCCATCGCAGCGTGACTCATTTCAGATTTTTCAACACGCTCAGCTTGTTCTAATGCTCTGTTAGCTGCTGTTAAAATTAAATCTTCAATTTGTTCCTTAGTGGCATTTTGTATTAACTCTTCGTTAATTTCTATAGTGGTTAAGAGCCTGTTCCCATTAGCTACAACTTTCACATTTCCATTCTCTGCTTCACCAGTAACACTAATATTGTTCAGTTTATTTTTAACTTCTTCCATTTGCCCCTGCATCTTTTCCATCATTTTCTTATTAAACATATTTCCTAACATAACTAACGATATTTTTTATTAACAATAAACATGGTTGCTAACCATGCAATTAAGCAAAAAGCACTGGTGTATTTCATAATGGGGGACTCTTTTCCAAAAAGGAAATATGATGCACCCAGTAATAGCAACAAAACAGCTAATACAATTACTTTTATTTTATCTCTTTTTAGCATGGCATATTTTATGTTGTGAAATTAAGAATAATGCTGATAAATAATGAGCTTTATCATTGCTTTTCGTTGATATAAAGTTGAACTTTGTAGAAGAATAATAAGTACTCATCGAAATTTATTAGTTAAATTTGATGACTAATTGATAATGAATTAATTAAATAACTTTTGTTATGAAAAAAATATCCTTTTTACTGGTACTGCTTTTTGTTGCGTCAAGTGCTTTTTCTCAAGCCTATTACAAATATTTTAATGATGGGAAAAAAATGTTTAATGAGAAAAATTATGATGGAGCTATTGTAGAATTTGATAAAACTATTGATGGTAAGCAAGATCATCATGAAGCATGGAATTACAAAGGCTTATGTTACGAAGCAAAAGGAGAATTAGAAAAAGCAATAGCCCCATTAAAAAAAGCTACTGAAATAAGAGAGAAAGAAGGGAAATATCATGCTGACTTAGGTAGGGTTTATTATAACTTAAAAAAATATTCTGAAGCTACAGCATCCTTGGGAATGGCTGTTGATAGAGATAAAAAAAATATGGAAGCGTATGAGCAAAAAGTTTATGCGCACATTGCATTAAAACAATTTTCTGCTGCAGTAGAAACGGCCAAACTAGCGACAGATAAAGAGCGTTCGGGAAAAACTTATTACAATTTGGGTGTAGCTCAGGATAGCTTAATGAAGTTTCAGGATGCCATTTATAGTTTTGGTAGAGCTAAATTTTATGATAGTAAATATGTAGGAGCATACATTGGGTTAGCATACTCTCATGCTCAGCTTAAGCAATTTGATAAAGCACTGGAAGCTGCTAATAAGTCGATAACCTTGGCACCTCAAAATGTTCAGGCATACATGGTTCGTTCAAACGTACATTTAGCTAAAGCCAATACTCAAGGGGCTATTGATGATCTGTCTAAGATAATTTCCATTGACCCTAATCAAGAGGATTACTTTTTACAAAGAGGAAATTTATATAATAAACTAAGTCAGCATCAAAATGCAGTAGGTGATTATACTAAAGTTATAAAGTTAGCCCCTAATAATTATCGTGCATATTATTTAAGAGGTAAATCCTATGAAGATAATCATGATATTAAATCTGCTACAAAGGATTATGAAGCTTTAATTGCTTTAAATCCAAAAGGAGAAAAAGCTGAAAAATTGGTGGCAGATGTCAATAAGCGTATTTATGAGCTAAATAAAGAAAGCAATAACCCAACAATTACTATGATTGATCCTGTTTCTCCTGAAAAAGGAATTATTGCTGTACCAAAAGGAACATTACTTTATACTGTAAAGGGGCGAATAAATGATGAGAGTAAAATAGAGTTTATTAAAGTAAATGGTAAGGATGCTGAGTATTCTAAGGATTCGTTAAATCCAGTATTTGAGTTAGAGATGAATTTAGCTGAAGCTAACGAATTGACTGTTACTGCTTTTGATATTTACCAAAATTCTGAAACTTGGACTTTTAAGAAAAAGGAAACGGAAACAGATGCTCCAGTAGTTAAATTAATGGCACCTTATGCTTCTGATGATGGTACCATTTATTTGGATGCTGATGACCCAACACTTTATGTGGAAGGGATTATGAAAGATGAAAGCTTGATTAAAAACATTATGGTTGAAGGTGCTACAGCTAGCTTTATGCTAAAAGAGATGAACCCAAAGTTTTCTGCAACTATCAACATTCAAAATAAAGACACCTTTACCATTTCTGCACAAGATGAGTATGGTAATAAAGTTGAAAAGAAGTTTAATCTAAATCGTGAAAATATTGAATTGTTAGCAAATAACCCTATGGGTAAAACATGGGTAGTTTTTATTGAGAATGCTAATTATAAAACCTTCGCAAGTTTAGACGGACCAGGTAAAGATGTTACCATGATGAAATCTGCCTTTGCAAAATATAAAATTCATAATGTAGTTCACAAAAAGAACATGACCAAAGCTCAATTAGAGCGCTTCTTTTCCATTGAATTAAGAGATTTGGTTAGAAGTAACCGCGTAAACTCTTTATTAGTTTGGTATGCAGGTCATGGTAAATTCATAAATAATACTGGGTATTGGGTTCCTGTTGATGCCAAAAGAGATGATGAATTTACTTATTTTAATATTAATAACTTAAAGGCAGGTATGCAGTCATACTCCAAAAATATTACGCATACTTTGGTTGTTACTGATGCTTGTGAGTCTGGACCATCTTTTTATCAGGCAATGCGTTCAACTAACGAAACCAAAAGTTGTAACGATTGGAAAGCAACTAAGTTTAAGTCATCACAAGTATTTTCATCGGCTGGATATGAGTTAGCTACAGATAATTCGCAGTTTACTAAAACTTTTGCCAATACATTATCAAGTAATCCAAATTCATGTATTCCAATAGAGGTTGTAGTAAATAAGGTGAGTTCTGCTGTACAAAAAAGTGGAGCTAAACAAAAACCTAAGTTTGGTAAAATTGCTGGACTAGAAGATGAGAATGGCACTTTCTTCTTTATTAAGAAATAAGATATTTTAATGAACAAGTATATTTTTCAAATAACCGGTAAGATTATAGTCTTATCGGTTTTTTTATTCACAGGATTACTGGCTAAATCCCAAAGCTATCATTTTGATAATTATAGTGTTAAAGAAGGACTTGCGCAAAGTAGTGTTTATGCAATTGCCCAAGATGATAAAGGTTTTTTATGGTTAGGTACGGCTAGTGGACTTTCTAGATTTGACGGAAAAGAATTTATAAACTATTCTACAGAAGATGGCTTGGCAGATGGAGCAGTGAAAGTTATTCATATTGATACAGCAGGAACAATGTGGTTAGGACACGTTGATGGTGGTGTTACCAGAGTTAAATCAGGAAAAATAGAAGTAATACTTAGTATGAGTGCAGACATTACTTGTTTTGAAGAAGACGTTGAAGGGAGTTTGTGGGTAAGTTCTTTTGGAGAGGGAGTTATTAAAATTAAGAACCCATATACACATAGTAAAGATTCAATTAGCTTTAAACAGTATAAAGGACAAGAAGGAGTTAGCGATATTGTTTTTCAGATAGAGAGTTTGAAAAATGGTAATATCTATTTTGTAACTGATGTGGGAGTTAAAAATTACAATTACCAAAAAAATACTTTTGATTTTTATCGGGTGCCTAATATGCCTACTTATTTTCAAATTACTTATATGACAGAAGTAAGTAATGGAAGTCAATGGTTTGGGTCTTATAATGGTGGTTTGTATCATTATCAAAAAGGTTCGGGTAGCTTGCAGATATATGATACCAGAGATGGATTAGCTTCAAACTGGATAAGCACAGTGACTGAAGATAGTAAAGGTAATATTTGGGTAGGCACTTGGGGTGGAGGTGTTTCTAAAATTTCTAATAGAGTAGTTACTACTATAAACAGTGAAAAAGGATTGCTTGACAACCATATCAGATTTATTAAAGAAGATAGAGAAGGGAATATGCTCTTTGGAACAAAGGAAACAGGATTGCTTGTCTATAAAGGCAGCCAGTTTGTTTCTTACTCTAAAGAAAATGGGTTGATAAATGAACAAGTTTGGGCGATCTTAAAAGATAAAAATGAAAAAGTATGGATAGGAACCAATGAAGGTATTTCTGTGTTTGATAAAGGAAAAATGATTGCTACCTATCAGGAACCAAGAGGGATACCTTATCAGCAAGTAAGGTTTATTCAATCAGATAATAATAGTAAGCTCTGGATAGGGACCTGGGGTGGTGGGGTAATGGAGTTTAATCCTAATAGTAATCGTTTTGAAATGAATTACCGAGTTAATTCTTTTATGAGTCAGTTGTTGATTACTGCTATGAGTATTGATCAAGATAATAATTTGTGGGTAGGAACAACAGATGGCTTAGTTTATTATGAGATTGATAATCAGTTAACAGATAGATTAACTCAATCACATGGTTTAGCGGGTAATGAAATTAGTACAGTTTTTACTGATAGCAAAAATATTGTTTGGGTTGGCTCAAGAGGAAAAGGTATTACTAAGATTAACGGAGCAAAAATTGAAAAAATCAATATCAATCAAAAAATTACACCAACAGCTATAATTGAAGATACTAAAGGTAATTTATGGATAGGAACTGAAGGTAAAGGAGTAATGATTTTTAATGGAGACACTATTATCAAAAAATATGGGGTAAGTAATGGCTTATTATCGGATTATATTTCACTTTTAAATATTGATAATAATGGTAATATATGGATAGGAACCAATAAAGGGTTGAATAAATACGATTTTAAACAAGATCAGTTTTATTCATTTTCAGAAAAAATGGGATATGTTGGAATAGAATCTAAGCCACATGCAACTTATAAAGATAAGGATGGTAATTTATGGTTTGGAACCATTAAAGGAGCAGTAAAACTTAACATAAAAGAAGAAAAAGTAAATCAGTTGGAACCTATCACACAAATTACTGGCTTTTCTGTTAATCTTGAAGATAGATCAATGATACCTAGTTTAGAACTAAGTTATAAAGAAAAATCCATTGTATTTAATTATTCTAGTATTTGTTTAACTAATCCAGATGAAGTTCAGTATAAAGTAATGTTAGAAGGGCTGGAAGAAGATTGGAGACCAGCAACTAAGCAAACCTATGTAACATACTCTCCTTTACCACCTGGTAGTTACACTTTTAAAGTAGTAGCTAGTAATAATAATGGTATCTGGAATAAAGAACCAGTAACTTATAGTTTTATAATAATCCCTCCTATTTGGCAACGTACATGGTTTATTATTACCTCCATAATTGTGTTATTGATATTAATTTTTGCATTCATAAGAATTAGAGAGAGAAATTTACAAAAGGAAAAGAGGGTGTTAGAGGAAAAGGTAGCAGAACGTACTGAGGAGGTAGTTCAACAGAGTAAAGAGTTAGAAAGAAAAAATAAAGATATTATTGATAGTATTACTTATGCAAAACGTATTCAGGATGCCATTTTACCTTCCGATGAGAAGTTCACCAAAGAATTGAGTCAAACATTTATATTGTTTAATCCCAAAGATATAGTAAGTGGAGATTTTTATTGGTTGGCTACCAAAGGAGATAAATCTTTATTTGCAGCAGTAGATTGCACTGGGCATGGCGTTCCAGGTGCATTTATGAGTATTGTTGGTCATAATTTGTTAGATAAAATAGTAGGAGAATATGGGATAACTGAGCCAGCTCAAATTTTAAATGAGCTTAATAAAGGAGTAGCCAATACACTGAAAAAAGAAACAGGAGAAGAAGGTATTAGAGATGGAATGGATATCGCTTTGTGTACTTTTGATAAGAAGAAAAAAGTATTGGAATATGCTGGAGCATATAACCCCCTTTATATTGTTACTAATAAATCAGTAAAAACCAATTTGGAATTAAGTGCTTCTATACAAAATGAAGAAGGACTTTCACTATATGAAATAAAAGCCGATCGTTTTCCTATAGGCAATTATTCTGAAGAAACTAAAGAATTTAGTAATCATACCATACAACTTAATGAGGGAGATACGGTGTATTTATTTTCTGATGGATATGCTGATCAGTTTGGTGGAGAAAAAGGAAAAAAATTCAGGTATAAGAGATTTAAAGAATTGTTATTAGCCATTAATAGCCTCTCAATGGACGAGCAAAAAAGTAAGTTGCAACAAGAGTTTGTGGACTGGATGGGTAACCATGAACAAATTGATGATGTTATCATTATAGGTAGTAAACTCTAAACTTTCTTTTTACATTTGCAAAATGTCAGTAATTAGAATTACCAAAGAGTTTAAGTTTGAAATGGCACATGCCTTGGTTGGGCATAATGGCCCATGTAGAAATATTCACGGGCATTCATATCAACTTAAAGTTACTGTTAAAGGAACAGTTAAGAATGGCACTTCAGATCCTGATGAAGGTATGGTAGTTGATTTTACAATAATTAAAAGCATAGTTGATAAGCTTATAGTGCATGAATATGACCATTCTTTAGTTTTATGGGATAAGATGAAAATTAATACTACACAGTTTAGTTTTATGAATAAACTCATTTTAGTTCCATTTAACCCAACATGTGAAAACTTGCTAGTTTATTATGCTGATTTGATTAAAAAGGAATTGCCACATAATCTCGAATTAACTTACCTTTTACTAAGAGAAACTCCTAATTCTTATGCAGAGTGGTTTTCAGAAGATAATTAATTCTGATTATTATCATTTTTATTCAAACATTCAATTTTGTAACTTTACGATGCAATGAAACAAACTATTGTTACATATAAGTTTAGAGTTAAAATGGAACTCAAACGAAATCCTGAATGATATTCTTTTATCAATAATAGAAGAACAATCATTAATAATTAATCATTTAAATATGCCACGATATCATAAATTAGGAAAGATTCCTAACAAAAGACATACTGTATATAAAAGTCCTGAGGGTAACTTTTATTACGAAGAGCTATTTGGTACAATAGGTTTTGATGGAATGTCATCCTTGTTGTATCATACTCAAAGACCAACGCAGGTTAAAGAGGTTTTAAAATCATACAGTGTTGCTCCTGAAGCTGCTGTTGAATACAATATGAAGTCATTAAGTTTAAAAGGCTTTGAAGTAGCCCCTTGTGATGATTACTTGGAGAGCAGAATACCAGTTTTGTTTAACAATGATTGCACAATTGTGTTAGCAGCTCCAAAAAAATCACTTACGGACTATTATTACAAGAATACCGATTCAGATGAGGTAATTTTTATTCATAAAGGGTCTGGTAAATTAAGAACCTTTTTAGGAAACATTGATTTTGAATATGGAGATTATTTGGTGATTCCGAGAGGAATGATTTATCAAATTAATTTTGATACTGAGGATAACCGCCTGTTTATTGTTGAATCAAAGCATCCAATTTATACCCCGAAGAGATATAGGAATTGGTTTGGACAACATTTGGAACATTCTCCATTCTGTGAAAGAGATATTCACCCTCCTCATGAGCTAGAGACTTATGATGAAATGGGTGACTTTTTATTGAAAGTTAAAAAACAAGATGTAATGCATGAATATAATTATGCTGCTCATCCGTTTAGTGTAGTTGGTTGGGATGGATATAATTTTCCTTACAAGTTTTCAATTTTTGATTTTGAACCTATAACGGGAAGAGTTCATTTGCCTCCTCCAATCCATCAAACATTTGAAACTTCAGCTTTTGTAATTTGTTCGTTTGTTCCAAGGTTATACGATTATCATCCACAGGCAGTGCCGGCACCATACAACCATAGTAATATAGATTCTGATGAGGTATTGTACTATGTTGATGGAGATTTTATGAGTAGAAATAACATTGAGCAAGGACAAATAACATTGCATCCTGCAGGTATTCCGCATGGACCACACCCAGGGGCAATGGAGAGAAGTATTGGAGAAAAAGAAACCGAAGAGTTAGCGGTTATGGTAGATACGTTTGCACCATTAAAAGTAACTCAGCAAGCATTAGATATCCAAGATGGAAGTTATTACCAATCTTGGTTAGAACATTAATTAAAACGAATTAAAATGAGTGATATAAAAAACGTTGATTACGGTCTAGAAAAAATATTTGAAGGAGCTCAAGATTTTCTTCCTTTATTAGGAACTGATTATGTAGAATTGTATGTAGGGAATGCAAAACAAGCAGCACATTTTTATAAAACAGCATTTGGTTTTCAATCATATGCATATAAAGGATTAGAAACAGGAAGTAAAGACACAGTTTCTTATGTTGTAAAACAAGATAAAATTAGGTTAGTTCTTACTACACCTTTAAATTCTAAAAGTCCCATTAATGATCACATTGTTAAACATGGTGATGGAGTTAAGGTAATTGCGCTATGGGTAGATGATGCAAGAAAAGCATGGGAGGAAACTACCAAAAGAGGTGCTAAATCATACATGGAACCAACTGTGGAGAAAGATGCTGATGGTGAAGTTGTAAGGTCGGGTATTCATACTTATGGAGAAACTGTGCATGTATTTGTAGAAAGAAAAAACTACAATGGAGTATTTATGCCTGGCTTTGAAAAATGGGAATCTGAATATAATCCTGAGCCATTAGGCTTGAAGTATATTGATCATATGGTAGGAAATGTAGGATGGAATGAGATGAACGATTGGGTAAAGTGGTACGAAGATGTAATGGGGTTTGAGAATTTCCTTTCGTTTGATGATAAGCAAATTCATACTGAGTACTCTGCTTTAATGAGTAAGGTAATGAGTAATGGTAATGGTAGAATTAAATTCCCTATTAACGAACCAGCTGAAGGAAAGAAAAAATCTCAAATTGAGGAGTATTTAGATTTTTACGAAGGACCAGGTTGTCAGCATATAGCAGTAGCCACTAATGATATTATTGCTACAGTTAAAGGAATGAGAGCTAGAGGGGTAGAGTTTTTAACTACACCTCCTGATACTTATTATAGTGCTGCCCCTGAACGATTGGCTGAGTTTGATCATGAACTGCGTGAAGACCTTGAGACTTTGAAAAGTTTAGGTATTATGATTGATGCAGATGAGGAAGGTTATTTACTACAAATATTTACAAGACCTGTAGAGGATAGACCTACTTTGTTTTTTGAGATAATACAAAGAATGGGAGCTAGAGGTTTTGGTGCTGGTAACTTTAAAGCATTGTTCGAGTCCATTGAGAGAGAACAAGAGCTGAGAGGTACTTTGTAAATTATTTTAAAATCGGAGCTATTAGCTCCGATTTTTTTTTATCTTTATCACATCTAAAAGAAAAAGTTATGAGTAAAAATAAATTAATAGCAATAGCAATTATCGCAGTATTAATCTTTTTGCCTTTTCAACCGGCATATATTAATTTTTCAACTGAAAATCAGTTGTTGCAGGTATTTTGTATGGCTGTAGTAATTATAGGTTCTATTATTGCAATATTATTGTTCAATAAGAAAACAGGTGGGGAGTCTCATCATTAATCTTTTTTTAAGATTAAAAATATTAAAAAAAGCATCCATCAATGGATGCTTTTTTGTTTACCAATATTATTTTTTCTAATTATTCTTTAATTAGTTTTTCTGTCTTAATTAAATCACCATTTTCAGTTCTTACCTGTACAAAGTAAATACCATTACTTAAGTTATCAAACTTGCTAGACTGATAAGTATTTTTACCATCATTTAGATTGATTATTTCAATAGATTGTTTACCAATTACACTTGTATAAGAAATAATAATCTTTTCAGTACCTATATTATTTTTTGTGATATCAATGTTTAATCTTCCTTTCGATGGGTTAGGATATAAGAAAACACCTAATTCATCTAACCTATTGATGTAAATGATATCAGAAAGTTCAGACTCTCCATTATAATCTACTTGTTTTAATCTATAGTAAGTAGTGTATGATGGATCTTCTTCATCCAAAAATGAATAATTACTTACAGATGACGTGTTTCCATTTCCTTTAACTGTACCTATATTAATAAAGTTTTTAGCATCTAATGATTTTTGAATGATAAAATAATCATTGTTTACTTCTGACTCGGTTGTCCAAATTATCTTGTTATAGTTTTGATATGGGTAACCACTAAAATCGATAAGTGTAACGGGTAAAATTCCACTAGCTGACCACCCATTAACAGTAAAATCACAATCATCACCGGCTTGACCATCTATCATCAAATAGTAAGTATTCCCTATAGTTAAGCCAGTTGCTGTAACAGTAGCAGGTGTAGTGTTGTTTGGATTCCAACAGTTTGATACAGATGAAAAATTAGTACAGCAACCATTAGCATCTGTTGTAACATCATATACTTCTGCTTGTATTCCCCAGCCATTGTTACAATTAAAAATGCTTGTAAAATTAAATGATTCAGTAGTACTTGTTGCTACAAATGAGTACCATGAATTGTTTTCTATTGAACCACAGAAAACAGAATTCACATTTGCAGGTGTATCACCAGTATAAATTCCTGAAGTCGTACTTGACCATGTGCCACCATCATTTACTAATGTTGCAGGATCCGAGCAGTAGTCATTGTTTGCAGGATTACCACATGGACCAACAGGAGGTGGGCTACCTACACATATATCAAAGGTTGTATTCTGTCCACCTACAGAAGTATAAGTATATACTCTTATATAGTAAGTGTTACCAATAGTCAAACCTGATAATGAGCTACTATTGGCATCGCTACAATTAATAACTGCGCTTAAATTATTGCAAGGTCCTTCATAAACAGAATGATACATATCGGTAACAGATCCTGAAACATTTGAAAGATCTATTTCATGATTAGTTTGGGTTGCTGTGAAAGAGAACCATACATCGTCATCTGCATTACCAAAACAAGTATTGGCATTGAATGATGCAGTTGCGTTTGCAACAGTGCCAGATGTTGTTGTTCCGCATAGTAAATCAGGATTAACTGTTAACGAAGTTGCACAACAAGCTTCGTCATTAATTATAGGTAGTGAACCGCAAGGACATGTTGGGCAGTTTGGACCACCACAATCTACACCCGTTTCACTGCCATTTTGTATACCATCTGAACAGGTTGGGCATGTTACACATGAGAATGAGGCATCCCATCCAGCTGAAGTAATAGATCCATCAGAATCAAACACCATAGTTAAACACCCACTTGAAGATGTTATGGTTACTCCGTTTAGGGCTGTTCCTGCATATGTGCCTATTACAGGATCACTAGTAGAGGTTCCATCATATATAGTTAAATCATCACAGCATGCTTCGGTACTAAAAGAATTAAAAGTAAATTGAATGCAATCACCAACAACATCAGAACAGTAAGTTTCTGTTATTAATTCGCTATCACTGTAGTCTCCTCCAGAATCGCCAGAGTCATAAAATGTGCCTGGACCACAATTATTCCAATCGCCATTACCCATAATAGGGGGGCATGCTGGACATGGTCCGCCACAATCTACGCCTGTTTCACCTTGGTTTTGAATCCCATCGCTACATGTAGGAACGGGACAAGTAACACATGTATATGAAGCATCCCATCCAGAGTTCTGAACAGATCCATCAGAATCAAACACCATAGTTAAACACCCACTTGAAGATGTTATGGTTATTCCATTTAGGGCAGTCCCTGCATATGTACCTATTAAGGGGGCACTAGTAGAGGTCCCATCATATATAGTTAAATCATCACAGCATGCTTCGGTATCAAAAGAATTAAAAGTAAATTGAATACAATCTCCAACAACATCAGAACAGTAAGTTTCTGTTATTAACTCGTTACTACTATAGCCTCCAGCAGATCCACCAGAGTCATACCAAGTTCCAAGTCCACAATCGTTCCAGTCTCCGCCTCCCATATTTCCTCCTTGAGCTAAAAGGAATAAATTAGCTAAAACAAGCAGTGTTGATAGTATAAATTTTTTCATTCCTATATAGTTTACTTTGTTTTTTTGTAGTAGTTTATTTTGTATTCATTAAAGATTGAGATAAACTCCTCTTCTTTAAGTTTATCATTATAAATTATTGTTAACTGTTGATTCTGATTATCTTGATAAACAGATATGATTTTGTCAGATAATAAAGGAGAAGATAAGTTTTCTCTAAATTTAGTAATCACACTAGAGGTATAATTCGATATATTAATTACGAGTTTTGTGGGTTTTCCAGGGAAAGCTTTTCTGAAAATTGAATATTGTCGGTTTTCATAAGAAGAGTTGGGTGCTTCTTGACAAAAAACGTTAATTCCAATTGATAAAATAAAGGAAAGGTATAAATACCGCATAAATTTTAATTTTAGTTGTTTCACAACTAAGACGTAAAAGTTTGTCGTAAGTTGTTTTAGGAATGCAATTTAGTTAAAAATAATTTAAAATGTATAATTTTTCACATAAACAGGTTAAGAGTAGAGGGGAAAGTTGATTAGATAGTATTTTATAGGGTTTTGTGTATTTTTTAAAAATAACCTAAAGTTTTATTTTTAAAAAAAAGTTAATAAAATCACCCTGTTTTTTAATAAAAATTTATTTTAGGATTTCAATAATAGATGAATTGCTGGATAATGGAAACCACCCTAAAATATTAAAGTAATAATACTTATTTGGTTGTTAGTTTCTACGTAATTATCTCGAAATGTGTAAGTTTAAGACCAAATAGGAGTATCCTCATTTTTCCATAGAACACCCCAGTGGATTTCGGTAAGTTTATTATTAGAAAACCAAAAATTTATTGAAGATTCAATAAAAGTTATTACTACTGAGTTGCCTTCTAGTTCTTCTATTTCTGAATCTCCAAGATTTTGATTAGAAGCAAACTCTACAATTTCATTTAAATTTTTTGGTATAAGTTTGTTTCTAGATAGTTCCACTTCAGGGTTGTTAGTAGTTATACTAGTTAAACGCCAACCATCTTCTTCGTCAAAAGAAACCGAAAATTGGTATTCATCGTAATGCCAGACTTCAGTTAAATATTCTTCTTCCTCAGAGGTAAGATAGATTTCTTTTTCAGTAGGAGGACCAATTAATTGTAAAAGCTCCTTCTTAGTTAAACCAAAATGAATATCTCCTAATCCTTTGCCAATTTTAATTTCTGTAAAATTCATAGCATAAAAAAGCTCGAAAAATTCTTCGAGCTTTATAAAAATTATTTAATTCCTAATTTCTTTTTAATTGTTGCGGGTATCGCATCTTTATGAATTTGAATATTCATGGTTTTATACTTTACATAAGGATAAGATGCATAAAAATAACCGTCACAATCGTTGTAATCTGTGCCCCATGAATTTTTCACGATAAAATACTTAGTACCTTTTTGATCTTTAACAATACCTGTTACGTGCATTCCATGGTCATCAGTCGTTTCTTGACTATCAAACCCAGCCTGTCTCATTTCTTGAGTTATTTCTTTTTCTTTTACAGGTTCATCAAAGCAGTTGGCAATTTTTTCTGCTCCTGCATCACTAAAATGTTTGTTGTCTTTTCCTTTTTTCTTAATGGTTTCTTCATTTTCTGGAACAATAGCTAAACCGTCTCTAAACGAAAATCCTTTTTCAGAAACATCAGCTCCCCAGGCAAAGGTGTATCCATTTTTAAGTG
Source organism: Vicingaceae bacterium (assembly GCA_965267355.1). Taxonomy (GTDB): domain Bacteria; phylum Bacteroidota; class Bacteroidia; order Flavobacteriales_E; family Vicingaceae. Next base: position 2,083,366 of record OZ253956.1, read on the forward strand.
CTTCTTCCATCACCATCATAAACTCATCTATAGGTAAATTGTAAGATGATTGTAGTGCCCAGTTGTCAGCTACTTCTAATACAAAAGAAGAATAGAATGGGTGATGAGTATAAGAAGTTAATGAAACGTAATTATCCATATCTAACCCTAAGTGTTTAGCAAATGATTGTGGATTGTATTTTTTACCTTCGTGTTCAAACTCCATTTCTTCTATGTTATCTGGTACATCACCCAAATAAGCATCAACAACACCCATGTATGCTTTTTTCCAGTTAGGTGTTAATTTACCTTTTTGAGGCTTTTTTTCTAGTACTTTAACCATTGCTTCAAGCATTCCTTCCATCTCGCTATGATTGTGTTTTTCTTCACCATATTCTAAACCATCATATGCTTCTAATGGAACAATTCCATAACGCTTAATAACCCATGGTATATCATGAAAGGCACCACCAGCACCAAAGTTAAAATTACCATACATTCTTAAGTAATTTTCTGCTTTTCCAAGGTAAGCATTTCTAACTATGTACATTGGAGATAGTTCTACTTTACCTTTTCCCATTCTAATTAATTCGGATTCAAAGAAAGACAACGATGACCAACTCCAGCATGTACCTGTTCTATCTTGGCTTTTTACACCAGTGGCTTCATTATCTACTATTATGTCAAAGTAGTAATGACCATCTTTTTTATTTTTTAGAGTGTCGTTTTTAACTTTCTCATCAGGAACATTGTGGTTTCCTTTATCTTGTGCGTTCGTTGTAGCTACTAACACAACTATTGAAAGTAATAGTGCTAAATATTTCATAATAAATTGTTTTATAAAGTTTTCTTCCAACATCTTTTTCTTTTGTGTTGGATGTGTTCATAATTTTTCCAGTTAATAATTACTTTTTCGTTGGTTTCAAAGATACCTGTTGTTTCCATTTCTGTTACTCCGTATTTTTCCATCACTTCATGTAATTCGTAAAATAATACAGCAGTAACTCCTTTTGCTTGATATTCAGGTAAAATACCAGTTAGCATTAAGTCAATTACTTTAGGTTTTTTTAGAGCTTTATTAAGATGGTACCATCCAAATGGGAATAACTTTCCGTTTGCTTTTTGCAATGCTTCTGAAAGGGAAGGTAATCCAATGATGAAAGCAATAAGGTTTTCATTTTCATCAAACACTAACTTAACAAACTCAGGGTTTAACAGCATTAGGTATCGCTTTACATAGTAGTCAATCATTTCTTGATCTAAATGAACAACACTATGTAAATCTTTAAAAGCTTCGTTTAAAATTTCAAAAAGTTGAGTGGAATATTTCTGGAGTTCAGAGCTTTTGGTAAAACTTTTAACAGATAAATTACTTCTTTTCTTAACCAATTGAGCTCCTCTAACAGCTTTTTCTGGCATGCCCTCTAAAAATAATCTAAATTCTATCCAGTCTATTTCTTTTTCATAGCCTAAACCCACTAAATGGTCTTTGTAATAAGGTAAATGATATTCAGAAGCAGCAGAAGGAAGGTGATCAAATCCTTCAACCAACATCCCTTGATGATCAAGATTAGTAAACCCTAGAGGACCCTGAACTTCAGTCATTCCTTGTTCTTTTAACCAGTTTTCAGCTGTCTCAAAAAGTTTTGTGGTTACTTCTTTATCATCAATAAATTCTGCTCGAGTAAACCTACCAGTTTTTGTATTTGTTTTTTCGTTGTATTTTTCGTTGATAATCGCTCCAATCCTTCCAACACATTTACTATCCTTATAAGCTAACCAAAATTTTGTTTTACAAAACCTGAATGCCGGATTAAACTCAGGTTGTAGAGCTTTAATTTCATCTTTTTTAATAGGTGGCACCCAGTAAGCGTTTCCTTTGTAAATGTCGAATTGTACATTCACAAAATCTTTGTAATCTTTTTCGCTTTTTATTGCTTTAATTTCTACACTCATAGTATAATTGAAAAAGGATGAAACTTATTCTTTTTCGCCAATTTTGGTTAGTTCGCTTTTAAGTACAAAATGGTCAATTAATTTTTCAAATTCCCTTAGCTCATTGGGTGCTCCGTGGCGATCGTATATTTTCTTCTTTTTTCCATCGTTATTGATGTAAATCAGAGTAGAAGGGATGTCTGTGATAGGAGAGTCATATTTATCTTCCATTTTGAAGATTTTAATAAGCTCCATCTGTTCTTTAATTTCATTCATTGCATCTTCAGAAAGCTGGGTTTCGTATTTTCCTTCTTTTTCTACAAAATTAAATCCTTCGTATATCACTCTGCCGGTATTAAAAATGGATATTTTGTAGTTGGGACACTTTCCAAAACAAGGAGATCTTTCCATGCTTAAAAAAAGACTTTCTTTAATTGGGATGGTTACTTCTTGAGTAATTACCTGGTTTTCTTGTTGGTTGTCTTCTAAAACCGTTTCTATAGAAGTTGTCCCAAATATTAATAATGCGATAATAAATTCCATTTATTTTCTTTTTCTTCTTTGGTTTTGCATTTCCTGAGCATCTTTCATTCTTTTCTCAAGTTTAGCTGCAAATCCTGATTTCTTTTTCTTTTTCGTTTTGTTAGCCTGAATTTTGGCTCTTAGCTTATCTTCATCAACAATCCATTTTCTTATAACAAATTGCTGGCCAATTGTAATACAGTTTGCTATTAAATAGTATAAACTTAATCCTGCTGCGTAACTGTTAAAGAAAAATAACATCATAATTGGCATTAAGTACATCATTATTTTCATTTGGCCAGCCATAGCACCACCAGTATCCATTCCAGATGTCATTTGACTGTTAACACGGGTATAAAATATCATTGAAATAGCCATTAATAATGTAAATAAACTTATATGATCACCATACATAGGAATATTGAACCCTAAATCATAAATAGAATCATAAGTGGATAAATCTTCAGCCCACAAGAAACTTTTTTGACGCAAGTCGAATGTGGCAGGGAAAAATCTAAATAAAGCAAATAATATTGGCATCTGAATCAGCATAGGGATACATCCTGCTAACGGGTTAACCCCTGTCTGACGATAAAGAGCCATGGTTGCTTGTTGCTTTTTCATGGCATCATTCTTATGCTTTTCCGTTATCTCAGCAATTTCTGGTTTAAGCACACGCATTTTAGCACTACTTAAATAGGTTTTCCAAGTAATAGGGAAAAGGATAGTTTTAATGATTAATGTAAGTAAAAGAATAATCAAACCTATAGATAAGTCAAAACCGTTTAAGAAATCAAAAACTGGACGAATTAGAATCATATTAGTCCAGCCAAATATTCCCCAACCATAATCTAAGCTTTCTTCTAAGTCTTTTTCAACGGCTGCTAAATCTTCGTGTCGGTTAGGACCGAAGTAAAATTGCATTGGAAAACTTTCTTTTGCTACACCTTCAAAAGGAATACTAATGTTTGCCTTCATTCCTTTTACATAGTTGGTACTTTTTCCTTCAGGAATTTCTATGGTTTCAATATCAGAGTCAGAACTAAATGGTTGATCAATTGACATTAAAGTAGCATTGAAGTACTGTTGTTTAAACATTACCCAATCTACATCAGCCTCCATTTGCTCTTTTTCATATTTTGTTTCAAAAATATAATCAACGTCACCAGTGTTGTATTTATAGTAAATGGTACTTCTTTGTTTTTGATTTTGAATAGTTTTTTCCTGGTTTGGAGTAAACATGCTCCAATTTAGGTAAAAAGGAAATCCGGTTGAAACTACTTCATTTAAACCAACAGAATTAATTTCATAATCAACTAAATAAGAGTTGCCGCTAAGCGAATACTTGTACTCCAGATATTTATCTTTAGAACCGTAATAAAGTTTAAAAGAAATACTTTTGGAATTGTTTTGCTCTACAGAAAAAGATTGTTCATTGGTTTCAAAAAATAAATTTTCAGTGTTAATGGTTCTTGTACCACCAGTTTGATCTCTTACCGTTAGTTCAAGGTTAAATCTTGATGAATCTGGTGTAAATAAAATTAAAGGTAAAGAATCGTAAGTGTGAAATTCTTTTAATTCAACAGAACTAACTCTACCTCCTTTATTAGAGATGGTGACTTTTACTTTTTCGTTTTCAATGATGTAGTCTTTTTCTTCACCTTTAGTGGAAGAAGCGAATGAGCCGTATCTCATTAAAGTTTCTAATTCTTTTAATGAGTCTTTCTTAATTGTGGTGGAGCTATCAGCTAGTAATTGGTGAGCAGTTGAAGTTGTATTGCTACTTTGGGTAGCTTTAACTTTTTTGGAAGTATCTTTTTCTGTTTTGGCTAACTGTTCGGTTTTAGCTTTTTCTTTTTGCTCTTTGTCAGCTTTAGCTTTTAACTCTTCTTCGGTAGGACTGTTTAGTATGCTAAATATTAACAAGATAGCTCCTATTAAAACCAACCCAATAATTGAATTTTTATCAAATCCTTTTGCACTCATAATCTTACACGCTGTTTTAAAAAATTAATAATTATTGGAAGTTAAATTTTCTGCTTTCACTTCTACACTTGCTTTTACAAATTCTTTAAAAAGTGGGTGAGGAGCAAGAACGGTACTTTTATATTCTGGATGAAATTGAACTCCAACAAACCAAGGATGATCTTCAATTTCAACTATTTCAACTAAATTATTTTCAGGGTTAACACCTGTAGCTTTCATACCTGCATCTTCAAATGTTGAAAGATACTTGTTGTTAAATTCGTATCTGTGCCTGTGTCGTTCAGCTATTTCGTTTGTTTGGTATGCTCTATAAGCATTAGTATTATTTTTTACTTGACAGTCGTATGCACCCAAACGCATCGTACCCCCTTTATCAGTAATGTTTCGCTGTTCTTCCATTAAATAGATAACAGGAGTGTCCGTACTTTCTTCCATTTCGGTAGAGTGAGCATTAGGTAACTCCATCACATTTCTTGCATATTCAATTACAGCACATTGCATGCCTAAACATATACCTAGAAAAGGGACATTATTTTCACGAGCGTATTTAACAGTAGAAATTTTCCCCTCAATACCTCTTTCTCCAAAACCAGGAGCAACAAGTATTCCGCTTAAACCACTTAATTTGTCATCAGCATTATCATCAGTAATTGATTCAGAATGAATCCAGTTAATATTTACTTTTGTTTCGTTACTTGCTCCAGCATGTATTAATGCTTCAGCAATAGATTTATAAGAATCTTTAAGCTCAATATATTTTCCAACCAAACCAATGGTAGTTTCTTGTTTTGGATTTTTAAGTTTAGATAGAAACTGATTCCATTCATTTAGATTTGGTTCATTTTTATAGGTTAAACCAAATTTATCCAATACAACTTTGTCCAATTCTTCTTTTTCCATTAAAAGAGGAACATCATAAATAGTATCAGCGTCAATAGCTTGAATTACAGCTTTAGGCTCTATGTTGCAAAATAAAGCGACTTTTTCCTTAACCCCTTCAGTTAATTCATGCTCAGTTCTTAAAGCTAAAATATCTGGCTGAACACCTGACTCTAATAATGATTTTACTGAATGTTGCGTAGGCTTGGTTTTTAATTCACCAGAAGTAGCAAGGTAGGGAACAAGAGTTAAATGTAGAACAATACAGTCAAAACCAGGTTCCCATTTTAACTGACGAACTGCTTCAATGTAAGGTAAAGATTCAATATCACCAACAGTCCCTCCAATTTCAGTTATTACAATGTCGTATTTACCTGTATTTCCTAAAATTTTTATTCTCCGTTTAATTTCATCCGTTATGTGTGGAATAACTTGAACTGTTTTACCAAGAAAAGCTCCCTCACGTTCTTTGTTAATCACACTTTGGTAGATTCTTCCAGTAGTAACATTGTTAGCTTGGGACGTATTCACATTTAAAAAACGCTCGTAGTGTCCTAAATCTAAATCAGTTTCTGCTCCATCTTCAGTTACAAAGCATTCGCCATGCTCATAAGGGTTTAGCGTACCAGGATCAACGTTAATGTACGGGTCTAATTTTTGAATGGTAACAGAGTAACCCCTTGATTGTAATAACTTTGCCAACGAAGCGGCAATAATTCCTTTACCTAATGATGAGGTAACACCTCCAGTTACAAAAATATATTTGGTGTTTGACATTACTCTGCTTTACCCTAAATTAAACAAAGCAGCAAATTTAAAAATATTATAGGGTTTAAAAAGGGAATTTTTCAACTTTATTCCAACAAAAAAACCGAGTAATTGTTACCCGGTTTTTTTTAATAAATTTTTAAATGTATTATTTCCCCCTAAGAATGGTAACTGTCCTTTTAGATAGAACAACAGGTTCATTTCCATAAACACCTTCAAGTAGAACAAAATAAGTTCCGTCAGGTACGTTTCCTCCACCTTTAAATGTTCCATCCCATTCAAATTCAGGGAAAACTTCACTTTCGTAAACTAACATACCCCAACGATTAAATATTTTCACATTCATAGCATCAGTACAGGGGTTAGATGTTCCACCAACTCTATCACCTTTATTATTAAAATACCCTAATGTATATGTGTCATTTAAACCATCCCCATTAGGTGTAATTACATTAGGAACTACATCTAAACTGTCAAAAGGAGGCAAAACAGTCATGTCAAACTGAATTGTATCATCAATAGCTTCAGGGCATTCAACAGAATACATTCTAGCAGTAACACTAAAAGTCCCACCAATGTGTTCACAATCTGGTTGCCAGCAGTATTGTGTAGCTACGGTTGTTGGGTTGTGAGCATTGTTTGGTGCACCTGTCACAACAGATTGGACACCATTTGAATAAATATAATTATTATCCAATGTCGGGAATTCTGCAGGGGCATTTGAAAAATCAAAAATATCTGAAGTAATGCTTATGTTTAATGTGTCAACAATATTTGAGTCTTCAAACAAAATATTAACGCATTTATTTTCTGCAAAAACAGCCTCTACATTTCCAGGGTTAAACAAGGTAGCTGGAGGAGGTACCACTTCTATGTTAAAGATAATACTATCTTGAGCTTTTCCGTCACATCCTAAAGAGAAAGCATTTACTTGGAAAGGAAAAACTCCAAATAATTCATCACATTTTGGTGTCCAACAAAAACGCTGAGCAACAGTACCAATATTATATTCACCTACTGTATCTGACTGATTTGGAGGTAAGACAACCGAGTCTTGCCATATTCCTGAACCATAAAAGGTTTCATTATAGAAATAATGTAAATTACCACTCATGTCCGGAGTAATGGTTGCTTGATAAGCACCTGAATCAAAAATTGGAGACACCATTTCCATATATAAGGTGTCTGTCGCGTTTAGGTCGTTAAATATTAAATCTTTACAAAATTCTTTATTATACTCAATCTGTAGGGTCTGAGGAGGAGTGGTTTGTGTAGGAACACTATTTAAGAACTGAGGAGCTGAGCCACTAGTACAGTTTAAGCTTTGGTACTGTAATTCTCTTCTTATTTCACCAATTTTAATTTTTGGTCCGTTTTGAGCAGCGGTTGTATCCCTAAATTCTTCTACCCTAACAACAAAACTAAAAAAGCCTTGAACAACTGGTGTTGCTGTTATTATACCTGTTGCAGGATCAATTGACATTGGAGGAATTCCTCCAATAATATCCGATAAATTATATCCATTAATCCACCCAGTAGCTTGATAAAAAGGATATGCACCAGCACCAGCAACAGTTCCGTTAGTAGTATTTCCAGAACCAAGCGGTTCTACAAATGAATAAACAAGAGAGTCACCATCAACATCACTTAAAGGAAAACTAAAAGTTTTTGTACTATTAACACAGAAGTAAGCATCGGCTGGATAATTACCAAAATCAGGAGTTGAATTCATACCTATAGCAGGGTCAGGAATCATAGCTAACCATGTCATATTTCGATTTCCACCTTGAGGGATGTTAATGGCTAAAGAATTTCTAGCATAAACTTGAGATTGAACATAGTAACCATTAGTGTTGTTTGGTAAAAAAACTGTTGTAGTGTTTTCGAATATACCTTCTTGAATACTAACTACATTTGGGTCTGGGCTATAACAAGGGTCTCCAAGAGGTACTATAGATAATGAAGTTCTAGTTAAATTAACACTCAGTTGAGATGCATGGGTTACAGGATCATAAAAACCAATATCTAGAGTGGTTGGAATTTGAGCTGTACTATTTGCGTTGTCTCTATAAACTCTAAGTTTTATGGTGTAATATGCACCAGTTGAAACAACACTATCCATTTTAATATAAAAATCACCACCGTTAATATGAGATGCTTTTACGGTTGTAGAAAAGATAATTACTGTTAAAATAAAACCAAATATTTTCTTCATTATGCTTGTTGTATTAAATTTATCCGAAAGATGTAAAAATATAATAAAAGGTTGCATTATCTAAATTTATTGATAAAATAAACCCCAAACAATATGATTCCTACACAAATTCCTTGAAAAATGTTAAAAATTTCACCATCAAAAATACCCCACAAAATAGCAACTATAGGAATGATGTATGTAACACTTGCCGCAAATAATGCAGTAGTTTTTTTAATCAGCATATTAAATAAAATAACAGAAACTGCTGTTCCGAAAATGGCAAGTACGCTGATATAAATTATTGCTGAAAGAGATTCCTCATTAGAAATGGTTACTTCAGTAAAATCTGAGGCAAGTAAGTAGAAGATGCAAAAAGGGCCAATACTTAGAAACGCTAATGAAGTGATTGTTGTGGCATTAAGTTCTTTTAAAGAGTATTTTAAAATGTTCACAGAAATGGCATAACATAATGTTGCTCCAATAATATAAAAACTATATGAAAAGTGTGTGTTATTTATGTCTATTCCATTTGAAGAAATTAAACCTATAGCTCCAGCTAAACCAATTACAACTCCAATAATTTGTAGAAGAGAGCTTTTAGCTTTAAAAAATAATATGCCAATTATTAATGCAAAAATTGGAGTAAGTGAGTTTAATATTCCACTTAGTCCACTAGGTAGTTGAGTTTGAGCTTTTGTAAACAAAAATGCAGGGATACCATTTCCGAAAAAACCAGATGCAACAAGGTATTTCCAATCTTTTCGTTTAACTTTTTTAAAACCAATTATTGCAAAAGGGATTAAACAAATAAAGCTTATGGTAATTCTTAAAGCAGCAACATTGGTGTGGGAGTAAACTTCTAATCCCCGTTTCATCAAAATAAATGAGCTCCCCCAGATAAACGCTAGGAAAAATAAGACGAACCATTGCCAAACTTTTTTATTTAAATCGAAAAAACTCATTTGTTAAAGAATGCTAAATTAGATGTTTTGAATTTGATTAATTATTATTTTTGCACTATTAATATTTTTAGATATGAAAACAGTAAATATTTTTCTTTCGATTTTAATCTTAACCATTTTATCTTGTTCTGATTCAACTAATAATGAAGTCGTGGAGCAGAAAACAGAGATTAGTACTGAAAATGTAATGGTAGCAGATTATGCTATTGATGGAATGGTGTGCGCTATGGGGTGTGCAAAGACAATACAAGATGAATTGGCTGACATGAATGGTATAGCTTCTTGTAATGTAGATTTTGAATCTGGTAAGGCACATGTAGAGTATGATAAAACTCAATTGTCAGAAAATGATGTGATTGCAGTGATTGAAGGACTGGCTGATGGTAAGTATAAAGTTAGCGAATGGAAAGAAGAGCAAGAAGAATTAGACGATACTGAGGAGGTTGAAGGAGAAGATACTGAAAGTAGCTCTATTACAGAAGTAAGTTTACCAAGTTTTGAAATTCCTAATTTATTTCATTTCTTATTTAATCAGTTATAAGTAAGAGTTGAAAATTATAGATAGAATTGAAAGTCGAAGTATAACTTCGACTTTTTTATTTAGTATTGATGTTAAAACCTAGGCCAAATGAAAATCTAAATTCATTGATAGAGATACTACTAATGTTGGAGATGTGATTACCATAAACATATCTGGCATCAGCAAACAAATGAAACCAATTATTGGCATAGTAATTAAAACCAAAAACACCTGATACAAGAGGATCAATAGTTGTACTTTGTGTAGGAGGGTTAATACCTGCGGGTAATATATATGCTGGATCTGTAATTTTAGTAACAGAAAAACCAGGTTGAATACCCATATAAGGATTAAAGTTGGATTTGGTATTAATGTGATACGAAGCTCCAGAGAACAATTGATGATTCAATTCTAACTCACTATCGCTGTTAGGTTTTAAATAGTAAAAAAGATCTCCTCTGGCAGAGATATTAGTATTAGCATAATACTCCAAGTTGCCATGAAGATAAAGCCCTTGTTGATTTAATTGATTAAACTTACCGAAACTAAATGTCCCCTGAAGTCTTAACAGACCTTTTCTTAAAACGCTTTCTGTATCTTGAGAAAAAGTATTGACAGAGAATAGAAGTAGAATTAAAACAATAGGTAGTCTTACCATAACTTAGCAATTTTATAGTTTAAACTAATGGTAAATAAAAGATGTCCTTCTAGAGATAAAGAACCATCATGAGGTTCGTCAATATGAATTTCTCTATGACCATCCTCATTATGTATTTCTGTATGAACATCATTACCCAAATGTATCATGTATTGCCCAGATAAAGAAAGGTTAAACTCATCGGTAATGTAAAAATGTGTGCCTAATCCTACTTGAGTAGCAGAGCTTAATCGTGATACTTCTTCTGCACTTTCGTTTGCCAAAGGGTTATAACTTGGAATTATTTTAGTGTAGTCAAAACAATGACCAGCTAAAATGTATGGCAACACTTTTTTATCGTTAGGGTTTAATGGATAGAACATTACTGACCAGCCAATGTGGTAATCATTTCTTCTTGCTAAATCATCAATATTTTCAGTAATGTAATCAGCAAACCATTCGGTGTTAATGCGGTTCGACAATCTAATTCTAAATTGCCCACCAAAGCCTAAACCAGAATTTCCAGTACTGCCAAAGGTACTATAGGTGTTTCTTACTCCCAGTTCAAATTCACCAGCTTTATTTAGTGTTTCATCTTGTGCCATCAAACTAAGTGGCAGTATAAAAAGGATAAATTTTAAGTATTTCATAATGACAGGAATTAAGATAAAGATATAATAAAACTTAAATAATTCAGTAATTATTATTTGTCTTTTTCATATTAACACTCTTATAACAATTTGTACTTTTGCTAGCATGAAAAATAACCCCAACAAGTCGGTTATCATTTGGCTACTCACAGGATGTGCTTTAATATTTGTAATGGTTGTTGTTGGTGGTATTACCAGGCTTACACACTCAGGGTTATCTATGGTAGATTGGAATTTGTTTATGGGAGCAATACCTCCATTAAATGAACATGAGTGGCAGGAAACATTTAATATGTATAAACAGTTTCCTGAATATCAGAAAGTAAACTTTCATTTTACCTTAGAAGAGTTTAAGTCCATCTTTTTTTGGGAGTACTTACATCGCTTAATAGGTCGTGTAATTGGGCTAGTGTTTATCATTCCTTTTGCATATTTCCTTATAAGAAAGAAACTATCTTCTAAGTTAATTAAGCAATGCTTAATCATTTTATTTATGGGTGGATTTCAGGGGTTTTTAGGTTGGTGGATGGTGAAAAGTGGTTTGAAAGACAACCCTGATGTTAGCCATTACAGGTTAGCTATACATTTAATGGCAGCATTTTTAACTTTTGCTTACACATTTTGGGTGGCTCTTGGTTTAATTCATAAAGATAAAGAAAGACCAAATAATATTTTTATAAGAAAATGGCTACAAGTGTTGTTGTTGGTGTTATTGATTCAGATTATATACGGAGCTTTTGTTGCAGGATTAAATGCAGGTTTTGTCTTTAATACCTGGCCTAAAATGGGCGAAAAATGGGTAGCAGATTCTGTAACTGCATTAAAACCTGTTTGGGTTAATTTTATTGATGGAATAGGAGGGGTGCAGTTTATACATCGTTATTTAGCATTTGTTGTAGTGGGCATAGTACTGCTTATAGTATTTAAGAGTAATACGTTTAGCTTAAATGATTTTCAAAAAAAATCGCTTAAAGGAATTTTAATTGTTGTGTTTGTTCAGTTTTTATTGGGGGTATTTACAATAATTTATGCTGTGCCAGTTTGGTTAGGGGTAACACATCAAATAGGTGCTTTTGTTTTACTTGGTGCTGTAGTTTATGCACTCAATGCATTCAAAAGAGTTTAGTTTTTCCACTCAAAGGTTTCAATCATTTTAGCAATATCTTCTTTCACAAAATCTAATACTGGCTGTATAGAATCTTGATTAGGTATGTTGTTGAAATATAAAGACCCTCTTACAAAATGATTAGTACTATCGGTTAAATGAAATTGATAGGAAGATGCTGCATTACCTTCAATACTGTATATTAGACCATAAATTTTTTTCTCTGGACTATTTATAATTTTTTGTTCTATATCGTTTGCTTTAACTGTATGTTTAAAGGCAAGTGTTCTGGAATCTTCTAAATACTGGTTAATATTATCGACAACAGGCTTGTAGCTAAGATAGATACTTGCATTTAAATCAGTAAAAACAATATCAAACCAGCATGGTTTATCAGGGTTGTTTTTATTTTGTTTTATGGTGGTGTATGTTGGTATTTGGCAGGTAAAAGGGCATTCTTTTTTCAAATTAGTATATTCTTTCTCAGGTAATCCAATTCTAAAATAACCTTTTGGTTTAGGAGTATAACTTTCTTGTCCACAAGAAAATAAAATGGCTACTAATAAAAGTACTACATTATTCTTCATTTCCAATAACTAATTTAACACGTTTTACCCTTCTTTTGTCTGATGCCTCAACGATAAAACTGTAATTTTTAAAGTTAACTTTTTCTCCTTTTAAAGGAATTTTACCAGCCAATTCAATAACTAACCCTGCAAGTGTATCAACATCTTTTTGAACTTCCTCAAAAAAGGAGTCATCCTCAATGTCGAGTATTTTTTGTACATCTGTTAATGCTGTTTTTCCTTCAAAAATGTAATTGTTATCATCAAGCTTGGAGTAAGAAATATCCTCTTCGTCAAACTCATCACTAATATCTCCAACTATTTCTTCTAATACATCTTCAAGGGTAATAATTCCAGAAGTTCCTCCATACTCATCTACAACTATTGCTAGATGAATTTTCTTTTCCTGGAATTCTTTTAGTAGGTCATCTAACTTTTTATTTTCAGGGATAAAAAATGGTGGTCTAATTAATTTTTGCCAGTCAAAACTCTCTTTTTCATTAAGGTGAGGCAATAAATCTTTAACATAAAGTAAACCAACAATTTTATCAAATGATTCTTCAATAACTGGTATTCTTGAGTGGCCGCAACTTAAAATAGTTTCAATCAACTCAGAGTAAGAAATGTTATTGTCAATAGCAATCACATCAACTCGAGCTTTCATTACTTGTTTTACACTAGTTTCACCAAATCTAACAATCCCTTTTAAAATTCGATGTTCATCATTGTTTTCGGGAATATCTTCAGTTAAATCTAAAGCACGTGATAGCTCTTCAACAGAAACATCTAAACCTTTTCTTTTTATTCGTTTATCAATCATTCGGGTAGAGAAGATAAGCATACTACTTATTGGGGTAAATATTTTCATTAGCAGAGTAAGTGGTTTTACCATAAACCTGGCAAGAGAAAGAGCATGTTTTGTAGCATAAATTTTTGGCACTACTTCTCCAAATAATAAAATAATAAAGGTTATCCCTATAACCTGAATTAAAAAGCTGAGCCATTCTGGGATAGATGAAAAATTAAAGGTATTATTAATACTGTATGTTGATAGTATTATTATAGCAACATTTACAAAATTGTTTGAGATAAGTATAGTAGCCAGTAATCGTTTCGGTGTTTTTAAAATGTTTAAAATTTGCTCACTCGATTTAGAATCATTGTTGTTTAGTTCGTCTTTTTCATTTGGCGTTAACGAAAAAAATGCTACTTCTGACCCTGAGATTAATGCTGAACAGAGCAGTAATATTACTAATACTACAAATGAAACTATAATTGTAGTATTAATTGGGTTGATTAACCCTGAAAGTAAAATACTCGAAAATAAAGGTTCGGGATCGTCCAATTTAGATTAAATTAAAATGGTAAATCATCCACTTCGTCTGTAGAATTTTCAATTGATGGTGTGGATGTGTTTGTTGTTTGTGGTTGAACATTGTCATTAGCAGGAGCTGTGTTTTGTTGTGGTTGAGCAGTAGCAGTATTGTCATCTCTTCTTCCTAGCATTTGCATGTTGTCAGCAACAATCTCTGTGGTATATCTATTATTCCCATCTTTATCTTGCCACTGTCTGGTTCTTAGTTTTCCCTCAATGTAAACCTGCATCCCTTTTTTTAGATACTTTTCTGTAATTTCAGCTAAACCTCTCCAAACTACTACATTGTGCCATTCAGTATTGGTTTTTCTTTCTCCTGAATTACGGTCTTTGTAAGTTTCTGAAGTAGCTAAAGTAAAATTAGCTACCGCTGTTCCTCCTTCTAAATATCTAACTTCAGGGTCTTTACCTAAGTTTCCAACTAAAATTACTTTGTTTATTCCTGCCATTTTTAAATCAAATTTATTTCTATCAAAAATAGGAAATTAAACCATTCTTTTAATATAATTTTCAATCAATTTAGGAACAGGATAATTGTTGATTTTTTTCAAATCAATTTTCAAAAAGAAATTATTTAATTCTGCATCATCATCAATTTCAATCTCCCAAAATGTAGTATGTATTTTTTGATGACTTAGGATGTGTTTGTAAGGCTCAGACTTATCTTTTAAGGTGAATGTTTTTAGGTTAAACAGTCCATTACTTAACTCAAGAAGTTCTGACAGTTCAGTAAGGCTTTTTTCGGTTTCAACAAGAGGGAAATCAAATAAACCTTTCCAAATATCATTGGCTTGCCTTTGCTTAATGTATGTGTTCTCGTTGTATTTAAAAACAAGGTAATTGAAATATCGGTTTTTTTGTTTTATCTTTTTTTCTTTTACTGGCAAATTTTCTACTAGATCATTTTTATAGGCAATACATTCTAATCGGAAAATACAATCCTCACAGCTTGGATTTTTTGGCGTGCAATGTAGAGCACCAAACTCCATGATAGCTTGATTGTATGTGTCGGGTTGGTTGTGGTTAATTAGCTCAAAAGCTAATTCTTTAAATGCTTTTTTGCCGTTTGTTGAATCAATGGGTTTTTTGATGCCAAATATTCGTGAAAGAACTCGGTAAACATTTCCATCAATAACAGGATAGGGTAATTGGTAAGCAAAAGAAGCAATAGCCGCTGCGGTGTATTCTCCAACTCCTTTTAGTTTTAATATGTCTTTGTATTCTTTTGGGAAATTACCATTCAATTCATTAGCAATATATTTTGCAGTAAAATGTAAGTTTCGGGCTCTTGAATAATAGCCTAAACCCTGCCATAGCTTTAAAACTTCTTCTTCTTTGGCGGTAGCTAAATCATTAATTGTAGGATATTTTCCTAAGAAAGCGTTAAAATAAGATAAACCTTGATCAACTCGGGTTTGTTGCAAGATGATTTCTGATAGCCAAATAATGTATGGGTTGGTGGTGTTTCGCCAAGGTAAATCCCTTTTATTGTCTTTATACCAGTTAATTAATTCTTCAGAAAAATTCAATTTATGCCTCTCTTAGTCGATGTATTAATGTATTTCGGCTAAAATTAAATAATGTTTTGATTACTTGTTAATGAAAACTTGTATATTTGCAGCCCTTAAAAAATTAATTAATTGATATATAAATAGTTAAAAGGTATTTAAAAATGACAAAGGCAGATATAGTTAATAAGATTTCAAATAAAACAGGAATTGAAAAAGTAGCAGTTCAAACTACAGTAGAGGAGTTTATGAAATCGGTTAGAAAATCATTGGAAGAAGGACAAAATGTATATTTGAGAGGTTTTGGGAGCTTTATCGTTAAGAAAAGAGCTCAAAAAACGGGAAGAAATATTTCTAAAAATACAACTATTATCATCCCTGAGCACTTTATACCTGCTTTTAAACCTTCTAAATCTTTTGTAGATAAGGTTAAGAAGAATGTAAAGTAAAATATAGATATAGAAAAAAACATTATTAAAACATAAATCAAGGAATTATGCCAAGCGGTAAGAAAAGAAAGAGACATAAAATGGCTACGCATAAGCGTAAAAAAAGACTTAAAAAGAACAGACATAAGAAGAAAAAATAATTTTCTTTCTATTTTAACATATTTAAGAGCTTCACTGGTGTTCTTCCAGTTGAAGCTTATTTCTTTATACATCCTTTAATCTGCTTATGCAGATTTTGACGATTTGTGTTTTGGTATAAAAAATTCTTTATATGAGTGTAGAACTTGTAATTGATTCTTCACCTAAAGAAATTACTATTGCCATACTCCAGAAGGGAAAACTGTTGGAGTTACACAAAGAAAAAAGCAATAATAATTATTCGGTAGGTGATATATATCTGGGCAGAATTAAAAAAATAATGCCTGGTTTAAATGCCACATTTGTAGATGTTGGTTATGAGAAAGATGCGTTTTTACATTATCTGGATTTAGGACCCAAATTCAAGTCATTTCAAAAATTCACAAAAGGTGTTTTAACCAATAAATTAAACTCATCCAGCCTAGATTTTGATTTTGAACCTGAGATAGAAAAAACAGGGAAGATTGAAAAAGTACTAAAAGCTAAGCAGGAAATTTTGGTTCAAATTGCTAAAGAGCCAATATCTACGAAAGGTCCAAGGTTAAGTTCGGAGATTTCATTAGCTGGTAGGTATTTGGTTTTGGTTCCATTTTCTCATAAAGTATCTGTTTCTCAAAAAATTAAAAGTTCTGAAGAAAGAGACCGTTTAATTCGTTTAATTAAAAGTATTAAACCTAAAGGGTTTGGTGTTATTGTGAGAACAGTTGCTAAAGATAAGAAGGTAGCGGATCTTCATGCTGATATGAATGAATTGGTGGAGCGTTGGGAACTGTGCTATAAATCATTAAAGAAAGCCAAAGCACCCAAAAAAGTATTAGGCGAATTAAATAGAACATCTGCATTACTAAGGGATGTGCTGAATAGCGATTTTAGCGGTATTCAAGTCAATGATGAAGCTCTTTTTAACGAAATAAAAACGTACCTTAAATCTATTGCTCCAGATAAAGAAGACATTGTAAAGCACTACAAAGGGAGAGTATCGATATTTGAAAATTTTGGAATTGAAAAACAGATTAAATCTTCTTTTGGTAGAAATGTTACCCTAAAAACAGGTGTTTACTTGATTATTGAGCATACAGAAGCAATGCACGTAATTGATGTAAATAGTGGCCAAAGAGGTAAAAAGAAAGACAAAACCCAAGAAGAAAACGCTCTGGAGGTGAACCTTGAAGCAGCAGAAGAAGTGGCTCGTCAGCTTAGGCTGAGAGATATGGGGGGAATTATTGTGATTGATTTTATTGATATGAAAGAGGCTGCTAATCGTAAACTTTTACATGAAAAAATGAAAGAGTTTATGAAAGAAGATAGAGCCAAGCATAACATTTTAGCACCAAGTAAATTTGGTTTGGTACAAATTACTCGCCAAAGGGTAAGACCAGAAATGGAGATTAAAACAGCTGAGAAATGTCCTTGCTGTGGTGGAGATGGAGAAGTACACTCAACTATTTTATTGGTAGATGAAATTGAGAGTAACGTAAGGTATATGGCGCGTCAATTAAAGCATAAGAAATTACGCATTAATGTACATCCTTATGTAGAAGCATTTATCAATAAAAAAACAGGCGTTTTTAGTTCGCTTAGAAAAGACTGGCAGAAGAAATATAAATGCTCTATAGAAGTAATGCCAACTACATCTTACTCTTTCTTAGAATATAATTTTATTGATGGAAAAGGAGAAGTTATTCATCTTTAACTTTTATTAAAGTCAAATAGCAGACTTTAAATCCTGTTGTAGAATTATTATCTTTATCGTTAAGATGAATAAAAATGCCACCATAGTTGCGTTAGCCTGGCCTGACACTAAAGTTGTTAAAGAAGGTAAATGGTACGATTTACCCATGAAGTGGCTTGGGTTTTTAAAAAATGGATATTACAATGCTGGACATGCAGCTTTTCTTTTAATTCATCATCAAACTAAAGAAATACATTATTTTGATTTTGGAAGATACCATACACCTTATCAGTATGGAAGGGTAAGGGATAGCTATACTGACCCTGATGTAGCGGTAAAACTAAAAGCTGAAATTGTTGATGGAGAAATCATTAACATAGAAGATATTTTGTTTGAAAGGTATCAGAATAAAGCCTGTCATGGAGAAGGACGGTTAACTGGAGCATTTGTGAAAAATGTTTGTTTTGATAGTGCTTTTCAAAAAGCAAAAGAACTACAAAATAGAGAAGCCATTCCTTACGGGCCATTTACCATTAATGGTTCAACATGTTCAAGATTGGTAGTGCAGGTTGTTTATGCTGCTATAGATAATAAGCTTACAAAGTTTTTAATAAGATTACCTTATACTATTTCTGCTACACCAAGGTCTAATAACAAAGTACTGAATGATTATCCATACTACCTTCAAATTGATAAGGGAGGAGTGGAGTATTACCCTAATAAATGGTTTTGGCTCAAGAAACTTGGATTAAAAAGAGAAGTGAAGCAGAGTTCTAATCAATCATTTATTCCTAAAACTGCATAAATGAAAGGTAAAGTAGGAACCATACTTCCTCCTGAGAAACCTAGTAATGTTCTTGATAATGCCCAATGGCTTTCAGGGCAGGGTGCAGGTGTTTGGTTTTCAATTGAATCAACAGACAATGTTAATGAGTTTTTGATTCAGCGATTTTCACCAAACGGTCAATTAGATTGTAAACGAATTTTTGTATGTGAACAAGACGGTTTTGATACCCAGCAGTCTTATCAATTTACACATATATCTCATTGTGCTAAATGCAGAATTAAACAGAACAACCAGTTATTTGTTTTTAATTGGTTGGATAATGAAAATCAATAAATAAAGATACCTTTGCGGTAATGCAAACCAATTCAACAACATCAACAATTTGTGCAGTAGCAACGCCTCCTGGGATTGGAGCAATAGCTGTTATTCGATTGTCAGGAGAAGATGCCATAAATATTTGTAATAAAGTGTTTTATGGAAAGGATTTAACACAGGTTGATTCGCATACAGCTCATTTTGGAACAATAAGAAATGACAACAGAATTGTTGATGAGGTATTGGTAACAGTTTTTAAAGATAAAAAATCTTTTACTGGAGAAAATTCTGTTGAGATTTCTACTCATGGTTCACCTTACATACAACAGCAAGTGTTACAGTTGTTGATTAAAAATGGAGCTGTTTCAGCTGGTCCTGGTGAGTTTACATTAAGAGCCTTTTTAAACGGTAAAATGGACTTGAGTCAAGCAGAAGCAGTTGCTGATGTAATTGCAGCTAACTCTGATACTTCGTTAGAATTGGCAATGGAACACATGCGTGGTGGTTTTTCTTCTGAGATACAAAAACTAAGAGAGCAATTGATTCATTTTGCTTCATTAATAGAGTTAGAGCTAGATTTTGGAGAAGAAGATGTAGAGTTTGCCGATAGGGATGATTTAAAAGAATTGGTAACTAAATTGAACACTGCTTTAACCTATTTAATTCAATCTTTTAATTATGGTAATGTGGTTAAACAGGGTGTGCCGGTTGCTATTGTGGGTAGACCAAATGCCGGGAAATCTACTTTGCTCAATGCTTTACTGAATGATGAAAGAGCCATTGTTTCTGATATTGCAGGGACAACAAGAGATACCATTGAAGAAGCATTGATTATAGATGGTATCCAATTTAGGTTTGTAGATACGGCAGGAATAAGAATAACTGAAGATGCCATTGAAAAGATAGGAGTGGAGAAGGCTATTAATGAGATTAATAAATCAGCTATTTATATTTATTTGTTCGATATTAATGAATTATCAGTGCAAGATGTTGCTGAAGATTTGGCAGAGATGAATCAGGATATACCACGATTGGTTATTGCCAATAAAGCTGATTTAGCTGATGAGCAGAAGAAGCAAGATTTTAAAGTAGCCGATTTCAATTGTCATTTTATTTCTGCCAAAGAGAAAAACAATTTAGAAGAGTTAGAAAAATCACTCATTAATAAAGTTGAAGTACACAAAGTAGAACAAACCAATACAGTGGTAACCAATGCTCGTCATTACGAGGCATTAAGTAGAGCTAACGAATCGTTACAAAAAGTGTTGGAAGGATTAGATGCTAACATTACAGGAGATTTTTTAGCCATGGACATCCGTCAGGCATTACACCATCTTGGTGAAATAACAGGGGAGATTACAACTGATGACCTTTTAGACAATATCTTTAGCCGCTTTTGTATTGGTAAATAGACTTAACTAATTGGTATGTAATTGGTTATGTGTTTTATTTAATCAATTACTATTCACCGTTTTTAAGTTGTAGCGTTTCTTGGCTTTCTTATAACGGTCATCATAATAGATATTATATCGGAGCGTAATTTCATGTGAACCATTACTAGCTTTTGCCATATTTGTATTGGTAAAGTCATAAGAATAAATGAGGTTCATTTGATCCATTACGTATAAATTAAACATACCTACAATAGCATCACCAGTTCGGTACGAAACCCCTAATTCAATTATACCTTCACGAATGTATCTTACATTAAAATCTACTTGCAAAGGATTATTGTCAATATACTTCACTAAAACAGTAGGATAAATGGTATTAACTTTATCTAAGCCAATACCAACACCTCCTATAATGTTATAATGATTTACAGTTGGCATAGTTCCGGGTATCTTAGTTGAAGTAAATAAATGGTCTTTTTGAGGAATAATATTTAAGCCTGATAATCCAAAATAATAGATATCGTTATGAAGTAAAATACCAAAAGAGCCATTATATTTTAAATTACTTTGTGAAGTAGTAATGTCAATTAAAGGGTCGATATCATTATTTAGTTTCATTTTATTTCCATCTGCTGCAAATTGAGAAATCGTTCCGGAAAGACCAAAACCGAGTTTTGTTTTTCTACTCATTTCAATGTGATACGCATAAGAAGCATTAGCACCAAAATTGTTAAAAGGACCGTATGAATCATTAAATAAATAACCTCCCAATCCAAAGTTTTTATGGTTGATTGAGCTGTGAAAACCTAATAGTTGTGTAGTAGGGGAGTTGCCAAAGCCTACCCATTGTGAACGATGAGTAAATTGAGCCACCATATACATTTCTGAACCAGTTACAGCGGGGTTTAGAATCTGCTTGTTGTACATATGTTGTGAGAATTGAGGTAATTGTTGAGCTTTAGTTTCACTCAAAATCAAAACCATCCCAATAATTGTTATATAGTATTTAATTTTACTCATTCTCTAATAATAGTTAAATCGCCTTTAAGGACTCCTTCACCGATTCCTAAATCAATTACATAGTAGTAAGTGGTAGCTGGTAATTCATTCCCATTATAGGTTCCATTCCAATCATTTTTATAATTTGAACTTAAGAATACGACAGAACCATTTCTATTAAATACTTCTATTAGGTGATTGGGAAATTGGTCAATGTTATCAATTATCCAGGTGTCATTATAACCATCTCCGTTTGGGGTTATGGTATTAGGTATGGAAACTGTAGCATCACAATCATCAATATTGAAAGTAAATTCTTTAGTGCAACTACCATTTGATACCAAAACACTATATTCTCCAGGATTGTTTATTTCTATAGAAGAAGATATTTCTCCTGTTGACCATAAGTAAGTGTACCCCGAATCATTTATAGAGATAACTTTATTTGAATCATTACATAACTTCCACTCATTTGATAATGGAGCTTCAGGAGAGCTGTCAAAAATAGTTATAATACTGTCAGTTACGCTACACGAACCGATGGTAACATTAGCCCATATTAATTCAGAATGGTCAGTAATATAGTTAGATGAACTAGTTGAATCTTGCCATAAGTAATTGGCACTGGAGAAGTTTAAACTAAGAGTAATAGAATCTCCTAAACAATAGTTATCAGGTAACTCTAAATTTACTATGTGTTCAGGTTGTATAGTTACTAATATAGCTCCTTTGACTCCACAGCCAGTCGAATCAATATAAAATGCTGTATATATACCAGAGGTGTCAGGAACAATAGTATCATTTATAATTCCGTTACTCCATTGAGTATTTAGATTAGAAGTATATAAATGTAATGTTTCATTACTACAAAATGTTGTATCATTACCCAAATCGATGGGTTCAGGCGAAAAAATTACAACGTTAATTGAATCAGTATAAACACAAGAATTAGTATCGGTTACTTCTACCCAGTATGTTCCTGAAGTGTCAACAAGTAAAGTGTCATTACTACTTAAATCAGACCACAAATATTGTAAATAGGTATTCCCAGCATTTAGTGTGTAGTCATAACAGTTAGAAGTATCGCTCCCGAGTGTTACAGGATTGAATGGGAGACTATAAACAATCACAGTATCATTGTTTATGCATCCACTGGTGTCAACGTAATAGACATTATAATTACCTGAGCTATCAACTAACAGGTTATCATTATTTATTGAATCCAACCAAGTTATGTTAGTAAATCCCATAGTGTCAAGTTGAAAATAAATGCTATTTCCTAAGCATAGTCCAGTATCCGCTGGTAAGAAATTGTTAGAAATTGGATGAAATTGAATATTTACAGTGCCTGTATCCATGCATCCAAAATCACTGGTCACGATTACATTATATAAACCAATTGAATCAGGAGAGATGTAATTATTTGTAGAACTATCTGACAGCCATAAATAGTAATCATTGTTAATGTTTGGGATTATAGATACGGTATCAAATTGACATATAGTGTCATCAGTGAACGTTATATTGGGGTAGTATGATGGGGAGCAACAAAGCTCGATATTTATAGTACTTAAAATAGTATCAATACAAAATCCATTAGAAATAATAGCTGAAACAGTATAATTTCCTGAATTTTGGTAATAATGATTGTTTTGAAAATTATTACTACTAGTAGTGTCTCCAAAATTCCAAGTAACAGATTCTATACAATTGGAACAGTTTAATGAAATTGGAATAAAACAAGAATCGTTAGCATCAGCTTGTACCTCTCCAAATTTAATATAGGAAGATGAGTAACCACAGTCTGTATTTCGTAATTTAATGAGACCTGTATCAGTTGCTAGCCATAAACAACTTTCTTCTTTTGCAATATCAAATACTCTACAATTAAACCCTAAATTAATTTTTGAAACAGACCAGTCAAGTTTGTTGATTACATATAGCCCGTCATCGGTACCTGCTAACACACATCCTGCATCCATGTTTTTTTTATAATACTTTAGAACCTTATGAACCTTCACACCAGGAATAAATAATGAATCAGCAGAAGGACTATTATCTTGTATAACCCTTAACCCGTTATTTGTGGCAAAAAATGTTTTAAAATTTACATTACCAGGTGGTACTGTCCAATACGTTGCAGATTTTGATCTTAGTGTATGAGGAAGGTAAGAATGGTGAAAAGCAGATGAAGTGGTTATAGTTTCATGTCTCCATATTCCATTTGAAGAAACATGGCTAATTTCAAATCTTTCAGGACCATAATTTGCGCCAATACCTGTATTACCTATTTCAGATTCAATTCTATTAATTGTATCATATCCTGAACTAGGTGATTGAATCACAAAATTATTTCCAAAATCAACAGTTATAAAACAAACATCTTTAGAGTTGCATGTAGCTATTTTATAGTAATTAGGAAAAACAAATGAATTAAATATTTCACCATAACCAGTAAAGTTTGTATAATAATTGGATGATAAACCATTACTTACGTTTAAACGAAAAAGATTTCCATTCCTCATATAAAACATACCATCTCCATAAGTTGATATAAGGCATGAGTCCTCACCTGTACTATATAGATCTTGAATAGCATATGTTGAACTATCTTGAAATAAAGTACTATAATTAGTAATGTTTCCGGAATCTAATCGATATAGTTGGTTAGAGTCTATTCCTCCAGAGTACCATACATCATGAGATTGACCTGTGCTAACCCTATATATTGTATCTCCAGAATTATAAATACTATCTAGATTAAAAGATAATGTTTGAGAATTGGATTGGGAATAACAAAAAACAAAAAAAATAATACTAATTGTAGTTCTACTGATTAGATTGTTTTTAGTACTATATTTCAACCAATTTATTATTAACATAATGTGAAGTTAATAATTTACGAAGTTTAGTACAACTTTATGGATATTATCCTTTCTTTGCTATTATTTTCTTTGATTTTATCACTTATTTGTTGCCTAAACTTCTCGAAGTCAATAAAATTTCTGTATCGGGAAATAACTAAAAACTCAATTCAAAGGCTCCGTTTTCAGATACATCCCAAAAATTAATTTTTAACTCGTTTAGTTCAGTAATCCATTTTTCACTTTTGTAAGTAGAGTTAGAAGCGTCAATAACTATTTGTTTTGGGTTAAACATTTCTAACAACTGTTCAATATTGGTTTTTGTATTTTTGGTAAGGATCAATACTTCACAAGGTAATTTGTTGGTAGTCTCTTTAAACTGAAAATTATTATCAATTACAACAATGCGTTGGTTGTAAAACTGAAAGTAATTACGTTTAGTAAAAAGGTTAGGATTGTCTATTCTTAAAATGTTAGACAGTTGGTGTTTTTTAATGAGATGGTCTAAACGTACAACTTTTTCGTTTTTAACACCACTGTTAATCCAGTTGTTTTGGGTATGAAAAAGCATCTTACTTCTGTTCTGAGTTAGTTTAATGTCTGATACTAACACATTATCAGTTCTATCAATAAAGTTAATGGCAGAGTGCTGCGGGATGTTGTAAACTATTAGTTTTCGTTGTTGGTGGGTGTTGATTTGGAACAAAATGTTCAACACCAAGAAAGTAATTAAAGAAAGAGCTCCGACTAACAAAAACTTAAATTTCCGATAAGCAATTAATAGGATAATACAAGCAATACTGATGTAAATCAACCAGGCATCAGCAATGCTAAACTTAATGTTTTCAGACAGCGAGTAAGGGAGTTGGTCAATATAAGTTACAGCATAATTAAGTGTTTGTAAAAGGTAGTTTAGAGCTATTGCAAGGTATTCTCCAATAGCAGGAATAAAACTGAAGCACAATGTTGTAATACCCAAACAAAGTATGGCAAGTGCAAGAGGTATTACAATTAAATTAGACAATAAAAAGTAATTCGGAAACTGATGAAAATACAATAAACCTAATGGAAAAGTTGCTATTTGTGCTGCAATAGAAACAGCTGTAATTTCCCAAATTTTTCTACCCAACCAGTTATTAACGGTAAACCAGTTGTTTACCCATGGTTGGATAATTACAATACCTATTACAGCAAGGTAAGAAAGCTGAAAACCAACCTCCATAATGAGCAAAGGATTATAAATTAAAAGTGCAAAAGCCGAAGCAGCCAATGTATTAAAGAAACTAGAGTTTCGGTTTAAGGTTTTAGCTACAACCACAAAACTAAACATAGTTGCTGCGCGCATTACAGACGGTGATAATCCTGTAATTAAAGCATATCCCCATAAGATTAAAATCAATAAAAACCCTTTAATTACTCTGCCTGATTTGAACTTTTCGAGAAAGAAAAAAAGCTTACTAAAAATTAAAAAGATAATGCCTACATGCAAGCCAGAAACAGCCAATACATGCATAGCTCCAGCACTGGAATAAGCACTTTTTAACTGAGCATCAATATCGTCTTTATACCCCAAAATTAATGCTGATGCTACTGCCAATTCTTTATCTTTTATTCCGTAGTTCTCTAAAATTAGTATTAGTTCTTTTCGTATGTTATGAGCCAGTTTTACAATGTTAAACTTTGGAGCTTTGGCAACTAAACTCCAGTTATTAGACCTTAAAAATGCTTGTTGATGTATAAGGTGATAGGAAAGGTACTTACGAAAATCAAACTCGTTAGGATTTTTGGGAGCAGGTACATCTTCCAATTTGGGTTCAAAAGAAATAACATTTCCTACATTTAACTTAGTCGATGAGCTGTCATTTTGAATATAGGTAATCACTTTTCCTTCAGATGCTATCCAGTCTTCTTTTTGTTTTATGCCTTTTAACTCAAGAATTACCTTAACGGTTTTTTCTTTTACTTGAGGAACTTCAACTATTTCACCAATTAAAAGAGCATCATCATTTGCTGTAATGCTATTGTTTGGTGACGAGTATTTTAAAGAAGTTAAACATGCTCCAGCCAGCAGAAAGTTGGTGTAAAGTAATGTTCCATAAAGCCATCTTAGTTTAAAGTTAGCGTTAAGTGATTTTATTAATAAAAGGGTAATGTAAACAACAAAGCATATTCCAAAAATAATAAGGATATTGTAAGTGTTTGGTTGTAGGTAAACTACACCTACTATTCCTATAATAAATGGAATTAATAAACGTAATAAAGGAATACGATTAAGTTGGTGCATAATGCGAATTTATATAAATGCACCTTTTTATACCAAATGTTCGTAATATTATAACATCAAACTTCAAATGAAAGTCATGAAAAAAATTAGCTTGTTTCTTTTTTTAGGACTAATAACCAACTTGTTATTTTCTCAAGCGAGAGAAGAAGGAGATGAAGAATATAAAACCATTTATTCTATTCTATTTATAAAAGAGGGAGAAGTAAAGCATACCATTAAGCAGGGCTTAGAAGTAAATGTAGAAATAGACGATAAGAGGGTATATGGTAGATGGTTTTTTAAGTCGTATCCGGATGTGATTAGTGTAGTGAATAGAAAAGGAGAAGTGTTAGGAGAGGTTGCTTTAAATCAACAAAAGAGCATAAGGGTTGAAACTCCTCAGCAAAGAGGTGGACTTAGTGTTGGTGTAGGAATTGGCCCTGTTGGTGTATCGAGTGGAGGAGGAGGTATGCAATCTTTTAATATGGATAAATGGAAAGCTGAAATATCAGAAAGGCCAGAAACCAAAGAGGAAAAGTTGAAGCGTGAGTACTATGAAAAAAAAGAACAAGAACGATTAGCCAAACAAGCGGCTAAAGAAGCCAAGAAAGCAGCTAAGAAGAAAAAGAAATAATGAGAATTTTTTTATACCTGTTTGTACTAATTCCTGCGTTTGGATTTGCTCAATCTACACAAGGTCGTATAGATTCTTTACAAAAGCAATTAGAACTACTAAAAGAAAAGCAAGAGGGTTTAAATGAGCAGTTGAATGAGCTTAAACTTGAAAAAATTAGGGAGGATATTCAGCAAGTTGGTTTGCCCAAAGTGTTGGAAGAGGAAGAAGTTATTAATCATCTAGCGTATAGTTTAGTTTACTCTGAAAAGCATGAACAAGCAAAGTGGGTAGCTCACATTATTACTACTGATATTATTGACGGAAAAGTGAAGCGTTCTAACAATTTCAGAAAAGACCCATTGATTAAAACAGGGACTGCTACTGAAAAGGATTACTTTTTAAAGTACAAAGACGAGAAAACAGGCAAATACAAATACGATGGTTTTGGATATGATAGAGGACACTTAGCTCCTTCGGCAGATTTTAGATGGAGTAAAGAAGCACTATCAGAATCATATTTTTATTCTAACATGTCGCCCCAGTTGGCGGATTTTAACCGTAAAAAATGGGCTGATTTAGAAGGTTTGCTCAGAGGTTATATTCACGATCATACCAATACTCAATTGTATGTGGTTACTGGACCTATATTGCACGATAGCTTGTCAGTAATAGAAAGAAGTGTGAATAAAGTTAGTATTCCAGCATATTACTATAAAGTTGTTTTAGATTTAACCAACAAAAAAGCTATTGGATTTATTATGCCTAATAAAGACATAAAATATCCTATTAGCACTTTTGCTTTTAGTATTAACGAAGTAGAAACTCAAACAGGTATTGATTTCTTTTACCAATTACCAGATAGTATGGAAGAAGCCTTAGAAAACCAAAATTTTGTGGTTGATTGGGTACCTGAAAAACAAAAAGGAGATGTAAACCCTATATCTCAACCTACACTTAAGCCAGGAGTATTTAATACTGTACAAGCAAAACGCCACATGGGTAGTAGCAAAAAAATAACTGTTGCAGGTACAGTAGTTAGTGGAAGAGAAACCAGAAATGGGCATTTGTTTTTTAATTTAGACAAAAACTATCCTAACCACATATTTACGGTGGCTATCTGGAAAAAAAATATTAGTAATTTCAGTTACGACCCATTAGAAGTATGGGATGGAAAACAATTGTACTTAACTGGAAAAATTGCAGATTTTGATGGTATTCCCACCATGATTATTGAAAAAGAAAATGCGGTTGAAGTTCATCAGGATGGGAAAATGATAATGGTGATTGGAGGAGATGATTAAAAATCTGCCTTAAAAAAAGCGAGAGATTCTAAATTAATCATGTGCACGTCTTCGTAATAGTAATGTAAAATGTCAATGTAGCTGTATCCTAATTTTGCCATACGCATAGCTCCTTCTTGGCACAAACCCACACCATGACCAAATCCTTTACCTTTTAGTAGCACATGCTGAGATTCTTCCTCAACATCAAAAAGAGCTGATTTTAATTTAAAATCTTTACGAATTTGAACGAAAGGGATTTTAACATCATCTTTCCAATAAAATTGCTCTCTACCATTTTGGAAATACTCAATACTACATTCATTATTGAGAGCATCATTGCTGCAATTATGTTTTTTAAGGTAAGCCTCCCAATTGGTTCTGAGTACTTTCTTACTCCAAATGGAGTTGTTTTCATGGGTGCAAAAAGTATCTTTTCTTGAGCGTAAATAATACAATTTTTGTCTCCAGACCTCTTCCGAATTGGCTGTAATTCCACCGCAGTTGGAATAAAATGTTGCTGTAATTAAATTAATATCGCTATCTACAATAACAATTCCATTAGTCTCTTTAGCAGCTTCTTTAATTAATAAAGACTTTGGCTTACCATGATATGCTTGACAGTGCACTTTGTTACATAAACTAAAACCTTCAGCGTTATGTCTATCAATATTTTTTAAGGCATAAGTTCTGCATATAATGGCTTGTAATTTAAAATATTCTTGAGGTGGGTTTCTGCCAACTTCGGCTTCTACTACACCAGCAATGTAATTATCAATATCAATGTTATTAATAAGCTGAAAATAGTTGTAGTAGTTGTGTAAGTTTACAAATAGGTTGTCTTCATAAGTTCGTACTTTACTATAACCATTTACTTTTATTTTAAAGGAGTTATAATTTTTAG
Source organism: Vicingaceae bacterium (assembly GCA_965267355.1). Classification (GTDB taxonomy): domain Bacteria; phylum Bacteroidota; class Bacteroidia; order Flavobacteriales_E; family Vicingaceae. The sequence goes on from OZ253956.1 coordinate 2,112,636, forward strand.
TACCGATAAAACGAACTTTTTTAAACTCACCATAATCTTTATCTAAAGATTTAAGAGAGATTAAGTTGTTCTTAAACTTAACCTCTAAAATTTCTCCTTTATCAATATCGATTAATTTCCCTTTTTCTGTGAAAACACCATAATTACCATCGTCTGGATGAAAAACAAAAGAAGTAATCTTAGTTTGATGGTAAATACCAATATTTACCATTTCAGCATTAAGATTACTGACGGAGAGTAAAAAAACAATCAAAGAGGTTATATAAAGCCTTTTTATCACGAAGGTAAAATTATTGGATTTACAATGAGAATATTGTTGAAACCTTTACAGTTATTCACATCTGTTTATGAATTACTCAAATACTTTACCATTAATTCGGCAGCACGTTTTGAAGCTCCTTTTCCACCTAGTTTTTGATGTAATTCATCATAATCGGAAAGTATTCTTTTTCTGTTCGATTCATCTAAAATAAGATTTAACTCTTTTACTAAGTTTTCTCTGTTAAAATCAAACTGTATTAATTCTTTTACTACTTCTTTGTTCATAATAAGATTTACCAAGCTGGCATAATCTACTTTAACAACTGCCATGGCAATCTTGTAAAAAATGTAATCTACTTTGTAGCAAACCACCTGAGGCACTTTAAAAAGAGCAGTTTCAAGCGAAGCAGTTCCACTTGCTACCATTGCAGCATGGGCATTTTGTAGCAAATCATAAGTTTGGTTTTGAACTACTGGGAGTTCTTTTTGCATAAACTTTTTATAGAAAGAAAGTGGTTGTGATGGAGCACCAGCAATTACAAATTGATAGTTGGGAAACTCATCCGTAATGGCAGACATTAAACTCAATAATTTAGCAATCTCTTGTTTTCTGCTACCAGGTAAAATGGCAATTATTGGTTTATTGTTTAATTGGTTTTTCTTCTTAAAGTCATTAAGAGATATAGATTCTCTATCAGCAATTGTATCTAATAAGGGGTGACCAACATAATCTATTTTATAATTGTATTTGGCATAAAATTCTTTTTCAAAAGGTAAAATGGAAAACATTTTTTCTACGTTTTCTTTTATTTTATACACCCTTTTTTGGTTCCATGCCCATATTTTAGGAGAGATGTAATAGTAAACTTTTATATTGTTGACTTTTGCCCATTTGGCAATTTTTAGGTTAAAGCCTGGATAGTCAACTAATATTAACACATCTGGTTGGTAGTTTAAGATGTCTTGCTTACAACACTTAATGTTTTTTAGGATGGTTCGGAGGTTAAGAATTACCTGCTCAAAACCCATAAAAGCCATTTCTTTGTAATGCTTAACAAGGGTAGCACCTTGTTTCTCCATTAAGTCACCACCGAAACATCTTATCTCAGCATTTTGGTCTGCTACTTTAAGCTCTTTTAAAAGGTAAGATGCTTGTAAATCTCCAGAAGGTTCGCCTGCAATAATGTAGTATTTCATAACATTACATAAAAAACATGTAGTAGAGGTAGAGTGCACCATAAACTAATGTAGCCCATATTACACCTCTGGCAGATTTATCTTTTTTTAACCAATAAAATATAAAGAACACTCCCAAATTAAAAAATAAGCATCCTTTTAAATTGTTAAGTAGCCCACTAAACATTGGGTTTTCAATAAGGTAGGAAATGGTGAAATTGGTATAGTAATCTAAAATAAAGTGCATGGCAGTAAAAGGGACTAATAAACCTAAAATTAGACCTATTAGTGTATGGTTGAAATATTTAAAGCCTACTTTACTCATTTTGTAAATAGTTTAAATCATTGATTATTTTATAGTCTGTAATATCAGTTTGTACTGGCACTACAGAAACATAACCTTTGCCTAAAGACCACTCATCTGTATCTTCTCCTTCATCTTGAATAATAAATTTTCCACTTAGCCAATAGTATGTTCGCCCCATCGGGTCTGTTCTTTCATCATAATCTTCTTTCCAAACACCTTTAGCTTGCCTGCAAACTTTAATACCAGCTATTAAATCTTCTCTAAGGTTTGGAATATTAACATTTAAACAGATGCTTTTATTGTTGTTTTGCTCTAATAGTGCCTTAATAATTTTACGAGCATATACCTTAGCAGCACTAAAATCAGCATCAATAGAATGGTTAAGCAAAGAGAAACCCACAGAAGGTATAGCTTCAAGAGAACCTTCAACAGCAGCAGACATAGTTCCCGAGTAAATTACATTAATGGATGAATTAGAACCATGATTTATTCCAGAAACAATTAAGTCAGGTTTTCTATCTAATAATTTATTTACAGCAATTTTTACACAATCAACAGGTGTTCCACTACAAGAGTAAGCTATATTTCCATCTACTTCTGTTTTCTCTATATGTAAAGTAGAGTTAATGGTAATTGCATGTCCCATTCCACTTTGGGGTTTATCGGGTGCTACAACTACTGTTTCTCCAAATTCTTTGGCTACAGAAAGTAATGCTTTTATCCCTGGAGCAGTTATGCCATCATCATTTACTACAAGAATTAATGGTTTATTTAAACTCATTTAATGGATTTTTTGCAAATTTACAGCTAATTAATGACAATAACGATTGGTCTTTTTTTCTTAAATTCTTTTGTATGTATAATATTTTAGTCCCTACTGATTTTTCTGAATTTTCAGATTATGCTTTGGAATACGGAGCTTTTTTAGCGAGAAAAAACGATAGTGAGTTATATATATTACATATAGTAAGAAATAATTCAAAGTATGATGGGGCAGCGGATCAATTAGAGCAACTCGCTAAAAATCCACTTTTAGAAGGCCTGAAAGCACACATTGTTTTAGAAAGAGGAACCAATGTGAGTAAAAATATTAATAAGGTTGCTAAGGAGTTGGATGTTAGGTTAATTGTAATGGGCTCTAATGGTGTTTCTAATATGGAAGAAATGATATTAGGAAGTAATACTGAAAATGTGATCATTAAAACCGAGTTTGATGTTTTAACAGTTAAACATCAAATGAATAATGAGGAGTTAAATACCATCTTGTTTCCTTCCAATTTTAAACCAGAGGCTTATACAATTTTTGATTCTGTTATAAAAGCTGCAAAAGCATTTGACGCTTGTATTCATTTATTAATGGTAGGGAAGGATAATTCTAAAAATAGGAGTAGAATAGATTCTTTTGTGGAGTACTTTGAATTAGATGAGAAGAGAATTAACTTTAAAACAAGTATTACAGAAAATTCTTCATTTGAATTAGGGATATTAAATTACGCAATGGAGGAGGATATTGATTTGATAGCAATGGGAACCCATGGCAAAGGAGCCATTAAAAAATTACTACAAGAAAGCACCTCTCAAAATGTTGTAAGAGATGCGTTTAGACCCGTTTTAACAATGCGTTTTTAAGATAATCCAGAAATCTTCCCATCATTATTAATGCTCATTCCTTCTGATGCTGGTGTAGCCGGAAGACCTGGCATACGCATCATATTGCCAAGTATTGGAATAACAAATCCAGCTCCAGCAGCTACTTCAAATTCTCTCACATTTACTGTAAAACCATTTGGTCGCCCTGTTAAACTATCATTATCAGAAAATGATTTTTGAGTTTTAGCCATGCAAACAGGTAAATTTTGTAAGCCTAAATCTTCTAATTTTTTTAAATCGTTGTTTGCCATTTTTGAGTATTCAACTCCATCAGCCCCATAAATTTCTTTAGCAATTCGTTCAATCTTTTCTTTAATGGTTAAGTTCCAATTGTAAAGGGGGTGAAAATTATTTTTTCCTGACTCTACTTCCTTAACTACTGCTTCAGCCAAGTCAGTCATACCATCACCGCCTTTTGCAAACCCTTGGGCCAGAATAGCCTGAACGCCCATTTTTGAGCATCTGTCTTGAATTAATTTTACTTCATCTTCAGTATCAGAAGGGAATGCGTTAATGGCTACAACTGGATTTAAACCAAACTTTTTACAGTTTTCAATATGCTTTTCAAGATTAGCAAACCCTTTACCAACTCTATCTACACTTGGAGTATTGTATTCTTCTTTGCTAGCACCACCATGATGGCGCAATGCTCTGATTGTTGCTACAAGTACTAAAGCTTTTGGGTTTAATCCAGCAGACACACATTTGATGTTTAAGAATTTTTCAGCTCCAAGATCGGCACCAAAGCCAGCTTCTGTTATAACATATTCGGAAAGCGATAATCCCATTTTGGTTGCTATGATTGTATTTGTTCCTTGAGCAATATTTGCAAAAGGACCTCCGTGAATAATAGCAGGATTTTCTTCTAAAGTTTGAACAAGATTAGGTTTAATGGCATCTTTTAATAAAATAGCCATTGCATTTTCAGCATTTAAATCTTTAGCATATATAGGTTTTTTGTCAAAAGTATATCCAATAAAAATATTGCCAAGCTTTTTCTTTAAATCTTCAAAGTTTTGAGCCATACATAAAATAGCCATTACTTCAGAAGCAGGTGTAATGTTAAAGCCATCTTCACGAGGAATACCATTGGCAGTACCTCCTAAACCAATAGTAATATGCCTAAGAGCTCTATCATTCATATCCATCACTCTTTTCCATACGATGGTACGAGGATCTATTCCTAAACTTCTTGATTTACTTTGAATGTTGTTGTCAATTAAGGCAGATAACAAATTGTTTGCTTTCTCTACGGCTGAAAAGTCTCCTGTAAAATGTAAGTTAATGTCCTCCATGGGTACAACTTGTGCATACCCCCCACCAGCAGCACCGCCTTTTATACCAAAAACAGGACCTAAAGAAGGTTCTCTCAATACAACTGTAGCTTGTTTTCCAATTTTATTTAATCCTTCAGTTAAACCAATAGAGGTGGTTGTTTTTCCCTCTCCTGCAGGAGTTGGAGTAAGAGCTGTAACTAAAACTAGATTGTTTTGAGCTACTTTTTTCTCATCAATAATTGATAAAGGAAGTTTTGCTTTATATTTTCCGTATAACTCTAAATCCTCAGTATTAATATTTAACTTTTCAGCAATTTCATTAATATGCTTCATTTCATTTTGCTGAGCGATTTCAATATCAGAAGGAAATTTTGCCATGTTTTAAATTTTTAAATTTCGCTTAAAGATAGAAAAATTAAAATAGATGTTGAATTAACAATAAAAATGTTTTAAATTTATTAACCCTAATTCAATCTGGTATTATTATTGATATTAGGAAAAACAAAAAAGCCATGAAAAATAACATCTTATTTACACTGTTAGTGATTACTTGTTTTACAATGAATGCTCAAACTGATGAGTTAACTACTTCTCCTGATACAGATGTGTTTACAGAAAGTGATGATGATATTTTAGAGCCCAAAGTAACCTTTGACGTTGATATAAGAGGAGCATTTACTTCGGGTGAGTTTAAAGAATTTTACCCTAAGCCTGGTATGGTAGGGTTTGGGTTAACTGCTCTTTTCCCTTTAAGTCCAAGTAACCCTGTAGATTTAGGGGTTGATTTAGGTTATTATTTTATGAGTCAATCTGAAGAAACATTTGGTTATTTTACTCCTGGAATAGGAGATTATGATGTGGAATCACGAGTGTCGGGAGGTATGTTTACCATGCATGCTGTAGCAAGAGTTTATCCATTTAAAACATCAAATTTTCCGATACAACCTTATGTTGAAGGTTTAGGTGGATTTAGGGTCTTTTCAGCCAATCAAAGATTAGAGACTTACATTTATGCTACAGATGAACTATTACCTGTAGAAAAAGATTATAATTATTATGGAGCATGGAGTTATGGTTTTGGTGGTGGATTAAAAGTAATGGTGAGTAAAAATGAATTATTGTTTTTGAATTTAAAGGTAACTCAACTTTACGGAACTACAACTAAAAACATGGATCCTTCAACTGTAGAATTATATGATGATGGAACTTATAGTTATTCAGAATTTGAATCTAAAACTGATGTGCTACGTTTTGCATTAGGAATACACATAATGATAGAATAAAATAAGATGAAAAAATTAGGATTGTTATTAGTAGGAGCAGCAATGGTATTAGCTGTTGATGTATCAGCACAAGGGTGGAAAAGTTGGAAAAAGAAGGCTGAAGATAAAGCCAACGAAGTAAAAGGTACCGGTATAACAGGCGTTTCTGGGTTATCAGAAGATGAAGTAGGAGCAGGCCTTAAAGAAGCACTTAACCGAGGTATTAATAAAGGGGTTTCCCAATTGAATAAAAGGGATGGTTATTTTAGAGACCCTGAGATTAAAATACCTATGCCTAAAGAGGCTAAGACCGTAGAAGATAAATTAAGAGCATTAGGTCAAGGGAAAAAAGTAGATGAAGCAATTGAGAGTATGAATAGAGCAGCGGAAGATGCCGCTGAAGGAGCTAGAGATATTTTTGTTACAGCCATTAAGGCCATGACAATACAGGATGCAATGAATATTTTAAAAGGAGATAATGATGCTGCAACAAAATATTTAGATAAGACTACAAGAGGAGAGTTAACTGATAAGTTTCAACCAGTAATAAAAGTGAGCTTAGATAAAGTTGGGGCAACTAAGCATTGGACAACTGTATTTAAAACTTATAATAAAATTCCTATGGTTAAAAAGGTTAATCCTAACCTTGAAGAGTATGTAACTGAAAAAGCCTTGAATGGTTTATTTATTCAAGTAGCAAAAGAAGAATTAAATATCCGACAAAACCCAGCAGCGAGAGCTACAGATTTATTAAAGAAAGTATTTGCAAAGTAAAAAAGGTAGAAGTTTAAAACTCCTACCTTTTCGAACTAAAAATCTGCAATCTCATTTGATTACAAATATAAAGCTATTACCTTATTTTAAACTACTCTAATTTTTTAACTTTAAGTTATTAAGACTTTAATGTTAATTACAGGTTGTTCAAATAGGATGTTAAGTCAGCATCAGTAGTTTGACTTAAACTTAAACTAATAGTAGCACTAGCATTAACTGTCCTGCTTTCAGTATAGCTGAATAGGTTGCCGCTGCCATCTTGAGCCATTAAAACAATCTTCACACTCGTGCCATTTGGTATTTGACCTGATGTCATATTGTAAACCTGCATTACAGTTTTAGTAGTTGGCATATAAATGAAAATACCAACATTACTTAAATCATCAGTAGATGAAGTGAAAGTTAAGGTATGTCCACCTGACCCAGCTATTTCACCAGCATTATGCCATCCAAGTGTATTGCTAAATGCTGAATAACCATTAGCAGTTAGTGTAAATGGAGCTTGAGAATCAATCCAGTTCACATAACTTCCGTTGTCATTTCCATTAAAGATGGTTTTGCTAGCATCAGGATTGGCATTTGGCATCTCAAACCAAAATGGACAGCTAGGTTTTAATATTAATTCTTGACCATTGGCAGTAGCTCTTACTCTAATCTCGCCATCAGAATCCATTATGTCACCACTTGCTATTGTTGGCATTTGCCAATAGATCATATCTTTAGGGGTGTATAACTCAACTAAGTGGACCGTAAAAGGGTAATCAATAGTATCTCCATTTTGGTAGGTTAGACAGTTTTTAGCACCTAATACTTTTGTGCCTTGATTTCCAGTTATAGTATCATTAGAAGGACCAGTAATTTCAAAATCTTGTTCTTGTTGTTTTTTGCTATCTAAGTAGTTATTGATAGGAGAGTAGCTATTTAATTGCTCAGGTTCAGGTTCTTCAATTCTATCTTTTTTGCAACTGTAAAAAATGGTACTAGAAACTATTAGTACGCTTGTTGTTAAGGTGACTAGTTTAGTTTTTCTCATAATTATGTTTTTAATAAGCAGGACAAATTACTGCATTTTTCATACGTTGAGGATTTCGATAGCTTCCGCCATTGCCTCCACAACCAAAAATATACATTAGTCCTAATTGTAAATGCGTTTCCTGAAATTTAACATTATATCTATATTCTATAAACGGACGTAAACAACGGTTGGTTGTAATACCTCCACCACCTTCTAAGTTCCAGTTTGGACCTTGAGCGCCTTCCATGGCAGAAGATCCAGAATTAAGCCATTGATTGTAACCTCCATGTGCCAATAAGTAATAAGTGAATAGATTTCCTCTTTTTATTTTTAATTCAATACCTAATCCAGCAGTAAATTCTGAAACGGGACCAAATAAATAGTAAGAAAACTGAGGAACGTAACTAATAGTGTTGTTAGGAAACAAACTTGCTCTTGGTCCAATACCCCAACTTTCGGATTGAAAATTGTACAGACCAGAAGCTCCTACTCCCAAATTTTGAGCATTGGAAAAGATGTTGAAAATCAAGAATGATATGAATAATATTTTTTTCATAAAAAAAGCGTAGAAAACTACGCTTTAAGAAAATTATTTTCCATCATCGTCATCTTTCATTTCTTTCTCAATCTCGTCTAGCTTTTCTTCTTCAGATTTTGTATTGTTGCCATTTCCATCAGAGCCATAACCATCTTCTATAAGAACCTTTCCTTTTAAATTTTTATTGTCCTCGTCATCCTCATCACTAAAAAACTGTCGTATGACTTTTTCGTCTCTCGCTTTTTTCTCAGCTTCTGCTTTTCTTTCCTCTAATTTCTTTTTATCAAGTTCGTCTGGATCATATTTTTTAAACACTTCGATTAATTTTTTGGCTTTATCAGCATTTTCATAATCTTCAAGTTTACCTCTAAAAATTTCTTCAGCTAATAATAACCCATGCGGTAAAACAGCAGAAGTTGCTTTTGAAGGAACATAATTTTCATCTATCTCTTTCATAGCCTGTATCAATGCTACCTTTCCTTCAGGTGTATTTTTCGCTTTAATGTAAGCAATCCCCATCCATAACTTCAGAACAGAATCATCAGGTACAGCTCTAGATGCAGACTTGTATACTGATGCAGCTTTACTAAATTTATCGTTTAGGTATAAGAATTGAGCCATTTTATTAGAGGTATCAGCTATATTAAGATAATACTCTTTAAAATCATCCTTCCATGATTGGTCATAATACTTTGGAGCTTTTGAATCTTTCTTGATAAATTTATATAAGTACTTCTGAGCGGACTTAAGTGGTTTAGGGAAATCAGAATCTTTTTCACCTACACTAAATTTACCAGGTTGTTTGCTCATTTCGTAATAAGCCATAGAGGTATAAATGTAAGGCAGAGGATGTTTTTTAAACTTATCGTTTTGCATTAAAGCCTCTCCTTTATACACCAATTTGTCATATTTTCCATCAACAAATAAGAAAATTAAATCGTCAATTTTTTTATCGTTTTGAGCAGACAGACTAGTAACTGAAAGTAATACAGAAGCCAGTATTAGTTTGATTTGTTTCATACAATGAATTTTATTCAAAAATTAAAATTAAAAATTTAGAAGAATACTAACAAAGATAATGCCTTATTATTCAAACTATTCTAAATTTGTTTAAAATTTAAAAATGAACGATAGGCTTAATATAACTAAAACCGATAATACATTTGAAATAACGATTAAGGCATTTTTTGATGGTAAGAAACAGAATATGCTAATGTTATGGATTATATTGTTTAGTGTTTGTGGAATAGCTATTATTACTCAATTTTTTGGGGATTATGATGCTGGAACAAAAGTCTTTTTTGCTGTTTATGTTGCTTTTTGGTTATTCTTTGAGTTTAAAGTGATTTATGCTTATCGGTGGAGAAAACTGGGAGAAGAAAAAATTGTGGTTGAAGAAGGTAAAGTTTCACTTATAAAAACCATTGGTAAAAGAGGTATAACCCAAGTTTTTGAATTTGATGAGATTAAAAATATTGATTTTTATAAAGATCAGAATGGAAAGTTTGTTCAGGCAATGAATACTTCTTATTGGAACATCAACCAATATAGTTTAGCTTTTTATTTAGAAAATGAGAAAGTTCCTTTTGCCATTGACGTACCCAGAACAGAAGCAAAAAAAATACTTCACGAAATAAGAGCAGCTGTAAAAAGTTAGTTGCTAATTTTAAAAACTGCTGTTTTTACCCTTTTGGTTAAAATACCATCAATTTCTTCTTCAAGTATTAAAGATTGAGCTTCTTTGTCAGAAAAAACCTCACTAATGTTTTTAATCAAACCAACAGGGATATTAAGTTCTATGAACTTTGTCATAAGTTCATCAGCAGTTTTGTTTTTAAAATAGGGAATTAAGGCTTTACTTAATTCATTTCTATTGATGACCCGTAGTTGATTAGTTCTATATTTTTCCTCAAGTTTCAATTCTTCAGCTCCGATTGTTTCTAGTAGTAAATTAAAATGTTTGTTATTACCTATCCCTAATACTAATTGCTTGTTGTCTTTGGAGGTAAAGGTTTCACCATAAGGAGCAATGTTGGGGTGGATGGAACCTACTCGTTCTGGTATAAAATTGTTCATTAGCCAATTGGTTGCTTGATTTTTTAATGATGAAATTGCTGCATCAAATAATGATACTTCTACAAATGCACCTTTACCCGTTTTCTTTTTTTGTAGCAATGCTATTAATAACCCCTCTTTTAGTTGGTGCGCAGCCAACACATCTATTAAAGCAACTGGCATTTTTACGGGGCCACTCTCAGAAGTTCCGTTAATCGACATAAACCCCGTTTCCGCCTGAAGCACTACATCGTAAGCTACTCGTTTATTGTTTTTACCGTAACCGTTTATCTCCCCATAAATTATCTCAGGGTTATACTTTTTTATGGTTTGGTAATCCATTCCTAATTTTTCTGCAGCTCCTGATTTAAAATTAGCAATTACAATATCCGCTTCTTTTATATGTTGGTAAACAATGTTGTTGTCTTTTTCAGAAGTTAAATCTAAAAACAAATGCGTTTTGTTATAGTTAACTGCTGAAAAATAGGCCGATACAGTAGCACCTTTATTTTCTGTAGCACTTTTCCAGTTTCTAGTAACATCTCCACCAGTTTTTTTATTTTCCACCTTAATTACATCTGCACCTAATTCAGCAAAAAACATTCCTACATCTGGACCAGCTAGTACACTTGCTAATTCGACAACTTTTAAACCTTTCAACATTATTTATTAATTAGTTTTATAAACAACTCACGTCTCATTCTTGGCTCAATAGAGTTATAAGAAGTTTCCATTATTTCAATTGAAAAATGTTTGGAAAATAGTTGCTCATATTCTTTAATATTACCACCAAAAGGAGGTTTGTCATCATTTAGTGAGTCATTGAAAAGCAGTCCAACCAATTTGCCTTGTGGTTTTAGGATAGAAGAAGTATGTTCAACGTACTTTTCTCTTAACGAAGGATGAATAGCACAAAAAAATGTTTGTTCTATCATTAGATCATAATTTCCATTGTGATTGAAAAAATTATCACAGATGAGTTGTTCTTTAGGAAATTCAGGGACTCTTTTATGAAATTGTTTTAAAGCAATCTCACTTAAGTCAATAATGAAAATATTTATAAATCCTAAGCCGAATAAATACTCGGCTTCGTAAGCATTACCAGCGCCAGGAATAATTATTTTTAAGTTCTTATCGGTTAGCTGATTAAAGTATTCTTTCAAAGGAGTAGAAGGGTAACCAATGTCCCAACCAGTATCTTGATTGATGTATCTGTCATTCCAAAAAGCGGCATCTAACATATTTATTTCTTCTTATTTTTTATATTATTACCATCTTTTTTAACTCCTTTTGGTTGTTCTATATTACTGTTGGTAGGACATTTACCCTTAATAGCTCCTTGAGCCTCATAACTAGACCATTGGCTTGGGTTTATGGTTAGCTCTTTATTGTTAAGACAGATAGTGATTGCAAATTGCGTGTTATCACAACCACCTTGTGTGTCTCCATGGGCCTGATGAGCTGGCCATGCTGATTGTGGTATTTCTATGGTCTGAGGATTATCTGTATTACCTGGAGGGTAGTGACATATAGTTATTTTTGGTGTCCCACCTCCTGTAGGACAACTACCTTTAGTATCTCCATGAGCTTGGTGCATAGGCCATAGGTATGCAGGAATTTGCTTAGTAATTGGAGTTTCCTTATTTTTTCGTTGATGACAAATTGTAATAGGAGAGGTGTCCATATTTTTACAACTTCCTTTTATATCACCGTGTTGCTGATGGAACGGCCAATCTTTAGCAGCAATTTTCATTGATTCTAACTTTCCAGTAAATTGATTGATATGGCAGATGCTAATCATTTCATCAACAGGGCAATTACCCTTAGTATCTCCATGAGCAGCATGTTGAGCCCACTCATTTTCTTTAATGGTCATATTGGTAGAAGTATTACCTGATTTATGACAAATTTGGATGTAGTTAACTGGTTTAGGGCAAGGACCAATTTTATCGCCATGAGATTTATGGATATTCCATTTGGATTCAGGAATGTTAATGGTTTGAGTTTTACCAGGTTGTCCAGGAATATTGTGGCAAATGGTAATGGTTTTTTCATCAACAGGACAATTACCTTTAGTATCACCGTGAGCTGCATGTTGAGCCCAAAGTGATTCGGTAATAGATATGTTACTTTTTTTACCAGTCGCAGGATCTTTATGGCAAATAATAAAAGTATTTTCTGGACAAGCACCTTTACTGTCGCCATGAGAAAAATGTTCATTCCACTTAAATTCAGGAATAGTGATGGTTGATTTTGTGCCATCATTATTTTTATGACAAATAGTTGTTGTAGGTTCAGTTTGAGGGCATGTTCCTTTATAATCTCCATGTGCTTGATGAACTAACCATTCACTTTCAGGAATGGCCATGGTAATTCTTTTGTCGCCAGTTGTTGGCACATGGCAAATGGTTATCATGTTTACTTGTGGTGGTGGACAATCTCCTTTTGTATCTCCATGTGCTGCATGGGTTGCCCAATCTTTTTCGTCAATAGTAATTTCCTGATTGTTATGGCAAATTTTAATCATAGTTTTTACACTACATTCACCAAGGTAATCTCCATGGGATTTATGTACGCTCCATTGAGATTCAGGAATGCTAATGGTTTGTGTTTTTCCTCCTTGACCAGGAATATTATGACAAATGGTAATTTGTTTTTCTGGGCAATTCCCTTTAAAATCTCCATGTGCAGCATGGTTAGTCCACTCTGATTCGTTAATGGTTAGATTGGTGCTTGTACCATCTGCATTTTTATGGCAGATTGCTATTGTTTTTTGATTGTTACAGGTTAAAGAAAAAGTTTTGGAAGAACTTAATCCTGCGTTGGCAGTAATAATTTTAAAGTTATTATTTCCTTCTTCTAGTTCAATTTTACATTTGAATATTGGTGCTGTAAAAAAGTATTTATATGATGGTACAGGTTTGTTGTTGTGGAAAAATTGAATATCGCTCTGTTTAGTCACATGTTCAATTTTAGCTTCAATATCTACTTTGCAGTTTGGGCTATTGAATGAATTTACCACAGGTTTAGTTAGAGTGATAATTGGTTTTTTTGGAGCAATAGGATCAGTAGGAGGTATAGGATCTGGTTCAATTGGCTCAACTGGAGGAGTATAAACTTCAGGCTCTACACTACCAACAATACTAAAAATTAATCCTAGAGAAGTGTAGTTGTAATAATCTTCAATAAAAGCAGGTGAAGCATCATCAATTTGCTGACCATCCCATAAATCAGTTTGAGGCAAAGATGTTTTATGTTCTATAGCAAAATCTAGCCCTGGTACTATTCTAAAACCAAGCCCAACCCCAAATGAAGGAGTAAACACCATAGAGTTATAACTAGAGTTTTCCAATTCAGTTTCAAACTCTCCATCCTGTAAAGTTTTTATTTCATCTATAGTAGGAGAGGAGCTGAGTAATGAATAATTGTAAGGAGTGCCAAAAGCATCTTTTTGGTCGGTTTCTACAAGATAATTAGTGAAGCCACCTCCGAGATATAAATAGAATAAAATCCCATGATTAATGTAGAGTTTATTCCATTTAAGCATAGCTTCAAGTGAAAATTCATTGAGTTTTGTTCTATTATTTTGATACAAGAGAGAATTAGAATAATTAAAACTAGAATCTATAGTGCCATTAATAGCGTTATTGCTAATTACACCATTATGGGGAAGACTACTGTAGCCAGTAGTTTTTCCATTTAAAAACCTACCTCTTAATGAAAAACCAAAAAAACTACTTTGTTTTTGATAAGCAGCATACTCTAAGGTAGCTCCAAATCCAAAATTGTAAACATCATGTTTTACATCAGCCCTTTGGCATAAACCACCAATATTAAGACCAAGTTTCCATCTTCCTATACCAGAAGAATAATACTGAGAATACAATTGAGATGAAAATAGGATAAAGATGAGTAAGTAGAGTTTTTTCATAAGTCAAAATTTGTTCTTGATTTTCCAAAAACTATTCCATAACTAAGCAGTAAAGTTAAAAATAAAAAAACGCCTTGAATATTCAAGGCGTTTTGCAGATTAATTTTTATTAAGATTTACAAATAAGTTTGTAAGTTATTGGTTCTTGAAAGTCTTCTTAGTCTTCTTAAACCTCTTTCTTTAATTTGTCTGATTCTTTCTCTAGTTAAACCAAAGTGGTTTCCAATTTCTTCAAGTGTCATTTCTTTTCTACCACTTAATCCATAAAACAAACGAATTACTTCAGCTTCCATACCTTTTAAGTAAGATAGTGTTCTTTCAATATCAGTAGAAAGTGATTCGTGAATTAATGAATCATTTGGAGCAGGAGTAGAATCACTCTCAATAACACTAATTAAACTGTTGTTATCTTCATCATTAGCCATTGGAGCATCTAATGAAGCTTGTTTTTTAGACATTTTTCTTGAGTTTTGAACTTTTTCTAAGTCCATTTCTAAAATTTCAGCTAATTCTTCGTCAGTTGGTTCTCTTTCTACTTGTTGCTCAAACTCGCTTGAAGCACGATTAATTTTTTGTATTTCTCCTAATCTGTTGTGTGGTAATCTAATAGTTCTGGAGTTATCTGCTGCAGCTTTTAAGATACTTTGTCTAATCCACCAAACGGCATAAGAAATAAACTTAAAACCTTTGGTATGGTCATATCTTTTGGCAGCCTCAATTAAACCTAGGTTACCTTCGTTAATTAAATCTTCTAGAGTTAAACCAGTGTTTTGGTATTGTTTAGCCACACTAATAACAAATCTAAGATTAGATCTAACTAGCTTATTTAAAGCAGCTTCATCCCCTTCTTTAATTCTTTGTGCTAACTCTACCTCTTCATCGGCAGTAATCATTCCTTCACGAGATACTTCTTGCAAGTATTTTTCAAGAGACTTGCTTTCTCTTTTAGTAATTTGTTGTGTAATCTTCAGTTGTCTCATAATCTGTCTTTATCCTTTTTTAATTCTTTGTAATTCTTATTGCAAAAACCATGCTAAACTATTTAGGTAATTGCATCAGCATTTATTAAACGAAATAGTTGTCAAAAAGTTTCAATTTGTGTTTAGGTTTAACATTCTTTAACGAAAATGTTATTTTATTTTTTTAATGATCACCTTATTGTCTCTCGCTTCTACAGTCCAACTTTCATCAAATACTTTTCTAATATACCTATTGTAAAGGGCTAAGCGTACATTTTTATTTTTTTCTTTTTCTTTTTCACTTTGCTCCCCAGTATATTCAAATAAGTTGATGTTGGGGTGTTCCTTTTTGTATTTACGTACAACTTCCACTATGGTTGCCATCACTTGGTAAACTTCGCCTTTGTTGGTAACACTATATTCCTCTCCATCATACTCTTCATTTGTTACTCCAAAAACGATGGTAGCGTTTAAAATATTGTCTTGTTTTCTTCCAAACCTTACTTCATACTGAACTCCGCTATCTGTTGTAAACGAGTAAACCGTACCACTTTTTATGGCAGGAGGAGTTATTTGGTATGGTAAGATATTGGATCCCAATTTTTTTTGTGCGAATATTCAAAAAAATTAATCAATAAAAAAAATAAATTTTATACGATTTTTGTGCTTCACAATTTATGTAAACAAATTAAATGGCAAAATTCGGAAAATGGATAGGAGGTGGATTAGGTTGGGCTTTAG
Source organism: Vicingaceae bacterium (assembly GCA_965267355.1). Taxonomy (GTDB): domain Bacteria; phylum Bacteroidota; class Bacteroidia; order Flavobacteriales_E; family Vicingaceae. The sequence goes on from OZ253956.1 coordinate 2,128,582, forward strand.
GTGGTCCAATTGGAGCATTGCTAGGATTTGCTTTAGGTTCAGTAATAGATCAATCCATTGGGCCAGAAGCGGAAGAATATAAAAGAGGGCAGGGATATTCTAGTAAACCAGGCGATTTTGGAGTTAGTTTATTGGTGTTGGTAGCAGCAGTAATGAAAGCTGATGATAAGGTATTAAAGGTAGAATTAGATTACGTAAAAAAATTTTTTAGAAAACAGTTTGGAACAGAACGTACTCGTCAACATCTTTTATTATTGAGAGATTTATTAAAACAAGATATACCAATAGAAGATGTTTGCTTACAGATTAAAACATATACCATGTATCCTGCACGGTTACAGTTATTGCATCTGCTTTTTGGAGTGGCTGCTGCTGACGGTGTGATTCAATCGGAAGAATTGTCGGTTATTAATAAGATTTCTTCATTACTCGGAATACAAACAAAAGATTATGAATCTATTAAGGCCATGTTTTTTCAGGATGCTGATAGCGATTACAAGATATTAGAGATTGATAAAAATGCTACGGTTGATGAAATTAAAAAGGCTTATCGAAAAATGGCAGTTAAATATCATCCTGACAAGGTAAGTCATATGGGTGAAGAGTATAAAGAAGCTGCAAAGGAAAAGTTCCAAAAAGTACAACAAGCCTATGAGAACATTAAAAAAGCAAAAGGAATTAAATAGATGATCCTGATGGCTTAGGTCTTGTTATTAAAGATCTCTCAGTAAAAAACAAGGTTGTTTTAGTTCGTGGTGTAACTTCTCTTTTTAAAGAATCAGTTTGAGGTAATGTAGGGATTGAAAAGAATTTGAAAATATTAAAATCATACTTTGGTTTAACTGTTTTCTTTTGTTCTTTTTGTTGTTGAGGATTATTGTTATTATTGCCTGCACTAGCACTTAAACTAACTACACAAGCAAGAGAAAATATTAAAATAAATTGTACTTTCATAACAAATACCTTTTGCCAAATATAATACAAACAAATAACATACCACTAATCGTTAATAACTTTTAACGTTTTAATCTGCCATTTTTTCATTGGCATGGTAATAGAGTGATTATTAATACTTGGAAAAAGAAGAAAAAAATAAAATCTTAAATGCAATAGCATTTCCTGTGCTTTTTGTTGCTATTATTGGTGTTGTTCACTTTGTTTCTTATACATTAGATATTTCTTTAGTACGTTTTGGAGTATTACCAAGAAACGAAAAAGGACTAATTGGCATACTTACTGCACCGTTAATACATGGAGATTTTAAGCATTTATTTAATAACTCTGTTCCAATCTTAATACTGGGTTCGGCCTTATTTTATTTTTATAAAGAGATTGCTTTTAAAGTTAGCATATGGATTTACTTGATGGTAGGTGTTTGGACTTGGGTTTCTGCACGCGAAGCATATCATATTGGAGCAAGTGGTTTTTTATATGGGTTATTTTCGTTTTTATTGATTAGTGGTTTCCTTAGAAGAAATAAGCAACTTATTGCTTTGTCTTTTGTAGTTACTTTTATTTACGGAAGTTTAGTTTGGGGTATTTTTCCTATAGATTTACAAATATCTTTTGAAGGACATTTGTGGGGATTTGTTGCAGGGGCTGTTCTGGCTGTTTTTTATCGAAAACAAGGTCCACAAAAGAAGGAGTATGAATGGGACGAAGAAGATGATGAAAATGACAGTGACAGTGACGAATACTGGAAGGATAATCAACAAGATATTATCATTCAATACCACATTAAAGGCTGAAACATTCTTTCTCTAACCATTTTTTCAAAAGCACAATCATTTCTTTTTGCAAAGTTTGTCCTTTATCTTTAGCATACCATTTTTGAAACTCAGTTTTTAATTCACTCATTTCCATGGTAGGGGTTGCTTTTTCTTTATAGAGCCAGTCTTGTAATACTTTTGGGCGAGGTCCCCAAGTGCCTAATTCGTTTAAGTTTTCATCAATACAAATTAATTTTGGAATGGACTTACTACCATTAGTTAGATATTGATTCATTAATTCTGAATTTTCATCTCTCAATAAAATTCTTAAATTAATGTTTGGGTTTGCTTCAGAAATTTTTGCAAACACTGGTAAGTTTTGGGCTGCATCTCCACACCAACTTTCGGTTAGGACCACCCAGTACAATTTCTCATTTAAGCATTTAACAGTAGAAGCAACCTCCTTGGCAATGGGAGTAGTTTTTAAAATACGCTTCATCCGTGAAAAATTTAGCTTAGTATATTCTGCCATTTTTTCCGATTGGTCATCCCCAGTGGTTCCTTCTTGTTTAACTAGTTGCTCAACTAATTGATAGTACTCGTTAAAAGATATACTTTTGTCGATATCTGCTTTTGTAATCATGATAACTTTTTTGCAAAGGTAAGAGCTATAACTCAGGTATAGGTAAAATCTATCATAATTGTCAGAAATTGGACAGGAAAGAAATTAAAATAACGTCAGATGGTTCGCACACTATTTATTTACCAGAGCTGGATGAAACTTACCATTCGGTTCATGGTGCGATGCAAGAAGCAGAGCATGTTTTTATAGATGCAGGACTAATGCATTTTAAGGGAAGTGCGGAGGTTAAAATATTAGAAGTAGGTTTTGGTACGGGGCTAAATGCTTTTTTAACTTTACTTGAAGTGTTAAATGGAAATCAGCAAGTAAAATATTTTGGAGTTGAGGCGTTTCCTTTGTCATTTGAAACTATAAAACAATTGAATTACGTTAACCAATTAAAGTTAACTTCTAAAAAGCAAGAAAACTTTTTTGAGCAAATTCACTTGGCAGGTTGGAATCAAGAAAACATTCTTGATGCTAACTTTAGTTTAACTAAGCTTAAAACTAAGATAGAGAATTTTGATTCTAGCGAGAAGTTTGATTTAATCTATTTTGATGCTTTTGGACCAAGGGTACAACCAGAGATGTGGGAGGAAAATGTTTTGAGAAAAATGTATGATGTTCTTGATTCAAAGGGAGCTTTGGTAACTTATTGTGCTAAGGGAAGTGTGAAAAGATTGTTAAAAGAAGTTGGTTTTGAGGTGGAAACATTACCAGGCCCTCCTGGTAAAAGAGAAATGACAAGAGCAACTAAATGTTGATTGGAGAATTATGAATGATGAATTAAAAGCCAAATTAATTTTGGCTGAAAAACATAGGGCTGAAAATAAAAAATTGACTGAAAAGCTGAAAAAGACTAAACCAAAAAGTTTAGACGATACAGTTCATAAGCTGCATAATGAGACTTTTGATGAGATTGATTGTTTGGATTGTGCTAACTGTTGCAAAACAACTAGTCCTACATTTTATGAGCGTGATATTGACCGATTAGCAAAACATTTAAAGGTAAAGCCTTCTGAGTTTATTGAGCAATACTTAAAAATTGATGAAGATGGTGATTATGTATTGACAAAAGCACCATGTCCTTTTTTAGATTACGAAAACTATTGTATGGTTTACGAAAGTAGGCCAACTGCTTGTAGAGAATATCCACATACCAACAGAAAACGATTCTATCAGATTTTAAATTTATCGTTAAAGAATACAGAAATATGCCCTGCGGTTGCTAATATATTTGAGAAATTGAAAAAGGAATTTATTTAATACCTTTAAAAAGGTTTTGGTAAAGATTTCCCAAAATTGGTACAGCTTTACGTTCGCTATTAATGGCAGCAATTAATCCGAGAATCCAAAAAACAAATAAGCCAATGTAACTTAGGTAGATTAAGATGGAAATTATCCACCCGATAAAAGGGATAAAAGCAAATATAACGCTCACAAACATCATAGTAAAGCTGGTTGCAAAAATCCCTAGGGATTGTCTGATGTGGAAAGCTCCTAATTCCGATTTATTTTTTTGATCACCATTCATTACTAGAGCGATGATAAATCCGATTAAAGTACAGTAACTTAAAATTGCTACTGTTTTTCCAGGGTCTTCTTGTTGTATTGTTTGATTTTCCATAGTCAGATTTTTTTTCAAAAGTATTAATTTAAATTAAAAGAAATTAGTTCAATTATTTTATCTGTTTCATTAGGGGTAAACCAATGATAATCTACATCCTTTTTAAACCAATTGATTTGTTTTTTAGCATATCTTCTGGTATTCACTTTAATTTTTTCAATGGCTTCATTCAAAGAGCATTCTTTATCCAAATAGTCAAATAATTCTCGATAGCCAACTGTTTTTAATGCGTTCTTTTGCCTGAAGTGGATCACACTCTTCACTTCTTCCACTAGGCCATCTTCAATCATTAAATCAACCCGCTTGTTTATTTTATCATAAAGTTCTTCTCGGTCTCTGTTTAAAGCAATTTTTAAAACATTAAAAGGTCTTTCTTGTTTTTTGCCTTTACGTATTTTAGAGTAGGGTTTTCCTGCAAGGATACACACCTCAATGGCTCGGTATAGCCGTTTTAAATTGTCCTTGTCTATTTCATCATAAAAATGGGGGTCGAGTTGTTTTAGTTTTTCTTGTAAAAGCGTAATGCCATATTTTTCATATAACTTTTCAAGATCAACTCTAATTTTCTCACTACCTTTAGGTAATTCATCATCAAAACCATCACAAACAGCATCAATAAACAATCCTGAACCACCAGTAAGAATTACAAGATGATGTTTTTTAAATAGTTCTTCTAATAACTTTAAAACATCCTTCTCATAGTCACTCACATTATAATCATCTTGAATAGATAACGAATTAACGAAATGATGTTTTACTCCATCCATTTCTTGGTGTGTTGGTTTGGCGGTTCCAATAGAAAGTTCTTTATAAAATTGCCGTGAGTCGGCAGAAATAATTTCGGTGTTAAAATGTTGAGCAATTTTAACACATAATTCAGTTTTTCCAACGGCAGTTGGTCCGGTAATTACAACCAGTAGGGGAGTCATTTATTGATAATTTTCAAAATCATCAAAACCATCAAAAATATCATCATCAGAATCACCTTCTTCATCAAACCCAGCATCTTTAAGCAATTGGTTAGCCATTTCTTCCTCAGTCATTAAAGAATCGTCTGATTGGGCTTTAGGAGGTTCTCCCTGAGTGTAAACTACTTTTGGATAAAAAGCATTTTCATCTTCTTTTACCTTACTCTCAATTAGTTCGATAAAGAAATTACGCATGTTTAAAAAGTCATAACTATAAAGTAAATGAGCTCCAACACATGTTATTTGTGAATTGATTTTGATTTGCTCCATTACTAATATATTGCTGCTATCATCCCCTTCTATATTCATGTCAAATAAAGCAATTTCTTGTCCTTTATTCCAATTCTCGTCACTTAGGTAAAAAGATGCCATTTGAGAATTATCAAAGCCATAGGCCGCTACAATAATTTCATGTAAATCGTAAAAGGTTTGAGTGCTTTTAATTTCAATATCTCTGAAAATAGCCTCTTCAGCATCATGCTCAAGTAATACTCGGAATTTATAAATACTCATAATTTACTGCTAGTTTGTTATTATAAAGTTACGATTTAATCTCTTTTAGCCCGATTTTATGGGCTTGTTTTAACATGAAGTGATAAGCTGAATCGTAATCGTTTTCTATTTCACCATCAAGAATGGCTTCTCTTATGGCATCTTTAATTATACCAACTTCCTTGCAAGGTTTAATGTTAAAAGTTTCCATAATAAGCTCCCCAGATATTGGAGGTTGCCAGTTACGTAATTTATCTTTTTCTTCAACTTCTTTTAGTTTGGCTTCAACTTTTTTAAAGTTAGCCATGTAACGTTTTACTTTCTCCTGGTTTTTAGAGGTAATGTCAGCATTACAAAGTGTCATTAAATCTTCAATATCATCACCAGCTTCATATAATAGTCTTCTTACAGCACTATCGGTTACCTCTTTTTTAACTAACGCTATTGGGCGAAGGTGTAAACGAACCAATTTTTGCACATACTTCATTTTACTATCTAGCGGTAGTTTTAATTTTTTAAATATTCCAGGAACCATTCTTGCACCTTTGTCTTCGTGTCCATGAAAAGTCCAACCATGGTTTTCTTCGAATCTTTTAGTTGCAGGTTTGGCAATATCGTGCATTATTGCTGCCCATCTTAACCATAAATTATCGGTGTTTTTACAAATATTGTCCAATACTTTTATGGTGTGATAAAAATTGTCTTTATGACCTCGTTTACCAATAAACTCAACTCCATGTAATTCTGCCATTTCTGGGAAAATAATTTCTAGCAAACCAGTATTAAATAAATGTTTAAACCCAATAGATGGAATAGGTGAGAGGACAATTTTATTGAGTTCATCAATAATACGCTCCTTACTTACAATTCTAATGCGTTGCCTGTTTTTTCTGATGGCTTGTAACGATTCGTTTTCAATTTCAAAACCTAATTGTGTTGCAAATCTAATGGCTCTCATCATTCGTAGTGGGTCATCAGAATAAGTAATATCAGGGTCAAGAGGAGTTCTTATAATTTTATTTTCAATGTCTTTTAGCCCATCAAACGGGTCTAAAATTTTACCGTAATTTTTTTTATTTAAACCAATAGCTAAAGCATTGATGGTAAAATCTCTTCTGTTTTGGTCATCTTGTAATGTGCCATTTTCTACGATTGGCTTCCTGGAATTTCTGTTGTATGATTCTCTACGGGCACCAACAAACTCTACTTCGTAATCATCATATTTAAGCATGGCTGTTCCATAGTTCTTGAAAACTGAAACCTTAGTGTTTCCAATTTTTTTAGCAACAGCTTTGGCTAAATCAATACCAGAACCTATGGTTACCACATCAATATCTTTGCAGGGTCTTTTTAAAATAATATCCCTAACATAGCCACCAATAACGTAAGTATCAATGTGCATTTCGTCAGCGGCTTCTTCAATTATTTTAAAAATAGGATGTTGAATGTGTTTTTCCATTGGAGCGAAATTACCAACTTCTTATTTACGAATAATTGTAATTTCTCCGTTATTTTTAAGCTTGATAATACTAGATGCTATAGCTGCCCCATTGTCTAGTGAGGGATCTATAATACAATCTACATTCGATTTTATTTCTTCTTCAATGTCAGAAAATTTTATTGGACTTGGATTTCCACTAATGTTAGCTGATGTAGATACAATAGGTTTATTAAATTTATGTACAAGTTTATTGCAAAAACCTTCTTTTATCATACGAATTCCAATACTGCCGTCATCAGCAATCGTGTTACTGGCAAGCAATCTAGCGTTATCGTATATTATTGTAGTTGGTTTAGTAGCTAAATCCAATAAATCCCATGCTATTTCAGGTACTTCATCTACGTATTTTTGTAGCATAGTATCAGAGCTCACTATGGTTATTAAACTTTTAGAATCTTCTCTTTGTTTAATTTGATATATCTTCTTTACTGCTTCTTCATTAGTAGCATCACAACCTAACCCCCAAATGGTATCAGTAGGATAGAGGATGACGCCTCCATTTTTTAATATTTTGATACATTTTTCTACTTGTTCATTCATTTCTTTTCAAATTTTGCTATTGCTTCAACATGAGAAGTATGAGGGAATTGATCTACTAAGCTTAATTTTTGTAATTGGTAACCAGCTTGCGATAAAATATCGATATCTCTTGCTTGAGTACCTGGGTTACAACTAACATAAACTATATGTGGAGCATTTAACTCAACAACTCTTTTTAATGCTTTGCCCGAGATTCCTGCTCTAGGTGGATCAAGTATGATAGTATTAATTTTGTTCTTGTATTCAGGGTATTCTAATAAAAATTTGTTCACATCAGCTGCAAAAAAATCTATATTTTTTACTTTATTTTTCTTAGCATTTTCTTTTGCATTTTCAATAGCATCTTCAACTATATCAACCCCTATAACTTTTGCACTAGTTTTAGAAGCAATTAGCTGTCCAATAGTTCCAGTTCCACAAAACAAATCCATTACCACTCCATCTTTGATAGATTCGTTTTCTAAAGCATAATCAATTGTTTTTTGATAAAGAAGTTCCGCGCATTTTGGGTTAGTTTGAAAAAAGCTTTGCATGCTTATCTCAAAATTTAACCCTAGCAAATCTTCTTCAATAACATTTGAGCCATAGAGTAAATCTTCATGACCTAGCCTTGATTGAGCATTATCACCTATGTCATTATTTATGGTGTGCAGTAATCCCGCTAGTCTATCTCCAAGCAATTGAATCATAAAATTGGTGAACTTTTCAAAATCAAAATTTTCAATACCTGTATCACTGGTTACCAATTTGATCAATAGTTGATTGGTTTTAAAACTTTTTCGTACTACTAAGTACCTAAAGAAACCTTCTTTTCTTGGGGGGTGCCAGGCTGGCAGTCCTGATTTTTCACAAAAAAGTCTGATTTCTCTTAGCTTATCTTCAAACTCTTTATCAAACATTCCGGATTCTTTCTCTAAATTCTCTACAATCCACCATGTTCCTCGTTTCTTAAATCCTAAAGCAAAACCATCAAACTCTTCTTTTTTATCAATATCATATCCAATAGCACTAAATGAGTATTCCATCTTATTTCTATAGTTCCAAATAAGTGGAGATTCTATATACTCATCAAATAAGGATTCGATATTGTCTATATGACCGATTCTTTTATAAGTTTCAATGCAAGAGTTTTTTTTGAAATTCTTCTGTACATCTATTGGTAGATTAAGGTAAGGAGCTCCAGAAATAGGTTGAAAATTATGTGCTTCTTCAAGTTCAGATTTTTCAATTACCTCTAAAAGTTTACATTCAGCATAGTTTTTACGCCTTTTCACAACTTTGGCTTTTACTTGTTGACCTTCAAAAGCATTTGCTATGAAAATAGCATAATCACCTTGTTCAGTCACAATTTTTGTTAGTCCTTTACCACCAAAAGCTGTTTCTTCAACCTTTACTTCAATAATGCTGCCTCGTTTTATATCTCTTAAATCCATTCCTAAAATTGATTGGCAAATTTAGGCGAATTAATTATATTTGCGAAAGGATGATTTCTCTCCAAATAGCAAAAGTTCTTTTTGTGTAAATGAGGAAAGGATGGCTACTCTCCGTGATGAGTTTCAGATTAATTTATTTGTTTAACTAAATTTGAAAAAATTATGGAAACTATGTTACAAGAAAAACTAAGTTCAGAACAATTAATTGCGTTAGAAGATAAGCATGGAGCTCATAACTATCACCCATTACCAGTTGTATTGGAGAGGGGTGAAGGAGTTTATGTTTGGGATGTTGAAGGTAAAAAATATTACGATTTTTTGTCTGCATATTCAGCTGTAAATCAGGGTCATTGTCACCCAAAAATTGTAAAAGCTTTAACAGATCAGGCGGAAACACTTTGTTTAACCTCTAGGGCTTTTTATAACAATGTTCTTGGAGTGTATGAAAGATATGTAACTGAGTATTTTGGTTTTGATAAAGTATTACCAATGAACTCAGGAGCGGAAGCTGTAGAGACGGCTATTAAATTAACCCGTAAATGGGCTTATGAGAAAAAAGGAATTGCAGAAAATGAAGCTAAGATTATTGTTTGTGAAAACAATTTCCATGGAAGAACTACAACGATTATTTCGTTTAGTAATGACCCTGATGCAAGAAAGAATTTTGGTCCTTATACACCAGGGTTTATAAAAATACCTTACAATGATATTGAAGCATTAGAAAAAGCATTAGCTGAAGATAATGTTGCTGGATTTATGGCTGAACCAATACAAGGTGAAGCGGGAGTCTATGTTCCAAATGAGGGTTATCTGGCTGAAGCTAGAGAATTGTGTAAAGCTGCAGGAGTTTTATTTATAGCTGATGAAGTTCAGACTGGTATTGCCCGTACAGGTCAATTATTGGCTTGCGACCACGAAAATGTTAAACCAGATGTTTTAATATTAGGAAAAGCAATCTCTGGAGGAGTTTATCCTGTATCGGCTGTTTTAGCAAATAATGAAATTATGGAGGTGATTCACCCTGGTGAGCATGGTTCAACATTCGGGGGTAACCCGATTGCTGCTAAAGTTGCTATAGCTGCTTTAGAAGTAATAAAAGATGAAAAACTAGCTAAAAATGCTCAACGTTTAGGAGAGCTTTTTAGATCAGAAATTAATAAGTTAGTTGAAGAGTCTGATTTAGTTACACTTGTTAGAGGTAAAGGATTATTAAATGCTATTGTTATTAATGATACTGAGGATAGCTCTACAGCGTGGGATATTTGTATGAAGCTAAGAGATAATGGATTGTTGGCTAAACCTACTCATGGAAACATCATCCGTTTTGCACCACCTTTGGTAATGAATGAAGAACAGTTAATGGATTGTGTGTCTATTATCAGAAAAACGGTTTTAGAGTTTAAAAAGTAGAATATATCATCAATAAAAATCCCCTTGAAAAAGTTCAAGGGGATTTTTATTGGTAAAATAAATTTTATTTATTCAGCTTCTACACTAACTGAAGGTCCTGCAGCTACAAGAGCTTCTCCATCTTCATTGTCAGTATATTGCTTAAAGTTGTTGATAAATAACCCTGCAAGTTTAGTTGCTTTTTCTGTCCATTCATCAACGTTTTTGTAAGTGTCTCTTGGGTCTAAAATATCAGAATCTACACCAGGCAAAGCGGTAGGAACTTCTAAGTTAAAGATAGGAATCATTTTAGTATCAGCTTTTTCAATTGAACCATCTAAAATAGCATTGATAATTCCTCGGGTATCTTTAATGGAAATTCTTTTTCCAGAACCATTCCAACCAGTGTTTACTAGATAAGCTTCGGCACCATGTAATTCCATTTTCTTAACTAATTCTTGAGCATATTTAACAGGGTGTAAGGATAAAAATGCAGCCCCAAAACAAGCAGAAAATGTAGGAGTAGGTTCTGTAACTCCTCTCTCAGTACCAGCTAACTTAGCTGTGAACCCTGATAGGAAGTGATATTTAGTTTGATCTGGAGTTAATTTAGATACTGGAGGAAGTGTTCCAAATGCATCAGCTGATAAAAAGATTACTTTTTTTGCGTGTCCAGCTTTTGAAACGGGAGTTACAATATTATCAATATGGTAAATAGGGTAAGAAACACGAGTGTTTTGGGTAACAGAACTATCTGTGAAATCTATCTTTCCATTTTCATCTACAGTAACATTCTCTAATAAAGCATCTCTTTTAATAGCTCCATATATCTCTGGTTCAGAATCTTTATCTAAATCGATTGTTTTTGCATAACAGCCTCCTTCAAAATTGAAAATACCATCATCATCCCAACCATGTTCATCATCTCCTATTAATTGTCTGCTAGAATCAGTAGATAAAGTTGTTTTACCAGTTCCTGATAAACCAAAGAAAATAGCAGTATCACCATCTTTACCTACATTAGCTGAGCAGTGCATTGATGCCATTCCTCTAAGTGGTAAATAGTAGTTCATCATGGCGAACATTCCTTTTTTCATCTCTCCACCATACCAGGTTCCACCAATCAATTGCATTTTTTCAGTAAGGTTAAACACAATAAAATTCTCAGAGTTTAAGCCATGTTCTTTCCAGTTAGGATTGGTTGTTTTGGAGCCATTCATGATAATAAAATCAGGCTCGCCAAAATTTTTTAATTCTTCTTCGGTTGGTCTAATAAACATATTCGTTACAAAGTGTGCTTGCCATGCCACTTCAACTATAAAACGAACTTTTAGTCTAGTGTCTTCATTAGCCCCGCAAAAGGCGTCAACTACAAACAACTTTTTATCAGAAAGCTGATTTGTAACTAATCCCTTCAAATCATTCCATACAGCTTGAGTAGTAGGTTTATTATCGTTAGGAGATTGTTCAGAATTCCACCAAATAGTGTCTTTTGTAACATTATCTTCAACAATAAATTTGTCTTTAGGAGATCTTCCTGTAAACTCACCAGTCATTACGTTTACAGCTTCCAACTCTGTTTCTTGTCCTTTTTCGTAACCTTCTAACGAAGGATCCATTTCATATTTATACAAATCTTCGTACGAAGGGTTGTATATTAATTCTTTTACATCATTAATGCCTAATTCTGCTAACGATTTAACAATTAATTCTTCACGAAATTCCATTGATTATTTTCTTTGTTGTACTTATTTTAATACGCATAAAACCTTTAAAAGGCTTGTTAAAGGTTAACAAAGGTCTGATTACTCTTTGAAAAATCAAACAAAGAAATTATCTTTTATGAACAGACTTTTTATTAAAAGCCATAAAAACTAAATCCGAAGAGCCTATTGCTGCTTTGATTTTGGTGGCTAAGTCTTTTTTCTGTGTTGTTGATAAGTTTTTAAACTTAAAGTTATAATCTATTTCGCCTTCTCTTCCCCAGCGTACCATTTCTGGAGTGACTGTTGCCTTGTTTTTTTTATTAAAATCTACTATTGCTTGGTCAATTCTAGCTTTTGCTTCTTTGTCTATTCCAGAGGCTTTACTAATAAAAGAAACAATAATATCATAAACTACATCTGTTGAATTTTGCTCAGGATTTTTAGTGTAATCGGTATTTTTTGTTTTAGCTGGTTCAATTCTATCTGTTCCCATAGCTCCTGGTTGTTGCGATTTACAAGCTAATAAACTTGTAGATGCTATTAATGCTGTAATAATAAAATGTTTCATAATAATAAGTTTTGTTACTCTTTGTCAAATTGCTTGCCAAAGGCGATGCAAATTAATAAAATTATGGCGAAGTTATTGTTTAAGTAAGTTAACATTTTTATTAACCACTTATTTAAGTAAATTCGTCAGCACAAATTTTTAAATTATGAAAAAGATATTATTTGCTCTTTTTGTGGGTGTTTTTTCGATGAGTATTGTTGCTCAAAAACAGGATATTACCTTAGAGGATATTTGGAGAGATTATAAGTTTTATTCGCATTCAATTGGAGGCTTAAGATCAATGAACGATGGTGTTCATTACACATCTATAGATAAAGTAGATGGTAGTGAATCTGTTGTTAAGTATTCTTATGTGGATAAGAAAAAAGGAGAGGTTTTAGTTGCAGGAAATGATTTGAAAATTGATGATAAAAAAGTTGCTATTAATGATTATAGTTTTAGTGCAGACGAATCTAAACTGCTTATTTCTTCTAATGAGGAACAGATATACCGATATTCTAACAAGGCAGATTATTATGTTTATGATTTGAGTTCAAAAGCACTATCAAAATTACACGATGGAGCTAAACAGATGTACGCTACATTTTCTCCATTAGCTAATAAAGTAGCGTTTGTAAAAGAGAATAACCTTTACTACAAAGACTTAACATCTGGAAGCACTATACAAATAACCAATGATGGTGAAAAGAACAAAATTATTAATGGTGCGTCTGATTGGGTGTACGAGGAGGAGTTAGTTTTGGTACAGGCATTCCAATGGTCTCCTGACGGAAAAAAGATTGCTTTTTACAAATTTGATGAGAGTAATGTGAAAGAATGGTTGATGAAAATGTATGGTGATTTGTACCCTAGAGAAGAAAGATTTAAATATCCTAAAGCTGGAGAAGATAACTCAAAGGTTGAGGTCTATGTTTATCACTTAGATAGTAAAAAGACTGTGAAAACTATTATTCCAAATAGTTATGAATACATCTCTAGAATTAACTGGACAAACGATTCTAAACATATAGCCTTACAAACACTAAACAGACATCAAAATCATCTTGAGATTTATTTGTCTGATGTTGTTACAGGCGAAAGTAAATCTATTTATAAGGAGACAAATGAAAGGTATATTGAAGTACCTACTACCGAATTTTTAAAAACTAAAGATCAATTTATTATCACTAGTGAAAAAGATGGGTTTAACCATATTTACCTTTATAATATAAATGGTGATTTGGTAAATCAGGTAACAAAAGGCAATTGGGATGTGACAGATTTTTATGGAGTAGATGAAAAAAGAGGTTTAGTATATTACCAGTCTGCGGAAACATCTTCTTTAGAAAGACATGTTTATAGCATTAAAATTAATGGTTCTGGCAAAAAGCAGTTAACCACTAAGAGTGGACACAATGATGCTGATTTCAGTACAACTTTAAAGTATTTTATAAATTATAATACCGATGCTAATTCACCACATTTTATTACCCTAAACGATAATACAGGTAACCAAAAACGAGTCTTGATTGATAATGAAGATTTAAAAAATAGAATGGAGGTAGTGAATATTTCTAAAAAAGAATTTTTAAAGGTTAAAGTTAATGGTGAAGAATTAAATGCATGGATGATTAAGCCTAAGAATTTTGATGAAAACAAAAAGTATCCATTATTTATGTTTGTTTATGGTGGACCAGGCTCTCAAACAGTAGAGGATAGTTGGGGAAGTTTTAACTATTTCTGGTTTCAGCATTTAGCAAGTTTGGGTTATATGGTTGTTTCTGTTGATAATAGAGGAACTGGTGCGAGAGGTGAAGCATTTAAGAAATTAACTTACAAACAATTAGGTAAATACGAGACTGAAGACCAAATTGCTGCTGCTAAGTATTTTGCTACATTACCATATATTGATGGAAGTAGAATAGGCATTTTTGGATGGAGTTATGGTGGTTACATGTCCTCATTATGTTTAACCAAAGGAGCAGATGTTTTTAAAATGGCAATAGCTGTTGCACCTGTTACTAATTGGAGGTATTACGACAATATATATACAGAACGTTACATGCAAACCCCACAAGAAAATGCTGATGGATATGACAACAATTCACCAATTAACCATATAGATAAAATGAAAGGAGAATACTTGTTGATACATGGAATGGCTGATGATAATGTTCATTTCCAGAATGCTACTGAGATGACAACGGCATTGGTGAAAGCAAACAAACAATTTGAACAGTTTTCTTATCCAAACAAGAATCATGGTATTTATGGGGGTAATACAAGGCTTCATTTATATCACTTGATGACTAACTTTATTAAAAAGAATTTATAATATCATTTTTATACATTTGTAAGCCTAACAAAAACTAAATTTATGTCAAACTCAGTACAAACATCGCAGAAACAACTATTTGGACATCCAGTAGGACTATATGTTTTATTTTTTACAGAGATGTGGGAAAGGTTTTCCTATTATGGTATGAGAGCTATTTTAACATTATACCTTGTAGAACAAACAACATCTAATAATCCTGGGTTAGGATGGACTAATGGTGAAGCTCTGGCACTATATGGGTGGTATACAATGATGGTTTATGTAATGTCGATTCCTGGTGGAATAATAGCAGATAGAATATTAGGACAGAAGAAATCGGTAATGGTGGGTGGAGTACTTCTATTACTGGGGCATAGTGTGTTAGCGGTTGAACAAATGTGGGCTTTCTATAGTGGTATTGTACTGATAGTGTTAGGCGTTGGGATGCTAAAACCTAATATTTCTACTATGGTGGGTGGACTTTATAAAGAAGGTGATATAAGAAGGGATAAAGGATTTACGATTTTCTATATTGGAATTAATGTTGGTGCATTTTTATCAAGTATAATAGTTGGATATGTTGGTGAAGTACATGGTTGGCATTATGGTTTTGGGTTAGCTGGTTTGGGTATGGCTTTAGGATTAATTCAATATATGATAGGGCTTAAGCATTTAAAGCATGTTGGTAATTTTTTGGGAACATCTAAAGACGAAACAGAAAAGGCAGCTTTAAAGAAACCATTAACTAAGATTGAAAAAGATAGGGTAGTAGTATTATTACTATCTTTTGTACTTGTTATATTGTTCTGGGGAGCTTTTGAGCAAGCTGGAGGATTGATGAATATTTATACCAAAGTAAAGACTGATAGAATGTTAATGGGGTTTGAAGTTCCAGCAACATGGTTTCAATCATTGAATGCTTTCTTTATTGTTGTATTAGGTACTACTGTAGCTGGTTTTTGGGCTAGAAGAAAATTAAAAGGAAAAGAGGCTTCTTCTTTATTTAAAATGATTATGGGACTTATTATTATGGGTTCCGGTTTCTTTTTTATGACAGCAGCCGTTGCTGAATTTAATTCAAGCGGTTCTTCAGCTATGTATTGGTTAGTACTGGCATACTTATTCCATACAGTTGGTGAATTATGCTTATCTCCAGTAGCATTGTCATTTATTACCAAATTAGCACCATTAAAGTATGCTTCGATAATGATGGGAGTTTATTTTGCTATGACGGGTTTTGGAAGTAAACTAGCAGGTTTATTAGGTGAGTGGTCAGAGAGTTTGGGAGAGTATACTATATTTACTGGAATTGCTGTAATAACAATCGCAATAGGATTAATTACACTTACTATTCTAAAGAAAATGAAAGCTTTAACTCATGGAGCTGAGGATAAGGAAGGAAGCTTTCATGAAGAAGCAGAAGGATTCGAAATAGCAGATACAGAAGCATAATTCTATGAGTACACAAAACAGCGAATTTTTTAAGTCTAATATATTAGGACATCCTTCAGGTTTATTTGTATTGTTTTTTACTGAAATGTGGGAGCGTTTCAGCTATTATGGAATGAGAGCACTTTTAGTTCTTTTCTTAATAGCTCCTATGTCAGAAGGAGGTTGGGCATGGCCAAGAGAACATGCTTTAAGTATTTTTGGAACTTATGTGGCTTTAGTATATCTCTCTACAATGATGGGGGGATATTTTGCCGATAAGAAAATAGGGTATAGATGGGCAATTGTAATTGGTGCTGTTTTAATGACATTAGGTCATGGAGCAATGGCATTAGAAACTCAATTTTTTACTTATACAGGTTTAGCTCTTCTTGTTTTAGGTAGTGGTTTTTTTAAACCAAACATGACTTCAATAATTTCAGAAATGTACAAAGATGTTCCTGAAAAAAAGGATGGAGCATTTACTGTTTTTTATATGGGGGTTAATGCGGGAGCTTTTTTAGGTATTTTGTTATGTGGTTACCTTGGCGAAACAGTAGGCTGGAGTATAGGCTTTGGATTAGCTGGAATATTTATGGCATTTGGAACACTTCAGTTTTGGTTAGCTCAAAACATATTTGGTGACGTTGGGAAAAAGCCGATAAAACTATCCAAAGAAGAAAAACAGTTAGCCTATGAAAATTCTGTTGGTGATGCTGTGAAGTTTTCCATAATACAGCTAATCATTATAGGTGTGATTACTGTATTAGCTCTTTGTTGGATAATTAATGACCCAGTCTCTACAATTTCTGAAGGGAAGTACAATTTATTTGATTTCAGTATAGCGGGAATGTCAGGAGGTAATTTTACTATTATTTCATGTGTAGTTGTATTTTTTATTTTGACTATATATCGTTTAATGAAATATGGAAAAGAAGTAAGACAAAAACTGATTGCACTTTCTTTTTTCTGTTTGTTAACGGTATTTTTCTGGGCAATTTTTGAGCAGGCACCAGGTACATTGTCAATTTTTTCTGAGCATTATACAGATAGAGATTTGTCAGGTAGTTCAGCTATGATATTCAACATTGTTAATGCTTTAGTTACAATTATACCCTTAGGTGTAATTACATGGGTTTTACTCAAACTATTTAAACAAACGTTTAAGAATTATGCAATAGCTAACTTAATATTAGGAGCTAGTTTTGTGATAGTTTGGGGAATAGCAATTTGGATGCTTCAAAATCAATTTTCTACAGAAGGGACTGAAGTGCCTGCAACATGGTTTGGTGTTTTAAATTCGTTATTCATTATAATTTTTGCACCAATATTTTCTAAGTTTTGGGAAAGTAAGTATAACCCTAATGGTAATATGAAATTTGCTTTTGGTTTAGGTTTATTGGGACTGGGAATGGCGTTTGTAGCTTTTGGAGCTATGGGTATAGAACCTGGAGCTGAATCAGCCTCTGTAAGCATGATATGGCTGGTTATGGTCTATTTATTCCATACATTAGGTGAATTGTGTATCTCACCAATAGGCCTTTCTTATGTTAGCAAGTTAGTGCCAGGTAAGATGATTGCATTTATGTTTGGTATGTATTATCTGTCCGTTGCCATTGGTAATAAATTAGCTCATAAATTTGGCGAGAACATAGATAAAATAGCTGAAGAACATGGTATCAGTTATTTCTTTTGGATTTTAACTTTCGTTGCATTAGGTATGGCTGTATTATCAGCTGTAGCTACTCCATTTATTAAAAAACTCATGCATGGAGTTAAATAATTTGTAAATTGGTACAGAATTTGGTTATAAAGCAAAAATCTAACTTATGAAGATATTAAAAATTACATTTTTATCACTTTTACTTTCCTTATCTGCAATAATTGTTGCCCAAAATGGAGTTTTAGCCAATGGTAAACCATACAAAGCACATGCTGAAGGATGGATGGTTGATATTAATAAAGCTTACGAAGTATCTAAAAAAACAGGCAAACCAATTATGGCTAACTTTACTGGTAGTGATTGGTGTGGCTGGTGTAAAAAGTTAAAAGCTGAAGTGTTTGATAAGCCGGAGTTTAAAAAGTGGGCGGAAGAAAATGTAGTATTGGTAGAGCTTGATTTTCCAAGAAGATTTAAGTTACCTGAGAACATTAAACAACAGAACTATGGTTTAGCACAGGCTTTTAAAGTTACAGGTTACCCAACCATTTGGGTGTTTAATCTTGGTAAAGATGAGAATGGACAGTACACTATCAACGCTTTGGGTAAAACTGGCTACGTTAAAGGAGTGCAGGCTTTTACTAGTGGAGTTGATGCCATGATAAAGCAAGCTGCAGAACAAAAAAATCAATAAGTTTTAGTTGGTATAGTTATGGAGGATTACAAACAATATCCTGATACAGCAAAAGCTTGGGTTTACCAAGCTAATCGCATTTTAGATGAAGATGAAGTAAACTATGTAAAAGTGGTGTTGGATGATTTTACTTCTAATTGGGAATCGCATGGTAAATTATTAAAAGCATCTTTTGATGTTTTCCATGATTTGTTTATTGTGTTGTTTGTTGATGAAGATGGTGATACCATGTGTGGAAGAGCTCAGGATGCTTCTTTAAAGCTGATGAAAGAGTTAGAAGCACAACTAGAAGTTGCTTTACTGGATAGAATGGTGCAAGCTTATCGTAAGGATGGTAAAGTATTAGTAGCTACCATGCAAGAGTTTTCTGATTTAATTGCCGAAAAAGAAATAGATGAAAATACTATCGTGTTTAACAATACCATAACCACTAAAGCTGATTTTGATGCCAAATGGGAAGTGCCTTTAAAAGACAGCTGGCACAAGCAATTTTTGGTGGTTAATTCTTGATTTATTACTTGTTTTTTTTTTTGTAAAACTGGAATAATCTGTAAAATCCAATTACAATCAAAATAAACCCTCCAATTGAGTTTACATCAAGTATATCTTTAGCTTTTGTAAAGCAAAAAATGCCAGTATCAATTAGAAATATTCCTAGTATAAATACTAGTGCTAAACCTATTTTTTGTTGATATGGAGGCAAAGTATTTGTTCGGATTAATCGTCTTTCTTGTGATAAATCGTCTGTGTTGGGAAAGCCATTTCTAAACCGTTGGCATTAAATTGCTCTAATATGGCTAAATTAATTTCAGTTTGAGTATTTAAAATGTCGCTGTCTTTTTTAATGTAATAGATAAACAAAATACCCAAGGCAAAATCTCCAAAAGCGTTAAATGAGATAAGGTGATTGTCTTCAATCCCGCCATGTTCTTTGGCTATTTTATCCAATAAAGTAATGGCCTGTTTCATTTGCTCTGGAGTAGTGTCATAAACCAACCCTAAGTTTAATACTACTTTACGGGTAGGCTCATCACTCACGTTTTCCACCATGTTCCCTGTAAACTGAGAGTTAGGAATAGTTACCAGTCTGCCTTCTAAAGTTCTCATTCTACTGGTACGTAAACCAACCTCTTCAATGGTTCCGTCAAAACCATTTATTTTAATTCGATCACCAACTTTAAAAGGTTTGTCGGTAAATATCATTACCCCACCAAAGATATTAGATACTGAATCTTTTGCTGCCATGGCCAAAGCTAAACCACCAATACCTAGCCCGGCAATTAAAGCCCCTACATCATAACCTGCGTTGTTTAATGCTACGATAATCCCCAGTATCCAAATGGCAACTTTTAAACTTTTTCTAACAACAGGTAATATTTGGTCGTCAAAATCACTTTCGGTTTTTTCAGTTAATGGAACAACGTATTCCTCAATAATAGCATCAATTAATCTGGCAATCAGCCAAGTAATGTTAATTGCAACTAAAATATGATAGACTTTTCCTAACCACTCATACCAGCCTTCTGGGAAATGCAGACGATGTAAACCGTACCACAAGCCAACAATAGTAAGAGCCAAAACAACAGGCTCTTCAATCATATCAATAATGATGTCATCAATTTTAGTTTTGGTTTTGGTAGTTAGTTTTTTAATAACATTACCAGATATCCAATACAAGATTTTACCAGCAACTACTGACCCTAAAATAATTCCCAAGCTAATAGCCCATTCTCCAATTGTGTTGTAATAAAATGTTTTCTCAAAAAACTCTTGCATAACAGAATAATTTTTTGGCAAAATTAATGAAATTAGCTTGTAGCATGCAAAAATCAGTTACAGCTCTTTTTTGATTTGTTCATATTCATTGGCACTGATCTTTTCCCAGAACTCTTGGTAATCATGTAGCATGTCATTAATGTAATTTCTATCAGGTAATATTTTAGCTTCAAACTTGTGTAATGTTTTTTGTTTACCATGTATTTTAATTTCTTCAAATTGGGTGGGAGAAATAATTTTAAAGTAAGATAAGTTGTTCTTGTATTTCCTGTATTGAGGGAATTGATTGTTCATGCTTAATACTAGTGAGTTTTAGGAATCAAATTTAGTGAGGATTAATCATAAAATAACATCTAAAATTTATTAATTTTGCCTGAATTTTAATCTTTAAAATTCATGAGCAATCAATCAGAAAAATTTATTGAAGAAGGGCTAACATATGATGATGTATTAATGGTTCCTGCATACTCTGAAGTTTTACCTCGCAATGTGGATGTTTCTACACAATTCACAAAAAAGATCAAGTTAAATATTCCTGTTTCTTCTGCGGCTATGGATACGGTTACCGAATCTAGGTTGGCCATTGCTATTGCACAAGAGGGAGGAATAGGAGTGTTGCACAAAAACATGACCATAGAGCAACAAGCTGAAAAAGTGAGAAAGGTAAAGCGTTCAGAAAGTGGAATGATTTTAGATCCGGTTACGTTATCAGTTGATGCTAATGTAGGAAATGCGTTAAATTTGATGTCAGAGTTTAAAATAGGAGGGATACCAGTAGTCGATGACAATAATTTGTTGGTAGGTATTGTAACCAATAGAGATTTGCGTTTCCAAAAGAATATGGAAACCCCAGTAAAAGATGTGATGACATCTGAAAATATCATTACTGCTAATGAAAAAACCGATTTAGAAAGTGCTCGTGAAATATTACAGGAGTATAAGATTGAGAAGCTGCCAGTAGTGAACGAGAAAAAAGAATTAATAGGCTTAATTACCTATAAAGATATTACCAAATTAAAATTGAAACCAAATGCTTGTAAAGATGAGTATGGAAGATTAAGAGTGGCTGCTGGAGTTGGTGTTACACCAGATGTAATGGAAAGAGTTGATGCCCTTTATAATGCGAGTGTAGATGCTATTATTATTGATACAGCACACGGACATTCAAAAGGTGTTATAGAAACGTTAAAACAAGTAAAAACACAATATCCAGATTTACAGGTCGTTGTAGGTAACATTGCAACTGCAGAAGCTGCTAAAATGTTGGCTGATGCTGGAGCTGATGCTGTAAAAGTTGGAATTGGACCAGGTTCTATTTGTACTACTAGAATTATTGCAGGTGTTGGAGTACCACAGTTGTCAGCAGTTATGATGGTTGCAGAAGGTCTTAAAGGAACAGGTGTACCATTAATTGCAGATGGAGGAATTCGGTTTACAGGAGATATTGTAAAAGCATTATCAGCAGGAGCTGATTCTATTATGGCAGGTTCTTTGTTTGCAGGGGTTGATGAATCTCCAGGAGAGACTATTATTTATGAAGGAAGAAAATTTAAAGCATATAGAGGGATGGGGTCAATAGAAGCTATGCAAAAGGGTTCTAAAGATAGATATTTTCAGGATGTGGAAGATGATATTAAAAAGTTAGTGCCAGAAGGAATTTCTGGAAGAGTACCTTATAAAGGTTATTTAAGTGAAGTAGTTTACCAAATGGTAGGAGGACTTAGAGCTGGAATGGGTTATTGTGGAGCTGAAAATATTGAAACATTGAAAAAAGCAAAGTTTATTAAAATAACCAATTCGGGTATGACAGAGAGCCACCCTCATAACATTAGCATTACACGAGAAGCACCAAATTATTCAAGAAGATAATTAATTAATCAATACAAATTAAAGATGAAAAGAATAGTAACAATCTTATTATTATGCACAGCAGCCTTTGTTGTTAAAGCACAAGAAAAAGATCCAGTTTTATTAACAGTTGGAGGTAAAGATGTAAAATTATCTGAGTTTAACGCTATTTTCAATAAAAATAAAACAGACGAAAAGGTTACCCCAGAATCTGTTAAAGAGTATTTAGATTTATATGTAAAGTTTAAACTAAAAGTTAGAGAAGCTGAAGCATTGGGATATGATACCCTACCTAAGTTTCAGAAAGAACTGGCAGGATATAGAAAGCAATTAGCTAAGCCTTATTTAACCGATAAAAAAGTTACAGAGGTACTGATAAAAGAGGCTTATGATAGAATGAAGTATGATGTTAGAGCAAGTCATATTTTGATAAAATTAGATGCAGATGCTTTTGATAATGATACAATTGAGGCTTATAAGAAAGCAATGACAGTGAGAAAAAGAATTGTAAAAGGAGAAGATTTTGCAAAAGTAGCTAAGGAAGTTTCGGCAGATCCTTCAGCTAAAAATAATGGAGGAGATTTAGGTTATTTTTCTGCATTGCATATGGTTTATCCATTTGAATCAGCTGCATACAATACTCCTGTTGGAGAAGTATCTAAACCAGTTAGAACCAAGTTTGGTTACCACATCATTAAAGTAACTGGTAAACGACCAGCAAGAGGAACCATTAAAGTAGCTCATATTATGGTTAAATCGACAAACAATACTGCTAAAGCAATTGATTCTGAAGGAAAAAAAGTGGAAAGCAGAAATAAAAATGCCAGTGCTGATGTGCAAAAGCAAAAGATATATGAGATATATGAGAAAGTAAAAGCAGGAGAGGACTTTGCAATGTTGGCAAAACAATACTCAGATGACAAAAATTCTTCTAGAAGAGGAGGGGAGCTGCCTGAGTTTAATGCTGGAAAAATGGTGCCTCAGTTTGAAGAAATGGCATTTTCCTTAAAAAATGATGGTGATGTATCTGAGCCATTTTTAACACAATATGGATGGCATATCGTTAAACGATTAAATTTAAAAGAATTAGCTCCTTATGATGATATGTATGATGCTATTAAATCAAAAGTATCAAGAGACTCAAGGTCTAATAAGAGTAAAAAAGTGTTGTTGACTAAGATAAAAACAGAGAATAATTTTAAAGAAAGCATTAAGGAACGTAATGATTTCTACAGGTTAATCACAGCTAAAGAGATGAAAGAAGGATGGGATCTAACTAAAGCAAATAAATACAATGCTGTAATGTTTGGATATTATGCCCCAGATGGAGATGAAAGAGAATTTACTCAAACTCAGTTTGCTGAATTATTAGCTAAACTAAAAGTACCAGGTAAAGAAGAAGATATTAATGTAAAAGCAGAAATAAACAAACTATATAAACAGCAGGTGTACAAAGAAGGTTTAGATTTTAAAGATTCCAGATTATCTAAAACCAATGAAGAGTTTAGGTTATTAATGAAAGAGTACCGAGATGGAATTTTGTTATTTGATTTAACAGATGAAAAAGTTTGGTCTAAAGCTGTAAAGGACTCAGTAGGTTTAGAAGCTTTTTATGAAAAAAATAAAACCAATTACATGTGGGACAAGAGAGTTGATGTGACCCTTTATGTTTGTAAAGATGAAACTGTCTCAAAACAAGTAAGTAAAATCTTAAAAAAGAAAACAAAAAAAGGCTATTCTAACGATGATATACTTAATATGGTAAATGAAGATAGTCAACTAAATCTAAACATAGAAGAAGGAAAGTTCTCCAGAGGTGATAATTATAGCGTTGATCAGGCTACATGGACAGCAGGTACTACATCAACTGTTAAAAGTGATAAAGGAGTTACTTTAGTAGTAATTAATCAAGTACTTGATCCAGAACCAAAAGCATTAGATGAAATTAGAGGTTTAATTACTTCTGATTACCAAAATCATTTAGAGCAAGAATGGATTAAAGAATTGCAAACTAAGTACGATGTAAAAGTGAATGAAGAAGTGTTAAAATTAGTTAAGTAAAGTAGTTAAATAGTTTAAAGCTGCTAATATTGTAGTAGATATTAGCAGCTTTCTTGTTTTATGAGGTTAGCCTTTTTATTGATATTATCAGTTTTTGCGCTTTCTTGCTCTTTGTTTCAAAAAGAGGAGGAACAAGATGCTACTACTATTGCCAGAGTTGCAGATCAGTATTTATATATGAAAGATATAGAAGGGGTAGTACCAGTCGGCACTAATGAAGTTGATAGTACTTTGATTATTGATAATTACATTCAAAGTTGGATTAAAGAAAAACTGATATTGCAAAAAGCTGAATTAAATTTACAGGAGCATCAAAAAGACTTTGAAAAGCAGTTAGAAGATTATCGTAAATCACTTATCATTTATACCTATGAAAAGGAATATATTAAACAAAATTTAGATACTAATGTTTCTGAAATAGAGATTAAAGATTTTTATGAAAACAACAAGCAGAACTTTGAGTTAAAAGATGACATTGTAAAAGTGAGGTACTTAAAATTGCTTAAAACTGCTCCTAAAATTAAACGAATCAGAAAACTTTACATATCTACTAAAGATAAGGACAATGAGAAATTAAAAGAATTAGTACATCTTTATGCTGAAAAATTTCATTTAGATGATAGTTTGTGGATATCTTTTGAAGAATTAAAAAAAGAGGTGCCTCTTCAGGTAAACCAAACAGCAGGCTATTTAAAAAATATTAAGAATATTGAGGTAGAAGATTCGTTATCATATTACTTTATAAACATTAGAGATTATAAATTAAAAAATGATGTAGCTCCTTTAAGTTTTGAGGCACATAACATTAAAAATATAATCATAAACAAACGAAAACTAAAGTTGATTAATCAAGTTAAGTCAGATTTATATCAAGAAGCATTTTTGAAAAAAGAAATAGAAATTTATAAACCAAAAAATGACGAATAAAATAATCATCACTATATTTTCCTTTTTTACTATGTTGTCGGTTAATGCCCAGCAAGATGGAAAGGTTTTAGATAAAATATTGGCTGTAGTAGGCGAAAACACCATTTTTATGTCAGAAATAGAGTCGCAAATTGTATCCATGCGAGCAAATGGGGTTTTGGTTGACGATAAAGCCAGATGTCAAATGTTTGAAGAATTACTTTTTCAAAAGCTATTATTACATCAAGCAGCAATAGATAGTATAACCGTTACTGATGCTGAGGTAGAGGGTGAAATTGAAAGAAGGCTAAATTACTTTATTGCTCAAATTGGTTCTGAAAAGAAACTAGAACAGTATTATAAAAAATCTATAGAGGAAATCAAAGAAGAGTTTAGAAAGATTGTTAAAGAGCAAATGGTAAGTCAGCGTATGCAAGGTCAAATTACAGGTAATGTAAAAGTTACCCCAAAAGAAGTAAAGACTTATTACAATAGTATTGATCCTGATAGTATTCCAACCATTGAATCAGAAGTTGAATATGCACAAATATTGATTAATGCTAAAGAGAGTGAAAATGCTAAAAAAGAGGCTTACGATAAGATTAATGGCTTTAGAGAACGAATCATTAATGGAGAAGAGTTTTCTACGTTAGCAATTCTTTACTCAGAAGATGAAGGTTCAGCTAAAAATGGTGGGGAGCTTGGGTTTTTAGGAAGAGCAGAGTTGGTACCAGAATTTTCGGCAGTAGCATTCAAACTAAAGAACAAAGCAGTTTCTGAAATTGTAGAAACTGAATTTGGTTACCATATTATTCAGCTAATAGAGAGAAGAGGACAAAAAGTAAACGTAAGGCATATTTTGGTGAAAGTAAAAGTAGATGAAGATGAGGTGCAAAAAGCTAAAAACCTAGCAGATAGTGTTTATAATATCATTCAAACTGATACAATTAATTTTGAAAAATTAGCATTAAAACATTCTAATGACAAGGCAACTAAAAAGAATGGTGGTTTAGCAGTAAACCCACAAACAGCTACTTCTATATTTTATATTGATCAGGTTAACCCTCAAGTATATTATACTTTAGAAAAAATGAAAGTAGGAGAAGTGTCAAAACCGGTTCCTGCACAAGATACCAATGGTAAAAAGGGCTATAGAATTATTAAACTCATTACTAAAACAGAGCCACATAAAGCAACCATAGAAGAAGATTATGATAAAGTGAAAGCAGCTGCATTGGCTGATAAGCAAAACAAAGCAACCTTAGAGTGGGTAAGTAAAAAGGCAAAAAATACTTACGTTAAAATTTCGAATGACTATAAAGAATGTGCCTTTGAGAATGATTGGGTGAATTAAGTAATATCAGAAATTTCTTAGTACTTTTATTTTTATGTCAGATACATCATACAAATCAGAAGTTGAAGCTATAGATGCTTTTGTTGGCAGGTATAACGCCTTAACCACAGAAATAAGCAAAGTAATAGTTGGTCAGGAAAAAGTAGTAAAGAATGTATTGATTTCTATTTTTAGTCGTGGACACTGTTTGTTAGTTGGTGTGCCTGGATTGGCTAAAACTTTATTGGTAAGTACCATTTCAGATACTTTAGGCTTAGATTTTAACCGTATTCAGTTTACACCCGATTTAATGCCTTCTGATATTATTGGTTCTGAAATTTTAGATGAAAATAAAAATTTCAAGTTTGTGAAAGGACCTTTGTTTGCCAACATTATTTTAGCGGATGAGATTAACCGTACCCCACCTAAAACGCAGTCTGCTTTATTAGAAGCTATGCAGGAACGTACCGTTACTGCTGCTGGGCATCATTACAAATTAGCTGAGCCATTTTTTGTGTTGGCAACACAAAACCCAATTGAGCAGGAGGGGACTTACCCTTTACCTGAAGCGCAGTTAGACCGTTTTATGTTTAACATTTGGGTAGATTACCCAAAGTATGAAGAAGAACTTGCCATTGTAAAAAACACTACTACTGACACAGAAGTTCAGCTCAACAAAATAATGAGTGCAGAAGAGATTATTTACTTTCAGCAATTGATACGTAAATTACCTGTAGCTGATAATGTAATGGAGTATGCTGTAAAATTAGCAACCAGTACCAGAGCAGGTAGTGAATTTGCTAATGAGGTGGTAAATAATTACCTGAGCTGGGGAGCAGGACCAAGAGCATCACAATATTTAATTGTTGGTGCAAAGTGCCATGCTGCCATTAATGGTAAATACTCTCCAGATATTGAGGATGTGCAAGCTGTTGCAGAACCAATTTTACGCCACCGTATTGTACGCAATTACAAAGCTGAAGCGGACGGTTATTCTATCGAAAAGATTATTAAAGGATTGTTATAATGAATGAATAAAGAGTACCGGTTTTCTTTTCTGTGTTTATTTATTCTATTGTCGTAGTTAGTTCAGCAGCATCAGTGCTTTCTTTCGGAGCATCTGCATAACGGTAGTATAAACCAACTAGTGCAGCAACGGTAATTGCCATCATAATGGCTCCAAAAACTACATTTACAGCCATTTGCACAATAAATCCAATAACTGGTATTAGAGAGAAAACACTTGTTACTAAGCCTACAATTAAACTCACACCAAATATTACCAAAAATGCTAAGAAGCATATTCCAAGAAACTTAAAAGCTCTGCTCCAGTTAATGTGGTAAAAACTAAATGCAAAGGATGAACTGAAATCGTAATTACCAATTACGTAAGCTGGCATTACCAATAAAAATCGCATCGAAACAACCATGGCGGTAATAAAAAGTAATAAGGCTAAAATACCAGATAGTGAAGCACTAAAAACAGCTGCAAAAAACATTAATGCTATGAGTATATTAAGTACAATGGTTATTAATACCAATTTAAATACTTCTGAAGAAAAAGAGAGTTTAAATAATTGAGCAAAGGTTAATTGTTCATCTTTTATTTCAGAATCGGCAGTTAAAAATGCGAAGTAATAATTCCAAGATGCTATTACAATAATAATTAGCATAAACACAATCATTGAAACAATGAACTCTGGTGTTAAAAACATTTCAGCCATATGTTCTAACATCAGTAAAGAGTCTTCGGGTGTGCTTCCGCTTAGCATATCAGCAAACATACTCATATCTGATACTCCTAATAATGCAACAAGGGCAACCATGCCAGCTAAAACCATTGTGCAGCCATAATAAATGGCATAAGCCCATAAAACTTTTTTCCAAATGGTTTTAGTTAAGGCAGTTATACCATTAAAAAAATCATTTTTAAATAGGTGGTAATAATTAGTCATGACTCATTATTTTTCAATAATCTTAAACTCTGTTCTACGATTTTCTTGATGAGCTGCTTCTTTCTCATCTTCAAACTTTAGCTTAGCTATTTCAGCATCAGTTTTAATTAATTGTGTCTCACCATAACCTTTAGCAACCATACGACCAGCACTAATTCCATTTTTTATTAAATAGTCAACACATGATTGAGCTCTACGCTGAGATAATTTTTCGTTATAAGTATCTCCACCTCTGGAATCAGTATGAGCAGATAACTCTATTTTAATGGTAGGGTTTTCATTCAATAACTTAGTTAAACGATCCAATTCGTTTTTAGAAGCATCACGTAAGGTAGCTTTGTTATAATCATAAAAAATGTTTTTCAGTACAATAGCACTACCAACTTTAATTTTCTTCAAGTCAATGTTTTTCTCAACTTCTTGGTAAGCTGCAGTTTCTGGTATGTTAAAGTTTTCAGAGTGGAAGAGGTAACCTTCTTCTCTAACAATTAACCCATAGTTTTTACCAGAAGGCAATGAAACCAAATATTTACCTGTACTGTTGTTAGATTCAAACGTAGCAAGCGTTTTGTTTTCTTCTACATCAATTAATTCTAAATCTGCTCCAACAGGTTTTAATGTTTCAGCATCTCTTACTACACCTTTTAAGATGGTAATTCTTTTGGTTAATGCATCAACCTGTTTTTCAATTACTTTTTCACTAACTGGTTTAGCAATGCTTGCCAATAAATTATCTTCACCATTTAACTGTAAAGGCTTTTCAGGACCTAAAAATGTAATTTGGTAAATATCTTTTTCACCCAGACCATCTGCCTTAAATGAAGAGTAATAACCTCTACGACCACTAGCATTAATTACAAAGAATACATCGTCATCAACACTATTAATTGGGTAACCTAAGTTTTCTGGTTCACTCCAGGTGCCATCTTCCTGTAAGGAAGATTTCATAATGTCATAGCCTCCCATAGTATTGTGACCTTGAGAACTGTAGTATAAAGACTTTCCATCAGGGTGAATTAATACTGCTTCTTCGTTATATTTTGTATTCACTTTAGGTCCTAAATTAGTAGCTGGTCCCCAATCCATTTTTTCCTCATCCCAATGGGTAACATAAATGTCATGATTCCCAATTCCTCCATCTTTATTACTCACAAAGTACAATGTTTTTCCATCATTAGAATAACTTGCTGAAGACTCGTGATATTTAGTGTTAATGTTTTTATTAAGTGGTTTAGGCTTAGTCCAGGTATTACCTTCCAATTTACATTCGTATAAATCACCTCCATTTTTACCTCCAAGATAAATAATCATGCTTTGGGCATCTGGTGCAACAGCTGTAGTAGCATCATGACTTTCGGAGTTGATTGGAGCTCCCATATTTTCAGGAGTTGTCCATTTTCCATCAATTTTTTTAGTAATATAGATATCTTCATAATAAGGGGTTCCAGGAGGTTGTTTGTCTGCTCCTGTAGAAGTATTTCTTCTTGAAGTAAACATCATAACTGATTCATCAGCAGAAATGATTGCGCCATATTCAGGATATTTTGTGTTTACTGGTCTGCTAAAGTTGTCAATAAAAACTCTTTCAGGCTTTGTTACTAATTCTTTAGCAAACTCACACTCCTTAATTCTTTTAGCAACATCTTCCACTTCAGCAGGATTCTTAGTAACAAGTGTGCTTTGATATTTTTTAAATTCTGTTATAGCTTTATCAAAATCCATGGTGATATGATATGCTTTACCTAACTGGTAATGAATATCCTTTGCTACATTAGGATTTAATTTCAGTGCTTTTTCCAAATGAGGAACGGCTTCTTCTTTGTAAATAGCATTCATTAAATAACATCTTCCTAGCCTGTAGTTTAATTCAGAATTATTAGAGTTGAATTTATTCGCTTTAAACAATAGAGGTAACGCCTCTCTGTAAGCAGCCATTCTGTCCCGATATTCAGGCTCATTAAAATCAATGTATTCTTCAGGGAAAATTTCATACAAATCGTACCCAGCATCTAAATTGTCTTTTGCAATTTTAAATTCATCTTTCCTTTCTTTAAAAATTTTCTTATCGAAAGGTATGTCTTGTGCGTTAAGTGAAACTGCACAAAAAAGTATGGCTAATAAATATATATATCTTGTTTTCATAGTCTCTTAAATTCTGGTATTAATCACAACTTTGTTGTACAAATGATTTCCCGTTTTTTAAACCAAGCTCAGCAGCTTTACTCCAATCTTCACAGGCTTTGACTTCTTCTCTAAGCATTTCACGTGCAATACCTCTGTTAAGGTATGCGGCAGCGTTTTCTTTATTGATTACAATGGCTTTGTTACAATCTTCAACAGCTCCTTTATAATCTTTTAATTTATACTTAGAGGCAGCTCTATTGCTAAATGCGTAGCTATAACTTGTTTTTAAACGAATAGCATCGCTAAAATCTTTAATAGCACCTTGGTAATCACCTTTTTCGTGCTTTGCTAAACCTCTATTGTTATACGCAAGGTAATAGTCGCCTTTTAATTCAATTGCTTTGGTGTAGCTTGCAATTGCCTCATCATGTTTGTCAGCTCTGCGTTGTGCACTCCCCAAATTATTATATGCAAAATGGAGTTTTTTATCTAATAATATTGCTTTTTCGTAATCTTTAATAGCTCCCTCATAATCTTCAGTTTGTCGCTTGGCACTTCCTCTATCGTTATAAGCATAAGCATAATCCGTTTTATGTTTAACAGCATTGGTATAATCAGCGATTGCTTCTTTATACTTTTCTTCTAAGAAATAAATTCCACCTCTATAATAATACGCTTGGGCATTTTCAGGATTAATCTTAATGGCATCGCTAAAATCTTTTAAAGCAGAAGCATCATCATCTAAAGCCTGATGACATCTACCTCTCATAAATTGAGCTTCTGTAGAGTCAGGATTTAACTCGATTACTTTAGTAAAATCAGTAACCGCAGCTTTGTATTTTTTTTGTTGATAATAAATAGAGCCTCTATTAAAGTACGCCTTGTAAAAAGCAGGACTTAATTCGATTGATTGGTTAAAATCTTCAATCGCTCCATTCAAATCTTTTGCATTAAACTTTTGAATGCCAGAATTGTACAGTTCTTGAGCTTTCATAGCATCAAGAGCAGTGGAATCACCAACGTTTACATCTTGCGAAAACCCTGTAAAACAGAACGAAATTGCTCCGATTAATAAAAATGATTTTAGTTTCTTCATAGAGTTTAAAATTTAAGCACCAATTTAATAAAATCTGTATAAACAATAAAAGCTTTAGAAAGTAAAGTTGTAATTAGTTAATAACAGTTTTTATGCCATTGATTATTTATACTTTTGTTTGGGTATGAAAACCATTGAAGAAGGCATAAAATATTTTAAGAATGAACTGGCTGAATCTTATGATGATAAGGAGTTGCAACAGATTATAGATATCACTTTTTGTTATTATTTGAATTTAACTAAAGTAGATTTACTTATAGATAAAGCTAAAAGTATTTCTGAAAGTCAAAAGCAAAAAATATTAGGAGTTATAGAAGAGCTTAAAAATCATAAGCCTTTAGCTTATATTTTAGGAGAATGGGAATTTTATGGTTTACCGTTTAAAGTTAATAAACACACATTAATTCCTAGACCTGAAACGGAAGAATTGGTTGAGTTGATTCTTAAAGAAAATAAGGAGGGCGGAAGCATTATAGATATTGGAACAGGAACAGGTTGCATTCCAATTGCTTTAAAGACTAACAATTCGAAGTACAATGTTTTTGCTGTAGATATAAGTGAAGAAGCTATAAAAATTGCTAAAGAGAATGCTTTATTGAATAATGTGATTGTAGATTTTTCAGTGTATGATATTATAAAAAACAGAAATAACGAATTGACAAATAAATTTGATACAATTGTTAGTAATCCACCTTATATTCCTCAAAAAGAAAAAACTTTAATGAGCAAAAATGTACTGGATTTTGAACCAGAATTAGCACTGTTTGTTGATAATGAAGAACCTTTAATTTTTTACGAAGCTATTGCTGATTTTGCGCAACTTAATTTAGCTGATAATGGGAAGCTCTATTTTGAGATTAACGAGAACTATGGGGATGAGGTATGTGATATGTTAAAAAACAAAGCATTTAAAAATATTAATATTGTAAAAGATATTAATGATAAAGATAGAATAGTTAAATGCCAAATATGATAAACAAACTAGATATATTAGCAATAGGTGTGCATCCAGATGATGTTGAATTGAGTTGTTCAGGAACACTACTCAAGCACATTGAACAAGGGAGAAAGGTTGGAATTTTAGATTTAACTAAAGGAGAGTTAGGGAGTAGAGGGAGTGCAACATTACGTTTGAAAGAAGCTGAAAATGCTGCACAAATTATAGGAATTGAAGTGAGAGAGAATTTAGGGTTGGCAGATGGTTTCTTTGAAATCAATAAAGAACATCAAATTGCCATTATTAAGATAATTAGAAAGTATCAGCCTGATGTTGTATTAGCCAATGCCATTACAGACAGACATCCGGACCATGGTAGAGCTGCAAAACTTATTTCAGATGCTTGTTTTTATTCAGGGTTGGTAAAGGTAGAAACAGGATTGGATGGGATAAAACAAGATAAGTGGAGACCAAAAGCCGTTTATCATTACATTCAAGATAGGTATATTAAGCCTGATTTTGTAGTAGATGTTACACCTTATGTAGAGAAAAAGATGGAGGCTATTCAAGCGTTTAGTTCTCAATTTTATGATCCTGAATCGAAAGAACCAGAAACACCAATATCAGGAAAGGAATTCTTAGACTTTATTAAATCAAGAATGAGAAACATGGGCCGAGATGCTGGGTTTGAATATGCGGAAGGATTTACCACTCATAGGCCTGTTGGGGTAGATGATATTTTAGCTTTGAAGTAGCATGCAATATCTTTTACAAAACGAAGTTTAAGAATTAGCATTGACAGGATTCAGTTTAAATAATTGGTTAACTACACACAAAGCCTTACAGATATTTAATATAGGTAGGTTTAGTGCCAGTATGCTAACAGGTTTGCTGTTAGTTAATATTGGTTTGCCTATAGTTCAATTAGATAATTACGAATTATTCTTTTTTTATAGTAGTGCTATAAGTTTCTTTTGGATAACAGGGTTTCAACAAGCATTTTTAAGCTATTACGTAAAGTTAAAAGAGGAAAAGAGAAACTCCTTTAAAGGAATGTTTTTTCTATTAATCTCTTTATTAAGTATTGTTTCAGCTATTTTATTATACTTTATAATAGACTTTATAGGTGATGTTTCTACTTTTACTTCGGCCAGTAAATCTTTACTTTGGTTATTACTTGCATTTACAGCAATTACACCGCCTTCTTACTTTATTCATTTATTGTTCTTATTAGAGGATAAGCCTACTCATATTTTAAGATTTGGAATAATTAACTTCTCCTTGCAGTTACTAATTGTTGTATTGACTGTAGCGATTGGGTATAGTCTTTATGATGCAATGTTGTTGCTGGTTGGTTTTGCTTTTTTACGGTTGCTTTATGGAGCTATACTTTTCTTTAGAAAGTTTACCTGGAAGTTTGAGTTTATAGAAATACTACCTGTTATTTTAATAAGTCTGCCTTTAATCTTACACTCTTTAATGGGGAGATTAAGCGAATACATTGATGGTTATTTGGTAGAACAGTTTTTTACTGAAGATGGAATTTTTGCAATCTATCGTTATGGTGCTAAAGAATTGCCTTTCGTTCTTTTAATCATATCAAGTTTAGAGAGTGCATTAATTCCAGTTATTTCAGCCAATAGACAAGAAGGATTGCAACAAATTAAAACCAAGACCAAAAAATTAGCTCATTTCTTTTTTCCTGTGAGTATACTTTTGCTATTTGCTAGTAAACCACTTTATGTGTTTTTTTACGGTGAAGCATTTGAGCTTTCAGCACAGGTATTCAATATTTACATTTTAATTGTTTGTAGCAGAATTTTACTGCCACAGATGATATTAATAG
Source organism: Vicingaceae bacterium (assembly GCA_965267355.1). Classification (GTDB taxonomy): domain Bacteria; phylum Bacteroidota; class Bacteroidia; order Flavobacteriales_E; family Vicingaceae. The sequence goes on from OZ253956.1 coordinate 2,163,097, forward strand.
TACAAAAGGATAGATATTTCCTGATAATTAGTACAGTGATTGAAGCAACTGTAAATGTTATGTTGAGTTTAGTTTTTTTACAAGAATATGGAATTATTGGAATTGCTTATGCAACAGTTATTGCAAATATGCTGAGTAAATTAATCATGATTGTTTTCAATTATTTTAAGCTAAAGATTAAGCCTTCGGAATACATTCCTTTTAAAACCATAGCCTTGTATAGTGTATTGTTAGTTGCAACATTTATTGTTCACGTTGTTTATATCTCATAAACATCTCGCCAAACAGCAAAAACAATTAATCTCCAAAGTCTTTGAGTACTCGTTTTTATGGTATTTTCAAAAAGTTCTTCAAAATTTGAATTTATGTTTTCCCATTCTACAAATTCATCATTTTTTCTTTTAGCAATAAGCTCCTTAAAAAAGGGTTTTAGTTGAATGAACCATTCTTTTTCAGGTGTAGCAAAACCAATTTTATCGGTTCTTTCATAAATTTCTTTTGGGAGTATATCCTTCAATGATTCTCGTAATAAAAATTTACTTTTTCCATTTCTGATTTTGTAGCTGCCAGAAATTTGAAACAACTCTTCAATCAGTTCAATATCATCAGCAAAAGGAACCCTGGTTTCAACCGAAAAGTGCATAGAGTTTCTATCAGCCGTTCGTAATAAGTAATTTAAGCCATAAGTGTCAAATTGATGCTGCAACAAACAATTTAGGTTAGAGTTGAACTTATCGTTAGCGATCTTAATTCTTTTGTTGTGCTGTGCTAAGAAAGATGAATTAAGATGATTAAGTTCTGGTTGTTTTTGTTTTAATTTTTTCAAGTAATATTTCGGAAAATTATTAATCAACCATTTCTGAATAGGGAGTTTAAACAATTGTTTTTTATCAGAAAAACTACCATTAGCTAAACCAATATTGGTAAAGAAATTAGAAAGTGAGAATGTTTTTAGGCTATTATAAGTTGAAGCAACATAATGTGTAGAGTAACCACCAAAAAGCTCGTCAGCACCCTGTCCATCCATAGATACTTTTACATTTTTACTATTTACAAGCTCCATTACCTTAAATTGTGAAAAGGTTGAAGAACCAATAAAAGGTATATCCTGGACATAAACCAACTCATAAAGTTGTTGCTGTAAAACCTCAGCCGTAGGGTAGGTCTGATTCCAATTGGTTTTGGTTTGTTTTACTACTAAGTTAGCCCAATAGCTTTCATCAGCTGTGGTTTTAGGGTAAGAAGCCGTAAATACTTCTTGTTGCTCACCAATTTGTGCTATCTTTTTTTGTGATAAAAGTTGGTTGATTGTAGTAACTACACCCGAACTATCTATACCACCACTTAAGCAAGTACCCGTTTTTACATCTGCATTTAACCTGATGTCGATGGCTTTGGTAATTTTTGCTTTAATACTGTCTATAGTCTCTGCTGCTTGTTGCTTATTGTAATTTCCCCATTTTTTAGTACTCTTCAAGCTGTAGTAACGCTCAATTGAGAATTGTTGCGTGTTATAATCCAATGCAAAGCAATGAGCAGGCTTTAGCTCAAAAATGTTTTTAAAGAAACTTTCTGAATCAACCTCAGTTTTGTTGAGTACTAAAAAGTCGTAAACAGCAGTAGGATTAATTTCTTTTTCAAAACCTTCTATTTGTAGCAAGCCTTTTATTTCGCTACAAAAAGCAAAGTAATCGTTGTTGTTGATGTAATAAAAGGGTTTAACACCAAAACGGTCGCGAGCACCAAATACTTTTTGGGTTTGCTTGTTGTAAATAACAAAGCTCCACATACCATTGAACTTGTGCAGGCATTTTTTTCCCCATTCTATGTATGCTTTTAGCACAACTTCAGTATCTGTTTGAGTAATAAAGGTGTGTCCTTTTTGTGCTAGTTCCTCTCTAATCTCTTGATAATTGTAAATCTCCCCATTATACACTATCCAATAATTCTCACTATCATCACACATAGGTTGATGACCGAATTCAGATAGATCTAAAATGGATAGTCTTCTGTGTCCAAGGCCAATGTTGTAATCATTGTTTAAAGCTGTAATATCTTGTTGAGGAGAATAGGAGAGTTGACTTTCTCTAACATTTTTAGGAGTATCATTTCCATAGGTGGTTAAGGTCTGATCTTTACTGAAAAAAACACAGCCTTCATCATCAGGACCACGATGCTTAATGGTATTAAGCATTACAGGTAAACTACTAAGTTTACTCTTATTAAAAGATAATATACCTGCTATGCCACACACTTACTTTGCTAAGGTATGAATATTGGATTATAGATACGAAAGAGCTTAAATATTATTGTGAGGATGGGATTGTTTATAAAGTGAATGATTATTTTACTTAATTAACCAAATCTAGCTTCTCTTATTAGTTTAGATTTATCTAGATGTAAATAAAAACTAAATAAATCAACTAATATTTTTTCTATCTCTTTATCATTATGAGTTTTTGAATCTCGTCTAGAATCTAAGTAGTTTTCTCTTGTTATTTTTTCAGCAAGTTCTCCTAGGGTTTTTAGGTTGATTTCTTTTCCCATTCTTTCTGAAATAGTTAATCCAATTATTGCAAATGAAATACCAGATAAAGCATATATCCAATTGAAGAAGAACATAATAAAAGAGCCAATAAACAGTAATAAAAAAATATTATTAATAAAGTAGGGGGGTCTTAATATACGAAGTTTAATACATAGATACTCTTCAATTTCTTTTACTTTGGTTCTTCTTTCTTTTCTGGGTAGTATATCAATAAGAAGGGTGTCAGGCGTTATAAGATTACTATCTATGCCAGCTTTCAATAAAGCATTTTTTAATTTATAGAATGCTTGTTGTGTTGTGCAATTATCTATAGTGTCGAGTTGGATTTTATTTTTGATATGGTCACACATTTCGCCAAATGTGTCAATATAAGCAAGTTCATTATTTTTAAACTCAATATTAAATGATTTCTCTACCTTTATAAGGATATCTTCAATATCCTCAGGGTCAACATTTTTTAATTCAAAATCTTTCATTAACCAAAGCTAGATTTACTCAAATATAACAAAAAAAAGCCCCGCAGTGCGAGGCTTTATATCTTAAGTGTTTGTTTTATCAGGTTTGCATGCCACCACAAACATTCATCGTTTGTCCAGACACATAAGTAGATAAATCAGAAGCTAAGAATAAGCACATGTTGGCTACATCTTCTGGGCTTCCGCCACGTTTCATTGGTATATCTTCTAACCAACCTGCTTTTACAGATTCGTCTAAATCAGCTGTCATTTCAGTTTCAATAAAACCTGGGCAAACTGCATTACATCTGATATTACGAGAACCTAACTCCTGTGCAATAGATTTGGTAAAACCTATGATGCCAGCTTTGGAAGCGGCATAGTTAGATTGACCAGCATTACCTTCAATACCTACTACAGAACTCATATTAATGATAGAGCCTGAACGCTGTTTTAATAATGTTCTTAAAGCACATTTAGTAATGTTAAATACAGATTTTAAATTAACGTTCATTACATCATCCCAGTTCTCTTCACTCATACGCATTAACAAACCATCTCTGGTAATTCCAGCATTATTTACAATGGCGTCAATTTGTCCAAACTCTTCTACTACAGCATTAATAAATTCTTCAGCAGCAGCGTAATCAGCTGCGTTAGATTTGTATGCTTTTGCTTTTATTCCTAATCCGTTTAACTCAGCTTCAAAAGCCTTTGCTTTATCATCTGAAGAAACATAAGTAAAAGCAATGTTCGCTCCGTTTTTAGCAAATACCTCTGCTATTCCTTTACCAATACCTCTAGTAGCACCAGTAACTATGGCAACTTTTCCTTCTAGTAATTTCATTTATTTCTTATTAATGCCCCTCCTAGCCTCCCCGAAGGGGAGGGACTTATATTTATCATTTTAACTCCCTCCCTTTGGGAGGGTTGGGGTGGGCTTATACTTTTACCCCCATTAATTCAGCCATAGCTTCTCCAATATCAGCAGGAGAATCAACTACAGTAATTCCGCATTCTCTCATAATTCTTTTCTTAGCCTGAGCAGTATCGTTTTCACCACCTACAATTGCACCAGCGTGTCCCATTGTTCTACCAGCAGGAGCAGTTTCTCCAGCAATAAAACCAACAACAGGTTTAGTTCCGTTTTCTTTAATCCACTCAGCAGCATTCGCTTCTAAATTTCCTCCAATCTCACCAATCATCACGATACCTTCAGTTTCTGGATCGTTCATAAACAACTCAACAGCTTCTTTAGTAGTAGTTCCAATAATTGGATCACCGCCAATTCCAATAGCAGTAGAAATACCTAAACCAGCTTTTACTACTTGATCAGCAGCTTCATAAGTTAATGTTCCAGATTTAGAAACGATGCCAATTTTTCCATCTTTAAAGATGAAACCTGGCATAATACCAACTTTAGCTCCGTCAGGTGTAATCACACCTGGGCAGTTAGGGCCTATTAATCTACAAGCTTTATCTTTTAAATATTCCTTAACAGGAATCATATCTTTTACAGGAATACCTTCAGTAATACAAACAATTACTTTTATACCTGCATCAGCAGCTTCCATAATGGCATCAGCAGCAAATGCTGGTGGTACAAACAAGATAGAAACATCAGCACCAGTTTCTTTAACAGCATCTTCAACTGTGTTAAATACAGGTCTATCTAAGTGAGTAGTTCCACCTTTACCTGGAGTAACACCACCAACTACATTAGTTTCATATTCTATCATTTGTCCAGCATGAAAAGTTCCCTCTCCACCTGTAAATCCTTGAACGATAACCTTTGAATTTTTATTTACAAGTACACTCATCTTTTAAGAAATTTGTTAGACGTTCAAAAATAAAATTTTATAATTAAAAAGCAGGGTAAAATTTAAAGTTTTAATTAACGATTATTGTTAATCTCTTCTTCCTGCTAATAATGATATGTAATACATCAGAGTAACTAAAGAACCAAGAGCGGCAACAACATAGGTTAAAGCAGCCCATTTTAAAGCATCTTTAGCGTGCTCATATTCGGTAGTATTAACCACTCCGTTTTGTTTAATCCAAACTAAGGCTCTTTTGCTGGCATCAAACTCAACAGGAAGTGTTACAAAGCTAAATAAGGTGATTACTGAGTAAGCAGCAATTATAGCGTAAAGCACTAAGTCAAACGGGAATGCATTGAACAAAAAGTAACCACCAAAAATACTTAGCATAACAATGATGTTAATGATTCTACCGCTTGCATTTTGAAGAGGAACCAAAGCACTTCTAAATTGTAACATACTATATGCAGTGGCATGTTGCACGGCATGACCGCATTCATGTGCAGCAATAGCAGCAGCAGCAGCATTACGGCCTTCATATACTTCAGGACTGAGGTTAACTGTTTTGTCCACGGGGTTATAATGGTCGGTTAGTTTACCTTGTACACATTCTACCCGTACACTACCAATACCATGGTCAATCAACATTTTTTCGGCAACTTCTTTACCACTCATATTAGTAGAAAGTGGCATTTTACTGTATTTGTTAAATTTAGATTTTAGCGTTTGGCTTATTGCTAATCCAATTAGCATAAAAACAATACCGATAATGAATATTGGACTTGTAATCATTTTTTAATTTTTTTGATTCAAAAGTTCATCTTCAAAAAATATTCCTTTTGTAAAAACCTGCTTTTTTGTCATTTTTTATGACAGTTTGCTGCTGATTAAGCTAATAAATTCTTTACGAGTACTGTCTTTTTCAAAAGCACCAGTAAAAGAAGAAGTGGTAGTTACAGAATTCTGTTTTTGTATTCCTCTCATTTGCATGCACATATGTTGAGCTTCAATAACCACTGCCACGCCAAGTGGTTTTAGGGTTTGCTGAATACAATCTTTAATCTCATCAGTTAACCTCTCTTGTACTTGCAATCTTCTTGCAAAGGCATCTACAACTCTAGGTACTTTACTTAGACCAACAATTTTTCCATTTGGTATGTAAGCCACGTGAGCTTTACCAAAAAATGGCAGCATATGATGTTCACATAAAGAATAAACTTCAATATCTTTTACAATAACCATTTGGTTGTGGTCTTCAGTAAACAGTGCAGACTTCATAATTTCAGCTGGGTCTAAATCATACCCGTGTGTAAGGTATTGCATGGCTTTAGCAACTCTTTCAGGGGTTTTAACCAAACCTTCTCGTTTAGGGTTTTCACCTAATAAACTCAATACATCTTTAAATCTTGATTGCAATGAGTCAATTTTCTCTGAATTATAGTGTTCTATTTTTTCATAACCATCCATATTGTTTTGTGAGGTCATATTATCATCATACTTCTTCATATTAGTTTCCGTAATATTCTACAAAATTGTTTTCTGTTTCTACAATTTTGATGCAGTGTAGTTCACAATTGTGCTGTTTGATTTCATCCTCTAATTCATTCCAGATACCAATAGCTATAATTTCGGATGAAATAATTTTACCTTTTAAGAAATCTACATCCAGGTTCAAGTTTCTATGATCTAATTTTTCAATCACCTTACGTTTAACAATTTCTCCAAGGGTTTTAAGATTCATTACAAATCCAAGTTCTTCGTTAATCTCACCTTTGACAGTAATAAACAGTTCGTAATTGTGTCCATGCCAATTTTCGTAGGAGCATTTTCCAAAAATTTTAAAGTTTTGCTCTTCAGACCAATCCTCTCTAAAAAGTCTATGAGCTGCGTTAAAGCGTTCTCTTCTGGTTAGGTAAATCATAAAGCAAATATAAGTGTACTAAATTACTTTTGAGATAGTTTTTAAATAGTTTAATGAGTTTGGGCCTTCATTAAATAGTAAATCAATAATACTCATATTTGGAGTAAAGGGATTTCTATCATTAAACACCTGAAGATATTCTGGAAATTGTAGATGTGTTGAGGCTGATTTTGGATTGAAAGAGTTTCTATAATCATCCATACCTTCTGTATTACTAATGTATTCTTCAGAATTTGATTTGTTGTAATTTAATCCAATAAGCTCAACTATTTTATGATGAATGGCTTCGTTAAAATCATACAAGTACTTTTGTTCTTGATGGTAAAATGGGTAGAAGTGATCTTCATAAAATTCAAAATATGGAGATCTTCTATAGCCAGCTTCAATGGATTTCCAATGAATTTTTTGCCAGTTTTCAGCATAAGAAATCTGAGCTTCTTTAAGGTTTTTTCGCCTTTTTACATGTTTTAATGGAATGGAAAGGTTTTGCACTCCGTTTGGTCCCATAATGTAGCTTCTACTTCGATAAGTTTGTTTCACAAAGTGTTCATGAATGTCTATAATTATATTTTCATATTGAGTGAGATAATAATAAAACTCAATAGGAGCCATGTAATAAGATGAAAAAATAGCAGTCCCCATAATTAAAGTGACAAAACTAATATTTTTAGTAGCCGTTTTGTTTATAAAAATTCATTAAAATATATACGTTGGCAAGATTCGTGCTTGATAATTTCGATATTTGTATAGCTAATTTTTAATGATGAAACAGATTCTTAAGTTTTTATTTGTCTTAATTCCTCTTGCAGGATTTACACAAGAAGAAAAGCAATTAAAGCTCTTAATTGCAGGAGAAGTAACCGATTATTTTAGCGAGGACGCTATAGTTGGGGCAAGTGTTAAATTAACTAGTGGAGGGAGTTATGTTAGTAACATCGCTACAGGGCGAAAAGGGGAGTACGAGTTAGAATTGGATTTTGAAAAAGAGTACATAGTATTATATGAAAAAGCAGGTTATGTACCTAAAAAAATCATTGTGAGTACTAAAGGTGTTCCCCCAAAAGAACGAAATAAAATTGCGGACTTATTGGTAGAAATGACTCTCTTTAAGAGGGACAAAGATTTACAAGTATCTTTTTTAGATAAGCCGATTGGTAAAGCTCAATACAGTGCTCAGACCAAAGAGATTGACTGGAACATGGGCTATACAGCTCCTATTGCAAGTAAGTTAAATACTATTTTAACCAATTATGCAGCTCAGAAAAAAGCTAAAGAAGAAGCAGAGAAACAAAAGCAGAAAGATTACGATAATGCCATGAAAGAAGCAGATAAGTTATTCTTTAAAAAAGAATTTGAACAGGCAAAATCATTATATCAAAAAGCTGCTGCAATTTTCCCTGATAAAACTGATCCAGGTATAAGAATAGGATTGATAGATAAAGCAATAGCTAAGAAAGAAGAGGAAGAACGATTGAAAAAAGAAGAGGAAGAGCGAGCAGCAGCAGAAGCAAAGGCTAAAGCAGAAGCAGAAGCAGCTGCTAAGAAAGCAGAAGAGGAGCGTATTGCAAAAGAGAAAGCAGAAGCAGAGGCAAAGGCTAAGGCAGCAGCAGAAGCAAAAGCTAAGGCAGAAGCAGAAGCAAAGGCAAAAAAGGAAGAAGAAGAGCGATTAGCAAAAGAGAAAGCAGAAGCAGAAGCAAAGGCTAAGGCAGAAGCAGAGGTAAAAGCTAAAGCAGAGGCAGAAGCAGCCGCTAAAAAAGCAGAAGAGGAACGTATTGCAAAAGAAAAAGCAGAAGCAGAAGCAAAGGCTAAGGCAGAGGCAGAAGCTAAAGCTAAAGCAGAGGCTGAGGCAGCTGCTAAGAAAGCAGAAGAGGAACGTATTGCAAAAGAGAAAGCAGAAGCTAAAGCTAAAGCTAAGGCAGAAGCAGAAGCAAAAGCTAAAGCGGAAGCAGAAGCAAAAGCAAAAAAGGAAGAAGAAGAGCGATTAGCAAAAGAGAAAGCAGAAGCAGAAGCAAAAGCAAAAAAAGAAGCAGAAGCTAAAGCTAAGGCAGAAGCAGAAGCTGCTGCTAAGAAAGCAGAAGAAGAACGTAAGATAAAAGAAAAAGCAGAGGAAGAAGCTAAGAAAAAAGCCGAAGAAGAAGCAAAAGCAAAAGCCAAAGCAGAAGCAGCTGCCAAAAAAGCAGAAGAAGAGCGTATTGCCAAAGAGAAAGCAGAAGAGGAGGCTAGAAAGAAAGCAGAAGAAAAGTTAGCCAAAGAAAAAGCTGAAGCGGAAGCCAAAGCCAAAGCTGAGGCAGAAGCACTTGCTAAGAAAGAAGCAGAAGCGGCTGCTAAGCAGGCAGAAGAAGAAAGAAAAATGAAAGAGAAAGCAGAAGCAGAAGCTAAGAAAGCGGCAGAAGCAGAGGCTAAAGCTAAAGCAGCAGCAGAAGCAGCTGCTAAAAAAGCCGAAGAAGAACGCATAGCTAAAGAAAAAGCAGAGGCTGAGGCTAAAGCAAAAGCAGAAGCAGAAGCAAAAGCAAAAGCTGAAAAAGAGTTGGCAAAAAAGAAAGAACAAGAAGAAAAATTAGCCAAAGAAAAAGCAGAAGCAGAGGCTAAAGCAAAAGCAGCTGCTGAAGAGCTAGCAAGAAAAGAAGCTGAAGAATTGGCTAAACAGCAAGAAGAAGAGAGAAAGGCAAAAGAAAAGGCGCAGGCTGAAGCAGAAGAAGCTGCCAGAAAAGAAGCTGAAGAATTGGCTAAAAAATTAGCCAAAGAAAAAGAACAAGAAGAAAAACGACTAGCTAAAGAGAAAGCTGAAGCCGAGGCTGCAGCGAAAAAACTAGCAGAAGCAGAAGCAAAAGCGGCTAAAGAATTAGCAAAGGAGCAAGAAAAGGCTGAAAAGTTAGCAAAAGAGAAAGCAGAAGCAGAGGCAAAAGCAAAAGCCGAAGCCGAAGAACAAGCAAGAAAAGAAGCAGAGGCTGCCAGAAAGAAAGAAGAGGAAGAAAGAATTGCTAAAGAGAAAGCAGCAGCAGCAGCCAAGAAAGCAGAAGAAGAGCGAATAGCCAATGAAAAAGCGATTGAGGAAATGAATAAGAAAATAGCTGAAGAGCAGGCTAAACGAGAAGCAGAGGAGAAAAAGAGGGCTGAGGAAGCTGCAAAAGCCAAGGCTGAAGCGGAAGCTGCTGCAAAGAAAAGAGAGGAAGAGATTAAAGCTACTGAAAAGGCTACGGGCTTTAAATTAAAATCTACAGGAACAACTACCAACACTAAGAAGAAAGGAAAACTTTCTAAAGCTGCTAAACAATTTGGAGGTGGTAAAAAAATGAAATTTTAATGGATAAAAATATTTCCATTAAATCAAATAGTTCGCAAGTTGATTTATTGCTTCAACAAGCATCGGACTTATTATCTTCTGATATTCCTAAATCATTAGAAGTAGCTAAGGAGGCTAACTTAATTGCACAAAAACATCTTTATACTAAAGGTATTGCCGAGAGTTTAAAACAAATGGCTTTGAGTTGTCAGTATGCTACCAATTATGTAGAGGCCATGAAATACTCTATGGAAGCTAAAGATATTTTTAATGTTATTGATGATAAAAAAGGAGAAGCAGCTTGTTTAAATATACTTGGGGCAGTATATAATTTTTTAGGAGATTATAATAAACGATTAGCTTGTAATCTAGAGTGTTTAAAACTTAGGGAGGAAACCAATGATCAAAGAGCTGTATTAAGTTCGTTAAATAACATTGGAGATACTTATCTTTCAATGAAAGATTTTAAAAATGCATTAAAGTACTTTAATGATTGTTTGCAGTTTGAAAATTTAGAAGATGATATTCTTGCTATTGTAAAGTACAATATTGCTGAAGTTTATTTCCACCAAGGCGATTATGAGTTGTCGTTAAATACAAACGAAGAAGGTCTAAAATATGCCGAAGCATCAAATTATTATGCTATCCAATCGGCAGCTTATACATTGTTTGCTCAGATTAATCTGAAACAAAACAATATTGAATTGGCTATTGAAGATCTGAACAAAGGTCTGGAAGTTCTTTCTGAAAGAGAATCTTTAGAGCAAGAAGTTGAGATTTATCAATTGATGTCTGAGGCTTTTGCTAAGCAGCAGAAATATGATTTAGCTTATGAATTTATTCAAAAGCACATCAGTTTGAGAGATAAAATTTTGAACGAGAATAGTTCTCAGCAAATGAAAAAAATTGAGTTTGATGCTCAATTGAAGAATATCACTACTGAAGCTCAGGAGATTAAAGAAAAGAATGAGTTGTTGACCAAAGCATTTACTCAGATAGAGGCTCAAGCTAATGAAATTCGTGATAAAAATAGGGCTATCACAGATAGTATTCATTATGCTAGAAGAATACAATATGCTATTTTGCCAGAGGAAGAAAAAGTAAAAAAATGCTTACAGGATTATTTCATTTTCTATCAGCCAAAAGATATTGTGAGTGGTGATTTTTATTGGGTGGAAAGAGTAGATGATTATGTGGTGTTTGCTGTTGTAGATTGTACTGGGCATGGAGTGCCAGGGGCATTTATGAGTTTAATTGCTAATAATGCATTGAATAAAATTGTTTTAGAAAAGAAGAATCTTGTTCCAGGAGATATTGCTAATGATATGAATGATATCATCAACGAATTGTTTCAACGTTCTGAAGAACAAATAAGAGATGGAATGGATATGGGAATTTGTAGTTGGAATAAGAAAAATAATACTTTACAGTTTTCAGGAGCATTTAATTCTTTGTTTATTTATCGAAAATCTGGAGAATTAGAAGAGGTTAAAGGAAATAGAGAGTCCGTTGGGGCTTCCATTTATCAGCATAAAAGAAGTAAATTTAATAATCATAATGTTGATATAAGTCAGGGAGATACAGTATATATTTCTTCAGATGGTTTGCCTGATCAGTTTGGTGGAAAGAAAGGAAAAAAGTTAAAATGGAAGGGGCTTAAGCAAATGCTCGAAAGTGTAGCAGATAAACCTATGCAAGAGCAAGGAAATGCTGTGCAAACTTTTTTCAACGATTGGAGAAAGAATGTGGAGCAATTAGATGATGTGTGTATAATGGGAGTTAAGTTTTAATTAACCCCCAATGAGTTTATTTGTTTATGATGAATTTTTTGGTTGCAGTACCAGACTTTATAATATAGATTCCTGAATTCCAATCAGAAATATTAATTAGTTTATTTTCATTTAAAATGCTTTCAAAGACAATTTCTCCTAATAGATTATAGATTATAAACTGCCCTCCTTTATCTGAACTAATATTTATAACCTCATTTGCTGGATTAGGGTAAACGATAAGTTCTGAAGTTTCAGTTAAGTCTATTTCGGTAATGCTGACAGCTGAATTAGAGTTTACTGCAGAATAGGTGGGGTTCATAAAAATAAAAGTTCCTGTGCCATTTGGATATCTCCCCCATGTAACATCTGTGGTTTGAGTTCCAAATATTGTTTCATCTAGTAAGTTAATAGAAGCATCAGATAAATACAAACCTTCTCCTGATGAAGAGAGTTTAAAATTAGTATGGAGTCCCGATTGCAAAGTATCCTTATCTGCCCATATAATTAAAAAATCATTTGCATTTATAGTTGTTCCATTAGGGAAAGTCCATTTAGTTAGGTTTGTAGCATCATCTGATAAATAATAACCATCAAGTGTTATAGGGTTTGAAGTATTGTTATACAATTCTATCCAGTCATCAAACTCTCCACTCTGATCAGCCTGTATGTTTGAGTTTGAAGCGGATAATTCGTTAATAACAACATCTCCAACAACGGCAAGTTCGTAGAATTCATATTCTGCTCTTTCTGGTGAAAACTTGCCAGCATCGTTGTTGTCGGAATAAATATAATATTGAATATCTGACGCACCTGTTGGGATGTTAACACCGTAAGTTCCATCTCCCGCTGCTCCATCATTATGAGCTCCATCATCAAACATCTCCATTTTTGAAAAAATATCAGCTTTAGAATTTCTATAACCTAAATAAGCATAAGTGCCATTAGCTATATCAGCAGTAATATTAACTGTTGAATTTGGCGTAGCTGAACCAGCTATAATATTGGAGATAGTTGGACCAACTTTAACATATTCACTATTGCTTTGTAACCACGTTACTCTGGTATCCATAAGTTGAGTGATACCAAAAGCACCACTTTGACCAGAGATTTGACTTGTTACATTGTTAGTAAAATCCGTAAACGAATAAAAAGCATTAGGGTCAGAACTAATTTCACTACCTATAATATCTTGTAAACTATCAGCTCTTAAATGATACCAATTAGTAGCAAAATTTTCTTCTAGTATTGTTCTAAAATGAGCCATATACATTTTCTGATATCTCGTATTATTCAAAATGTTGTTTACAAGAGGGTAGGTATTATCACCTTGTCTTAAAAAAGGATCTAATTGTTGTAAATCAGTTATGTTTGGTGGGCCTGGAGGTCCCCCTCCGCCTTGGTTTATCATTTCAAAGCCACCTAAGCATTCATTCATGTCCCAAACGATGGAATTGAACCTGCCATGATCATCTTTAAATAGGTAATAGTTTTGTTTAAATGGACCAATGTATGTGTCTAAACTTACCAAAACGTTATCGAAAGCCAACATCCATATAGCTCTATCAATATCCCATGTGTTTTCTATACTATTGAAATTATTGTTTAGCTCATTGGTATAATATACCATGTCGTTCCATCCAAAGTCAGACTTTAATTCATAATAATCAAAATACAGGCTAGAATCGGTTCCAAGGTATTCTAATGATGAACCTCCATTCATAACACTAACAGGATTACACTTAAACAATGTGTTTTCATCGTTTGAATAAAACTTCTCCTCAACAAACTTTTTGTTAATGGATTCGGAACTGGAATAAACTCCATGGAAATTTCCATTAACGTAAACCTTTGCGTAGTTGGAAAGAGGGGCATCCATGTATTTACGGGCAATTTCATAAGATAAAACTTCTCTCACAAAAGAAGGATCGTTTTTACCGTTCGATAACTTTAAAGTGTACCAACCTTGGTAATCTTGACTATCTTTAATGTAATCCAATTTTATGTTTAGAGGGTTTTTAGTATTGTTAGTATTATAAGTGCTATTGCCTTTATATTTAACGCCAACACTATCGTAAGGGATGCCATTAACTGTGCAGCTTGCAACTAATCTTTGATCTAAACCAGCAGAATAATAACTGTCTAGGGTGGCATCCCAATTGGCATCCCAGAAGGTTAACTCTATTATTGTAATATTATTAATATCATATAAATCCTGAGCTTTTACATTGCTATAAATGGATGTAGCAAAGGCAATTAAAAAGGTGAGTCTTTTCATTTTTGTTTTTTCTTTTTGTGAAATCGACTCTTTGACCTTTTTGATTTTAAAAGGTTTAATTTAAGGTTAAATTAATTTGATTTTAATGTTAAAACTCAACGCCAGCACCTACTACAAGGGCAAAATTAGAATGCCATAGCTTAGCTTTTCCATCCACTACAGGTACTTCTCCGTAGGATGTGTTATGTTTTGCTTCTAGGTTGAGGTATAATGATTTGGTTATTGTAAACTCTTTAGAAAGCCCAAGGTTAATGTTAGGGTAGGTGATGTAATATCCTAAGTCTCCAAAGGATTGTTTTTGGTCAAATTCTTTTCCTCTAACTTGGTTTTCGGCATGCGCTAAAACAATTCCAGTTCCTATTCTGATAATAAACCCTTCGGTATTAAATATCTTTACTCTAAATGTCCTATTAATAAAGGTCATGTTAAAACCATGGCTAATAGCGAAGTATTGAATTTCTGGTGGCTTATTTTCGAGGTAAAGTTTTTGGTGAATCATTTCGAACTCCCAAGCTTTATCATTTTTCCATTTAATCACTCTAAATACCCAATAAATAGGTGGGACAAAGGGCTCAGAATCAAAATTGGCAGTAAGGTTAATATCAGGATGTCCTTCTTGCTCTATAGTGAGTGGGAGATTTATATTATAAGGTACGCCACCATTAAACTCAATGCGCCATTTGCTTTTTTCTTCTTCTTGAGCATGAAGAGAAGAAGAAAGGATTAATAGTATAACAACTAACCTTTTCATTTAAGTAAAATTACCAAACAAAAAAGCCCCAACAAATGTTGAAGCTTTAATAAGTTTAATAGGTATTATAAAAAATTCTTAAGCGTGAATTTCGTCAGCTGAAAAATGGAAATCTCCTTCAATTTTAGCATTCTCATCGCTATCAGAACCATGAACTGCGTTTGCAGAAATATCAGTAGCATAAATTTTTCTAATTGTCCCTTCAGCAGCTTCTGCTGGGTTAGTAGCTCCAATTAAAGTCCTAAAATCTTCAACCGCATTATCTTTTTCTAAAATAGCAGCTACAATAGGACCAGAAGTCATGTATTCTACTAACTCACCATAAAAAGGTCTTTCTTTGTGTACTGCATAAAAATCTCCAGCTTGCTCTTTAGAAAGTTGAGTATATTTCATAGCTACGATTCTGAAACCAGCTTCGTTAATCATTTTTAAAATTCCCCCAATTGCGTTTTTTTCAACCGCATCAGGCTTAATCATTGTAAAAGTTCTGTTACCAGCCATTTTTTTATGTTTTAGTTATGTGTGTTGAGTATTAAGTGTTGTGTAATTCTCTTAGCACTAATTACTCAAAACCCAACACTGTTTTTTTAAGTTAATGGCGGCAAAAGTATATATAAATTAACAACTGTATGTTTTGTGGTTGTTATTTTTTAAGGATTATTCGTAAAGCTTCCTTTTTACTGAGGTTAGATAATTCAGGATGACTTTTTACAAACGATAAAACAAAATCTGTATTAGTTTTACCATATTCTCTTAGCGCCCACCCTATAGCTTTATTAATAAAGAATTCTTGAGAACCTAAATTATTCTCAATGTAAGCTTTAAGTCTGTTAGTATCAGTTTTAGTTTTATATTTTAATTGATGGAGAATAGAAGTTCTTCTTAACCACATATTATCATCAGTTGACCATTTGTCAATTAGTCTTAAATCTTCTGGATATCTTAGAATATGATTTCCGACAAGTTTACTAGCAATTAAATCTACCGTGTCCCACCAAGATTTTTTTATTATTGTGTGCTGGTATAATTCGATGGTATTATGAGGAACTTTATTTTTCATCTTTTCCATTAAGTCCAACGCAAAATATTGATATTCTCTTTCTGGTTTAGACCATAACTCTTTAATCACATCATTAAAAACATTGATTTCAGGTAATCCATTTTCTTTTAAAAATTGTTTTTGAAGTTCATTTCTAACAGGTCGTTTAATACCTAAAAAAGGAAATAAGTTTTTCATGTACTTTTCCATGCCTTCGGCTTCAGTAGACTTATTAGTCTCAAATAAGTTATATAGTGGCTCTAAATAACTCATCTAATAATAAATAGTAGCAACTAATTTTCGACTTCCTCCATAGTTTCTAAACTCACATAGATAAATACCTTGCCAAGTGCCTAAGTTTAAACGCTGGTTAGTTATAGGGATGGTCACAGAACTGCCTACCATACTTGATTTAATGTGGGCAGGCATATCATCACTCCCTTCAAAGGTATGTTTATAAAAAGGCTCGTTTTCTTTTACAATGTGATTAAAGCTACTTTCAAAATCTTTCAAAACTGTAGGGTCGGCATTTTCATTAATGGTTAAACCTGCAGAGGTGTGTTTGATAAATAGTGTTAACACTCCTGTTTCTGGTAAATTCCCAATCTCGTTTAAAACTTCTTTTGTTATAATATTAAAACCTCTTGGTTTTGCAGGTAATGAAAATTCTATTTGCTGAACCATATTATTTCTTTACAACGGTTTTAACATTGTCAGTAATCACACGTTCAATTAACAATCTTCTAGGGTCAATTGCAGCTTTTACAGGTAAATAATCCGTTTCAAATGTTAGTTGAAACTCATTTTTATTAAAGTTTACCCTGTTTAAATATATTAAGCTACTTTCTTCCTCATCACTATACACTCCAATATCTACCCAATCATTCATTGCTACTTTCACTTCGTTTCCAATGGTGTCAGCTTTTAGTTTGTAAGCCTCTATATCTAACGTAACCTTAAATCTACCATTGCTCTGTTCAGTATAGTTAGCGTTTTTTAATCGATAATCATAAAGTGTAATTTCTTTAAACCAATCGTCAATCAAATAACTCAAAGAATCAGGAACTTCTCTTTCAAGGTGTTTTAAGAAATCTAATGAGGTAGGGTAAGGAGGTTCTTTATACCTAAACTCTTCTAAAAATGTTTTTAAAGCATTATTTACTTTCTCTTCTCCAATGTAATCCTGAAGAGCGTACAAAATAACACTTCCTTTACCGTAATGAATGTAGGTTTGATTTTCTACTTTATAAAGTGGTAATTCTTTTTCTGATTCACTACTTCTGCCTCTTAAGTACCTGTTAAAATCATATTTCAAGAATTTCTTCATTTTCAAATCATCATCATTCAATGATTCTTTCATTACCATTAATGAAGAATATTCTGAGAAACTTTCTGTTAACATGGTAGCTCCTTGCATTTTAGCTGAAATTTCTTGGTGTGCCCACCACTGATGTGCCATTTCATGAGCAATTACGGCATCAATTACATTGTTGTCTTCCTCATCTTCAAGATCAACAATAAACCCAAATGCTTCGGAGTATGGCATTGTGCCTGGAAAAGCCTGAGCAAATGTTGCGTATCTCGGAAATTCTATAATTCGAGCTTGTTTATGAAAATAAGGGCCAAAATGTTTGGTGTAATATTTTAATGATTTCTCAACAGCATTAGCCATCATTTCAACATTGTAAGGATGACTTTCATCGTAATAAATTTCAATATCAATCCCATCCCATTTTTTTCTTAAAACTTCATACTTAGCAGACATAAAGTTGTAGAAATTTTGTGATGGATGATCAGATTTATAATGATAGAACTTTCTATCACCTTCAGTCCATTCTTTAATTAATGAACCAGGTGCAATAGCAGTTTGGTCTGACGAAGTAGAAATTACAGTTTCTACATTTACCCAGTCGGCTGTGCCATCAGTTAAATAGTTATAGTGGCAAAGTTCCCCGCAATCTGCAGTAAGCTCAGGCATTCGTTTTTTAGCAGGTAAGTCGTATTTCTTTCTATCGTTTTTATCACCAATCTCATAGCCTTCGTTATACCCTATCGAAGGTAGAATAGAAAAGTTGTTAATGAAAGTTCCATTTTTAATAATACTTGTGTTACTTAAACTATTTTCAAATCCATTAGTAATATAAGAGGCCTCAACAACCAATGCCATTTTTTGATTTGGAGCAAGAGGTGTTTTTAATTGGTATATTAAATAGCCTAAATCTTTGTCTTCATATACTAATTCAGCGTCTTTTATATGCAATTTCATATTCCAATCATCAGCTATGGTGTAATGAAGAGAATCTATTGGCTGATTCGATTTATTTTGCAGAACCAATCCTGAAATGGCTACTAAATCTCTTTTATGGGGGTAAATAGCTATGTTGTATTTCGCATCAGTAATTTTTGGTTGTGCAATTCCCTGATATTTTTTATATTTTTTCTCATAATCAACTTGGTCTTGCTCAACTTCATCGCTGGTTTTGTATGTGTTTAATACTTTAGTGTTGTAATATACAAAAGAGGCAGATCCAATCCATAATAGCAATACGGTTGTAAATCCTAGAGCATATTTTTTGGTAAAATGCTTTTTGGCGGATTTTATTCTGTTTTTAAAGCCTAGTGTTACACCTCTTACCCAAATTAATCCAGCAACAGCTAATAAGATTAACCCAAATAATATCCAGTAAAGGTTAAACCAGTTGGTAGAAACCATAGCATTACTAAAACCATTCATGTCTGAATATATATACTTTGGAGTAGAACCAAGGTTAATCATGTATGATTGCCAATCAAAAATCAACATTAAAATCCCCATAAAAAACAGCATGATTACCGAAACAAAATATCCAATGTATTTACTATTAATAATCACCTGAATGAATATCAAAATTGCAGACCAAATAATGTAAGTAGGCAAGCTGTTAAATAAAAAGTCAATTAGATAGACATCTAATTCAAATTTGGTATAACCATGTGCTAATTGATATAGCATTGATATGACAATAAACAGTAGGTTTAGTATAGATGATAAACATATTAGGGATAAGGTTTTAGCGGAAAGTGAAATCATTGAGTTATGAGGAGTGGTGTCTATTACTTCATGTATTTTACTCCCTCTATCTCTCCAAACTAATTCACCACTAAAAAATACAAGGATAATCAATACGAAAAAAGAGGCAATCCCACCTACAGCATCCATCATTTTGTAGGTTACAGGGTAAGATTTAAGACCAAAATATTCGAAGCCACCCCACATGGTCATGATTAGCATTAATATGCTTATGATAAATAGAATTTTAAAAGTGGTACTTCTAAGAATGCTATAAAAGTTAATTTTAAAAAAACTGAAGAATTGACTGATATTGGTTTTAGTACCATGAAGGATATTTGTTAAGGGCTTTTCTGTAGTAAGTATTGGTAAAGTTGAACTGTCAGATTTTTGTTTCTTTTTTACTCTTTTGTTTTTAGCAATAAAACTGAACGAAAAATATGAACTAACTAAAACAATTAAGCCTAGTGATACCCATATTAATCTATTGATTAATAGGAATCCTGAGTAGCCCACGCTGATGGTATTTTTCTCTATTGGGGTAAAGTATTTGGTGTCTATTGAGTAAGCTCTAATTCCGAATATATCGGTTAATGCTGCTATGGTTTCATTTTCAATGTCAGAGATAAAAGTGCCTGAAAGCGAGTAAGTAAGAATAATTACAACTGTACCAACAAAAGAAATAATAGTGTTTTTCCATTTATTCGCTAAAGCAAAAATTATTGCTCCTGCAAAAAACATATTTGGCAAAATAAATAGAAGGTAATTGTTAATAAATGTTTCAGGGTAAAAATCCCCAAACCTATCTTCACTTATCCAACCAGCAGAAGGACCAAGTTCTACACCCAGTAAAAAACCTATGTATACTCCAAGTAATGGAATGGTAGACAAAATAAGAGCCCCTAAAAATCTACCGAAAAAATAACCAGCTTTGTTGATAGGAGTGCTAAAAAGTATTTCCTGAAAATTATGGTTGTAATCCCTAAGGGCAGCATTGTTGAAAAAAGCTGTTGCCATTAACAATCCGAATAGTGATAAAATTGCACAGTAGGTTGAGATAACGTATGGAGCGTTTTTGTAGATGTTACCTACAGAACCACCAATTACAACATTATCACTAACTGTTGCACCAAAAACCATTAGGGTTATGATAAAAGTAAATACATAAACCATTGGTCTTTTTAGGTTGGAGCTAAGCTCCTGTATAAAAAATTCTTTAAACATTGTTTTTAAAGTTTAGGTTTATGCAATTGTTTCAGCAGTCGTTGGAACATTTATTTTGGTAAAGAAAACATCCTCTAGGTTTGGTGTAACACCATTAAATCCATTTCCAGGATTAGTGTCACTTAGAACGTGAATTAATGGTTTCCCTGCAACCATTTTATCAGATATTACAGTATAGTTGCTTCGGTATTCATTAACTTCAGAACGTTCAATGGTTTTTTCCCAAACTTTACCATTTAGTTCCGAAATCACATTTTGAGGTGTTCCCTTATAAACCATTTTTCCAAGGTTCATAATGGCCATATTAGAGCATAGTTCAGTAACATCCGCTACAATATGAGTTGAAAGTATGATGATTACGTCTTCAGATACATCAGCCAATAAGTTGTGAAACCTGTTTCTCTCACCAGGGTCTAGACCTGCTGTAGGCTCATCAACAATAATTAATTTAGGATTGCCTACTAATGCTTGTGCAATGCCTACACGCTGTTTCATCCCACCAGAAAAGCCTTTTACTTTTTGATGTCTTTGCGCATAAAGATTAACTTTTTGGAGTAAATATTCAACCAATTCTTTTCGTTCTTTTCCTTTGGTAACCCCCTTAAGAATGGCAATATGATCTAGAAGTTCATAGGCTGTAATTTTTGGGTACACACCAAATTCTTGGGGAAGATAGCCTAAAACTTTTCTAAGCTCAGTTGGGTTATTTAAAATATCTATATCATCCAAAAAAGCAGTTCCAGTATCTGCTTCTTGGAGCGTTGCTAATGTTCGCATTAGAGAAGATTTTCCAGCTCCATTCGGACCTAAAAGCCCAAACATTCCGTTAGAAATTTCAATGTTAATACCATCCAATGCCTTAACACCATTAGGATAAGTTTTGGTTAGGTTTTCAATTTTTAATGTAGCCATTGTGTTATAATTTATTATCCAAATATAAATATGAGACATACAAGATACCTAAAAAGTTACATTAAAGGGAAATAGGTAAGATAAACGGGTTTAATTAAGTTTGTACTATGTTAATTGATGATTTACATAAGGAAGTAAAATATAAAACCAGTAGAAGTGGAGGTGCTGGAGGTCAGCACGTTAATAAAGTTTCTACTAAGGTTGAGCTATTGTTTAATGTGAATGAATCATTAGTGCTTTCTGAGAATCAAAAACAAAAAATTATAGAAAAGTTAGTTAACCGAATTGATAATGAAGGGATATTGCATTTGCAGTGTGATGAAACCAGGAGTCAATTAAAAAATAAAGAATTAGCTTTAAAACGATTGGAAGAGCTGCTAAAGGAAGCTCTGAAACCTGTAAAAAAGCGTAAACCATCTAAACCAACAAAAGCTGCTAAACGAAAACGCTTGGATGAAAAGAAAAAACATTCTTTGAAGAAAGAATCAAGGCGTTTTAATCCAAAAAAAGATTAAACATTCATTAATTTTGTTTTATGCAAATCGAATTCTACAAATACCAAGGTACAGGTAACGATTTTGTGATGATAGATAATCGCAATAATGTGTTTGATAAAACTGATTTAGAGTTGGTTAAAACATTGTCTGATAGAAAGTTTGGGATTGGTGCTGATGGGTTGATTTTGATAGAAAACATTGAAGATTTAGACTTTAATATGATTTACTTCAATGCAGATGGAAGCCAGAGTTTTTGTGGAAATGGTAGTAGGTGTGCTGTGGCTTTTGCAAAGTATTTAGGTATTATAGATAAGCAAGCTTTCTTTTTGTCAACTGATGGAGAGCATGAGGCTTGGATTAAAGATGGTGAAGTTTCATTAAAAATGCACAATGTAGAGGAATTGGAGGTGGGAGATGATTACTATTTCATCAATACTGGTTCGCCTCACTATGTAGTGGAGAAAGGAGAAGTGGATAGTGTTGATGTGAAAACTGAAGGGGCTGCTATCCGTTACAATGATAGATTTAAAGCTGAAGGTACTAATGTGAACTTTGTAAATTATAGTGAAGATAGTTTACAGATTAGAACTTATGAAAGAGGAGTGGAGGATGAGACTTTGTCTTGCGGTACAGGGGTAACGGCAGCTGCATTAAGTTTGGCACATAAAAACAATATGGAAGCTGGCAAGATTAAGGTAAATGCAGTTGGAGGTGAGCTACAAGTGGCTTTTAGAAAGAAGGATAATATTTATGAGGACGTTTGGTTAATAGGGCCAGCAAAGCAAGTTTATAAAGGAGTTGTTGAGTTAGATGACAGGTGACGGGTGATAAGAGGTAAAGAATAACAATTATGGCAAAATTTAAGTTTGAGAATTTAATCATTTGGCAAAAAGCTATGGATTTAGGGGAAGAAATGAATTCAATTGCCGATAGCTTTCCTAAGAAAGAGGTATATAATCTTTCTTCTCAGATTAGAAGAGCTGCTGATTCGGTAGCGTTAAATATTTCTGAGGGTTCAATTGGTCAGAGTAATCCAGAGCAATATAAATTTATTGGATATTCAATTCGCTCTTTAGCTGAAGTAGTAACATGTTTACATAAAGCTAAAAGGAGAGAATACCTTGCTAACCATGATTTCGAGAAATTTTATGATAATTCTTATGAGTTAATGAATATGATGATTGCTTTTAGAAGAAATTTAAAATAACTTCGGTCAATTGTCATCAAACATCTGTCAATGAGTACATTTGAAATAGAAATAACAAAGGACTTTTCTTTAAATGATTTAAAGCAGGGATTGTTTATCTTTTTGTTTAGAGCTACTAGAATACCTCCACATTTAGGGGTTATCACAGATGGTAAATTGTATGATATCTCTTTGCAAGGTCCAAATACCGATATACCAGTTGAAGATTTTTACACTACTGTTCTAAAACGAAATTCTGAAGTAGTATTTATTGAATTAAAAAAGCCACAATTTTCAAGTTTTTTAGATGATGAAATTAAGCACCTGGTAAATAAATATTGGAGGGTAAGTAAAGAGGTGAGTTGTTTGATGCCCATTAAAGATTTTTTAGAGCAATCTTTCGGATTTTCTTCGGTTCAGGATGCGGAATTCTTGTTTGATTTATTGCCAATTTTGGTAGAAAACACTTTGATTGAATCAGTTAGTCAAATAAACTTAAATAAAAAACTGAAAAACAACAGATTGGAATTATTAAAATATTCTAAAAAAGATATTGAAAACTGTATAAATGCTTTGAATAGAAAGGAGCAACAAGCTTGTTAGATTCTTCTAAAATATTTTTGAGAAAAGTAAAGCCATCAGACGCTGAAATTATCCTTAAATGGGAGAATAATTTGGATTATTGGGGAGTGTCAAATACTCAAGAAAAATTTACCAAATCTGATATTGAAAATTTCGTAAATCAAAAGCAAAATATTGCACTCAATAATCAGCTCAGATTGATGGTTGGTTGTGATGATTTTGCTGTAGGTTGTGTGGATTTGTTTGAATATGATGCAGCAAAACAAAAAGCAGGGGTAGGAATATTGATTGAAAAGCAGTACCAAAACAATGGTTGTGCATCAAAAGCGTTAATGCTTTTAGCTGACTATTGTAGAAATGAACTAAGCATTGTTCATCTTTTTTGCAATATACAACCTAAAAATACAGTAAGCATTCGTTTATTTGAAAAATCAGGTTTTAAGTTTGTCCATGAAGCTGAATTGTATGGAAAGAGGGTGAATTATTACGAAAGACAATGTTAAAAAAAATAATCATATCGATTCTGTTAATTGGTTTGCTGGTTGGAGCTTACCTAGGGTACGATATGTACAAAAGGGTGTATCAGCCTAATGTGACGTTGGTTAATGCTACAGACGATTATTTTTACATTTATTCAACTTATTCTTTCGATGATGTAGTTCATGATTTATATGAAAAGGGATACATTGTTAACAGAGAATCTTTTGAATGGGTAGCAGAAAAGAAAGCTAATTTTAAGAACAACATAAAACCTGGTAGGTATAAGTTAAAAGAGGGAATGAGTAACAATGAACTGGTTGATTTGTTACGCTCAGGAGAGCAAGAGCCCGTTAAAGTTACTTTTAATAATGTGAGAACAAAAGAGCAATTAGCTGGTAAAATGACTACAAATTTGGAGTGCGATAGCTTAGAGGTTTTGGATTTATTGAGTGACCCAGATTTCACATCTAAGTATGGTTTTAATACCACTACCATTTTAACCATGTTTTTGCCTAATTCTTATGAGTTTTATTGGAGTACATCAGCTGAAGACGCTATACAACGTATGGCAGAAGAATATAAGAGATTTTGGAATGAGGAGCGTAAAGCTAAAGCCGCTAAATTAAATTTATCACAATCAGAAGTAGCCATTTTAGCAAGTATTGTGCAGGCAGAACAATCGGTACATGCTGATGAACGACCAAAAGTTGCAGGTTTGTATATTAACCGTTTACGAAAAAGAATGTTGTTGCAATCTGACCCGACTCTGGTGTATGGGTTAGGAGATTTTAACATACGAAGGGTGCTTAACAAGCATAAAGAAATCAATTCGCCTTACAATACTTATAAGCATGCAGGCTTGCCACCCGGACCAATTAACTTACCAAGCATTAAATCGTTAGATGCAGTATTAAACTATGAGCAACACGATTACATTTACATGTGTGCCAAAGAAGATTTTAGCGGTTATCACAATTTTGCTAAGACTTACAGCCAACATTTGGTTTATGCACGTAGGTATCAAAACGAGCTAAATAAAAGGAAGATTTATAATTAATTTCTCCTATATTTAAGCTCTTAAAAATCAAAACAATTATTATGAAAAAATTTACATTACCTGCATTGGTTGTATCACTTGGTTTAGTAGCTTGTGGTGGAGCAGACAATGCTGAAGAAATTGATGCACTAAATCACGATTTGTTATCTGCTGTTGATGAGTTAGCTGAAGAAGTAGAAGAAGCTACGGAAGAAACTTCTGCTAACGATTTATACCATTCTGAAGATGGTAAGTTTAAAATTAAATTTATTGGTGAGCCTACCGAAAGTCACGAGTCTATTCCAACTGAAGTTGGTAACATAGAAATGACTTCTTACATGTACGAGCAAAGTGTTACAGAAGCCTACATGGTTGCTTATAGCGATTACCCATCAGAGTTGGTTGAACAGTCTTCTGTGGAGGATATTTTGATTGGTGCCAGAGATGGTTCTAGTGGTAACCTTGGTATTACTTCTTTTGATGTGGATGAAGAAATAGAGATAGATGGTAATCCGGGTTTATTTTTTAAAGGAAAAGCGGGAAGCATACATGCTGCATATAAACTGTATATGGTAGGCAATAGACTTTATCAGGTAGCAATTTTACGTGATGGCGGGTATCCAAAAGAAGATAGGTCTGATGAGTTTTTTAATTCTTTCCAATTGGTTACTGATTCTGAGTAAAAATGGAAGTTCCTAAAAATACTATTGACCTGAGGTGTTATTATACATGGATGGGGTCAGATGGTATTGCTAGAACAAAGGTAAAACCTAATGCAAAAGTTGAACTTGAAGATGCAAAAGAAAATTCTCAAGTAATCAATTCTTTAGAAGGAGATAAGTTTTGCATAATTGTAGATACTACTCAGATAACATCTATAACCAAAGAGGCACGAGATCACTTTTCAATGAAAGGTAGAAAATCTAAAGTTATTGCTATTGCTATTATTGTTAAGTCTCCATTAAGTAAAATTATTGCTAATTTCTTTATGGGGCTTAACAAACCTGTAGTTCCAGTTAAGTTGTTTAATAATGAAGCACAAGCTACTGATTGGTGTAAATTACAAAAAACCTAATTGTTTCTATGAAGCATTTAAGTGAGAAAGCAAATGAAATAGTTGAGGTATTAATGGCTTATGCTGAGTTAGATTTTTCGGCAAAAATTTCTTTGGTTGGAGATGGAGGGTTATCTGATGCTATTGCTTCTGGAATTAACATGTTGGGAGAGGAATTGGAGAACAATGTAATTTCTTTACAAGAAAAAGAGCAGTTGCTTAAAGAAATTCACCACAGAGTTAAAAACAATATGCAAATAATTAGCAGCTTAATTAATTTGCAATTCGCTGGAGAAAAAGATGAGCGTGTTTTAAAATTAGTAAAAGAGAGTCAAGGTAGAATTGCTGCCATGGCCTTAGTACATGAAATATTGTACGCTACTGCTAACTTTAAAAAAATCAGATTTAGTAATTACATTGGTTTATTAGCTGAAAGTTTATTTAGATCTTATGCACCTAATAATCATCAAATAGACTTAGAAATTGAGGTGGATAAATCAATTATGTTTGAGATGGAAAAGATCGTTCCATTGGGTTTAATTATAAACGAGGTGATAACCAACTCATTGAAGTATGCCTTTCCTAATAACAAAGGAAAAGTGAGTATTATTATGCTTCCTTGCGATGATAATAACTGTGAACTTAATATTAGTGATAATGGGATAGGTCTACCCGGTAATTTTACCAAAGAGAATGTTAATTTAGGAATGCAATTAATTGAAATACTGGCTCAGCAAATAGATGCAGAAGTTGGCCGTGTAAATAACAATGGGTTGTCCTATCAAATTACCTTAAAAAATTAGTTAGGTATTTTTCTTTTAATACATTAATGTGATGGGTTTCATGTCCTGCTATAATATAGCCTACAGCCAAAACAGTCAAATTATTGCCGTTTGCAGTACCACTCCTTTCTAGCATTTCACTATCAAAGCTTTTGAATAAAGCAATGGTTGCAGCTCTAACCAAATCAAATTCATTCATAATATCGGATAAGGTTCTATTTTTAGCACCACAAAAGTTCACATATTCGTCATGGTCGTATCCTGGTAAATTTGTCTGATCATTTCTAGCAAAGCGTAACGCTCTATTACAAAAAACACGTTCAGTATCTATCATATGAATCAATAACTCTTTTACTGTCCATTTACTTTCTGCGTAAGCATAATCCCCTATCGATTCTTCCAAACTATTAATCAGTTTATTGGTAGATAAATGGGTGTCTTCAAGTGCAGTTATTGCATTTTCATAACCTTCTGCTAGGCTTATGTAGTATTTAAAATAATCAGCAAATTGGTGAGTATTGATGTTGTTTTCCATTAGGGGTAAAATTTAAAGTAAAGGTAATACAAAATTCAATTTTAAGTCTGCTCAAATAATCATAAATTTACCTCCTTTCAATAAAATAGATATGGTTAAGATAAAATTTGGAACAGACGGCTGGAGAGCCATAATAGCGAAAGAATTTACAACAGATAATGTAGCTCGTGTTACAGTTGGAGCTGTAGAATGGTTAAAACAAAATTTTGATAACCCTACAGTAGTTATTGGACATGATTGCAGATTTGCAGGCGAGTTGTTTGCTGAAACTACTGCAAAGGTATTTGCTAATGCTGGTATTAAGGTTTATTTGGCAAAGGGGGCTGTAACTACTCCTATGGTTTCGTTGGGCACATTAAATCAAAAGGCATCATTAGGTATTGTTTTAACGGCCTCTCATAATCCACCAAGTTATAATGGATATAAATTAAAAGGACATTTTGGTGGACCTCTACTACCAAAAGAAATACAAGAAGTAGAAGATTTAATACCTGATGCGCATGGAGTGGATTTGGACTCTCTTTCTATTGAGGAGTTTCATGCAAAAGATTTATTAGAGTATGTTGATTTAGAAACGATGTATTTTAACCATGTGGAAGAAAATTTTGACATGAAGGCTATTAGAAATTCAGAAATGAATTTTGCTTACGATGCCATGTATGGGGCAGGACAAGATGTAATGAGAAGATTGTTGCCAGATATTGATTTCTTGCATTGCGAACATAATCCAGGTTTTGAAGGTACAGCTCCAGAGCCAATTCACAGAAACTTGGGAGAGTTTTCTGACATGATTAAGTTGGCAGAAGGCGAAATTGATTGCGGCTTAGCTACTGATGGTGATGCTGATAGAATTGGATTGTACGATAGCAAAGGAAATTTTGTGGATTCGCATCATATCATTTTACTGCTAATTAAGTATTTGGTAGAAGAAAAAGGTTTTACGGGGAAAGTGGTAAATGCTTTTTCAGTAACACCTAAAGTTAAGAAGATGTGTGAACATTATGGCTTAGAGTATCAAGTAGTGCAAATAGGTTTTAAAAATATTGCGGGTATTATTTTAGAAGATGATGTGTTGTTAGGTGGAGAAGAGTCAGGCGGAATTGCTATAAAAGGTCATATTCCAGAAAGAGATGGAATATGGATGGGGCTAACCATTTGGGAATACATGGTTAAATCAGGTAAAACGTTAGACGAGTTGATTCAAGGTGTTTATGATATTGTAGGTGAGTTTAAGTTTGAGCGTATCGACTTACACATTAGCGAAGAACAAAAGCAAGCGATTATTGCTAATTGCAAAGCAGATAATTATAAAAAGTTTGGTGATTTAGAGGTGCGTGAGGTTCAAACGGTTGACGGTTTTAAATATTTCTTTGATAATGATGAATGGGTAATGATACGTCCTTCAGGTACTGAGCCAGTACTAAGAACTTATGCTGAATCCTCATCAACAGAAGGAGCTTTTAAGGTGTTAGAAAAAACCCATGCCGAGTTTAGCAATTAATGGATGCCTCTATTCCATATCATTTCTTAAAATCTGCTTTAACGGAAAATAATCCAATGATGAGCACCAATCAGTTTATGGATTGGTTGGAAGAGAAGAAAGCAGCTACTCATCATAAAATAGATCAAATACCCTTTTCAGAACTAAAGAATTGGGGTTTTGAATCTAATTCTGGGAACTTAGTACACGATTCTGGTAAGTTTTTCTCTATCGAAGGTATTCAAATAAAAACTAATTGGGGGAATGTACCAGAATGGTCACAACCCATCATCAATCAACCTGAGATAGGTTTTCTGGGAATCATTACCAAAAAGATAGATGGTGTATTGTATTTTTTAATGCAAGCCAAAATAGAACCAGGTAATATTAATGCAGTTCAAATATCACCAACCCTACAAGCTACAAAAAGTAATTACACTAAAGTTCATCAAGGTAATCCTCCTCACTACTTGGAATATTTTATTGATGAGCGTGAAGATGTTAAAGTATTGCTCGATCAATTACAATCTGAGCAGGGAGCAAGGTTTTTAAAGAAAAGAAATAGAAATATTATTGTAGAAGTAACTTCTGATATTGAAGTGAAGGAGGAATTCTGCTGGTTAACATTGGGGCAAATCAAAGAATTATTGACTCATGATAACATCATTAACATGGACACGCGTACCGTTATTTCGGGGATTCCTTACGGTGATATATATACGCTCAATCAAATTGAAGATTATCATAAAACCAATGATTACGAAGATGCCTTGTTGTTATCGGAGTTAGATTCTAAAAATGCACTTCACAGCATAGAAGATATTATATCTTGGATTACCCGATTAAAAGCATTTGCTGAGTTGGAGGTGGAAAAAATTTCTTTAAAAGATGTAGAACATTGGCAAAAGGATGAAATGAGTATTTATCATAAGGATAGAAAGTATTTTGAAGTGATTGCTGTAAATGCCGAGATTGGAAACAGGGAAGTAGCTAGCTGGACTCAACCATTAGTTAAATCTGCTCAGGAGGGTTTAATTGCTTTCATCATTAAAAAAATAAATGGGGTTTATCATTTCTTGGTTCAAGCCAAAATGGAATCAGGTAATTTTGATATTATTGAGTTAGCACCAACTGTGCAATGTCTTACAGGTAATTACCGTAAAGGGCAGAACGAATACGATGTGGCGTTTATTGATTATGTGTTAGAACCAGAAAAATACAATGCAAAGGTTCAGTATTCCACATTTCAATCAGAAGAAGGTGGTAGGTTTTTTAAGGAACAAAATAAGAATATGATTATCGAAGCAAATGAAGAGTTTGGTGAAGAACTTCCTGAAAAATTTATTTGGATGACCTTAAACCAAATAAAAACCTTCATTAAATTTAATAACTACTTAAACATCCAGTCAAGAAGTTTGTTGTCGGCTGTAAAATTTAGTTAAAATGAGTAAGTTACGAATAGGTGTTTTAGGTTGTGCAAATATCGCTAAACGTTCTGTTATTCCAGCAATGTTAGAAATAGACGGATTAGAGTTAGTTGCTGTGGCTAGCAGAACAGAACATAAAGCAAATGAGTACGCTCAATTATTCAATTGTGAGGCTATTGTTGGTTATCAGAATCTGTTGGATAGAGGAGATATAGATGTAATTTATATGCCCTTACCAACTGGGCTGCATGAGGAATGGGTAATAAAAGCTTTGCAGGCAGGAAAGCATGTCCATATCGAAAAATCTCTTGCTATGGATTATGATTCTGCCATGCGGATGGTTGATATGGCTCGTGACAAGGGTTTGTTGATAATGGAAAATTTTATGTTTTTGTATCATGGACAACATCAATTTGTGAAGGATATAATAGCAAAAGGAGAGATAGGAGAGCTAAGATGTTTTAGAAGCTCCTTTGGTTTTCCACCATTACCTGAAGATAATTTTAGGTATAACAGGGAACTTGGAGGTGGAGCATTGCTAGATGCAGCAGCTTATACTGTTAGAGCTAGTCAGTTGTTTCTAGGTAATGATTTATGGGTGGAAGCAGCTACCTTAAATAATAATAAAAGTGAGGTAGATATTTATGGTGGAGCATATTTAAAATCCGAGCAAGGTCATTTTGCTGAAGTAGCATTTGGGTTTGATAATTTTTATCAGTGTAACTATGAAATCTGGGGCAGTAAAGGAAAAATTACTGCTCACCGTTCATTCACACCTGGTTCTAATTTTAAACCAGTAATTACTATTGAGAAGCAAGGAGAGATTGAAAATCATGAGATTGAAGCAGAGAACCATTTCATAAATATTTTAAAAGAATTTATAAGGTGTGTGAATGAAAAAGATTTTGAGTCTAAATATGAAGAGATATTAAACCAAGCTAGGTTGTTACACGGATTAAGGAAAAAGGCAAGCTAAATGGGTGAGGCAAGAGAATTTGATGATTGTGATGAGGATGGTTTTTTGTTTTTTAATAAAACTAAGTTAAACGGAGTGAAAATTGAATATATCTTATTTCTTTCGTATCATAAACTGATTAAACCCTTTTTAACTTTAGAAAATTTATTACCTTGGTGTTTGATTAAATTCTAATATTATTTTAAAGTCGTTAAGTGAGTTGAGTGGACAAATAGAAATATCAATAGTTAGTCCAGTTTATAAAGCTGAATCATTAATTGATAAACTAGTGGAAAGAACTGTAGCTGCAATTTCTCAAATTACCGATCAATATGAAATTATTTTGGTTGAAGATTGTGGACCAGACTATTCATGGCAAAAAATTATAGAGAATTGTAAGAAAAATCCAAAAGTAAAAGGGGTTAAACTAAGTAAAAATTCGGGACAACAACATGCCATACAAGCAGGTTTAGATGCTTCTAAAGGTAATTATGTTATTACCATGGATTGCGATTTACAAGACCAGCCTGAAGAAATACATAAATTATTTAACAAGTGTAAAGAAGGTTATGAAATAGTGGTGGCGAGTCGAAAAAATCGTAAAGATGATTTTCTAAAAAAATTGTTTTCCAGATTGTTCTATAGTGTTTTGAGTTATCTTTCAGAAACCAAACAAGATAGAACAGTGGCAAACTTTGTCTGCTATCAGCGTAAGGCGGTTGATGCTATGGCTCAAATTAAAGATCATAATCGTTATTATCCAATGTTACAACAATTAATTGGTTTTAATTATGCCAAAGTAGAAATAGAACATGCCGAGCGTGAAGATGGGAAATCATCGTATTCTTTTAGCAAGCGATTACGTTTAGCAATGGATACCATTTTAACTTTTTCTGATAAACCATTAAGACTTACTGTTAAGTTTGGTGTATTCTTATCATTTCTTTCGATATGTGCGGCTATTACAATGGTGGTGCTTTACTTTTTTGGAGATGTTCAGGTAGAAGGTTGGGCTAGTTTAGCATTGTTGATTAGTTTTCTATCGGGAGCAATAATCTCCGTTCTGGGTATGGTAGGGTTGTATGTGGGTAGAACATTTGAAAGTGTTAAACAACGACCAACTTATATCATTCAAGAAACAAGGAATTAATTTGCTAAAGTTTAAATTAATACTAATAATTTTTTTTGGAGTTGTACAGCTTTTCGCTCAACAGTTTGGGGACAAGCAACATTATTTGATTGATTCCTTATTAGTATCTGAAATTAATGCTCAAGATAAGAAAATATTAGATTCTATACTCCCACAATATCATCAATCTAAATCTGACACTCAAAAACTATCTTTAATAAATAAGATTACAGAATTGTGTATCGATGATAATGTATGGCCAAAATACAATCAGTTATTGTATGATGAGTCTAGAGAAGTACTAAGTAACCCAATGCTTAGTAAGAAAGAAAAGAATTTTGTTAAAAGGAGTGTTGCTGCTGCTATCAATAATTTTGGCTACCTGGCATACACACTTGGTAAGCCAGAAGATGCCATCAAGTATTATAAAGAGAGTTTAAGTTATTATCAAAGTGCTTTAGACAAAGATGGTATGGCAACTTGTTTTAATAATATTGCTGCTATTTATGATGACCAGGGAAATCAGGTAGAAGCATTAAAATATTATCAAAAAAGTTTGCACTTTGTTGAGCAAATAGCTGATAAGCAAGGAATTGCTTTAGCTTTAAACAATATTGGTTATATCTATAATGATCAAGGTCAAATAAGTCAAGCTCTAGAATATTACCGTAAATGTGTAAGTATTTTAGAGCAAATAAATGATAGACAAACATTAGCGATTACTTTAAATAACATTGGCTATATCTACAAAATGCAAGAACAACATGATAAGTGTTTAGAATATTATTTACGCAGTTTAGAAATTTTTGAAGAAATAGGTGATAAACAAGGAATAGCAGGAATGTATAATAACTTAGGGATTGTATACAATAAAGATAAATCTACTTATGATAAAGCACTTGAGTATTATAAAAAAAGCTTGGAAATAGAGCAAGAAATTGGTCATCAGAAAGGTGAGGCTGATGCGCTTAACAATATAGGGGTAGTTTATGAAAGAAAGAAAAACTATAACCAGGCTTTGGAGTATTACGAGAAGAGTTTGGCTATCAGACAACAATTAAACGAAAAAGAAGGGATTGCTAGTTCTTTACTTTCGATAGGAAGGTTAAAATTTAATACAGGCTTGGTAAACGAAGGTATTGAGTATGGTGAAAAAAGTTTAGAATATGCTCAAGAAATTAGTTCGCCATACAACATTCAGAATGCTGCTGAATTTTTACATACTGTTTATGATAAAAAAAATGATATTGTAAATGCCTATAAAATGTATCAACTACACATACAAATGAGAGACAGTATTCTTAATGAAAAGAATAAAAAAGCAGCAATAAAAGACGATATACAATATCAGTTTCAGAAACAGGCTTTAAAGGACAGTTTAGAGAGGATAGAAGTTCAAAGGATAAAAGACTTGGAACATTTACAAGAATTAGAGAAAAAACAAGCTTATGTGTATATGGGATTGGGAGGAGCGTTACTTATGCTGCTGGTTGTTTTTGCAGTATTAAGAGGGTATCAGCAAAAGAAAAAAAGCAATGTTTTACTAGCCGAAAAAAATGCCTTGATTGAACAGAAAAATATTGAGATTACAGATAGTATCAATTACGCTCAGCGTATTCAAGAGGCAATTATTCCATCTTTAGAGGAAATTAACATTCACCTTAAAAATTGTTTTGTAATGTATCGTCCAAAGGATATTGTTGCAGGAGACTTTTACTGGATTCAACCAATAGATGATAAAATACTTTATGCAGCTGCGGATTGTACTGGGCATGGTGTTCCTGGAGCTATGGTCAGTGTTGTGTGTCATAATGCACTTAATAGAGCTGTAAGAGAATATAAGCTTGCAGATCCTGCAAAAATTTTAGATAAAACCAGAGAAATAGTTATTGAAACTTTTCAAAAACAAGAAGAAAAAGAAAGGATGTTGAAAGATGGGATGGATATAGCACTTTGTTTAATTGATCAAAAAAACTCTACGATTCAGTACGCTGGAGCAAATAACTCTTTATATATTGTTAGAAACCAAGAATTAATTGAAATAAAACCAGATAAGCAGCCGGTTGGGAAGTACTGGGAAATGAAATCATTTACTAACCATTCTTTCGATTTATTACTAGGTGATACAATTTATACATTCACTGATGGTTATCCTGATCAGTTTGGTGGACCAAAAGGGAAGAAGTTTATGTATAAACAGTTTAAGCAAATGTTGATAGATGTTTCAGATAAACCTATATCTAAACAAAAAGGAATTATAGAAAAAAGATTTGACGATTGGAAAGGAGATATAGAGCAAATTGATGATGTTTGTGTAATTGGAGTGAAGATATGAAAAGAGTTTTGCTAATAGGAGCTAATGGATACATAGGTAGGCATATTGCTTACTTTTTAGAACAAGCAGATATAAAGTTTGTTCCAGCAGGAAAAAGACCAACTTCAATTGATGGTTATAAAAATTATGTTCAAGTGGACATAACTAACCCAGACTCGTTAAGGCAACTTGACTTTGACATAGATTGTGTTTTTATGTTTTCAGGTTTAACAGGTACTAAAAATGATGAAGTATCTAAAAAACTTTATACACTGGTAAATGAACAGGGTTTAAAAAATGTGTTAGATTGCTGCAAGGATACTAAGCCCCGTGTTGTTTTTCCTTCAAGCAGGTTAGTTTACAAAGGCCAAAAGAATGTGTTTTTAAAAGAAGACACTGATAATGAAGCTAAAACTATTTATGCTCAAAATAAAATTAACTGTGAGCAGTTATTAAAAGATTACCAAGGTGAATTTGGGATTGATTATACTGTTTTTAGAATTTGTGTACCTTATGGCAACCTAATAGATAGTAATTATTCTTATGGTACACTAGGTTTTTTCCTAAACAGAGCAACTAATAATCAAAGCATTACACTTTACGGTACAGGCGAGCAAAAACGAACTTTTACTCATATTTCAGATATTGTTCACTTAATTTTTGAGATTTTATCTTTTTCTGAATCAAAAAACAATATTTATAATATTGGAAGCTATGATGCTAAAAGTTTATTAGAAGTGGCTAACTTAGTGGCTGATAAATATGGAGTTAATGTAGAACACATTGATTGGCCTGAAGATGCTTTAAAAATAGAAAGTGGTGACACTATTTTTAATGATGAAAAAATAATGACTTTAACTAGCTATAAATATCAATACAAAATTAAAGACTGGATTGCAGCACTTAAAATATGAGTAAAAAGAAACAACCTAAAAAACAAGGTGCCTCACAAAAGGAACAACCAAAAGTTGATAAACCTGTTGAGAAGGAAATCAGCAATAAATTAATATTGGGCTTAACCTTTGTTTTGGCAGTTATTTATTTCATTTTCTCTACTTTTTCTGACGGGTTTTATATGCATGATGAGGTAGGAAATTTTATCAATGCTAGGAATTTGTGGTATGATGACATCATTAATATTATTGGGGCTAATAAAAAAGGGGGGTATCGAGTTTTATATGCACTTCCTGCTCTTGGAGGCTTTGCATTTATGAAATTTTTTAACAGTTTAGTAGCCGCTTTTACTGTTTATTTTTCATACAAAGTACTTGAAAAACTGGGTAGCAAACACAAATTACTAATCTTTTTTGTATTGAGTATTCAACCGTTATGGTTTATGTTATCATTTAGAAATTACTCAGAATTAACAGTGGCTTTTTTATTGGTATTGGGGGCTTTGCAGTTCTTTAATAAAAAGTATATATGGGCTGCTCTTATTATATCTTACGTTGCCTTTATACGTACAGAGTATCATATGGTGTCAGGACTATTGTTTTTAGTGTTGTTATTTAAGAAAGAATGGTTGGCAGCATTGCTTACAGGATTGTTTACTGTTTTACAAAACTTGTTGGGTTACATTATTACAGGTGATATTCTTTATTTACCTCATGCAATTTCTTCTTTTTCAGAAAGAATAAAAGATGCTTACCCCAAACAAGGTTTTGACCATTATTTTTTAATGTCTAATGTGATATTTGGAGCGGTAGCTTTAACGCTCATTGTTGCTTATGTTGCTGTTGTAGTAATTAAAAAGAAGAAACCTAATTTTTATCTATTAGTCCCAGTATTACTGATTTTCTTATTCAATTGTGCTATGAATGCTGAATCGTTAGATTTTGGTCCTGGTAATGGAGGTAACTTAAGGTATTTAATTATTATATCTCCATTGATAGCTATACTTGGGGTGTTAGCCATTGATGAGATTAGTAAAATGGATAAAAAATATCTATTGTTGGTGTTTTTCATTCCTTTTCTCCTATCAGTAGGAGTTTATCAAACTTATGAGCATAACTTTATAAAGTTTACAGAAGAAGAAGACTGGAATCCACTTGTTTTTTCCTTATTATCAGCGGTTGTTTTATTGCTACCTTTAAAAAAGAAGCACTACTTGTTAGCTTTTGGGTCTATTTCAGTTTTTGTGTTAGCATCATCAGTTACCATTAGAAAAATACAACCTGAAGAGAGAACTGTTAAAAAAGCTGCAGTTTGGTACGATAAACAATTAAAACAAGGCAAGTTGTTTACGGAAGATAATCAAGTAGTCTGTGCCCATAATTTATTTTATTTCTATCTCGATAAAAATAAAAATGAGTACAAAAAAACTCCAGAAAATAATTTAATTAAAGAAGTTACAGATACGCTGAAAAAAGGAGATTTAGTGATTTGGGATTCTCATTACGGTTATAGACCTAAATTACGCCCAACCAGCCAGCAGTATGATTTTTATGAGAAAAATCCAAACTTCCAGAAAATACAATACTATCAATCCTCAGACAGAAGATTTACCATAGTATTTTTTCAAAAGACTAATTAGTAATTTTTAACGTTTATCCAATTAAAACCAATTAAGTAAATCCTATATTTGCCGCATGTTTAAAAAGTGGAGCATTTTTATTACATTAACTGCTATTGTTGCTTTTGGTTGTAGTAAATACCAAAAGTTGCTTAAAAGTTCTGATATGGACTTAAAATATGAAGCAGCAATTCAGTATTATGAGGAGGAAAAGTACGATAAAGCCATGCCATTGTTGGAAGAATTAATTCCATTGTTTAGAGGTACGGAAAGAGCAGAAAAAGTCTATTACTGCTATTGCTACTGCAATTTTAATATGGATTTATTGTATGCGGCATCTTATCATTTTAAAAAATTTGCTAGAACATATCCGTTAAGTGAACACGCAGAGCATATGTTGTTTATGCATGCTTATTCGAATTATTTACTGTCTCCAATATCAAGTTTAGATGACACTGATACTAAAAAAGCAATAAATGCTTTCCAGCTTTTCATTAACACATATCCTCAACATGATTTAGTAGACTCTAGTAATGTAATGATGGATAAGTTAAGAGCAAAATTGGAAGAAAAATCATATCAAAATGCTAAGCAGTATTATAAAATATATGAATTTAAGGCAGCTATTATCTCGTTAAACAATACATTACTTGATTTTCCTGAAACCGAGCATCGTGAAGAAATCATGTTTTTAATCTTAAAATCTAACTTTTTACTAGCTCAAAACAGTATAGAGAAAAAAAAGTTGGAAAGAATTAACGATACTATCGAAGCTTATTATACCTTTGTAGACTCTTATAAAGAAAGTAAATATTTAAAGGAAGCTCAAACCATATTTACTAAAGCCAGTGAATTGAGGGATGAGTACAAACTTAAAAACTCGTAAAAGATGAACTTTAAAAATACAAATGCAGAAGTTACTACAGTTACTAGAAATATGGATGAGATTGAAGCAGTAACGGGTAATATTTATAAATCATGTGTTACTGTTGCTAAAAGATCTGACCAAATTTCAGTTGATTTAAAAGAAGAATTGGTTGGGAAAATTAATGAGTTTGCATCTACTACCGATAACTTAGAAGAAATTTTTGAGAACAGAGAACAAATTGAGATTTCAAGATTTTATGAGAGACTTCCTAAAACTAATGCAATAGCTCTCAAAGAGTTTTTAGACGATAAAGTATACCATAGAATGCCAGAAGAAGAAAATGCTGATGAAGCATAAATTTTCTTAGGATGCTCAATAATAAAAATATCCTTCTTGGAGTAACTGGAGGAATTGCAGCATACAAAACAGCAAATTTAGTACGTCTTTTAAAAAAAGCAGGAGCAAATGTTCAAGTGGTAATGACTCCTGCAGCAATGGATTTTATAACTCCATTAACACTTTCTACACTTTCTGAAAACCCTGTACATTATAAATTTTCTGATGAAGAAACAGGTGAATGGGAAAATCATGTTGAATTAGGATTATGGGCTGATTTATTTATTGTTGCTCCAGCTACAGCCAACACTATTGCAAAAATGGCCGCAGGAATTTGTGATAATCTTTTAATGGCTTCTTATCTTTCGGCTAAATGTCCTGTTTATGTATGCCCAGCAATGGATTTAGATATGTATAAGCACGAAACTACTACACAAAATTTTAATATATTAAAAGCTAATAAAAATATCATTATTGATGCTCAAAAAGGAGAATTGGCAAGTGGTTTGATAGGTAAAGGAAGAATGGAAGAGCCAGAAGAAATAGTAACTTTTATTAAGCAGCACCTTAAAAAAGGATTAAAATTAGAAAGAAAAAAGGTTTTAATTACTGCAGGACCAACTTACGAACAAATAGATCCTGTAAGGTTTATTGGTAACAATTCATCTGGTAAAATGGGCTATGAGTTGGCTGAAATTGCAGCTAAATTAGGGGCTGATGTTACGTTGGTTTCTGGTCCAACAAAATTGGGTATAAAAAATAAAGACATTAAAAAACTAGATGTGATTTCTGCAAATGATATGTATCAAGCAGTAATGAATTATTTTAAAGCAGCTGATATAATTATAATGGCTGCAGCTGTAGCAGATTATGCTCCAGAAAAACCATCTGACACTAAAATTAAAAAGGCAGGTAATAATTTGTCTATTGCTCTTAAACCAACTCATGACATATTAGCTGAAGTAGGAAAACACAAAACAACAAAGCAGTTATTGGTAGGGTTTGCCTTAGAAACGAATAATGAAGAAGAAAACGCCAAATCTAAGTTAGGAAAGAAAAACCTAGATTTTATTGTGCTAAATTCATTGCAAGATAAAGGTGCTGGATTTAATTATGATACTAATAAAATTACCATTATAGATAAGCACAATAAAGTAGAGAATTACGAGTTAAAACCTAAATCAGAAGTAGCAGCAGATATTTTTAATAAAATCATATCTTTACTTAATCTGTAAATGAAGTGCAAATCATATATACTAACTTTTGTCTTATTAATTAGTGTAACATCACTTTTTGCACAAGAATTAAATTGTAGTGTGCAAGTTAATTCTACTCAAATTCAAGGTTCTGATAAGAGTATTTTTGATGCTATGCAAAAGAACATTTTTGAGTTTATGAATAACCGAAAATGGACTAATAATGTTTTTAAAAATGAGGAAAGAATAGAATGTTCCATTTTAATTAACATTACGGAACAGGTTTCTACAAATCTGTTTAAAGCTACCATTCAGGTACAATCAAGACGCCCCGTTTATAGCACTTCATATTATACTACTTTAATCAATCATATTGACAAAGAATTTGAGTTTGAGTTTAACGAGTTTGATCCATTAGAGTATTCTGAAAACACTTTTCTTTCTAATTTAACATCAGTATTAGCGTTTTACGCCTACGTAATCTTGGGTAATGATTATGATTCATTTGCTATGAAAGGAGGGACAAGGTTTTTTCAAAAAGCTCAAGCTATCGTTAGTAATTCACAAGGGGCGCAGCAGCCGGGATGGAAGGCATTTGAAAGTGAGAGAAACAGATATTGGCTAGTTGAGAATTTGCTTCATCAGAATTACGCTCCTTTAAGAGAATGTATGTATAAATACCACCGTTTAGGTTTTGATAAGATGGCACAGAATGTTCCTGAGGGTCGTGCTGCGGTATTTCAATCATTACTAGGATTGGAAAAAGTTTACGAACGTAAACCAGGTTCTTTTTCTTTACAAATGTTTTTTAATGCAAAATCAAATGAGATTGTTGACTTATTTGTAGAGGGGTTACCGAAAGAGAAGTCTGATTTAACTAATCTATTGAATAAAATTGACCCGAACAATCTTTCCAAGTATCAAAAAATAATGAAAGGCAAGTAATGCTTACTCATTTATCCATTATCAATTATGCTATAATTGAGCAATTAGAGCTTAGTTTTTCCAATGGGTTTACTGTTGTTACTGGAGAAACGGGCGCTGGAAAATCCATCCTTCTGGGAGCTTTATCAATGATTCTTGGACAGAGAGCTGATACTGGGGTACTAAAAGATAAAGACAAAAAGTGTATCGTTGAAGGTCAGTTTGAGTTGGCACAAGAAGATTTTTTAGAGTTTTTCTCTAGAAACGATCTTGATTTTGAGTCAACAACTATTTTAAGAAGAGAACTGAATAACAAAGGGAAAAGCAGGGCTTTTATTAACGATACACCAGTCACACTAAATCTAATTAAAGAATTAGTAAGTAGATTGATAGACATTCATTCTCAGCATCAAACGCTTCAGATAAAGAATAATGCTTTTCAAACCAATGTATTGGATGCCTTTGCTGGTAATTCTATATTGTTTTCAGACTATCAACGTATTTACCAGAATTATAAAAAGGAATTACAGAAACTAAATGAATTACAGAATCTTGCCTCTAATTCTTCTGCTGATAATGACTACCTTCAGTTTCAGGTAAAAGAAATAGAAGAGTTAGGGCTTAAGTCGAATGAGAAAGAAGAGTTAGAGAAAGAATTAGCGATTATTAATAATGCTGAGGAGATAAAAAATGTATTAAACATTTCGGATAATATTTTATCCAATTCTGAAATAAGTGCAACACAGCTTGTTAAGGAGGCGGAACAGCATTTGCTTAAAATTTCTGGTTGCTCTACAGGGTTTAAAGAACTTTACGAGCGTTTTAGAAGCATTAATATTGAATTGGATGATATAACCAATGAAATTGCTAATTATAACGATAGTTTTAGCTTTAATCCTGAAGATTTAAATTATTTAAATGAGCGCCTCGGAAAAATTTATGCTTTAGAACAAAAGCATAGAGTAAATTCAACGGAAGAGATTTTAGAAAGATTATCAGAGTTCAAACAGCAGTTAAAAGAAGTAGATTCTTATGATGAAAAAGTGCTAGAACAGCAACAAAAAGTAAATTACTTAAAAGATCAGGTTTATAAATTGGCAGGTGAATTATCAGTTTTAAGGAATAAGTTTAAAAAACAACTTGAAGAAAATGTTACTGCTGTTATCGCTGAATTAGGAATGTCCGATGCAGAATTTGTTATCCAGCTATCAAAAATAGAAGAACCGAATGAGTTAGGTGTAGATGGGATAGAATTTTTATTTTCAGCAAACAAAGGAATAGCTCCTCAGCAATTGTCAAAAGTAGCCTCTGGAGGTGAGTTATCAAGACTTATGCTGACCTTTAAATCAATACTGGTTAAGACTAAAAAATTACCAACCATTATTTTTGATGAGATTGATACAGGAGTTTCCGGAGATATTGCAGAGAAAATGGCTGAAATGATGGATGAAATTGCTGTTCAATCACAAGTGATATCTATTACTCATTTACCACAGGTTGCGGCTAAAGGGAATGAACACTTTAAAGTTTATAAGCACAATAAAAACGATAAGACTTTAACCTCAGTAAGTAAACTTAAGGAAGAAGAAAGAGTAGAGGAATTAGCTAAAATGCTGAGTGGTAGAGATCTAACAGCTGAAGCGCGGGAGAATGCAAAAGTTTTGTTAAGAAGTTAATTTCATTTTTCTTTTTTTTCAAAACCTTTGACTTTCGTGCTCCGAATTATGAAAAAATTAAAAACATACATAATAGTTATATGTTTTATAGTTCCGTTGTTGGTTTTGTTTTTACCTGCTGCCACAAGTTGTAATCCACATCGAAAAGGGGCAACAGCCAAACAGATAGGTGCTTCAGGAGGTAAAAAATATCATACTAAAACAGCAAGTGCTAAAAGGAGAAGAAAAAAGAAATATTAATCCTTTTAAAAAACACATTTACATTA
This sequence comes from Vicingaceae bacterium, assembly GCA_965267355.1. Lineage (GTDB taxonomy): Bacteria > Bacteroidota > Bacteroidia > Flavobacteriales_E > Vicingaceae. Next base: position 2,205,381 of record OZ253956.1, read on the forward strand.
TATTTGTCGGTAAGATAAAATCAATTAGTTATGGCGAATAATTTATTAGCAGGTAAAAAAGGGATAATATTTGGAGCTCTAAATGAGGATTCAATCGCATGGAAAGTTGCTGAAAAAGCCCATGAAGAAGGAGCTGAATTTATTTTGACAAATGCTCCAGTCGCAATGAGGATGGGATCATTAACAGCTTTGGCTGAAAAGACTAATTCGGAAATTTTTCCTGCGGATGCAACATCAAATGAAGATTTAGAAAAACTGTTTAATGCTGCTTTAGATAAGTTTGGGAAAATTGATTTTATACTACATTCTATAGGAATGTCAGTAAATGTTAGAAAAGGAATCCATTATACAGAGTCTAATCACGATTTTTATATGAAAGCAATGGATGTTTCAGCTATTTCGTTTCATAGGGTAATGAAAATTGCAATGGAAAAAGATGCTATGAATGAATGGGGATCTATTTTAGCATTATCATATATTGCTGCACAACGAGTATTCCCTGATTATAATGATATGGCAGATGCAAAATCATTGTTAGAATCAATTACAAGAAATTTTGGTTACCATTTTGGCGATAGAAAAAAAGTTAGAGTAAACACTATATCTCAATCACCAACACCGACTACTGCAGGCAGTGGGGTTAAAGGTTTTGATGCTTTCATTAGTTATGCTGATGATAACTCTCCACTTGGAAATGCAGATGCAACTGCTTGTGCTGATTATTGTATAGCAATGTTCTCGGATTTAACAAGGTATGTAACAATGCAAAATCTTTTCCATGATGGAGGTTTCTCTTTTACAGGTCTAAGTCATAAGGTAATGGAAAAACACCAAAAGGGTTAAGAGTAAATAGGAAATGAAATAAAAATCCCGAAGCATTGCTTCGGGATTTTTTTATTCAGTTTCATCTTCAGTATCTGCGTTTTCAGTTGGTTTTTTCTTTTTCGGTTTTTTAATGCTAAATTTTAATTCTTCTAAAACATCATCAAATTCAACATTGATGGTACTGCCTTCCTCAATTTTTGATTGGATAATTTCTTCAGCAAGAGCATCTTCTAAATATTTTTGAATAGCTCTTTTTAATGGTCTGGCACCATATGCAGCATCAAAGCCTTTGTCAGCAATAAAATCTTTTGCTGGTTCGGAAAGTTTTAAATTGTACCCTAATTCCTCAACACGCTTATATAATGCATCAATCTCAATATCAATAATTTCATGTATATCCTCTTTAGATAATGAGTTGAAAATAATAACATCATCAATTCTATTTAAAAACTCTGGAGCAAATGCTTTTTTCAACGCATTTTGAATTACACCCTGAGAATGAGCATCAGCACTTTCTTTTTTTGCAGCCGTACTAAAACCTACACCTTGTCCGAAATCTTTTAACTGACGAGCACCAATATTAGAAGTCATAATAATAATGGTGTTTTTAAAGTTAACTTTTCTTCCAGAGCTGTCAGTAAGCTGTCCATCATCTAATGCCTGTAGTAATAGGTTAAACACATCAGGGTGAGCTTTTTCAATTTCATCTAACAGAACAATAGAATAAGGTTTTCTTCTTACCTTCTCAGTTAATTGCCCTCCTTCTTCATATCCTACATAGCCAGGAGGAGCTCCAACTAGTCTTGATACAGCGAACTTTTCCATGTATTCACTCATGTCAATTCTAATCAATGATTCCTCAGTATCAAATAGGTATCTTGCTAATACTTTAGCTAGTTGTGTTTTACCAACTCCTGTAGGGCCCAAGAATATGAATGAACCAATTGGTTTGTTTGGGTCTTTTAATCCCGCACGATTACGCTGTATTGCTTTAACTACTTTCTTAATGGCTTCATCTTGTCCGATTACTTTATCATTAATTTCATCGTACATCTTATACAGCTTCTCTCCCTCAGCTTGTGCAATTCGTTTAGTTGGTATACCCGTCATCATTCCTACAACTTCAGCAACATTATCTTCACTTACAGTTTCTCTGTGGTTTTTTGTTTCTTCCTCCCACGCTTTTTTAGCATCGTTAAGCTCTTTAATTAAATTCCTCTCATCATCTCTTAGCTGGGCAGCTTCTTCATATTTCTGGCTCCTTACAACATGGTTTTTCTTTTCTTTAATCTCCTCAATCTTTTTCTCAATTTCTATGATGTTCTTAGGAACCTTTATGTTGGTAATATGAACTCTTGAGCCAGCTTCATCTAAAGCATCAATAGCCTTATCTGGAAGGTGTCTGTCAGTCATATATCTATCAGTTAATGTTACACATGCCTCTATGGCTTCATCAGTATAAGTAACATTATGATGATCTTCATATTTTTCCTTCACATTATTTAAAATCTGAATGGTTTCCTCAACAGTTGTAGGTTCTACCATCACTTTTTGGAAACGTCTTTCTAAAGCTCCATCTTTTTCGATGTATTGTCTGTATTCATCTAAAGTCGTTGCTCCAATACATTGTAGCTCACCTCTAGCAAGAGCTGGTTTGAACATATTTGAAGCATCCAAAGAACCAGAAGCTCCACCAGCACCAATGATAGTATGAATCTCATCAATAAATAAGATAATATCTGGGGATTTTTCAAGCTCATTCATTACGGCTTTCATTCGTTCTTCAAATTGTCCTCTGTATTTTGTTCCAGCGACTAGTGAAGCTAAATCTAATGTAACAATTCGTTTACCAAATAAAACTCTGGATACTTTCTTTTGAACAATCCTTAAGGCTAATCCCTCAGCGATGGCAGATTTACCTACACCAGGTTCACCAATTAAAATAGGGTTGTTCTTTTTTCTTCTACTCAATATTTGTGAAACTCTTTCTATCTCTTTTTCTCTTCCAACTATCGGATCTAATTTGCCATCCTCAGCGTATTTAGTTAAATCTCTACCAAAATTATCTAATACGGGGGTTTTAGATTTCGGATTTGATTTGGATGAGCCAGACCCCGAACCACCCATAAATTCTTTTCCAGTATCATCATCGTCATCATCAGGCGGAGTGCTTGGGAAATCAGCTCTTGGTGTTTCATCTTCAGTAATGTTAAGAATAGCAATTTCTTCTTTTACTGCTTCATAGTTTATGTTCATAGTGTTAAGTGCATTGGTAGCTATGTTGTCCTCTCCTTTAAGGATAGATAATAATAAATGTTCAGTGCCAATGACGTTACATTTAAATACTTTAGCTTCAAGGTAAGTTATTTTAAGTACTTTCTCAGCTTGCTTTACTAAAGGAATATTAGAGAGTTGAGAGTTGGTACCTTTGCCCACTTTTGTAGAAGATTCTACTTTTTTTCTCAATTCTTTTAAATCTACCCCTAAGTTGTTTAAAATTTTTACGGCTAACCCGTTACCTTCTCGTAAAATACCTAGTAGTAAATGCTCTACACCAATGTAATCGTGCCCGAGCCTTAAGGCTTCCTCTTTGCTAAAGGTAATTACATCCTTAACTTTTGCTGAAAAATTTGCATCCATAATCTATATATTTTTAGCCTCAACCCTCTAAAATTAGGATTATTTGGGCTAAATCAAAAGTAACGTTTTATGTATTTGAGCAACGGTTTTAAAAAATGCCTTTTTTCAACAGATTTTTGTTAGTAAGTAAGCCTTGTTTTTTAGGGTTAAAAACTTTGGTTTTGCGTATTTTCGATGTCTTTCAGTAAAGACGATAAAAACACAATTTAATAGACAATTAATATGGCAGACGGAGAAAAAATAATTCAAATAAATATTGAGGAAGAAATGAAATCAGCCTACATTGATTATTCAATGTCGGTAATTGTTTCGAGAGCACTTCCAGATGTAAGAGATGGTTTAAAACCAGTGCATAGAAGGATTTTATTTGGAATGATGGAACTAGGTGTAAGAGCAAATAGCCCTTATAAGAAATCAGCAAGAATTGTAGGAGAAGTATTAGGTAAGTATCATCCACATGGAGATACAGCTGTTTATGACTCTATGGTTCGTATGGCTCAGGAGTGGTCGTTACGTTATATGTTAGTTGATGGCCAGGGTAACTTTGGTTCAGTTGATGGAGATAGCCCCGCAGCTATGCGTTATACTGAGGCGAGATTAAGAAAGATAGCAGAAGAGATGCTATCGGATATAGATAAAGAAACGGTTGACTTTAGTTTAAACTTTGATGATTCTCTTCAAGAGCCAACAGTTCTTCCTACAAGAATACCAAGTTTATTAGTAAACGGTGCCTCAGGTATTGCTGTAGGTATGGCAACGAATATGGCCCCACATAACTTAACAGAAGTAATTGATGGTACTGTTGCTTTTATTGATAATAGAGATATTGATGTAGAAGGATTGATGCAACATGTTAAAGCTCCAGATTTTCCAACAGGAGGTATCATTTACGGTTATCAAGGGGTTAAAGATGCTTTTGAAACAGGTAAAGGGAGAATTGTGATGCGTGCTAAAACTGAGTTGGAAGAAACAAATTCAGGACGTTTTAGAATCATTGTTAATGAAATACCATATCAGGTGAATAAAGCTGATATGATTAAAAAGACGGCTGATTTAGTTAATGAAAAGAAGATTGAAGGGATATCTGATATTCGTGATGAATCTGATAGAAATGGAATGCGTATTGTTTATGAATTGAAGAGAGATGCCATTCCAAATGTGGTATTAAACAACTTATTTAAACAAACAGCATTACAAACATCTTTTAGTGTAAACAATATTGCTTTGGTTAAAGGAAGACCAGAAGTATTGAATTTGAAAGATATTATTAGCGAGTTTGTTGACTTTAGACATGAAGTTGTTGTTAGAAGAACTCAGTATGAATTAAGAAAAGCAGAAGAAAGAGCGCATATTTTAGAAGGTTTAATTATTGCTTCTGACAACATAGATGAAGTAATTAAATTGATTAGGGCTTCTAAGAGTCCGGATGAGGCAAGAGAGAAATTAATAGAACGTTTTAAATTAAGCGATATCCAATCTCGTGCAATTGTAGAAATGAGATTGAGACAGTTAACAGGACTGGAGCAAGACAAGTTAAGAGCAGAGTACGAGCAATTAATGAAAACCATAGAAGATTTAAAAGACATCTTGGCTAATGAACCAAGAAGAATGGAAATCATTAAAACAGAATTGTTAGAGGTAAAAGAAAAATACGGAGACGAGAGAAGAAGTGAGATTGAGTATGCTGGAGGTGACTTTAGTGTTGAAGACATGATTCCAGATGAAGAAGTTGTAGTAACCATTTCTCACTTAGGTTATATGAAACGTACTTCTTTATCTGAATATAGATTGCAGAATAGAGGAGGAGTAGGTTCAAAAGGAACAGCTACCAGAGATGAAGATTTTGTTCAGGAATTATTTGTTGCCACTACACATAATTACTTGTTAATATTTACTGAGAAAGGTAAATGTTTTTGGATGAGAGTATTTGAAGTTCCTGAAGGAACAAAACAATCTAAAGGTAGAGCAATACAAAATTTAATTAACATAGAGCCAGATGATAGTGTTAAAGCATACATTAATGTTAAGAACATTAAAGATGAAGAGTATCTGAAACGTGAGGCTACACAGGAAGATGTTGATAATGAATTTGCTGAAAGTTTAGATGATTTAGTAGATAGATACTACATTATAATGTGTACTAAAAATGGTGTTGTTAAGAAGACCGCTTTAGAGGCTTATTCAAGACCTAGGGTAAATGGTATTAATGCGATTACCATTAAAGAAGGTGATGAATTATTAGAAGCGAAGTTAACAAGTGGTAGTGATGAAATAATTTTGGCAGCAAGAAATGGTAAAGCAATCCGATTTAACGAAAGAAAGACCAGGCCAATGGGTAGAAATGCTGCAGGTGTTAGAGGTATCAGATTAGCTGATGAAAATGATGCTGTAGTAGGTATGATTACTATTCCTGATTCTGACAATTCTAATGTGTTAGTAGTTTCTGAGAATGGTTACGGTAAGCGTTCTGATATTGAGGATTATAGAGTTACTAATAGAGGAGGTAAAGGTGTTAAAACACTTAATATTACCGATAAAACAGGTAGCTTAATTGCCATTAAAAATGTTACAGATAATGATGACTTAATGATTATTAATAAGTCAGGTATTATCATTCGATTAGCAGTTGAAGACTTAAGAGTAATGGGTAGGGCTACACAAGGAGTTAGATTAATAAACCTTAAAAATAATGATACTATTGCTGCTGTAGCTAAGGTAGAGCGAGCGGATGAAGAAGAAACTGAAGATGCTGCTGATGTAACTACCGAAAACAGTGCAGAAACATCTGCTGATGAGATGAACGATACCGAAACTGGCAAGGAAGTTGATAACAATGATGAGGATTAGTAGTTTTACAAAAAATTAAAAAAATGAAAAAATATATTTTAATAGTGTCTGCTGTAGCATTTTCAATTACAGCATATTCTCAAAAATCAAAAGTAGTAAGTGCTTACAATTACAATAAGGCCTTTTCGAGATCAGGAAAATGCTCTGAATTAAAAGATGGATTGGAAGCAATAAACGCTGCAAAGGATTATGATAAAACTAAAGGTTGGGCAAAAACATGGAAGTACAGAGGTGATTTATACTATAATGTTTTAGCTACCAATAAAGATGAGTGTAAGGCTCTTGCTCCTGATGCTTTAGAAGAATGTACTAATTCTTATCTTAAAGCTCTAGTTCTAAATTTTGAAGATCCTGAATTAAAGAAATTAGACTTAAAAAAGGAAGATGGATCGGATGTAATGAAATTCTTTACAGCTATTCAAAATAAAAGTAGGGTAGATGATGAAATGTACACAGCTGATATTATTGGAAGAAAATTTCCTGGTTTAGCAGCAGAATACGCTAATAAAGGAATTAAGGATTTTCAGAATAAAGATTACAAATCTGCTCAAGAAAGCTTTGGTACATCAATGATGTTAAATCAATTTTCAGGAAAAATAGATACTATGATGATGTACAACATGGGATTAGCATCTGAATATGCCGGGGATATTGATGCTGCTAAGCAAATTTATGATGGCTTAATTATGATGAAGTATAATGTTGATGGTGCTGGTCCAGGACTTTATCAATCTATGCATAAGATTTATAAAAAAGAAGGAAATGAAGAGAAAGCAGCTGAATACATCAAAAAGGGAAGAGAAGCTTATCCAAACGATAATAACCTTATTGTAACAGAATTAGAAGGTTACTTAACTTCTGGAAATAATGAACAAGCCTTAGCTAATTTAAATGCTGCATTAGAGAATGACCCTAACAATGTAGTATTACACTTTGCTCAGGGTACGGTTTACGAAAACTTGAAGCAAGGAGATAATGCTATAACAAGTTATAAAAAAGCGATAGAATTAGATGCTAATTATTATGATGCCAATTTTAACTTAGGTGCATATTACTTTAATGCAGGTGCTGATAAGATAAATGCAGCAAACGATTTGCCTTTGAGCCAAGCTAAAAAGTATGATGCTTTAAAAGCTGAGGCTAAGGTTGAGTTTGAAAAAGCAGTACCTTATGTAGAGAAAGCACACGAATTAAAACCGGAAGATGTTGATACGGGTAATATGTTAATTAAACTTTATACCCATACAGGACAGTATGATAAAGCTAAAGAGATTAAAGCGAAATTTCAATAGAATTGAATTAATGCAAAATAAAAAAAGGAACTCATATGAGTTCCTTTTTTTATTTTAAGGGTGGAAGATGGGAGTTGAAAATTCCAATCCCTGTAAAATTTCAATCAACTGTAAATCAAACATTTATATATTTCAAAAATAGTAATTTGTTTGGCGACTTGGCGACTATCTGATAATCAATCAGTTAATATTTTTTTTATAATAATTTTTATCTAACAGTTTACAATCAAATAGAATTTCTTCATCGTTTTTTAGTCTAGATTTTATATACGTGATATAACCTGCAGATATTAAAAAGATAATTGAAAGAATTCCTAAAAGTATGGCAAAAGGTAAGAAGAATAGATTCTCAAATAGAGTTCTTACGATTTGTACATATATGAAAAAAATAAATAAACTCAACTCATATATTAGTTGAGAAGTATTTTTTTGTCCCTTAATAGTCTTTCTATAAGAAATCATCTTTCTAACATGTTTATCAAATTTTTCACCTTTTAGAATTCCCACGTCTTTGATTTCTATTACTTTATCCGAAGCCATCTTTATAAAATCGTTTCTTTCTTTTCGAACTATTTTTTTATAAGAATAATATCTTTTAACGTGGAGAAAAAGGATAGTAAAAAATCCTATAAAAAAAACCGTTAAGCGTGAAATTGATAATACGATAAGAAATAGGAAGAATGGGATTATGATATTAAGTTCAGAAAATAAGCTGATGAAGTACTCGGTACTAAATTCCATAGTGAATTTAAACCCTAGTTTTGATCTTAGCCAAATGGATATTAGTATAGCAGTAAAATAATATAATATTAAAACGATTGCTTTACTTTTTTTGACATGCGCTTCTTTAGAAAAATCGAGAAAAAAAATATTAAATAATTTATTATCCATTTTGTATTTGTTAATTATACGTTATTGTGGGAAGGTTTTAATCTGATTTAATATTTAAACTTTCCCTAGTCATTTCAATTAATTTAATACTCTCATTGCCTAAGTTATTTTCTTTAAGATTTCTATATAGTGTATCAGAAGCGTATTCTAGTTGTGTTATATAATATTTTTTAATTAATAGATACAATGTATCCTTTTCTCCAGATTTGAATTCTGATTTTTTAATATGTGTTAAGAGTAAATCAAGTTCACATAAAATGTATTGCCATTCATGGTATATAGGCTTTCTGATAAGATCTTCAATTTCTTCTTTTTCACTAGCATCTATTCTATTAACATAAACATTTAAAGCACTCTGACCGTGAAAGATATGATCAGGTTTTTGTGTTGATTCTATGTTTAGATTTTTGTAATCAGATTTAATTTCGTTGAATAGTTCAATAGAAACTTGAAAATTTCTATCTCTATTTTGATTTTCTATTTCTTTATTTAGTAACTCATATTGAATTTCATTTGCTTTATTCTGAACTCTAAATGATAGGTATACCAATATAGCGCCTATTAAGTTGATAATTGGAGCTGTAATACCTCCAATTGTATCGCCAATTTGTCCAGTTTCCCTGAAATCAAAACCAGAGAACAATGATGGCATTGTGAAAATAAAGGTGCTGGAAAATAATAATAGAATAATGCCTACAATTAATAATAATAGGTGTAAGGCTTTGTTTTTATCTTTGTTATTATCCATTTGCTGACATTAATAAATAACGGTATAGTAGTTCTAAAAAAACATATAAACTAGTAGAGTTGGCGACAAATGTAAAAAGACTTCATTTAAAAAATCCGTATACTCCTGAAAATCAGTAATATACGGATTTGAGGGGTGGAAGATGGGATTCGAACCCACGACCTCCTGAACCACAATCAGGCGTTCTAACCAACTGAACTACAACCACCATTTTCCCGTTAGGGTCGGCAAATATAAATCTTTTTCAAAAAGAAATAAAAGTTTTAAGAGATACTTTTTATTAATTGTTTAAGGATGTCCTGCGCAGCCTTACTTATTTTAGTGCCAGGGCCAAATACTCCAGCAGCACCTTGTTCAAAAAGGTAGTTATAATCTTGTTGTGGTATTACTCCACCAACAATTACCATAATATCTCCTCGTCCAAGTTTATTCAGTTCCTCTATTACTTGAGGTACTAATGTTTTGTGCCCTGCAGCCAAGGAGCTCACTCCCAAAATGTGGACATCATTTTCTACAGCTTGTTTAGCAGCTTCAGAAGGTGTTTGAAACAAAGGGCCAATGTCAACATCAAAACCTAAGTCAGCAAAAGAGGTGGAAATAATTTTAGCACCTCTATCATGTCCATCTTGTCCCATTTTAGCTACCATAATACGAGGCCTTCTACCTTCCAATTCAGCAAACTGGTTAGCTAATTCTTGTGCTTTTTCAAAATCTTTATCTTGCATAGCTTCTGCTTTGTAAACACCACTTACCGAACGGATTTGAGCCTGATACCTGCCAAACACTTTTTCCATAGCATCAGAAATTTCACCCAATGTGGCTCTTGCTCTTGCAGCATTTACTGCTGCTTCTAATAAGTTTCCATTGTTTGATTGGGCAATTTCGGTAATTTTATTCAGAGCAGCAATTACTTCGTGATTATCACGTTCAGCTTTAATTGTATTAAGTCTTTCAATCTGACTGTTTCTAACAGCAGTGTTATCAACTTCTAATATTTCTATTTCCTCTTCTTGTTCTACTTGATATTCATTCACTCCAACAATAATTTCTTTGCCAGAGTCAATCTTAGCTTGCTTTCTAGCTGCAGCTTCTTCAATTCTTAGTTTTGGAATGCCTTTTTCAATGGCTTTTGCCATACCACCTAATTCTTCAACTTCTTCAATTAATTTCCAGGCTCTGTTAGCTAATTCGTGAGTTAAAGATTCAATGTAGTATGAGCCACCCCAAGGGTCAACAGTTCGGCAAATTTCAGTTTCTTGTTGTATGTATTTCTGAGTATCTCTTGCAATCATGGCAGAGTAGTCAGTTGGTAATGCTATGGCTTCATCCAGTGCATTAGTGTGTAAAGATTGAGTTCCTCCAAGTGCAGCAGCCATAGCTTCAATACAAGTTCGAGTAACATTGTTGTAAGGGTCCTGCTCAGTTAAACTCCAACCACTTGTTTGGCAGTGCGTTCTTAATGCTAATGATTTAGGGTTTTTAGGGTTGAATTGTTTTACAATTTTTGCCCATAGCATTCTTCCAGCTCGCATTTTAGCAATCTCCATAAAATGGTTCATGCCAATACCCCAAAAGAAAGATAGACGAGGAGCGAATGCGTCTATGTCCATCCCAGCTTCAATACCAGTTCTAATGTATTCAAGACCATCAGCAAGAGTATAAGCCAGTTCAATATCATTGGTGCCTCCAGCTTCTTGTATGTGGTAGCCAGAAATACTAATGGAATTAAATTTAGGCATGTTCTTAGAAGTATATTTAAAAATATCTGCAATAATTCTCATGGATGGTTGAGGAGGATAGATGTAGGTATTTCTCACCATAAACTCCTTCAAAATGTCGTTTTGGATTGTTCCAGCCAATTGTTCTGGTTTTACGCCTTGTTCTTCAGCAGCTACTATGTAAAATGCCATTATAGGAATAACAGCTCCATTCATAGTCATAGAAACAGACATTTGATCTAAAGGAATTTGATCAAACAAAATTTTCATATCCTCAACCGAATCAATGGCAACTCCAGCTTTACCAACATCACCAACTACTCTCTCATGATCAGAGTCATAACCTCTGTGTGTTGCTAAATCAAATGCAACAGATAAACCCTTTTGACCTGCAGCCAAGTTTCTTCTATAGAAAGCGTTTGATTCCTCAGCAGTACTAAAACCAGCATATTGTCTGATGGTCCAAGGTCTCATTACATACATAGTAGAATAAGGACCCCTTAAGTTTGGAGCTATACCGGCAGCAAAATCAAGGTGCGTTAAACTTTGTATAGCTTCATTATTGTAAACACTTTTTACCTCAATATTTTCGGAAGTTAACCAAGTATTATCTTCAGTACTATTGGAGATAGTTTTTAAATTATTAAGATCAATTTTCTCAATCTTTGCAGAAACTTTTTGACAAAACTCGTTGGTAAGGTGTTCGATGTAGTAAGTTCCATCAGCTGGGTTTATAACTTTGTCGAAGAATGATTCTTCTTTTAAAACATGCTGTATGTTTCGAGCTATTCGGTTAGCGAAATTAACATCCTTGTCATAAGGAAGAACAGTAAGCGTATTACAACCTCCAATTATTGCTGACATAGCTTCTGTACAACCTTTTAGGATATTGTAATGAGCTTCTTCTTTGGGTAATTCTGGTAGCTTAGTAATGGAGTGGATGTTCATTTCTATATCAACATCATAACTATTTAAAATAGCAGCCCATAAAATTCTTGCAGCTCTTAGTTTAGCTATTTCAAAAAAGTAATTAGTACCTATCCCAAATTCAAATTGAATGTTTTGAGCAATTAATGTTGCATCAATGCCTTTCTGATTAAAATGATTGATGTAAGCAATACCTTTATGTAAAGCGCGAGTAAGCTCTTCAACAATGTTACTTGTATTACTATTTTTAACAGTAATTGGTTTCAGGTTAGCTTCAAGTATTGGAGTTATAACTTCATCAGGACTATTATCAATAAAATCATAACCAATAGAGCCATTAATTTTACTGATTTCAGTATAATCGGATAGTAATTTAAAAGTTTGAGATGGGGTAGGCGTGTAAAAATGAAGCTGAATAATTTCAATATCAATGTCTTTTAAAAGGGCTTCCAATTCATTAGCTTCATTAATAGAGCCAATAAAAGTTAGAGAGTTTACACCACCTTTTAATGCTTCCAAAGCAGTTGTGTTGGCTTCTTTTGGAGTTGTTATCTGAACATTTTGATTTATGAACCAACCTTTTTCTTTTTTTAATAGAACATCTTGAGTGGTTATCAACTCTTTATTATAGAAAGGTTGAACTTCAATCTCTTCTTTTGATTTCCACACTAAGTTTTCTTTAAAACCTTTTCCTTTAAGGTCAATATTAATTTTATCTAACCATTCTTGAGTGCTAACACCACTAAACTCCTCAAATAAATTCATCTATTGGAAATTAAAATGAGTTGTAAAAATACTAAACGAAGCTAAAAAGGTGATTATTTGGTGGCAAAAACAAAAATCTCTTCGTTGTCTTTTTTCATGAAATATTTTTCACGAGCAAACTTTTCTAATGAAGAAGGGTTTTGAGTAAGTTCATTAAATTCTCTACGTGTTTTTTCTATCTCTTTATCAAAATACTTTTTTTCGGTTTTAAGTTCGTTGAGTACTGAACGGTAAGACCATTGGGAAATCATTTTGTTTTGATCAAAAAAAGTAACCCAAAGTAAAAAAGCTAATAAAGTAATGGAGTACTTATTTTTTAACCAGTTGGGAATTTTTTTAATCATAACTCAAAGGTAGTTGATAAATTGACTAAACTCGGGTATTAATAAAATGAACTAATTAACAGAATATTGTTAAACATCTTATCTTTGCTAAAAATTTAGTTTATGTTACAACGAATTCAATCTGTATTATTAGCCATAGTAGTTGTTCTAGGAGTAGTTTTTTCATTTATTCCGGTATTAGAATTTTCAGGATATGAATCTACTTATTTGATGAATGCTTATAAAACAATTAAAATATTAACAGGAGAGGTAGTTGCTAAGAATATGGGAGTTGGTGTGTTGCAAGGCTTGGTAATACTTATATCAGTAATTGTTATTTTCTTGTTTAAAAACAGAGGGTTACAAATGAAGCTAGCTAAACTAAACATCTTGTTATTAGCACTTCAAATTGCAGCAATAGTTTTTTATAGCGATACTGCTAGAACCGCTATTGGAGCAAATGCAGGAGATGTAATTGTAAGCTATAAGTTTGGTTGTATAATTCCTGTAATATCTTTGATATTAACTTATTTGGCGATTCGTTTCATCAAAAAAGATGATGAATTGGTTCGGTCAGCTGATAGGCTTAGATAGTTTCTGCTTCCAGTAAGCCTGCTCTTCTTAACAATGCATCAGCATCAGGTTCTTTACCTCTAAATTTTTTGTACAACTCCATTGGGTGTTCAGAACCTCCTTTGCTTAAGATATTATCTTTAAATTTTGAACCAATCTCAGAATTGAAGATTCCATTTTCCTTAAAAAATTCAAATGCATCAGCATCTAAAACTTCTGCCCATTTGTAAGAATAATAGCCAGAAGCATATCCTCCCTGGAATATATGAGAGAATGAAGTACTCACATTCGTTTCCTCATTGTAAGGGTAAAGTTGAGTTTGTGTTGTAGCTTCTTTTTCAAACGCTCCAACATTGTTGATTTCGTTAGGGTTGATTGTATGCCAAGCCATATCTAGTAATCCAAAGTTTAGTTGACGCACCATTTTAGTAGCTTCCATAAAATTGGCAGAGTCTTTTATCTTTTGAACTAAATCCATCGGAATTACCTCGTCTGTTTCGTAATGAAAAGCAAACAGGTTTAGAGATTCCTCCTCATAACACCAGTTTTCTAGTACTTGAGACGGTAACTCAACAAAATCTCTGTAAACACTAGTTCCAGACAAGCTAGGATAAGTTGTGTTTGCTAAGATACCATGCAAAGCATGTCCAAATTCATGAAACAGGGTAGTTACCTCATTAAAAGTAAGCAAAGATGGTTTAGTAGCTGTTGGCTTGGTGAAATTACAAACATTAAGAATATGAGGGCGGTTGTTTACTCCATCTTTAATGTATTGCGAGTTTAATGATGTCATCCATGCACCATTTCTTTTACCTGGTCTAGGATGATAATCACCATAAAAAATAGCAGCTAAATCACCATTTTCATAAGTTACTTTATAAGTAAGCACATCTTCGTGCCATGTATCAATATTATTTACTAATTCAAAGTTTAAACCATATAGTTTAGTAGCTACTATAAAAGCACCATCAATTACATTTTCTAATTTAAAATATGGTTTTAACATTTCATCATCTAACTCAAATAAATCTTGTTTGATTTTTTCCATGTAATATGATCCATCCCAGCTTTGTATTTGCTCAATACCATCAAGTTTAGCTTTTTCGCTCAAGCGTTCAATTTCTTTTATGGCAAAAGGTTTTGACTTGCTTAGAAGATTATTTAAGAAGTTCATCACCTTTTGTGGTGAGGTTGCCATTTGCTCCTCTAAAACAAACTGAGCATGATTTTTATATCCTAATAATTGGGCACGCTGATAACGGAGCTTAATAAGTTTAATTACATTTTCTTGATTGTCTAATTCATCACCCTTAAATGTTTTGGAAGCACTTGCTATACTTATTTCTTTTCTTAACTCTCGGTTGTTTGAATAGGTAACAAATGGAACCAAACTAGGATAATCTAAGGTGAAAACCCAACCATCTTTTTCTTTTTGTTGAGCTGTTAACTTGGCAGCTTCAATTACACCTTCAGGTAAACCACTTAAATCTTTTTCATCAGTAATGTGTAGCTCGTATTTGTTAGTAGCAGCTAACACGTTTTCTCCAAATTTTAGGGAAGTTTGAGCTAATTCTTTGTCAATTTCTCTCAAAGTAGCTTTGTCAGCCTCATTCAAATTAGCACCATTTCTTACAAAGCTTTTGTAGTTGGTTTCTAATAGAGTGGTTTGTTCAGGGGTAAGGCTAAGATTTGATCTATTCTTGTAAACAGTTTTTATTCGTTCAAATAATTTTTCATTTAAGCTGATATCGTTAGAAAATTCTGAAAGCATTGGGGAAACTTCAGATGCAATTTTTTGAATTTCTTCTGAGGTTTCAGCCGAATTTAAGTTGAAAAATATTTTTGATACTTTCCCTAACAGCTCACCACTAAAATCCAATGCCTCAATTGTGTTTTCAAATGAAGATGGCTCAGGGTTGTTGCAAATTTCATCAACCTCTTTTTTTGCCAAAGCAATGGCTTCGGTAAAAGCAGGTTTAAAATGCTCGTTTTTTATTTTAGAAAATGGAGTTGTGCCAAATGGTGTATTAAATTCCTTTAATAACGGATTGCTCATAAGTTTTTGCCTTTGAATTTTTCGAATCTACAAAGATAGGGATTCTGTCTTTGGACCGAGTTCAATAACTTCTAAATCTTGGATTTCTTTTTTATTAATAGTAAAGCGTACTATGGTTTTAATTTTATGAAAACCGCTTTTGCCGGCAGCTCCAGGATTGATGTGAAGTAAATTTAGTTTTTTATCGTACATCACTTTTAAAATGTGGGAATGTCCACTAATAAATAGGTTAGGAGGGCTAATTGTTATTTCTTCTCTTACATCTTTACTGTAACGATTAGGGTAACCTCCAATATGTGTCATCCACACATTAACTTCTTCGCATTTAAACCTCAGGTTTTTTGGAAATAACTTTCTAATCTGCTGGCCGTCAATATTTCCATAAACCCCTTTAACGGGTTTAATTTTTGATAATTGATGAATTACTTCAATGTTACCCACATCTCCAGCATGCCATATTTCATCACAAGCTGTAAAGTATTTTTCAACTTTTGGATCTAAGTAGCTGTGTGTATCTGAAATTAAACCTATTCGGGTCATGCTTTCAAAATTAAATAATGCTATAATTTATTTGGGGTATCTTTCTTAAAATAATTAATTTTCACATTTCAGATAATAAATTAGATGTATCTGAGTTTCTAATCGCAAACAATTTATAATTTGATGAGAAAAATAATTCTAACCTTAGCGGTGATTTTAAGTTCGGTAGTAACTTTTGCACAACAAGATACTTTAAAATCTAGAGATAGAGATTGGGGGTTTGTGTTAAACCTTACTGGTTTAATAAATAATATTTCGATAAACAATTTAACTGATGCCAGTAATAACAATGCAATTTTAGCTAAGCACCACTTAACTGATGATAAAGTTTTAAGAATAGGTTTAGGTTTAAAATCGGTAAAGAACAACTGGTTTACTGGTGATAGTATTTCATTAGGTTCTGGCAATAGAGCATTAAAAGAAGTAGATTCTACTGAAACTCGATTCGATTTTTCTATTGCTTTAGGTTTTGAAAAACATCTAGGTACAACAAGGAGGTTAGATCCCTATATTGGAGGTGAATTAAGAATTGGTAGAATAGGAGGAACTAAGATTGATGCTAAAACAGAAATTACGGATGTAACAGGAACGCAAGACATTGATAGAATTATACAAAGAGATGGAGGCTTTAATTATAGTTTGAATGCGATAGCTGGGTTTAATTACTTTTTTGCAGAACGAATTAGTATAGGAGCAGAGTTTAGTTTGGGGTATTTATACAGCGCTGTAGGTGGTGATGAGAGTGAAAGTTTGGTAGATACACCTGTAAGTGGTTCGCAAATATCCAGTTTTGTAGATAGAGATAATAAGGCAACAACAAAAGGATTTGATGTAAACTCTACTGCTGGTTTGATGTTATCATTTTTCTTCTAATCCTAAGTAAGAATATATAAAAAGCCTCCTGAATTCAGGAGGCTTTCTATTTTTAATTCAATGCCAATTGTTTGTCTTTATTAAATTGTACTGAGTATTTAAACTCTATCTTTTTATTTTGCTTTGCACCAAGATTAAACTTCCAACTTAACATTCCGGTTTGCTCGTTATACTTTGCTTTATTATGAGATAATAGCCCAACTTTAATGTCCTCAATGTTAGAAATCGGGATGTGATCTTCCACAATAATGTCAACATTATTAATTCTATTGTTTTTTACAGCTAACTCATACGTAAAGTATTTGATCTTAGTATCAGCCATAAACTTCTCTTTTTCTTCTTCTTTAATCAGTTTTCTTCTAATGGATAATCGTTCGTCTCTACCCATAGTTACAGCTAATGAATCTCCCATTACATCAGGGTTTAACATGGTTTCCCCAATGTACGTTCCTTCAAAGTAAATATTAGCTTGTGCGGGTAATAAATTCAATTCTTCAAAACCTTTAACATCTGCAACTAAAAAAGCATCTTTATCTAATTTAGGTACCATATAGTACTGGTATTTTGCATCTAACTTTTCAGTTTTAACAGCAACCATGTGGTTCTGTCCATCAGAAGGAATAGTATAAGGAATAGAAATATCAAACTCTATGTTAGTCATGTTCTGATTCATAGTAGCATAATATGCTGAAGTTTGAGCAGGCCCTAATTGCTCTTCTTTTTCTTCAAAATCAAGTTTAGTATCATTCATTTCATTTGGCATTACTGCTCCTCCAAAATACCCCTTCTTTCTATTCTTTTGGTAGTAATTGTTTGGATTATAATAATTCATATACCAAACAGGCAACGTAGGTTTTACTTTACTTTTGTATGGATTGTTGGTAGAAAGCTTAAGATTTACATTTTTCCAGTTTTCACCAGAGTTTTGGTAAACATTTGCTTTATAAGTTAATTCAACAGGAGAATTTACCCCGCTTGCTCTTAAATCGTATTTTGGACTCCAACTAGCATTGTTAACTAAATAATTTACGTCAATTGTTCCTGCAACAATTTCATCTGAGGAAACAGTTACAACAATTTGATATTTAGGATATGCTGCTTTAGCAATGTATTTTTTGTTGTTATCATCATTTATTTTATTTAATCTGTTTTGAATGGCTGTTTTCTTCTTGTGCAATAAATACTCTTGCTTTTTAACGGCAATTAAAGTTGCATTGATGTTGTTGTATTTTTCTCTAAAAAACTGCATGGCATCTTTTAATAGGGGCAAGGAATCACTTTTTACTGATTTGTTGCCGACTAGTAAGCCCTTTTCTAATTCTAACACATCTTTTTTGTATTTAATTTCTTCCAGGTCAAAATTTACCATGTCTATTGTGTCTTGAATTAATCGGATTTTAGCCAAAATTTCTTTTGGGATTTTAGGCGGAGTAGGGTTGGAAGAAGGTTGAACAACTTTATATTTGGTATCTAAAATAACATAGTTTCCTCTACCACTTACTTGTATGCTATTGGCATTAATGTTAGAAGAAATACTGTCAAATACAACTTCAGTTACACCTTTTCTCAAATTTACTTTAGCCTTTCTGAAAACCTGTGCACCATTAAGAAAAACGGTTACGTTCTTAATTGTTGAGTTTACCATAGTTTCATTTACTGCATAAGAAACTTGTGTAATTACGATAATGATTATTGCTGTGATTAACTTTTTCATAGTATTTATTTTTTTGCTCTCCTGAAATTTGGCACACAATTTAAATTACTGCTATGTACCTCATTATTTATTTCAGGCATTGCCTGTTAATATTAATTTATTGAATAGATGTACCTTTGAATTTAATTCCATATTTTTAATAAAAAATTAATTTTAAGTTAATGAAATACAGATGCTTAACAGATGATGAGTTGAAGGAGCTAGAAACTGAATTCAAACATTTTTTGATTACCAATAATGTTTATACTGAAGAATGGGAAGAGTTGAATAAAAACAATGACAAAAAAGTACAGGAGTTGGTAGAAATGTTTAGTGATATTGTACTGGATAAGGCGTTGAAGAATGTGAAATTCCTGGAGCACATTACCAAAAATGACATTAAAGCATTCAGGTGTGATGAAAAAGAAATGACTTTGATAGGAATAACTACCACCAATGCTAACATTGACTTTATGAAGCATACACCGGAGGAATTTGCTGCTGATTTGAATATTTTTAAAACTACTAAACCGTACTTTAAGGAAAGAGAGCTGGAAGTATTTGAACTGATGGAATCAGGTTGCTCAATTATAGATGAAGAGCGCTTTAAGAAATTAGAATTAGCTCATATTTACTCAACGAAAACCATTCAGAATTAGTGAGGATAGGATTAATCATCATATCAATTCTAATTTCATTTAGCAGTCAATCGCAAACTGTTAAAGCGGTTAGGTATGTCATGAAGCAAATGTTAGATGATGAAGATTTGAAGAATGCATCTATTGGTTTTTATGCTCTTGATTTAGATTCCAACCAACTCATTTCAGGAATTAGGTCTAAAATGAGTTTGGTTCCAGCCTCTACTATGAAGTTGGTTACTACTGCAACAGCTTTGGAAATGATGGGGTCTGGAAAACGATTTACTACAACTATAAAATATTCAGGAGAAATTGATACTAACTGTGTATTAAATGGAAATATTTACATTGTAGGTGGAGGTGACCCCTGTCTGGGTTCTCCAAGATATGCAAAACATTATGGTGATTTTATGGATAAGTGGGCTACAGAAATAGTTAACCTAGGGATTGATTCTATTAATGGAAGGGTAATTGGTGATGCAACCATTTTTAGTGAGCAGATGATTCCTCCAACATGGATTTGGGGAGATTTGGGCAACTATTATGGTACTGGTCCTTGTGGGCTATCGATTTACGATAATCTTTGTCAGCTTACCTTAACGTCAGGTAAAAAAGGAGATTCAACAGTAATTAGTTGTATTAATCCATATATTCCTGATTTAAGTTTTGATAACTATGTAAAAGGAATGACTACCCAAAAGGATTTATCCTACATATATGGAGCTCCATATCAAAACAATCGTATTATTAAAGGAGGAATACCCACCAACCAAAAGGATTTTAAAGTAAGAGGTTCTATTCCAGATCCATCTTATCTTAGTGCGTTTGAATTAGAAATGCAACTACGTTCAAAGGGAATTGGCTTAGCAAATACTGCTAGTACTGTTCGAAAAATTAAATTTAATGAAAGATCGGTGTCTACAGAAAAAAAGAAAGTAATAATCACTACAAGGTCTCCAAGACTTTCTTCAATTATTGAATCAACTAACATGTATAGTGTAAATTTATATGCTGAGCATTTAATGAATCAAATTGGGATATTCAAATACAGAAGTGGAGATGTAGGTTCGGGTACATTGGCTACTCATGAGTTTTGGGAAAAGAGTGGTTTAGATGTAGATGGTTTGTATGTAAATGATGGTAGTGGTTTATCTCGTTTTAATGCTATTACAGCACGGCAAATGGTTGGGATATTGCAACACATGTACGAGAGCAAAAATTATAAAATATTTTTAAATACTTTGCCCGTAGCAGGAAAGTCTGGTACATTAAGAAATGTGGGTAAAGGTACAGCTGCTTCAGGTAGGATTAAGGCAAAAAGTGGATACATGACAAGGGTAAGGAGTTATGCAGGGTATGTGACAACAAAAAATAAACGTAACATAGCTTTTGCACTAATTGTAAACAATTACAACTGTACACCTTATCAAATGAAAAAGAAAATGGAAAAGGTTATGATAAAACTAGCTGAAATTAATGAATAGCTACTTTTTTTTCTTTTTTTCGGAAACTGGTTTTCCGTTTTTATACTCACCTAAAACAACAACATCTTTCACTTTTTCGTACTCCTTAATAGCAGCCTCCATAGCTTTTTTAGAATCGCGTCTTAGTCTTATTCCGTTTTTACTTCCTTTGTTTCTTACCTCTATATAAAAACCGTCTCTAAGTTCTGTAGGTTTGGTTGCTGGTCTTCCCATAAAAAATCAACGTTTAACCGCGAATGTACACTTTATTAGCAGAAATGCAAGAAGAAAGCAAATTATTTTGCTATTTGTGTAAAGTATTTAACATTTTTTATGAAATGTAGGTAAACAATATTTTTGTTAATCATTCCAGTAAAATGATGTTTTTGCTTTGCAGTTCTTTTGCTTTGGTTTTGTCTTAAAGCACCATAAAAAGAAAAGTGGGCTTTGATAATGGCAATAGTATGATTGAATTTACCTTCAAGAAGTAACTTCAAACCACTCACTCCATCTAGAAATAATCTATAAAGAATAGTGCCAAATCGTTTGTTTTTTGGAAGGTTTTTATGGAGCATCAATAAACTGTTCCGATAGTTTAAAAAGGTTTTTTGAGGTTTAATTTTATTAAGAGTGCCTCCACCTACATGATGAACAATAGAGTTATGGCAATACATTACTTTATAGTCTATGTTTTGCATTCTCCAACATAAATCTATCTCTTCCATGTGAGCAAAGAAAAATTCATCTAAGCCACCGACTTCCTGATAAACACTATTTCTTACAAACATAGCTGCTCCAGAAGCCCAAAATATTTCTTTGTTATTATCGTATTGACCTTTATCTTCTTCCAGGTGATTAAAAATTCTTCCTTGACAAAAAGGGTAACCCAATTTATCGATAAATCCACCAGCAGCGCCTGCATATTCAAAATAAGACTTATTGTTGTAATCCTTAATTTTAGGTTGGCAAGCAGCTATCGTCTTATCATTGTCCATTATTTGTAGAAGAGGACTCAACCAGTTTTTTGTTACTTCTACATCAGAGTTAAGTAAAACAATATACTCTTCTTTAACTTGCTTTAGAGCTTTGTTATATCCACCAGCAAAACCATAGTTTTTGTCTAATTCAATAATTCTAACTCCTGGGTAGTTGTTTTGAAGAAAAGTGATAGAATCATCAGTAGAATCATTATCAGCAACAACTACATTTGCTTCATGGCTAAATTCAGTAACTGAAGGTAAAAACTGTTCTAAAAAACTTTTTCCGTTCCAATTTAAAATAACTACTGCTATTTTTTTATTCACAATAAATTATCTTGGGTTAGTGTAAAAATCATTAGCTCTTGTACCATAATGATCTTCTTGATTTTCGGTATCTAAATCTAGAGGTTGATTGGTTCTTTTGTGTAGTTGAACCTTCCATTGAGGATAGTTTAGATAGCCAGGCATGTCAGAGTGTAAAAGAGGAAACTCATTGGTAATCAAATCAGGACTATAAAAAACAAATCTTTTGTTGCTAAATCCATCAATTTTATAATAGTGCCAAATTTCGTAAGGGTAAGCGTTTGGTTCACTAGGGAATACACTTCTAGTGTTAGGTTTTCCGTGTTTAAGGAATATTCTACCTCTATCTGTTTTGTATCCTTTAGTTACTTGAGTAGAAAAAAGTTTATTTACCGTTTTTACGTTTTCATGGTACTTATTCCATTCTAATTCAGGATTGGTTTCGTTTCGGGTAATCCAAAAATTATAGAAGTATTGACGCATTAAATCATCATCTTCTCCTTTCAATTGATTGTTTGCGAAGTTAATTTCAATGTTAGAAGAAATTGGTTCAACAGAAGCAATGTGCTCTTTTAACTCCTCTTTGCTCATTTTAGCAACAAAAGAATTAAGGTAATCTTCTGATATTAATAACGGTGTAACTTCTGGATTACTGCGTTGGAAAAATACTTTCTTTTTAACTAAAAGCTCGTTTTGTTTGTTTCGAGCTTCAACAACTAGGTTATAATTTCCTGATGGTAATTTTTCTATGGTGAAACTGTTCAATACTACATTTACAGGTTTTGCTTTTTCTCTCGAAAAACTTTTGTAATTAGCCACCACTTTACCCGTTTCTTGAGATTCGATGTAATAATTTACCAAATAGCCTTCATCAGTACCAAGTATTTTATCGGTATTGTATATTTCTGCATAAAAAGCAATTTTGATAAAATCTTCAGGGTAAAAATCAGAAGTATAAGGATAAATATCGTATCCACTTTTGCTAATAATACTTTTGTTAGTGGTTTTACTAAGTGATTCAACTAACTCAATATCAGAAATGGTTATTTTATCTTTTGGGTAATTAATGTTAAGAATTTGAGTTGAGTTAAAAGGTTGAGTTGTGGTATTAATATCTTTAATGCTAATTTCAAACTCGTATTTTCCATTTGGTAATTGAATACGTTGTTGATCAATAAAATTAGTTCTAACAGTGTTGGAATCTTCAAGTTCAGGGCTAAGTAAATTGTACTTTTTAAAAGTTTTTACTTCCTCACCTTGTTTAAAGATTAAAGTAATTTCAATGGTACTTTGATATTTACCGGTTTCATTTTTTTTGTAAACGGCAGAATTTCCAATAACAGTCAGGTATGTTTCAATATACGGTCCTTTATCGGGAGAGTTGAATGTGCAATAAGTAAAATAAGCATTTAAGGTATTCGCCCAGACACTATTACTTAGTAGTAATAACAGAATAGGTATGATGATAAGTTTTTTCATTTAACTAGTCGTAAAATTACTATTTATCTCTAACAAAGTTTTACCTTTTTTATAAACGGTATATCAATAGTAATGTTTGGTTTAAAGCAAATCAAAAAATATTCCTAAAAAAGATTTGATATTTTAAATGTATTGCTACTTTTGCAGCGGAGACGTGGCAGAGTGGTCGAATGCGGTGGTCTTGAAAACCATTGTACCTCGCGGTACCGGGGGTTCGAATCCCTCCGTCTCCGCCAGATAAAGCCCCATTTTTGGGGCTTTTTTAATTCAAACTTTTCTCTATTTGTAAACTACAATTCTTAATTTTATTGCTCTTTGATTTTTATGTCAGAACTAGTTAATAATATTTTATCTCTTGAAAAAGTGTCTCAAGAATTAGAACCTTCAAGAGAAGAAAGGCAGCAATTAAATGAGCAGGTAATTGAGTTTGCAGATAATTTTATAGCCAATACTGAGCTCAAAAAATCTTATTTTGGAGGAAACCCAGCTGCCAGTAAATTATCCATTGCTAAAAAAAAGAGTTTATCAGAATTACTACAGGCCTATCAAACAGAAGTAATAGAAAAAGGAATTAATCCTGCTTCTGGCGGTCATGTAGGTTATATTCCTGGAGGAGGAATTTATACAGCTGCTTTAGCAGATTATTTAGCAGATGTGAGCAATGAGTATGCAGGCATGTATTTTGGCTCACCAGGAGCAGTAACTATAGAAAATGAAGTTGTTAAATGGTTAAAAGGGGTTTTTAATTTTCCGGAAAGCTCGGTGGGTAACCTTACATCAGGTGGTTCAATAGCTAATTTAATTGCCTTAACTGCTGCTCGTGATAAGCATGGAATAAAGAACGAAAAAATAACCAAAAGTGTTATTTACTTAAGCGAGCATGTGCACCACTGCATACATAAAGCTATTAGAATTATTGGGTTAGAAGATGTTCAGGTTCGTTATTTAAAACTGGATGGAAATGCTAAGATTGTAGTAGAAGATTTAAAACAAAAAGTTGAAGAAGATAAAACTAATGGATTGAATCCATTCATGGTAATTGCTTCTGCCGGTACTACAGACACCGGTGCAGTTGATCCTCTTAAAGAAATAGGAGAGTATGCCAACCAAAATAATCTGTGGTATCATATTGACGGGGCCTATGGTGGTTTCTTTATTTTATGCGGTAGCAAGAAAGAATTATTTAAAGGAATTGAATTAGCAGATTCGTTGGTAATAGACCCACACAAAGGGTTGTTTTTACCTTATGGTATGGGTGCTGTTTTGGTAAAAGATAAAACAGCAGTATTTCATTCACATCATTATACCGCTAATTACATGCAAGATGCTAATAATAATGGTCAAATAAACCCAGCAGATGTATCTCCGGAATTAACAAAGCATTTTAGAGGCTTAAGGTTGTGGTTGCCAATGCAATTGCACGGGTTAGAACCTTTTGTAGCTTGTTTAGATGAGAAGATATTATTAACTCAATATTTTAGAGAAGAATTACAAAGAATTGGATTTGAGGTTGGTCCCGAACCAGATTTGTCAGTCAGTTATTTCTGGTATCCTTCTGGTGGAGATGAAAACGAGTTTAATGAAAAACTGATGGAAGAAGTGCATAAGGATGGGAGCGTATTTTTTAGTTCTACTAAACTGAATGGAAAGTTTGTAATTCGAATGGCTATTTTGTCGTTCCGAACTAAAAAAGCTACCATTGATAAAGCAGTGAAGATGTTTGAAGCCTGTTTAGCAAAAACAAAACAACACGTTGAAGGATAAGAAAAACATAATAGACCAATTTGGACGTATACACAATTACTTACGTATATCGCTTACGGAGAGGTGTAACCTAAGGTGTTTTTATTGCATGCCCGAAGAAGGTATTGAGTTATCCGAAAAGAGTAATGTGCTTACTCACGAAGAAGTAATCTTTCTTGCCAAAGAGTTTGTAAAGTTAGGAGTAAATAAAATCAGGTTAACAGGAGGAGAACCACTAGTTAAAAAGAATGTAGAAAAGATAATTCGAGAGCTTTCTGACTTGCCAATTCAATTAAGTATTACCACTAATGGAATATTATTGGATAAATATTTACCCTTATTAAAAGAATGTAATGTAAACAATCTCAACATTAGTTTAGATACACTGGATAGAGAGCAGTTTAATTACATGACAAGAAGAGATTATTTTGACAGGGTATTAGCTAACATTTATCAAAGTATTATGCAGGGTTTTAATGTAAAGGTAAATGCAGTATTAATGAAAGGAATAAACGATAGTGAATTGTTTGATTTTGTTGAGTTTACTAAAGATAGAGATGTTTCTTTTCGCTTTATAGAATTTATGCCTTTTGATGGAAATAAATGGGATACATCTAAAGTGGTAACGCTTGATGATATTTTTACTGAGTTAGGTAAACATTATGCTCAAGATCAAATCATTAAGTTAGAAGATAAGAAGCACGATACCACCAAAAATTATAGAATTAAAGGGTATAAGGGTAGTTTTGGAATTATTAGTACAGTTTCTAACCCTTTTTGTGATAGCTGTAACCGTATTCGATTAACAGCCAATGGTAAAATTAAAAACTGCCTGTTTTCTCAAACCGAAACCGACTTGTTAAACCCATTAAGAAATGGAGAGGCAATTGAGCCGTTAATTTTAAATGCTGTAAAAAATAAAGCCAAAAGTAGAGGCGGAATGGTATCTGATGAAGATTTCTCTAACAAGGAAATCAATACTAAAAACAGAGCAATGATAAGTATTGGTGGGTGAAAAGGGTAAAATACATATTATTACTAATTGTCATTCTGAGCTTACTGAAGGATAGGCAATGTGTTGCCCAAAACTATGCTGATAAGGAATACTACTTGGTAGATAGTTTAGATTTAGATGCCTTAATCGAAACCGACCGACAATTAATAGATAGCTGCCTAAGGGTGTACTATAAATCTAAAGATGACACCAGTAGAATAAATGCTTTAAATGGCATTTGTGAAAATATGATGCATGAAGATTGGAGCAAATATCAATTTTTTCAATATGACTTAATAAAAAAAGCATTAACTCAAAAACTGACCATTAAAGAAAAAAAGAGTTTAAAAATCTCGCTAGCAGCCTGCCTAAACAACATAGGGTTTGTTTATAAATATCTAGGTGATATATCTAAAGCCCTTGAATACTACCATAAATCTCACAAGGTAAAAGAAGAAATAGGAGATAAAGTAGGCATCGCTGAAATTTTAAATAACATTGGGACTGTTTATAATCATCAAGGCGATATAGTTAAAAGTTTGGAGTACTACCATCAGTCCCTCAAGATATATGAAGAAATTGGAGATAAAGAAGGTATCTGTGCTAGCTTAAACAACATAGGGGTTGTTTATTATAATCAAGACGACCTACCTAAAGCATTGGAGTATTATCACCAATCCCTCAAGATACGAAAAGAAATGGGAGTCAAATATGTCATCGCTACTAGCTTAAACAACATAGGGATAGTTTATGGTAAACAAGGCGACATGCCTAAAGCATTGGAGTACTACCATAAATCCCTTAAGATACGAGAAGAAATAGGATACAAACAAGGCATTGCTTATACCTTACACAACATAGGGTTTGTTTATGATAATCAAGGCGATATACATAAAGCACTGGAGTACTATTATAAATCCCTCAAGCTACGAGAAGAAATAGGAGATAAAAAAGGCATTACTTATAGTTTACACAACATAGGGAAGATAAAAATGAAGCAAAGAGAGGTAACAACTGCAAGAACCTATGCAAAAAAGGCCTTACAATTGGCACAAGAAATTGGTTTTCCTGAGCTAGTTTCATATAACTCCAAATTGTTGAGTAAAATAGCCCAGCAACAAGGTAATTACTCAGAGGCTTTAAAAATGTATAAGTTGCACATCACCATGCGAGATAGCATAAACAACGAAGAAACACAAAAAGCAGCCATACACCAACAAACCAAATATGAGTACGAAAAGCAAAAAGTGATAGATGATGCAGAACATGAAAAACAATTAGCTATAGAACAAGAAGCCAAAGCAAAACAACAAATTTTAACTGTTGCTACAAGTGCTGGTTTAGGCTTAGTTGGCATCTTTCTATTTTTTGTATTTAATAGGCTAAAAGTAACACGAAAACAAAAAGGAGTTATAGAAAAAGCCCACATAGTATTAGAAGAAAAAAATGCTGAAATATTAGATAGCATTAACTATGCAAAAAGAATACAAAGTGCTATTCTCCCTCCTGTTAAGTTAGTAAAAGAATACCTACAAGAAAGCTTTATATTGTACAAACCAAAAGACATTGTAGCAGGAGACTTTTACTGGTTAGAAACGATTAGTGATGAGAACTCAACACTCAACACCCAATATCCAATAACTATTTTATTTGCGGCAGCTGACTGCACAGGACATGGGGTGCCAGGAGCTATGGTTTCGGTTGTTTGTAATAATGGTTTAAATCGTGCAGTACGTGAGCATGGTTTAACTGATCCTGGAAAAATATTAGACAAAACAAGAGAGATAGTTGTTGCAGAATTTGAGAAGAGTGAAGAAGAAGTAAAAGATGGAATGGACATTGCTTTATGTAGTTTATCAGTTAACAGTAATCAGTCAACAGTTTTAAAGTACGCTGGAGCTCATAATCCACTTTGGATTATTAGAAAAGGTTCAACTGAAATAGAAGAAATAAAAGCCAACAAACAACCGATTGGCCAAACAGATAACCCACAACCATACACTAATCACAAAGTAGAGTTAAACCAAGGAGATGCAATTTATATTTTCTCAGATGGTTATGCAGACCAATTTGGAGGAGAAAAAGGTAAGAAGATGAAGACAGCAAACTTCAAGAAACTGCTTTTAAATATCAAAGATGAAAACATGCAAAAGCAGAAAGAATTGATAGATGAAGCATTTGAAAGTTGGAAAGGAGACTTAGAACAATTAGATGATGTTTGTGTAATTGGGGTTAGGGTATGATAAGTGTTTCAGAAGCCATAGCAATTGTAAAGCAACATTCTACTAAAGGACAAGTTGTGTTACTTCCCTTAACTGGTACACTAAACAAGTACTTGGCTGAAGATATTTATGCTCCAATCAATGTTCCGTCTTTCAATCAGAGTGCAATGGATGGCTATGCTTTTAAGTTTGAAGATGTAAGTAGAGAATTAGATATTATTGAGGAAATACCTGCTGGTGATATTAGAACAATCAATATTGAAAAAGGGCAGGCGGTTAGAATATTTACTGGAGCAATGGTTCCAGATAGCTGTGATACAGTTGTGATGCAAGAATTGACTGAGATTAATGATGGTAAGTTAATTGTAAAAGATATAGGATTAAAACAAGGAGGTAACATCCGTAAAGAGGGACATCAAATTGCCAAAGGAGATTTAGCATTAGAAAAAAGCTCAAAAATTACTCCTGCTGCAATTGGATTTTTAACTTCATTGGGATTAACTGAGGTTAAGGTCTATCAATTACCAAAAGTAGCTGTATTGGCTACAGGTGATGAATTAGTAAAACCTGGAACTGAAATTCAAAAAGGACAGGTTTATGAATCAAATACATTAATGCTAAAAGGAGCGTTAAATGAGTTTAGGGTAGAACCTGAGATAATCTTTTTACCTGATAATTTTGAAAAAACGAAAGAAGCAATTCAATGGGCATTAAATAATTCAGATATTATTTTATTGTCAGGCGGAATATCTGTTGGAGATTACGATTTTGTGAAACCAGCGTTAGAAAAAAACGAAGTACAGCAGTTGTTTTATAAGGTAAAACAGAAGCCAGGTAAGCCTCTTTTCTTTGGAAAAAACAACAACAAATTAGTATTTGCTTTGCCTGGAAACCCTGCAGCAGCATTAAACTGTTTCTATATGTATGTATTGCCTGCTATTAATATTCAAATAGGCAACCCAAATCCTTTTTTATCTAAAGTTAATTTACCTTTAAATCAAGCCTATCGAAAGAAAAGTGGTAGAGCAGAATTTTTAAAGGCATGTAGCAATGGCTCTGAAGTAATATTACTAGAAGGTCAGGGGTCAGATGTTTTGTTGTCGTTTTCTAAAGCTAATTGTTTAGTTTACTTAAATGATGAAACTGATCAAATAGAGCAAGGAGATGTTGTAGAAGTTTACTTATTACCTGAGTAATGGATATTTTTCAAATTGAGCATATTTGGATGTTTTTACTGTTACTTCCAATAGTAGCCTTTATGTATGCTTCAGTTGGTCATGGTGGAGCAAGTGGTTATTTAGCGTTAATGGCGCTGTTTGGGTTTGCACCTGAAACTATGAAACCTACAGCTTTATTGTTAAACTTATTTGTTGCAGCTATTTCATTCTTTCATTATACTAAATCAGGTCATTTCAATAAAAAACTTTTTTTCGTTTTTGCAATAACATCTATTCCGTTAGCATTTATTGGTGGTACAATAGCAATTGATGCTGCCATTTATAAAAAAGTTTTAGCAGTATTGTTAGTTTTTGCCATTTTAAAGATGTTGAATGTATTTGGGAAAGAAGTTAATGAAATAAAGGAGGTTAGCATTTGGCAAGGTTTAATAATAGGTGCAGGTATCGGTTTTTTTTCAGGTTTAATAGGCATTGGAGGAGGTATAATTTTAACACCATTAATATTGTTACTACATTGGGGTAAAATGAAAGAAGCTGCAGCTGTTTCAGCTCTGTTTATTTGGGTAAATTCCGGGGCAGGTTTGTTGGGGCAAATAAGTAATGGAGTAACGTTAAATGTTCAAGCGTTTATATTAGTTGGTATTGCAATTGTTGGTGCTTTTACGGGAGCATATTTAGGAAGTTCACGCTTTAATAATAAAGTGTTAAGATATATGTTGTCTATTGTTTTATTGATAGCATGTATTAAGTTAATTTTAACCTAATGGAAGTTACAGCTATAATATTAGCTGGTGGTAAAAGCACCAGGATGGGAGAAGATAAAGGATTGATGAAATTAGATGGTAAACTTATGATTCAATACGTAATTGATGTGTTAAAGCAGATTACCAATCAAATAATTATTATTTCTAATAATCTGGAATATGAACAATTGGGTTATCCGGTTTTTGCTGATGAAATAAAAGGAAAAGGTCCATTAGCAGGAATATATACAGGGTTATTGAATTCTAAAACAAGCTTGAATTTAGTATTGAGTTGTGATGTACCCTATATAAAAACAGAATTGTTAGAGTTTTTGATTGAAAAATCTCAAGGTTATGATGTTACCATTCCGGAAAAGGATGGACAAACTCATCAGTTAATAGGAGTGTTTGATAAAAGTTGTGAAGAGGGTTTTAAATCAGCAATAGATAATAATTGTTTGAAATTAATTTCTGCTTACGAAAGCTTAAATTTGAATGTTGTTGATGCCAATCAATTTGATGAAAAGCTATTTAGAAACATAAATACAAAAAATGATATTGAAGCTTAAATATTTTGGAATGGTGGCTGAAGCTTTAAAACTAGAATCTGAAGAATTAGATTTGAATGTTTTAACAGTTTCTGATATCGAGAATATTTATAGTTCAAAATTGAATGATATCAATTTTAAAGTAGCTGTGAACCAGAACTTAGTTGAATCAAATCATTCTTTAAACGAAAACGATGAAGTGGCTTTGTTGCCACCTTTTGCAGGAGGGTAATGTTATCAGATAAAGAAAAATATCGTTATTCAAGGCACTTATTGTTAGATAAAGTAGGTGAGGTTGGTCAAGAAAAATTGAAAGCTTCGAAAGTTTTAGTAATTGGAGCTGGAGGTTTGGGTTGTCCTGTTTTACAATATCTAGCGGCTGCTGGTGTAGGAACAATTGGAGTAATAGATTTCGACAATGTTGATGAAACTAATCTTCAGCGTCAAGTGTTATTTACTAAAGAAGATGTTGGGAAGAATAAAGCAATTGTAGCTGCTTCTAGGTTGAATCAATTGAATGAGTTTGTCAATTTTAATATTTATGCAGAGAAATTAACTAATTCTAATGCATTAGGTCTGTTTAGAGAGTATGATATTATTATAGATGGGACAGATAATTTTTCAACCAGATACTTGGTAAATGATGCATGTGT
This sequence comes from Vicingaceae bacterium, assembly GCA_965267355.1. GTDB lineage: Bacteria > Bacteroidota > Bacteroidia > Flavobacteriales_E > Vicingaceae. The sequence continues at coordinate 2,237,036 of OZ253956.1, forward strand.
ATTAACTAACAAACCTCTAGTTTATGGAGCAATTTATAAGTTTGAAGGTCAAGTGTCGGTTTTCAATTATAAAGATGGCCCAACTTATCGTTGTTTGTTTCCTGATCCGCCAGAAGCTGGAGCTGTACCAAATTGCTCAGAGATTGGTGTGATAGGAGTTTTACCGGGTTTAATTGGTACACAGCAAGCTAATGAAGTTATTAAGTTGATACTTGGAATAGGTGAACCATTGTCAGGAAAACTAGCAGTTTATGATGCGTTACAAGCTAGTCAGTTTGTTTTGCAAATTGCAAAAAACGAATCACAAATTGAATTAGTAAAGCAATTAAACTTTAAAAACTATGATTACGATTATTTTTGTGGAATAAAACAAGAAAAAGATATGAATCAGATTTCAGCTGAAGAATTAAAAGCGTTAATGCAAAATGAAGAAGTACAAATTATTGATGTTCGTGAGCCTCACGAAACACCAAAGTTTGAGGAACTAAATGCTGTCAATATTCCTTTACAAACCATTCCGAACAACATGGATAGAATTGTAAAAGACAAAAAAGTAATAGTTCATTGTCAGCATGGTGTTAGAAGCATGAATGCCGTTAGCTTTTTAGAGCAAAATGGTTTTGATAATTTATATAATTTAACCGGTGGAATAGTAACTTGGCAATAATGAGTGAAAAGAAAATAAAAAACGTTTTTGTTGATGGACCAATAACTCCTGAAAAGATAGCAACTTCTATTGCTCACCATCAGGTAAAGACAAATATTGGTGCTCATGATATATTTTTAGGTCAAGTAAGGGCTGATGAGATTGATGGTAAAACAGTACAAGCAATCGACTATAGTGCTTACGAAGAAATGGCTAACAAAACCTTTCACGATATTAGAGAAAGTGCTTTTGAGAAGTTTGACTTAACTTGTATGCATATCTACCACAGTAAAGGGATTGTAAAAGCAGGAGAGATTTGCTTGTTTGTCTTTACTTCTTCTGCTCATAGAAAAGAAGCAATGGATGCTTGCAGGTATTTAGTTGAAGAAATAAAGGAAAAAGCACCTGTGTTTGGGAAAGAGCTATTTGAAGATGGTGCTCACGTTTGGAAAGAGAACAAATGATAGACATTACACATAAAAATACAACCCTAAGAATAGCAACTGCACAAGCAATAGTTAAAGTTAGTAAGCAAGAAACTATTGATGCTATCAATAACAAAACTGTACCTAAAGGTGATGTGTTTGCGATGTGTAAAGCAGTTGGCTTGTTGGGAGTGAAAAATACACCACTCATTTTGGCTGATTGTCATCCGTTACCAATCGAATATACTGGAGTTGATTATGAAATTAATGGGTTAGAAATTACCGTTAAGGTAACCATTAAAACCATTTATAAAACAGGTGTTGAGGTTGAAGCCATGCATGGTGCAAGTGTAGTTGCGTTGAATATGTATGATATGTTGAAACCTATTGATAAGGGAGTTGAGATTCACCACATTAAGCTGTTGAACAAGAAAGGAGGAAAGTCTGATTTTAAAGATAAATCAGAAGGATTAACTGCTTCGGTAATTGTTTGTTCAGATACAATTGCTGCTGGACAAAAAGAAGATAAAGCAGGAAAAGCCATAATTGCGAAACTAGAAGATTGTGGAGTTGAGGTTAAGAATTACGAGGTTATTCCAGATGAGAAGGATGATATACAAGCAAAAGCAAAAGCTGCTGTTGAGCAAGGAATAAACATGGTGATTTATACCGGTGGAACTGGACTGTCAGGTAGAGATGTTACTCCAGAAGCTTTAAAACCTTTATTAAACAGGACCATACCTGGAATAGAAGAAGCCATCCGAGATTACGGACAAGAGCGTATGCCTTTTGCTATGCTGAGTAGGAGTGTTGCTGGTACAATTGATAATACTTTGGTGTTGGCTTTGCCAGGTTCAACAAATGGAGCGAAAGAGAGTATGGATGCTATTTTCCCTGCTGTTTTACATGTTTTTAAAGTGTTGAAAGGAATACGTCATGATTAGCTGCTTTACTTAAAATGTTCAAGAGCATTCTAAAATATGACTAAAGATAGTTTTGCTCTATTTGCATAACTGTTTATTTGTAATCGTAATATTTTACTGTAGTATTAATTATGAGTAATACCAATTGCTTTCATTGTGGTGATTCTTGTGTTGATGAACTTGTCAAGTTTGATAACAAGAGTTTTTGCTGTAATGGATGTAAATCTGTTTATGAGATCTTAAATCATCATCAATTAGATGATTATTACGATATTGAATCTGCTCCTGGCACAAAAAATAATAACTTAAATACCAATCAATATAAGTTTTTAGATTTAGACGAAATAGCCGACACGCTCTATGATTTTAAAGAAGAAAACAAGAGGGTGGTTAGGTTATTTCTTCCTGAAATACATTGTGCATCATGTGTTTGGTTGTTAGAGAATTTAAATCGAATTAATGAAGGAGTATATTATTCGGAGGTTAATTTTCTAAAAAAAGAAGCTTTAATATCCTTTGACATAACGGTAACAAAGTTCAGTGAATTGGCGGTTTTGTTACACAGAATAGGCTATCCACCAAAATTTGACTCGCAAAAAGAAGCAAAATCAACTAATAAGAAATTGCTTGTAAAATTGGGCGTTACCTTTTTTTGCTTTGGAAATGTAATGCTGTTTAGTTTTCCAGAGTACTTAAACCCTGATGAAACTTTTTTAAACTCTTACAGAACGTTCTTTTCCTATTTAATTTTTGGATTTTCTATACCAGTTTTAATCTACTCAGCGAAGTCGTACTTGGTGTCAGCCTTTAAAGCATTGAGGAGTAAGTCAATTAATCTTGATGTGCCTATTTCATTAGGGATATTAACATTATACGGTAAAAGTGTTTTTGATATCTTTTCTAATAATGGGCCAGGTTACATGGATTCTTTTGTTGGTTTTGTATTGTTTTTGTTGGCAGGTAAATGGTTTCAAGAGCAAAGCTATCAGGCTCTTTCATTTAATAGAAACTACAAATCGTACTTTCCTTTAGCAGTAACCCAATTGGTAGGAAAAGAAGAAATAATAAAACCCGTTGAAAATGTTAAGAAGAAAGATATTTTAGTTATCAGAAATGAAGAAATCATTCCTACAGATTCAATATTGATGAGTGAAACAGCAAGTATTGATTATAGTTTCGTTACAGGAGAGTCAACACTCGTAAAAAAGAAAAAAGGAGATGCCCTTTATGCTGGGGGTAAACAGGTTGGTTCATCCATCAATGTAGAAGTATCCAAACAACTCGATCAGAGTTATTTAACACAACTATGGAATCAGAATGCTTTTAAAAAAGATGAATATGTTGGAGTTATAGACTTTAATAGCAAATTGAGTAATTATTTTATAGCAGCGGTAATTGTTGTTGCAGCTTTGTCAGCCATAGCATGGACTGTAATAGATGCAACTCAAATTGTAAATGTGGTAGTAGCGGTTTTAATTGTAGCCTGTCCTTGTGCTTTAGCACTTTCTATACCTTTTACTTTTGGTAATAGTTTAAGAGTAGCAGGCAGTAATGGCTTATACCTAAAGAATAGTAAGGTGGTAGAGCAACTGGGGAAAGTAACAGATATTGTTTTTGATAAAACAGGTACTTTAACCAAACAAAATGATTCAGAAATAGTTTTTATTGGAGATGAGCTATCCAATGAAGAGCAGGCAATTATTTTGTCAGTTGTTAGTCATTCATCTCACCCATTAAGCAGACTGATTACCAGTAAATTAAAGTCGAAAAATGATCACACTTATGAGGTGGAAAATTTTTTAGAGCATACAGGAAAAGGAGTAGAAGGAGAAGTAAAAAAATTAAAAATTAAAATAGGCTCAAAAGATTGGTTGGGAGTAGTTTCTGATAATGATTTGAATACTAAAGTTTACATTAGTATTAATGAAAAAATTAAAGGCTATTACCGAATACAAAATACTTATAGAAAGGGACTGGAGAGTATTGTTGGTCAGCTTTCATCTCAATATAAATTTCATGTTTTATCAGGAGATAATGAAAGTGAGAGAGATAGGTTAGAAACGATATTCGGAAACAATACACCCATCTACTTTAATCAAAAACCAATTGATAAACTCAATTACATTCAAGGGCTTAAAAGTGATGAAAGGATGGTAATGATGGTGGGAGATGGTTTGAATGATGCTGGAGCACTTAAACAAAGTGATATTGGAGTTGTAATAGCTGAAGATGTGTATAGTTTTTCTCCAGCTTGTGATGCAATTATGGATGCCAGTGAATTTAAAAAACTTCCGAACTTCTTAAACCTGGGAAAGTACAGCTTAAAAGTTTTAAAAATAAGTTATACTATTTCTTTATTGTATAATACCATAGGATTAGCTTTTGCATTAACCAATCAGCTATCACCATTAATTGCAGCTATTCTAATGCCAATTAGCTCAATATCAGTTGTTTTTGTAACCACTATTCTAATTCGTTTATTTTCTCAGAAACACTTCATTTCTAAAAACTGATTAGAATCAGTTTTAATCCTGAGAATTGATATTAATTACCAATCATTGGTCATCTACTTTTACTCCCAGTTAGACATTGAACTTTTAGTATAAAAATTAGGTGAAATGGGAGTAATATTTTTGTTAATAGGAGCAAGTATCTTCATTGCAATCGTATTTCTCTCATTTTTTTTATGGGCCTCGAAAAGTGGTCAGTTTGATGATGGTTATACGCCATCCATAAGGGTATTGTTTGACGACAAAAAATCTAGTGAAAAACAACTAAACAAGGAAATAAATGGAACTGGAAAAATTTAATTATGACAATGGTGTAGTAAAGAAATATGCCTATGCCACTATCATTTGGGGAATAGTAGGGATGTTAGTTGGGGTTATAGCAGCCCTGCAATTAGCATTCCCATTATTTTTTAATGATTACTTAGGATTTAAGTATATCTCATTTGGTAGGATTAGACCTCTGCATACCAACGCAGTAATTTTTGCTTTTGTTGGTAATGGTATTTTTATGGGGGTTTATTACTCATTGCAACGTTTGTTAAAAACAAGAATGTGGAGTGATAAATTGAGTAACCTTAACTTTTGGGGCTGGCAGGTTATTATTTTATGTGCGGCCTTAACACTGCCTTTTGGTATTACAACAGGTAAAGAATATGCTGAGTTAGAATGGTGGATAGATATTTTAATCGCATTAATGTGGGTAGTCTTTGGATTGAACATGTTTATGACTATCCTAAACAGAAGAGTTCAGCATTTATATGTAGCTATTTGGTTTTACATAGCCACATTTGTAACAGTAGCTATGTTACATATTTTCAACTCGTTTGAGTTGCCAGTTTCATTCTTTAAAAGTTATTCGTGGTACGCTGGTGTGCAAGATGCATTAGTGCAGTGGTGGTATGGACATAATGCGGTAGCATTTTTCCTTACAACACCTTACTTAGGGTTAATGTATTATTTCATCCCAAAAGCATCTAACAGACCAGTTTACTCATATAGGTTATCAATTGTTCACTTCTGGGCATTAATATTCTTATACATTTGGGCAGGGCCTCACCACTTATTATATACCGCTTTACCAGACTGGGCTCAGTCGTTAGGAGTTGTATTTTCAGTGATGTTGATTTTACCATCCTGGGGTGGTATGTTAAATGGTTTACTAACCCTTAGAGGTGCGTGGGATAGAGTAAGAGATGATGTGGTTCTTAAGTTTATGGTAGTAGCTGTAACTTGTTATGGTATGTCCACTTTTGAAGGACCACTATTATCATTAAAGTTCTTTAATTCAATTTCTCACTTTACTGACTGGGTAGTTGCTCACGTGCATGTTGGTGGATTAGGATGGAATGGTATGTTAACATTCGGTATGTTGTACTGGTTGTTCCCTAAACTATTTAACACTAAACTTTATTCTAAGAAAATGGCAAACTACCATTTCTGGATAGCTACATTAGGTATTTTATTATATGCAATACCAATGTATTGGGCAGGATTTACTCAAGGTTTAATGTGGCAAGAGTTTAAAGCAGATGGAAATTTAGAATATGAGTTTATTGATACAGTAACTAAGTTACAGCCAATGTATATGTTAAGATCATTAGGTGGTACAATCTACATGATTGGTGCAATAATGATGTTCTACAATTTATACAAAACTGCAAAACAAGGTTCTTTTATTGCTGAAGAAGCTGCTGAAGCTGCTCCACTGCAAAAGGCACCAAAGCGAATTAAAGGTGAATTCTGGCATAATGCTATAGAAAGAAAACCTGTTAAGATGTTAGTGCTGAGTTTAGTTGTTGTTGCAATAGGAGGTATAATAGAAATTATTCCAACAGCAGTGGTAGAATCTAACATTCCTACCATAGAGAGTGTAAAACCTTATACACCGCTCGAATTAGAAGGAAGAGATATATACATTAGAGAGGGATGTTATAACTGTCACTCTCAAATGATTAGACCTTTAAGATTTGATACTAAGCGTTATGGAGAATACTCTAAAGCTGGTGAGTTCGTTTACGATCATCCATTCCAGTGGGGTTCTAAAAGAACAGGACCAGACTTGGCTAGAGAAGGAGGTAAGAAGAGTAACTACTGGCACTTTAGCCATATGATTCTTCCAAAAGAAACTTCTCCGGGATCGTTTATGCCAGCTTATCCATGGTTGAGAGATGATAAATTGGATGTTTCATTAACAGAAAAGAAAATCTCGGCAATGAGAACTTTAGGAGTTCCTTATGCAGAAGGTTATGAAGCAGAAGCCATGAAAGATCTTCAAAATCAGGCTATGGAAATTGCAAAAGACATCTATGTGTCTAACCCTGATAAGAAAGACTTTACTGATGCTGAGGTAAAAGAATTAAGTGAAACCGAATTAGTTGCTCTAATCGCTTACTTACAGAGATTAGGTACTGATATCACTAAAACAGAGGAGGAGTAATTATGTTAAGATTTATAAAAGATAATATGACCACCATTGATGGGATAGAGGTATATCCAATTATATCGCTAATAGTATTTGTGTTATTCTTTGCAGGGTTGTTTTGGTGGGTATTTACAGCAGATAAAAAATATTTGAACGAGATGGAAAACCATCCATTAAACGATGATAAATAATAAGGTATGAGACTTAAACGAAATAAAATAATACTAGGCTTACTTGTGTCTGCAGTGCTATTACCTGCAGCGATGAAAGCTAATGATGGTAAAAATTTATTTAAGCAAAACTGTTCAGCTTGTCATAAAGTAGATGCTAATGTAATTGGTCCGGCTCTAAAAGGAGTTAAGGCGAAGTGGGTTGATGCCGGAGAAGAAGCCAATTTAGTGAAATGGGTTCAGAATGCACCAGAGTTATATAATAGCGGAGAGTCTGAATTGGCAAAAGCCATTTGGGATTTTTCTCCATCAGAAATGACACCTATGACTCACTTAACAGAGGATCAGGTAAATCAAATCTTTGACTATGTAGAGAACTATGTTCCAGAAGTAGTTGAAGAGGTTGAAACTGATGATTCTGGAAGAAAACCAGGTGAAGCATTAAGTGATGAAATCATTTATACAGCAGAAGAAGCAGCTGAAATTCAAAAGGAAAAGAATCGCTTTAATCAAATCGTTTTTTGGATATTGGTGTTAGTTGCAGTGAGCTTGCTGTTAGGTATAGTTGGTATTTCAAAAACCATTGAAACATTTTTAACCTTATCTATTAAAAAGAATGGGAAAGGTGTAAAGAAAGATGATGATGGTAAAAAGCCGGGTAAAGGAAATATTGTTGCTACTGTTATTTTAGCAATAATGATGTTAACTCCTTTTAGCGGGTTTTCATTGAGTTTTAGTTTCGATCAAGATGGTTGGCTAATTGTTTCTGATGTTGATAATATTGTTTTACTTATTGGTAACATTCTGTTATTGTTTGTATTGCTAGATCATAGAAAAACGTTGAAAATGGCTATTTCTCAATACGATGAGAGTTTATTGGTTAAAAAAGCCGAAGAAGAAGCTAAAGAAGAAAGTTTAACACAACTATTAACTGCAGCAGTAGCCATTGAAGATGAAGAATCAATTCTATTAGATCACGATTATGATGGAATTAAGGAATTAGACAATGTATTGCCTCCCTGGTGGTTATGGAGTTTCTATGCTACCATTGTATTTGCTATTATATATATGTTCCATTTTCATATTATCAAATCTGGAGACTTACAAGCTGTTGAGTACGAAAAATCAGTAGCAGAAGCTCAGGTTGAGATAGATAAATATATGGCTTCTATGGCAATGAATGTAGATGAAAATAATGTAACTATATTAACCGAAGGAGCTGATTTAGCTAAAGGAGCAGAATTATACAAAGCTAACTGTGTAGTTTGTCATAAAGAAAACGGAGAGGGGTTAATAGGTCCAAACTTAACAGATAAATTCTGGATTAATGGTGATGGTAGTATTAACGAAGTATTTAAGATGATTAAGTACGGTAATGCTAATGGAATGCCAGAGCATGAAAGTAAATTTAATCCAGTAGAGTTACAACAGGTAGCTTCTTACGTACTTCAATTAGAATATACCGAGGGTAAAGAACCCGAAGGCAAAGAAGTAAAGTAATGGGTTACGATATATAGGTAAGATGTCTGAACAATCAGAGCAGTTTAGGGATAAAATTGCTACAGTAACAGAAGAGGGTAAACGCATATGGATTTACCCCAAAAAACCGAAAGGTAAATTATACAATAAGAGAAAATGGGTGAGCTATTTTCTCTTATTGGTACTTTTTGGAGCACCACATGTAAAGATTAACGGACTCCCGTTAATTATGCTTAATGTGATAGACAGGAAGTTTATCATCTTTGGTAAAATATTTTGGCCACAAGATTTCTTCATTTTTGCAGTAGCCATGATAACGGGGATAATTTTTATTACCTTATTTACGGTAATATTTGGTAGACTTTTCTGTGGTTGGGTATGTCCACAAACCATTTTTATGGAAATGGTTTTTAGAAGGATAGAGTACTGGATAGAAGGAGATTATAAACAACAAAAAGCATTAAATAAGAAACCTTGGGATGCTAAAAAGATTTTTAAGAAAACTTTAAAGCATGGTATATTCTTTGGGATATCTTTTTTAATAGCTAATACCTTTTTAGCATACATCATTGGTCCTGAAAAACTTTGGGAGATACAAACAGAGAACCCAATGTTGCATGTTAAAGGATTAACATCTTTAATAGTATTTTCTTTAGTGTTTTACGGAGTTTTTGCATTTCTAAGAGAGCAAGTATGTACAACCATTTGTCCTTATGGTAGGCTACAAGGAGTATTATTAGATGATAAGTCTATAATTGTAGCTTACGATTATGTGAGAGGTGAAAATAGAGCTAAGTTTAAAAAGAATGAAGATAGAAAAGAAGTTGGTAAAGGTGATTGTATAGATTGTGGGCAGTGTGTGGATGTTTGTCCTACAGGTATTGACATTAGAAACGGTACACAGCTAGAATGTGTGAATTGTACAGCATGTATTGATGCCTGTGATTTTATGATGGAAAAAACAGGGCAGGAGAAAGGGCTAATAAGGTTTGACTCTGAAGAAGGAATTAAAACTTCTAAGCGATTTACCTGGACTAAGAGAACTTCTTTTTACACTGCACTATTATTATTGTTAATGTCTTTCTTATCAATTCTAATTATTACAAGAGAAGATTTTGAAACTACCATAACCAGGGCAAAAGGAGTGGTTCAAAAATCAGTAGGAGAGAACCATTTAATTAATATATATGACTTAAATTTAGTGAATAAAACCACCAATGAATTTGAAATTACTTTAGAGTTGGTTGGTGAGAATGGAAAGATTGATGTAGTAAAGGATAGAATTGAGTTGAAAGAGCAGAGTGAGATTACGGAGAAGTTTGTAGTGACCATGGACAAGAGTAATATAAGTCATGGAAAAAATGAAATACAGATTAATGTTTACGGAAACGGAGAACTAATAGAAACCAAGAAAACCATTTTTATGGGGCCATTATTATAATAAGTTATGAATTGGGGTTATAGAGTAGTAATAGCATTTGTATTGTTTATGGGGTTTATCATCACTCTGGTGGTTTATACTTCCACAACAAGCTCTGATTTGGTAGCTGAAGATTATTATAATCAGGAAGTTAACTATCAGGCTGTAATTGATGCGAAGAAAAACAGTAAAGGAATTGAATCGAAAATAGTTATTCAGCAAGATGCCAATGAAATTAACATTTCTTTTCCTGAAGAGGTAACCTCTAATGCTAAGGGAAAAGTTCATTTTTATCATCCACAGAGTTCTGATAAAGACTTTATAAAAGAGTTGAATATCTCTAACGATAATGTTCAATCGATTAAGAAAAGTTTTTTAGCCAAAGGAAATTATAAAGTGAAAATTAACTGGGAACAAGAAGGTAAATCCTATTATGTGGAGAAATCTTGTTACGTAAGCTAATAGAGTAGATGTTTTTGATAGCCGCCATATCATTAGGATTGTTGAGTAGTTTTCACTGCCTGGGCATGTGTGGACCAATAGCCTTTGTTTTACCCGTAGGTAAAAGATCTACATTAGGTAAAGTAGCGGGCTTACTCTCTTACAATATCGGTAGAATTATTACTTACGGTTTCTTAGGCTTATTAGTTGGTGTATTTGGAGAAGGCTTGAGGTTTGCAGGTGTTTCACAAACCATCAGTATAGCTCTGGGAGTATTATTAATTATATATGTATTACTTTCTAAGCAATTTGTGAAAATTAATATCCATAACAAGTACTATCAAAAATTCAATAATAAAGTAAAAAGCAAATTATCTAATCAGCTAAAAAAACAATCCAATACGGCTTTATTCGTTACAGGCTTGTTAAATGGCTTAATACCTTGTGGAGTAGTATTTATTGCCTTACAAGCAGCTTTATTGCAAAGCACTTTATTTAATAGTGTGGTGTTTATGTTAGTGTTTGGATTAGGAACCATGCCTATGATGTTCAGCATATCTTATTTATCCAATAGCTTCTCTAAGATTGGTAAAGTAAAAGTGAATAAAGTAATGCCTTTTATTACACTGGTGGTTGCCCTGCTTTTAATTGTTAGAGGGTTAAACTTAGATATCCCTTACTTAAGTCCATCCTATGATGCACAACAAAACGAAATGAGCTGTTGTCATAAGCCTGAGTAACGTTCCAGCTAAGAAACGTAGGGCTTTCGAAGCGATTATCTGTCCACCGAAACTAAAGTTTACTTAATGAATTAACCTTTCTGAAAGCCTTGACTGCTCTATGTTTTCTTACCCATTGTTAGCTATAGCCTTTTTTATTTCAATTTCAATACTTGGTCAGTCAATTCCTTAAATATGGTTTCCATTACCTCTTTGTTTATTACTTGTGCTAACCCTAAGTCAATGAGTTTACCTTTTAAAATTTGTCCCCAATTTTTCTTACTCAGTTTAGAATATAGTTCTTTCAACTCTTGTAATTCCTCGAATAAAATCTCTTGTCCAAGATTTTGTTTGTTTAGAGTTTCTATTATTTCATCTATTTTCTGATTAAGCTCATCTTGCGATTTATCAATTTTGCTGTAGTCAGTTGTTTGTTTAGTTAAGTTTTTCTCAACGAATCTTTTACCTTCTATTGTCAATTGAGCACTAACATCTTTGGTGTGTATTAATTTAACGTATCCGTAATCTTCAAGGGTTTTAGCTAATTCCCTTTCTTCCCCGTGACGACTAAGGGAGATTCCGTTACCACTCAATATCACGGAAACTGAATGGTAATAGTCATCATAAAGTTGATAAAGCTTTTCAAGTAGAAGTTCCAAAATTTCATCAGTTGAAAAGGCTTTTCTTTCTTCCAAATCAATTTCTTTTGGTCGAACAATCGCATCTGAAATACTCAGAATTCGCAAATAGTAGGCTAAATTTTTACTGAGACTTGATAAGTCTTCGCGTTTTTCTTTAATGAGTTGACGACTATCTTTCTGTCGATTTCCAATATTGTATCGATTTGTTTGTGGGTATCGAATGGCGTGAGCAAATTCATTATTTTCCTCTTTGAATGAGGTATTGAAAAATTCAACTACTTGGTTTTGCCAAGTTTTAAATTCATCTTTCAATTTTTCATAGTCTGCTTCGGAAGAGGAATTTTTATGAGATTCTACAATTGTATTGGCTTTTTCTTTGAAGTTGTTAATTGCTTTTTCAAAATCTTCCCAATTTTCTTGAAGTTCCATTTTCGTTTTTTAGGTTACAGCTAATGTATAGGTTTTGTTAGACAAAGTATTTTTACAAGTCTCTATTTTTGGATGTTAGATTTATTCCGAAACCAACACTGTACCAAGTTTTCTCGTTATAAATCCAATCTGCACCTGCAGCCCCTGGTGCATAATCTCTTCCAACTAAAAAACCAATATTAAAACCCTTTAAATCCAAAATTACTCCTGCTGACCAAGTCAATCCTAGAGTAGTAGAAGTTTCTGATTGAGGGTTAGTATTTGAACTATTAATTGACAACAGACTTGTCCCAAGTGTAAACGTAGGAAGTGTCAAATAATAAGGGTTTTTCCTGCTTATGGGAAAGCGTAATCCTAAGTATTGTCCTAATGAAATATCAGTTGATAATTCCCAAGGTACTTTTGTTCCATTAATGTTTTCCTCTGGTCTTATTTTAATAGGAGCAAGCAGAGTACCTGATACAATACGCAATGTCTTTTGTTTGTTTAGTTCACTGAATTTATCCTCTAAAACAAAATATGTTAAGTCATCATTCTCCGAATTTACAAAGTCGTCATTTCCTTGAGCAGAAGTGTTGTCTGAAGTAATTTCATAAAATTTAATATAGACTTTACCATCCACAGTCTCAATATATTTATATTTTAATCCTGCCAATGCAGTACGTTGTTTTACGGAGTTTCCTTCAATATAGCTGACAGTTAAATCGGTGGTTGTTTTATAAGCTTTTCCGACAGTCCATTTTTGGTCAATTTCTTGAGAATATGAGGATAAATTAAAAATGAATAAAATAATAATTATAAGAGTGTTTTTCATGTGTCTGTTTTTAATTATGCCCAACGTCTCGGCTATGAAAAGTAGGGCATTTTGGAGCTACAAACTTGTCCACCGAGACAAAGCTTGAATAGAAGCCGAAACTTCCTGAAACCACTGTCCGTCCTGTTTTTTATAGTCATTGTTGTAGCCAGTACTTTTTAAATATTTAATGTGCCTTTATAGTAATCATAAGTTGATTTTCCTTCGTCATCTAGAAAGTCAATTGTATAGTTCTCGTTTGAGCAATACACATGAACTTTTCCATCTTCACATTCAAAAATTATGTCTTTAGCTGAATTTTGTCGAACCTTGTTGTGGTCGGGATATGAGGCATAATCTGAATCATTAGAATTTGCTTCTCCCATCACAATTATGTCAGGATCCATTGCGTCAATCCATTCCTGAGGAATTTTTCCACTTTTTCTACCATGATGTGGAGCGAATAGAATATTTGTTTTTGGAAGGCTTATTTTATCCTTGATATTCTCCATAAAGTCTTTTTCAAGGTCTCCCATCCAGATAGCTGTCACTCCACCATTAAGACTATATTTTATTATACACGAAATGTTATTTGGAGTCTTCCCATCTTTAGCATTTTGAAGTGCTGTTTTGAAATGTTTATTAGTCCTGTCTGGCCAGAGTATATTGATGCCTGAACTACCACGCTCATCACTACTTTGATTCATCCATTTTCTTGAACAGTTCTTTTCAATGTAGTAGGCTTTAGACGAATTGTGAAGTGTTTTATATCTCTTGAACCCCTTCGTCTCAACACTTTTTGTTGTTTCATTTTTAACACAGTAAAAGTTTAACAAATCCATTTCATCATCTAGGTAATCTAGTTGTTGAATATGGTCTTCGTCTGGATGTGTCGAGATGAAACGAGTAATGCCTTTATTTTTCGATTCTTTCTTTAATTCATCTACAATGTCTTCCTTATTATCATCTGACAGACAGCAATCTATTATGGTAAAATTATCTGAACCATGTTTGATGTAGAACATGTCTCCATCTCCCACTGAAAAAGATTTAATAATGCTCATTTTAATTTGGCTTTAATTCGTTTAGTTATGTAGGAGGTTTGTTTTCGATAGGAGAATAGAAATAGTATGAAAAGAAAAATTGAAGTTACCCACATGTTGGTCTGTCCTTGAAAACTATTCTTTTCTGCAATCATTAAGTATGCTTTCGAAGCCAATATCATGAGAAAAAGTGAAATCAATGTGCGATACATATTGTTTGCTTCAGAGAGAATCTCAAGTTTCTTGTCATCTTTCTCAACTTGGACGAAATCAGAATAGTCCGCGAGTTTTACAAACCCAATTTTTTTAAGGATAGGCTCAATAATCAAAGATCCTAATCGGCTAATTACTAGCCCAATGAAATAGAGCAGAAAAGCACTTGCTAGCAAATTCTCTTGAATTAAAGTCATATCTGTCCAATGCTCCATAATTACAGCATAGACAACTCCTGGAAGTAAGTAGTTGAATAAATTATAAGATGATATTTTGTCTAGTAGTTCCTTCACTTGTATTGGCTACAACATGCGTATATATACACCGGTGTACGTATCCACCTAATTTAGTAGGCTAATTTATCTACAAAAAGCTAACAATACATACGTGTAAATACCTAATGGATTGATACGTATTTAGTAGTAGTTGGGGAAGAGGATACTGATGTGTTGTTATTTTTACTGGTTTATTGTTAAAAATAAATACCCAGCACATAAATTTTAACCAAAAAGAGGTTTTTTCTGCCTTAAACAATGTCAGATTGTTAAGATAATACATTAAATCTTCACAACATTACATTAAGTTTTCACTATTTCATATTAAATCTTTACAAGTTAATGTATTATCGTTAAAAGAATAAACTATGTTGTTACAACATTAAATAAAGTTGTTAAAGCCATACATTAATTCTTTACTACTTTACATTATATCCTTACAACTTTATACTAACTTGTAAAAAGATAAGCTTATTTAATGTGATTTTAATCACTTTTAGAGTGTGGTAAGAGCCATACATTTGCAACAAAAACATGTACTGGGAGAAATTACCTCATAATGAAATTGTAGAAAGAGTAAACGAGGCGCTTTCTGACAATATGAATTATAAAACCAAACGAGTATTAGGTGTTCCAGCTAGTTACTTAGATGAGGAACAATTTTATGATGATGCTCCATTTTTGGAGGATTCACCGTTTTTGGCAACGCTTATTGCCAATCCAAACCATATTGGTTGTCACACATTGGGAGAAGATTCTGAGCCTTTTTTTAAGGGAACACAGGAGTTAGAAAATGAATTGATAAAAATATGCGCAGAAGAAATATTTGAAGGCGAAGAGAATGAACAAGATGGCTATGTAGCTTCAGGAGGAACAGAAGCTAACATACAAGCCATGTGGATTTATAGAAACTATTTTAAAAGAGCGTTTAAGGCTTCAAATGCTGAAATAGCTATTGTTTATTCTGAAGATAGTCATTATTCCATGCCTAAAGGAGCAAACATGCTGGGGCTTAACTCCATAGTGGTTAGAGTAGATAAAGAAACTAGAGAAATAGTGACGGATAATTTAAATAGTCAATTAGATAACGCTATTTCAAATGGAATTAAACATTTCATTGTAGTATTAAACATGTCAACTACTATGTTTGGTTCAGTAGATGATATTAATACTATAACCACAATTCTTAATGAAAAGCAAATCAACTATAAACTACATATTGATGGCGCTTTTGGAGGCTTTGTTTATCCTTTTACCAAAAGTGATAGTAGTTACAGTTTTAAAAACGCTAACATAACTTCATTTACGCTTGATGGTCACAAAATGCTTCAATCACCTTACGGTACAGGAGTATTCTTAATCAGAAAAGGCTTTATGCAATATGCCTTAACAGAAGAAGCTGACTATGTTAAAGGAAAGGATTATACCATTTGTGGTAGTCGTTCAGGAGCCAATGCAATTGCTTTGTGGATGATACTAAAAACACATGGCTCTGAAGGGCTTAAATTTAGAATGCAAACATTAGTGGATAAAGCAAAAGCATTATGTGCAAGATTGGATAAAATGGGAGTGGAGTATTATAGAAATCCGTACATCAATATAATTACCATCAAAGCTGATTTTATTACAAGAGAATTAGCAGAAAAATATAGCTTGGTTCCTGATAAGCATGATAATCCTAACTGGTATAAAATTGTAGTGATGCATCATGTAAAACAGGGAGTGCTGGATAATTTTGTAATGGATTTAAAGGTTAGCTTACATATAGGTGCAAACTAACAGATCTGCCATTAAAAGAATTCACTAACTCGTGGTAAACTTCTCCGCTATTAAGGTTAGAGCTATTTTTTTGAGGTAAAACAACTTCCTCTTTAAAGTTAAATTTCTCACCATTAATTGGCGTGTATAGTTTCTCAGTTATCTGGCCTTTTAAAACATAGGTCCAGGCATGGTCATCACTATGATTGTGAATTGGAGAATGCTGGTCTTTTTCCCAGCATATTAAATCTACACTGTAGTTTTTCCCTGAACCAATATTAATTCTGGAGTAATGGTCAGCATCCCAAAAGCACAGGTGTTCAATATCTTTATAATTGAACCGAATTTTAGACAATAACTGTTCGCAATTACGACTTTCTAATCGTTCTAAAGCAACAGTTAAGTCCCTTAAATTATATATGGGATTAATGGATTCCATCTTTTACTCCACAAATATTTTATTTATTGCTGCAAATAAAGGTGATAAAGGGTAGTAAAAGCAATGATATAAATCATATTTTACTCAATATTTTCAAAAAATCATTTTAAATTTGAAGTGTGGAAATGGGAGAAGATATCTATAAAATTCTGTTTGAAAATGCCGGGCAGGGTATGATAGTGTCCAATAAAAAAGGACTAATAGAAATTGTAAATCCCACACTTTGTAAAATGTTTGGTTATTCAGAAGATGAATTGGTAAACCAAACTATTGATATTTTGGTTCCTGATAGTCTAAGGGGGAAACATCATCACCATAGAGAGGATTATAATCATCAACCCAAGCAGAGGCAAATGGGGGGCGATATGGATTTGTTGGGGCAAAGAAAAGATGGTACTGTTTTTTCAGTTGAAGTTGGGTTAAACCATTGTACCATTAATGGAGAATTTAAGGTAGTTTCCATTATTACTGATATAACAGAGAGAGTTCAGTCTCAAAATAAGTTAAAAGAACTAAATCTAGAGTTAGAGGATAAAGTTCAGCTTCGTACCCAGGAGTTAGAAAAGAGTCAGAAATTATACAACCTTATTTCCCGTAACTTCCCTAGAGGAATTATCAATGTATTTGATAAAGATTTAAACTATGTTTTTGCAGAAGGACAAGAGCTAGATAAGTTGGGACATAGTAGTGAAAGTTTAATTGGAAAACCTTTTTCTTTAAGGTTTAAAGGAGATTTACAAGATGAAGTTGAGCCTAAATTAAATTCTGTTTTTAGAGGTGCAGCTACTTCTTTTGAGTTTCAGGATGGAGATAATTTTTATGTAGTGAATGCTGTACCACTTAGATCTTTGAGTGGTGATGTAGAACAAATACTGGTTATTGAAAAAAACATAACAGACTCCAAACTTGCGGAACAAGAAATGCAAAAGAACTTAGAGAAAGAAAGAGAATTAAATGAGTTGAAATCTCGATTTGTGTCTATGGCTTCTCATGAGTTTAGAACTCCATTAAGCACCATACTTTCTTCCGCTACATTAGCTGAAAAATATGACCTTTCAGAACAACAAGAAAAAAGAGAAAGGCATTTAGGTAGGATAAAATCTTCAGTAAAGAATTTAACCTCAATATTAAATGATTTTCTGTCAATAGATAAATTGGAAGATGGAAAGGTTGAAGTTAAACAATCTGAGTTCAATTTAGATGAGTTGATTAAGGAGGCTATTGAGGAGATGGGAACTTACCTCAAAGAAGGACAACAGGTTAATTATAAGTCTTCTATTAATCAAGAACAACTAGTTGAATCAGATAGAAACGTTATAAAAAATGTTTTAATCAATCTATTGTCTAATGCCAGCAAGTATTCCGAAAGCGATAAAGAAATTATCCTGGAAGTATTAGGAGAGGAGCACGGAATAATTATTAATATTACAGACTTTGGTATTGGTATTCCAAAATCTGAACAAGACCAACTGTTTAACAGCAGGTTTTTTAGAGCTGGAAATGTTACCAATATTGAAGGAACAGGGCTAGGATTAACAATTGTAAAAAAATATTTATCTTTAGTAAATGGACACATATCATTCGTAAGTGAAGAAAATAAGGGCACAACATTTACGATTAAAATACCTAACATAATATGAGCAAAACAATTTTATTGATTGAGGATAATCTTGAAATGCGAGAGAATACAGCAGAGATTATCGAATTGGCAAATTACAATGTAATTACAGCAGAGAATGGGAAGATTGGGGTTGATTTAGCGAAGAAACATATACCAGATTTAATTATTTGCGACATCATGATGCCAGAAATGGATGGTTATGGTGTGTTATACATTCTAAGCAAAGATCCATCTACCTGCTCAATTCCTTTTGTTTTCTTAACAGCTAAAGCTGAAAAAAGCGAGTTTAGAAAAGGGATGAACTTAGGAGCTGATGATTATGTAACAAAACCATATGAAGAGATGGAGTTGTTAAATGTAATTGAAAGTAGAATAGCTCGTAGTCAATTATTCAAACAAGGTTACGACCAGAATTTATCTGGTGTAACTAACTTTATGAATGAAGCAAAAGGGCTTGAGGAACTCAATAAGTTATCAGAAAATAGAAAAACCAGAAAATATAAAAAGAAAGAAGTAGTCTTTCATGAAGGAGATTACGCGGGAGCTATTTATTTTATCAACTCAGGTAGAGTAAGAACCTATAAGGTAAATGATGATGCGAAAGAGTATAGTGTGGACTTATATAAAACAGGCGATTTTATTGGTTATCTGTCAATTTTAGAAGGAGAGGAGTATATTGAGACTGCTGAAGTAATGGAAGAAGCAGAGGTTTTAAAAATTCCTAAAGAAGACTTTTTAGATTTATTATTCAAGAATAGAGATGTGTCTAATTCATTTATTAAAATGTTGGCTCACAATGTAGTAGAAAAAGAGTCTAAATTATTGAATTTAGCTTACGATTCAGTTCGTAAACGTGTTGCTGATGCACTAGTTGAATTAAAGGATAAATACAAAGAAAAAGCAGAAGAGGAATTTTCTATAGCTATTAGTAGAAATGAGCTAGCAAGTTTAGTAGGAACTTCAACAGAAACAGTAATTAGAACCTTATCTGATTTTAAGGATGAAGGAATGATATCTATTAAAGGGAGTAAGATAACACTTTCTAAGCCTGAAGAATTAGCTAATCTAAGGTTCTAGAAAGTTTCACATCCTTTACAGAACTCTATATCGTTTTTTCTGCCTTTTAGATGTAACTTAAGGTATTTTCTTCTGATATCGTTGTTGTATATTTCCAAAAAATCGTTTTTGGTAATGTTACCTATTACAGCTTTAGAGTTTAAATCGTTACAACAAATAGTAATATCTCCGTTAGGCAGTAATACCATCTGTTCCATAAGTAGGGTACAGCCAATCTTATGTTTTTTCTCTGGGATTTTAATTTCTTCAATTTCCCCAGCCCAATTGTGGAATCTTCTTAGTTCATACCAGTCAAGTAAACTGTATATCTCTTGGAACTCTGGGTGCATCCAGCTTGTATTTCTTTCCTTGTCAGATGGAACACAACTTATGGAACACATTTTTACATTACTTCCTTTTTCCTTTCGAATTCGATCAAAGGTTTTGATGTTCTCATAAAATTTATCCCATTTTGCGTTTACACGCATATCCTCAAAAAGTTCAGGAGTACCACCATCAAAGCTAACACCTAGTAAATCAACAGCATCAATGTCAATAATCTCTTCAGCAAGTTTTTCTCTTAACAACATGCCATTGGTAAGCATATGTATTTCAGGAAATGGCATATTCATACCCCTAGCCATATCTTTATATTGCTTAATCAATTTTAACATGTCCATTCTTTTAGGGTGTAACAAAATCTCACCCCCATTGTAAAGATTGATTCTTTTAATTCCTGAAAATCGTTTACTCTCAACAAATCCTTTTAGAAATTTCTCTAAAATATCATTAGAAATAAGGTGTTTAGGCTTGGTATGGTCAAGTGAGCAAAACTTACATCTTAGATTACATTGACTGGCAAATTCAATATTAACCTCTCTAATGCTCAATCCTTTATTACCCTTCAATAAAACGTAGTAATAATAATAGTTTATAGCATACTTTATTCCTTGAAGAAACTCAAGAATAGGCCAAATAACAGGTCTTTGGTAGAATAATCGTTTAAAAAATAGCTTTAGTCTAATATACATAGGCGTTATTCCGTGGGAGCCAATTTCGTCATGTACGTAAGTTTAAAAAATGAGATATATCATTATAAACCCAATTTTACTTTTATCTATACATGCAACCGCTCATCATAATTCAATGATATCTACAACACTAAGCGGTTAATTTAGCTTAAACTTTAAAATTTAAACGAATGAAAAAAGTATTAGCAATAGCTCTATTAATGGTTGGAGCACAAATTACTACAAAGGCTCAAACAGCAGAAGAGATTGTAAAAACATACATCGAAAATATAGGAGGTGAAGAGGCATTAAGAAATATTAAAAATGTGAGAATGACTGCTAAAGTTGATGCGCAGGGTATGACTTTACCTGTTACCATGATAAATACAGCAGACGGGAAAACAAGAATAAGTTTTGAGTTTCAAGGTAAAGAAATGGTGCAACAGGCTTTTGATGGAGAAACGTCATGGGGAGTAAATTTTATGACTCAAAAAGCGGAGAAGTCGGATGCAGAAGCTACCGAAAATGTAAAAAGAGAATCAAACGATTTTCCTGAAGTGTTTTTAGATTATGAGAAAAAAGGTTACACTATTGAGCTACTTGGAAAAGAAACGGTAGAAGGCGTGGAGTGTTTTAAGGTTAAATTAACCAAAAAGCCTTTATTGGCTGATGGAGAAGAAGTAGAAAATGTTCAATTCTATTATTTTGATACCGAGAACTTTGTCCCTATTGTTACAGAAGCTGAAATTAAAAGCGGACAGATGAAAGGAAGCATTTCTCAAACTGTTTTTAGCGATTATCAAGAAGTAGAAGGAGTTTACTTTCCTTTCTCAATAGACTCAAAAATTAAAGATGGACAAGGTCAGCCAGTTAACATTGAAAAAATTGAAGTAAACGTAGAGTTAGAGGATTCTATTTTTACTTTTCCTGAAACCGCAGAGTAAATTTAGATTAAAACATTAGTATTTAACATTATGAAAAAATTAGCATTATCAGTTTTAATGTTAGGAGTTGGTCTATTGGCAAATGCTCAAACACCAGTTCCTTTAAAAGGTAAAGAATTATTTGGTGATATGAAAGCACGACACATAGGTCCTGCTTTGATGAGTGGTAGAGTTAGTGATGTGGAAGGACATCCAACAAATAATAAGGTAGTTTATATTGGTACTGCAGGTGGTGGTGTATGGAAATCAAATGACGGAGGAGTAATGTTTAATCCGATTTTTGATGACTATTGTCAATCAATTGGTTGTGTTGCAGTTGACCCTAATAAACCTGATAATGTAGTTTGGGTTGGTACCGGTGAAGTTTGGACAAGAAATAGTACCTCAGTTGGTGATGGTATTTATAAATCAGTTGATGGAGGTAATAACTGGAAAAAAATGGGGTTAGAAAACTCTGACAGAATTTCTAGTATAATAGTTAATCCAAATAATTCTGATGAAGTTTATGTTGGTGTTTTAGGTGCTTTATGGGGAGATAGTGAAGAAAGAGGGGTTTATAAAACTACTGATGGAGGTAAATCTTGGGAAAAGATTTTTTATTTAAACGAAAAAACAGGATGTTCTGATTTAGTAATGGACCCAAAGAATCCTTCAGTAATGTATGCTAGCTTTTGGGAGTTTAGAAGAACAGCATGGTCTTTTAGCTCAGGAGGAGAGTATAGTGCATTGTATAAGACTACCGATGGTGGTAAGACCTGGAATAAAATTCATAATGGATTCCCGGAAGGAAAATTAGGTAGAATAGCAATTAATGTTGCACCATCGAATTCTAACATATTGTATTCAGTTCTTGAGACAGAATACCCAGAGAAAAACGGATTATATCGTTCTGATGATGCTGGAGCAAGCTGGAAACACTTAAATAAAGATTTTGGATTGGTGGTTCGTCCATTTTATTTCTCCAGAATTGTAGTTGACCCAACTAACCCTGATATAGTTGTTAAAGCTGGTTTGTTTGGTTCTATTAGTAAAGATGGAGGTAAGACTTTTAAAGGCTTAGGCGCAATGCACCCAGATATACATGATATTTGGTTTGATATTAAAGATTCAGACAAAATGTTTGTAGCTACTGATGGAGGTTTGTATCGTTCTTTAAACCAAGGAACTACTATGGAACAAATTGAGAACTTACCAATAAGTCAGTTTTATCATATAAGTGTAGATAATCAAGAACCATATAACATTTATGGAGGTTTACAAGATAATGGTTCATGGTATGGGCCATCTTCTAGTCCGGGAGGAGTAGAAGCTCGTGACTGGGAAGTAATTGGAGTTGGAGATGGTTTTAGAGTGTACTCTCATCCAACAGAGCCACACATCATGTATTCTGAAATGCAGGGAGCTGAGAATGTTTGGAGGTATGATGCAAAAGCACGTCAAACCAGAACAATTCAGCCAATGCCAGTTGAGGGAGATCCAAAGTTACGTTTTAACTGGAATGCAGCTATGACAACTAGCCCAAATAAGCCTGATCGATTTTACATAGGAAGTCAGTTTGTACATGTTTCTGATGACAGGGGAGATAATTGGAGAAAAATTTCACCAGATTTAACTACTAATGATAAATCAAAACAAAATCAAGAAAATTCAGGTGGATTATCAAAAGATAATTCAGGCGCAGAAAACCATTGTACCATATTTACCATTGCAGAATCTCCTGTAGATGAGAATGTAATTTGGGTAGGAACTGATGATGGAAATGTTCAGGTTACACAAGATGGAGGTGCAACATGGAATAATGTGACGACTAACATTACTGGTTTGCCTTCAAATACTTGGTGTTACCACATAGAAGCAAGTAAGTTTGGTAAAGGAATAGCTTACGCTGTATTTGATGGCCATACCAAAAACGATAAGAATGCTTATGCATACAAAACAACAGATTTTGGTAAAACATGGAAGTCAATCATTACGGACGATGTGTATGGTTTTGCCAGAAGTTTTCAGGAGGATTATGAAAATGAGAACCTGTTGTTTTTAGGAACTGAATTTGGCTTATATGTTACAGTTGATGGAGGTTTAAATTGGAGTAAATTTACCAATAACATGCCTGCAACAGCTATCCATTATATAGAGTTACAGCCAAGAACTAACGATTTAGTAATGGGTACACATGGTAGAGGGATTATCATAATTGATGATATTAGTCCTTTACGCCAAATTAAACCAGAGATATTAAATGAAAAACTAGTTTTCTTAAAAACTAAACCTACTGAAATGTGGGAAGAAAGTACGTTTGGCGGAACAAGCAGCGAAACTCAGTTTGTGGGAGCTAACCCTAATCGTAATGCTAAAATAATTTATTACTTATCTAAACGTCATACTTTTGGTAAAATGACTATGAAGATTTTAGATATGGAGGGTAAAGAAGTTGCAACACTTGCGCCTGGTAAACAAAAAGGAATAAACATAGTAGATTGGAGTTGTGTGATGAAAGCTCCTAAGGTAGCTAAAGGTAAAACCTTCTCTTTCGGAGGAATGACTCCACCAAGAGTAAAAGCAGGTAAGTATAAAGTAATTATCAAAAAAGGTAAGGATACTTATGAATCTGAAATTGAATTAGAATATAGTAAAAACGCTGTATTCACATTAGAGGAGAGAGAAAAGCAGTTTAATACAACTATGGATTTATATAAATTAACTGAAGATTTAGCTTATATGGTTTATGAGTTAGATGAAATAGTAAAGTATATAGATGCTAATGCTGATCAGAAAAAGCTGAAAAAACAAGGTGAATCTTTAAAAAGTAAGTTAAATGGATTAAAAGAGAAGTTGGTCATAACAACAGGAGATAACTATGTTGGAGCAGCAGAACCTCAGTTAAGAGAGAAAATGGGTAAAATTTACAGTACTGTTGCGGGGTACTATGGAACTCCTTCAAAATCACAAATGCAAAATGTTGCTCTAGTAACCAATAGCTTTAACAAAGCTAATCAAGAGTTTGAAGCTATAAAAGCCAAGTATTTTTCTAAGTACCAAAAAACGGCTGATAATTTGGAGGTTAAAAAGTTTACATTAAAATCTTACGATGAGTTTGTTAAGAAATAAATTAAATTACTTATTAATGCCACTGTTTTTATGCAGTGGCATTTTTGTGTCTGCTCAAATGACAAATAAGGAAAAAGAAGTAATGAAACCAATAAACCAGCTTTTCGAAGGCATGAAGAAGGCTGATAGTATGATGGTTAAAACGGCTTTTTTGTATGAGGCGACTATGTTTACTTCATTTACTAATAAAATGGGAGATGAGATTCTAGAAGAGATGGAAGTAGATGAATTTGTAGCTGTAATTGCTAAGAAGCCTAAAGACCAGCCTAAATGGATTGAAAAGTTATACGATACAACTATTAAGATAGATGGCAATATTGCTCAAGTTTGGACTGAATACTCTTTCTTTATTGGAGACAAATTTAGTCACTGTGGAATTAATGCTTTTCAATTAGTGAAAACTAATGGCACTTGGAAAATTTTACAGGTTTTAGATACAAGAAGAAAAACAGGCTGTACTACAGATTAACTCTCTTGTTTGCTATAATAAGCATTTTCAATTAGGATGTCCATTTTAACAACAGCTAAGGTTTTTTCGTTGGTTGCTTCTAGAATTACCTTTGGAGCAAATCCTGCTTCATAGGCTTGTAGAAATCGTTTAGCACATAAGCACCAATTCTCACCTGGTCTTACACCTAGAAAAGCATATTCAGGCATAGGAGTAGATAAATCATTGCCAACAGCTTTTGAATATTCTAAAAACTCATCAGTGGCAACAATGCAAACGGTATGTATTCCAATATCACTATCATCAGTATTACAGCAACCATCTCTAAAATAGCCAGTAAGTGGTTCTGTGCTACAAGGGATAAGCGGTTGTCCAAATATGTTGTATTGTTGTTCCATTAAATTCTAACGCCTATAACGCAAACATCATCAATCTGTTCAATTCCACCTTTCCATTCTTCAAAGGCATTTAAGAGAAGGTTATGTTGATCATCCATTGATTTTTGATGAATATCTACCAATAAGTTCCTGAAGTTCTTATACATAAATTTTTTGCCTTTAGGTCCGCCAAACTGATCAGGGTAACCATCAGAAAAAGTATAAATTACATCTCCTTTCTGTAAATCAAATTCATGAAGCGTAAAAGGTTTAGCATCTTTATAGTTACCAATTGGTTGTTTGTCAGGTTTAACCTGAGTTAATTCGCCATCTCTAATTAAATACAACCCATTGTTCGCTCCAGAAAAACACATTTTTTTTGTTTCTGTGTTAATACTACAGAGGGCAATGTCCATTCCATCATTTACATCTTCATCACTTTTTTCAAAAGTTTCTAAAACAATCTCACGAGTTTTGTCAAGTATTTCATTTGGTTTAACCAACATGAATTCCTTTACAGCTCTGTTCATTGCATTGTGACAAACAACACTTACCATGGCTCCAGGAACACCATGTCCAGTACAATCAGCTGCAGCAAAAATAATTAAGTTGTTTATGCCTTCCATCCAGTAAAAATCTCCAGCAACAATATCTTTAGGTTTGTAAAGTATAAAGCTATCAGGCATATATCCTTTTACCAGCTTAAGAGGAGGGAGAATGGCATCCTGAATTCTTTTAGCATAGTTGATGCTATCAGTAATTTCTCGGTGTTGTTCTTCTAGTATTTCATGTTGTTCTTCAATCTCAGCTTTTTGTGTAAGAATTATTTTGTTGGCTTTATTTTTTAATCGATAACTACGATATGCTAAAGCTCCAAGAATAGAAACAATAATTAAGAATATTGCTGAAAGCCATATAATGTTCTTTTGCTCCTCAATTTTACCTTCTTTAGTGATAATAACATTTCCTTGCTCATCTATAGTTTTGTTCTGTTCAGCAACAAGCTTTTCTTTTTCTTTTAGATTTTTTTCTATTTCAGCATATTCTTGTTGAATTGCCAATAAGTTTTGTTTTTCTTTCTCTAATTTTTGATGTTGTTTAGCTACTTCCTCTTGTTTGGCAATAACATCGTTATTTAAATTTTCAAGATTTTGCTGCTGAATTTCAATTTGAGCCAATTGATTTGAAATTAAATCTTGCTGCTCTTTAATTTCTTTTTTTGCTTTAGCAATAAGACTTTCCTTACTGGCTAATTCTTCTTGTTGTGCTTTTAACTCCGCTTTTTGTTTGTCTATCTTTTTGGTATTGTTGTTAATTTCCTTTAAAAGCAATTCTTGCTCTTTTATAATTTTTGTTAAATCATCTTTATCAATTTCTACAGTTTCATTTTTAGAACCTAGATTTACCAGGTCAGTCATTTTTCCTAATAAGTTATCCCATTTCTTCTTTGATTTAATTGCAGCTACAGTCAACACAGGGTTAACACTTAAATTAGCATCAGCACACTTTTGTTCATTCAATTCGTATTGTAATTTGCCATTTTCATTAACCAAAAAATTAATCATAGATTGACCAAACGGATAACCTTTGGTGATTAGCATTATCGGTCTATGCTGAAGTTGCTTAAATACCTCGTTTATGCTAAGGTTTAGTGATTTATCAAGATACAGTACTTGCAAATCATTTACCTCATTTAAAGCAGATAGTTTTTTTATAACGATTGGTTTTCCCTTTGCTTTACTTTTTTTAGACTTGCTAATTAGCTCGTTGTAAACAAGTTTATTGGTATCTCCCAAAACACCAATAGTATATGCCGAAATGTTTTCAGGTTCAGGCCAATCTACATAGTCAAAAAACTTAATGATAAACTTAGCTTGTTTAGCATGAACTGATTCTTCTTTTTGAGCAGTAGCTGTTAGTGTACATAACACAACAATGCAAAAAACAATTAAAGAGGTTATTTTTTTAAAGAATGAATTCATACAACTAATATACAAACATTTTAAAGCCTTAAGCTACAAAGTACTGCAAAAAATAATTTATGGTTTTATGGAATTTATTTTTTCTCTACATCAAATGGTAAAAAAATAAAAAACCATAACCATGAAAACGAAAATCAAAAACTCAATTATTGCACTAATAGCAATTACGATGCTGGCTTCTCTAATGCCAGGAACGTTTACAGAAGAAGTGCTTTCCAATGCCTTCTTAAAAGACTTAAAAGAAAAAATCAAAACATTTAATGAAGAGCGACCTGAAGATAGGGTTTACTTGCATTTTGATAAGCCCATGTATAAACCAGGTGAAACAATTTGGTTTAGTGCTTATGTTAGAAATGGAGTTGATTTAAAAGCCTCTAAGAAAAGTGAGATACTTTATGCTGAGTTAATCGATCCAAAAGGAAATGTAGTAACCAAGCACAACCTTATTGCCAGGAAAGGAAAGGCTAATGCTGATTTTTTTATTGACAAAAATGCTTTAGGTGGTATTTATAAAGTGAAAGCTTATACCAACTGGCAAAAGAATGAAAATGCGTTCTTTGAAAAAGAGTTTCAGGTACAGAAAGTAGTGTTGCCAAGATTGAAGATGAAATTGGAGTTTCAGCGTAAAGCTTATGGTCCAGGCGATCAAGTTATTGCTAAACTAGATTTAAACACCTTAGAGAATATGCCTTTGGGTGACCATGAATGTAAATACGTTGCAAATCTAGATGGTCAGAAATTGTTAGGTAAAAAACTAACAACTGACGGAACAGGTACTGCTTATGTAAAATTTGATTTACCAAAAGAACTTACTACAAACGATGGATTAGTAAACGTAATGATTGATTACGAAGGAAAGACGGAAAGTATTTCTCGTTCTATTCCAATTACTTTAGGAAACATTGATTTAAGCTTCTTTCCGGAAGGAGGAGATTTAGTGGAAGGATTAGAAACTAAAGTTGCGTTTAAAGCTTTAGATGAATTTGGTAAACCTGCAGACATTGAGGGAGTTGTGAAAAACAAAAACGGGAAAGTAGTTGCTGATTTCATTAGTTACCATAATGGTATGGGAGCGTTTGATTTCGAACCAAGAATAGGAGAAAATTACAAAGTGTTTATTACTAAACCAGCTGGTATAGAAAAAGCCTATGAATTGCCAGAAATGATGAAAAGAGGTTGGGTGTTGAATGTTGAACATGATGATGAAGACTTAAAAGTAATTGTAAACTCAACTGAAGATGAAACCATGTCTTTAATGTGTCAGATAAGAGGTAAAGATTATTTCTCTAGAGAGATTAACGTTACCAGAGGCAGTAACGAGTTTATGGTTCCATTAAAGAAATTTCCAGTAGGAGTTGCTCAGGTTACTTTGTTTGATAGTAGAGACATTGAAAGAGCTGAAAGATTAGTGTTTGTAAACAAAGACAAGCAAATGAATATAGAGATAGAGACTAATAAGGATAAGTACTTACCGCGTGAAAAGGTTAAAATGACGTTAAAGGTGACTGATGAGAGAGGATTGCCAATTCCTGCAAACCTTTCTATGGCTGTGGTAGACGATAAGCTGTTGAGCTTTGCTGATGATAAGTCGAGCAACCTTTTATCAAGCTTATTGTTAGAACAAGATATCAAAACTAAAGTTGAGGAACCTCAATTTTACTTTGATCCTAAAGAAGAAAAAGCAGAACAGGCTTTAGACTTCTTATTAATGACAGATGGTTGGAGAAGGTTTACCTGGGAACAAGTAAGAGAAGATGAATTGCCAAACATGGCCTATACAGGTGAAAAAGCAATGATTGAAGGAGTAGTTTTTGATAATGCTGGTAAACCTTTAGAAGGTGCTACAGTAACTATACAAGATGGTAGCAACAAAAAGGTAAAAACGAATGAAGAAGGTAGATATGCTATTAAGTCGTTAGAATTATACAATCCAGTTAACTTATTAGTATCTGCCAATGGTATGCATAACCAAAATGTATATGTAAACAGATATGCAGATAATTATACTACTTATTTATACAAACCTTATAAGCATTATACCAGAACCGCTTCAGTTGCAGGTGGTGCCAGAAAAAGAGCTAATGCTGTTAATTTTGGTGGTGCGGTAATGGCTCCAGAAGCTGTTGCTGATAAGGTTGATGCTATAGAGGTAGAAGATTTTGAGGAGTTGAGAGCAGTTCCAATGATTGTTGAGCAAGAAAGAAATGAAGATCAGAAAGTTGAGCTAAAAGACTTAGAGAATGTGGTAGAGAAGTTAGAAAAAGAACAACAAGCTAAAATGGATGATGAAGTAGCAGAAGTATTGGTGGAAGCTAAAGTAGTTGCTTTTAATTGGGATAGAAGGGCAAGAAAAGATGAAAAGAAGAAAGAAATGGGTTTCATCGGTAACAACAGAAACCAACAAGCAGCAGTAGTTTACTACAGAGCTAAAGAGTTTCCAAAGCCAAACTATGCTAATGCTCAAACTACTGATGTAAGAACAGATTTCCGTTCAACTATTTACTGGGATGGAGATATAGAAGTAAACAATAAAGGATTGGCTTACATTGAGTTTTACAACAATGATGATGTTTCTTCTTTTAGAGCAACTGTTGAAGGTGTTGGAGTTGGAATGGTGGGTAGAGCAGAGAAAACATTCTTTACGCAATTGCCATTTGCTATGTTTGCTAAAGCGCCAAACCAAGTGGTGTTTGAAGATGTCGTTCAAGTTCCATTGACATTGAAGAATACTACTGATAAAGTAGTGACTGGAAACTTAACCGTTAAAACTCCTAAAGGATTTAAAGTGTTAAATGTTGCAGAGGGTAGTCATACCATTCCTGCTAAAAGCACTAAGACTATTTACCTGGAGTACGAAGTATTAAATGAAATAGGAGAAGACAACCTGCAAATTGCTTTTGAAGCTAATGGATTAAAAGATGCTTTTAACCAAGACATTAAGATAGGGGCAAAAGGATTTCCAGTGACTATGGCTTTCTCGGGACAAGATCTAAGCGGAGAATATACCGTTGATATTCATAACCCAGTAAATGGCTCTATAGTAGCTTCATTAACGGCTTTTCCTAATGTGGTGAATGATTTAATGACGGGTATAGAAAGTATTATTAGAGAGCCTTCAGGGTGCTTTGAGCAAACTTCTATGAGCAACTATCCAAACATCATGGCATTAAACTACATGAATGAGACTGGGTTTGATGATGATGCATTGTTGGCTAGTATTGATGGAAAATTAGATAGAGGTTATAAAAAGTTAACCAGCTACGAAACCAAAGAGAAAGGTTATGAGTGGTTTGGTTCAGCTCCAGGGCATGAAGCCTTAACAGCATACGGTTTAATGCAGTTTGTCGACATGAAAGATGTTTATGCAGATGTAAGCGATAAGATGGTGCAGCGTACGGCTAACTGGATTATGAGTAGAAAAGATGGCAAAGGTGGATTTAAGAAAAATCCAAGAGCTTTAGATCAATTTGGTAGAGCTAGTGATGAAGTAACAAATGGATACATTGTGTACGCTTTATCTGAGGCTGGTTACCAAAAGGACATCAATAAGGAGTTTGAAGCTGCTTATGCTGCTGCAAAAGCTTCTAACGATGGTTATCAGTTAGCCATGATGAGTAACACGCTAAATAACTTTAACGATAAGCGTGAAGCAGCCATCATGAAAGACTTACTGAAGCTACAAAAAGCTGACGGAAGCTTTAAATCAGATCATTCCATTACACGTTCTGGAGGTAAATCTTTACAAATAGAAACTACTGCAATAGCTGTATTGGCTATGTTAAAGCAAGAAAAGCCAGATGCTGCAGCATTGAATAAAGCGGTAGAGTTCTTAGTGAAAAACAGAAACTCTTATGGTGGTTTTGGTTCTACTCAAGGAACAGTATTAGCATTAAAAGCTTTAACTGCGTATGCTGCAGAATCTAAGAAAACAGAAGAAGCTGGAACGTTAGAGTGCTATATTGATGGTAAGCTAGTAGCTTCTAAAGAGTACGAAGCTGGCGCTAAAGGCACTATTGAGTTTAAAGGCTTAGAGAAGCATTTAAAAGAAGGTAAGCACAAAGTGAAGATTCAGTACAAAGGTACAAAGTCTGCTTTACCTTATACCGTAGCAATTGACTATAATACTACTTTACCTAAGTCTGCTGAGCAGTGTAACGTAGATTTAGCTGCTAAGTTAAATGCTAAGAGCTGTAAAGTAGGAGAGACGGTTAGATTAACTACTGAGGTTAAGAACAAGCAAGATAAAGGAATGCCAATGACAATGGCAGTAGTAGGAATCCCTTCAGGATTAAGTGCACAACCGTGGCAGTTAAAAGAGTTGCAAGAGAAAGGAAAGATTGGTTTCTATGAGATAACAGATAACTATGTGATCTTTTATTTCAGAGATATGGCTCCAAATGCTGAGCATACCATTAGTCTGGATTTAAAAGCTGAAGTTCCTGGTCAGTTTGAGGCACCTGCTTCTTCAGGATACCTATACTATACCAATGAATATAAGTGCTGGAGTAGTACGGGTAAGATTAAAATCAATAAGTAAAACAGTAGTGATAAATGTTGAGTGTTAAGTTTTAAATAACCTTTATTCAACATTCATAACTCAACATTTATAATTTCCAACATGAAGCAGAGAAGTGAATATATGTTTTTAAAGTTAGTGGTGTTAACCTCACTTCTCTGTCTTTATGTTGCAATTAAAGCGCAACAACCAGTCAATCCAAGTTTTGAAGGTGCAACAGGGGTAGCCAGATTACCAGAAGGGTGGAAGTCTTATGGAGAAGCCAGCTCACCAGATACGCAGCCAGGAGCCTGGAGTGTGACTACCCAAGCATCACATGGGTATACCTATTTGAGTATGGTGTGCAGAGGGTATAGCATTATAGATAGTTACAAGAACGAAGCTTGTATGCAAACCTTACAAAACCCATTGTTGCCTTTTAAAACTTACCATTACAGTATTGATTTGGCTTATGCACCTGGCTTTTTAGCAGATACCATACGTTTTAATAACCCAGCTAAATTGAAGGTTTGGGGAATGAACGAAATGAACCAAAAGGAACTATTGTGGGAGAGTGGTGCCATTAACAATACCGAATGGAATACCTATAACTTTACCTTAAGCCCTAGTTTTAGAACGCCTTATTTGATTTTGGAAGCTTTTTATGTAGAAGAACCCAAATATTGTGGCAATGTCTTGCTGGATAACTTACAGTATTATGATAACCCACCGGTTATTGAAGAAAAACCAGATACCTTATTAGCTGACAATGATATAGATTTAAATCACAACGGTATGCCTGATGCTATTGATGGGAGAGAGGTACACCAAAACAAAGAGTTATTGTTTAGAGGAGATAAACTAACCATTACGGTTTGGGATAACCGTACGCAAGATGGAGATGTGATAAGCTTGTTTTTAAATGATAAAAAGATATTGGATGAGTACATGATAGGCAAAACCCGTTTGGATGTAGAAGTGGATGTTGAAGAGAACAAAGAATACTATTTAACCCTGTATGCCCATAATTTAGGCGATATACCACCCAATACAGTGGCCATGTACATTACCGATGGAGAACGCAAAAAATTCTTAACCTTAAGCTCTGATTTAAAAAAGTGTGAAGCGGTTAAAGTCAATATTGAGAAAGAGTTAATAGATAAAATTTAGAAACCCATTGGAGTGGGGGTTATCATAGGCATACCATTCATTACACCGTCAAACCTCAAGTAATACATATTTACCTTGTATGGGTTGCCAAGTAACCATAAGTATCTATATGGTTTTCTATATTCTCTATTAATCATAAATTCAAAAGGAATGGTAACTTCATAATTAACATTCTCATTGTTTACACTGTAAGTACCAAAATCAAATTTGGTTTTACCTTCCGGCCCTATATAAGAACAGAATCGATTCACCAAAGAATCAAGTTCAGGGTGTAGTTCATTTAAAATTTGGAATTCTTTTGCAAAGCCTTTTTTATTAATAATAAATTTCACAAAAATTATTCCTTCAGTATTTTCCGGTAAACATTTTTCATAAGGGTTAAACCTAAAAGAATATTTAATTTTTGCTTCAAGCTCATCTATTTTGAAGTTATCAGGTTCTTGACAGAAATGGTAAATTCTTTCATCATCTTTTTTATAATATGATTCAATTAGTTGGTTGTTCTCATATTTTTGATGAAAAATAGTTCTGTTTGCATTATAATCATAGTTACCATTAATTTCAGTTTTACCATCAATTGAGCTGATAAAAACCTCCTGATTATATTTCTTATCGTAAGTATATCTATAAGACTTTACTATTTTTCCATCATTATAAATATCTTGAGATTTGAGCGTATCTTTTCTGTAATGTAATATTCTTCTTAAGCTACCATCTTTATTAAAGCATTTAAATTTACCTTCCTTATAGGTAGGCATGAAAGAGGAGTATGAAGCTTCATAAAGTTTTTTATCTTCTTTGTAGTAATTAAATGTCCAAAGTGTGTCGTTAGCTTTCTCTACCATTGCTTTATATGTTGCTTTTTTCTTAGAAAAAGTTTCATTCCAATATTTGTCGTAGTAAATTGGTGTCTTTTCTTCAGCAGCAGAATTATATTTATGAATATAAAGTACAGTTTCCTTGTCTTTTAATTTATATTCTTTTGACTTGATTTTTTGCTCAATCACACTAACATTCCCAAAATACTTTAATGCAAATTCTTGAAATCTGCTGTTAGACCCGTTAACTTTAATCCAATATTCATTTTCTTTGTTTTTCACATAATACTTAAGAACACCCTCAATAATAATAGAGGAAAAGTGATTATCTTTATAGGAGTACATATATTTCATTAAGAGAGGGTCTTTTCTAACAGAGTTTGAAGAAAAATGCACAGTATGAGCATTGCAGACAAAAAAAGAATCTAACCCAATTACAGCACTTTGTATTTCTTTTATTTTAAGTTTTTGGTATTTACTATCCTCAATATTCTCTTTAAATCTTAATTTCCCTTTACTGTATAATAAAAAACCTTCTTTTTTCTTACTATCAAGTGTGTAATAGTAACCTATTTCGTAAGTCGGGTCTGAATGGATAAGGCTAACCTGTTTTTCGGCTTCATATAGAATTCTATCATAAGTACCATCAATATTTTTATTGGATGCATCAATAGAATAACCAATGTTTTGTTGTGAGAATAATTGAAAAAATAGAACAGTAAAAAGGAAAGTAAATGTTGTTTTAAGCATTCTGATAAATTTTAAGCGAAAGTAGAAATATTCTATAGAAAATCAAATCAGTAAAAATACGTAGGTAAGGCGTTTATCTTTACTTACAACCCTTTTTAAAACTCTCCCAGTCAATTTCTGGTACTTCGGGGTATTTGGCAATTATAGCTTCATTCATTTTTGTTTCTATCTCACTAAAAGGGATTGCGTAAATGCTTTCAAAGTTTTCAAAACCTTGTTGCCATAGTTGACTGTACTTTTCTATGCCATGGTTTTCTATTAAAAATTGAGCCGTGTAGGCGGCTTGGTGGTAACCAATCATTTCATCCGTATCGTAAAAATGATGTATAATTGAATCTGTTGGAGCCAGCATCTTGTTAGCCTGTAAGTAACGGTATATTTGGTCTACAGTTATTCCATTACAATATTTGGTAGCGTAAGTAGCCAAGCCTTCATTCATCCATAGACTACTTTTTGGTGGATATTGCCATTGCTCCATGGCAATCATGTGCATTAATTCATGTTGTATAGGAGGAGAAATAATGTTTTCTTCTTCCATAATCTTTTTATCGTCAGTAGCAGCCAAGCAGACTGTTTTCTTCCAAAAATCAGCATAACCAGAAAAACCGCTACCAGTTTCATGTCTCATGATGGCTTTAGAAGGGTAAAACTTAATTTTATAGGGAGTTGTAAATTCTTCCAACTCTAAAATTGCTTCATTTTCATCAATGGCTTTTAGACATTCAGCTACCAAAGAGTCTCGCTTTTCAAAAGCAAATCCCTCTCTAGGGAATGTAAATTCAATATTCTTTATTTGCTTGGTAACTTTTTGTTGCAGTTGCCAGTCGCCCAATTCAGGTTGAGTTTCCTGTTGGTTTGGGGTATCACAACAACCAACTATTAAACTTGTAGGGATTAAAAAGAGTAGAGGTTTAATCAATTTCATCATCTGTTAGATTTGTTACCCCACAAATGTAGTACTAGCGTTAACAAAGAAATGTTAAAAATGATTAAATGATTTAGCCAAGAACCTTCTCAAAACACAAGCTATTTTCTATACCCGCATACTGTCCGAAATTAGGTATGCTTTGGTAGTGATTCTTTTGGTAAAAGCTTACGGCTTCAACTTGTCGCTTACCAGTTTCTAAAATGCAGCTCTGGTAATTCAATTCCTTAGCCCATTTTTCCAGTTCGGCAAGTACTTGTGTGGCAATTCCTTCATTTCGGTAATTGGGATTGCTGTACATGCGTTTTATTTCAGCTTTGTTGTCAGCATAAGGCTTAAATGCTCCACAACCAACAGCTACATGATTTTTGTAGGCTATTACTACATGGTTTAAAGCTTCAATACCATTGTATTGATTGTAAAAAGCATGGTCTTCTCCATCTACTATCCGTAAATAACTGTCAAGCTCTTCAACTAGTTTCATGAAATCAGGTTTAGTAGAGTTGGTGCGAAGTATTTTAATCATGCTTGCAAAATAACAAAAAGAGTTAAACTAATGTTAATGTAAACCTTTTGATGTTTTATTCTACCTACTTTTATGAGATATGAAGAAATTTCTCCCCATAGTTATAATACTCCTATTATGTACTAATTGCTTAAAGGTAGATGGGCAACCATCATATCACACTAGGATTGCATTCATTTTGCGAGATGATAATAATGAGAAAATAAACCTTGAACGTTTTACTGATGAGTACCAGTTATCAGATGTATTTGGAAGAATAGTTCCAACAGATGAATTGATACATTACCTGTTTTATGATGAAGAGACAGGTTATTTTGTGCTAGACCTTACAACGATCGGCCCTAGATTTTCATTTGCTCTTTACCATAAGAAAAGTTGTATGGCTATCTATCTGCCATTTGTTCGTGATAGGAGTGTGCGAGATTACTACGCAGTAGATATTAAATTCAAGGAAGGAGTTTATTTATTCGATTTTGAGATAAAGAATAAAGAAAAGCTATTCTTTAAAAGTAACATGCCTTGTTATGTAGTTGATAATATTAACTGGAAAAAGCAAAGTAGGAAGTTTAGCAAGAGCGAGTATAAGAATGATAAAACCTATAACCTAAAACCACAGTGATGAAGAAGGTAAATTATATGTTATTATTTGTGTTCTTTTTAGGAACCAATGCGCTTGATGCTCAGAATGGTATATTTTGGGGGTATAACATTACTTTTCAGTTTGAGGACTTCAAGAGTAACAACAGAGGAGTAACAGTAGTTGGAATAGATTTTTTACTCAATTCAGGTTTTCCAACTCAGCAGAGTTCAAAGAGTCTTAACATGACTTTAAATACAAATAGTGTTGACTCTACAAAGTTTAATTTAATGTATAGTTTTATGGGTATAGGAGGTCGTAGTCCTGATACAGTAAAGTGCCCTGAGATTTATCTAAGATTGCAATTAAAATATCGAGAAGTAGGGTACGAGAAATTAATCCCCTTTATGTTCAAACCAGCCAAAGGTCCCTTACAGACTACAACTATAAATAAGATTAATTTACATGATTACATCGATTCGTATTCTAAACCTATAGTCATAACTGTTAGCGCTGACGGTAGCTATACTATTAAGAAACAATTTAAAATGCAAGAAAAACCGATTGTCCAAACCTTGATAAAGATTCCTCAGAAAGAGATAAAATAGAGTTTTACTCACTCAAAGTTGCTCTTCACTCATTTATGGTTTTTATGGTGTTATGTCTGTTCTACTTTTGACCTAAACCATAAATTAAAAATCATGAAAGAAATTAAAATCAACTCCATTCATTTAATACTAGGAGCTATTGCAGTAATAGCATTTGCATTCCGAACACCTAATACCAATGAAGGTGTACCTAATGCTAACAAGATTATAACAGTAACTGGCAGTGCCGACATGCTAGTACCACCTGATGAAATATCGTTAGACATCTCTTACCGAGAGTATTGGCGTACACACAAGCCTTCCAAGAAAAAGGCTACTATTTCTGAAATTGAAGAAGAAATTGTAAAGGCGGCCAATAAGGCAGGTATTCCTAAAAAAGACATTGTAATTAATACTGCTTATGCCTGGCGTTACAACTGGAACTATTGGTATTACTGGTGGGATTACTACAACCATTTAGTGCAAAAAAACATGACCGTTAAAGTAAAGTCATCAGCACAGTTGAATGAAATGATACAAAACCTGAAAGATGAAAAACTTAATAAGCAGGCTATTTTGAACATTCATTTAAACGGTTCGTCTAACCAAAAAATACAGGAGTACCGTAAAATGGTTAAGGAAAGAGCAGTGCAAGCAGCTAAAGAGAAAGCCGATTACCTGCTAGAGGCTGTAGGAGAGAAAAGAGGAGGAGTAGTGACCATTACCGAGTTGAGTGATCCGCAAAGCAAAACCACTACAACACATTCAGGCGCTTATCCATATTATCACCCGTATTGGGGTTGGTTAGGAGGTTATGGAGGACATACTACCACTGTTAACAATGGAGGGATGAATGCGGTGTCTAATTCTTCAGTAAGCATGCCAAGTAGCGGAGGAGGTACAAGTGGTGGATCAGGTAATAAAGACGAACTGGGTATGAAACCGATTAAACTACGCTATGAGATACAAGCAGTATTTCAGAT
This sequence comes from Vicingaceae bacterium, assembly GCA_965267355.1. Taxonomy (GTDB): domain Bacteria; phylum Bacteroidota; class Bacteroidia; order Flavobacteriales_E; family Vicingaceae. Next base: position 2,275,159 of record OZ253956.1, read on the forward strand.
TATACCTAATTAATGGATATGGATAGTTCCCACATTTTGTGGGAACTTTTTATTTAATGCCTTGAAAGGTTTAAGTATTCCTCGTAGCACTCAAAGGTTTGGGTAATAATGGTGTAGTTGTCATTATTAGCAATGTAAGCCTTGCTAAAATTGCAGTAATCAATAAAGTCGTCTAGTTTTTTAGGATCTTCTAATTCGGTAATTCGTTTAACAAGGTTGGGATTAAATTTGGTAGCTAAATAGGCTTCGTACTTTTCCATTTCTATTAGTTCTTCTACATGGGCTTTGTCTTTTGTTCGTTTGTCAAAAGCTGCAAAAATGCTGCTGATAACTCCTGGTATTACGACACCAAAACCACCATCAGGGTTTTGCACATAACCCATCCCTACTAACTCTTCACGACTTAAGTAAATGGTTTTATTAATTACTCGGTGGGTATCCTTCAAGTTTAGGTTAATAAAAGCAATCTTAAACTCCTCATAAGTTTTGTAAGGCATTACATTGTACAATTCTAATTGGTAATTACGCTCAATCATGTATAAGGTATCAGGCATTTCTGCTGCAGTAGTTAGGTACTTTTTATACCCTAATACCGATACCAAAATAGAATCTGAAGCATCGCTTTTAAACAAGAACTCTCCTTGCTCGTTAGTAATTACTCCTCGCTTGGCAGTAATGTTTAATACATGAGCTCTGGGTATAGGAGTGGAATCTGCTGTGGTTAGTAATACACCTTTAACTTCAATTTCGTTTTGAGCAAATAGAGGTGTAGAACCTAATACTATTAAAGCGATATAGATTGCCTTTTTCACAAGGTAAAAATACTCAATTAGTGTGCCGTTAACTGTTAAAAAAGATTAAAGAAGTAACTATCTAAACTTGGCAAAAGAAACTAACCGACCTTTATCGCAACTCTCAAAACCTAAACTTTCATAAAAGCCTCTGGTTTCAAGCGTGTCATCAGTTAGCAAAACAGTTTGTCTTACGCCTTTGTAATTCTCTAGTACTTTGTTAATTAGGGTAGAACCAATCTTTTGTTTCTTGTATGCTTTAAGTACCAGTATATCTTGAATATAAATAATGGTTTTGCCATCACCTACCAAACGGATTAAACCAACCAGTTTGTCGTTATCCCAAGCTGTAATTACATATAATGAGTTTTGGATGGCTTCTATCAAATTTTCAGGTTCTTTGGTGTAAGCAGTCCAATTAGCATCATTGTACAAGTCTAAAACATCCTGTTGGTTTAGGTTTTTATTAGTCTGATAATCAATAGTCATTATTAGATAGTTTCTATTAATACTATGCTGTTACCATCAGGATCAGTAATAGCAGCAGTTTTGCTGGTTTCATTCGTTGTGATTTCTTGAAATAGTTTACCTCCATTAGAGATAGCTATCTTAATAACTTTTTCAATGTCATTAACTTCTATGTCAAATTGTTGTCGGTTTTGCTGTGCTTCAACTCCAGCAATCTGATTAGGACAAATTAATAAATTAATACCACAGAAGTTGCCTGAGTATAAGGTAGAGTTAAAAGCTTCAAATTCTTTTAACTGGCAATCAAATACAGTATTATAAAAATCAGCCATTTCTTTTGCATGATTTACGGCCAGTGTAATTTTAGATATTTTAAAACTCATTTTATATCATATTTAATAAACCCTTTTTCTTTGGTAAAATGTTTATCAAAGGTTTTTTTAGATATATGGTGAACCTCTAAATTGGCTTCAACTTCCATAAAATCTAGATTGAACTCTCTGCCATTGATAAAGTATTGCTCAACATTCTCGTAATTATCGTTATTTAATCTTCCAAAAATCATTACAGTTTTAGCAGGTAAAATAATGGAGACTGCATCTGGTCTTTCATCTGTATCTTTAATAGTAAATTTACTATCCCAATCAATCCCACCTTTAGGTCTTATTTTATAAAACTCAGGTTGAGTATCAAAAATACCAAAGGATTTATCTTCACTGAGCGGCTTTAGTTGATAGGTTACAAAGATGGAATTTTCTGATAAATTACCTACTGTAAAATACTCTGTCCAAGAACAACCTGACAGAAATAGTAGGGGAAGTATGAATGAGAATTTGATAAAATTTTTCATTACATGTCTTCTAGATAGTCGCAATTCTCTTCAATCAATCCGTAATTATCTTTGTTTTGTTCGGAAACCATCATAGCTTCATCTTGAAAAAATCCATTAAAATTGCAAAACATCAGGTCTTTATTCCACATGAAATCATACAGTTCAACATCCATGTCTGGGTAATCAGGATTTTCTAGTATAAATGTTCCATACATCACTTGATATAATTCTCTTTCTTCTTCGTATGCCTCAAATTCTATTATTTTATACTTCTGACCATCCTGTCCATATAAAACATATACAAACCAACCATTATCCTCTTGTTCAATCCATAATTGTTGTGTTTCGGCTTCACAGTATTTATTGATAACATATTCTTCACTATTTTCATCAATAGGATCTAGTTTGAACCATTTTTTAGGGAAATCCTCAATGGTTAAAGGGTTTTCTTGTACTGCTGTAATAGGTGCGTTTAATGTATCTTTTGCGGGCTTTGTTGTGTTTGTGGAATCAATCTTAGTTTCATTAATATCATCTTGTTTAATTGGGGTTTCATTACTGCAAGCCCAAACGGAGGCAATTAAACATAAGCCAAATATTTTTTTCATAATAAATTAAATTAGCGTATGGAAAAGTAAAGAAAGAATGATAAATTCGCAAACAAATAAAACGATTACCAAATGGAAAGCATTGAAGGAAATAAACTAATAGTTAAGTTGCAAAAAGACTTAGCAAAAAGTGGAGTTAAAAAGTTAGATGGAATAGTAAAAGGACTTAAAGAATTAAGACCTTATGCTTTAGAAGAGCAAGACCCAACATTAACTAAAGTGATCAGATTGACGTATGAACACATAGAAGCTGAAAAAACTTTTAACATTCCATTACCTGCTGATGAAGCTATAACTGAAGGAGATGAGGAAGAAGTAGAAATGATAGAAAACACTATTGAATCTGATGACGATAGAGTAGAAAGTTTAGATTACTTATTTTCTTTAATGTTAGATAGAGTTAATCCAACCAACAGACAAGACATGTTTGAATACAGAGATGCTTTAAAAGCATACTAATTCAAACTGAACAATATTAAAAAGCCTCACAAATGTTGAGGCTTTTTTTATTCCAATTCGATACTCACTGGGCAATGATCGGAACCATACATGTCCATTAATATATCGGCATTTTTAATTCTGTTGGTAATGCTTTCGCTAGCTAAGAAATAATCAATTCTCCAGCCTACATTCCTCTCTCTAGCACCACCTCTAAAGCTCCACCAGCTATACATATCGACCTTATCTGGATAGAACACCCTATAAGTGTCAACTAAACCTGCCCCCACATAGTTGTCCATTCCATCAATCTCTTCTTGCATGTGTCCAGCACTTTTGTTGTAGTTGGCTTTTGGTCTGGCTAAATCAATGCTTTTGTGGGCAACGTTTAAATCTCCACAAACTATTACAGGTTTAGTTTTTTCTAAATCTTTTAAAAAAACTAATAGAGCAGCATCAAAATCTTGTCTATCATCTAAACGGGATAAATCGTTCTTAGAATTTGGTGTATATACTGTAACTAAAAAGTAATCCTCATACTCCGCTGTTAATACCCTTCCTTCTTGGTCATGATGTTCAATCCCTATATCTGGAAATACTTTTATAGGTTCTTTCTTAGAAACAATGGCAGTCCCTGAATAACCTTTCTTTACCGCTGAGTTAGAATAAATATGATAACCTTCTAATCCTTCAAGTGCCTCTAAAACTTGATCATCTTGTGCTTTAGTTTCCTGAAAACAAATTACATCAGGATTCATTGCATATATTTTATCATTCAAGCCTTTCTTTGCTACAGCTCTTATTCCGTTTAAGTTCCAAGAGATTAATTTCATAATTTATTTTCGTTTAATTTTTTGACCAATTTAATACTTTCCATTGCTTCTTTTACATCATGCACTCTTAAAATTTTAGTGCCTTTTTGTAAGGCGATAGTGTTTAAAACAGTTGTTCCATTTAGTGCTTTCTGAGGCGTAGTATTCAATACTTTGTTAATCATTGATTTACGAGAAACCCCTGCCAGTATTGGCAAATTAAATTCCTGAAATTCATCTAAGGCATTTAACAACTGATAATTATGCTGAACGGTTTTTCCAAAACCAAAACCTGGGTCAAGAATAATGTTATCTACTCCCAGTTGTTTCAGTTGCTCCGTTTTTTCAGAAAAATAAGCTTTTACTTCATTAACTATATCAGTATAAGTAGGCTCTTGTTGCATGTTTTGAGGGGTTCCTTGTATGTGCATTAAGATGTAAGGGACATTCAATTGAGCAATGATTTTAAACATATTATCATCAAGAGTACCGCCCGAAATATCATTAATAATATCTGCACCATTTTTAATACAAATTTTGGCTATGCTACTTCTAAACGTGTCAACTGAAATAGCAATTTCTGTAAAATGGTTTCTGATTAAAGTAACTATTGGTAAGATTCTTTTTAATTCTTCTTTCTCTGAAATGTGTTCTGCATTAGGTCTTGATGAATAAGCTCCAATATCTATTATTTTAGCTCCTTCTTCAATCATCTTTGTGGTTTGAACTATAATGTCTTGCTCATTTTTATACTTTCCACCATCAAAAAATGAGTCTGGAGTAATATTTAATATCCCCATTATTATAGGTTCGTCTAAATTTAGTCCATTCGTTTTAATACTTGTGGAGTTATTTGTATCTTGCGGTGCTTCAGAAAAAGATTGCATAATATAGCTAAAAATGAGTAATACTTCAGAACAATACGATTCAATAATAAAGATTTGCACTGATATTTTTACAAAGAAAATGAAAGATTATGGAAGTGCATGGAGAATTTTACGAACAAGTTCATTGACTGATCAAATTTTTATTAAAGCTAAAAGAATAAGAAGTATTGAAGAAAAAGGAGTAAGCAAGGTAGATGAAGGAGTTCGTTCTGAGTATATTGGTATCGTAAATTATTGCATTATGGCATTGGTTCAGTTGGAATTAGGCTATAGTGAGAATACCGAGTTGCCTTTTGATGAATGTGTAGCTCTTTATACCAAACATTTTCATGCAGCTAAAGCGTTGATGGAAAACAAAAACCATGATTATGATGAGGCATGGAGAGATATGCGTTTAAGTTCATTAACTGATTTAATTTTAATGAAACTGTTAAGAACAAAGCAAATAGAAGATAATGATGGTAAAACCCTTATTTCTGAAGGGATTGATGCCAATTACTCTGATATGATTAATTATGCAGTTTTTGCATTAATCAAGATAGAAGAAGGAAGTTAAATAACTGTTAAACTAAAATCAAACAAGAGCTTTAAACCTATTTTTGGCAAAAATCTCATAACATGAAAATCTTAGTTTACATATCAAGAGTTTTTGTAGGAGCACTTTTTATTGTTTCTGGATTAATAAAGGCTAATGATACCTTAGGATTTAGTTATAAACTTGAGGAGTACTTTGAAAATGGAGCTTTAGCTTATCGTATTAGAGATTGGTTTGGATGGGATACATTCTCATTAGAATTTTTAATGGAGTACGCATTAGCTTTAGCAATCATTATGTGTGCGGCAGAGATTATTTTAGGATTTGCGGTGTTGTTTGGTGTTAAAATGAGATTTGCTACGGTGTCTCTTTTATTGCTAACCACCATGTTTTTCTTTTTAACACTACATACTGCAACTTGCGATCCACATGCTAGTTATAATGAGATCACTACTGTAGAGGTTAATTCGGCAGAGCATACAATTATGCTGAATAGGATGGAGAATAACCCTAAAATTGAAATCGCTGAAGAATCTGAGCAGTCTGTTACCTTTAAAGAAGAAATGCCTGTTCAATGTGTTACTGACTGTGGTTGTTTTGGTGATGCGATGAAAGGTTCTTTGGGTAGGAGCTTAACGCCCTGGGAATCATGGACTAAAGATGTAATTTTAATGTTATTCATCATTCCAATTTTCTTTTACAGAAACAAAATAAAAATAAACACTACTAAAGAAGACATTATCATTTATCTGTCGAGTATGGTGCTTGTGTTGTTTTTATCCTGGGTGTTTAATTGGTATTTCCCATTATTATTTACAACCGTTGGGTTTTTACTTTATTTCGGAAGCAAAAGACTTCTATTTAACAGATACCTAAAATGGATTCCAATTGTAATGGTAGCTATTATCTCTATGTCATTTATTTTTTACACCTATCACCATTTACCAATTAAAGATTACAGACCTTATGCAGTAGGAAAGAGTATCCCAGAACAGATGGTATTACCAGAAGGAGCTGAGCCAGATGTATTTGAGAATATTTTTTACTACAAGAATAAAGCTACTGGTGAAATTGAGGAATTTACAGAAGCTAATTATCCTTGGGATGATGATAATTATGAGTTCCATGATAGAGAAACTAAACTAATTAAAGCAGGAGATAAGCCTACTATTACTGATTTTACCATTATGGCTGATGATGGTAATGATTATGCTCAGGATTATTTTAATGAGCCGACATATATATTTATGTTGGTTGCTTATGATATTACTAAAACTAATACAGCCCCTTTTAAAAAGATTAATACTTTTGTTGATGATTGTAATACTGATGGAAATTATTTTATTGGTCTTACATCATCTTTGTATAACAATGTAGAAGAGTTTAGGCATGCTAACCAAACCATGTTCGATTTTTATACTTGTGATGCAATAACTTTAAAAACAATTGTAAGGGCAAACCCTGGAGTTGTTTTGTTAAAGCAAGGTGAAATTGTTGCAAAATGGAGTGCTAATGATTTGCCTGATTATAAAGAGGTTAAGGAAAAATATTTGAAGTAAAAGTTAATAATTGATTCAATTTATAACAAAACGAATAATGTATGGTTTTCTGGTGCTTGCCGGAGTGGTAACCATCGTATTTTTACTTTTTAATGTTTTACCTGGTGATCCAGCAAGAATGTTGATGGGGCAGCGAGCAGATGAGGAATCACTAAAAATCATTCAAAAAGATTTGGGATTAGATCAGCCCTTGTCAAAGCAGTTTGTGATGTATTTAAACGATTTGTCACCTATTTCTGCTCACAATACCGACCCTGATCATTATTTATATCTGGATGAAGAAAAATACGAAGGTTACACCAAACTATTTGAATATGGAGAATCAAGTGTTTTGGTGTTAAAAACACCTTACTTAAGAAGATCTTATACTACTAAGCGTAAAGTGTCAGAAACAATGGCTGATTTTATGCTGGAAACAGCAGTGCTTGCTCTTGCATCTATAATTATTGCGGCTTTTCTGGGTATTTTGTTTGGTGTATTATCATCACTTAATAAAGATACTTGGTTGGATCGGGCTTTGCTGTTTTTCTCGGTCTTAGGCATGTCTGTACCGTCTTTTTATTCCGCTATTATCATTTCTTGGTTTTTTGGGTATGTTATAGATGATCTAACTGGGTTAAACATGACTGGTAGTTTGTTTGAATACGATGATCTTGGTAATGGAGAAATGATTCGTTTAGATAACCTAATACTTCCTGCATTGACATTAGGTATAAGGCCTATTTCTGCAATTATGCAGTTAACAAGGAGTTCTATGTTGGATGTAATGTCGCAGGATTATATCAGAACTGCTAGAGCAAAAGGATTAAAATATTGGGTAGTGGTGTTAAAACATGCATTAAAGAATGCTTTAAATCCTGTAGTTACTGCTATATCAGGTATGTTTGCTAGTTTATTAGCAGGAGCTTTGTTTGTGGAGTGGATTTTTGGCTGGAAAGGAATAGGTTGGGTACTGTTTGATTCTTTAATGAAATTTGACATGCCAGTAGTAATGGGAGGGGTGTTGCTTACAGCTACTATTTTTGTAATTATTAATATTTTGGTTGACATCACTTACGGGTTACTTGATCCAAGAGTTAGGATAAAATAAGAAGTATGAGAAGAAAGATAGTTGCAGGAAATTGGAAAATGAATAAAACTTTAGCAGAAGCTATCAGTTTGGCTGATGAATTGATTCATGGAGAATTTAGTACTGATGTTCAAATGATTTTAATACCACCAGCTTTGTATGCTGCCGAACTTGTAAATGCAACTGATGGTACAAATCTCGAGGTTGGTGTTCAAAACTGTTCTCAACACGAAAGCGGGGCATATACTGGTGAGATTGCTGCTAATATGATTGCTTCAATTGGAGCTACTCATGCAATTGTTGGGCACTCTGAAAGAAGACAATATTTTAACGAGCAAAACAAAGATTTAGCCCTTAAAGTTGATAGATTGTTGGCTGACAAAGTCACTCCAATTTATTGTTGTGGAGAGGTACTGGAAGATAGGAATGTTAATAATCATTTTGATGTTGTAAAACAGCAAATTGAAGAAGGTTTGTTTCATTTGTCTTCTGAACAAATTACAAACTGTGTGATTGCCTATGAGCCAGTTTGGGCAATAGGAACTGGTGTTACAGCAAGTTCGGATCAAGCACAAGAAATGCACGCTTTTATCCGTGGAATTGTAGCCCATAAATATGGCGAAGCAACAGCTAACAATATTAATATCTTATATGGAGGTAGTTGTAAGCCAGATAATGCTCAAGAGTTATTCGCTAACCCAGATGTAGATGGTGGGTTAATAGGAGGTGCCTCGCTTGATGCTCCAAGCTTTTTAGCTATTGCAAATTCTTTCTAATTTCTTTGTGGAAATTTTCAAAGACCACATCTTTATTATTGTTGAACAATAATTATAACAAATAACCAAACATTTCGTTTAGTTAAATGGTATATATTTTGTAGTATTTACAAGGGTTTTTAATATGTATTTACGATATTTGTTAGTTCGGTTAAAAAGTAATGGCTGTTGGCAGTATAAATAGTATTCTGAAATGCATTGTTGTATTTACAATGTTAAGTTTACCTATATGGTCGTATGGGCAAGATTGGACATTGGATGTAACGGGTTCGGTAAAGAAAGAAGAAACTAAGAAACGTTTTGAAGGAGTAACTATTACTGTTAAACGAAATGGTTCAGTTTGGAAAACCATTACATCAGCTTCTAACGGTAAATTTGATTTGTCATTACCTCCTAATGCCGTTTACATACTAGAGTTTTCTAGACCTAACCATGTAACAAAACGAATTGAATTTTCCACCAAAAATGTACCGCCAGAAGATGCAAAATATGGTTTTGAATTTCCTATGGAGATGAATTTGTTTGAAAAAATTGATGGGTTGGATGTTTCAATTTTAGATAAACCTATTGCTAAAGTTGCTTTTGATCCAGCAACTGGTTATATGGATTATAATCCAGAATATACAAAATCGGTTAAAAAAGAGTTAGAACGATTAAAGAAAGAGTTGGCAGAACGTTTAAAATCTTTGGAAGAAGAACGTAAACAGAAACAGAAAGATTATGATGCTGCAATAGCTGCTGCAGATAAAGAATTTAACTCAGAGAATTGGGCAGAGGCAAAACCATTTTATGAGAAGGCTGCTGAAATATTTCCAGATGAATCGTATCCATTATTTCAGTTAGGTGAGATATCAGATAAATTAGCAGGCATGGAAGCTGCCAATAAAAAATATCAAGCAGCTATTGAAAAAGGAGATGCAGCATTCAAGAATAGGGAGTGGGAGAAAGCAATAAATTCATACGAAATAGCTTTGGAGGTGAAAGATGAGGATTATCCTAAAAACAAGATTAAAGAGGTCGAGGATATTATTGCTAATGAAAAGAAAGTGAATGAGGAATACCAGGAGCTTATTGTTGAAGCTGATGGAGCTTTAAATGATAAAAATTACGATAAAGCAAAAGAAAAATACACAGAGGCATCAAAACTTAAAGATTATGAAGAATATCCTAAAACCAAGTTAAAAGAGATTGAAGAAGCGTTAGCTGCAATAGCAGAAAAAGAGAAAGCATATACTGATGCTATTGCTGAGGCTGACAAGTTGTTTAAAGAAAAGAGTTATGAGGATGCTATTAAATCATACAATAAAGCTTTAGAGGTAAAACCTGGAGAAGCTTATCCAACAACGCAAATAGAAGAAGCTAACAACTTACTAGCTGAACAAAAGCTAAAAGAGGAAGAGTACAAGAAATTGATAGCTGATGCAGATGCTGCCTTTACCAATAAAGATTATGAAACTGCACAAACAGCTTATGAGGATGCTTTAGAAATAAAGAATGACGAATACCCTAAAACTAAGATTGCCGAGATAAAAGAAATTATTGCAGCTGCTGAGCAATTAGATAAAGACTATAAAGCAGCCATAGAACAAGGTGATAATGCTTTTATTGGAGAAGATTATGATGCAGCAATAACCGCTTTTGAAAAAGCAATTGGTTTAAAACCAGAAGAAACTTACCCTAAAGAAAAAATAGAAGAGATTAATAAGAAGAAAGAAGAACTTGCTGCTCAAAAGGAGTTAAACGAAAAGTATAATGCGTTGATTACATCTGCAGATGGTGCTTTTGCAGATAAAGATTATGATAAAGCCATTACTGACTATCAAGCTGCATTAGCACTTAAAGTGAATGAGAAATACCCAAGTGATAAAATTGCAGAAATAGAAGCGTTAAAAGAAGAAGCAGAAAAATTAGAAGGAGCTTATGCTGAAGCCATTAAGGATGGAGATGCTGCCATGATTACTAAAGAGTACGAAGATGCAAAAACTGCTTTTGAGAAAGCACTTAACTTGAAACCTGATGAGCAATATCCAAAAGATAAGCTAGCAGAAGCTAATGCCAAGATTGAAGAAATGCTGGCTAAAATGCAAGTTGACGAAAAGTATAATTCCATTATAGCTTCAGCTGATAATGCCTTCGATAATGAAAGTTATGAAAGTGCTAAGGCAAGCTACAATGCAGCATTGGAAGTCAAACCTAATGAACAATATCCGAAGGATAGACTGAAAAAAATAGAAGAAGTATTGGCTCAATTAGAAAAAGATAAAGAGAATGCTTTGGCTGCTGAAGCTGAAAAAAAGAAGAGAGAATACTACGAGGCTGTTGTTGCACAGGCTGATGCTGAGTTGGCATCAGAAAATTATGATGAGGCAACTAAGAAGTATAATGAAGCACTTGGTATAATGCCTAATGAGCAATACCCTAAAACTAAGATTGAAGAAATAAGAAGTATTTTAGAAGAGTTAGAAAAACAAAAAGCTGCTAATGAAGCCGCTTTATTGGCTCAAAAAGAAAAAGATGAAAAATATCAGGCTTTTATAGCTTCTGCAGATGCAGCATTTAGTTCTGAAGATTACGATAAAGCTAAGACCGATTATAATGCAGCACTTGGAATTAAACCCAACGAACAATACCCTAAGGATAAACTTTTAGAAATAGAGGAGAGGTTAGCTGCTATTGCTGCTAAAGAGGAAGAGATTAAGTTAACTAACAATGCGATGAAGCAAAAACAGCAGCAATATGATTCTTACATTAAGTTAGCTGATGAAAACTTTGCTTCTGAACAATATCAAAAGGCAAAGTCATACTATGAACAGGCATTAGGTATTATGCCTGTTAAGGTCTATCCTAAAAATAAAATTAGTGAGATAGAGCAAATTTTAGCTGAGTTAGCTGAAAAAGAGAAAGACGCAAAAGCTGCTGCATTAGCAGAAAAGGAAAAAAGAGAGGTGTACGAAAACCTTATTTATGAAGGTGATAGAGCAATGAAAACAGAGGAGTATAAAAAAGCTCAGGGTAAGTTTAATGCTGCATTAAATTTATATCCTGATGAGAAATACCCATCAGAGAAGTTAGTGGAGATTTTAGCGTTATTAAATAAAAAACAGGAAGAGAAAAAAGAAACAGAAGTTGTTGCTGTAAATACTAATTCTAGAGCATCTATAACTGACGCAAGAGAACGAGAGATAGAAAGAAAAATGGCGAAACTCAGAAATAATGCAAATATAGAGAAGGATGAAAAATTAGCAAAAGAAAAGAAAGAATATAAAAAGCAACAAGAAATTGTTATATCAGCAAGTGAAGATAGATTAGTAAAAAATCAGGAAGAATTGGATGATTTTGAAGATAATAGGACGGCTATGCAGAATAAAGGAAATAAGTATCACTTACAGAACAGTAAAGATTTAGATGCTACAACTAAAAAACTAAAAAAAGCAGAACAAAAGCGAGTAAAAAGGGCTGATAAATGGAGAGAAGATAATAATGAGGAATTAGCTGAATATCTTAAGGCACGTAAAAAATTTGTTACCGAACAAAAAAAATTAAGTGAAGATAAAGCTGATAACCATTACATCTATGCAGATAACATTATTGAAGCCAAAAGAGTGATGATAGAAAGAGGAGATAAAATGAGAGCAGCAAATATAAAAGATGTAGAAGCATTAGCAGTAAGTGATAGAAAAAATAGAGTGAGAAGTAATGAAATAGCCATAAAAAAGCAAATTGATGTTAATGAATATAAAGAATACATCTCAAATAATAATCAGATTTTAGTTAGTGCTTCAATAGATAGAACGGCTTATAACCAGCAAGAATTAGATGAGTTGAATAAGGATATGGTTAAGCAAAGAGCTAAAGGAGATCAACAATATAAATTAAATGTAAACGAGTTAGAAAAATTTAGAGACAGAATAACTAAAATACAAGAACAAAGAGTAGCCAATGCTGATAAAGCTAGGTTGGAGAATAACAAACAAAAAACGAAGATGCAAGCCCAGCTTGTTAAACAACAACAAAAACAAAAAAAGAAGTACTATAAAGATGTACAGTACTTAGATAAATACAAGCAAAAGTTAGCAAAGCAGAACAATTCTTTAGTTAAAAATGCTGATAAAAGAAGAAACAAAGCTGATGCTGAGCTTCAAAAGCAACACGATCAAATCCAGAAATTCACAAAATCTCAAGAGCCACGTTACAAAGAGTTTGATAAAAAATTAGAAGAAGTAAGAAAAATGAATGCTGATTTCATAACAGATTTAAAAACTTATGAGGATAAAAAAATAGTTGAGACTGATAAAGAAATAAGAAATGTATATAGAGGAGAAGATAAGCCAAGGGAGGATGAATTAGCTGAAAAATATTCTCAAGGTATTACGGAAGAAGTAGAGGAAAGCGGTAATTCTGTTACCATAAAAAGATATAAAGTTACTGGCTCAGAAGTAGATGTTTACGAAAGAGTTTTTTATCCTTGGGGAGGAACTTATTACTATAAAAATGGAGAAAATATTACTAAAACTCTTTGGGATAAAGAATCCATTGAATAATTAAATACAATCAGATGAAAAAACTAACTATTTTACTAACTATTATATTCATTAGCAATGTGTTGTTTGCTCAAAACGTTACTGAATTCACACTTACCTTGAAAGATGGGAATGTAGTTACAGGAACTTCTAAAATTACTAGTGTTACTTTGGAGACTGATTACGGTAAACTCGAAATTCCAATTAAGAATGTTACTACTATCGAATTAGGCTTACATCCTGATAACTCTCAAAAAAGTAAAATAGAAAGTTTGGCTAAACAGTTAAATACTTCTAATGAAGAAATGAGAGAGAGTGCTTATAAATCTATTACTGAGTTAAATGCTTCTGCTATTCCTGTATTGGAAGATGTAATGTATTCTTCAAACTACTTGTCTTCGGATTTTACTGATTACACTTTAACCAATGCTATTGCAGAACTTAAAGCTAACCACAGTGTGTCTAACGACTATAAAACTAAAGATGTGGTTTCGATAGATTATGAATATAATATGGGAGGTAAGTATAACTTTACTTCAATGCAGTTAAAAACAGAGTATGGTACTTTAACTATTCCAAGAGACAAAATCGAGAAAATTGATGTGATGTATTATGACGCATCAGAAGGAGGGATGAAAACGTTTAAACTTTTTGCAAATAAACACATTAGTGGGAATAAAGATGGTGGTTGGTTAAAAACAGGTATTATGGTTAAGAATGGTCAAAGCATTGATGTTATATCATCTGGAGAAGTAACATTCGCGAGCTTATCTGGTAATAAGTATAAGCCTGACGGGTCCTATAAAAATAGTACGAGTGATGATTTTCAGGCTAATTCAAGCACTTCTAACTACCCAGTTTATGGCAATACAGTTTTTAAAATCGGTGATACAGGAACATCTGTAAAAGCAGGAGCAAATTATAAAGGGAGAGTTTCAAGTACAGGAATGTTATACCTTTCTATTTATGAAACAGTTTACAATGCTTCTAATACAGGATTCTATATTGTAAAACTTAAAGTAAGATAGTGCTTGTTGTACAAATCTAAATATTTACTCCTTTTGTGCTTTAGCAGTTTGTTGGCTGCTTGCCAGAGTAATAATGAACCAGAGCAAATTAACTTATTAAATACTAACTCTAAACAAGATGTAGCTACAATTGCTACAAAAGATACAACACTGTATGTGCATTCCTGGAAATCTAATTATCTTTATAATAAAGCAATAATTAACAATATTACTGTTCCAAAAGGATTTGAACGAATACCCTTAGATAAGAACTCCTTTGGTGATTGGTTAAGACATTTGCCCCTGAAAGATGATAATACTGTTTACCTGTATGATGGACAAAAAAAGTACAATCAACAAGCTCAATTTGCAATAATTGATATAGATGTAGGAGATAAGGATTTGCAGCAGTGTGCTGATGCGGTAATGCGATTAAGAGCAGAATATCTTTATTCGTTTAAAAAATATGATCAAATTCATTTTAATTATACAAATGGAATAAATATTCCTTTCTCTAAATGGAGCAGTGGTTTATACCCTAGTTTAAAAGCAAATAAAGTGGTTTGGGTTAATTCTACTAAAAACAATAAGTCATACAGTAGTTTTAAAAAATACTTAACCAATGTGTTTATGTATGCAGGTACTGCATCATTAGAAAAAGAGTTGAAAGCCAAGTCACTATCAAATATACAACCTGGAGACGTGTTTATAAAAGGAGGTTTTCCTGGTCATGCAGTTTTAGTAATTGATGTTGCTTGCAACCAAAAAACAGGAAAGCGACTTTTTATGATTGCCCAAAGCTACATGCCTGCTCAGGATATACATATCCTTCAAAACTTTAACAATGAAGAATATTCTCCATGGTACAGCGTTGAAGAATGTGTAGGAGAGATTCGTACTCCAGAGTGGACTTTTGAAACCAATCAGTTAAGAAGTTTTACAGAATGAGATGGTTACTATGTATTTGTGTAGTTATTTGTTTTTTTTCTTGTGAGGGGAAAAAAGAACCCTCTGGTTATCTAAAAAAGGAAAAGGCAAAAATTATTGATGTAAAATACGCCAAAGGGTTTACTATTCAGGAATATTCTGGTTTTTATGAAGTTACTTTAAATGACCCATGGAAAGGGCAAGAAACATCATACAAGTATATATTATATAGAGAAGAAATGCCAAAGGGTTATGAAGATGCAATAAAAATTAAAATTCCAATACAAACTATAGCTTGTATGAGTTTAACTCATATTGCTTTTGTTAGTGAGTTACAAAAAGAAAATACAGTTATAGCTGCTTCTGGTATTCATTATTCTCATAATGATAAATTTAAAGATAGATTTAATAAAGGAGAGGTTAAAGAAATAGGAAGTGAGCAAGCTATAAATTATGAAATACTGGTGGATGAGTCTCCAGATATTATTATGACTTATGGTATTAATGAAAATTCTTTAAAGTACTTAAGTAAGATGGAGAAGATGGGGCTAACAACTGTTTTAAATGCTGAGTATATGGAAAATCATCCACTAGGTAAGGCAGAATGGATAAAGTTTGTAGCTGTATTTTATGATGAATTGACTCTAGCTAAAAGCATATTTAATACTATTGAGTTAGAATATTTGTCTTTGTTGGAATTAACTGATACTATAAATCAAAAACCTTCAGTGTTTGTTGGGATGCCATGGAATGGAAGCTGGTATGTTGCAGGAGGAAAATCTTTTCAGGCTCAATTATTTAAAGATGCAGGGGGTAATTATCTATGGAGCAATAATGATGAAATGTCTAGCCTAGTTAAAGCTAAAGAAGTCGTTTTCGAAGAAGCCTATAATGCAGATTTTTGGTTAAATCAAAATAGTTATCAAAGTATTGCTTCAATATTAAACTATGATGAACGTTTATCAGGTTTTAAGTCTGTTAAGAATAAAAAATTATATAATAATTCTAAACGTTTAAATAAAGTAGGAGGCAATGATTATTGGGAGTCGGCTACAGTTAATCCTCATATAGTTTTAAAGGATATGATAGAGATTTTTCATCCCAATCTTCTTCAGCATAAATTATATTATTATAAACAGTTAAAATGAGAAAAGCTCCAAAAAGGAGCTTTTAGTTCTTTGTTAAGAATATTTTTACTGAGCTACTTCAACGTTTGCTGATATGTTAAGAGTAGTCGTTATTGGATTAGTATTTGCAGTGATAGTTACAGTTTTAGTTTGTGCACCTTGTTGTTTTCCAGGGCTGTAAACAACTTCAATCTCACCACTTTCACCTGGTTTAATAGGTTCTTTAGGAAATTTAGGTACAGTACAGCCACAAGAACCAGTAGCATTTTCAATAATTAAAGGTTCATTGCCTGTATTTTCAAACTTAAATATTTTGGTGTTTTTCGAGTCTTGTTTAATTGTTCCAAAGTTATGAGCAGTTTCAGCAAACTGTACTGCTGTCTTAGTTCTTGTTTCTGATAAAGAAGGTGCTGGCTGTGGCGGTTGATTAAGCGGTTGCGGCTGTGTTGGGTTAGCTATTGGGTTAACCACATTATTTGGGGCAGGGTTAGCTGCAATATTACTTTGTGGTGTAGGGGTTTCAACAGCATCTCTTCTTTGAGGAGCATCATCCATAAAAAATACATCAACAACAAGAGTTAGAGCAATTAAGCCTAATAATCCAATTTTTATATTTTCTTTCATAATTCTTTATTTAATTACAAGCAAAAATACAAATCTATTTATAAACTAACTTCTCTCTTTTAAATGAGTTGCTATTTATTTCTTCAATCGCTTTTATAAAAGAATCATTCAGTTCATTTGCAATCTCATAGTAAGCAGATGTGTTCCATAAGTTTCTTGCAATTAATGCTTTCAACCTTATTTCAATAAGTTTCTTAGAAGTGCTAATTTGCTCCTCATTTTTATCAACGCCTTCGCTTTCAGCAAATGCTATAAAATCATCAAAAACTTCAGTTTCAGTATTATAGTTTTGTTTGAATTCCTTGACTGTTTTGTATTTTTTTTCTAAACTCTCTCTATTATTATCCATATAAGTTAAAGTAAACTCATTAAATAAACCTTTTCTATTTACTTTATTAAAATAATCTGATGACATTGTAGTGTCAATAGGAACAAAAATGTCAGGCATTATTCCACCACCGCCATAAACAGTTCTTTCACTATTTAAGGTTTTATACTGCAATGAATCGGGTAGAGCAATACTATCTTCATTCATAAATTCCCCATGCTCAAATCTTCTTACAAATTCTTTGTAATATTCTTCCTTACCTTCATTATATGGTCGTTGGATACATCTTCCTGAAGGAGTGTGGTATCTCGCAACAGTTAGCCTTATGGCTGAACCATCTGGCAATGGAAAAGGTTTTTGAACCAGTCCCTTTCCAAAAGATCTTCTACCGATAATTAACCCCCTGTCATAATCTTGTATGGCTCCCGATACAATTTCTGATGCCGAAGCAGACCCCTCATCAATTAATACAACTAGCTTTCCTTTTTCAAAACCGCCTTTAGAAGTGGTGTAGTATTCTTGTTTTGGGTTTTTAAGGCCCTCTGTATATACAATCAATTTTTTATCATTTAAAACTTCATCAGCAAGTTGAATGGCAGTTTGCAAGTAACCACCACCATTGCCTTTCAAATCGATGATTAGATGTTTCATGTTTTGCTCTTTCAATTTGTTTAACCCAGCCCTAAACTCATCTATGGTGTTTTTAGCAAAACGATTAACTTTAATGTATCCAATCTCTGGAGTTGCCATATAGCTTGCATCAACACTAAATATTGGTATTTTATCACGGGTTATAGTAAAATTTAAAATATCTCCAACACCTTTTCGTTTAATACCAACATTAACTTTGGTGCCTTTTTTTCCCCTTAGTTTTTTTTGTACGTCACTATTCTGAATACCAATACCGGCAATATTTTCTCCGTCCACCTCTACAATTTTATCACCAGCTTGTAAACCGACTTTCTCTGAAGGACCTCCAGAAATGGGTGAAACTACCATTAATGTATCATGAAGTATATTGAACTGAATTCCGATACCTTCAAAATTTCCAACTAAAGGCTCATTCATTTTCTTTAACTCTTCTTTTGGAATGTAAACGGAATGGGGGTCTAACTCTTTTAAAACTGCAACAATTGCATCTTCAACAATATTATTCTCATTAGTTGAATCAACATAAGCATAGTTGATATATTGTAGTAAAGCATCAAACTTTTTGCTTCCATCACTTTGTATGTACTGGCTATAACTGTTTAAACTAAAAGTAAAACAAACAGCAATTGATAATAATCTTAAATTTCTCATATGCGTAAGTATTTAAACAAATCTAATTAAAATAAAACGTAGCAATAACTAAAATGTTACGAACGGTTTTATTGACTTATCAATGAGATGAAATATCAAATATGATTCCACAATTTTTGAACTTACATTAAATGTGATATATAGTGAATTCTGTTAATGAATTGTTAATTTACAAACAATTATTAGGGTAGTCTTATCTATATGAGTTTTTATCCTATATTTGTTAGGCTAACAAAATTATTTATTAATCAAAAAAATCTAGGAGAAATACTCGTAAAGTATCATTAAGGGTATTCTCAAAAAATTAACTACCTATGAATAAAAAATTACAACCTTTTAAAAAAGGATTAAAACTTTCTATGGCAGCTGCAGTTATGTTAACTGTTGGTATTAATGGAGTTTATGCTCAAGAAGAGGTAAAAGAAGAGAAAAAGGAAAAGAAAGATGATGGTAAAATCCATAAAACGGATAAAAATACTGAACTAACAAAATATAGGAGAAGTTCTTTGCATACTATGATAATTGAGGATAAGAGCTTGCCAAAGTCTGATTTAATAGTTAATACATTTACAGAGGCTCCGTTTCCAGATAAGTACAATAATCATACAGTTGCGGCAAAATCATTTAATTTAGATGATTATTACGTAGCACCTGTTGTTGCAGAAGGTGAAAAGGCAAGTAAAAAAGAAGAGAAAGATTTAAGTGCAACGATAGATAAATACTTAAAAGATAATAAAGTTGCTAATCAAATTGTTGCAAAATGGTTTAACAGAACTCCAGAAGGAGCTTTTGATATGAAACTAATTCAGGAAAGAGGAGCCTATGATGCTTCTGCACAAGATGCTGCTAAAGCAGCAAGCACTGAAAGAGGTTTGGATATGTTAAAAGATGCAGGGATTGAACTTTTAGGAAGTACATTTGTGGTAGTTAACTATTCTAAATTTGTGAGTAATGAAGTAGCAGCAAAAGCTACGTATGATGTAGCAGTAGCTGCAGCTAATGAAAAGCCAGGTGCTTTAGCAGATGCGGCAAAAAAAATAGCTGAAAAAGTTTATGAAAAAGCTAGGCAAGGATATACAGTATGGACTACTTCATACTTATATCAATTAAACTGGTCTGATTCAGTTGAGGCCTATTTTTGGAATGATTACTGGATGGATGCATCTAACATTGACCCTGCGAAAAAAGAAGCATTTGATAATACTGATTTCTTTAGCTTTAAATTGTTAGGTTATCAGAAATCATCTACACTAATTAGTGGATTAGGAAAAAATGCTCAGAGCGAAGATATGATTATTAAAAATGCTACGCTAAAATCTATTAATTCAGGTTACAACAAATTACAACGTAAGTTTGAACCGTTCAGAACTAAAACGCCTTTGGTTAGTGTTGATCCTCTTGGTGCTAAAATTGGTATGAAAGAAGAATTAGAAGGTGGAGATAAGTATGAAGTTTTAATGCCTCAGTATGATGCTGATGGAAGGTTGAAATACAAAAGAAAGGCTGTTATTAAAGTAGATAAATCTAAAATTTGGGATAATAGATTTAACGCTGGGGAAGCTCCATTAGATGAAAATGGAGAGCCAATGAAGCCTGAGAACGATTTAGAGTTCACTCATTTTAAAGGCAAGAAAGGTGGGTTATTTCCAGGTATGTTAATAAGACAAATTAATTAATATCTCTAATCATATAACTAATAAATTTAATACAATGAAAAAAACAATTTTGAAAACAGGTGTTACGCTAATAGCAATGGTTGCTTTTACATTAACATCTAATGCCCAAATAAGTAAGAAAAAGAAGGCTAACAATGATACCAGGGATTGGAAATACGAGATAGAGTGTGTAGGTATTGGTAAACCAGGAACTAAATTAATTAAAGTTTGGTCCTATTCTAAAAATGCTAAAGTGGCTACTGGTCAGGCAAAGAAAAATGCTGTGCATGGTATTATTTTTCAAGGATACGCTGGTGGTGGACAAGGATGCACTAATCAAAAGGCTCTTGTTAATGATCCAAGTTTAGAACACCAAAAGAAAGAATTCTTTGATGATTTTTTTGCCGATGGTGGTAAATATATGAAGTTTGTTTCTCATTCAAATGATGCGACTCCTGAGGTTATGGGTGTAAAACTAAAAGGCTACAAATATAAAGTTGGAGTAGTGGTAACAGTTAATTCAAATGCGCTAAGAAAAGATCTAGAAGCTGCTGGAATTATCAGAGGATTAAGCTCAGGATTTTAAAATTCAATTTAAAATTAAATAAGATGAAAAAATTAACATATTTACTAGGTAGTTCAATAATGGTTTTTGCCCTTGTTACTGCTTTAAATTCTTGTGGCGATCCACAAAGAAATGTTGCTGGAGCTTATAATTACGAAACAGAATGTATAGGTGTAGAAGGAGATGGATCTCAAACTGTTAAAGGCTGGGGAAGTGGTAGAAATAGAGAGGATGCAATTGAGCAAGCAAAGAAAAACGGTTTAGCTGATGTATTATTTAAAGGGATAAGAAGTAATAAAGGTTGTAATCAAAAACCAATTTTCTTTAATCCAGATGCAAGAGAGAAGCATGAAGATTATTTTAATGCATTTTTTGTTGATGATGGACCATACAAAGAATTTATTACTGGTGAAGATGGTTCAGACTTGCATTTTTCTGTTGTAAAAGGAAGAGGTAAATCAGGTGATCAAGTAACTTATGGTGTAATAATCAGAGTGCAAAGAGCTAAGTTGAAAGAAAGAATGATTCAAGATAACTTGATATCGAAATAATTAAATACAATAATAATATATAAACAAAAACAAACTAAAAAATGAAAAAATTATTTATAACATTAAGTATTGCCTTAATCAGTGTAGCTGCTTTTGGACAAGCTAAAAAACCAACTATCATGGTTGTACCTAGTGATAACTGGTGTGTGAAAAATGGTTTTACCATGGAATTTGATGATGAAGGATCGAAAGTTGTTATTCCTGATTACAAGAAAGCATTTCAGCAAAATACTGAGGTGAAATTGGTAGTTAGTGCTATTAATGGTATGATGTCTGAAAGAGGATTCCCTTTAAAAGATTTAGAAACTATCATGAAGCAGTTAGAAGAAGATGCTGCTGAAGATGCAATGAGAACTTCTAAATCAGGTGCTGAAGTTTCAGAAAGTCCGATAGACATGTTAAAGAAAAAAGCTAAAGCTGATATTATTATGGAGTTAACATGGACAGTTAACGCTACAGGACCTAAGAAATCAATTACATTTATTTTAAGAGGTTTAGATGCTTATACTGGTAAACAAGTTGCTTCTGCACAAGGTACTGGAGCTCCTTCTTTTTCAGCTGAAACAAATGTATTGTTACAAGAGGCTGTTACTGCTCACATTGATAACTTCAATAGTCAATTAATGACTCATTTTGAAGATATGTTTGAAAATGGTAGAGAAATCATTGTTAGAATTAAAGTTTGGGATGACTGGGATTACGATTTAGAGAGTGAAGATTTTGGTGACGATGAGTTAGGTATGATTATTGAGGACTGGATGAGCGAAAATACTCAGAAAGGTAGATTTAGTACTACTGATGCAACTGAAACAATGATGTTATTTGAGCAAGTTAGAATACCTATGTATGATGACAAAGGAAGAGCTCAAGATGCAAGAAGATGGGCAAGACAACTTTATAAAAAGTTAAAAGGAGACCCAATGAATATTCCTTGTAAGTTAACTCAAAAAGGTTTAGGTAGAGCTACTATTTATTTGGGTGGTAAATAAAATTAAAATTATTTTAAAATGAAAAGAATTACAAAATTAGCATTAGCTCTTACGTTAACGTTTGCTGGTGTTACAGGTTTCTCTCAAGATTCATCGAAAGATGAGAATAGGGTAATGCTAACTGCTTATGTGCCACCTCAAATAGAAGGTATGCCGACAACAGCTAGACAAATGTTAGCAAACAAATTAACTCAGGTTGTTACAAAAGCTGGTTTAGCTGGAGGGTTTAAAAATGCTAGATTTATTGTTACAGCAAATATTACAGTAAATACAAAAAATATTTTACCTGGGCCACCACCGATGCATGCTTATGGTTTAGATGTAACTTTTTACATTGGTGATGGTATTGAAGGAACTGTTTTTGCAAGTCATACTGTAACAATTAAAGGCGTTGGTAAAAATGAAACAAAGGCTTATAAAACAGCTTTAAAAAACATTAGAACAGCTGACCCTGAATTAAAAGCTTTTGTACAAGAAGGTAAAAAGAAGATAATTGAGTATTACAAAAATAACTGTGATATCATTATCAAAGAAGCTAAAGCTATGGCTGACCAGAATAATCATGAAGGAGCATTGTATAAATTAGCTGCAGTTCCTAGTGCTTGTGAGTCATGCTATGACAAAGCTATGGCTGCTGCAAAACCAATCTATCAGGATTATATTGATAGAGACTGTAAAGAGAAGCTACAAAAAGCTCAAGCAGTTTGGAATGCATCTCAAGATATGGCTGCAGCAGATGAAGCGGGTGCTTTATTAGCTTCTGTAGATCCTGATGCCAATTGCTATGGTCAGGTAAAAGCTTTATCAAATAAAATTGCTGCAAAAGTGAAGCAAATTGATGATAGAGAGTGGAAATATATTCTTAAGGAGCAACAACAAAAAAGTGAAATGATTAAAGCAATTAGAGATATTGGAGTTGCTTATGGTAACGGACCTAAATCTAATGTGACTTACAAATCACTTTGGTAGTATTTTATTAAAACTTATAATTATGAAAAAGATACTAGTTTCCTTATCACTTATTATTACTGCGGTAGGTGCAAAAGCACAGCATGATGTAAGTTTAGATGTTTTAAGCTTTGGTTTTGAAAGATGGGGCTTAGGATATGAATATGCTATCAACAGCAATAATTCTGTTGGAATAAATTTTAATTTCACTTCAAAGAATTTATTTGATGATGGGATTTCAAATAATGCAATATATGCATTAGCAGATGGTGAGTATAAATATTCAGAAATGAATATTATACCTGAATACAAATGGTTTGCAACACCCAATAAAGGTAATGATGGTATATATATGGGGTTTTATGGTAAGTTTAGAACTTCCAAAGCTTCAGATAATACCTTTACTGATACAACTGGTTTTTCTAGCACAGGAAATTTGACCTTTCCTAAGACTGATGTAAGTACTACAGGAATTGCTTTAGGTGCTTTATTTGGTTATAAATGGAAAACTAGTGGAGCTTTCTTTATGGAAGCAACATTAGGTGTTGGTAGATTTATCTCTAACAGTGTTTCTTATAGTAATGCCAAAGCTGAAGACGATCCTGGTTTTGATGAAGATGATTATGTACCTTATATAGGTAATAGTATGCCTGTAGATTTAAGAATTGCAGGTAAGATTGGATTCAGGTTTGGAGGAGGATCAGAATAGGTTAAAACTATTACGAAATAGATTAAAAAGCCCATCATTATGATGGGCTTTTTTTAATACTCAATAGTTAAGTTGTCTAAAGAAGATTTGATGGAGTCTAACAATTTAGCTTTTTCTAAGTCGTTTTCTTTTATGTCCACTATCGTCTCATCCAAATCATATTTTAAATTGATAATTTCTTCCTCATTAAATGTTGCTTCATCAAAATTATCTATCACGGTCATTACCTCTATGGCAGTCATGTAATCACCCTTTATAGCTTCTCTAACAAAAGAAGAAATATAATTACTTCCATCTAATTTAGATTGCCAAAAAACAGCAACCAATATGGGTTTAATTTCATCATATTTCTCATCTTCGATGCATAGCATAAGCTCATCAACTACATTTTGGTCTTTTAAATCATATAATAAGTTAATAGTTGTAGTTGAAATTTCATCTGATTCAGAAGTAAGTAATAAATCAGCTAATGGTTTTATTGCTTCTGGTTTACCATGCTTTCGAAGTTGCTTCAATGCAGTTAATACCGTTTTGTTATCGTTAGATGATAGATCTTTAATTATGTTGTTTAATCTGTTGTTTTTATTCTTATTCATCTGCTTAAAAATAAAAGCTCCCAAAAAGGAGCTTTAAATCAATATTTAGGTGGTGGGTAATTGTGGTTAATAGTAAATTAACCTTCTCACTTTCGCAATATATTTAGCTAATCTAATAACTTGTTTGGTGTAACCAAACTCATTATCATACCAAACATAAAGAACAATATTCTTTTTATCTTCAGAAACAATGGTAGCATTACTATCATAAACTGAGCAGCAAATATTTCCAATAATATCGTTAGATACTAATTCAGGATCATTTTCGTACTTAATTTGATTTACTAACTTACCTTCTAAAGCAGCTTTTCTGATAATTTCATTAATTTCTTCAATGCTGGTTTCTTTATTTACATTTAAATTTAATATTGCTAAAGAACCATTTGGAGTAGGAACTCTAACAGCATTAGCTGTAAGTTTTCCTTTTAAACTTGGAATCACTTTTGTTACTGCATTTCCAGCACCAGTAGATGTAATTACCATATTAATAGCTGCGGATCTACCTCTACGAGGTTTTTTGTGCATGTTGTCAAGAAGGTTTTGGTCGTTGGTGTATGCATGTACAGTTTCAATGTGTCCTTTTACTACACCTAAAGAGTCTTCTACTGTGTGTAGGATAGGAGCAATAGCATTTGTAGTACATGATGCTGCAGAAAAAATATTATCATTTTCTATGTCTAATTCACCTTCATTAATTCCATAAACGATGTTTGGAATTTCTTTACCAGGAGCAGTTAAAAGCACTTTGCTTATACCTTTAGCTTGTAAATGCCTACCTAAAGCTTCTTTGTTTGTAAACACTCCAGTATTGTCTATTAATAAAGCATTATCAATACCATAAGAAGTATAATCAACATCTTCTGGGTTTTTAGCTTCAATCATTTTAACAATTTGTCCGTTGATGATTAAAGTTTTATTGGATAAATCAACATCTACATTACCGTAAAACTCTCCATGTACAGAATCATTTCTTAATAATGCAGCTCTTTTGATTATTGAATCATCAGTAACACTTCTGGTTACAATTGCTCTCAATCGTAATTGTTGACCTTTTCCAGCTTGTTTGATTAATTCTCTGGCAGCTAATCTTCCAATTCTACCAAATCCAAATAATACAACATCTTTTGGGGTAGGGTTATGTGCTGCTGTATTGTCAAATCCAGCTAACTTATTATTTAAAAAGTCAGCCATTGAATTATGTTGACTTTCTTCAGAAACCCACTCACTTGCTAATCTACCTATGTCTAATTTAGAAGGGGCAATATTTAATTCGGTTAAAACTTTAGCTAATGCAGAAGTTAATTGAATATCAACAGGTTTGTAAGCTATTGTTTTAGCTTTTTTATGTAGTTTTAATACTTCAGAGATACTCTTGTCAACCAAAGGGTTTCTGAACAATACTAGTTCAATGGATTTTTCATACATTAAATGTCCGATAGAACTAATTAGGCTTACTGCCGCTTTTTCATTACTTACGTAATCACTTAAATTTGCTTCGTAAGCTGTTTGATTATTTTCAGTTACACTCATTTTAAATTAACCTAAATATGTTTTTAATAATTTACTTCTTGATGTTTTTCTTAATCTTCTAATGCCCTTTTCTTTGATTTGTCTAACACGTTCTCTGGTTAGCCCAAACTTATCACCAATTTCTTCCAACGATAATGGGTGAGGAATTCCAATTCCAAAAAAATCTTTAATAACACCTCTTTCACGTTCAGTTAATGTGGATAGAGATCTTTCAATTTCGTTTTGAAGTGATTCGTACATCAATGAAACATCCGTTTTTGGAGAGTTAGTGTTAGATAGTACATCTAATAATGTTCCATCTTCACCATCTTTAAAAGGGGCATCAACAGAAACATGTCTTCCGGATATTTTTTGGGATTCGGTTACTTTTTCTTTTTCAATTTCTAAACATTCAGCTATTTCTTCTGGAGAAGGCTCACGTTCAAACTCTTGTTCTAGTTTAGAGAAAGTTTTATTAATTCTATTTAATGAACCAACCTGGTTAAGAGGAAGCCTTACAATGCGTGCTTGCTCTGCGATAGCTTGTAGGATAGATTGTCTAATCCACCAAACAGCATACGAAATAAACTTAAAACCTCTTGTTTCATCAAATCTTTGTGCAGCTTTTATTAAACCTAAGTTTCCTTCGTTAATTAAATCGGGCAGTGTAAGACCTTGATTTTGATACTGTTTTGAAACAGATACTACAAATCGAAGGTTAGCTTTTACTAATTTTTCAAGTGCTACCTGGTCTCCTTGTTTTATTCGTTGAGCTAATTCTACTTCGTCTTCTGCAGTTATTAACTCTTCTCGGCCAATTTCTTGTAAATACTTATCTAAAGATGCACTATCTCTATTGGTGATAGATTTGGTAATTTTTAGCTGCCTCATACCTTTGTATAGTTAATTGATAGGACTACAAATCTAACCATCTTTTATGGTATTTTCAAGCTAAAAATAGCTCTGATGTTTGGTCGATTAAAAGAATATTTTCGTCTATAGCATTCAAAGATTGGTAAACATTAAAGCATAAAAAAACTCCGAAATATTTCGGAGTTTCTAAGTTTATTTTTTTGCGGTTTGCTTTTCTTTAATTCTTGCAGATTTACCTGTTCTTTCACGTAAGTAGAAAATTCTTGCTCTTCGTACACTACCTTTTTTATTTACTTCTATTTTTTCAATAAAAGGTGAAGCTAACGGAAATACTCTTTCTACACCAATTCCACTTGACATCTTTCTGATAGTGAAAGTTTCATTAGCCCCAGGGTTTCTTTTTTGTAATACCGTACCCTGAAAGTGCTGTGTTCTTTCTTTATTACCTTCTTTAATTTTATAATAAACTGTAATAGTATCACCTGCATTAAAAGCTGGGAAATCTTTTATTGGTGATAGTTCATTTTCTACATGCTTAATCGCGTCCATAACTCTAATTTTAAAAAATCCTCTTAAAGGGCTGCAAATTTAGATATTTAATATTTGTAAATCAACAAAAAGATTAAAGTTTATTTATTTTTATTTTCTTCAGATTCTAATAATTGCATTTGGTAAGTTTTTGCATAGGTCCCTTTTGTTTCTAGCAAAGTTTCATGAGTACCTTCTTCTATGATTTCGCCATTTTCTAAAACTAAGATTTTATCTGCACCTTTTACGGAAGAAACTCTATGGCTAATAATAATTGAAGTTCTGTTTTTCATTAGCCTTTTAAGATTGGTTAAAATTTTATCTTCGGTTTCTGTATCTACGGCAGATAAACAGTCGTCAAATATTAAAATATTAGGAGATTTAATAATTGCTCGGGCAATAGATATACGTTGTTTTTGCCCTCCTGAAAGAGTAATGCCTCGTTCACCAATTTTAGTTTTAAATCCTTTTGGAAACTCTACAATATTACTATGTATCACAGCATCTTTTGCTGCTTGTTCAATAACTGATTTATCAGGCAATTCGTTTTTATACCCAAAAGCAATATTATTTTCTATAGTATCAGAAAATAAAAATACTTCTTGAGGTACGAGTCCAACATGTTCTCTGTATTGATTGAGATTAATTTCTTTTATATCTACATCATCAATTAGTATTTTACCTGTGTCTGTATCATAGTTTCTTAAAAGCAAGTTAATAATGCTAGATTTTCCAGCACCAGTTTTACCAATTACAGCTAGTGTTTCCCCTTGTTTGATTTCAAAAGAAATGTTTTTTAAAGCAGTAATACCAGACTCAGGATATGTAAAAGATACATTGTTAAATACTATATTCCCTTTTAGTTTTAATTCTTCACTGGTTGGATTTTGTATGGCGGGTTTGGTATTTAAAAACTCATTAATTCTGGTTTGAGATGCAGCTGCTCGTTGTATAATTGAAGTAACCCATCCAATTGCTGTAACAGGCCAGGTAAGCATATTAATGTAAATAACAAATTCTAAAATGTTACCTTTAGTTAGTTTATCTGCTTCTGGAATTAAAGGGTTGTTAGTGTGAGCTATGTACTCACTACCTCCAACATAAATTGTAAAAATGGTACTCATTCCAATTAGAAGCATCATTACAGGAAAGAAAAAGGCATTGGTTTTTACAAGATTCATCGATCTTGTCCTATATGATTCATTATCATTATCCATTTTAGACAGAAAAAACTTTTCTTTCACATAAGATTTTAAAATTCTAATGCCTGAATATGATTCTTGTGAAAGTGTAGTAATGTCGGATAGTTTTGCTTGAACTCTTTCACTTTGCTTATTTATTCTATTACTTACCAAATAGATAATAACAGAAAGAATAGGCAAAGGAATGAGTGAAAAGAGGCTTAATCGTACATTTATCGAAAACATTGTAGGAATAACCATAGAAAATAATACAATAAGGTTGATGGTGTACATAATTCCAGGGCCAAGGTACATTCTTACTTTACTTACATCATCACTTATTCGGTTCATTATATCACCAGTATTATTTTGCTTGTAAAATGTTAAACCTAATTCTTGATAATGATTAAATATTTCATTTTTTAAATCATATTCCATTAACCTAGATGCGATAATGATGGTTTGCCTCATGAAGAAAGTAAACAACCCTTTAATTATATATAGAGCTAATACAATTAAACCAAAAGTTAATACTATCCGACCAAATGAATATCCTTCAAAAAAATGACTAAGAAAATATCCTTCATTAATTTCTTTTCCACTTATTTGAGCGTCAGCCAAGTCAAAAGCTTGCCTAATTACTTGAGCAGGGAAGAGCCCAAAAATATTTGCACCCAACACAAATAAAAAGCCTAATAACAAGCGATACTTGTACTTTAAAATATATTTGTTTAGGTGTTTTAACGATTTCATTTTGCTAATAATGTGATTCTAAATAATTAGAAAATAGCTGTTACAATTCAGTAAAAACATTACCTTTGTCAGCCTTTGTAAGTCTAAAAAGTTTTTTGTTTTTCTGCTTACAAAAGTAAATCTTTAATTTGACTTAGACGGAATTTAAAACTATTGTTATGACAGATATATTAGAGCTAAAAGATGTTGCTTCTACAGACAAAAATGTGTTGGCACAAATGGTAAACATGGATCACGAGCAAGTACTTTTTTGTCAAGACAGAGCAACAGGACTTAAAGCAATTATAGCTGTTCATAATACAGTTTTAGGGCCTGCTCTTGGAGGTACTAGAATGTGGAATTATACCAATGAAGAAGATGCTTTAACAGATGTGTTAAGGCTTTCAAGGGGAATGACTTATAAAAACTCTATTTCGGGGTTAGATTTGGGTGGAGGTAAAGCGGTTATCATTGGTGATTCACACACCCAAAAGAATGAAGCTTTATTTAGAAGGTTTGGACAGTTTGTTGAATCATTAAGTGGTAAATACATTACAGCAGAAGATGTTGGAATTTCTCCTCAAGATATGGTTTGGGTTAACCAAGAAACTAATCATGTAGCTGGATTGCCTGGTAAGAGTGGAGACCCATCTCCTGTAACTGCTTACGGTGTTTACATGGGGATGAAAGCTTGTGCAAAAATTCAGTTTGGAACCGATGCTTTAAGCGGAGTAAAAGTTTCGGTTCAGGGAGCTGGTCATGTAGGACAATATTTGATTAAGCATTTAATACAAGAAGGTGCTGAAGTTTTTGTGACAGACATACATGAACCGAGTTTGAAGGAAGCAGCTGATTTAGGAGCAAAGGTTGTTGGTTTAGAAGAAATATATGATTTAGATGTGGATGTATATGCTCCGTGTGCTTTGGGTGCAACCGTTAATGATGATACTTTATCACGGTTAAAATGCTCAATTATAGCAGGTGCAGCGAATAATCAGTTGGCTAATGAAGCAATTCATGGACAAGCAGTGATGGATAAAGGGATGGTTTACGCACCAGACTTTATGGTTAATGCTGGTGGAGTAATTAATTGTTTTGCCGAAGTAGATGGAAGAACTTCAGAATGGGCTATGGAAAAAGCAGCTCAGATTTATGATACTACTATAGAAATTGTAAACGGCTCTAAAACTACTAATACGCCAACTTATGCTATAGCAAACAAAATGGCAGAAGATAGAATTAAGAATAAACTTAAAGGTTAATTAAGTAAGGTATAAGAAAAAGGTATGATAAGCAGAAGGTATCTTCGCATAAAAGTTTTTCAGGCATTGTATGCCTATTTTCAGTCTGACGATAAAAGTGAAAAACACATAGAAAATGAATTGTTTCTGAGTATTGAACGAATGCACGATTTGTATTTGTTATTACTTACTGTTGGTCAAGAATTGATTCATCAAGCCAACCTTAAAATGGAGGAGGCAAAAAAGAAAAGGTTGCCTACTGAAGAGGATTTGAACCCGAACACCAAATTTGTTGATAATGCTGTTTTCAGAATGCTACGTGAGGATGCCTCATTAAACGAACAGATTAAGAACAAAAAACTCTATTGGTCTGCTGATCAGGAAGTAATGCTTAAGTTTTTTAATTATTTAAGAAAGCACCCTGTTTATACTGAGTACATGTCAAGTAGAGAAACGACTTTTGAGCAAGACAAAAAGTTTGTGGTTGATTTCTACAAAAAAGTTATTCCTGAATTTGAGTTGTTAATTTCTGAGATACAAGATAAAAGTATTTTTTGGGGGTATGATGAGATGGATTTTATTTTGAGTATGGTAATTAAAACCATTAAAAAGACTGATGAAAAATCTCAGAAAATAAAGTTGTTACAAACTTATAGGGATGAAGCAGAGGATAAAGAATTTGTAAAAAACTTATTGCATAAAACTATTGCTAACGATGCTGAAAATGCAACCCTAATAGCTGACAAGACTCAAAATTGGGATGTAGAACGAATAGCCATGATAGACATTTTATTAATGAAAATGGCACTGACTGAGTTATTATATTTTAAATCTATACCTGTAAAAGTTACTTTAAACGAGTACATTGAATTATCTAAATGGTACAGTACCCCAAAAAGTAAAGTATTTGTAAATGGTGTGCTTGATAAATTAGTTGCCGAATTGAAAGCCAACGGCAAACTCAAAAAAATGGGTAAGGGGCTGATTGATAGTTGATAGTCTAAGAAGCCATTTCCATCAGCGTAGCACAAATGATTGCTCCATAAGTACCTAAAGCATACCCCAGTACGGCCAATAATACACCTACAGGTGCTAAGCTAGGATGAAATGCGGAAGCAACAACTGGAGCAGAAGCTGCTCCACCTACATTAGCTTTACTACCAACTGCCAAAAAGAAGAAAGGAGCTTTAATAATTTTAGCTACCAAGAATAATAGCCCTACATGGAAAGCCATCCATATTAAACCTACAATAATAAAATCCCAGTATTCAGCTAATTGTGAAAGGTCGATTTTCATACCTATGATGGCTACTAATATGTAAATAAACACACTACCCATTTTAGAAGCTCCCACACCTTCTAAACTCCTAAGCTTTGTAAAAGAAGCAGCTAACCCAATAGTTGTTGCTAGTACCACAATCCAAAAAAACTGACTGGATAAAACAGAATCTGATAGATTAGGAGAGGAGGTAGCCCAACTGCCAAATATTTCAGCTAAGAAATGAGCTAAACCGACACCTCCAAAGGCAATGGCAAATATTTTAATCATATCAGCTAATGTAGATTTTCGTTCTACACTTGCTGTATAGTTTGCCATTTTGTTTTTCAGGTTTTCTATTGCTGATGAATCTGCTTTTAGCCATTTGTCAATTTTATCAGCTTTGCCAGCTCCCAAGAGAATAAATGCCATCCAAATATTTGCCACAACTACATCAACAGCCAACATTGCTCCGTATTTCTCTACATTAAACTGATACAGCTCTAACATAGCAGTTTGGTTAGCTCCACCACCAATCCAACTGCCTGCGAGTGTAGCTAACCCTCGCCATACTGCATCAAAGTCTGCTCCTCCAACTGTTTCTGGCGAAAAAGTAGAAGTGATTAGAATGGCTATAGGTCCACCAAGTACAATACCTATAGTAGCTGTAAAAAACATAATTAATGCTTTAGGTCCGAGTTTTATAATTCCTTTTAAGTCGGTACTAAGTGTCATTAAAATCAATGAGGCAGGTAAAAAATAATTTTTAGCAATAGGCCATAGGCTAGATGTTTTTGGAGAGATAATATTAGTACTGCTCAAAATAGCAGGTAATAAATAACACATTAATAAAGCAGGAATGAACTTATAAAACCGGTAAAAACTTTTTTTCTGAGAGGTATAAAATACGATACCTAAACAGCATGTTAACAAGCCAAATACAACGGCATCATTGGTAATTAATGGTTCTATTATGTTTTCTCCTTCAGGCATAATTTATTGTTTTAGCGAAAATACACTTTCTCCGTTAATAAAGGTTTCTAGAACTTTTGTGTTCAATACTTTTTCTTCTTGGGCTTGCATAATATCGGTATCTAGAATAACAAAATCAGCAGCTTTTCCAACCTCTAAACTTCCTTTTTCATTTTCTTCAAAATTAGATAAGGCTGCCCAAATAGTCATTCCTCTTAATGCTTCTTCTCGGGTTAGTGCATTTTCCATTTGATATCCGCTTTCGGGGTAACCTTTATTATCTTTTCTAAAAACCGCAGCATAAAAAGTTTTAAAGGGACTAATATCTTCAACGGGGAAATCTGTACCTAGAGCAACAATTCCGTTTTGGTTTAATAAATCTTTATAGGCGTAAGCACCTTTAATTCTTTCAGCACCTAATCTTTCATCAGCCCAATACATATCGGAAGTGGCATGCGTGGGCTGTATAGATGGAATGATGGTGTATTTGCTATAATATTCAAAATCTTCAGGATGAATTACTTGAGCATGTTCTATTCTCCATCTTTTGTCATTAACTCCTTTTAAAGCATCAGCATAAACTTGTAAAATCATTCTGTTGGCTGAATCACCTATGCAGTGTGTATTCATTTGAAATCCTTTTTCATAAAGTAAAGGAGCATACTTTTCAAAAAATGATTTAGGCTTAATTAATAATCCATGATGATGAGTTTCGTTAATGTCTGAATAGGGTTCAATTAAAGCTGCACCTCTTGATCCAAGAGCCCCGTCCGCGTAAAACTTAAAAGAGCATACATTTAATAAATCTGTTTTATAAGTGCCTTTTTCCAAATAGTAATCTAAATTTGGTTGGTTAGCACTCACCATAGCATAAACTTTCATTTTTAGCTTACCACTTTGTTGCAATTTGTCTATTAACTCAATGGTGTCTTTACCCAAACCAGCATCATCAACTGTAGTAATTCCCATTGCAAATAAATTTTGCTGAGCCTTAAGTAAGGCTGTTTCAATTTTTTCGTTAGTAGGTGTTGGAATGTGCTTTGAAACTAAATCAATGGCATTATCAATTAATATTCCAGTAGGTTCCCAGTAGGGGTATTTTAAATGATTAACTTCTTCAACCATTAATTTATTTGCCAACCAACTTGGATTTCCATTTGGAATAAAAGTTGACATAATCGCACCACCATCAGCTTTAGATTCAGAGTTAATTCCAGCAATTTTTAATGCCTTTTTATTGGCAAGTGCAGCATGCCCATCAATTCGTATTAACAGAACTGGTCTATCAGGAAACAATTCATCTAATTTGAATCTAGTAGGAAATTCTTTTTCTTCCCAATCGTTCTGATCCCAGCCTCTGCCAATTATCCATTCATCGTTATGGTTTTTTGCAAATGCTTTTGCTTTGCTTAATACTTCACCATAAGATTTAGTACCTACTAAATCTACTTGATTTAAGTTGAGAGCATACCCAACAAAATGGCAATGAGCATCAATAAATCCTGGGAAGATAGGTTTCTTTTGAGCATCAATTATTTTTGTTGCATTATGATATTTGTTCATAATTTCATGCTCTGGGCCAATCTCTAAAATTTTACCATCCTTAATAGCCATTGCTTCTTCAATATCAAATGCATCGTTTACGGTGTATATTTTGGCATTATGTACTACTAAATCTATTTGTTCGGTTGGAGTACAACTGTATAGTATTATTAGTGATAATATGTATAGGGTATTTTTTTTCATAAAACCTTATTTAATAAACCGTACTTAGCTTTTAGTTTGTCAATATCAATAACAATCAATAATAGGATAAATATAAAAATTAGTGTAGGAATTTTATACCTAATTATTGCTCCAAATACAGGTGTAGTTAAACCTATTAAAATATAGAGCATTAATGAAAATGAAAAACAAAACCAGAATAGGGATTTAGCATTATCGGCTATTGTTTTTCGGTGAATGATGGTAATAATTATTGATGCAATAACCATTAAATTTTCTATAAAACTCAGTAAAACAAAAAAAGAGCTGCATTCCCATGGGTAAGGACGAATTATTGTTATAAGTAGGGCATTTGGGATATTTTTAATGATAGAAACTCCATCGGTCAGTTCTGGAATAATAAAACCACTATTGGTTTGAATTTCAGTGATAAACCTTGAAAAAGCTTGCTGTTTGTTTGAAATTTGGAAAACAATATCCCAATTCTCATTAAAACTAGGCATAATTGTTACAATTAAAAAAAATAAAAGACTAGCAATTAAATAGCTAAATGCTGGTTTTATTTTCATGTATTTATTTATTCCAAAACCAATAACAGGAATAAATAGAGCGACTAATAAATAAAATTTAGTGTAGAGTAATAATAAGCCACTGAAAAGAAGAAAAATAATGTTAATTGCTCTTGGTTTAGCATATAAACTATACATTAATAAACCTAAAGAAAATAATATTATTCCTTCTTTTAGCAACCCAGAACCCCAAAATAGGAGAGAGGGAATAAAACTTAATACGAAGAATAATGCTTTTTCTTTTCCAGCTAAAATGTGTTTAACACTTTTGTAGATTAATGTTAAGCCGATTAAGGAAACAAAATTCATAAATATATTATGCACTTGAAAATGGCCAAAAGAGAACAATCTAATAAAAGCATTAAACCGAATAATAATGTGACTATCACTAAACAAATCAGCATTGTAGGGACGAACCCAATATGACATGCTGTTGTAATAGTTTTTATTGAAATATTCAGAGTTGTTATCAATTGCAAAAAGCATTTTTAGATAATCAATAGGTTTGTTTGTAAGTGCATCAAACATCACTTTACTATCATCAAAATATTTAAAAATATCGGCAGTATTTCTATCCGTATAATAATAGGTGTAGATGGCTGTTAGAATTACACTAGTAGCTATTTTCAGTCCAAAGAGAATATAAAACCATTGAGTAGGAATATTAGTGTCTTTAAAAAGACTTAATTTGCTGATTAATAAGCAAAATGCAAGAAAGTAAAATATGCTTAGTAAAAATTCTACCATGATTTTTGAGAGAAATAAAGGTAGTCAATTAATTTACTTCTTTAAAAATGTATTTTTGTTTTTATGACAAAGAAAGAAAGGTTTAAACAGTTTGTTGAATATTTTAGTGAGCATAATCCTAATCCTGAAACAGAATTAAATTATTCTAACCCATACGAATTGCTGGTAGCAGTTATTTTATCAGCTCAATGTACAGATAAGCGAGTAAACATTGTTACTAAAGATTTATTCAAAAGATTTCCTGAACCAGAATCATTGGCTG
Source organism: Vicingaceae bacterium (assembly GCA_965267355.1). Lineage (GTDB taxonomy): Bacteria > Bacteroidota > Bacteroidia > Flavobacteriales_E > Vicingaceae. The sequence continues at coordinate 2,311,379 of OZ253956.1, forward strand.
AAACTGATGTTGAGGAAGTTTTTCATTATATAAAGAGTATTAGTTATCCAAATAATAAGTCTAAACATTTAGTAGGGATGGCTAAAATGTTGGTTAATGATTTCGAAAGTGTAGTACCTTCTGAGATTGACGATTTACAAAAAATGCCAGGAGTAGGTAGAAAAACAGCAAATGTAGTAGCAAGCGTTATTTATAATAAACCTACAATGGCTGTTGATACACATGTTTTTAGAGTTGCTGACAGGTTAGGGTTAACTACTAATGCAAAAACACCTTTAGAGACAGAAAAGCAGTTGGTTAAGCACCTTTCAGAAGAAGTAATTCCTTTGGCTCATCATTGGTTAATATTACATGGAAGGTACGTTTGTGTTGCTCGAAAGCCTAAATGTGCTCAATGTAACATCACTCATTTCTGTAAAAGTTACTCGAAAATTTCTGGTTTGGAAAGATAAGTTTCTCAAAAATTCTTTTTTTATACTTACTGTATAATTTTTATTTTAGATGCAACTTCTATTTTATAAATGAAGTCTTGATTTTATAGCTAACTAAAATTTCATGAAATGAAAAAGATAGTATCACTTTTTGTGCTAATTCTAATATGCACTTTTTCTTTTGGCCATGGTGGTGGAGATGCAGATTTCCATTTTACTGAGAACCTTGGTCAGTTAAATGACAAGGCACGTTTCCATTGTAAATTACACATTGGCGATATTTATTTTGAGCGTAATAAGTTTACATTCGATTTGTATTCAGCTGAGGATATTGAAAAACTTTACAAAGTAAGGCATAAAAGAAAATGGCGTGAAAAGTATGGTAAAACTCCATTTAAAATCAGAAAGCATGCCTATGCTATGGAGTTTTTGGGAGCAAACTTGCAAACGGATATTATTCCTACGGAAAAAGAAACATTTGTAAAGAATTACATTAAAGGTAATGATCCCAATAAATGGGTGAGTGGAGCATCATCTTATGAGAAACTGAAGTATAGTGAAATATATAATAATATTGATTTAGAGATTTACACTAAAGATAACTCGTTAAAATATGATTTTATAGTTAGAAAAGGTGGTAATACACAAGACATTAAAGTTGCTTATCAAAATGTTGATGGTTTAAAGTTGAATGATGGTTTACTTGAAATATCTTTATCTACAGGAGTAGTTAAAGAACTTAAACCGATTGCATACCAGGTAATTAATGGCGAACAAAAGTATGTTGACTGTAAGTTTGTTGTTAATGGAAATGAATTATCATTTAACTTTCCAAAAGGGTATGACACTAATTATGATTTAATAATAGATCCTACCTGGATTTTTTCTTCTCTTTCTGGTTCAACAGCTGATAACTGGGGTTTTACAGCGACTTATGATGATAATGAAAATTTTTATGGTGGAGGAATAGCTTTTGCCACAGGATATCCAACTACTCCTGGTGCTTACGATATTACATTTGGTGGAAATGTAGATGCTGTTATTACGAAATTTAATCCTACAGGCACTGCTCTGGTTTATTCAACATACATTGGTGGGTCTGATGCTGATCAGCCCCATAGTTTAGTTACAGATGCAGATAGTAACTTGGTAATACTGGGTGTAACATCTTCCAATAATTTTCCAATAACTGCTGGTGCTTATGACGCTACATTTAATGGTGGGAATAACATTACCGAAGATGGAATAACTTATGGAAATGGTACAGATATTTTTGTGTTGAAATTAGATAATACAGGAGCAGGTTTAATAGGTAGTACTTATTTGGGAGGAACTGCTAATGATGGTTTTTCATTAAACCCTAGTTTAAAATTTAACTATGCTGACCATGCAAGGGGAGAAGTGGTGTTAGGTACTGCTAATGAAATATATATTGCTAGTTCTACAGTTAGTAATAATTTTCCAACTACAGTTGGAGCATACAGTCAAACTCAATTTGGTGGTTATGATGGAGTAGTTGCGAAATTAGCCCCCAATTTAACAGCTTTAACGTGGTCAACTTATTTGGGAGGAACAGGCGGTGATGCAACATTCTCTGTTAGAGTTGATAATAAGAACAATGCTCTTTTTGTGTGTGGAGGAACAACCAGTAACAACTTAGGTGTTACAGCCGGAGTAATTGGACCTACATTTTCAGGGGCAGTTGATGGTTATGTTGCAAAGTTTGATAATGCTAATGGTGCTTTATCTGCAATGACTTATGTTGGTACCAATGCTTATGATCAATCTTATATTTTAGAAATTGATGATGATGAAGATATTTATGTGGTTGGTCAAACAAAAGGAGCTTACCCTGTTACACCTTCTACTTATAACAACCCTAATGGAACTCAGTTTATTCATAAAATGGATAATGATTTAACATCATCTTATTTTAGTACTGTTTTCGGTAGTGGTTCAGGTAGTGGAGTTGATATTTCTATTACTGCTTTTTTAATTGATAATTGTGATAATATTTATGTAGGTGGCTGGGGTGGTTCGACCAATAATGAGGGGTCTACTAACAATATGCCAATAACTGGTGATGCAATTCAATCTACAACTGATGGGAGTGATTTCTATTTTATTGTACTAGACAGAGATGCTCAAAACTTATTGTACGGAACTTATTTCGGAAATAATGGAGCAGCTGAACATGTGGATGGGGGGACATCTAGATTTGACAAAAAAGGGACAATATATGAAGGAGTTTGTGCAGCTTGTGGTGGTGGAAGCTTCCCAACTTCACCCGGAGCATATTCATCAACTAACGGTTCAAGTAATTGTAACTTTGGAGCTATAAAAATTGGTTTAGATTTTCAAGGTATTGTTGCTAGTGCTAATCCTCCGCCAGATGAGGAGATTTGTGGAGCCCCTTATAATATTGATTTCACAGGGAATAATCCATCTCCACCAAATAGTTATTGGGATTTTGGAGATGGTATGGGGACAGATACCACTGCTAATCCAACTTATACTTATGCAGATACAGGCACTTATAATGTAATGTATGTAGCTATAGATTCAAGTTCTTGTAATATTGCTGATACTGTTTATTTTAATGTTAATGTACTACAAAATGATTCGTTAGATGCACAATTTACTTTTCCACCTTATGATCCCTGTACAGATAGTTTAACCGTACAATTAGATTTTACAGGAACAGGTGCAGACTCCTTGTATTGGAACATGGGTAATGGAAGTACATTTATAAACGATACATCGGTTACCTACACCTATACAACATCTGGTACATATTTCGTTACATTGGAAGCTTATGATTTGTTATGTGGTCAAACCTTTACTTTAATTGATACAGTTGACTTTAACCCTTCTGTTACAACTGTAACTGCTGCACCACCACCAAATGTAGAGTTATGCTCAGCACCATACAATGTAAATTTTACAGGGAATAATCCATCTCCACCAAATAGTTATTGGGATTTTGGAGATGGTATGGGCACAGATACAGTTGCTAATCCAATGTACACTTATGCCGATACGGGCACTTATAATGTAATGTATGTTGTGATAGATTCCTCTACATGTAACATTTCCGATACAGCTTTCTTTAATGTAACCGTTAATCAAGCTGACACACTAGATGCACAATTTACTTTTCCACCTTATGATCCCTGTACAGATAGTTTAACCGTACAGTTAGATTTTACAGGTAGTGGAGCAGATTCTTTGTATTGGGATATGGGTAATGGAAGTACATTTATTAATGACACTTCGGTAACTTATACTTATACCACATCAGGAACCTACTATGTTACTTTTGAGGCTTATGATTTATTATGTAATCAAACCTTTACTTTAATTGATACAGTTGACTTTAACCCTTCTGTTACAACTGTAACTGCTGCACCACCACCAAATGTAGAATTATGTTCAGCACCATACAATGTAAATTTTACAGGTAATAACCCTACACCGCCAAATAGTTATTGGGATTTTGGAGATGGTATGGGCACAGATACAGTTGCTAATCCAATGTACACTTATGCCGATACAGGCACTTATAATGTAATGTATGTTGTGATAGATTCCTCTACATGTAACATTTCCGATACAGCTTTCTTTAATGTAACCGTTAATCAAGCTGACACACTAGATGCACAATTTATTTTTCCACCTTATGATCCCTGTACAGATAGTTTAACCGTACAGTTAGATTTTACAGGTAGTGGAGCAGATTCTTTGTATTGGGATATGGGTAATGGAAGTACATTTATTAATGATACTTCGGTAACTTATACTTATACCACATCAGGAACGTACTACGTTACATTTGAGGCTTATGATTTTATTTGTAATAATTCTGCAACGATTATTGATACAGTAATTTTTACTCCAAATACCACTACGGTAAATGCCGTTCCACCACCACCAATTGTGATGTGTAGTCAACCATATGAGGTTAATTTTACAGGAAATACACCACCTTCGCCTGATAATTATTGGGATTTTGGAGATGGTAATACCTCTAATCAAGCAAATCCAACTCATATCTACCAAAATACAGGAGTGTATAATGTTATTTATGTGGCTATAGATTCATCTACATGTAATATTGCTGATACAGTTCCATTTACAGTTACATTAATTCAGGGACCAACATTTACTGCAACTTTAGATTTTGATCCTCCAAAACCATGCGAAATAGATTCGTTTGATGTTGAGTTAAAATTTAGTGGACAAAATGCCGATTCCATTTACTGGAATATGGGAGATGGAACAGAGTTCTTTAATATAGATTCCGTTTATTATTTATATGGTAATGCGGGAACCTATAATGTTACTATGTCGGCTTATAATGATATTTGCAATATCAGCGAAACTATTTCTAACGAAGTAACTTTTGTTGATATAGCAGATACAGAAGGTATTGTTCCGAATGTGTTTACACCAAATGGTGATGGTTGGAACGATAAATTAGTCGTGACAGGGATTGATATAGATGAAGTTTACAATATTGAAATATTTAATCGCTGGGGTACAAAAGTATATGAGGGTTCTGATCCAGAGAATCCTTGGGATGGAGGAGATAGTAAAGATGGAGTGTATTTCTACAAATTAACTTACACAGACTTGTGTAGTGGAGAACAACGTTTGGTTACAGGTTATGTTACGTTATTAAAATAAAATAAGTCGGATTATTTTAAAGAAAAGAGCTGCTATTGAGTGGCTCTTTTGTTTTTATATTATATGTTAAAAGAAGACTAATGTTATTGAATGTTAAAAAATATTTTTATTTTAGATGCAACTTTTAATTTATTTAAAAGGTCTTTTTAACATTGTACTAATATATATTTCATGAAAAGAATTTTTATTATTTTACTTGCTTTATTATCTATTCAGGTTGGTAAGGCTCAGGTAGCAGTAAATAATACCAATACTGTAGCAAGTTATGTTCAAAATGTATTACTCGGAGGAGGGGTTACTGTGAGTAATATTACTTTTAATGGGGCTCCAGCTAATGTGGCTAATGCACAAGTAGGAGAGTTTACAGACCTAACCTCTAGTATAGGATTACCTAGTGGTATGATTTTAGGAAGTGGAGATGTTACTATGGCTCAGCAACCGAATACAGGAGGTGGTTCAAGTTTAGGAGGTACCGGAAATTCTGGTTCTGACCCTGATTTAAGTGCTATTAATGCTCCATCTTCTATATTTGATGAGGCTGTTTTGGAGTTCGACTTTATACCTACAGGAGATACCTTAAGATTTAATTATGTATTTGCATCAGAAGAATATGAAGAATATGTTTGTGCTAATGTGAATGATGCTTTTGGATTCTTTTTAACAGGAAATAATCCTTTGGGAGGGACTTATAATTCTCAGAATATAGCATTGGTCCCTAATCCATTGGTTCCTGGTACTTTTACAACTACTCCTGTAACAATTAATACTATTAATCCTGGAGTCCCTGGGGCTAATGGTACTGCTTCAAATTGTGCTGCTTTAGATCCCAACTGGGCTTCTTATAGCGTATATTATCAATCAAATACAGGTGGGACAAGTTATGAGTATGATGGAAGAACAGTAGTTTTACCGATAGAAGCCTTGGTTAATTGTGGAGAGACTTATCACATTAAGATTGCCATTTGTGATGTTGTTGATGCTGTGTTTGATTCAGGAGTTTTCTTAGAAGCTGGTAGTTTTGGTACAGATGGTACTGTTGATGCAACTCAAGCTAATGTGCCACCAGATGTTACTTTATGTGGACAACCTTATACTGTTGATTTTTCTGCTGGACAAAATCCTCCACCAAATAGTTATTGGGATTTTGGAGATGGAATAGGTACGGATACTGCTGCCAATCCATCTTATACTTATGCTGATACAGGATCTTATGTAGTGATGTATGTTGCTATTGATTCCTCCGCTTGTATTCCAACAGATACAGCATATTTTAATGTAGATATTTTAGAAAACGATTCGTTAGATGCACAATTTGCGTTTCCTCCTATCGATCCGTGTGTGGATAGTTTAACCGTACAATTAGATTTTACAGGAACAGGTGCGGATTCTTTGTATTGGGATATGGGTAACGGAACTACATTTATAGGTGATACTTCGGTTACCTATACTTACACAACTCCGGGAACATATTACATTACTTTCGAAGCGTATGATTTGCTCTGTAACCAAACATTTACATTAATAGATACTATAGATTATAATCCTAATATTACTTTGGTAACGGCTTCTCCGCCACCAAATGTAGAGTTGTGTTCAGCTCCATACAATGTGAATTTTACAGGGAATAATCCTGCTCCACCTCAAAGTTATTGGGACTTTGGAGATGGAATAGGAACCGATACATTAGTAAATCCGATGTACACTTATGCCGATACAGGAACTTATAATGTGATGTACGTTACGATTGATTCCTCTACATGTAACATTGCAGATACTGCTTACTTTACAGTTGAAGTAAATCAATCAGATACTTTGGATGCACAATTTACTTTTCCACCTTATGATCCCTGTACAGATAGTTTAACCGTACAGTTAGATTTTACAGGAAGTGGAGCAGATTCTTTGTATTGGGACATGGGTAATTCCACTACTTTTATTAATGATACTTCGGTTACCTATACCTATACAACGCCAGGGACTTATTATGTAACTTTTGAAGCTTATGACTTGGTATGTAATCAAACATTTACTTTAATTGATACAGTTGATTTTAATCCTGTAATTACTACAGTTACTGCATCAGCCCCTCCAAATGTGGAGTTATGTTCAGCACCATACAATGTGAATTTTACGGGTAACAATCCTACACCGCCTAATAGTTATTGGGATTTTGGAGATGGTATGGGCACAGATACAGTTGCTAACCCAATGTATACTTATGCCGATACAGGTACCTACAATGTAATGTATGTTGTGATAGATTCATCAACTTGTAATCTAGCTGATACGGCCTACTTTAATGTAACCGTTAATCAGGCAGAAGTATTAGATGCACAAATTGATATTCCACCTTATGATCCGTGTGTTGATAGTCTGACAATTCAGTTGGATTTTACAGGAAGTGGTGCGGATTCATTGTATTGGAATATGGGCAATGGAAGTACATTTATTAATGATACATCAGTAAGTTATACCTATACTTCATCAGGAGTCTATTATGTAACTTTTGAGGCTTATGACTTTACTTGTAATAATTCTGCAACGATTATTGATACGGTAATTTTCACTCCAAATACAACTACCGTGAATGCTGTTGTGCCACCAAATATTTTATTATGTACAGCTCCTTATGAAGTGACATTTAATGGTAATAATCCTGCACCACCAAATAATTACTGGGATTTTGGTGATGGAGTGGGAACTTCAACACAGCATAGTCCAACCTATATTTATGGAGGAAGTGGTAATTATACGGTAATGTATGTGGCAATAGATTCATCTACATGTAATATTGCCGATACAGCATATTTTAATGTAGCGCTAGTTCAAGCACCTATTTTTACTGCAACTTTAGATTTTGATTCTCCAGAACCATGTGAAGTAGATTCGTTTGATGTTGAGTTAAAGTTTACAGGGCAAAATGCCGATTCCATTTACTGGAATATGGGAGATGGAACAGAGTTTTTTAATATAGATTCCGTTTATTATTTATATGGTAATGCGGGAACCTATAATGTAACGATGTCAGCATACAATTATTTATGTAATACTAGTCAAACCATATCAAATGAAGTAACTTTTGTAGAGATGGGAGATACTGAAGGGATAGTACCGAATGTGTTTACACCAAATGGGGATGGATGGAATGATAAGTTAGTAATAACAGGGATTGATATAGATGAAGTATATAACATAGAGGTATATAATCGTTGGGGGACAAAAGTGTATGAAGGTTCTGATCCAGATAATCCTTGGGATGGAGGTAATAGTAAAGATGGAGTGTATTTCTACAAATTAACTTACACAGACTTGTGTAGTGGAGAACAACGTCTTATTACAGGTTATGTTACCCTACTTAAGTAATTTAAATAAGTAATTAAATATAAGACTGCCCCCGATAATCAGGGGCAGTTTTTTTATTCTGTTTTTTTGAGCTTTATAGTTTGATTTCCTCTTTTGTTATTAAACCTTAATAAGTAATAGCCAACAGAAATCTCTGAAAGATTAAGTTCCTGTAATGGATTTAGATTGTTTATAGTCATTATTTTTTTACCATCTATTGATAATAGTTCGATATTAGCTTGGTGCAAATCGTTATTATTAAAATCAATGATTACTTTATTCTTAGTTGGGTTAGGAAAAATAGAAATGGGGTCTTGATTAGGATTTAAATCTTGAACAAATGTTCCTCCAGAAGACAAATCAATACGTTCAAACCAAATATTAAGTTTAGTATTCCGAACATCTCCCCATACAGCATAAACAGTATCATTTATCATGCTTACGCACATGAAATCATTTCCTTTTTCAGCTAAAATGGTATCATAAGCTACTATGGCATCAGTTATAGAAAAATTATTAGAAAAGTTAGTAGAGTCTTTCCATCTTATAGCCCCATATATTTCTGAAGCAGTTTCATAAGTTGAATCAGTAGCATTTCTTCTATCTCTCCAGGTTACTACTAAATCTCCGTCATTATCAAAATCAGCCCAAATTAAATCTTGCATTCTATTATTGGCAATTGGGTCGTTATTTACTCGTACAGGGTTTGTCCAGTTTGCTCCCGCATCGAATGTTTCGATGATATATACATCCAAATCACCATTGTCAAAACCAGGGTATGCTAACAATAAGTGATTAGAGTTGGCTGGATTGGACAAGAAAGGGTAACCTTTTTTAGATAAACTATCAGTACTGGCAGAAGTAATATTCATTACAGATTGATAACTAAAAGTGGTACCCCCATTTGAAGAACTTGCCATGATAAATTGAGGCCAGAGATTTTGAGAGGGGACATAACTTGGGTAAACAATGTGGACATTCCCATTAGCATCTACTGTGTGTGCAGCTAATGGTGCATCAATGTTTGGTCCTATTAACCAGTTGGTATCATCAATATACTTCCAGTTACTCCAGTTGTTACCGCCATCAGTAGAACTTACAAAATAAGCTCTATTTGGAGGAGCGACCCAAGGAGCAGGTTTTGTGGTAATGTATAGATTACCATCATTAATTCCACCAGAATTATCAACTACAATAAACGGTCTATCTATAGGGTATTTAGTTCCGTCCTCATTAGCATTAATAACCTCTATAGGTATTCCCCAAGATAAACCACCATCAGTGGATTTAGTTACATATACAGCTCCAGCAGTTGGAGTTTTTACGTAATCAATAAAACATAAATAAATATTGCCTGCATTATCAAATGTTATTGAAGGGTCTGCAGAAGTATAGTTGCTTATCACATGAGGAATATTGTTAGTTGTACTCCATGAATTTCCTGCATCAAAGCTTACACGATACTTTATCACTAAAAGGTTGCCAAATTTATACCCCATCCAGGCAACAACTATATGTTGTGAATTGTTAGGGTTGATAACCAGGTAAGGCTCACCATCAAAAGCAATTCCGTTGGATAAATTTTGGTTCTGTGAGAAAAGTGAAAAAGAAAGGAGTAGGGCAATTAGTAAAAAAAGTGTTCTCATTAATGTTTAATTATTTTTATGATTTTATTTCCTATATCATTATTAAACTTCACAAAATAAACACCATTGCTGTATTCAGAAACATCAATATTGGTCAGTTTATTGCTAACCGAAATATGTTTTAGGGTTTTTCCAAGCATATCAATCAATTCTATACTTGCGTTATTCATATCATTTTTTCCTAAATCAACTGTAATTGTATGTGAGCTTGGGTTTGGATAAATTGTAAAAGGTTTAATAGTGTTTTCAATAATAGAAGAAACAACAGGTTCTTCACCTTCATAAACCCATATATTATCTAAGTATAGATTATTTCCATTTTTATTGTAGGTTTCAAAATTGATAATGATGTCTTTACCGGCATAACCAGTAAGATCAATATACTCCGTTCTCCAATGACTCGTGTCAGTTGGAACGAAAGGTTGAGTTACCGTTGTTAAGGTTTGTAAATCAGTACCTCCTTTTTTATAAAGTAAAGAATCTGTTTCGTTGCAGTCATCAGATATTAACACAGATAAAGTATCTGCTTTTATAGCATGTACCATTTGGTAAGCAACTTCAAATCTTAAAAACAGAGAATCATCTAGAGGTAACGATATTTTGGTAGAGATTAGCTTGTCTTTTTCTCCGCTTGGAGAGTATTGGTACATTTTCATATAAGCAGAATACATGCTGTTAGTTAGTCCGCTTGTAGCTGCAGTATCCCAAGTGTTTTTCATGTCTGGATTGTCAATTACCCATTCAGAAGTGTCAATACTCATGTTCTCGAAATCTTCTTGATAAGGAAGAATAGCGTGAGTTTCTCTAATGTTAAAACGTTGGTAACGTTGATTATTAATATAATCGCATTCCGTTTTGGTTGTATCAATACTTGCTTTTACTCGTAACTCATAATTACCATCACTAAGAGCCATAACACTTGGTAAAGTAACAGTTGTTGTATCGTTTGCATTTAGAGTGCCTGTCCAATTGTAATTTTGAATAGCTTCGTTGTTCAATTGGTATTCGAAGTTAATTGAGCTTATAGAGCTGTCTCCCTTGTTTTCCATTAAAAGTTTTGGGGTTATGTTTGGATTACAGGTGAAACTAGTAGTAGGACTAACTATTTTTTGGATGTTTAAATCGTAACTAAATTGATTAGGTGGAGTAGGAGTATAAGTTAAAGCTAAAGTATCGTAAGCAGCTTTAACGTCAATCATTCCCATACCATAAGTATTGTCTTCACCAGTTACCCCAAGATCAATGGCAGAGTAGTATAGGGCTAACAAGATTTCTTCACCAGTTGCATTAGGAAAAGCTTCTCGCAATAATAATGCTGCTCCAGAAACATGTGGTCCAGCCATAGATGTTCCTTGGTAGTTAGCATAACTATTCTGATTAACACATGAACGTACATTAACACCAGGAGCAACTACTTCTGGCTTAATAGCAATAGAACCTGAAGCTGGACAAGCTGTAGGGCCTCTACTTGAAAAACCCGCAATTGGATTACCTGAATTGTGAGCGTTTACAGCTCCAACAGTAAAAGTATTTACTAATCCTGTACTTACGTATTGAGGTTTACCTATAGTTGTGTTTCCTGGTCCTTCATTTCCAGCACTAAATACATTGGCTATACCTGCATTTTCAATGGCATCAAACATTTGCGTAACATATCCTGCGCAAATACTGGTGTCTTGATGCTCATCAATTCCCCACGAATTGTTTATCACATCAGGAATGTCATCAGTTGTAGTGGTATCTCCATCTGGATTTAAAGCAAACTCAAAAACATTAATGTAATCAGGTAGAGGTTTAATGTTAGCAATATTATCTACAATAGGATCGGCAGCCATAAAATACGCCCCAAAAGCAACACCAATGGTATCATTAGTAGCTTGTTCTAAACCTAATACAGTACCAGTGGTATGTGTGCCGTGGGAACTGTTTTTATCTACAGGCACAGGGGAATCAATTCCGTTCCATGCTTGACTTAACGGTTGATAATTACCTAGCCAAGCATTAGAGAGAGCAGGGTGATCTTTCCAAACACCTGTATCAATACTGTAAAGTTTCTTAGCTTTACCAGTATAACCTAAAGCCCATAAAGCAGGAGCATTGATAGAGGCTAATCCAGGTTCAATTCCACCAATGGCTTTTGATGTACCTGATTTTACTTCCATCACTTCAATTGGCTTGCCAGTAAAGTGATCGTATAATTCAAGGTAATCTACTTCTGGTAAAAATGCTAACTGTAAAATAACATCTTTACGAGCCTCAACGGTAAGCATGTTAATTATCCAAAACGATTTATAACTTTTTACATTTTTAGAGTTGCCTTTTAAGATAGAAATAATGTTAGTTTGAGTAGTATTTGCAAGCTGCATGGATTTTCTAATAACAGTTTTTGCTCGCTCATCAAGTGTTGCTTTTCTATTTTTTAGTTGTTGATTTAAAACGGAATGGTTTACCTGATTGGTTAAAACAACATTTACTTTAAGGTACTCCTTGTTAGAAGTCGTTATTAATTTATCATTTAAACTATTGGTAAGCGTAGCAGTTTGTGAAAAAGAAAACAGCACACAAGCCAATAAATATAGTAAGATGAAAAGCCTTTTCATTAAAAATTATTTAGATTTCAAATATAACTATTATACACGTATGATGTTAAAATGTTTCTTTTGGCACAGCTTTTGGTTTTAAGGTTAAAAAATTAAGACATGAAAAAGCTCCAAATATTATCAATCATTCTTGTATCAATCTTTTTTACTAGTTGTATAGTTGTGGATAATACACCCGGACCAAGAGGTAGAAATGGAAGAGCATTTTTTGCTGTAGATTATGAACATCGTTCTCCATACAGTTATTGGGATAATAACCCGTCAATACCATATAATCCTGTTTTAGGAGAGTTTTATATAACAAGACCTGGAATTTATGATTTTGAATATTTCATTAACCCACATGACTATTGGTACGGAACTTACGAAGTTTGGATTAATCCTGGAGGGCCAGGAGGACCACATGGAGAACCTGGATATGATGGGGCAGACAATTACTTAACATTAATATGCGATCCCCACGGTTTTCATGAACACAGAACACAATGGAGAACAAGTGTTGAAGAACCTTTAGTAATAGAAAGGAGTGAAGGAGAACTAAATTTTAAAATAACCATACAAAAAGGTAACGTGTTAACACGAGATGCTCAGCAACCAAAATATAAACAGAACTAAAGATGCTTTTTAGTGTAAGTTAGGTGAGTGATTGGGATGCAGCAATGCGTCCCTTTCTATTTTACAAAGAAATAATACCTTCTATTTTTTCTGCTTTTTGATATACGGCTATAATGGCATCAGAAGATACCATCACCTCTTTAGCAGTAATGCTAATGTATTTGTTAGATTTTGATTGGTTAGTAGAAACTTGAGCTTCTGCACCAAATAAAGATTCAACCATCGCTAACTTTTTATTGTCAGCCGGAATAATAAATTTAAACATGTACAACACAGGGAAACTGTGCTGATCGTCTAATTTTTGTTGAAGATTGTTGTAAAATTCTTTTTTCATTATCTGATAACTTGCGGATGCAAAGTTAACAGAAAATTACTCCATAGAACCAATAATTTTAATAGCACAAAAACCTACAGCAAATAAAAATCCGAAAACAGATAATGTTGCAATTCCTAATTCTAAAGCACTCATAATATTAATTTTTAAATTCGATACTAAAGTATCTGATATGTAAGAAGTTGGAAATGATGTGTGTTAGAAATAAATATGATAAAAATCATAAGTGCTTGAGATGGGAGTAACAATATTGCACCCAACTGCTGGTCAAGGTCAAAATAAAAGCAAGTATACTTTGTATGTTATTCATTTCTTCTTAAACAAAAATGAGCAAGCTCTTTTACTTACTCATCAACGAATAAAACTGCTTTTATTCTCTGGTACCTGAGATGGGAATCGAACCCACACGCCTTACGACACACGGCCCTCAACCGTGCCTGTCTACCAGTTCCAGCACTCAGGTAAATAATCTTAAATCATGAATAAATAGCAAAAAAGCACTTCATTTTGAAGTGCTTTTTTTGTGACCTGACTGGGGCTCGAACCCAGGACCCTCTCCTTAAAAGGGAGATGCTCTACCAACTGAGCTATCAGGTCTTCCTTAAAAAGGAGTGCAAATATAGCAGTACTTTTCTAATAGCAAAAACTTTTATCCTTATTTTTTAAAAGATATTTTTAACCCCCAAAATATCAATTAATTACTCCACAATTGGGCACCTTTCAAATGGTTTGTCTCTATCAAATAAATAACGATAAGTAGCATAAGTTCGATAAACTTCTGCTCCTAAGTTTTCGCATACTTTTAGCATTCTTGGGTTAAAATCACCTATCCAGGTTAGTACAGTTTGGTTATACCTGCCTAATGATACAATGTTATCTTCTGCCCATTTAATTAAAGCTCCTTCAATGCCTTTTCCCTGAAATTTTCGGTCAACGCCAAATACAATACCTACCATAGTGTTGGGTGTTTTTTTCCATTTGTGGTATAAAAATTTAAGTTTACCTACCCAGTTTAAATTGCCATTTACATATTTAAAAATTTCGTTTAGCTCAGGTATGTTAATGTAAAAAGCAATGGGTTGGGTTTTATAGTAAACAAATACCATAATATCAGGATCGTAAACAGGCTTGAGTTGTTTCATTATTTTTAAAGCAGTATTACTATTCATTTCTTTAAAATTGTTGTGTCCTGCCCAGGCATTGTTGTAAACGGTTTTAAAGTTTTCGGCTATTTCAGCAATTTTTAATCCCCTCACATTTTTAATCGAATAGGCTTCCCTGCTCATTATTCTATCACTCTTATCAATAAATTTATCCTGAACAGGTATGCTCATATCTCTTTTAAACATAAACTGTTTGTAGTATATCTGAAAACCATACTCTTCAAAAAACTTTTTATAATAAACTGGATGGTAATTCATACCGTAACTATTAGGGTCGGTAAAGTTTTCAATCAATAAACCCCAAAACATATTTTTCTCACCAAAGTTAATGGGGCCATCCATAGCTTCCATGTCATTTTGTTGTAGCCAGTTTTTTGCCGTATCAAACAACAGAAATGCTGCATGTTTATCATCTATACACTCAAAAAAGCCTAATCCTCCGGTAGGTTGTTCAAAGGTGTTAGCATTTTTGTAATCAATAAATGCAGCTATTCTTCCAATGGTATTATTGGTATTATCCTGTAATATCCACCTGATTACTTTTCCGTTAGCATGAGCTTTATTTTGCTGTGGGTCAAATACCTTTTCAATATCCTGTTTAAGGTGTGGAATCCAGTTTTTATCGTTTTGATAAATTTTCCACGGCAGATGGATAAATTCTTTTATAGTTCTACTGTCTTTTACTTCTTTTATCTCCATTTACCTATCTTTGCCCGCAAAGGTTAGCATTATATCATTAAATGAAAAATAAAGTAATTATCATAACGGGAGCTTCATCAGGAATAGGAGAAGCCTGTGCTAAAGAGTTTGCTAAACAAGGTAGCAATGTGGTGCTTGCAGCAAGAAGTATTGATAAATTAAAACAAGTTGAGAGCGAAATTCAGCAACTGGGAGTACAAGTGCTTTCTGTTCAATGTGATGTTTCAATAAAAGAAGATTGCGAAAATTTGGTTGAGGAGACTATTACTAAATTTAATAGAATAGATGTGTTGATCAATAATGCTGGTATTTCTATGCGAGCGTTGTTTAACGATATGGATGTAGAAGTGTTGGAAAAAGTAATGGCGATTAACTTTTTTGGAACGGTTTACTGTACAAAGTATGCTTTACCACATATTTTGAAAAATAAGGGTTCAGTAGTTGGGGTTTCTTCTATTGCAGGATATGTTGGATTACCAGCTAGAACCGGATATTCAGCTTCTAAATATGCTATGCAAGGCTTTTTAGATGCCTTAAGAACTGAGAATTTAAGAACTGGTTTACATGTAATGGTGGCTTGTCCAGGTTTTACAGCTTCTAACATTCGTAGTACTGCATTATCAGCTGATGGTTCAGCACAAGGCGAATCACCTAGAGATGAAGGTAAAATGATGACTGCTGAAGAAGTAGCTAAAGAAATTGTAAATGGGGTAAAGAAAAGAAAGAGAACTTTAGTGTTGACTAGTGAAGGGAAACTAGCGGTATTCTTAAGTAAGTTGTTCCCTAAGTTTGTGGAGAAGCAGGTTTACAACAAGATTGCAAAAGAACCTAATAGTCCTTTTAAATAGGTGAGTCTGCCTAACAAAATATTTCTAATTGGTTTTATGGGCAGTGGTAAATCTACCATTGGTAAAAAACTAGCCAATAAACTTTCGTATGCCTTTTGTGATTTAGATAAGGAGATTGAAAAGAAAGAGGGTAAAACGATAACTGAAATTTTTTCTGAAAAAGGAGAGGAGTATTTTAGAACTATTGAATGTGAGGAGTTAAGAACACTTTCTGATGAAAATCAAGTAGTTGCTCTTGGTGGAGGAACGCCATGCTATGCTGATAATATGGAGTTCATTAACCAAAAAGGAACAACTGTGTATTTAAAATACAATTCAGGGATACTTTTTTCTAGATTAAAAAATGCTAAGGCTGAAAGACCATTATTAGCAGGTAAGAGTGATGATGAGTTGAAAGTTTTTATTGAGGAAACTTTATCAGACAGGGAGAACTATTATTTGCAATCGAGGTTTGTCGTAGAGAGTCAAAACTTAACAGTAGATGAAATATTAAAACTAATCCAAAAGTAAGTTATATAACTCCTCTAGCTCTTCCTTTTTATCTAAATAACCTAAGTTTTCGTAAGTAAAAATTAAATGTTGCAACAAGCGCTTGATTACTTGTAAATTATTACAAGGTTGGTAGTATTCTTCTTTTGGTTCTTTTTTCAGTTGTTTTAAAAACTGGTCAATGTCATGTTTGCTAAATACAGTGCCTCGGTTAAATACATTTAGATAAAACAATACATCTTCTTTAGTTTGTGCATAAGCTAAGATAAAATGAGCCGGTACATCTACACCGTAAATAGGGATGTTTAGTTTCTGGCATACTGCTAAGTAAACTATTCCTAAAGTAATGGGGTTGCCTTTTTTGGTGTCAATTACATTACTGATGTAAGAATTTTGAGGGGAGTTAATGTTTTTGGTGTTGCCATAAAAACCATGTACATCAAAAATTATTCGGTTTAACACTTTAATCTTTTCAAGGGCTGTTAATTTATCATTTAACTCTAACCAAACGTCTTGTGTTATTTGATCAATATAATTGGTAATCTTATCTGTATCCACATCAGGATATTGATACTTAGAAACTAAAATAGCAGCTTCTATCAAATCTTGATAAATGCTGTCTTTCCATCTACTAAGTTCAGCTTTAACATTTTCAAACTGTAAGTAGTGTATGATGTTTTCAATTCTATCTTGCAATAGATGGTCGAAAGAATTCTCCCAGGCAGCCTCTAGGTGCGGGATAACATCATCACCAAATGAGATAAGTTTGTTTTTAATCTCATCATAAATGTGTTGATCAGGATCGTCTAAAAGACTTATTAATGCACGTAATTCAGAATCTGACATATATCAAATATACGTCATAACTAACCTAAAGGTTTTTAAGAAAAAGAGATTTATTAACGTTGCTGTGTTAGCTTGTGTAGCACAAGTTCAATTAAATTCTTTACTGCACTTTTATAATCTTTACTAAACTCATTGGTAAAACGATTTGCTACAACTACACAAACGGTACACGCATTATGCCCTAAGGCTCTGCTTAAACCATAAATGGCTGAAGTCTCCATTTCAAAATTCACAACCTTTAAATTGTTGTATTTAAATTGATTAAGTTTCTCATTTAAAAGTTTTTCTTTAAGCTGTATTCTTAATACTCTGCCTTGTGGTCCATAAAATCCGGGAGCAGTAGCGGTTATTCCAGAATGGCAATCACTACTAAAAAGATTAAACAACTTTTCAGAACCTTTAACAAAGTAAGGTTGTGCAAAATTTGAAGAGTAATCTACCTGATTATAAAACTCATTTAATAGTTCTTTTTCAAAAACAGAGTGATTAAAGTCGTAGTAATTCATTAAACCATCTAACCCTAAACCATATTCAGAAACAACATAACTATCAACAGGAATATCTGCTTGCAGAGAGCCAGAAGTTCCAATTCTAATAATGTTTAATGACTTTTTATCATTTTTAATGGTTCTGTTTTCTAAATCAATATTAACGAGAGCATCCAATTCGTTCAATACAATGTCAATATTGTCTGTTCCCATACCTGTTGACATTACTGACAATCGCTTGCCATTTAAAACACCAGTATGTGTAACAATTTCTCGATTGGCGACTTTATGCTCAATACTATCAAAGTAACTAGAAATAATTTCAACTCTTCCGGGGTCACCAACAACAATAACATCATCTGCAAGTTGATGTGGGTGTAATTTTAGGTGGTAAACGCTATTATCAGCATTTAAGACAAGTTCTGAGGCTGGGATTTTATTCATAGATGTTGTTTCAATTTGCTTCAAATTTAAAATAAAAAGATGGTAGAATCAATTCCTCATATAAATTGAAATAATTAATTATCTTCACACCTTAAAGCACAAGAAATTTACGTATGAAAAAAATTGTATTAACTGTAGCTGCATCATTGCCTTTAATGATATATGCAGGTGGTTTTCAGTTAAACGTTCAAGGCATCAAAGCTGTTGCTATGGGAGGAGCATTTACTGGGATTGGTTCTGATGCGTCAACAGTATTTTTTAATCCTGCCGCAATGTGTAATTTGCAAGGACATAATTTTACAGCAGGTGTTAATTTTATTGATCCTAATGTTTCAATACAAACTCCAGAAGTAGCTAATACTGATCAAACATCAGGGATTGGTACACCGATTCAGTTTTACTATTCTGGTCAACTGAATGAAAAAGTAAATATTGGTTTTATGGTTAATAATCAGTTTGGCTCTGCTTCTTCTTTTGAAGATACGTGGCAAGGAAGAAACATTATTCAAAACATATCACTCAGAACATTTATGTTCCAGCCCTCAGTTTCGTATAAGCTGCACGATAAAATTAGTGTAGGGGTAGGAGTAGTTTATACAACAGGTAGCTTCTCAATTGAAAAAGCGGTTCCTTTAAGTTCTGCTTCTACCAACGAGGGAAAAGCCAGACTAGAAGGAAATGGAGCTAGCTTTGGGTATAATATCGGGATATACTCTCAGTTTTTAACGCTAGGCACTGAAGAAAAGAAAACAAATTTTTCGGTTGGAATTAATTACAGATCAGCTTTGCCAATTGAATTGAATGGAGGAGAAGCATCATTTACTAATATTCCCACTTCGCTAACTGATAAATTTCCTGCAACTACTAGTTTTTCATCTAAAATTACTTTACCATCAGTATTTACATTTGGATTAAGTGTTAAACATATTAAAACTGATAACTGGTCGTTAGAATTTGCTTATGATCTAAATCTAACAGGTTGGTCGTCTTACGATACACTTGCCTTTGATTTTGAAAACCCAGATACTCCTGATTCAAAGCAAATTCAAGATTGGAAAAATGTGTTAACTCATCGATTAGGGCTCGATTTTACTTATAAAAACAAATATAGTTTAAGGGCAGGATTGTATTATGATAATACGCCAATGAGAGATCATTTAATAAGTCCCCACTTACCAGGAGTTACGCAGGTAGCTTACACCGCTGGTTTTGGATATAAAATCAATGAAAAGTTTAGTGTTGATTTGGCTTATATCAGACAAAATGCGAGTAGAGATGATGTTAGTTTAACCAGTTACAAGTTTGAAAATGGTACAGCTACTGAAACAGGAGTTTTTCCATATAAATTTAACCGAAAAGCCAATGTTTATGGTATAGCATTTAACTATAAGTTTGGTTCAATCAATAAAAAAGAAAACGAAGAAACAATCGAATAATCATGAAACAGTTTAACTATATAATTTACATTTCATTAGGAATAATAGTAGCATCATGCACCAAAACCCAGTTTGATGAGTATGAGATAAGCAATGGTAATGCTAACTTTTCGAAATACGTATCAGTTGGAGATTCTTATACCCAGGGCTTGCAAGATGGAGGTTTACATAACGAAAATGAACAGCAAAGTAATTCTTATCCTGCAATAATTGCTGCACAAATGCAAACCAACTTTAAGCAGCCTCTTGTTACAGCTCAAGGTAATGGTTATATGCACTTAGAGTATAGAAATGGTGAAATAGAGGTGATTAAAGCTTATGATTACCAGATCACTACAAATGACCCTAATGCCATTCAATATCATCCGTCTTTCTTAAATTGGGCAGATACTTCAATTCATTACAATAATCTGGCAGTAGGAGGATTAAATGTTAGATATATTGTAAATATGAAACCTTCTGAACATATTTATTTTGCAGGAGGAACTACTCCAGCATCTTTAGCATGGAATGCTCAAATGGGAGAGCCTATTACACCTTATGGTAAATTTTTAAATTGGGGGCCATCTAGTGATAGAATTGATTACGTAGAGCATGTTGCTAAAAGTAATGCTACCTTCTTTACCAATTGGTTGGGAATCAATGATGCGATGAGTTGGGCAAAGGAAGGAGGAGATGATTTAAGTGGTGCTGGTATCCAAACAAGTACAACTGAATTTAGACAAAATTATGACAGTTTATTAACGACATTCAAAAACATTGACGCTCAGGGAGTTTGTGCTAACATTCCTAATTTATTAGAGTTTCCGTACTTTACTACCATTACCTTAGATGTTTTGGCAAGAGATGTATGGATTAAGGAAGGAGCAGATACAACCATCATTAGAAAAGCAACCAATAACGATTTAATTTTATTGACCGCCTTGAGTGATTTGGAAAATGGAAAAGGAGATTCTCAGTCTGATCCCTTGCCGCATGAAGTGGTTTTGGATGCTGATGAAGTTAGTTTGGTTAACACACATATTAATGCACTTAATAGTGAAATTAGAGCATCTGCAAATGCTCATGGATATGTAGTAATTGACATGTATTCTTTTATGTCTGGGTTTAAATCGGGGATGAATTTTGATGGTATAGATTTTAGTACAAAGTACATTGAAGGTGGTGCTTTTTCTTTAGATGGATTGCATCCAAATACCAGAGGATACGCAATTGTAGCTAATGAATTTATTCGAGTGATTAATCAAACCTATGGATCTACATTACGACCAGTTGCTGTAAGTAATTATATAGGTATAATATTTCCATAAATATTCAAATTAAAAAATAAAAAAACCGAAGCATTTTGCTTCGGTTTTTTTATAGGTTGCTCTAAAAATTATTGCTTAATAAGAGTTTCTGTATAAACACCTTCATTTGTATTTACTCTAACAAAGTATGCACCTTGTTTCAGGTTAGTTACATTCACTTGATGTAAGTAGGTATTTATTTTTTCAGCTTTAATAAGCTGTCCCATTGTGTTGTAAATACTTACAGAAGCATTTTCAATATTAGATAACTCAATGGTTAAGTTATTCGTAAATGGGTTAGGGTAAATGCTCTTAACTTCATCATTGTTGATGATATTGTCAGCAATAGCTGTGCTAATGCTACAAGATTCTTGATTTGGCTTTTTTAGATTACTTGGGTTGCAATCCAAAATATTGTGTAAAAACATTGTTAAACTATCTTTATTATCCTGTCTAATACTCGTAGATCCAGAATAAGGAGGGTGAGCACCACCTGAATAACTATCAAAATGATTGTAGATATTTAAATTATTTAATCTTACAGTTAATAAACTACTACCATATAAATTAACAGGGTTTGTTCCATTTAATGGCTTGCCATATCCGTATTTAACAGTCTGGTCTGTTTGAGCGTGACTTCCATACCAAGGTGCATCATTAGGGTCAATCCAAGCAGTGTCAGCTACAGCACCAGCGAAACCAAAAGTACCGTTACTAGTAGAGCAATGACCAGGGTTACCACTATTTCCTTCTAAACCGCCAATTTGATTAGCCCAAGTTTGCCATTGAGGGGTTAATTTGTTCAAGTCATCCATGTAAGTCAGGTTAATTCCTAAAATACCTCCAGCAGAACTACCTCCAATAAATATCTGGTTAGTGTCAACTTTGTAAGTGTTAGTTGTTGCTGCATTTTTTCTGAAATAACGAATAGCTGCTTTACCGTCTTGAATGGCATTAAATACTACTTTAACTGTAGTTTCTTCTGCCAATAAATCAAAGGCACTACCAGCTAAGCGGTAAGTAATAGAAGCACATACATATCCTTTTTTAGCTAACTCTGTACAAAAATAGACTATATCTGGATCTGTCTTAGAACCACCAATAAAAGAACCACCATGTGCAAAAATAACTACAGGTCTTTTACTTGCAGTATCTCCTTGAGGCTCATATATGTCCATCATCAAGTTAACATTGTTGGCATCTAAATCAACATTACTACCGTATTGGATATTACTGGTAACATCTACATTACTGTAAATATCGTTTAGATATCTGCCATTACATTGAGCATTTGCGGTATGATAACCAATGCTTCCTACAATTAATAAAGAAAGAGCGTAAATTTTTTTCATATCAATAAAGTTTAGTTTGGCTTAAAATTAACAAATGTTAATGAATTAATAAAGGTTGTTAAATTTGCAATATGGATGTTAAGGTTGGAGATAAGGTTAAATTTATCAACGAAAAGTTAGATGGAGAAGTAATTAAAGTTACCTCAAATAGCTTGTTAATAGCTTGTTCTGATGGGTTTGATCATGAAGTAACCACGTCTGAAGTAATTGTTGTAAAAGCCAATAATGATATTCATTACACACCAAACAATGATTTAATTAAAGATAAGGTTAAGAAAGTTAAACTGAATCAAACAATACCTAATAGTTTTATTAGTAGATATACAGCTACAACTAAATATCAGTTTGAAAAGGTTGCCGAAATAGATTTGCATTTGGAAGAGCTGGTTGAATTTCCTAACAAGTTAGATGATTGGCAAAAATTGCATACCCAGCTACAGCATGTTAAAAAATGTATTAGTGCAGCTCAAGAAGCTAATGTAAGAAGATTAGTTTTTATACATGGCAAGGGAACAGGTGTTTTAAAAGCAGAATTGCAGAGTTTGCTTTCTAATTATGATGATCTTTCATTTAAAGATGCTGATTTTAGAGATTATGGAGGAGGAGCTACCGAGGTTTATATCAAATAATTCATTTATTTTTGCTGAGCAAATCGTTCTATCGCTGCTGAGCAATCAGGAGAGGAAAGTCCGGGCAGCTTAGAGAATCCGACCAAGTGAAAGCTTGGGTATTACACAAGGAATTGTGTAATAACAGAAAGTGCTACAGAAAATAAACCGCCACGCCAAAGGCGTGGTAAGGGTGAAAAGGTGAAGTAAGAGCTCACCAGTTGTGTAAGTGATTATACAAGCTAGTAAACCTTCGGAGCTGAAAAATCAAATAAACCAAGGATTGAGGGTTTCTCGCCTAATCTTGGAGGGTAGATTGATGGACCACGCGGGTAACTGCGTGGCTAGATAAATGATAGAACTCGACAGAACCCGGCTTATAGATTTGTACTATTTAAAAAACCCGCAATTGCGGGTTTTTTATTTAATAGTTAACGATTTTGAAAATTGTATTGCGAATTGCTTTGAACCATAATCATTCCAGTGGTTGTCGTATTGGTGGTAGCAATTGTCTAGCTGTTTTGGCTTAAAAGCTTTGAAAACATATGCTCCATTAAAATAGTTGATTTTAAAATGCTTACTTAAATATTGTAAAGAAGCTTGATGGAGTAGTGGCTCTTCTCGTTGGATAGCAACTACGTCATGTTTTAAAGGAATATTGCACAATATTACCTCCTTGTTTCTGGTTTTGCAATCTTCAATAATGTTGGTTAAAAGATTTAATTTTTGCTCTCCATAAATTGCCTGAATATCTTTGATGGAGTTGATTTCTATGTTGCATTTTTCGTTTTTACTATTTATGGTAGGCGGATTAATTAACTTATAATAGATGAGTTCAAGTAGTTTTAAGGTAATAGTTCTATTAACTGGATTGGAGGTGTTCATATTCTCATTCATTTCATGGTCACTTGTTATGCTCCAATTTTTTGGAGTTACCATTTTAGATATATAATTTTCTTCAAAATCAGTAAAGTTTGTTGGAGGGTTATCAAATCCACCAATATAAATGTTATTTAAGCTGTCAGTATGGAAAATGGTAAACTTTCTCAGCCAATCATCAGATAGAAACCCAATGATTACACCATCAAATTCATAATTTGGTAAAATCTCATTAAAATAAATGGTGTGCCAGTTCTGTAAACCTATGCCAGATAAAGCAAACGAGTAAAGTTCAATAGAATCTTTTTTAAATAGTGAGTTGGCATAATCAACCCAAGAACTATCGTTAAATTCAGCAGCAGTAAATGAATCTCCTAATACCATATAACGCTTAATTCCTAACTGTTTTTTCTTGTGATAATCCTGAAAAGAATTATAGCCTACATTATTAACTCTGATTGTTTTGTCCCAAACTAATTTGTTTTCTGCTGAAACTAGCACTTCTCTGCAATTACAATCTTTCCACTTGTAACCCCTCGTTTGATGGTATTCAAAACAAACCTTGTTAAAGTAAAAATGCCTTTTATCTTCATAAGGGTTAGGGTTAACAGAAGTGAATAACAAAAGAAATTCTGTGATTAGATAAGTTAAATTAATAGCTCCTAACAATAGTAGTAAGTTAAGTTTTTTGACAGCATGTTTGCTGAAAATAAGCAATGATAAACCAAACAATAAGTAAAGGAGAGCTATTATCAAAATTAAATCGCTATAGCGTGAGGCTTGTATTTCAGAATATGATGAAAAAGAGAGGTTAACCTTCCATAAAATGAGAATAGCAGATAGCAATAAAACAGTAAAAGAAATTATTCTTACTAACTTTAATTGAAAGTTTTTATTGATGAAGACATTCATCTATTATACAATTTCTGCTCTGTGAGGTAAAAGAGTATCTCTAACTGTAAAAACTATGTCTTCTTTAACAGTCATAAAGGCAATATGGTGGAGAGTATTTATTTCTTCAACTCCAAAATTAGAAGCATTGGTATTTTCTTTAACATCAAACTCTTTTAAATGAATAACATGATGCTCGGCTGTTTTGTGAGCATCTTCTCCTTTAAAGTCCCATATTAACTTAATATCTCTATTCATTTAAAGCCTCTAAAATAATAACTCCTGCTTGTTTTAATTCCTCTTCGGTAATAGATAGAGGGGGAGATAATCTAAACGCTGTTGGGGTAGATAAAAACCAAAACCCTATTAAGCCTTTCTCTAAACAGCTAGTCACGACTTGTTGTACTTTTTCTTGACTCTCTAATTCAATGGCAAAAAATAGTCCTGCTCTACGTATTTCTTTAATGTATGAGGAAGAACTTAATAAGTCTTCCAAAAATTGTCCTTTATTATCAGTGTCAGCTATCCATTTTTCTTCTTTTAAAATATCAATACAGGCATTAGCTGCAGCACAGTTTACTGGGTGTCCACCAAATGTCGTAATGTGACCTAAAACAGGATTGTGGGTTAATGTATTCATTATCTGATAAGAGGAGATAAAAGCACCAATAGGCATTCCACCACCTAAAGCTTTTCCTAACGTTAAAATATCAGGAACAACATTATAATGCTCAAAAGCAAAGAACTTTCCGGTTCTTCCCATGCCTACTTGTACTTCGTCAAATATCAATAATGCTCCAGTTTCTGTACATTTTGTTCTTAACGCCTGTATAAACTCTTGTCTTGGCTTTATCAAACCAGCATCTCCTTGTATGGTTTCTATAATTACACAAGCTGTTTTATCAGTAATAATATTAATTGATTCAATATTGTTAAACTCAATAAATTTAATACCGGGTAATAAAGGCTTAAAGTTAGATTGCTTGGTTTCATTTCCTGTTACACTTAAAGAGCCGTGTGTGCTTCCATGATAAGAATTTTTACAAGAAATTATTTCTTGCCTTCCTGTGTAACGCTTTGCTAATTTGATTGCTGCTTCGTTAGCTTCCGTTCCAGAGTTAACTATATAAGAGCAACTTAAGTTATTTGGTAGGATGGAGGTTAAGTTGTTAGCTAATGCTAACTGACTATCTTGTATGTATTCTCCATAAACCATTACATGCATGTGTTTATCCAGTTGAGTTTTAATCGCTTCAACTATTTTTGGATGATTATGTCCAATGTTGTTCACTGCAACACCAGCAATCATATCTATGTATTGTTTACCGTCTTTATCCCAAATGTAAATTCCTTCAGCTCTTTCAACATCAATCAAGTAAGGACTAGGGTTAGTTTGTCCTTGTAGTTTTAAAAATTGTTCTATGCGAGTTGAATTACTCATGCTAACTTTTCTATTGAATCAACACTCCAAGCTTCTGGCTTATCCGCAAACAAAGGTTTTGTTTTTGCCCAAACACCTTTAAATAAATCTGAATTTCTGTAATTCTCCAAATGAATTTCAGAGTCCCAAACACTATATGTAAAAAAGATATTAGAGTTGTTTTTATCTTTTAATAATTCTAAGTGCTTTACACCATCAAAGGCTCTGATTAATGCTTTGTTGTTATTAAAGTTGAGCAAAAATTCATCAACTTTTTCAGGCTGAAAAGTCATTTTAACAATTCTAATCATAAAATTCTACTCTTATAGCATCTCCTTGTCTTATGCCAAACAATTTACTAGCGTTATCTTTATTAATAGCAATTTCTATGTTTCCGGTAGAGCTAAATAAGGCTACTCGCTCACCATCTACTACTGAGTTATAGCTTTTGCTAATGGTATCGATTTCATACTCAGCACTTCTAAAAAATATTTTAAAGGCTCTTCCTTTACCGTATTCTTTAAATAATCTTTCGGTAATGTTGGTAATGATATTACCATAATGATCAATATAAATGGCAATTCCTTTAATGATGTTGTTATCTGTTACTGCTCTAAACATGGTACGTTCTGATAGTTCTGGAATAGCTTTCCCAATTACCTCTATAGTGCCACCACGAGCAATATGGCAGGCTGCTTTTACAAATATATCTTTAGTTGGAAAAGTAATAAAATCGGTATCCTGAGAAATGTTTAATTCTACGATTTTTTCAGGAGGATTATCAAGGATTAGTGAAAAAATTCCATTGTCTGCACCAATAAAATAATGACCATTATACAAAACAGCTACATGAGGTGTTTTTAAATCATAATCAGAATTAATACCAATGATATGAATACTACCTTCAGGAAAATCCTGATAGGCATTTTTTACTACAAAAGCAGACCGTGTGAGATCGAAAGGAGTAATATTGTGCGAAATATCAACAATAGTAGCTTCAGGTAACTCTTTTAAAATAGCACCTTTAACAGAGGCAACATAATAATCTTGTAAGCCCAAATCTGTCGTTAAAGTGATTATTGCCATTTTTAGTTAACTATTTTTTAACAAATCGTACGTAGAGTGCATCAAAATATGGATATTTACGTACAAAATAACTATTTCAAAAGTATTAATTAAAAAGTAATTATTTGAGCGAAAAACACATTGAAATTAAGGAAATAAACCCACTAGAATTGTATGGTGCTAATAATTCCAACTTAAATATTATTAAAAGCTATTTTCCAAAATTAAAAGTTATTGCAAGGGGAGATGTTCTTAAAGCTATAGGAGAGGAGAAAGAAGTTGATTTTTTTGAACAAAAAATAGGTTTATTAATTCAGCATCTATTAAAGTACAAGCAGCTTACCGAAAACAATATTGAACGTTTAATGGATAAAGAATTAGATAATCAACAAAACAACCCTATGAAACATGATGATGAGATAATTGTCTATGGAAATAATGGGTTAATAGTAAAGGCTCGAACATCTAATCAACGTAAGTTGGTTAATGAGTGTAAAAAGAATGATTTGATTTTTGCTGTTGGACCAGCTGGAACAGGTAAAACATACACTGCAGTTGCTTTAGCCGTAAAAGCTCTAAAAAACAAAGAGGTTAAACGAATCATTTTAACTCGTCCTGCTGTAGAATCTGGTGAAAACTTAGGGTTTTTACCAGGCGATTTAAAAGAAAAGTTAGATCCTTATATGCAGCCTTTGTATGATGCACTAAGAGATATGATTCCTGGAGAAAAATTAAAAGAAATGTTGGAAGGAGGAGTTATACAAATTGCTCCATTGGCTTTTATGCGTGGTAGAACTTTGGATAAATCTTTTGTGATTTTAGATGAGGCTCAAAATGCAACTCAAAGCCAGTTTAAAATGTTCTTAACCAGAATGGGACAATCCGCTAAGTTTATCATTACAGGAGATGTTTCGCAGATAGATTTGCCTAAAAAACAACCTTCTGGCTTAGTAGAAGCATTAAAAATATTGAAGAATATTAATGAGATAAGTATCATTCAATTTGACGAAAAGGATGTAATTCGTCATAAATTGGTAAAGACTATTATTAGGGCATATCAAGATAAAAACACCGATGAATAAAACTTAATTGTTTTATCTATTTACTTTATATATATTTGTTTTAACTCAAAAATTACAGCATGAGCTTCAGAACAGATAAGCACGATGGTTATACCATTATTAGTTTTAGTACAGAAAAATTAGATGCAATTGTATCTCCTGATTTAAAATCGGAATTGGTAGTTATCAATAAACAAGGAGAAAAAAATATTATTGTTGAATTGGAGAGTGTAAAGTATTGCGATTCTTCGGGGTTAAGTGCATTACTAATTGGCGATAGATTATGTAAAGAAGCTAACGGTTCTTTTATTATTTCTAACATTCAACCAGGTGTAGAAAAACTCTTAAACATTTCTCAGTTAATGACTGTATTAAACATTAGGGAAACTTTACCAGAAGCCATTGATGCATTATTTGAAAGTGAAATGGAGTAACTCTAATGACTAAGTTTAGTGTTTTAATACTTGGTAACGCTTCTGCTTCACCAACGCTCCAGAGAAATCATACCGCTCAATTAATTAATATCGATCAGCAATACTTTTTGATGGATTGCGGAGAAGGTACGCAATTGCGATTGCGTGAGCATAAAATAAAACTGCAGCGTATCAATCACATTTTTATTAGTCATTTGCATGGAGATCATTGCTTAGGTGTGATGGGCTTATTACAAACTATGCACTTATTAGGTAGACAAAGCAGATTAAACATTTATTGTTGTGGTGATATTGAGGAGATTATTAATGTGCACCTCAAACATTCTAAAGGCAACTTAACTTATCCTATTGTTTACCACAAGGTGGATAGTGAAAAGCAAACCTTAGTGTATCAGGATAATAAAGTGAAGATAAGTTCCATACCACTAAAACATAAAATACCTTGCACGGGTTATTTGTTCCAGGAAAAACCTAAACCCAGAAAAATAAATGCTGATGCTATAAAGCAATATCAAATACCCAAATTTGAAATACAGCATATTAAACAAGGAAAAGACTATCAATTGGAAGATGGAACTCTAATAAAAAATGGGTTACTAACTTCTGATGCCCCTGAATCTTTTTCTTATGCTTTTTGTTCTGACACTGCCTATTACAAGGAAATTGTTAATTACGTTAAAGGTGTTGACCTATTATACCACGAAGCTACCTTTGCTGAAGAACATAAAGAAAGAGCATTGAAAACCTTGCATTCTACCGCCAAACAAGCAGCTACCATTGCCAAGCAAGCAAATGTTAATCAACTGATTATCGGGCATTTCTCTAACAGATATGCCAATTTGGAAGTTTTATTGCACGAGGCAAAAACAGTTTTTGAAAAAACTAAAATTGCAGAGCAAGGAGCAATTTTTGAATTGTCGGAAACTCAATGATATCAATGTTGATAGCTTGTTAATAACTATATTCTTTCTGTTTACAAACCTGTTATAAATGTGTTAAATTTGATTCAAGTAAATTAATTTAATAATTTAAAATTTTAAAAATTATGAACAAAGGAGAATTAACTGAAGCGATTGCAAAAGACGCTGGTTTATCAAAAGCTGACGCTGGAAGAGCTTTAAACGCATTTGTTGACAATGTATCTAAAGCATTAAAGAAAGGAAATAGCGTTCAATTAATCGGATTTGGAACTTTTTCAATTTCAAAAAGAGCTGCTAGAACTGGTAGAAACCCACAAACAGGTGCTACTATTAAAATTGCTGCTAAAAAAGTAGCTAAGTTTAAAGCTGGTAAAGCTTTAGCTGACACTGTAAAATAATTTAGATTATTCTAAATATATAAAAGCCCCGCATTTGCGGGGCTTTTGTTTTAGTTATTGTCTTGGTGGAGGTGGTGGAGGTAATTTTTCATCACCACTTTTGTACAACACCGAAAATATAAATAGCAATATAGCTGCCGATACAAATATTACTAATATAGAGTATAACGATTTAGATGCAATATGCTTTACATCTATTATATCCCAAATACCAAGAATGGCCAATACGGTAAAAAAGATGGTTAATACTGCCAGTAAAATAGAAATGCCTTTTCTAAACATAATTGTAGTTTTTTGGTTTATTCAAATATAACGATAATACTGCTATAAAGTTTAGGCAAGAATGTTAAGGTATGTTAAAAACACTATTTAAGCTTAAAAACCTTATTGTTCTCATCAAACTCAATGTGGTTACTACAAAACAAAGCTTTAAATTGTTTGGTTTTAATAAGCTCGTTTGGCGAGTAACTTTCTATTGTTTCATCATCTACCAGCCATATTTCATGAGCTATTTGCAAAGCATGCTCAATCATGTGAGTAGAAAAAACAACAGTTTTTTGGTGTTGTCTTACCAATTTTTCCAACAGTTTTAAAACTTCTATTTTACTTACTAAATCAAGGTGGGTAGTAGGTTCATCTAAAATAATTAGCTCCGTGTCTTGTGCAATTGCTCTAGCAATGTTTACTCGTTGTTTTTCCCCATCACTTAGCTCATCATAATTTCTATGGGCTAACGAATTGATGCCACAAAACTCAATAGCCTCTTTAATTTTTTCATTGTCTTTGTCAGCATTAACACCTAACCAGTTGGTGTAAGGGTATCTACCAAAAGCTACATAATCACCAACTTTAATGTTGGCAATGTTAGTTTGTTGTGTTGATACAAAGCTTACTTTTTTAGCCAATTTATTTTCAGGTAAATTAAGAAGAGTATCATTATTAAATGTAAAGTTTCCTTTAATAGCTGGGGTAATGCCCGCAAGTGTTTTTAATAGAGTTGATTTACCTTTTCCGTTTCTACCAATAACAGAAATAAGCTGAGGAGTATTTGTACTTATATTAATATTTTCAATAATTGGGTGATTATTGTAGCCAATGGTTAGCTCCGATATGTGTAATTGTTTGCTCAATTCAAATTGGATATGCGCTTGTTTTTAAAGATTACCCATATTATAAAAGGTATGCCTATTAATGAAGTAATGGAGTTAATGGGCAAGCTATGACTCATTGTGGGTAGTTGACTAATGATATCAGCTAATAGCAAAATATTTACTCCAATTAATATAGATAATGGAATTAAAGTTTTGTGATCGTAGGTGTTGCTTAACATTCTTGCAAAATGAGGAACAATTATTCCTACAAAACCAATAGGGCCACAAAAAGCAGTAATGCTTCCTGTTAGCAGAGAAGTGATAGCAATAATATAGAAACGAGACTTCTTAATATTAATACCTAAACTTCTCGCATTGCTTTCTCCCAGCAAATAACTGTTTAGAGCTTTGCTCATGGCAAAAGAAAGAAATGTTCCTAATAAAACGATAGGTAATAGAATCATTACTTGCTGGTTGGTAACGGAGCTTAAATCACCCATAGTCCACATTACAAAAGATTTAAGCTGAGCATCATAACTAAAATATTGAATAATGCCAATTATGGCTGTAATAATGCTGCCTATCATTATTCCAAGAATTAAGACTGTCATGATGTCTTTTAAACGATTAATTACAGCAAGTAAAATAAACAGTACAAGTGTGGAACCTAAAATAGCTGCTACTATGGTTCCTAATCCAGCTGTTAATTCAATTTCAGCAGCAGAGATTCCCAAAAAACCTAAGCCCATTATAAATATGGCTACACCCAAACCTGCACCAGAGCTAATTCCAAGTATGTATGGGCCTGCTAATGGATTTTTGAATAAGGTTTGCATTTGTAAGCCAGAGACAGCTAGTGAAGCACCTGCTAAAATAGCAGCAAGGGTTTGTGGTAACCTCGATTCTAATACGATTACTTTCCAGGTTTCTTTAATAGATTCACCAGTAAAAAGAATGCTACATATTTCAGAAAAAGGGATGTTTATTGAACCTGTAAATAGATCCAATAAAAACAAAAAAATGCTACTGAAAATCAGTAGAATAAAACCTGTTGTTTTATTTCTTTTTATATCCTGCATCAAGGTGTAAAAGTAATGGTTTATCAAGCATAATAAAAAAGAAACAATATCAACAATTTAATCTTAGTACTAAGTTGTTTTAAATTGTTTATTTAACGTTAAGAATACCTACTTTTGCCAAAATATATATTTTATATGAAAGATTTATTTGAAAAAATAAAAGATAATAGAGGCCCTTTAGGAAAGCATTCTAAAGAAGCACATGGATATTTTACCTTCCCTAAATTAGAAGGAGAATTAGCTTCTAAAATGACTTTTAGAGGCAAGGAAGTTTTACAATGGAGTTTAAATAACTACTTAGGCTTAGGAAATCATCCAGAAATTAGAAAGGCTGATGAGGAAGCTGCTAGAGACTGGGGGCTAGCTTATCCAATGGGAGCAAGAATGATGTCGGGTAATACGGCTCTTCATGAACAGTTAGAAAGAGAATTAGCTGATTTCGAACAAAAAGAAGATGCTATACTTTTAAATTTTGGATATCAAGGAATGGTTTCTGCCATTGATGCTGTTGTAGATAGAAATGATGTGATTGTATATGATGCTGAAAGTCATGCATGTATTGTGGATGGTTTAAGGTTGCATCAGGGTAAAAGATTTGTTTATCAGCATAATGATATGGAAAGTCTTGAGAGTATGCTAGAAAAGGCTACAAAGATTGCTGAGAAAACCAAAGGAGCCATATTAGTTGTTACTGAAGGAGTGTTTGGTATGTCTGGGGTTCAAGGAAATCTAAAAGCTATAGTTGAACTTAAAAAGAAGTTCCAGTTTAGATTATTTGTTGATGATGCACATGGTTTTGGTACTATGGGATCCACAGGTGCTGGTACTGGAGAAGCTCAAGGCTGTCAGGATGGAGTAGATATTTATTTTGGAACATTTGCAAAATCGATGGCTAGTATTGGTGGTTTTATTGCAGGAGATGAGGATTTAATTGATTACTTACGTTACAATATGCGTTCTCAAATCTATGCTAAGTCTATGCCAATGCCTTTAGTGGTGGGTAATTTAAAAAGGTTAGAGCTTTTAAAAAATAGTCCAGAGATTAGAGAAAAATTGTGGAATGTTGCCAATGGCTTACAAAAAGGATTAAAGGAGAATGGGTTTAATTTAGGTAATACATCCACTCAAGTAACTCCTGTTATTTTGGATGGAGACATTCCTGAAGCAACTAACTTAACATTAGATTTAAGAGAAAACTACGGGCTATTTTGTTCGATAGTTGTATATCCTGTAGTACCTAAAGGTATTATTATGTTAAGATTAATTCCTACTGCAATGCATTCTATGGAAGATGTTGAGTATACAGTTAATACCTTTAAGGCCATTAAAGATAAATTAGCTAATGGGGAGTATAAATCAGAAACATTAGCCACGTTTTAAAAACAACTAATTATTATATTCAAAGCCTTTGTATTTAATGCAAAGGCTTTTTTATTTTATAGCGTGAAATAAGCAATGGAAAAACCTAAAATAATGGTAAGAAACTTTTTCAGATCAAACTTGTGACCTTCACCAGATTCAAATAAAATAGTGGTAGAAATGTGTAGAAATATACCAACTGCTAAAGCAAGAAAAACAGTAGAATTTTCTACAAAACTAAAAATGTTGTTTTTTGCTAAAAATAAACCAATGGGAGAAGAGGCTGCAAAAAGTGTAATAGCTATTAAAAAAATAGGTTTAGCAATGTTTTTTGAAAGTAGCATTGTCGCTAGTACTACAGCAACAGGCATCTTATGAATAATAATTCCTAATAAGAGTGAATGACTGTGACTATGAGCATGCTCATCAACATTTACTAATGCCATACCTTCTACTAATGAGTGAATACATAAGCTAATAAAAATAGAGTATGGGAAATCGACTAACCCTTTTTTATGACTATGAAAATGTCCATGTTCAATTCCATCAGAAAAAAACTCTAATAGAACTTGCAATAAAAAACCTGCCAATATAAATAACCCCATTTTAGAAGTGTAATGGCTATATATTTCAGGAATGATGTGTAGAATACTAATTGCTAAGAGAAAGGCTCCACTAAAAGAGACTAGTAGCTTTAGATTTTTTGTGAACTTAATCTTAAAAGCCAATACTGCAACAGCTGATAGGAAAGCTGTAAAAAATAATACAATATATTCTAAAAGTTCACTATCCATCTTTGCGAGCTACTATTATTAACCTGTCAGAATTTTCCTCGTCAAAACTACTTAAATTGTAATCACCAAAGAGAGCTTCGATTTGATAGCCAGAGTTTTTAAAAAGATCTTTAAAGTTCTCAGGAAAAATTGCCTTTACGTTTTCTTGATACTCATATTCTTTTTTGTTATCAATTATATTTATGTTCTTAGTGATGATTCCATTTTTGTAGGTTCGGCTAATTTTAAATATAATGTCTTCGATATCTTTTTGTTCGGTTGTTTTTAAATTGCCAATTATCTTTTTACAGTTCATGTAATCTAAAACTAATACACCATTACTTTTTAAACTTTGATGGATTGCAGATAAAGCTTTTATATTTTCGCTATCATCATCAAAATAACCAAAACTGGTAAAAAGGTTGAAAGCATAATGATAGTGATTAGTTTTTAACGGGAACCTAATATCATTTACATAAAACTTTAAGTTAGAGAATTCATTCTTTTTTGCTTGATAAATATTGTTTTCTGATAAATCAAACCCATCAACAATGTACCCCATATTGGCAATAAAAATAGAATGTCGACCTTTGCCACAAGCAACATCAACAATGGTAGAATTTATAGGAGGATTTAGAAAATCAATAATATTATTAATAAAATGTTCTGCTTCTTTATAATCACGATTTTTATATAAAATGTGATAGTATGGCGAATTAAACCACTCTTTATACCATTCTTGCTTATTATTATTTACTTTCATAAGAACCGACAAAAGTAAACTTTTAAAAAAATAAAAGCTACGTATCCTTTAAATATGCTTTGGTAGAGGTTTTTTTTAGGTTTATCTGTTTTTTTAATGTGTTAGGCTTGTTTAATTCATTCAAATTAATATCTTTGGAATCATAATTAGACGAGAACATTGCTAATGGACAATATTCACGAATTTTACGAGAAGATGGAAAAAGGTAACATTATGTTATCGTTTAAAGGAGAGGTAACTTCTGACTTACTTACATCAATACTCCAAATTATGGAAACTAAAATGGAGACCTTGGAAGAACCACCAAAAATCAAAAAGAAAGTTTACAATATTTTAGTTGAGTGTTTACAAAACCTTTATCATCATATTGATGAGGATGATAAGAAAACAGAAGCAAATGAAAAAAGTGCTTTGTTTATGATTAGAAAGGTTGATGATGAGTATTCAATTATGACGGGTAATTATATGGCTCAGGAAAATGTTGATTTGATGAAGGGGAGGTTAGATAGGATTAATGGTATGGATAGAGATGAGCTTAAGTTATATTATAAAGAAGTATTAAATAATGGAGAGATGTCTGCTAAAGGTGGGGGTGGACTTGGTATGATTGATATAGCAAGAAAGTCTGGGGAAAAGTTAGAATACAATTTTGATCCGATAGACGACAATTACTCCTTTTTTAGTTTAAATGTTAAAGTTGCAAATAAAAAATAATTTATAATGGAAGAGTTAAAAATAGAAGGATCGCCAAAAACTCCAACTATAGAGTTTAATCCAAGTACTGGGTATTTATTGGTAAGAGGAAGATCAATCCCTGAAAATTCAATTGAGTTTTACAAGCCGTTAATAGATATTTTAGAAGCTTACAATCAAAGTTCTCAGGCTAATACTAAGGTTGATATTCAGTTAGAGTACTTCAATACAAGTTCTTCTAAATGTATTTTAGATGTGTTTAAAAAATTGGAAGCTATTAATGCAGGAAGTAGTGAAGTAACTATTAACTGGTACTATGAGGAGGATGATGAGGATATGCTTGAAGCAGGCGAAGATTACCAAGCAATAATTAATATTCCATTTAAAATGATTGAAGTAGAGGAGGAGTAATTTTTTAAAGAATATACATTTATATATAGAAAAATCCCTCGATGTTTAGTCGAGGGATTTTTTTATGACATATTTTTTTCGGTTGAATAGCAGTCATCACACCTTCCCACTAACAATACTTGAGCAAAATCAATTTTTCTATTAGGAATAGTAGGTATAGAAATATCTGTATCTAAACAATCTAATTTTCCGCATAATTGACATTGAAAATGAGGATGAGTATCTGCATGATGTTGGTGAGAACAATCATTACATTTTGCATACCATTTCAGTCCATCTATACCCAAAAAAGAATGTACAACACCGTCTTGTTCTAATTTATCTAATATTCGATATATTGTAGTCTTATTCATCTCCTTTTTGTAACGATTTACTAGGTCAACAACAGAAAATGCATTAGAACTATTTTTGAATGTTTTTATTATCGTTTCAACAGACTTTGTTTTTCTTACTATTTTCATAGTACAAATTTAATGCAACTTGGGTGCAATTGCAAATGCTTTGTTATATTTGCAACTAAGTTGCATTAATAAAAATGAATATATTATTAGAGAAATCAAACAGTATAGGAATAATAGCAAGCTCTTTATGTTTAATACATTGTTTAGTGACTCCTTTTATCTTTATAGCAAGTGTATGTGCAGAGTCATGTTGTGATACTACTCCAAATTGGTGGAAAGGAATTGATATTTTATTTTTAATCATATCTTTTTTTGCTGTTTATCATTCTTCAAAAGTTACTACAAAAAAAATAATGACTTATAGTTTATGGCTTTTTTTGATTGGTTTGTTTCTAGTAATATTTAATGAATATGTACAGTTTTTTTCTTTACCACAAAACGCTATTTATTATCCATCACTAGGTTTAGTTATTCTACATTTCTATAATAGAAAATTTTGCCACTGTAAAGAAGATAGGTGTTGTATAGAAAAATAAGTTTGATATGGAAAGAGAACAAATAGAAATAGTTGGAAACAACCATGTAGGTACAAGTGTAGCAACTCCATTAAGAGAAGATGCATTTAACAAGTCTGATAATGAAAAGATAAAAAACATACAAGAGCATTTTGAAAACATAATGTTAGAGCTTGGACTTGATTTAAATGATGATAGTTTGTCAGGCACACCATATAGAGTAGCTAAAATGTATGTGAAAGAATTGTTTTACGGGTTAAACCCAGAAAACAAACCCAAACTATCTACATTTAGTAACAAATATGGGTATAAAAAAATGTTGGTAGAACAAAACATCAATATTGATTCTTCTTGTGAACACCACTTTTTACCAATTACTGGATATGCACATATTGCTTATTTACCAAAAGAAAAAGTAGTTGGACTATCAAAGATTAATCGTTTGGTAGATTACTATGCTCACCGCCCTCAAGTACAAGAAAGGCTTTGTTTACAAATCTTAAAAGATTTACAAGAAACATTAGAAACTGATGATGTAATAGTAATGGTTAATGCAAAACACTTGTGTGTATCATCAAGAGGAATAAAAGATAAAAGTAGTTATACTACAACAATAGAGTATGGAGGATGCTTTGAAGATGCTTCGTACAGAAATGAATTTTTTGAATGTTTAAAAAATAAAATCCATGAATAATAGATTACCTGTTACAGTACTAAGTGGATTTCTTGGTGCTGGAAAAACCACGTTATTAAACCATGTTTTACACAACAAAGAAGGTTTAAAAGTTGCTGTTATCGTTAACGACATGAGCGAAGTTAACGTAGATGCTGAATTAGTAAAGAACGAAAATACCTTATCTAGAACTGAAGAAAAGTTAGTAGAGATGAGTAATGGCTGTATCTGCTGTACGCTTCGTGAAGATTTGATGATTGAAGTAGAACGCTTGGCTAAAGAAGATAGGTTTGATTATCTATTGATTGAAAGTACAGGAATTAGTGAACCAGTACCTGTAGCTCAAACTTTTAGCTTTGTAGATGAAGAAAACGGAATAGACCTTTCTAGATGGAGCTATGTTGATACTATGGTAACTGTAGTTGACGCCTTTAATTTCTTCAAAGATTTTGGAAGTCCAGAAACATTAGAAGATAGAAATCTAACAGATATTGAGGGAGATGACAGAACCATTGTTAATCTATTAATTGATCAGATTGAGTTTGCTAATGTTATTGTACTAAACAAAACTGATTTAGTAACCAAAGAGAACTTAGGTGTTTTAAAAGCAGCTATACATAAACTAAACCCTTCTGCCAAGATAATAGAATCTACTTTCAGTAAAGTTGAGTTAAAGGAAATTTTAGATACTAAATTATTTGATTTTGACGAAGCTCAAGAAAGTGCTGGCTGGATAGAAGAATTAAATAAATCAGAACATACGCCTGAAACAGAGGAGTTTGGAATTGGTTCTTTTGTATATAGGTCTAGAAGACCTCTTCACCCTGATCGTTTTTGGAATTATGTTAATAATGAGTGGGATGCCTCTATTATAAGAAGTAAAGGGATGTTTTGGTTAGCTTCAAGACCAGACTCTGCATTAGCCTGGAGTCAAGCTGGAGGCTCTTTACGAGCAGAACCTGTTGGTGTATGGTGGTCTTCAATGTCTAAGCTAGAAAGGAACCAACATCCTTCATTTCAAACCAATGAAGAGTACATTATGTCTCGATGGGACAAAGATTATGGTGACAGAATAAATGAAATCGTTTTTATTGGTCAAGATATGGCCAAAGAAGAAATACTTAAGGAGTTGGAGGAGTGTTTATGTACTGATTCAGAATATCAAGCTTACCTCGAAGGAAAAATGATTGGTGATAGTTGGCCAATTCATGAATTTCAAAATGATATAACAGAATAATAAACCTTTCAATAATGATAGAAACTACTACAGAATTAAATACAGATCATTTTAAATCCG
Source organism: Vicingaceae bacterium (assembly GCA_965267355.1). Classification (GTDB taxonomy): domain Bacteria; phylum Bacteroidota; class Bacteroidia; order Flavobacteriales_E; family Vicingaceae. The sequence goes on from OZ253956.1 coordinate 2,350,818, forward strand.
GAAAAGAGCTTTCTGATTTATCATTAATTCAAAATGATGATATTAATATTACTATTTATGAAAGAGAAATATCAAAAGACATTGAAGCCTACCTAACTACTTTGCTTTCTAAAGGTTTCAATAGATTAAACACAACGATTAATGTACAAGATTTTGAAGCTTTGTTTGACCATCACTTTAGTGCACATCGATTAAAACATGAGGTAGGACATACATTACTAAAAGAAGACATAAAAAGATTACTATCCCAGTTCTCCAAAATATGCAATAATCCCAACATGAAAATATTCTTTGGAATTGTGGATACCGACATGTGTAGAAGATTTCATGTGGATATGTACGAACTCAGAATGTTGTGCACGTATTTAGGACGAGGAACACATTGGTTATCAAATGATAACATTAACTATAACTCATTAAACAACTATGAAAGTAACGAAGGGATTGTATTACGTGAAAAGGATGTAAATCAATTAAAAGCAACTGATGTTGCTATCATTAAAGGAGCATTATATCCAAACTCTAAAGTTGGCGGGCTAGTTCACAGAAGCCCAACTATTGAGCATTTAAATCAAAAAAGAATAGTGCTAAGAGTTGATACTAACTCTTTATTAGATAGCATTAATTAGCGAAGGTAAGCCGTCATTTTATTTCCTTTAAACTCTAAAGAAATATGGTTTTGAAGGGTAGTTGATAATGCAAGTCCAACATAATGTGTTCCGATAGGATATCTTTTATGGTTTCTATCAACCAGTACAGCTGTTGACATCTTTTTAATTGGAAAATCAAGTAAATACCTTACTCCATAAATCAAAGCTTTTCCAGTATTTAATACATCATCTACTAAAATAACCACCTTATCAGTTAAGTTATTGGCATCAACAGATAGTTTAGGTGTATTGTTTAAGGGGTTGTCTTTATTAATGGTAAGACCTGCTTCAATTACGTTAATTTCTGAAATTTCTTTAAGTTTTTGAGACAATCGCTTAGTAAATAAATATCCTTTTTTTTCTATACCAACAATTATAATTTCTTTCTCGTTACAATTATCTTCATATATTTGATAGGCAATTCGATTAATCTTTTGCTGTATTTGCGAGTTATTTAAAATTAAAGTTTTATCAGACATCAATTTATACTATTTTAATGGTGTAAGTATTGAAATTAACTGAATCTCCTGATTTCAATTTTCTTCGTTTTCTAAATTCAATGATGTTATTACAAAAAACTTCTCCAGCTTCTACAGCTATTTTTGCATCTGCTCCAGACTCAACTAAATTTAAAAGTTTCAACAGTTTAATTAGTTCAATGTACTCCTTAGTTAATTCAAAATCAATAATGTTTTCTTCATTATTGCTCATACTCAGGATTTAAAAACTTATCCACTGTAGATGTAAATTCACCAGGAACTTCAAAAAATGGATAGTGACAGGTTTTCTTAAACACCTTTAATTCGCAGTTGCTCATGTTATCTTGAATAGCTTGAGCTGAAGCAAAAGGAACATTGTCCATTCCTCCCATTAAAATAATAGTTGGGCAATTGATAGTGTTAATTCCTTCTTGTGTAATGTCAAAATTGAAATAAGTACGCTCTAGCAAGCTGTTAACAATCAATAAACTATTGGCACTTTCTTTAGTAAAAGTCATAGGATTGTATAGCTCTTCAATTTTCGACTGTTCATATAAGTTAGGCTTGTCTCCCAGTAAAACTACTTTGCGAAAAGTTTCTTCTTCACGGTTTTCAAACTTTTTAGACATCATTGCTTGAATTAATTCTTTAGTATCCTCTTCACTTCTTTTTTGCTGCATGTTGGCAAATGTTTCGTCAAAATAAGAGGTGTTAGATGGAGCAGGGGCTACCAATAATAATTTATTCAAATTTTGAGGGTGTTTTATACCATATTTTAAAGCTAATAAAGCCCCCCATGAATGTCCTAATAAAGTTAACTTTTCAAGTTTTAAGTGATTTCTAATTGCTTCTAAATCTTCTACATAAGTATCAATGTTAATTGAGGTAGTATCTTTTGGAAAATCAGTTTGTCCACAGCCTCTTTGATCGTAAAATATAATTTGATATTTTTCTGCAAGGTTTTTAAAATGTGGTACTAAGTAATTGTGAAATAAGCCTGGTCCACCATGTAAAACAACAATGGGATCACCTTCTCCCATTTTTTTTATGTAGTGTTCTACGCCATTAATTTCAACCTTTTCATCAATAATATCTACAGTGTTTTCAGGTGTGGAAATAGATAATTCATTGTTTTCCTGATTAGTTGGTTCACTACCACATCCAATAATAAATAATGAAAGTATAAAAGAAAATAAAAATACCTTTTTCATAAAGTGAAGCTAAAATTTTGATTCCCAAAGATAATAACAATTAACTAATAAAAAAACTATACATTTTTTAGTTCTTTTATTGTGCTTGTTGGGTTTTCTGATTTAAACACAAAGCTTCCGGCAACTAAAACATCTGCACCACAATCAATTAATTTTTTGGCATTAGAAGATGTTACGCCACCGTCTATTTCTATTAAAGTATTGGTGTTTTTTCGGTTGATTAAAGCCTTTAAATCTTTAATTTTTTGATAAGTATTTTCGATAAATGATTGCCCACCAAAACCTGGATTTACAGACATTAAACAAACTAAATCTATATCTTGAATAATGTCTTCAAGTGAATTGATATTGGTATGAGGATTTAAAGCAACTCCAGCTTTCATTCCTTCAGCTTTAATTCTTTGAACAGAACGATGTAAATGAGGACATGCTTCATAATGAACAGTTAGAATATCTGCTCCAGCATCAGCAAAATCAGAAATAAACTTGTCAGGCTCAACAATCATTAAGTGCACATCAAAAGGTTTGTTCGAATGTTTTTTTATTGCTTTAATTACTGGCATCCCAAAAGTTAAGTTTGGAACAAAAACGCCATCCATAACGTCTATGTGGTACCAATCGGCATCACTTTCGTTAATCATTTGACATTCTGCTTGTAAGTTAGAAAAATCTGAAGATAAAATAGACGGAGCAACCTTGTGAGACATATACAATAATTTTGTTTTACAAATGTATAAAAAGGTTAGGGGAGTAGTAAGATAAAAAAAGCGAATGTTATTAACATTCGCTAAAGGAATTTTGGAAAAGATTTGGTTATCCTAAATAGGGTTTAAGTAGTTTGCATCTCGATGTGTGTTTTAACCTTCTTAATGCTTTTTCTTTTATCTGTCTAACTCTTTCGCGAGTTAAATCAAATTTTTCACCAATTTCTTCAAGGCTCATTGGTGCTTTATGGTTTATGCCAAAGTACATGCGCAGTACTTCAGCTTCTCTGTAAGATAAAGTAGAAAAAGACCTTTCAATTTCATCCCTTAATGAGTCATTCATTAACTCATTATCAGGACCATTGTTATTTCCTTCTTCACTCATTACATCTATCATGGTGTTACTATCTTCATTTTCAGATAAAGGAGCATCAACAGAAACATGTCTCCCAGCCATTTTTAAGGAGTCTTTTACTTCTTTGGGGGTGATTTCTAATAATTCAGCAACTTCATCTACTGAAGGTTCTCTTTCATACAATTGTTCTAGTTCAGCAAAAGTTCTGTTTACTTTAGTGATATTGCCAATTTTGTTAAGTGGTAGTCTAACAATACGGGCTTGTTCAGCAATGGCTTGCATGATGGATTGACGAATCCACCACACAGCGTAAGAAATAAATTTAAAACCTCTTGTTTCGTCAAAGCGCTGAGCAGCTTTAATTAAACCAATATTACCTTCATTTATTAAATCAGGCAAGGTTAATCCTTGATTTTGATATTGCTTAGCTACAGATACTACAAATCTTAGGTTGGCTTTTGTAAGTATTTCGAGAGCATTTTTGTCACCATCTTTTATTCTTTTTGCGAGTTCAGTTTCTTCTTCGGCACTTACCAAACTTACTTTGGATATGTCATGTAAATATTTGTCTAGTGAAATTGCTTCACGATTGGTTACCTGCTTGGTAATTCTTAATTGCCTCATAGAATAAAAATGATGATTTATCTAAAACAATTTACGTTTCGTCTAAAAATTGGTTACAAAATAGGGGTGTTATTTTTTGAATAATAGAAAAGCCCCGTGTTTGCACGGGGCTTCTACTAATAATATTGAGTTGCAAATATTACTCTGCTTTTTCTCTTTGTGGTTTTTCTAATAAAACTTTACGCGAAAGTTTTAACTTACCTGTTTTAGAGTCAATAGCAATCAATTTTACTTCAATTTCTTCACCTTCTTTTAAAACATCTGCAACGTTTTCAACACGTTCCCACTTAATCTCTGAAATATGAAGTAAACCATCTTTACCAGGAATAATTTCTACAAAGGCACCGAAGTTAGTAATTGATTTAACTTTTCCTTTGTATACTTCTCCAACTTCAGGAACCGCAGTAATAGCTTTAATTTTTGCAAGAGCAGCTTCCATTGCATCTCCATCATTACTCATAATATCAACAACTCCATGGTTGTCAACTTCTTCAATAGTAATTGTGGCACCAGTAGTTGCTTGGATCTCTTGAATAATTTTACCTCCAGGTCCAATAACAGCTCCAATCATATCTTTAGGGATAGTGATTTGCTTGATTCTTGGTGTATGAGGTTTATAATCTGTGTTAGGAGCAGAGATAGTTTTCATCATTTCATTTAAAATGTGAAGTCTACCTTCTTTAGCTTGGTTTAATGCTTGCTCAAGAATTTCATATGGTAACCCATCAACTTTAATATCCATTTGACAAGCAGTAATACCGTCTTGTGTTCCAGTCACTTTGAAATCCATATCACCTAAATGATCCTCATCACCTAAGATATCAGATAGTACAGCAAATTTTTGATTTCCTGGTTCTGTAATTAATCCCATAGCTATACCTGAAACTGGTTTTTTGATTTGAACACCAGCATCCATTAAGGCAAGAGTACCAGCACAAACAGTAGCCATTGAAGAAGAACCATTCGATTCTAGAATTTCAGATACAACTCTTACTGTATATGGGTTTTCAGCTCCAAAAGGAATCATTGGTTTTAAAGCTCTTAATGCTAAATTACCATGTCCTACCTCTCTACGGCTAGTACCTCTATTAGGTCTTGCTTCACCTGTTGAGAAAGAAGGGAAGTTATAGTGTAGCATGAATTTCTCTGTACCTTCTTGAGTAACACCGTCAATCATCTTTTCATCCATTTTATTACCTAATGTAACGGTTGTTAATGATTGAGTTTCACCTCTTGTAAATACAGCAGAACCATGAGCTCCTGGTAGATAGTCAACTTCAGACCAGATAGGTCTAATTTCATCTAGTTGTCTACCATCAAGTCTTTTTCTTTCGTTTAATACAACATCTCTTACAGCAGCCTTTTGTACAGATTTAAAGTACTGACCAATTAAGAATTTATCTTCTTGATCTTCTTCTGATAAAGTAGCTACAAACTCTTCTTTAACAGCTCCAAATTTCTGACCTCTTAATGCTTTATCTGCAATTGATTCAGCAGCAATTGCATAACATTTATCATAGCAAGCAGCTTTAATCGCATTGTAAAGCTCTTCATTGCTTCTTTCATGATCATATTCTCTTTTAGTTTTAGAAGCTTCTACTTCAGCAGCTAAATCTAATTGTAATTGACATTGTTTTTTAATCTCCTCGTGAGCTACTTTAATAGCCTCTAACATTTCTGCTTCAGAAACTTCCAACATTTCTCCCTCTACCATCATAATATTATCCATTGTAGCAGCTACAATTAAATCTATATCAGATTGTTCCATTTGAGATGGAGTAGGGTTGATTACCCAATTCCCGTCAATCCTACCAACTCTAACTTCAGATGTTGGTCCATTAAACGGTATATCAGATACAGCAATACATGCTGATGCAGCTAAACAAGCTAATGCATCAGGTAAAACTTCTTCGTCCCAAGAGATTAACTGTAATGCAACTTGAGTATTTGCGTGGTAATCTTCTGGGAATAGAGGTCTTAATGCTCTATCTATTAATCTACATATTAATATTTCAGTATCAGATGGTCTTGCTTCTCTTTTTAAGAAACCTCCAGGTATTTTACCTGCAGCAGCAAATTTTTCTCTATAATCAACTGTTAATGGTAAAAAGTCCATGTCTTCACCAGCATCTTTGTCAGATACTACAGTAGCTAATAACATAGTTTTACCCATTTTTACAACAACAGAACCATGAGCTTGTTTAGCTAATTTTCCTGTTTCAATTTCGATGGACCTTCCATCACCTAACGTGTAGGATTTTTTAATTCCAATTTGTGACATAATTTTTGTTTGTGAGTTCACAGTGAACTCGATTTATATTGGTGCACCATGCACCTTTCTTTATTAATTGTTTACTATATAAATAAAAAAGGGGAGTGCAAATAAATGCGAGCCCCCCTAAATTTCATGATTTTAATAGTATCGTTTCTCCAACGTTTACTTTCTAATTCCAAGTTCTTTAATCAACTCACGATACTTAACAATATCTTTCTTTTTGTAATAGTCTAGTAAACTTCTTCTTTTACCAACTAAATCTAGCAATGCTTTTTGCGTGCCAAAGTCTTTTTTGTTTTTCTTTAAATGCTCTGTAAGATGATTGATTCTGTATGTGAATAATGCTATCTGACCTTCAGTAGAACCAGTATTTTTAGCATTCCCGCCATGCTTTGCGAAAATCTCTTCTTTCTTTTCTTTACTTAAATACATGCCAAAATTAATTTTAATGTTTATTATGTATACTCTTTATTGAGGCTGCAAATGTAGTAAAATAATTACTTGATTTACATTTCCTTATCTTTTTAATTACGAAACAACTTAATAGATAAAGATATTTTCTCTTTTAGTTCATGTCTAGACACAATGTAATCTAAAAAGCCATGCTCTAAAACAAACTCAGAGGTTTGAAAACCAGATGGTAAATCTTTACCAATGGTCTCTTTTACAACTCTTGGACCAGCAAACCCTATTAAAGCCCCTGGTTCAGCAATATTAATATCTCCCAACATCGCATAAGATGCAGTTACACCTCCAGTTGTAGGATCAGTAAGTAACGAAATATATGGTACTTTTTCTTTGGCTAATAGAGAAAGTTTAGCAGAAGTTTTAGCCATTTGCATTAATGAGAATGCAGCTTCCATCATTCTTGCCCCTCCTGATTTGGATATCATTAAAAATGGAACTTTGTTTTTGATAGAATAATCAATTGCTCGAGCTATTTTTTCTCCAACAACAGAGCCCATAGAGCCACCAATAAAGCTAAAGTCCATACAAGCAACAACTAATGGTTGCCCATCAATTTTACCAACAGTAGTTCGTACAGCATCTTTTAAATCCGTTTTCTTTTGAGTAGATTTTATTCGATCAGTATATTTTTTTGTATCTTCAAAATTAAGAGGGTCACCAGAAGTTAAGTCGGAGTTTAACTCTTTGTATTTGTTATCGTCAAATAATATTTTAAAATAAGAGTTAGAATCAATTCTTCCATGATTAGAACATTCAGGGCATACAGAAAGATTTTCTGTGTATTCTTCATTGGAAACAACGTGTCCGCAATTAGGACATTTATACCAAAGTCCCTCAGGTGTTTCTTTTTTCTCTTTAGTTGGAGTTACTACTCCTTTTTTACTTCTTTTAAACCATCCCATACTATATAATTTTAAAGAGTATTTATGTTATTCAAATCTTCAAAGGCTTGTTTTAATCTCGCTTTAAACGTTGATTCTCCTTGCCGTAACCAAACCCTTGGATCGTATATTTTTTTATTAGGTTTATCGTCTCCTTCAGGGTTGCCTATTTGAGATTGTAAATAATCTGTTTTTTCTGCCATATAGTCTCTAACACCAGTCATAAAAGCATATTGTAAATCAGTGTCAATATTCATTTTAATCACACCATAACTGATGGCTTCTCTAATTTCTTCAACAGAAGAACCTGATCCACCATGAAATACAAAATCAACAGGATTATGATCAGTGTTGTATTTTTCTTGAATGTAATCTTGAGAATTTTTCAAGATAATAGGGGTCAACTTTACGTTGCCAGGCTTATAAACTCCATGAACATTACCAAAAGCTGCAGCGATAGTAAATCGAGGGCTAATTTTCATTAATTCCTCATAAGCGTAAGCAACCTCTTCAGGTTGTGTATAAAGCAAACTATTATCCACATCAGTATTGTCTACACCATCCTCTTCACCACCAGTAATACCAAGCTCAATTTCAAGAGTCATCCCTATCTTATCCATTCTTTCTAGATACTTCTTGCATATTTCAATGTTCTCTTCAATTGGTTCTTCTGATAAGTCTATCATGTGGGAACTGTATAAAGGCTTTCCAGTTTCTGCAAAATGTTTTTCACCAGCATCTAACAGTCCATCAATCCATGGCAATAATTTCTTAGCACAATGATCGGTATGCAATATAACAGGGATTCCATAAGCTTCAGCTAACAAATGAACGTGCTTAGCACCGGCAATAGACCCAAGTATTGCAGCTTGTTGGTTATCATTATTTAAGCCTTTACCAGCATTAAAACATCCGCCTCCATTAGAAAACTGAATGATTACAGGAGCATTTACATCTCTTGCCGTTTCCATCACAGCATTAACTGTGTTGTTACCTACAACATTTACAGCCGGAAGAGCAAATTCTTTCTCTTTAGCTAGTTTAAATACTTCTTGAACTCTGTCTCCGAAAACAACTCCGGGTTTTATGATATTACTCATTTATAAAATAATTTTGAAAGTCAAAGTTACTATAAAATTGAAACTGAAAAAGAAAAGATTATACTTATATTGAATTGATGATTAGAATGGGTAACCAATACCTAGATTTAGGGTTGGAGTTCTCCATTGCAAATCAAATTTTTCAGGAGTTAAACTAGCTGGATCTTTAAGTTTTGCAGCAAGGTCAAATCGTATTAAAAAGAAGTTGAAATCAAGTCTGAGTCCAATTCCAGTACCAATAGCAAGATCTTGCCAAAAACGATCAAATTTAATCTCGGCATTAGGTCTATTAGGATCTTCTTGTAATAACCAAATGTTACCAGCATCAACAAAAACAGCTCCTTCAACAATTTTAGTTAAATCAAAACGGTATTCGATATTACCTTCAATTTTTAGTTCACCAATCTGATTTAGTGAGTTTTCGGCTAAACTATCAGGAAGCGAACCCGGACCTAATGACCGAGCTTGCCAAGCTCTAATACCATTTGCTCCACCACCAAAATAACTTTTCTCAAAAGGTAAAACATTTAAGTTGCCATAAGGTTTTCCAACTCCAAGGTTAATTCTGCTTACAATTGCAGATAAACGACTTTGTTCATAAAATCTAATATCAAAATCTGTTTTTACAAACTGAGCATATCTAATTCCTAACATATTATAGCTTTCAGTTTCAGGGTTGTCATAAGGCCTGTCGGTTATTCTATTGATTAATGATGGTATATTTCCTGCAAATTCAATATTAGCTTTAAAATAGGTGAAATCACCTTTTTTGTTAATTCTTTGGTTGTTATATAAAAAGCTATATGATGTAGAATTGATTAAATGATCTTGGTAGCTATTCAGAATGAAAGGGTTATTTTCCTCAGCTAATTTTGCTTCAAATTCAGGGGTAGGGTTTAAGTTGATTAAACTAAAGTTGATAGGATTAACAAAGTGCTTTTTTTTGTAGGATTCATTCCAGAAATAACCAAATGTTACCTGATTCAGGGTTCGCTCAAATTCTGGTCTTTTCTGGTAATTTAGTTGAAAGTTTAGATTGGTTTTTGGATTTGCTCTTCTTGAGAACCTTTCAAGATTAACAGGTAGTAGAAATCTTGGAAATTCTATATTAATTTCAGGTCCAAATTCAAGTGTGTTAAAAGGTAATCCCAAAAAATTAAAATCTTCTTGCTCTTCGTTAATTAGTTGCTGAGCTTCAAGCCCTCCGTTTAGTTTTACGGTAAAGTTTTCAGCTCCTCTAAATAAGTTTTTGTTATTGTAAATAATATTTCCTTCAATACCAAGGTTGCCACCATTGTGTGTACCAACACCTTCAATAGAAAATGCTTTAGTGTAAGATGGAACTAAAAAAATATTTGTTGTTAAACGTTGGTTGCCAATGTCTTCAAATGATATATTAATATTTTTAAAAACTTTTAGTTCGGATAGGTGTTTGTAAGTGTTTCTTTGATCTTCTAAGTTGTAAAGTTGATTTTTTTCCAGTCCTATTGCGTGGTTCAGCATTCGAGGGCGATATTTTAGAATACTATCATAGTGTATGCTAATTTTTTTAAAAGTTATCGTGTCGAATTCGTATAAATTTTTATCCTTAAAATTTTTACTGATATATAGATTTACATCATCAAGGTAATATTTTTTGTGATTTACTTCATAAATTGTATCATTTTCCTCATCAACTACCTTTTGCTTATCAATAAATAGTGTTAATGCTATTTCTTTATTGCCAATTGTACTGTCTGCCTCATATCGGATGTAATCTTTATTAAAATAGTAATATCCTAAGTTTCTCATTCTGGTTTTTAACTGCTCTCTTATATCATCCAAAACTTCTACATCAAACTTTTTTCCAATTTGAATTGATGCTACCATTAGATTTTTCATCAATAAAGGTTCTAAACCTTTGTCATTAATTTCATAATTAATGCTTGATATTCGATAAGGCTCTTTTGTTTCAATATTATATTCAACTTTAACCTTCTTGTTCTTCACAATGGTTTTATATGAAATTTCACTATCAAAATAACCTTTACTGTTGGTATAAATTTTTAACTGCTTTACTGTCTTGTCTGTTAATAGAGAGTCATAAACTACAGGTGGTTCGCCTATGTTGTCATTTTTAAAAGTATTATAAAACCATAGGTGAAAACGAAATGCACCTAAAATTTTTCTGTTAGGTTTTTGCTTTATAATTGTTTCTAGCTCTTCTTTATCTAGCTTATCACCAACAATTTTCACTTTGTTTTTTTTAAGAAAAAGTTCATTAGGTTTTATATGTTTAGTGGGGTTACAACTATAAATTAATAACACTATTACTCCCAAAAAGAGTAGGGTTAATTTTTGTTTTAAAGTATTAAAGGTGTACTTATTATGCATTACAGTTTTACTATGTAACTGAATTGTTTAAGTTTGCATTACTTATAATCACGCAAAGTAACAATTTATACGTTTATTAAAATGAAAACAATTTTTAGATTATTAACTATCTGTTTGTTATTACTGTCGGTTCATTTTACATACGCTCAAGATGATGAAAGGCTTACCAAAAAAGAAGTCAAAGAAATGGAAGTAAAGGCAGAGCAAAATTTTGAAGAGGGTAATTATTTAGACGCACTTGATCAGTATACACAACTTTACAATTATAAAAAAAGTGATTTGTATTATAAGTTGATGATGGGGATATGTATGACATATGACCCTGATCGAAAAAAAGATGCTATTGAGGTTATTGAGCAGGTTAAAGTAACAAACCCAGAGTACAATTTGGTTAATTTTTATTTGGGAAAAGCTTATGCTGTTAATTACCAGTTTGATGAAGCTGTAAATCTATTTAATATGTTTTTAGCAAGAGCTACTGCAGAAGATGCTACTCAAAAAGTGCTGGCTGAGCAAATGATACAAAACTGTAAAAATGCCAAAGAAATTCTTGCAGATACTGTTAAACAAAATATTGTAGAGAATATTAAATACCCTATTAATTCTCAGTATTCTGAATATGTACCTGTAATTTCTGCAGATGAATCGGTAATGATTTTTACTTATAGAGGAATTAAAAGTAAAGGAGCAGAAAATGTAGAACAATCTATGGGTTCGGAAGCATATACTGAAGATGTTTTTATATCCTATAAGAAAAGTGGAGAATGGACAGAACCAGTAAGTATTGGAGATAATATTAATAGTGACGATCATGATGCTGCCATTGCATTGTCAGTTGATGGGCAAACCTTATTTATTTATAAAACGGATGGAGGCAAAAATGATATTTATGTGAGCCATTTAAAAGGTACTGAATGGAGTAAACCAGAGCCACTAAAAGGAGACGTAAACAAAAAGGATAGTTGGGAAGGGAGTTGTAGTTTATCAGCAAATGGTAAAGTACTTTATTTTGCAAGTGATAGAGAAGGGGGAATGGGAGGTAGAGATATTTACAAGGCAGAATTACAAGCTGATGGAACTTGGGGGAATGTGCAAAATATTGGAGATGTAAACACTCCATATAATGATGATGCACCTTTTATTCACCCTGATGGAATTACGCTTTACTTTAGTTCAGAAGGACACTCTAGTATTGGCGGGTATGATATTTTCTCGTCCACATTAAGTGATGGTATTTTTTCAAAACCTGTAAACTTAGGTTACCCTATTAACACAGTTGATGATAATAGGTTTTTTGTGCTTGCAGCAAATGGTAAAACTGGTTATTATTCTGGAGGTGGAGAACAGAGTATTGGAGAGCAGGATATCTTTAAAATTATAACTGGTAAAATTGAAAAACCTGTGTTGGCATTGCTTCTGGGTAAAGTATATTTTAATGATGTTGAGACGGGTTCTTACATGAATTTATACAATAAAGACCAGGATTTTGAATTAGAAGGAAGCTTTAAATCAAATGAAGAAACAGGTAAGTATGTGATGGCTTTAAGGCCTGGCAGTTATGAAATTGAAGTAGAGTTGGATAATGGACAAATTGTTAAAGATTCGATTAACTTAAATGAAATAACAGAATATGTAGTACTTAAAAAAGATTTTAGAATATATAGTGATTCTAATTTAATTGTTAATAATGATCCTACTTTACAAGCACTACTTGAAAAGGAGCTTAAAAAAGAAGGTAAAACTATAGATACCTTATTTGCTGAAAATGTAAAAGACAATATTGAGTTACAGCCAATGGATGCAGGTAGAAGTTTTAAGCTAAATAATATTTTGTATGATTTTGATAAGGCTACTTTACGACCAGAATCTAAAGTTGAGTTAGACAGGTTAGTGGTTATACTTAATGAGAACAAGGACATTAAAGTAGAGATTAGTAGCCATACTGATGCTGCTAGAAATGTAGAAATGGCTAAGAAAATATTTAAGAGAAAAGGAATTCCTTATACAAAGGAAGCGCATGATAAGATGAGTAGTTCATACAATAAAAGATTATCACAAAGAAGAGCTCAGTCGGTTGTTAACTATCTAATTAAAAATGGAATTTCTAAATCGAGATTAGTTGCTAAAGGATATGGAGAAGAAAAGCCTGTAGCACCTAATACTAATGCAGATGGAACTGATAATCCAGAGGGAAGACAATTAAACAGAAGAACAGAGTTTAAAGTTTTAGAAAGTAAGTAATGATTACTGCAAATCAGAAGAAGTTTGTTAAATCATTAATTCAGAAAAAATTTAGAAATCATCACCAATGCTTTATTGTTGAAGGAGTGAAATTGGTGGAAGAACTTTTAGCGTCTGATTATGAAGTTCATTCAATTTATGCTACAGAAGAATGGGCAGAGAAACATTTAAGTGTTAACGCTATTATTGTTTCTAAAAAAGATTTAGCATCAATTTCTTCACTAAAAACCCCAAACGAAGTTTTGGCTGTTGTTAAACAGAAAACTCCAGTAGAAACGGATGCTATTGATTTAATCTTGGCGATAGACTTTATTCAAGATCCGGGTAATTTGGGTACTATTATCAGAACAGCAGATTGGTTTGGTATTAATCATATTTTGTGTTCAACTGATAGTGTAGATGTTTACAACCCTAAAGTTATTCAAGCATCAATGGGGTCAATTTTTAGAGTAGATGTGAAATACAAATATCTTGCTGAATTTTTTGAAAGCAATCCTGCTAAAAAAGTGTATGGAGCACTATTGGAAGGGGAACCAATAACTTCAGAAACTAAATTTTCAGATGTAGATTCTGTTCTACTTTTAGGCAACGAATCAAAAGGTATCTCTGATCAATTAAAACCTTTTATTACTCACCCTGTTTCTATCCCTAGAAAAGGAGGAGCTGAATCATTAAATGTAGCAGCAGCGGCAGCAATATTGTGTGCTAAATTTAATAGGATTTAGCATACATGCCATTAACAGTGATAGTTGCTCCATAAATAACATCTTCTGATGTTCCTGATATTAAATACTCTCCTGTTGGAAGAAATGTGTCAGTTCGGGTTATTATTAGTTTATTATTTTCTTCAACAATATCTACTTTAGCAATAATTTCATTTTTAAGCGAGTCAACTAAAACTAAAATTACATCGTTAGCACTAAAACCTTTAACCTTACTTTTTGTTTTTAAATTGAATAGATTTAGTGCGAAGTTTGAACTCTTATTATTTTCTGTAAATACCATTTCTGAATAATAAGTTTTTCCTGTAGTACTAATGCTTTTTATTCTGTAATATCCTTTTCTTTTAAAAGGTTTAGAATCAATTTCAAAATATTCGATATACCCTAATTTATTTTTTCTTGCACCATTTATTTTTAGTACTTCATCAAAATATCTTCCATGCTTTGATCTTTCAATAACAAAAAATTCTATATCACTATGCTCAGGGTTTAACCAGGATATTTCAACTATATTATTATTGTAATAGGCTTTTACATTTATAGGTTTTGAAAATACACTAGAAGTATTTATTAATAGTATTGTAAAAAGTAGTATCGTTTTCATGTAAATAATATTTAAGTTATATACAAAGCTATGCTTAGGTCTTCTATCATAAAAGAGTTAAAAAACGGAAATTGAATACATAAATATACTTAGAGTGTAAACCAATGAGTATTGTTGTCAGTTTTTATGACACTATTTAAGAATTGCTTAACTAATAGCAGTCAAAATGTCACTAAATGCCCACTGGCATATACTTTGACTAAATGGGTTTGTAACTTTTATTTTAAAAACGAACGAAAAATGGCAAAAGGAAAAATTAAAGTGCAAACGGAAAACATCTTTCCGATAATCAAGAAGTTTTTATACTCTGATCACGAAATATTTTTAAGAGAGTTAATCGCTAATGCTACTGATGCAACTAAAAAACTACATGCTTTAGCATCAATGGGTGATTTTAAAGGAGAAATTGGAGATGACACCATAGAAATCATCATCAATAAGGATGATAAAACCCTTACTGTTAGAGATAAGGGAATAGGTATGAGTCAAGAAGAGATTAAGAAATACATTAATCAGATAGCTTTCTCTGGAGCAGAAGAGTTTGTAAATAAATTTAAAGATGAAGCAGAATCAAGTAACATAATTGGAAAGTTTGGATTAGGTTTCTATTCAGCATTTATGGTGGCTGAAAGAGTAGAAATTGTTTCTAAAAACTATAAAGATGAAGATGCAGCTCATTGGGAGTGTGACGGTAGCCCTGAATATAGCTTAAAAGCAGGAAAGAAAGAGGAGAGAGGTACTGATATTATTCTTCATATAGCGGAAGATTCAACAGAGTTCTTAGAGGAAGCTAGAATTAGCACATTACTTAATAAGTATTGTAAATTCATGCCAGTTGCTATTAAATTCGGACAAAAATCTGAATGGATAGATAACAAAGAAGGCAAGAAAGACAAAGATGGGAATGTAGAAAAAGAAGAAATTAAAGTTGACAATATCGTAAACAATCCTTCACCTGCCTGGACTAAAACGCCAGCAGATTTAAAAGATGAAGACTATTCTGGATTCTACAGAGAGTTATATCCAATGAATTTTGAGGACCCTTTATTCCATATTCACTTGAATGTGGATTACCCTTTTAATTTAACAGGTATACTGTACTTCCCTAGAATAAAACCTAATATGGAAGTGCAAAAGGATAAAATTCAACTGTACTCTCGCCAGGTATTTATTACTGACTCAGTAGAGGGAATTGTTCCTGACTTCTTAACCTTATTACATGGTGTAATTGATTCTCCAGATATTCCTTTAAATGTATCTAGGTCATACTTACAAGCTGATGGAGCAGTTAAGAAAATCTCTAATCATATTTCTAAAAAGGTTTCTGATAAGCTAGAGGAATTATTTAAAAAGGATAGAGAAGACTTTGAGAAGAAATGGGATGATATCAAAGTATTCATTGAATATGGAATGTTATCTGATGAGAAATTCTTTGAAAGAGCTCAGAAGTTTGCCTTATATAAAACAACTGATGGTAAATACTATACTTTAGAAGAATTACAAGAAGAAATAAGAGCTAATCAAACTGATAAAGATGATAAGTTAGTGTTCTTATATGCTAATGATGTTGATGGTCAGCATACCTATATAAAAGCTGCTGAAAACAAAGGTTATAAAGTAATTATATTAGATTCACCTTTAACTGCTCATTTAGTTGGAAGATTAGAGCAACAAGTTGAAAATTCTACATTTACCAGAATAGATGCTGATACTATTGATAAGCTGATTAATAAAGATGAAGAGATTCCATCTAAATTATCAGATGAAGAAAAAGAAGAGCTAAAGCCAGTAATAGAAGAAGTGGTTGATAAAGAAAAGTTTACTGTTCAGTTTGAAAGTATGAATGAAACTGACCAACCAATGACCATTGTTCAACCTGAGTTTATGAGAAGAATGAAAGATATGCAAGCTGTTGGCGGAGGAGGCGGAATGGCTATGTTTGGAGGTATGCCAGAAAACTACAACTTAGTGGTTAATGTAAACCATCCAATTATAGGTAAGGTTATGTCTGAAAAAGACAACCAAAAGAAGCAAGATATTATTAAACAAACTGCTGATTTAGCTTTATTATCACAAAACATGTTGAAAGGTGAAGAATTAACTAACTTTATCAACAGAAGTATTGAATTAATTTAAACTTTATATACTACTATGAAAAAATGGATTGTACCAGGAGTTATTGTTCTCCTTTTATTAATGGTTGTTTTCTCAGCTATTAGTTCTTATAACAATATGGTGACTAAAGATGAAGGTGTTACTGGTCAGTGGGCACAAGTTGAGAATGTATATCAACGTAGAGCAGATTTAATACCTAACCTTGTAAATACAGTTAAAGGCTATGCTGCTCATGAAAAAGAAACATTAGAAGCGGTAATTAATGCTAGGTCTAAAGCTACAAGTACTACTATTGATGTAGATAATTTAGATGCAGCAGCTATCCAAAAGTTTCAGGCTGCACAAGATGGTTTAAGTTCTGCATTAAGCAAGCTAATGGTTGTTGTAGAACGATATCCTGACTTAAAAGCCAATCAAAACTTTTTAGAATTACAAGCTCAATTAGAAGGGACTGAAAATAGAATAGCGGTTGAACGTAAGAAGTTTAACGATACAGCAAAAGATTACAATACCTACATCCGTAAATTTCCAAAGAACATATACGCAGGTATGTTTGGTTTCGAAAAGAAAGATTATTTCGAAGCTCAGGAAGGAGCTGAAGTAGCACCAACAGTAGAATTTTAAAGCATTCGTTATTGCGAACGAAGTGAAGCAATCTTATTGATGAGATTGCTTCGTTTTTTCAAAACTCGTAATGACGTTTAACTTTTTACTTAATTACTTATTCACTTAATTATGGCTAAAGATTTATTTACAGAAGCAGAACAACAACAAATTGTATCTGCCATTAAAGAAGCTGAGAAAAATACTTCTGGTGAAATTAGAGTTCACATTGAACGTAAGTGTAATGAAGATGTGTTAGATCATGCTGCATTTATGTTTGAAGAGCTAGAAATGCATAAAACAGAACTGCGTAACGGTGTTTTAATCTATTTAGCTTTTGAAGACCGACAGTTAGCAATTCTTGGAGATGTGGGAATTAACCTTAAAGTACCTAAAGGTTTTTGGGATGCAACCAGAGATGTAATGATTGCTAACTTTAAGAATGGAGATTTTACTAAAGGATTAAGCGAAGGTATTTTAAAAGCCGGAGAGCAGTTAAAAGAACATTTTCCTTATCAGAGTGATGATACTAACGAGTTATCTGATGAAATATCATTTGGAGGATAAATATGAAACGATTACTTTTTATACCAATACTGCTATTTACACTTGTTGCTAATGCTCAAGAAGGTTGTTTGCTCGACCAAAAACCTGTGCAGGATTTGGTGCAAGATTATGCAGGAGTATTAACTGATAGTGAGGAAGCGGGTTTAAGACAAGCCTTAATTGCGTTTGATGATTCTACATCAACTCAAGTATCGATTGTGACAGTTAATAGTTTGTGCGGCTACGATAAAGCCTCTTTTACTTATGAATTAGGAGAGAAATGGGGGGTAGGTAATGCTGAATTTGACAATGGTATTGTTATCATGGTTAAGCCTAAAGAAATTGATGGAAGAGGAGAGACCTTTATTGCTACTGGTTATGGTTTAGAAGGAGTATTGCCAGATGCTATTGCCAAGCGAATTGTTGAGTATGAAATGATTCCACACTTTAAAGAAAAAGATTACTACGGTGGAATTGAAGCCGCAGCCATTACTATTATGGAGATTACCTCAGGTGAGTATTCGGCAGACGAATACAGTAAAAGTAATGCATGGAAGGCTATATTACCTTTTATTTTTGTAATAGGAGTATTTATATTAATTATAGTTCTTAAAGCAGGTAAAGCAAGAAGGTATGCTCATACTAACGGGATGACTTTTTGGGCTGCGTGGAGTTTGTTAAACGCTACTAGAAGTAGCCATGGAGGCTCTTGGGGTAACTTTAGTTCTGGAGGTGGTAGCTTTGGTGGATTTGGAGGAGGCTCTTTTGGTGGCGGTGGAGCTGGAGGTTCTTGGTAAATTAATGGGTGTTAAACTTTAATCCAATCAAATAAGCATCAATAATCGAATTATCTCCTTGTATTAATCCAGCATTGGATAAATGCCCATAACCAAGGTGGATAGTCAAATGCTTACTTAAAGGTTTACTTATGGATGCATAATGATGGATTGAAAAACCTCTGTAAATATCAGGTTCAGCAGCTAAAGTAGCTTCATTATAAACTATACCCAATTGATATTCCAGGTAAAATGAATTGGTAATCAACCAACTGAATTGATTAGCTAAACCAAAACCATAAGCAATATCATCATAGGTTTGGAAAACGAATACAGGTCTGATTAGGAAAATTCTATTGCTGTATTCATCTGATAGACTATCAAGAAAATTAGCCTCATAATCTATTGCCCATCTAAATGGAAAATAGATTTGACCGGATGTGCTTAATCCATTATTACTATTAGCAGTTCTGCCAGAGTAATAGCCTGAGGCTAAACCAATGTTTAGTTTAGTTATTTCTAAACCAAATTCCCCTTCATTACTTTGCGAATAGGAGGGGTAAATGAAAATTAGAAGTAATATGCAACTGGTAAAAAGTCTCAAAATGTAGATTTTTACCAAAGTTAATTATAAAGCGTTTAGTATAAAAGCTCCTTTACAGCACTTTCAAATCGGGTTTTGCTTAAATCATTTAAAGCTATTTCTTCTAAATTGTTTTCGCCTATTATAATTTCTTTGTAACCTAAAACAGCATTATTATCTTTTACAGCATAAGCGAGTATTAGTACTTTTTCTCCCGTAGGTATTCCGCTTGCTTCATACTTGTTTTTATGATTAGAATTGGCATAACACGGCATTACCGATTCAATATCTCTAAATATCAAACGAACTACAACAGGTTCTTTGGTGTCCACTTTTACAGCTAAAACAGATGTGTTTTTCACCTCATAAAACCTATCACAATTTATCCAACCTAACTTACCTGCAGTTAATTGATAAAAAGTTTCATCACCTTCATCTTCGTAATAAACTCTATCAAGAATTTCATTATCTGCGCTCAAAGTTTCACCAAAATACATTCCTTCTTCTGTGTATGCCTGTTCAATTTCTACTTCTGGTATCTGTTCAGGCATAGGGTTATTATTACTAATCAATATAGGCTCATCTTTATCAACATTCCAGTTAACAAAACCATCTTTTTCATAACCATAATAAGTAAACATATCATTATATGGTTTAGATGTGGGTATTTCAACAAGGTATTTCTTTCCTTGCCTTAGTTGCAAGGGTTCTCCATCTAGGTTGGCTTTAATATAAAAAGAACCTGCTGTTTCTAACATTTTTCCATTAGTTGAAGTAGTTAAATTAGCATAAACCAACGATTTTTTGTCAGCAAATTCCCATAAACAGATATTAATATTATTGCTTTTAACTTCTTTTCCATCAAGTGTTTCAAACGAGTAAGCTTCAAAGTGCAATATATTACCATTATCAGTATAAATAGTTTTGTTTTGGTTAGAATTATAAGTATAACATTGTTGGTATTTATCTTCTAGATTTATTATTCCGGAAGCAGTAAGGAAAGCATCTGGTTTATGTAACCATAATGATGGATATTGACCACCATATTTTATAAAAACGGTTTCTTTAGTTAGGTTGTGTTCATTGATGTAATATTCTTGAATAATGTTAGCTCTTTGTTTTGCTAATGCAATTTGTTTTGAATACGGGTACTGCTTTTTTTCTTGAGATGATATCAAACTAAAGCAATGGTAATTCTCATCCTTCATATTGAAGTAGGTAGCGTCAAGTGTTTGTTTATTGTTAATGGTTAATCCACTAACATTATTAAAAACAAAAGTTGATTTTGAAGCATGTTGTGCGTTAGCAGTAGTAAAAATAGCTATTGAAAATAGTAAGTTAAGATAGGTTTTCATAATACTTGATTTGGATGAACGAAAAATGCCTTTGATTAATTTCTTAACGTAAAATATTGATAATTATTACATTATGGTAATGGATAATTAACGAATCTATCATCAGCCATTAACTATTAATTAAAGCTTAGATAGTAGAATTGTACTATGAAAACAATTATGTCATTTATTATCATGCTATCGGTTTTAAGTTGTAATGCACAAAACAGTAAATTAGATGGCAACACTTCTAGCAAATTAATAATTAAAACTGTTGTTGCAGCCGGTTCTGTAAAACAAAACGAATTTGGGAAAGCTGCTGATTGGATTGAAGTTTATAATCCAGGTGAGAATTCAGTTGATTTATCTAATGAGAAATGGTACATATCTGATGATTTTAATAAACTGAAAAAATTTAGGCTGAAGAAACAGGTCGTTCTTCCTCAACAATCCATTACTGTATGGTGTGATGATCAGAATAGAGTGAAGACAGAAAATCACACTAATTTTAAACTTTCTGCCTACGGAGAAACAGTTTACATTAGTAAAAAAAGTGGAAAAGAACTTACTGTAATAGATAGCCTTTCTTACCCAGCAATAAATGCTAAAGTTGAAATAAACGTTAACACCGAATTGGCTGCTCAGTAAAGCAATTAACCTAAAGATTGCTTAGCTTTGCTTCATGGGAAAAGTAATAGGAATAGCAACTAGGCCTAAAACCAAAGCACCTATGGAGAAGTATAGCTCCGCTAAGGTTACATTTGATAAAGGAGTAGCAGAAGATTCAAGAGGTAAATTTAGAAATCATCGACAGGTTACTGTTTTAACAAAAGAGGGGTGGAATGAGGCTTGCTCAGAATTAAATGTTGATTTAGATTGGACAACACGAAGAGCCAACTTTTTTGTAGAAGGAATAGATCTAAAAGCTAGTGAAGGAAAAAATCTTAAAATAGGTACTGTAGAATTAGCAATTACTGGTGAATTAGTTCCATGCAATAGAATGGATGAACAGCATTATGGCTTAACCCAGGCTCTAGTTCCTAATTGGAGAGGTGGTGTTACTTGTAGGTTAATTGCAGAAGGAGAAGTACAGCAAGGAGATGAAATAGTTTTTTGTTAGGCTTTCTTTACAAACTCAGATTTTAATCCCATCGCACCAAATCCATCTATTTTGCAATCAATGTTATGATTACCATCAACTAATCTGATGTTTTTAACTTTAGTGCCAGCTTTTACTGGTTTAGGAGCACCCTTTACAGATAAGTCTTTTATAACTACAACTGAATCACCATCTTGTAAAATATTACCATTTGCATCTTTAACAGTTTTACTGTTTTCTATTTCTAATTCAGATGGGCTCCATTCGTGCCCACATTCTGGACACATAAATAGCTCTCCACCTGTTGGGTAACCATAAGGAGAGTTACATTCTGGACAAGGCTTACTATCTTCTGACATAAATTAATTTATTAATGAAGTAAATATAGAATTAACATTTGATTATTTTAGCTATTGAATAATGAATATGAACTTTAGACAGTCAACAGAAGATGATTTACCAGCTATAATGGAAATCATTGCTCATGCGCAACAATATTTAGCTTCTTTAAATATTGATCAGTGGCAAGATGGTTACCCTGATGAAAACAGAATTATGACTGACATTAATAATAATGAAAGTTTTGTGTTGGTTAATGAGAAAAGTGATGTAATGGCAACGACTATGTTTACTAAGAATGAGGAACCCACTTATAAAAACATTGAAGGCGAATGGTTAACGTCAGCTGATGCTGTTTATGGAACTATTCATCGAATTGCGGTAAACAATAATTTTAGAGGCACAGGGTTAGCACAATATATTTTTGATATTTGCGAATCTGAATTACGAGAAGGAGGGATAAAAAGTATGCGAATTGATACCCATAGGCAAAACCTGGGGATGCAAAAGCTGATAAAGAGCTTAGGTTACCAGTATTGTGGAGTTATTTATTTAATGAATGGAGCTGAAAGATTAGCATTTGAAAAAGTATTTTAATGATACCGGAATTAAAACCCATCATAGTTAAAAAGTTTAATGCTAAATCCATAGCACAAGTAGAGTTAATTCAAGAGCTGTGGAGTAATTATGGACAAATTT
Source organism: Vicingaceae bacterium (assembly GCA_965267355.1). Taxonomy (GTDB): domain Bacteria; phylum Bacteroidota; class Bacteroidia; order Flavobacteriales_E; family Vicingaceae. The sequence goes on from OZ253956.1 coordinate 2,373,599, forward strand.
TAAGGGTTAAATTGGTAGGTGGGGATCACGATTCAGTTATTGTGAAAAACATTAATACATCTAAATTGTCAAATCATCCAAGAGGTTGGCATACATCTGTTTCCCATGATAGAAAAGTTAAATCTTATGAGGTTGAAACCAATTGGTACAACAACTGGTCGGATAAGTGCGGAGAAGAATGTAGAGTTGCTAAATGCTATTTAATAAGGGATACTCTTGAAGGGAAAGTAATCATGTTGGAAGACTTGAATCAGTCGGGGTTTGAAGATAGAAAATCCTATTTAAACATTGATGAAGTTAAACTGTGTTTGAGTTGGTTAGCTAATTTCCATGCTATATTTTTAGATGATGAACCAAAAGGACTTTGGCAAATTGGTACTTATTGGCACTTAGCTACAAGGCCAGAAGAATTGGATCAAATGAAAGATGGAGAATTGAAAGAAGCAGCAGAACAAATAGATGAGCTATTAAATGGCTGCCAATACAAAACGATAGTACATGGAGATGCTAAAGTGGCAAATTTTTGCTTTGATTTAGTAAATACTAAAGTAGCAGTTGTTGATTTTCAATATGTTGGTGGTGGATGTGGAATGAAAGATGTAGTTTACTTTTTTAGTAGTTGCTTAACTGAAGATGAGTGTGAATTGTATGAAGAAGAGTTATTAGACTACTACTTTTCTGAATTGGAAATTGCTTTAAGTAAGTGTTGTAAGCAAATAAATTTCAGTGAGTTGGAGAAAGAGTGGAGAGGAATCTATGCAGTTGGTTGGGCAGATTTTACAAGGTTTTTACTAGGTTGGGCTCCAAATCATCAAAAGCTGAATAACTATACTCAAAAACAGGTAGAAAAAACTTTAAAGATTATTGGCTAATTTAGGGCACATGCAATTAAGGCATATACTATTTTTTATAATACTATTCCTGGTTTTTAAGGTTGGTAGTGCGAGAAATTTTACAGTAAAAGAGCTTCAGAAAATTGACAGTATATATTCTAAAATTAAGGAAACTAGCCTCCACGATACCATCAAAGCTGAATGCTATTTAGATCTTGCTTTCTATTACTATCAAAACAATCCAGATACAGCAATATTTTTTATAGAAAACCTGATACAACTATCTGATAAGCACGATTATTTAGTTGGATTGAGTGATGGATATGGCTGGTTGGGTTACTTATATGCACAAGTAAAAGGAAATACTAAAAAAGGACTAATAAATTTCGAGAAGTGTATTGAAATAAAAAGGCAGCTAAAAGACAGTGCTGGAGTGTCTTCTACTTTAAACAATATAGCTTATGTTTTAGAACAAGAAGGCAATGAAAAAGAAGCAATTCCATACTACAATCAAAGCTTAGAGATTGATAAAAAGCTAGGCAATAAAACCAGTATGGCGACTACGTTGAGCAATATTGGTAGAATTTATTTTAAGAGTGGTAATGTTCAAAAAGCTCTTGATTATTCTTATAAAACTTTAAAGCTTAGAGAAGAGGTAGGAGATCAAGAAGATATAGCAAGAAGTTATGGCAATTTAGGCACACTATATTATAGCCAAGGAGATGTTGAAAGTGCTATTAATTATTATAAAAAAAGTTTAGCCATTCACGAAAAAGAAAATAATAAGCCAAGCATTGTAGATATGCTTCTTAAATTATCTGAGATACAGTTTAAGGAAGGTAATGATGTAGAAGCTGATAAGAATAATAGAAAAGCACTTAAAATAGCAATTGAGATTGGAAGTAAGCCTAACATTATTGAAGGGTATATAAACTTAGGTAATTCATTTATAGAAGAAAACAGGTTTGATAGCGCTGAAGTTTATTATAGTAAAGCACTAGCAATTAGTAAAGAAATACAATTGAAATACTACGAAGTAGAATCGTTATTGAAAATGGGAGATGCCTTATTGAAAGCGGGTAATTTAAATGAAAGTATGAACTATGTATTGGAGGGGTATGAATTAGCAGAAAAGCATGCTTATGCTGTAAATATTAAAAACTCTAGTTCTTTATTAAGTAGTATATACGAGAAACAAGGCAATTCCAAAAAAGCGCTAGCTTATTATAAAACCTACATTCAAATGCGCGATAGTATCAATAATGAAGAAACTCAAAAAGCAGCGATAAGACAGCAAACTCAATATGAATTTGAAAAGGAGCAAATACGAAAGGAGAATGAAGCTAAAGAAAAAGCACGTATAGAAGCTGAAGAGCTGAAAAGAAGAAATAATTTGCAATACAGCTTAATATTTTTAGGTATTCTGTTGCTGTTTGGAATAGTATTGAGTTTAGGTTTTATTAAAGTTTCTCCAAACATAGCTGAAGGCTTAATCTTCTTTACATTTTTAATCTTCTTTGAGTTTCTTTTAGTATTTACGGAGCCTTATTTAGAGCGATACACACAAGGGGAACCCGTTTACGCTTTATTAGCTAATTCTGCTTTAGCATTAATTATCTTTCCTTTACATGCTGTTTTAGAAAGGTTGTTGAAGAAAAGAATAGTGAAGTAGGGGAGTTATTATTATTTTAGCCATATCAAACACTTAACCTATATATTACTATTGATGCTTTCTTTTAATGGTTTGTTAGCTCAAGTTTCTATTCAAGTTGATAGTGTTAAGCATTACATAAAAGACAATTTTAATAATGATTCATTAGTAGCTCAGGGGTATCTCAGTCTTGGAGATATATATAAGGATAAAGATGAGCTTGATATATCTTACGAAAATTACAGGAAAGCTCATTTGCATACATTAAGAACAAAGAATTATAAGCATATACCTGAGCAGATTCTCACTATTGAAAAGAGATATGAGTCTATATTTCGATTTGAAAAAGCACTTTTAGCTGCAATGGATCGATTTAAGATATATCATTCTATTAAAGACTATGATAATCTTGCCAGAAGTTTTAATACGATTGGATATTATCATAATAGGATGGGAAGGTTAGAAAAAGCAATACATTATCACAATCTTTCTCTTAGATCATATGAGATTATGAAGGATACGTCAGGGCAACTTATCTCCCTTGGAAATTTAGCAGGTATATACCAAGCTCAAAATGAAATTGAAATGAGTTTAAAAACTCATAAAAGATGTCTAGAGTTAGCTTTAAATATAAAAGATGAAGTGCAGACATGTGTAGCCTACAATAACATTGCTGGTATTTTATCAAATCAGGGAGATATGGAGGGAGCAATTAATTATTACGAAAAAGCGCATAAGCTATCACAAGAATTTGAGAATAAATCAATGGAAGCAACTTTTGCTCATAATCTGGGTTGGGTTTATTTAAACGATGGAGATACAATTCTTGGTGAACAATATTTAAATAAGGGGCTTGAAATTAGAGTTAGTGTAAATGATTTATATGGCCAGATATATTCTTTAACTAATTTAGGAGTGCTAAACAATAAACTAGGAAAGTCTAGATTAGGTTTGCAACAACTCGAGCAAGCATATGAAATGGCTGTAAACTCCCAAAGTCCTCAGCTAATAATGGGTACGAGTAGAAGTCTTTATAAGAGGTATGAAGACGAGAGAAAAGATAAACAAGCCCTCATGCTATATAAGAAATACATTCAAATGCGAGACAGCATAAACAATGAAAAAACGCAGAGGGCAGCCATAAGACAACAAACACAATATGAATTTGAAAAGGAGCAAATACGCAAGGAGAATGAAGCTAAAGAAAAAGCACGTATAGAAGCTGAAGAATTAAAAAGAAGAAACAATCTTGAATACTCATTAATCTTCTTAGGAATATTAGCTTTATTTGGAATTGTACTAATGCTTGGATTTTTCAAAGTATCAAACAATGTTGCTGAAGGCTTAATCTTCTTTGCTTTTTTGATATTCTTTGAGTTTTTGTTAGTGTTTACAGAACCATATTTAGAGCAATACACACAAGGGGAACCCGTTTACGCTTTATTAGCTAATTCTGCTTTAGCATTAATTATTTTTCCTTTACATGCTGTTTTAGAAAGGTTGTTGAAGAAAAGAATAGTGAAGTAGGGGAGTTTTCCCTTTACCAGTTGCTTTCCTGTTATAACTTAATAATCCTAAACACCTATAACTTACTGTTTTCTCATATAGCGAACAAGACTTCCTGATTGTAACTTAATATGATTTTGGTCTAATTGTAAAATGGAGAAATTGAAATTAGGCGGTTTAGGCCTTAATCGAGGAACTGCATCACATCCACCTCGTAGCTTATATGCTCTGTTGAATACAGCAATTCCTTTTATTTTACTTCCTGTTAAAGATTTAAATTGAGTCTTATATTCCAAGACAAATTTATATCTGCAAACTTTTCTGCCTCTATAAATTTTATTAAACTCAATTATATTTAATATTTTGTTTCCTTTGGTATTAATTGTTGCATTTGGGAATCGAAATTCGTAGTAAGAAGTAGATTTAGCCTTGTTTTGGAGGCTCAACTTTTGAGATATCCATTTACCATTAAAATTAGGAGGTACTACATGAGAACTCACTAATAAGAAAATAATGGGCAGTAACAATAAAGCTCTTTTCATCTTATTAATTTTTAAGTACACTCAAATATAAAGAATTCATTTGTCCTATAATAGTAATTATAACGACTAAACGACATAGGTTTTATATACTAAAAAGTAAGATGAGATGGATTACGCTCTAGATTTTTATAAAAAGTCATTGTATTTAAGGAAAGAAATGAATGCTATTAACAATTTAAGCTAATGGTAATATAGACCTGTTTTTATAGGTATTATAAAGAATAATTTTTGGTTACACATATTTATGCTTATTTTGCTATATAGGAGACATGGAATCAGGCAAGTGTATTTATATTATTAAAACCAGTAAGCGTCTATATAAAATAGGCAAAACTCAAGATTTACAAAAGCGTATAGCTAGCTATCATACTCATTTGCCAATTGTGTTTAGAGTAGTGCGTCAATATATGGTTGAGAATATAGATGAATTAGAAGAAGCTTTACATGTTGTTTTTCAGCATAAACGGGTAAAAGGAGAATGGTTTGAATTAAGTAATGATGAATTGATTATCTGCGATAACATTGCTAGAAATTATGCTCTCGAGAAGCTACAAAAACAAAAAAAACCTTATCAAAAAATTGAATTTGGAGATAATCCTTTACTTCAGGTTATGGAGGCTAATCAAAAATATTTAAACGATTACGATCGCATTGTAAAAGACATTAAGATTGGCTTAAGTACTAACGAGATTATTGAATTATACGAAGGGAATGTAAGTAAAACAATTATTGAAACCGTTAGAAAAATCTTAGAATATCAAACTCCTAATTCAGAACTTATTGGTCAGTGGATTTTTATTGTAAAAGATATTGAATCTGGTTTATCCGTTAAACAAATTGTGGATAAACATGAAGGTAGAGTAAGTCGTAATCTGGTTCAAATGGTCAGACGAATATTGAAGAATCAATTATATTAGGACTATGCAATTTGGAAAAGTAGCTTACCCTGAAAAGATCGATTTTGTACTCCCGCCTGATCATCCTGAAACTGAAAAAGTATTAATGCATAATGGATCAAAAAGTGCTCCTGATATATTTGTGGGTTGTGCCAAGTGGAATAGGGCTGATCTTAAAGGTTTTTACCCTAAAGGTACGAAAGATGAATTAGCCTATTATTCCTCACAGTTTAATTGTATTGAGTTCAATGCTTCATTTTATCGGATTTTTCCTTCAGAACAGTTTAAAAAATGGAAAGATAAAACACCGAAAAATTTTAGATTCTTCCCAAAAGTAAACCAGGAGATATCCCATGTTAAAAGATTATTGGATGTGAAACCATTAATAGATGAGTATGTGTATTCCGTAAGCTTCTTGGAAAAAAAATTAGGGATGGCATTTCTTCAACTTCATGAAAGTTTTACCCCAAACTATTTTAATCGGGTAGTGGTTTTTTTGGAATACTGGCCTAAACATATTCCACTGGCAATTGAATTTCGTCATACCGATTGGTACAACGATCATAGTGTAGCCAATGAGCTTTATGAAATACTTGAGTCGAATAACATTTCTAATATTATTACGGATACAGCTGGCAGAAGAGACTTACTGCATATGCGTTTAACCAATTCTGCAGCATTTATACGATATGTTGGTAGCAATCATTCTTCTGATTATACTCGGTTAGATGAGTGGGTAAAACGATTATCGGAGTGGAAAAGAATGGGTATTCGGCAAATTTACTTTTTTATCCACCAAAATTCAGAGCAAGAATCCCCATCACTGGCTGCTTATTTTATTAAACAGCTCAACCAAACACTTCATTGCAATTTAAAAGTTCCTTTAAGTTCTGGAGAGCAACAAAGTTTATTTTGAAGATACGTTGTTATTATTAATTAAATAACTCAATATTGCTTTGTCTTATAATGTACTGCGTTATGTTACTTTGCTTTGGTTAAAGTTGCGTTCCTCCCGACCAAAGGGAGTGGGGGAAAAGCCACTTTAAAACAGGGTATGGTAATGCCAGTTTTCTTTTTTTAAAAGGAGGGCATAGGGAGCCCGACTAAAGAGTGGAGAGAAAAAATTATTCTTTCTTTTTACCCAATGCAGTTGGATACTTAACGAAAGTCTGCTTAAACTCCTTAATCTCATCTTTCAATTGCATATTCGCTTTATCTAACAATTCGTTTTGCAGTTTCATAATTCGTAGTAAATCATTCATTGCATCAAGGTTTTCAAGTTGTGTATAGACTATTTGTTCTAATTGAGCTTTTGTATATGTATAACGACCCATTTGTCTGCTTTTAAGATAAATAATTCCGATTATCGGATCAAATATAAAGATAGTCAGACAATTTTCAAAACAAAAGTTTAGATTTTCGGAAAAAAGTGTCTGATTCTGTAAATTTATGTCCATAAAATCAGATAAAATGACCGAATTAGGATTGTATCTATCAAAGAAATCAGTTAATCGTTCAGACGTTGCTAGAAAGACTGGTATCAGTAAAACACGATTAAGTGAACTATCAAACAACTCAAGTACAAAATTGAGAGTAGATGAACTCTATTTAATCGCTTTGGCAATTGATGTAGACCCTTGCGAAGTATTAAATGTGATTTGTAAAGATTTGAGACTTACTAATGAAATTTAAAACTTCCTTTTCTAATGAATGTAATTGATAAAAATACATTCTTACGATCCTTTAAAGTACTACCTGATGACTCGTATGATCTGTTGTTAGGTTCTGGTGCATCAGTAAACTCTGGAATACCAACGGGGGGAGAATTAATTTGGCATTTCAAAAGAGAGATTTTTTGTGTAGAAAAAGGAATACACACCGATAAGTATAGGGATTTGCAAATAGAAGCGAACCGTAAACAAATTCAACAGTATTTCGAAGACAGGGGAGATGGGGATAAGGAAATTAAAAATGAGTATTCACATTATTTTGAAGAGTGTTACCCTGATCCCTTAGTAAGAGAAGAATATATTAAGAAATTAGTTAGAGATAAAAAACCTTCTATTGGATTTTTATGCTTGTCAGCATTGATTTCAAATGCCAAAATCAACACAATTTGGACAACTAATTTTGATGATCTGACTGAAAAGGCTTTAAACAAATTAGATGTAAGTTGCTCATTAATATCACCTGAAAATTCTAATTCAGTAAATAAGTACAAGGAGGATGATTTACCCAAAATTGTAAAACTGCATGGGGATTTCAGGTACGATAACCTACAAAATACAGACGATGAACTTCAACAACTTGAAAATAATTTACAAGGATATCTTTTAGACTCGGCACGTTCTAAAGGGCTTATTGTATTGGGGTATTCTGGAAGCGACAAGTCAATAATGGATACCTTAAAGAAGGCTCTCGAACATAACAATGCTTTTCCAAAAGGATTAATTTGGTGTATTCCTAAAGGTATAACTCCTTCAAATGAATTAGTTGAACTTATCGTTAAAGCCAATGAAATTAATAAGAGATCTGGGTTTATAGAAATTGACAATTTTGATTACTTCATGTATGAGATGTATAAAGTTTGTGGATTTGAAAATGAACAAATTGACAAAATAGAATTTGAAAGGTTTGAGCAAAGGAAGTCTTTCAGGATAGAACAATCATCTGCATATACAACTCCAGTTTTATTAAATACTATTAAAGCTGAGTCTTTTCCTAAATCTGTTTTTTCCACCAAGACCAACTTAAATGGCTGGGCTGAACTTAGAGAAATTATTAAAGGGAACAAGATTATAGGTTCACTTCATAAAGGAAACGCCTTGTTTTGGGGTGATGAAGAAGAAATTACAAAAGTGTTCCAGGGAAGATTACAAGATGAATTAAAATTAATAGATATTCCTGAGTACCTGTTTTACCATTCGGATTCCGTTTATCTGGGGATGTTATATGATTTAATAGAACATTCCTTAATTAAGGATTATGAATTGAACGTGTTCAAAAAAGGACAGGTAAGAAAAGCTTATTCTTCTGAAATTAAAATAAAAGATACTGAAATTGAACTCATAAAAAAATGGAATAGAAGCTTTTCTATTCCATCCAATATTGAAGTATATGAGGCTTTTGAATTTAAATTAGAGATACATAATAAACAACTTTTTCTGTTAATATGTCCGACTATTCATTTGATTAAAAATGATGGAACAGAGATAGATAGAGAGCAAGCCCAATACTTGTCAAATACCATTCTGTCAAACCGTTACAATAAAGCTTTTAGTGAAAAGTTAACTACTTGGCTAAAGTATCTAAAAGAAAAAGTTAAGGAACCATCCTTTAAACTTGATTCTTTTGAAATCAAATTATCTTCATTTTATGCAACAGCTGGAACAAAAACAGCAAAAGGGATACACAATTTTGATGGTTTAAAAAAAATTAATGAACCCAAAATATATTTCCACCATAACGATATAAATGTCTCAGCAATTCATCCTGTTAGTGCATTGAAAGAATTGGGACCACTTGAAGAAAGTTACGGAACGATTGATGGTGTTCAAAAAATAAATTTAGGTATTATTTCTCCCGATTTTGGTTTTAAAAGAGTGCTCAATCATTTACAGAGTTTAACAGCAGGTATTAGTCCAAAATCAGAAAAGGATTATTTGAAAGATTATGCTGGGTTTGACCAGATTTATAAAAAACATTTAGAGATTCAACAAGATCCTGAAAACGAATTAAATTTAATTATCCCAGATAAAGATGTAGAAGGCTTAAGTGCTATACAATTTTATGATTACCTCAAAAGTTGCATTGATAGAATTTCTATTAATCAAAATTCAATAGACTGTCTTATAATCTATATTCCTGACAGGTGGAAGAAGTTCCGAGAATTAAAAACCGAGGGAACTTATTTTGATTTACATGACTCCATAAAAATTTATTGTGTTAAAAAAGGGTTGAAAATTCAATTCATAGAAGACAAGTCAATAAACTATTATGACCAAGCTAAAATAAGATGGTGGCTTTCGTTAGGTCTTTATGTTAAATCTAATGCAACTCCTTGGAAGATTAAAACGGATGATCTGGAAACGGCATTTATTGGTCTCGGATATGCGGTTAGACGAAATGCAAAACAAAGAATTGTTCTTGGAAGTAGCCAAATGTTTGATTCCAATGGAAATGGACTCAAATTCATGATGCAACCGATAGAAAATCCAAAATTCTTTGACAGAAATAAGAAAAACCCTTTCATGAGTAAGGAAGATGCTTTCCGATTGGTCGCTAACATTAGGAATACCTATAATAGAATTGATCCGAATATTGGGTTGAAAAAATTAGTTATTCATAAAACAACACGATTTACAAAAGACGAAATCGAAGGAATTAGTAATGCTTTAGAAGGGGTTGATAATATAGAATTGCTACAAATTCAACAATATAGTTATTGGAGAGCAATTAAGCTTTTCAAAGATCGTAATACAGGAAAACACAAACCATTTGGATATCCTATAGAAAGAGGAACCATAATTCAATTAGACGACTTTTCGTTTTTATTATGGACACATGGATTGGTTCAAAGCCCAGAATTTGAAAAGCCTTATTATCAAGGGAAAAGAGGAATTCCTGTTCCAGTATTAATAACAAGGTTTAGAGGGACTGATTCAATTGAATCAGTTGCAAATGATATTCTAAAACTTACTAAGATGAATTGGAATGGAGCAGAGCTTTACAAATCATCTCCTGTTACTATCGATTTTTCCAAGAAATTATCTGTAATGGGAAAACAAGCTGAAGAATTAACCAATAGAGCTTATGACTTCAGATATTTTATATAACAAAAGTTATGGTTATTGATAGACATACTGAAAATAGAATTCGGGCTATAATTAGTAATAGACTGGACAGTATGGTTACGATAACAGAGGTTACTAATTGGCTATCTAATTTTGAAGAAAAAGATTGGTATAGTGCAATAGAGGTATTAGAGAAATTTGAATTTATCTCTGTACACAGAACAGTTAAGATTTATAATGATGGACTAAAAGCTATCCTTAATTCAAATCAACAAAAAAATGTTGTGTTTATCCCTATTGGTCAAGTTGCTAAAAGTGGTTCAGCTATGAGCTATTTTATCAAGCAAACACCTATCCTTAAAGATAAAAGATATAAAAGGAAGTTTAACTTCCTAAGTTCTATTGGTCATTTGGAAAAAGAGGTAACTGATGGCAATCTGCCAAAGTCGGATCTAATTTTGATTTTGGTTGATGACTTTCTCGGAAGCGGAAATAGTGCTATTGATTATTACAATGGGGTGAAAGGGAAAAAAGGTTTAAAGCAATCATTGAATGAACTTGATATCAAGCCAACACTAAATGTCCTTTCATTAATTATCTTGTCTGACGCGAATAAGAACATTAATAAGAGTATAGAAGAAATCACTCTTTATGGAGAGCATAGGAACAAGGTATTTACGTCAAATGGATCTGTCTTTGGTTATCGACCCAAAATGGTTCCCGTGAGGGAGTTCTGCTATGAATATGGAAAACAATTTGAATCTAAGAATTGTAAACCTTTAGGGTTTGACAATTCTCAAGGATTAGTAGCTTTTGCTCATACTACTCCTAATAATACACTTCCTATATTTTGGTCTTCTAAAAATGATTGGTATCCACTATTTCCAAGATTTGGAGATGATAAAATTGAAAAAGCAGAGTCTTTTAGAAAAGATATAAGGTATTGGTTAAGTATTGCCGCAAGTTTAGGTTTGGAGGGGTTTGAAAAGGATGATTTAAACCTATACAAAAAATTAAACTTTAGATTGATTGCAATAATAAGATTAAAGAAAATGAACCGATCTGTACCAGTAATCTGTCAGTACATTGGTATTACCTTGAATGATTATGAGTTAAGTATTAAAAACGGGGTTGATAAAGGTATTTTTTCGAAAGATGGTGAATTAACAAAAAAAGGAGAGAGGCTTTATAGTGAAATTCTAAAAAAAATAGCCATAATCAGAACAAGAGAAAAAAACATAATGAATTTAGATAATGATATATTGTACGTACCAAAAACTTTTCGAGGAAAGACCTGATTGAATTAGCTGAGCTTAGTAATAAGCTTGTTAGACCCGTTTGGTCTAAGTTAGTCTAAAGCTATTTTACATTAAATATGCTACAATACGCTCCGCGAGCTACTCGATTGCAGCATATTCACTAATCGTGAAATCTCAATAAAAAGTAATTTAATCAGTGTCTTTTTCTCGAAATTCATATATCAAAGAAGCAAAAAGCTTAAATCATTCTCCTGAATTTATTGAGGAGACGTTAGAGTATGCTCAGAATTTAATTGACCAAAACCTTCCTGTCATATTTTCTACTAAACATTTATCTCTAATGCTTAGTATTGATTACACTGATTTGGTTAATATAATTCTGGAACGAGAACATCATTATAAGTACTACCAAATTAGAAAGAGAAGGGGAGGTGTGCGACAAATTTCTTCTCCATATGCCGATCTCAAATTGATTCAAAGGTGGATTAATGATATGATTTTATCCAATGTTCCTCTTGCTGAATCTGCTAAAGGGTTTATTCCAAAAAAATCTATAAAAGACAATGCTCTCCCTCATTCTGGTAAAAAGGTTATACTAAATGTTGACCTTCTGAAGTATTTTGATTCCATAACTGAACACAGAGTATATGGAATATTTAAGAGGTTAGGTTATCACAAGAATTTAGCTGTTGATTTAGCCAAATTAACTACAGTTGAAATGAAGTATGATTATTTCAAATCTTTTAGTGACAAGGAGCAAAAAATATTTAGTAATCTGTATTATCGTAAAGTAGCAGTACTTCCACAAGGAGCTCCAACAAGTCCTACCTTATCTAATATAGCTTCAAAAGAACTAGATGAAAAGTTATTTAACCTGTCACAAGAATCAGGTAGCTCGTATTCAAGATATGCTGATGATATGACTTTTTCCTCTGACGATGAATCTGATTTACCATCAGTTAATGAAATAGTTGGCATCATTAAAGAAGAGAAGCTATTTGTTAACTGGAATAAAGTTAAAAAGTACAAAAAGGGGCAAAGACAATTGGTAACAGGGCTAACCATTTCAGATGGTGTGCATATTCCCAAGAAATTCAAAAAAGAAATAAGGAGACACTTGCATTTCTGTATTAAATACGATCCTGAATCTCATATGAAGAGGTTAGGGAAATCTGAATTAGGTTATTACAGAGAATGGTTACTCGGAAAAATCTACTATATAAAGTCTATTGAACCAGAATTAGGAAACAAATTGATCTGGGAGTTTAATAAGATTAACTGGAGTCTTTAGTTTATTTAATAATTATGTTAAATAGAAACTAAAGTGCGTTGGCACGAAGAAAATGCGAGCCAGCGAGAGCGTGAATTGGCATTTAGGTTGGAGCAGCCGTAATGCGGAAACCGTTAAGAATGACGAGAGAGCGTCAGAAGCTTATTTTCTTCTTGATCTTTTGGTTCGTTTTGCATCAAGGCAAAATGAACATAATACCATCACTTTAGAAATTTGACAACCGCTGATTATGAAAATCTAAACTCGTCAAATTTCTCCTTAAAATCCTAATCGCTGAGAATCGCGTATTTTTTTCATTCCTGTATATTTTATCGAATACGAGAATTTTAGAAAGAATAATTTTTTCGTGCGGTGGCAAAAAAAAGAAAAATGGCATTGTGTGATGGCTTAGGGCTGGGTAGCGATGGATAAATTGTGCGTGAGAAATATTTTGCAATTTTTAAAGCAAAAGATTTTGAAAAGCAATTGCGGGGTTTGCCGAAGCGGCAATTTAGCATAACGACTAATTATAGGACTAAACGAGATTACCATTAGAAAGAAATCGGGTTGGCTTGTGTGAGCTATTTACCTGGCTGCCGAGAGCCAGGCAAGTGAGGAACGAACGCAGACATAATATGAATTATAGTTGACTAAACGCTTAAACACCTATATATAAACTCAATATCGTTTTGTCCTATAATTAATATTATGTTAAATAGATTATTTTGATACTATATCCCCTACACTTATCTAAATAACGATGAATTTCCAAAATAACGCCACATGGTAGTATTTGTTACTTCTTCTTGTGGTAATTCACTTGTAGTGGTTACAGAATATTTATTTTTTATAATGTTTAAAATAGAATCATTGGTGCATCTAAATAAAATCTCATTAGCAGAATATAAATATCCTATATCCATAAAATCAATATCGTTTAATTCTGTTTGCTCAAAATTTCTGAAGTTATTCCAAGTTTCTTCTATTTTGTATGTCTCCATAATAAAGAATTTTAAGCCAAAACTAGTTGGCTTAAAACACTTTACAGATGACTTAAGTCATTTTTAATCATTTATTTCAAGTACGCATCTAAATCCTAACCAGCAAGTTGGCTTTTCATAAGGAATATCCTTAGATATAGTGATGTCTTTTTCAACATGAACCCAAGAACCACCTTTAGCTATTCCTTTTGTTTTTAGCATTTCGGCAACATTTCCCATTAAGTTATAACAACCATATATGTTAGGCCAATAAGATTTAACTGGAGCTGTTATGTCTGCATTTTCATTTAGTTTTCCAGCAACACCCATAAAATCTTTTTTGCTTCGCTTGAAATTAGCTTTAGGCTGCGCATTTTTACCTTCTAACTCTTTCACTATTTTGGAAGAATACCCTGCTTTAGCTATATTTTCCCACTCCTTTTTGGTTGGTAACCTAAATTCGAAATTTGTTGGGTGGTTTTTTTTAGAATTCTGATCTAAATCTTCATAGTATGATTTTAATTTTTCTGTTCTCCACTCACAAAAATTAACAACCTGTTCATAAGTTACCCCCACAATAGGATATTTTTCATATGCTGGATGATTGAAGTAATACTTTGCATAAGGGGCATTATATCTTAAATGTGATCTCCAAACGTTTGTATCGGGATAAGCATCCATATATTTATTCGGATGCTCTTTCTTCAAATCCTCTAAGTATTCTTTCCAAGCGGCATTTGTTATTTCATATTTATCCACATAAAGTTTTTGAGATACTTTAGTCATCCCATAAGGTTTAAACTCTCTATTTATTGGTCTTCCTAAATAAGTAAATACTGGTCTAAAACCTATGTTTGAAGAGGCTTCTGTTATTCCTTTAAACTTATCAGGTCCATTTATTTGTATCTCATGAGCTGTGCTTGACCAACTCCCTCCTTTAGTGCCAGGTAAGTTATTTTTATCGTGATAATAAACCATTTCAGCAACGTTTCCACTCATACAATATAAACCAAAGCTATTGGGATTGTAACTATTTACATTTACAGTGAAATAACCACCATCAGCACTATATTTATTATATCTATTCTTCTCATTTAAATGAACATCATCCATCGTTTTATCCTTTATGCAAGCTACTGATGAATCAATACCAGGCTTATAATTAGCTAAGAAACAACCTTTGGCGTTTCTTAAGTAAGGCCCACCCCATGGATAAGGATTTAATTTACCTCCCCCTGACGCTGCATACATCCATTCATAATTTGTTGGGATTCTTACATCAGCAACCATTTTCTGTGCTTTCCTACGTTCAGATTTAAACAACTCTTCAGTTAACCACCTGCAATAAAGGTTTGCTCCCTCTCGGCTAATGTTATTAATGGGATAGTTATCGTAAGCGACATGAGAGAAATAATTATCTTGCATAGGCTTCATAAATTTGCCATATTCCATCCATTTGGTTTGATCTGGCTTAGCCATTAAAAACTCTTCTTTCTTTCCTTGAATTAGTAAATCAAATAAAAAGGTTCTATATTCTAGGTTGCTTACTTCTGTTGTTTGCATAAAAAAGGACTGAACAGAAACGTTTTTATTGTTTATTTTAACTGTTCCACTTGGTATAAAAGCATACTTTTTCTTATCTATTTTAAATAATTGCTTCAACATTTTTGCTTTTTGTTTGTTATTAGCTTCAATTTCTTCTTGAGTTAAGTTTGGAAAGCTATAACTGGTATCATTTGGCATACGTTTAATGTTTCTAGTGTACTCCTGTTGGGCTGTTTCTTTTAAATCAATAATTTCCTTCCACGCTACTGTTTTTAAAGCCAATTGTTGTTCTACTTCTTTTTCTTTTTTAAGCCAGGAGTTTAATTTTTCTACTTTTTCTAAGTAGTCAAACACAATTTTTTTGCGCTCCTCCTCTATCAATGCTATGTCTTCAGAACTTTCTATTGTTAAAATGTTAGAATTAATATTATAAGGTTTGGTGTAACTATCTACTATCATAATAGTACCTACACTTAGTGCTGTTACTGTTGCAATCATTATTAAATTTTTAATGGTTAGTAAACCAGTGGTTGCGCTGCCACCAGTTATTATTAATGACTGTTCGAACTGTCTTTTTATATCTTCAAAAGAAGCTTTTGGAGCTTCATTTTTAGCTTGATTAAATAAGTCGTTTAGGCGATTGTTATTTTCCATCATTCACCTCCTTTGTATAATTAGTTGATTCAAATGTTAGTATCTCAGTAAGTTTTTCTCTTCCCCGTTTTAGCCTTTGTTTTATGGCTGATTCAGAAGCCTCTTGCATTTTAGCTATTTCCTTAATGGTAAAGCCTGTTATCTCAAATAGTATTATAGCTTCTTTTTGTACATCCGGTAATAAAGCTAAGGCTTGATGTAAAAGATGTACTTCAGCATCTCTTTCAGTATTAGCATTAACATCTATAGTTATTGCGTTTTCACCTTCAGCATGCAACTCTGTTTTTTTCTTTCTATTGCTGTTAGCTAATATTCTAATAGATATTCCTACCAAAAAAGAGAAGAAAGCAGATTCTGATTTTAGAGTGTTGATTTTCTGATACGCTACCAAAAGCGTTTCATTCATTAAATCTGTGTATTCCATATCACCATACACTCTGGCTCTGCAAAAGCGATCAAACCTATCATGTATAGGTTCATATAGTTTTAAAAAATATTCTTGTTGCTTTTTACTCATTAAGGCAAAAGTATGCGTTCTGTAAAGTAAGTGTAACAAGAACGAGAAAAGTTACATGATATGTCTATTATACTTAACTTATTTTATGGAGTATAAGTGTCAGCTTCGGTCCAACGTGTTTGAGCATAAGTATTTAATTCTTGTATTGCATTAGTGAAATCTGCACTAGAATTTAAAAACCCGTACCCTGATTGCTCTCCATTAGCGCCAATAACATAGTCCTGAATTAATGCAGAATTAGTATTAACCTTATTTTGGACATTGCTTACAGTAAATACATTTTGAATGAATTGATCGATGTATTGATCGTATTGAGCCTTATACATAGGGTCAGTATATATGTAGTATATCATTGGCCAAGTATGATCTCCTGCTGAAGTTGGACTATTATTGTCCATATTACTAAAATCAAAATCCAAAGCAGTCATAGAACCCATAGTGGTTAAAGATTCATTATTATCCCAAGGAATCCAATTTAGTCTGCCATCAGCAGGATTAGCATATAAATAATAATTATGAGTCATTTTTCCATAAGTGTCCCAATTAGCTATCGTAGTGTTAGCAGCCAAATACTTTAAATATTGATCCATATCTATTACGGCTTCGAGATTAGTTCTCCACTGTGATGGATTAGTTGTTCGGATAGGATCTATTAAAGCACTAATTAGATTATTTATTTCAGTATATACCCCTTCATTAGTTTTATTAGGCATATCGGTAGAGTTGATAGCACTTAAATCATTTAAACGTGCGGCATCTGCATCTGGCTTGTAACAATTACCATCACTCCCTGTAAATTGTTCATTAATCATAGTATCAAAAACAACTTCTACCATAGTATATAATCCAAAATAAATTGGACCATTGCCATGATCAATATAAACTTGATAGAAAGCAGTTCTAGCCGCAGGCACACCAAACTCTCTAAATAATTCAGGAGTAATTTTTTCTCGAATAAGAGACATATCTTTAAAGCCGCTACTAAATGTTAATTGCTGAAAGCCATAGAATGTCTGTCCCCATATTGCTGGATTCTCATCTTCAAAATGATTAAATTCTAAACGAAAAGGTAATTTGTTGTTACCTTGCTGGTAAGCTGACTTTAAACTAGAATTTCCTTTATATCGAATACCAACATCGTACCATTGGATACTATTATGGTAAACTTGGCATGGTACATATACTGGGTTTTCATCAGAAAAACTACCTGGTCCACCACCTCCAGGTCCACTCCCACTAGACCCATAAAGTTCATCCAAATCGTTCTGCATGGTTTCCCAATACGCAGCATCAATTACTATATCAATACGGTTTACTTTGTTATCTGCAAATACGATATTGTAATTTGGAGAAGTTGTTGCACCATGTGTATTACTAGTCCAGTCTTCGTAACCTGTTCCGGGTGTAACCATTACTTCCTTTTTACATGCTGTTATAGCCATAATGGTTGTTAATATAAATATAGCTTTTTTCATGTTTTTACAGTTTAAAAGTGTAATTAACGCCTAAAATATTCCAATTAATAGGCACTCCGAAATTGGTTCCGTAACCGCTAAATTGATGTTCTAGCATATAGAATACCTTCATTACACCTATTCCTATTTTTCTAGAGGTTCCTATTTGTAGTCGGTATTTTTGAAAACCAGAAATAGGATTTTCTTCAGTAACACCTTCTACATAGTCATAGGATAAATTTTCTTTAGAATAAAACAATTCAGTATTCAGATAAGGATCAAACTTCCATTTAGGGATATTATAATCTAATTTTAGACGAAAACGATATTTAGTGGTAGGATAATCTTTATATATGGCATTTGTTCGTCTTTGAAAACGGAATCTGCCGCCCAGTCTTAATCGATCTAACTTTTTACTATAGCTAATATCCATATTGTAGCGATGCTCTGTAACTCTTCCATCATTACCATTTCGATTTCTAATAAACCGATACCCTAATCCTAGTTTTAAATTTTTATATATTTCGTAATCTACTTCGAGATTGGTAAAATACTGCTGTAATCTACTGGTGTTATCGTCCAGTCTAAATTGTTGTTGAATTCCGGCTGAAAGTTTCTTGTTTAAAAAACTTTTTTTAACTCCCACTGCAATCCAGCTTTCTAAATCTCTTGTTAATGTTGAATCTTGGGCTATTGTCATGTTCTTTCCTATAAGAACAATCAGAAATATTATACTAATTTTTTTAATCATGTAAGTGATTTAGTCATTTTGACTACAACATTGTAAAAAAGTTTAATTCTACCTGAAAATTATTTAAAAACCCCATGCTGGAAAATCTACAGTCCCTATTCTTTTCTTTTTGTCTTTGCACTGAGGGCCTTTAAAAGTAGTATACTTCAAGCTAAATCACATGTAGAAATTGAAGAGGGTCAAAAATAAAAGCCTTAATGTGAGTGCTTTATTTTGTAACTCTTCCTACAGCACAGCTCACAAAAGATTTAGCTTGTATTAGAAAAGGGTTGTCTTCATCTGTTGATGGGTAGCCTAATTCTTTTAAACGAATTAATACTTCTACTAACTTTTCTTTAGTACAATTAACTTCTACAGTTGAAGTATCTACATCAACATTAACATCTATTACCCCTTCCAGCTTAGATAATTCTTTGACGATGGTATTTTCACAACCACCACATTTTAAATTTTGTATAATTATTTGATGTTTCATGAAAATAATTTATACAAAGGTATTCGTGTTAAAAGTTAGTTAAAATGAGTTTAGTCATTTTTAGCCTTAACTGACTTCTTTCTCATTCGTATGTTGATTATTTCAACTATTAACGAAAAGAATACAGCAAAGTAGATATAGCCTTTTGGTACATGAAAATGGAATGCTTCTATACCTAGCATAAAACCAATTAATATTAAGAATGATAGAGCCAATATCTGTAAGGTTGGGTGACGATTAATAAAATCACTGATTTTACCAGCAAAAATCATCATTACTAAAATAGAAACGATTACGGCAATTACCATTAAAATAAACTCTTTGGTTAAACCAATTGCTGTAAGAATAGAATCAAATGAGAAAATAATGTCTAATACTACAATTTGAAAAATTGCTTTGCCAAAGGCAGTAACTTTTACTTTACCGTTATCCTCTTGTTCTTGTCCTTCTACTTTATGATGGATTTCAGAAGTACTTTTAGCAATTAAAAACAATCCTCCCGCTATTAATATTAAATCTCTCCAACTTAAACCAAAATTAGCAATGGTTACTACAGGCTCTGTTAAACTTACTAGCCACGAAATACCAAACAATAAAGCTACCCTTACAATTAATGCCAAGCTCAAACCAAATAATCTTGCTTTCTTTTGTTGGTTTTGAGGCAATTTACCAGCAACAATGGAAATAAAAATGATATTATCAATGCCTAACACAATCTCTAAAAATGTAAGAGTTATTAGGGCTATCCAGGTTTCAGAATGTAGAAAAATTTCCATAACGCTAAATTAATGGTTTTCGATAAACTACAGCTTTGCATGGTGTTCTTAAAAATTTTTCTAAACCACAGTGGCAGTAATCAACCGACTGAACTTCTTCTTTTTGATAACCAATGCTTGTGTACCATTTTTCAAGCATCATTTTATCTGGATGTTCTGCTTCATCAGGAACTAATAATTCTAATTGCATTTTTTTTGCACCATACTTTATGGCTTGGTTTTCTGCAAAAGTTACTAGCTTACCTCCTATTCCTTTTCTTTTGTGTTTAAAATCAACTGCAACCATTTTAAATTTGTAATTGTCTTGATCTATAGGTTCTAAATGAACACATCCAACAACATCATCGTTATAAATGGCAACAATGAGTTCGTTTTTATGGGAAATTTCTATTAACTGCTCAGTTGATATTCTTCTATGGTTATCAACCCATAAACTTGCCTCTGATGCTAAATAAACTTCATTGATTAACTCTTTTAATGTTTCAAAATCAATATTATCAGAAGGTGCTGCTATTTTAACGGTTACACTCACCTTTATTAGATCTTTCTCATCCTAAGATTTTCAGGAGTAACTTCAAGGTATTCATCTGCTTGTATATACTCCATAGCTTCTTCTAATGAGAATTTAATTTTTGGAGCTATTTTAGCATTGTCATCACTACCTGCCGAGCGCATATTAGTCAATTTCTTTCCTTTTATGAGGTTGATTTCTAAATCATTATCTCTACTGTTCTCTCCAATTACTTGTCCTTTGTAAATCACTTCTCCAGGGTCAACAAAAAATTTACCCCTGTCTTGTAATCTATCCAGGGCAAAAGCTGTTACTTGACCTGCTTCCATTGAAACGAACGAGCCTTTGTTTCGTTCTGGGATATCTCCTTTAAATGGTGCGAATTCTCTAAATCGGTGTGTCATAACTGCATTACCTGCCGTAGCGGTAAGGATATTATTTCTTAAACCAATTAATCCACGAGATGGGATATCAAATTCCAAATGTTGTAAGTCACCTTTTGGTTCCATTACCAATAGATCTCCTTTTCGCTGCGTAACCAACTCAATGGCTTTTCCTGAATAATCTTCGGGTACATCAATAACTAAGGTTTCCATTGGTTCACACTTAACTCCATCTATTTCTTTGTAAATTACTTGTGGTTTTCCCACTTGTAACTCATAACCTTCTCTTCGCATGGTTTCTATCAAAACAGACAAATGCAAAACTCCTCTACCAAACACATTAAACTTATCCTCAGTATCGGTGTCCTCAACCTTTAAGGCCAAATTCTTTTCTAATTCTTGGTACAACCTATCTCTTAAATGTCTCGATGTAACGAATTTTCCTTCTTGACCAAAGAATGGAGAAGTGTTGATAGTAAACAGCATACTCATGGTGGGCTCGTCAATTGCTATTCTTGGCAATTCTTCTGGATTTTCAAGGTCAGCAATGGTATCACCTATTTCAAAATCTTCAACACCAACTATTGCGCAAATATCCCCACTTCTGGCACTTTTTACCTTAGCTCTACCCATTCCTTCAAAAACAAACAACTCCTTAATCCTTACTTTCTTTTTTGTTCCATCAGCCTTACATAACATATAGTCCTTATTTTCCTCTAAATCTCCTCTAAATATTCTTCCAATAGCTATTCTACCTACAAATTTTGAATAATCTAATGATGTGATTTGCATTTGAGGTGTACCTTCTTTATATGGAGCTTCTGGTATTTCAGAGATTACAGCATCTAATAATGGTACAATAGTATTAGTCGGGTTTTTCCAGTCGGTACTCATCCAGCCTTGTTTGGAAGAGCCAAAAATGGTAACAAAATCTAATTGATCTTCAGTAGCATCCAAACTAAACATTAAGTCAAACACAGCTTCCTGAACCAAATCAGGTGTGCAATTTTCCTTATCAACTTTATTTACCACAACAATTGGTTTTAACCCTAATTCAATAGCTTTACCTAATACAAATCGTGTTTGAGGCATTGCACCTTCAAACGCATCAACCAACAATAACACTCCGTCAGCCATTTTTAATACACGCTCTACTTCTCCTCCAAAATCAGCGTGACCAGGAGTATCAATTACATTAATTTTAACATCTTTATAGGTTACAGATACATTTTTAGATAAAATAGTAATTCCTCTTTCTCTTTCTAAATCATTATTATCTAATAATAACTCTGTACGTTCTTTCCTTTCATCCAGAATTTTACATTCATCAATAATTTTATCTACTAATGTTGTTTTACCATGGTCAACATGGGCAATGATGGCTATATTTCTAATTGATTGCATATACTATTTATAAAGGCAACAAAAGTACATTTGTTTTTCCATTGCTATGTTGTATTGTCAGAGTTTTTATTATATGATGTTTTACAAATGTAAATAATAGCTTAAGTTACAAATGTAAACAGTTATAGTTGCTCATATTTAATTAAAAAAGTCAGTAAAAACGTTACAGATGTAATAATAAATAAAAAATATCTTTAAAAATATTTAAAATACTTGTTATCAACGTTTTATATTTTTAAATTAAAGTGTTAGTTAAATGTTTTAAGTGCTATTTTAGATTTATATATCATTTAAAACACACTTATAATAACCGTATTGTTTACATTTGTAACCTCTTAAATTGTTTACAAATGTATAAACCCTAATTTTCATGGATTTAGTAGAAAGAATACAATATTTAATGAAGTTGAATAACATGACTGCTTCTTCTTTTGCTGATGAAATTGGTGTGCAACGCTCTAGCATGTCGCATATCCTTTCGAAAAGAAATAAACCTAGCTTAGAATTTATTCAAAAAGTATTAATGCGATTTCCAAAAGTAAGTGCCGATTGGTTAATAGCAGGAATAACCAATACTGATAAAATGGAATTACCTCAAACAGATTCTGGTAAGCTAGTCGAGTCGGATAACCCCTCTCCCACTCCAACAGAGAGTTTTGATAAAGCTATAAACCGAATAGTTGTTTTTTATAACGATAATACTTTTGAAGAATATAATAAAAGTTAACATTTGATTAACCACTGCCGAGCTTCATCTATATCGGTAAAAACTTTAACAGGGTTAGGATGTCTATAGAGTTTAGTGTAAGCACTAGCTAGTAACCTTATAGGCATATTGTTTACTACTATTGCTTGTGCTATGTTGAGTTCATTGTATTCCTCATGCTCAGCAAAGTATTTTCTAGATTCATGATCCATAGAGCTTAAAATATCTCTAGCATCAACTAAAAGGTAAAAAGGGTTGTTGTTAACTAATTCCAAACCAACATTTACCAACTCTATCATTTCCGCAATATCAACATCAACTTTATCCTTAAATTTTACGGATAAAACCGAACTTTTATTATCAAAATTTATTGTTGCCGAATAAAGATCTCTCATACAAAAATGTTCCTACCAAAGATAATATTCTATCTTAAAATATAGTAAAGTATGCTTACTTTTGTGAAAACTTTGCCGAATGTATAAACTTCTTGTTAAACCCTTCTTATTTATGATGAAACCTGAAAGGGCTCATTATTTTGCTATGGATTGTTTAACATTTTTTAGTGCCATTCCTGGTTTTTCTGCTCTAACAAGAGCTTTGTTTGATTTAAAACACCCAAAATTAAAAAGAGAATTGTTTGGTTTAACTTTTAAAAATCCTGTTGGGTTGGCTGCTGGGTTTGATAAAGATGCTAGATGGTATAATCAATTAGCCAATTTGGGTTTTGGGTTTATAGAAATAGGCACACTTACACCAAAAGGTCAAATAGGAAATCCTAAACCACGTTTATTTAGAATAACTGAAGATGAAGGGTTGATTAATAGAATGGGGTTTAATAATCTTGGTGTTGATGATGCTGTAAAGCGTTTAAGGGATAGAAAAACTAACATAATTATTGGAGGCAATATTGGTAAAAATACAGCTACCTCTAACGAGGATGCTCTTGCTGATTATGTGTACAATTTTAATGCGCTGCATGATTATGTAGATTATTTTGTGGTAAATGTTAGTTGTCCTAATGTAAAAGACCTTACCAAGTTACAAGACACGGACTTTTTGTTAAACTTGTTAGGCGATTTAAAACACATTAATACCACTAAAGATAAACCCAAACCGATTTTACTAAAAATTGCACCTGATCTTAATAATTATCAATTAGATGAAGTGATAGATATTGTTGCCCAAACTAAGATTGATGGCATTATTGCTACTAATACTTCTACAACCAGAGAAGGATTAAAAACGAATACTAATACTGTTGAACAAATTGGTAATGGAGGATTGAGTGGTAAGCCTGTCAATAACAGATCAACTGAAGTAATAAAATATCTTGCTGACAATTCAAATAAAGCTTTTCCTATAATTGGTGTTGGTGGAATACATTCAGAGCAGGATGCTATAGAAAAGATAGAAGCTGGAGCTGATTTAGTGCAAGTTTATACGGGATTCATATATGAAGGTCCAGGATTAATGAAGAGAATTAATAAGAAAATACTGGAGAAATATGGTTAAGTTAATTGAATGTCCAAGAGATGCTATGCAGGGGTTGCATGATTTTATTCCTACTGATGTAAAAGCTAATTACATTAGTCAGCTCTTAAAAGTTGGATTCGACACCATTGATTTTGGAAGTTTCGTTTCTCCAAAAGCAATCCCTCAAATGAGAGATACTGCTGACGTATTGAAGTCACTTAACCTCTCTTCTACTTCATCTAAATTACTTGCCATAGTTGCTAATCAGAGAGGTGCTAATGATGCTTGTAATTTTGAAGAAATTGATTATTTAGGCTTCCCTTTTTCAATATCAGAAACTTTTCAGCAAAGAAATACTAATTCCACTATCGAAGAATCGCTAAAAAGAGTAGCTGATATCCAAAACCTATCTGTAAAGCATAATAAAAAGTTGGTAGTATATATTTCAATGGCTTTTGGTAACCCTTACGGTGATGATTGGAATAGCGATATTGTTATTGAATGGACTCAAAAATTAGCTAAAATGGGAATAGATATTATAGCTTTGAGTGATACCATTGGAGTATCTAATCCAGACAACATTAGTTATTTGTTTAGCAATATAATTCCTGAATTTAATAATGTTGAATTCGGAGCTCATTTGCATACCACGCCTGATACCTGGAAAGAAAAAATTGAAGCAGCCTATAATAGTGGTTGTAGAAGATTTGATGGAGCTATTAAAGGGTTTGGAGGTTGCCCTATGGCTAAAGATGACTTAACGGGCAATATGCCAACCGAAAATATGATTTCTTATTTTAATGAACATCAAATTAATAACTCAATAGATATTAATGAGTTAAGTAGTTCATTAGTTTTAGCTCAAGAAGTTTTTCCTTTATAAAATTTTTATACATTTGTGCTGTTATTGGTTCACAAGAAATTGTGATTAATAGGGAATCAGGTGTAAATCCTGAACTGTACCCGCAGCTGTAAGCTCTAATAGCTTTTACAATTTTTGCCACTGTTTTCACGGGAAGGCGTAAAAGTAAGGAGTAAGTCAGAAGACCTGCCATAGCAATATTATTAATCGGAGCTTTCGGGTGAAAAGCAATGAGGCTACCATTAGGTTTCTCATATTTATAGCCAGAAAGTTTATAGTGTTTTTCGCTATGAACAGTTATAATACAAAGTATTACTCTATTTTATTGCTTTTATGCGGTATGCCTTATTGTGCTTTGTATGCTCAAGACTCTATTCCTACTCAAAACATTCCTGAGTTTCAGGTTTCAGAAAAAGTAGAAATAATGTTTTCTGAAATTAATACTCAAAGTATTGATAGTACAATATTAAGAAACAACAACACCAATAATCTTGGTAGCCTATTAGCTAAAAATAGCGCTATAACACTCAGAGCATATGGTGTTACGGGTATTAGTTCTATTTCTATGAGAGGAGGAAACTCTAATCATGTGGCAGTAATGTGGAATGGATTTAATATTCAAGATCCATTAAATGGGGGTGTAAACTTTTTCCAATCTAGTTCAAATTTTACTGATGCTATAAACATTCAGTATGGAGGAAGTAGTTCGGCTTTCGGTAGCGGAGCAGTTGGAGGAGTTATCCACTTAGATAACAAACCTAAATTTAATAACTCATTCTTTGGCTCCACAATGTTAAAAACGGGAAGTTTTGGCTTAAATGCTCAACATTTACAATTTGGCTATGGTGGTAAAAAACTATCTTCACAAGTACGAGTGTTTCATAGTAAAGTCAATAATGATTTTGAGTTTTCCAATGAAGCTAAAAAAGGAGCGCCAATAGAAAGATATTTTAATGCTAATAATAACCAATATGGGATTCTTCATGAGCTTTATTATAAAATAAATAACAAACAACTATTGAGTAGTCAGATTTGGTATCAACATAATTACCGAAATGTACCAGGTAATATGACCGTTCTTCGCCAGGAAGGTGTTGAAGAAAATTTAACTGATGACTGGATTAGGTGGGGATTAAACTGGAATAGAAAAGGAGATAAAGTAAATTATGAGGCACGTACAGGTATTTTTTACAACAAATCAAAATATGTTAATTCTACCCTTGATTTAAATAGTAATTACAGCTCTGTAAGGAGTGTTTCAGAATTAATGGCTACCGTAAAATTGTGGAAGAGCCACAGGTTAGCTGTAGGAGTGTTAAATAATTATACTTCTGGAGTTTCTGATAATTTCAACCCTAACCCTACACTAAACTCTTTAGCATTATATATTGCTCCAAGTTTTAAGTTAAATAAGAAAGTTACTTTAAACACAGGTATAAGGGAAGAGTTTTACAATGAAGATTTAACACCACTAACCTATTCTATTAACACCAGGTATCTTTTTTATAAGAACTGGTATACCACAATCAGCTTTTCTAAAAACTATAGAACTCCAAATTTTAATGATTTGTATTGGAATGGTGGATTTGCAAAGGGTAATATCAACTTAAAAAGCGAGAACGGATATTCTAAAGATATTGGTCTGGGCATCAAAAAACAGAATAATAGTATGAGTATTCATTCAGAGGCAACCTTTTACCATAACACCATAGATGACCAAATACAATGGATTCCTGAAGGACAAAATTGGATGCCTGTAAACATTAGTAAAGTAGAAACAAAAGGCATTGAGCTAAAATGCAACTCTACGTTTAAAATTAGTAGAAAATCAAGCGTGATTTTTAATCTAAACTATGCTTATACCGATGCTCAGATAAAGGAAAAAAGTTCCAACGAAAGTGATGAAGTATTGAATAAACAACTAATCTATATTCCTTACTATCAGGGGAACACCTATTTTGGGTTTAAAGTTTATGATTTATTGTTAGATGTAAATCTACAATATGTTGGCTATCAATTTACAAGGGCAGATAATTTGGAATGGCTAGATGCTTATTTTTTAACTGATATAGGGTTGAGTTATGTTTTTAATAAAACAAAATACAGCATTCAATTATTTACAAAAGCAAATAATATTTTTAATACAATATATCAGGTAAGGCAATGGTATCCAATGCCGCCAACGAATTATGAAATAGGAATTAATTTAACACTTAAATAAAATGAAAACAGTAACAAGTAAAATTATTTTAAAATTATCACTAGCTATAATGGCAGGAATAACTTTATATTCTTGCAAAAAAGTTGACACTCCTCAGAATAGTTCCAGTTCAGGAGGAACAAAATATCAAAGTGGGATATTTATTTCCAATGAGGGCTCTTTTGGCTCAGGTAATGGCTCTATTTCTTATTATAACTCATTATCTAAATCCGTAAGAAACAATATTTTTTCTATCGAGAATAGTAGGCCATTAGGTGATGTAGTTCAATCTATCAGTAAAGTTGGTGATAAAGCGTATATCTGTGTAAATGGATCTAATAAAGTAGAAGTAGTTGAGGCAAGTACGTTTAAAGAAGTAACCACTTTGAGTATATCATCACCAAGGTATATGGTTGCAAGTAGTAATGTGGGCTATGTCTCATCTTGGAGTAATGGTGGTGAGGTTGTTATGGTTGACTTAACATCTATGGGAATTACAGGAAGTGTTGCAACAGGTTCTGGGCCTGAAAGAATGGCAATTAGTAATAATAAATTATTTGTAGCTAATGGTGGTGGCTATGGTTCAGATAGTACATTAACCATTATCGATTTGAGTACTAACACTCCAACAAACATTCAATTAAATGCTTACAATGCTTCTGCAATAGCTGTTGGTTCTGGCAATACCATCTGGGTACTAGCTAAAGGTAGAACACTTTATGATGGTAGTTGGAATGTTATTGGGCATGATCCTGCAAAGTTGATTGAAATGGATGCTTCAACCAATACTATTAT
This sequence comes from Vicingaceae bacterium, assembly GCA_965267355.1. GTDB lineage: Bacteria > Bacteroidota > Bacteroidia > Flavobacteriales_E > Vicingaceae. The sequence continues at coordinate 2,401,835 of OZ253956.1, forward strand.
AAGCACTACAACATTGTTTACTTCAGATCATCCTGCTAACTTAGATATTAGTCCTGACAAACAAACACTTTATATAGGTGGTGCTTGGGGGTTTGCAGGAATTTATACTATTAGCACACAAAATCCGGGAACTCCAATACAACTTGTTTCAGATTTGAACTACGGTTTTTTTATTAATCAGAACACTGGAAATCTATTCTTATTACAAGAATCTTCTTCATCTAATGGCAAATTAATTCATTACAATGCATCTGGAAACAAATTGGGAGAATACACTGTTGGTGTTTTCCCAAATGGTGGCACATCGAAAAAATGAAAAAAGAAAAAATTATAATGTCATGGAGCGGAGGAAAAGATTCTTCCTTCGCTCTTCATGAATTATTGAATTCAGGTAAGTACAATGTAAAATACTTACTTACTAATATTTACAAACCTAACAAACGTGTATCAATGCACGGTGTGCCTGAAGATTTGATTGATGCTCAAGCCAAAAGCATAGGAATACCTTTAGTAAAATTATATATTGAAGAAAAAACGCATAATGAGTACGAGTCAAAAATGAAAGCTCTCCTGCTTGAACTTAAGCAAGAAGGAATTAATAAAGTTGCTTTTGGTGATATTTTTCTAGAAGATTTAAAGGAATATAGAGAGAATAAACTCAAAGAAGTTGAAATGGAAGGTTTATTTCCCTTATGGAAGAGAAACACTTCAAGACTTTCTAAGGAGTTTATAGAGAGGGGGTTTAAAACTCATGTTTGCAGTATTGATACTTCTAAAATCCCTCAAAATTTAGTGGGTATAGATTATTCTAGTGATTTTTTATCTCAATTACCAAATAATATTGACCCATGTGGAGAGAATGGCGAATTTCATAGCTATTGTTATGATGGACCTATTTACAACTATCCTATCAAATTTATTAAAAATGGAATCGTCAAAAAGGAATATAGTTATAATGGAGATACCTATACTTACCTCTTTTCGGACATAAGTACCAAATAATTAATTATTAATCATTTTAAGATAATGTTTCAGCTGAATAATTAGATATTCAAGTTTATTGTTGGCTGAAACATCCACAACTAAATCACAGTTTTCATTCCTATAATTACCTGAGGCTCCTACTTTAAACTTTGCGTTGGAAAGTGAGGTAATGTATTCAATAGGAAAACATTCCTCCATATTTAAATCGATTAAGATGCTGTAAGGTTTTTTTATAAAATTATTTACATCACTACTTTTTGGCAACATGGTTTTAGATAAGTCTTTTTTGTCAAAATAAATGTAATTCAAATGTGGTGTAACCATATCAGAAGAATCTTTTGAGTTGATAAACCCAAGTGATAAAACTTCTTTTCTTTCTTCCTTGAGGTATTGAATAAACTTTTTTACAATATCAGCATCCGTTCTATTTGTTGCATTATAAACTACCGCAATACTAGATGCTTTTTCAATGTTAAAGGCTTTAACATTTCTTTTTAATCGTTTTCGAGCTTTGTTTAAGGTTATTCTGCCCAGTTTCTCTTGTATGTTCTTAATCGTTTCCACTCTACTTAATCATGATTTTTTCAATCATGTTTTTTCCCATTTTCTTATTTATCTTCAGTATTAAACCTTCTTTAACATAGTTTAACTCTTGTTTAAGTGCTGCCGAATCTAACTGTATATATAAAACACTGTTTTTAAAAGCAATGTTCTTAGTATGATTCACAAACATTTTACCCACCGTTTCTTCCCAACATTTAATCAGTTCAATCTCATCTAATTGGTCTTGATAACCATAAGCTCTAAGCAATTTATCAATTACATGTTTTAATGGCTTTTTATCCGACATTGGTTACAGTTCCCTCCTTAATGTTAAACGATTTAAAATTAATCTTTTCTCTGGTTAGTATTTCAGGAATTCTTTCTAAACCAGTATCTGTAATAAATATTTGACCAAACTCACCACTACCAACAATACTCAATAATTGCTTCATCCTTTCTCCATCTAATTTATCATAAATATCATCTAACAAAATAATGGTTTTTTGTTGGCTTCTTTGCTGAATTAAATCTGCTTGTGCTAATTTTAAAGCTAATAAATAGGTTTTTTGCTGCCCTTGAGAACCAAATTTTTTTAAAGGATGTTCACCCAGATTAAACACTAAATCATCTTTATGTATTCCTACATTGGTGTATTGATTAGATTTATCTTTCTCTAAACTATTGGTAAGGATAGTTTTAAAATCATCTTCATTCAATTGAGAACGATATTCTAAACTAACTGTCTCTTGGTTTTTGCTTATTTGGTTATAATATTGTTGGAAAATAGGAGTAAAATCATCTACAAACTTTCTTCTTTCCTTATAAATGAGTATACCGTATTGTATTAACTGCTCATTCCATATATCTAATGATTCCTGATCAAAATTTCTGTTTAACCAAAAAGATTTTAACAAAAGATTACGATGATTTAAAGCTTTGTTATATGCTAAAAGGTTATTTAAGTAGCTACTATTGTATTGAGATATAATACCATCAACAAACTTGCGTCTTACATCACTTCCGTCAATAATCAACATAATATCTATAGGAGAAATGATTACCAATGGTATTTTACCAATATGGTCGGCAAACCTTTCGTATAATTTTTTATTGAATTTGAATTGCTTCTTTTGTCCTCTTTTTAAGCCGCAATACACATAGTTTTCATCAGTCGAGTTTTGATAAGTGCCTTCAACTACAAAAAAAGGATTATTGTGTTTAATATTTTGACTGTCTATGGGGTTAAAGTAACTTTTACAAAAAGAAAGGTAGTATATGGCATCTAATAAGTTGGTCTTTCCTTCACCATTATTGCCTAAAAAACAGTTTACCTTTTCAGAAAACTCTAGCTGAGCATCTTCATAATTCTTAAAATTAAGTATTGAAAGTTGTTTTAGGTACATCTTACAAATTTAAAAAGATGCAGAGATTTAAGCGTTAAAATTGTTATCAAATTAAAAAAAAACTATTTTTGCCGTCCGATAACTCTCGGACTTATAATTTGATATATAGAAATGAGTAAGAAAACAGAAGAAAATAACGAACCTATAGTTGACGTACAAGAGGTTTATAGCAAAACAGAAACTTTTATTGAAGATAATAAAAAAAGAATTAGTATAGCTGTTTTGGCTGTTATTGTAGTTATTGGTGGGTATCTGGGATATAAGAAATTAATTATTGCTCCGCAAGAATTAGAGGCTCAATCAGAAATGTTTATGGCTGAAAAGTATTTTGAGCAAGATTCATTACAGAAAGCCATTAATGGTGATGGTATCAATTATGGGTTTATAGATATAGTTGATATGTATAGCGGAACAAAAGCTGCTAACCTATGTCATTATTATTTAGGTATTTGCTATAGAAATACTGGTGAATATGAAATGGCTATTGATGAGTTAAAATCATTTAGTTCTGATGATGTAATGATTAGCGCAGTTGCATTAGGTGCTATTGGAGATTGTTATATGGAATTAAATGATGTTGAGCAAGCCATTTCAAATTATGAAAAAGCTGCTAAGCATAATCAAAACAACCTTACTTCTCCTATCTATTTATTTAAGGCAGGTATGGCTTATGAAGAATTACAAGATTTTGCTGCTGCTGAACAAAAATATACACAGATTAAAAATGATTTTCCTGACTCTAGAGAATCTCAAAGTATAGATAAGTATATAGCTAGAGTTGAAGCATTGAAATAATGGCTACAGCTAATAAAAATCTTTCTGATTACAATATTAATTCAATTCCGGATGCTAGTAATATGGTATTCGGAATTGTTGTTTCTGAATGGAACGAAAAGATTACCAAAGGGCTCTTAAATGGTGCGTACAATACATTAATTAAGCACGGAGCTAAAGAAGATAATATTATCGTTGAATTTGTTCCTGGTGCTTTTGAACTGCCGTTGGGTGCACAAACCTTGTTTGAAAAGATAAATGTTGATGCAGTGATTTGTTTAGGTAGTGTAATAGAAGGGGAAACCAAACATTTTGATTTTGTTTGTCAAGGTGCTACGATGGGAATAAAAGATGTAGCACTTAAATATAATAAGCCATGTATATTTGGAGTGTTAACAGATAACACTTTACAACAAGCAATTGATCGTTCTGGTGGTAAACATGGTAATAAAGGTGATGAAGCAGCCGTTACTGCTATAAAAATGATTGCTTTTCAGCATTAATTTTTAACCACCCTTTTGGTTAAAATTCCATTTGAAGTTTCAATTCTTAAAAAATAAATACCCGCTTTAAGTTTGTCTAAGCTTACTTGTTTTGGTTTGTGTATAGTGTGTAACACCTCTCCTACAGTATTTAGCACATCAATTTTTATAATGTCTTCTTTAAGGTTGTCAATTTTAACAATTTCATTTGTAGGTACGGGATATATGTTTACTTTTTCAATATTCATAATTTCACCTACCCCTACAGCCTCTGTAACAGTTACATCAAAGCCTATCATGGTAGAAGCCGATGGATCTGATAAAGGAAAAATCTGGAAATTAATGTTACAGGTTCCCGTATCTCCATTATGGTTAACACTAATTACAATTTTATTATTTACCCAATTTGTTCCTGATAAAGTAAAATCAGCACTATCTAGATTATTGAGTGTCTGATAAGCAGAATCAGGATCATTAACACCTAAATCCCAATTGGAAGGACAACCACTCTTGCCTCCAACAAAAGCAATCCATCGCATATCAAAGTCAGTACCGATAAGATTGTCGATTTGAATAAACTCATGTAATATACCGTGGCTGGTGGTTTTATTTATACTCTTAAAAGGCGTACTAACACTGTACATTTGTCCAAAAGCAGTACTAACTGAAAGTATCAGTATAAATAATAATAACTTCCTCATGAGAATAAAGGTATAAATTTATTACGATAGAATAGTTCTAAATAAACTATTCTATTGTAATGCTAGTAATCTTATCGCCTTGTCTGATGTCATCAATTACATCAAGCCCTTCTACTACTTTACCAAAGCAGGTATGGTTTCTATCTAGATGTGAAGTGTTGGTTCTGCTATGGCAAATAAAGAATTGCGACCCACCAGTATTTCTGCCCGCATGAGCCATACTCAATACACCTCTATCATGATATTGATTATCTCCATCTAACTCACAATCGATAGAATAACCAGGACCACCCATCCCTGTTCCATCTGGGCAACCGCCTTGTATTACAAAATCAGGAATAACCCTGTGAAAAGTTAGTCCATCGTAAAACCCTTTTTTAGCTAATGTTGTAAAGTTTTCTACTGTTTTGGGAGCATCTGCATCGTAAAATTCTACTTGCATATCTCCTTTGTCTGTCTTAATTGTTGCTTTCATTTTTTTTAGTTTATAGTGTTTGGTTGTTAGTATATGGTGTTCATTTTAGCAAAAAAAACCACCAAAACCTATACGCAAAACACTAATTAATCTTTTTTTCCTGCTAATAAATACAATACAGCCATTCTAATGGCTACACCGTTTTCTACTTGATTTAATATGATTGATTGTTTACTATCTGCTACATCAGAAGTTATCTCCACCCCCCTATTTATTGGACCTGGATGCATTACAGTTATTTCTTTATCTAAAGAATCTAGTAACTTTTTATCTAAGCCATAAAGCATGGAATACTCCCTCAACGATGGAAAAAACTTCATATCCTGTCTTTCCAACTGTATTCTTAACATCATTGCTACATCGCACCAATTTAGTGCTTCCCTCAGGTTAGTAATAACTTCTACTCCTAGAGAGCTGATATGTTTTGGAATTAACGTTAAAGGACCGCACACCTTTACATTTGCCCCCATTTTTTGCAAGCAAAAAATGTTAGAAAGAGCTACTCTGGAGTGTAAAATGTCTCCAACAATAACAACATTTTTTCCTTTTAAATCACCATATTTTTCTCGTATTGAGAACGAATCTAACAAGGCCTGTGTTGGATGTTCGTGTGCTCCATCTCCGGCATTTACAATCTTTGCTTCTACATGTTTGGATAAAAAATCAGCAGCTCCAGGGTTGGGGTGGCGCATTACCACCATATCCACTTTCATGGATAAAATATTATTTACGGTATCTACTAAGGTTTCACCTTTTTTTACTGAAGAATTGGAAGATGAAAAATTGATGATATCCGCTGAAAGCCTTTTCTCAGCAAGCTCAAATGATAATTTGGTTCGTGTTGAATTTTCAAAAAATAAGTTGGCAATGGTGGTATCTCGAAGAGAAGGGACTTTTTTAATGGGACGGTTAATCACTTCCTTAAAGTGGTCGGCTGTTTGAAAAATCAATTCAATATCTTCTTTTTTAAGATATTTGATTCCAAGCAGGTGATTAACACTTAAATTATTCATCTTCTGGTGTATATAATGTTACTTTATCTTCACCATCGGTCTCTTTCCAACTAACTTTAACGCGTTCAGAAACAACCGAGTGAACATTTTTACCAATATATTTTGCTTGTATAGGCAAGTGCCTTTCGTAACGTCTGTTTATCAATACCAATAACTCTACAGATTTAGGCCTGCCAAACGCCAACATAGCATCTAGTCCAGAACGAATGGTTCTTCCTGTAAATAGTACATCATCAATTAGAATTACATCTTTCTCTTCAATGTCAAAATCAATATCTGTTTCGCTTGGCACTAAAGGGCTGCCTTGTCTTCTATAATCATCACGATGAAAGGTAGCGTCTAACGAACCTGTTGGTACATTATACTTTTTATCAATTTTCAGTAATTCTTCTTGTATTCTTTTAGCTAAAAAAATACCACGAGGCTGTAAACCTAGTATAACTGAATTGCTAAAATCGTTGTGGTTTTCAATAAGTTGATGAGAAAGTCTTTTAATGGACAGATCAAATTGTTTGGCATCTAATAATATTCGATCGCTCTTGCTCATTAAAGCACAAAAATAATATAATTTATGAATGTGATACCAATTTATTTTATAAAAAAGCCCCAACAATATGTTGAGGCTTTTAATATGGTTTGGTAAGATGCCCAACTTCTTGGACATAAACCATTTCTAAAGTTCTTACAGAACTAAGAACTGGTTTACTTACCTTCTCCTTTCTCTAAATCTGCTTTTAAATCAGAAAGTGCATCTAAGTCACCTAAAGTAGTTTTTTCTACATTATCGTTAACTTTTTTCACTGCACTAGAAGTTTTCTTAGCACTAGTTTTTTTCTTAGTAGCTACTTCTTCTTCTGTTTCTTTAAAAGTTTGGGTGTGTGATAAGATAATTTTCTTAGCATTTTTGTTAAACTCTAATACTTTAAAGTTCACCTTATCATCCACTTTTAATTGAGAACCGTCTTCTTTTTCAGCATTTTTCTTGTTCACCAATCCTTCTACACCATACTGAAGAGAAACAATAGCCAATCCTTTAGCAGTAAGTTCTGACACTGTACCTTCGTGCACTGAACCTTCTGTAAATACAGTTTCAAAAGTATCCCAAGGGTTTTCTTCTAATTGCTTGTGTCCTAAACTTAATCTTCTGTTTTCTCTGTCTATTTCTAAAATAACCACTTCTATCTCTTCTCCTACTTTAGTAATTTCAGATGGGTGATTAATTTTCTTAGACCAAGATAAATCAGAAATATGAATTAATCCGTCAACACCAGTTTCTAAAGCTACAAACACACCAAAATCAGAGATGTTAGTTACTTTACCTTTGTGTTTAGAATCAATTGGATATTTAGTTTCAACATCTTCCCATGGGTCTGGTGTTAATTGTTTAACTCCTAAACTCATTTTTCTTTCTTCTCTATCTAATGTTAAGATTTGAGCTTCAATTTCTTCACCAACTTTAAAGAACTCTTGAGCTGGTTTTAAGTGATTACTCCAGGTAATTTCAGATACGTGTACTAATCCTTCTACACCAGGAATAATTTCGATAAATGCACCGTAATCAGCAACTACAACTACTTTACCTTTTACTTTGTCTCCAACTTTTAAGTTTTCGTCAAGTTTATCCCAAGGGTGATCTTGTAATTGTTTTACACCAAGCGCAATACGTTTTTTATCATCATCAAAGTCTAGAATTACAACATTTAGTTTTTGGTCTAACTCCAAGAATTCTTCTGGGTGATTAATTCTACCCCAAGAAAGATCTGTAATGTGAACTAAACCATCAACTCCACCAAGATCAATAAATACACCATAAGAAGTAATGTTCTTAACTGTACCTTCTAGTACCTGACCAATTTCTAATTTAGAAATGATTTGAGTTTTTTGTTGTTCTAACTCAGCTTCGATTAATGCTTTATGTGATACAACGATGTTTTTAAATTCTTTGTTAATCTTAACAACTTTAAATTCCATTGTTTTACCAACGTAAACATCGTAATCTCTAATTGGTTTAACATCAATTTGAGAACCTGGTAAGAATGCTTCAATTCCGAATACATCTACAATTAAACCACCTTTAGTTCTGCACTTAACATAACCTTTAATAATTTCTTGTGTTTCAAGAACTTCATTAACTTTTTCCCATGCTTTTAACGCTCTAGCTTTGCTATGAGATAAGATTAATTGTCCGTTTTTATCTTCTTTACTTACAACAAAAACTTCTACTTTATCACCTTCTTTTAAATCTGGATTGTATCTAAATTCAGAGATAGAAATAACTGCTTCTGATTTGTAACCTAAGTTAATAACTACATCTCTTTTAGATTTAGCAGCTACCGTACCTTCTAATACTTCTTGATCATCAATAGATTTAAGTGTTTCATCATACACCTTCTCCATTTCTTCTTTTTCTTTTGGAGAGTAAGAATCTTCATACTTGCCAATCTTATCCCAATCAAAATCTGCTAAAGGTTTAATTTCAGCTTTCTTTTTAGGTGCCGCTTTTTTAGCAGGAGCTTTAGGAGTTTCCTCTTTTTTAGCTTCTACTTTTTCTGCAACTGGCTCAGCTTTTTTTGCTTCCTCTTTTTTAGGAGCAGCTTTCTTAGCTGTAGTCTTTTTTGCAGCTGGCTTAGCTTCTGCTTTTTTTGTTGTAGTTTTTTTAGCTGTTGATTTTGCTGCGGTAGTTTTTTTAGTTGCAGCTTTTGCTGTTGTGGCTTTTTTAGCTGGAGTTTTCTTTTCTACAGCGTCTTCTTTTTTTTCTGCCATCATTATGTTTTTTGTATCTCGTTCGTAGTCAGCTTTTAACGAGAGATTGTTATTAATAAACCATTAGCTGAAAATGGCTGCTTTCTTTTAAAGAGCGGCAAATGTAGGCTTATTTTTAAATAAAGCAAAGTAAATCAATGATTTAATAACTTTTTCAGCAGAATAGTACTTATCCTTGTTTACAAAGGGTAAATTTGTAGGGTTGTGAAATCATTTGACATTCCTACATACTACAGAAGTTCTTTTATTTCTACAATAAAGAACTTAAGGAAGGAAACTGACCCTCGAAAGAAAGACTTCTCTCCTACTTTACTGGATTTTGGAGAAGTACAATTTTTAATAGCTCGACATTTTGGGTTTTGTTATGGGGTAGAAAATGCCATTGAAATAGCCTATAAAGCTGTAGAGGAAAACCCTAATAAGAACATTTACTTGTTGAGTCAAATGATTCATAACCCAATTGTTAATGTCGATTTAGAGTCTAAAGGGATTCGGTTTATCATGGATACTGAAGGTAATCAGTTTGTAGATTGGAACGAATTGAGTAAAGAAGATGTAGTAATTATTCCAGCATTTGGTACCACCATAGAGATTGAGAATAGATTGATAGATATGGGGATTGAAATTCAAACCTATAATACAACATGCCCTTTTGTAGAAAGAGTGTGGAAACAATCAAAAAAGCTTGGAGATAGTAATCATACCATCATTATTCATGGAAAACACAACCATGAAGAAACCCGTGCTACGTTTTCTCATAGTGATGAAAATGCTCCTTCAATTGTAATTAAAGACATTAACGAAGCAATAATTTTAGAACAAGTCATTCTAGGGAAAAAAGATAAAGTTGAATTTGAATCGATTTTTGGAGGAAGATATTCAGCTGGTTTTGATATTGATAAAGATTTAGAAAAAATAGGCGTAGTTAATCAAACTACTATGTTGGCTACCGAAACCCAGGAAATAGCCAACTACTTAAAACAAACCATGGTAAAAAAGTATGGTGAAGAGAATTACAAGAAGCATTTTGCTGATACCCGGGATACTTTATGTTATGCAACTAATGACAACCAACAAGCAACATTGGGTTTATTGAACGAAAAGGCTGATTTAGCTATTGTAATTGGAGGGTATAACAGTTCTAACACTTCTCATATTGTAGAGTTGTGTGAAGAAAAGTTGCCTACATTTTTTATTAATTCTGCAAAAGAAATTGAAAGTCAAAATGTTATTCATCATTTTGACTTTCATAATTCTAAAAAACTGAGTACTACCGGTTTTTTACCCAATAACAATCCAACTCGTATTATTCTAACAAGTGGAGCTTCATGTCCGGATACTATGGTAGATGAAGTATTGGATAAAATTCTAAGTTTTTATTCAAATTCAATTACCAAAGAAGAAGTACTTCAAAGTATCAGTTAGCCATTGTGAGAACCATCACAAAATGGTCCATTTGAAGTTTGTTTGCAAGTGCATAAGTACTTTGTTTCTGTAGCTTCAGCTTTTTGAACAATTGGTCGATAATCGGTACCACTGTGTTTACCATCGCAGTATGGTTGGTTTTCTGATAATCCACAGCTACACCATGCATAAACTTTTCCTTCTTCAAAATCTACTGGTGTTGGATTTTCTCCTGCCCTTTTTGGTAATTCCATAATCTGTTTTTTTGTTTGGTTAAAGATAATTATTTCCACCCTCCTTTAAAAGCAATTTCATTTACAGTTTTTCTGGGCTTTAATGTGGTTTCACCATCATAATACCCTAAAGCAATGGCTGTAACAGGTTCGTACCCCTCTGGAATATTTAATGTTTCTTTGGTTTTGGTAATGTCAATACCCGCCATTTGATGTAAGTAAATGCTCATACTTTGTGCTTGAGCGGTTAAATTACCAACAGCTAAGCCTAAATCATGTTCAGCTACTCGGTTAGGTTTATCGTTTTTAGCATATTTGGTACTAACTACAGTAAATACTAAAGCAGCAACATCTTTAGTCCATCCTTGATTTCCTTCAACCAGACAGCTGTGTAAGCGATTAAAATTATCTTGATCATCTTTTAAAGCGTATATAAAACGCCAGGGTTGTTCATTGAATGCAGATGCGGCTTTTCCAGCAGCTTCAAATAGCGTTAATAAATCTTCTTCTTTAATTGGCTTATTAGTAAACTCATATGGACTAAACCTATTTTTAATAATATCTAATACTTCCATTTTAATTGTTTTTTAAAATCTTACTAATTCTGAATATACTTTATAACTAAGTGTTTTAGGGTTTGAAATTACAAACAACTTAGCATCTTTACTAATCTCTAAATTTAACTTTTCTTCATTTTCAACTATAAAAAAATCATTAGCTTCAACTGTATTGTCATTTACTATGATACTTCCTTCTATTATATAGTATGAATGAAACTTCTCTCGATCTAAATTAAAAACATAGTTGCCAGCAGGTATTATCATTTCATTAATTTCAACTCCTTCAGCATCCATTTTAACAGGACCACCATTTCCCGTATAGTTTTTATATGTTATACCATCTTCTTCAAAATAGTGCATATCTTCCGATTTATAATCATCGTAAGATGCTGGTTGCTCCATTGTTTTTTGAATGTTAGGATCAAACCATATCTGAAACATTCTGCTATTCTCATTTATTTTTTCTGCATGTACAATTCCATTACCTGATCTAATTATTTGAGCATCACCTTTTTTTAAAGGTAGCCAGCGTTCATATTTATTATCGTAATGTTCTATCTCACCTTCAATCACAAAACTCATTATTTCAAAAAACTTATGAGGGTGTCTATCAATTAACCCACCTTTATCTGACCAAGCATTTGCCCAGTAAAATAAATTAGAATATGGTTTTTGCTTTCCTCCATCTTGAGGAAAGCCTATTGGTTTGTTTTCTAAAATTAAACCTCCAGCAAAAACTCCTTTTGCCTGATCTTCTTTTTTTAATAATTGTATTGACATAATTTATTGTTTTTACAATATATGTATATACATATATTTTGATAAATTTTTTTAATCTCTTATTGAATCTAAAATATCGTTTAACAACTTAGCATCTTTTTTACTGACTAACTTAGGAATAATAGCATGAATACCTGTTTCTTCAATATTCATTTTCTCAATTAAATCTATACCTGACTTTGTAATCGCTATATCCATCTGTCTCCTATCCTCTTTGCAAATAGTTCTGTTTACTAACTTTTTAACAACAAGTTTATCTATTAATCTACTTGCGTTAGAATTTTTGTCTAACATTCGTTCAGCAATTTGATTAACAGTAATTGCATCTGGGTATTGCCCTTTTAATATCCTTAAAACGTTGTATTGTTGAGGGCTCACACCATAAGGCTTAAAAGCTTTTATGGATTGACTGTTTAACCAGTTGCCAGTAAAAATGATATTCAACAAAAGCTTTTGATATTCATCTTTAAACTTTTTCTGCTTTATTTCATCTTCTAATTTCACACTGCAAATATATACAAAAGCATTATATGTATATACAATTAAATGTTAAATTTTATTAAAGAGTATAAAACTATCAGCTTTAAACTAATTGACTGATGGAAGAATTGATATTATTCTCAACTCTGGAAAGAACATTAGTAACATCAGATTTAACAAACTGCTCACCTGTAATATGCTCAAACAATTCAATATACCTTTCGGATACCTGACTAATAAATTCATCAGTCATTTCAGGAACCTGTTGACCATCTTTACCTTGAAAGCCATTAGCCATTAACCATTCTCTTACAAATTCTTTTGAAAGTTGTTTTTGTTTCTCTCCTGCAGCTTGCCTTTCTTCATAACCTTTAGCGTAAAAATATCTGGAAGAGTCAGGAGTGTGAATCTCATCAATTAAATAAATCTTATCCCCTACTTTCCCAAACTCATATTTGGTATCAACCAAAATTAGCCCGCGTTCAGCAGCCATTTCTGTACCTTTTTGATATATTTTTCTGGTATATTCTTCCAGCTTTAAATAATCATCATCACTTACAATGCCTTTTTCCAAAATAGCTTCTCTGCTTATATCCTCATCGTGACCTACAGCAGCTTTAGTAGTAGGAGTTATTATTGGTTCTGGAAACTTATCATTTTCTTTCATCCCTTCAGGCATTTCTACTCCACAGATTGTTCTTTTACCTGCTTTGTATTCACGCCAGGCATGACCTGATAAATACCCTCTGATTACCATTTCTACCTTAAAAGGCTCACACTTTCGCCCAATGGTAACATTGGGGTCAGGTACAGTTATTACCCAATTAGGAACAATATCTTCTGTTGCTTTTAAAAACTTAGCGGCAATCTGGTTTAAAACTTGTCCTTTGTAAGGAATAGCTCTTGGTAAAACTACATCAAACGCTGAAATACGATCAGACACAATCATTACCAACAATTCATTATTTATCTCATATACTTCACGCACTTTACCTTTATAATAAGAACTTTGTTGCGGAAAATTAAAATTTGTTTCTTTAATGGCGTTTGTTTGCATGTATTAATGTTTTAAATAAGCTAACAAATGTATAAAAGGAGTATTCTTTTTAAGTACTTTTAGGGGGCTTTTAATTAACGAGTAATTAACAATTTATAAGGTTTTGTTAGAACGAAGAATATACTTTACTGAAATAGATTCACCTCTTGGTTTGATACAGCTTGGTGCTACCAATAAAGGTTTGTGCTTGCTTGAGTTTGGAAATCAAAAAAGAATAGAAAATCATTTTAACCAGTTTAATAAATACTGGAATGTTGAACTAGTTAACCAGAAATCTGATATAATTAGCAAAACAGAAAAGGAATTGTTAGCTTATTTTAAAGGTGATTTAAAACAATTTAATATACCAGTAGAAATGATTGGCACTGATTTTCAGCTTAAAGTTTGGAATGAACTGTTAAACATACCCTTTGGTACAATCAGAACTTATAAACAGCAGGCTATTGCTGTTGGAGATTTAAAAGCGATTAGAGCTGTTGCTACTGCTAACGGGCAAAACAGAATCTCAATAATAATTCCTTGTCACAGAGTTATTGGCAGTGATGGTAGTTTGACTGGTTATGGTGGGGAATTATGGCGAAAACAAAAATTGATTGAACTAGAAAGTAATCAAACCCAATTATTTTAACTTTTCCTTAACTTTATTTAACAGCTTGTTAGGATAGACACATTATTATTCCTACTACTTTTACTCTTGTAATTTTAAATTTAGATGTTATGAAAAAGATATTATTAGCAGTTGGTGTTTTTTCACTATTACTTGTAGCGGGAAATGCTTCAGCACAAACACAAGAAAAAAAAGAAATTAGAAAAGAAGTAAATCTTGAAGAGAATAATGGTGAAAAAGTACTGACCATTAAAACTACTTCAGGTGGAAATGAAACAGTAGAAGTATATAAAGGTGCGGAAGCTGATGCAAAAATTAAAGAGTTTGAGAACGAAAAAAGTGGAACTACCAAAACTATGGTTGTAGGTGCTGACGGAAAGCAACACCTTAAAGTAGAAAAGAAAGTAGTGATTAGGGAAGAAATAGATGAAGAAAAATAGCTGATTCTTAAAGGTTTTAAACCTGAACCTTAGGCTTTATTATTTAAATTTGTCCAATGCAATTGCGTTGGACATATTTTTTGGTATTAATAGGTTTTTTCTCATGTGGTGAGCCTCCCAGCGAACCTGTTAAACAACCACAGCAAAAAAAAATAGTTAAAAAGAAACAAGAGCCAAAACCTTATGTTCCTCAGTTTGAAAAAATCACTAACGAAAATGTAGTTGAACGCCTAACTGAATATGGAAAACAAAACCCTGAAAATATAGTTGATATTTATACCACCAAAGGTAAAATAAGAGTAAGACTTTACGAAGACACTCCATTACACCGAGCAAATTTTATTTTATTGGTAAAAAGTGGCTACCTAAATGGCTGTCTGTTTTCTAGAGTTGTAAAAGGTTTTATGGCACAATGTGGCGGTTCTTATGATGAATTACAAAAACAAATACAAGACACCATTGGTGCTTATACCATTCCTAATGAAATGAGTAGAAAGCATTTTCATAAAAAAGGAACTATTGGAGCAGCTAGGAGTTATACCAATAATCCTGATAAACGCTCTGAATGTGATGAATTTTATTTTGTTGAGGGTTCTAAATATGGTGATTTGTCATTAGATCATTATGAAGAGTTAAATAAATACAAGTATAACTCCCCTCAACGTAATTATTACAAAAACAATAAAGGTGCCGCCCATATTGATGGTGAACACACTGTTTTTGGGGAGATAATTGACGGTTATGAGGTAGTTCCAAAATTAACACATGTTAGAACTGATTCTCAAGACTGGCCAAATGTTGACTTATATATTGATTCTACAGTAATAGTAAAATAAAGCATATTTTTGACGCTTTATTAATAGAATGAGCAGCAATAAGAAATCGTTAATTTTTATTTTTATTACCATTTTGGTAGATGTAATTGGTATTGCTATCATCATTCCTGTAATTCCTACTCTATTAGAGTCTTTAACGGGTAAAACTGTAGCTGAATCAGCTGGATATGGAGGACTGTTAATAGTAACTTTTGCTATTATGCAATTTTTGTTTTCGCCAATACTTGGTGAATTAAGTGATAAATATGGAAGGAGGCCCATTCTTTTAATTTCTTTATTCGGATTGAGCATTGATTACTTATTTCATGCTTATGCTCCAACTATTGGTTGGTTGTTTGTGGGTAGAATTTTAGCTGGGATAACAGGTGCTAGTCATACCGTTGCTACAGCGTATATTGCCGATATAAGCACCAAAGAAAATAAAGCTAAGAACTTTGGTTTAATTGGTGCAGCTTTTGGATTGGGGTTTATTATTGGTCCTGCTATAGGAGGAATATTTGGAGCTATTGATGTAAGATTACCTTTCTTAATAGCAGCAGCAATATCATTCATCAATTTTGTATTTGGTTTTTTCTTTGTGCCAGAATCATTAGCTCCTGAAAACCGTAGAGAGATTATCTTTAAAAAAATGATCCCAGGAGTATCACTTATCAATATTGGCAAATATGCTGGTTTGGGAGGATTAATCATAGCTTTCTTTTTAGCGAATATTGCTGGGCAATCACTTCCTGCCACATGGTCGTTTTTTACAGTTGAACAGTATAATTGGAATGAAGCAGAAATAGGTTATAGTTTAAGTGCTGTCGGTTTTATGGTAGCCATTGTTCAGGGAGGTTTAATAGGTTGGTCAGTAAATAAATTTGGCAACAAAAAAGTAATCCTGGGAGGCTTTATATTGTGGAGTATTGGAATGTTCTTATTCTCTGTAGCAGTAAAAGAATGGATGCTATATGCTTTTCTTGTGCCTTATGCATTAGGAGGTGTTGCTGGCCCTACCCTACAAAGTTTATTATCAAACGAGGTTTCTGAAAAAGAACAGGGAAATCTGCAAGGAGCATTAACCAGTATGGTAAGTATAACCACCATTATTGGTCCTATGCTAGCGACAGGGTTATTCTATTATTTTGCTAATAAAGAATTTGAATACTACTTTCCAGGAGCTCCTTATGTTGCTGCCGCTTTAATACTTTTGTTAAGTACTGTAATTGTATTTAATTCCTTAAAAAGGATACAAGCTACTTAATTAACCATTTCTTTTAAGAATTTAAACTCATAATCTTTTTCTAATCGTCTGTAAATTTTATCTTTGCAGCTGTAAAAACGGCAATAATTATGCGATTAGGACAATTAGCAAGACAACTTGATATTAAGACAGAAAAAATTGTAGATTTTTTAGAGAAAGAAAAACAAATCATGATTAAGTCACATCCAAACGCAAAAGTTGATGATGAGTTGATTGATGAAATTACTAATCATTTTAAACCAGCTATAGTTGAAGAAGAAGTAGAAGAAAAAATAGATAACCCTGAAGTGGATGATGAGGAAACTGTTAAAGAAGAAATAGTAGCTGAAGATGAAATACCTGCTGAACCAGAACACATTGAAACCCCAAAAACTGAACTAGATGGCCCTAAAATTGTTGGTAAAATTGACTTGCCTAACAAGAAAGATATTCAGGTAGAAATAGACGGTGTTGTTTATGACCAAGAGTTTTTAGATAAAAAAAAGAAAGAAGAATTAGAAGAAGTAAGGAAGCAAAAAAAGCTAGAGAAAGAGCAACAAAAGAAAGAAGAAGCTGAGAAAAAACGCATTGCATTAGAAAAAAAGAAATTGGAAGCTGAACGCCAAGCAATGTTGGCTCAAGAAGAAAACAATGCATTATCAGCGGAGGAACAGAGAAAGAAAGAGTTAATTAGAAAAGCACAGGAAGAGCGTGAAAGAAAGTTAGAGGAGAAAAGAAAACAACGTCAAAAAGAGCATTATGCTAAGAAACACGCTATTAAATCTGCGCCTAAGAAGAGGAAAAAGAAAGTTGAAGAAACTGTTAATGCAGTAGAATCTACCCCAGAACAAAAACCTCAAGAAACAAGTATTGTTAAAAAGTTTATTAAGTGGTTAAATACTTAATTTAACAATCTTCCTACTGGATATAAGTTGTGGGTATTTTCGTAATAGGGAGAGTTCTTATAGATGAAATATAACTGTTGCTGACGGTTTTTAGCAAATTCAACATCGCTATTTTTCTTCTCTTCAAACTTTAATTTAAGGTTATTATCATTAGTCAATAATTCTTTAGCTGTTTCTTCAAAAGAAAATGGCGAATACCACTCTTTTTGTTGTAAAATTCCATCAAAGAAATTCCAAGCAAAATAAGAATCTACGCCTTGAGGTTCCAATGTTTCTACAATATAACGATTAGCAGGCTGATTAACATAGATAATATAGTCTCCTTGATAATACTGTTGCTCCCTTAATTGCTTTTCTACTTTAACCTCATAGTGCATGTAATGCCCTTCATAAGGTTGTTTAACTGTTTTATAATCGATTATACGATACATTTCAACATCAATACTTTTATCTTCTTTTAATCTTTCCATCTTCACTTTATTCCATTTCAGGCGTTTTATCACATCCTTATAGGCTTGAGGAATAATATACGCTTTTGGTTTCTCTATTTTATGGATTGGAGTGTACCTATTGTAATAGTTAATCTTTTTAGTGTATGGTTTATCATGGTTATAAATCAGTAACTTTTCATTTTTACCAAAATCACTCTCAATATACTCTGCTTCATATCCTTTAAAATCAATTTGAGTATATGAGGCTGTATCTAAGTGCCACCCCAATGCAAATGTTTTTTGGTTGATTACTGATTGAATGGCTTTTTCTCTTTCCTCTACTAACTCTGAATGATTTTGATTCATGTATTTAAGTGCAGAAAGCAAAAACTCATAGGTCTGTTCTACCCTATCCTTATAAGGTTTATATTTTAAAGCTTCTGTAACGAAACCAATGGTATTAAATAAGGTAGTATAACCTGTTGAGTATCTTGGGGTGTCCAAATAATCTTTAATACCATTATCAGGGGTTCCTTTGTAATTATACACATAAGGACACATTTCCATCTCCTTGTTTTTCATATCCTCGTATAAATAGGGTAACATTTTATTTCTTAGTAAGTTCCTAATTTCACTCGTCATTTTATCTGGTTGAGAAGCAATCAAAGTCATAGTGTGTTGATGATCTGAGCCATTAGAGGTATGCGTATCAATAAAAACATCAGGGTCATACTTGTGGTAGATTTGAGTAAAAGCCTTAGAGTTCTCAGTATCACATTTGATAAAATCTCTATTCAAATCTCTGTTTTTAGTATTTCCTCTAAAACCATATTCTTCCGGTCCATTTTGATTAGCTCTACTACAGCAGCTTCTATTTAATCCTCCACCCACATTGTAAAAAGGAGTAATGCAAACAATGGTATTATCTAAAAGTTTCTGATACTCCTTATTGTTTAATAAGTCATTAGCAAACTTTACGCTGGCATCAACTCCACAGGGCTCTCCGGGGTGTATGGCGTTATTTATTAGTAAAACAGATTTTTTACTTTCTCTTATCTCTTTTCCTTTAAACTTTTTATCTGATGAAATGATGAAAACACCTATTGGTTTTCCAGCATCACTCTCTCCTATTTCTTTAAACTCTGCAATATTGTGCTTAGCGGCTAATTTTCGGTAAACTTCATGAGTTTCGGCATAAGTATAGGTTTCGTTACTGGTGTACTTGTAAGTTTGTTCTACTTGAGCCATAGATGCCAAGCATGTTAGAGTTAGAAAAGGAAAAAGAAATAACTTCATAAAATGATTTTAATTCAAAAATACCAAATTAAGTACACCTATTTTTGTAATTTAAAACCCTAAAAATGTGATTTATGGCAACCATTAGTAAAGAAAATTTTAAGTTTTTATCTGATTTAAAAAAGAATAATAATCGTGATTGGTTTAACAAAAACAAGGATGTTTATCTAAAGCAGCACGAAAATATAATTGCCTTTGCTGATTCTTTATTAGTAGAACTTAACAAGCACGATAACATAGAAACACCTACTGGTAAAAAAAGTTTATTTAGAATATACAGAGATGTAAGATTTTCCAAAGATAAATCGCCATACAAAACTAATTGGGCTGGTGGTTTTAAACGTGCAACCGCACAATTAAGAGGTGGCTATTATTTTCATATCCAACCAGGAAATGTTATGGTTGGTGGTGGTTTTTGGGCTCCCAACAAAGATGATTTACATCGAATAAGAGAGGATATTGCTATGGATGATCAGCCATTACGCAAAATCATTAATAGTAAATTATTTAAAGACACCTTTGGAACATTGGATGGTGAACAATTAAAGTCCGCTCCAAAAGGATTTGACAAAGAACATCCAGCAATAGATTTATTGAGGTACAAACAGTTTATCATATCCAAAAAGTTTACCGATAAAGAGGCTATGAGTGCTGATTTTGTTCACATGGTTAACGATACCTTTAAGAAAATGCGTCCCTTTTTCGATTACATGAGTGAGAGTGTAACTACTGATGCTAATGGGGTTTCAATAGTTTAAAAATTGCAACTATTTCAAGTAGAAATACGTAATTACTTTGAACCTAACTAACTATTATGTATAAATCTATATTTTCTTTTGTTTTAATAGTAATTTTTTCTTTTACTTCTTATGCTTCTTTAGTTAGTACCAATGGTACGGGAGGGGGTGATTGGTCTAATGCAAATACATGGAATCCAATAGGTGTTCCCGGCTGTGTTGATACGTTAGTAATTTTAGCAGGAGATGTTTTAAGTGTTAATACTCAACAAGATTATGAAGCTTGCCCAGCAATGGTAATTTTAATATATGGACAAATTGACTTTCCAAATAACGGACCCAAGTTAAAATTACCTTGTAACTCTTATGTAAAAGGTTTTGCAGGAAGTAGCATTACTGCTCCTGGAGGAGATAATTCAAATAAGATATCAATATGTGGTACATGGGTTTGGGAAAGTAAAGACCCTGATTTAACCGGACCATTTGAATTAGGAAATGTCCCCTTACCGATAGAATTATTGAGTTTTACTGCGGAGATAGATAATACATCTGTAAAACTTATTTGGAAAACTTTAACCGAAATAAATAATGATTATTTTACTATAGAAAGAAGTGTAAACGGAATTTCTTTTGATGTTTTAGGAACAGTACCCGGCAATGGTAATACCACAACAATTATGGAGTATGATTTTTATGATGATGCTCCAATTGAAGGAACCTCTTATTATCGTTTAAAGCAAACAGATTTTGATGGAAAGTATGAGTATTTTAAACTAGTAGCTGTAAACTACAACATAAGTGATGATGGTATTTGTACACTTAATGTTTATCCAAACCCTTGTGTTGGGAATTGCACTATAAATTTGGCAGATTGTCCTTTAGGAGAAAGTGATGTAAATGTTGAGCTATATGATGCTTTTGGAAAAAGAATTACTAACAGAATTTCACCTAAAAGTAAAGATCAAGATATCTCCTTTCACTTGAATTCATCTAACAATTTGTCTCCAGGGGTTTATATTGTTAAAGCAAACACTAATGGTAAAGCTCAATCTCAGAAAGTTATAATTAAATAATTATTACCTTGGTCAAAAAATAATTATGCATCATATCCTTTTTAAGGTTTCAACGTTTTGTCTTCTTTTAATAATTTATTCATGTTCTGAAGAAAAAGATAATAATTCAGAGAAAATAGATTCTGAAATTATTGATACTGATACTTCTTCATTAGCAGATAAACTTGACATGAAAGACGGAGAAACTCGAATGTTTACTATGCCTACCCCACTTCAAACAGCGGCTGCACTCCAAATTATGAATGTGGAATATACAAATCAATTATTAATTGAGCATAATATAGTTAATTCCAAGTCCGACATTGATTTAGCGATGATTCTTGGCATGTATATGGTTGATTTAGGCTACACTACCATTTATAATAACTCTCAAGAAAGTTTAAACTATGCTAAAGATATTCAAGATATTATGGATGAACTTCCAATAGGGTATTATGTAAATGATGCTTTTAGAAAACGATTTAAACAAAACTTGAATGACAAAGATTCACTGTGCAAAGTTATACTTGAAGGTTATAATGATGCTAATCAATTTATGATTGAAAACCAGAATGAAGGCCTTGGTTTACTTATTTTAACAGGAGCCTACATTGAAAGTTTATACCTTATATCTTCTTCAAAAGTAGGTAGCGAATGGAATCAAGAGTACAATAACTTATTTATCCAACAAAAACTTTTTTTAGAGAATTTCATCACTTTGTTAGCACCTTACAATTCTAATGAGAAAATAAATCATATTTATAATGATTTGAATAAATTGAGTCACTTTTTTAACAAAATTGAAACAACATTCGATGAAAAAACACAACAATTTCAACTTGTAAAACCGATTACACCGAAACAATTTAAATCAATACAGTCAAAAATTTCGATTATTAGAAGTAATATAATAAAAAGTTAATTAATACTTATTGATGCATACTTCCCATTTCTGCCAAACAACCACCCATTATTATTTTTAACAACACAAGTGTAAAATCCTTCTGTTGAAATGGGTTCCCAATTTTTACCATAATCGTAAGAAACATCAACTCCTGTCCTACCGCAAGCAATATAAATACCATCACCATTATAAGTAACACAAGAACGGTAACCATTTGGTGGAGTAACTGGAACTTGCCAAGTTTTACCTCCATCTTTGGTGTAAGCGCAATTTCCTTCAACATTGGTAGAATCTAAATAATTACCTCCTACCACTACTCCATTTTTTTCATCCATAAAACATAAAGAATAAATACCCGAAGCTTCTCCACTTCTCATTGGTGTGTTTACTACTTCCCAAGTTTTCCCTCTGTTATAAGAAATAAATACTCTAGAATATTTTCCTCCACCTGTACCAATAAGAACTGTACTATCTCCAACGCATTGTATTCCTGTCCCACTCGCAGCAAATCCAGCTTCATCTTTAAAAGTTTTAGGAATTTTTATTGGTTGTAACTGTTGCCAACTATCTCCCCCATCTTTTGTTTCAATTAAAAACAATTCATTATCAATAGGATCACTAAATGCAATACCGTTTTGATTGTCCCAAAAATCCATTCCATCAAAGAATACTTTAGGGTTGTCATTTTCATATACCTTTTTCCAAGACTTACAAACATCTTTAGTCTTGTAAATCACACAACCATTACCTGAACTCATAATAATAGCTGTCTTTTCATTAAAAGCGTGTATATCTCTAAAATCAAGTGTATCCTTATCTCTTTCAACAAAGCTTACCCAATCATTTCCATTAAGGCTTTGTTGTATTACACCATTTGTTCCACTTACCCAAACTATATTATCATCTACTATAGATAATCCTCTTACTGATGGATGGTGTTCATTATATTGAGCTTTTCCAACTTTAACTTCAGGGTTAGAGCAAGCCACAAATACCAAACATATTATTGGGATAAATTTCAAATTCATCAGCTAAAATTAGCACAAATAGGTTTTATTTGCAGCTTATTTATGGATAAAGAAATATTTAAGCATAAAATCCAAAAAGTATGTAGTCCCCTGCCTGGCAGTAAGCCAGAATCAGTTACCTACACACTTACGGTTAAGAAGAAGTATGAAGACTTAAGTATCATTGATTTTTATTGTAAAAATGTACCTCGTTCAAATGCAGCAATCTGGCAACAAAAAATAAGTTCTAGAACTTTAAAAGTTAATGGTAAAGTTGTTTCGGAAGAATATGTGGTAAAAGCAGGAGATTTAACTTCCCATACTTCTGAACCTAAAGTTGAACCACCTATAAATCCAAACATTGAACTAATACACGCTTGTGATGATTTTTGGGTAATTAACAAGCCCTCACCATTACCCATGCACGCATCAGGTAGATTTGTTAGAAACACGCTTATCAACATTTTAGAATTAGCTTTCCCTGAAGAAGAGTTTAAAATGGTGCATCGAATAGATGCTAATACTACTGGATTGGTAGTTATTGCTAAAAACAGAGAAGCAGCTAATTATTTAAGAATTCAATTTGAAAACAAAACGGTAAGTAAAGTTTACATTGTTTTAGTAGAAGGTATTGTTGAATCAGATACTATAAAAACAGACACCTCTATTGGCAAGGAAGTATTAGAAGCTGGGGCTAGAAAAGTTACAAAAGAAGGAAGAAAAGCTAACTCGGAAATTGAAGTGATGGAGCGAAGAGTAAACGAAACCCTAATAAAAGTGATGCCCCAAACGGGGCGAACCAATCAAATACGTTTACATCTGGCAGATATTAGCCATCCTATTGTTGGTGACTTAGGTTATAAAGATGCTAATTACTTTAAGAATAATCCTTTTACCTATCCTGATGATTCACTTTTTTTGCATGCTTATCAGATACAATTTACTCACCCTAACACAGATAATAAAGTAATGTTTCAAGCCCCAATCCCTCCAAAATTTAAAGCAGAGTAAAATAGCTAATCTCTTTCAAAAACCTATATTTGCCGCTTTTTTAAAGTAAGAAAGAGGCATGAAAAAGTTGATTAGAAACTTTACCGAGAATCCTAAAAACGATATTTTATCTGGTTTAACTGTTGCTCTTGCGCTAGTGCCTGAAGCGGTTGCTTTTGCTTTTGTGGCAGGCGTTGATCCATTGGTTGGTTTGTATGGAGCATTTATGATGGGAATTGTTACTGCCATTTTTGGTGGAAGACCAGGAATGATTTCAGGTGCTACTGGAGCAATGGCGGTGGTAATGGTTCATTTAATTCAGAAAGGAAATGAGGTTGGATTAAGCTTAGATACACCTGTAGAAAATTTAGGTTTAAATTGGCTGTTTATCACTTTATTGTTGGTAGGAGTTATTCAAATATTAGCAGGTGTACTAAAACTCGGAAAGTTTGTTCGACTAATCCCCCACCCTGTGATGATGGGCTTTGTAAATGGTTTGGCCATCGTTATCTTTTTATCTCAACTAGGTTTGTTTAAAGAAAATATTGACGGAACAACACAGTGGTTACAAGGCAATAATCTATTAATTATGATTGGCTTAGTAGCTCTAACCATGGGAATTATGTTTGTGCTACCAAAAATCACAAAGAAATTGCCTGCTGCTTTAACAGCCATTATTGTTGTGGCTTGTATTACCATTTTTGGTGGGGTTGATGTAAATACGGTTGGTTCTTTTATTAGAGACGGAGGTGGCGAAGGTTTAGAGGGTAGTTTACCTACTTTTCAAGCTCAGATTTTTTCCTTATTTGATACATTAGATGGACACTGGCAGTTAATTATTTCTACAGCATTTATATTAGCTGCAGTAGGCTTGATAGAGTCGTTAATGACATTAAATTTAGTAGATGAAATAACTGAAACTAGAGGTAGTGGCAACAAAGAATGTGTTGCTCAAGGTGGTGCAAACATACTGAATGGCTTGTTTGGTGGTATGGGTGGTTGTGCCATGATTGGTCAATCATTAATTAATGTGAATGCAGGTGGTAAGGGAAGATTATCAGGTATTGTAGCTGCTGTTGCATTATTATGTTTTATACTTTTTGGAGCATCTCTGATTGAACAAATACCATTAGCAGCATTGGTTGGTGTAATGTTTATGGTTGTTATTGGAACCTTTGCTTGGAGTAGTTTCAGAATCTTGCATAAGATACCAAAGGCTGATGCCTTTGTTTTAATAGCCGTTTCTGCAATTACCGTTTGGCAAGATTTAGCAGTTGCTGTAATTGTAGGTGTTATTATTTCTACGCTAGTATTTGCTTGGAATAATGCTACTATGATTAGAGCTAGAAAACGAATAAAAGAAGACGGCACTAAAGTTTATGAAATTTGGGGTCCTCTGTTTTTTGGTTCTATTCAAACATTCAATTCAAAGTTTGACCCGAAAAATGACCCTAAAAAAGTAGAAATAGATTTTATTGAATCTAAAATTACAGACCATTCAGGTATTGAAGCTCTTGAAAATATAGCAGATAAATATATTGCTATGGGTAAAGATGTGAAGCTAGTTCATTTGAGTCCAGATTGTAAAAAACTACTTTTAAAAGCCAACCCTGGATTTGAAAAGGTTATTGAACACTCTATTGATGACCCAAGATATTACGTTGTAACAGACGCAATTGATGAAGAAGTATAAACTAAGCGTACAATGCTTCTTTTTGAGCACTTACCTTTTCTGAATCTAAGTATTCATCGTAAGTCATTTCTTTATCAATACAACCATTTGGCGTAAGCTCCACTATTCTATTAGCTACAGTATTTACAAACTCATGGTCATGAGATGTAAACAATACAGTTCCTTTAAAATCTTTTAAAGCATTGTTAAATGCGGTAATAGATTCTAAATCTAAGTGACTGGTTGGTTCATCCAATATTAACAAGTTTGCTTCTTGTAACATCATTCTAGAAATCATACATCTTACCTTTTCTCCACCAGATAAAACATTTGATTTCTTAAATACTTCTTCTCCCGAAAAAAGCATTTTCCCAAGAAATCCTCTAATAAAAACTTCATCTTTTTCATCAGCACTAAACTGACGTAACCAGTCAATTAAATTATCAGCAGAATTAAAATAATTATCGTTTTCATTAGGAAGGTAAGCTGTTGTTATGGTTTGCCCATAATTAAAATCACCACTATCCGCTTTAATCTCATTTTCTAAAATTTGAAATAATGTAGTGGTTGCTAAACCATTTCTACTCACAAAAGCTATCTTATCTCCCTTTCTTACATTTAAATCAAGATTACTAAACAAACCATTCTTGGATAGCCCGTTGACATGTAAAATTTGATCGCCAGCTTCTCTCTTCTGATTGAAAATAATTGCTGGATATCTTCTACTAGAAGGTTTAATCTCTTCAAAATTCAATTTATCCAACATCTTCTTTCTACCTGTAGCTTGTTTAGATTTAGATGCATTCGCACTAAAACGAGCGATAAATTCCTGCAACTCTTTTTTCTTTTCTTCAGCTTTTTTATTGGCTGCTTGTTTTTGTTGTAAGGCCAACTGACTGGACTGATACCAAAAAGTATAATTACCACTAAAGGTGTTTATTTTACTAAAGTCAATATCAGCAATATGTGTACAAACAGTATCTAAAAAGTGCCTATCGTGAGAAACAACGATTACCGTATTTTCAAAATTGATTAAAAAGTCTTCTAACCATTTAATGGTTCTAATATCCAAATCGTTAGTAGGCTCATCCAGTATTAAAATATCAGGATTTCCAAATAATGCTTGAGCTAACAAAACTCTAACTTTTTGGGAGCCATCAATGTCCTTCATTAACGAATAATGACTTGATTCAGCTATTCCTAAACCGCTTAACATGGTAGCAGCATCCGTTTCGGCATTCCAGCCATCCATTTCAGCAAATTCAGCTTCAAGTTCAGATGCTTTTATTCCATCCTCATCACTAAAATCGGGTTTAGCATAAATGGCATCTTTTTCCTGCATTACTTCCCAAAGCTTAGAGTGTCCCATCAACACCGTATTCAAAACAGTTTCTTCATCGTATTTAAAATGATCTTGACTTAAAACCGCCATTCGTTTACCAGGTTCAATTACTACTTCACCTGAATTGGGAGAAATTTCTCCAGATAATATTTTTAAGAAAGTTGATTTTCCTGCTCCATTCGCCCCTATTACTCCATAGCAATTGCCTGGAGTAAATTTTATGTTTACTTCATCAAATAAAACTCTTTTACCGTATTGTAATGAAATATTATGTGTAGCTATCATGCCTCAAAATTTAAGAGGGCAAACTTAATAAAACCCTGCTACTATTTTGTAAATGATTAGATTTGTTTAACACATCAATAAAATAGAAAGATTGGAAATCTCTAAGGATCAGGCAACATATTTAGCTTTAAATCAACAAGGTTTGATAGCTCCTACGAATAATGCTATAGCTATTATTAACCAAATTGGTTATGTTCAAATAGATACCATATCCGTTACTGAAAGGTCGCACAATCACGTAATACACACACGTAACTCAAAATTCAAACAAGAAGAACTTAACACATTAATGCTTAATAAAGAGCTATTTGAATATTGGAGTCATGCAGCTGCCTATCTTCCCATTAAAGATTTCAGGTTTAGCTTATACCGAAAAGAAAAATACAAAGCTGGAAATAAGCACTGGTTTCCTCGCGATGAAAAGGTAGATAAATATGTACTGGATAGAATTAAAGCAGAAGGACCGCTTCAATCTAAAGATTTTGAAAACCCAAGAGATAAAAACCACGAATGGTACCAATGGAAACCAGCTAAAATTGCCCTCACTAACCTGTTTATGGATGGGACAATAATGATTAGCCATAGACAAGGATTTCAAAAAGTATTTGATTTAACGGAAAATATACTACCTGAAAACATCAATGCCTCTACTCCTACTATTGAGGAATATTGCAATCATTTAATTTTAAATACCATTAATTATTTTGGAGTAGCTAACCTTGAAGAAATCTGCTATTTAAGAAAAGGTGTAAAACCAACACTTAAAAAATGTATTGCTAATTTAATAGAGAACAAAACCATCATACCCGTTAAAATTGAAGGTGTTGACAAGCCATATTATTCTACAGAAACTTTAATTAGCACTTTAAATACTATCAAAAAGCTTAATGAGCTTCATATCTTAAATCCTTTTGATAACATCATTATACAACGAAAGCGTGTAAAAGAGTTATTTGATTTTGATTACCAAATTGAATGTTATGTGCCTGAGAAAAAAAGAGTGTACGGTTATTATGTGCTTCCTATTTTATACCAGAATCGATTTATTGGTAGATTTGATGCAAAGGCCGATCGAAAATCAAAAACCTTTATCATTAAAAAAATTTGGTTAGAGAATTATACCCCTACCGATGAATTTTATACGCTTTTTGCTTATAAACTAAATAAGTTTGTTCATTTCTGTGGTTGTGAGAAGATAGAACTACTAAAAACTACTCCTTCTAATATCAAAAAAGCATTAAAATCATTTTTGTAATGCTTCAATAATAGATTTAGCGGAAGCTCTTTTGGTATAATCATAATCAAAATGTCTCCATTTAATTTTACCATCTTTACCAATAACGTAAGTAGCTGGAACTGGTAATTGAGCTTCATCTTGGTTGTTATTATCCGCTATATCAGTAAATAAAAATGTTTTAATTTTTCGCTGGTATTTCTTGGTAACTTTAAAAAGTACATCAAAATCTTGCATAATATGTAGCGTTGTATCAGGTATTAAAGTAAATGTTGCTTCTGATTTATCAGCAGTTTTTTCTGCATTTTCAAAATTTTCAGGGCCAACTACTAATACCCTCCCTCCTGCTTGTTTTATATAGCCTAAAGAATCATTTAGATTTGATAAATGCCTGTTACAATAAGGACACCAATTACCTCTGTAAAAAACAACTACTATCTGTTCCTTTTTCAAAGCTTCGCTGGAATTAATTTTTTCTCCTGTAACGGATTTAGCTTTAATTAACGGGGCGTTATTTCCAACCTCAATTCCTTTAGGGGTGTATTTTTCAATATCAACACCTTTTTTAATAAGATCATTATCAGTTTGAGCGTTAATTAAAGCAGGTAGAATTAGTAACAAAAACAATAATTTCTTCATGGCATAAAATTTTCTGTAAAGGTATTTACAAATTAATTAGGTTAATGTCTAAACAACGACTATACCATAAAATTACAGTTCATTTAAAAAGATTAAAAAGCGTTTATTTTTAGTTACTTTTGTGGGCTTTACGGTTGGGATATAATTATATGTTAAAGAACTTATACATTAAACATACATTTTTTCTATTTCTCTTATTCTTATTTGCTTTTACAGCTAATGCTCAAAAGCTAACTAAGATTAAAGGGACTGTGATTGATGCCAAAACCAAAGAACCTCTCCCATTTGTAAACATTGCTTTTAAAGGAGCAAATGTTGGTACAACTACTGATTTTGATGGAAACTACTACCTTGAAACACAATGGGGAACTGCCACACTTCAAGCTTCATTTGTAGGGTACAAAACATCTTCAAAAAAAGTAACTCTGGGGCAATCTCAAACCATTAACTTTCAATTGGCAAATGATGCTATTGAAATGGAGACTTTTGAAGTAAAAGCTGATAAAAAGCGTTACAAAAACAAAGGGAACCCTGCAGTTGAACTTATTAAGTTAGTTATCGACCATAAAGACGATAACAGGAAAGAATCGTTAGATTACTACGAGTACGATAAGTACGAGAAAATAGAAATAGACTTAAATAACATTACCGAAGAATTTTTAAATAAAGGTTGGTTAAAAAAGAAATTTCAAATTGTACTAGATCACATTGATACTTCTGAAATTAACGGAAAGCCTTACTTACCTATCTTTTTAAGAGAAACGGCTTCTAAAATGTATTATCGAAAAAATCCGAAAGCCTTAAAAGAATACCAGTATGGAACTAAAATGACAGGTTTTGAAAACTGGATTGATGATAATGGTATCTCTTTTATTATGGACAAGTTATACCAGGATATTGATGTTTATGACAATAACATTAATTTACTTTCTAACCAGTTTACCAGTCCTATTTCACCTCTTGGGCCTACCATATACAAGTACTTTATTATAGATACATTAGATGTAAATGGAAACAACTGCATTAACCTTGCATTTACACCAAGAAACAAATCTGATTTTGCATTTGTAGGTAACATGTATATCCTCAACGATTCTACAACCTATGCCGTTACAAAAATTGAGATGGGTGTTGCTGATCAGATTAACCTGAACTTTGTTAAAGACATGAAGATAGAGCAAGAGTTTACGCTTTATCACGATAGTATTTGGATGCTCTCTAAAGATTGGATGGTTATCGATTACAACCTTACCAAGAAAGGAAGAGGAATGTTTGGTAGAAAGACGCTGAATTTTAATAATTATGTATTTAATCAACCTGCAGATAAAGAAATTTATAATAAGGTAGAAAAAATAATAAAAGAAGAAGACCTTACTAATAAAACCGACTCTTTTTGGAATGAAACCAGACCAGATACTTTAACTGAGCAAGAGGAAGGTGTTTACACCATGATTGACAGTATTCAAAAGATACCAGCTTTTAAGCGAACCATGGATATTGCTTTTATGTTTATTACAGGTTGGAAAGAAATTGGAATTATAGAAATTGGCCCCCTCGCCTCTTTTTATAGCTTTAATGATGTAGAAGGTTTTAGATGGAGAAGTGGTTTTAGAACTACACAGAAACTTAGCAAAAAGAACATGTTTGAAACTTACGGAGCTTACGGTTTTCGAGATGAAGAATGGAAATACATGTTTGCATTTACCCACTCCTTTAATAAAAACTTTCTCGAAAATCCCCAACACCGAATACTCGTCCAGTATCAGCATGAAACTGTTTTTCCAGGACAAGATTTACAGTTTTTAAATGATGATAACTTCTTGTTATCTTTCAGAAGAGGTAACTCTAACCAAATGTTGTTTGTTGATTCGTGGAAGTTAGATTATAACAAAGAAAACTACTCTGGATTTGCTTACAATATTATCTATGAGAATAAAAGGCAACGTCCGCTAGGTAGTTTGTATTTTCAAACCTCTTCCCCTGTAGCTCCTGTTGATGTAGATGAGATTGCAACAGATGCTTTTGATTTTAATTTCCGATTTGCACCAAACGAGCAATTCTATCAAGGTAAAAACTTTAGATTACCAATTCCTAACAAATACCCAATATTTAATTTAAATATTCGTCAAGGTATTAAAGGTATGACTAATGGTGATTACGATTTCACACGTGTTGCAGGTAGAGTATTTAAAAGGTTTTACCTGGCTCAATTAGGCTTTACCGATTTTGAAGTAGAAGGTGGTAAAATATTCGGGCAAATTCCTTACCCGCTTTTAAATCTACCTCAAGCTAATACCTCTTTCTTCTTACAGGAACCTTCATTTAACATGATGAACTTTATGGAATTTGTAAGTGATGAGTTTGCGAGTTTAAAAATTAACTACTACCTCAATGGATTTATATTTAATAAAATACCTCTGTTTAAGCGATTAAAATGGAGAGAGGTTGTATCTGTAAAAGCATTGTATGGAAACCTTACGGATGATAACAACCCTGACTTACGTCCTAACTTATTCGTTTTCCCTACTGCACCAAATGGCAACCAGGCTATTTATACTTTTGACAGAGGAATACCTTATGTTGAAGCCAGTGTTGGTATTATGAATTTCTTTAAGTTTTTTAGAGTTGAGTTGCTTCAACGTTTAACATACCTTGATAACCCTGATATTGGTTCTACCTTTGGAGTAACCGGATTAGGAATAAGAGCAAAAGGAAAAGTGGACTTTTAATGAAAGACTTTTTAGTTATACTAACAGGTTTTATAGGTGCAATAACCTTTTTGGGTTCTATTATCTATTTTATTGGTTGTATTCGTACCAAAGATAAAAATGCAGGGTACATTTCCATCGCACTAATGATTGTTAGTATTATCAGTATTTTTTATCTAACATTTAGGTAATCAATTGGAATTAAAACGATTAAATAAAGCCATTTCAGAAACAGGTTATTGCTCCAGAAGAGAAGCTGACAAGCTAATAGAACAAGGTAAAGTTAAAGTGAATGGCAAAGTTCCTGAATTAGGAACTAAAGTAAGTGCAAAAGATAAAATAACGGTAAACGGTACTTTAATTACCAAAGAAGTAGAAAACGTTTACCTGATTTTTAATAAACCAGTTGGCATTACTTGTACTACAGAAACACACATTCCTGACAACATTATTTCATACATCAATTATCCCGAACGAATTTTTCCAATAGGCAGGTTAGATAAACCAAGTGAGGGACTCATCTTTTTAACCAATGATGGTGATATTGTTAACAAGATATTACGTTCTAAGAATAATCACGAAAAGGAGTACATTGTTTCAGTGAATAAGCCCATTACTAAAGAGTTTATTGAAAAAATGAGCAATGGAGTGCCTATACTCGATACAGTTACCAAAAAGTGTAAAGTAAAAAAGATTGGTGAGTGTACTTTCAATATCATCCTTACCGAAGGGTTAAATCGACAAATAAGAAGAATGTGCACCTATTTAGGGTATGAAGTGAGTAGTTTAAAGCGTATCAGAATTATGAATGTTTCGTTAAACAATCTTAAAACCGGAGAATACCGTAAGTTTACTGCTGATGAACTTAATGAATTGAAGCAACTTATCCAGTACTCCATTAAAACAGAATAAGCATCCAAATAGTTATTCTTTTATTATTTTTGAATAAACTAGTTTTATGAAAAAATTTCTGTTTCCTCTTCTATTACTTTTTGTTGGAATTACGGGGTGTGATGATTCAACTGTTGATAATATCAGATCTGTATCTGAACGCATTAACGACTTAAACAAAAGTAGAGATGAGATTAAGGACATGGAAGATCCGGCTGCATTAATGAAAGAGGATGATTATCTTTTAGAATACGAATACCCTGTACGAGAAAATGAATCTTATGTGGTTACTTATCGATTTAGAAATGATAAATGTTTTGAAGTTAAGCTAGACACTTATTTGGACAAAGAATCTTACACAAAAAAGATTCAACAAGAAGTATTAACCGATATGGCTAATAACACCAGTTTTGATAAAACTAAATTTAAAAACGATAATTACACCTGGCTTTCCAACGATAAAAAAATTACAGTTCAATTGAAAACTCAGAACATAGAACGAGGAACCATTAACCTATCTGTAGTAATTAATCAATAATGAGAACACTAACCCTATTATTTACGGCTTTAGTTTTGGTAGCTTGCCAATCGGTAGAAACTCCAAAAGAAGCAACTGCTGACACCACACAACCCGAACAATTAGCTGAAGAGGAAGTAAAACCAGAAGATGAAAACGACATTGCCATTGAGGCTGATTTCACCGAATGTGGAAACGATATTATGATAATTGAAAATACCGATCCTCACATTTGTAAAGATTACGGAGATTCTATGATTTATGCTTATGATAAGTTTACAGTAAAAACTGTTCACCACCCAGAATATAATGGAAATATCATATACATAACCAACCATAAATACGGTAATGTTTTTACTATTGGAGAAAAAGAAAGTGTTTTTTTTATGGGCTTTTATCAGCAATATGCCATAATAGATGAAGGCACCAGCCAGGTAAGAACACTGTACATTTACGACATTGAAAAACAAGCTTTAGTATATACCGATAGTTATTTAAGTGAGCTTATTTTAAAAGATAGTATGCTTTACTTCTACCAGCAGGTATATGCCGAAAACATGGATGAATTGCCAGAATGCCCTGAAGAACTAAAAGAACTAGGCGATGATGTTGGATATGCTGGCGAAATAAAGTACGACTTTAAACAAAAAGGTTCTGCACCAACAGGTGTTTACAAGTGTCAGTACTTTGAGTAATAAATCACTTTACTTCCTTCTTAATTATCAAAGAATATAATGGCAAGCCAGATATTCTTCTCACATTACCGTAATGGATAAAATAATTTAAAACAAAAATCCGTTTACAATATATAACCATTAAACACTTGCCTATTCAACATCTCTACACAACCCCTAAACCTATCTGTTATGAAACTTTCCAAACTACTGTTGTGTATGGTGTTACACCTTACTTCTACGCTATTAATTGCTCAAGTTTATACTTACCAGGATGTTGATGCCCTCTTAAAAAAAGCCGAAAAAGATTCTATTGCTCATATAGAGCGATTGGCAGCATTAAAATTTCATGAACTCATTAACCAATACAGAAAAGAAAACGGTTTAAACGAAATTAAATGGAACGAAACCCTGTGGATAGCAACCATTAACCATAATACATGGATGGATAAAGCAGGTGATTTATCACACCGTCAAAAAGTTAACACCAAGTATTTTACAGGCAATAGTCCCGGAAACCGTTTAGACTATGCTGCTGGAGGAAAAGCAGGTATTCGATGGAGTGGAGAAAATGCTTTGTATAATTACAGTCATAAATCTTACAGTTATAGCAATAGTAGAGGAAAAACCAAAGAAGAAATAGCCAATAACATAGCTCAACGATCTTTTAACCAGTGGAAAAACTCACCCGGACACAATGATAATATGTTGGGTAAAAAACACGGATCACATGGGGTAGCATTTAAAATTACCAGTAGTAGAGTTTGGGGTACCGATTTATTTTCTTCCTCAGGTTCCGATTACAAGCCCTCTCCTTCTAACTATATGGCAAAAGCCAAAACCAAAAGTTCTATTCCTGGTAAGAAAACCAGAAGATTTAGCACTTATAAAAACAAGCTTATTCTTCATGAAGAATTGAGCACTACTCTAAACAACGAATTAAACCTTAAGGGTAAAAATTGGACTAAAAAAGATGGTTTAGCAAAAAGCAAAGCTTACCGAATTGCTCGGGTAAAACAACATGCTAATGACAATGGTGTAGTATTAACCGAAACCGAAATAACCATTGAAAAGAAGTTATTTGGCTTAATAAAAAAACAAATAAACACCTACTCTGCTGTTATTGAGCGTGATATCAATCAATTCGATTCTAAAGAAGTAACTAAAGAACTCAGCAATATGCTTAAAAACAACCAATCCATTAACCCAAAAAGTAAAATAGACCTTGCATTAGTGCTTAAAAAGAAAAAAGATAAAGTGCGCATTACTTTGGTTAGTATTCTCTATAACCCAGTATGATTTAGAATTACTGAAAGGAGGGATGGAAAAGTAAAGAAGGTAAATTCTTTCATTTCCTGTTCTTTTTCCATTGCTGAAAAAGAACCAAAAAATCTACCGCTGACAATAAATCACTAAAAATAGATTACAATACTTCTAGAAGAAAAGAACTCGGCTAACGCCTCAAACAGCTTTTCTTCATAAACTTTAATCGACAATCTATTTTCTTAACGCGATTTCTTGAATGCGGACTGACGACCTATCTAAAATCCTAATTAACAAAGGGTGCAATGGGAAGAAAGAAAGGCGAGCCAGACAAAGCCCTGAGCGCTGAAGCTTCTTTCTTTCTAGCGTTTTGGTTCTTTTGGGCAATGCAAAAGAACATAAAGAGCATTATTTAATAAACGTTAACACCCCCCTGTGTATAACTCAATTGCCCGATATTGTTGAGAATTATTATCTTCGTGGTGCAGAAAAAAGATATTTTGCAGAACATAAAACTGGTCATCTTATCATTTATAGTTATTGTAAGCTTAACACTAAAAGCTGAAAATAACCCTCCCCTACACCCTGATTCTGCAAGAATTGAAGGAAGTGTAGATGACAGCCCTCCTATGCTGTATATCGGTAAAAAGAAAGATAACGTGTTGCACGTTAACCACATTAACCTGTTTGTAGATAGCATTAACTGTACCTTACATGATACGATGCCTTTGTACGATTGGATTACTGATGACATTCACTTCAGAAAGTTTGATTTTAGCAAGATACAAGATACACTAGAGCTGGTACTAAACGATAGTACTGACCACTTTACACCACCATTTAAAGGAGAAATTACCTCAGAATTTGGTCGCAGAAGATGGCGTTACCATTATGGAATTGACATTGACCTGAATAAAGGTGATACCGTACGGGTAGCATTTTCTGGTAAAGTTAGGGTTAGTACTTATAGTAAAACTTACGGACATGTGGTGGTGGTAAGACACAATAACGGATTAGAAACCCTTTATGCTCACCTAAGTAAACGATTGGTTGAAGCAGACTCTGTAATTACATCAGGTACCGTATTAGGTTTAGGTGGTAATACAGGCCGAAGTTATGGCAGCCACCTGCACTTTGAAGTACGCTACTTTGACGAGCCACTAGACCCAAGAGACCTAATTGCCTTTGAAGATTTTAAAACGCATAACGATTTATTTACCATATCGCAATGCAACTTTCAGTATAAAGACGAACTAAAAATAATGAGTGCCATTAAATACCACCGTGTTCGTAGTGGCAATACCTTAGGACACATTGCCCGTAAATACGGAACAACAGTTGGCACACTTTGCCGTTTAAATGGTATTAAAAGTACTTCTATCTTGCAAATAGGACAACGAATTAGAGTGAGATAGTATGGTTTCAGCAATCAATATTTTAGCTTTCTTTTTCTTTTTTACTTACTTTAGTAAACTTTATATCTCAAAATTTTAAACCTAAATCATGAAAATAATTACAATTTGTTTAAGTATTGTTATTTGTGCGTTTTCTTCGGTAAATGCACAGTGGGTTCAAATTACATCTGGAGTAACAGCCAAACTTGACGCAATTCATTTTATAGATTCTCAAACAGGATATACTAGTGGAGGGTTTACTAATGCTCTAAAGACTACTGATGGTGGTAATAACTGGACATTAACTTCATCACAAGGGTTTCGTGATTATAGTTTTATAGACAACTCTAATGGGTATGGTGCTTCTATCTCTAGTATGGCTATAGCTAAAACTTCAGACGGAGGTAATTCCTGGACATCACTTACACCACCTACTGGTAACTCTTTATGGGGTGTGGCTACTACAAGCTCAAGTACAGCTTATTTTGTAGGTACTGGAGGAACTATTTGGAAAACTACCAATAGCGGTTCTAGCTTTACTGTTATCAATACTGGTCCTTCAGGCTTATTAACAGATGTAGTTTTTACAAGTAGCACTACAGGCTTTATTTTAGCACAAACCAATGGAATACATAAAACTACTAATAGCGGAACATCATGGACATTAGTTCATTCACCTTCAGGTTTAATGACTGAGATGTGCTTTCCTGATGCTAATACTGGATATGCTGTGGGGACGAGTGGTTTAGTGGTTAAAACAACCGATGGCGGTAACAACTGGACTAGTTTAACTACAGGAAGTACTGGGTATTTTCAAGGAGTACACTTTTTTGATGTTAACACAGGTATAGTAGTAGGTACAGGTGGTCAAATATATTACACCAACGATGGTGGTACTAATTGGCATATGCAAACTTCTGGAACTACTGAAGACCTTTATGATGTAAGAATGCTTTCAGCAACTAGTGCAGTAGTTACTGGTGATAATGGAATGATACTCAAAAACACCAATATTATAGTAGGAATTGATGAAAATATTACCAATACTAAAATAGTGTTATACCCTAGTCCAACTAAAGATGTATTAAATATTGTTACAGATAATACAAAAATTAATAACGCAGAAATCTTCGATATTACTGGAAAACAGATGTCCACTACTATTACACAAGATAAAAGTAGTATTAATGTTGCCAATTTAGCTGCAGGAACTTATTTTATTAAGATTAGTACAGATAATAATACCATTACTAAAAAGTTTATAAAGGAATAAAAAAACAAGACCCACCCCTAGCCTTACTGCACAAAACCAAAGGTGGGCAACTTGCCTCTACAAGTATGTTATTAAGTAACAATTATATTAATCGGACCTTTCCAGGGACCTTGCTCATCCTTTAATACAGCAGCTACCCTAAAATAATAACGCTTACCTGGTTTTAAACCACCAAGTATGGCAGTAGCCTGAAGCGTTACTTTACCCGTTATCCATTCTTCCTGATCTAAGGAATATTGCCAAATGTAACTGGCTCTACCCTCTGCTATACCTACCAACTCCACCTGACCTTCGTAGGGTGTATTTTTAACTGTAAAAATTCTTTTAGCAGTTCCTCCGGTACGTTTTACATCCATAGCAGCACTGTAAATAATAGCATCACCCTCTTCAGAATTATCGTTGGCAATGCGCTGCACATAATTACCTAAAGCAGTCAACTGTGTATCTAACTCAAAAGCTTTGGTATGCATTAAGGCAGTTTGTTCTTTGCTAGGAGCACTTTTAGCTTTTTCGTAAGCTGCTAGTAGCTCATCAGTTAATCGGGTAATGTCATCATAACCCGGTATGGGGTCAGAAAACAATTTATTTTCTTTCATAGAGCTAACCACTAAACGAGAAAACTCTATTTTTTCGGGTACACTTTGTGAGGCAAGTCTTAATACTACAATCCATCGTTTCATATCGTTACGTTTTAAGACTTGATTAAAGCACTTGGCTTTAAACAATTGGTTAATAATTCAAGGTTTTAAAGAACACTGTTCGTACTAAAACAAACGCCCATTTATTAACCGCTATTGCCTAAGCAAACTGTTAAAATTTATTAATTGACTGATTTTTAGTTGTTTAAAATCAAATTTGGTAGCATTTTTTAATATAAGAAAGGAACAAAACAATATTGATTTGTAAAAATGGAAGATTGTTTTATAAAAAAACTATATCGTTTTTTAAGGATATTAAATTGTTTTTTTAAGCCCCTACTTTGTTTTTTAAGGATTGAATATTGCTTTTTAACAATACTATATTGTTTTATAAAAAGCCGAGATTACTTCCTTAAAATGGGAAATTAAGTAATGAAGTCTTAGAATTAAATATTAAAGAAATAAGTAGTATAAACACTTAGCGAGTGTCATCCTCCTTTCTCAAGAGCAAAAGATTCATTAAATCTATACGCAGGTTCTTTTATAACTTTGTTTATATAATCTCTTTTCTTTTCTATTTGTTTTTGAATTTTTTCTCGTAATTCTTTACTAGTTGATTTTTTATCAACTGAATTAATATCAAGAACCATATCAGCCACTAATGGCAATAACGGGTGCTTCATAAACTCTTCTCTTTCCATCAATTCTAGCATTTTACTATCATCATCAATATAGTTTGACATCAATGCTGTGGCTATTGTCATCAAGCAATAATTATTGTCTGAATTATTTTCTTCTAAAAGTATTTCGTCAAACGATTCTTTTAAGGTGGTTACAAGAGTTACTGATTTAAAATTATGTCCAAACCAATAACTGAGCATAGCATAAATAAGTGGCAATGGAATTTTGTAAAAGTGACTGTTTTTATCTTTAGATTGTTCTTTTACTTCATTCACACATAACAATATGTTTTCTAAAGATTTACGTACAAGTTTCTTTCGTTCAGATGGTTTTGTTTGATATAATGCTTGAGCTAAATAGCCCATACCACTTGAATTCACAAACCAATCCTTTAGAGTTTCATTTGGAGAGTTTTTTATAACATCATCAATCATGCCTTCCAGTTCTTTAGATAAACCAGCATAAAAAATAGCAGTATTTTGCCAAACTATTTCATTGAATTTTTTATGTAATTTATCATAATGAGACCCCCTCTTATGATGATAAATCTCGTGGGAAGCAAAGTATTCAATAAATGATTGCTGTTTAAATCCAACCATGTTAGATTCAGATCTATATAACAACCCTGAATTATGTATTATTTGTGTAATCTCCTCTTCTGTCTGTTCTTGATACCCTCTTTCGGTTAAAAATTCATTTACAAATTTTCTAAATTTATCGAAAGTATACTCATACTTGTTATCATCAAGCATCTCTAAAGCAAATGCACTAAAAATTCTCAACTTAATATTAAATATTAATAAACTACCTCTATCTTGTACATTTAACTTACCTAGTAATACATTACTAAAGTCAGTATAAATATCAGATAGTGTAGCAGGTATCTCATTATTATTTTCATCATATAACAATGAAATTAGAGTCACTGTTAAAGGAGTAGTAGGTAGTTTTGAAAAAATATCACTCTCTTTGAGTACTTGTATAAATCTTTCAGCTCTATCAGTTCCTTCAAAAAATTTAGTAACAAATGTTTCGACTTGTTTAACATTAAAGTTATGAATATTGATTGTATCTGCAGTATTATCGTAATCAATTTCACTTTTTCTATGTGTTAAAACATAATTCGTCTCATTTTCGTCACAGTATTCTTTTAATTTATCAAATAATTCATCTTTTTCCGAAACATTTAATAAATCAAAGT
Organism: Vicingaceae bacterium; assembly: GCA_965267355.1. GTDB lineage: Bacteria > Bacteroidota > Bacteroidia > Flavobacteriales_E > Vicingaceae. The sequence continues at coordinate 2,442,326 of OZ253956.1, forward strand.
CATCAATGAATAGTATTATTTTATATTCTTTAATTAATTCTTCATCATAAAATTGGTTTGCCAATTCTTTTATTGAATTGTTTATTAATTCAGAAATATTAAATTGATTATCTCTTATTAAAGTTGCTTTAAGTTTAACAGGTATCTTCTTGTTTTGATGAATGTAATTAGGGTCACATAAGTTACACAATATTGTGTTCAATGTTTTTGTTTTACCAGCTCCTTGTTCACCCGAGAGCAACAAATTAGTTTTAATATCATCTATATGCTTAATATTAACAGACCTAGTTTTTATTTCCTTAACCTTAGTTTTTGTGTTTTCTTCTATAACATCTTTAGTTAATTTAGGCTCAATGTATATATCTAATAATTTTTTGATTTTTTTATCATCTAACCTCCTTATTCTTAATTCTCTGATACTAATATCCTTTTCAACGTCACTTCTTAATTGTTTTGAATATTCTTTAGCAAATGCATCTCCAGGCAACCAGAAATCGGGGTAATTTTCATCAATAATTGGTATTAAATTTTCATTCCACCAAAATGAAAAATTATTATATGTTTTTAACTTGGAACTTGAACTAATCTGCGTTTGTGCACCCCCAGTGAAATTTTCATTAGTAACTACTTTAACTTTATTTATGCTAATAGATTCCCCATTTATTCCAGTATACTTATACTCAAAAGATTGATATATTTGATTTTTAATTGTCTCTATTTCGTTTGTCCCACCTCCTATTCTACCTTTTTTAACAACAAACGAATACCAATCATCACCTTCTAAATCATGTGGATATCTTCCAATAATATCTTTTCCAGATTCAGGTGCACCATATCTATGTGTATGCATAACATCTTTAAACCCCATCTTTATTAGTAAATCAATTAAAAACTCTCTAAACTCAGCTTCATCTTTAAAGCTTTTAAGCTTTTCAATTTTATCAACTTGTACCATTATAAAAGAATTAAACATTAAAACTAAAGAATATAATTCAAACATCAATCCGTATAAATACTTACAAGCTATCCAATAAACAATTCCTAATTTTACTCTATGCAAAACCTTACCCAACTCCTCAACATTAAGCACCCCATTATCATGGCTCCCATGTTTTTGGTAAGCAATACCAAAATGTTAATAGCTGCCAGTAAAGCAGGCATTACGGGTTGTGTACCGGCTTTAAACTACCGTACCATAGATGAGCTAAGAGCTGCCATTTCAGTACTTAAACAAAAATGTGAAGGTTCGTTTGGCATTAACCTAATCGTTAATAAATCTAACTTTTTGTACAAAGAGCAACTGCAAGTGTGCTGCGAATTAAAGGTAGATTATATTATTACTTCTTTGGGTTCACCTGCAGCAACCATACAACAAGCCCACAAAGCAGGCGTTAAAGTATTTTGTGATGTAACGGATTTGGCGTATGCCAAAAAGGTAGAAGCTTTAGGTGCTGATGCCATTATTGCGGTAAACAAAGAGGCTGGCGGTCATGCGGGTTCTACTCCATACAAAGCGTTAATTCCTTTATTGGTTAAGGAATGTAACATTCCGGTAATCTCAGCCGGTGGTGTGGGCAATTACCAACAATTGCAAGAAGTGCTTAGTTTGGGTGCTGCAGGGGTATCGGTAGGCAGTTTGTTTATTGCTTCTGAAGAAAGTGAAGTCTCGCAAGACTACAAAGAAGCGTGTGTAAATTATGGCAGCAAAGACATTGTAATGACGACCAAATTATCGGGTACACCTTGCACGGTTATCAATACCCCTTATGTGCAACAAATTGGTACAGAGCAAAGCTGGTTAGAGCGCATCCTCAACAAAAACAAACGCCTAAAAAAATGGTTTAAAGCCTTCACCTTTTTTAAAGGCATGAAAAAACTACAAAAGGCTGCTTTTAGTGCTACCTACAAAACGGTTTGGTGTGCTGGCCCTACCATAGAGCATGTTAATGCTGTTAAACCTGTTTCAGAAATTGTAAAACAACTCACCAATGAGTCATAACGAAGCGGCTTTTAAAAAGTTAAAACGTCAGTTGTGGCTGTTGGGCAAGTTTAAAATTCCGCTAATTGGCTACACAGGCGTTACCCTTACCGAGCTTAATGATACTACGGCCAAAGTTAGCGTAAAGCTTAAACGCAGGACTAAAAACCACTTAAACTCCGTGTATTTTGGAGCCTTAGCCATTGGTGCTGATGTAGCAGGTGGCATCCATGCTTTTTATTATGGAGAAAAACACAATTGTAAGGTGTCGTTTGCTTTTAAGGGCATGAGTTGTGAGTTTATCAAACGTGCCGAAAGCGATTGCACTTTTGTAAGTAATGATGGAGCCAAAGTAGAAGCTGCAGTACTCCAAAGCCTAAAAACACAAGAACGTATTAATGAAACTACTGCTGTACAGGTTTATGATGCCAACAATGAGCTAGTGGCTACTTTTGAGTTAATTGTTTCTGTAAAATGTAAGTGAGTACTGAGTGTTGAGCTAGATGCTGAAATAAATTCAGCATGACGGTTCTATCCAAATTAGTAACTCCCCGAGCGAGGGCTAGTGAACAAAGTGTGTGAAATTTCTGGTGGTCGGACCAGGAAATGCGAAAGCCTGAGCGTAAAGACCATAAGAAATTTGGACTTTGTTCTTGATTTTTGGCTCTTTTTATCAAGAAAAAGAGCATAAGGAAAATCTTTTATTCCTTTCATTTTTTCCATTGATGAAAAAACGAAACAAAAAAATCTACCGCTGACAAGCAAAAGCTAAAAATGAATTTGATTCTCAAAGAAGAAAAGAACTCGGCTTCGCCTCAAACAGCTTTCCTTCACAAGCTGCACGTTTGAATTCATTTTATTGACACTTTTCCTTGAATGCGGGACTGGCGTACTATCCAAATCCCCAATACCTATCAGATAAAGTATAAAAATTAGTTGGTAATTTTAAGGCTTAAATTTTGAACACCTAACTATGTACATTAAAAGAAATTATGGCTTCTGGATGACCTTTAAATGGTCTAAAAAGCCTTTTTTATTAGGATTGATATATGCTGGAGCTATCGCTTCGCTAGGTTATTTTTTAGATATCCATTTATCCATTCCCTGGCAGCCTATTAGTATTATTGGTATTGCTGTGGCTTTTTATTTGGGTTTTAAAAACAACAGTAGTTACGATAGAACCTGGGAAGCTCGTAAAATTTATGGTGGCATAGTTAACAGTAGTAGAACTTTTGGTGCTGCTGCAGTTGCTTTTGTTAATGGTAAGGATGAAGACGACATTAAAAAGGAGTTAATATACAGGCATGTAGCATGGTTAACAGCGTTGCGTTATCAACTAAGGTTAAGCAGGCCGTGGGAACACCAGCAAGAGAGAATTTACCAAAAATATGCACCAACGGTTTGCGAAAAATACATGAGTCAGTTAGATAGTGATTTATCACGTTATTTAACTCAAGAAGAGATTAAAAGTTATGAGGGAAAAACCAATATTGCTACTCAAATTTTAAAGAAACAATCTGCCCGTTTACAAGAGTTAAGAGATCAAAACTATTTTGATGATTTCCGTCACATGGAGTTTCACCAGTCAATCACCAGTTTTTATACCGATCAAGGTAAAGCTGAGCGTATTAAAAACTTCCCTTTTCCAAGACAGTATGCTTCTACTGCCCTATGGTTAACCTTAATGTTCACCATTTTTGTTCCGTTTGGTATGTACGAGATATTTAAGAATGTACAAGGTTGGATATTCTGGACTTTCCCGGTATTATCTGCTTTAATTATTTGGATATTCTTTTTAATGGAAAAGATTGGTGATTACTCTGAAAACCCCTTTGAAGGAACGTACAATGATGTACCTATCACTTCCATTTCTATTGGAATAGAAATAGATTTACGTGAAATGATTAATGATGACAACATCCCTCAACCATTGAGTGATGAGCAAGGATTTTTATTATAGGTTATCCCTTTCATTTTCATGTCTTTTTGTCTTGAAACAAAAAGAACGACCCCTGATGCGAAAGCATTAGACTAGTTCAAGGCTTACAATATATCAAAATCCCAAATTACCGAAGGGCGGATTGGGAAGAAAGAAAGGCGAGCCAGATACAGCCTGTGGGCTGAAGCTTCTTTCTTTCTAGTCTTTTGGTTCTTTTGGGATATGCAAAAGAACAATTAAACACTTATTTAATATAACGTGCAGAAACCCAGCCTTGGGTATTTCCAGCTTTTATCTTTAGCCAACCTGAGCGCTTAAGTAAGATGCTTACTTTAGTGTTGTTTTTCAACTTGCCAACTATTTTAGCTTTGGTATTACCTTTCTCTCTTACATTTAAGTTGGTATTTACTTTTACTACTCCAGTTTTAGTTGAAGTGCTATTAGTATTATTAGAAGTATTTCCCGAACCAACAACCGTGTAAACATTCTTTCTACCTTTTCTGCTTGCTCTTAATTGTTGTTTTCTGTTCTTTCCATCAGCACGATATGAAACATGTACCCAATCTGGTGCTGCATCGGTACCAAACTCCCAAATTAATTGGTCGTACTCTAAATTGTTTTTAATGTAGTTGTATATCTGCTTATTGGTAAAGCCAGTAGTGGCATCTAAATCAATGGCTTCTCCTTTACAATGTTGTGAGGTAGAACTTCCTCCAATGGCTTTGTTCAACGCTATACTTCTAAAAAAGGAATTTACTCTAATCGGTTTGTTAAAGTGTTTACGCATAGGCTCAAATACCTGCTTGGCTAATGCTTTCATAGCTGCTAACTGCTTTTGGTTGGGTTCATTCTTAATACCTCTACGCGTAGCAGTATTACTATGCGTTCCTTCTTTATAACTAATGTGTTTACTGATTTTGGTGTTTGCCATGGTTAGAAATTTTACGTTCTAAATATAGCACTTTAAGTTATTCGAGATTGATATATCTTAAAAATAAACCAAACGGCTAATGCGGAGAACAAGTGTTTTAGTGTATGTCCACTAACAATCACTAAAGTATCAAATACTACAGCATCAAGATGTTCAAACAGCTTAGCAATGGCATAAGCTATGAATAGATATATTAGTTGTTTAGTGTATAAATTCTCATTGTGATAAAACAATAATATTAACGGTGTTGCCACAATGGGGAAGAATTGCACAAAGGCATACAAACGTAAATCTCCCACTCCGGTTATTTCGGTATAATACCAGTACAAAATGCTATAAATCCCTACCGAAAGTAGTGCATAAAACAAATAAACCCCTACTCGCCTATCTACATAATCATAAATGATGGTAGCAAAGAAAGCCGTAAATACTAAGGTCATGGGTAGCCTATCAAATATTAAGGTGAAATTGTTAGGCTCGTAATGATAAAAGGCCGAACCAACTCCGGTCAGTAATACACCAATAAACACGGTAAAGCTCATCAAGAAAAAACCTAGCGGTTGTTTCTTATAGTTTTTACTGGATAACCTTAATCCCATAAAACCAATAACTACAAAAGGCAAATTGCTTATCACATCCATAAAGTGAGGAATACCCAACATATTTCTACAATCTGAAAAACGATGATAAGCCAAATCTTGCGCAATAGGATCTGCAAACGACAATGCAATGGCTGTGATTAGAAATACTGCTAGAAGTACTATAACCTTATAATAACGCTTTAGTGTCATTCCTCTTCAAATTGCTCCAGAATACCCGTATCAAAGGGAGTCCACACCGAAGTCTTCACTCCTCCCTCTATGATTACCTGGTTAGTCCACACATTACAGGTCCTAAACAAATGATAGCTCCCTGTACTCTCATAAAAGTTATCATGTAAGTTGGGGTACCTACAACAATCAATCAAAATGGGCTTTTCATCCTTTAATTGAATGTATTTAAGAATATACTCCTCAATACGTTTTAAGGCTTTACTGCTTACCTTAAACGATTTGGTTGTTGCTGATAGCTTTGGTTTATCTTCCACATAAGAAACATGCATAGCTGTTGCAGAAGGGATAAACAAGGCTTTAAAGGCTGTTCCAAAGGTTAAGTCATCCCAAGTAGGTGTATCCAAAAAAAAGCCTTTATCTCCCCACCCAAATGATATGTACTTAGGCTCTTTGGTCAGTGTTACAAAGTCTTTAGGATTGAAATACTTCAACCAAAGTTCTTTATTACTATTTATAGGCAAACAGATATCAGCATGCACACCATTAGACACAACAAATAGCTCTATTCCATCGTCTGGAGAAACATAATCATCATTAGTAGTAATGTGCTTACACGAAATGGATGCTAGATAATACAAAGCCACAAAAGCTATAAAGCTTAGCAGAAATACTCCAACGTACTTTGCTATTTTTAGTAACACTTTTTTCACTTATTTCTTTTTTTCCATTTCCATTATCATTCGATAGGATATAAACCCTAACAAACAAGCCAGCAAAGCTACGGTAATCCAAATGATTTGATTGGATGATTGTTGCTCTTTTTCTTCAAGTTTTGCTTGATAAGGTTTTATTTCACCTATCTTTAAAATAGACGTATTGTCTCCTACTTTATCTTTAAAAAAGTTGATGTCGTAATTAGGTGTAGGCATCAAACTATCACTTCCAAATACTAAAGTATAGCTTTTATCTTTCTCCAAATATGATATCAATCTGTGTTTAAGCTGATAAGCCTCCACTTTCATCCCTTCTAACGGAGGGTTATCCTCATTATCAATAATCAGGTAAAACTCTTTGTAAGGAAAAGCATTTTCAAATATGGTTAACTCAGAGTTAGAGCTTAGCACAAAATGATTAATAGCCTGATAATAATATCTTCCTTTATAATCTTTTTGTTTGATGGCTAATTGAGCATTTCGGTAGTAATATGCTGGTTTATCTACCTTAAATACGAGCTTATCAAAATAAGGATTTTTATTAAATTTACACTTTACGTATGTTTTCTTAACTTCATTGCTATCAACTACATACATATGTAAGCCATCTACTTTGTTGAACTTTCCTTTTTCTTGATAGGTATCGTAATAACCAATTTTTAACACATTGACAGGTAAGTGATACCAATCCCAAATAATGATGCGATAATATCGATAATCACAATAAGGAAAGTTTAAGCTCTTTACCTCAGATGTGGTATTAATACCATTAGCTGAATGGAAAACATAGTTCTCTTTGATAGTATACCATTCTTGATAGTCATCACTCCCAGCTAACTCCAGTCGTTTACGTACATCAAAGTTTTTAATCTGTAGCTGAATGTTGTTAATCATTGCTGTATCAGTATTCTCTACATACAATACAGTTGCTCTTCCTCGCCACTTTACCTTCTCTACTAACTTATATTCTTTAAACACTCGTTTATTGACTGAAAACTCTTCTTTATCAATGAAGTAAGGCTGCTCCACTCCTTTTTCATCGATTAATCTTAAATCTGAGTAATTGCTATTCAGTTTACCTAAAACCTCAGGAGCTAAAGAAACTTGACAAAAACCTGCTTCTTTGTTTTCTTCTATATTAGCTTGGTAGTGATAGTCTTGCGCTACAAGACTACCAGCCACCATTAAGCCTATCATTACAACTAACTTTCTCATAATTATTTATTATTTGAATGATCTTCTAGTATCAAATTCTTTAGTTTCTGATACATGAAAGAGATGACTAGTAACAATACTCCCAACAAGATGAATGCTACTATTTTACCAGCTTCTGAAGCTCCTTTGATATCGAATAGGAATAATTTCAACAACACTAAAGCAAATACACTCAAAGAAACTATTCTCAATACTCTAATCTTATATTTCATTCCTGCTAACATTAAGGCAAATGAACCTAGCCCCCATAGTATTGGATAACCAATCTTAATGGTTTGCTTGTTGATGAAGCTCATGTTCTCCAGATTAACATCATAAAACAACATGACTGTTTGATGGTTTAACTGCATACTCAGGATAATTAAACCTAAAAAGCTCATCACCCAGGTAGTGGCTTTATAACTCATAGAATCTACTCCATACCAAGCTTTTACTTTAACTACAAACCAAACACCTAATGCTACAACTACTGTAAAATTCAGATAGTTTACCAACACAGCTACATTGGTCAGTTGTCCAAACAGCACATCGTTTCTTACTGATTGCTCTAAGAAATTAAACATTGGAAAAACAAACAATAGAACAATACTAGCAAGTGCTAAGATTTGCTGTAAAACAGTTAACTTTTGTTTTCTAGCATAAGCTATCAAGCCTACTGTAAATACTAATGTCCAAGCCAATACGCTTATTATAGCTAGAGGGTAGTTATTGAAACGTTCTTCTACTTGATATCCGATTTCAAAACTTCCTAGCAAATAAATTAATGTTCCAGTAATTACTTTAGTAGCTACAACTAACCATTTTACAGGTATTCCACCAATCTTATTCAGCTCTCCTTCTTTGGTTAATAAATGTGTATAAGCTATTGCTCCCATTACTGCAAATGCAGTAGTAATAAACCCTTTATTAATGATTATTGGTAATTGCTCGGTTGAATATGCAAAATAGATTTGCTCCCAATCCATTATTAAGCTGATTAACATTAAACCAAATATTACTAACGAACTCAACTTAACCAACTTTATATTGGCTTTTTGACCTAGCCATAGCAATAATACCATTTCAGTTACCCAAAACATGGTGATGTGGTTGCCACTTAACTGCACTGGAGCAGCCAAACTCACAAAGGTTAATACTAATCCCATTAACAAGAATATCAATGATTTATCTACATTATTTCGCTTATACAGAGGGTAGGCAAATAATAAGTTAAACACACCCAACACTATTGTAAACAAACCTTGTAAATGAGTATTTTCTGACAAATGAAATACACTCATTCCTACAGCGTAATACAGTGCAGTTGTGGTTAACAATAAGCCAAACTCATGATATTTGAACTTTCTTCTTTCTTTTAGATTATTGACAATATTCATAAAGAAGAAAATCAAGTAAAATAAACTAGCAAATACTAGTGCTCCTTGATAAGGAGGATTAATACCATCAATTACTTTGGTAACAAACCAACTACCATAAAGTAGAATGGTAAATGATAAAGTAAGGATGTTAACTATATTCCATTTTTTAAAATAAGCCAACACCAGCATTCCAACATTTACAATGGCTAAATAGGTAAATAGAACAATGTAATTTCCTTCTCCAGTGCTTAGCATCAATGGAGTTGAAAAAGCCCCTACTAAAGCTAATACAGCCAATTCTTTCTTATCATAGGTTATAGATAAGAGAACTGAAAATGCAGTAACCCCTACCATTAATCCAAAAGCTAATGGTTGGGTAAATAATTCGTAGTAATGAAACCCTATAGAAATGGTAAAGTAAAACACCGCCATTGCTCCACCTACTAATATTGAACTAAAAGCCTTATAAGTCTTTCTGATTTTGTGCCCTAGGAAAGTTAACAATCCACCTGTCAATAAACCTATAACTACCCTACCTACCTCATTAATCCAGTTTTTATCGATAGCATATTTAACAAAATAAGCGATACCTAATACTAAAACACCAATACCAATCTTGTTCAACAGGTTTTCACCCACAAACTTTTCAATATCACGCTTCTTCTTTTTAGGTTTAACAAAAGCTGCCTTTTGTACAGTTTCTTTTTTAACCACTTTTGGCTGAGAAACTTGAGGTTTAGGCTTAGGCTCTTTCTCGGGCTTCTTTTCCTTTTCTACTTTTGGAACTATATCCAATAATCGTTCAACGCGTTTATCTATTTCTTCTTCATTTACTATATCATCCACTTTAGGTGATACAAAGTCCTCACGAAGTTTATCCACCTTAGTATTTAAAGAGTTGATTTTATAAATTGCATCTTTAATTAGATTACTGGTAGATACTTTAAACCAAATGAGCAGTATTAACGGTAAGGCTAAAACTGCTAATAGTAGTGTTACAATAATTGCTTCCATAATTGTAAGTTTTCGAGTTTAAATTCGAAACAAACATAGATAGGCATCAATTATTACGAAAACACAAAATAGAAAATAACTGACTTTACAATAGAGTTAATAATTGTTAAAAACTCTTATTTATAAGATATTAATATCAATTAAATCTGATTTTGATAAATTGAATTTATTTTCGAATAAAAGCATCAATATCGTTACAATAATTTTGGAAACCATACATTAAAGGCACACTAGAATGGTCTGCTCCATTAATAATATGAGGTTCCTTAAATGTTCCATTATGATTATTATAAACAATAGTGCCATGGGTAAAGACATTGTGTAATTCGTCATCTTTTCCATGCACCCAAAATAATGGTTGATTTACTTTCTTAATCTCCTCTGCATTATCAATACTCAAATTAGTAACAAACGAAGCTGGTAGGTTTAAAATACTAGCTCCTTGAACCATTAAAGCAGCTGAAGCAAAAGGTGCTTCTAATATTAACTTAGCAGGCGTTAACGACCTTGGGTTAGCTGTTAGCTCACAAGCTGGAGCTGTACCCATACTAAAACCATACATGATTAACCTATCCCCAGTCAATCCGCTTGACTTCAACCAGCTTAATGCAGCATCAACATCAGCATACAGTCCATCTTCAGAAGGAGTACCTGTGCTTAAACCATAACCTCTGTAGTCTATCATTAACACTCCATACTTACCATTGCCTCCGACATTAGCCAACAACTTGGCTCTTTGCCAATAATAATCCATGTGCCATTTGTTGCCGTGGCAATACATGATTACTGTATCGGTATTAATATTATTGATGTCACCAATGTAAACAGCATAAATGGTTTCAGAACTAGATTCGCTAGGAATGGTAGAGCTTAAACTAAACAAGTGAATCAAATTACTTGGAATATCATAAGATGAATTCAATACAAAATCTTGCTCTCCTGTATAGTCGTCTAGCTTGTACTCTGAAATGGAGTTATCTTTATTATACAGATTATCATCTAACCTAAAACAACTTGTTAAGGCCGCACCAATAAATAATATGATAATTAACTTCTTCATTAAAATTTTCTTGTAAAAGTGAAATACAATCCAATTGCCCCACTCCCATTAATCCCTCTATAATCTACTACATTTGGTCTATTATCAATGTTAGGAACCAGCCACTTAGTTTCTATGTTATAATTCCACTTATCTCTAACATAGGTGTAGCCTAGATGGGGATTGATTAACCATCTATTACTTAACTCTTGCTCATGAGTCCCTTCAGACGATAATTCAAACCAATTGGAAGCACCAGCATACACAAAGCTTTTATCAGTATTAAATTCCCAATACACATTTACATCTATCTCTGGCCAGAGTCTTGAATTTCCCTCCCAGGTATCGTATGCAAAATTTAGAACAGGGTTAACACTTACCCCCAACCTTGAGCTATCTGGATGATATAAGTTATAGCAAACTCCAATGTCTGTTTGAATAACACCATAAAGTAAAGCAGTACTGTGTAACCCTCCAAAAACCGTTACATCTTCATTTACGCCTTGAGCATAAGAAAAAGCTGATAATGGCAAAGGAATGGTTGTGCCAGCAAAACCAATCATTGGTCCTCCCAAATTAGCTGCAACTTGCTTCTCTCCTTTCTTTAATGGTCTTACTACTCGTGACGGAGCACAAGAATAGAGAAAGAAGTATAACAGACTTATTAATATGTAATAGTTTGTTTTCAACCCTTTAACAAAGTAAATATAATATGTGCTGTATTCAAACATTTTCTTTTACCTTTATCAAAAACTGACTTTTACTAATGGACAAACTACAAGAACTTGTCAATACATTTTCTGAGGACGATAAAAAAGAATTTAGGGTTTTCATTAACAGACAGAAAAGCAAAAAGGAGCGAAAAGATCTTGATTTATTTGAATTAATAGCTGATTACACTCCAGCTAAAGAAATACAAAAAAAGCTTTACAAGACACCCAACAAAGTAGCTTATCACACATTAAGGAAAAGGCTATTAAAACACATTACTGATTTTATTGTTTTAAAACAGATTGATAATGATGTAACTTCTACCTCTTCTATATCAGGATTGATTTCATTAGCCACCTACTCTTTTAATAATAAAAGTGATGAGTTAGGTTGGCGATTTTTAACTAAAGCTGAACAAACTGCCATTGACAATGAACAATTCGAACTCCTCAATAATGTATACCATTTGCAATTAGAACAATCTGAAAGTGATTATGCTCCGGATGTGAATGAGATTTATGAGAAATGGAAAACCAACAAGGATTTAGTAAATGAGAATGAAAAAGTAAGCATTGCCTATAACTTTATTAAACGAGAGATAAACCAAGTTATACTTACTGGTGAAGATAAAGACCTTAATAAAATAATTGATAAGCTGCTAAAGAAATATGGCATCAATGACTTGGTATTTCAACGACCAGAAGTTTTATACAAAGTTCTTGACCTTACACGAAGAGTGATGCTTTCTAAAAAAGACTTCTACAACTTTGAGCCTTACGTAATAAGAATGTATAATGAGTTAGTTGCTCAACACGGCTTTTCTAAAAAGAACCACTTTTATAAAATCCACATCCTATACATGATTGCTCACATACTTTATAGAAACAGAAAGTTTAAACTTTCTAATCAATATATGGAAGAGATGTACCAAGCCATGCAAAAGTATAATAATGCTTACTACAATAAGTTCTACCCAAAGTATGTGATGCTTTCTGCTGCTAACTACAGTTACCTTAATCTAAATGACAAATCGATTAGCATTCTTTCTGCCATTTCCGATTCAACTTTAAAGAAACTACCTGTTGAGGATCAGCTAAACATTAAAATGAATCTAATCATCTATTACGGCAATGCTGGTGATTATAAACAAAGTAATCAAATCATTAACTTCTTAAATCACTCTGATAAATGGTTAACTAAGAAAATGGGTATTGAATGGGTGTTAAAAAAGAATATGATCGAGATAATGATTCAATACGAATTAGAGAACTTTGAAATAGCGTTAAATCGTATTCGATCATTTGAAAGGACTTACTCTGAATTATTTAAACACCCAGTATACTCAAGAGCTCTTCAATTTATTCAGAAAGTAAAAATGATCATTAACAATCCATTAATAATAAAGGATAAATCCTTTGTAAATAAAGTTATTGATGAATTAGTTCAAACACCTTCAGAGCAAGAAGACTTACAGGCTATGGCTTATTACGCATGGTTAAAAGGTAAACTATTAAATCAAAATTATTACCAAGTATTATTAGAAATTGCTAATAAGCGATACGACAATTAATACTATTTTTGACGAATGTTGAACCAACTCCTTTTTATAACATTTAGATGGCTCGATTTAATCGATATTCTTTTAGTTGCCATTATTATGTTTCAGCTATATAAGTTGGTAAAAGGAACGGTTGCAATTCGTATCTTCTTAGGAATTTTAGCTATTTACCTTTTCTGGAAAATTGTGGAGGCACTCCAAATGGAGTTGTTGAGTGAAATTCTTGGTCAGTTTATTGGTGTTGGGGTTTTAGCTTTAATTATTGTATTCCAACAGGAAATAAGGCGGTTTTTGTTAATCATTGGTAACAATCAATTCTTTTCTGGAAAAAGAAAAGGAAAGATTATGAGCTTGTTGCGTTCTCAAGATGATAAAAAAGAAAAGTTAAATGTTAGTCAGATAGTTTTAGCATCACAAAACCTATCTAAATCAAAAACAGGTGCTTTAATCATTTTAGACTTGTTCTCAGAATTGAAGTACTATTCTACTTCAGGAGAAAAGTTAAATGCCCAACTGTCTTCAGCAATGCTAGAATCCATTTTCTTCAAAAACAGTCCATTACACGATGGTGGTGTTATTATTGAGAATAATAAAATTGTAGCTGCACGCTGCATCTTGCCAGTTTCTGAAAATCAGGAATTCCCCGCTCATTTTGGTTTAAGACACAGAGCTGCTGCTGGTATCACGGAAACCTCTCGTTCTATTGCTATTATTATTTCTGAGGAAACTGGTAAAATTTCTATTGCCAAGGAAGGGAAAATCAATTACAACATTTCTATTGAAGAATTAAACGAATTTCTTAAAAAAGAAGCAAAATAACACACTCTTTCTAGTTGTTTAATTCCTAATAAACCTCTAATTTAGATGCCCTAAATTATTAGAGAATGACTACCTATCAAAATTACGCTTTAGGCAATTGGATTACAGGAGATGGAGATGGTGTTTTACTAGAAAATGCTATCACTGGAGAACAAATTGGAACCTGTTCCAGCGAAGGATTGGATTATGCAGCAATGATGGATTACGCCAGACAAAAAGGCGGGGCTGCATTGCGAAAAATGACTTTCCAAGAAAGAGGTTTAATGCTAAAGAAATTAGCATTATATCTTATAGAAAGAAAAGCAAAATTTTATCAATTAAGTGCTGCTACTGGTGCTACTAAAATTGATTCATGGATTGATATTGAAGGAGGTATTGGTAACTTATTTGCTAATGCATCCTTAAGAAGACAATTCCCAGACTTACCTTATTATGTTGATGGAGATACCGCTCCGCTATCTAGAGAAGGAAGTTTTATTGGTCATCATATTATGGTGCCTAAAGAAGGTGTTGCCATTCACATTAATGCGTTTAACTTCCCTATCTGGGGTATGTTAGAAAAAATAGCTGTTAACTTAATGGCTGGCGTTCCCGCTATAGTTAAACCATCAGAACATACTTGCTATCTTACTGAGCTAATGGTAAGAGAAATTGTAGATTCTAAAATACTACCAGAAGGATCCTTACAATTGGTTTGTGGATTAGGCAGAGGAATTCTAGATCATGTAGGTTCTCAAGATGTTGTAACTTTTACTGGCTCAGCTACTACTGGAAGAACGTTGAGAGCTTTGCCGCAAATCAATGAAAACTCTGTTCCTTTTAATCTTGAAGCAGATTCGCTGAACGCTTGTGTATTAGGAGAAGATGTAGAGCCTGGTTCAGAGGAGTTTGATTTATTTGTTAAAGAGGTTTGTAGAGAGATAACAGTTAAAACAGGTCAGAAATGTACTGCTGTTAGAAGAATAATGGTTCCTGAAAAATTAGTTGAAGATGTTCAAATAGCTGTTGGACAACGTTTACAAAAAACCACTATTGGTGATCCTGCTGTTGAAGGAGTTCGTATGGGAGCCTTAGCTACAAAACTTCAAGTAGAAAGAGTTAGAGAGAATGTTGAATTACTTTCTAAATCTCAAGAAATGGTATATGGCAACCTTGATAGCTTTGAGGTTGTTGGTGCCGATAAAGACAAAGGAGCTTTCTTCTCTCCTATTTTATTTAGAAATGATGACCCGTTTAATAAAACCGATGTTCACAATGTAGAAGCATTCGGTCCAGTGTCTACAATATTACCATACAAATCTATTGACGAAGCAATAGAGTTAGTTAAACTAGGAAAAGGTTCTTTAGTAACATCTATTGTTACTGCGGATGATAAACTTGCTAGAGAGTTTGTGGTTGGAGCAGCTTCTCATAATGGGAGAATATTAGTTTTAAATAAAGACTGTGCTAAAGAAAGTACAGGACATGGTTCTCCAATGCCATTATTAACTCATGGTGGGCCTGGTAGAGCTGGTGGTGGTGAAGAAATGGGTGGTAAACGTGGTATCTTACACTACTTACAAAGAACTGCTATTCAAGGACACCCAACTACTATTACTGAGATTACTCAACAATATCAGTATGGTGGACAACAAATTGAATATGATAAACATGTTTTCCAAAAGTATTTTGAAGAAATTGAAATTGGAGAAACAGTATTTACAAGAAAACATACCGTTACTACTACAGATATCGTAAACTTTGCAAATGTTAGTGGAGACAACTTTTACGCCCATGTTGATGCTACTAGTTTAGACGAAACTATTTTTGAGCAAAATGTAGCTCATGGTTATTGGGTTTTATCTAAAGCAGCTGGTTTATTTGTTGACGGAAAGAAAGGACCAGTATTATTAAACTACGGATTAGAAGATTGTAGATTTACTAAACCTGTGTACCCAGGAATGACTATTGGAGTTAAATTTACTGCGAAAGAAAAGATTTCTCAAGAAAAGAAAGAATTTAAAGAAGGTGAAGAGATTCCTAAAGGTATGGACATTAAGAAAGGAATTGTAAAATTCTTAGTTGATGTTTATGATGAAACAGGAGAAACAGTTGCTTTAGCTACTATCCTAACAATGATAAAATTTAAAAATCAAGATTAATGGCTTTAAATTCGCTTACCCCTAACCTAATGGTTAATGATGTAGAAGAAACAATAGAATTCTACACAGATGTTTTAGGCTTCACTTTATTAATGACTGTTCCAGAAACTGGAAAATTAGATTGGGCTATGGTAAAACGTAATGATGTAGTTATTATGTTTCAAACAAAAAAGAGCCTTTCAAACGAATTACCTCGTATGGCTGGAGAAAAGCCTGGAGGTGGTATAACTTTCTATATTAAGGTTGATAGAATTACTGAGCTTCATGAAGAACTATACAATAATGAAGTTGAAATTATATCAGACTTAGAAAGCACATTTTATAATACCATTGAATTTTCAATTGCTGATTTGAATGGTTATGTATTAACATTTTCAGAAGAACAATAAATATGGAAACAGCTATAGACCAAGGAAACGTAGAGTTTGAAGTAAACAACAAAGGAATTGCAACAATTGAATTCCACCATCCTCTTAGTAATTCATTACCAGGTAAAGTATTAAATAAGCTTGCCAATACTATTACAGAGATTGGAAACAATGAAAGTGTAAAAGTTATTATCCTTAAATCTAAAGGAGAAAGAGCTTTTTGTGCTGGTGCTAGTTTTGATGAATTAATCTCTATCAATGATTTAGACACAGGAAAAGAATTCTTCTCTGGTTTTGCCAAAGTAATTAACGCTGCTCGAAAGTGTCCTAAATTAATTATTGGACGTGTTCAAGGTAAAGCAGTTGGTGGTGGTGTTGGTATGGCTAGTGCTGTAGATTTTTGCTATGCTACTAAGTTTGCTGCAGTAAAACTAAGTGAACTAGCAGTGGGTATTGGACCATTTGTGGTTGGACCAGCTGTAGAACGTAAAGTTGGAACTTCAGCAATGAGCATGATGGCTATTAATGCCACAGAATGGTACCCTGCTGAATGGGCTCGCGAAAAAGGATTGTATGCTGAAATATTTGAATCAGCAGAAGAAATGGATGAAGCTATTGCTGTATTAGCTGACAGGCTTTCTAACTCTAACCCAGAAGCTATGAGTATGTTAAAGAAAGTATTCTGGGAAGGAACAGAACATTGGGATGATTTATTATTAGAAAGGGCAGCAATGAGTGGAAAATTAGTGCTTTCTGATTTTACTAGAAACGCTATAAATTCGTTTAAGAAAAAGTAATAAACTGACAAATCACATTTAAAGCACTGACAATTATCAGTGCTTTTTTTATGCCTTAAACTGACTTTTGATAAAAATAAAACCTAACACAAAACATTAAAAAATTATGAGTCAAACAATAGAATTAAATCAAGGAGAAGTAAAAGTAAATTTTTCATCACCTACTGCTGGTAAAGTAACGTTTGAAGAACTAGGTCTTAAGGATGAAGATTTAGTTTTTGAAGGAGGACTATTAAGGTTAGTATTTGATTTTGAAGGAATCGGGGAACATCATTATTATCAAGTTCCAACTGTTGAGATTGCCTATAAAGAAGAAATGGCTGAAACACACTGGCAATGTGATTTTAATGAAGAAACAATTGTAGATAAAACCGATCATCATGGACATTCAACAGTTATTCTGTTAGATAGAAAAAAATTAAGTAGCTTAGAACATCATCATAAAAATGCATTAATTGTGCATGGTGAGTTTCCAGAGCCTGTACATGTTTTAGCTAAAGAGTCTTACATTAATTTCTTTAAGTAGAAAAAATAAGTAAACATTAAAAGCCACGCAAATGCGTGGCTTTTTTATTATACGGCAAATGCCGTATTCAATTATTCTATTCAACTATATATATTTGAATAAAATTTGAATAATGAAAAAATTTAGCTTAATATTTTTAATTGCATTTACCTTTAATGCTTTCTCACAAGAAACTGTATTAATTGATGAAACTTTTGACAACAATGATTTTGACTGGTATGTAACCGATGGAGAAAACCTGAAAACTGATGTGAAAAACGGACATTATTATTTTCAAAACAAAACTGACAGAACAAGATGGGTTTGGCAAGGAATAGGCAATTTAAATGCTGATGAAGAAGATTACACCATTGAAATAAAAATACGACAAATTAGTGGTGATAAAAATTACGCTGTAGGAATAATGCACGGAATGTACAGCGATAATAGTTCTTATCGTTCATTTTACTATACTGCAAATGGTCAGTTTAAAGTTGACCACTATTACAATAAAAAAAGTCATGTTCAAGTAAATTATGAAGAAAGTAAAGCAATCAACAAAGGACGTGATTATAATATATTAAAAGTGGTGAAAACTGCTAATATTCTATCTTACTTTATAAACGATGAATTGGTTCATCAATATTTTGAGAACAGTTGGTATGGCGAGAGAATGGCGTTTTTTACAGGGAATAAAATGGAAATTGAAATTGATTATTTGAAAATAACCAAATCACCCAGAAAAATCAACCTTGTAGAAAATGCTAATAACATTGGTGAAAAAGAAAAATTAGGAACAAACATTAATTCAGAATATACAGAGTTATCCCCTATTATTTCACCAGATGGAAAAACCTTATACATCAATAGAGATAACCACCCTCAAAATACAGGGAGTAAAGATAATGACCAGGATGTATGGACCTCTTCACTGGATGCAAATGGAAACTGGTTACCACTAAACAATGTTGGAAAACCTATTAACAATACCGGAAAGAATTTTACTATTTCAGTATCACCAGACAACAACTCACTAGTAGTAGCTAATAAATACGAAAAAGATGGAACCCCTGGTGGTCAAGGGCTATCAATAAGCTATAGAACTGCAGATGGGTGGTCAGTTCCAAAGTCATTTGAGGTAGACGATTATTACAACGATAACGATTATGTTTCTTATTTTTTAGCCTCTGACAATAAAACCTTATTCATGGCTGTGGGGAGAAAAGAAGGTCTGGGAGAAAAAGATTTTTATGTGAGTTTCTTAAAAAGTGGCAATAAATGGACAAAACCTAAGCATATGGGTAACGTTATCAATACTAAAGGAGATGAATCCAAACCATTTCTTGCTGCTGATGGTAAGACCCTATACTTCTCTTCTAACGGTCATTTAGGTTATGGTTCTGATGATGTGTTTGTAAGTAAGCGACTAGATGATACATGGTCTAACTGGAGTGAGCCAAAGAATTTGGGGCCTAAAATTAACACACCAAGATCTGAATTAGGCTATTTCTTAGCAGCTAAAGGGGATGTTGCTTACTTTTCATCAAAAGGCGATATCTGGAAAATAGAAAACTCTGAAAAACCAGAACCTGTTACTTTAATTTCCGGTGTAGTTTACAATAAAAAAACTAACCAGCCAATGGGGGCTAAAATCAGGTATTATGATTTACAATCAAATGTAGAATTGGGTGTAGCAAACTCTGATCCAGTAACAGGTCAATATAAAATTATTCTACCATCAGGTAAAAATTATAGTTTTCTGGCTCAACAAAAAGAGTTTTATCCTATCAGTGAAAATATCAACCTAAAAGAGTTATCAGAATACAACGAGTTTACTAAAGACCTATTCTTAATGCCAATAGAGAAAGGACAAGCAATAAGACTAAATAATATCTTCTTTGAGTTTAACAAATCTGATTTAATGTCTGAATCGTTTAATGAACTAGATAGACTTTATGATATCTTAGTAGAAAACAAAAACTTAAAAATTGAAATTGGAGGACATACAGATGATAAGGGAAGTGATGATTATAACAAAAACCTATCAAACAATAGAGCAAAATCGGTAGTAGATTACTTAATAAAAAAAGGTATAGATGCTAAACGATTAACCAGTATCGGATATGGTGAAAGCACTCCAGTTGTTCCTAATGATACTGATGATAACAGAGCAATAAACAGAAGAGTTGAATTTAAGGTGCTATAAGATTAGTTAGTTATTCATTTAAGCACAAAAAATCCCCGAAAGGATATCTTCCGGGGATTTTTACTACTATTTAATCAATTATTCGTTTTTATAATCAGCTGGATCTGTTTTTAATACTTCTATTTCAGTCATGTCTTTATCAGATACTTTTTCATCGTTAAATGTCAAATCAGGATTTGTTGCTTTTAATTCTTTTTCCAGCTCATCATTAGAAATTGCGGTTCCTAAAATTTCTTTTTCTTCAGCAGTCGTATTCCATGAGTTGTCAATTTTACCTCTGTTCTGACGAATAGCCATCATTGCATATTTTCTTGCCGCTCTACTATGTTGAACAGCTCGATGAGTCATTTTTCTCGCTAACAAAGTTTTGGCATATTTTTGATGTTCAATGGCTTTTGATAAATTGCCTGTATATTTTTTACCTTTTTTTACTGATTCATAAGCTTTGGTTAAAACCTTGCTGGTTTTTTTGATAAACTTCATGCTCTGAGCCATACTAGCTCTATAGTTGGCTTTTGCAACTTGTGCTTTTTTGTGATGAATAGCTTTCTTTTTAGCGTTCGAATGCTTATGCTGTGCATTAACATTTAATGCTATTAATACTGAAAAAACAGCGCTTAATAATAATTTAATTTTCATAATATTGGTTTTTATTTTTTATGACTTTAACAAGATTTAGACCAAAAATAACAACTATGGTTTAAATAACTATTCTTATGCTGAATCAGTTAAAAAAATATATTTGGAATATCTATACTAGTATAGACTCAAAACTAAAATTTCCCAACCTTAAAGAAGGTGGTATCGGAATACAATTGGGCTTTGACATGGTTAATCCAATTACTTCAGATTTATTTGAAATGCACAAGAGAATAACCCAAAAAGGAAAAATAATTGGTATTGACCCTGATCCCAAAAATCATCTTATTGCCTCTTCTATTGTTGAAAAACGAGACTATAATATTCAACTCATACAAAAAGGTACCTTTTCCAAATATGGAGCAATGGAATTTTTACTGGGTGAAAAAAGTAGTTGGAACCAATTAAACGTAGTTCCAATTGATTCAACGGTAAGTTTTAGTGGTGAAAAAATTGAAGTAGAAATAAACACCCTCGATTCGATTATTCAGGATTTAGAAATTGATATTCAAAAAATACAGCACATTAACTTAACCATTAATGGTGCTGAATATGATACTTTATTGGGTGCTAAAAACTTATTGAAAGAAGCTAAAAATCTATCACTTACTATTGTCGCAGGTAGGTATGATGAAAGTGGAACCATTTATGGACAAAAAGATTATGAATTAATTATTCCTTTACTCCATCAGTTTGGTTTTAAAACCAAGTTCAAAAGAATTAATCAGCTTTTCTGGTGGGGATTTTTCACTAAACTAATAATGAATAGAAATTGGATATACAACAAACCTAATTATGGTGTAATAATGGCAAGCAAAGGAGCCCATAAGATTAAATGGTATCAATCTTTTTCTTGATTAATTTTAATAATCAAATCTTTCACTTCTTGTTCAATAATATCTCTCACTTTTGCAAACTCTTCTGAGTTCATGTGCTTCGGATCAGGCAAGCCCCAATCTTCTCTACTATCTGCTAATATCATGGGACATTCATCTCCACAGCCCATGGTAATTGCATAATCCCATTTCAATTGAGGAATTTCATCCAATCCGAAAGAGTCATGTTTACTTAAATCATAACCAATTTCTTTCATACTTGCTATAGCTTTAGGATTAACAATCCCAGATGGTCTAGAACCGGAACTATAAACATTGATAATCCCTTCCCCGTGTATTTTACCAAAGGCCTCGGCCATCTGGCTACGACAAGAATTTTCTACACAAACAAATAATACATTTTTCATTATTTAATTTTTTGAATTGAACTATTGATTATTACCGCTAACAAGGCACCCAGAATCGTAGCAACAATATATATCCATAAATACTCAGTGTGCCCTGAAACTAACGCTGGACCAATAGACCTAGCAGGATTCATAGAAGCTCCGCAAATAGGTCCAGCAAACATGGCTTCCATACCAACTGTAGCACCAATGGCAATGGCAGCATAATTATTTGCCTTTGGTTCAACCGCAGTTTTTATAATTACAAACATTAATAAAAATGTGAGTACCACTTCAAATATAAATGACTGCTGCCAAGAGCCTGAAGGCAAACTAGCCCCTAAAGTATCGTTTACAGGAAACAATCCTTTTAGAGCTAATGCAGCCAATAATGCTCCTGCCAACTGAAATAGTACATAAAATGGGACTTGTTTCCATTCAAAATTTTTGTTTATCGCTAAAGCAATGGTCACTGCAGGATTAATATGGGCTCCTGAAATATTGCCTATCGCATAAATCATTATCATAACTATTAATCCCCAACTTATAGCTACTCCAACATGAGAAATAACTCCCAGCATTTCGGTATTTACAACCATAGCTCCACATCCAACAAAGACTAAAAAAAAGGTTCCTAGTAACTCTAACAAATAATTTTTCATCGTTAAAATCTTATACCAAAATAAGCTTTGGCTGTTATTAATTCATAATGAATTTCAACTCCTCTTTCTAAAAAGAAAACGGATTTATCATATCTTCCTATTATTCCAAAGTAATTTTTTTTATTGTTCACACCTACAGGAACATCAATACAGTATTTAAGAGCAGTGTTAATTCCAGTAAAATTTCCTTTAGCATCAGATATATAATCCTGATACTGAATCCCCAAGCCAGCATTGATAGCTGGAGAGAAATTAAATTTATTTTTTATAAAGCTGAACTGATAACCAACTGTAGGAATCAATGCCAAAAATTTACCATCATTCTCTTCTCCCAATTGCTCTGTTCCATTAACAATGTCGTCAGGAAAAATACTATTAGTAAACATAATCTGTGTGAAGTTCTGACTCACCCCAAGCATTAATGATCCACTACTTTTAGTTTGTAACTCATTATATTTATAAACCGATTGAACAGAATGGTCTGGATTTAGACTATAATAAAAATTAAACCCAGCAGAAAATAAATCTAAATTAGGATTTGCTAGATTAATAACACTACCATCAGTTGCTTTGGGTAAATCTTTTACAGAAAACCCATTAAACCATTGAAAATATACATCTAACCCTCCTCTCCTTTTGGTGAAATTAAAACGAAAATCGTAATACCTCGTTTTATCTTGCAAGCTATTATTAAATTCATTGTAAACTCCATAATAAAGACTACCTACAAACCATTTATAATAAAATGTTCCTCCTGCAACAACCGTTTTACCGGGTTCAAACGAAACAATACTTCCATGCGCTCCATTAATGGTTAAATCTAAGTTTTGAAGCAAAATATTTGGAGTAATTGTAAACTTACTTGGCCTATCAACAAACAAAGAATCTTCACTACCATAAGCTAGTAATGAGAAAAATAATGCAACTATTATTAGTCCTTTCCTTAACAAATTAACAACACCCTGAATTTGGTTCACAACAAGTTTGAGCTTGTAAGTCAGCTAATTTAACTTTCTTTTTTGGTTGTTCCTCTACTCCGCACTTGTCTTTTGCAAGACAATCAGTAAATTTATTTTGAAGATGAAACACTCCACTATTAAATGTAACGTTATACTTACCAATGGTTTCTCCTTGATGCTCTACCTCTATTTCAGCATCAGCTATACTTAATTTTTCTTCCGACATTTTTATAATATCTAATAACTTCTTGGGAGCCAACCTATGTTCAATATCTTCTGCAACCCATAATTGAAAATTTACCACATCTTCGTTTCTGATTGTTCCACCACAGTCAATAAAAAACTTATTAATTCTCCCTACTTCAGTAATGTGAAAATGAGTAGGAACACTTCCTCCATTAGGTAAGGTAAACTTTAACTCTTCTACTCTTGTTAGAGCTTCTTTAAATTCTGACAATTTCATTTTATTGTAATATTACGATGATTAATAATAAATTTTTTAACAACAGTTATCTGTATTACATGCAACAGGATTATCCAAAAACTCTTGCAACAAAGATTTAGCACTATTCCACACATCAACATTAATGCAATAACACATAGCCGTACCTTCTACTGTACCCTGTATAATACCGACCTCTTTTAATGCTTTTAAATGTTGACTTACTGTTGCTTGAGCTAAACCTAACTCTTTTACTAATTCATTATTTACACAAGTAGCTGATTTTACAACATATTGTAAAATGGCAATGCGTGCTGGATGGGCAATAGCTTTAGCTATAGCTGCCAACTCATTTTGCTCCTGAGTAAATAAATTTGTTTTTGTAACTCCCATTCATCGCAATATTACGATAAATGTTTCATGTATTAAAGTATTGAGAGATTTTTTCTAGAAACTCTTCAGGTGCTTGTCTTGGTTTACCTGTTTCCATATTAACGAAAACAAGTGTTGTAGTAGCTTCGTTTAATAATACATCTCCATTGAAGCATTGGTAATTAAATTTAATTCTTGCTCCAGGTATATCGCTTATAGTAGTTTTAATGATAATTTCATCATCATAAAATGCTGGTTTGTAAAATTTCACATTGTAATCCAAAACAGGCAAAGCAATTCCATTATCCTCCATTTCTCGATAACTGAATCCTATCTTTTTAATAGCTTCTACCCTAGCTACTTCAAAAAATGCAGCATAATTACCATAGTAACAATACCCCATTCTATCAGTCTCACCGTACCTAACTCTAATTTTAGTTTCTGAACTAAACATAACTTTACCTTAATTTTACATTAAACAATATTCAAATTTCTAATTTTGAGCTATACATTTCGATTCAATTTGAAGAAACTATTCACATACTTATCAATAGCATTTATTGGGCTTATTGTTTCTTGTCAGCCAAGTGTAATTAAATATGTTGGCAACGATTCTTCGTTAATGATTGATTCTACAAGTGTTGAAAACTCAAACACCTCTATGCTAATAACACCCTACAAAGCCAAGTTAGATGCTGAGATGAATGAAGTATTGGTAATTTCTGCAGAAGAATTCCCAAAAGAAAAAGGAAAACCTGAAACTAAACTGGGTAACTTAGTTGCTGATTTAAGTTTTGAAATAGCAAAAGATTATTATAAAGATGATGTAGATTTTTGTTTGCTGAATTTTGGAGGGTTAAGAACATCCCTACCTAAAGGTGAAATTACCAGAGGTAAAATATTTGAGTTAATGCCTTTTGAGAATGAATTAGTAGTGCTTGAATTAAACGGAAAAGCTTATGATAAAATCATTAAATACCTTATAAGTTCTCCTCAACCTATTTCAGGAAATTTATCGCTAAAACAAACAAAAAATCCTAATGATTATTCTCTAAAAATTGATAACGTTTACTACAATATTGCTGAAAGCTATAGAGATAATGGTAATATTAAAATACTTACCACTGATTATCTAGCTAAAGGCGGTGATAACATGACCTTTTTTGCTCACCCTGTTAAATATGAAAAGGTAGGCATCAAATTAAGAGATGCCATTATACAATATTGTATGGAACAACATAAAGAAGGTAAACAATTAACTGGCAAATTAGATGGGAGGATAACTTTTGAGTAGCAGAAAACAATTTATAAAACAACTAGCCTTAACAAGTGGTGGTTTAGCTTCAATGAATTTAATTCCATTGAGCAGTTTTGCTTTTCCTAAAAGCAATTATACCAAGCTTACCATTCTTCATACGAATGATGTGCATAGTCACATTGAACCATTCCCAGTTAATGATCCTAAGTATCCAAATTTAGGAGGAGCAGCCAGAAGAGCATCTGTAATTCAAAAAATTAGAGCAGAAGAACAAAATGTGTTGTTACTAGATGCTGGAGATATTTTTCAAGGTACCCCCTACTTTAATTTATATGGTGGTGAGCTTGATTTTAAGCTGATGAGCTTAATGCAATACGATGCAGCTACTATTGGCAATCATGATTTTGATAATGGCATTGATGGTTTACATAAAATGTTGCCTCACGCCTCATTTCCATTCATAAATAGTAATTACAATTTTAGTAGCACCATATTAAATGGAAAAACACTTTCGCACAAAATATTCAATAAAGGGGATATTAAAATTGGAGTTTTTGGTGTTGGAGTTGAGTTACAAGGCTTGGTAAGCAAAGACTTATACAAAGAGACCATTTATAACAATCCTATTCCTATTGCTAACGAAAAAGCATCATATTTAAAAAATGAAGAGAATTGTGATTTGATAATTTGTCTTTCTCATTTAGGTTACTCCTATAAATCTAATAAAGTATCTGATGTGATAATGGCAGAACAAACCAACAATATTGATTTGATTATTGGTGGGCACACACATACCTTTTTAAAAGAACCAACAAAAGTTAAAAATCAGGCTAATAAAATCACCTTAATTAATCAAGTTGGATGGGGAGGAATCAATTTAGGAAGGATAGATTTTCTAATTTCCAGTGATAAAAAATATTATTCCTTTAATTCAGAGCACATTAGACTTTCGGAAAAAACTTTTTAAAAAAACAATACCCAAAAAGTTTTTTTTTTCACTTTTTTATTCAAATATTTGTTAGGGTTAAACAAGGACACGGCTTTCATATAGAAGGTATTGATTTTAAAGGAGTTAAAAATTAAATTAGCGTTAAATTATTTTTCAACACCCGACCTTTAAAATCTGTTGTTAAACTTTTAAAAACAATTTAATTTTTAACTTTAAAGAGAGGATTTTTAAAATGCAAAAAGACTTTAATTCAGTTTGGGAAAATTGTCTTCAGGTAATAAAAGACAATGTGAGTTTACAAAGCTATAAAACATGGTTTGAACCTATAAAACCCATCAAGCTGAAAGATAAAGTTTTAACCATACAGGTTCCTAGTCAGTTTTTTTACGAATGGTTAGAAGAACATTATGTTAGCATTTTAAAGAAAACTATAAAAAAAGAGTTAGGTGCAGAAGGAAGATTAGAGTATAGCATTGTTATGGAGAGCAACCAAAGCTCCACTAAACCATATACTGTTAAGATTCCTGCAACGAACAGACAGGCGCTAAAAAACAAGCCTGTAAATATGCCAATAGACTTAAATCAAGATAAATCTATTCGTAACCCTTTCATTATCCCTGGTCTTAAAAAGATTAATGTTGACTCTCAATTAAACCCTAATTACTCTTTCAGTAATTTTGTTGAAGGAGATTGTAATAGATTAGCTCGTTCTGCAGGTTTTGCAGTTGCAAAAAACCCTGGAGGAACAGCTTTCAATCCATTATTAATTTATGGTGGTGTTGGTTTGGGAAAAACTCATTTAGCTCACGCTATTGGTATAGATGTAAAAAACAGATTTCCAAACAAAACTGTTTTATATGTATCCTCTGAGAAGTTTACACACCAATTTATTGACGCTGTAAGAAACAACGAACAAAACGATTTCATTCATTTCTATCAAATGATAGATGTATTAATTATAGATGATGTTCAGTTTTTCGGTGGAAAACCAAAAACACAGGACGTTTTCTTCCATATATTCAACCATTTACATCAATCGGGTAAGCAAATCATCTTAACAGCAGATAAAGCTCCTGTAGAGATTGTAGGCATGGAACAACGTTTACTTTCTCGTTTTAAATGGGGATTAGCTGCTGATTTACAAGCTCCTGCCCTAGAAACTAGAATTGCCATTCTTGAAAAGAAGATGTATCAAGAAGGTTTAGAATTACCTAAAGATGTGGTAGAATACATTGGATATAGCATTACTACAAACATTAGAGAATTAGAAGGTGCTTTAATTTCTATTTTAGCTCAAGCTTCATTGAATAAAAAAGCAGTAAACTTAGATTTAGCTCGTCAAATGGTTGACAAGTTTGTTAAGAATACTGCTAAAGAAGTTTCTATAGACTACATCCAAAAGGTAGTTTGTGATTACTTTGACATGCCTATCGATACACTTAAATCTAAAACAAGAAAGAGAGAGGTTGTACAAGCTCGTCAAATTGCAATGTATTTTTCAAAGCAAATGACGAAATCAAGCTTAGCAACAATTGGAATGCACTGTGGAGGTAAAGATCATGCTACTGTATTACACGCCTGTAAAACAGTAAACAACCTTATGGAAACAGATAAACGTTTTAGAGGCTATATTGATGATTTGAAGAAAAAAATTAGTTTACAATAATTCTTTGCAATTTTATTGCACTAACTAAACAGGAATCATATATTAAATTTGATTCCTGTTTTCTTTTTATGAGCTTTTTAAAGAAAAAACAAGAAACACCTCCACATTACAAGCCCATTAATAAAATAGGGCAGCGCATAATTGGCTATTCTATTATTGTAATAATAATTTTAACCTTAATTTATATTTTAAGTTTTTATATATGAGTAAAGTATTATTTGTTTGTTTAGGAAATATTTGTCGTTCAGCTATGGCTGAGGGCTTATTAAAACACAAAGTAAAAGAACGAGGTTTAAATATTCAAGTTGATTCAGCAGGAACATCATCGTATCATATTGGGGAAGCTCCTGATGAGAGAATGCAAGCTAAAGCTCAAGAATATGGTATAGACATAAGTAATCAAAAAGCTAGACAGTTTACTGCTTCAGATTTTAGTGAATTTGACTACATTTTTGCAATGGATGAATCAAACAAGAATAATATTTTAAATCTTGCTTTTACTGAAGAAGATAAGAGTAAAGTAAAAATGTTTTTAAACTATTCTTACCCCAACCGAAACATGAGTGTACCTGATCCATACTATGGCAGGGATCAGGGCTTTGAAGATGTTTATCAATTATTAAATGATGCTTGTGATAGGTTTTTAGAAACTTTGGATCATGAATAAAGGCACTTTATACCTTATACCAATTACTTTAGGTGAAACTCCTGTCAACCAAGTAATACCAGACTATAACAATCAAATCATCAATAAGATTGATACTTACATTGTTGAGAACATCAAAACTGCAAGAAGATTCCTTAAAAAAGCAGGAATTATAAAAGCTATTGATGAGTTAACTTTTTATGAGCTAAATAAGAGAACACATTTTTCAGAAATAACTCAGTTTATTAAACCATTATTTGATGGTAAAAATGTTGGTATCCTTTCTGAAGCTGGATGTCCTGGTGTAGCAGATCCTGGTGCAGAAATTGTAGCTCTTGCTCAAGAAAAAGGAATAAAAGTAACACCATTAATTGGTCCCTCTTCCATCCTATTATCGCTAATGGCAAGTGGATTTAATGGCCAAAATTTTAGTTTTAACGGCTATTTACCTAAAGAACAAAAAGAAAGAATTAGAAAGCTAAAGGATTTAGAAAGGTCGGTTAAATCAAAAAAACAAACACAATTATTTATTGAAACTCCTTACAGAAACAGAAATGTGTTAGAAGATTTAATTAACAACTGCTTACACACAACCAAAGTGTGTATAGCAGTAGATATAACACTTCCTACAGAGCAAATTATTACCAAAACCATTGAGGAATGGAAAAAAACAAAGATTGATTTACATAAAAGACCTTGTGTGTTTATTCTAGGAAATACTATTTCTTAGAATTTTTCTTTACGTCTTTAGCATACTTTACATCAAAATTAAACGCTCCTTCATCCTTTTTATACTGTATTAAAGCGGATGGAAAATCATCTACTTCTTGTCCCTTCTTAGCTTCTTTTAATTCCATTACAAACATAAAAGGTTCAGCTCCTTTATCTCCCTCAAAGGTAGATATCGCAATTCGTTTAGTTTCAAAACCTTCTTTTTGTAATTCTAAGGTGTAGTATTTTTCTAATTCTAATTGATAATCAAACTTCTTAGACCAATTTTGAGAGGATATTACTTGATTATCTTTATAAAGGTTGATAGTTACGTTTTTAATGCTCTTTTCGTTTTTATCCACTAAATAGCCCATAAAATTAACTTGAGCCTGTGCAGATGTAAATAGAACCAACAATAATAGTGTGGTTAATGATTTCATTGTAGTTAGTTTAGTTCCTGCTTAAACGAAATCTAACCAAAAAAGTTACCAATCAGTTTGTTAGAATCATTCTAAATTATTTTAAGGTATAAAAAAAGCTCCTCGAAAGGAGCTTTAAATATATAGTGGATAAATTATCCTCCAAAATCATCAAACCTAATGTTCTCGTCAGGAATACCAAAATCTTCTCCCATCTTCTGAACAGCGTTATTCATTAATGGTGGACCGCAGAAGTATAATTCTATTTCTTCTGGTTCATCATGTTTGCTTAAATATTGATCTATAACTACGTTATGAATAAACCCAACAAAACCATCTCCTTCTTTATCATCTATATCTTTCATTACCTTCCAATTATCTGATTCTAAAGGTTCTGAAAGTGCCATAAAGAATCTAAAATTCGGAAATTCTTTTTCTAAATCTCTAAAATAATGGATGTAAAACAATTCACCTCTTGATCGACCTCCATACCAATAGGTAACTTTTCTATTAGTTTTTAATGTTTTAAATAATTCGTAAAGATGTGAACGCATTGGTGCCATTCCAGCTCCACCACCGACATAAAGCATCTCGGCATCAGACTCATTAATAAAAAATTCACCATAAGGACCTGATATAATTGCCTTATCTCCTACTTTTAAGTTAAAGATGTAAGAAGATGCAATACCTGGATTAACATCCATCCAAGTATTTTTATTTCTATCCCATGGTGGAGTAGCAACACGTACATTTAACATAACTCTTCTTCCTTCAGCAGGGTAAGAAGCCATAGAGTAAGCACGAACAACTTCTTCATCATTTTTCATCACTAATGGCCATAAATTAAATTTATCCCATTCTGGTTTAAATTTATCTGGCTCCCCTGGATGATCTTGTGGATGTGCTTCAACATCCATTTCTGAATACTTAACTGTACAACGTGGAATTTTTATTTGAATATACCCACCAGCTTTGTAATCCATATCCTCAGGAATCTCAACAATAAACTCTTTAATAAAAGTCGCTACATTGTAATTAGAAACCACAGTAGCTTCCCATTCTTTAATACCAAGCACCTCTTCCTCAATCTCAATCTTCATATCTTCTTTTACCTTTACCTGACACCCTAATCTCCAATTATTAGCAATCTGTTTTCTAGAGAAGTTAGGTTCTTCAGTAGGTAAAATGGATCCACCACCTTCGTGTACCTGACAAGTACACTGTACGCATGTCCCTCCACCTCCACAAGCCGATGGCAAAAAGATACCTGCATCACCTAGAGTAGATAGTAAAGTTCCTCCACCATCAACTTCAATTACTCTTTCTCCTTCATTAATGTCGATTTTAATTTTCCCTGAAGGCATTAATTTAGCTTTAGCAAACAGTAATACAGTAGTTAATGCTAATACTACAGCAAGGAAAACTATGATTGTTATTATTATTACGCTGGTATCCATAATATCTAATTAATTCTAATAATTATTAAAGTTCAAAACCTAAAAAGCCTAAGAAAGCTAATCCCATTAAGCCTGTTAAAATAAATGCCATCCCCACTCCTCTTATTGGTGCAGGAACATGAGAATATTTAATTTTTTCTCTGATAGCTGCAATTAAAACAATTGCGATAAACCATCCAAAACCAGAACCTAAGCCATAAACAGTAGCTTGTCCGATATTAGCAAATTGTTTTTGCTGCATAAACAACGCTCCACCCAAAATGGCACAATTCACAGCAATTAATGGCAAGAAAATACCTAAAGCACCATATAATGCTGGAGAGAATTTTTCAACTAACATCTCTACTAATTGTACAATAGAAGCAATTACAGCAATAAACATGATGAAACTTAAAAAACTCAAATCCATAGTTGCATACTCTGCACCTAACCAGGTTAAAGCACCTTCTTTTAAAACATAAGTTTCTAATAAATAGTTAAGAGGTATTGTAACCAGTAATACAAAGATTACTGCAGCTCCTAAACCAACAGCGGTTTTAACTGTTTTAGATACTGCTAAATATGAGCACATTCCGAAAAAGAATGTAAAAATCATATTATCAATGAAAGCACTTTTTATAAATATATTGATGTATTCCATATCTCTAAATGTTAAATATCTTAAGCCTCAATTAATTCTGGGTTTCTAAATTTCTGTGCCCATATATAAATTCCTACAATAAACAGTGATGAAGGAGGTAATAGCATTAACCCATTATCCATGTAACCTGCTGTATACATTGCCTCTGGTATAATAGTTAGTTTACCTAAACCAGGAATAGTTAGCGTACCTGAACCAAATACTTCCTTAAAGAAAGCAACCACTATCAATACTAATCCGTACCCTAAACCATTTCCAACACCATCTAAAATAGATGGCCATGGTTTATTACCTAAAGCAAATGCTTCTAATCGTCCCATAATGATACAATTGGTAATAATTAATCCAACGAATACTGAAAGTTGTTTAGATACATCATAAACATAGGCTTTCAGAACCTGATCAACTACAATTACCAATGATGCAACTACTACTAACTGTACAATAATTCTAATACGTCCTGGTATTAAATTTCTTAACAAGGATATTGTTAAGTTACCAAATACCAAAACAAATGTTACTGCAATAGACATTACAATTGCATTATCCATTTGAACGGTTACCGCTAATGCAGAACATATCCCTAATACCTGAATGGTAACAGGATTAATCTGATTAAGTGGGTTAGTAATTAATTTCCTATTCTTCTTAGAGAATAAAGGTTCCGATGTTTTTACTTCTTCGCTCATAATTATTCGTTTACGTCAGCGATTATATTATTTTTAATAACTTTTATTTCTGTTCTTCTGTTTTTTGCTCTCCCCTCTTCGGTTTCATTATCGGCTATTGGTAAAGAACTACCATATCCAATAGCTGTAATCCTTGCTTCATCAATTCCGTTATCAACCAAATATTGTTTTACAGCATTAGCTCTATCTTCTGATAACGTTTTTAAAACTTCCTCTTCTCCTTTATTATCAGTATGACCACTTAATTCAATGTTAGCTGTAGGGGTCTGTTGTAGTCCTGATAATACAGCATCTAAATGTGCTTTACTTGAATTAACATTTATATTAGCACTTCCAGCTGAAAATTTAATACCATCTATAATAAATGATTTTGAAGTACCGCCTTCTAAACTATCATAGTTAGCCAATAAAAGCTCTAGGTCACTAGCAAAATCTCCTGAAAAAGGTAGTTGTTGAAGAAAAACGGATTCAACAGAATCAGAATCTAATTGCATACTATCAGAAATATCTGCAGTTTCTTCATCATTAGTAGTTGTTTCTGAAGCAAAATCAGCATTTGATTTAAAAAACCTGTAATAAACCTCCATGTTTCGCTCCAACATTTCATTAACTCCTACTCCTGTAAATGTAGCACCACTAATACCATCAACCTGATGTTCATTTAGCTCATTACCTGGCTTAAGTACTTTAATCGGAGTAAACTCTCCATTTTCTTCAATCTTTTTACCTACAAACTGTACTTCAAACCATTCTTCAGCAATTTTAGAACCTAAACCAGGAGTTTCCGCTTTGTGGTCAAACACTGAACCTGAAATTGAGGCAATATCTTTATTCAAACCAATATATCCCCAGATATCATCCCAAAGTCCTTTACCACTTGCTGATACTACATAGTATTTTTCACCTTCGCTTTCACAAACAAATATTGGAAAGTGAATATTTTCAGAAGCAGCTAGTTCCTCTTTAATCTTTTCCTCATCTCCTTTATACTTACTCATAATAGGCTTAACATATCTTGAGTACTCTTTTCTTAAATCAATATTAAATGCATCCAATTTATCAAGAGGGTCTATTGGATCTTCAGATGTTTTGTCACTAAGAATTTCCCCATTATAGTTAATAGTTATTCTTCTTTTTACAAAGTCATTAAAAATTTCTCCTGCTTCATCTCTCGTTACTCCATTAGTTTCCTCTATACCAATGGCTTGTAAAATATTCTGCATCTTTTCATTAGTAATATTTGCACTTTGCTTCGGTTTTAAGCTCATAGATAAGAAAGCCAAGAAACCTCCAACAATAACAACCATTACTGTTGCAAAAACTATTGTATATACGTTACTATCTCTATTAATAGCCATAATTATGCTGTTTTAACTCTTTTTAATCTCTTTTTAATATTTCCATTAACCACTACATGGTCGATTAACGGAGCGCAAACATTACCTATTAAAATAGCTAACATTACACCTTCTGGATAAGCAGGATTTGCTACTCTAATTAATATTGCTAAAATTCCAATTAATACTCCATAAACTATTTTACCTTTTGGTGTTTGAGAAGCTGTTACTGGATCGGTAGCCATAAATACAGCCCCAAAAGCAAAACCACCAAGCATTAACTGATGTAATGCTGGTACAGCTAAATATGTTCCTGGTTCTCCAACAGCGTTAAATATTAACCCCATTAAATAACCACCAACAAACATAGAAAGCATAATTCTTAAGCTACCTATACCAGATAAAACTAATAATAATGCCCCTAATCCAATAGCTATTACAGATGTTTCACCTATTGAACCTGGAATAAATCCAACAATAGACTCCATTAAAGTAGGAATTGCTTCAACTCCTCCTTCTACTGCATTTCCAAGTGGTGTAGCTCCAGAAAAACCATCAACCAATTGCTGTCCTTCTTCTAAAGAAGTATCTATCCATACCTGGTTACCTGACATTTTGGTTGGATAAGCAAAAAACAAGAACGCTCTCGTTACTAAAGCAACATTTAAAATATTCATACCAGTACCTCCAAACACTTCTTTACCAATAACAACGGCAAATATAGTAGCTACTGCAACCATCCATAAAGGAATATCAATTGGCACTATTAAAGGAATTAATAGTCCTGAAACCAAGAAACCTTCGTGAATAGAATGCTTTTTTACGGTAGCAAAAACAAATTCTACTCCCAATCCTGCAGCATAAGATACTATAACAAGTGGTAGTACCTTCAATGCTCCGAAAATAAATTTATCCCAAAACATAGCACAAACTCCATCTGCAGCAGTACATTCACCTATAGCTAAATAATGTTGGTGACCAACATTGTACATTCCAAATAACAAACATGGAATTAATGCTTTTACCACCATAATCATGGTTCTCTTTAAATCTACACTGTCTCTAATGTGCACTCCATTTTTATTGGTATGACCAGGCACAAATAAAAAAGTATAGGTTCCATCCCAAATAGTATAAAGCAACGGAAATTTTCCGTCCTTTTTGGGTTTGGTTTTTTGCATAAGTCTTTGTAATGCTTTCATTCCTTATATCTCTATTTTAAAAGAATCAGCTAGTTTCTACTCTAACTAAATCTAATGCTTCTCTTACTATTTTTTGTGTTTGAATTTTTGAAGTACATGCGTATTCACATAATGCAAAATCTTCTGGAGCTACTTCATAAACTCCCAATTTCTCCATAGCATCAATGTTTTTAGTAATCATTGCTTTTACCAAAAACACAGGAAGAATATCCATTGGAAAAACTTTCTCATATTCTCCAGTAACAACAAAAGCTCTTTCTTCACCGTTAATGTTAGTATCTAAATCTCTTTCTTTATTTGGACTTAAAAAAGATAATGATGTTCTTGATAAACTAAAACCGTTATAACCAATATATGGCAACCAACCAAACATTCTATCCTCACCACCTTCTGTTAAAACAGTAACTTGGTAATCATAAAAACCAAGATGTCCGTTTTCATCAATTTGAGAACCAGTTAAAGGATTTCCACTAATATATCTACCCCCTTCTCCTACATTTCCTTTCAAAAGATCTCCAATATTTGCGCCTAGTATTGTTTTATAATATTTTGGCGTTTTAACTTTTGGACCAGTAACTGCAATACTTCTTGAAGCATCAAATTTACCTTCCTTAAACAGTTTTCCAATAGTTAAAACATCTAATGCTCTTAACACCCATACTACTTCACCTTTATTTACAGGGTCGATATGATGTAGTTGAATACCTACATTGCCTGCAGGATGAGGGCCTGAAACCTTATTTATTTGAACATTTTTTGCTCCAGTAAATGCTGAATCAGCATTAGAATTACCAGTAATATTCAAGTGAACTTTTCCTTCCGTCAATTTCGCTAAAGCATCTAATCCTGCTTGCAATACCTCTCCTTGTCCATGAGCAATAAAACCATAGTCAGGTGCTAACGGTGCAGAATCAAAAGCAGTAATATGAATTGCTTTTGGCATATCAGCTGGATTAGCTATTACATCATAAGGCCTTTGACGAACAAATGGCCAAACACCACTTTTTAACATATTGTCCAAAACCTCTTCACGAGATAATGTATTAGGATCTGCTTGTTTGAAAGATTCATACTGATTCGCTCCATCAGATTTTATTTTAATTTCTAAAATCTTTCTTTTCTCTCCTCTTTTAATCTCAGTTATTTCACCACTAATTGGCGAAGTAAATAAAACCTTATCATTATCCTTATCAAAGAATACTGGAGTTCCAGCCTTTACCTTTCCGCCCTCTTTTAGAGAAAGTTTTGGTCTTAGGCCAGGAAAATCAGTAGGTTTTAAAACAACGTCAGAAGTAGTAACAGAATCAGCGTATAATTTCTCAGCTGAACCTTTCAGCTTAATATTCACGCCCTTGCGAATTTTTACGTCTTTTGACATATTTATTTTTTTGTGGAATATCGGGCAAATTTATAAAATACTAGAACTATTCAAAGTAATTTGGTATGATTTTTTAACAAAATAGACTAGTTATTATTTTAATAAGTTCAATGTAGTAATTTAGCACACCAATATTAAACGCATGACACGTATATTTTTAATCACTTTTTGTTTGTTGAATTTATTTTTGTTGAAAACTAATTTATTTGCTCAAACTGATGATTATGCTCTTGAAAATCATATAAGATATGACGACTACATATACAATGACAGTATAAAAACTGTTTTATTATATAACACCCGCTCGGAGTTAAGTTACCCAATTATAAATCTAAATAGTGGTGAAAAAATTCAATTAAAGTTTGATGATCTGGGTCGGGGGTTTAAAAATTACTTCTACTCATTTATTCACTGCGATGCAAATTGGGAGCCATCTCAATTAGCACAAAATGAATACATTCAAGGTTTTTTTGAAAACGAAATTTTTGATTTTAAATACTCTGCAAATACTGATGTACCATACACCCACTACAGCGATATATTTCCAAATGAGAATTTAAGTTTTTTAGTTTCAGGTAATTATTTATTAATGGTTTATGAGGTAAACAAAAAAGATCAACCTATTATCACAAAACGTTTTATGGTAGTTGAAAATAGAGTAAACACTAAAATGACCATCAAAAGAGCAACAGATGTAAACGAAAGTTATTTTAGACATGAAGTTGATTTCACAATCAACCATGAAGGGTATGAAATTGTTAATGGTTATGATAACTTACATGTAGTTCTAATGCAAAACTATAGATGGGATAATGCTATAACCGGTTTGAAACCAAGATTTATCAATGATACTGAATTAAACTACGACTACAATAGCAGTGAAAATGTATTTGATGCTAATAATGAGTTTAGAAATTTTGATTTAAAAAGCACCCAATATCAAACCATACGAATTAAATCTATTACTTATAACAAACAAAAAGGATTAGAGGAAGTATTTTTAGTAAACGATGAATCTCGTTCGTTTAAAAAATACTACAATGAACAGGATATCAATGGTAACTATTTAATAAAAAGAAATAATGCTGATGATAGTGACATCCAAGCTGACTATGTAAGTGTTAACTTTACGCTCCCTTATTCACCTCCTATAAAAAATGGTAGTCTGTACCTTTTTGGGAAATTTACAGACTGGAAGTTTAAAGATGAAATGAAAATGAATTATGATACAACCAATCAGCAATACGTAAAAGGTGTACTGTTAAAACAAGGGTATTATAATTACCTCTATTGTTTTGTAAAAGACGGTTCTAAAGATGTTGGGGATATTTCTGTTATTGAGGGTTCACACCACGAAGCTGAAAATGAATACAGCATTTTAGTTTATCATAGGGGAATAAATGATTATTACGATAGATTAGTTGGCTTCGCAACAGCTAAGAATAGAGAGAACTAAATAACTATTTTCCAAACTCTTCTACTATCCCTCCTGTCAACCTCACTAAATCTGCATGAGCAGAAATAGCATTAAAAACTGTCTCTAATTGAGTAGCAACAGTGTTTAAGTAAGCCGTTTGAATATCTCTAAATTCAAATGAAGAAATAGAACCCGCTTCATACTTTTCTTTACCCAGTTTTAAATTTAACTCAGCCGTTGATAAACTAGTATTGGTTAGATTTAGTATTGATAGCCTGGCATTATACAGTTCATAAGCTGTAATTAATTCATTTGATAAGGAAAGTTCCATTTCTTGAGTAGTTAAATCAGCTATTTCCTCCTGAATTTTCATATTCTTAAACGCTCGATGTGCTTTATTACCATTAAATAAAGTAAAGGTTAGAGATAGGTTAGCATAATAAGATAATGTAGTATTTCCAGAACTATTAATCTCTACTCCTCCCAAACCAGTACCTTCAAAGCCATTTATACTGTGAGAAATACCTGAACCGAAAGAAACCACTGGAAACATATTGGCTCGGGCTAACTCCTTATCCTTTTTCATAATCAACTGATTAATGTACTGGTTTTTTAAAGTCTGGTTATTCGAACGCATTTTTTCTTTCATACCATCCAAACTTAAAAGCTCTCCTTCATGGTTTAATTCATCTGTTAATGTGTACTCCTTTTCTACATCAGTAGCCATTAACATGTTTAAGTTTCTTAATGCATTCTTATAAGCCAACTCCTGCATTAAGTAATTGGTAGAATCGGTTAGCATTGCATTTTTAATCTGTAACAAATCAAAAGAGGAGACTGCTCCTAATTTTTGCTTTTCTTCCATGTAATTGTATCTATCGGAAGAAACTCCTACTACATTACTTAATGCCTGTAGTTTTTCTTTTTGCAACAATGCATTATAATACCCTAAAATGATAGATTGAATAGTATTTTCAACTACTACAGCTGCATTTCCCATACTCTGTTCTTGCAATTGCTGTAACCTAGCTTTAGTAATATGTACTCTAAAACCATTAAATATTACCCAGTTTAAATCCGCACCAAAACTTGCATTGGTACTGGTAGATCTCCCTTGAATAAAAGATGCTGGATTATTATTTTCACTCCAATTTAGGCCATAACTTGAGTTAGCTGTAATTGAAGGCAATGCTCCTGCTTCCATCCAATTATTGTTACGCTCAGCTATCTTAGTATTTTTACCTGCTATTTGTATTTGATAATTATTCTTTAACCCAATAGCAATGGCATCAGACAAAGAGAGATTATCTTGAGCGAAATTATTCAAGCTAATAATTACTCCACAAGTAAATAATATATACTTTTTAAATTTATTCATTTTCATATTCTATTATATCTGCATCTCTCTTCACATCTATTAATGTTGGCTCAACATCTTCAGGCATAGGCTTAACTCCAGTCCATAACCATTTAAATGCTTTTCTAACATCATTAAAAAACAAGATTAGTACTGGGAAAAATAATAAAATAAATACCGTGCCGAACAACACACCATAAGCTACAGAAATTGCCATTGGCACTAAAAATTGAGCCTGAAAACTTGGTTCTTTAATTAACGGGTAAAGTCCTGCTATAGTGGTAATTGAAGTAAGTAGAATTGCTCTGAATCTTGAGGTTCCTGCATCAAAAGCTGCATCAACAGTTGTCATGCCTTCTTTCAAATTTCTATTATACTTATCTAAGAAGACAACTGCATCATTTACCAATACCCCCATTAATGCAATTACTCCCCAAACACTTAACAATGAAAATGGTTCATGCTCCATTCCATGCCCTAACATTGCACAAAAAGGGCCTATAAAAATTATTGGGAAGAACATTATACCTTGCCATACCGAATTAAAGTTTAAAGAAAGAATTAATAACATTAACATTACTAAAATACCTGTAATAATGGCCATTGATGAGCCTGATTTCTCTGCTGCTTCAGCCTGTCCTCTAAATTCAACTTTTACTCCAGGGAAATTTGCGTTTAACTGAGGGATAACATTCTCTTTAATTTTTAAATTAATATCAGATGTAGAAGCATAAGCATCTACTTGAGCTGCATCAACTCTAATTTCTCTTATTCCATCAAAATGTTTAATATTCACTTCTCCTCGTTGTATCTCATAATCAACCAGTTCTTTGATAGGGATTAACTGTCCTGAAACTGTTTTAATCTTCATTTCGTCCATTTGTCCTAACGACTTTCTATCTTGCTCAGGATAACGAACCCATACTCTTACCTCTTCTGTACCTATAATCAACTTTTGAACTTCTTGCCCGAAAAAACCTTGACGAATTTGATTAGTAATATCCATGTGAGTTAACCCTAGCAATCTTGCTTTCTCTTTTAAAGTCAATAATATTTCTCTATTTCCTTGTCCTCCATTGTCAGTAACATCCTTTAATTCAGACATTTTTACCAACTCTTGTTTTAAATAATCTTTGGCAGCCTTAATCTCACGGTAATCATCTCCTTTAAGTGCAATATCAACCGGCTTACCCCATCGGTTACCACCACCAACCATAAACTTCTCTAAACTAGGATCTTTTTCTATCTTTTCTTCTACTCTTCTGGCAATCTCAAAACTAGATATTTCAGCTCCTTCAACATCTAAGTTCACTCTAATCATACCTGCATGTGAACCATTTTCGCCAAGCTCCTCTGTTCCACCAACAACAGCAGAAACATAAGTAATCAAAGTATCTCCATATTCTTCTTCAAGTTCCTCTTTCACTTCCACTACTTTATCATAGCAATACCACATAAATTCAGTTGTTCTTTCTTTTGGTTCTCCTGACTTGTAAGCAAATTCAACCTTAAAATCATCAAAAGGTATCGCGGGGAAGAACGTAGATTGAATTACTCCTGTTGCTAAAAGAGTACTTGTAATAATAATGAACAAAAGTGGAACAAAAGCCAATGCTCTTCTTAAGCCTTTACGATATATCATACCTCTTAAAACTTCGCCATACACTTTATTCTTTAAGAACATAATGGAATTCTCCACCCCTCTTTTAATCTTTGCAAAAATGGTTTGTTTTGGCTCTTGTTTTTGTAATTTTTTAGACCGCAAATGGGATGGCAAAACCAAAAAGGCTTCTATCAAAGAGAATAACAAAGACGCTATTACCACAAACGCCATCTCTTGCATTTGCTCCATTCCCTCTATAAAAAGTAAAACACTAAAAGCAACTACGGTGGTAATCACTGATGTAAATACCGATGAAATTACTTCCATAGTACCATCAAGGGCAGCTTTAAAAGGAGTTTTACCTTTCTCATAATGAGCATAAATGTTTTCAGCAATTACAATCCCATCATCAACAATAATCCCAACCACTAGTATCATTCCAAATAATGAAATCATATTGATGGTCATCCCATAAAACGTTCCAATAATAAACATTCCCAAAAATGAAATTGGGATACCTGCTGCTACCCATACTGAAAGGCGCAAGTTTAAAAATAATCCTAACACAACCAATACCAATATCAAACCAACTAACCCATTATTCAGCAACATGTCTATACGCTGTTTCAGCATATCATAAAACTGAAACATAATGGTTAATTGCATCTCATCATTCTTAGCATTAAACTCTTTTACATATTTTTTAACTTCATCCGAAATAGCTCCCAAATCCTCATCTTCCAACTTCATAATGGTTAAAGTAATGTTACGTTTACCGTCAACATAACTTTTCACAGGAGAATCAGCAAAACCAAAATTTACCTTCGCTACATCTTTAATTTTAATAATATCACCATTTGGTGTTGTTCTAACAACAATATCCTCAATGCCATTTACGGTATTTTGTTTAGATTTCGCTCTGATTAAATATTCCTCTCCATCAGCTTTAACCGAACCAGCAGAAATATCCATATTATTGAATCGAACAGCGTTTGCTACATCATCAAATTTTAAATTATACCTTAAAAGCTGTTCTTCTTTTATTTCTATAGAGAATTCTGTTGCAGGATAACCATCCTTCAAAACTTGACTGATGGCATCTGTGTTTAATAATTCATCTTCAATCTTTTCAGCAGTTTCTTTAAGTCTTAAAATATCGACATTACCTGACAAGGAAATAAAAGAAGCTCTACTATTCATGAAACTTCTTTGCTTAACAATATTTGGTTTTTCTGCTCCTGCGGGGAAACTATTAATTCCATTAACTGCATTTTCTACATCTCGCAATACTTCATCTAAATCAGCATCTTTATAAGCAACAATGCTTATACTACTTACATTTTCGTAAGATGTAGAAGAAATTTCTTCAATACCCGCAATACCTTTTAAAGCTTGTTCAATTTTAATGGTTACCCCCTCTTCCATTTCTAATGGAGAAGCTCCGTTATAAAACACACTGATACCGATTCTATTAGGATCTTGCTCAGGAAAGAATGAGCGATCCATCATACCCACAGAAACAGCTCCAAACACTACTGTTAAAACAATAATGGCATTTGCCCAAATTGGTCGTCTTATGAAAAATGAAACTAGTTTTCTCATGTTCTTGAGATTATTATTTTAATATTGGAGCAACTTTCATACTATCCACAGCACCTGGTATAGGCTCTACAACAACCAAATCGCCATCATTTAACCCTTTAATCACCATAGAACTTGTATTTTTCTTTACTATGGCGGGACGTTTTTTAATCAATAAACTATCTACAACTGTATAAACATTCATATCGTTTAAAAATGCCCTTCTAGGTATTTCATCTGCATTAACAATATAATCTGCTGATATATTTGCTTCCACATACATACCATTATATAATGCCCTGGTATCAGAAAGCACATTGATATATACATCTACCGATTGTGTATTGGTGTTAATGTTTTGAGAAATTCGGCTAACTTGTCCTTCCCATTTTTGCTTTTTATCTTCACTCAATAATTCAGCTTTATTACCCACTTTAATTAAAGAAATATCAGCAGGATCAACAGGAATAGCAACTTCTAAAGCAACTGTTTTAATAATGGTAGCTATTGGAGAACCAGGGTTAACAACTGCTCCAACTTCAGCATTTACTGTTAAAATAGTTCCAGAAAATGGAGCATAAATGCTATACTTCTTTAATCGTTCTTCATCCCCCTTAATGTTATAGTATTCTGCCAATACATTCTTTGCTGCTAAAAAAGTTTTTTCTTTATTGGATGTAAAGGAAGGTAAATCAGGTAACGGTTTAGCTAACTCAATGTTATTTAGGAAGTCTTGCCAAGCATTTGTATTATTCGGAAAATCTATTTTAATATCAGGCAAAATAGACGCAACCAGATTTAAAAAACCACTTTTTCTGGCTTTTAAAGCCAATTGAGCTTCTTTATCATTAATCTTAAATAATAATTGACCTTGAGAAAAAGCCTGTCCAGGCTTCAACTGAACACTACCCTGCTGTAAAACACCTTGAACTTCTGCAGAAAGATTAATGTTTCTAGATGAAGCAACTCTACCAAAACCATTAACATAAATGGCAACGGTATCGTTTTTAATCTTGTGAACTTTAACGTATTTCTTATTATCAATAGCTTTCCCTGTATCTTTCTTTCCATCTTTTTTTCCAGAAGCTAACTGAAATACGATTAATAGCAGTATTAGAACACTTACTGCTAGAATAATTAACTGCCTTTTAGTCATAAGTCCTTGTTTTAAAACAAGACAAATATCTTACTTATCTGAGCATTCACTCAAATAATTACATAAAAGGGGCAGTTTTATGATAAGTGGTAACTAACGCTTTTTTTTAGCTTCGTGCTTCTTACTCATAAAGTAAAGCACCAAAAAAATCACTCCTAAAACAACTGCTGTAGCAATACCTGTAAGAATACTTGTGTCCATGGCAATTCGGTTTTTAGTTTATGACAGGTAGTTTAATTTGAGCCTTTGAATTTCAAATTATTTAGATAAAATTAGGTTTTACTTCGACAAAACCAATTAATTACCCTATAAGTTTATAACGGCAAATTATTAACTTTGTTTCATAATATTTTAAAATGCCACTCAATCCCAATAATAGCAAGAAAAAAATTTCTTTGAAGGATTACCTCGAAGGTATAAAATCCTGTAAAACAGCTATTTTAAGTAAAGCCATCACCTTAATTGAAAGCAGCAAAACCGAGCATCAAAATTTGGCAGAACAAATAATTGAAGCTTGTTTGCCACACGCTGGAAATTCTATACGAATCGGTATAACTGGAGTGCCAGGAGTTGGAAAAAGTACTTTTATTGAAGCTCTAGGTAATTATCTTATAGAAAAACACCAAAAAAAGGTAGCTGTTTTAGCTATCGATCCTA
This sequence comes from Vicingaceae bacterium, assembly GCA_965267355.1. Lineage (GTDB taxonomy): Bacteria > Bacteroidota > Bacteroidia > Flavobacteriales_E > Vicingaceae. Next base: position 2,486,810 of record OZ253956.1, read on the forward strand.
GTAGCAAAAAATCTGGAGGAAGCATTTTAGGAGATAAAACCCGTATGAACAAACTAGCTGCTAATCAAAATGCTTTTATACGGCCTTCGCCCTCCTCAGGAACATTGGGAGGGGTTGCAAACTCTACCAGAGAAACTATAGTTTTATGTGAAGCTGCTGGTTATGACATTATTCTTATTGAAACAGTAGGAGTTGGACAATCGGAGATAGAAGTTAAATCTATGGTAGATTTCTTTTTATTGCTGATGCTAGCTGGTGCTGGTGATGAATTACAAGGAATTAAACGAGGTATAATGGAAATTGCTGATGCGGTAGTAGTTAATAAAGCAGATGGTAATAATCTTCAAATAGCAAAGAAAGCTATTCAAGAATATAAAAATGCACTTCATTTGTTTCCTCCAAACAATAACGAATGGATACCAAAAGTTGATTATTGTTCAGCTATTGAAAACATAAGAATTAACAAGGTTTGGGACATTATAGAGAGTTTCTACAACTTAACTGTTAGCAATGGTTCTTTTAAAGCAAACAGGAAACAACAAGCAAAACATTGGCTAGAAAAGAATATCAGCAATATGCTGCACGAAATATTTTACAGTGATGAAAGTGTAAAAGAACTAATTACTAAAATGGAGAACGAGGTAACAAACGGCAACTTAAGCCCATTTCAGGCAGCTAAGCAGCTTTTAGAGACTTTCAAATCGAATTAAAATAACTGCCTAACTTCTTTTTTAATCTGATTAATAGCTATATCAGTTGGAGCATGTTCTAACTTACCCATAATTTCAAAAATCTTTTGCCCTAAATCATGTGCTGTGGATTCGTTTTTTAATTGTGCACCTGCAAGGTTTACTACTTTTAAGGTTTCATCTTTAGCCTTTTTAATAACTCCCCAAGTAGTTGCAGAGATATAAACCTGTTGTGTAAGATTGTGGTTATATTCTTCAGAAATTGTTCTGATGATTTCTGCCTGCAGCAATTTTGCACTCATACCAGGTCTGTGCAACCTTATAACCAATTTATCTAAAGATGAACGCTCCAAGAATAATACTAAACGTTCAAAAGCCTGTAAGCGTAAGTTTATAGTTTCACTTTGACTTTCTTTTCTTAAAAGCAACATTTGTTTGCGATACTCATTGTCCAAAAACTTCTGCATTACAAAGTAGGTTGCTCCAAAAGTTATAAACGATGGAAGAATATATTTTAATATTTCTAAAAAGGTTTCCATATCATCATCAATTTAGCCGCATAAAATTATAAAAAAACCGCTAATTATTACTATTCATTTTAAAACGTTAATCTACACAATTTTATTAGCTTTGTTGCCTATTTAACAGAGATGAATCAAAAACTTTCAAACATTATCAATAACCTTAGCGAGTCTCAAACCTTAGCAATGACCAGACTAAGTAGAGAACTACAGGCACAAGGAAAAGATGTAATTAGTTTAAGTATAGGCGAACCTGATTTTGACACTCCTGACTTTATTAAAGAGGCTGCAAAAAAAGCCATTGATGAAAATTACACTCATTATACACCTGTCCCAGGCTATCCTGAATTAAGAACAGCTATTGCTAATAAATTGAAGCGTGATAACGGTTTAGATCACAACGCTGATCAAATTGTAGTTTCTACTGGAGCGAAACACTCTTTAGCTAATGTTTCCTTGAGCCTTTTGAATCCTGATGATGAAGTTATTATTCCTGCTCCTTATTGGGTAAGTTATCATGAAATAATCAAATTGGCTGGAGCCAAACCAGTAAGCATACCTACCACTATAGAACAAGATTTTAAGGTTACACCAAATGAATTAAAACAATACATTACTGATAAAACCAGAATGATTTGGTTTAGCACTCCATGTAATCCAAGTGGTTCTGTTTATACCAAAGAAGAATTAAAAGAAATTGCAGATCTCATAAAAGATTATCCTAATATTTTTATTGTATCTGACGAAATATACGAACACATCAACTTTATGAGCAAACACGAGAGTATTGCTCAATTTGACACAATTAAAGAGCAAGTGATTGTTGTAAATGGTGTGTCTAAAGGCTTTGCTATGACTGGTTGGAGGATTGGGTACATTGCGGCACCAAAGTGGGTAGCAGATGCTTGCACAAAAATGCAAGGCCAATTTACTTCTGGCACTTCAAGTATTTCTCAAAAAGCAGCACAGGCTGCCATGGAAGCAGAACCAAACGTAACTGAAGAAATGCGCAAAGCATTTGAAAAACGAAGAGAGTTAGTGTTGAATTTAATGGGAGAAATACCAGGCATTAAGTTAAATAATCCAAAAGGAGCTTTTTATGTGTTTCCTGATGTTTCTAGTTATTACGGGAAATCGGATGGTGAAACTACTATTAATAACGGAACTGACTTATGTATGTTCCTACTAAACAAAGGTTTAGTTGCATTAGTAACTGGAGAAGCATTTGGAGATCCTAACTGTATTCGATTATCTTACGCTGCATCTGAGGAAGTATTAATTGAAGCAATAAAGCGAATTAAAAACACGTTAGCCCTACTCCATTAATGAATAAGAACGAAATCATAAATCTGTTCAACAACTTTAATCAGTTAAATGTATTGATTATCGGTGATGTTATGATTGATTCATATTATTACGGAAAAGTAGATCGTATTTCTCCTGAAGCACCAGTTCCTATTGTTTCTGTAAATAAAAAAGATAACCGATTGGGCGGGGCTGCCAATGTTGCATTAAACATTAAAGCTTTAGGTGCTACACCAATTTTATGTTCAGTTATTGGTAATGATAATGCTGCTAATACCTTTAGGAGCTTATTGGAAGCTGAAAAATTGCCAACCGAAGGCATAATAAATAGCTCCGAAAGAATTACCACTGTTAAAACCAGAGTAATTGGTAATAAACACCAGGTTATCAGGGTAGATTCTGAAGTTGAAACTCCTTTATCTGAAAAAGAAAATTTTGAAATAACTGATAAGATAAAGTCTATTATTGATCATAAAAAAATAGATGTTGTTATTTTTCAGGATTATGACAAGGGTGTAATCACTCCAACACTTATTGAACCTATTATTGCTCTTTGTAATGAAAAAAATGTTCCTACTACTGTCGATCCAAAAAAGAAAAACTTTTTAGCTTATAAAAAAGCAACATTGTTTAAACCCAACCTAAAAGAATTAAAAGAAGGATTAAATAAAGATATTAACCCTAATGACATTAAAAACATTACAGATTCCATTTCGGATTTTAATAAGGAGCAACAACACAAAATCAACTTTATTACTTTATCGGAGTATGGGGTATTGATAAAGGATAATACTACTCATAAACACATAGCTGCACACATTAGGAATATTGCAGATGTTTCTGGAGCTGGGGACACTGTAATTAGCGTTGCTTCTCTGTGCCTGGCTCTTAACCAATCTATTGAAATGATTGCAGAAATTGCCAATCTGGCTGGAGGCATAGTTTGTGAAAGTGTTGGGGTTGTTCCCATCGATAAAGATTTATTATTATCCGAAGCAATAGACAATTTAATCTAATATGGCTGTAATTCCATACAAAGAAAATACTGCAACAAAAAAAGAACAGGTAGCTACCATGTTCAACAACATCTCTAAGAAATATGATTTCTTAAATCATTTCTTATCTGGTGGTATAGATATCTTGTGGAGAAAAAAAGCCATCAAACTTTTGAAACCTACTCAACCAAAAGAGATATTGGACATTGCTACAGGAACAGGTGATTTCGCTTTAGCTTCAATGAAATTGAACCCAAAAAGAGTAGTTGGAGTTGATATTTCTGAAGGAATGCTAAATGTAGGGAAACAAAAAATTAAAGATAAAGGATTAGAAAATATCATTGATTTACAACTCGGAGATTCTGAAAACTTGCAGTTTGATAATAACACTTTTGATGCCTATACAGTTGGATTTGGTGTAAGAAATTTTGAGAACCTAGAAAAAGGACTATCTGAAATGTTGAGAGTACTTAAACCCAATGGTACTGCTATCATATTGGAGTTTTCTAAACCAAAAACTTTTCCTGTTAAACAGCTTTATAATTTTTATTTCAAATACATCCTACCGGGTATAGGTAAATTAGTTTCTAAAGATGATAGTGCTTACACCTACTTACCCAAATCTGTAGATGCTTTTCCTGATGGACAAAAGTTTATTGATATACTTAATAAGTTAAACTATAAAAATGCTAAAGCAATACCTCTAATGTTTGGTATTGCAACAATTTATAAAGCAAACAAATAAATTTGCTCTTTAAGCGTTATTAAGCCAATGATAAAAAGAGTTAGCACTATAATACTACTTTTTTGCATCTGCTCTACCACTCTATTGGCTCAGCGGGAGACCACTAAGAATCTACCTAAATTCGACCATCGATTCATGCACTTTGGTTTTTTAATCGGACTGAACTCTGCTGATTTCGTATTAGACAGGCATCCCTTAACAGTTCCAGGAGCTGATTCTCTTTATCGCTTAGAACCTATTGCTGCTAATGGTTTTAATTTAGGAATTATTTCTGCCATGCACTTTGGTGAGCATTTTAGTTTACGCTTTACTCCTAATTTAGCTTTCGCCTCAAGAAAACTGCAATATACCTTTGAAACATTTGAAGGTCCAAAAGTTTATGATAAAGAAATAGAATCCACTTTAATCAATTTTCCATTAAACATTAAGTATAAATCAGCCAGAGTAAATAATTTTAGTGCTTACGTAATCTTTGGCGCTGCTTACAGTCTTGACTTAGCCTCTAATGTAAATGCAGAAAACAACTCCACCAACCTAAAGGACATGATTGTAGTAATTAAAAGAGACGACTACATGGGGCAAATTGGTTTCGGCACTGATTTTTACTTAGAGTATTTTAAATTTGGGATAGAACTTAAAATGTCTTATGGTATTAGAGATTTATTAGATCATGACAACACCCCTTTTTCTGATCCAATTCAGAAATTAAAGTCTAAAATGTTCTTACTATCATTTACCTTTGAGGGATAATGCAAACAATTCAACTGTCAGTACTTCCTGAACAAGCTCAAGACGATTCCTATATTGAGCATCAAATCGATCAAATTTTAAGCTTAAATAAAAACTTTAGGTGGTCTATTTTAAAACGCTCTATTGATGCAAGAAGGAAGCCAGTAAAGGTAAATCTAAAAATTGCTATTTATGACGAAAACGAACCCACCTTACTCAACGAGCTTACCGTTTACCAGAATGTAAAAGACAACAAACCTGTATTAATAGTTGGGTTTGGTCCAGCTGGCATGTTCGCTGCTCTAAAATTAATTGAATTAGGATTAAAACCCATTGTTTTGGAACGAGGGAAAGATGTACGTAGTCGCAGAAGAGATTTGGCAGCTATAACCAAAGAACAAATTGTAAATCCTGATTCTAACTACTGTTTTGGAGAAGGTGGCGCAGGTACTTACTCTGATGGCAAACTCTACACAAGATCAAAGAAACGTGGGGATGTAAATGAAATTTTAAAAGTACTGGTAGAACATGGTGCTCCCGAGGACATCATGATAGATGCTCATCCTCACATTGGCACCAATAAACTTCCTAATGTAGTTACCAGTATTAGAGAAACTATTTTACAACATGGTGGCGAAATCCATTTTGAAACCAGAGTTGATAATATTCTGATAGAAAACAATGAAATTAAAGGGGTAATAGATCAAAATGGAAAAGAACATCTTGCCAGTCAATTAATATTGGCAACAGGTCATTCTGCTAGAGATATCTTTTACTTACTTTACGATAAAGGAATAGCAATTGAAAATAAGCCTTTTGCTTTAGGTGTAAGAGTTGAACACCCACAAGAGTTGATAGATAAAAATCAATACCATTGCGAGGTTAGAAGTGAACACCTCCCTCCTGCTTCCTATAAATTAGTACAACAAGTAAAAGGACGAGGCGTATTTTCATTTTGTATGTGTCCTGGTGGAATTATTGCACCTTGTGCAACAGCACCAGGAGAGATTGTTACTAATGGTTGGTCTCCATCTAAAAGAAATAACCCTTTTGCTAACTCTGGTATTGTTGCAACTATTGAAGAAGAAGACTTAGAAGCCTTTAAAGAATTTGGTCCTTTAGCAGGACTAAAGTTTCAGGAATCTGTTGAAAAAGCTTGTTTTGAAGCTGCTCAAAACAATACTGAACAGAATTTTGGTCAAATTGCACCAGCACAACGATTGATTGATTTTTTAAATAACCGTAAATCAAAAAATCTACCTGACTGTAGTTATCACCCAGGAGTAATTTCAACACCCTTACACGAAGTTTTACCAAAAAGCATAGTTACTTCCTTGCAGCAAGGATTTAAAGCCTTTAGCAACAAAATAAAAGGTTTTTTAATGAAAGATGCCATTATAGTTGCTGTGGAAAGTAGAACCTCCTCTCCTGTTAAAATACCTAGAGATAAAGAAACATTGGAGCATACAGAAGTAAAAGGGCTTTACCCTTGTGGTGAAGGTGCTGGTTATGCCGGAGGTATTGTATCTGCTGCCATTGACGGACAAAAATGTGCCGTTGCTATTTCAACTAAATCAAATGCTTAGTTATTACGTAAGCATATTATATGCTTAAAGCTTCACTACTCATAATTACCTTTCTAGTTCAATCAATAATGCTTGGGCAAACTATTCCTGAAATTAGAGATCATATTTATTGTAACATCCCGGAATCTTATAAGGTTAAAAAGAAGGATAAAATAGCCTTTGAGTTTGCAGATATACAAGCTTATCACATCAATAAATTCAAGAAAAACAAGAGAATTTACACAAACGAAAAATACAGAGAATATCTAACCAAAATTGCAAATCAAGTTATTCCTAAGGATATAATGAATCAAGGTAAAATCAATATATACCTTTATAAAGATGGAGAATTAAACTGTTTTGCTCTTGCTTCAGGAGATATATTCATTAATGTAGGGATGATAACAGCCTGCAAAGATGAACAGACTATTGCCGGTTCTATAGCACATGAAATTGCTCATTTTACTCAACTGCATGGTTTACGAACACATTTCAACAGAAATCTTGGAGAATATAGTAATGGTTTTTACTATCAAATAAACAAGGAGCTTGAATTCTCTATCAAGATGGAATTAGAGGCTGATTCAGTAGCATTTAAATGGCTTAGCAATTCTCCTTATGGAACTGAGGCGTTAAATAAAGCACTAGATATTGTTTACAAAGAAGAAAAAAGAAAAAAACACCTACGGCATTACAACCCCAAAGAACATAGCTCCCATCCTAACCCTGAGCATCGATATAACATTATTGACCACTACAATTTTTCAGCTAATGAAACTCTATATAACAAGAGGTTTTTAGTTGATAGCCTAATGTTTAACAACCTTAAAGAATGGGCTAAGTTGGAATCATTAAAAAGCTTATTACTCGATTTTAAGAACAGCGATTGTTTGGAACAAGCCTTATTATTTGAATCAGAAGACCCAAATAATCAAGAATATTTATTCTATTTACTTGAGTCTATAAGGCGTTTGGGCTATTTAAATTATACCATTTGGAATAGTGATTTCATAAGCTACAGATATGTTGATGACTACTTACACCAATTAAACCAAACTATTGACATTGAAGGTTTAAACACCTATAACGACTATTTTCAGCATTTCTATAAAACAGCTATTAAATCCAATTGTACAGAATGTATACTCAGTAACATTTTAAACTTTGCAAGGAAAGGCAAAACAGATAACACCAAAAAGCTCATCGGTCATTATTTAAACCAAGAAACGGCACTAAACAAGGGCTATATAGATAGCTATAATCAAAATCAACTTTTGAAGGATTTACCCAATCGTAAGCTTAAAATAATAACAAAGTTTGAAGTGTTGGCTAAGCAAGGAAAGTCAAAAATTCCTTTACGGCCTCAAAATTCGACTGACATAGAGTTAATTATGAAATTAGCTCAAAACAACACATACTACCTAAATTATTTACCTGATTCTTTAGATTATTCGGTGAAACTAAATAACCTATCCAATCTAATAGATGTTTCTCACACCCTTAAAATTGGTGACTTGGCTAATACAAAACAGAAACTGAATGTAGCTCAACTGAGTGTTCTATCTCCTGAGTTATTTAAAGTTTATCAAAACTTTGGAGTGAATGAGATTGAATTCATTAATATAAAATGTTATATATCGTTTAAAAAAGCTCGAACTAAGGAAGAATATTTAAACCTTATAAGCACTAATTTAAATGAACTATTTCTAAATGATAAAAGGTCGGCATCTATAGTTATTTCAAGAAAGAAAATGGTGCAGAAAGACGGAGAAATGAGTCAGATTCAAGACAATTACGCTGAAATCATGCTAAATTCTAAATCTAATCTACACTCCCAATTGCAAGCTATCATTGACTTTGAGTAACAATCACCACTCATCAAGACATTTTGCCTTAAATAAAATTTAGCCTTCTGTTTTAGTTAGTAATAGGTTGTTTTAATAACTTCGGAGTTCTAACTATAAAGTATACGATAATGAAAAAAATTAAAATTTTAGCAATAGCGCTAACAACAACCTTTACTTTTAGTGCTACAGCACAAATAAAAGCTCCACAGCCAAGTCCATTGGGTGAAGTTGAGCAAATGATTGGCTTAACTGAAATTGAAGTAGAATACTCTAGACCAGGAAAAAAAGACAGAGAGATTTTTGGGAAGCTTGTTCCTTATGGAGAAATATGGAGAACTGGAGCTAACGCTTCAACCAAGTTTAAAACTGATAAAGACATTAAAGTAAATGGGAAGGAGTTAAAGAAGGGCGAATATGCCTTATACACTATTCCCGGAGAGAGTGAATGGACTATCATCTTCCACAATAATACTTCTTACTGGGGTGTTGGTGGTTATAAACAAGAAGAAGATGCATTAAGAGTTACTGCTAAATCAATGGTATTAAAAGATATAAGCATTGAAACTTTTAGTATTGACTTTCAAGATTTAAAAAATGATGGTGCTACTATGATGCTCATGTGGGATAATGTAATTGTACCAATTGAAATAGCTGTGAATACAAATGAAGAAATGGAAGCTCAAATTAAGAAGACTTTAATTGAAGGTCCTGCTGCAAGTGACTATGCTGCTGGAGCTGGCTACTACCTAGAATTAGGTGAAAATCTTGATCAAGCTTTAGAATGGATGAATAAGGCGATTGAAAAAAGAGCTGAAGCATTTTGGTATGTGCATAACAAAGCAAAAATCTTAGCTAAGATGGGAAAAAAGAAAGAAGCTATTGCAGCTGCTAACAAATCTATAGAGTTAGCAAAAGCGTACAAGGATGGTGATTTTGGGTACATTAAGAGAAATGAAGAATTAATTGAGAGTTTAAAATAACACTCTACATATTTTAGAGAAAAGGCTAACCTAATAGGTTAGCCTTTTTATTCTACCTACCATTATGAAAAAAGTTATACTAACCATATTATTAGTACTTCCAACGATTATAGTTTATGCTCATCCTTCGTGGGGAATAGTAGTTGACGAAAACAGAAATATCTATTTTGCTGACATTATGCACAATGGTAGAGGCTCTGTATGGAAGCTAAGTAACAAAGGTAAACTTACTTTACTACTCAAAGATTTTCATGCCCATAACGTTAGCCTTAACAGCGAAGGACATTTAACAACTGCTCATGGTGAAATGGATGAGCATTATATGCTAAAAGTTTACCCTGATGGAAAATCAGACACCTTATTTTTTACTTCAGACTACAAAGAATTTAATGGAGGGAATGCAGCTTATACTCCTAAAGGAGAGATTATTTTTGGAGCAGAAAAATACTTTTGGAGACTCAAAAACAATGGAGAAAAGGAAAAAATAAGTGCTCATATTTTTGAATGGAATCAAACCATTTATGCTGATGATGAAGGAAATTATTATGGTTCAGATATTGGAGATGGAAAAGGTAAACTCATTAAAGTAGATAGTAATGGAACTTCTTCTATTATTGCCGAAAATTTAATCACACAACTAGACAGATCCTATGACAAACATGCTGATGTGTTAATGGGCATCACAAAAGGTTGTGATGGAAATATTTACATTGCAGAATTGGCAGGAAGAAGAATCATAAAAATCTCACCTAACAACTCTCCTTCAACTTTTTACCAATCAGAAATTAACTGGATACCAACAGGAATAGATTTCTTTTCTGGAGACGCATATATACTGGAGTATAAAGAGAAAAACGGACATGCGGGACCTAGAATTGTTAAAGTTGATGAAAGTGGTAATACTGAAATAATATTCGATTATGACAGTTATCAAGTGAACGAATCTAAAATTATTGACTCAAAAGAAGACGAGAAAAATGAAGAAGGTAATTTTTGGATAATTAGTGCTATACTTCTTACTGGTTTTTTACTAATTCTATTGGTAGTTAAATCTACGTCAAAAAACAAAACTTCATCACAGCTTTAATTTAATCTTTAACCAGAAGTAAAACGGTACCCTACCCCTCTAATGTTAATAATTTTCAAGTTAGAATCTTCCTGTAGTTTTTTACGTAGTTTAGAAATGGAAACATCCAACGTTCTGCCAATATAATCACCATCATCATTCCAAACTACATTTAAAATGTGTTCTCGCTCTAAAGTTTTATTTTCGTTAGCAACTAATAATTCTAACAAATCAGCTTCTTTGCTAGATAATTCTTCTTCCTGATTATTGTAAATGAGTCTCATGCCATTCTTATCGAACTGATAACTGCCTATAAGAATCATCTCATCTTTTGATTTAAAATTTTGATTTCTCCTCATTAAAATTAATACCACAACTACAATCAACAATAAAGCAATAATTATATAATAAACCCAATTGCTAATGCTATTTTCGGTATGAGTAGATTCAACTTTTACAGGAGGTATATCTCCCAGAAATGTAAAGTAAAACTGATAGCAATCTTTTGGTAAAGCCCTTGACCTACATGCCATTACAGCATCTTCTTTATTAGGGTCAAACTCGTAACTATAAACTACTTCCTTAGTATAGCACTGTTCTACTTCTAAAATAGAGTTGGTGTTGATTTCGTATTTTTCAAATACTTTAATGGCTGAAAACAACAATAAATCGGGTTCAAAATCTAATGATTTCTCAAACTCAATTTTGTAACGCTTTCCTTCTTTATGGATAGGAAGTATACGCGATACACTATCGTTCATCTGTAATAAAAACTCATGACCAACTTCGCGCATGATTACTTTCATACGTTGTTCCTTAAAATCTTGCTGACCAAACGCCACAGAGATAAGTAACAACATTACTCCTACTAAACCATATTTTAACCACTTAATCACGTTCAACAAATTTATTGCTAATCTTGAGTATCTGCCTATAAAAAATGTTAAATTACACTCATTTTACATTAATTTACATTCATTAACTTCCTTCAGGTTTGTACAACATAGCTTTGAAGCATAACTTAAAAAATAATAACATGAAAAAAATCACATTTTTTATGGTTTTGCTTTCTACCATGGGTTGCGCACAAGTTGAACAACCAAAAGAAACTCAAAAAAATAAGGAAACTAAAACAACTACTACAGTAAAAAAAGAAAAGATACCCCATAAATATGGTGGTTGGTATTGCCCTGATAATTTAAACGGTTTTCCAGCAGTAGATGTAAGTAAATGGGCAGAAGTACCAGTAATAAGTGGTAGGTTACCTACCAAGGAAGAAACTCAAACAGAAGCTTCGTTGATGTATATTGATAGCAAAGAATACCCGGAAGCCAAAGCAATAGACATTAAGCTACCACAGTTGGCTACTTTTTATAACGAGTACAGTAAAAAGGATGAATACATTATTGTAATACAAGCTGTTGAAATTGGTATTGATTCAGTAGTTGGATTTAGGTACTTAAATGGTGGTAATGGTAGTGCCTACATTAATGAGGTTAACTTTTTAACTGAAGACGAAGCAGCAAAAGTACCTACAGGACAATTTGTAAGTTATAGCATAAAAATTGAAAAAGCCAACCAAGACAGAGTTTGGGAAGTGATTACCAAAAACAAATATTTAAGTGCATTACAACCTAGTTTTAGTGATAACTTACCTATAGATATGAGTTGGCGATCTAAAACCAATGCTAATTACTATTATGCTAGTTACAATCAACTAACCAGCCCTTATGCAGGTAAATTATTTGGTTGTTATTACATTCAAAACGATTACATGATAAACACCACCTCTTATGTAGAGAAGTTTTTGTTATTGGAAAATTTAGATGAAGACTACACCGAACTAAAAATAACCTGTGGTCCCTACTCTCCTTTAGAATACGAAAAACAAAAAACCGTAATAGAAAATTGGGCAAAAATTGTACGAGAGATTATAGTTGATTGTTAAACCCAAAAAAGGCTAGCCAAAAGGTTAGCCTTTTTTATTACTTTTAAATCAAAATATAATCATGAATGAAATTGAACTATTAAAAAAACTAGTTGATTTAGAAAGTACAATACATAGACTATCAATCAAGGTTAAATATAGCAATGATGAAGAGCTTGAAAATTCAATTAATGATTTAGAAAAACAAAAAGATGATATAATTCTTACTCTTGATAACATTGAAGATACCAGCTATAGCAAAAGAGCAAAATCATCAATCATTAATCAAATCAATGCATATGTTACTGAAATAAGCAAAGCGCAACCTGGACTAAACCTTATAAGAAATCAAAGTTTAATAATTGAAAATTATCTTTTTTCAAGAATTCTAAATGATGTTAATCGATTCTTAACAGATGAAGTTTATACTTACTACATCCCCTGCAACTTATACTACACTTATTCTAAAGAAAATTCAATAGAAGTAGAAGATTTAAAAGGGTTTTTAAACAATGAATTAAAAATCTTAAACAACATAGACAAAGTCAATTTCATTAGTTTAAGAAGTTACTATAATGATTTCGAGAATAGAATTATTGATAAATATATTAGAATAGACTAAACAAATAATGGAGTATAAAAGAGATAAAAACCAAAGAATAAAATCAAAAGAAGATTACGATTCAATTTTTGAAAAAAGTGATTACAGTGCTAGATTGAAAGTGATACAAGACACACGAAAATTTGAAATTGAACTTTATTGGAAACGAGCAACTTATTTTTGGACATTCATTGGCGGAATCTTAGCAGCATATTTAACATTATTTTCAGGAACCACAGAGCTTTCTCAATACAAGTTAGATCAATTGCTTTATTTATTAAATATCATGGGATTAGTGTTCTCTTTTGCTTGATATTTCGTAAATCGTGGCAGTAAATTTTGGCAAGTAAACTGGGAAAAACATATGGCACTTTCTGAAGACAAAGAAATTGGACCTTTATTTAAGACCATTCTTCATAAAAAATATTACAAAGAAAATTGGTGGCAATTACTTAAACCCTACCCATTTTCAGTTTCTAAAATTAATCATGTATTGAATTTATTTTTCATCTCTTTATGGACAATCTTGTTAATAACGTTTTTCATTGATAAATCTAACACAAAACAGCTTTCTGTTTATTACGTATTAATATCTCTACTTGGCGTCATATCTATTGTATCTATGATACTTTTTGCAATAACTGGTGGAAGAAAGCCTTCTAAAAAAGGAACACACGTTAATTTTGATAAGAGAAAAATTGAAGATTCAGAAACTAAGAAGTAGCTTTTTCTTTATTAAAAGATTGTATTAATAAACCAAAAACCACCACTAATATACAACCCACTACATTGTACCACAAATAGCCCATTTGCAGCCATTCTGGTGCTATTTCAAAGCGATTTAGTACATCAATAGCAATTACTGATAATTCGGCTAGTATGGCTGCTACAAATACAGCATTACCTTTAATCTTCTTAAAGTAAAAGGCTACTACAAATATTCCTAATATGGTTCCGTAAAAGATAGAGCCTAAGTAATTTACAGCTTGTATCAAGTTCTCAAACAAAGAGGCAGTGGTAGCAAATGTTATGGCCAATGCCCCCCATAAAAAAGTAAACCATTTACTGGACTTTAAGTAGTGCTTATCATCTGCTTCTTTCTTAACCGAACGCTTATATAAATCAATGGTAGTTGTACTTGCTAATGCATTTAACTCACTAGCAGTACTACTCATGGCAGCGCTAAACATTACCGCAAACAATAAACCTACCATCCCTACTGGTAAGAAATCCATTACATAGGTCATAAAAATGTAATCCTTATCGTTGGTTTCTGCATTAGGGTTAACTTGCTTTACCAAGGCCTTAGTTTCTTCTCTCAACTCCTGCCCCCTAGCTTCTAATGCTAAGGCTTTAGATTTACTTTCGTTAACAGCTTGTTCATTCTCTTCGTTTACTGCATCCACCAAGTTTTCTAATTCAGCTCGTTTTTCTTCAAATACTGCAGTATATTCGGTTTCTATGGTTTTTAAGTCATCCGCATAAACTGATTGCTCTACTTGCTGCTTTTGTACTGAGTTAAAGAATACTGGCGGTTGGTTAAACTGGTAAAACACAAATACCATCACACCAATAAACAATATCACAAACTGCATAGGTACTTTAAGCAGTCCGTTCATTATCAACCCTAACCTACTTTCTTTAATGCTTTTACCTGATAAATAACGCTGTACTTGGGATTGATCAGTACCGAAATAGCTCATGAACAAAAACAAAGCAGCTGTAATTCCACTCCAGAAGTTATATCGATCACTCAAATCAAACTCAAAGTTTACCACATTCAGCTTACCCATTTTACCTGCCACATGCAATGCATCGGTAAAACCTATGTTTTCTGGCAACATTTTAATCACCATAATTCCGGCCAAAACCATCCCTCCCATCATTACAGCCATCTGTTGTTTTTGAGTTTGGGTAACCGCTTTAGTACCTCCAGAAACTGTATAGACAATTACCAATAATCCAATAAAGATATTAGTTAAACCTAAATTCAAATCCAACAACGTAGAGAGAATTATAGAAGGAGCATAAATCGTAATACCAGCAGCTAAACCACGTTGCACTAAAAACAATATGGCTGCTAATGAGCGTGTTTTTAAATCAAATCTGTTTTCTAAAAACTCGTAGGCAGTATAGACTTTAAGCTTATAGTAAATAGGAATAAACGTGACAGAAAGAATAATCATTGCAATGGGCAGTCCAAAGTAAAATTGGATAAAGCGCATGCCATCAGTGTATGCTTGTCCAGGAGTTGAAAGAAAAGTAATGGCACTGGCCTGTGTGGCCATAATGGAAATACCTATTCCCCACCATTTAGCATCGTTATCACCTTTTAAAAAACTTTGTAGGTTTTTACTTCCTCTGGTTTTCCAAACCCCATAAGCCACAATAAAGAACAAAGTTCCGAGTAATACTATCCAATCAATCGTACTCATGAAAAGTGTTTAGTAAAAGCGTAAAACAAAGCGATTAGCACTACAAGTGTAGCAATAAGGGCAACATACCAACGGTTCCAATTGGTTTCTTTATTCATTACCCAAGCTAATTAAGTTGACAAATAAACGGTAAGCACCAGGCACTCCAGCAGGAAATTCTCTAAAGAAAGAAATGCCTGTATAAACATAATGCCCTTTACCATATTCAGCCACCAATAAACTACCATTTTTAGCATCCTCTCCTTTATCGTGCCAGCTTAAGATGGCTTCATACTTATCATCCCACTCTTTAGGGAAATACAAACCACGCTCTTGTACCCAACCATCAAAATCTTGTTTGGTGATTTTGTTAGGCGTATTTAGCACCTTATGATTTGGTTTTAAAAAGGTAACTACAGCATCCTCCTCTGTAACTCTATCTCTTGAAAGTTTTAACGGATAAGGGCCAAACTCCTCCGTTTTTAGGCGATGTGCGGTATTGTATTGTAAAATTAATGTTCCACCATTCTCACAGTACTTTAACAACTTAGGCATAATAAAAGGCATACGATGATTAACATTAACTGCTCTAATTCCTAAAATTACAGCATGATATTGTTTTAAATTTTCAGGAGTGATATCAGCTTCTGAAAGTTCATCAACTTGATAACCCACACTGGTTAGCGCTTCAACTGTTACATCTCCTGCTCCAGCATAATACCCCACTTTACTTCCTTTCTTTTTGATGTTCATATAAACCAATTTTGCCTTAGATTTAGGCATATAAACTTGAGTAGGAATATGGTCGTATTCAATGGTTTTTAAGGCTTTGTTATAGGTTTTTTCTTCAATGATTAACTCAGCTGTCAAATTACCTAATTGAGCATTAGTAGTAGGTTTAAGCGTTAAGCTCACCTTTTGCTCTTCTCCTTTTTTAGCAAACTGTAAATCAAATTGTTTTTTGGAAAGTTCCCAACCTTCTGGAGCTATTAAGTTTAATTGAGCGTTAACATTATTAGTTGTTGCTTTTACAGTCAATTCAATTTCTCTTTCTTTTAAATCAGAAAACAACTGTGTTTCTTCTTTAAAATTGACAAATGCAGGTGGCACAATTACAAAAGGTCTATGTAATTCTCCTTTTACCGGGTCACGCCATTTGTAAACTACAGGAATACCGTAGTTTAGTTCAAAACTATCTATTACAAAACCTGCCACGAATGATAGTGCGGGTTGGTTTTCCGCTTGACCGATTTTATACTGCTCTTCTACAGCATAAGTTCCCAATGTCCCTTCTTTTTCTAACCAGTATGGCTGGCTAACAGCTAAATCCTTAATGTAGTAGGTTCTTTGTAACTCAAACTTTTTATTTTTAGCCAGCTTTTCATCAAATTCTTCTATATCCTGATTATTGGTTAACACTAGTCTTTCTAACTTAATACCACCTTTATTTCTGGGAGTTATTTCAAAATTAACTGTAACCGAATCGCCATTAGTTACCCAATAAGTTTCAGCCGTAGCTTCTATGTACAATCCTAAGCATTGTTTTATTAAATCATCTACTTCATGGTTTTTTATTCTCCTCCAATAATCATCATTCAATTTTTGTAAGGCATTTTTTAAAGTTAGTAAGTGATCTAGAGAATTTTCTGGATGATTATAATCAAACTCATCAATACATCGTTCAATGGTTTGGCTAACCTCTTCAACAACATTAATGTCTTTTTCTATGGTAGACCAAGACCTATTCATTCCGTCAAATAAGGATTCCTTAGCTGGTTCACCTTTTAAGTGTTCAAAGTATTCAAAGTGTTCTCCTCTATCACTCATAGAACCAAATCCCTGACTTTTGTGCTGGGTTCTACTCACAGCCGCTAATTCATTGTAGGATGTTCCTAATAATGAATTGAATTTTCCAATATTCTCTGCAACCACACCTTCATCATCAGCTGAAATATCAGGGTTCCACCAACGGCCAGTGTTCACCACTATACGCTTTGCTTGCCATACATCTACATATTCTAACTGTTCAGGAAATTGTGTTTCATCTGCTGCTTTCTCAAATGCTTCAACACCCAATAATGCAGATGCAGTATGATGACCATGTCCTCCACCTCCATCAGTTGGAAAACGGCAAACAATTACATCTGGCTTAAGCTTACGTATCACCCAAACTACATCACTCAAAATCTTTTCCTTATCCCAAATTTCTAGTGTTTCTTCAGGGGTTTTTGAATAACCAAAATCGTTAGCTCTACTAAAATACTGCTTACCTCCATCAGTTCTACGAGCAGCCAGTAATTCTTGTGTTCTGATAATTCCTAATTCTTCTCTAATTTCAGTACCAATTAAATTTTGTCCACCATCACCACGAGTTAACGACAAATATGCAGTATTGTACATTCTTTCATTCGCACAATAAGCAATAAAACGTGTGTTTTCATCATCAGGGTGAGCTGCCAAATAAAGGACATTGCCTAGAACATCTAGTTTTTTAATTTGCTGATATATTTCAGATGAAGATAATTGCTTTGGTTTTTGAGCAAAACCAGATAAAACAACAAAGACCAATAGTAAAGCACCTAATTTTCTCATAGGTTCAAAACTACTGAAAATACAAATTAGAAATAATACCGTTTATAAAACTAGTTATTTAGCTGATGTATTATAATAACTTTCAGCTGTTGGCAACCAGTCTTTTATTCTCTGAATACGAGTGTCATGACTAGGGTGCGTACTTAAAAATTCAGGTGTTCCTCCACCGCCTCCAGCGGCTTTCATTCTTTCCCAAAAAGGAATGGCTTCTTTAGGTTGATAACCAGCCATGGCCATAAATACCATACCCAATTTATCTGCCTCGCTTTCTTGATTTCTACCAAAAGCCAGCATACCAACTGTAGTTCCAGCACCAATTGCCCCCATCAACAACGCTTGAGTAGCCTCCGGCTTTTCTCGCATAAAAGCCGCTACACTCATAGTACCTGCTTGTGCTAATATTCCCTGACTCATACGTTCGTTACCATGATTAGCCACTGCATGGGCAATTTCGTGACCCATCACTACTGCAAGTCCTTCCTCGGTTTTGGTTATGGGCAAAATTCCTGTATAAAAAACAACTTTTCCTCCTGGCATGCACCAAGCATTTACTACGTTTTGATCAACTAAATTAAATTCCCATTTATAATTTTTTAGTTTACTAGACATATGATTGTCTTTCATATATTGCTCTACAGCAGCAGCAATTCTATTACCTACTTTTTTTACCATTTGAGTTCTTGAATCGCTATCTGCAACAGGAGGGTTCTGAGATAAAAATTGATTATACTGTGTTAAACTCATGGATAACATTTGCCCTGCTGGCACTAAGTTTACTTGCTTACGTCCAGAAATTGGCACTTTCGCACATGCTACAATAAACAACACACTTATTCCAGCTACTATATATTTGTTAATCTTCATTATTAGTTTATTTCTACGGTTAAACCAGCGTCAGCCAATATTTCTGACATTACTTTTAAATCCTCAAACTCGCCTTTTTTCACATCACACTTTCCTTTGTAATGTACCAAGTAAGCACATTGTTCAGCCTGTATCAAATTATGATTACATACCTTCACCAACATATCAATTACATGATCAAAAGTATTTACATCATCATTAAACAGAATTAAACGATGTTCTTTAGTTAGTAATTCTTTTAAATCTAATTCTTCTTCAAAAATTGTTTCAGTACTCATTTATTGATTTTTTATTAAATCTAATGCTTCTTCTACTCCTATTGGATTTCCATCTTTAAAAGCAATGGTCTCTGGATTCTCCACTCCCATTTCTTTCATTTCAATTTGCAAATCTAATGCCGATTGATAATCTGGAAACGAACCAATGACATAAATTGTTTTATTGCCCTCTTCATAATTTTTTACTCCCCTTCCAGTTAATTGTAAAAATCTTGCTGCATCTTCAACCGGAACATCTTCTTCATATTCTCCAAGCTTCACTTTAAACTCTATGTTTAAATCTTCTCCCGAATAACTTTTCTCAGATGTTTCTGTTTCTGTTTCTGTTTCTGTTTCTGTAATTGTACTCTCTTCTTCAATAGGGGTTTCCATTTCTACATTTTCATTTTCAACAGTTTCAGCAATACCATCCAACGAATTTTCTTCCTCATCAACCTGATTGATAGTAGTTGTTTCTGATTCAGTACCAGAAGATTTCAACAATTGTGTAGCCTCAGCAACTGGCACTCTTCTACCTCCATTATACGCTACCACAAAAGCATCAGCAATGCCTTGTGCTCTTATTCTATCTTTTGCAGCATTAGCATCATTCAGATTTTTAAAGTTTCCTGATGTATATCGTATTAAACCACTTTCTAATCTTTCACTATTTAAAGGTGAAACATTACTCAATTGGCCCGCAGTAACTGGTTTAGAATATACTCCAACCTGCACTGCATAAAATACCCCATCAATATTTCTAACATCAGTTGAAACTCCATCTTTTACTTCTTCTGTTGTAATTTTTTCCAACTCATTAGTAGATGTATTACTTGGAGTTTCAGTATTAGTATTTGTTGGCGTTGTATTTTCTTCTATAGAGAAATTGTTTTCTGCTACAACATTATCATCTATCATTGCTCTAGCCTCAGAAACACCAATTCTTTTACCATTATAGAATGCAACAACAAAAGCATCAGAGTAACCAATTGAACGAATAGAGTTCTTAGCTTCGTTAGCCATGTTGAACGAATTGAAAAGTCCTGCAGTATATCGGGTAATTCCATTACCTGCATCTTCTGCCATAATTGGTGCAAAGCCTTTAAAGTGGTTTTGTGGGATAGGGTTTCTAAATGCCCCGATCTGAACTTTAAATACTAGTCCTTCAGGCATTTTTTCGGCTGATGGTATCGGATTACTTTCGTTATAAACCGGTTGATTGTTACTCATTACAAATATCGACTGGTTTAACTTTTCTGGCACCTCGTCTATATTGCTCAATGAAGGTTGTACGGTAGTAGATTCCGTGGATGTTTCTACTATTTCAGTAGTTGTATTCTCTGTTGTTTCATTTTCATTGTTTGAAAATTCATTTTCTGAATTTTCAGTTTCGTTAGTAGCTAAAGAAGTATTCTCTACCAATTCAGTTTCATTAGAATTTGTGTTAGTCTCCACCTCATTTACAGTCTCTGCCTCAGCTGTATTATTCTCAGAAGATTCATTAGTTGTATTTTCAGCTAATTCTGTTTCGGTAGTATTTATTTCAGATTCATTGGTAACATTACTATTTTCTGAAATTTCAGTTTCCGTTTCATTAGCAATTCTATTACTTTCATTCGCTTCTGATGAATTGTTTTCTGGTTGCTCATTCGTTGCTAATTCATTAGCAGTTTCAGTCTCATTAGCCGCATTTTTTTCAATCTCAGCCATTAAGTCAGCATCATAAGTCTCAATCTTTTCAAGTGCAGTAATAATAGCTGCTTCACTTTCTTCTGCATTAATGAGTATAGCATCACTTTGTTGTTTAGCCGATTCTGCTTGTCCTTCCTTTGTTGCTGCACTTTGCTTTAATTCAGCTGATTTGGATTCATTTTCAGCTATCATAGCATTTAATTTCTCTATTTGTTCTAGCTTCTTCGCTTTATCAGCTTCATTAGAAGAACCTTCTGCCATAGCTTTTAAGGTAACTCCTAGTTGTTTCTGGTCAGCTGCATCTTGCTCATAAATTTCTGCCTCTGCGTACTCTACTTCTGCTTCTTTTACCAACCTTCTGTTTTCTTTCTTTAGTTCAGCATAATTCTGATAATTCTCTGAGTTTTTAATCTCAATAACTTCAGCTGATTTTAATTGTTGAATAACTGCAATGTCTTCATCAGAAATTTCAGGTGAAGATGAACTTAAAGGAACACTTGATGTTGTTGTTGATTCATTTTCTGTACTGGTATTGGTTTCATTAGTGGAAGTCTCATTTACAGTAGTATTCTCTGCCACTTCATTCTCGTTAATTGCAGATTCGATTTCATTAATTTCTGTAGAATTTGTTTCAGATTCACTAGTCTCTGTTTCATTAGCTATTCTATTACTTGCTGTTGTCTCTGTCTCATTAGTATTATTATTTTCTGCTGTAGCAATAGCTTCATTCAGGTTATCACTAGAGATTTGATTGATTGCCATATTTTGCTTATTAATAGCTTTCATTTCTAACTCATAAGCTTTTTGTAAAGCTGATTCTTTAACTGTAAAATTGGTAGCGTTAATAGCTCTTTCTCGCTCAATTTGTGCTTCTGCATAATAACTGTTAGCTTCTTCCTCATACATTTCAATCATTAATGCCTGATTAGAATATTCATCTGTATTGGCTTTTTTAAGTTCTTCTATTACAGTTTGATTATTTTGATACTCTTTTCTATTGGCTGTTTCATAAGCTCTTGCTATTTGTTCTTGTTTTTCTTCCGATTGTTTAATTAATGCGTCTGATTCAGATATTAACTCTGCTTTTTTTGTTGCATTATTAGTAGAAGCTGCTTCATTTAATTTAACATCTGCTTCATCCTTTAATTGTTTAGCTTCAGATTTCATAACAGAAACATTAGCTACACTTTCTTTAGATAAATCTGATTGATATTCAAAACCTTCGTAATACTTTAAATTAGAGAACTCATCTTCCTCTCCATTTAATTTATCGCTGGTTAATTCGTAAACAGGCACTTTAGTTGCTGCACTAGTAGAACTTTCGTTAGTTGATTCGTTATTAGCACTTGTTTCGGTAGTGTTTTCAGCAAGTTCAGTCTCGCTACTGTTATTTTCAACTTCGTTTGTTGATTCAATATTTTCAGAAGTTTCTGTAGTTGAAAATTCATTTGTTGTGTTTTCTGCCAATTCATTTTCAGTTGTGGTAGTTTCTGCTTCGTTTATTGTTGTAGAACTTTCAGTAACTTCTGTTTGATTGGTTGTGTTATTGTTAGTATTTACTTCTAACGAATTGTTTTCTGGTTGTTCGTTGGTAGCCAAGTCAGTAGATTCAGGCTGCATAGCTTCTGCTTGCATTTCATAAATCGCTACATATTCTTCTTGCTCTGTTAAGTCATTCTCTAGTATGGCAATTTTATTTTCTATAGCAGCTTTCTCCGATTCGTCTGCTTCTTGTAATTCCATTTTTCTAATCAATAATTCTTCTTTGGTTGCTTCTACCCAATTTTGGTGAATTTTAGCTTTCTCAATATAAGCCTCATAAGTATCTTCATCTGGGGAGCTATTTAATTGTTCTGTATAAATTGTTTCATAATCTTTAATACTTCCATCTTCATTAATGATATTAACTTTTTCAGTAGTTACAGTGTTATTAGTACTTACTTCATTTGTAAAAGTTGTATTATTTTCATTAGAAGTATTTTCTGCTATTTCAGTAGTTTCTGTATTAGAAGAATTAGCGGCTAACAAAGTTTTATTTTCATTAAGTTCTTTTTGCTTCTGTTCTTTTAAAGTTTCTAAAGCCGCTATTTTATTTTCTAATTCGGCTTTTTTATTGGCATTTAATTCAACAGCAAGTTGCTCGTTTCTTAAAGCAATCTCTTCATCTATATCTTTTATCCAACTCTCATTAATTTTTATAACTCGTTTTGTTCTTTTATTTTCATCCTCTATCCCATCAACTTCAGCTAATTCTACACTTCTTTTTGTATTGTAATCAATTAAGTTACCTTGTTCATCAACTATATCGTACTCTTCTTTGTGATCTGCCAAACTGTAAATTTCAAGTTCAGTTGTTTCATTATCCGCTTCAGCATATAAACCTACCAATCCTTCTTTTTCAAAATAAACAATGTCGTTTTCTATCTGTAATTTCTTACTTTCATCTATATTCGCTACAGTATTATCGCTATTAGCAATTTCAGTTATTATTTGCTGAGATGTTTGAGCTTTACTCTTCTCTATTTCATAAGCCTTTTTCGCCTTATCCTCAGCAACAATAGATTTATCCAATTCAAATTCATTATCTTCTAAATCAATGGTTAACACGTCAATTCTGGCTTGTAAATCTTCTTTTTCGCTTTTCTTTTTAGTAGTTGTTAATTGATTTTTTAATTGCTCAACTTCTTTCTCTATCTCATTTTCTCTGTTTCTTAGCTCTGTAGCTTTATTTCTTGCTTTACTATATATTTCCTTAGCTTCTGAAAGTTTTTTGTCACTTAATTCCTTTTCGGTTTCTATGGCAGAGGTAGTATGATAAGTAGCAGAAGCAATTTCATCTAATTGCGATAGATTTTTCTCAGCCTCAACTCTGTTTCCATTATCAATGTTCGAATTGATTTTTTCTTGTAAATTATTTATTTTAGAAGCATCTGAAGTTCTTTCTACTACTTCGTTTTCTAATGTTTTGGCAACAGAAAGTGCAGCTATTGTTTGATTAACATAACTGGCTGCTTCTAACTTTTTCTGCTCAGCTAATGCTTGTTTTTGTTTTTTCTCCTCTTCATCTGTTGCTTCATTTGCTTCGGCAAAAAGTTGCTCTGATTCTGTAAAAAGCTGCTTAGCTTTTAAACTATTGTCTTCAGCTTTTTTAAATGCAGTATTGGTCTGTTGTTTCGACTCTTCAGTTTGTTCAATAAGTTTAGAAGCCAGATTATCTGTTTTGTTTACCAACTCTTCATTACTCAACTCACTATACTCAGACTCAGTAGATTCAGTTTCGGCAACAATTTCTGTTTTTGAAGCTTGGCTCAATACTTCTTCCTCTGTAGTGTTAACTTCCAACTGAGCTTTTTTCTTCAAAATATGTTCAACCACTAATGGATCATTAATGTCAAATTCGTCCGTTTCATCAAATAAATTCTTTACCACCAACTTTTCATCGCTCCCTTCTCCTACTAACCTTAGTTCCTGCTTTAATGCTCTAAAACTTTCTAACTCTGGCAACTCAATTACCGCACTATGAATTGGAGCATCGCTTGTAGTTTCTACTAAAATTTTAAACTTACCTCCATTGCTTGGAAAAACTAACAAGTACTCTCCTGAAACACTATGCGTTTTGTAAACTCCGTATCTTCTATCTTTTTCTGCATCTTTAACAGTAATGGTCGCATCTTTCATCTCAGGATTTGCCTCAGCTAAAAAGAATCCCTTAACCACAGAATTTTCAACAGGAGCCGGATCAACAGTTACTCTATAAACAGTTAACTCACCTTGTTTACTTGCTCTTGATGATGCAAAATACGCTAATTGATTATCAATATCTGATATGTATAAAATATCATCATCAGGTGTATTTATTGGGAAATCAAGGTTCTCCGGATAAGACCATTTTCCTGTTCTTAAATCTAAAGTAGATTTAAAAACATCATACCCCCCCATACTATTGTAGCCTTTAGAACAAAAATACAGTGTGCTTCCATCTGGATGTAAAAACGGATAATCTTCATCAAACTTAGAGTTCAGTTCTTCTGCCAAAGGCGATGGATCGCTCCATTCTCCATTAGGCAGCTTGACAACTTTGTATAAATCTTTGCCATTTACACCTGTTTTACCATAAGAAGAAAAAACAACCATATCTCTTTTCTCTCCCAAATAAATAATTGATGACTCATTTCTTTTCTTATCTAACTTTGTTTTAAACTCATCTGGTTTCACCACTATTTTCCCTCCAATACCTGCTAAGTCATAGCTTCTGAAAAAATCGGTTCTTCTAATATCTTTTCTACTTAAAACTCCTATATCGGTCATACTTTTAACTAGATTCTCTCCATTTTCACACATTACAATTTCTCTGTCTACATCAAAACGTTGTATATCTTTTGGAGGTGCTTTAGTTTTAAACTTATTGTAATAAACTTTAGCTTGAGAAAACTGATAATTGTGGTGATAAGCTTTAGCTAAAAAATAATACGCTAATGGATTAACTGTAGATTTTGAGGTAGCAAACTTTAAGTATTTAAGTGCATCTTCTTTTTCTTTTGAGCCAACTAATACACAAGTTCCATACTTAAAATTGTAATCTAAATCTTTTGGGTAAAGACTTAACAGTTGACCAAACAAAGGCATCGCTTCGTGGTACTTTTCCTCTTCAAACATTTTATTTGCTGCTTCTTTTAACTCCTCTTCTGAGTTATATTGACCAAATACAGAAGTAGAAACAAGCATTATTAATAATGCTAAAAGAGAACTTAATTTATATACACTTTTTCTTATCATTTATAGGCTAAGCCAATTATCAAAGGTAATTATTATATTAAATGGATGCAAAAAACGAAATTTTACATAGAACTATTCATCAAACTTCCTTAAAAAGTCTCTCTTTTTCCTTTCAGTAGAATACATGAAACTATATGGAGTTTGTCCTTTTCCAACCTTAACTTTTCGTTTATCAGGCTTAGTATCAGTGATTGCCGTATTGAATTCAGAATCAGATGAAATAGCTTGCATAATGCCTCTTGTGTACGTAAAGAAATACCAATTGTTTTTATCTATCTGTAAGTAAATAGTTAGTACATCTCCACTTCTTTTCTTAACTAATTCGATTTTACCTTCAACATACTTATTAATCTGTTTGTTTTCAATATTACTAATACCTAATTTACCAAAAGATTTATATGATTTTGAGTCATCATCCCACTTTAATCTTACTTCATTGAAGACAATAGATTTCTTAAGTGATTCTGGTAATTTTTTAAATTCACCATATAAATTAACCTGTGCAATTAATTTATCTGCCTCTTGTTTTCCTAGAACCTCTCTTAATCCTTTCTCATAAATTGGCCTGTCTAGTTTTACTGGGTCTAAAGAACTACCCTCTTCCATTTTTTTAGCCATTTTTTTCAATGCATCTCCTGTAAAGAAAAAATCAGTAACCATCACCATATCAAAAATCACATCGTCATCTAATTGATTATGCTGTACCATACCTGCTGTACCAAGCTTTACTTGTCCTAAATCTCCTCCTAAATCAATAGCACCCTCACCATATACTTTACAGCTTTTTGTACTCAAACTTAAATAGTTACCAGCAAAAGACATTTCTTGTAGTTTATCTTTATTTGATATTCTATATTCTTCATTTTCTTTATCATAAGTCAGGTAACCTTGTGCAGGAATAACTTCGGTGTGACTATACTTTTTCTTTTTATTTAAAAAAGATGTATATATACCTAATGAATCGGCACTTAGTAATACGCTAGCTAACAAAGGTTTTCCATCCACAGATTTTGTTGTACTATCAATTGGCAAGTATATATCATTAGGATCAACTTCTGCTTCAAAACTAAACCAATCCTTACCTAATAAATCACAATCATGGAAAATTCTTGAATAACCATCAAACGTTAAATACTGCTTGTTAGCAAATAGTTTTACTTTACCGTAAAATTCATAATTAGGACTGAGAGTAAAATTAGCAGTATCTTTTACCTGAGCCGTAGCATATGTTTGACCCGTGGTATCTACCCCTATATTTTCAAGATAAATAGTTTGTGATTTACTCAATTCATCTATGTAATCAACATAACCTGTTCCTGCATATTTTTTCTTACCAAACACATTTATATTAGCATTATAAATATCATGATTTTGAGTTACGTAACTAGCAACAACTCTAGAATTGTTAAGGGTTTGCATTTTTGCTTTCTTTTCAATTACTACTTTACCGCTATCTGGATAAACCATTGCATCAGCAATATTCATAAACTTAACCCCTTCTGCATTAATAATCTTACGTTTTAAATCATATTTTGCCTTAGATGAAAAGAAACTTAAAGAATCCTGATCAGGATGTACTGAGATAAACTGAGCTCCATCTAACTTAACTCCAGAAGCATCTTGTTCTTTTGCTTCACCTGCAGTCAATTCAATATCATCGTTATCCATATACCACTTAAACTCTTCCATATAACAGATATACTGCATAGGTTCAAAATTGATGTGAGAGCCACCTCCATTTGATCTAAACTGACCATACCTTTCTTCAAAAGTTACATAAGCATTTACATTTACTGTAGAAAATGCCAAAGCATCTTCAGCTAAACCATCTCCCATATCTTTCAACCTAAAATCTGCCGTATCTGATTCAAAATCTTTAAACTTAAATTTAATCAAACGAGCCTCTAATTCAGCTTTTTGAAACTCAAAAGTACCTGATCCTGTTAATCCGTCTGGTTGAACCATAGTTTGACCATGCATATATGATTTCATATCATACATAGCTATTGGTTTATCAATTTCTCTATGTATCATGATGTCTTTCTTAGGAAACCAACGGGTTTTAACATTTTCTCCTTCAACTGGAGGGAACTCTACGTCAACAGGACTTTCTTCTACCTGATACTTTTGAGCTATAGCATTCATTGAGTCCGGGAAGAAAATAAAATCATCAGACCAAGTCGTAGAAGTGATATAATCTAATTTTCCGTTACCTCTTAAACCATCATGGCTTAATCTAATTGTATCATTGAATACTCCTTTACCTCCATACATATCAAACCCATTAGGTGGTGTTTGCTTAACAAAACCAAGGGAATGGTCGGGCTGAAGAGTTAATGTTTCTTCCATTTCAGGAAAAATACCAGCAGAAAAGAAAGTTCCTTTAAACTCTAGCTGCTCATTATCAAAATTATCTAAGCTATCAATTTGAAAGGGTTCCACATGAAAATAAAAGTCATCCTTTTTATAAACTCCGCCTTGTATAGACTTTCTGTCATAAAAAACATAGGAATCTTTAAAACTATTAAGTATTGGATATTCATCAGCAGGTTTCACTCCTGATTTATTATTCGGCTTATCTATCAGTAAATTTCCATTAATTTTTTCAATAACTGTTTTAACTTTTTTTAATGCTGGTTGTCCATATTGGTCCTTCTCTCCTGTTTCAGCATAAATCCTCAAGGAATCTACATTTGGCATATCTACCTTAAATTCATCATATTTAAATGAGAAATTACTTCCCATAATGTCAAACCTACCAGCTTGTATTACACCACTAAAATCAAAGTCTCTATTCTTTTTAAGAATAATCTCCTTACGAGCTGGATATATGATTACTTCCTGAGAATCACTAACATTAATACTATTTACGCCTCTAATTTTTAAATCGTAGTTAATCAAACTTAAAGTAGCATTATTGGCATTTTTTATATTAGAGTAAAAACCAATCACATCATAATCTATATTACCTCCACTAGCTTTTACCCAATTAAACAGCCTATCTTTTACTATAAAATATTTTCCATCGTAATTGTAATTGATAAATCCTTTATATGACAAATCGAGCAAAAAACTTTCTAACTGAGTGTAAGATAATAAAGTATAGCCTGCCAGTTGATCTACAGTAATATAATTTGTATCTAATTTTTGAGCTAAAGCATTTACTGTATATAAAGGGTGTTTTTCAGATAATCCCATCATTTTTAGATAAGCATTCTTACTGAAATAATCAGAAGAAACAAAAATAGCATCAGTTTTAGTTCCTCCTGTTAGGTTTTTAAATTCTACCATTGGAGAATCTACTTGCCATTCCAAAGATTCAAAATCCATATCTACTTGATGATACGAATCAAAATAGGGTGTTAGTTTAATTCCTTGATGATCTCTTATTAATGACAATTTCCTTTCTTTAATGAAAAACTTAAAGGAAACTCCGGGGTGATAAATAGAATCTTCTTTAATGTAAAAACTAGCTGCAGCAACTTGCGAAACAATTCTTTCGGGTTTAATAATAAAAGTTTTAGCTGCCATTCTTAAAAAAGGCACATCTTTTCGTTTAAAAATTACATAAGCATCTTGTTTTTCATTACCACTACCTATCACTTTTCTACCATGTAGAGAAAACCCTCCATTATAATCAACTCCCTCAGAAATATTGTTAATCTCTAACCTTGCACTATAGGATTTAAACCTAGGATAAGTTGCTTTCTGAGGAGTTACGTTAGCTAAAACTTTTTCTTGAAGATTTCCTTTCATAGGGTCAGTAAAGTAATAATAGTCGTAAAAGGTTACATTTTTAATGTTATAAGTTGGTGATTTCACTACTATCTGATAATCATCTATTTCAGCCCAAACTGAATCTGAAGAAAAACCAGCCCTTTCCCAAGTTATCTTACCACCTTCTCCAACCCATTTAGCTTCCGTTGGATAATAAATCCCTTTAGTATTGTAAATAACAGAACTATCTCCTTTAGAATAGCAAATTAAATTTAGAGCATCAAAGGTGATATTCGGCAAGCTATCATAACCGAAAACATATTTATTGTTACTCGATTTCCATTGATTAGCAGCTGAATTGTACATTAGTCCAAATTCAAATAAATCGTTGCAAGATTTAATATACTCTGTAAAATCTTTTTTACTTTTTTTACCAGCCAACCTAATAACTATACTATTCCATGTTTCAAAATCTGTTTCTGATAAATGTTTTGCGTTAACAAAATTTGAAATACAATATAAATAATTACGAAAATCAGGGAATGCTCGTTTTCTCGATTTAAGCATAGCATTACAGGTTTTGTAAACCATTTCTCTCTGATTATCTGAAAAAATACCTCCATACCAGTTCCAAGAAA
The DNA here is from genome assembly GCA_965267355.1 of Vicingaceae bacterium. Lineage (GTDB taxonomy): Bacteria > Bacteroidota > Bacteroidia > Flavobacteriales_E > Vicingaceae. Next base: position 2,516,730 of record OZ253956.1, read on the forward strand.
AATCATCCATTACTTGTTTGCCATCTGCAGCCCTGGAGTAAGTGAGAAACTTTTCCATCTCTTGAAAAAAGATAGTTGAATCATGAGTAAAGTTTTTAATCTTACCTTGACTGAATGCAGAAAAACTAAACAAACACGCTAATAGTAGTAGTATATTCTTAATTAATCTCAACTTGTTACTTTTTTAAATTTTAACATTGCCCAATCATTTTTACTATCCTCCCCTTTCAATTGCAATGATTGTTTTTTACATTCTTCAATTAGCAAAGGCTTATCAGAAACGAAAAAACCACTTAATAATATTACCCCTCCATCTTTTAAAGTTGAAGCATATTTTTCCATATCTCTTATCAATACATTTCTGTTGATATTTGCCAAGATACAATCAAACTTAATGTTACTAATTGCTTCAACCCCGCCTTTTTTAACTACAATATCTTCACAACTATTGTTCCTAATATTTTCTAAGGTATTGTCATAAGCCCAATCTTCAATGTCAATCGCTTCCACATAATCAGCTTCTTTCATTTTGGATAATATTGCTAACACTCCTGTTCCACACCCCATATCTAACACCTTTTCATCTTTTAATGGCAATAATAAAAGATGTTTTATCATTAAATAAGTAGTTTCATGATGGCCAGTACCAAAAGACATTTGTGGATTAATCACAATATCGTAATCAACTTCTTGTTTTTCATGAAAACTAGTTCTCACCAAACATTTTTCTTCTACTAAAATAGAATCAAAACTCTCTTCCCAAGTTTTATTCCAGTTTTGGTCAGGGATAGTTATAGTTTCGTAAGAAATATTAAACTCTGGATTATTTAAAACAGCAACCTTATTTAAACTTTTCTCATTAAATAAATTTATAGGAATATATGCCTTCATACCTTGTTCTGTATCAACAAAGCTTTCAAAATTAATTGTTGCAAGCTCGGCAGTTAATACTTCTCTTCCTATTTCCAAGGGCTTTATTGTCGCTGAAAATTCTATATAATCCATTACCTTATATTGATATATAAAAAAACGAATTTTTTTCTGCATAAACTAATTAAAGTCATTATTGAGTTTATATTTTTGATTTACCTTTGGTAATAAATGTTACCAATTATGAAAAATTTATTTATCACACTCATTTTACTAACTCCATTTACTTTATTAGCGCAAAGCAATGACAGTAGTTACGTGTTAATAGGAACTGTTGTGAATGGAGAAAACAATAGTTTATTGATGGGAGCAAATATTGTAACCAGCAAAAATTTTGGAACAAAAACTAATGAGTTAGGGGAATTTTCTATTCATACTGAGAAGAATGACACGCTAACAATTTCTTATATTGGTTTTAAAACACTTACCTACATTGCTCCAATTAAAAAACCTGGTAAATACTTAATTAAGTTTAAAATGTATAAAGATTCTATTGCTTTACAGGAGGTAGAAGTTTTTCCATATCCAACCTATAAAGAGTTTAAAGAAGCATTTATTGCCCAAGATAAGCAAGAAGAGCAGATTAAAATAGAAGGTATAAAAACTTATGTTGATAGAGACGTAAGCTACAAAAAACCAAGTGTTTTTAGTCCTGCATCATTCATTTATGATAAATTATTTGACAAAAAAGCAAAAACAAGACGAAAATTAAATCGGAGAAAAGACAAAATAGAAGAATCCATAATAATAGAAGATTAAAGAAATGTTATATTTTTAAGTATTATTTATTTTTTTATATATTTGAGCATATTTTGTTAAATTTTACTACTTATGAAAGCTACACATGTTGTTGTTGAAGAAATCATTAAAAAATCTCCGTTCTTAGAAGAAGCTCTTGCTGAAGGTATTATTAATTTATCTTCTTTATCACGTCAAATAAAACCTGAGATAGACGAACAACTTAACAAAGATGTACAAATTGGAGCTATTGTTATGGCTTTAAAAAGGCTTTCGCCTAAATTTGATCCCAACCTTAAAATAAAGGTTAAAAAAGTAATTAATAAGTTAGGAGATATTACCGTTCGTTCTAAGATAACTTATTATACTTTTAAAAACTCTGACTCACTAATTGAAAAACAAGCTGAACTATTAAAAAAATTAAAAGGTAAGAAAGATACTTTCTATGCTTTTTCGCAAGGAGTTTATGAAACAACTATTATTTTAAGTGATTCCGAACAAAATGATGTAGCCAACATTTTTAAGAATGAATTCTTAGTTCAAGAAACCAAAGGTTTATCATCAATAACAATTAAACTACCAAGTGAAAATGCTGATGTTTCAGGTATTTATTATTTTATTTTAAAGAAAATTGCCTGGGAAGGAATTAATATTTTAGATATTATTTCAACTACACATGAATTTACAATTATTGTAAATGACGAAAATGTAGATAGAGCTTTCTCTATTCTAAAAAACTTAAATAAAGGGGGGTATTAATTAATCAACCTCTTTTCTTCTTTATAATCTTGTATAATATTGTTATTATCCTCTTTAATAACATTAAGAGGTGTACAAACACCATCTCTACAACTGTAACATTTCAGCTTATCTTTAAATACAGCTGATTTATATATTGACTTGCCTAACAACATTCTTGCGGCTTCTTGAACTCCTTCTACAATAGATGGATGCGGATGAATCATATGAGCCAATTCTTCAATACCTTTATCCATGTCCATTAAAAGAGCTACCGATTGAATAGCAGCAGAGGCATGATATCCTGCAGCTCTCATTCCTAGTACCTTCATCTCATCATCATCACTAACAATCAATTTGAAAAACCCTTCTGGTTTACCCATTGATATTGCTCTTGCTATTGTTGAATAATCAACTTTTGCCAAACGGTATGGAATATTTTGTTCTCTAAGCATCTGTTCATTTGCACCAACAGCTGCAACTACTGGATTTAAGAACATTATCGTAGAAACATTTTCATAGTTAATTGGGGTTACAGGAAAATCAGCAAACATTTTTACAACGGCATGTCTAGCTTCTCTCTCACCTACGTTTACTAATGGTATTCTTCCTGAAACATCACCTACAGCATATATGTGAGATACATTAGTTTGAGTATCTTCATCTCCAATATGCACACCTCTTTTACTCATTTTAACTCCCGCATTCTCAATCTTAAGAGGAGCAATGTTTGGCACTCTACCAATAGATAATAATGCTTTTTCAACATTAATTATTTCAGTTGTACCATCAGGTTTTTCAATTTCATATTCAACTCTCCCGTCTTTCACTTCCATTCTTTTTAAGGATGCTTTTCTATGGATATGAACCCCTTGTCTCTCCATATTTTTAGAAATCAAATCTGAAATATCTTCATCTTCAAACGGAAGAATTCGTTCAGCTCTATCTATTAAGTAAACTTTTGTTTTGCCAAAATTTGCAAAAATTGTGGCATATTCACAACCAATTACTCCTGCCCCAACAACTACCATACTTTCTGGAAAATCATCCATTCGCCCTATTCCGTCACTGGTCATTATAATTTTCTCATCAACAGATATATTGGGCAACTTTCTAGGACTACTACCACTAGCAATAACGGTATGTTCTGCATGAATAATTATTTCTTCTCCACTCTCTTTAGTAATTTTTATCTCTTTATCAGTAACGAAACTTCCTAAACCTTTCTCATAAGTTATTAATCCTGTTTCTGCATGGATAATACGTAAGTGACATGTCAACTGAAATTTTCTATCAAAGACAGCTTCATCAACTGTTTTTTTTACTTCATCAAATGTAATATCAAGATTTCTGTCAGCCCTATCTTTTCCTAGTTCATCATAAACTTTTCTGTATCTGGTAGAAAGTTCCCACATAGTTTTTGAAGCCAGTGCCCCATCGTATATTCCTGCCCCTCCTAGCTTTTCTTTTTCAATTAAAATAACCTTTTTTCCGAAATCAATTGCTCGCATTGCAGCAGCGTACCCTGCAGGCCCACCTCCAATTACACACAAATCATACTTTTCCATATATTACTATTGGTAAATTATACAGATAAAAGTAAGAAAAAGATTGATTTGATTAAGTTTTTATGTGTTTATCTAACTATATCCTGTTAAATATTAGATGCTGGACAATAATAAATAAACTGGCAGTTATTGTAAATAATGTTATCTAATTCAATTAATGAGGCTAATGCCAGTTGCGAATAGTTTTGAGAAGCATTTCTAAATTGACCAACTTCTGTTTGCCACAAAGTAGTTATTAAATTCATATCTCCTTTTGTTGGATTAATTTCATTAATGGCTAACTTCACATTTCCAGCCCCCGCGTGATATACGTGTAGTACCAATAACTTGTACCATAGTTCATTTCCAGTATAAGCGATTTCTTTCTCATCTAAAATTTTATTCAACTCAGGTACGCAAATGGTTCTAATCAGCTTAGCTGAGGCCCAAGCACTTCTATCAAAATCTTTTCTTTCATCGACATACTTGTTTACTTTTAAACCCAAGTTAATTGCTACTTTTCGCATAATTTGAAAAGAACCATAAGCTCCAACAGGAGACTTTTGAAGTTTATTAGGACTCTCTATTAGCAATATAGCTTGAGCATAAAAAGGATCAACGCCATTTTCTTTAAATATTTTAATTCCTCTACCAATGCTCGGAATTACTTTTTCGAAATCATAAAAATCTTTCTTACCTGAAGTCATATATACATGTGCTTCTTCTGGCAAATTGTAATACTTTTTAACACTATCTCTTATAGCATCTTTTTGCTCGTCAGTATTTTTATCCCAATCAGCAACAGCAACTTTTCTAATTATTTGGCGAGTACTACCAATATTTATTAATGCTGAATCTTTGCCCATCGTCATTAATGTGCGCCAAAAAGTAGGTTGAGCCAAAGTATCCCAGCCTTGCTGATACAACTGTTGGTTTTGGATAAAATGATAGTTAGTAGTATCATTTAATCCAACTACTTCAACCACTTCATAATCAGTAGTATTATCTTTATTAAAACTAAAGTTAACAGCAGCTAAAAAAAGTAATATGTAAAGATATTTATGCATACATCAAAGAAAACGACTATATCTGTTTTTTTGTTACAATATTCGTGCAAATTATTAACACAACTACTTTAATTAATCTAAGTGAACCTCTTTAGTTATAATTTTTGTTGACGCAGAATTAGGTTGAATTACTCTGCCTTTTGCTCGTGTATAAACCTCTATAAATTCTGCTCCAAATAATAAAATTATTGAGGAGTAATAAACCCACATTAACAGCAATACTAATGACCCTGCAGTACCGTAAGCTGTTCCAAAACTACTCTGCCCTAAATAGAAACTAAATAAGTATTTCCCTATTATAAATAAAATCGTTGAAAGTATTGCTCCTCGATAAATGTCTTTCCATGTAACTTTAGCATCTGGTAAAACTTTATATATCATCACAAACACAGCAAATACAATAACTGTAAAACTAAATTGTTCTAGCACATAAATTAGGGTTGCACTCCTATCTCCAAAAACTCCAACCAAAAAATCATTAAACACTACAACCAAAGTATCTACTGACAGTGAAACTAACATTAAAAAGCCTATTGTTGCTATCATAGCAATAGAAATTAGCCTATTTAATATAAACTTTAATGCTACCCTCTTTGGCTTTAAACGAATTCCCCAAATAACATTTATTCCATCCTGAATTGAAGCAAATACAGATGTAGAACCATACAACAAGGTAGTAATGGCAATAGTTAAAGCAATATAACTAAACTCAGCTGTTTCTAAATTTTTTATAATATTTTGTACCTGCATAGCACTTGAAGCTCCTACTAAACCTTCAATCTGGTCATACAATTCTCCTTTTACTGCTTGCTCTCCGAATACCGAGCCTGCAACCAATAAAACCCCTATTAAAATACCTGGTAATGAAAAAATGGTAAAAAAAGCAATAGAACCACTGTAGTTAAGAGAATTATCTACCACAAATTTTACAATTACATCCCAAATGAATTGAAATAGTTGTTTTACCTTTTCTATCATAGTACTAAGTTATGATACTTCCCCTTTTTAAAATATAACTTTCGTCAGTTTCTACACATCTTTTTTTACTAACATGTACTTATCTCCTTCTAACTTTGAGTAACCTTGATTGTAACAGAAATGATATATTCTACCATCCTTTGTGGTGTACACTTCTGTAATGTAGTTAAAATCAAATCCTTTTATAGCTAACTTTTGTGTAGTGGTAGTTCCTTTTCCTTTGGAGTTTAATTCTTCAAGTATCCTCCAATTTTTTCGCAAACGATTGTTAATGTTTCTGATTAAATTTTTTGAGTCTTTGTTAATCTTATTGTTATAGGCATTTCTGCAATAATCAGAACAGAATTTCTTATCTGACCTACCCAGAAAACCCTCTCCGCATTCTAAGCATTTTTGTTTTTCCATATAAAAGTTATTTCAACAAATATAGTAAAAACAATATTAAAGCCGTTTACAAACGACTACAAACGGTTATAAACGAAAGCAAACATTTAACAACCGACTGTATATTTCTACTACTCTTTACTTTGCCTCATCAAATCCGAACAAATCGGGTTTTACAAATTAAAACTTTTTATAAACTTAAAATCTTTTATCATGAACAATTTAAAAAACAAAGTACAATTAATTGGAAACTTAGGCAATAACCCTGAGGTAATTAACTTAGATTCAGGAAAGAAATTAGCAAAATTTTCTATTGCAACTAATGAAACTTATCGTAATACACAAGGCGAACAAATTAAAGATACACAATGGCACAATGTAATTGCCTGGGGCAAAACTGCTGAAATAATTGAAAAGTACTTACAAAAAGGAAATGAAGTAGCTATTGAAGGCAAACTAGTTAATAGAAGTTACGATGATAAAGAAGGCAACAAACGTTACATTACCGAAGTTGTTGCTAATGAATTGTTAATGTTAGGTGGAAAGAAATAACATCAGCTACTATCAACAAAAAAGCCGTTCAGTTGAGCGGCTTTTTTGTTTACTTATATTTTTTTAGATTGACACGTCAGCAAAACAAACTAAAAATGCATAAATCATTCCTGGTATCCAAAACAAAAGAGTTAATACTAAATCCAACCAAAAATTCCCTGTCACCCCATCTTCAAAAACTACTACAGCAACAGGAGGTAAGAATATACACAATATAACAAGTACTACATCGCTAGCTCTACTATTTGAAACACTACGAGAATTGTGGTAATTATTTAATTCAGCACTTTTCGTATTCATATCAAAATAATTAAAATCTCTATTATAGCTATTCCATTCAGAATAATCTTTGGCATATGATTTCACTAAACTTAATTTTTCCATAGTTTCAGCTCCAAACTTAACTTCTTGTTCATAATTTACTTCAACAGAATTAGCTAAAACCTGAACATCTTCTTGAGTAGAAGCAGTAACTTCTTGCTTTTGTTCTGTTTGACCGTATGCTAAATTATTTTCTCTCTCCTCAATCTTATCTTCATATTTAACATTTTTGCTTTTATACTTTTTCAGATATTTTCTTTTCGAAAATTGGCTTAACACATCATTATCAGAACTACATGATGTAAATACCATACTTAACATGAATAATGCTGTAAACGCAAACAATATTTTTTTCATCTTTTATTTTTTTAAAGTTTGCATAAATGTATCCGTTTAATCAACTAACCCCAAAACTTTAAGCAAGCAGTTATCAACAAAATTTACTTTAAAAAGCTACCTTTGCAGCCTTATGAGTTTAGAGCAAGAAATAGTTAAAAGAAGAACATTTGGAATTATCTCTCACCCAGATGCTGGTAAAACAACATTAACCGAAAAATTGCTACTTTTTGGTGGTGCCATTCAAACTGCGGGAGCTGTAAAGTCTAATAAAATTAAGAAATCAGCTACTTCCGATTTTATGGAAATAGAAAAGCAAAGAGGTATCTCTGTTGCTACTTCGGTAATGGCTTTCAACTATAAAGACACTAAAATAAACATACTAGATACTCCTGGTCATAAAGACTTTGCTGAAGATACCTATAGAACACTTACTGCTGTTGATAGTGTTATTATGGTTATTGATTGTGCAAACGGTGTGGAAGCTCAAACAAAAAAGTTAATGGAAGTATGTAGAATGCGTAACACTCCTGTTATTGTTTTCATTAATAAAATGGATCGTGAAGGACAAGACGCATTTGACTTGTTAGATGAAATTGAATCTGTATTGCAAATTAAAGTAAGACCGCTTAGTTGGCCTATAGGAATTGGTGCTACTTTTCAAGGGGTTTACAACATGTATGAAAAACATCTGAACCTATTCGATATAAATAAAACTAAAATTGAACGCGATATTATTTCTATTACTGATTTAAACGATAAAGCTTTAGATGATCAGATCGGGGAAACACCCGCTCAAAAATTAAGAGAAGATATAGAGCTTGTTGAAGGTGTTTATGATGAGTTTGATGTAGAAAAATACAAAAGCGGTGAATTAGCTCCTGTTTTCTTTGGTAGTGCTCTTAACAACTTTGGGGTTCAAGAACTTTTAGATACATTTATAGAAATTGCTCCTTTTCCAAAAAGCCGTGAAACAAACACAAAATTGATAAATCCGACTGATCCAAAATTCAGCGGTTTTATCTTTAAAATACATGCTAATCTTGACCCTAAACATAGAGATAGAATTGCCTTTTTAAGAATTTGTTCAGGTAAATTTGAAAGAAATAAGTTCTATCAACACACAAGAATTGACAAGAAAATGAAATTTAGTAACCCTACTAGTTTTATGGCTCAAGATAAAAGTGTTATTGATGAAGCATACCCAGGCGATGTAATTGGACTCTACGATTCGGGTAACTTTAAAATTGGTGACACACTTACCGAAGGTGAAATGATGGAGTTTCAGGGTATTCCGAGCTTTTCTCCTGAAATATTTAAGGAACTTATCAATAAAGATCCTATGAAATCAAAACAGTTGGAGAAGGGTATTCAACAGCTGACTGATGAAGGAGTTGCTCAATTATTTATTCAGCAGCCTGGTAATAGAAAAATTGTAGGTACAGTTGGTGAGTTACAGTTTGAAGTTATTCAATACCGATTACAACATGAATATGGTGCGTCAGCTGAGTTTCAGCCAAAAAACTTTTACAAAGCTTGCTGGATGACAACTACTGATGAAAGTAAATTAGAAGATTTTATTAGACGAAAGGCACAATACATTGCGAAAGATAAGGATGATAACTATGTATTTTTAGCACAAACAGCCTTTTTATTACAAAGTGCAGAAAGTGATTATCCAGAAATTACATTCCACACAACATCAGAATTTAAAAGAGCTAAAGATTTAGTTTAAAATTTTATCCAACTCTTCATGATACTTATGAAAAGTGTTCAGGTTACTATGTGATCCCTCCTGAATAGTAATTAACTTTACATTATCTGATAACTTTTCTAATCTTTCAGCATGATTATAAGGTACGGTTTCATCTTCAGTGCCATGAAATAGAAAAGTCGGTATATTTAAATCTGGCAGCAACCTGTCCGTTTTAAACTGATAATGTAGCAAAATAGAATTAGGTAAATAAGGATAATGGAATTTTGCCACCTCGTAAAAATTATAGTACGGAGTCTCTAAAATCAGCATCTTAGGGTGGTTTTCATGAGCTAATTTTGTTGCGATTCCTGTACCTAAAGAAGTACCATATAAAATAATATCGCGTTCTTTATAATCATAAATCAACTTCTTGTAAATAAGTAAAGCATCGCTGTAAAGCATTTTTTCATTTTTGATACTTCCTGTACTTTTTCCAAAACCTCTATAATCATACATTAACACTTCATAACCTCTACTGGTAAAATCTACAGCTCTATTTCCCCAGCCTTCCAAACTACCAGCATTGCCATGATGATAATAAATAATCCCTTTTGGATTTTCCACTTTAAAATGTAAAGCGCTTATAGTATTACCATCTTCTGTTTTAATACTTAGCTCTTCAAAATCATCTTCAAAATTAAAATGGTATTTATCAGAAAGTTTTTCGGGATAAAAAATTAACTTTTCCTGAAATATATAAACCGCAATACCCAAACCAATCAAAACAGCAGGAACAATAATTATAATATATAGCAGTACTTTTGGCACGTTAAATGTTTGTTAAAAAGCTCTAATTTAAAGTAAAGATAGAATATAATATTAACTTTGAAGGAAAGTATAGTTATATAAATTATGAAGAAATTATTAGCTGTAGTTATTACTCTTTTTGTTGGTTTATCAGCCTTTTCTCAAAAAGATGCTTTTAAAATTAAGATGAAGATAAAAGGGATGAAAAATGACCCTTGTTATCTGATTAATTATTTTGGTAAACAGCGTTACTATAAAGATACTGCTAACTTTAACAGTGATGGTATTGTTGTTTTTTCAGGCAAAGAACATTACCATGGAGGGATTTACGGTGTCTTTTCAAACGATAAATTACTTTTTGAGATTGTAGTTAATGATGAGCCTTTAATTGATTTAGAGACTGACACAATTGATTATGTTGGTAACATGAAGGTGAAAAAATCCGAAGAAAATAAAGTCTTCTTTGAGCACTTAAAATTGGTTACTCAAAAACAAAATGAATCTAAACCTTTACAAGAGAGGTACAATGCTAAAGACATTTCTGAAGAGGATAAAAAGAAAATTGGAGATCAACTTCAAAAAATCGGTAATGAAATAAATGATTTCAGATTAGAAGTAATTGAAAAATACCCAAATCTTTTTGTATCAGTTATTTTTAAAACTATGAAAGAGCCTACTCCTCCAGAATATAAGGATGTTAAATCTGATTCCTTAAAAAGATATAAGAAATACATCTACTTAAAACAACACTATTTTGATGAGGTTGATTTTTCTGATGGTAGAATTAACTATACTCCTCTTTATCATAATAAAATTGAAAAGTACTTTAAACAAATTGTAGTACCAAACCCTGATTCTATTGTAAAAGAAGTAGATATGATTATCAATAAAGCTAAAGCGAATGATGAAATATTCAAGTACACTGTTCATTACCTTTTGAGTCATTATGAGCGTTCTAAGATTATGGGTATGGATGCCGTATTTGCCCATATTGGCTTAAATTACTACACACATGATTTAGCCTTCTGGGCAGATTCAGCTCAAGTTGAAAAAGTACAGGAGAGAGCAAGAAAAATTGCACCGCTTACTTTAGGCAAAACTGCTATTAATTTAAGCTTGTTAGATACTGCTGGCACAAAATGGGAAAAGCTTTATGAGGTTAGTAGTGAATATACTGTTCTAGTTTTTTGGGATCCTGATTGCGGACATTGTAAAAAGGAAATGCCTGCTCTAGCTCAATATATTGATTCGGTTAAAACCATATACGATATTCAGGTATATGCCGTAAGTTCTAATCATAACAAAGAGTGGAAAAAGTTTATTAAAGATAACAATCTTGATTTTATTAATGTTGCTGTACCTATGGAAGTATATAAAGATCAGCAAAAAGCAACAGAGTATATCGTAAAAGGATATACTGATTTAAGAAGCTTAAATTATCATACCACTTATGATGTGTACAGTACACCTCAAATATATTTATTAGACAAGAAAAAGAAAATACTCGGTAAAAAACTCGATACTAAACTTATAAATGAAGTATTAGAGAAAGAAACTGCCAAGAAGAATAGAAAAAAATAAAAACAAAACGCCTCAAAAATTTGGGGCGTTTTGCTGTTCTTATACCTTTGCAAAAAAACTTGTATGAAAAGATTTATCCCTGCGATAATTATTGCTGTAGTTGGAATCTCCGTTGCATACTATATGCTTTCTCGTCCAAAAAAATTAAAGGTGTATAATCCAATAGACATCAACCCTGACTTAGTTGATAAATCATTACAAACCGTTGATAAATACCACAGAGTTGGCTCATTTAAACTAATTGACCAAGATGGCAATGAAACAACTGAGAACGATTTTAAAGGGAAAATATATGTTACTGATTTCTTTTTTGTTACCTGCCCCACTATATGCCCTAAAATGACTAAACAAATGAACAGAGTTTATAAAGCATACAAAGGGAATGATGACATTATGTTCTTATCTCATACGGTAATGCCTGAAGCTGATTCTGTGCCAGTATTAAAAGAATACGCTAACAAATTAGGAGTGAGTTTAAACAAATGGAAGTTTGTTACTGGAGATAAAAAACACATTTATGATTTAGCTCGCAAAACCTATTTTGCAGCTGTAACTGAAGGTGATGGTGGCGAAAATGATTTTATTCATACTGAAAATTTTGTGTTAGTAGACAAAGAAAAAAGATTACGTGGTTTTTATGATGGAACATCAAAAGAAGATGTTGACAGACTAATTAATGACATTTATGCGTTATTATACGAGTACGGGGACAATTAAATAAGAAAAAGGTATGAGATTCATTAAAATTTTAACTTCTTGTCTAATTATTTTTAGCTTGGCTTTTACCAGCTGTAAAAGTAAATTAGATCAAAAAAGTATGTTTCATGGTAGAAGCAACAAAAACAAAAAGGGTGTATATAATACAGGTTTAAATCGTAAGAAACCTATAAGTGTACAAATTGCTGAAGAACATGATAAATTGACTAAGCACGATGACAACCCAAAGAAAGCTGCACGAAAAGCAGAGAAGGAAATGGAGAAGAAAAAGCGTGCTTCACAAAAGAAAAGAGCTAAAGCAAATAAGAAAATCAACCGAAAAAGAAAGATTAAAACCACTAAAGGTAAAACAGGAGGAGATACCTAACCTTACTTAGGATATTCAATCCTTACATGATAAATGTTCATTAGCTTTTTAATGAACATTTTTTTTATTTCTGCAATATCATTGAAGGTAATGTTGGTATTGATAAACTGATTTTGATTGACCTGACTATCAATAATTCCCTCCACCAATTTAGTAATGGAATCGTTATCATATGTTTTTAAACTTCTTGAAGCTGCTTCTACTGAGTCTGCCATCATCAATACAGCAGTTTCTTTAGAGTAAGGAATTGGCCCAGGGTATTCAAATATACTTTCATCAATTTCTTCATCAGGGTTTTCATTTTTAAACATCCTTAAAAAGTAGAGTGTTTTAGTTGTTCCATGATGCGTTCTAATGAAATCTATAATTTGTTCTGGCAAGTTATTTTCCTTAGCCAATTCAATTCCCTTAATAACATGACCAATGATAATATCCGCACTTTCCTCATAACCTAACTCATCATGAGGGTTAACACCAGTACTTTGGTTTTCAATAAAATAAGCTGGCGCATACATTTTACCAATATCGTGATACAAAGCACCTGCTCTAACCAACAAGGGATTACCTCCTATTTTTTGAATAGCTTCTTCTGCCAAATTTGAAACCTGTAGTGAATGTTGAAATGTCCCTGGAGCTTTTAAATTAAGCTCTCTTAATAACTTGCTGTTTGTATCTGCTAATTCTAGCAGAGTAACATCTGATATATAACCAAATGCTTTTTCTACAATGTAAATTAAAGGATACGTTAATAGTGTTAAAACAGCAGCAATAGCAAACCAACTAAATGCTTTAAAATCTATTTTATTAATATCAGCTTCTTGAATAAGCGAAAATCCAAAGTAAGAGACAGATATAACTACAAACATTATCAAAACTGTATAAAACAATTCTGCTCGTTTATTTACATTCAACACAGTAAATAAAGTAATAATGCCCGTTAAAGACTGTAATATGATAAACTCAAAGGGGTTAGGAACTAAAAAACTGATTAGATAAATGCTAGTAATAAAAACAAAAAGAGCTAATCTATTACCAAAAAATGTTCTAATTAATAAAGGGATAATACAATAAGGAATTACATAAACACTAGTATTTTCAAACTGAAGTAAAGCCACAGTAAGAGCAAAAAAACCAACTATCAACAAGGTAATGAAAAATATATCTGAGTTACTGTTGAATACTACAGTATTAACATTTTTCAAGAAAATAAAACACGAATACAAAAGAATTAACACTAGTATTGTCTGCCCTAACAACAACCAAATTGATTGTTGCTCCCCTCCTACTTTTGATTCGTATTCGGCCTTAAGTGATTGAAGAATTGTATTTTTTTCATCAGACACGATTTCTCCTTTAGAGATAATCTTTTCTTGTTCATAAACTCCACCTTTTACAGGAGATAAATTTGCTATCTGATTGGCTAATTCCTTATCTGATAATTCTTGATTGTATTTAACATTTTGAACTAACAGCGATTCAATGGCATCAATCAATAAGTTAGCATTATCGTTAACATCATTATTGATCAACTGAACAGTATAATCATAAGCTGATTTAATAGTAAACATTCTTCCTAAAGGGATTTCTTCAACAACATTATTCTTCTTTACTAGCAAAATTTCATCATCAGGTGTTTTGTTCTCTAACTCATCAATCAACTCTATTATTCCCTTGTCATAAATAGAATCTAAACAGCTTTGCCCTAGCAACAATAATTCATCTTTATTTTCTAAACTATCTGTAATAAAATCTTGTAATTTATCTTTTTGAATCTGTTCTATTCCTTCGTCAAGATTAAAATACAGCAATCTATTTTCTTCAATGGTAGCTTTTTCCAGAGTTAATTCTTCCTCTGTTTTATTTATCGCAAAATCGAAAGGAGCTAACAAATCTTCATGCACCCATGGTTTATTTTTTTGAAATTCATACTTAAACTTACCTTCTTTTGGAAGCAGATAAACCAAAAGTACAGCAGCACATAAAAACACAATGATTTTAAAAATTAAATCGTGTTTGTTTCTGATGTTATTTATAAAACCTTCTTTCACATTTTAGGTTATAGTGCAAGCAAAAATACATATTTGGACTTTAACTCCTGAAAGCCGATAATTTTAAAACATAATAGTTAACTTCGTGGTCAAAATTTAGGTCTAAATAAAATCAAAATATAATCATGAAAGAAGTATATATAATATCAGCAGTTAGAACTCCAATGGGAAGTTTTATGGGAAGTTTATCTACAGTTTCTGCCCCTTTATTAGGTGCAGCAGCTATTAAAGGCGCATTATCTGAAGCAGGTGTTAACGCAAGTGAGGTTAACGAAGTATTTATGGGTAATGTATTGCAAGCTAATGTTGGTCAAGCACCAGCTAGACAAGCTGCGATAAACGCTGGAATTGGAGAAAACGTACCTTGTACTACTGTAAACAAAGTATGTGCTTCTGGAATGAAATCTATTGCGTTAGGTGCTCAAAGCATAATGACTGGAGATAACGACTGTGTTGTTGTAGGTGGAATGGAGAACATGAGTTCAGTTCCCCACTATTACAATGCACGTAATGGAGTTAAACTTGGAGATATAAAGATGGTTGACGGAATGGTTAAAGATGGTTTAACTGATGTTTATAATAGAGTGCATATGGGAGTTTGTGCTGAGAAATGTGCTACTGAAAAGAATATTAGCAGAGAAGAGCAAGATGCGTTTGCAATTGAGTCATACAACAGAGCTGCAGCTGCATGGGATGCTGGAAAATTTAATGATGAAGTAGTTCCTGTTGAAGTACCTCAAAGAAGAGGTGATGCAATTGTAGTTGATAGAGATGAAGAATACACTAACGTTAAAATGGAAAAAATTCCAACGTTAAGACCAGTTTTTGACAAAGAAGGAACTGTAACTGCTGCTAACGCTTCTACTTTAAACGATGGTGCTTCTGCTTTAATATTAATGAGTAAAGAAAAGATGGAAGCTTTAGGATTAACTCCTTTAGCTAAGATTGTAAGTTTTGCTGATGCTGCCCAAGCACCAGAATGGTTTACTACTGCTCCTTCATTAGCAGTACCAAAAGCATTAGATAAAGCTGGCTTAAGCACATCAGACATTGATTATTGGGAATTAAACCAAGCATTTTCTGTTGTTGGAATTGCCAACACAAAAGAATTAGGCTTAGACCCTGCTAAAGTTGATGTTAATGGTGGTGCTGTAGCATTAGGACATCCATTAGGTTCTTCTGGTTCTAGAATTATTGTTACGTTAATTAACGTATTAAAGCAAAACGGAGGAAAATTAGGAGCTGCTGGAATCTGTAATGGTGGTGGTGGTGCTTCTGCCATGGTTATTGAAAACATATAACCTCCTCTACTCCTTATGAAATACGGTGTTTGCCATTTAAGTGTTGTTCCTTGTCGTTTTGAGCCTTTTGAAACGAGTGAGATGGTTACACAGTTATTATTTGGTGAAACTGTAAAGCTTTACGAAGAAAAGAAGAAAGACTGGCGCAGAGCCAAAACTGCTTATGATGATTATGATTGCTGGATTGACGAAAAGCAAATTACTTTTATAAGCCAAGAAGAATTTGAAGCTATTAATTTGGCTCATGCTAGTGGAGAACTGGTTCATGTGGTAGAAAACAAAATCACTGAAATGTATACTCCCATTACATTGGGTAGCTCTTTGCCCAACTTTAATGATGGAACTGTAAAGTTTGAAGAACAGGAACTTTCTTTTACTGGACAAACAATTGATACTTCAAAATCTATTAATAAAGAGTTGGTGGTACAAAATGCTATGATGTACTTAAATGCTCCTTACTTGTGGGGAGGGCGCTCTCCATTTGGAATAGATTGTTCAGGCTTTACACAAGTAGTGTATAAACTGAATGGGTATAAATTACCAAGAGATGCTTCGCAGCAAGCTGAAATTGGGCAAACTTTAAGCTTTATTGAAGAATCTGAAAGTGGTGATTTAGCTTTTTTTGATAATGATGAAGGTAATATCATACATGTAGGTATCATGTTAGAGAACAACAGTATTATCCATGCCTCAGGCAAAGTAAGGATTGACAAAATAGACCACCAAGGTATTTTTAATGTTGACACTGGAGACTACTCTCATCGATTACGATTAATCAAAAAAATACTATAAAAAAGCCGCTCAATGAGCGGCTTTTTTTGTGAACTAAGAAACTTTATTTAATCAGTTTAACTATATAATTTTCTGTTTCGTTGTAAACATTAACTATGTATAAGCCTTTTGCTTGTGTTGGCATAGTTAATATTTCTCTTTGTTTTTTAACCGTAACATTAATTTGGTCTTCTACTATTACTTGTCCTAAAGCATTTAGTACTGTTAAGTTATAGTTTCCTTCAACAAAGTTGTTTAAACCTAATTCAATGTTGTTACTAGTATTATAATGAGCTGTAAAGCTTGTTACTCCTGTTAACTCCTTTACATCAGTACATACATCTACCATTGCTGTTACAGGTGCTCTCGGGCTCACACAATCTTGCTCTCTTACCGTCCAGTTATAGAAGAAATAATAAAAACCTACAGGGTTAGTTCCTGCACTACTTCTAGTAATTTCAGCAATACCTGGTAGAGTATAAGGATAATTAGTTCCTGCATTATTTCTGTATAAATCTATCATAGAAGTTTGAGAAACTCCCAGCTGATAATCAGTTCCTGGACTAATTAAGAAATTAAGGTTAACCGTTTGTTGTCCGTTTGGTATATTCACCACAGTAGATTGTAATACTGATCCTGTATTATCTCTCAACTCAATGGTTCTGTTACCAGCAGCACCAGAATAAACTTCAACAGAAACCAATTCCATTGGAGCAAATACATCAAATATCAAATACTGGAAATTGTTAAAATTAGCTCCACCACCAGTATTATTAGGTTTACCCATATTGGCTGTTGATTGAGCAACAACATCCTCCACATAATAAGTAGTTGTATTAGTTAAAGTAGGTGTAGTATAGGTATTACCTGTGTTAATGATAGTACCACCTGTTGCAACGCTATACCAGTTTAATGTTCCTGATCCACTTGCTGAAAGGTTTGCTGGGTCATTTTCACAAATACTATCTCCTGTTGTATTAGGAGCAGCTGGCATATCAACAAAAATATAGTTGTTTTTCGTTTCAGTACCTGGTCCAATTCCGTTAGTAGCTGTTAAACTAACTGTGTATAGTCCATTTGCAGCATATTGATGTGTAGGGTTTTGTTGATTAGATGTATTTCCATCACCAAAGTTCCACATCCAAGAAGACGGTCCATTGTTAGATAAATCTGTAAATTCTACCAAACCAGTACAAGTAGTATCTACGTTAGCAGCAAAATCAGCACTTGGAGCTTGATTTGGCAGGTTACATTGCCAAGTAATTTCAAATCCATTTTCTTCTACAGCTTGGTCAGAATGGAAAACAACTGTAATAGCCCCACCAGTTGATGATACAGTTGCTGGCGGTTGGTTATTGTTACAGTACCTTCCGATTAAAGCAGAAGATGTATTTGGTCCATCATACACTTCAATATAGTCATAATCGCATTGGCTACCTGATGAACCTGCCTCAATATCAAACATTACAAATGATAAATCTACAGTGGACGCTCCGGTTGGAATAATTGTAACCTGAGCATCTTCATCAGAACCATATTGTCCTGAAGACCCACCACTATCATAAATAGTTCCTGCACAACCAGTTTGTGTATTTGCAGTACCATTTGGTGGTAAAATTGAAATACATGGTTGATTGGTATCTACTATAACATAAGCCACTTTTGTAGTAGTATCAACACCACAAGAAGGCCCCCCGTCTGCAATTAATTCAACTGTATAAGTTCCATATCCAGTATAAGTATGAGAAGGTGATGTTTGAGTACTACCTGCACTACCATCTCCAAAATCCCAATCATAAGTAATTCCATTTACACTCAAATTATTAAAATTAACTGTGAAAGGAGCCGAACATGAAGTTAAAGTAGGAGCATCAAAATCACTAACCGTATTTGGAGCAAAAGGTTGTCCAACACCTACAGCATACCAAGCATTAGTAACTTGTTCTACTTCAAATGTACATCCTCCATATAGGTCAACAGCTGATTGAATAGCATAAAATCTAGCATCAGCATAATCAGAATTTTGGGTTAAATAAACCGTTAAGTTTCTAAATGATACATCAGCTGCCTTAGTCATTCCAATACTAGTAATGTTATAAGAATCTCCATTATCATTAGTACCAGAGCCTCCATCAACTAATAATACATACCAAAAATTTTGAACCCCACTGTTGGTATGAACCCCTCCATTATCAGCTCCTCCTAAAGGTGCCCAGTTATTACCAAAATAAGTATGTGGGTCTCCTTGTGAGTTTGGGTCTTCCATATCTCTAATCAACAACCCTAAATCATCACCTAATTGCCAATCCGCCATAGGATGACCTGGTCTGTAAATCATATCTATAGAAATACCAAAAATATCACTAAACGACTCGTTTAAAGCTCCTGATTCATCTTGATAAACAAGGTTAGCCGTATTGGTAGTTAAACCATGAGTAATTTCATGACCAGCAATATCTATTGCTGTAAATGGAGTATTATTTCCACTTCCATCACCATATGTCATTCTTTGACCATCCCAAAATGCATTTGAGAAATTATTATCATAACTAACATAACTATCTAATCTAAATCCATTACCATCTATACTGTTTCTACCATGGTAGTTGAAAAAATAATCGTAAGTCATTTCAGCACCCCAGTGAGCATCTAGACCACCTTCGTTACTAATATTCCAATTATTAGAGTTATGTGTGATATCAGTATTAACATGATTAGCAACATGACCACAATCAAATGTTCTAATTCCATTACCTCTACCCGTTTCTTGTAATCTGTGGTTACTACCACTTGTATTATCAGATGTTATCGTTTGTGTTCCACTATAAACTGTTGTAGCAGTACCTGTAACATCTACTTCATGTATCAATTCTCTTTCCCATACAATTTCACCAGAAGTCGCATCAACAAAAATAAAATCTCTTCTTAATGGTTCTTGAGCATAAATATTGAATTTGTAAGCTAAAACCATTTCATTGGTTACAACTCCTCCCTTATTCACTATAACTAATTCTCCTTTTGGGTAATAAGTAGCATTTGGGTCTTCTTGAGACCACTTTAAATGCGCTTCCTCTGCAGTAATTTCCCACTTGTATTTAGCTGCTCCAACATAAGCTAAAGCATTGCTTAATGCAGTTTCTTCTGAAATAGCTGCTTTAGTAGGTGCATTAACTTCACTAAATAATTCACCATTTAAAGATTGAATCATTCCATTATTAGTGTGCGTTAAAAACATAGATAACTCTACAGGGATGTTATTAACTGTCTGTTGGTAACGATAGTGTTGTAAACCAAGTTTACCAGTTTCTACTTTTATAAGTTCTAATCCAAATTTTGTGTCGGATTCGTAATATTGATTTAACCAACTTTGAAGTTTGCTGAACGGTAACTCTTTACCTTTCCTAAATTTTACATAGCTAGGAAAATTGGTAAAGTTTTTCAGTCTAACAATCTCAGCGTTTTTAGCTTTATTATCAGCTCTTTTTCCGTACAAAACGGTTGGTTTTACTGTTGCATTAGCGTAAAAAAATGAACACATTGCAACAAAAAGAAATGCTTTTTTCATTATACCTCGTAAGAATTTTAGTTAGTGAAAGCCTAAATTTAGGTTAAATTCTACTAAAATCCAAACTGAAACAAGGAACGGTAAATTTTAAAGCATTTTTAATACTTTAACACCTTCTTTGCAAAATCTTTTGTTTTAAGAAAATAAACACCTGATTTTTCTAAACTAATTTTAAAAGAAGTATGTTTAATTTCATCAGTAAAAATAAGCTGTCCAAATGAGTTATAAATGTAAATTTCATCACCTATTAATTTTTCAGGAACAAGGATATTAAGCTCTCCGTTAGTAGGATTAGGATAAACCTTTAACTCCACTTCGTTTTCTTCTTGAATACCAGTAGTTATACACCCTGACAAATCTGGGTTTAATTCAAGTGGGTTGCCTGGTGTTAAAGTTTTTCCTATAAGCCCAGCAAAAGTTGATTCATACTTCTTTGAACGAAATACAGCTCTACCCACAGTAGGAGAATCTCCTTGAGTCATTGGTCCATTCGCATTCATAGGATTTATATACTCCCATACAATGTTTTTAAGGCTATCTATTTCAATAAATCGTCCATTCCTGCCTTCACAAATCAAAGTATTACCATTTGATAATCTCTGTGCACCAGAAATAATTGAGGAGTTTAAATCTGATTGAGGGATAGCTTCATAAATCCACTCTGCTGTATCTGGTCCAAAAGTAGTATCAGCTTCAATAATATAATTTCCATTCACATCTTTTAACGGATTAACTATATCAACCGTAGAATACCCTCTTTGGTTACCGTTATTAAAAAACAAAATCTTACCTGCATCTTTATATCCATTTGGTATCCAATGTACGGTATGCTGACCTTCATTTTGTTGCCCTGCAGTAGTAACATGATCGTAAGCTATTGGGTTGCCATACCTGTATAAGATATCTCCCCCTTTACCCATTGCACCTCCAGCATGTGATGCTGATTCAGCAGTTGTAGTACTATGATCAATAATAAAAAACTCATTGAAAGAATTAAAACTAATCGCCAACTGATCTAAATCTGCATTATAAAAAACTGAGTTTGCATGTCCCCAATCAGCTTTTGGCTGATTCTTAACATAATTAATATCCATTAATTCTGGATGAGCTGCTACCACCCCATAATTTGATACAGAAGAATTAAAATCCTGAACTAAATGATCCCATATATGCCATTCCCAAACTACTACAGCACTATCAGCTCCAACAGGTTGCAACTCCATTAAAAATTCTCCAAAAAGCTCACCTTCATTCATCAAGTTAACTGTATCTCTTCCTGCATTATAACATTCAATTGGAGATTTTCTTTCTATCGCTAAAACAATTACATTACCGTTGGGTAAGTATTCAATATCATGATGTTGTACAATATTTGAATCAGAAACAACATACTCCCACACAATATTGCTATTCCAATCTAATATTTCTATTCTACCACCTTGTCCAGCAATATTAAAATAGGAATTAGGGTATTTACAACTTCTTATCAAATTCCCGTTACTTAAAAAATCAATACCTGCTCCAGGCTTATAAACACTATACCATTCATGCACCACTCTACCACAATTATCAATTAAATACGTAGTAGTATTATTGCTTGGACAAAATAAAGTATATGCTTCTTGTTCTTGTCCAGATTGATAGGTAGTTCCACAAGTCAATTGTGCTTTTAACGGAATAATAACGGTGCTTAAAATAAATAGGTAGATATATTTCATAATCTTAGTTTAAAATCACCTTATCAATTACGTTACTTCCAAAAGCGTATGGAAGGTAATCATAAGATGATATAGGTTTTGTTACAATTAAATTTGCTTTTTTTCCAACAGCTATACTTCCATGAGTTTTTGACAAGCCCATAGCATAAGCACCATTTATTGTTGAAGCATTAATAGCTTCTTCAGGAGTTAATTTCATGTTGATGCAAGCCAATGACAATACAAAAGGCATATTGCCTGAAGGCGTTGAACCTGGATTAAAATCTGTAGCCAAACAAACTGGCAACCCATTATTAATTAACTCTTTTGCAGGCGCATAAGGTATGTTCAGGAAAAAAGAACACGATGGTAAAACCGTTGGCATTACATCAGATTTTGATAAATCTTCAATATCCTTTTCAGTCATTACCTCTAGGTGGTCTACTGATAACGCTTTATTTTTAACACCTACTTGAATACCTCCTATAGAAGTAAATTGGTTAACATGTATTTTAGGAGTTAAACCAATTGCTATTCCTGCTTGTAATATTTTATCCGTTTCTTCAGGAGTGTAGTAATTAGTTTCACAAAATACATCAATATAATCAGCTAATCCCTCTTCTTTTATAACAGGTAGCATTTTATTGATAATCGCATTGATATATCCTTCTCTATTCTCTTTGTATTCTGTTGGAATGGCGTGAGCACCCAAAAATGTAGCTTTAATAGTTAAATCACTCTCTTCTTTCAAACGTTTAATAACTCTCAACATTTTTAACTCAGCATCTACACTTAAACCATACCCACTTTTTATTTCTACAGCTCCAGTACCAGTACTTTTTATTTCCTCTAACCTTATCATAGCAGACTCGTACAACTCTTCTTCTGAAGCATTTTGGAGTTTTTTAGCAGAGTTTAAAATCCCCCCTCCTTTTTTAGCTATTTCTTCATAAGTCAATCCATTAATTCTATCAACAAACTCTCCTTCCCTACTTGCCGCAAAAACTATATGGGTGTGCGAATCACAAAATGCAGGCATTACCATTTGTCCATCAACATCTATAATTTCCAATTCGTTCCAATCTAAAATTTCAGGAAAATCTATCATCTCTCCAAAACCAACAATAACGCCATCTTCAATTGCTAACCAAGCATCTTTTATCGTTGGAAGTTGCCCCATTTCCTTCCCTTTCACTAATGTTTTTGGTTCAGTTTCAACCTGAATAAGCTCTTTAATATTTTTAATGATTGTCTTTTGCATCAAATATTTCTTTACAGTAACAAAAGTAATAAAAGGAATTTGTTGAATATTTTATTCACTAAGCAAAAGATTAGTTAATTTGCAATCCTATGGCTGGTAATACTTTTGGAAAGATATTTAGATTAACTACCTATGGCGAATCGCACGGCAAAGCCATTGGAGGCATAATTGATGGTTGTCCTGCTGGTTTAAAGCTAGATGTTGATTTTATCCAATCTGAGCTAAAAAAAAGAAAGCCTGGTCAATCAAAAATTACCACTCAACGAAAAGAGGATGACCAAGTTGAATTCTTATCTGGCGTATTTGAAGGAGTAACTACAGGAACTCCAATTGGATTTGTTATTCAAAATACCAACCAAAAATCTAAAGATTACGACCACATTAAGGATAAATACAGACCATCTCATGCAGATTATACTTATGATGCTAAATATGGCGAGCGTGATTACAGAGGCGGTGGAAGAAGCTCTGCCCGAGAGACTGCTTGTAGGGTTGTTGGTGGAGCAGTAGCAAAATTAATTCTTAGACATCATGGGATTGCAATAAATGCTTATGTATCTCAAGTTGGTAACATAAAAGTATTAAAGCATTATAGTGAATTAGATTTAGATTCTACATTCAATACTCCTGTGCATTGCCCAGATGAGACTTTATGTGATATGATGTACAATTATATTGATAAAGTACGTAAAGAAGGAGATACTATTGGTGGGCAAATAAGCTGTGTAATTCAAGGTGCCCCTGCAGGATTAGGCGAACCTGTTTTTGACAGGCTTGAAGCTGATTTAGCAAAAGCAATACTAAGTATAAATGCTACCAAAGGATTTGAATTTGGATCAGGCTTCAGAGGGATAAGTCAAAGAGGTTCTGAGCATAATGATGAATTTTTTATTGATGATAAATCTAATGTCAGAACAAGAACCAACAATTCTGGGGGTATACAGGGTGGAATTAGCAATGGAGAAGACATTTATTTTAGTGTAGCTTTTAAACCAGTTGCTACCATTATGCAAAAACAACAAACAATTAATTCTGATTTAAAACAGGTAGAAATAGAAGGACGAGGAAGACATGACCCGTGCGTATTACCCAGAGCTGTTGTAATTGTTGAGGCCATGACAGCCATCACACTAGTTGACTATTTATTAAGACATAGAACTACTCAATTATGAAAAAGTTAGCACTACACTGGAAAATATTGTTAGGGATGGTTCTCGGAACATTATTCGCTATTCTAATCATTCAGTTTTCCTGGGGAGCAGATTTTATCAAAGATTGGATTAAACCTTTTGGTAAAATGTTTATCAGTGCTTTAAAATTAATTGCTGTTCCATTAATTCTTGCTTCTTTAATTAAAGGGGTCTCTGACCTAAAAGATATTTCCAAGCTTTCTAAAATGAGTGGTAAAACCATTGCTACTTATGTTGTTACAACAGTGTTGGCCGTTTGTATTGGTTTATTAGTGGTAAATATAATTCAACCTGGTAAAAGTATCTCTGAAGAAACCAGAACAGAATTATTAGAAAACTATAAGGAAGATGCTACTAAAAAGCAAGAAGCTGCAGCTCAACAAAAAGAAACAGGGCCATTACAAGCATTACAAGACTTAATACCTGATAATATTGTAAATGCTGCCAGCAACAACAGAAACATGCTACAGATTATTGTTTTTGCTATCTTTTTTGGAATTGGGTTAATTCTTATACCACAAGACAAAGCAAAGCCCGTTAAAGATTTTTTTGATGGTTTTAATGAAGTAATATTAAAACTTATTGATTTAATCATGCTGGCTGCACCTTATGGTGTTTTTGCTCTACTTGCCACTCTTATTGCTGAGTCTCCAAGTATTGATTTATTTCAAGCTTTATTATGGTACGGACTATCCGTAATCATCGGTTTAGCCTTAATGATTGGGTTATATACCTTATTGGTTAAGTTATTTGCAAAAAAATCACCCGGTTTTTTCTTTAAAGGCATCTCTCCTGCCCAGTTATTAGCATTTTCAACAAGTTCGAGTGCAGCTACTTTACCTGTTACTATGGAAAGAGTTGAAGAACACCTGGGAGTTGAAGAAGAAGTTGCCAGTTTTGTATTACCTATAGGTGCCACCATTAATATGGATGGTACAAGTCTATACCAGGCTGTAGCTGCTGTATTTATTGCTCAAACTTTTGGTATGGATTTATCCTTAGGTGCTCAGCTGGGAATTATCGCAACAGCTACCCTAGCTTCTATTGGTTCGGCTGCAGTTCCTGGTGCTGGAATGGTAATGCTTGTTATTGTACTTGGTCAGGCAGGAATTCCTGAGGCTGGTTTAGCATTAATATTTGCCATTGACAGACCATTGGATATGTGCAGGACAACTGTTAACGTTACCGGAGATGCTGCGGTATCTATGATAGTAGCAAAATCAGAAGGAAAACTGAATGATCCTCATGTGAAAAATTGGGATGACAATTATCATCCTGAAACTACTAAATAAATTATCTCTTTATAATTTTTCTGGTGACTACGGCTATTTCATCAATATTAATTTCAATGAAATACACACCCGAATTAAGTGAATAATCCAATGTGATTTTTTCCGCTGAATTAAACTTCTTATTGAAGATTGTTGCTCCTAAAACATTTTTTATTGAAACACTTAAGTTTGAATATTGTCTACCTAAATTGATGTTGATATTCCTTTCTATCGGGTTTGGATAAACTGTTATGTTTTCAGATAATACCTCTTCTACTCCAACTGGGTTTAACTGTACTTGATTAGACACAGATGAAGGGAAAGAAGAAGTTTTTTGAGTAGGTGCACAAGTAGAACTTCTAACAGCTTCTACCTTATAATAATTAGTGCCTGATAATGGAGTTAAATCAGAATATGTAAATGCACTACTGGCAACCTGAGCTAACAAACTCATATTATTAGAAGTGGTTCCTCTATAAATATTATATGTTGGAAATGAAAAACCTTCATAACCATCCCATACTAAATTATGTTCATTACCTGTACCTATACTTGCAGTCAAGTGAATTGTTTTATGATCAGTAGTCATATTCAAATCCGATTCATTACCACAACTATCTACAGCAGTTATTTTATAACGTTCTGCTTGCTGCAAAGGATTAGAGTTAACATCCACAAATACACTTAAACTATCGTAAGGAACAAACCCTATCAAATTATATACTCCAGCAACAAAACTTTCTTTGTAAATATAAAACTGTTCTGTTCCTACATTAGGAGTTTTTTCCCAAACTACAATATTATTGCCCGTAATGCTATCTACAGATACAATACAAATTTCCTCCTCAAAAGGAACACTAACATTAATATTTGCAGTATCCTCACTTAAACAACCTAAGCTATCTTCTGCTTCTATAGTCACCACAGATGTTACAGGAACATATACTATAGAAGATGTATCCCCATTTGACCATTGATAATTTGAATAAATAGCATCCGCGCTTAAATAAACACTATCACTAGTACAATATAAGCCCATAGGATCAATTATTACGTCCCTATCCGGATTATCACACTGAATAGCAGCAAAAGTCAATATTTGGTACGTATTAATACTATCAATTGGATCATAAACTGTATACTTCACTCTACCAAGAGGAGGAGTTGGAGAAGTAACAAATACGGTTCTAATATCAAAAGAATCATTAGCTGCCAATGTTAAAGAATCCGTAAACCCAACCCCTTGATTTGAAACAATTTGATGAGGAAATCCAGCAAAAAATTCAGTAAGAGCCCAACCTGGTGATAAATCTTCATAAGTTAAAGTAATTTTTAAATCTAGTGCAGAAGCCGTTAAATTTGTAACAGTAATATACTCCGTAGTATCCCCTGCAGGATTTGGAGTATATGGCCTTAACACATAAACACTATCCACCGATACACCAATTGATTGTGCATTTACATAAGTTGAAAAAGTAAAAGCAACCAATAAAAACAGAAATATCTTTTTCATAACATCAATAAATTTATGTAACGAAATTAGGGATATTTTCTTGAATTGCCTTTAACATCAAAATCGTAACAAATTAATAACTTCAGGTATCTAATTATCTTTTTACTTTTATTAATTTTATTTCTCAAATTTTAAATCAATTTTCAACCTACCATGAAGAAACTTCTTAAGATATTCGGCATAACACTTTTAGTCTTAATCCTTATTATTATTGCCTTACCTTTCATGTTTAAAGGTAAAATTGTAGAAATGGTTAAAGAAGAAACCAATGCTATGTTGAATGCTAAAATTGACTTTGGTGAGTTTGACTTAGGGTTAATCTCAACTTTTCCCAACTTTAATTTTAGTATTAATGATGTAAAAGTTGAAGGAGTGGACAAATTTGAAGGTGTAGCGTTAGCTGATGTTAAAAACCTTTACCTGAAAGTTGATTTAATGAGTGTTATTAGCGGAGAGCAAATTGATATTAAATCCATTAAAATAACTGAACCAAAAATTAAAGCCATTGTTTTAGCTGATACTACTGCTAATTGGGATATCATGAAAGAAACAGGTGAAGAAGAGGAAGAAGTTGTTGAAGAAGAAAGTGCTCCTTTTAGCTTATCATTAAAGGATGTAAGTATAATTGACGGCTATGTGATGTATAAAGACGAGACAATGGATTTAGTTACAGAGATTGTAGGGCTAAATTTTAATATGAATGGTGACATGACAGCAGATGTAACAACTCTTAACACTCACTCTACCATTGATGCGTTTAACCTTTCTATGGAAGGAATGGACTATATGAAAAAAGCAGTAATTGTTGCTGATGCAGCTATTGAAGCTGATTTGGCTAACTCTAAATACACTTTTAAAGAAAATGAAGTAAAAGTAAAAGTAAATGAATTGATTCTTGGAATGGATGGTTGGCTAGCAATGCCCGCTGAAGATATTGATATGGACTTGAAGTTTAATGCTAAACAAACTGAGTTTAAAAATATTCTATCTATGGTTCCAGCAGTTTATCTAACTGATTTTTCAACAGTGAAAACTGCTGGGAAATTAGCTTTAGATGGATTCGCTAAAGGAACTTACTCCGAAACTAAAATGCCTGGTTTTGGTGTAAACTTAGTAGTTAAAGATGCCATGTTTAAATATCCTGATCTACCAAAATCAGCTAATAATATTCAGGTTGATTTACATGTAACTAATCCTGATGGAGATTTAGACAAAACTGTAGTTGACTTAAAAACTTTCCATGTTGAACTGGCTGGAAACCCAATTGATGCCAACTTACACGTAACCACCCCTATTTCTGATGCTAATGTAAAAGCTGGTTTAATGGCTAACTTCAATTTAGCATCTTTAAAAGATGTCCTACCAGCAGAAGGAAATAACGAGTTGAACGGACAAGTTAATTCCGACTTAAAAATTGCTGGTAGAGTTTCTGCCATCGAGCAAGAACGCTATGAAGATTTTCATGCAGAGGGTAGTTTTGGTTTAGCTGAAATGAATTACAAAAGCGATTCACTACCTTATGATGTTTACATTAATGCCTTTAATTTAAACTTCTCACCACAACATGTAGAACTTTCTGAATTTGATTCTAAAATTGGAAAATCTGACATTTCTGCTAATGGTAGAATAGATAATATTATTTCATATGTATTTAGTGATGATGAAGAGCTAACAGGAACATTTAACGTTAACTCTACCCTACTTGATTTAAATGAGTTTATGAGTGATGAAGAAGTTGCAAGTTCAGAAACTGCTGCTGAAGCTACTGAAGAAGAGCCTTTATCAGTAATAGAAGTGCCTAAAAACATTTTCTTTACATTAAATTCTAAATTTAACAAGGTAGTTTATGACAACATGGACATTGACCAAATTGTTGGACAATTAGTAGTTAAAGATCAAAAAGTTAGCATGAATAATTTAGCCATGAATTTATTGGGAGGTAGCATGGTAATGAATGGTCATTACGAAACTACAAATCCTGAAAAGCCAGGAATTAGCTATGACATGGACATTAAGAACTTTGACATTGAAACTGTAAGCAACACATTTGCTACGGTTCAGGAAATGGCACCTATGGCTAAGTATGCAAAAGGAGCTTTCAATACCGATTTAAAATTAGAAGGAACATTAGATAAAGAAATGATGCCTGATTTAATGTCGTTAACAGGTAATGGTAGTATGCAAACCAAAAGCGTGAGAGTTGATGGTTTTAAACCAATGGAAAAATTAGCAGATGTATTAAAAAATGATAAATTAAGAGGATTGGATGTAAATGATACCAAGGTAACTTATGAGTTTAAAGACGGAAGAGTTCATGTTCAACCATTTAATGTAAAAATGGGCAAAACAACAGGAACAGTATCAGGTTCTAACGGATTTGACCAATCGTTGGATTATGTAATGAAATTGAAAGTACCTAGTGCCGAACTTGGTGCTGGAGATGCTTTGAACAAACTCAACTCGCAGGCAGCAGGTATAGGTATGAATTTAAAAGCAGCTGAGTTTATAGATGTAGATGTTACCATTAAAGGTACTGCTACCGATCCTAAAGTTGGTGTTAATTTAAAAGACGTTGCTGGCAGCATTGTTGACAATGTAAAAGAACAGGTAAAAGAGCAAGTAGAAGAAAAGATTGATGAAGCAAAAGACAAAGCCTTAGAAGAAGCCAGAAAAAAAGCAGATCAATTAAGAGCTGAAGCTAAGAAGCAAGCAGACAAAGTTAGAGCAGAAGGTAAAAAAGCCGCAGATAAGATAAGAGAAGAAGCAGAAAAGAATGCTCAAAAGCTAATTGACGAAGCAGGCGGTAACTTCTTAAAGAAAAAAGCAGCAGAAGTAGCAGCAAAAAAACTGAGAGATGAAGGAGAAAAAAATGCTCAAAAAGTAGAAAATGAAGCCAACAAAAAAGCTGATGGTATTGAAACCAAAGCTGATGAGCAGGCAAACAAAGTAATAGCTGATGCAGAAGCTAAACTGAAAAAATAAAATTATTTGATGTCATTCTGAGTTTATCGAAGAATGGCATCATTTTTATACAGATAAGAAAAAAGGTAAAAATTGTACAAGTCTATTTTCATCATATTTTTATTGCTGTATTATAACAGCTATGCACAAGAGAGCAATTGCCCTGAACCTAAAAAGAAAGCAGTAAAACTTTACAATGCTGCAAAAAGTGCTCCCAAAGCTGAGAAGAAAAAACTATTATACGAAGCCACCAAAATAGATCCTAACTATTTAGAAGCCTATGATGAATTAGCTGAACTGGCTCAGCAAAATGCTGACCATGCTTTTTTTGATGGCAACTACAATAAATTTACCCAAGAAGAAAAAGTAAAAATTAACTACTGGAAAAAAATTAATGCCATTTGTGCAGATTACCGAAACTTCTACCATACTCTACAGTTGGGCGATTATTATTTTAGTCAACGTAAATTTGATATAGCCAAACCTTATTTCCAGCAAATCCTCTCCTCTCCTAACGCTTACAAAAAAGATGAAAAGTATGCTTACGAACGTATGCAGGATATCGAAACCTATGAAAATTTAATTGCCAACCCAGTACCATTTGACCCCAAAATATTACAAGGTCCTTCTACCGAACACGATGAGTATTTGCCTATGCTATCACCCGATAATCGCTATTTATTTTTTACCCGTAAAATGCCCAGCGAGAAAAAAAGTGCATTTGATGAAGGCTATCAAGAATTATTTGTAAAAAGCCGTAGAATTGGTCCAAAATTTAGCGGAGGCATACCTATGGGAGATCCTTTTAACATGGGACAGTATCAAGGTGGAGTTAGTGTTTCGGTAAACAACAAATTACTATTCATTACTATAGTAGAAGTAATTCCTTACCGAGGTAAAAATAGAGCAGGATTTGGTAAAATGTTTGATAACGCAGACATTTATTTCTCAGAGTTTAAAGATGGGCAATGGAGTAAATTAGAATCTATCGGAAGCCACATTAATGGTTCTGCAACCTGGGAAGCACAACCTTCCATTTCTGCTGATAACAAAACACTTTACTTTAGCCGTGTAATCGACCCATTTGGAGGAGATATTGATATTTGGAAAACCGAAAGACAACCGGATGGAAGCTGGGGGCCAGCCATCAATTTAGGGGCTCCAATTAATACACCGGGTGATGAAAAATCTCCTTTTATGCACTCTGATAGTTATACGCTTTACTTCTCTTCTAATTACCACATTGGCATGGGCGGTTACGATATTTTTTACGCTAAGTTAGACCAAACAACCGGAAAATTTCATAAACCAAAAAACATTGGAACACCTATTAATACTGATAAAGACGAACACGGCTTTATAGTTAGTAGAGATGGAGATAAAGCTTACTATGGCTCTAAAACCGATAACAAAAATTTAGACCTATACACCTTTGAATTATACGAAGAAGCACGACCTAAATCAGTGGTATTTGTAAATGGAGAAATTAAAAACAATTTAGGGGAAGTACCTGATGGTGCACAAGTGCTATTAAAAAACACCAAAACCAACCAGGAAGTTGAAGCTGTTATAGACAAAGAAACCGGAGCATACGTTGGAGTTGTAACTGTTGATAAAGATGAGGACATTATGCTAACTGCTAAAAAGAAAGGCTTTGCTTTTAGTTCTCAGTTAATTTCGAGTAACGAAGTAGTTGTAGGCAAGCCAATTAAAACTGAAAAACTGGAAATTAAACCCATTGAAGTTGGAGCAGCCTATAAAATTAATGACATCAATTTTGCAACTAACTCTTATGAGCTAAACAACAAAATCTTATTGGTACTGAACGAGTTTATTGAATTCTTAAATGATAACCCAACCGTAAAAGTTGCGATACACGGACACACCGATAATGTGGGTGATCCAGCAGAAAACATGTTGCTATCAGAAAATCGTGCAAAAGCGGTTTACGATTACTTGCTAATTGAAGACATTGATGCTTCTCGCCTATCTTTTAAAGGATTTGGAGAAACCAAACCTATTGCCAAAAATGATAGTGAAGCTGATAGGGCTAAAAACAGACGTACCGAATTTGTAATTGTTGGAAAGTAACTATGGAATTTGAAATATCAGCAATTTTAGATGCAACTCCTGACCAAATTTATAAATCTTGGTTAGATAGTGAATTACACACAAAGATGACTGGTGGAGAGGCCAATTGCTCTGATGAAATGGGAGGTTTTTTTACTACCTGGAATGGCTATATTGAAGGTGTTAATATTGCATTAATTCCCAACGAAAAAATTATTCAATCGTGGAGAACTACTGAGTTTAGTGATGATGAGGAAGACTCTCAAATTGAAATTAATTTTGAAACTGTACCAGAAGGAACTAAAATAACGCTAACACACACCAACTTACCAGTACATGGTGAACAATACCAACAAGGTTGGAAAAACCATTACTTTACACCTATGAGGGAGTATTTTGGTTAAACTATTTCGCAAACTCCAAATCAACCTTAGCTGAAATCTTTGCTTCACTCTTTTTATCAAATACTACAAACTCACAAGCAATAGGTGTTGCAATGGTTGAATCTCTAAAAATAAAATCTGATGATATTTGCTCTTTCACTAATGCTGGGTCCCACTCTCCTTCTTCTAATAAATTTTTAACATCTAATATCACTTCTCCATCAGCGGCTATAGCTTTCATACTTAAACCAACACTTACTTTCCCATTATCTGCATTAAATCCTTCCAACCCTTCAAACATCAGGTAGTAAGTTTGATTAGGTTTTATTTCGTTATTGGTAACTGTACTGCCCTTTTGTGAAAACAAATAAATGTTGTCATAGGTAATTGTTTCATCCTTAGTAATTACGATATGCTCATTTGGAGCTACATCAAAATTAAACTCAGCTTTATAAGTTCCTGTTCCTTTTTTATCCCAAATGTTTACATATAACTTGTACTTATTACCTGTCATCATAGGGTTAGCAACAGTAATGTTGGTATAAAGCAATAAAGGTGTTACATCTACTCCTCCTGTTTCATTCAAATACATGTCCTCGTAATACATTGCCGTATCTCCCTTATCACTAATCACAGTTAATTCCATTCCTGGAAAAGCTTTTCCATCTTCTTTTTTAAAACCAGTTACATCATTAAAATTCAGATGAAATATTTCTCCATAAGTAAACGTATTTTTCTTGGTTCTTTTACCATTTACGGTTAAATAAACATCGTTTGACCCTAGTCCATCTCCTTTAGTAGATAGTCCATTCATAAAATCAACTTGAACTGATTTATTAACTTCTCCACCACAAGAGGTAACTAGTAAAATAATTACAATAAGAAATGTGAAATTGATTTTCATAATGATAAAAATTAGAGTAATGCTCCAACAATAACAGCAGTAAACAAAGAAGCCAATGTACCTGCAATTAAGGCTCTAAAGCCGTATTTCGATAAAATGCCTTTTTTATTGGGTGCTAATGAACCTATACCTCCTATTTGAATACCTATGGAAGCAAAATTGGCAAACCCACACAAAATGTATGTTGCCATTACAATGGATTTTTCTTCATGAAAAGCACCACTTGTTTTCATTTCTCCAAGGGTAGCATAAGCAATAAACTCATTTAAAATGGTTTTCTCTCCTAGTAATTGACCTACCAATAACATATCCTCTTGGCAAACCCCCATCAACCAAACAATTGGAGCACCAATGTAACCCAAAATCATATTAAATGACAATTCTTTATAGGCTGTGTTTTCAGCTATTACATCGTTTAATGCTGTCCAATCTCCTATTTTAAATAAAATGTAATTCCCCATAGCCATTAGCGCAATAAACACTAACAACATTGCTCCTACATTTACAGCCAATTTCAAACCATCTGTTGTTCCATTGGCTATTGCTTCCAGAGCATTTTTTCCAATCTTCTCTTTGTTAATCTTTAGCTCGCTATCTACTTTTTCTGTTTCTGGTACCAAAATTTTAGCTGCTACAACAGCAGCAGGTGCTGACATTACTGATGCGGCTAATAAATGTTTAGCAAACTTTACTTGCTCCACAGGATTATCACCACCCAAAAATCCTATATAGGCTGCCAAAACTCCACCTGCAATGGTTGCCATACCACCACTCATCAAGCACATAATTTCTGAGTTAGTCATTTTATTCAAATAGGGTTTAACCAACAAAGGGGCTTCTGTTTGTCCTAAAAAGATATTTCCTGCTGCAGCCAGACTTTCTGCTCCAGAAAGTTTCATGATCTTTTTCATTACCCAAGCAAAACCGTAAACTATTTTTGGTAATACTCCCCAATAATAAAATAAGCTTGTAAGTGCTGAAAAGAAAATTACGGTAGGTAAAATCATGATGGCAAAGTTCATCAAAGGTGATTCTATCTGGCCTGAGGTAAAGCTACTAAACAAAAACATTGTACCATCCTGAGTGAAACTAATCACTTTGGTAAATATCTTCCCCACAAACTCAAAACCAGCTTCTACAAAAGGTACTTTCAATACTAAAATTGCAAACACAATCTGAATTAACAATCCCTTGCCAACTAATTTCCAGTTAATGCCTCTTTTATTGGAGCTAAACAACCAAGCTATAGCTAGCAAAGTCACCATTCCTAGTAATCCTTTTGCTATTGATATAAAACTTATGGTTAAAAGCACAGGGAGTTAGTTAGCATTTCGTTTATCAAGTTCCTCTTTTATCTTAGAAGCCTCTTCATAGTTTTCATTTTCTATGGCGTCTTGCAATCTATTATTTAATTCCTCAACTGTTAAGTCAGCATAACTTAAAGTTTTAGGCACATTATCTTCTATTTCTTCCAGCTCCTCCTCTATAGAGTCAAGTTCTTTTGATAATTCATCTTCTTTACCTTCCTCTAAAATAATTCCTGCACTAGACAAGATAAATTCATGGGTGTATATCGGACACTTAAATCTAACTGCTAAAGCAATCGCATCAGATGTACGCGTATCTATTTCTGTAATTTCACCATCTTTTTCTGCAATCAGTTTGGCATAAAAAATACCTTCCACCAAATTGTAAATAATGATTTCCTTAAGGTTGATGTCATAAACATCGGCAAAGCTCTTAAATAAATCGTGTGTTAATGGTCTACTGGGAGTCATTGACTCTAATTCAATGGCTATTGCCTGAGCTTCAAAACCACCAATAATAATAGGCAACCTTCTTTTAGAACCACCCTTTTCTCCCAGAACTAACGCATAAGCCCCAGTTTGTGTTTGGCTATATGAAAGTCCAATTATTTCTAGTTCAATCTTATCCATCAAAAAATAAAAAAGGAGGTAATTGAATTACCTCCATAAATATAATTATTATTTTTTTATGCTTTAAGCTTTTTTACAGCTTCAATTAGTTTTGGTACTACTTCAAAAGCATCACCAACTATACCATAATCAGCAGCTTTAAAGAATGGCGCTTCTGGATCAGTATTGATAACAACAATAACCTTACTTCCATTTACACCCGCCAAATGCTGTATGGCACCTGAAATACCAATTGCGAAGTATAAGTTAGGGCGAATAGCAATACCTGTTTGCCCCACATGCTCGTGGTGAGGTCTCCAACCCACATCAGCAACTGGACGAGAACAAGCTGTAGCTGCTCCCAATTCTTTAGCTAACTCTTCTATCATTCCCCAGTTTTCAGGACCTTTTAGCCCTCTACCCGCAGAAACAACAATATCTGCTTCTGTTAATGATAATTCGGTTGATTCTTTTCTAATTTCTTTAACGGTCAATCCTGAATCAGGAATATCGCATGAGAAAGCTTCTACTGAAGAACTTCCTCCTGTTTCTACTTTATCTAATGAGTTTGGTAAAACCGATATAACTTTTGTTGAAGTTGTAATTTCAACTTCAGCAAACGCTTTACCAGAAAATACTGCTTTTTTAACTACATTACCATTTGGCAATGCTACAGCTCCTGTTACTAAACCTGCATCTAACTTAGCTGCCAATCTTGGGGCAACTGACTTACCTGAGTAATCGTGAGCAAAAACAATGGTATCTGCACCTTCTTGTTGAGCTGCTGCAGCTAAAACTGCACTTATTTTTTTTGGATCGAAATTATCGAGAGAAGCATCTGATAAATGCAACACTTTAGATACTCCATATTCCCCTAATTCTTCTAAACCTGAAGCTGTACCAGTTACAACTGCTGTAGCAGAAGAACCATTTGCTTGAGCCAATTGCCCAGCATAGTTAGCTGCTTCAAACGCATTTTTGGTTAATGCTCCGTTACTTAAATCTGCAAATAATAAAACTGACATATCTCTTCCTCCCTGTTTTAAATAGCTTTCGCTTCGTTGTGTAATAAATTAACTAACTCTTCTACATTACCAGCATCTACATATTTGCAGCCCGATTTTGCAGGAGGTAAAGAAAATCCTTTAACTGATGTTGCAACACTTGCTTCAGAAGCAGTAACAACGTTTAATGGCTTGGTACGAGCTGCCATAATTCCTCTCATGTTTGGAATACGAGCTTCTGCCATTCCTTTTGCAGCACTCAACACAAATGGAGTATTGCACTCTACTACTTCAACTCCACCTTCAATGTCTCTTTCAATTGTAGCGGTATTGCCATTCATATCTAATTTAGAAGCTAATGATACATATGGCGCATCCATTAATTCTGCTACCATCCCTGCTACTTGCGAGCCATTGTAATCAATGGTTTCTTTACCACAAAGCACCATATCATAACCTTGCTCTTTGGCATAATTAGCTATTTGCTTTGCAACATATAAAGCATCTGTTGCTTCAGCATCTATTCTTACAGCATCATCAGCACCAATAGCCAATGCTTTTCTTATTATCGGATCATTTTCTGCTCCGCCAACATTTAAAACAGTAACTGTTCCACCATTGGCTTCTTTTAACTCTAATCCTCTTACTAAAGCATACCATTCATCGTAAGGATTTACAATAAACTGCACACCGTTTTCATCAAATTTAGTATCTCCATCGATAAAAGCTATCTTAGCTGTTGTATCAGGAGCTTTACTTATACAAACTAAAATTTTCATTATTGTGTGATTTAATTGTCTTTGAATTTAGTGAACGAAATTAACAAAAATAGAGGGATAAAAAAATAGGATTCTGCTCAAAAACCAACAGGTTTTAAACAAAAAATTCAAGAAAGAAAATAATCATTAATCTTCTATGATTAATTCCATTTTATTTGTTGTGAAGGGCACTTTACTTCACCATACGAACAGTAAACACAGCAACTGTCTTCTTTTTTTTCAATTATTTCAGAACAATGGTCGCACTGGTAAGCATAAGAATGGCCTGTATCTAACATTTCGGCTGTTTGTTGGGAAGCACATTCAGGACAAGTAAGCATATTCTTACTCAGTATCTCTGTAACTAAACTATAGCTGTCCATATTCAAAAAGTTAAAGTTTATGAGAACAAGTTAGATTTTTTTGAATTAGTTTTTAAAACCCCTTAAATGAAGTTATTAACAGCAGTAATGTTGAAATCAAGCAGTAAATTTCTTATTTCTGAAGTAAGCAATTATAGCAATTATAGCTGCAACGCCAACTGTAATAGGTACATAAGTAGGAATTGGAACCGGATCTCCTTTAGCATAAGAGTGTAATCCTGACAGGTAATAGTTTACTCCAAAATAAGTCATAATTACGGTACTAAATCCAAACAATGCCAATGTATTAAACAAGTACTTTCCGTTTGCTTTTGGAATAAACCTTAAATGCAACAACATAGCATAAAAAAGAACAATCACTAATGCCCAGGTTTCCTTTGGATCCCACCCCCAGTATCTTCCCCAACTCTCATTTGCCCAAACACCACCTAAAAAAGTACCTATAGCTGCCATAAACAAACCAACTGTTAAAGTCATTTCGTTTATAAAGGTCAACTCTTTCAAGGTCTTCCCTATTCTATCATCATTTTTCTTAGTTCTAAATATCATTAATAATAGGTTCATTAAACCTACTATAGCTCCTAAACCTAAAAACCCATAACTACCTGTAATAATAGCAACATGGATCATTAACCAATAAGATTTTAACACAGGTACTAAAGGTGTTATTTCAGGATCCATAAAATTCAGGTGTGCCACCATTAGTATTAAAGATGATAACACAGCTGTTGCAGCAATAGTCATCTTTGATGATTTAGAGAATATAAATCCTGCCAGTAAGGTTACAAACGCAATCCATACCATTGATTCATAACCATTACTCCAAGGTGCATGCCCAGTAATGTACCAACGCATAGCGAGTCCACCTGCATGCATTAAAAATAAAATAATCAAAACATAAGTTAACACTCTGGCTGCAATTACTTTCCATTTCCTAGGACTAATAATATCAGCAAACAAGAAAAATAACATTAACACACCTACTAAAGCGTAGTACATAAACAACTTCTTAAATATCTGAAGCTTGTTGTATCTAATCTCCATATCCAGCTTAGATTGAACTGGTATTACGTCTCCACCAAACTTGTATTGATAATCTGAAATATGCTTTAAAACACTATCTGCTTTACTCCAATCATTTGTAAGTAAAGATTGAGAAATAGCATTCATATACATAGGCACCATTGCTTTTACAAAAATGGAATCGTGTGTTGTAAACTCTTTGTAATCAGCACTTGTATACCATGTATTGTTTTCGTCTTTATATTTAGGAAATAACCTTAAAAAAGAGCCATTAAACACCATAAAACTAATGTTAGCTCTTTCATCTACCTTCAGCACTTCTTTGTCATATTTACTTTGCTCTGCTGGCTTCTTTCTATTTGCTATTTCAACATCTTGAGCAATTTTATAACTAAAGTCTTCATTAAATAAATCCACAAAAGTGATGTAATGATTCTTAGCTCCTAGCTTTTCTTCTAATTCTGGGTTTCTAACTTTTATTAAAGGAGTATTACGCCATTGAATAGCATTATACATCATACCGATAAACACCTGAGTAGCATTCTGATTATTTAAAAGCTCTTTTCCTGAAACTTTTCTTAACACTTCAGAAGCCATAGTATGCATAGGTTTGATTCTACCCGCATTATCCTGCACTAATAACTTGCTAAACTTCTCTGCATGTGCAGCATCAATTACCACTTTTTTTATGTCAGTAGGATTATCATGTTTATGGTCATGTGCTTCATGAGAATGATTATAATCGTGTTCCTCTTGAGCAGATACAAGTATTGAAGATGAAACCAACAAACCAACAAGAATAGATTTCACTCTCATCTCTTTAATCTTTTTTCTAAGAATATTAAACCTAGATTTCTTACTTATTAAGGTTAAAGCCATTCCCAGCATCATTAAAGCATAACCAATATAAGTTACTACTGTTCCCCACCAATCATGATTAACAGAAAGGATAGTTCCTAGTTCATCTTGATCATATGAAGACTGGAACATTCGGTATCCATCATAATCCAAAACATTGTTCATAAATATTTTTTGATCAAACTCTACTCCACCAAAGCGATTATCGAATAAAGTAACTTCACTCTCAAATGAAGATGGACTATTAGAACCAGGATAGCGCTCTAACTTAAAGTCATTCAACCTAACTGCAAAAGGAGTTGTATACTCTTTACTACCGTAAACCATAGAAAAGTTCAATCCTCCAAGTTGGAAAATAGTATTGTTACTTAAATAACCTTTCCCTCCAAATAATGTTACCTCTTTTGATTCTGTTCCACAAGTTACATCAATCACTAAAGCATCTTCTCCATTCTTATTGTCTTCAGGTGCTTCAATTTTTTCTATTCTCGATTTTTCGTGCAAGTTTTTATAAACCAACTGTACATTACCAACAGAATAAAGTCTTCTGTTTAAGAACAAGTGTGCAGTATCTCTCTTAAGTACTCCAGTACTTTGGTCATCCATACTTAAGTATTGGAGTTCATAAGGTGAATTAACATAAAGTCCTGAATCAGTTAAGTTAATCTTGATAGCTTCAGCTACATCATTATTATTAAAAGCAATTGGTAAACTTCCAAAAAACTTTGTTTGACCATCTTCCACAAATCTCGACAATCTTCCACCTTGCCCTACTGTTACTATTTCGATAATGGTTTTACCATTAGGATCTTCAACCACAGTATCAATTGAATTTGGAATAAAATCTTTGTAGTTAATGGTTACTGTTTTTCCTTTAAAATCAAATTGAAAATCAAATGGTTTATTGTAACGAGGGTTTAAAAACAGCTTCTTCTCAGCTGTATACTGAATCTCTTTATTATCAACCTTAAATCTAAAATAAGTATCATCAGAAACTATAGAGCTAGAAGTCTCCCCCTCTCTGATATGCATAGAGCCTTCAAAGCTTATATACCTTGTTATTCCCGCTCCAATTATAATTATGATTAGTGAAACATGAAAAGTAAGGATAGCTAACTTCTCTTTTCTAAACATTTTATATTTAAAAATGTTACCTATTAAATTAATACCCAATAAAAAGATAACCAACTCTAACCATCTGGTATTAAAAACCAATGCTTTAGCAGCAGGTGTTCCATAATCGTTTTCTATGAAGGTAGCAACACCAATAGCTACTGCAAAAATCAATAATAAAACGGCAGTAAGCTTAGTAGAAAAGAGAATATTTTTAATGGATTTCCACATAGAATTTGTGCCGACAAAAATAATTATTTTTACAGCAGATTAAAGCATTAACAGCTTTTATTTGGATACTATAAAAAACATAACATTAATAGGTTCTGGTAATGTTGCTACGCATTTAGGGTTAGCCTTTTTTAATAAAGGTTTTATTATTAACCAAGTATTTAGTAAGCAATTTGAAAATGCAAGCATTTTAGCTAATAAAATTGATGCTGAAGCAATAGACAAATTAACTAATCTTAGCACTGATAGTGACCTTTATTTAATTTGCATTAAAGATGATGCCATAGCTTCTGTAGTAAAAGAAATTCAGTTTAATGGTAAACTAATAGCTCATACTTCAGGGAGCATTTCTATTAATGTATTAAATAAAAAAGAGAATTACGGCATCTTCTACCCTTTGCAAACCTTTTCTAAAGAAAAAGAAGTAGACATAAATCATGTGCCTTTTTGTATTGAAGGGAATAGTGAGTCAAACCAGAATGCATTGCTAAAATTAGCACAAAAGCTTTCTGAAAATGTCCAGTTGATTAGTTCAGAACAACGAAAAGCCATCCATTTAGCGGCTGTATTCGCCTGCAATTTTAGCAACAACATGTACGCTATTGCTGATGATATTCTTTCTGATAACAATATAAGTTTAGATATACTTAAACCTTTAATTAAAGAGACTGCTCAGAAAATAACCACATTAAAACCAAAAGATGTTCAAACAGGTCCAGCAATCAGAAATGACCAGAAAATAATTAAAAATCATTTGAAAATGCTGGCTGATTCAAAGGATTATCAAGATATTTATCAAATAATTAGCGATAACATTATAAAACAAAACAATGGGAAACTTTAAAGAATTACTACCTAACATTAACACATTTGTTTTTGATATTGATGGAGTGCTTTCTGATGGAAGTATTATTGTTACTGAAAATGGCAATCAGCTAAGAACTATGTCTACTAGAGACGGAATGGCAATTACAATGGCTTTGAAAAAGAATTATAACATTGCTATTATATCTGGTGGAAACGATCAATCTGTAATTCATCGTTTAAAGTATTTAGGCATTACAGACATTTTTATTGGAGTTAAAGACAAAGTAGAAGTATTAAACAATTACTTTGCTGATAAAGGTATTAAAGCTGAAAATACCCTCTATATGGGAGATGATATTCCTGATTACTACCCTATGCAAGTTTGCGGTGTAAAGACTTGCCCAAAAAATGCTGCTATTGAGATTAAAGAAATTAGCGATTATATTTCTGATAAAGATGGCGGGAAAGGTTGTGTAAGAGATATTATAGAACAGACTATGCGTTGTAATGGAGACTGGTTTAAACCCTAACGCCTATTACACAAACATCATCAATTTGCTCTAAGTCTCCTTTCCATTTCTCAAAACCGTCATTGATTATCTCTTTTTGTTTTTCCATTGGTTGATCTTGAATAGATAATAACAACTTTTTAAAGTTAGCTGTTTTTAGTTTTTTACCTTTCTCCCCTCCAAACTGATCGGCATAACCATCTGAAAAAGTATAAATTGTATCACCTTTTTGCAATTTGATTTTAGAAGTTGTAAACGGCTTTAATTCTCCCAGGTAAGCTCCAACAGGCTGTTTATCAGCCTTATATTCAATCAATTCATGATCGGTTGATTTTCTTATAATCCATAAAGGATTATGAGCACCTGAATAACTTAACTCGTTTGTGTTTTTATCCCAAACACACAACGCTAAATCCATTCCATCTTTACGCTGTGTATCTACTCCTTTTTGTTCTAATGCTTTTACAATTTTACTCCTTAATTTATTTAAAATTTCACTCGGATTTGTCTCTCCGTTTTCTACTACAATCTCATTAAAAAAACTAATACCTAACATACTCATAAATGCCCCTGGAACGCCATGCCCCGTACAGTCTGCAGCAACCCATATAGCTAAATTAGTTTCTGTGTGAAATGCCCAAAAGAAATCTCCACTCACAACATCCTTGGGTTTTAAGAGAACAAAATGTTCTTCTGAAATCTGACTCCAATACTCATCACTTGTCAATAATGCTGTTTGTATTAACTTAGCATACTCTATACTATCAGTAATATTTTGATGCTGTTCTTCAACAATCTCCTTTTGCAGTGTTATTTCTTTATTTTTTTGCTCCAGCAACAGGTTAGTTTTTTTTCGTTGTTGGCTACTTCTATAAACAACTACAACCAACACTAATAAAACCAATCCAACAGCTAAAGAACCGTAAAGTTGTATAGATTTCCTTTTACTCTCTTCATCTGCTTTTGCCAGCTCTGCTGTTTGTAGAGCATTAGTTTTATTCAACAATTCAATTTCTTGT
The DNA here is from genome assembly GCA_965267355.1 of Vicingaceae bacterium. Lineage (GTDB taxonomy): Bacteria > Bacteroidota > Bacteroidia > Flavobacteriales_E > Vicingaceae. The sequence continues at coordinate 2,560,045 of OZ253956.1, forward strand.
TCTTTCCTTTCGTTCTGGTATTTTTTCTCTAATTCATTTATTAGCTCTGTATTTTCTTTATTGGTAACGCTATCAGCCAAGTCAACAAATACAGTATGATGTTCGTATGCTTTTTTGTAATTATTTAAATTCTCATAAGTTAAGGCCAACCCTTTATGTGCTTTAATCTCATAGTCTAAATAGCCAGTGTTTTGAGCATTAACTAAAGCCTTATTGAACAAATTAAGTGCTTTTTGATGTTGTCCTTTTTTATTATATATCTTTGCTGCAGCTATCTGCGACACAGCCAACTTACCGTAACTACCTATCTCTTCTTTAATCTTAATCGATTTTAAAGCGTATTCTAGCGCTTTATCATCATTATTTGTTAATTCATGATTTACACTTAAGTTATTATAACATTGTGCAATAAGTGGTTTATCCCCAATTTCTAAAAATATCTCTAAGGCATCATAAAACCTAACACGAGCAGTATCATATTGTTCCAAATAATCATAAGCAGTTCCTTCACTGGTTAAAGCAATGCCATAATGTTTTTTTGCTCCTATTGCTTGAGCTATTTTTTTCTGACGGGCATAAGTTTTTAAGGCTTCCTGGTAATTTTTTTGACCTATATAAATCAATCCAATATTAGATAAGGTTCCAATAGTCATTAAAGTATCTCTTAAATCTTCATAGATATTTATTGCCTTTAAGTAAAGTTTGATAGCTTCAGTAGGATTACCAGCAATATCATGCATTATACCCGTATTATTAAACGACTGTCCTGCTCCTATACTATCTCCAACCTGAATTTTAAGCTCACCTGATTTTTCAAAGTTTATTCTTGCATTTTCATAATCTCCAGCATAGTAATAAGCAATGCCTATATCATTAAAAGATTCTGCCTCACCATTTTTGTTTTTATTCTTTCTGTGAGTAGCCAGTGTTTTTTTATAATACTCAACAGCTTTAGGGTATTTACCTACTGACTGAGCAGTGAGGGCATATTCTCGGTATGCTTCAGCTAACCACTTACTATCCTTTACTTGTTTAGCAACATTTATAGCTTGATTGTTAAAATAAAAAGCGGAATCGGGATTGTCTTTTCTGAAAGAAACAGCTAACTGTTCGTAGGCTATTATTTGAGCTGTGTCAATATGAGATGATTTTATGAAGCTCCTTAAACTATCAATTCCACTACCAGCATAGGTAAATACTGGCAAGAAAAATAGAATAGATAAAACCTTTCTCATCATACCATACATTGTTTATTGAATATGATAATTCACCAACTCTTCAATGGGCTTTCTGATCACTTTACCCAATGTTACTTGATGTTTTTTAGCAACTTTTTCAATTAAACGTTGATAGTTAGCTGCAATTGATCCAATCAAATGAAGTTGATAAGTTTCGTAATCTGAATACTTACATATATTTTTTTCAAAAAATAGATCAAACCTTTCCTCAACCATATTAGATATCTCAGGATTACTTAAATGCTTATGCACAAATAAACTAAATCCAGCTAAGAATCTATTTGGCAAAGGTTGTTTATAAACAGCATCTAATACATCCGTTAAAGTAAGTCTATACTGCTTTTTAAAATCTTCAGCAACAGCAGAAGGTAATTCATTGCCCAAATAAGTTCTGATAAAGGTTTTACCTATATCAGCTCCACTTCCATTATCTCCCAAAATATAACCCAATGCAGCAACATTTTCCACAATTACATCGCCATTGTATAAACATGAATTAGAGCCAGTACCCAATATAGCAACCATTCCTTTTTCATTACCACAAGCAGCCCTGGCAGCAGCTAACATATCATGCTCCACTTCTACTCTAGCATTACTAAAAAAGGTATTTAATGGATTAAAAATAATCTTATTCTTATCTTCCGATGAGCATCCAGCTCCATAAAAATAGACATGTGTTACTTTTTCTTTTACCTCTATTAATTCTGAGCTTGCTAATTCATTTAAAACACTTGCTGAATCAATCATATAGGGATTGAAACCAATGGTTTCATAAGAAACCTTTTCTCCTCCATTTTTTACCAAACGCCAATCGGTTTTGGTAGAACCACTATCTGCTATTAACAACATCTTGTAAAAGTAATAATTTACAAAGAGTTTTTCTCTCCCTCAATTCAATCAAATTTCGTTTAAAAGAAACATCTCAAAAAACAAGCTCAGCCTTTAGTTGTTTTACTAAATCGTTTAGATACTACCCTTAAACACAAAGCATTAAAAACTAATATTTTACCTAACTTTACCCTCCTAACTATTTACATTTATGAGTAAGTTTTTTTTCATTTTTGCACTGTTTTTTTCTACGGCAATTCTTGCTCAAAACGATTCTACATTTATTCGTAAAATTTATGATGAAGCTCTTGAAAATGGAGAGTGTTATGAAAACTTAAGAAGTTTATGTAAAGATATTGGTTCCAGACTAACTGGCTCTGCCCAAGCTGACATGGCTGTAATATGGGGTGAAAAACTTTTAAACTCTTATGGTTTTGATAATGTTTATTTACAAAAAATCACTGTTCCGCATTGGGAAAGGGGGACCACTGAAGCGGGTTGGATAGAAGATGAAAATGGAAATGTACATAAACTAAATATTCTTGCTCTTGGTGGTTCTATTGCTACTGATGGACTAATAAATGCAGAGGTTATTGCTTTTGATAACCTAGAAGCATTAAAAGAAGCTGATCCCAACTCTGTAAAAGATAAAATTGTATTTCTTAAAGAAGCCTTTAACCAAAAATATATTAAAACATTTAAGGCTTATGGTGCTTGTTACCCACTAAGAGGAGATGGGGCCAAAGAAGCTGGAAACTTAGGAGCTAAAGCTATTGTTATTCGCTCTTTGGCTTCTTCTACAGATGAACACCCTCACACAGGTAGCATGCACTACGATGACACTAAGAAAAAAATCCCAGCTGCTGCCATAAGCACTAAAGATGCTGATTTGCTTAATGATTGGTTAACAAAAGGGAAAGTAACCTTAAGCATGGAAATGGATTGCAAATTACTGCTGAACAAAACTTCTTACAATGTAATCGGGGAAATGAATGGAAAAGATGAAAAAGTGATTACCTGGGGAGGACACCTAGATTCTTGGGATGTTGGTGAAGGAGCTCATGATGATGGTGCTGGCATTGTTCACAGTATAGAAGCATTACGGATTTTAAAAAAACTTGGCTACCAGCCAAACCATAAATTACGTTGTGTACTATTTATGAATGAAGAAAATGGAAATATGGGTGGTAAAACTTATGCTACTTGGTGTAAAGAAAACAAAGAAAAGCATATAGCAGCCATTGAAAGTGATAGAGGTGGCTTCCTTCCTACAGGCTTTGATATTAAAGGAAATGAAAAACAAGTTAAGTTTGTTCAACAGTTTAAAAAATTATTGTACGATTTTCAATTATTCAAATTTGACAAAGGCTACAGTGGAGTAGATATTGGGCCGTTAATGAAGGAGTACCCAGATATGTTACAGTTAGGAATGACCATTAACTCTCAGGAATATTTTGATTATCATCACTCAGAAGCAGATGTTTTTGAAGCCGTGAACAAGCGTGAGCTGGAATTAGGTGCTGCTGCTATGGCTACCATGGTTTACCTGCTCGATAAAAACCTATAACTCATTAATTTCAAGGATGTTCGGAAGCATTTCTTGATAAAAGGTTTGCTTTGCTTGTTTTCGTTTAATACTTTTATGCTATCAGTATGAACGAGATTTTAAACATCAATAACATTTCTAAAAACTACGGTAAAGTAAGAGCAGTTAATGGTCTTTCTTTACAAATAAACCAAGGTGAAGTTTATGGTATTTTAGGTCCCAATGGTAGTGGCAAAACAACTACATTGGGAATTATACTTGATGTTTTAAAATCTGATTCAGGTTCTTTTACTTGGTTTGGAAAGACTCCTGATAAATACACTAGAAAAAAGATAGGCTCTATATTAGAAACACCTAACTTCTACCCTTACCTATCCGCTAAACAAAACCTAGGTATAGCTTGTAAAGTAAAACAAGTATCTGAAAGTGAAATTGACAGAGTATTGAGCATTGTTAATCTTACAGAGCGTGCAAATTCAAAATTCAAAACTTTTTCATTAGGTATGAAACAGCGTTTAGCATTAGCATCTGCTTTATTAGGAAACCCAGATGTATTAGTGTTAGATGAACCTACAAATGGATTAGATCCGCAAGGAATTGCAGAAGTTAGAACCATTATAAAAGAATTAGTTGCTCAAGGAAAAACCATAATTATGGCGAGCCATATTTTAGATGAAGTTGAAAAAATATGCTCTCATGTTGCGGTGTTAAAAACTGGTAACTTATTGACTTATGGTCCGATTAAAGCCGTGCTTAATAAACAAGAACAAGTTTATATTGCTGCTGATGATATGGGATTATTGAAAATTACTTTAGGGCAAATTGATGGTGTAAGCAACATAAAAGAGTCTAGCAACAAAATATATTTAATGTTAGAGCAAGGTAAAGACAGTGCTTACCTTAACAAAGCATTATTCGATAAAGGAATTGTATTGACTGAACTAGGTGTTCAAAAACCTGATTTAGAAGCAAACTTCTTAGAATTAGTAAAGTAATGATGACCCTATTAAAAATAGAATTAAAGAAAATTTTACCTTACACTGCGTTTTGGGTGATTTTAGGTTTAGTATTTGCTTTTATTCCTGTAGTATTTTATGGTATTGGTCAAATACAAATACAGGGTGCTCCATTCGACATGAAAGAAATGTATCGTTTCCCTGGTGTTTGGAACAACCTTACTTATTTGGCAAGCTGGTTTAACTTGTTAATAGGAATGTTGCTAGTAATACTGGTTTGTAATGAGTTTTCTTTCAAAACCTTCAGACAACAAGTTATTGATGGGCAAAACAAATCTGACTTTGTAGTATCTAAAATATTGGTAATGGTGCTGATATCTTTAGTTAGCACTATTTATTTGTTTGTTGTAGGTTCGTTATTTGGGTTAACCACCACTATTGGTAATGTTAGTATGCTGGAAAACATTAAGTTTTTAGGGGTTTATTTTATACAAGCCATTGGCTATATGAGTGTTGGCTTTTTAATTGCTACATTAATTCGCTCAACTGCACTTTCAATAATCATCTTTATGTTTTCCATTTTAATAGAGAGCATAATTCAAGTTTTTGTGCCAGGCAGTATAGAAAAGTATTTCCCCATGGAGATAATTGCTAACCTCACCCCTAATCCATTAGTATCTAACATGATGCCTGACCCGAGTCAATTACCGCCAGGAGCAACTGTACAAATGCCACCGATGTTTGAAACCATTCCATTAAGCACCACTGTAATGGTTGCTGCCATTTATATCCTTGCCTTTTGGGGAGTTACTTACTTTATCTTGACTAAGAAGGACATTAAGTAAATCACTTCTCCAAATTACCCCAACCATATTTCTCAATGTAACGCACTAAGTTTTTAGGTCTGTAAAATGGATTTTTTTCATAGCGTTTTTTTACACTGATATGAATCGGTGTATCTAATAATATTTCTCTTTCGTGCTTCCCTAGTATTTTAAATATACGCTTGTGTTCATTATGCTGACTTGCCAAATAATTAGTACTTACATCAATATGTTTTTGAAAATATAACCCTTTGTTTTCTGCTTCTCGCTTCATCCACAACATAGGTATTTCTGATAGTGCTTTTCCATCACCATCAGGCTTATACCCTCCACCAACGTCAGAATGAACACCAGCAAACCATACTTGCTTTAAATCAACCTTGTTATCTGCATCTTTAGTCCATATTGTTGGCTCAAAATCTTTTCTTAACTCATCTATACTTAATGCATGCCTTGCTGTTTCAATAATGCTTCCTATCTTATTATCGTAAAACAAGTTTTTAGACTTAATAAACCCAAAAATACTGGTAGGTAATCCCATTGAACCAACAGTATCCCATACTCCTACAAATTTTACTTCAGTACGATTTGCCACAGCATAATCTTTCCTAAACTTAACAGAATACTCGTGACTTGGCTTGTATTTACTGTTTTTGTATAGGTTAAATGCTGTAGTAATTTTATTGGCATGCTCTTTTTTAAGCACACTACAGTTATTAATTAATCCGCATAAGCTCCTTACGGTATAAGCACCTCTGCTAAATCCAAAAAAGTATAGTTCATCCCCTTTATCATAATTGTGTACAATAAAACGGTAACAGTCCATAATGTTCTTATCTAATCCTTTACCCAAAGCACCACCAGCCGCCTGACTATGGTAAGAGCCTATTCCCCAATCGTAAAAAACTGTTTGGTTTACATTGCTACTATCAATAGGAGCAATTGCTCTTGAAAATTTCAGCACATTGGTTGGAAAATCTTTTTCTAAATTAACCTCTGGTCTGTTCCAGGTGCCATCAGCACAAATAACTATTCGTTTCATAAAAAATAAACTTAGATTAACTCAGCTAAAGTTATAAAATATTTACGTCCGACAGTTTGTGTTCCTTATTTATTATTTTTTCGTATTCTTCTAACGATGCATACAGCTGCTCCATATTTTCTAAAACAAAGTATTTGGTTTGTATCTCACTGTTGCAAAATGAAGTACCTATTACCTCGTTTAAATTAAATGGCAATATTTCCGGTTCCTTACTATAAACAAAATTAGACTCACCAAAGGATGACATTATTCCGGCTCCATACAACTTTAAACCGTTCTGTTGAATTAGACCAAACTCTACTGTAAACCAGTAAATGCGTTGTAATTCAATTATAACCTGTTCGTTTTGTTGATGCTTTACTCCCAACTTACCCATTCTCTGAGCAAAATCTGCGTAATCTTTATTCATAAACAATGGAATATGCCCAAATATATCATGAAACATATCTGGTTCTTCTAAGTAATCCAACTGCTTCATTGGTCTTAACCAGGTTGAAGAGCAAAACTTTTTTTGAGCCAACAACTCAAAAAATTGCTCAACAGGAATTAATCCTGGAACTACCTCTACAGTCCAGCCTGTTGTTTCTTTCAACACTTTATTAAGTTTTTTAAAGTTTGGCACCTCATTAGCATTCAGCACGCTGTTCATATTATTTAGACATGCCAAATACTCCTTACATGATTTATCTTGTAAATTCTCCATTTGTCTTTCAAAGAGTGTTTTCCATACTTTAAAATCCTCTTTAGTGTAATTTTCATACAACTGTTTCATTTCTTTTAATTTTAAACCACAAAAAAAGCCCGATTCAAAAAAAGAACCGGGCTACTTTAATTATCTTAAAACACAGAATTACTACCTCAGTTCTTTAAAAAGAATTGAATAATAGTAATAATATGTGTTTGCTATTTTCATCTACTGGGCAAACTAACACAATTATTTTTAGAAATTTAAAAAGGCTTTAAATTATTTTCTTGATTTAATATTTGCTGCCACAATTTCTTCAATTTGAGTAGCTAACACAACATCTTTGGTAGTTACCCCTCCTGCATCATGAGTGGTTAATCTTATATCTAACTTGTTGTATACATTAAACCACTCAGGGTGATGATTTAATTCTTCAGCTACTACTCCAACTCCAACCATTACTGCTAAAGTTTCTTTAAAATCTATAAACTCGAAGCTTTTTTCAATTCCATTGTTTTGGAATTTCCAACCTGGCAACTTTTGTAGCTTTTTCGTTATTTCAGATTCATTCAATTTCTCCATCTTATTCATTTATTGCATTGTAAATCACCTCTTGAATATCTGTTCTGATATTCATGTGCAATAACTTTTTATTCTCCGCATCTGGATATATCCTGTTAGATAAAAATATATAAACTATTTCTTGCTCTGGATCTGCCCAGGCAATTGTACCAGTAAAACCGGAGTGACCAAAACTTAAGTAAGAAACACAATTACATGTTGGTCCTCCTTCCCCATCTCTAACTGGCTTATCAAACCCTGCACCCCTTCTATTCTCATCATCCACACAATATTGGCATTTAGTAAATTCTTTTAGAGTTGTATCTTGAATGTATTCAACACCTCCATAACTACCATAATTCAAATACATTTGCATGAGTTTGGCCAAATCATTTGCATTAGAAAACAATCCTGCATGTCCACCAACACCACCTAACATCGCTGCTCCAGGGTCATGAACATCTCCATGAATTACTTGTTTTCTAAATACTTCATCATACTCAGTTGGTGGAATTCTATCTAAACTAAATCTTTCCCTAGGCATATAACCTGCGGTTGACATTCCCATTTGAGCATATATCCTTCCTACATAATCTTCTATTTGTTCCCCTGTTTGCACCTCAACTATATGTTTTAAGAAGTAATAACCTAAATCACTGTACCTATACTCTTTCTCTTTAATAGGTCCTTTTAAAATTCTTTGCATGATAATATTGGGGTAATCTTTATTGATATAAATATTATCAGCTACTCTTAAAGGATAATAAGTTGAAGAATCGGAACGATAAATAACAGTATCTAATTTTCCTCCTCTTATTGTTTTAATGTAGAAAGGAACCCAAGCTTGTAAACCACTTTGGTGAGCCAATATTTCTCTTAAGTTTAGATTGTAATAAGGTAAAGAATCTGGTATCATTTTGTGCAAATAAGTGCCTAAGGTAGAATCTAAACTAAACTTACCTTGGTCTTGAAGCTGCATAACAGATAATAATGTTGCGCCTATTTTAGTAATGGATGCTAAATCATAGATGTCTGAGTTCTTTACTGCTCTGGTTTTTTCATAAGTATGGTAACCAAATGATTTATTATAGATTACTTTTCCTTTTTGAGCTACTAATACCTGACAACCTGGATAAGCTTCCTCTTTAATACCACTAAGAGCAATACTGTCTATTCTGTATAAATCCTCAGAATTGATTCCTAACTCTTCTGGTACTGTGTATTTAAATCTATTAAGAGATTCTATTTTTAATCCTGTACCTACCTTAAACTTCTCAGAAACACTTACTGGTAATTTGCCATCAGCACCAATTCCACCAAAAATTAATTGGGCCGCTGCTTCTTGAGCATACGTACTATTCTGATAAGCTTGAATTAGTGTATTTACTTTTTCAGCACTCCCAAAATCAATCAAGCTATATGGATTTGCAAAAACTGTTAGAATAACCTTATTCTTCATGGACAGGTTAGCTATCATATCTTTAGTGCCTGCTCCAATCTTATAACTCTTCCAAGGATTTTTGTTTGATTTATGAATTGAAACTATGATTGTATTGTACTGTCTTAACGTATCTAACAAATCAGCATTCTTCTTGCTTTCTAATTCCTTAATAGTAAAATGATCTACATGGTTATATAGAGATAACATTTCTTGAAACTCATTTATCTCTCCTTCACCAATGCTTAAAGAAGCTATTTTCAGCGTATCTAATCGCTTTAAAGGAATTAGGTTATCCTTATTTTGTAAAACAGTTAAAGATGCCTCAGAAAGCTTTCTATTAATTAATTCATACTCATTAGTATTCAAATCTTTAACTAAGTTCTTTGTTTCAACTGGTTTATAATCACCCAATCCTTCCCACTCCTTGGCTCTAAGTATTTTCAAACACCTTCTATCCACTTCTTCTCTGGTTACTTCTCCTTTCTCTATAGCTTTATTTATCTCAGCTATAGCAGTAGCAACATCTCCAGAAAACAATAACACATCATTTCCTGCTAATAGAGCCTTAACGTCAACCTCACCTGGTTCAAAAAACGAACTAACTCCTTTCATGTTTAGAGCGTCAGTAAAAATCAAACCTTTAAAACCTAGGGTATCTTGCAATAAATCGGTTACAACTTCTTTTGACAAAGTGGTTGCTGTATTCTCTTCTTTTACATAAGCTGGTATGTATAAGTGAGCTACCATAATACTAGCCAAACCATTGTTAATTAACTCTTTAAAAGGATACAACTCTATTGAATCCATTCTTTCACTTGAGTGATTAATAATTGGTAGCGATTTATGTGAATCCTTATCAGTATCTCCATGCCCCGGAAAATGTTTAGCATTAGCCATTACATTAACCGACTGCATTCCTTTCATATAAGCTATTCCTTTGCTAGCCACATTACGTTTATCCTCCCCAAAAGAACGTGCATTTATTATTGGATTTTTTGGATTGATGTTAACATCTACTACAGGAGCAAAATTCACATGAATACCTAATCGCTTACATTGTTCACCTATATCTACTCCCATTTGGTAAATCAATTGTTCATCCTGTATCGCTCCCAATGTCATTTGCCAAGGGTATTTAACTGTGCTATCCAAGCGCATAGCCAATCCCCACTCACCATCAATTGAAACCATTAATGGAACCTTTGATATCTCTTGATAATAATTGATTAAATTAGCTTGACGAACTGGTCCTCCTTGCATAAATATCAATCCGCCAATCTTTTGGTTTGTAATTAATTCTTCAATTTTTTGTTTATGCTTTTCTCCTTTATTAGAGTAAGCAGCCACCATAAACAATTGAGCCGTTCTTTCATCAGGACTTAAGATTTGAAATATTGAGTCTGCCCATGGAGTCGGTGATTCTTCAAAGGGAGGAATATTCTCTTCATTTAACAAATCTCCTGCAAGAGGCGAAATAAATGCTGTACTAATGATTAATAGTAAAACACCTACCACAAATATAATTCTACTCAACTTCATCTAATTCTTTAAAAATTTAAAATTAGTGCTAATAAACACGTTGTTTTTCTCTTAAAAATTGTATTATCAACAATCCATTTTTTATATCCGAAATTGTTAAAAACAAGTTATTAAAGTTTTCAACAAAGCCCTCTTTTTCTTTCTGATTTGAACTACTTTTGAAACCAATTTTTAACCTAAAAAAGCAATAAAAATGCCATCAATAGCTGAATTAGAAAATATAGCATCACAAGTAAGAAGAGACATCGTAAGAATGGTACATGCCGTTAGTTCTGGACACCCAGGAGGATCACTAGGTTGTACTGACTATTTTGTGGGTCTATACTTCGAAATTATGAACCACAACTCTTCTGATTTTAAAATGGATGGTATTGGTGAAGATTTATTTTTCTTATCAAATGGACATATCTCACCTGTTTTCTACAGCACACTTGCTCGTTCAGGTTATTTTCCAGTAAATGAATTAGGAACATTCAGAAAAATTAATTCTCGATTGCAAGGTCACCCAACTACCCATGAAGGATTAGAAGGAATTAGAGTTGCGAGTGGTTCTTTAGGACAAGGACTTTCTGTTGCAATTGGTGCTGCTCAGGCAAAAAAATTAAATGGAGATAATAGTGTTGTTTACTCCTTGCATGGTGATGGTGAAATTCAAGAAGGACAGATATGGGAAGCTGCTATGTACGCTGCTCACCACAAAGTTGACAATCTGATTTCTACCATAGATTACAACCATAAACAAATTGACGGAGACATTAGTGATGTAATCGATTTGGGAGATATAAAAGCAAAATGGCAAGCTTTTGGTTGGGATGTTATGGAAATGGATGGCAATAACATGCAAGATGTTGTAAACATATTAAATGAAGCTAAGACACACTTAGGCAAAGGAAAACCCGTTATGATTATAATGAAAACTGAAATGGGACAAGGGGTAGACTTCATGATGGGAACTCACAAATGGCATGGTGTTGCACCAAATGACGAACAACTTGAAAATGCTCTAAACCAATTAGAAGAGACTTTAGGAGATTACTAGTTTGAGGTTAAAAAAACATATATACTTTATTTTACTTGCAATCAGCTTGCTTTTTGCTACTCAATCTTTTTCACAAAAGAAAACTCGTATTTTATTTGTTTTAGATGCTTCACAGAGCATGCTTGGGAAATGGGAAAACGAGCAAAAAATGAAAGTAGCAACTCGTTTGCTTAGCAATTTAATGGATAGTTTAAAGACTATTGAAAACCTTGAAGTTGGCTTAAGGGTTTACGGGCATCAGTTCTCTGTAGCTGCAGGTAACAGAAGTTGCGAGGACACAAAGTTAGAAGTTCCTTTTTCTACTAATAACTACGGCATCATTAAAACAAAACTAAAGGGATTATACCCCCAAGGTACCACACCTATTGCTTATTCTCTGGAACAAACCAAAAACGATTTCCCTCCTTGCGCAAATTGTCGTAACATCATTATTTTAATTACTGATGGTATTGAGGAATGTGAAGGTGACCCATGTGCAGTAGCTCTAGCTCTTCAGAAAAATGGTGTCACACTAAAACCTTTTGTAATAGGTATGGGCTTAGATTTAGAAACCATCGAAGCATTTAAGTGTGTTGGTAAATTTTACGAAACTAAAGATCAAGAGTCTTTTGAAAATGTATTGAAAGTAGTTATTTCTCAAGCAATGAATAACACTACCGTTCAGGTTAATTTGTTAGACCAATCTGGTTTGCCTACCGAAACGGATGTAAACATGAGTTTCTACGATAATCACTCTAAAGTGATGAAATACAATTTTATACATACCATCAATAATAGAGGTGTTCCTGACACTATTCCTTTAGATCCCGCTTTTAAATATAACTTACAGGTACACACTATTCCAGAAGTAGGAAAAGAAAACATCACCATACATCCTGGAAAGCATAATATTATAGCTGTTGATGCTCCTCAAGGACAATTAAAATTAATGATGAGTGGGATGAACGAATATGATGATTTAAAATGTATTGTTCGGCAATCAGGAAAAATGAAAACACTTTATGTGCAAAATTTTGATGAAATAACTAAATATATTACTGGTAATTATGACTTAGAAATACTAACTCTACCAAGAATGTATGTGAATAATGTAAATATCAAACAAAGCCATACTACTAAAGTATTTATAGAAGAACCAGGCATAGCTACTTTCTTTTTACCAAGCAGTGGCGTAACCAGTATTTTTCAATACAAAGACAATAAACTTGAATGGATTTATAACATCTCTAAATCAACTGATAGAGAAACGGTTATACTACAACCGGGGAAATACAAAGTAGTTTACAGAGGTAGTAATGTAAAGCAAGTAATTTATACAAAAAATAAAGATTTCACCATAAAATCAGGTTCATCAACACAAGTAAGATTTTAACAGGTCAAACCTGATTTTATTATTGAGAAATTTAAATGAATTAATATAAATAGAGGCGGCAAACTTTAACAGAAGCCATAATATATAATTGCATGAAAAAGTACACTTACACTGAAAAAAAAGATACTCGCTCTGGTTTTGGAGATGGGTTAACTGAATTAGGAAGAGAAAAAGAGAATGTGGTTGCACTATGTGCTGACCTAACCGGATCTCTAAAAATGAATGCATTTGCGGATGAGAATCCGGATAGATTCTTTCAAGTAGGTATTGCAGAAGCCAATATGATGGGAATTGCGGCTGGCTTAACTATTGGTGGCAAAATTCCTTTTACTGGTACATTTGCCAACTTCTCTACAAGTAGAGTGTATGATCAGGTAAGACAATCTATTGCCTACTCTCATAAAAATGTAAAAATATGTGCATCACATGCTGGACTTACTTTAGGTGAAGATGGAGCAACACACCAGGTACTAGAAGACATTGGAATGATGAAAATGTTGCCTGGAATGACTGTTATCAATCCTTGTGACTACAACCAAACCAAGCAAGCGACTAAAGCTATTGCTGACCACAATGGACCTGTATACTTACGTTTCGGAAGACCAAAAGTACCCGTGTTTATGAACGAACCTTTTGAAATTGGAAAGGCAATCAAACTTCAAGAAGGAACTGATGTGTCTATATTTGCCACTGGACACCTAGTATGGGAAGCACTACAAGCTTGTGAAGTATTAAATGAAGAAGGAATTAGTGCTGAAATAATAAATATTCATACGATTAAACCTTTAGATGAAAAAGCAGTCTTAGAATCAGCTAGCAAAACAAAATGTGTTGTAACTGCTGAAGAACACATGATAAATGGCGGTTTAGGAGATAGCATAGCTCAAGTGATTAGTAGAAATGCTCCACTACCTATTGAGTACGTAGGAGTTAATGATACTTTCGGTGAAAGCGGAACTCCAGACCAATTGATGGAAAAATATTGCTTAAATGCTGAAGCTATTGTTAAAGCTGCTAAAAATGCTATCAATAGAAAAACAACGGCATTAGCTTAATAGATATTTAAACTCAATATAAATCCACTAGCTTATCAGTTAGTGGATTTTTAGTTTTATGGAACATTACTCTGACGAAAAATTACTGGAACTGTTTGCAGAAAAAGATTCTGCCAACTACGCCTTTAACCTTATCGTTAGAAAATACCAAGAAAGATTATACTGGCACATACGAAGAATGGTTATAGACCATGATGATGCTGATGATGTATTGCAAAACACATTTGTAAAAGTATGGAAAGGTCTATCAAACTTTAAAAGTGAATCAAAGCTATATACCTGGCTATACAGGATAGCTACAAACGAAACCATTACTTTTCTAAACAAAAAGAAAAAACGTTTCTTCATCTCTTTAAATGATGTTGAACAAGAACTATCATACTCATTAGAGCACAATGATGGTTTCAGTGGAGATGAAATACAACTCAAGCTTCAAAAAGCCATTTTAACCTTACCAGAAAAACAAAGAATGGTATTTAATATGAAATACTTTGAGGAAATGAAATATGAAGATATGAGTGAAATTTTAAATACTTCGGCAGGAGCATTAAAAGCATCTTACCATCATGCAGTAAAAAAAATTGAAGATTTTTTTAAAGAAGATTAAACCATCAAATAAAAAACTAGTCATAGAACCAGAATGAAAAAACAGGATAACATACCCGAAAATAGTTCTTCATTTTTAGATGAAATTGACAAAAAGAACAATTTTTCAGTACCGAAAAATTATTTTAAAGTTTTACCTGAAATAATTAACAACAAATTATTGGAAAACAACAAATTAAAAAAACCTTTTGACATTTTGTCATGGCGTGTTTTAACCCCTTCCCTGTCTGTTTTAATCTTATTTTTTGTTCTGTTTAACTACTATAATACCCCAGATGAAATCACACTTAATAATGAAGAGTTAAGTGAACTTCTTATGGAGGAAAATTATAGTGAAATAGATGACTATTTAGTATATGAAACTTACGCTGAAATTCTTGAAGAAGAAGATAATGACATCACAAATTCAGAAACAGAAGCATACATTGATTATTTAATTGAGAACGATATTGATATTAACGCAATAATAGAAGAACTATAACTTATGGATACGATGAAAATAAAAAAATTAATAGCAACATTAATGATAATTACCATTTGTCCTACTATTTTACTAGCCCAACCAAAAGGAAAAGGAAAACCAAGTAAGGACAAGGTTAAAGCAATGAAAGTAGCTTACATTACAGAAAAACTAGACCTTAGCACAAAAGAAGCTCAGCAGTTTTGGCCTATATATAATGAATTTGACGGTAAAATGGAAGCAACCCATAAAGAACTTAGAAAAATGCACCGCCAAGAAAAAAGCATTGATGATATGACAGATAGTGAGGTTGACAAAATGCTAAACAAGCACACTGAACTTCGTCAAAAAGAATTTATTATAGAAAAAGAATATCACCAAAAATTCAAGAAAGTATTACCGATAAAGAAAATTGCAAAACTTTATAGAGCCGAACATGATTTCAAGCGAGACCTATTAAAGAAAATCAAGAACCATCAAGGGGGTCCACCTCCACCAAGACATTAAAAAAAGCCCTGAGTTAATTCAGGGCTTTTTTTATCTTTATTCAAATTATATTATTCAGCTGCTGCATCTCCAGAATCTCCTCCTAAATCATCGAAACTAACATCTGAAAACTCTGAAGCTACCTTCTCCACTACTTCTTCTCCTTGTTCAGCTTTCAATTCTTTAATTTTATTAATTGCTTCTTCTAAACCATTAGTAAACTTCTCAAAATCTTCTTTGTATAAGAAAAGCTTATGCTTTTCAAAAAAGAATTTTTGCGTTTCATTATTAAATCTCCTTTTACTTTCAGTAATGGTTAAATAATAATCTTCAGCTCTTGTTGACTTCACATCGAAAAAATAAGTTCTCTTCCCTGCTCTTACTGCTTTAGAAAATACCTCATCTCTACCATTTTCGTTGTTCTTATTATTCTCTTGTCCTTCCATCTTCAATTTTTTAAGTGATTAATACATACAAATCTGCCGAATAAATCTTAAAAAAACAAGTTGAACGATAAATTAAATACATACATCTATCTTTTATCTGAATTCAACTCAATTTTAGATTCTAAATTCTTCGTAATAAAATGCTGTAAATTACCCTCTTCATCACTGTAAATCAATAACGCATCTAATTCGTTACGTTCCTGTAAAAACAATTTAGATTCATCAATACCCATTACCATAAACGCAGTAGCATATGCATCGGCATATGCACACTCATTAGCAACTACAGTAGCACTTAGTAAGTTATGTTGTACAGGATACCCTGTTTTTGGATCTATAGTATGTGAATATTTTTTTCCACCCTTCTCATAAAATTTTCGATAATTGCCAGATGTTGCCAATGACCTATTCTCCATGTGAACAATGGCTTCAATTTCTCTTTTTTGCATATCAGGTAGAGGCTTATCTATCCCAATACGCCACAAGGTATCTTCCATATTTACTCCTTTAGCTTTCAACTCTCCTCCTACTTCTACGAGATAGTTACTTATTCCTCTTCGCTCTAACAGGTCACCCAGAACATCTACCGTATAACCTTGAGCAACAGCATTAAAATCCAGCATAACTTTTTGATTTTGTTTTCGAATCAGGTTCCCTTTAATACTGATACTTTCTAAATCAACCAGTTGAATCAAGCTATCTATCAATGATGTATCTCTATCATTTTTGTTTTCAAATCCAAATCCCCAAAAATTTACAATTGGAGCTATTGTAGGATCAAAATTTTTATCCGTTACCTCATAAACCTTTTTAGAAATAGCTAACACTTCTTTAAAAAGTTCATCCACTTCAACTTCACTCACCTCTCCATTAAACTTTGAAATAAGAGAGTTCTTATTATAAGTGGACATAGAATTATCAATCTCAATCAGAGTAGAATCAATAGCTCTTTGGTAATTTTTCCCATCATTGCTAATGTAAACAATGTTGTAAGTTGTGCCTTGAGCATAGCCAGATACCGTGATTTTTTGTTTTTGAACTTGATCTTCACCGCACCCAAAAAACACTAAAACCACTAATAAATAAAGAATTTGTTTCATTTTTACACAATTAAATCTTTGAGTTTAATGTGCAAAAATAATATTAATTTTGTGGTATGATTTTACCAGTTGTAGCATACGGAACACCAGTTTTAAGAGAAGAAACAGAGGAAATTGATAAAAATTACCCTGATTTAAACTTATTGATTGAAGATATGTGGGAAACCATGTATGCTTCTAAAGGTGTTGGTCTTGCAGCTCCTCAAATAGGAAAAGCTATTCGTTTATTTATTGTTGATGCTTCTGGTTTTAATGAAGATGGCGACCATCCTGAATTAGACAACTTTAAACGAGTTTTCATCAATCCAATAATTATTGAAGAAACTGGTAAAGAATGGAAATTTGAAGAAGGATGTTTAAGTATTCCAGGTATTAGAGAAGATGTGAGTCGTAAACCCATTGTAACAATAGAGTATTACAATGAAAATTTTGAATTAGTTGAGGAAACTATTGATGGCATAGCTGCTCGTATCATTCAGCATGAATATGATCACATTGAAGGTGTTTTATTTACTGACCTTATCAATCCGTTAAGAAAAAGATTTATTAAAGGAAAGTTAAACGATATTGCTAAAGGAAATATTAAAGTGAATTACCGAATGAAGTTTCCATTGGTGAAAGCAAAACATTAAAATTTTAAACAAATGAAGAAGATAGCTTTTATTATAATTTCAATTTTTTTATTAGTTGCTTGTGGAAATAACAAAGACAAGGAAGACATTAAAGTTGAAGAAGCACAAGTGGAAGAAAACCCTGTTGACACTTACGAGGAGCGAACGCTTGAAATTCAAAAATACACTGCCATTTTATTTGAAGACAGCTTAAACTTTAACATGGCTGCTGCCGAAAAGTTATTAGCCGCTTACGAAGATTTTTTGAAACACCACAGCTTTGAAGCAGAATCGTTTGAAATAGAATTTAAAGCTGGCGAACTAGCAAAAGCTATGAATAAACCCCATGTTGCAGTAAAACACTTTAATGGGTTAATTGATAGAAGACCACAACACGAAAAAGCACCAATGGCCCTATTTTATAAGGCAATGGTAGTTGGCGATATGCTGGGAGAACACGAAACTGCTAAAATCTTTTACCAAGAGTTTATTGATAAATATCCTGACCATCCTTTTGTAGAAAGTGCTAAAGCATCTATTGAACTAGAAGGAAAAGACTTAAATGAAATCGTAAAAGAGTTTGAAAAGAAAAATCAGGCTAATCCTTAATTTTCCACTAACACAATACTTTGTGGGTTAATGGTGATTTTTCTTTCACTATAAAGCAAACCCACAGCACGTCTGAATGCCTTTTTACTAACACCAAAAGCTTCATAGATAATCTTTGGATCACTTTTATCTGAAATATTTAGTGCTCCCTTTTCTTTTAGCAAACGTTCATAGATTTTATTAGCCAAAACCTCTACATCATTAAGTTTAGCACTGTTTAATGTTATATCTATTTTATTATCCTCTCTAACTCTTTGCACATAACCCGTAAGCTCCTCTCCTAGTTGAATGGGTTTAAAAACTTCGTTTTTAAAAATCATTCCAAAATGTTTACCCTCAACTATTACACGATAACCTATTTCGGTTTCACCACTCACTAATAAATTAACTTTATCACCATTTTTAAACTCAACCCTATTTTCTTTTAAATATTTAGCAACCTTAGTTGTACCCACTAACCTATTGGTTTTTTCATCTCTGTACAGGTATATCAGATATTCCTTACCTGCTTTAACCTTTATAGCTTGTTCAGAAAAAGGAACCATTAAATCCTTTTCCATTCCCCAGTCGAAGAATGCACCGTACTTATTTACATCAACACACTTCAAGTAAGCAACAGCATTTAACCTCACCTTAGGCTCTAATGTTGTAGCAACCAGCCTGTCCTCAGAATCTGTATAGATAAAAACCTCTATCTTATCTCCCATTTTAAGACTAGCAGACACATACTTATTAGGCAAAAGTATTTCTTGCTCATCTTTAGTTATTAAATAAACCCCTTGTGGAGTAGTCTTAAGTGCTTCTAACTCTACTGTTTCTCCAACCATAACTATCCTCTTAAAAAAACTAGTTCCTTATCGTTAGATGCTTCCTGATTGAAACAATAACCATCTATATCAAAACCAATTAAATCTTCTACTTTTTCTATTTTATTTTTAATGATATAGTTCGCCATCATTCCTCTTGCTTTTTTAGCATAAACCATAATAGATTTATACTGTCCGTTTTTAAAATCCTTAAATGAAGGAGTAACTACTTTAGCATCTAACTTTTTAGCATTTATAGCTTTAAAATACTCATTAGAAGCAAGATTCACTAACACCCTTTCTTTATGGATACTTAATTCATCATTAAATACATCTACTATTTTATCTCCCCAGTATTCATATAAATTATTTTTTCTGCCCACTTTTAGCTTTGTACCCATTTCTAATCGATAAGGATGAACTAAATCCATAGGTCTTAAAAGACCATACAAACCTGATAAAATTCGAAGGTGTTTTTGAGCATAATTCATTTCTGCTTTAGAAAAATTTTCTGCTGCCAACCCAGAATATACCTCCCCATCAAAAATTAACCCTGCTGATTTAGCATTTTTTTCAGTGTGTTTTTTATCCCAGCTATGGTATCGTTCTACATTTAACTGAGCTAGATTATCACTCAACTTCATTAAAGTGCCTAACTTTTTTGAAGAATATTTCTTTAAATTATTAATTAAAACAGCTGCTTCGTTTACAAATATTGGCGTAGTCGCATTTGGCAAAACCGCTCTATTTTCGTTTAGTTTTTTAGCAGGAGATAATACAATTAACATAACCTTAGAATTTTACACAAAAATAAGATTAATAAAATGCTTCAATAAAATAGTCTGAAAGAATTATCTACCAAAGAAACTATGCTGGGCAGCCCCCATAAAACGATTACCATAAGGGTTTCTGTCATTCACTCTTATCTCGCCCATTATTGACATTCCGTCATTTAATTTGTACTCAAAAAAACCAGAATAGCCAATATTATTGAGTTTGTTTTGATTATTGTAAACATTTCCCATTGCATCCTGATATTCTGTAAAATCGTAAAAGATAGATCCTCCAACATTCAACCTATCATTCACTTTGTAAATTCCTTCAACATAAGTATAGTATTGTGAAATATTACCATCGAATGTAGTGTAACCAAACTCCGTTAGCATAGGGTAATTATTAGCCATAGAGTTGATATAGGTAACCCCTCCTCTAACTTTAAACCTATTAGAAACATCATAAGTAATAGATGGACTGTAATAAGTACTAAAAAACTCACCAGCATTACTTGAGTAACCAAAGCCAGCTCCCATAGTGAAATTATAACTTATTCTATCTTTTACCTTTATCGAATCTTTGTCCAACACATAATCATCCTGACCAAAAGCATTAAAACTAATAGCAAATAAGAATATGACAGCTAAAAATTTTGGTCTCATAACAATGTAAAGATACTAAATATCAATATGTAAAATACAATACGCATCGCTTTAACCTTTTTTAACAAATCAATCGCAAGAAAATAAAGTTTGGCACGTAAATTGAAATGTAATCGTCAAACAAAAACACTAAAAGCAATGTTAGAATTAAGAAGAAGATATTACGAGTTAAAACAAAAAGCAAAAGAATTAATGCTAGAAGGTAAGACCAATAAATATATTGAACTGTTAACAGAAGTAGAACAGTTAAACTTATTAATAGTTAATACAAGTAAATAGTTTTATAGTTAGTTAAGTTGTTAAACAAAAGCCCCGTAAGAAAATTTCTTACGGGGCTTTTTAACATAAAACTTATATAGGTATTAAGGGATATACTTTATAAAAAATAATTTTTATCAGAAGCGTTAAATCTATTTCCTTTACCAGAAACGCTCCCCGAACCATAACCATCTCCTTCTCCGCTTAGGAAAAATGCAACTGCAAAAAGTGCCGCTACTAGTAAAATTAAGATAATCATATCGTCTAATTATTTATATTTATCGACAAATATACATCTTTTGTCGACAAAAACAAATTTAATCGACATTTTTTTATCATTCATCGAAAAATGAAAACAATTTATCTAATTCGTCATGCAAAATCCGATTGGAATTATCCAGATTCACCTGATTTTGAAAGACCTCTAAATAAGAGAGGTAAAAATGATGCTCCATTTATGGGTAAGAAATTAAGGGAACAGAATATTCTTCCTGATTTAATTCTAGCTAGCCCCGCTCAAAGGGCGTTTGAAACCATTACATTTATATGTAAAGAAATAAACTATCCTTTTGATGAAATAGTTTTTGATGAGTCTATTTATCATTCTTCAGTTCAAAACCTAGTTGAACTTATGAATAATCTTGACAATACTCTCAACACTGTCTTATTAGTTGGTCATAACCCAGGGTTTACATACTTATCCAATTATCTTACTAATGACTGTATTGACAACATTGTTACTTGTGGCATTGTAAAAATTGAACTAGAAATAGAAGACTGGAACGAAATCATTGAAGGTATTGGTAGAAAGGTATTTTACATCTACCCTAAAATGTATCTCTAAAATGGTTCTTTATACAAAAACTTTTTTGTTAATGACCTAGATGGTTTGTAGGTATAGTAAACAAACCCATCTTTAACCTTTACTTTTTCAGCAAATTGATAATACAACTTCTTTTCATCTACAATCTCGCCAGTATTATGGTTAATCTCTTTCAAGTAATAATAACCGTTCTTTAAAAACAAACCATATATTTTACCTGTAATTTCGTCCATTATCAATTCTTTTTTCCAACTGTTTTTCTTTCTTGGATTATGATAGTTAAATGAAATACTATCTACCTGAACAGTATCATCAACAAACTTCCACACTTTACTTTCGTAGTGATCGAAAATATTAATAGTGTCATTAATAACAAATAAGGGAGCGTATATTTCGTCAAATAAAAAACTATTAGCGAAACCTGTCATATGTGCTGCCACATCGTATCTATCATATCCTTTTAACTTTTTTGCCATTCGTTTAGCAAACTGTTTATCAGCATTGCTCAAAAAATGATACTCAAAATTATACCTCCAGTCCATGTCTTTATGCACAACTTCTTTAATAACCCTTACTGATGTATCTTGTCTGTCAAAAGCGTAATACTTAAACCTTGGAAACTGTCTTAAAAAATCTGAAAATATCACACTCGTTTCCATAGTATCTACAATGGGTTTAATTAGTTGGTTAAAATCTTCCATTGGCAATTCGTAAATACTAATTTTATCATTCATCACATGAATCCTGTAAATGGCATTTTTACAAATCAAATTCACGTTACCCATGTAATCATTATATAACTCAACAGGCTCTCCTGGCACAAAATGTTTGGCAATAATATTCTCTTGTTCATCTACCAAATAAACCTCACTATCCTTATTAAGTCGTTTACCGTAAACTAAAAACAAATATTTATCTTGATAAAATTCATAATCAGCAATACTAATTTTGGTGCTTTTAAAAACAGGAATAGGTTTACCCTCTGTAAATTCAAACTCTGGAATTTGAGCAATTTTTGTTTTTAGCGTTACATCTAACAATAAAGTATCATCATCTGAGTAAGCTGGTTCGTAAAGCGTTTCGTAACTTGTATGAGAAAAAACTAAAACTGCATTTTTTTTCTTGGGAATGCGAATAAAATAAACTCCTTTAGCATTGGTTTTTGTAATAATGTTTCGTTGGTTAATTTTTACATGTACATTTTCAATAAACTCTTGAGTTTTTATATCAGTAACTTGTCCTGTAACATAGATGTAATCTTGTGCTTGAACAACAATACAAAAAAGTATTAGCTTAACTAGTAAAAGAAATTTGTTAACCATATTAATGCAAGTTTACCTTTTTGATGCAAAAACAATACAATTCCATAAAAATAGATGTTTTCTATTATATTTGATTTCTCAAAAAAAAGGGTATGGCAAAAAAACAAAACTTAACATTTAATAAAAACGAAGATGCTAATAGAATGTTAGTGTCAGACTTAAATAGAAAATTAGAAACTGTTTATTTAGGTGGAGGTAAGAAGCGAATAGAAAAGCACCATAGTAAAGGTAAGCTAACCGCTCGTGAAAGAATTGACTATTTATTAGATGATAATACTGATAGGATAGAAATTGGAGCTATGGCTGGTGATGGGATGTATGCAGAACATGGTGGTTGTCCTGGAGGAGGTGTTGTTGGGGTTATTGGTTATGTTAGCGGCAAACAATGTATTGTAGTAGCTAATGATGCAACTGTTAAAGCTGGTGCATGGTTTCCTATTACAGGAAAAAAGAATTTGAGATTACAAGAAATTTCTATTGAGAATAAACTCCCTATCATTTATTTGGTTGATAGTGCTGGTGTTTATTTACCGATGCAAGATGAAATTTTTCCAGACAAAGAGCATTTTGGAAGAATTTTCAGAAATAACGCTATCATGTCATCAATGGGTATTACCCAAATTGCAGCTGTAATGGGTAGCTGTGTTGCTGGTGGTGCCTACCTTCCAATTATGAGTGATGAATCTTTAATTGTTGACAAAACTGGTTCTATATTTTTAGCTGGTTCATACTTGGTAAAGGCAGCAATTGGTGAAGATATTGATAATGAAACACTTGGTGGAGCTACTACCCATTGTGAAATTTCTGGCGTTACTGATTATAAGTGCAAAGACGACAAAGCTTGTTTAGATAAAATTAAAAACATTGTTGATAAAATTGGCGATTATGAAACTGCTGGTTTTAGCAGAACTAAACCACAATTACCAAAAGAAAAACAAGAGGAAATATTTGGTATTCTTCCTGAAACAAGGGATAAGCCTTATAACATGAAAGAGATTATCAAACGTTTAGTTGATAATTCAAACTTTGAAGAGTATAAAGAAGAATATGGTAAAACTATTATTTGTGCTTATGCCAGAATTGATGGTTGGTCGGTTGGTATTGTAGCTAATCAAAGAGAAGTGGTAAAAAGCAAAAAAGGAGAAATGCAGTTTGGAGGGGTGATTTATTCAGACTCTGCTGATAAAGCTGCTCGTTTTATAATGAACTGCAACCAAAAGAAAATACCTTTAGTGTTTCTTCAGGATGTAAGCGGATTTATGGTAGGTTCTCGCTCAGAACACGGAGGAATTATTAAAGATGGAGCAAAAATGGTAAATGCCATGTCTAATTCTGTTGTTCCAAAATTTACAGTAATTATTGGTAATTCTTATGGTGCAGGAAATTATGCTATGTGTGGCAAGGCGTACGACCCAAGATTAATATGTGCATGGCCAACAGCTCAACTTGCTGTTATGAGTGGAGCGTCTGCTGCTAAAACATTGCTTCAAATTGAAGTAGCATCTTTAAAAGCCAGAGGTGAAGAAATAACCAAAGAAAAAGAAGAAGAATTGTTCAACACTATTAAAAACAGATATGATGAGCAAATATCGCCTTATTATAGTGCAGCACGTTTATGGACTGATGCCATTATAAACCCGATGGATACCCGAAAATGGGTTTCAATGGGAATTGAAGCTGCCAACCACGCTCCTATTGAAAAACCTTATAACGTGGGAGTAATCCAAACTTAAAAATTGTATAACTCACAAATATTTTATTTATTTACAGAAACAAATTTTTTAAACCATGCAAAAATTAACAATCAAATTAGCTTCATTAATAGTAGTATCTGGCCTTTTGTATTCTTGTGGAGGAGAACAAGAAGAGCCTATTGAAGAAGAGGTAATAACAGAAGAAGTAGTAACAGAAGAGATTACTGATGAAACTATGTATATTTTACCATCTCCCCTTCAAATTGCAGAACTTTTTAAAAGTGCAGGATTAACTTACATTGGTGATTTAACTAATAAAGTTGAAAATGCAGAAAAATTAAGTGATAAAACAGCATTAAAATTAAACTTTGGTGTTTATTCTGCTGACATGGCTTATTGTATTATGAACAACCAAACTCAGGAATCTATCAATTATTTGAATACGCTAAAACAATTATCTGAAAAGCTATGGATGACAGATGTATTTAATTCACTTGGATTGAGTCAACGTTTAGAGGCTAATGTGGGTAACGAAGATTCGTTAACATACATCATGGCTGATTTGCAAATGCAATTAGATGATTATTTAGATGAAAACGGTATGGGAAGTACAGGAAACGTTGTTTTTGCAGGGGCATGGATTGAAACAATGTATCTTGGAGTAAAAGTGAATGAGAATAATACCAATGAAAAACTGATTTCTAGATTATCAGAACAAGCTGTTATTTTAGATGGGTTAATTAAATCTATTGAACAAACTGACGAGGATAAAGATTATGCTGATTTAATTGCTGATTTACAAAAAATTCAAACTCATTTTGCGGCTTTCAATTCTGATAGTGAAGAAGAGTTTGCTTTATCTAATGAAGAGATTGCTGCTCTAAGTGAAGATGTAATTGTAGTAAGAACTAAAATTATAGGAGAATAAAATTTATGAAAAGTAGATTTTTAACTATACCCTCTTTCATTCTATCATTTGTTGTTCTAACAGCATTTCAGATAAGTGAAAACTGTGATTCAAAAGCGATTAAATCGGTATTAAAAAGAGAATTAATTCCTGAATATAGGTACGATTCTTCTAAAATAATGTCGTTTACCACAACAGGTGATTTTCAGGGTAAAAAAATTGAAATACCACTTTACAAAACCGAAAATTATCGCTTTGTGTTTAACACTAAAGGAGCTGATAAAAATTTTCAGATTTATGTTTCTACCCACAAAGACAGTAAAAAAGGTAAAATCTTATTTGCCTTAAAAGATGTTAGAGAAGCAGGCAAAGACACTTATGTGTTTGATCCCGAAACAACTGACAAATTATATATTACATACATCATTCCACCTGCTGTAGAAACAACCAGTGAGTTTTGTGTTGCTTTTATGATAGGTTATAAAGTTTAATTGTGAAAAAAATTCCTTTTATATTACTCGTTTGTGGCTACATTTCTTTTGCTGCTATTCAGATTGCTGAAGAGTGTGATTCTATGGCTTTAAAAAAGGAGTTAAAAGCCAAATTGAAACCAGAGTTTAAATACGATTCTTCTAAGACTACACGCTTTTATTACAAAACAAAAAATCAACAAAAAGAAATTGAAATCCCTTTATATCGCGGAGAGAAATATAGATTTTTATTTAACACAGCTGGAATAACTAAAGAGAGAGTGAAAGTGAGTATTTACAATAAGCCTTTTGATAATAAAAAACGAGAATTACTATATGAGCTTAAACCAGAAGAAGGTAAACACATCTATACTTTTGAACCAGAGAAATCAAGAAAAATGTATGTGAATTATTCCATCCCTAAAGTTGATGAAACTACAGAAATGAGAGATTGCTTAGTTTTAGTAGTTGGCTATAAGCTAAAAATCACCCTTTAAACTTACTTATTACTATCTACAGCTTTTCTAACGCTACCATGCTTTTTTAGCAACTCATTAGCTGTATTATAGTCTATCCCTAGTTCTTTCATAATCATCTTAGTACCCCTATCCACTAATTTATCATTACTTAACTGCATATCTACCATCTTATTCCCTCTTACTCTACCTAACTTAATCATTACACTGGTAGATATCATATTTAACACTAGTTTTTGAGCTGTACCCGATTTCATTCTAGTGCTACCTGTAACAAATTCTGGTCCAACAACTACTTCAACAGGAAACTTAGCTGCTGCCGCAACAGGACTATTCTCATTACAAACTATGCAGCCTGTTTCTATGTCGTTTTTATTACAATCTTCCAAAGCACCAACCACATAAGGTGTTGTTCCTGAAGCAGCAATTCCTATCACTACATCATTGTCGGTTATATTATGCTTTTGTAAATCCTTCCATCCTTGTGTTTTACTATCTTCGGCAAACTCTACTGCTTTCCACATTGCAGAGTCTCCCCCAGCAATTAACCCTATTACCAAACCGTGCTCCACCCCAAATGTTGGTGGACATTCAGAAGCATCCACCACTCCTAACCTACCACTTGTGCCTGCTCCCATATAAAACAACCTTCCACCCTTTTTCATTTTCTCAACAATAACTTCAACTAATTGCTCAATTTTAGGAATTACTTTTTCTATCACATTAGGTACAGTCTTATCTTCCTTATTTATTGATGTTAAAAGCTCTGAAATAGACATGTTTTCGAGCCCATCATAATTTGAATCTTTTTCTGTTGTTTTTTCCATAGGTTAAAAATCTATTACTAATTACGTCTTATTTTAACGAATTAATTACCTTTAAGGCTAATTGTTTTTAACACAGTATTATGAACAAAAGGAAAGTTCAAATAGTACCTCCGGAGAATTTTGCTAATTTAAAGTTGACTCCTCTTAAGAAAAAAGCTGTTGGGATTCCAGCTGTTATTTCAGCTATGAAACATATTAGTGAGGAACTAGGAATTTGGCAAGGTATAAAGGTGCTAAACAAAATGAATCAGAAAGATGGTTTTGATTGTCCTGGCTGTGCTTGGCCCGATCCTGATGGCAAACGTTCTAGTTTAGGGGAATATTGCGAAAATGGTGTTAAAGCTATTGCTGAAGAAGCAACCACAAAAAGGGTTAATCCTGCATTCTTCAAAAAATATAGTGTCGAGGAACTCAGCACTTGGACAGATTACCAAATCGGAAAGGCAGGAAGAATAACTGAACCCATGGTTTTAAAAGAAGGTTCATCTCATTATGAGCCAATTTCTTGGGAAGACGCTTTTAAAATGATTGGTGATAAACTAAACAGCTTAAAATCTCCTAATGAAGCTGTTTTTTATACTTCAGGAAGAACAAGTAACGAAGCTGCTTATATGTATCAGCTTTTTGCTCGCCAATTAGGCACTAATAACTTGCCCGATTGCTCTAATATGTGCCACGAATCTAGCGGTGCTGGGTTAAGTCAAACCGTTGGGATTGGTAAAGGTAGTGTTACTTTAGAAGATTTACATATTGCAGAAGTCATAGTTGTAATGGGACAAAACCCAGGCACCAATCATCCACGAATGTTAGCAGCATTAGAAAAGTGCAAACAAAATGGTGGTACAGTAGTTAGCGTCAACCCTATTCCAGAAGCAGGAAACAATGTTTTTATTGACCCGCAAAATCCATTGTCAATTATAAAAGGTGGACAGCAATTAACCGACTTATACTTACAAGTAAAAATCAATGGAGATATCGCTTTACTGAAGGCTGCTCTTTACTTAATGTATCAAGAGGAACAAAAAAAACCAGGTAGTGTTTTTGATTTAGATTTTATTAGCGAGTTCACAGAGAACTATGACGCATTTTTAGAAGATATAAAAAACATTGATTTCGATGAAGCTGTTGCAGAAAGTGGAATATCTGAAAAAGAAATCAAAAAATTTGCTCAACTATTAATTGATAAAAAGAAAATTATTATTTGTTGGGCAATGGGTTTAACCCAGCATGAAAATGGAGTAAACAACATTAAAGAAGTTGTAAATATTTTATTGGCTAAAGGTAGTATAGGAAAGCCAGGAGCTGGAACTTGCCCTGTTCGAGGACATAGCAATGTTCAAGGAGATAGAACAATGGGGATTTGGGAAAAACCCAAAGAAGTTTTTTTAGCTGCTTTAGATAAACATTTCAATATTACAGTTCCCAGAGAACACGGTGTAGATGCTGTAGAGAGTATAGAAGCAATGCATGAAGGAAAAATCCAACTATTTATGTGTCTTGGCGGAAATTTTATATCCGCAACTCCTGACAGTGAATTTACTGGTAAAGCTGTTCAAAATTGTGATTTAACCATACAAGTATCTACAAAATTAAACCGTTCTCATATAGTTACTGGTAAAGAGGCTTTAATTTTGCCTTGTATCTCTCGTTCAGAAACTGACATACAAAAAAGTGGAAAACAATTTTTAACTGTAGAAAACTCTATGGGAGTAGTTCATCGAAGTAAGGGTAGCTTTAAACCTGCCTCCCCCCATCTATTAAGTGAGCATGCTATTATTGGAGGAATAGCTCAAGCTACCTTCAAAAACAGCTCTGTAAATTGGCAAGAAATGATAGATGATTACAGCGTAATTAGAAATCATATTGCTGCCACTATAGCTGGCTTCGAAAACTTTAATAAAAAGATTAAAAACCCTGCTGGTTTTTATTTACCAAATGGAGCTAGAGAAAGAAAATTTACAACCGACAATGGAAAAGCCAAGTTTACAGTAAACCCTATACCTAAAAGAAAAGTAGCTGATGGTAATTTTATAATGATGACTATAAGAACGCACGACCAATATAATACTACCATTTATGGAATGGACGACCGTTACCGAGGTATTATTAACGAAAGACGTGTAGTTTTAATGAATAAGCAGGATATGAAAGCTAAAGGGTTAAAACAGCTACAGCAAGTAGATTTAAAAAGTGTATTCAATGGCGAAGAACGCATTGCTCATAATTTTAAAGTTGTAGCGTATGATATTGCTAAAGGTTGTATTGGTACTTATTTTCCAGAAACCAATGTATTAGTACCTATAAAAAGCGTTGCAGAAACCAGTAACACTCCTGTAAGTAAGTTTATTGAAGTAGAAATTTTAACCAAATAAAAATGAATAAAATCTTAAGAAACATATTAGCAGTAATCCTTGGTTGGTTTTTAGGCAGTGTCGTAAATATGGGGATAATTATGATTAGTGGTTCAGTTATTCCACCACCAGAAGGAGTGGATATGACTACCCCAGAAGGAATAGCTGCGGCTATGCCTCTGCTAGAGGCTAAACATTTTATATTTCCTTTTTTAGCTCATGCTTTGGGCACATTGTTTGGTGCATTTATAGCTGGTAAAATTGCAAGTACTTATAAAAAAGTTTTCGCTTTAGTAATTGGCGGATTGTTTTTTATTGGAGGAATAATGGTTTCATTTATGATTCCTGCTCCCACCTGGTTTATTATTTTAGACTTAGTAGTCAGTTATATCCCAATGGCGTGGATAGGTTGGAAATTAGCAGGAGGTAAATAATGGCCTACGATGAATTTTTAGCAGATAGAATTAAAAACATTTTTAAAGCTAAAAGAGTAGCTTTTGAGGCTAAGAAAATGATGGGTGGTTTATGCTTTATGGTAGATGGTAAAATGTGCTGTGGCATTCATATTGATAAAAAACTGAATCATAGCCTATTAATGGCACGAATTGGTGAAGATGCTTATACAAAAGCTATTAAGAACACCTCATGTCTGCCTATGGATTTTACGGGAAGAGCTATGAAAGGATACATTTTTGTTAAACCAGAAGGTTTTGATTTAGAACAAGATTTGGAAAGTTGGATACAACTTTGCATTGATTTTAACCCATTAGCGAAATCCAGTAAAAAGAAAAAGTAACTATTCCCGTCTATCATATTCTAAATCCAAGAACAGAAATATCATCCACTTGTTCGTAACCATCCATCCATTCTAGTAAATTTTGATTAAGAATATTTTTTTGCTCATCTAAATCTTTATCAGCATTGGTAGTTAAAATTTCAAGCAATCTTTTTTGCATAAACTTCTTACCTTTTGGTCCACCAAACTGGTCTTTGTAACCATCAGTAAATGTATATACAACATCTCCTTCTTTAACTTTAATATTTTGCTCAATAAACTTTTTATCCTCTATTCCATCAGCACCTATAGAAAATCTATCTCCTTTGTACTTCATCATCTCTCCATCTCTGCATATAAAAATTGAATTATTACCGCCTGAAAAATCTAAAACCCCTTTCTTTTCATTATAAACCATCATCACTATATCCATCCCATCACGAGCTGTGTTTCCTTCTCTTTCTAGCGCAGTTTTTACTTTATCATTTAATGCACTTAAAGCATCTCCAGTTGAAGTAATTTGATGATCGGTAACAATGGCACTTAAGAAATTAGACCCCATCATACTCATAAAAGCTCCTGGAACTCCATGCCCAGTACAATCCGCTAACACAATTATGGAATAATCACCCACTTGTTCGAACCAATAAAAATCGCCACTCACAATATCTTTTGGTTTAAAAAACACAAACGAATCAGAAAAAACCTTGTTTAAAAAACTATCTGACGGCAATAAAGCATTCTGTATTCTTTGAGCATAATTAATTGAATCTAAAATCTCTTGGTTTTTAGTAGCTAATTGATTGGCAAATTCTTTTCTTTCAGATATATCTGTATACACAACAATTACCTTTGTTAAATTTTGATTATCATCATATACTGGCGATAAAGAAGCCGTTGTCCACATATAATTTCCATCTTTTTTCTGATGAGAACTGTCATAAAAAAATGGAGTGGAATCAGTTTTAAATTTTTGTAAAATGTCATCAATATCACTCCTGCTAGAGAGCTGTTGCAAAGTCATCTTGCCTTTAAAGTAATCTTCAAACTCTTGTCTAGTAAAACCAGAATTTCTTATTAATCCATTATTATAATATTCAACTTTCCCTGCAGCATCGGTAATAATTACTGCTTCATTCATCTTTTCGGCAACGATAGACAGTCGGGTAAGTTCAATCTCATTCTCAACCTTTTCAGTTACATCATCAATAATTTCAATGTATTTATTTACTTCTCCACTTTCATCTAAAACTGGTGTACTGTTAATTTCAATCCATATTTCCTTGCCGTTTTTAGCATTTATTTTGATTCTTTCCTTCCATGCTAATTTTTGAGCAATTTTTTTTCTAATTCTATTTAAAACTTCTTTACTGTTATCTTCTGAAACCAGTACATCACCAGGAGACTTATCTTTAAAATCTTCTTTATTATAACCCGTAATTGAGGTATAAGACTGGTTATGCCATTCTATTTTATTTTCTTTATTTAAAATAATTACTCCATTATTAGTTTTACTGGCAACTAATGATAACTTTTCTAATTCTTCTTTTTGTTGAGCTATAGTTTTATTTTGCTTTACAAGAGATTCGTTAACCGATTTTTTCATTCTATAACCATAGAAAAGAAGCAGTAGTATAATTATCACCAACAGAATTGCTCCAATAAGAATATTAGTTTTCGTGTTTTCCTTTTCGAGAAGCAATGCCTTTTTTTCTAAATCTAACGCCTGTACTTCCCTCTCCATGGTTAATAATGATATTGCTTCAGATGCACTTTCATCATGTTCTTCAAGCTTCCAAAGTAATTCCTCAACTCCTTCACCCAAATACTTTTTAATTACTTTATTTATTTCAAGTTTAAATTCATCACTATTAAAGAATTCATCTACTGGTTGTTTCCAATCACTATTCTTTGGAAAAATGATTCCGTACCCCATACGTTCTACCTTGTAGAGGTTCTGGCGTTTAAAACGAACGCTTTCTTTGTAAAATTTAAGATAGTTAGGTAGCTCGATATACCCAAACAAATTATCCTCATTTAAAATCCGTTCTCTTACCTCACTTGCTAACTCTACATTCTCAATTTTAAAACTGGGAACATCTTGTTTCAATTTATTTAAATCATCCTCAAAAGTTGTGTTTGGTACACTTAAAGCCGTTAGATTTCTGAAAATCTCTTTAAACTCTACTTCCGTTTTTGCAATAGGGATATTATGACTATTGATCAAAACCTCTATATCAGGCATATATTTAGGTGAAAAGCTAACTTCCTCCAACCTCTTTTCAGTAATAGAAAAAGAACATGCTCCAAATTCCCCATTACCTCCAAACTTAATTTCTTCATACAAGGAAGAAAAACTGGAGGCTTTTTTAAATTTTAAATCTAACTCTACTTGGTATTTTTCTTTTAGAAAATTCTTAAAAAGTAGGAAAATCTCATATTCAATCCCTTCTAGTCCTCCACTTGCATCACTAATAAAATTATCTGAATTGTAATAAAAAACTGTAATATCTCCAGTCTTTTTCGATTTTACAATTTGCCATTCCTCAGCAAAAAAAGATTGTGATAAAAACAGCAAGACATAGAATAATATGTATCGGAATGAACCTCTCATTTTTATTTAAAACAGATTAAAATTAAATATAAATAATGAGATGTTAATTAATTTCAAAATCGTTACAATATCATTTGTCCTTAATTGAGTAACTTTGCCGAAGTATTTTTATTTGTTTATGGATCAAAAGATTATTTTTAACACAAAAGATAAGACAGAATTTGTTAAAGAGCTAAGAAAAAGAGTTAACAATTATTTCAAAGAAAACAGTATTTCTAAAACAGCTAACACAAAAATGGTGATTAAAACCATATCAATGTTAGCAATGTATATAGTACCTTACTTCTTAATTATTTTCAATGTTTTTACTAATCCCTGGTTAGTTTTAAGCATGTGGCTACTAATGGGTATAGGAATGGCTGGTATTGGTTTTTCAATTATGCATGATGCTAATCATGGCTCTTACTCTAAAAACCAAAAGGTAAATAAGTATTTAGGATATTTAATAAACATTATTGGTGGAAGTGCCGTTAACTGGAAAATTCAACATAATGTTCTTCATCATACTTACACTAACATTCACAACCACGATGAAGACTTAAATTCCGACCCTTTGATGCGTTTTTCTCCTGACCAAAAAAGAAGAAAAGCTCATAAATTTCAACAGTTTTACGCATGGTTCTTATATGGTTTAATTACTATTTCTTGGTCGATTAAGAAAGATTTCATCCAATTGGAACGCTATAAAGGAAAAGATTTGTTAAAAACTCAAGGAGTTACCTACAAAAAAGCGTTCACAAGGTTAGTGATGGCTAAAATATTTTATTACTCATTCATTTTAGCATTACCTATTATTTTTTCCTCTCAAGCTTGGTGGATGACATTAATTTTTTACTTTATTATGCATTTTGCATGCGGGGTTTTAATTTCAGTTATTTTTCAATTAGCACATGTAGTTGATGAAGCATCATTTCCAAAGCCTGCAGAAGATGGAAGCATGGAAAATAACTGGGCGGTACATCAATTATATACTACTGCTAATTTTGCTAAAAACAACTTTCTAATAACATGGTTTGTAGGAGGCCTAAATTATCAGATTGAGCATCACCTTTTCCCAAATATTTGTCATATTCACTATAGTAGAATTTCAAATATTGTTAAAAAAACTGCAAAAGACTTTCAATTACCTTATCATGAAAACTCTCTATTTGGTGCAATAGCTAGTCACACAAGGTTGTTAACTAAATTAGGAAAGTACGATACCGTTTAAGCAATTTGTTTTCTGGTTATCGTTTAAATTAGCTATTTTTATATCCATTTTGCAACCATTTTTAGTGAAAAATGGTCTTTACTATAATTATAGAATAATCTAACTATGAAAGGAATTGTTTACTTATCTATATTTTTTGTTTTTATTAGCCAATCATTTGCTCAAAGAGGAAAAGATGGAAATCCTGTTATAAGCTCTACACAAATTGTTAATGATTATACTTCCGTAACTGCTAATGCTTCTATTGGAGACACTATTATTACAGTTACGAACTCAACTTTAAACAATAATTTTTCATCTAATCTCTCACAAGGTGATTTAATATTGATTTATCAGCCTCAAGGAGCTACTCTAGATAACAATAACCCTCTAAATTCTTCTAGCTGGGGAGCTGTTGTTAATTATAACGAAGCTGGAAATTATGAATTTGTTCAAGTTAAGAGTATTCCAAATTCGACATCAATCGTATTAGATTGTCCTTTACAAAACTCTTACACCTCTTTTGGAGACGCTTTTGTTATAAGAGTTCCAAGATATGCTTCTTTAACCATTAATAATGGAGGGAGTATAACATGTCCTGCATGGAATGGAATTACAGGAGGAATTGTGGCAATAGAAGTTGAAGGAACAACAACAATCAATGCTGGTGGGAACATTGATGTTTCAGGTTTAGGTTTTAGAGGAGGTAGAATAGAAAATAACTCTACTTTCGGAGGGTTAAGATATGCTGATAATGATCCCGTAGAGGGAGCTGAAAAAGGTGAAAGTATTGGTGGAGATCAAGCTTTTTATGGTTTCTTTTTAGCTGGCCCTTATTGCCGTGCTGCTGCAGCTAATGGTGGTGGTGGTGGTAACGCTCACAATGCTGGTGGTGGTGGTGGTGCTAACGCTGGAAATATTGCTAATTGGAATACAGGTACTGGTGTTCCTGACCCCACATTCAATGCCCAATGGGCATTAGAAACCCCTTCTATAGCTGGAGTTGTAAGTTCTGGTGGCGGTAGAGGTGGTTATTCTCACTGTAGCACTGCACAAGACCCTAACTTTATTGCACCAGGTGATGCTGCTTGGACAGGTGATTTCAGAAGACAAGTAGGTGGATTAGGTGGAAGACCACTTGATTATTCTACAGGAAAAATATTTATGGGTGGTGCTGGTGGTGCTGGTGATGGAAACTCTAGTTTTTCTGGAGCAGGAGGAAATGGTGCTGGTATAGTCTTTTTATCTACTTATGGAAATGTAAATGGATCAGGAAATATCAATGCAAATGGTCAGGATGGATTTAATAGTGAGGGCTCTAATCCTTTTGCTACAACAGGTAATGATGGTGCTGGTGGTGCTGGTGCTGGTGGTACAGTATTAATTCAAACTACTGGTACTGTAACAGGAATTACCGTTTCAGCTGATGGTGGAAATGGTGGAAATCAAATATTAGCCACTCCTGGAGCTGATGGAGAAGCCGAAGGTCCTGGTGGTGGTGGTGGTGGTGGCTATATAGCTATATCTGCTGGATCTGCTACGACAACTGCTAATGGTGGAAGCAATGGCACTAGTACTAGTACTGTGGTTGGTGGTCCTAATGCCCCAAATGGAGCTACAGGTGGTGGAGTTGGTATGCCTAATGAAACCGTAGATGCTTTCGATATTGCTGTAATTGCTGATACAATTTGTGAGAACAATACTGCATCGCTCAGTGCTTCTTTAACTGGAAATCCTCCTGGAGGTACACAAATAGAATGGTATGATGCTGAATTTGGTGGAAGCTTATTATTTACGGGTAGTAATTTTACTACTCCGATTTTATCATCTACAACAACATATTGGGTAAAAGTATGTCCTGCTCCATATCTTGTACCAGTTACAGCTATTGTAAACATTTGTTCTGCTCCCCCAGTAGCAAGTTTTAGTGCTACAGATAGCAGCATTTGTGTGAACGAGTGTGTTGATTTTACAGATTTAAGTACTAACTCTCCAACTTCATGGAACTGGTACTTTTTTGGTTCAGATAGCACTAATTCTTCTCAACAAAACCCAACAAATATCTGTTATAGTTCTGCAGGTAGCTTTGATGTAGCATTAGTAGTAGATAATGGAACCGGAACCGATTCATTATTCGTGGCAAACTTCATAACTGTTAACGCATTACCTACTGTTACAGCTAGTAATGATACTTCCATCTGTATCGGTGATACGGCTAACATCTCTGTTTCGGGTACGGCTACTTCTTACTCTTGGGACAATAGCTTGGGTATCGGTACTAATTTCGCTGTTAATCCTGTTGTAAATACTACTTACATCGTTACAGGTACTGATGCTAATAACTGTTCAAATGTTGATTCAGTAATTGTTTCTATTAATGCTTTACCTACTGTTACAGCTAGTAATGATACTTCCATCTGTATCGGTGATACGGCTAACATCTCTGTTTCGGGTACGGCTACTTCTTACTCTTGGGACAATAGCTTGGGTATCGGTACTAATTTCGCTGTTAATCCTGTTGTAAATACTACTTACATCGTTACAGGTATGGATGCTAATAACTGTTCAAATGTTGATTCAGTAATTGTTTCTATTAATGCTTTACCTACTGTTACGGCTAGCAATGATACTTCTATTTGTATTGGTGATACGGCTAATATCTCTGTTTCGGGTACGGCTACTTCCTACTCCTGGGATAACGGTTTAGGTATTGGAACTAATTTCGCTGTTAATCCTGTTGTAAATACTACTTACATCGTTACAGGTATGGATGCTAATAACTGCTCTAATGTTGATTCTGTAGTGGTCTCAATTAATGCTTTACCTACCATTACAGCTAGTAATGATACTTCTATTTGTATTGGTGATACGGCTAATATCTCTGTTTCGGGTACGGCTACTTCCTACTCCTGGGATAACGGTTTAGGTATTGGAACTAATTTCGCTGTTAATCCTGTTGTAAATACTACTTACATCGTTACAGGTATGGATGCTAACAACTGTTCAAATGTAGATTCTGTAGTAGTTACAATAGATACATTACCGAACATAATAGCCAGTCTTGACACTTCTGTTTGTATTGGCTCACCAGCAAATATCACTGCTACAGGTGGAGTT
Organism: Vicingaceae bacterium; assembly: GCA_965267355.1. GTDB lineage: Bacteria > Bacteroidota > Bacteroidia > Flavobacteriales_E > Vicingaceae. Next base: position 2,597,554 of record OZ253956.1, read on the forward strand.
TCTTATACCTGGGATAATGGTTTAGGTGCTGGACAAAATCAATCTCCTACTCCTTTAGTTAATACAACTTACATTGTTACTGGATTAGGAGCTAATGGTTGCAGTGACACTAGTGCTGTTACTGTTACTGTTGATCCTCTTCCAAATGTAACCGCTAATGCAGACAGCACTTCTATTTGCTCAGGTAGCAATGTTACACTTACTGGTGGTGGGGCTACTTCTTACACCTGGGATAACAGTGTAATTGATGGAGTTGCCTTTGCTCCTTCTGCTACTACGCTTTATACGGTTACAGGTACTGATGCTAATGGTTGTACAAATACGGATACCATTACAGTTACTGTAAATGCCTGCGGAACTCCTCCTACTGCTAGTTTTAGTGCTTCTGATAGCACAATTTGCTTAAATGATTGTATTGATTTTACTGACTTAAGTGCTGGTGCTCCAAACTCTTGGTCTTGGTATTTCTTTGGTGCTGATAGTACTAACTCTACTCAACAAAACCCAACGAATATCTGCTATAGTTCTGCCGGTAGTTTTGATGTAGCTTTAGTTGTAGATAATGGAAACGGAACTGATTCACTATTCCTTGCTAATTTCATTACAGTTAACAACTTACCTATTGTAACCGCTAACGCAGACAGCACTTCTATTTGTACAGGAAGCAATGTTACACTTACTGGTGGTGGGGCTACTTCTTACACCTGGGATAACAGTGTAATTGATGGAGTTGCCTTTGCTCCTTCTGCTACTACGCTTTATACGGTTACAGGTACTGATGCTAATGGCTGTACAAATACGGATACCATTACAGTTACTGTAAATGCCTGCGGAACTCCTCCTACTGCTAGTTTTAGTGCTTCTGATAGCACAATTTGCTTAAATGATTGTATTGATTTTACTGACTTAAGTGCTGGTGCTCCAAACTCTTGGTCTTGGTATTTCTTTGGTGCTGATAGTACTAACTCTAATCAGCAAAACCCAACAAATATTTGCTACAGCTCTGCCGGTAGTTTTGATGTAGCTTTAGTTGTAGATAATGGTAATGGAACGGATTCTTTATTTATGGCAAATTTCATTACGATTAACAATTTACCTGTTGTAACAGCTAATGCTACTAGCACATCTATTTGCTCGGGTAGCAATGTTACACTTACTGGTGGTGGTGCGGTTTCTTACATCTGGGATAATAGTGTAACTGATGGCGTTCCTTTTGCTCCTTCTGCTACTACACTTTATACGGTTACAGGTACTGATGCTAATGGTTGTACAAATACGGACACGATTACTGTGAATGTTAACATTTGTTCTTCTCCAATAGCGGGTATTGGAAGTTCTTCTAACTCAATTTGTATCAACGATTGTGTCGATTTTACAGATTTAAGTACTGGAGGTACACCAACTAATTGGACTTGGTATTTTGAAGGAGCAACTCCAAACATATCAAATCAGCAAAATCCAACTAACATCTGTTACGATACTACTGGTTCTTATGGTGTGTCTTTAATGGTATCAAATGCCTTTGGACAAGACTCTATTTACATGAGTAATTACATTGTTGTTGATTCCTGTACTGTTATTGAAGAAGAATTAACAATCCCTAATGTATTCTCACCAAATGGCGATGGAGAAAATGATTTATTTAAGATTAGTGGTACCAACATCAATACACTTTACATGGAGATATACAACAGGTGGGGTGAAATTTTATACCAAACTGATCTAATTAATTCTGGTTGGGATGGTAGAACGAACGCTGGAGATGAATGTTCAGATGGAACTTATTTCTACCTCGCAGAAGTGAATGGAGAAATTTATAAAGGGACTCTAACTCTGATAAGATAAAAGGTGGGGTTAACTTACTTTTAAGTTATGCCCCATTTTATCTCTTTTTGTTTCCAAATAATTTTTGTTGTGTTGATTAGATTTAATCTCTATAGCTACATTTTCTATAATTTCTAAACCATAACCTATTAAACCTGTACGCTTTTTGGGGTTATTGCTTAGCAATTTAATTTTAGAAACACCAAGTTCTCTTAAAATTTGAGCACCAACACCATAATCTCTTTGATCAGCCTGGAATCCAAGCTCAATATTGGCTTCAACGGTATCTCTACCCTCTTCTTGTAGTTTATAACTCTTTAGCTTGTTCATTAAACCTATGCCTCTCCCCTCTTGATTCATGTAAACTATCACTCCTTTTCCTGCCTTCTCAATCATTTCCATTGATTTTTGTAACTGAGGTCCACAATCACACCTACATGAACCAAATATATCACCAGTCATACAAGAAGAATGGACTCTAACCAATATAGGTTCATCATTCTTCCATTCACCCTTTACTAAAGCTAAATGTTCCATCTCATTAGTAGTTTGCCTAAACGCAGCCAATTCAAAATCACCATACTCGGTTGGTAATTGTATCTGAACCTCTTTTTTAATAAGAGTTTCATGTTTAAGTCTATACTTAATCAAATCTTCAATAGAGATAATCTTTAGGTTATGCTTTTTGGCAATCTCCATCAACTGAGGAAGTCTAGCCATTGTTCCATCTTCGTTAAGAATTTCAACCAAAACTCCAGCGGGATCAAATCCAGCCATACGGGCCAAATCTATAACAGCTTCAGTATGTCCAGCTCTTCTTAAAACGCCTCCTTTACGTGCTTTTAATGGAAAAATATGTCCCGGTCTTCCTAAATCTTCAGGCTTAGTTTCAGGATTAATTAATGCCTGAACTGTTTTAGCTCTATCACTGGTAGAAATACCTGTAGTACACCCCTGTCCTATTAAATCTACAGAAACCGTAAATGGTGTTTCATGCAAAACTGTATTGTTACCCACCATTAAATCCAACCCCAACTCTTCACATCTATCCTCAATTAAAGGAGCACAAATTAATCCTCTACCATGTGTAGCCATAAAATTGATAATATCAGGTGTTACATTTCTAGCAGCCGTTACAAAATCCCCTTCGTTCTCTCTATCCTCGTCATCAACAACAATAATTACTTTTCCTGCTTTGATATCTTCTATCGCTTCTTCTATTTTATTTAACTTTGTGTCCATTAATTAAGCATTTTAGGCAAAATTACGCATAAGTACAGAGCAACAAGCACTAACAATGGCAAAAGTTTTAGCATTAGATTATGGGAGTAAACGGGTAGGAATAGCTGTTACAGATGAATTACAATTGATTGCCAGTGGACTTACAACTGTTCATTCAAAAGATATTATTGCTTTTCTGGAAGACTACTTTAGTAAAAACAACGTAGAATGTATTGTAGTTGGAGAAGCTAAAGACCTAAAAAACAATCCTGCTGAATCTGCTAAAGTGATTGAGCCTTTTGTAAAGCACTTGTCCCGCAAATTTTCAGATAAAAAGATTGAACGTATTGACGAAAGGTTTACTTCTAAAATGGCTTTTCAAACCATGATAGATAGCGGATTAAAGAAAAAAGATAGACAAAATAAAGCCTTAATAGACGAGATAAGCGCTACTATTATTTTGCAAAGTTATTTAGAACAAAAAAAATAGTTTTTTGCTTATCTATTACTTACATTAGCTTCGCACTAAAATACTCACTATGAAATTTCAAATTACTCCAAATTCTACGAATTATGCTGAGTTAGAAGAAAAATTAAAAGCACAGTTTCCTGACTATGAGTTTTCAATGAGAGGTAAACAATATTTAGTTTGTAAAAAATCGAGTACCGTAGGCACTAATATTATTTTAAGAAAAAACAAAATGATAGTAGTGGGAAACTTTCCTAGTATGGGAGGTCAAATGCTATTCATTTTATCGGTAGTACTACTTGGGTTTTTAATACCATTAATTGTCTATTTTGCTGCTTTTCACTCTAAAATGAAGGCTTTAGAAAGAGAAGTTGGTGCTTATCTGCAAGAAGAATATGAAGTAAAGACTGCTTAAAGCTTTTTATTAAATAGGTTATCTATTTGAGCTAGTTTATGGATATAAGGCAAAGTTAAATGATCTTCTAACATCATTAGGTGTTCTATTCTATGACAATCGGTACCAACTGCATCTATTAAGTTGGCATCAATCATTTTTTCTGCTATTTTCTTTGTTTGAGGAGAATAATGCCCCGTAAGTGATAGTAAATTTAGCTGTAACAAGATACCTTTTGCTTTAAGTTCTTCATATTTATCAAAATCACTATACCAATAGCTGTAACGTTCAGGATGCGCTAAAATAAGTTTGTAACCTGCCATCTGAAAATTAAATACTATCTCTTGGAAATTTGGAGGTTCACTCATAAATGGCAACTCAAACAAAACATAGTTATCACCAATAGTTAATATCTCTTTTTTTTCAATTAGCTCAGCTAAACCATCATCTAAATTATACTCAGCTGCAGCAGAAATATCAATATCAATATTTTGTTTAGAGAGTTCGTTTCTAACTTCATCTAACCCTTTCAAAATCTTATCAGGTGTGTTTTTGTAATAATCACACATCACATGTGGAGTAGTAACTATCTTCTTAAACCCTAACTCCTTAAACTTTTTTATCATTTCTATAGACGCTTCCATATCAGGAGCTCCATCATCAATACCAGGTATTAAGTGTGAGTGTATATCAGTCCCAAACACAGATAAGCTAATTGGGTCTAATTTGGGTTCTTTTTTGAATATTTTACTTAAAAAACTCACTGCTGATTAGTACAAGTGTAACAACTTTTCATTGCTAATTTTGAATAAATGTTTTTTCAAACCACTTCATAGTAATTTCTAACCCTTCTCTTAGCTTCATTTTAGGGTTATAATCTATAAGATTATTAGCTAAAGAAATATTTGCCAATGAATCTTTAACATCACCTGGCCTTTCTTCCCTATACTTTGGTTCAACTGTTTTACCAGAAATGTTTCTTATGGTATTAAACAACTCATTTATAGTAACCCTATCTCCACAAGCTATATTTAAAATTTGCCCTTTTACATTTTTTTGGCTAAACATTGCTTTAATGTTAGCCTGCACAGCATTCTCAACAAAAGTAAAATCTCTACTTTGTTCACCATCACCATTGATATAAGGTGAATCACCTTTTAATACAGCCTCCATAAACAAAGGTATTGCTGCAGCATATGGCCCAGCTGGGTTTTGGTTTGGACCAAAAATATTAAAGTAGCGAAGTCCTACGATATCTAAATCATATATATCAGAAAAAACCTGAGCATAAAGTTCTTTTGTTCTTTTACTTACAGCATAAGGTGATAATTGTTTCCCTATTCGGCTTTCTACTTTTGGTAATTCTTTACTATCACCAAATACAGAAGATGAACTCGCAAAAACAACTCTTTTCACATTCGTTTCTTTAGCCGCAGTAATAATATTTAAAAAACCTGTGGTGTTTGCCAAATGTGTAGCAATAGGATTCTCTATTGATCTTGGAACTGAACCCAAAGCTGCTTGATGTGAGATGTAATCTACCCCTTGAACTACTTTTTTACATAACTCAAAATCAGTAATATCTCCTTTAACAAACTGAAAATTGGGTAATTCTATAAATGGTTCAATATTAGATTTATAACCGTTTGAAAGATTATCAACTACGATAACCTTACCAGCTCCGTACTTAATTAAGTATTCAACAATATTTGAACCAATAAATCCAGCCCCACCTGTTATTAAAAATGTTAATCTGGTTATATCTTGCTGATGAAAAGGCTGTTCAAACATCTATCTATCAGCGTATTGTAGTTGGTAATAGTTTTGGTACTCACCTGAAGTAACATTCTCTAACCAATCCTCATTAGCAAGATACCAATCAATAGTATTTCTAATTCCTTCTTCAAATTGAAGTGATGGCTCCCAACCTAATTCTTCTTTCAACTTTGTAGCATCTATTGCATAACGCATATCATGACCCGCTCTATCAGTAACATAAGTAATTAACTGCTCAGATGTGCCTCCATTTCTTCCCAATTTTTCATCCATAACCTTACAAATTACTTTAATCAAATCAATGTTCTTCCATTCGTTATGACCACCAATATTGTAAGTTTCACCATTTTCACCGTTATGAAAAATTACATCAATAGCTCTTGCATGATCATTTACCCATAACCAATCCCTAACATTTTCTCCTTTACCATAAACTGGTAAAGGCTTATTATTTTTAATGTTATTAATGAATAATGGAATTAGTTTTTCTGGAAATTGGTGTGAACCATAATTGTTGGAGCAATTAGAAATTACTATTGGTAATTTATAGGTATGATGATAGGCTCTAACTATATGATCTGAACTTGCTTTAGAAGCTGAATAAGGGCTTCTTGGATCGTAAGGTGTTGTTTCTAAGAACATTCCTGTTTCACCTAAAGATCCATATACTTCATCTGTTGAAACATGGTAAAACAACTTACTAGAAAAATTATCTCCCCAACTGTCTTTAGCTGCATTCAGTAAATTAGCTGTACCCACAATATTGGTCATAATGAAGTCCATTGGACCTTCAATGGATCTATCAACGTGGGATTCAGCAGCTAAATGTATAACAGCATCAAACTGATATTGTTTAAAGAGATTATTGATAAATTCAGTATCAACTATATCTCCCTTTACAAATTCGTAATTCGGAGCATTCTCTATATCGGTAAGGTTTGCCAAGTTTCCAGCATAAGTTAACTTATCAAGATTTACAATTTTATAATCAGGATATTTATTAGCAAATAACCTAACTACATGAGAACCTATAAATCCTGCTCCACCTGTTATTAAAACTGTTTTACTCATTATAAACTCCAGTAAGTTAGTTTATTTATTTTTTTCCTATAAATACCTTTTATATCAACTATTACAGGGTTTTCAGATGTAATAGAATCAAAATACGCTTCATCAAGATTCACGTAATCTTTATGGTTTACAGCAATTACAACTGCATCATAATCATTTGATGGTACTTCAACTAAACCAAAACCATACTCCTCTTTTAGCAACTCAGAATCTGCGTGTGGATCGACAACATCTACATGAGCGCCAAAAGACTTAAACTCATTAACCACATCACACACCTTCGAGTTTCTAATATCACTAACATCTTCTTTAAATGTAGCACCCATGATTAATACCTTAGATTCACTGATATGTTTACCCGCAGCAATGATTTTCTTTACTGTTTGTTTAGCAGTATAAGCACCCATACTATCATTTACAAAACGACCAGCATTAATAATTTGAGCATGATAACCTAACTCTTTAGCCTTATAGGTTAAATAATAAGGGTCTACTCCTATACAATGTCCACCTACTAAACCAGGAAAAAATTTTAAGAAATTCCATTTTGTACCGGCAGCCTCTAATACATCATAGGTATTTATTCCTATTCTATTAAAGATTATAGATAGTTCGTTCACTAAAGCAATGTTCAAATCTCTCTGTGTATTCTCAATAATCTTTGCTGCCTCAGCAACCTTAATCGAAGCGGCTCTATGTACACCCGCTTGAACAACCTCTTCATATACTTTAGCAATTTCTTCTAAAGATTCATCACAACAACCTGATACTACTTTAACTACATTCGTAAGAGTATGAGTAGTATCTCCCGGGTTAATTCTTTCAGGTGAATAACCAACCATAAAATCATCTCTGAATTTTAACCCCGATACTTCTTCTAACACAGGGATACAGTCTTCTTCTGTACATCCTGGATAAACAGTAGATTCGAATACTACATAATCACCTTTCTTGAGAACTTGACCCACAGTCTTAGATGCACCAATTAAAGGTGTTAAATCCGGTAATTTATGTGAATCGATTGGTGTTGGTACTGCTACTACGAAAAAAGTAACATCTTTTAAATCATCCGTATCTGCCGTAAAATGTATATCACACCCCTCAAAAGCTGATGAATCTAATTCTTCACTAGGGTCAATATTATTATGCATCATATCAACGCGCTTTTGATTAATATCAAACCCAACTACTTGCATAGTTTTAGCAAATTCTAATGCTATTGGTAAACCTACATAGCCTAAACCAATAACACCAATCTTAGTTTCTTTATTTTTTAGTTGATTATATATTCCCATCTCAATCTTCTTTTATCTCTAAATTAGAATTCTGTTTTAATAATTTACTATCTCTTAGCTGATATATTCTTTCTATAATTTCAACCACTTTTAACCCTTCCAAAGCATTTGTAGTTGCTGTAGTTCTTCCTTTTAATGTATCTATTACGTTTTCAATAATGTAATGGTGGTTTGCAGCAGAGCCTTTATATGGACCATAATCGTTTGGAGGGTTTGCCTCTGGTAAGTCAGGCATTTCATATCCGTCAATATTACAAACTTCAACCTCATTCATATACTGCCCACCAATTTTCACACTTCCTTTTTCCCCTATAATAGTAATACTACTTTCTAGGTTTTGAGTAGCAACAGCAGTTGAGTAATTTAAACACCCCATTCCACCATTCACAAAATCAAAAGATACAAAACCTGAATCTTCAAAATCTGTTGATTCTTGATGGATAAAATCGTTGAACTTACCTTGAATGTTTTCTATATCACCAAACAGCCAGTACATAATATCAATAAAGTGAGAGAACTGTGTATAAAGAGTTCCTCCATCTAAACCTTGTGTTCCTTTCCATCCTCCAGGCTTGTAATACCTGCTATCTCTATTCCAGTAACAGTTCAACTGCACCATAAAAATATTACCAAGTATTTTCTTTTCAATCACTTCTTTAATCCATACAGAAGGAGGAGAATAACGATTTTGCATTACCGCAAAAACATGCTTATGATTATTTAAAGCTTTAAATATAACCTGTTCGCATTTTGCTTTTGACAGCCCAATAGGTTTTTCAACCACCACATGATAACCATTATCTAAAGCCAAAGAAGCTTGATCTGAGTGCATTCCATTTGGAGTACAAATATTTACAACATCTATATCTAATTTGGCAGCCATTAAATCTTCAATACTATTGTAAAAAGGAACTTCATATTTTTCAATTCTAAGTCCCTCTTGAGAATATGAATCACACAAGGCAACTAATTCAGCTTCATCATTACCAATAATCATTTCGGCATGACGCTTACCAATGTGACCACAACCTACAACTGCAAACTTTATTTTATGATTATCAGTCATTTACTATAATTTTACAACACTATTGTTTTCAAATTTATACTTTTCTCCGCTTTCTGAACATTCTGCCATATCATTTTCATCAAATTCTAATCTATGACCGTATTCACTTATCCAACCCAATTGTTTTGCAGGATTACCAACAACTAAAGCATAAGGAGGAACATTTTTAGTTACTACAGCTCCTGCACCAATAAATGCATACTCTCCAATATCATGTCCGCAAACGATTGTTGCATTAGCACCAATGCTTGCTCCTTTTTTAACAGTGGTTTCAGCATACTCACCTCTTCTATTTACTGCACTTCTTGGATTAGTTACGTTAGTAAAAACCATTGAAGGGCCAAGAAATACATCATCTTCACAAACTACCCCTGTATAAATAGAAACATTATTCTGGACTTTTACATTTTTACCCAACACAACATCTGGTGAAATCACCACATTTTGACCAATATTACAGTTCTCTCCAATTACACAATTGGACATAATATGAGAAAAATGCCATATTTTAGTTCCTTCACCAATTTGGCAATCTTCATCTATAACAGCTGTTTCATGACTAAAATAACTCATTACCTTACGTATTTTTCGAAATTTTTATGCTCTACTTTATTGAGTTCCTCTTCACTTAAATTTCTAAAGTAATCATAAGTAATATTTAGTCCCTCTGTTCTACTAACTTTTGGTTCCCATCCTAAGAGAGATTTAGCTTTATCAATATTTGGCTGACGTTGCATAGGGTCATTTACAGGTAAATCTTTATAAATAATCTTTTGATCTGTACCTGTTAATGCAATAATTTCTTTTGCAAAATCTAAAATGGTAATTTCATCAGGATTACCAATATTAATAGGTAAAGTATAATCAGAATGCAATAACCTGTATATTCCTTCAATCAAATCATCCACATAGCAAAAAGAACGGGTTTGCGATCCATCACCAAATACGGTCAAATCCTCTCCTCTTAATGCTTGTCCAATAAAAGCAGGTAGTACTCTACCATCATTTAAACGCATGCGAGGACCATAAGTGTTAAATATCCGTACTATTCTGGTTTCTACACTATGGTATGTGTGATAAGCCATTGTAATAGCTTCCTGAAAACGCTTAGCTTCATCGTAAACTCCTCTTGGTCCAATTGGGTTAACATTTCCATAGTACTCTTCTGTTTGTGGATGAACCAATGGATCACCATAAACTTCTGAAGTAGATGCAATTAACATTCTTGCTCCTTTTACTCTCGCTAACCCTAATAAATTATGGGTTCCCAGAGAACCTACTTTTAGTGTTTGGATAGGAATTTTTAAATAATCAATTGGGCTTGCAGGTGAAGCAAAATGCAAAATGTAATCTAGTTTACCGGAAACGTGAACAAAATTGGAAACATCATGATGATGAAACTCAAAGTATTCTAATGGAAATAAATGTTCTATGTTTTTTAAATCGCCCGTAATTAGGTTATCCATACCAATTACGTGATAACCTTCTTTAATAAATCTATCACATAAATGAGAGCCTAAAAAACCTGCTGCTCCTGTTATTAAAACTCTTTTCATTATCCTCCAACTAAAATTCTACCTATACTACTATAATAAAAACCTAAATCTTTCATTTCTTCAATATCATAAAGGTTTCTACCATCAAAAATTACCTTCTGATTCATCTTTTTTGCTAAAACTTCAAAATCTGGGTTTCTGAAAACCTGCCATTCTGTAGCAATAACTAAAGCATCAGCCTTTTCAATAGTTTCATCTCTATTAGTTGCAAATGTAATCTTATCACCGTACTTTGCTTTCACATTTTCCATTGCTTCAGGATCAAATGCAGTTATATTCGCACCTTCTTGCAATAATTCTTTAATAATGTACAATGCTGGTGCTTCTCTAATATCATCCGTATCTGGCTTAAATGCCAAGCCCCATAAAGCTATATTTTTACCTTTTAAATCTCCTTTGAAATAATCTTTAATCTTAGGAACAATAATGGTCTTTTGTTTCTCATTCACATCCATTACTGAATCTAAAATTTCAAAATTATACCCATATTCTTTTCCTGATTTAGCCAATGCTTGTACATCTTTAGGAAAACAACTACCACCATAACCAATACCTGGAAATAAAAATCTTTTACCTATTCTAGTATCAGAACCAATTCCAATTCTTACCATATCCACATCTGCCCCAACTTTCTCGCAAAAGTTAGCTATCTCATTCATAAACGTAATTTTTGTTGCTAAGAATGAGTTAGCCGCATACTTAGTTAATTCAGCTGATTTTTCATCCATAAAAATGATAGGATTACCTTGTCTGACATAAGGCTTATAAAGATGTTCCATAATTTCTCTAGCTTTAGTCGAACTAGTTCCTACAACAACTCTATCAGGTTTTAAGAAATCATCAACTGCATACCCTTCTCTTAGAAACTCAGGGTTCGATACCACATCAAATAAATCTTCTGAAAGGTTCTTAGCTAAAACAGCTGATACTTTATCTGCTGTGCCAACAGGAACGGTACTTTTATCTACAATAACCTTATAATCAGTAATTATTTTACTTAAGTCATCAGCAACTCCCAAAATATATGATAAATCAGCTGAACCATCTTCATCTGGAGGTGTTGGCAATGCCAGAAAAATTATTTTAGCATCTTCTATTGCTTCAGCTAAATCTGTAGTAAATTTTAACCTTCCTTGTTTTATGTTTCTTTCAAACAAAACATCCAAATGTGGTTCGTAAATAGGGACCACACCATTTCTCATCTTTTCAACTTTACTTTCATCTATATCAACACAAACTACATCGTTTCCTGTTTCGGCAAAGCATGTACCTGTAACCAAACCAACATATCCTGTTCCTACTACTGCTATCTTCATTTTTTTGTACTTATAAATTCTTTAACTAATTCTGTTATATAAATTAATTGTTCCTCTGTTAACTCTGTGTGCATTGGTAAGGAAAACACTGATTTACACAAAGCATTTGTCACCTCAAAGTCTTCGTCTTTCATCTGTACTGTTTTATATGCTTCTTGTGTATGCAATGGAACTGGATAATAAATCATACAAGGGACACCTTTTTCTTTTAAAAATGCTTGTAATTCGAAGTTATCTATTCCACAGCCTACTAATGTATATTGATGAAACACATGGGTAGATTTTAAATCTCTTATTGGTGTTCTAATTTCTTCAACATCTTCAAATGCATTGTCATAAAATTCCGCTGCTATATTTCTAGCTTTGCAATAAGCATCTAATTGCTTTAGTTTAACTTGTAAAATAGCAGCTTGTATTGTATCCAATCTGGAGTTTACCCCTAACCTTTCGTAATAATATCGCTCCCCCATTCCATGATTAACAATCGAGTTGCAAATTTCTGCTAACTCATCATCATTAGTAAATAAAGCTCCTCCATCACCATAGCAACCTAAATTTTTAGATGGAAAAAATGAGGTTGTTCCGATGTCTCCTATTGTTCCTGCTTTCTTAATTTCTCCATTTTCAAAATTATATTCAGCACCAATAGCCTGAGCAGTATCTTCAACTACATAAAGTTGATGTTCTCTGGCTATTTGCATTATCTCCTCCATATTAGCACATTGCCCAAATAAATGAACAGGAACAATGGCTTTAGTCTTTGGTGTGATTACACTTTTTAACTTCTCTGTATCTATACAAAAAGTATGAGGGTTAACATCGACCAATACAGGGGTTAATTGTAAAAGACCTATAACCTCTACCGTAGCAGCAAAAGTAAAGTCAGATGTAATCACTTCATCACCAGGTTTTAATCCAAGAGCCATTAATGCTATTTGTAAAGCATCTGTTCCGTTAGCACACGGAATTACATGTTTTACATCTAAATAATCTTCTAAATCTTTTTGAAATGCTTTTACCTGAGGACCTCTTATATAGGCTGTAGATTCCACCACATCCATAATGGCTTTATCTACTTCATCTTTAATCTTTAGGTACTGACCCTTTAGGTCAACCATCTGAATATCTTGCATTGAATTCAAATCTCTGTTTTGGTAAGCAGCTAAATTAATTAAAATGTAGCTTATATAAATGTAAATTCACCTATTAACGAACAAGCAGTAATATTAGTTGATTTTATTCGTTATTTTGCATTCCATCAAGATGAAAAGTTTATTTTCCATACTGCTGATTATAGCTACACAAGTTGCATTTTCTCAATTTGTTATCGAAAAAAAAGAAGTGCCTGATTCTGCTTACACTATTCCAATGTTTCAAGCTTCTTATGCTTACCAGTGGCCTGGTGCAGAAATGGCTGACCGATTTTCATCCAACAGTAACGTAGGTGCAAGCATTACAGTAAAAACCAAGAAAGGCTGGTATTACGGCATTAAAGGTAACTTTATTTGGGGAGGATCAGTTCAAGACCCTACTATATTATCTAACATTGCAACGAGTGATGGCAGCGTTATTGATAATGAAGGCAGATTAACGGATATTTACCTTGGTCAAAGAGGCTCTTCCTTTTTCTTGGTTGGTGGTAAAATGTTTAATGTACTTTCCCCAAACAAAAATTCGGGTGTTTTAGCGTATGCGGGCTTTGGTACGTTGCAGCATAAAATCAGTATAAAATTTGAGGATGATATTGTTGCTTTAAGTGATGAATATAAAAAAGGATATGATAGGTTTTCTGTTGGTTATGCAGCCAATGCCTTTGTAGGATATTTGTTTTTGAGTAAGAATCGCTTAATCAACTTTTTTGGTGGTTTTGATTATACTGTAGGTTGGACTAAAAACTTGAGAAAATACAATTACGATACCCAGCAAGAAGATACTAAAAGACACACCAACACCTTATATGGAGTAAGGGTTGGTTGGATAATCAGATTAAACAGAAGGCAGACTCAGGAGTACTATTACAATTAAATGATCTTGTTTTACCAAATACCTATCTACTTTTACTTATTTGCTGTAAAAATTGCTGCTTTATTTAACTCAAAAGCTAAACTTTGGGTTGATGGAAGAAAAAACCTTATCTCTAACATTCAAAAAACTGTTAATCCTAATGATGATATTTATTGGTTTCATTGTGCAAGTTTGGGTGAATATGAGCAAGGAAAGCCTCTTATTGAGCAATTAAAAGCTCATAATAAATCATTAAAAGTATTAGTTACTTTCTTTTCTCCATCAGGTTACGAGCAACGAAAAAACGACTCACTTATTGATTATTGTTTTTACCTGCCTTTTGATTCAAAAAAGAATGCTAAACAGTTTATTGAAACCATTCAGCCAAAAAAAGCATTTTTTATCAAATACGAATTTTGGTTTTTTTACTTACAGGAGTTAGCATCAAACAACATCCCTACTTATTTAATTTCTGGTGTTTTCAGAAAAGAGCAACTATTTTTTAAATGGTATGGAGCTACGCATAAAAAAATGTTACAATTTTTCACACACTTCTTTTTACAAAATGAACGTTCTGAAGAACTACTTCACCAACTAGAAATTACCAATACTACCGTAACAGGTGATACGCGTATTGACCGTGTTTACAAAAACTCACTCAAGCCAGAAAAATTACCACTAATAAAGAAGTTTAAAGCAGGTAACAAAATCATTATTGCGGGTAGTTCTTGGGATAACGAGGAAAAAATAATTTGTGATTACATCAAATCTTCCGACAAAGAATTTAAATACATAATTGCTCCACATGATGTAAGTAAAACCCGAATTAAATCCATTGAAAAACTACTTGGAGATAGTAATTACATCAAGTATTCAGAAGCTAATGATGATAACATTGCTCAGCACATAATTCTGATTATTGATAATATTGGAATTTTAGCAAACACTTATCAATACACTGATATTGCTTTTATTGGTGGTGGTTTTAAAGGGGCTTTACACAATGTGTTAGAACCAGCCAGTTTTGGCAATGTGTTACTATTTGGGAAAAAACACAGCAAGTTTCACGAAGCTGAAGATTTACTAACCAATAACGCTGCTTATGAGATTAGTTATACCGATGATTTAATTGCTTCCATCAACCATCTGTTGATTGATGAGAATCTTAAACAAGCCCAGTTGGCTGCAAAAAATTACATCGAGAATGGTATTGGTGCTTCTGATAAAATTATTGAAGCAATTAATCAATAAAAGCTATAGCTAATTTTATATTATCGTAAGAAACAGTTCCGTTTAACGCTTTATAAATAGTATTTAAACTAATGGAGTGATTTTTAGGTTGTTCATCATAAACAGCTTTCACCTTTTTTAAAATGGAGTTTTTAGGTTTGTAATAATTCAAATTTTCATCAGGATAATCTTTTCTGATTTTAATTAAATGCCCTGCAATAGTGCCCTCGGTTAGCCCCCGAGCTTTAGCAATATCTTTTATCGGAACACTTTGTTTTAAGTGCATTAAAGTAACCTCGTAAGTATTTTGTTTGCCTTTTTGCTTTTCCTTTAACTTGTTCTTACGTTTTGTGATTTCTTTCTTATCAGTTAATCCACCACATTTTTTAACAAACAACTCAGCCATTAACTCTAGTTCGTCAATACTATAATTATTATCAGCATCTTGTGACAACTCCTGAAAACGTTTATCCGCTTTATAAGCGAGATTATCCAGCATTAACGCTTTATCGTTTAACCCTATAAGTTTTAAACTCTCAATCTTCTTTAATCGAGAAAGAGCCACATATCCTTGTCCGTTTTCAAAGGTTTTGGTCAAATCTATTTCAGCTGCATCTAAAGTCATGCCCTGACATTTATGGATGGTAATAGCCCAAGCCAAACGCAAAGGTAATTGATTGAATCCTGCTAAAGTTTTGCCATTATCATCCATAATATTCCAACTCTCCTGTTCTACATAAACCGTTTTTTTGGTGTAGGTTAATTTAACAGATGGCAAACCCTCATCATTAAAACCAGCAACTTCACCAATAGAACCGTTTACGTAACCCTTTTCAGGATTATTTTTCACAAACATTACCTTTGCTCCTATTTTCAGGTTTAGTCGCTCAGGAGCCAATACAGAATTAGTTAGTGTACTTACCAATTTTTTATTGCCTTTGGTTTTTGCTTTATAACTTTTGGGGTTACCTGAAAGCGTTGCCAAATGCTCCTCATTAATTCTATCAACATCAATGTTGTGCGTGTAAAGTTTCGTAGGTTCTTTTGAAGCATCAACAATATTGTTTTCTGCTTGTTTTAATGTTTGATAGCTATGCTGTGTAATTAACCCAGAGCGTATGTGATTTAAAATTTCATTTAGCACATTATCCTCTTGTCGGTATTGTTCGGTTAAGTAACAAACCTCAAACTTAGCGTTTGCCCAAGAAGGTGACATAAAAGCAAATTTATCTTTACTACTCTCCCCTTGTTTGCCAATTGGTGGCAATTGAAAAAAATCACCACACAAAACTATTTGTATGCCACCAAAAGGTTCGAGGCTATCCTTAAAATATTGCAACACCACATCCACTAAACCGAGCTGGTTTTTATGTAACATCGAAATCTCATCAATAATCAGCACTTTAACTTTTTCGAGATGCTTAGATAAGTATTTTTTACTTTTCATACTTATCAAGTTGGCTGTAGTTAAGTGTTGTTTTACACCTATTCCTGCCCAGGAATGGATAGTCATACCATTAATATGAGTAGCCGCAATACCTGTTGAAGCTGTAACTGCTACTGGTACTTTTCTGGCTTTTAAATATTCGATGTATTGATTAAGCACATAAGTTTTACCCGTACCAGCACTACCTGTTAAAAAAACATTTTTTCCAGATTTAAGTAACGCTAAAGCTTTATCTTGTTGCATGCCGTGAAGTTACAATTAATGTATAAAAAAATCCCGAGCAATGCTCGGGATTTTTGTTGTTTAAATAGATGCCCAACTTCTTGGGCATAAGCCACTCTAAAGTTTAAATTACTTAAACTAAGATTGGCTTACTTCTTATCCTCATCTGTCACTTCTTCAAAGTCAACATCTGTAACCTCTTCATCAGACGATGATTCTGCATTACCAGCACCAGTTCCTGCATCTCCACCAGCTTGTTGCTGTGCGTTATACATTTCTTGTGACGCTGCCTGGAAAACAGTATTTAACTTTTCAATTCCAGCTTTCATACCTTCTAAATCTTTAGCTTCATGAGTTTTCTTTAACTCAGCTAGAGCATCTTCGATAGGTTGTTTCTTATCTGCCGGTAATTTATCACCGTATTCTTTTAACTGCTTTTCTGTCTGGAAGATTAAGCTATCTGCTTGGTTAATAGTATCAGCATTCTCTTTTGCTGCTTTATCAGCTTCAGCATTCTCTTCAGCTTCGCGTTTCATTTTAGCAATTTCATCATCACTTAATCCAGATGAAGCCTCTATTCTAATGCTTTGCTCTTTACCTGTAGCTTTATCCTTAGCAGAAATATTCATAATACCATTAGCATCAATATCAAAAGTTACTTCAATTTGAGGAACCCCTCTTGGTGCTGGTGGTATATCAGCTAACTGGAATCTTCCTAAAGATTTATTATCTGCAGCCATTGATCTTTCTCCCTGCAACACATGAATATCCACCGCTGGTTGATTATCTGCTGCTGTAGAGAATGTCTCAGATTTTTTAGTAGGTATTGTAGTATTAGCTTCAATCAACTTAGTCATCACTCCTCCCATGGTTTCAATTCCTAAAGAAAGTGGCGTTACATCAAGTAATAATACATCTTTTACCTCACCTGTTAAAACTCCCCCTTGAATAGCTGCCCCAATTGCAACAACCTCATCAGGATTAACTCCTTTTGAAGGTTCTTTACCAAAGTAGCTTTTAACAGCTTCCACAATAGCAGGAATTCTGGTAGAACCACCTACTAAGATAATCTCATCAATATCTCCTGTACTATACCCTGCACTATTAAGTGCTGATTTACATGGATCAATTGTTCTCTTAATTAAACTATCAGCTAACTGCTCAAATTGTGACCTTGTTAATGTTCTTACCAAGTGTTTTGGACCTGAGGCCGTAGCCGTTACGTAAGGTAAATTAATTTCTGTTTGAGTTGTACTTGATAATTCAATCTTAGCTTTTTCAGCAGCTTCCTTCAATCTCTGAAGAGCCATAGGGTCTTCTCTTAAGTCAATAGACTCATCTTTTTTAAACTCTTCTGCTAACCAGTCAATGATAACTTGGTCAAAATCATCGCCTCCAAGGTGCGTATCACCATCAGTTGATTTTACTTCAAATACACCATCTCCCAGTTCAAGAATAGAAACATCATGCGTTCCACCACCACAGTCGAACACTACAATTTTCATATCCTTATCAGTTTTATCTAAACCATAAGCTAAAGCTGCAGCTGTAGGCTCATTGATAATTCTTTTAACTGTTAACCCAGCAATTTCCCCAGCCTCTTTAGTTGCTTGACGCTGAGCATCATTAAAGTAAGCAGGTACAGTAATTACTGCTTCAGTAACTGTTTGTCCTAAATAATCTTCAGCTGTTTTCTTCATTTTTTGAAGAACCATTGCAGAAATTTCCTGAGGAGTATATAATCTATCGTCAATTTTAACTCTTGGAGTATTATTTTCTCCTTTTTCGATTTTGTACGCAGAACGTTTAATTTCTTTAGTTACCTGATCAAAAGAGTTCCCCATAAATCTTTTAATAGAAGATATTGTTTTTTCAGGGTTAGTAATTGCTTGTCTTTTTGCAGGGTCACCAACTGCTCTTTCACCACCTTCTAAAAAGGCAACAATAGATGGTGTTGTTCTTTTTCCCTCTGCATTAGGAATTACAACTGGCTCATTTCCTTCCATTACAGAAACACACGAGTTGGTAGTTCCTAAATCTATTCCTATAATTTTACTCATAATATTTAGTTTTAATTTTTAATCAAATAAATTCAATGGCAATAAGTCAAAGGTTATGCCACGAGCATTAAAACTAATGTTTGAGAAATTTTGGCAGATTTAAGCCATATGTGAATGACAGAAGTTATGTCATATCGACAGTTTATGACAGTTTATGGGCAAGGAGCAACAGGGTTGCCTGTTCCAACAGAACCAAAACAGAACCCTAGTTGAAGTGATTGTAGCTTACTTATTGTAGCATTATTAAGATTCACTTGGTTTGTGGCTTGAGGATCTATAGTTGACTCCCATAAGATTACTTCTCTTGATGACCAAATACCAAGAGCATTTGACAAGTTGGTATAATCAGGTTTCTCCTGATTTACACTCGTTGAGGGCTCTTCTACTTCCATAAAAGTGCTTAGCTCTGTTCCTGCAACGTTAAATCGCATAGAAATGTTTGCAATTTCTCGATGTGAAAAATCTGCAATAGTAGATGGTGCTGGAACGGCACTTTCAATGTTGCCAAAAAATGTTTCTCCTTTCATCTCCCACTGCATCTGTAATAAATCTTTTTCTTCTCCCATATTCATCTCCACACTTTTTTCAACAGAAGGCTTACCACTTGCAGCATCATAGTGTTCAATGTAATTAAAAATTAAAACTGCATCTATTCTACCCACGCCTTCTCCTGGATTAACATCAATTGTTTTGGCTAAATATGTACCTGTAGATAATTGCCCATTCCAAAAACCAAACTTACTACCTTTTGGTACTGAAACATTAGAAGTATTTACAATCTTAGTTTCACCTAATATTTCTTTATCTAAAGCCTTATTGTAAATGGTTATTTTATAAGTGTTAGTTCTATCAATATTATTTTCAGCAAAAGCATAAAGTATGTTATTAGAATTATCAAATATTCCCTCATCTTTTGCAATAGTATCAGTTGGCTGTAAAGAATATGATTGTACTAAGTTCCCTTGAGAAGAATAAGCATCTACCCTAACATCTAAATCTTGAGTATCGTAATTAAAATTGCTTTCGTTTGCAGCCAAATCAAAAGCATTGCCTTCTCCTAAAAATGTTTTGTTGATTTTAACATAGTGACTGGATTCATTTGGATCTATTAACCCATAAACAACCGTAATATCTTTGTACTCCGCATTAACATCTATGTCGGTTTCGCATGAAGTAATTGCAAAAGAAGCAATTGCAACAAAAAATATAGAAAGGAATTTATTCATTAGTTGTAATTTAAAGTGTAGCAAAGCTAATAATTTTAATTAAAAAGAAACATTATTTGTAGCTTTGCTGTGCTTTAATTATAGCAGTGGCAAATAATTATATATAAGCGGCAATTAAAATTAAACTAAAGGCAAGATAATGTCAGTTCATAATAAAGATATAAAAAGAGTAACAACACATGTGTTACAAGAAATGAAGTTAAGAGATGAAAAAATCTCTATGCTTACTGGCTATGATTATTCAATGGCAAAAATTATTGATAGTGCAGGAATTGACATTATTTTGGTTGGAGATTCAGCATCTAATGTAATGGCTGGACACGAGACTACCCTTCCTATCACCTTAGATCAAATGATATACCACGCATCAAGTGTAATTAGAGCGGTAGAGCGTGCTTTGATTGTGGTGGATTTACCTTTTGGAACCTATCAAGGAAACTCAAAAGAAGCTCTTGGTTCTGCTATTAGAATAATGAAAGAATCTGGTGCTCATGCGGTAAAATTAGAAGGTGGTGCTGAAATTTTAGAATCCATACAACGAATTTTATCTGCTGGAATCCCAGTTATGGGACACCTTGGATTAACCCCTCAATCTATTTATAAGTTTGGAACTTATGTGGTTAGAGCAAGAGAAGAAGAAGAAGCTAAAAAATTGATTGAAGATGCCAAATTATTAGAAGAAGCAGGTTGTTTTGCCATAATTTTGGAAAAAATACCTGCAAAATTGGCTACTAAAGTAGCTCAGGAGGTTAAAATCCCTGTCATTGGAATTGGTGCTGGTAATGGAGTTGATGGACAGGTTTTAGTAGTGCATGATATGTTGGGCATTACACATGAATTTAGCCCAAGATTTTTAAGGAGATATCACAACCTTTACGAAGAAATGAAAGGTGCTTTTGAAAACTATATTAGAGATGTAAAATCTAAGGATTTTCCTAACGAAAAAGAACAGTATTAATTCTCTAACTGTTTCACTTTAATCAGTTTTATTTTTCACGTAAGGTTTTTATAACCTTAAATTAAATTATATTTAAAGCGTGAAAACATTAAAAGTAATAGCAATTACTTGTTTACTTGTAAGCTCATCTGCTTATGCACAAAAGCTCCATTACGAAAACCCTGAAGGAGCAGCTAAAATGTTTAATCTCGGCAATTATAAACGAGCTAAAGAATTATACAGAGAAATCTATAAAAAAGACCTAACTAATGATAAAAACAAATATTATTTAGCAGTCTGTTTAGTTTACACTTATGAGCGAGAGGATGCTATTAAAATGTTAGAAAGCCTCACGAATAAGCCTGTAACACCTAACGAAGTTTGGTTTCACTTAGCAAAAGTATACCATTTAGAAAACCGATATGATAAAGCAATCAATTTATATCAGAAATATATATCCCTTAGTAACAATCAAGAGTTTAAAACAAAAGCTAATAGGAATATTGAAATGTGTAAGTCTGCCATTAATCTCATTAAATCTCCTTTAAATATAACTTATGAAAAAATTGATAAACAAGTAAATTCTAAAGGTGATGATTATTTACCTTTTATAATACCCGATGAAAGTGAAATTTATTTTTCTACTAGAAGAGAAGGGACAACAGGTAGAATATATGATTTAGAAAACTATTACCCTGCTGATATATACCTTTCGGGTTATAAATATGGGAAATGGAAAAAGCCAAGATCAATTGGTTCTCCCAATTCTTATGGCAATGAACAAACCGCAGGCATATCAGAAAACGGAAACTACTTGTTATTCTATGTGAATAATCCAAAATCAAAAAACAATCTTCAAATAGCAGAACGTGGAAAAAGATCGTATAAAAGAGCAATAAAAATTGAAGATAAAAGAATTAACCAAAATTCTGCTTTGCAAATCTCTGCTACAATTTCTAATGATGGTAATTATTTATTATTCTCTAGCGACAGAGATGGTGGCTTTGGAGGGCAAGATTTATATATAAGTAAAAAATTACCTAATGGAAAATGGGGCAACCCTAAAAATTTAGGAAAAGAGATTAACACTGCTTATGACGATTGTTATCCTGATTTAAAAGAAAATGGTAATGTTTTATATTTTGCCTCCAAAGGACATAATTCTATTGGAGGTTTTGATATCTTTAAATCTAAAATCAACCTAGAATCTTTAACTTTTCCTACACCAATAAATATTGGTTATCCTATTAATACCCCTGACGATAATTTGAACATTAGCTTTTCTGGAAATGGAAAATATGCCTATGTATCTGCTTACAGAAAAGATTCAGAAGGTGGGTTGGATATATATAGGATTAATTTTGAAGATGCTGACCCTCCATATACAACTATTAAAGGTTATGTATTAGATACTGATTCTAACACTTACGATATACCTTTAAAAATTGAAGTGTTCAACAAAACTGGTGGCGAGCTTTATGGCATTTACGAAGTTAATAAGAACAAAGGTAGCTACATTATGATTTTACCTCCTGATAAATATGAATTGAACATTGACATACCAAGTAAAGGTTATTTTAAAAAGAATTTTGTTGTTGGAGATAGAAACAAGTATAAACCCGAAATTACTCGTAACATTGTTGTAACTTTTGAAGAAACCGAACCAGGGTCTGCTCAACAATAATTTATGTCAAAACAATCATCTGAAATTAACGTGCTTTTTGAAGACAATCATTTAATAATTGTCAACAAAAAATCAGGAGACATTGTACAAGGAGATAAAACAGGGGATAAACCTTTAAATGAGCTTGTAAAAGAATACCTCAAAACAAAATATAATAAACCTGGTGAAGTTTATTTGGGAACTCCTCACCGATTAGACAGACCTACAAGCGGTATAGTTGTGTTTACCAAAACCAGTAAGGCTTTGACGCGAATAAACAAACTATTCCACAATAAAGAAATACAAAAAACGTATTGGGCAATAGTTAAAAACAAACCAAAGAAAGAGAGTGACAATCTAATTCATTTTTTAAGAAAGAACCACAAAAAGAATCGTTCAAAATCTTTTGCAAATGAGTTTAAAGGGGCTAAAAAAGCAGAATTAACTTACCAACTTATTCATAGTTTTACCAATTATCACTTACTTGAAATTAAGCCTTTAACTGGCAGACATCATCAAATCCGTGTTCAATTAAGTACTATTGGTTGCCCGATTAAGGGTGATTTAAAATATGGTTTCCCTCGCTCTAACCCTGATGCTTCTATTTCTTTGCATGCACGAAAAATAGAATTTGTTCACCCTGTAAGTAAAGAACCCATTTCTGTAACAGCATGCCCTATCTCTAAAGATGTTTTATGGAAAGAGGCATGTAATATCTTTCAATAAAGCCTTTAACATCTTTTAACATTTTTTTAGCAACAAACTCAATGATAGTAACGTTTTGCTAGTGAATTTTGTAATAGTAAAACTAAAAAATTGAGTTATGAAAAATGGAATTAAACTTACTGTGTTTACATTGGCGATTGCCTTAGCTGGAGGTGTTTCTTCATTAGTAGCTTACAAAATATTTGAAAAACCAAGAGTAGTTACTATAAAAGAAGAAATGTCTTCAAATAATCATCTGACTAATAACAAACTAGACATAGCAAGCCATACGAATTTAGAAATGGCTGCACAAATGTCGGTTAATGCCGTGGTGCATGTTAAAACAGAAGTGATGGTAAATAGATCTCTTGACCCTTTTTATCAATTTTTTTATGGGGGGCAACAACAACAACAGCAACTAGTTCAATCAGCTGGATCGGGTGTAATTATTTCTGATGATGGTTACATTGTTACTAATAACCATGTAATAGAAAACGCTGAAAACATAACCGTTACGCTTAACAACAAAAAAAACTATGATGCAGAAGTTATCGGAACAGACCCAAATACTGATTTAGCTTTATTAAAGATTGACAAAAATAATCTGCCTCATATGAAATTGGGGGATTCTGACGATGTGAAAGTTGGTCAATGGGTATTAGCTGTTGGTAATCCTTTTAACCTAACCTCTACAGTAACAGCTGGTATTGTAAGTGCAAAAGGTAGAGATATAAATATTTTAAGAAACGATCCTTACAGTGGAACAACAGCCATCGAATCTTTTATCCAAACTGATGCAGCAGTTAATCCAGGTAATAGTGGTGGTGCGTTAGTTGCAAGTACTGGTGAGCTTGTAGGTATAAACTCCGCAATTAAATCCAATACAGGTTCTTATACTGGATACTCTTTTGCTATACCAGTAAATATTGTGAAAAAAGTGGTGAACGATTTAAAAGAATTTGGAGTTGTTCAACGTGCCTTTATTGGAGTTAGTATTAATGACATTAGTGATGAACTTGCTGAAGAACTAGAAATTGAAGATTTAAACGGTGTATATATCAATGGAATTACTGAAAATGGTTCGGCAGCTAAGGCAGGTATAAAACAAGGGGATGTAATTAAGAAAATAGGAAATAAAAACATCAACAATATTGCTGAATTACAAGAACAAATAAGTCAATTTAGGCCAGGCGATAAAGTGAATGTTATTTTATTAAGAGATGATGAATTACTAGAAAAAGATATAGTACTTAAAAATCTTAATGGAAATGAAGAAATCGTATCAAATGAATCAAGCATTGTATTAAAACAACTGGGAGCAAAATTTGTAATGCCTTCTTCTAAAGAACTTAAAAAACTTAAAATTAATAATGGCGTGAAGGTGGATGAAATTTATAATGGAAAACTAAGGAGGGTTGGTGTTAGAAAAGGTTTTATCATTACTAAAGTGAACTACAGAACTGTAGATGAAATTGATGATTTAGTAAGTATCATTAAGAAAAGTAGCAGTGGCATATTAATTGAAGGTATTTACGAAAATGGCAGAAGAGAGTTTTATGGATTTGGGGTTTAGGTAGCCATTAATTTTTTAGTTTGAAAAAGCCCCACACTTAAACAGTGTGGGGCTTTAATTTTAATATCAACTATTTCTTACAAATCGTTTGCAGAAGCAATTAATTCAGCTAAATCAAATACTTCAACTTCTTTTTCCTTTTCAGCCAATTTAACTCCATCTGTCATCATAGTCATACAGAAAGGGCAACCTGTAGCAATAACATCTGGTTTAATTTCTAAGGCTTCTTCTGTACGCTCTACATTAATCTCTTTGTTTCCTTTTTCTGCTTCTTTAAACATTTGAGCTCCTCCTGCCCCACAACATAAACCATTAGATTTACAACGCTTCATTTCAACCAATTCGGCATCTAGTTTTTGAACCAATACTCTGGGTGCCTCATATACATCATTAGCTCTTCCTAAATAACATGGATCATGGAAAGTAATCTTCTTCCCTTTATACTCCCCTCCTTCAACAGTTAACTTACCTTCATTAATTAACTCTTGTAAATATGTAGAATGGTGTTTTACTTCATAGTTTCCACCTAACTCAGGATATTCATTCTTTAAGGTATTAAAACAATGCGGGCAGGTAGTAACAATGTTTTTTACCTCATAAGCATTAAGCACTTGGATATTCCCCATAGCTTGCATCTGAAATAAAAACTCATTTCCAGCCCGCTTTGCAGGATCTCCTGTACAACTTTCCTCTGTACCTAAAACGGCAAAGTTCACTCCTACTTTATTTAAAATCTTTACAAAAGCTCTGGTAATTTTCTTAGCTCTATCATCAAAACTTCCTGCACACCCCACCCAAAACAACACCTCCGGTTGTTGACCAGAAGCCATCATTTCTGCCATTGTAGGTACTTTTAATTCACTCATAGTTTTATTTTTCAAATACTTCTATAGTAGCTTCTTCTGTTGTTAAGTCTGTAAACTTACCTTTATATCTAGTAGCTCTAACTGTATGATTATCTATCCAATGGTAATTTCCACCTCTAGGTTTCCCCATTAACATTCCATGATATTTAAATCCGTGCTCGTTTAACCACTTCTCTGTAACTTCTCTATGCTCTTCAACTCTTGAAGTAAAAAACGTAATCACGTGCCCTTTTTCATACCAATCATTAATGGTTTCCATTGCGCCATCAAAAACTTTAGCTGTAGCCATTCTTTCAGGCTCTTCATTTGGAATATCATCACAGATGGTTCCATCAATATCAATCATAAAATTTTTAAGTCCATTTGGCAATGTAGGACTTATTAATTCTCCATCTACAACTTGTTCAACTAATTTGTCTTTGTTTTCACTCATTATTCTTCGTTTTTCCAATTTAATCGGTCTGCCTGAGCAAATTGCCAAGGAGCACCATTGTTTTCTATATTAGTAAAGAACCCTGTCCATTCAGCTGGAGCCTTAGATTCTTCCATTATTAAATATCTTCTTAAATCAACAATTACAGATAACGGGTCATTGTTTACTGGGCAAGCCTCAGTACATGCATTACAACTTGTACAAGCCATTAATTCTTCTTCAGTAATGTAATCTCTCAACAATGATTTACCATCATCAAAATCTTTCCCATTTTTTGCTACTCCTTTCCCCACAACCTCTAATCTATCTCTAGTATCCATCATAATTTTACGAGGAGAAAGAGCTTTACCAGTAATATTTGCTGGACAAACATCTGTACATCTACCACATTCGGTACATGTGTAACTATCCATCAACTGTTTCCAGGTTAAATCCTGAACATCCTTAGCTCCAAATCTCTCAGGTTCGCCAACTGGCTCCGGAGGAGCTGCATAAGGATCAGCACTTGGATCAAACATTAATTCTACTTCTTTCTTAACAGATTCCATATTCGTAAACTGTCCTTTAGGAGTCAATTTAGAATAAAACACATTAGGGAAAGCTAATAGAATATGGAAATGCTTAGAGTATGGTAAATAATTTAAGAATGCTAGTATTCCTAGTATATGGAACCACCATAAGCCTCTCTCAGCCATTACTAATCCACTTTCACTAGCATTACCATACAATCCAACTAAATGACGACTGATAGGAAACGAACCAACCTGAGTATAATGTTCACTTCCTAATGCTTGTAATTGAGTGTCGGCCGCATTCATCATTAAAAAAGCTCCCATCAATAAAATCTCAGTAATTAGGATAAGATTAGCATCTGTCTTAGGCCAAGAAGTCATTTCTTTACCGAAGAATCGTTTAATCCTTAAAACATTTCTTCTGATTAAAAAAATAACACAAGAAACAAGCACTAATAATGCTAATCCTTCAAATGCTGAAATCAGAAAGTGATAAAAACCTCCCATAAAGGCAAAAACCCTGTGCTTTCCTGTTAATCCATCAATAACAATTTCTAATACTTCTATATTAATTATGATAAATCCTAAATAAACAACTATGTGAAGTAAACCCGATACAGGCCTCACTACCATTTTAGATTGACCAAGAGCAACTCTTGCCATTAAATTAAATCGTTCTCCTTTTCTATCATTCCTATTTAAATCCTTACCCAACTTAATGTTTCGAATAATTGTTCGAACATTTTTTGCAAAAAGCCCAGCTGCTACCAATAAGGCTACAGCAAATATTATAATTGAAAGATTCATTTAATTCTAATTATCTTTTTTATAAGGAATTTCCTTTTTTGAAAGTATTCTAGTGTAACGCTTTGGATGAAGCTTTATATCCTCTAAAAGCTCTTCCATTTGTTTAGTAGCAGCAGTCAAATTATTATATAACGAATCGTTATTAACCAATTTCCCCATTGTTCCTTCTCCTCTATCCATTTTACCCATTACATTAGCTAAATTATTTAAGGCTAATTGAGCTTTAGTCAAGGTCTGATTAAGTTCTAAAGCTTTTAACGAATCCGCTAATTCACTAAAATTATCCATAGTAGGATTTACTTTAGTCTTAACTGAATGGTTCAATGTTTTTGATAACTGATCAAATCCTTCTATTGTAGTTTTTAAGCTTGCCAAAGCTTGAGAAAGATTTCTTTTATTTCTATCATTAAAAACTCCATTTAAGTTATCAAGCGTTTTATTGAACTCACCCACAGCAGTATCTAAACTCAGCATGAGGTTCTCAGCCTTTTCTTTTATAGGAAGTATTTGCTCTGAAACATCGTCCAACATTGATTTTTCAAAGTATGAAACTAAAGTATCACCAGGTTGTAATTCTTTTGATGACTTACCTAACTTTAACCCAATAGCTTTTGTCCCTAAAAAATCTAAACTTATCAAATCTGCCCTTGAATCGTTAGGTATTAAAATTTGTTCTTCTGTAATATTTAAACGGACAATAACATTACTAGATTTGTCAGGATGAAAGTAAATGCCATCAACAATACCGCATTGAACACCATTAATAATAACAGGCGCTGAAACAGATAACCCAGGTACTTTTGGATAAACAGTGTAAACAGTTTTACTACTATAAAAAAGGTTACTACCTTTAAGGTAATTAAAGCCCCAGACTAAAATACCTATCGCAACAATAGCTGTAACTCCTACCTTAATCTCTTTAGACAATTTCATTTACCTTAAATATTATACAAATATCGGTATTGTGAATTGATATACAAAGTTTATTGATTTTTAGACAATTTAATTGCTTCACTTATGGCTATTCGCTTTCCATCAGAAAAAGCAACAATAAAAGCATCTTTAAATCCTTTTGTTCTTAACTGTAATTGTAATTTATTGGCATCTGACATGTTTTTTTCATTACCAACGGTATATCTATAAATTCCTCCTGCTTCATACATCTCTACATTTTGTACACCATTAAAATTGGCTGGTACTAATTCCTTCTTTTCTGCTGATGTAGCGATTTGAATTTTAAACACAACTCCTTTAGGCTCTTCTGCTTTATTTTTATTCTTCTTCTTATCTTTTTTAACTTCCTTCTCTTCTTCCTTTTCAGGTTCTTTTATTTTAGTCTCTTCTTCCTTATTGCTATCAGGATTATCCTCTTGTTTTAAATCTTCCTCAGTTTTCTTTTCTATTTCTGCTTTGTATTCTTTAAAAGCTCTATAAACAGCTGAAGCCATATAGTCCTGACCAATACCTGAAGTTAAAAATTTCTCTTCTTCTGGGTTAGTTAAAAAGCCTGTTTCTATTAAAACACTTGGCATACTGGTTTGATGTAAAACTAAAAATCCTGCTTGTTTAACTCCTCTATTTCTTCTTCCAACTCTTTCGGTAAATTGCTTCTGCACTTTTGCAGCAAAACTTAAACTCTGTTCTAAAAATGCACTCTGTGTCATAGTTAAAACAATATATGATTCAGGTGAGTTAGGATCAAAATTGCTGTATCGAGTCTCATAATCATCTTCCAAAAGTATCGCTGAATTTTCGCGTTGGGCTACCTTTAAGTTTGCCTCAGATTTGTGCAGTCCCATTACAAAAGTTTCAGTTCCAAGAGCATTTTTGTTCTCAGCAGCATTGGCATGAATACATATAAACAAATCTGCTTTTGCTTTATTGGCTACAGCTGCTCTTTCCCATAGTTTTAAGTAAACATCAGTCTTTCGAGTATAAACAACTTTTACATCTTTAAAATTCTCTTCAATGTACTCCCCTAACTTTAATGCTATTGACAGTGCTACATGTTTTTCTTGCGAATTAGGCCCCTGACAACCTCCATCATGTCCACCATGACCAGCATCAATACAAACGGTTTTAACACCAAAAAAATCTGATTTATCGAGGTTAAATTCATAGTATGTAGAATCTGACTCCTCAGTATTGTGAGCAGAAACAACAGAAATAGAACAAATTAATGCAAGAAATACCGATATTAATCGTTTTGTCATTGTTTGAGTTATAATATTGTTAAAATCTGCCCTCATGACTTCACAAATGTTATTTTTTTTAGTTTTGCCCACTCTAAAAAAATCGTTAATTATCACAACTTTAATGTTAATAATTCTTACCTAACTTTTCTATAAACGCATTAATTGATAGGAAATTAGCTTTTTAATGAAAAACAAGTTTTATACCAAGCCTCTTAGCTTTAATTTATCACTCCTTATTTTAATGCTAAGTTTTCCTGTTTTTTGTTTTTCTCAAACTCCTGATACGCTTTCTGTAATTGACACCATGTCTATTGATTCTGTAATGCAAATCAGTTTAATAGATTCTCTAGAAACAAATCCCGATAGTTCTACCACTAACCCAACCGACACGATGATTTCTCCAGATGCCATTAAATCTAAGGTTACCTACAAAGCAACCGATTCGATAAGAATAGATTTAAATAAAGAATTGGTTTACCTCTTTGGAAAATCTGAAGTTTATTATGAGAATATTGTTTTGAAAGCAGAAGAGATTGAGATTAGCATGGATTCTAACGAAGTAACTGCACGAGGAAAACAAGATTCAACTGGGAAATGGTATGGAGAACCTGTTTTTACTGAAAACGGACAAGAAGTTAAATCACACGAAATGCGTTATAACTTTGATACTAAAAAAGGATTAATTATTGATGCTATGACCCATGAAGGGGAAAACTATATACATGGTAGAAAAATTTATAAAACCCCAGATGACATTCTATACATTAAGCATGGTAAATACACTACCTGTAACTTAGACCACCCTCATTATTTTTTTAGTGCCCGAAAACTAAAAATTATACCTGATGATAAAATCGTAACAGGACCCGCAAACCTGGTAGTAGAAGACGTTCCTACTCCACTTGCCATACCTTTTGGATTATTCCCTAACTCCAACAAACAAAAATCAGGAATAATAATTCCTGAACCCGGTGAAAGTGCTCAATTTGGGTTTTTCTTAATTAACGGTGGGTATTACTGGGCTATTAATAAAAATATTGCCACACGATTTACGGGAGATTTTTACTCCAAAGGAAGTTGGGCAGGAAGAGTTAATACCGATTACAAAAAACGATACAAATACTCAGGTAATTTTAGTTTTACCCAATCCACATTTAAAAATAGTTACAAAGAGTTTCCTGATTATTCCGAAACTAAAAACTTTTTTGTAAAGTGGAATCATACTCAGGACCCAAAAGCACGACCAAACAGTACATTTTCAGCCAATGTAAATTTTGGTAATAGCGAAAACTTTCAGAACAACTTTAACAGTACAGGGACAGAGTATTTAAGCACCTCTTTCAACTCTAGTATTGCTTACCGAAAATCATGGGCTGGAAAACCTTTTAACATGTCAATTAATGGTTACCATAGCCAAAATACGGTTAACAAAACCGTTACGCTTAGATTGCCTGAGGTTGCATTTAACGTATCCAGAATCTACCCTCTTAAAAAGAAAAAAACACTTGGTAAACAAAAGTTTTATGAAAAAATCGGAGTAAGTTATTCGATGAATACCAAAAACGAAGTTACTGCGGGCGACTCTCTCTTTGCAGTAGATCAGTTTGATAAATTGCAGCGTGAATTTAGAAACGGAATGAAACACACCATTCCTATTAATACTAGCATCAAGGCATTTAAGTACTTTACCTTTACTCCCAACCTAACCTTATCGGAAGTTTGGTATTTAGAGTCCATCAACAAATCGTTTGATGCTCAAACTAATTCTGAAACTACAGACACATTGACTGGCTTTGTTAGAGGAGGGAATTACAGTACTTCTGTTAACCTAACTACCAAAATATACGGTATGTATCAATACAGGGGTAAAGTAATAAAAGCTTTAAGACACGTAATGACCCCAAGTGTTGGAGTTTCTTATACTCCAGAAAACAATATAGGCTTGAGAAGTTATACAGATGCTAATAATGAAGAGCAAGAGTACTCCATTTTTCAAAATGGAATTTATGGTCAACCACACACAGCTGAAGCAGGTCTGCTAAACTTTAGCTTATTGAACAACTTTGAAATGAAGGTTAGAAACAGAAAAGACACCTTGGGCAAAGACACCAAAATTAAATTATTAGAAAACTTAAGCTTTAGGTCAAGTTATAATATGGTTGCTGATTCATTAAAATGGAGTAACATTCAAATAAATGCCAGAACCTACATCTTTAAAAAGATTTCGTTAAACTTTAATGCTACTGTAGATCCTTATGCTTTAGATTCTAACACTACAACTGGTATTATTACAAAGGTAGATGAATCAGAATGGGGAAGAAATGGACGAATTGGACGTTTAACATCAGCTAATATGGCGGTTGGTTTTTCTTTACAAAGTAAAAACACGAACAACAATAAAACCAGTCAATATGGTACAGAACAAGAATTAGAATACATTAAAGCTAACCCTGAAGCCTATATTGATTTTAATGTACCTTGGACATTTAGAGTAAACTACAACATCCGATATTCAAAACCTCAATTGCAAAGTGATATAGTCCAAACGCTAAACTTTTCTGGTGATTTAAGTTTAACCCCTCGTTGGAAAATAGGATTTAATTCAGGTTATGATTTTGAACAAAAAGACCTTTCTTATACTTCTGTAGATATTTACAGAGACTTGCATTGCTGGGAGATGCGTTTTAACTGGATTCCTTTCGGTCCAAGACAAAGTTATTTGTTTACCATTAAGGTTAAATCAGCATTATTACAAGACCTTAAACTAACCCGAAGAAGTATCCCTAATGTGTTTTAATTCGGTAATTTTATAACTCAAAATTTGAGTTATGAAACTATTTTATCTCGCAATAGGACTTGCCTTATTATCAGCTTGTTCGAGCAATAAAGAAGAAAACAAAGAAACTGTAAAAATCCAATACCCCGAAACTAAACGTGGTGATGTGACTGAAGATTATTTTGGAACTAAAGTAGCTGATCCTTACCGTTGGCTAGAAGATGAAAACTCTGCTGAAACAAAAAGCTGGATAGAAGCTCAACGAAAAACCACCAAAGAATACATAGCTAACATTAGCTTTAGAGAAAAGTTTAAAAATCAGCTTGAAGAAATATGGAGTTATGCCAGCATGAGTGCTCCAAGTAAGCATGGTGATTATTATATCTACACTAAAAACAATGGAGAGCAAAACCAATCGGTTTACTATATCAAAAAAGGTAAAGATGGTGAAGAACAAATTTTGCTAGACCCTAATACTTTGTCAGAAGATGGAACTACTTCTATAGGTGGCATTAGTATTTCTAACGATAATAAGTATTTAGCTTATTTGGTTTCTGGTGCTGGCTCTGACTGGAAAGAAATTAAAATAATGGATTTAGCTTCTAAAGAAGTTTTAGAAGAATCTGTTCAATGGGTTAAATTCTCTGGTGTAGCCTGGTACAAAGACGGTTTCTATTACAGTGGTTACGGAATACCTGAAGAAGGAAAAGAGTTCTCTCAGAAAAACGAATACCATACTGTTTTTTATCACAAACTGGGTACTAAGCAAGAAGATGACCAAATCATATACAAAGACAATGAAAACCCGTTAAAAAATCACTACTGTAGAGTTACTGATGATGAGCGTTTTTTAATTATTTCTGGTAGTAAAGGAACTAGTGGTAACAACTTAATAGCTAAAGACCTTACACAACCTGATAGTAAATTTGAAGCCATTATTGATGGTTTTGATAACGATAGCTGGGTGATTGATAATTTGGATGGAAACCTATTGATTTTTACCAATTACAAAGCACAAAACAACAGGGTGGTTTTAACCAGTTTAGGTAATAGTTCTCCTGACAACTGGGAAGACTTTATTAAAGAAGATGAGAACGTATTGGAAAACATTTCTTTAGTAGGTGATAAAATATTTGCTACCTATTTAAAAGATGTAAAAACGCAAATTAAAGTATTTGACTTTGAAGGAAAATACATTCAAGATTTAGAATTACCTGGAGTTGGCATTTCTGGTGGTGTAAGTGGTAAAAAAGGTAAAGAAGATGCTTATTACTCTTTTACTTCTTTTACTACACCTAGCTCGGTTTACCAATTAGATTTAAACACCTTAACATCTGAAATATACTTTAAACCTAAAGTGAGTTTTAACCCCGATGATTATACTACAGAACAAGTGTTTTACAGCAGTAAAGATGGCACTAAAATACCAATGTTCATCTCCTACAAAAAAGGAATGAAAAAAGATGGTAATAACCCTACCCTGCTTTATGGCTATGGTGGATTTCAGATAAGCTACAAACCAAAGTTTGATGCTGCCAAGTTTGTATTTATGATGAATGGAGGAATTTATGCAGTTGCCAACCTTAGAGGTGGAAACGAGTATGGCGAAAAATGGCACAAAGGCGGCATGCTACACAACAAACAAAATGTGTTTGATGATTTTATTGCTGCAGCTAACTATTTAAAAGAAAATAAGTACACCAGCACAGACAAACTAGCCATACACGGGCGTTCTAATGGTGGTTTATTGGTTGGGGCTACCATTACCCAACAACCAGACATTGCCAAAATAGCTTTACCTATGGTTGGCGTGTTAGACATGTTGCGTTACCATAAGTTTACCATTGGTTGGGCCTGGGCAGTGGAATATGGCTCTAGTGAGGATAAAGAACATTTTGACAACCTGATTAACTACTCTCCTTTGCACAATGTAAAACCAGTAGCTTACCCAGCAACATTTATCTTAACTGCCGACCATGATGATAGGGTTGTACCTGCCCACAGCTTTAAGTTTGCTGCTGAGCTACAACACCAACACAAAGGAGAAAACCCAATTTTAATACGCATAGACACCAAATCTGGGCATGGTTCTGGTAAACCAAAAAGTAAGCTCATAGAGGAATGGGCAGACATTTGGGCGTTTACCTTTTACAATATGGGTGTAGAATAACTCTTTAAAAAAGCATAAATAATTAATTCAAATAAAAATGGCAACTCAAGAACAACATAAACAATTACTTGAACAAGTAAATGAAAGACTTGATAGAATACTCTCATTCAAAATTGAAGAACTTACAAGAGAAAATGAACTTGGTAGCCAGTTAAGTTTTAAAGATATTGAAGACCTTTATATTAAAATTATTGAGTTGTTTAAGAAAGTTAAAGAAGTAGATTTGACTCATGTGCCTTACTCTCTTTTAAATAATTTTAATGGTCATTTAAATAATGCTCTTACTCAATTTGAAAAAGCTATAAATTTTCAACCTAACACAAACAATCCTGTTGCCGTAAGAGATGGGATAATAAATAATATACGTAACCAATATGATGGATACTATACCCATTCTTTACCTATTCTAACTACAGGATTATTAATAAGTAATGACCTATCTGTAGAAAAAGCGAAACTTAATAAATTAATAGAAGAGTTTCAGTTACAAAATAATCAAGTTACGGAAGAAAGCCAAGCTAAATTAGCTGAATTAAATGATACGTTAGAAAAAGCTCAAAGTGCTGCTGCTCAAGTAGGTGTATCAAATCATGCTGTGGTATTTAAATCAGAATCAGAAGAACATCAAAAACAAGCAAGTTTTTGGTTTAAATGTACTATTGGAATTCTGATAGGAATCATGTTTTCTGCCATAGGTTTAGCATTTGTTGGACAATATTTTGTTACAAATAATGCTGAAGTATTACAATTCACAATTACAAAAATAATTGTCCTTTCAGCAATGTTCTATGGCTTAGCTCTAACTAATAGGAATTACAAAGCACATAAACATAATTCTATATTGAATAAACATAGGCAAAATGCACTTACAACTTTTGAGACTTTTTCTAAAGCAGCAGGCTCTGATTTACAAACAAAAAATGCAGTCCTTATAGAAACAACTCACTCTATTTTTTCTAATCAGCAAACTGGTTATATGAAGAATGATAATGAAAGTGATTCTCAAAATAAAATAATTGAAATAGTAAAAGGTGTTGCTTCAAAAGGAGAATAATCCCATTATGGGATAAACATTTATTCAAGTCACAATTAAATTTACAGGGCCAACCCATGGTCCTTGTTTATCTTTTACTACAGCTACCCTAAAATAATAACGTTGACCGGGTGTTAAATCCTTAATAGTAGCACTGGCTTTTACGGTAACTATGCCTATTGTCCAGTTTTCTTCATCCAACGAGTATTCCCAAATGTAACCTGCTCTCCCCGCTCCTTTGGTTTGTAGTTTTACGGTGCCTTCAGTTTTGGTGTTTACCACCCTAAAAGTTCGGCTGCTACCATTGTTGTGTTTTTTTACGTCCATGCCTGCTGCATATATAATGGCATCACCATTATCAGGGTTTCGGTTGGCTTTGCTCCACACATAATGGCTCAAGTCGGTTAGTTCTATTTCCAGTTGGTAGGCTTTGGTGTACATGATGGCAGTTTGCTCCTGATTTCCATCACGGGCATTCAGGTACGCTTCTTCCAAAGCCATAGACGCTTGCATTATAGTTGCCAAAGCAGGCACAGGTTGAGGAAAAAAGTCTTTATTCTGCTCCATTTTCTCTACAATGGTTCTGGCATATTGTATCTTTTCGGGAATACTTTTAAAATGAAGTCCCAACACTACATTCCACTTTTTCATAACTCACATTTTAAGGTAGATGCTTTATCTATTAACATTAAAACGTTTCTATTGCATGTGGTATTGCACTTATTGGCTTTTAAACACTATTAGTTTACTTACTAACAACACATTACAGTATTTCAAAATGTATTGCTGCAAATGCAAAAGAGTTTATTAGTTAATCAATTTTTGGTTTCGGTAAAGCAAAATGGAGTTATAGTAAGCTATTTTACTTTATTGCTTTACTTAATGGTAATGGTAGTAAGCTGAAAAATAGTTTTATACATGTTCTTTTTGTCTTGAAACAATTTTTTTCATTTTTTCCATTGATGAAAAAACGAAACAAAAAAATCTACCGCTGACAATAAATCACTAAAAATAGATTGAATACTGCTAGAAGAAAAGAACTCGGCTAACGCCTCAAACAGCTTTTCTTCATCAACTTTACGCTAGAATCTATTTTATTAACGTGATTTTTTGAATGCGGCTCTGGCGTTCTATCAAAATTACAGAATTACCGAAGGGTGCGGTGGGAAGAAAGAAAGGCGAGCCAGTTATTGCCGAGTGCGATGAAGCTTCTTTCTTTCTAGCCTTTTGGTTCTTTTGGGCAATGCAAAAGAACGTAAAGGAAAAGAACATTTAAATAAAAATACTAAACCAACTCCTTCCTCAACATCCCTAAAGCAGCAATAGCACTACGCTCAATGTTAACTTCACGTTGTTTACCAAATACTTGTTTTTGAGAGATAACTCCATTTGGTGTAGCAACAGCCATCCAAACAGTGCCTACTGGTTTTTCATCAGTTCCACCAGTTGGCCCTGCAATACCAGAAGTTGCAACTGCATAATCGGTGTTTAAGCGTTGTTGTACACCTCTCGCCATTTGTTCTACTACTTGTTGGCTTACTGCTCCGTATTGTTCAATATCATTAGCATTTACACCTAGCTCGTTTATTTTAACCTCATTGGCATAAGATACTACCGAACCTTTGTAATAATCAGAACTTCCAGCAATAGCAGTAATTAAATGTGCAATGCAACCTCCTGTACAGCTTTCAGCTGTGGCAACAGTAGCATTTTGTTTTAACAATAACTTGCCAATGGTTTCGGCTATATTTCCTTCTTCTGCTTCGTAAATGTAATCTCCTATTAGTGCTTGTAGTTTTTCTACTTGCTGTTCAATGGCTTGTTCTAAACTACTTCTCTCCTGCCCTTTTGAGCTCAATCTCATTTTAACTCTACCTGGTGATGGTAAATAAGCTAGCTTAATTGCTTCTGGCAAATTATTTTCCCAATCTGCTAACAATTCTGCTAACTTGGCTTCGGGTACACCTTGTGTGTAAACCATTCGGTGCACAATTTCGGGTAAGCTGTACCTCTCTTTTAGTTTTGGAATAACGGTATGTTCTACCATAGCTCTCATCTCGTAAGGAACACCTGGCATGGCAACTACAACTTTATTAGCTCTTTCAAACCATAAACCCGGGGCTGTTCCGTGAGCATTTCTAACGGGTGTACAAACATCAGGAACCAGCGCTTGTTTTTGGTTGTTTTCATTCATCTCATATCCCCTACTCGTAATCAACTGCTCAATATCATTATAAACCGTTTCGTCTTTTATCAACTTCCCACCAAAATAATCGTTCAATACAGGCATGGTTAAATCATCATTGGTTGGTCCTAAGCCACCTGTTATTAAAACTACATCAACCTGGTTTAGGCTATCATCAACAGTGTTTTTAATTACATCAGCTTTATCGCTAATGGTAATATGCTGCCTTATTTCAAAACCAATGGCATTTAATTGCTGAGAAATCCAATACGCGTTAGTGTTTAACGTCTGTCCAATTAGTAATTCGTCACCTATAGAAATGATGTCTAAAAGCATAACGCGAATTTAGAATTAAATCGCCATTTTTTAGCTTATGAAATTCTTATTTTTGAACGAACAAATCATAACAACAAAAAATGAAAAAATTATTGATTTTACTAAGTGCTTCCATTCTAATTGTTGGTTGTGCAGAAATGACTCAAATAATGGAAGATATGAACACCGCTACTGGTCCTGCTCCATTAACTAATGATGAAGTAATTAGAGGTTTAAAAGAGGCTTTAACTGTTGGAACTAATAATACTACTTCTTTAACATCTAAGTTAGATGGTTATTACAAAAATCCAGAAATATTTATTCCTTTCCCGCCAGAAGCCATTAAAGTAAAAGAGAAAGTTGAAGCACTGGGAATGAAAAGTCAGGTGGATAAATTTGTTTTAACCATGAACAGGTCAGCTGAAACAGCAGCTAAAGAAGCTGGACCAATATTCGTAGATGCAGTAAGACAAATGACCATAGCTGATGGTTTTGCCATTTTAAGAGGAGGTGATAATGCTGCCACCATGTATTTGAAGGATAAGACTTCAGCTAAACTGAGAACTAAATTTAATCCCGTGGTTAAAAATGCCATTGATAAAGTTGAGGTAACAAAATACTGGAATCCAGTAATTACTACTTACAACAAAATCCCTTTTATCGAAAAGCAAAACCCCAACTTAGATGATTATATCACTACCAAAGCAATGGATGGGCTTTTTATTATGATAGAAAAGGAAGAAAAGAAAATCAGACAAGATCCTGTTGCCAGGGTTACGGATATTCTTAAAAGAGTGTTTGGCTCATGATAGATGAGGCAAAAAACCCGTGGAAAACACTTAATAGTGAAGTTAAGTACGAAAATCCATGGATAAAAATTACCGAAAGTAAAACCATTAATGCTGATGGTGGTGATGGAATTTATGGTGTGGTACATTACAAGAATATTGCTATTGGGATTATTCCTTTGGATGAAAATTACAACACCTGGTTAGTTGGTCAGTATCGTTATCCATTAGAACAATATAGCTGGGAAATATGTGAAGGTGGAGGAATCATTGGCCAAGATGTTTTAACATCTGCCAAGCGAGAGTTATTAGAAGAGTTAGGGATAAAAGCCAATAGCTGGGAAAAGCTTTTCGATATGCATTTAAGTAACTCCGTTTCGGATGAAAAAGGAATAGTTTACATTGCCAGAGACCTTGAATACTTTGAGCCAGAACCTGAAGAAGGAGAGGTGTTGCAACTAAAAAAACTACCTTTTAATGAAGTTTATGAAATGGTAATGAAAGGTGATATAACTGACAGTTTATCTGTAGCTGGAGTTTTAAAAACTAAAATTTTAATAGACCAGGGAGCGCTTTGAGAAGGTTATTAAAAATTAAGCCCATCTTTTTTGTTTGCTTGTTGAGCTTTGCTTCAGCATTTTGGGTTAATCAACTCAATTTAAAGCATATTCCTACAGAGTTAAAAAGAGAAAATCAGACCGTTAAAACGAATGATGATGCAAGTTATTTAGTTCCTCCTGTTAATTATATAGAAACTGGAGAATGGAAAGATAATTCAATCGGCAAGCAAAGTTATTTTGTACGTCCTCCTGGTTATGGAATTATTTATATGATATTCACTAAACTTAGTGATACTATAAAGGCTTTATCATTACTCAAGTGGTTTCAACTCATATTGTTTTCTGTTTCTGTGTTTTGGTTGTTTTACATTACGAAACAACTGTTTAACAGTAATAAAGCACCTTATATTGTTAGCTTTATTTATGGTTTATTACCATTCACAAGTGGTTTTTTATTTTATACGCTTACCGAAGGGGTAACTCCTTCCCTCCTGCTCTACTACATTTATTTGTTATTTAAAGCTGAGCAAACAAACATTGTAAATACCAAACGTGTGTACTATTTAGCAGCAGCAGTATGTTTTGCTTTCTTGCTTCTTGTCAGACCAGCATTAGGTTTGTTTGGTTTATTAATTCCTGCTTTTATTCTAAGAGACTACAGCCGAAAAGGTGTTGGTAAAGCATTAACACGGGCTATCGTTTTCAGTGTACTGGCTTTTAGTTTAACCATCGCCTGGCAAGTTAGAAACTTCTCCATTGCTAAAAGCTATGTAGGGGTTCATTCCATTTATTATGAAGATGCTAATTCCATTTACCGACCAAGTTTTAAAGCTTATTGGGATTTTCCACTCGGTATTGGGCAACAAGGACATGAAGTTCATGCTTACATGGTCCCCATGTGGCAAGCAGCCATAAACGGTGACACTTCCATTACTTATGTAAATAAAGCCATTGTATCATTCCCAACTAAAATAGTTGATTACTTTGGCAAAGAACGATTAACTAAAGTTTTTAGAAAGTATCAAGAAGCTACTTTGCTTCAAAAAACATATTACGACCAAGAGTTACCAATGCCTATTGAAATAAGTGAGGTAGAACAAGAAAGTATCAATGAATTTGAAAAACTTACGGATGATTTAAAAAGTAAATTCTGGATAGACTATTACTTTGTTTCTCCTGCCAAAGTTTTTAAAACAATGGCTTTCCACTCCAACTTGTCGCATTATATATTTCAGCACACTTTTAGAGGAAACACCATAGTAGAAGCCCTAAGATATTTATGTTTTGGAATACATAGCCTTTGTTTTGTATTGTTAATCATGAGCTTGTTCTTTATCAATAAAATAGATTGGCGACTGGCTACCATTAACTTTATAGCATTTGCTTATGTACTTTACCTTTGTTTTATACAAAGAGGGATAGAAGAAAGGTACACCTTACCCATTCTGGCACTTTTGCTAATAGTTGCGTTAAGTACGCTTAAAGAAATGTTCAGGTTGTTAAGGAGATAATCGTTTTATTTTCCACTCCTCACCTTCTTTTTGATAAAGGATTCTATCATGTAAACGGTTAGGGCGTCCTTGCCAAAATTCAATTTTATTGGGTTTTACTATATAGCCTCCCCAGTGTGGTGGCCGAGGAACTTCTTGTCCTTCATATTGCTTAGTGAAATCAACTACTTTTTGCTCTAATTCTTCTCTAGAGTTTAACTCAGCACTTTGAGAGGATGCCCATGCTCCAATTTGACTTTCTCTTGGCCTTTTTGAGAAATACTCATCAGACTTTTGATTAGATACTTTTTCTACCACACCATCTACTCTGATTTGTCTATCCAATCCTCTCCACAAAAAGTTTAGTGCTACTTTATCATTTGCTTCAATATCATTTGCTTTATGACTATTGTAATTGGTATAAAAAATAAAACCATCATCTATCCCTCTTAAATATACAATTCTAGTAGAAGGATGTCCATTAGCATCAACTGTTGATATTGACATAGCTTGAGGATCTAAAATTTGAGCATTTACAGCTTCTTCAAACCAAACATCAAATTGTAAAAACGGATTAGGGTTTACAGAACTCTTAGAGAGCGGTTTCCCTGAAAAATCTCTCCTTATCTCGTTTAAATAATTCTGTAAATCTTCGTTCATAATTTAAGTAATACTCCAAAATTAAGCTTTTGCAAATAATTTATTAACATGTAAAATACAAATCCTTTTTATAGTATATTTATAGGTAAGTTATGCAATTAAATCCTTTAGACTATAAAATAAACGAACTGAATAAGCTATCTCCCAAAAAAGGAAGGCTTTTATTGGCTGAACCTTTTATGGAAGATCCATACTTTAAACGTTCAGTGGTATTACTAACTGGACACAACAAAGAAGAAGGCGCTTTTGGTTTTATTTTAAATAAGTCATTAGACGTAACTGTTAATGATGTAATAAAGGATTTTCCTGAATTCGATGCACCAGTTTACATGGGTGGTCCTGTACAAACTGATAGTCTATTTTACCTTCATAATCAGGGAGAGTTTATCGAAGATAGCATTAAAATCTCTGATAACCTTTATTGGTCTGGGAATTACAATCAGCTAAAACAAATGATTACCGATCAGCTTATATTTCCTAATGAGGTGAAATTTTTTATCGGTTATGCCGGTTGGGATTATGAACAACTTGCTAATGAATTAAAGGATGAATCATGGATTATTACTGAAAACAACTACCATGAAATCCATGAGTTGAATAATGATGATTTGTGGTATAATTTATTACAAGATATGGGTGGTAAATATGCTCTACTTTCTAATTTTCCGGAAAATCCCAGTTTAAATTAATTGACCATGAAAAAGCTATTAGCCTTTTTCATTTTGCTTTTTAGTTCCCTACCCTTTTTCTGCCAGGATGATTATGTTATGGCTGAATCAGTAGAGCTACAAGAAGATACTTTTACAACTTTATCCAATCCTGACTATACCAATTATACTGTTTCGGCATCTGCCTTTACCTTAAAAAAATACGATACTCAGTTACTAGGTACTGATATAATTTTTGCTAAAGCAAGTTATGGTATTGGTGAAAAAACAATGGGATCATTAAATATTTCACTCATAGGAACTTTTATAGCTTCAGTTAAACACCAATTTACTTTTACTGATGATTTTAATTTTGCTCTTTCTGCTTCGGCAGGAAATGCATTTTATATCAATAAAGATTCTATAGGGAGATGTGCTGGAGGACAAGGAGTGTTTACTCTTGGTGATAAACAGAATAATTTTTCGGCAGGTATTGGGCTATACTTTTGCAAAAGCACCTTTGATGTGGTAGATCAAACAGATAGGTTATATTTCCACAATGTTTTTGTTGCCACTCAACGACAGCTAAGAAGAAAGACCTATTTGGTGGCTGAAGGAATGTATCTGTGGAATTACAACACATTTCTAGGTTCGGTTGTGGTTAAATTTATCATTAAAGAAAAAATGAGTTTACACCTTGGATTAATGCCACTATATAGAAACGGAAGAATCAGGTCTAACCAAACCAAAGTTGAGGGAGGTCTGGTGCCTGTTATTTCTTATCGATGGTTACTTGAAGGCTAAAGAATTAACATGATCTAAAATCTCCTGAGCAGCCTTATTGAAATACCTTTTTTGTCGATATGAAGCAACCCATTGTACCCCATGAATGGCATTGGTTAAAAACATTTCATCTGCCTGTAACAGCATAGTACCATTAAGCATGCCTTCAAAAACATTAATATTAAGTTCTTTGGCAACTTTTAAAATTTGTTTACGCATTATGCCATCCATGCAACCCTCATCCAAAGAAGGTGTGTAAATATTATTATTCTTATATAGAAAAAT
This sequence comes from Vicingaceae bacterium, assembly GCA_965267355.1. Taxonomy (GTDB): domain Bacteria; phylum Bacteroidota; class Bacteroidia; order Flavobacteriales_E; family Vicingaceae. The sequence goes on from OZ253956.1 coordinate 2,641,114, forward strand.
ATTAGAACTAATAGCCTCAGCGATTCTACCAGCATCATTTAATAAAATGCATTCATCTAAATCATTTTCTTTTTTATAAATACCCGCCAAAACATTAGGGATACTATTGGTAGTTTTAATTTGAGATAATGAATTTCTATACATTTTTAGATCGTTAAAAATATCTACCTTTAACCCTGTTTCATTCAACACATATTCATTATCTGTTATAGGCTTAGCTTCTATCACATAAGATTTGTCATCTTTTTCCGGAGCATATAATCCTTCTCCAGATCTAAAAACCGATAGCCTAACTCTTCCTCCTTCAGTAATATTATTTTTAACTAGTAATTCTTCTATTTGAGTTTTTAAATCATTAAAAGAAATATTACCTGGACGTAATTTCAAAGTCTCTATTCCCTTCTTTAAACGGAAAAAATGATCTTCAATAAAACATGGTTTACCGTTAATCACTCTTATAGATTCAAACAAAGCATCTCCATACCTAAACCCCCTGTTTTTAACAGTAAAAACAGGTTCATCTTCTTTAAAATAAGAACCGTTAAAGTTGATATAAAGTTGTGTGCTCACTACCTATATAATTTGATGTAAATAATCCATTAATGAATCATTACTATTTATTTTTATCCCTTTTATGTTTGCCTTTTCTGCCGCTAAAACATCTCTTCTACTATCTCCAACAAAATAAGATACTGCCTTGTTTACACCATATTTAGCTATTGCCTTTTCTAACATTAATGAATCTGGCTTACGACAAATACACTTCTCCACTATGGCATGATGGGGGCAGTAATAAATGTCTAACAACTTAATTCCTGCCTCATCAAACTGCTTTTGCATATACTCGTGTACGGAAATTACATCCGAATGGTTATAAATCCCTTTAGATATACCTCCTTGATTGGTAATCACAATAAATGAAAAGCCTCTGTTTTGTAAATCAGATAATGCTTCAAAAAGACCGTCTAAAATTTTAAATTCTTCAACCTTATAGGTATAGTCGCCCTGCTCATAATTTATTACCCCATCTCTATCTAAAAAGACAACTTTCACAATATAAAATTTTGTTAAAGATATAAAAAGATAGTGTTTATTCAAAAGTGTAACAGCTACCCAAATAAAGAAAGTATTTCTGATAAGAAATTGCTAAAAGCTCTTGGTATAAAAATTAGTGTAAACAAAAAACCAAAAATTGCTCCCCAAATATGGGCATCATGAGCTATGTTTGTCCCCCCTCTTTTTTGCATATATATTTCATAAGCCAAATAAAGTCCACCAAACACAATAGGAGGCAAACTGATTGGGATAAATAAAATACCTATACCTCCTGAAAAAGGCATAAAAGCAATTACTGAAAATAATATTGCTGATACTGCTCCTGATGCTCCAACAGAATTGTAGTGGAAATTATCCTTATGTTTAATTAAAGCGGGAACTGTAGCTGCCATCATTCCACCAAGATAGATTACTAAATAAAAGAGCACTCCTAACGAACCAATTATATTGGCTAATATTTGTTCTACTACTTCTCCAAAAGAATACAACACATACATATTAAACACCAAATGAAAAATGTTGTTTCTATCGTGTATAAAACCATGCGTAAATATTCTATACCATTCCTTGCGATGAACTACTTGATATGGATTAAAAAGCATTTTAGTGTATAGATCAGATCTGTTGTTAGCCCCAAAAGAAACTACTACAGTAATAATTACAACAATTAATGTTAAGGATAAACTCATTAAAACAAATTATTTTTTATACTTAAATAATAAGTTTGGATAATCGGAAATAATTCCATCAACTCCTCTCGAAATAAGTTTCTCTATGGTATCTACATCGTTTACTGTCCATACATGTAATTCTTTACCAAATTCATGAACTCTATCAATTATTGATTTAGTAGCGTAATTGTGTTTTACAATAATTTCATCTACGAAGCGATAACGTTGTAATGGTTTTAAGTTTACTCCTTTATCCCAAGATAGAGGTAATTTGGCATGCTTTCCTACAAACAGTTTACCTATTCTTATATCCTTATCTAACTTATGAATTCTAAACAAAGCCCTATCGTTAAAAGAAATAACTTTGCACCATTCTTTAGCATTATTAGCTCTTATCACATTAATGATGTGCCGTTCAATATTAGGATAGTACATAAAGCTGTACTTGGTTTCTATTAATAATTCTGCCCTACCATTAATTAGTTTTATAACTTCATCAAGAGTTGGAACTTTTTCTGATTCATAAAACTTATTAAACTTTGCTCCTGCACTGTATTGTAATATTTGATCGTATGTTTTGAGTTTTACAAAACCAATACCTGTAGTTGTTCTTCTTAATGATCTATCGTGCAACACAATAATTACATTATCTTTTGTTTGCTGAACGTCAATTTCAATTCGATCAACACCTAAGTCAAGAGCCAACTGAATTGAAGCCAATGTGTTTTCAGGTGCAAGACCTGCAGCACCTCTATGCCCAGTTATGATTATATTTTTAGAAGAACTCATATAAAAAATGCTGGATTAAAATCCAGCATTAGTTTTAGCTTAAATTATTTTATAGGAAAATAAATTATTGTTCTTAGTTCCTCTTCATCAACCTTAGTTGGATCATCAATATATTCTTCCCAACTGTTACCATTTATTTCATAACCATTTTCTTGAATATGAGCCATTATTGCCTCATAGGTAGAATGTAAGTTCTCATAAGAACCAACATGAAAAGTTTTTAATACTTTTCCAGCATAAGTTTCTCCTTTTTGAACTCTTCCAGACAATTCTAAATCTTCTGGTATTTCAGCAACAGGTATAGCAGGATTAAAATCAATCATCATTTCCTCTTGAGAAAACCTAGTAGTAATTGATAACGGTGCTCCTGCCATTTCTAATTTAGCAACGCCTATTAAAGCCATAATCTCTCCATAAGCTGCGCCAATTTTTGCTCCTATTTCTTCTGAATTAAAATTAGATGATTCCGTGATATATAAAATTGGCATGCTTTCTACTTCCGCTTCTGTAATATCAATTTTTGGGGCTACCTTCATAGACTCAGTTATTTTTTTAATGTCAGCTAAGCCTTGTTCAAACTGAGGACCAATTTGCTCTTCTAAATCCATAAATAACATCATTGGTCTAGAGAAAAATCCGAATTCTCCTTCGTCAAACCAAGTTAATAAAACAGAATCTTCCTGCTGCTCATAAGTAAACCCTCCATGAGACGTCATTTGCCATGGCTCCATAAAAATTAAATCATATAAAAACTCTTTATTTGGTTCAACCTTAGTGGTAACCATTTTACCTTTCCCTACATTCTCTGGATTCCCATCCCAGCTCATTTCTGTTTCTCCAAACTCATACTTTGCATTTGGATCTAACTTAGCCCAAGGCGACCAAGCAGCCCAATTCGCATAAACCGAAGTTTGATCAAAAACAATCTGAGGTTCTGCTCCAATTTTTATTTGTCGCTCAATTCTGTAACCTGATGGCCCAATAAAAGCCATAATAAAATAAATAGCTATAAGAGCTACAACAACAATAAGTACTTTTTTCATAATATCATAGTTTGGTGAATATGCTTGTAAATATAATAAATTAGACTAATTCTGTTTGTGAATAATCTTTCAGTTCATTATAAACACTATCTCTTTCAATAGGTTTTCTGCCAACTGACTCAATTAATTCAACCATTTGATCAGTGGTCATAACAGGTTTTTGTTCTTCAGCTCCTGCCATTGAATAAATTTTAGTTGAATCATCTACAGTACCATCTATATCATTTACTCCAAAAGCTAATAAGGTTTGTGTCGTTTTTCTACCTATCATTGGCCAATATGCCTTGATATGATTGAAATTATCCATAAAAATTCTTGAAATAGCATACAACTTTAAATCTTCAACTACAGTCACTTCATCAATATGTGACATTTGATTGTTTCCATTTCTGAATTTTAAAGGGATAAATGCATTAAAACCTCCTGTTTTGTCTTGCAATTCTCTTAACCTGTTCATATGGTCAATTAAGTGTACAGGTTTTTCGATATGCCCATATAGCATGGTAGCATTAGAAGGCATTCCTACCTTATGAGCTGCTTCGTGTATCGCCAACCATTCCTCACCTGTACACTTATCTTTACAAATTTGATCTCTTATTTCTTTATCAAAAATCTCAGCTCCCCCTCCTGGCAAAGAGCCCTGGCCAGCATCTTTTAATATTTTCAAACACTCTTCATAACTTACTTTTGCTTTTCTCGCCATATACTCTAATTCAACTGCTGTAAATGCTTTCACATGAATATCAGGACGAATTTGCTTAATATTTTCAATTAGATTTTTGAAGTATTCAAGTCCCATTTTAGGATGAACACCTCCAACAATATGTACCTCAGTAATATCCTGTCCTTCGTAAGCTTTTATAGCTTCATATATTTCATCCTCAGTCAATTCCCAGGCATCATATTCATCTTTTTCTCTTAAAAATCTAGAGTATGAACAAAACTTACAATCAAACACACAGATATTTGTTGGTTCTATGTGGAAATTCTTATTAAAATAAGTTTTATCATCATGTCGTTTTTCTCTTATATAATTGGCAAGAGAACCAACATAACCCAACTCTGCATTATCAAATAAGTATACTCCTTCCTCAGATGTAATTCTTTCATCATTAATTACTTTATTAGCAATTGTTTTGAGCGTTTCATCAGTAAGCGAACTAAGTAGTGAATTAATCTTATCCATTAAGTTTTTTTATAAACAACAAAAGTAATTATTATATAAAAAAAAGAGTCCCAAAAACTGGGACTCTTTAATAATTTATTTAAAAACTATTTTATTTGGATACCATTACCTTTTTGGTAATTACTCCTTTATCAGTTTTTACATTAACAAAATACACTCCGTTAGGCTGATCTGATACATCAATAGTAATCAACTGTGTATTTTGGATTTGGGTACTCTTAACTAGTTTACCTACTACACTGTAAATTTCTACTGAAGAAGGTCCTTTTTCTGTAAGGGCAATATTAATTGTTCCTCTAGAAGGATTAGGGAAAATAGTTACTTCATTAATTTCTCCTAATATTTCTTTTTCTCCTGTAGAAATGTTATTACAAACTACAGGAATGATTGCTCCACTATGATCTAGACCATAATCATCCAAATCTACCCATGAATTAGTACTTTCATAAGCCCAAACAGTATTTGTACCTGTAGAAGCTGACATTAATGCTACCGTATCTCCATTAATTAATGTATTATGATCAAATCCTACAAAGAAATCTCCTGTTAATGATGGAGGACTTGGTAAAGACCATAATGTTGGTGTTCCGCCAGTACTTAATGAAGATATTGCAACAGATTGTTGTTCAAGAATATTTCCATTATCAGGCTCTCCACCTCCTGCTTCACCCCAAACTTTTAAATTAACGTTACTTGAACCTGTAGCTGTTCCAAAATAAATAAGTACATCAGTTAAAAAATCTCCAGAACCAGAGTAAGTCACTTTATCTGCCCAACCATTATCATTGTAGCAATTTTGTCCTAAAATATATCCTGAAGGATTTGGTCCATTACAATCTTGTCCCCAATAAAATGCTCCTGTAGTTCCCGCATGTGTAGCAAAATCCCATGTTGCTAGAGTTGAATCACAACTCTGAGTTCCTGCAGGATTTACTAAAATATAACCGCTCTTCAACTCAATATCATTCCCAGAACCATCTCCAACTTGCAATGAAACTGTATAAGTACCTGGGTTGTTGTATGTTACCACATGTGCACCTTGTGTATTTGCAGTACTTGGGGATACTCCCCCAATATTAGTAACATCAAAATCCCAATTCCATGAAGTAATGGTGTTTGGCCCTATTGAATTATCTGTAAAGGTTACCGTTTGACCTGCATTAATTGTAGTAACATTAGCATTAAATTGCGCTGTTAATGTTGTAGGTGTACAACCATTAGATGTTAATAAGCCTGGTCTGTCATTATTAATAGCTGCAACCATTCTTGCTTTCTGACCTGGTGTAAATGCATACATACATGCATCGTTAACATAATCCATGTAATTCATAAACATCTCTCCATCTGAATTACCACAAACCCCAACATCATGCGGGTGGTTCGGACAGCCAAAATTATCAGATTGAGCAGGCGGAGTATCACCTACAAAGTCGTTACCACAGTTTGCATCACCCCATATATGTTCTAAGTTTAACCAGTGCCCAATTTCATGTACAGCTGTACGACCCATACCGTAAGTACCGCCTGTATTACCAAAATAACTAGTACCTATATGAACAGCATTGTTAGGTAATTGAGATGATAAATAAGTGAATCCTAAAACACCACCACCAATACCATAAACATAAATGTTTAAGTACTTAGTTGGATCCCACATTTCTGTTCCTCCTTGTGATGGGGGGCTTCCTCCTGGTGTCCTTCTGATAATACCAGTAGTAGGGTTTCCTGAAGGATCTATGTTTGCCAAGCAAAATTCAATTTCACAATCGGCAGTAGGGAAAACACTAGGCGTATTAGACCTGTCAGGATTCGTTCCTCTAAAATCCTGGTTCAATCTATTTAATTGCTCTGTAACTCTACTATCTGGAACTGTTGAAGTATTTTCCCATATTTGTACAACTACAGGAATTGTAATCACTGCTTTACGAGTTGCCATAAAGTTAGCATAATCGTTAGCTATCCAATCTTGGTATTGTTGTTCTTTTAGTGCTTTGTTAGCATCATAAGCTGCCGGATCCATGTTTCTAACGGCTTGCATCATTTCTGCAGTAGAGCATCTTTTTAAGTCTTTCTTAACTCTTAATGGATAAGTACTGTTTTGTGCAAAAACACCACCTAACATCATGCATACCGCAGCAATAAATAATGTAGTCTTTTTCATAAAATAGAATAAATAAGTTTTTAATTTTAGTTAGTAGCCCCCTAAATTATCATTTTAAATGATAAAAACAAACCTAAAAATTATGCGATATTTGATTCTTACAACAGTTAATTTTGTCGAAAAGCAACTTTTTTGACACTTGGTCCGTCTTATGTTACGGAGATTGTTTTAAAGTTAATTAGATAGGTAGTTAAACATTCAATTCTCCTGCCTTTGAATTTTAAACCCCGCTTAATTGCGGGGTTTTTACGTTTCATATTCTAATTAAATATTTTGCCCGGGTTTAAAATGCCTTTAGAATCAAATACTTTTTTTATTTGTTTTTGCAATTGCAATTCTACATCAGAGAAAGGAATATCCATATAATCTTTTTGTACATAACCAATGCCATGTTCTCCAGAAATTGTTCCCCCTAGATTTTTACATAAATAAAAAATTTCTCGTATTCCTTTTGGCAATTCATTATTCCAAGCTTCATCTGTCATATTATCTTTTATAATATTTACATGAAGATTTCCATCTCCTGCATGACCATAACACACCGACTTAAAACCATATTTATCACCTATTTTTTTCACTCCTTTAAGCAGCTTAGGTAATTCAGCTCTAGGGACAACCGTATCTTCTTCTTTATATATTGATTTCGATTTTACAGCTTCACCAACTACTCTTCTAATTTTCCAAAGTTTATCTTTTTGAACTGAATCTTCAGCAAACAAAATATCTCCACAGTTAAATTGTTCCAACACATTATAAATTGCTTCACAATCTTGGTAGAGTACATCCATATTGTTTCCATCAACTTCTATTAAAAGATGAGCTTGCACCTTCTCGGGAAGAACAAAAGATTCATCCCCAATAAATTCTGCTCCCCACAACAAAGCATCCCTCTCCATAAACTCCATTCCCGAAGGAGTAACACCTATTCTAAAAATTGCCGAAACAGCTTCACAAGCTTCTTCAGCTGAATAAAAAGGAACAAGCATCAACAAATCATGCTTTGGAAAAGGAATTAAGTTAAAAACAGCTTTAGTAATAATACCAAGAGTACCTTCGCTACCCACCATTAACTGTGTTAAATTATATCCTGTAGAATTTTTTAAAACATTGGCCCCAGTCCATATAATCTCTCCACTAGGTAAAACCGTTTCTAGATTTAACACATAGTCTTTAGTAACACCATATTTTACTGCTTTCGGTCCTCCTGAATTTTCAGCTAGGTTACCACCAATAAAACAACTTCCTTTACTTGCAGGATCTGGAGGATAAAACAACCCTTTTGCTTGGACAGCTTCTTGAAAAACCTGAGTAATCACACCTGGTTCAACAGTAGCTTGAAGGTTTCTTTCATCAATTTCTATTATTTGATTAAACCTTTCCATTGATAGTAGAACCCCTTTATTTACGGGTAAAGCCCCTCCACTTAGACCAGTTCCTGCACCCCTAGGGGTAACAGGTATATTCAACTTATTACATAAGTTAAGAACTTGGGAAACCTCCTTGGTTGTTTTTGGTAAAACAACCACCTCTGGATAAAAAACTAAATCTTCTGTTTCATCATGCCCATATTTTTTAAAACTTTCCTCATCAAACAATACATATTGCTCCCCAATGATATCTTTAAGCTGCCCAATAAATTCTCTATCAACCGAATTGAATTCCATAAACTAAAAATAGATTTTAAAATTAATAAAAGCTTAGAATAAAGCTCAATTAATTTTATATTTGCAGCCTTAATGGCCACGTGGCGCAACTGAATAGCGCATCTGATTACGGCTCAGAAGGTTGCAGGTTTGAATCCTGCCGTGGTCACAAAAAGTCTGCAGAAATTGTGCAGACTTTTTTATTTGGCAACAAAAACATCATTACTAGCTAGTAGTCAACTAATAACCAAAATGACCGAATAATAATTTGGTCTTTTTATTTAGAGAAACTTTTGTAATTTTAGTAACTATGTATAAGCTACTTATTATACTAACCTTAATACCTACCTTAACTTTTTCTCAGCAATGGAAAATGCAAACCCCACTAAAAGTAGGTGATTTATGTACTGATGCATTTGTTATCAATGACACTACTGCTTACACAACCACACTTAATGGAAAACTATTTAAGACTATAGATGCAGGAAACCATTGGACGGAAGCTCATCATATACTTGGTTATCAAATAAACGGAACTGTTTGGGGAATTCATTTTACTGATGTCAATAATGGTGTAATCCCCACAGGCACAGGTAGAATTTTTAGAACAAACGATGCTGGAGTTAACTGGATTGAGGAATACTTTGATAATACCAAAATATTATACGAAGTTTATTTCCCTTCTACTGACACAGGCTACGTATGCGGCTACCCTGGAACTGTCCTAAAAACCATTGACGGTGGTCAAAATTGGAATTTCATCAGTACAGGAACCACACAAGAACTCAGAGATGTATGGTTTACAAGTAATGATACAGGATGTATAGTTAGTGATCAAGGTGATATAATAAAAACTGTAAATGGAGGGCAAAGTTGGGTTACAGTCTATTCAGGATCACCAGCATTATGGGATATTGAATTTATTGATGCTAATACTGGGTTTGTAGCAGGTAGTTCTGGTACTATTTTAAAGACTAGCGATGGAGGAGATAATTGGACTCTAATGACATCTGGTGTAACTAAACGATTAAGTACTGTACATTTTATTTCTACATCCGAAATTATAGTTTCGGGGGATGATGGCACAATATTAAGGTCATTAAATGGTGGTATTAATTTTACTTCAGAAGGACCTGGAGGATTTGATGATATATGGGGCATGGCTCTATTTAACAATGGTACATCTGTAGCTGTAGGCGATGGTGTAGTTTATCAATTAAACACTTCTGGACAATGGGAAATGAAATATGATGAAATTCCTGAAGCATTTTTTGACCGAGTAATATTTACAAGCTCTGATACAGGTCATGCAGTTGGTCATTATGAAAACGGTTTAGGAGCTAGAGCAGGTATTATTAAAACCAATAATAAAGGAAAACTTTGGACTACTACCTTTTCTTCCGCTACACAAAGTGCCAACTTATATGATTTAAGTTTTGTGAGTTCTAATATTGGGTTTGCAGGATCTAACCCTAGTATTAGAACAACTACTAATGGAGGAAATAGTAATTGGGGATCCGTTACTGGACCTTCTGGCAGCAATACCGCTATACACTTTTTTAATCAAGATACAGGTTTAGTATCCTGCTATCAAGGAATATATAAAACAACCAATGGAGGTTCCACTTGGAACTTGGTGATGAATACAGGAACCCCTGGTTTCCAACAACGCTTTTGGTTTATTGATAAAGATACTGGTTATGTATGTGGAACTGATGTATTAAAAACTACCAATGGGGGTAATAGTTGGGTTTTCTTAAATGTACCATTGGGAGGAACATTAAGAGCTCTTCATTTTCCTAACGATAGTGTGGGTTATGTGGTGGGTGATAACGGAGGTTTAAAAACCGAAGATTATGGAGCAAATTGGTCATCTATATCAAATGGAATAAATGGAGCAAGAGATGTTTTTTTCCCTGATCCAGCTAACCCTGATTCAGGTTATGTGCTACTTTTTAATGGAACAGTTAAAAAAACCATTGATGCCGGTCAAAATTGGAGCACTGTCATACAAGCTCCATGGGATAAAGAGTTTGATTCTTTTTGGTTTTCAGGAAATATGCTTTATGCTGGCGGCAGTTGGGGAGATATTTTTGTGGCAAACATAAGTCAAAAACCACCTACAGCAGATTTTATTGCAGACTTCACAACTATTCCTGTTGGAACTACGGTTAACTTCACTGATCTTTCAACAAATAGTCCAACTAGTTGGCAATGGTCTTTTCCTGGTTCAAATCAAAATAATTCAATTCAACAACATCCCAATAGCGTTCAGTATGACACTTTAGGTTGTTATAAAGTTACCCTCAAAGCATATAATGAATTTGGAGGTGATACAATAACAAAAACTTGTTATATTGATGTAGTCCCTCATGTATTTTGCAACCCAAATCCAAGTTCGGGAACTACCGATGGAGACTTTGTTGATGGAGTAAGCATTGGCAGCATTAACAATCTAAACACAGGTAGCCCTACAGGTCCAAACTATGTAGATTATACCTCCTTAAATACAACAATTACGAGAAATGGGAATTTCTCACTAAGTATAATAGGCGGAAGCTATTTCCCTGATACTTATGCTGCATGGATAGATTACAACCATGATGGTATTTTTGATACTGGTGAAAAATTAGGTGAATTTTCAAGTTCAACAGCTTACCAAACACAGTCCATTAATTTCACTGTACCATTAACAGCAACTCTAGACACTACACGTATGCGTATAAGATGTGTATATGGAAACTTTAATATAGATGCATGTACTGATTATATTTTTGGTGAGACTGAAGATTATACAGTAATTGTTAATCCAATATCGACTTCAATTAATATAATTGAGAAGCCTGATAATATTAAATTATATCCTAATCCTACTTCTGATATAATTCAAATTATAACCACTGAGAAAATTAATAGTGTTACCATTATGGACATGACTGGAAGAACCATAAAAGAGATTCACAATAAAAAAACTATCCAAATGGGTCAACTACCTCAAGGAATGTATTATTTAAAGATTAACTTAAAAAATCACAGTACTCTCAAAAAAGTAATCAAAAACTAAACTTCTAGTTTGAAAAATTACAACTGAATTTTATACCCACAATCAAAGTGTCCTTCTGGGCAGCTTTTTTTACCATGCAAACCACAAGAACGGCAACTTAATTCTTCTTCTACCTCTACTATTTTTGAGTTATCGGATAAAGGTGTAAAACCAAATTTTGGTAATGTAGAACAAAAGTAAGCTGTTACTGGAGCATTCATCGATGAAGCGATGTGTAAAGGAGCTGAATCATTAACATAGTTCATTTGAGCAGTTTGCATTAGAGCTGCTGATTCTAAAAATGATAATTTACCACACAAATTAATTACATTTTTATGTGAGGTGTTTAATTTTATTTCTTCACAAGCATCAAAATCATCACCACCTCCTAGTAAATAAACTAATGTATGGTCTTTTTGCTTGTTAATTAGCTTTACCCATTGCTCTTTAGGGAGTTGCTTAGTAAACCAAACTGAAGTAGGTGCACAACAAATATATTCTTGCTTTTTGTATTGCTCTACTATATCATAATCTTTATTAGCAGGATATAATTTAGGTTTTGACGGCATGCTATCAGTGAGATGAGTTATCAATTCGTGGTTTCTCTCTACCTCATGGGTTCCATCTCCAATTTTATGTTGCACTTTTTTAGTAAAAGAAAACGATATAGGATTTTTGCTAAACCCTACTTTTTCTTTAGCTCCTGAAAAGGCAGTAATTAAACCACTAGAAGCAAATCGGTGTAAATTTATAACTACATCGTAATTGCTTTGTTTTACAACTTTGCTAATAGATTTTAAATTGTCGTATTTCTTGTTTTTCTTATCCCAAATCAGAACTTGGTTAACAAAAGGATGATTTTCTAACAAACCTTCATTTCCTTTTCGTAACAAAAAATCAATTTGAGATTCGGGGTAATGTTGGTTTAATTTTTCCGCAACTGCTGTTGCCAAAATTACATCACCAATAAAGGCAGTTTGTATGATTAAAAACTTGTTCATCTATACTGCTACATCATACTCTCTTAGTGCATCATTTAGTGATGTTTTTAAATCGGTACTAGCTTTTCGTTTACCAATAATTAAAGCACAAGGAACATTGTATTGCCCTGCTTTAAACTCTTTGGTATATGAACCTGGAATAACTACCGATCTTTCTGGTACTTCTCCTTTATATTCTACTGGTTGATCTCCACTTACATCAATTATTTTTGTTGATTTAGTCAATACCACATTTGCTCCCAATACTGCTTCTTTTCTTACTCTTACTCCCTCTACAACAATACATCGTGAACCAATAAAGCAATCATCCTCAATAACAACAGGAGCTGCTTGTAATGGCTCTAAAACTCCTCCAACACCTACACCACCACTCAAATGAACATTTTTACCAATTTGAGCACATGAACCAACTGTAGCCCAGGTATCTACCATAGTTCCAGTATCTACATAAGCTCCAATATTTACATAACTTGGCATCATTATAACTCCAGAAGCCAAATAAGCTCCATACCTTGAAACTGCATGTGGTACAACTCTAACACCAAGTTCAGCATAATTAGATTTTAATTTCATTTTATCATGAAATTCCAATGGACCAACTTCAATGGTTTCCATCTTTTGAATTGGAAAATATAACACAACTGCTTTTTTAACCCATTCATTCACCTGCCAATCTTCTCCATTTGGTTCAGCTACCCTCAACTTTCCTTTGTCTAATAGTTCAATAACTTCTCTAATTGCTACTTGAGTATTATCATCTTTTAATAATTCTCTATTATCCCAAGCTTTTTCTATAGTTACTCTTAAATCATTCATTAGTGTTCATTATTAATTTTTCTAAAATAGATGTACTACCTTCCCAAGTATAGTTTTGTTTTACAAAAGTATTTCCCTGCTCAGCTATACTTTGATAAAGTTCTTTATTCTCCAATAATTGAGCAATATGATTAGCATAATCGTTAGGTTTTTCACCAATTAGTATGCTTTTGTTAGGTTTAGCATTTAAGGCATTATTTGCTAAAGGAGAAGTAATACAGGGCAGCTTCATTGCCATAGCTTCTAACAACTTATTTTGCAGTCCTGTTCCTATTTGCATGGGTGCAATAAATATTTTAGATTTCGCATAATACTCTGCCATATCATCTACCCAACCTGTAACTATTACTTTTTCTGATTTAAGTTGTTGTACACGTTGAGCAGGATTAGCCCCAACTATAACTAATTTAACATTTGGCTCATTTTTCCATACCAGTGGCATTACATTATTCACCAAATATACTGCACTATCCACATTTGGAGGGTAAGCCATGTTACCCGTAAAAATTAAATCGTATTCTTTAGACAATTCTTTGCTTTGGTATGTAGAATAATCAACACCATTTGGAACAATTACTATTTCATCATTTTTGATATGCACTATTAAATTTTTGTCCTGTTCTGATATAATAGTTTTATTATCAAAATCATCGAAAATTTTATGCTCATAACGTTTTAATCGGGTAGTTTCAGATTTTAAAAACCATTTAATGTAAAAAGGAGCCTCTTCCACTCTACGCTCCATTCCACGAGCTAAAGCATCCATATAATCCAGGGTTTTTGGTATAGGCAAATCTTTTACATACTCGGTAATTCTAATTAACTGACAATAAATATGATCAGGTTGACAATCTTTAATTAACCGCTTAATTCTTTTATCCGCTTTTTTATTATAGAAATATGCTACCTGAAACGATTGATTAGAGAATAATAAGTTCTTAAAAAGGTTAAAATAAATTTTTGGTTTGTAAAGTCTAATCACCTCTATTTTAGAACAAAACTCTGATAGTTTGTCTATGGATTTTTGGCTTACCTTCTCATCGGAAAGTGCACAAAGTACAAGCTCATGATTTTTTGATAATTGCTTAATTTGATGAAAAACACGTAGCTTATCTCCTTTTTCCAAAGGGTAGGGAAATCGAGATAACAGCACAAAAATTTTCATAAATTAAACTTGCTTAAAAAACTCCACCAAATTATTTACAATTACTTGATTATCATAATTTGTTTGAACTAATTCCAAACCTGCTTTAGCTATCTTGTTACGTTCATCAGAATTATCAAGATAATAAGTTATTGCTGATACAAACTCTCTTTGATTATTAGCAACAACCACATTCTTTTGATGCTCACAATCAATCCCTTCCAACGCAATAGATGTAGCAATTACCATTTTACCTAGTGCCATAGCCTCAATAATCTTTATGCGCATTCCGCTACCAGCAAAAAGCGGTACAATCATAATCTCATTTTGGTTGATAAAATCATTAGCATTCTCTACCTCACCAACCATATTTACTCCCTCTTGCTCATGATTTAACATCCATTCAGGCATTTGTCTTCCCGCAATATTAATTTTAATTTCAGGGTGCTTTTTCAACACTTTATCCCACACTTTTTCGAGCAACCATTTTATACCACTTACATTTGGAGCCCAATCCATACTACCGATATAAAAAAAAGAATCGTTGGTTACTTTCATGGCTTGGTAATCCTTAGTATCAATCCCAAAAGGAAAAACGGCTACATTCTTTGCTCCTAACCTCGTTAATTCTTTCTTGTCTTTTTCAGTAATAGCGGCTATTCCATCAATTTTTTTCACAGCATTCTGCTCGTACTTCATTAACCTTTTGGATAATAACTTAAGGTATTGCTTTTTAGCTCCCTTCTCTAACCCAGCGTTTCTTTTCCATATTTCGTACTCCACATTATGCGATCGATAAACAATTTTTGCATCAGTATGATTTCTAATAATGTCGATATAAGGTGATACATATAAACTCTCCAGTAAAACAACATCATATTGATTTTGCTTGAGTGTTTTAATAATTAATTTCTCAAACTCTTTACTATAAAAACGATTTATGTTGTAAGAACTAGATGAAAATAGATTTAGGAATGCATCTTTTATTTTTACTTCTGTATCAATAAAAACTGATTCTATTTCTGTTTGTTTAATGTATTCTTTACTTAGTTTCTTTTTCTCAAAAGGGTGTTTATGTGTAGAAAGGGTTAGTGCCTTTAGTTGAACACCGGCACAAAGCAAACCCTGGGTAATATTATTCATAGCTTTACAACCACCATCAACTGCAGGTAAAGGAGGCTTTAAGCATATTTGTAGCACTCTCATACTTTGGCTTTCCTTTTAAACAGTTTAGTAAAAAATGCTTTATATGATCCAAAATTGAACATTTCAGAATCGGTAGTTGCTTTGTAGGTAAAAAACAATCCTAAAGGCAAAAGTACAGCTGTAGAAATCCACATTCCTATATAAGGTGGCAATACTAATTCTTTAGTCATATCTTCTCCAATAATGGATAAGACCCAGAAGAACAAGAAAAATATTACTGAAATTACTACCGGCATTCCTAAACCTCCTTTCTTAACTATGGCACCCAAAGGAGCTCCTATTAAAAACATAATAAAACAAGCTAACGAAAAAGTAAGTTTCCTGTGCCACTCAACTTCCATTCGGGCAATGTCTCTTTCTCGCACAACTGTTTCTGTAGCTGCAGCACTCGATCTACCTTTGTTTACTTTTGCATTGTTTAAAGCAATATTATAAATCTGTTCCCAATCTAAGCTTTCATCCTTATTGACAATCCGCTTATTTAAGTCGCTCTCCTTAACTTGTTTTTTTACTTTCTCTTCTTTCTCATTGGCATATTTTATAACTGAAGCAGAAATAGATTCAGGATTACTTGCATTATTTTGAGGTGAAACCTGAGAAGTGTTTACTGTTAATAATGTTTCAGGATTTTTGTTTACTCCAAGTGTATCGTTAAACAAAAATGACTTTTTAAGTAAGTGAGTATAATTGGAAAGTGTCTCCGTGTATTCTTTATCTAAAGTATCTATCTTGTTTTCCAACTGTTTTAAATTAAACAAACGATAATCGTGCTTAAACGCATCTTCATCTGTTCTATTAAATTCAAACCCTGCCAAACTTATACGAATTTCATTTTCTTTAAACGAAAATCTTGATAATGGGTAAACCTTATTAGATGTGGCTTCATTTTGATCGTGATAATCAGTTCCATGAAACATTTTAATGGAGAAATAACTCTGATCTTCTGCCATTTTCATTATTGCTGAATCAGCAATTGTAAGCTTACGATTGCCGTCATTATTTGAATGATTGTAAATCATTACATCTTTTAGCAACTCATCTCCACTATCTATTTTTTTCTTGTCTTTTACCCGAATCGTATAACCTTCTATTTGGTTGTAAAACACACCAGGAATAATATTTACCGCTGGTTTCTTACTTCTAATATCATACAACAACGAGAAAAACTTTAGGTTAGCTACTGGCATCACATAGTTAGAAAACAAGAAAGCCATAAAACTCAAGCCTATAATAAAAATGATAAGTGGCTTCATTACTTTCTGCAAGGAAATACCTGCAGCTTTACACGAAACCAATTCAAAATGTTCTCCTAAATTACCAAAAGTCATTAAAGATGCTAACAACACAGACAGTGGCAAAGCCATTGGAACCATGTTAGCAGATGAGTACAATAACAGTTCTGCAATAACGTACCACTCAATTCCCTTACCTATCATCTCATCCACATACAACCAAATAAACTGCATTAGCAATACAAATACAGCTATAAAAAAAGTAAGAATAAATGGTCCGATAAAGGACTTTAATATGAACTTATCTAAGGTTTTCAATCAAATGAAATTAGTGCAACAAATATAACTATTAGAAGTTACTTTGTTTCTAACGAATTAAGTGCTGTTATCGTATAAAAAACGCCACTTCTAAGAAGCAGCGTTTTCTATTCAGTTGTTATATTTTATTTAAACTGGCTTGATACAATTAAATCTTTTGTGCCATGTGTCCATGAATAAAAACCTTCTCCAGATTTAACTCCCATTTTACCAGCAGTTACCATGTTTACTAATAATGGACATGGAGCATACTTAGGATTACCGAATCCTTCGTAAAGTACATTTAAGATTGATAAACATACATCTAACCCAATAAAATCAGCTAATTGTAATGGTCCCATCGGATGAGCCATTCCTAATTTCATTACTGTATCTATCTCTTCAACACCAGCAACACCTTCATGTAAAGTAATGATAGCTTCGTTAATCATTGGCATTAAAATTCTATTTGCAACGAAACCTGGATAATCATTTACTTCTACTGGAACTTTTCCTAAATTCTTAGATAATTCCATAATTGTAGCTGTAGTTTCATCAGAAGTAGAATAGCCTCTAATAATCTCAACCAACTTCATAATAGGTACTGGATTCATAAAGTGCATCCCAATTACTTTTTCTGGTCTATTAGTTACAGCTGCAATTTGTGTAATAGAAATAGATGAAGTATTTGTTGCTAAAATAACATCATCACTAGTTGCATCATTGATAGATTTAAAAATCTTTAGCTTCAAATCTACATTTTCTGTTGCTGCTTCAACTACTAACTGAACTCCTTGAACACCATCATTCATTTCAGTATAAGTAGTTATATTACCTAAAGTTGAATTTTTATCATCTTCAGTTATCTTCTCCTTAGCAATCATTCTATCTAAATTCTTAGTGATTGTTGCTACGGCTCTATCTAAAGCATCTTGAGAAATATCAATTAAATTTACTTTGTATCCTGATTGAGCGAACACATGAGCAATACCATTACCCATTGTTCCAGCTCCTATTACTGCTACGTTTTCCATGATTATTATTTTAATGTCCTTTAGCTGCTAGGTACCTTTCAGCTTCTAATGCTGCCATACAACCCGTACCTGCAGCTGTGATTGCTTGTCTATATGTTTTATCTGCTGCATCACCACTTACAAATACTCCTGGAACATTTGTTTTTGCTGTACCTGGCTCTGCGTATTCTATATAACCTTGATCATCAAGATTAATATAATCTTTAAATATTTCTGTATTAGGATTGTGTCCAATAGCTACAAAGAAACCTGTACAAGGAATTTCTTTAGTTTCTCCTGTTTGGTTATTCTTAACCCTAACTCCTGTTACTAAATCATTCTCTCCTAAAACCTCTTCAGTTTCTGTATTGTAAAGAATTTCAATATTTGGAGTATTTTGAACTCTTTCTGCCATAATCTTAGATGCTCTAAACACATCTCTTCTTACTAACATTGTAACCTTAGTACAGATATTAGATAAATAGTGAGCTTCTTCACATGCTGAATCTCCAGCACCAACTATCACAGTTTCTTGTCCTCTATAAAAGAATCCATCACAAACTGCACAGGCAGAAACACCTCCACCTAGTTCTAAATATTTTTGCTCTGATTCTAAACCTAAGTATTTTGCTGATGCACCAGTAGAAATAATAACTGTATCGGCATGAATTTCTTTTTTATCTTCAATCCAAACTTTATGAACATCTCCGCTAAAATCAACTTTAGTAACCCAACCATTTCTTACATCAGTATCAAACCTTTTAGCTTGTGCTTCTAGTTGCATCATCATTTCTGGTCCAGTAACTCCTTCTGGATATCCTGGAAAGTTTTCTACTTCATTAGTAGTTGTTAGCTGCCCACCAGGCTGCATTCCCTGATATAAAACAGGATTTAAGTTAGCTCTTGCAGCATAAATTGCCGCTGTATAACCAGCTGGCCCAGATCCAATAATTAAACATTTTACTTTTTCTATCTCTTCTGACATATTTATAAATTTTTAAGGCATTAAAAGTAGAACTTATTAACCTGTTTAACAAGTCATACAAATTACATTTTTCAATTTAAAATTGGAATTTTAATCTGTAAGAATAATTGTATCATAAGTGGCACCATATCCACCCCAAATACCAAGTCCTCCACCTTCAATATTTGTTTTTACAGTTGTAGGTGCAGCAAAAGGGTTCCCGTTATTGAATGCTGCTGTTTCAAAAGTTTCCCAAAACTCATAGTGAGGCAAATCTATAGTGCAAAACTTCACAAAAACTGTGTCTCCTTGTAAAAAGTATTCCGATGTTTCATTGTTGTCTTCATCAGCAGTAGAATTTGGTTCATGCCCTCTAAAAATAAATGCATCAAAGGTTAATCCATTTATTAATTGATCATCCCAAACAGAACCATCAGCAGGTATAAAACGACCATCCTTACCTTTTCTTTGAGTAAAAATTCTATAAGCATCTCCAAAAGCTGGGGGATCGGTTTGGTTAAACCATAAGTAACCGTAATTAGAAAATCCTGGTTGATCTTGATAGAAATAATAATTCATAGGCAACGGTGTAGGAATAGTTGTTGATGCTGATAAATTATTACCCTCAGCTTGGATATTTAACGTATAAGTTTTACCTACCTCTCCAAAAATTGCTGTATTTAAAGTGGTGTACAAGCAAAAACCAAATGTTTTAATGTCTTGAACTGAAATTCCTATTAAAAGTGAAACATCATCCAATAGAGAATCTGGCAAATTTTCGGTACAAATTTCATCCAATTGCACTGAAGTTGTTCCATTAGAAACCGTAACTATGGCATCATTAACAAAAATATTTTTTAATGAATTTATATCTGTTGGAGCAAAGTAATCTGAGGAACGAGTAAGCAAAACAAATGGGGGTTGGTTTTGCTCAATAGCACCTTCTACCACCAATAACTCAGTTGAAGTAGGTATCTCAATATCAATTTCTTTTTCACATGACAGTAAAAACAAAATTGATAGTAACGGGAAATATTTTAAATATCGTTTCATAGGCTAAAAACTAAAATTCCAAGCTACAGAAGGAATCATTCCGAACAACGAAACTTGCTTAGCAACAATGTCCAAGTTTCCTTGATAAATGTTTCCTTCACTTGTAAAGTAAATAAAATAAGGGTTTTGTCTATTATAAAGGTTGTAAACTGAAAAATTCCAACTCGATTTAAACTTCTTCTCTTCTTTTCCTTTTAAGGTTAAGGATAAATCCATTCTATGATAAGGAGCCATCCTATACCAGTTTCGTTCTCCATATTCATTAACAATTTGTCCGTTTATAAAATACCTTGATACCGGAAGAGTTAACGCATTACCTGTTGCATAAACCCAGGTAGCACCTAATGTTAATCGTTTAGAAATATCCCAGGTTAACACAATGGATGCATCATGTCTTCTGTCATAGCGAGTAAAAAAGTCTTGTCCATTGTTTAATTCTTCAAAGTTTTTCTTTGTCCATGAAAGTGTGTAACCCACCCAGCCATTTACCTTACCATACTTCTTTTTAAAGAAAAGTTCTGTACCATAAGACCATCCTCTACCAAAAGTAAATGCGTTATCCACATTATTTCCAGCATTATCTCTTGGCAAAGCTCCATCCTGATATTCGATTTGATTTTCCATAGTTTTATAATAAACCTCTATAGAACTTTCAAATTTGTTATCGCTAAAGTTTTTAAAGTATCCTGTTGCGTACTGTGTTGAAAATTGAGGAGCAACCAAATCGGTACTTGGTACCCAAACATCTGTAGGTAAAGAAACTGATGCAAATGAAGCCAGATGAATATACTGATAATTTTGGGTAAATGATGCTTTAACAGATGAAGAACTATTTAAGGTATATCTTGCCGTAAATCTAGGTTCTAACCCATGATAAAATTTAACTGTCTCTCCTTTATCATAAACTACTGTGTCTCCTGGATTACCAAACTCATCATTATTATATCTTTTAAAAGGACCTACATGCTGAAAAGCTGAATACCTTAACCCTCCATGCACTTTTAATTTTTCATTAATTGTCCAATCATCTGATACATATAAAGCAACATCATTAGCATAGTTTATTACAATATCTCCTGTATTAAACTCTACTTCACCCGACTCAGCAGTAGCATTACTTGGCACAAACTTGTGAAAAATGTAATTAGCACCAAATTTAACATTGTGCAATATTGAAGGCATGTAATTAAAATCCAATTTGGCATTCCAGTCTGTAATTCCTGAGAACAACTTAAACTCAAAATCGTTTTGTCCTAATTCTACTTCAAATTTATAGTTGGTATAAATTGCTGAAGTATTTAAAAATAATTTATCATTAAACAAATGATTCCATCTTAACGAAACAGTTGAATTTCCCCATGGAGTATTCATAGAAAACCCATCATCTTTATTTACAAAAGTAAAAACATCACGTCCAAAATAGCCACTTAAATAGAGCCTATCATTACGCGATAAAATCCAGTTGAATTTTGCATTCAAATCGTAGAAGTAATAATTAGTTCCTTTAAATTTTGATGAATCACTTATAAAAGGCTGAGCTAAATCACCAGCATAAGTTCTACGTCCAGAAATTATGAAAGAAGCTGTATCTTTTTTTATTGGTCCCTGCACTGTTAATCTTGAAGAGATTAGACCAATACCGCCATCAACTTTGTACTCTTTAAAATTTCCATCCTTCATAGTAATGTCCAGCACCGATGAAAGTCTACCACCATACTCAGCTGGCATTCCGCCTTTTATCAATTTAATATCTTTAATGGCATCAGCATTAAAAACCGAAAAGAAACCAAATAAATGTGAAGCATTATAAACTGCTGCACCATCCAATAAAATTAGATTTTGATCTGGTCCTCCTCCTCTAACATAAAATCCTGCATTACCCTCTCCTGCCGATTGAACCCCTGGTAACAACTGTACAGTTTTTAATACATCTATTTCACCAAAAATAGCAGGCAAGTTTTTCACTTTTTGCACATCCAATTCAACAGTACTCATCACGGTTTCCTCAGTATTTTTATCCTCTCGCTCACCAACTACCTTAAACTCTTCAGTGGTAATTATATCTTCTTCTATCTCAAAATTGAGTTGGATATTTTTGGTTAAAGCTATTGGTTGTTCAATATTTTTATATCCCACATAAGATATTACCAGAGTATAATCTCCCTCTTCTAAGGTAATAGAATAAAACCCATAAGCATTGGTAGTGGTACCTTTTAGTAACTCTTTAATGTAAACAGTAGCTCCAATAGAGTTTTCTCCATTAGCATTATCCTTTACATAACCACTAACTGTATATTTATTCTGAGCAAATGAAATGGAAGCTATTACAAGAAAAAAAAGTATAAAAGATAAACGCTTCACTGTGCTCAAATTTCTATTTTTGGAGGTGCAAAACTAAGACTTAAAACAAAGAGTTTTAGTATAAAAAACGTTAAATATCGGGATGTAGCTTAGTCCGGTTAAAGTGCGCGTCTGGGGGGCGCGAGATCGGAGGTTCGAATCCTCTCATCCCGACCAAGAAAGAAAAGCCACAACCTTGATGTGGCTTTTTTATTTGTTTAATTTTGAGAGCATGAAATCATCTAACGAAAATTTTAAAATAGTGGCCAAAACTTCTTTTGGTTTAGAAGATGTTTTAATTAATGAACTCCAAGAGTTAGGTGCAAACAATATTCAAAAAAATAATAGAGCAGTTACATTTGAAGGGGATTTATATACGCTATATAAAACTAACATTTGGCTTAGAACAGCTAACAGAGTTCTAGTTCCAATTGAATCTTTTAGAATTAGTAGTGTTGATGATTTATACTATAAAACTAAAGCGATAAAATGGGAAAATTATTTTGATGTAAACCAAACTTTTGCCATTGATTCAGCGGTATTTTCTAAATTGTTTAACCATACAAAGTTTGCAGCTTTTAAAGCTAAAGATGCTGTAGTTGATAGATTCAGGGATAAATTCGGTAAAAGACCTAGCATTGACAAAGATACTCCTGAAATAAGAATTAATCTTCATATTGATGCTTTAAACCATGTTACCATTAGTTTAGATAGCTCTGGAGATCCTTTATTTAAAAGAGGTTATAGAGATAGTAGAAGCATTGCCCCATTAAAAGAAGATTTAGCTGCTGGTTTAGTTTTACTTTCTGAATGGGATAAAAAATCTCCATTTGTGGACTTATTTTGTGGTTCAGGAACATTATTAATTGAAGCAGCATTAATAGCTAACAATATACCTCCAAATATTAACAGAGGTGTTTTTAGTTTTATGAATTGGAAAAACTTTGATGAGAAGATTTTTGATCAAGTAATTGATGATGCTTTGGATAAGGAGATTAATCATAAGGGAGAAATTATTGGTGTAGAAATTGACGGCAGAACACTTGGAATGAGTAGAGCGAACATAAAAGCTGCTGGAGTTACAGATAAAATTAAATTACATAAAAAAGACTTTGCAGCTTTTACCCCACCACCACAAAAAGGTATTGTTGTTTCTAACCCACCCTATGGAGAACGTATTGGTGAAAATGTGGACGAATTATATAAAACATTTGGAGATACTTTAAAAGAAAAATACGATGGTTGGAACGCCTGGATAATCAGCTCCAACCTGTCAGCATTAAAAAAAGTAGGTTTACGTCCTTCAAGAAAAATTAAGTTGTTTAATGCTAGTTTAGAATGTAAGTTTATGAAGTATGAAATGTACAAGGGCACAAAAAAGATTCACAAAATAAAAAGTGATTAAAAAAGACTACATACAACGTTACATAGACGAACTTACGAAAATGATTGCTGCTATTTTGCAGTTAAAACAAAACAATGAGCCTGAATTGGCTAATATAAAAATAGATGAATTTGCTAATAATTTTCTGAATGTAAACCTAAATGATTTGATAAAAACAAACCCTAACCAGATAATCAATGGTTTATTAACTGATTATAAGTTTGAATTAACCCATTTTAAAATATTGGAAGAATTACTTTATCAAAAATATTTACTAACACCCTCTAATCTGCCCCTTAAAAAATGTACTTTAGAAGTATTAAATTATTTGCTTGAAATAGACAAAGACTATTCTTTTGAAAGGCAGAACCGTGTTCAGGAATTAAGTAAATTATTATGAAAAAAATTGGCGTTTTTACATCAGGTGGTGATTCTCCTGGAATGAATGCAGCTGTTAGAGCAGTTGTAAGAACGTGCCTATACAACAACATTCAACCTTACGGCATTTATGAAGGCTACAAAGGACTAATTGATGGTAACATTAAGGAGCTCAAATCTACAGATGTTAGCAATATCATACAACGAGGTGGAACCATTTTAAAAAGCGCAAGATGTAAGGAATTCCATACCAAAGAAGGAAGACAAAAAGCTTTTGATAACATCAAAAAAATTGAATTAGATGGTATTGTTGCTATTGGCGGTGACGGAACATTTACAGGAGCCAATATTTTTAATCAAGAACATAACATTCCATTTATTGGCATACCAGGAACTATCGATAATGACCTTTACGGCACCGATAATACCATTGGATATGATACTGCACTAAACACTGTTATTGAAGCAGTAGATAAAATTAGGGATACGGCAAGTTCTCATAACAGATTGTTTTTAGTAGAAGTAATGGGCAGAGATGCAGGTTTTATTGCTCTACGCAGCGGTATTGGTGTTGGTGCTGAAGCAATTTTAATTCCTGAAACCCAAACTTATATTAACGAATTAGTAGCTAAGCTAGAAAGTGGTAGCCGAAAACACAAACATAGTATGATAGTTATTGTTGCCGAAGGTGATGATGCTGGAAATGCCCACCAGGTAGCAGAAAAAATTAAAGGTAAATGTCCTGGCTATGATACTCGAGTTACTGTTCTAGGACACATACAAAGAGGCGGAAGTCCGAGTGCAGCAGATAGGGTTTTAGCAAGCCACATGGGATTTGCTGCAGTTAATGCTTTATTGGATGGAAAAGACAATGTAATGGTTGGTATTGTTAATAAAGAAGTTATCTATACACCTTTTGAGCAAGCCATTAAACACCATCAAGAAATCAATAAAAACTTGTTGGATTTAGCTGAAGTTCTATCCTGTTAGAATGAAAAAAGAAATTCCCATATCAATAAAAGTATTTGCAATTGGTACTGCTATTTTATCAATCATAATATTCTTAATATCATTTTATGAATACTATACTGTTTCTATACAAAAAGATATTGAATTTTACGCTTTTGGAACTGAGGGACCTGTTGCCGAAATTAAGTATTATGAAAATGCAAACAATTATAGCATAGCAATGCTTGAAAGTTGCTTGATCTGTATTTTAAGTATTGCCTCAATCACAATTGGTTTAAAAAGAAATAAATTCTGGCTTTTAATATTTGGAGCAATTATGCTTCTGACTGCAATTCTTGCACCTTATTTTGACATGTATATTCTATAGATGGAAACCATTTTCATAGATGTCATATTACCTCTTTCTGTTCCTAACCTTTATACTTATCGGTTACCAGAAGAACTAAATGATTTCATACAAGTTGGACAAAGAGCTGTGGTGCCTTTTGGTAGAGGCAGGAAATTGTACTCTGCATTAGTAAAAAATATTCACCATACTCCCCCATCAGAATACCAAGCCAAATATGTTGAATCATTGTTGGACGAATACCCAATAGTTAATGATAAGCAACTAGAACATTGGGATTGGATAAAGAACTATTACCTAGCTAACCCAGGTGATGTTTTTAATGCTGCTTTGCCAGGAGCTTTAAAATTAGCTAGTGAAACCAAAGTATTGCTTAACTCAAGCTTTGACGGTGATATTAATACGGATTTAACCGATAACGAATACCTCATCTTTGAAGCCTTAGAAGTAAGAAACATTCTTACACTTCAAGAAATAGCTGAAATACTGAACATAAAAAATGTTCATCGTATTGTCAAATCTCTTATAGAAAAGCGAGTAATTGTAGTTGAAGAAGATATTAAGCGCAAATACAAGCCAAAGATTGTACAGTTTGTTCGTTTAACGGATTATGCTGATAATGAAAAAACACTCAAACTAATTTTTGATGACTTAAGCAGAGCTAACAAGCAGCTAGAAACATTAATGTCTTTTATTCATCTTTCCAAACGTTACGATAATCCTATTGAAGTTAAAAAAGTTGATTTACAGAAATCTACCAATGTTACCTCTGCTTTGATTAACCAAATGGTTAAGAAAAACATTTTTGAAGTTTATGATGTGCAAGAGGATAGAATTGGAGATTACTTAAAAGAACTTGAAGGAGAAAAAACATTAAACGAGCACCAAGAAAAAGCTTATACTGAAATTAAAGATCTGTTTAAAGACAAGGATGTTGTTTTATTGCATGGTGTAACTGGTTCTGGAAAAACTGAAATCTATATTAAACTTATAAAAGAAGCCATTGCTAAAGGGGAACAAGTGTTATACTTACTTCCTGAAATTGCTTTAACTACCCAGCTTATTGCACGTTTACAAAAAGTATTTGGAGACACTATTGGTGTTTATCATTCTAAATTCAATGAAAACGAACGTGTAGAAATTTGGAATAGTGTGTTAAACTTTAACCATACTAAATCTTCAAAGTTTCAGGTTATTATGGGGGCTCGCTCTTCTATGTTTTTACCATTTAGCAAATTAGGTGTAGTTATAATTGACGAAGAGCACGAAAACAGTTTTAAACAGTACGAACCTTCACCACGATATAATGCCAGAGATGCTTCCATAGTTTTAGCCCATATCCATAAAGCAAAAGTTTTGATGGGTTCAGCTACTCCAGCAGTAGAAAGTTATTGGAACGCTCAACAAGGAAAGTACGGATTGGTGGAACTTAATAAAAGACATGGAGGTGTTATGCTCCCTGAAGTGCTTTGTGCTGACATCAAAGAAGCATCACGCAAAAAGCAAATGAAATCTCATTTCTCTCCCCTTTTAATGGAATTGATGGAAGAAGCTTTTAAGAATGAAGAGCAAGTTATTCTTTTTCAAAACCGAAGAGGTTATGCTCCCTATTTAATTTGTGAAGAGTGTGGTCATGTGCCAATGTGCAATAGTTGTGATGTATCACTCACCTATCATAAATTTGCCAATATCTTAAAATGCCATTACTGTGGATACAGTAAACAAATGCCAACATCCTGTAGTGCTTGTGGTAGTACTCGTGTTAAACTTAAAGGGTTTGGTACTGAGCAAATTGAAGAAGAATTAGCACTTTATTTTCCTGATCAAACAGTAGCCAGAATGGATGCTGATACTACCAAAACTAAAAACGCTTATCAGAAACTGATTAACGACTTTGAAGATAGGAATATTGATATTTTGGTTGGAACGCAAATGGTAACTAAGGGTTTAGATTTTGATAATGTATCATTGGTGGGTATTATGAATGCTGACAACATGCTGAATTTCCCTGATTTCAGAGCTTTTGAACGATCCTATCAATTAATGAGTCAAGTAAGTGGTCGCGCAGGTAGAAAGGCTAAAAGAGGTAAGGTTTTAATACAAACTTATGACCCTTACCACTCCATTATTAGACAAGTAATTGACCATAATTACATCGAAATGTATAATGACGAAATTAGTCAAAGAAGAAAATTCCACTACCCCCCTTTTCAACGGTTAATACATTTTACACTAAAACACCGAGACAGAGATGTTTTGAACGCAGGAGCAGAAGAATTTGCAAATGCTTTAAAAGCAGATTTTGGAGCTAGAGTTCTTGGCCCTGATTTTCCAGCTATCGCTAGAATCAGAAACCTATACAACAAAAATATTATGGTAAAGGTAGAACGTGAAGCATCTGTAAAGAAAACGCGTGAATTAATACTAGAAATAAAGAATAAATTTGAAACCTTTAGTGATTATAAGAGTATTAGAATAGCCATTGATGTTGATCCGTTATGACCAAATTGACCACCATTACCCTACTCCTACTATCATTTACTTTTTACAGTGATAGTAATTGGAAATTAGAGAAAGATAAAAATGGAATTAGAGTTCTTACTCACATCCCTGAAAATTCTGAATTAAAAGAAATAAGAATGACCAGCACTGCCAATGCAACACTCACACAAGCTATTGCAGTTTTAATGGATGTTGAGGGTTACCCAAATTGGATTTATAATTGCGAAAGTGCTAAAGTGGTGAAAGATATTAACGAAAATGAGATCGTTTATTATAGTATAACTAAAGCTCCCTGGCCTGTTTTGGATAGAGACTTAGTGGTATATAATAAGATTTATCAACATCCCGAAACCAAAGAAGTTTTCTCCAAATCAGAAGCAAAAGCAGAATTATTACCTCTTGTAAATGGGAGAATTAGAATTACTGATATGCTTGGACTATGGAAGTTTACACCAAAAGGAAGTAATAAAATAGAAATTGAATATTATATTAAAGTAGATCCTGCGGGTAAGCTTCCAACATGGGTAGTAAATATGTTTATTGCAAATGGCCCATATCAGTCTATGCTTAAGTTTAAGGAACAACTGCAAAAAGAAAAATATAAAAACGCCAAAATAGATTTTATAAAGGATTAATGGATAAGGTTGATTTACACCAGAAATGTAGTGAAGAGTTAGCACAAAGAATTAATCGAATTGAAACTTCTTTAAATGAAGTACAACTAGCTGCTAATAACGAAACCAAGAGCAGTGCTGGTGATAAACATGAAACTGCTAGAGCAATGGCTCAACTAGAAACTGAAAAACTTACTCAGCAACTAACAACACTTATTAATTTACAAAACACGCTAGCTAAAATAAACCCAAAAGAAACTCATCAAACAATTGGTTTAGGGAGCTTAATAGAGAGCAACAAGGGATGGTTTTACATTAGTATCCCTATTGGAAAAATGTCAATAAATAATATAAATTGTTTTGCTATTTCTACAACGTCTCCAATTGCAAAAATGATGCTTTCCAAGCAAGAAGGGGATTCTTTTACTTTTAACGGTATTGTTTATACCATTTTAAAAGTTTCTTAATAAAGCTCTATATACATACTTGAAACAGATGAAGCTCTAAAAAAACCAAGAGCGCCATTACTTATATTAGATGGTATATTGGCAGGAGGTCCTGAAAACAAACCTCCATTATATTCTGTTTCCAATGCTATGGCTAATAAAAAATCATAATAACTTTTAGATATTGAATGCATTTCTACTGTAACTTTTAATGTATCTTCATTAGGCAATTCATCTAAATAAATTTCTTGAAACTCAAACCCTGCTATATAATTTCCATCTACAAATTCATCCGTAACAAACATAATATCATTTACATCATCTGTATAATCTGTACCATTCATATCTACTAACCACATATAATTATTACCTACCCCACTAGGTTCAGGACCATAATGAGAAAGAATAAGCACATCTTTATCTTCAAAATCCTTATCTAAATCAAATAATATAGTATCAATAGGAGCTACTGACTCTAATACTGATTCTGCTGTATAAAATTGCTTATCTGACGTAGTAATATTTAACGTATATGTTCTTCCTATAACACCTGTATATGTTGCAGGCGTTTGATATACACCTGGTGATGTTTCCGTTAAAGATTGGGTACTAATACCATCTGAAATAGTTACTGTTGCTCCTCTTTCTCTAGGGGCCGGCTGATTTTCATAGTAACTTGATGTTCTTGTTAACTCTATAACGTGTGTCTTTGTCTGGTCTGTAATACTTCCTTCAACTACCAATCTTGAATTCTCCTGGTTATTCAATTCAAAATCTATTTTCTTTTGGCAGGAAAATAAAACTAATGCTAAAACTATAAATAAAATATTTTGTAAAGCTTTCATCTTTCTAAAATTTAAAGTTATAAGAAATTGAAGGAATAATTTCAAAAAAGTAAATCATATGTGCTTCTGTAACCGTTGGGTCATCTTCATTCTGCTTAAATACAATAGAAAAAGCATTTTGTCTCCTATAAACATTATAAACTGAAAAATTCCAGTTACTCTCATACTTCCATCTTGGTTTTCCATTTTTTCTTGGTGGCTTCTGATTCCATTTTTTACCATATAAAGTCAGAGATAAATCAAACCTATGGAATGCTGGCATGCGTTCAGCATTTCTATCTGAAAACACAGGAACTACATTTCCTTTATATTCAAAGCGCCCTGTTGGCACTGTAATAGCCTGACCTGTGGCAAAAACCCAATTACTTGATATATTAACTCGTTCATTTAAATCATACGATGCTACCACAGATATGTCATGTGTTCTATCATAAGGAGCAAAATAGGCATTGCCATTGTTAATTTCTGATATTTCTCTTTTGGTTTGAGAATAAGTATAACCTATCCAACCAGTAAATTGTCCTTTCTGTTTTTTCAACAAAAGTTCTACTCCGTATGAATAAGATTCTCCAAACCTCAACTCTCCTTCTAAATACTTGTTTAATAATAGCTCAGCATGATCCCTAAAATCGATAGTATTTTGCATCTTTTTGTAATATACCTCTAACGAAGTTTCATAGGTATTCTCTTTAAAGTTTCTAAAATAACCCAATGCTACCTGATCTGCCAATTGTGGTTCCACTAATAAAGAGCTAGGAAACCAAACACTTAAAGGTGATGATGATGTTGAATTGTTTGCCTGATGTAAATACTGTGTCATCCTATTATAAGTAGCCTTTATTGAAGACTTTTCGTTAAGTAAATACCTAATACTTAACCTGGGTTCGATATTAAAATAGCTATTAAAAACTCCTCCGGCATTAGTAATTGTATCCTGCACCTGATAAACATCAGGGTTACTTGTATCGAAAGTATATGAAGTATCTACACCCACATTCTGGAATAATGAACCTCTTAATCCATAATGTACCCTGATTCGTTTGGTTATATCTTGTTCATTGCTGATATAAGCAGCATGTTCTAAAGCGTATTTATCTGGTAAAATAAAATCATTAAAAATACTTTGATCTAACGATTTAACTTTTCCTGGTTTAAATGTGTGATGTATCGTATTTAATCCAAACCTTACTGTGTTTTTAGGGTTAGCATAAAAGGTAAAATCTGCTTTTGCACTTTTATCTATTATTCTTGAAGTCCATTCAAAAGCTTCTGTACCTTCTGGAACTCCTAGGTTATAATCAAAATTACTATAAACCAATGTGAAGTTTGAGAACAACTTATTGCTAAAAAGATGGTTCCACCTTAAGGTACCTGTGGCATTCCCCCAATGCATACCAAATTCGTTACCGAATTTAAATACATCTCTTCCGAAATAACCTGATAAATAGAGCTTATTATTCTCATTAAGCTGATAGTTAACTTTAGCATTTAAATCATAGAAATACAATTGATTCTCTCTTAAAGCAGTATCACTAGATAGTTTTAAAAACAAATCAGCATAAGTTCTTCTGGCCGATACGATAAAAGAACTTTTTTCTTTTTTTATTGGCCCTTCTACAGTTAACCTACTGGATATTAATCCTAGTCCACCCGAAACACTCATTTTTTTTGAGTTTCCTTCTTTCATATGAATATCCAATAATGAAGACAGTCTTCCTCCATACCTTGCAGGAATACCTCCTTTATAAATTTGTAAATCTTTAATTGCATCTTGATTAAATACAGAAAAGAATCCTAAAAAATGTGAGGGGTTATAAACTGGTGCCTCATCTAATAAAATTAAGTTTTGATCTGATGCTCCACCCCTAACGAAAAAGCCAGTTGTACCTTCTCCACCTGATTGCACTCCCGGAAGCAATTGAATGGTTTTTAAAATATCTACTTCACCAAACAACGCAGGGATTTTTTTCACCTTATCCATCTGTAAAGTAACTGTACTCATTTCCGTTTCCTCTACGTTCTTTTGCTCTTTCTCTGCAGTAACTTCAAAAGTTTCTATAGCTATAGATGCATTTTGCAACTCCATGCTTAACTTAATATCTTCTGTAAGATTTATTTGTTTTGTAACAGGTGTATAACCTATGTATGAAATTGTAACTGTGTAGTTACCTTCGGGTAATGTTAATGAATAAAAACCGTAAATGTTAGTTACTGTTCCTGACTTAATTTCGTCTACATAAATAGTAGCACCTATTAAAACCTCTCCATCTGCTTCATCTTTAAGCGTTCCACTTATTGTATGCTTCTCTTGAGCAAACGCGTTAACTATTGAAAAACAAAAAATTAACAAAATCAGATATCCCCTAGCCATGCTTTATTTTTGTATGAGACGTTTTAACTATAAGATTTGTTACAGCAAACTTGAGAATTATCTTTTTATTGCATCAACCATTTTTTTTAAAGGGAAAAAAAAGCTGATAAAAGGTATTACATTCCTTCCATATCGAAATCCTCGTAATTCCTTTCTCTACCTCTTTTTTTCTTCTGATTAATTCTATAAGTAAAATTTACCCTAAAAAACCTTGCTCGCCATTGACGTTCGCTTTCTGAAACAAAATTTTCCCCATAAGCAATGCTTCTTCTTTTACGTGAGTTAAATAAATCTTTAATATTGGCTGATACAGTCCCATTACCCTTTAAACAATCAAAAGAAAAACCTGCATCCAGCGAATATAGTGCTAAAGTTTCTCCCTGGGGTGATTGTTGCGGAGCTCTATAATTAAAAGAGGCTTGCAATCCCACTTTTTTCTTAATTGTCCATTTTGAATTTAATCTTGTTGACCAAACTAAAGCATCACTATTGTAAGATACCTGATCATATAAACCCTCTCTAATTTCTCTGTAAAAATTAAAACTCCCTCTTAAATTCCACCATTTAATAAGCTCATACCCACCAGAAAACTCAAGCCCATAAGAATCCTCTATTCCCAGATTAATTGGAAATCTTCTCGTAACACCTTCCGCATCAGCAAAAGTAATCCGTTCAATAGTGTTATCTGTAAAACGATAATACACGCTCGATAAAAATGAACCTTTTTTCCAGTTCTTTAAGTACCCTATTTCATAAGCATCTGTAAACTCTGGATCTAAGTTAGGATTCCCTGAAAAATTGCTTCTTGAATCGGTAAAACTAAAAAAGGGTAATAACCACCAATGCCTTGGGCGTTGAATTCTTCGGCTATAACTAACCTGCACCGAATTTTCATTTTTCAATTCATAACTCAAATGAACACTAGGAAAAAAATTAAGGTAATCTCTATAATTGATCTCGTTAGTAGCTACCAAATCTGTTTTAATATCAGAATACTCTGTTCTAACTCCTAATTGATATGAAAACTGCTTCATTTTTTTACCCAGCATCAAATAAGCTGCATAAATTTTTTCATTATAAATTACTTCATTCACAAAACCTGGAACTGCCTCATATCGTTGAGTCGAATCATTAAACTGTCCTACTCCATAATCATCAACCACATCTCTTAAAATTGCTTTTAAACCTAGTTCAACTTTACCATTTTTTATAGGGTGAATGTAATCCGTCTGGAACAGCCAGTTCATTGACCCTTCATTATTAAAAACAGTCTGTTCTAAATTATCAGCTGCAATTACATTGTTAGTTTGGGTAATGGTAGATTTTTCATTATCAACATTCCTCCACTGTTTAGCATCAAAGGTAAATAGCCTATCTTTTTGTTTAAATGTTTTACGGTAATTAAACGATAGATCGTAAGAGTACAAATCTTTATCTTCTACTTCAAAACGATTGACTGTTTGTGTTGCTACATCTAAATTATTAAAATCTTGATAGGTTAAGTCAACTTCATTATCAGCATCCCCAACACTGTATCTTCCTGACAAAATGAAAGAGTTGTAATTATTCAAATAAACCTCCGTACCCAGTGAAAAATTGTTATTAAACGTTGTTCTATTTGTTTCTGAATTACTGATATAACTAAAAGTAGTATCAGGATAGGTAAAAACTTGTTCTGAATAAGCATTGCCCGGAGAATCTCTGTAATTACCTCCATAGCCAGTAAAAATGCTGTAGTTTTTTTGTTTAAATGTAATATTGAAGCCCGCTCCATAAGTATTAGGAATACCTAAGTTAGCATTCACCGTTCCATTTATCCCTTCTCGCCTATCTCTCTTTAATACAATATTGATGATTCCTACTTCACCCTCTGCATCATACCTCGCTGATGGATTAGTAATTACTTCTATCTTTTCTATTTGACTACCCTGTAATTGTTTTAAAGCATCATTAGTACTCATTCCCACCAAACCAGAAGGCTTTCCATTTATTAAAATCCTTACATTTTCGCTCCCTCTCAAACTTACATTTCCATCAACATCTACTGATACTGAAGGAACATTATCCAATACTTCTGTAGCATCAGTTCCTTGGTTAGTTATATCTTTATCTACATTGTAAACACGTTTATCTAAATCCAATTCCATCAATTGCTTTTCTTCTACCACTTCAAATTCTTCTAGGTTAGCAACATCTTGTTCTAATTGTATTTTTTTCAGGTTGATATCTGTATTGGTAACAACAATACTAGGTATGGTTTTAGTTTTAAAACTTAAAAATGATGCTTGAGCATAATACTTGCCTGACTTAAGTTTTACTGAAAACTTACCATTAAGCTCCGTTGCTACTCCAGTTACATAAGAAGAATCTCTAACTCGAAAAACCGCTACTGACACATAAGGTAATGGTTCCCCAACATTATCTATTACCTGCCCATAAACTAAAAAAGATGGTTTGCCTTGTCCTTTACCTTTCGGGCGTTGAGCATTTACCCCACCTACCAACAACAAAAAAAGTATAAAAACCCATAAATGCTTCATAGCGCACAAAAGTAGTTATTGTTTTAATATCATGTTAAGACTCAATAACCCTAAATAAGTTTAATCTATTTTTAAGAAAAATCTAGAATTACTATTCTTGTTAGAAGAAAAAACCACTCTTGTTGCTTTACCGATAATATGGCTCTCTGGCACGAAACCCCAAAAACGGGAGTCAGAGCTATTATGACGATTATCGCCCATCATAAAATAGTAATCCTGTTGAAATGTATAATTGTTCGTTTGCACATCGTTGACTTTAAAAGCGCCATGCTCCCACTCTAATTTATTCTCTTCATAATTTTGGATTATTCTTTTGTAAATGTGAATGTTATTTGGGTTTAACTTTATTGTTTGTCCTTTTTTCGGAATTACAATACTTCCATAATGGTCAACATTCCATTTATAGTGATTATTAAAAGGAAAAATGTAATCTGCATAATTTCCTTCATTAATATTCAAAGGAATAATGCTTTTGATATAGTTTTGCTTCTTTAACCTTTTAATAGCTGAATCGCTTAACGTTAACTGCCAAAAATTCTTCAATGCTTCTTTTCCTCCTTCTGTAATATTGTATTTCAACAAAGTATCTTGTGTCAGTTCTATTTTTGATTCTACATGATAATTGAATGAAACAAATTTTGGAAAACCAATATCCTTTCCATTGATAAACACTTTTTTAGCTTTAATCTGTAAAGTATCTCCTGGCAAGCCTAAGCATCGTTTGATATAAAATGAACGGTGATCTATGGGCAATTCATCTTCCATAGGATAATTAAAAACTACCACATCATTTCGTTCTATTTCACTTTCAAACAACCTGAAATAGGGAAACTGGATAACATCCCAATATGATTTCAAATTCTCATTAAAAGGCATTTTCTGATGACTCAAAGGAAAGGTTAAAGGAGTTATGGGTAAGCGAATTCCATAACTCATTTTGTTTACCAATATTAAATCTCCTGGCAGCAATGTTTTCTCCATAGAAGTAGTTGGAACCAAGTATACCCAAAAGAAAAATGCTTTTATTAGTACTACGGTAAATAAAGCCATTAAAAATGCTTTAATCCATTGCTTGATATTTGCTCTTATTTTTTTCAACTATCAATTAAAAGTATAAACTACTTTACCTATAATTTGTTGTTTATTAATTGCTCCAAGCTTTCTCGAATCATTAACATTACTCCGGTTATCATTCATTACCCAAAACGAATTAGCAGGAACAGTCTGTAACTCAAAATTATCTCGACTATCTATCGAAGCTGAATCTCCTCTAAAATTTGATTTGGCATGGATAACCTTATCCACCTTAATCACATTTTTTTCTTCCCTTAATGAATCAGCTTTTGAATTACTAATAAAGGTTAAGTATTCCCTTTTAGGATAAAGCACCTTAAAACCATTTACTAAACTATCTTGTATTTCAGGTTTTGTGTAAACCCTATACTCGAAAAGCAAATAATCAAGCATTACTAATTGTCCGTTTACCAGTAAGTTACCATTAACACAAGATACTTTATCATTTGTCGTAGCAACAATTCTACTCAAATAAACCTCTCCTTCTTTTTCTATCACTATCACATCTTCCTTTTCTATTTCAGCAAATTTGTTTACCAAAATGATTTGTCCTTTTTTAAATTTGGCTTTCATTCCATCAGAGTTGATCTTATACAATGGAAACTGTAGTTTGATGAAAAACAAAAAGCCAACTACAATTAAACTAATTGCAATTGGCTTTTTATCTATTTGTATTTTCATTAGTGAACTAAGGTAAACAATCTATCCCAACGAATACCTGTTCCAAACTTAGAATCTCTACTAAACCAAACAAATACTGCCTTTCCAACAATATGATCATCTGGTACAAAACCCCAATAACGAGAATCTTGTGAATTGTGTCTGTTATCCCCCATCATCCAGTAATAATCTTGCTTAAAAGTGTAAGAAGTAGCTTTTTGCCCATTAATAAAAATATCATTTCCTTTTACTGCTAAGTCATTATGTTCATAGTTTCTAATAATTCTTTTGTATAATGGCAAGGTTTTTAAATCTAATTGAACTGTTGCTCCCTTTTTAGGGATAATAATTGGTCCAAAGTTATCTACTGTCCAGTTGTAATTAGAATCATTTGGGAAAATAGCGTTTAAAGTCCATGGGTATTTAAACCCTTTAGGTTGAATTCTTTTTTCAACAGAAATAACCTGAGCAAACTGTTTAACCTTTTTTGCATTCTCGGCAGTCAATGTCATAATAAACTTATCAGGCTGACCATCTACAGTTCTAACTACCTCAGTAGTTATACCTTTTTTGTGTAGCATCTTTTCATTTAAACCAGTACCATCAGTAACAACATTGTAGTTAAACTGAGCCCCCTCATCTAGATACGCTTCCTTTCCATTAATTAATAATTTCGTGTCAGCTATTTCTAATTTATCTCCTGGCAATCCCACACAACGTTTAATATAATTTTCTCTTTTATCAACTGGTCTAACTTTAACAGTAAACCTATCTTTTATAATCTTTCTTGCATCAGAAATAGGCACATTAAGTTCTAGAGAAGCATCCCTAACTATTTGCTCATATACTTCATTTTGTCTTTCTAATACAACTGTATCTCCAGCTGGAAAATTAAAAACCACACAATCATTCCGTTCTACATCTCCCATTGCTGGCAATTTATAATGTGGAAACTTAATCCACTCTACGTAAGACTGATTTCCTCCACCAGGTACTGGAATACCTAGTAATGGAATTTCTTCTGGAAAACTATGATGTGTAAAAGGAAAGCTTAAAGGAGTATTTGGAACCCTTGCTCCATAAGCCATTTTATTAACAAATAAAAAATCGCCTACCAACAATTTCTGTTCCATTGAAGAAGTTGGTATAGTAAATGCCTCAATGTAAAATCCTCTGATTAGTGTCGCTGCAACTACCGCAAAAATAATAGCATCTGCCCACTCTCTCTTCCTAGATTTTTTATACTTAGCAGCTTCTTCAAAACCAATAAACTTTACATCTTCTTTAAATCCGATATAAGGCAAATATATTCCTGCAAAAACAACAGCGAAGAAATGATCTTTAAATGAAGTTTTTCCTAACAATTTCATTAGTTCCACAACAATTCCCATCCATACTACAAAACCTAGAAATGGAACATAATAAGTAATAATCCAAAGCCAACCTTTCTTTACTGTTTTAACGGCTATATAAGTACTTAAGAAAGGTACTAAAGCCTTCCATGGTTCTATTCCAATCTTTTCAAATATCTTGTATAAGCCAATATGAGCTGCAACAAAATATAGTATCGACATAATTACAAATGCACTAATACTTATTTCCATAGTTTAGTTTTTAATTAAAAAGCACATCTTCCATCGTAAAAATACCTTTTTTATCAGATATATACTCTGCAGCCAAAACGGCTCCTAAAGCAAAACCTTTACGATTATGTGCAGTATGTTTTATTTCAATGTCATCAATTTCTGATGTATAATTAACCACATGTGTTCCTGGCACATTTTCGATTCTATGCGCCTTTATACCTAGTTGATTTTTAGAATTTGAATCGCCTAAAACCCAAACATCCTTGGCTTCATGATTAGCTACCACACCTTCTGCCAAAGTAATAGCAGTACCACTTGGAGCATCTAATTTTTGTGTGTGATGTGTTTCTTCCATTTTCACATCATAATCTTTCTGATTACTCATCATTTTAGCCAAATATTTATTTAGCCTAAAAAATAAATTCACTCCCACACTACAATTGGTAGCATACAACAACGAGCCTTCGTTTTCTATAACACTTTGTTTTACCTCTTCAAATCTATCATACCAACCTGTGGTTCCAACTACTATTGGAGTATTTGAGGATAAACAAATATTAATATTATTCACTGCAAAATCAGGACTTGTAAATTCTATAGCAGCATCTACCTTCTTTAAGTTATCAAAATTATAT
This sequence comes from Vicingaceae bacterium, assembly GCA_965267355.1. Classification (GTDB taxonomy): domain Bacteria; phylum Bacteroidota; class Bacteroidia; order Flavobacteriales_E; family Vicingaceae. The sequence continues at coordinate 2,680,122 of OZ253956.1, forward strand.
TCATTTACATTTTGTGAAGTAATTTTCAATACCACTTTATGTCCACGTTCAAGAGCTATCCGCTCTATCTCTCTACCCATTTTTCCATATCCGATTATTGCTATATTCATGCTATAAAAAACTATATTTTAATGCGGTTATTTTGTTTTGATTTAGTTAATACACCAACGGCAAATCAGAATTATCAGAGGCTTATTATTAATGTAAAACCTCTTGTCATTTGATTATTTGCAGTGTAATTAAAAGTTGGTTGCAAATTAAATGATAATTTATCGGTTTTCGGAAAATTAAAGAGGTGAGCATCTACGGCTGCATCAACTATGTTAAAGACATAGAATAATCCTGTAAAAATATAAGCCAAATCTCTATTTCGCTGATGAAAATCCATATTAGCTTTCAGTCCCTCATCACTTAATACACCTTCATATTCATCAACTGTATTTGGATCTCCATCTATTCTATATAAGTAGGCTTGTTTAAAATCGTTAAAGTTTTTTTGGTTGGATAAAGCAAAGTATAAAGGGGTACCTATAGCAGCATAAACTACTGGAACTTTCCAATATTTTTTATTGTAAATCTGACCAGCACCTGGCACAAAAGTGCTTAACAATGAGGCTTTACCAGGTGAATGAGGCTTCTTCTCTTTGATTACTAATGTGTCTGATACTAAAGAATCTAAGCTGATCTTTTGGGCAAAAAAATTACTGCTCGTAGTAATAAGAGCAAGTAACAATATAATTCTGGAAAAGCTCACCATTTTGGTTTATAAACCTAATAATTCAGCAATACGCTCTAAATCTTTTTCAGAGGAGAATGGAACAATTAATTTTCCTTTTCCTTTATCATTAGTCTGCAACAAAACATCTGCTCTTAAAAAATCAGATAAATCTTCTTTAATCTTTTGTTGAGAAAATGACAACTCAGGTTTCCCTCCTTTTTTAAAGATAGCTTCCTTTTCTTTGGTTTTAACTCCTTTAACTACATCCTCTACCTGCCTAACAGAAAGCCCTTCCTTGATAATTCTTCTGGAAAGAGCCAATTGTTTTTTTTCATCATCAATATTTACCAAAGCTCTAGCATGCCCCATGCTTATATCTTTAGTACGAATAGCCAATTGAATTTCAGCTGGTAGTTTCAGTAAACGAAGATAATTTGCAACTGTAGAACGCTTTTTACCCACTCTATCGCTCATTTGCTCCTGAGTAAGATTACATTCTTCTATTAGCTTTTGGTAACTAAATGCAACTTCAATGGCATCCAAATCTTGTCGCTGGATATTTTCTACCAAAGCCATCTCAAGCATTTCTTGGTCGTTAGCTATTCTGATAAAAGCTGGTATCTCTTTTAGCCCTGCTATTTGCGATGCTCTAAACCTTCTTTCTCCAGAAATAAGCTGATACTTTCCGTAACCTAATTTCCTAACCGTAACAGGCTGAATAATGCCTAACTCCTTAATTGAATCAGACAATTCAATTAAAGCATCTTTTTCAAATTGGGTTCTTGGTTGAAACGGATTGGCTTCAATCTCAGAGACCTTGATAGAAGATACCGCTCCTACCACATTATCAATCTGCTTATTAGTTGATTTTACCGTAATATCGGTATCAGCATTTTGCAGTAACGCTCCTAATCCTTTTCCTAATGCTGGTTTCTTACTCATCTTCTAATACAATAGTCTTTTCATCTTCTGACATTTTAGTCATGCCATTTTTCTGAAGAATTTCTCTAGCAAGATTTAAATAGTTGATAGACCCCTTGCAACTTGCATCGTGCATTATTATAGTTTCTCCATGACTTGGTGCTTCACCTAACCTTGTATTACGCTGAATAATAGTATCAAACATCATTGTTTGGAAGTGTGTTTTTACTTCTTCTACAACATTATTTGACAACCTTAATCTAACATCAAACATAGTCAGTAATAAACCTTCAATATCTAAATCTTGATTTAATCTTGATTGAACAATTTTAATCGTGTTCAATAATTTCCCTAACCCCTCAAGAGCAAAATACTCGCACTGAACTGGAATAATTACAGAATCAGCAGCTGTTAACGCATTAATAGTAATTAAACCTAAAGAAGGTGAACAATCAATAATAATAAAATCAAAATCATCTTTAACTTTAGCTAAAGATGCTCTCATCATTTTTTCTCTGTTTGCTAAGTTTATTAACTCTATTTCAGCACCAACCAAATCTATATGTGCTGGTAAAATAGATAAATTAGGAGATTGCGTTTCAAGAATCGCTTCATTAGGCTCTATCTCACCAATTAAACATTCGTAAATACTTTTTCGGATATGACGAGGATCAAATCCAACACCAGAGGTAGAATTCGCTTGAGGATCAGCATCAACCAATAAAACTTTATACTCTAAAACACCCAAAGCAGCTGCAAGGTTAATAGCTGTAGTAGTTTTACCTACTCCTCCTTTTTGATTTGATATTGCAATTATTTTACCCATAGTTTATAGTTTAATGGTTTCACCTATTTCTAATAAAATTAATTCTTTACCCTTTGCAGCAAACTTTTGTTTTGCTTCTTCATGGTTAATTTCTATATATCCAAAAGTATCGTAATGTACTCCTATAATCTTGTCGCAATTAATAAACTCAGCAGCAATTACTGCATCATCAATACCCATTGTAAAATTGTCACCTATTGGCAAAACGGCAAAATCTAATTTTTCGTATTCGCCAATCAATTTCATATCCATGTGTAATGCCGTATCACCAGCATAGTAAAAAGACTTCCCCTCGGACTTCACAACAAATCCTCCTGGGTTTCCCCCGTAAGCCCCATCAGGCAACACACTACTATGAACTGCATTCACATACTTTACAGTTCCAAAATCAAAATTCCAACTACCACCATGATTCATCGGATGACCATTTTCTATTCCTTTTGCTCCAAACCATGACACTATTTCAAAGTTAGAAACCAAAGTCGCTCCAGTTCTATTAGCTATGCTTTCTGCATCTGCAACATGGTCTTCATGTCCATGTGAAATCAAAATGTAATCAGCCCCTATTTCATCTGCATTAATGTGAGATGCTTTTTCGTTTGGTGAAATAAAAGGATCAAAAAGTATGTTCTTCCCCTCTGTATTTACTGCAAAACACGCATGTCCGTAAAAGCTGAATTCCATAGTAATTAATTAAACCACAAAGTAACCTAAAAGTAAGGCATATCCAACAGAATCCTCAGCCAACTTACCAACTACTTTTTAACAGTTTTCTGTTAATTGGCTATTGATAAAATCTTTAAGAAATTTTAACATTACATCACTTGCGGTTTTATAAAATAGTTCTAAATTTGTAATCATTACAATTTTATAATAATTCCAAACATGGACTTTGCCAGTCATTTAGCGACCAATAATATCAAGCCATCTTTACAACGGATTAAGATATTTGAATACCTACATGATAACCGTGAACACCCTACCGTGGATACAATTTACAAAGAATTAGTTGATGAAATCCCTACTCTATCAAAAACTACCGTTTATAACACTTTAAAACTGTTTGTAGACAATGGAATTACCTCAACTTTCACCATAGATGGCAACGAAGCCAGATATGATGCTATTATGGAAGAGCACGCTCACTTTAAGTGCAAAGAATGTAGCAATGTTTACGATGTAGAGATTGATGCTTTAAAATTGAAATTCAATAAATTAAATGATTTTCAGATAGATAATACTAACATCTATTTGAAAGGAATATGTAATAAATGTTTAACCAATAAAAATTAAAAACAAATGGGCGTATTAGTCGGAAAAAAAGCTCCAGGATTTTCAGCACAAGCTGTAATTAACGGAGGAGAAATTGTGAACAATTTCACATTAGAACAATTCAAAGGTAAATATGTAGTGTTATTCTTTTACCCAAAAGATTTCACATTTGTTTGCCCTACTGAATTATTTGCTTTTCAAGAAAAACTAGAAGAATTCAAATCAAGAAATACTGAAGTAATAGCTGTATCTACTGACACAGAGCAATCACACTGGGGTTGGTTACAAATGCCAAAAAATCAAGGTGGAATTGAAGGCGTAAAATATCCATTAGTAGCTGACACCAACAAAACTATCTCTATGAACTATGATGTTTTAGCTGGTGATTTTGACTGGACTGAAGAAGGAGAAATGACTGCTAATGGAGAACTAATTGCTTATAGAGGTTTATTCTTAATTGACAAAGAAGGTATTGTAAAACACCAATTAGTTAACGACTTACCACTAGGTAGAAATGTTGATGAAGCTATTAGAATGGTAGATGCTTTACAGTTTAACGAAGAGCACGGAGAAGCTTGTCCAGCTAATTGGAATAAGGACAAAGAAGGTTTAACCACAACTCATGAAGGAATTGCTGAGTATTTAACAGCACATTAATTAATTTTGTTTTTAGTGTTTGGTAGCTAGTTTTTAGTTTTCCAAACACCAAAAACTATATACTAACAACTAAAATTATAAAATATGGCTTTTGAATTACCTGCGTTATCATACGCACACGATGCGCTAGAACCGCATATTGATACCAAAACAATGGAAATACACCATGGGAAGCACCATGCTGGATATACTAACAACTTAAATAACGCTATTACTGGAACAGACCTAGAGGGTAAATCTATTGAAGATATCCTTGCTGGAATGGACATGAACAACATGGCTGTTAGAAATAATGGTGGTGGATATTACAACCACGATTTATTCTGGAAAATAATGAGCCCTAATGGAGGTGGAGAACCTACAGGAGCTTTAGCAGACGCTATTAACGAAGCATTTGGTTCTTTTGAAGGGTTTAAAGATGCTTTTGCAAAGGCTGCTGCAACAAGATTTGGTTCTGGTTGGGCTTGGTTATGTGTAAAAAATGGTAAGCTAGAAGTTTGTTCTTCTGCCAACCAAGACAACCCATTAATGCCAGGTATTGGTTGTGGAGGAACTCCAATTTTAGGGTTAGATGTTTGGGAACATGCTTATTACTTAAACTACCAAAACAGAAGACCAGATTATATTAATGCATTTTTCAATGTAATTAACTGGGATGAAGTTGCTCGTAGATTTAATGGGTAAAACCAAAATAGCACAATAAAAAAAGCCTCAGCATTTGCTGAGGCTTTTTTTATGAGTATATCTTTTTACAAAGATTGTCGTATTTTGATAAAATTCCTTTTCGTTTAAGTTTTAATGTTGGTGTTAACTCTCCAGTATCAACAGACCATTGAGCAGGAACCAACTCAAACCTCTTTACTTGCTCATAATTAGCAAATCCTTTATTAATTTCTTCTACCTCTTTCGCAATTCTAGCAACTACCTTCTCATTGCATATCATTTCTTCATTGGTAGTGTACTCAATCCCTTTACGCTTACACCATGATTTTAAAAACTCAAACTCTGGCTGGATTAAAGCAGCAGGCATCTTCTCTCCCTCTCCAATTACCATTACCTGCTCTATAAACCTACTCTCTTTAAACTTATTCTCCATCACTTGTGGAGCAATGTACTTACCACCAGAAGTTTTAAATATCTCTTTCTTTCTGTCGGTAATCTTTAAAAACTTTCCTTCAACCAACTCTCCAATATCACCTGTATGAAAATATCCTTGCTCATCTATTACTTCAGCTGTTAATTCTGGCTGATTGTAATAACCCTTCATAATACTTGGACCTTTAACAATTATCTCACCGTCCTCTGCAATTTTCACATCCAGATTCTCAAGAGGTTTCCCAACTGTTCCTATCATAAACCCATCAGGCAATAAGCTATTTACAGCAATTACGGGAGATGTTTCTGACAAACCATACCCTTCTAACACAGGGATTCTGGCAGCGTTAAACACTCTTGCTAAACGAGGTTGTAATGCAGCACCACCACTAGCTAATGCTAATACCTCTCCACCTAAAGCTTCTCTCCATTTACTAAAAATCAACTTATTTGCTAAATTTAACTGTGTGTCATACCACCAACCCTGATTTTCTCTTGGCTCATACTTTAAACCCAACTCCAACGCCCAAAAGAACATCGCTTTTTTAATGCCAGACAAATCATTGCCTTTCGCAACAATCTTATCATATACTTTCTCTAGCAACCTTGGAACTGTACCAAATATGTGAGGCTTAACTTCCTTCATATTATCGGCAATAGTATCCATAGATTCAGCATAGTAAATAGATATGCTTCGATAGATAAATACATAATCTATCATCCGTTCAAAAACATGGCATAAAGGCAAAAAGCTCAATGCACGTTGATTTTCACCAACTGGTAAACGCGGAATACACGCCAACACATTACTCACCAAGTTTTTGTGAGTTAACATTACTCCTTTTGGATTACCAGTTGTACCAGAAGTATAAATGAATGTTGCCACATCATCTTCAACAATACTATTCTGAGCTGTTTCTATCGCTTGATCATTAACATCAGTTAATAACTCTGAATAATGCTTACATCCATCTACTTTGTTGAAAGTGTAAATATCATTCAAAGAAGCTACATTAGATTTTATATTAGAAATCTTTTCAGCTAAATCTTCGTCAGAAACAAAAACATATTTTGCTCCACAATCGTTTAAGATATATTGATAATCTGTTTCAGTGATGTTAGTGTAAATTGGAACATTAATTATACCTAATTGCTGAACTGCCAAATCGGTTAAATGCCATTCTGTTCGATTATTAGAAATTACAGCAATTCGATCTCCTTTTTGCAATCCAAGATTCAACAAACCTGAGCTAAATTGCCTACTTTTTTCTATGATTTCTTTTGAAGATAAGGACTCCCATTTCCCATTTACTTTTTGAGTAAAGGCATCCTTTTTTGGATCATTTTTTAGCTGATAATAGTAAAATTCGTGAATCTTGGAAATCATATTAATAATTTATTAACCAGTATCTTAAACAAAATTAATTAAAGTAAATATTAAACACTACAAATCCCTCTCACTCTTCACTTCTCCTTTATAATATTTAATCTCTTTAGAAGGGCTCCCATTATTATCATATTGTTTCCAGGTTCCAATTCGTTTATAATCAAACTCATTCTGATCGTACATCATTTCTCCCTGCTCCTTTAACTGCCCGTTACCATGATAATATGATTGAACATAGATAAGTTTCTTTTTATTTGTTAACTCCAACACATTTTCAGGGCTTCCATTCTCAAAATAATTCGCCTTAAACTTATAATACTGTATGTTCTTATCATATTCTTCTACAAACTCTAATTGCCCATTAGGGTAATAATCTTCCCACTTCTGAGCTTCATTCATAATGTAGGTAATTTCAGATTTTACAGTTCCGTCTTTATAATACTGTGTCATCTTACTTTTCTTTAAATCTATTAACCTAAAGTTTCGTTCTACATTCCCATTCGGAAAATAGTTTTTATATATTTTCAACTGTCCATCAACATAAAAACCTTTATGTAACAACTGACCTGTTGTGTAATAGTCTTCTTCATAACCATTGGCAGCATAACCCTGCGCATCATTTCGAACCGTATCTGTTCCCAACATCATATTTAAAGGCTCATACATCGTAATACCATACTTAGAGTCAATTACAGCATCTGGCACGTATGTTTTTCCATATAACGACTTGTCTGTTAAATCATTTTGAGCATAACCAGTAATACTCAGACATAACAATAGTATAAATAGTAATTTTCTTTCCATCTATTCTTCGTTTTTATTTTTTACAGGGCGTTTAGCAATTTTTATACCTAAAAATCCAAACGCAATAGTCATTAATGGACTTATTAAATTAAAAAAGCAATACATCCAATACTCACCTGTAGCAATACCAAGAACTCCAGAGTGGTATGCACCACAAGTATTCCAGGGTATTAAAGCAGATGTAACCGTTCCCGTATCTTCTAATGTTCTACTCAACACTTTAGGATGCAAATCTCTTTCTCTATACTCTTCTGCAAACATCCTTCCTGGTACAACAATAGCCAAGTACTGATCAGAAGCAGTTAAGTTAAACACCACACATGATGACGCTGTTGTAGCAATTAAAGAACCCGTTGACTTTGCTAATTTAATAATTGATTGTGTTATTCGTTTAAGCATTCCACACTTTTCCATAATGCCTCCAAATATCATGGCACAAATTATTAGCCAAATCGTATTCAACATACCATTCATTCCTCCAGAAGATAGCAGCTCATTTACTAACTCATTTTCTGTAACTATAGCCACATCTGTAGTCATTGCATCAACTACAGTTTTATACGAAGCGACAATGAAATTAGATTCCTCTGATATAGAATAAATTAACTGAGGCTGAAAAATAATAGCGAATACTCCTCCCAACACACTACCTATAAGTAGTGCTGGAATTGCAGGCATTTTTTTTACAATAAGTATAATTACAGCAATAGGCACAATAAACAACCAGGGAGAAATATTAAACTTAGAAGATATGGCTGATTTCAATACACCTATTTCACCAACCTGTCCTCCGCTATTATAAAAGAAACCTATAACAAGAAATACTATCAACGTAATTAGAATTGATGGCACAGTTGTAACCGTCATGTATTTAATGTGTGTAATTAAATCTGTTCCTGCCATTGCTGGTGCTAAGTTAGTAGTATCCGAAAGTGGTGACATTTTATCTCCAAAATAAGCCCCAGAAATTATTGCTCCCGCAATCATTCCATCTCCCATTCCTAATGCCTTACCTATTCCCAATAGTGCAATACCTACCGTAGCAACTGTACTCCATGAACTTCCTGTTGCAATTGAAACTATAGAACATATCAAACAAGAAGCAACTAAAAAAATAGAGGGAGTTAAAATGTCTAAACCATAGTATATCATTGCAGGCACTACTCCACTTATCAACCAGGTTCCGGCTAATGCGCCAATTAAAAGCAGTATAATTAACGCAGGTAAAGCTGATTTAATACTCTTTGTAATTCCATCTAAAATATCAGTCCATTTATAACCATTATAAACTGCTATTATTCCTGCAACAGCACCTGCAATCAATAAAGAAATTTGATTAGCACCACCTAAAGCATTATCTCCATATACCACCAACACATTTACCACCAACAATCCTATCAATACTAAAATTGGTATAAAAGATTGCAACAAATTAGGTTTTCTATAACTCTCCATCAATAATTTTTAGAATGGACGTAAATATATCAATCGTAATGCAGATTAAGAATTTTTAGCCTACTTGTTATTAACAAATTATCAAAATATTAGCATCCTTTAAAACAATTTTTAATGTTCAAAACCTGTTAGTTTTTAATATAAACAGGCTCATTTTTACTTACTTTTTAGGAGTAATTTTAACAGTCCAATTCATTAGCTTTTTATGTTTTTAATATTTGATACCGAAACTACTGGTTTACCAAAAAACTACAATGCACCAGTTTCAGATTCTGACAACTGGCCAAGAATGGTACAGCTTGCCTGGCAACTACATGATGAAACTGGAAAACTAATTACCAATAAAAACTTTATTGTAAAACCAGATGGTTATGATATCCCGATTGGAGTTGCTAAGGTTCATGGTATTACAACAGAAAGAGCATTACGAGATGGGCACGATTTAGCTTTTGTTCTTGAAGAGTTTAACAACGATTTACAACGGAGCACATACAACGTTGGACATAACATTGAGTTTGATATCAACATTGTTGGAGCTGAATTTTACAGACTCGGAATAGAGAACACTATTGCTAATCTTGCTGTAATTGACACCATGAAATCTTCCATAGATTTCTGTGCAATTCCTGGTGGAAGAGGTGGTGGATTTAAATTCCCATCATTAACCGACTTACATACTAAGTTGTTTGGTGAAGCATTTGCTGATGCTCATGATGCTGCATTTGATGTTGATGCAACAGCAAAATGTTTTTTTGGATTAATCAGTAACAGAGTAATTCAACCCCAAGAAATTACTGATATAGATAGCGTTGTATACGAAGCTCCTGAACTTGGTGAAGCAAACTTTGTTAAGCAGGAAAAACAAAAAGAAGATGCAGAAAAAGTTCTTGAAGCTAATACTGAAATCTCTGAAGAACTTCAACAAGCCGACTTTGTTCATTTACACAATCATTCCCAGTTTTCGATTTTACAATCTACCACCAAAGTTGATGCCTTAGTAGCCAAAGCTAAAGAGCTTAATATGGGGGCTATTGCCCTTTCGGATCATGGTAACATGATGGCAACCTTTCATTTTGTTAGAGAAGCACTTAAAAATGATATTAAGCCAATAGTAGGTTGTGAGTTCTTTTTATGTCACGATAGAAAAGATAAGTCTTATAAAAATGATGGCTTCCAAACTGTGCTTTTAGCAAAAAACAGAAATGGCTATCAAAACCTAATAAAGCTAGCATCCTATGCTAATATTGAAGGTTTCTATTATGTTCCAAGAATTGATAAAGAGTTACTATTAGAACATAAAGAAGATATTATTGCATTAAGTGGAGGAATTTGGGGAGAAATTCCGAATAAAATACTTTTTGAAGGCAAACAAGCTGCTGAAGAAGCATTAACCTGGTGGAAAGAAAACTTTGGAGAAGATTTTTATATTGAATTAAACCGACATGGTGTTGAGGAAGAGAATGAAATTAACAAAGTATTATTAGAATTTGCTAATCAACATAACATTAAGTACGTAGCCTGTAACAACACTTATTATGCTAATAAGGATGATGCAGAATCGCACGATGTACTATTGTGTATCAGAGACGCAAGACATGTAAGTCAACCAAAAAAATATATAGGCAAACGAGGTAGAGAATTCCGTTTTGGATTTCCAAATGACGAGTTTTACATTAAGTCTACTGATGAAATGAAGCAACTTTTTGCTGATTTACCAGAAGCCATCACAAATACCCAAGAAATAGCTGATAAAATTGAATCCTTTGAATTAGAGCGTGATGTATTACTTCCAAAATTTGACATCCCAGAAGAATTTAAAGACCCGAAAGACATAGACGATCCTACATTAAAAATTGGGGAAAATAATTATTTGCGTCATATTACTTATGAAGGTGCAAAAAAGCGATACGGTGAAATTACAGATAAAATAGCTGAACGGCTTGACTTTGAGTTAGAAGTAATTAAAAATACAGGCTACCCTGGCTACTTTCTTATTGTAGAAGACTTTATACGAGAAGCTAGAAATATGGGCGTATCTGTTGGTCCAGGAAGAGGTTCTGCTGCAGGTTCTGCTGTTGCCTATTGTACTGGAATCACCAACATTGATCCAATTAAGTACGATTTACTTTTTGAGCGTTTCTTAAACCCTGACCGTATATCAATGCCTGATATTGATATTGATTTTGATGATGATGGTAGACAAAAAGTAATAGATTATGTGATTAACAAATACGGTTCTAATCAGGTGGCACAAATAATCACTTATGGTACGATGGCTGCAAAATCTTCTATAAGAGATACTGCTAGAGTTTTAGATTTACCTTTAAGTGATGCTGGTCGATTAGCAGGATTAATACCTGATATTAAGTTGAATAAGATTTTCAACTTTAGTGACGAAGAACTTAAAGCCAAACTGAATAGACAAGAAGATTTAGCAAGAGCTGAAGAACTTAAAGCTATTGCCAAACTGGATTCTCTTGAAGGTAAGACAGTACAACAAGCTCTTGCCGTTGAAGGTTCAATGCGTAATACAGGTATTCATGCTTGCGGTATTATTATCACCCCTGATGATATTACTAATTATGTTCCCGTGGCATTAGCTAAGGATTCTGATATGACCTGTACTCAGTTTGACAATTCTGTTGCTGAAGATGCAGGTCTGCTAAAAATGGATTTCTTAGGACTTAAAACATTAACTCTTATTAAAGATGCTTGTGAAATTGTAAAAAACAAGCATGGAGTCGAATTAGACCCTGAGAATTTTGATATTGAAGATGAAAAAACCTACGAGCTTTTTCAACGTGGAGAAACGGTAGGAATATTTCAATATGAATCTCCTGGAATGCAGAAACACATGCGCTCTTTAAAGCCAACCGTTTTTGCTGACTTAATTGCCATGAATGCGCTTTATCGCCCAGGTCCAATGGAATATATTCCTTCTTTCATTAGAAGAAAGCATGGTGAAGAAGAAGTAGTTTACGATTTACCCGAAATGGAAGAGTACCTGAAAGAAACTTATGGTATTACCGTTTACCAAGAGCAGGTAATGCTTTTATCTCAAAAGTTGGCTGACTTTACCAAAGGTGAAGCTGATGTTTTGCGTAAAGCAATGGGTAAAAAACAGAAAGCTGTACTTGACAAAATGAAACCTCAGTTTGTTGAACAGGCTATGGAGAAAGGTCATCCAGAAGATGTTTTAGAGAAAGTATGGAAAGACTGGGAAGCTTTTGCAGCTTATGCTTTTAACAAGTCTCACTCTACTTGTTATGCCTGGATTGCTTTTCAAACAGCTTATTTAAAAGCTCACTACCCTGCTGAATACATGGCATCCGTTCTAAGTAATAACATGAACGACATTAAACAGGTTACTTTCTTTATGGATGAATGTAAAAGAATGGGAATACCTGTTTTAGGCCCTGATGTAAATGAGTCGGTGCATAAATTTACAGTAAACGATAAAGGAGAAATTCGTTTTGGATTAGGAGCTATGAAGGGTGTTGGTGAAAAAGCTGTAGAATGCATCATAAAAGAAAGAAAAGAAAACGGTCCTTTTACTTCAATATTTGATTTATGCAGAAGAATTGATTTAAGAGCAGCTAATAAAAAAACACTAGAGAGCTTAGCTTTAGGTGGCGGTTTTGACTCATTCCCTAATACGCATAGAGCACAATACTTTAATGAAACCGATGGGGTTACTTTTTTGGAAAAAGCCATTCGTTATGGTAATAAGCACCAGGATAATGAAAACTCTGCTCAGGTTTCTATGTTTGAAGGGGTTGATGATGGACAGATAGAGGAGCCTAAACTACCCCAATGTGAAGAATGGAGTAGCTATGAAAAACTAAAACAAGAAAAAGAGGTGGTTGGTATTTTTATTTCTGGTCATCCTTTGGATGATTTTGAAGTAGAAATAAAAAGCTTTGCAAAAGGTAATTTGACCCACCTTAGTGACTTATCCAAGATAAAAGGTCATGAATTAGCATTAGCCTGTGTTTGTGTTGGAGTACAAGACAGGATGACTAAAACTGGTAAACCTTTTGGAATATTAGAGGTGGAAGATTACCACTCATCGCATGAGTTTTTTGTGTTTGGAGATGATTATGTAAAACTTAAACCATACTTCATTAAGGAGCAGTTCCTTTTCATAAAAGGAAAAGCTATGCCACGTAAATGGAGTAAAGACCCGAACGAACTCGAATTTAAAATTACCAGCATAGAATTGTTATCTGAACTAAGAGAAAAACAAGTAAAACAGCTAACCGTTAATGTTCATAATCGTGACGTTAGTAATGAATTAATTGAAAAAATAGAACAATTGCTACTACAGCACCAGGGAAAATGTACATTTAGAATTAATGTAAAAGACGATGAAGAAGGAGTTATTTCGCTTTCTTCCAGAACCAAACAGGTAGATGTGTCAGATGAATTATTAGAAAACATTAAACAAATAAGAGAAGTGAGTTATAAATTAAATTAAGAATGACAATATGTCGCCTTTACAATATTGGATTAATTATTGACAAAAAGCTAACACAGAAATAAAAATTGAAAAGTATATTTACAAACAAGAATTAAAAACATAAAATTATGGCATTAGAATTAACAGACGCAAATTTTGAAGAAAACGTAATAAACTCAGATAAACCAGCTTTAGTTGACTTTTGGGCAGTATGGTGCGGACCATGTAGAATGGTTGGACCATTAGTTGAAGAAATTGCTAATGAGTATGATGGCAAGGCTGTAGTTGGGAAAGTAGATGTAGATAACAATCCAGAAACAGCTGCTAAGTTTGGCATTAGAAACATCCCTACCATATTATTTATGAAAGGTGGAGAAATTGTTGACAAACAAGTTGGTGCGGTTTCTAAAGATGTATTGAAACAAAAACTAGATGCAATGATGTAATCATTACTTCAAGTAAATAAAAAAGCCCGATGAAATTCATCGGGCTTTTTTATTATCAATTATTATTGATTAATCGTTTACTGAAATCAATTCAACCTCAAATACTAAAGGCATGTATGGTTTAATTGGACCACCTGGTCTTGGATTAGCACCGTAAGCCAACTCTTGAGGGATAAAGAATTTATACTTTGCTCCTTCTTTCATTAAAGCTACACCTTCTGTCCAACCTTTAATAACTTGGTTTAATCCAAAAGTTGCTGGTTGGTTTCTTTCAACAGAACTATCAAAAACAACACCCTCTGGCGTAGTTCCATGATAATGAACAGTTACGCTACTTGTAGCTGTTGGTTGTTTACCTGTTCCTTCTTTTAAAACGATGTATTGCAAACCACTTGCTGTAGTTACTACACCTTCTTTTTTCTTATTTTCTTCTAAGAACTTAATTCCATCCGTTTTAATAGATTCAGACTTCTTCAACTCCTCAGCTTGTGCTGCTGCTTGCTTTTTCTGGAAATAGGCTTGAATAATTGCTTGTGTTTCTTCTGGCGTAATAGCATGATTAGTATCTGCAACACCTGCTTTAACTCCTTCTACAAAAGCATCAAAATTACATTCGTTAAAATCTCTTCTGATGTTATTTACCATATTCAACCCTATACTATAGCTTACTGAATCAATTTCAGTTTTTAACTCTACTTTCTCACTCATTATTGCTTCTTTTTTTCCTTTTTTCTTTTTCTTTTGAGCATTAGCTTCAACTGTAATTGTAACAGCTAATACAACAAATAGGACATTTATTACTTTGTTCATAATCATTTGGTTTATCAATTGTTCATACTTCGATAAACTCAGTATGACAATTATTATTAATCATTTACTTTAATTAGTTCTACTTCAAAAACTAAAGGCATAAATGGTTTAATTGGCCCTTGTCCACCTTGTGGAGCATTTGCACCATAAGCTAACTCCTGAGGTATGAAAAATTTATATTTTGCACCTTCTTTCATTAACTGTACACCTTCAGTCCATCCTGGTATAACACCATTCAAAGGAAAATCAATTGGCTCTCCTCTATCAACCGAACTATCAAATACCGTTCCATCAGGTGTTGTACCATGATAATGAACCGTTACATTTGATGCCGCTGTAGGCTGTTTTCCTGTACCTTCTTTTAAAACAATATACTGTAAACCACTTGCAGTAACCTGAACTCCTTCATTAGCTTTATTTGCTTCTAAAAACTTAACCCCTTCTTCTTTTACACTGGCATACATTTCTTCCATTTCTTTCTGTCTCTCAGCCATTTGCTCCATTTGTTTCTTTTGAGAATATGCCTGTATAACTGTTTGAGCTTCTTCAGATGCAATCATCAATTCTGCAGAATCTAACACATCTTTAAACCCTTTAATAAAGGCGTCCATATTACCTTCACTAAACTGTTGTTGTAACCCATTAGCTGAATTTACCCCAATGGCATAACTAACAGAGTCAATATTATTATTTAAAGTAACTGCTGAAGCTGTTTCATCTCCGCTATTTCCGCAAGCTAATAATGTTAAAGCTCCAACTACTGATAAAGTGATTTTTTTCATTTTTAATTAATTTTTACTATTTCTAATTCATAAATTACACTGGTGAAGGGAGGTATAACTTGAGTAGAGGAACCTTCATCACCAAACGCAAGTTGCGAAGGTATGATTATTTTTGATTTCTCTCCTTCAACCATACCATTTAATGCTATCTCTAAACCTTTTATTACCTGCCCGGGTGTACCATAAATAAAAGTAAAAGATGATTCTTTATAAGTATTATCAAACTCTATTTGATTAAGAAACCTACCAATATAGTGTATAGTTATTTCTTTTCCCTGATCAACCTCTACTCCATTTCCACTCTTAATTCGTTTTACATATACTCCATGTCTATTATGAGTAATCTTATTTTCTTTCAAATATTTTCTCAAAATTATTTGCTCTTGCATTTCTTTATCGTTCTTTCTAGTGTTTTTTACATACTGGTAAACTTTAACGTATATGGTACTGAAATTTCCATCATTTTGTAGTGACAATTCAGGAAATTGATTTTTTAAGAATTGATTATCAACTTTAAAAACAGCACTATCTCCTTCGGTTAAATAATGAAACAGAAAATTGAGTTGGTGATTTGGTGATAGTATTTCTTCTTTGTAATGACGATAGATGAGCAAATTTTCATTCAAAATTTTTATATCAGCAGATACATATCGATTAGCCTGAAAACTATCATCACTTTCTTCAAAAGATAATAATTGCATGTAAATACCATCTTCCTTTTCCGTATAACCTGAAAATGGTGAATTACAAGAATAGAGAGCTATCAGTAAGATAACGATGACAACATTTACATAATTTCTTGCTATCATTTGATGTCAACTAATTCTATATCGTAAATAATGGTGGAACGGATTGGGATTTTATTAAAATCACCAGCCAGACCATGAGCCAAATGTGAAGGGATAATAATAATTGCTTTATCTCCTTTACTCATATAAGTAATTCCTTCGTGCAAGCCACTTTCTACATGATCTTTACCTACATTAAAAAACTCAGCAGTATCATTGGTGTTGTAACATTCGGTACCGTCTATTAAACTAACTTTATAATTTACCACTGCATGCTGCCCTTCTTTAATGTTTTCTCCTTCTTCATCTTCATATATCTCATACCTTAATCCTGTTTGTGTTTTAACAACATCTAACTTTCTACGTTCAACATAAGCATCTATCTGATTAGATTCTACTTCTGCAACCTCTCTGTTCACTTCAATTAATTGTTTTTTCAGCTCAGCATTAGATATAGGAAGCTTTACATCATTTTCTTCAGCACAAGAAAACAAAAACAAAACTAGGATAAAGAATAGGTTATTTTTAAACATCACTTGAGTTCTAAAATTTCTTCTAATTTATTAACCGCTTCTTCTAAACTACACTTTAAAGAACCTCCAGCAGCATACACATGACCACCTCCATTAAAGTGTTGATTAGCGATCTCATTTACATAAACACTATCTTTAGAACGAAAAGAAAATCGAATATCTTGTTCTTTTTCGGTAACTAAAATCGCTTTTTTAATCCCATTAATAGAAAGTGGATAATTTACTAACCCTTCAGTGTCGCCTTTCTTAAAATTATGTTCTTTCAACTCTTGTTTTGAAAGAGAAATGTAAGCCGTTTCCTTTTCAGGAAAAACTCTCATTTTTTGAGTTAAAGCATAACCTAGCAATCTTAACCTGTCAGCAGAATAAGTATCATAAACGCTCTGATGGATTAATGAGCCTTCTACCCCAAAATCGATTAAGTGAGCAATTATTTGATGTGTTTTTGAAGTTGTTGAAGGGTAACGAAAAGAACCTGTATCCGTCATTATGCCACAGTAAATACATTCTCCTATTGTTTGAGTTAACCATTCTAATTCTCCTAGTTGTTCCATTAACTCATAAACCAATTGAGCCGTAGAACAACAATCTGTATCAACAAAATAATGATCTGCAAACTCTTGAGGATTTTGATGATGATCAATTACAACTTTAATAGCATTTGTTTTTCCAACCACTTCTCCTAAATCTCCAATACGAGATAAAGCATTATAGTCTAAAGAAAAAATTAAATCTGATTCGTTCACCAACTTTTCAGCTAATTCAGTTTGTGAATCATAGTAAACAATATCATCAGTTCCTTTCATCCATTTTAAAAAATCTGGAAATGCATCAGGAACAATAACATTTACTTTTTTACCTTTTGCTCTTATGTAGTGGTAAAGTGCCAAAGAAGAACCAATAGCATCCCCATCAGGAGATTTATGAGTAGTAATTACTACTGCATTTGCTTTGTCTATGGCTTGTTTAATTTCTTCCATTTGATAAAAATAAAAAAGTCCCGCCTGGGCGGGACTATAAATTTATTTAATTTTTGTTAAAATCCTGTTCCGTAGAAACCTGATACCGGAGTTGTCATGTGCTCTACCAAAACACCTATACAACCCATATCACTAGATTTCATCATTTTGCCTTTAGACTTACCAGTAGAGGATCCTCCTCCAGGAATAGTCACCTCTAAAGTTAATCTTCTTGTAGATTCTACTGAAAACTCTATCTCATTAGAAAAACCATCCTGACTATTATCATAAAGCAACTGCTTTTGTCTTTCTGTAACGGTTTTTGTTTCTTTTTGTATAATTTCTACTTCATTACCTGTCGACATCTCTCCTGCTCCATCACAATCGTAACAAGTTTCATCATCAGCATAGCCTTCCCCATTACATGTTTCACATTTTTTCATTTCTTCCTCCATAGTTTTATGTTCAATTACTTTTTGAACCTTTACCTTTTTAGTTTCGTAAATTTTAAAAGCTACTTGACTACCAAGGTTTTCATCCATGCATAAAGAAATTCTATAATCTTGTCCTTTATATACAATAATACTTAACTCAGAAGTTTGCCCTTTACTAAATAACGCACTTTTAGATTGTCCATTTAACTTAAACAATTCATTTTCTGAAGGCATGCAATACTTAGTATGGAAGTAGTTGCAGTATTGTCCAAAAGAAACCGCTGGTGCAACGATAACAGCTATTATTAAAACTATTTTGCTAATATTTTTCATGTTGTAATTCTTTATGAAGTTCTTAAGCCTCTTCTGTGCTAACTATTTTATTTCTTATTTCGTTTACTTTTTCCTTAATGGCATTAAATTGAGCTTCATTAATTGAAACCGATGAACCTCCACCTAAAACCATTTTACCGTTATCTTTCTTCTTTAAAGTAATGCCAGAACCAGACCCCTCTTCTTCAGGTAATGTAGAAAAAGTTGCCTCTAACTCAGTAAACCAAGCTAAAACTTCTTTTACTTCTGCATTATCTTCGTGTTGTTTTAAGTAATCTAACAAATTATCTAGTGTTAATTTTTGATCCGCTAATCTATCAACAGCTGCTTTATCTTTAGCAAAGTCAGTAGTATTAGCCACAACGTAAACAGTTTCTAACCAGCCTGCAGCAGCAATTATGCCAAGCTTATCTCCTTGCTGATTTTGGTCTAGATAATCTACTACAGCAAAGTAAGAAGTATTAGTAATCGCAACTAATGAATCCGCATTATCAAGATTACCTTGTATTCTTTCAATCAAAGATTTATCAAAAGCAGAATTTAACCCCAAAGGATCAGCCATTTTCTGAATAGTACCAAAGTACTTAGTCGTTTCATTAAATTCTTCATAAGCTGCGGTGTAAGCCAAATCAGCCGAATAAACTCCAAAATTTAAAGCTTGTTTTGTTGGATCAGTGTAATTATCAGCACTTTGGATAGGGTTTAACAACTCTCCATTAAACTCCAAACCGCTTTCCTTTATAAAGCCAAACATTTCATCTGGTGAAGGGATTTGATAATATGTCTCATTTTGAGGTTCCTCAACCACCTCTTCTACTACTTCTTCAACAGGTTCTTCTACCTGCTCATCGCCTCCACATGAAGTGAACATTACAACAGGTGCGACCATAGCCACAGCTGCAATTAATTTCATTTGTTTTTTCATAGCCTTGTTTTGTTTACTTTCAACAAAAATAAAAATATTTTAGCTTAAATTGAATTATTTATTTTTAAAGGTAGCAAGGTAATAAAAGTATGCGAAATAGAAAAGTATTATTTGTGTGATGTGGTGTTTTCTTGCGAATAAGAAATTGTAAACAACCCAATAAATGTTAACAATCCATTTAGTATTAGTATCTCAAAACCAAACTTATACCCACCAAACCACTGCTCTGAGTTTAGATTTAACACATAACAAATAATTGGAGAAACAATGCAGATTAAAGGCACCCAATTATCTTTTACTTTTCTCTTCAACAAGAGTCCAAAAGCATAAAGACCTAAAAGTGGTCCATAAGTATAACCAGCTGCTTTAAACAAAGCACTTATAACACTTTCATCGTTAATGAGGTTAAAGATTAGAATAACAATAAATAGGACTACCGAAACTAATATATGTACTCGTTTTCTAATTTTTATTTTTTGTTGGTCTTCTTTTTTATCAATATCAATAAAATCTATACAAACTGAAGTTGTAAGGGCTGTAAGAGCCGAATCTGCACTTGAATAAGCTGCAGCTATTAATCCTAAAATAAAAAATACTCCTGCAGCTGTATTTAAGTGATTTGTGGCAATCTCTGGAAATAAATTATCTGTTTTTGCAGGTATTTCAATACCATTTTGACCAGCATAAATGAACAAAAGAGCTCCTAACAATAAAAACACAAAATTCACAGCTATTAAGACTAAACTAAACGAAAACATATTTTTTTGCCCATCTTTAACATCCTTACAACTCAAGTTTTTTTGCATCATATCTTGATCTAAACCTGTCATTACAATAGCAATGAATATTCCGCTAAAAAATTGTTTTACAAAGTGTCTCTTATCATTCCAATCTTCGAAAAAGAACAGCTGACCATAATCACTGTTTTTCACTTTCCCCCATACCTCTCCTATACCTAAATCCAATTCGGAACTAATAAAATAGATACTAATACCTACTGCTATTAGCATAAACAATGTTTGTAAAGAATCTGTCCAAACTATGGTTTTTATACCTCCTTTAAACGTGTATAACCAAATTAATAAAATGGTAATAGCTACTGTTACAAAAAACGGAACACCCCATTGATCAAAAATTAAATACTGTAATACTTGAGCTACCAAAAACAACCTAAAAGCAGCTCCAATGGTTCTTGATAGTAAGAAAAATGCAGCTCCTGTTTTGTAAGATGCTGTTCCAAATCGTTCTTCTAAATACGTATAAATCGAAGTTAAATTCATTCGGTAATAAAGTGGCATTAGCACTAAAGCTATTATTGCATAACCAAAGAAATATCCAAATACCATTTGCATATAAGAAAACTCACTAGCACCCACCCACCCTGGTACTGAAATAAATGTAACTCCAGAAAGTGAAGCTCCTATCATACCAAAAGCTACTAAATACCAAGGTGACTTGTGTCCTCCAATAAAAAAAGCATCGTTATTAGCCCCTTTTGATGTAAAGTATGATACTAGCATCAAAACGCCAAAATACCCAACTATAAAAAGTACAATAGTAAATGGATTCATTATTAACAAATAAGTCTTTAACAAAAGTGTAGAAATTTCTTTGTTTTAGGATTTAACATCTTAATTTTGATTCACACTTAATTGTTGACAGTAAATGCACCAAATTTCTTCCTCCGTTTTTGCCAATGCAGTAGATCAATTAGCCTCTTTACCAGGTATTGGTAACAAAACCGCTATTCGCTTGGTGTTACAATTACTAAGTAGAGATAATGAAGATATTAATAAGTTTGGCAAAGCATTTATCGACTTATGCAACGAGATAACCTATTGTAGCAACTGTTATAATATTTCAAACGAAACCACTTGCGATATATGTCGCAACCCTACTCGTTCTGACCATGAGATTTGTGTAGTTGAAAATATTTTAGATGTGATTGCCATAGAAAAAACAAACCAGTTTAATGGTAAGTACCATGTATTGGGAGGAATTATCTCCCCAATGGAAGGAATCGGTCCAAATGATATTAAAATAAATGAGCTATTAGAGCGTATTCATAAAGAAAAACCAAAAGAAATTATAATGGCATTAAGTACTACAATGGAAGGTGATGCCACCAATTTTTATATTTACAAAAAAGTGGCAGACTTAGGAATTGAGGTAAGTACTATTGCTAGAGGAGTCAATATTGGGGATGAAATTGAATATACTGATGAACTCACTCTTGGTCGTTCCATTGTTAATCGTGTTCCATTTAAAACTACACTAACCATCTAACCAGAGTGAAACTATCTGTAATTATAGTTAACTACAATGTTAGGTACTTTTTAGAGCAGTGTCTGACTTCTGTTTTTAAAGCAATTCAAAACATTGATGCAGAAGTTTTTGTAGTTGACAATATTTCTACAGATGATTCCGTAGAAATGGTTAAAGAAAAATTTTCCCAAGCTCTTTTAATTGAAAACAAAGAAAACGTAGGTTTTAGCAAAGCCAATAATCAGGCAATTAAAATTGCTAAAGGCGAATATATTTTGCTACTAAATCCAGACACAGTTGTTGAAGAGGATGCTTTTGAAAAATGTATCAAATTTATGGATGACACCCCTGATGCAGGTGGTCTTGGTGTTAAAATGATTGATGGAAATGGGATTTTTCTTCCTGAGTCTAAAAGAGGATTACCCACTCCTGCTGTTTCCTTTTATAAAATCTTTGGCTTATCAGTTCTATTCCCCAAATCGAAAAAATTCTCTAAATATCATTTGGGATATTTAAAAGAAAATGAAATTAACGAAATAGAAGTTTTATCTGGAGCTTATATGTGGATGAGAAAAAGTGTTTTGGATAAAATAGGCTATCTGGACGAAGCTTTTTTTATGTATGGGGAAGACATAGATTTATCTTATAGAATCATACAAGCTGGCTATAAAAATTATTATTATCCTAAAACCAGAATTATCCATTATAAAGGTGAAAGCACAAAAAAAGGAAGTATTAACTATGTTTTTGTGTTTTACAATGCTATGATAATTTTTTCTAAAAAACACTTTGCAAAAAATGCAAAAGCTTTCTCTTTTTTCATCAATATAGCTATTTACCTTAGAGCTCTTTTGGCTATAATTTCCCGATTTATTAATCGTGCTAAGCTAATTATTACTGATACCCTAATTATTTTAAGCACGCTATTAATGCTCAACTACTTAAAACCTTATCTCGGTTTTCCTAACCAAATTGAAATTGGGAGTAACTCTGGATTATTAAATATTACTGTGGTACTTTTTTCATTTATAATTGGGCTTTCTATATTTAAAGGATACTCCAAAACAATATTGCTCAACAGAACTTTTTACGGTTTAGTATTAGGTGGTGCTTTAATTTATAGCTGTAACTTATTCTTTCCCACAGAGCATTCTTTTTCAAATAAATTTATCATTAGCATCATGCTAAGTGTTGCCATTTTAATTTATTTAAGCAGGGTTATTTTAGATTACTTTAACAAAGTAAAATTAAGACGCTCTCAGAATAAAAGCATCATCATCAATGGCAACAAAGATTTTATCCAATCAATCCGAAACATTAGAACCAACAAAAGTCCTTTAGTAAAATTTTTAAACATTAAACCAAATAATAAAGTATCTGCTGAAGACTATAATGATTATATTGGCAAACAAAGTCAACTACCTGATGTTGCTGAAATTTATAATGTAAATGAAGTATTTTTTTCTGCTGATGATATCGCTTATAAAAAGATGATTAGTGAAATGGACAAGACAAAGAGTGCTTTTGTAGATTTTAAAATATCTTTAAACAAAAATTTAGTAATTGGTAGTAAAACTGTAGAAAAAATCAACCCCTCATGAAAAAACTTTTTTTAATCTCATTACTAACACTGTTACAAACCTTTACTAATGCTCAAAAAGTTAGTATCGGCCCTGAGTTAGGAATGAATATCATACCTATCGAAAATGAAAATCTGGGGAGGAACTTTCAAATGGGATTTCATATAGGAGCTCATTTGAAATACCATATCTCTGATAATTTCAGAATTAGTACTGGACTTTTTATTACTCAAAAAAAGAAAATGTATTTAAAAAACGATACCAGCTCAGTATTCGAACTATTTGGCGATTTCATTCAATTTACTGGTATGAGTGAAGAAGAACTTGATTCGATGGTTGCTGCCACTGGAGCAAATACTGATGTAACAGAAGAAACCAAAGGAATTGTAACAGAAACCTTTATTAATATACCAATATTGGCAAATTACAAATACAAAAACCTTAATCTTTACTTAGGCCCTTATGCAGGCTTTTTGTTAACCGCCAACAGAAAAGAAGAAACACGAACCCAAATACCTTTACTAAATGTATTTGATATATCTCAATTTGATAGTACCGGATTTGCAAGTGCCTTTTTACCACCTGCCGATGAGACAAACAGTTCTCAAACATCTGGCAAAAATGGGTTAAATAGTGTCGATATTGGAATGATAGCTGGTATTGGTTATGAAATGAATAACCTGCATTTTAATCTTATGTACTCACAAGGTTTTTTAGATTATAGGTCAGAGCAAGGTGAAGAAGATTTATCTCCACTAAATACCTTCCGTTTTTCAATTGTATATCTATTTGATTTAAAACCAAATATAGAGTCCACTCCAAGGATAGATTAATTCTAAAATTTATTCCTTTTCTTTTCTAAAAAACTTAATTTAAGTAGTTAGTTTTGTGTAGAATTTTAACTTAAAATTATACTACGAAAATGTCAAAAGTTCACAATTTTAGCGCTGGACCATGTATTCTTCCTCAAGAGGTGTTAAAGCAAGCTTCAGAAGCGGTTATCAATTTCAATAATCTAAACCTTTCATTAATTGAAATCTCTCACAGAAGCCCAGATTTTGTTGATGTTATGGAAAATGCAAGAAACCTTGTAAAGGAACTTTTGAATGTTCCCGATACTTATGAGGTTCTATTCCTTCAAGGTGGAGCAAGTACAGGCTTTTTGACTACTGCTTTCAACTTCATGAAAGAAGGTGGTTCTGCTGCATATGTAAATACTGGCGCTTGGGCTGGAAAAGCATTAAAAGAAGCAACTAGATTAGGAGATGTAAATGAAGTTGCTAGTTCAGAGGATAAAAATTTCAACTATATCCCTAAAAACTTCCAAATTCCTGGTGACGCTAGTTACTTGCACATTACTACAAATAATACAATTTTCGGAACTCAATTTAAGAGCACTCCAATTAGTAGAATTCCTATAATAGCTGATATGTCTTCTGACATTTTTAGCAAAAAAATAAATGTATCTGATTATGATATGATTTATGCTGGAGCACAGAAAAATATGGGGCCTGCAGGAACTACTTTATACATTGTGAAAAAATCAGCTTTAGGTAAAACTGAAAGAGAAATACCTACTATGCTAGATTTAAACACTCATATAGCTAAAGATTCTATGTTTAACACCCCACCTGTTTTTCCTATCTATGTTTCAATGCTTACATTAGAATGGTTAAAGAAAAATGGTGGTGTAGAATGGATTGAAGGAGTTAATCAACAAAAAGCTGATTTATTATATAACGAAATTGATGCTAACCCATTATTTGAAGGTACAGCTAACTTCCATGACAGATCAAACATGAATGCAACGTTTGTGTTAACTAACGAAGATTTGAAAGAGGAGTTTGATAAAATGTGGCAAGCAGCAAACATAAGCGGGATTAAAGGTCACCGCTCTGTAGGTGGCTATAGAGCATCAATGTATAACGCTTTACCACTAGAAAGCGTGCAAGCATTAGTTGATGTAATGAAAGAACTTAATCAAAAATTTGGATAAAATATTAAAATGAAAATTTTAGCAAACGATGGAATTTCTCCTGTTGGGCAACAAATGTTGGAAGAAGCAGGATTTGAGGTTGTTACTGAAAATGTTCCTCAAGAACAATTAATCGACACTATAAACAATGTTGGATACGCTGCTATTTTAGTTAGAAGTGCAACTAAAGTAAGACAAGATATTATTGACTCATGCCCTAGCCTTAAATTAATTGGTCGTGGAGGAGTTGGAATGGATAATATTGATGTTGAATACGCTAGAGAAAAAGGATTACACGTAATTAATACTCCTGCTGCTTCATCTCAATCTGTTGCTGAGCAAGTTATTGCACACCTTTTTGGTTTAAGTAGATTCCTATATGATGCTAACAGAGAAATGCCAACTAAAGGTGCTTCAGATTTTAAAGTATTAAAGAAAAAATATGCTAAAGGCGTTGAATTAAGAGGTAAAATATTAGGTGTGATTGGCATTGGAAGAATTGGTCAAGCCACAGCAAAATATGCTTTAGGATGTGGAATGAAGATAGTTGCTTATGACCCTTATATTCCAAACATCACCATTAATGTTGATGTTGCGGATCAAACTGTAAGTGTAGACATTGCGACTACTGATATGGATAATGTATTAGCCCAAGCTGACTTCTTAACATTACATATTCCTGCACAAGCAGACGGCAAACCAGTTTTAGGAAATGATGAGTTTGATAAAATGAAAGATGGTGTAATTATAGCTAATGCGGCTAGAGGTGGTGTAATTGATGAAGATGCTTTAATCGCTAATCTTAACAGCGGAAAAATTGCTGCTGCTGCTCTTGATGTATTTGTTAATGAGCCTAACCCTAGAGAAGATTTAATGAAACATCCTAAATTATCATTAACTCCTCATACTGGTGCTGCAACAGTTGAAGCACAAGATAGAATTGGTTCAGAATTAGCTACTCAGATTAAAGAGTTATTAGGTTAATGGCAAAGATTGTTCCTTTCAGAGCGATAAGACCCACAAGAGATAAGGCTTACCTTACCTCTTCTATGCCTGCTTATATATACCCAAAACATTTGTTAGAAGCTAAGCTCGAAAGCAATCCTTATACTTTCTTACATGTAATAAACCCCGAGTTTAGAGCTGACAATAAAACTCAACCTAATTCTGTTGAGCGTTTTCAACATGTAAAAGAGAAGTTTGATGAATTTTGTGATGAAGGGATTTTTATTCAAGATAAAAAAGAATGCTTATACATCTATCGTCAGATTACTAAAACCAACACTTATGTTGGATTAGTTAGTGGCATAGCTGTAGATGATTACATTAATGGAAAAATAAAAATCCATGAACATACACTAACTCAAAGAGAGCAAACTTTCAAAATGTATTTAGACGTATGTAAATTTAACGCTGAGCCTGTTTTACTGACTTACAAGGATTCAAGTGAAGTAGATGCCATCATAAATAAATATCTAGAAACACGTTCCGAATATGAATTTTGTACTACTCACCATATCAAACAAGATTTATGGGTAGTAGACAATGAAGATGACATCAACGCACTATCTGAAGCATTTGATAAAATCAACAATGTTTATATCGCTGATGGCCATCACCGTTCTGCTTCTTCGGTTCTTTATACAAAAAGTATTCGTGATACAAATCCAGATTATAATTCAGAAGATAAATTCAATTATTTTCTTTCTTATTTAATCCCCGAGAGTAAGCTTAATATCATTGAGTACAATAGAACTGTCAACGATTTAAATGAGCATTCACCTGAGAGTTTCTTGGAAGAAGTGGCTAAAGTTTTTGATATTAAAGAAACTCAAAAGCTATACACTCCTATTCAGAAACACAATTTCTCCATGTACTTTTCTGGAAAATGGTATTCGCTTACTGCTAAAAAAGGAACTTATGATGAGAATGATATTGTAGGAAATTTAGACGCTAAAATTCTTACCCAAAATATCCTCTCTCCTATTTTAGGTATTACCGATTTGAAAACAGATAACAGAATTGAGTTTATTGAAGGCACAAGAGGCCCTGAAGGCTTACAAAATAAAGTTGATAGCGAAGAGGCTGTTGTTGCTTTTGGATTATACCCAGTTTCTATAGAACAACTAAAAGCTGTTGCCGATGCTAACGATATTATGCCTCCAAAAAGCACTTGGATAGAACCAAAAATGAGAAGCGGATTAACTATTTATGATTTAAGTGAATAATGAGCGTAGCTGATAATTTAAATCATATTAAATCTACTTTACCAAAGCATGTAACTTTAGTTGCTGTTTCTAAGACCAAGCCCAATAAGGATATTATTGATGCTTATAATACAGGTCATAGAATATTTGGGGAAAATAAAGTACAAGAACTTTCATCTAAATATGAATCATTACCTAAAGATATTGAATGGCATATGATAGGCCATTTACAAAGTAATAAGGTAAAATACATTGCACCATTTGTCAGCTTAATTCATGGTGTAGACAGCTTTAAGCTTTTAAAAGAAATTAACAAGAGAGCTGCTCAGAATGAGAGGGTAATCAATTGTCTTTTACAAATTCATATTGCAGAAGAACAAAGTAAATTTGGCTTTTCCGAAGAAGAAGTAACTGAGCTATTGGCTTCTTCTGATTATCAAGAATTATCTAACATTAATGTTGTTGGTTTAATGGGAATGGCAACATTTACTGAAAATGAAGAGCAAATCCGTTCAGAGTTTAAAATATTAAATCAACTTTACTCAACTCTCAAAACCCAATACCCAAACCTCAACACTCTTAGTATGGGTATGAGTGGTGATTATAAAATGGCCATTGAAGAAGGCAGCACAATGGTTAGAGTTGGAAGTAGTATCTTTGGAGAAAGAAATTACTATTGAGACCTTTAACATTAATATCCCTAATCTTTTCTGTATTTATTAATTACACCTATTCTCAAGATTCTCTTTCTACTGAATCATATCCTTTTGAACCAGACAAAGTAGCCAAAGAAGCTGTATCTAAAATTGTAAAGTATACTGGTCTAAATGCCAATTTTGTTGTTGTTCCTGATAAAAACATATCTACTGCTATAGCCTACCTAAAAAACAACAAAAGATACATCGCTTACAATCCAAAATTTATTGAAAAATTAAACAATAAAACTGCTACTGATTGGGCCGCAGTTAGTGTGCTAGCACACGAAATTGGACATCATCTTTCAGGGCATACTTTACCAAAAAACTCTTCGCCTGGTAATGAATTAATTGCTGATAAATTTTCGGGATTCATCCTTTTTCAGATGGGAGCAACAATTGAAGATGCTAAAGCAGCACTAAGTACTATAGGACATGAAATGGATACTACCAAACATCCACCTCAAGAAGCCAGACTTGCAGCTATTGAGGATGGATGGGAAGAAGCTAAAGCACTTAGAAATACTAGTGCCTATGGAAATAAAAAAACAGCAAATACATCATCAACTAATTTTAGTTACAAATGCACTTTTTTAGGGGATGATAATATTTATTTTGTTGACGAGAAGGATAATATTATATGGTATAACAATAATGGCCATGCAATTATTATTGGAAAAAAACAAGAGTCAACAAGTAACAGGTACAGTTGGATATACAACTACTTAGATAACTTTTATGGTGTTGACCATAAAGGAAAAATTTGGAAAGAAACAACTTATGGTTCTGTATTTATTGTTGGAGAAGCAAAACCATTAAAAGAATAATTATAGGTTTTCTAACTCTCCTCTCACAAAATCAACCAACTCTTTTACATAGGTCTGAGAGAAGTTAAATTCTATACCTGCCGTTTCATAAATTTCACCAATAGTTTTAGTATAACCTAAACTCAACGCTTCCATATATTGTTGAATAGCCCTTTCTGGGTTTTGTTTATAGTTACGCCAAACTGCTATTGCTCCTAACTGTGCCATTGCATACTCTATATAATAAAAAGGTACTTCGTATAAGTGTAATTGTTTCTGCCACATATAAGTTCTTGCATCTTCGTTACCAGACCAGTCAACCACATGGTTACCAAAAACATCCATCAATTCATTCCATTTTGCTTCTCTTTCTTCCACAGAATGTTTCGGGTTTTCGTATACCCAATGTTGGAATTTATCAATAGTAGCTACCCAAGGCAATGTTTCTAAAGAACGGTGTAGTTGCTCAATTTTAGCTCTTTTCAACTCTTCTGGATTGGTATAAAATTCATCCCAATAATCCATACTAATCAATTCCATACTCATAGATGCTAATTCCGCTACTTCGGAAGTCAAGTTTTTAAAAGCAGTTAATTTTAAATCAATATTTAAAAACGACTGAATGGCATGACCTCCTTCATGAACCATAGTTATCAAATCCTGATGTGTACCAACGGCATTCATATAAATAAATGGCACCCCTATTTCATATAATGGGTAATTAAAACCTCCTGGTGCTTTTCCAGTTTTAGAAGATAAATCCAAATGCTTCATTTCATTCATAATGGCAAGTCGCTCTCCGAAATAAGGGTTAATCCTATCAAAGCATTTAACTGATTTACCTATCAACTCTTCAGCATCATTAAATGGTTGTAATGGGGACCTTCCCTCAGCATCTACCTCAGTATCCCATGGTTTTAAAGTATCAACTCCAAGCTTTAAGTGGTGTTCTTTTTTCCACTCATCCAATACCGGAACTACTTCTTTGGCGATAGCATCATGAAAATCAAAACAACCTTGAGGCGTATAATCAAAACGACCCATAGCTGCAAACATATAATCTCGATAGTTATCGAAATTAGCATTTAAAGCAATCTGATGTCTGGTTTTAACTAAACTTGTATATAAATCATTTAGAGGTTGAACATCTTCTAACCTTCTTGTTATAATTTTTTTATACACTTCTTCCCTAAGCTTTCTATTGGTATTCGTAAGCATTTTAGCAGCCTGTTGCAAAGTCATTTCCTCTCCTTCAACTTCAACCGTCATCTTAGCTGCTATTGCTCCATACTTTTGTTCTTCTGCTTTTAGTTTGGTAAATAAAGGGATATTTTTTTCACGGTATATTTCAATTTCTTTATTCACACTTCTTATCAAGGTTTTATAATCGTGTCCAAGTTCATTAAGATAAGGAGAAGCTATAAATTTTTGATTCAATGCATCAGCATAAGGAGCAACTTTGGGTTCAATTTCGTTCACAAAAAAATGGAATCGTTCAGCTAATTTTTGGTCAGTTGTATCAATACTCATGTAAATGTACCTCCAGCCTGCATCTTCTTCTAATACTGCTTCCAACTCACTCCAGTCTTCCAACCACTTTTCTAACTCTTTTAATGCGTTAATTTCACGTTGTCTTAAATCCTCAAAATAACAAGCTATCTTATCCCATGAATCAATTTCAAGGTTTTCTTCAACAAACCTTCTTGGTTTTTTAACAGGTATTTCTAATTCGGGTGCTAACATACTTTTTGGCATAAAAAATTCCTGCTAATGCAGGAATCATGAAATAATTATCAAATATTATTTTTTAGCAGCTGGCTTTTTAGCCGGAGCTTTCTTTTTAGGTGTTTTTTCTGCTTTTTCAGCATCTACTTTCTTAGCCTTTTTTTCTTCTTTTTTAGGCTCAATCAACTTGTTTTCTGCTAAAATGTTAAACCACTGAAACAGTTTCTTTAAATCAGAATGATAAACTCTGTCTTGATCAAAATCTTCAACTACCTCTTCGAGAAAAGAGCGTAACTCTTTTACATCAGATTTGTGGTCAATCGCTGCCTTTCCATTAGTCTTCTCGGCTATTTTTTCATAAACCTCTGCTAATGGAATATCGTCCGTATAGGTATAAATGCTAATATCGCTTAGCGCACTCACTTTCTCTGAAGCATAAACAGGCATTCTTTTTCCATCAATAAGGGATTCTACTATCAATCCATTTTTAATTTGCGAAACCATCTTATACAAACCTGGCTTTCCTGTAATTGAAATAATTTTTTCTAAACTCATACTAATTTTTTAACGAAGACAAATCTAACAAAAACACAGAGGTAAACGAAGGAAAACATTAAGATAAATTAGAATCCTAATATCAATGATTAATTAGCTTAAAAATAAAGTTAATCACGACTATTGAAACTACAAAAATGAACATATACTTTAACCAAGTTCCTCCATTTTTAAACTTAAAAATTAAATGAATGATTAAAAATAAAAACATTAAAATCATTGGAATAAGTGCTGGATATTGATGGAAACTCTCTACAAAATCACCTTTGAGTAGAGCAACAAAAGACCTTTGCATACCACATCCAAAACAATCCATCCCAAAATACTTTTTGTATGGACATGCCAACATATTATTCTCTAACCAGGAAATTAAGCCCATTAATTTGCCTCAAATTCTAAAACATCATCTTCTATCTTGATGATTTTCAGTTTATCTCTAAGTTCTCTAAATCTTTTTCTTGAGTCAACTACATAAATACTGGACTGATAGTCAAACATTATCTTTTTGTATAGTTCAGCAGCTTTTTGCTTGTTATCAAACTGATAATCATTTAACAAAGCTAAATTATAAAGTGCATCATCAGCTAAAATATCTTCACTATGCTTATCTATTATAACTTGTAGATTATTAGCTGCATCTTCAAATTTTTTCTGTTTGTAATTAATTTGGTAACGTTTATACAAAATATCATCAGCAATGCTATGAAATGGATACCATTTTTGAAGAGAGTCTAGCATTAACATTGCTTCTTCATATTTATTCTGATAAGCTAACATATCCGCTTGTGAATACAACAACAATGGTGCTTGTGTGGTATCAATTCCTATATTATCAGTAATTAAGATTGAAAGTTGCATAGCATCATTGGCTATCAGTTTAGAGGTAGATGCTTTTAAAACGTTCAACTGAGTTTTGCACCATTCAAAATCACCAGTATAAAAAGAAATTTTAGCATTCTTAAATTTTGCTTGTTCACCCAATTGGTCGTGTTTAAAAGCCTTTTCTACCTGTGAATACAATAATGATGCTTCCCAAACCTCATTGATAAACAAATAAATATCTGCTAACTCCAACTTAGTTTTTGCTAAACTATGTGGTTTTAACCTTGGCATAGTTAGCACTTCTTTTAAGAGTATAATAGCTTCATCAGTATTATGCATATAAAATGCTTTTAAATGAGCTAGCCCTCTTAATAAAGTAGCCGTAGATGGTGTTTTGCCGAGTTCTAATAATGTAGAATTATAAAGCTGTTCAAGGTGTTCTAAATCTTCTTGTGTATAGTTGTTATGTCCAGTTATTTTTTTATTGTAAACATCAACCAAATCTATTTTAGATGAGATGTAATAATAATTTTCATCTCCTTTAGAAATAAGATATTTATAACATTTAATTGCTGTTTCATAATCCTTATTTTCTACACACAACTTAGCCAAAGCATCTATACGCTTTCCATCTTCTTTTTGTCTTCTATCTAATGCTTTTGCCTGTAAAAAAGCTCCGTTAAAATTCTTCTCTTGTACGTACACCCAAATTAACATTTCGGCATAAATCTCACTATCTGGTTTTTTTTGAATTCGTTCAACCAATAAAGTTTTTAGCAACTTTTTTTTATCTCCATCTTCATCAGGTGACAAGGTAGTTTGGAGAGCATTTTGCACACTTTGTAAATAAGAGCGTTGATACTCAATTAAGCTTAAATATTCCTCTAACATTGCTTTAACATCACCTTGTTGGTTGTATACTTCAGCCAATTCAAAATTAAACGGGTAAGTTCCTTTTAATAATTTTCTTCCCTTTAAATAGGTTTGAATCGCAAATTCTGTTTCCCGGTATTTTAAAAACCCATTAGCTAACCCAATAATTTGATCATGGCTTGGAGAAAGTAACTTTAACGCTTTTTCGTTGGTTTGCTCGCTTTTAGTTTCATCACCTGCTTGCTTATAGATGTATGCTAAATCCGTGTAATATTCGAGTTGGTAAGGGTATTTTTTAATCTGTCGTTTTACCAGTTTTTCTGCATTTCTATATTCTTCAAGCTCTAAATAACAATTTAATAACCGAATGTAATGGGTAGGTAAATGCGATTTATCAAAAAGCTTCTGATAATAGATTACTGCTTTACCATACTCTTTGTTGTTATAGAATTGAGCAGCTAATTGTTCGTCAGTAGTTTTTTGGGCAATAGCATGATGTGCTGTTGTAAAAATCACAACCAGAATCAATGATATTTTAATTACCCTTTTCATTATTCATT
This sequence comes from Vicingaceae bacterium, assembly GCA_965267355.1. Lineage (GTDB taxonomy): Bacteria > Bacteroidota > Bacteroidia > Flavobacteriales_E > Vicingaceae. The sequence continues at coordinate 2,713,789 of OZ253956.1, forward strand.
GTCGGCAGATTCTTCTGATAAATCATTGATTAATTTATCAATATCACCTTTAAACAGTTCATATGCTTGAACCGCTTCTTCCACACCTGCTACGGATTTATTTATTTGCGTATTTAAATCCATGATAGAAGAGTGCTCTATTGCATAATAAGTATCAAACTCTTCTTTGGTAATTAAACCATTGTTTAAATCTTGTTTTAAATCAGCTAATTGTTTTTTGGTATACTCTATTTGATCTAAAATAGATGTATAATTTGTATTGAATCGGAAAATCACTTTTTTATCCTTAAACAATTCATCTAACCTAAAAGCAGTTTCCCTATCCAGTGTATCGTTTAGATTATCAATAGCTTTGATATCCATAGCCATTTTACGTTTTGCAGCAAAAGCTTTAGAAGTGTCAACAGATAAAACAGCTTTCTCCAACTCATCAACCATTGTTATTAAGCCTTCTACCTCTCCTATTTCTTTTTCATAAGCATTTTTACAGGCTACAAAACCAAGTAAAAGTGTAAAAAGTATTAAAACGTGCTTTTTCATAACTACTTAATTTATAATATTAAAACCAGTATATGTTGTTAACACATCTGGTATTTTAATCCCTTCTGGTGTTTGATTGTTTTCCAATAATGCTGCCAATATTCTTGGTAACGCCAAAGCACTTCCATTTAGTGTATGAACCAACTGGGTTTTACCTTGCTCATTCTTAAACCTACATTTTAAACGGTTTGCCTGAAAGGTTTCAAAATTAGAAATAGAACTTACCTCTAACCATTTTTCCTGAGCAGTTGAATAGACCTCCATATCATAAGTAAGTGCAGCAGTAAAACCTAAATCTCCTCCACAAAGTTTTGCCACACGATAAGGTAAGTCTAATTTTTCTAACAACCCTTTTACATGTTCCACCATTTCATTTAGGGTTTCATACGATTTATCTGGATGTTGAATTTGAACAATCTCCACCTTATCAAATTGATGTAATCTATTCAATCCCCTAACATCTTTACCGTAACTACCAGCTTCTCTTCTAAAACAAGGAGTATACCCCACATTTTTTATTGGGAAATCTTCAGCTTTAACAATTACATCTCTATAAATGTTGGTTATCGGCACTTCAGCTGTTGGAATCATAAACAAATTATCCAAAGGCATTTCATACATCTGCCCTTCCTTATCTGGCAATTGACCAGTACCATACCCAGAAGATTCATTAACCATTAAAGGTGGGATTACTTCTTGGTAACCTGCTTTTTCAGCTTCATCTAAAAAGAAATTAATTAATGCTCGTTGTAATTTTGCACCTTTCCCTTTATATACAGGAAAACCTGCTCCGGTAATTTTAACCCCTAACTCAAAATCAATTAAATCATATTGCTTAGCTAAATCCCAGTGGGCTTTAGCATCTGTTAATTGTGGAATTGGAGCATTTTCAAAAATTATTTCATTATCTTCATCAGTATTACCCTCAGGTACTATTTCGTTAGGAACATTTGGGATTTGATAGAGCAATTGTTGTAATTCTTGAACTATTTTATTTTGCTGCTCTTTAAGCTCATTAATTTTTGCCTTTAATTCAGTTGTTCTTTGTTTTATTTGGTTGGCTTCATCTTGTTTCCCAGACTTAAACAACTCTCCTATTTGTTTTGCCAATTGGTTACTTTCTGCTAACATGGCATCCGATTCTTGCTGAGTGGTTTTTCTTTGCTCGTCCAAACTTAAAACCTGAGCTACTATTTCTTCAGCATTAAAGTTTCTCTTCTTTAGTCTCTCTACAACTAAATCCTTATTCTCTTTTATGAATGTTGTTTGTAACATTTATCAAATAATTTTAAATAACAAATTTAAGCAATTAAGGTAGGCATATAAACAAAAAAACTCCTGCATCTTAAGTTTAGATACAGGAGTTTTTTAATGTTGTATATAAACTTACGCTTCCGCTATTGGAGTAACAGAAACGTATGATTTATTGTTCTTCTTTTTAGAAAATTCAACGACACCGTCAACTAAAGCAAATAGTGTATGATCTTTACCTATACCAACATTTTCACCTGGGTGATGCTTTGTACCTCTTTGACGTACAATAATGTTACCTGCAATTGCAGCTTGTCCACCAAAAATTTTAACTCCTAATCGTTTACTTTCTGATTCTCTTCCATTTTTCGAGCTACCGGCTCCTTTTTTATGTGCCATAACTTTATATTTTAAACGCTAATAGCGTTGTGTTTTATTTTTTATCGTCCGCTTTTTTAGCAGTCGTTTTCTTTGCTGTTGTTTTTTTCGCAGCTGGCTTTTTTGCTGCAGCTTTTTTAGGTTCTGCTTTTTTTGCAGGAGCCTTTTTAGCAGCAGGTTTTTTAGCGGCTGTTTCTTTCTTTGCTGTTGTTGCTTTAGCTTTAGGAGCAGCCTCAGTTTTTTCGGCTTTTGGCTCAGCTTTTTTAGCTGCAGGAGCTTTTGCACCCTTTTCAGCAATTGATTCAATTTGGATTTTAGTTAAAAACTGACGATGTCCGTTTTTTACTTTGTATCCTTTTCTTCTTTTCTTTTTAAAGACAGTAACTTTATCGCCTTTAAGATGCTCTATTACTTTTGCAGAAACTGCAGCACCTTTTATAACTGGGGCGCCAACATTAACTTTTCCTTTGTTATCAATCAACAAAACTTTATCAAAAGAAATCTTGCTTCCTTCTTTGTCTTGCAAACGATGTACAAAAAGCTGTTGGTCTTTCTCAACTTTAAATTGTTGCCCTGCTATCTCAACTATTGCGTACATTTTATAAAATTTTAATTTTTAAGCGGCTGCAAATGTATTATTATTTTTTGAAATATTTAAGTTATTCTTTAGAAAGTTAAACTTAAACCAAAACTTGGCATTAGCGGCAACTGATAAACTTTTGAAGCTGTAATTCTATCAACAAAGAAAAGGTTCTCTCTATTGTACACGTTAGTAGCTCCTAAGTTTGCTTCAAGTGTAGAGTTTTTACCCAAAATAAACTTTCTCTTCAAATTAATATCTAACCTGTGGTAATAAGGTAATCTACCTCCATTCAATTCAGCAAATTGAATTTCTAAATCACCATTTACTGTAGTATAATTTTGATCAATCGAAGAGAAATCAATTCCTTCATAAAAACCTTGCGTTTGTGTAAATGGGAAGCCTGAAGCCAAATTCCATCTGGTGTTAAACTCCCAATTTAAGTCTTTACCAAAGATATAAGCTAATACAACATTTACATTATGCCTTCTATCAAACACTGGGAAGTATTCCTGAATTCCATCCCAACGAGTTACTTTACCTAATGAGTAAATTGTCCATACATTTAAGTGAGTTGAAGAATATTTTAATGCAACATCTACCCCATAAGCATCTCCTGTCTCAACAATAAATTCTTTCTTTTCAACATCTGGTTTATCAACTGCTATTGGATCTGATTCATCAAAAATTTGATTACGGTTAGTATTAGTTAACTGCGTAAATTTCTTATAATACCCTTCAATATTTAAGTTTAAAGAGTGGGTTAAATCGTACTCAAAACCAAGTATAGCATGATTTGCTTTTTGCAGTTTATGCGTTACTTCTCTTACAGTACCATCTTGTTCAGTAAATTCCTTTTGTAAGTTTTCTGGACCTGATAAAAATCCATAAAATAAGTTTACAATATCTCTGTCTGAGTTAGCACTAATTAAGTTTTGTGAGTACATTCCTCCCGCTAATTTCATTCTAAATTTATCAGTTACATTGTACTTCATTCCTAATCTTGGTTCCGGAGAGAATGCAGCCAAAGAAGCGTAGTACTGTAGTCTAACACTTGGTTCAATTACAAACTTACCTGCGTTAATTCTATACATCATAAAACCAGAAAGCTCAGTAGTATTTTCTTCTTGAATCACACGCGTACCAACATTATTTACAAACTCATAATTGGTTTTAAACCCAAGCATTTCAAAACCATATTTGAATTGATTGTCACCAGAAAAGGTAGTAAAATCCATTCCTGTATTAAAACCATTAATCTCACTTTGTCTTGGTAAACCATCTGCTTCAGTCAATTCAATTTTATATTTAGAGTAAGCCATCACACCTTCTATTAAGGTTTTAGAAGTAGCTGGAACCATTACAAAATTTGCACCACCACCAGCAGCATTCCATTTTAAGTTAGATACATTAGAATAGTTTACATTATCTCTAAAGTTAAATCCAAACAAACTAACTTTATTTCCATTATCTCCATTAAAACTAAGTTTCCCATAAATATCTGTAAAACCATAAGGTAATCCCAAAGTATCTACACCTCTGGCATTCTCCGTACTCAGCCCTTCAAAGTAAGGTTTATAAAATTCGGAAGACTGTTCTAAGTAAGAGTGCTTAGCCGAAACCACAAAAGAAATACCTCCGTTTCCTTCTTTAGCTTTCTTTAATGGCCCTTCTAACAATATTTTTGAACTAAATGTACTTGCGGAAACCTTACCTCTTAATCGTTTTTTATCTCCATCTCTGGTAGTAATATCCATAATTGAAGAAATTCTACCTCCATACTCGGCATTAAAACCACCAGTATATACATCAGCAGTACGCATAATATCAGTATCAAAAACAGAAAACAAACCAATAGAATGAAAAGGATTGTAAATAATCATACCGTCTAATAATACTTTGTTTTGTACAGGGGATCCACCTCTAATATAAAGTTGGCCACCTTGATCACCAGTAAAAGTAACACCTGGCAATACCTGTAAATATTGAGCTAAATCCGGATCTCCACCAACAGCAGGAATAGATTTGATTTCTTTAGGAGTAACTTTTGTTACTGACATTTTTACTTGAGTTTTTGCTTCTTGTTTTTCAGCAGAAACATTAAATGTTTTTATCATTGTAGCCGCCTCTTTTAATTGATGGTTTTTTTGAACAATCTCATTCTTCTTTACAGCAACGGGCATTTGAATGGTATCGAATCCTAAAGAAGTTACCATTAAAGTATAATTTCCTGCAGGAACTTTTGTAATGGAGTAAAAACCATTTACATCTGTTGCTGCACCCATAGTAGTACCCTTAAGGTATACGGTAGCTCCTATTTCCGCTTCACCAGTTTTATCATTATAAACAAAACCCCTGATAATTCCTGACTGAGCGACAGTTGTGGAAACACCTATAAATATTAATATTGTTAAAAGAACAACTCTTGTAATAATTCGATTCATCAATTCTAACTTTTAAGCCTGCAAAGGTATAAAAATACTTTAAAGATTAATTGTGGCTAAAGTAGCCATTTGAGGTAAAACTATTGTTACCGATTAACACGAATAATAAGCCGATTATAAAATAAACCTAAAAGGACCTTTGTTATTTTTTCTTCTTTTGCTTCTTACGTCTAAATCTACCAAAAAACTTTTGCCAAAATTCTTTACCTGTATCATACTCTTCTTTATATGAAAGACCTAACCCCTGAGTATAAGCACTATTGTTGTTGGTAAAAGAAAATTGATTAGAGTTGTTAAACGCCTTTGCTCTCAATTTTCCATCCTTACTAATTTTATATTCTATCGTAACATCCCCCAATAAATTATTTGAGTTTTGGGTTGATGTAGATGAAACATTTTGCTCACCACCTACTCCAAAATTAGCATCCAATACAAATCTGTCATTAATAAACTGGGTGGAAACTGCCAATTCTACTTCATCACTTGTCAGTTCATCACCAGGTCTATAATTTAAACCAATATCAAAATCGTTACTAATTTTTGAAAGCCAATTGCTTAATTGATTCGAAAGTAACTCTGAAGATGTTGTTGCTCCAACACCAGCATGCCCATACCCAGCATCCGCACCTGGGGGTGATATAAATGAATTTAATACTAATAATGAAAATACTTGCTTATTCAATTCTTGTATATTTTCTTCTCTATCACTAACATACAACACACTTCTTACTTTACTCTTAGTATCCTCATCTGCTGTTGGTAAAACAATATCAAAGCTTATATCAGGGTTCATCATTTCATTTTGCATTCTCAGTTTTAAATCAACTGGAATTCTTTTTTTATAAACGTCACTAGTATCTACATTTATTAGCAAATCATACAGCCTTGCCCTTAAACGATATACAGCTGTTATATCAATCTCAGCATCATAAGGGCTACCTGTCCATTTAATGATTCCTCCTTCTTCTATGTCAAACCTTTTATTAATTACATTTTGAAGTGTAAATAGATAATCTCCATCTTTTATCACATAATTTCCAAACATATTCAAATCGCCATCATTATTTACATTCAAGGTAATATGTCCGCTACCTGTACTTCTCATTACATCCCCAATTTTATCATCAAAAACCAATCTAACCTGTGCATCAGGAGTTATATCCATATCAAAATTTAAATCAATATTGGTTAAGTCAACATCCTCATGTTTCTCTACTTTAATATTAGAAGAGTCTTTATCAACAAACTTGATAAAAGTGCTTTCTTCTAGCTCCTGATTGTCACTTAATGGTATATTAATTACTGTATTTTTTTCTGTTTTTATATCTGCATCTATTATTAAATTTTTATCATACCCTCCTATATCAACAAATCCTGTAACATAAGCTTTACCATGATATAAACTATTATCTAGCTCGGTAGTATTTAACACAAAAAAGTTATGGGCATCTAAACCAACATCAATACTTATATCTTTAAACCAGGTATGAAAAATAGTTCCGTTTGCATAAGCCTTGTTGTTTTTTGCATCAGTAATTTCTACATTATCAAAACTTATCATATCAGGTACTATGTTAATTTGACAATGCTTTGCTACGTAAAAAGTATTTAAATAATTTACTGTAAAAGAAGCATTTTGCATAGTTATTTGGCCATTCAAACTTGGTTGTTTTGCATTTCCTGTTAGTTTCACATTAGCATTTACTACTCCTTTTAAGTTAGATATATCATCTTTAATGTATTCGTTAAACATACTTAGCTCGGTTTGATGCATTTGAAGAGTTAAATCAAAGCTCTGGTTAGGGTCATTTGGATTATCTAAATAATAATACCCATTGAAAAGTATAGTAGGAATATGGTCTCTGTAAAACTTTCCGTTTATTTTCAATGCTTGTGAAGCTGAATTCCAAAGTGCTTCTAAACTTCCTTTACCTATTAAACTTCTATTTAATCTAAATTTATCAAATTCTAAATCAGAAGTGTATAACAATTCATTATCTTTCTTTGTAACTGAAGCTACACCATTAACAATACCATCGAGCTCCACCACCCCTGAAGGAATAATATTTTTTAAAGTTCCTAAATCGAAATTGGTTAATAAAGCATCTATTTGATCGGAAGGGTTATCGGATAATTTACCATCAACCAAAATCTCTTGACTTTTGGATAAAATTGCTAAAGACTTTATTTGTACCATGGAAGTATCAATAACAATAAAATTATTTGGTTTAATCGACCACAACTTACCTGCAATATATGCCCGAGAACTATTAAACCTACCAGTAATACTATTAAAGCCTTCAAAACGAGTAACAATATTTATATCTCCATTATTCTGTACAGAATCTTCAGTCCCTCCCCAACTAATAGAAGTTTGAGCAGAATCATATTGCATAAAACTTTCTACATTAAAATTGTGAATTGTTATACTATCGTTTTGAGCAATTTTTTGAGCAGTTAAGTTAAAATTAAATTTATTCTCATTAGTTTGAGTATTCAAATTAACATGATGAATCTTCATTCCATAAGCATCAATAAATGGAGAGTTACCTTTGATAGTAAGCACATGTTCCTGGGCATTGTAATGGCCATCAATAATAGTATGGTCACTTAAGTCAACTTTCTTAAAAAATATTTTTGATAGTAGATCACTATTGTGTAAGTGAACATTAAAATCAATATCGTGAGAAAGATTGGTTATTTGATGGGATTTATCTAACTGAGAAGGAATATACCTTACAAAGAAATTATTTACAAACTTGCCTATTTCAGCAAAATAAAATTTCCCTTTAAGCTCTGCATCTAATAAACCTGAAAACATATTGATTTTTCTGATGTCATTTTCCATTACAGAGGTTATCATTGTGCTATCTACAATAATGGTATCCAGTAAATCCTGATAATTAGCATTAAGTATTTTTATATCTCCAACAAAATTGTCTGGGTGATCTCCTTTGAGGTTTACACCCACAGTAGCAGAAAACCTTGTTTTTAGCTTCTTTCTACTATCTATTAAATTAAGCTTAGCAAGCTTAGCATTGTTTATGTTAGAAATAAAATGGTACTCAGGTGTTTCATTTGCCAGGTTAACATTTCCATTAAAATCAAATTCAATGTTTTCGTCTTTAACAGCCAAATAACCCTCAAAAACTTTATTTTTAAAATCTCCTTCAACATCTACATTATTGTATTCATAACCATTTACAACCACCTGATTAATTTTCCCAGATATAGTCGCATCAATATCCTCTTTGGTAAACCCTTGTCCATCTATACTTACATCCATTGTTATAGTTCCTAAATTTTTAGAAACTTCAAAGAATTTTCCAAGATTAAAATGGTCTGTTTTAACTTTTCCTGTATAAGTAGATTTATTGTCTTTTAATTTTAAAGAAACATCTGTAGATACACTCCCTAAACTTGTTTTAACTGTACCATAAGCAACAAAGTCGTGATAGAAACCTGTAAAATTACCTTTAAACCGAACAGCTCCAAGGTGCCTGAAATTATCAGGTAAAGAAATAGTTTTTCTGTCTTTAAAAGGAGGAAATGGAAAGGTCTCCACTTTTTCTTTAGTAGTAATAAACTCTTTCACATCAATATGCATAAACATATCTTCGATATTGGGTAAACCTGATATGTCTGTTTTCCCCCTAAATCGAGTTCCATCATCTGTAATAAAAGAGAATTTACGGGTTTTTAAATTATCAACAGTGCCTTTTATTTCTCCGTTAAAGTTTATCCATTTATCAACACCTTCTATTCCCGGAGCAAAATAGCTAATATCTTTAAAGTTAAGCTTAGTAGGTTGAAAAAACGATTTAATTTTTACAGCTTCAATAAAATTAGCTAAGCTCGCATATTCTTCAGTTAAAAAAGTAATATTTCCATCAATATCAGAATTAGGAGTAATTAATTTTAAATTTTGTGCAACAATACCTGATGGTGCTACTTGTGCCTGAGCAGATAAAGTATCTATTGCAAAACCACTTTGATCCATTAAGCTTAGATACTCAATATTACAATCTACTCCTTCATCAATTAGTTTAATATCACTCAATTTGGTATTAACACCTTTTAATGACAAGTGATTAAAATCAACACCATAAGGCTGTTTTTTTTGATTGAAATCGAAGTAATTAAACCGAACATTCTTGAGTTCAGTTTTATCTATAGCAAAGCCCCATGAAGATTCTTCTTCACTGTCCGATTTAAAGTGATCAATAAGAAATTGCAAATTAGTAATGGTATCATTCTTATACTTTTTCAAATTAAAAAAAGCATCCGATACAGTAGCTTTATCTATTTCTATAACTCTTGTTTTATAGGAAAAAAAGCCAATATCAACTTTAATATTTTTAGCATAAAACAAGGTGTCTTGTTTTAAATCTTCCACATAAACATTATGAAGGTTAACTTCATTAAAAAAATCAACATTTACTTTTTCTATAAGAATGTTTGTACTTAACTTCTTTGCTAACGATTTAACGTACATGTTAGCAGCGTACGTTTGAATTGTAGAATTATAAATCAGTAGTGCAACTACCCCCACTAAAATGAAGATAAGAGTTAAAAAAGCTATTAATATTTTATATCTTTTTTTAATAATTTCGTTGCTTACAAACTAACCTGTAAAAATACATTTAATGCAGCAAACATCAGTAATAATTTTGGGGATTGAATCGAGCTGTGATGACACTGCTGCAGCCGTGATAAAAGACGGCAAAATTCTTGCCAATGTAATTGCAAATCAAGCTGTTCATGAACAATATGGAGGAGTTGTGCCAGAACTAGCTTCGAGGGCTCATCAACAAAACATTGTTCCGGTAGTTGAAGCCGCATTAAATAAGGCAGGTGTTACCAAAAAAGAATTATCGGCTATTGCATTTACTAATGGACCAGGTTTATTAGGCTCTTTATTAGTAGGTAGCAGCTTTGCTAAAGCTTTTGCAATGGGTTTAAACATTCCAATAATTGAAGTAAACCATATGCAAGGACATGTATTGGCTCATTTTATTGAAGAACAAGATGGAACTAAAAACCCACCAAGTTTTCCTTTTTTATGCTTAACCGTGAGTGGTGGACATACTCAAATAGTAAAAATTACTGATTACTTTAATTTTGAAGTAATTGGAGAAACCATAGACGATGCAGCTGGCGAAGCTTTTGACAAAGTTTCTAAAATGTTAGAGTTACCATATCCAGGTGGTCCAATTTTAGATAAAAACGCGCAAGTTGGAAATCCTATTTATGAATTTCCGCACCCAAAAGTTAATGGCTTAGATTTTAGCTTTAGTGGTTTAAAGACTTCTGTTTTGTATTTCCTAAAAAAAGAGATTGCTAAAAACGAAAAATTTAGAGAAGAGAACCTAAATGATATATGTGCATCTGTACAAAAAACCATTGTAGACATTTTAATAAAAAACCTAAAGAAAGTAATAAAACAAACTGACATAAAAGAAGTAGCAATTGCAGGTGGTGTTAGTGCTAACTCAGAACTGAGAAAACAAATAACTAACTTAGAAAAAATGGGTTGTAAAACTTACATTCCAAAATTTGAGTATTGTACAGATAATGCAGCCATGATTGCTATAACAGGCTACTACAAATATTTAGAACAAGATTTTGCTACACAACAAACTGTCCCTAATGCAAGAATGAAATTATGAGTGATTTTAACCGAAAAGAACACTGGGAAAACATATACAGCACTAAGGCTTTAAACGAAGTAAGCTGGTATCAACCAACTCCTGAAACTTCTTTAAGTATTATTGAAGAAACCAACACAGCTAAAGATGCAGCAATTATTGATATTGGTGGTGGTGATAGCTTTTTGGTAGATCACTTACTAAAAGCTGGCTATACTAATGTTACAGTTTTAGATGTATCTGAACAAGCCATAGAACGTGCTAAAACCAGGTTAGGTAATGATGCCAACAAAGTAAAATGGATTTGTATAGATGCAGCTCAGTTTAATCCAACTGAACAATACGACTTATGGCACGATAGGGCAGCATTTCATTTTTTGAATGAGAGCACTGAAATAAAACATTACGTTAACACCGTAAACAGCAACTTATCCGAAAATGGAAATCTGGTAATAGGTACTTTTGCTAAAGACGGACCATTAAAATGTAGCGGTATTGAAATAAGCCAGTATGATGCTGAAGATTTAGCAACTACTTTTACTGAATTAACACTAAAAGAGAGTTACAAAGTTGCACACCCTACCCCATTTGATACGATACAAAACTTTACTTTTTGTTGGTTTAAGAAATAGTAATATCACTCTTAAATATCTATATTTGAAATAATCCATTTGAATAATTATGGCTAAGTCAAAATCTAAAATAATAGCAGAGAAAACAATTTTTGCCGCATTTAAAATCTTAAAAGAAAATGGTGGTGAATTAAGAGGAAAAGATGTTGTCGAAAAAATTCGAAAAACAGTTGATTTTAATGAATATGAAAAGCATAGATATGAAACTACAGGTTATATCCGATGGGAATCAATTTTACACTTTTATACAATTGACTGCATGAAAGCAGGTTTTTTAAGAAAAAATAAAGGTGTATGGATTTTGACAAATGAAGGAGAAGAAGCAATAAAATTAGGTCCAGAAAAATTATTGAGTACTGCTACAAAAATATATCGCGAATGGGATGCTAAAAGAAAAAAAGAAGACAAAACCACTGATGAAGATATAGAAGAAATAAAAAAAGACAAAGGACAAGCTCAACAGGCTAGGATTGATCAATTAGAAGAAAATGCTATTTCAGGAATAAGGGATTTTATATTAAGAAAAAATCCTTACGAATTTCAAGATTTAGTAGCTGCCTTATTAAACTCTATGGGTTATCATATATCTGAAGTAGCAAAACGTGGTCCTGATGGAGGTATTGATATAATAGCCTATAACGATCCTTTAGGTACAACACAACCAAGAATTATTGTGCAAGTGAAACATAAACCCACTAGTACAATATCCTCAGATGAAATACAAAAATTAGCTGGAACTCTCAAAAGAGCATCTGATGTAGGGATATTTGTTACTTCTGGTGATTTCTCCAAACCTGCAGAAAAAGAAGCACGAAACTCAAGAGAACATATAGAACTGATTGGGTTTGACCGTTTTGTTAATTTATGGACTGAGTATTATACAAAACTAAATGATGAGCAAAAAAATATGCTACCATTACACCCAATATACTTTCTTGGAAGTAATGATTAAAAATATTAGCCCCCAACAGCCTTTTTAATTTCATTCAGCTTCATTAAAGCTTCAACTGGTGTTAAGGTATTGATGTCAATGTTAATTAACTCATCTTTAATTTGCTCCAATACTGGGTCATCTAATTGAAAAAAGCTCAATTGCATGTCATCCATATCAACCACTGGCTGTACTTTAGATTTCTTGCCATTCTTTGCACTTCCTACATGAGAATTTTCCAATTGTTTTAACACCTCATTAGCTCTACTAATCATGGTATTAGGCATACCAGCCATTTTAGCCACATGTATACCAAAACTATGGTTACTTCCACCCTGCTCTAGCTTGCGCAAAAAGATAATCTTATTATTAATTTCTTTTACCGAAACGTTATAGTTCTTAATTCGACTAAACTGATTAGTCATATCATTTAGCTCATGATAATGTGTTGCAAATAAGGTTTTAGCTTTTGCTTTTGGATGTTCGTGTAAATACTCCGCAATGCTCCAGGCAATGGAGATACCATCGTAAGTACTGGTTCCTCTTCCAATCTCATCTAATAAAATTAAACTTCTATCCGATAAGTTATTTAAGATACTTGCCGTTTCGTTCATCTCTACCATAAAAGTAGACTCCCCTTGAGAAATGTTATCAGAGGCTCCTACTCGAGTAAAAATCTTATCTACCACACCAATATTGGCATTCTTAGCAGGTACAAAACTTCCAATCTGAGCCATCAAGGTTATTAAAGCTGTTTGTCTTAACAATGCGGATTTACCACTCATATTAGGCCCGGTAATCATCATTATTTGCTGAGTGGAATCATCTAAATAAATATCATTGGCTACATATTCTTCACCAACTGGTAATTGCTGTTCAATAACAGGATGTCGTCCGTCTTTTATCTCAATTACTTTAGTATCGTTTATGGAAGGCTTAGTGTATCCATAATCAGTAGCAATCTTAGCAAATGATAACAAACAATCAATTTGTGCAATCAAATGAGCATTTAGTTGTATAGGAGAAATGTAATCAGCCAGTTCTAACACCAAATCATTAAACAGCTGAGTTTCTAACTGCAATATCTTTTCATCTGCCCCTAATATCTTAGCTTCATATTCTTTTAGTTCTTCGGTAATGTATCTCTCTGCTTGAGTTAATGTTTGCTTTCTGTGCCAACTCTCCGGCACTTTATCTTTATGCGTATTTCTTACCTCAATGTAATAACCAAATACGTTGTTAAAGGCTATCTTTAGACTTGGTATTCCTGTATTTTCAATTTCACGCTCCTGTATTTCCACCAAAGCATCTTTTCCTGAGTTCAAAATATTTCTTAAGTCATCTAACTCTTTAGAAACTCCTGCTTTAATCACATTTCCTTTTTGGACAGCCACAGGAGCTTCGTCCTCTACCGTATTGATAATTTTATCTTTAATTACCGTACATGGGTTTAATCGATCACCAATTTTGTTCAATGCTTTGTTTTTAGTCTTTAAACAAGCATTTTTAATGGGTTCTATAACCTCTAAAGCTCTTTTAAGTTGAACTACCTCTCTGGGTGAGATTCGAGCAGTAGCAACTTTAGAAATCAAACGCTCTAAATCACCCACTTCATTGATTTGAGCTCTCAATTCTTGAGCAAACTCTTCTTTACCAACCAACTCTTCAACTACTTCTAACCTATCGTTGATTGGTTGTACATCTTTTAACGGAAGTGCCACCCAACGCTTCAACAAACGGGAGCCCATTGGAGAAATGGTTTGATCAAGCACATCAATCAAGGTTTTCGCATTCTCATTAGGAGAATAGATAAGTTCCAAATTTCTAATCGTAAATCTATCTAACCAGACATACTTATCTTCCTCAATTCTAGAAACAGAAGTGATATGTTTAGTCTTGTCATGCTGGGTATCACTCAAATAATGTAATGCAGCTCCTGCTGCACATATAGCTTGAGTCATTTCGTCAATACCAAATCCTTTTAAGCTACTAGTTTCAAATTGCTTTTGAAGTGATTCTTTTCCAAAATCTTCCGTAAAAGCCCAATCATCTAAACAATAGGTGTGAAATTGTTCTCCAAAATTCTCCACAAACTGTTTTCTTTTATTGCGTTGGAATAATACCTCTGTAGGCTTAAAACCATGTAATAGTTTATCTATATACTCATTACTACCTTGTCCTACCAAAAACTCCCCGGTTGACATATCCAAAAATGCTACACCTGTTTGTTTTTTGTCAAAATGAACTGAAGCTAAAAAGTTATTGGATTTATGATCTAAAATTTGATCATTCAATGTAACTCCAGGCGTTACTAATTCTGTCACACCACGTTTTACAATCTTCTTTTCTTTACTTGGTGCTTCTAATTGGTCGCAAATAGCAACACGTAACCCCGAACGAACTAGTTTAGGCAAATAAGAGTTTAGTGAATGATGAGGGAAGCCAGCCAATTCAATTTTAGATGCTCCATTGTTTCGAGCAGTTAAAACAATACCTAAAATATTAGCCGCTTTTATGGCATCTTCTCCAAAGGTTTCATAAAAATCACCCACTCTAAACAACAACATAGCATCAGGGTATTTCGCCTTGATACTGTTGTACTGCTTCATTAAAGGGGTCTCTTTATTAGCCTTGGTTTTAGCCATAACACAAACTTAATTAATGACTAATATTTACCTTATTTTTGCAGCAACTTTTAATGATTAGTTATGAACAGAAAGTTAAAAAATGAAGAGTTGAACAGGATTTCTGTGGATGAATTTAAATCTTCTGGCAAAACCCCGTTAATTGTTGTACTAGATAATATTAGAAGTTTAAACAACATAGGCTCTGTTTTTAGAACTGCTGACGCATTTATAATAGAAAAAGTATATTTATGCGGAATCACTGCAAAACCACCACACAGAGACATTCAAAAAACAGCATTGGGTGCTACTGAAACGGTTGAGTGGGAATATTTCGAAAACACCTTAGATGTAATTCAAAAATTAAAAAAAGAAGGTTGTAAAATAGCTTCTATAGAGCAAACTGAAAATGCAGTAATGCTAAACGACTATAACATAACTAAAAATGAGAAACTAGCTATTGTATTTGGTAATGAGGTAAGTGGTGTTGAACAAAATATTATTGATGAAAGTGATGTTGTGATAGAAATTCCTCAGTTTGGCACTAAGCATTCCTTAAATATATCAGTAAGTGTTGGTGTAGTGATTTGGGATTTGTTTAATGAGTTGAAAGTTAAAAGTAAAAATTAAAATATTCTATTTCTTTTTATACATCAGTCAAAAAATTTATTACTGAATTATCAAATAGTTTTAAAAAAACAGAACACACATCACTCCTTACTCAACACTTCTTCCAACTCTTCTACTTTAAAAAACTCTCCAGTCCACTTCTTTTTAAGTACACCATCTTCTAAATAAATAAAAGCAGGTAAATTTCCTCCACTATAATTAAAAAACACATCACTGTCGAACCAAACAATTGGGAAATCAATCTTCGTTCTATCCAAAAAGACTTTAATGTTTTCCTCTTTTTTTGATGCTAACACAACGTATAAATTATCTATTTCATACTTGGTTTGCAGGTAATGTAGCTTGTGAGCAGCACTTTCGCAATGAGGGCAACCAAAACTTAAAAAAGCTACTACTTTTTTCCCTTTAGAAAAATCTACTTGCTCTCCTGTTTGATATAAAGGTGGAAAAACTGAATAATTAACCTCTTCATTTATTTCAATGGCCTGCACATTCTGCAATCCTACTCTGTTTAATAAAAAAGTAGAGCTAAATCCTATAGCTAAAAAAGGGATAATTAACCAATTAACAACTCCATGCTGATGATGCCTCCTTTTTATCATTAAAAGCATTAGTACTAGCACCACATTCTTAATTAACGATTCTACTGGTGTCATTGGCAAGTAACTACCAAAACACCCACAATCAGCAACATTACCTTTTGTAATTAATAGGTAAATCAAATAAGCCATAAATACTCCCAAAGAACCTAAAGCTATTTTGTAAACAATATTCTTTAACCAAAGATCAAATACAATACATAAACCTAAAGTAATTTCAAAAGCAATTATAAAACGTGCAATAAATGGTGCTAACAACCAATTTGAAATTCCTAAATCAACAAAAATAATTTCAAAAGGTTCTATTGGAAACAACTTAGTTAGGCCTGAAAGTATAAATACCAGACCTACAAGTATCCTTGTTATGTGATTTAAAATATTCATGCAAAAAAAAAGCTACCCAAAGGTAGCTTTTTATTTTTTAGATGGTCAATTAAACAGTCTTGCAAGATCCACCTACGATTTGTGCTGAAGCATCAGCTGCTTCACAATCTTCCTTATCTACATCGTCTGTAGTTGTTGTTTGACCTGCGATTGTACATTCGCATGAACTTTTACTACAAGAAGTAAAAGCAACTGCACCCGTTAAGATAACAGCAAATAATAATACTTTTTTCATAACAATATTGTTTAATTAATAATTTACAGCCCGCAAGATATTATATTTTTTTGAAAAGACACAGAAATAGTACTAAAATCTTACTTTTTTAAAAATAAAAAAACCACCTAAAAGGTGGTTTTTATTACATTTTAAATTCAAATTAGTTATACTAACTTGCAGTTATCGTCAGCTTTACAAGCATCTTCAAAATCACCTTCAAAACCTAACTCAGAAGCCTCGTCTTCAGAAATAGTAGTAGTTGTTCCATTATAAGTACACTCGCAATCTTTTGAACCGCAAGAAGTAAAAGCTACTGCACCTGTTAAGATAACTGCAAATAATAATACTTTTTTCATAACAATATTGTTTTAATTAATACTTTAAGACTGCAATATACCACACTTTTTTTTATTTCCTTATAAACTTTCATACAAAATCCGTATAAATAGATTTGTTTAATGCACAAAAAAAGGCTCACTAAGTGAGCCTTTTTTTACAGAATATTCTCTCGATATTAGTTAACAGCAGCCTGGAAGTCTGCGTTATCCCAATATTTGATAAACTCAACATCTCCTTTTGCTTTTGCTTTTAAAGCAGCATCTTTAGATGTAGCTGTTTTTAAGTTGTTAATCATCATATCATTATCACCACTTCTCGCACCAGCGATAGCTTTTAAGTAATACGATACTGCTTCATCTTTATCTTCAGAACCATCAATCATAGCTCCAACAGAATTATTACCATTCATAAGGTTAGCTAAAGCAGCGTTGAATGAATTAACACCAGAGTAGTTTGATACAGCATCAGCATAATCTCCTTTGATAATGTTAATGATACCTTTATTTTGAGCAACTTCTGGACCAGCACCAGATGCATTGTTATAAAAATCCATAGCAGCATCTAAGTTTCCATTTAAACGCTCAACAACTCCTAAGTTATTTTGTACAACTGGGTTGTTAGCAGAAATACCATTAGCTTTTTCAAATTGAGCTTTAGCTTCAGCTAACTTATTTTGCATTAAATAAACATAACCAACATTGTTAGCTCCTCTCCAATCAGCTGCATGAATTGACTCACAGCTTTTGTAGATTGATTCTTTCTTCGCTAAATCATCATACAAAGTAGCAGCATATAACATTTGCTCAACATCTAATGAATCAATTTTAGTATCAACTAATGCTTTAATTTCATCGTCAGTTAAATTATGATGTTTCATAACAACGTTACACTGAGCTCTTCTTAATTCAGGAAGAACTTTTTTAGCAACCTCTGTATAAGTAGCAGCTAAATTTTTAATCTCCTCTTCTCTTTTATTTACATCAGAATAAGTCTCTAAAACTCTAATGATTAACTCTTTGTCTGTAATGTCAGACTCTTGCATTAAAGATTTAAAACCATTCCAATCTTCACCTTTACCTGTAGCAGTAGTATATTCACCTTCTGGTAAAGTCACTTTTGATCTTTTCAAGATATCTTGAATCGCTTTAGCACCAGACTCAGCTCTTTCGTTCGCTAAGTTTTCATTTTTACTTAACTCACCCTCTGGAGAAGCATAAGCCGAAACTTGTAAAGCGTTAAACTCCATCTTTACATCTTCATTCCATGCTTTTAAACTTTTCTTTAAATCTTTAATGTCTTTATCAGCTAATTCGCTTCCTCTTACATTAGATTGGTTAACAACATAATGAATTTCAACCATGTTATCTTCTAAAGTAAATTTCTTGAAAGCATCAGCTCCAACAATTCCTTTATCAGAAGCCATTACCAATTTAGATGTAATCATAGTTCCGTCAGCAACTTTCTTAGGATCTAAATCTTTAGTTTTTCCTTTAAACTCACCTGTAACTCTTAATTCAACAGTTGCAGTTTCCATACCTTCTTTATAAGGAATAACAGCAGCATGAGAAAAGCTACCACCTTTTTCGTAGTTAATTGTATTTCCTTCTGCTTCTGAATCTTCACCCTTTAATTTTAATGCCTCAAAATTTTCAGAGTTCTCTCCATATACAATTACCGGAGTAACCGTAGCAGATACTTTTTTATGGAAGTATTTATCAGGAAAACTACCTGATAAGTTAATTGCTATACTATCTCCGTGCATTTCTACAGGATTAGGAGTAAGTTCATAATTTACTTCTCCTTGTCTTTTCACCATTTTATTTAATGGATTACAAGCAATAAAAGCTGTAGCTGTTACAACAGCTATAGCAGTTAATTTCATGTTTTGATTTTTCATCATTCTGAGATTATTCTATTATAAGCTAATTAATTAGTTAATTTTTCCAACTGCAATGATAACTAATACTTTTTACATATAAAAAACAATTTTTAATATAATGTAATTCGTCAACTTATTTTTACCACTTCTAATTTATCTTTACAAAGATTTTTTATTTGACCAACCGTTTTACCCATAACAGGATGAACAAAACCTGGAAGAATCTCATTTAATGGAATTAACACAAAGTTTCGTTTATGCATTAATGGATGAGGAACTACCAATGCACTAGAATTAATTATCTTATCATCATAAAAAATAATATCGATATCAATAGCTCGCTCACCCCATTTTTCTTTTCTTTCTCTTCCAAGAGAAGCTTCAATATTTAAACACAATGCTAGAACCTTTTGAGGTGATAAAACGGTTTTAACAACTATCACCTGATTAATAAAATCAGCTTGATTTTCTTTTCCCCATGCTTTTGTTTGATATAAACCGGATTGAAGTATAATATCTCCAATTTCAGCCTCAATTATTCCACAAGCTTTTAATAGTGTTTTACTCACATCACCAACATTACCTCCTAGTGCTATAACTACTTGACTTGACATAATTTCCGTTTATCCTAAATTGTAACCATTAATGTATAATAGCATTTTTTTAACTAAAAACTCATGCTACATTTGCACAAAACAAATTAAACCTAAAAACATTAAACAATGAAACAATTTTTTAAATTCATGTTTGCCAGTATGCTGGGAACTTTTATTACCATCATGTTAGCCAGCTTTCTATCTATGGTAATATTTTTTGGAATGCTAGGCTCTGTATTATCGTCATCAGGAGATATTTCATCCAAGAAACCTGTAAAAATTGAAGATAATTCGGCTTTACATGTTAAATTAAATTATCCTATTAAAGACAGAGCCTCAGATAATCCGTTTGACAATTTTGACTTC
The DNA here is from genome assembly GCA_965267355.1 of Vicingaceae bacterium. Lineage (GTDB taxonomy): Bacteria > Bacteroidota > Bacteroidia > Flavobacteriales_E > Vicingaceae. The sequence goes on from OZ253956.1 coordinate 2,733,827, forward strand.
AACACATTTGAATCCAAAGGAAGTTTAGGTTTAAATAAGATATTAAAGGCTATTACTAAAGCTAAAACCGATGATAAAATAGAAGGAATCTATCTTGATTTAACTACCATTCCAGCTGGAATGGCAACATTAGAAGAAATTAGAAATGCATTAGTTGATTTTAAGAAATCTGGCAAATGGATTATCAGTTATGCGGAAATATATACTCAAGGAACTTATTACATTGCGTCAGTATCCGATAAAATTTACCTAAACCCTGCAGGAATGGTAGAACATAGAGGGTTAGCTTCAGAACTAATGTTCTTTAAAAAGGCCTTAGAAAAATTAGATGTAGAAATGCAAATTATCCGTCATGGTAAATTTAAAAGTGCTGTAGAGCCATTTATGTTAGAAAAAATGAGTGATGCTAACCGTGAGCAATATCAATTAATTCTTAATACAGCATGGGGAAGCATGATGGACAAAGTAGCCAAAAGCAGAAAAATTAGCGTTGAAAAACTAAATGAACTGGCGGATAACATGACCATTCAAGATGCTAAAATTGCTAAAAGTGAAGGTTTAATTGACGAATTATTTTTTAAAGACCAATTATTAGCTGAGCTAAGAAGTAAGTTAGGTACTGAAGAAGATGACGAGATTAATTCTGTTTCACTTTCTAAATATGCCAAAACATTATCCAAAAAGAAAAAAGGCAAAAAAGAGGAGGAAAAATCTGACAACCAAATTGCTGTAGTGTACGCAAGCGGAGGCATTGAAAGTGGAAAAAGTAAAGATGATGTGATGGGTTCTGAAACCATTTCACAAGCTATTAGAGAAGCACGCTTAGATGATGATATCAAAGCTATTGTATTAAGAGTTAACTCTCCTGGAGGAAGTGCTTTAGCATCTGATGTAATGTGGAGAGAGGTTGTATTAGCTAAAGAAGTAAAACCTGTAATTGTTTCTATGGGTAATGTAGCGGCAAGTGGTGGTTACTATATTTCATGTGCTGCTGATAAAATTGTTGCCGATGAAAAAACCATAACTGGTTCAATAGGTGTGTTCGGTGTGATACCCAACGCTCAAGGTTTAATGGAAAATAAATTAGGTATTACTATGGATAGAGTTAAAACCAATAAACATGCCGATATCATGACTGTGTTTAAACCTTTAACAGGCGAAGAAAGAGATATTATACAAATTGGAGTTGAAAAGATTTATGATGACTTTATCACTAAAGTGGCAGAGGGGAGAGGAATGACTAAAGAACAAGTTGATAGCATTGGACAAGGTAGAGTATGGATGGGATTAGATGCTCTAAAAATTGGTTTAGTAGATGAAATTGGGGGATTAGATAGAGCAATCGAAATTGCTAGTGAATCAGCAAAATTAGGTGATGATTATACTTTAGTTGACTACCCGAAAAGTAAAGATCCGTTTGAAGAGTTGATTATGGAATTGTCTGGCGAAGTACAATCTAAAGTAATTACTAAAGTTTTAGGTACAGAGTACAAGTACTATCAAAAACTACAAAATGTAACCAATCAATCAGGTGTTATGGCTAGAATGCCTTTCGATATAGACATTCATTAATTTGTTTGATTTTAAGATTAACCACGCCAATGGCGTGGTTTTTTTATGCTTAATGATTACTTTCGCTTTAATGAAATTGTTCTACACACCTGATATTACAAGTGATAAAACTTATACGCTTAGTGAGAGTGAATCTAAACATGCTATTAAAGTTTTAAGACTTAGTATTAATGATGAAATTACTTTAGTAGATGGTACAGGAACTTTTTATAATGCTAAAATCTCTTCAGATAACCCTAAAAGATGTGAAGTTGAGATTCTAAACACATCTAAAGAAGAAAATGTAAACCCCAAAATTCATATTGCCATTGCTCCCACTAAAAATAATGATAGGTTAGAATGGTTTACTGAAAAAGCTACCGAAATAGGTGTTTCAACAATTACCCCTCTTATATGCGAAAACTCTGAGCGTAAAGTTTTAAAAATAGAAAGAATAGAAAAGAGAGCTATTGCTGCTATGAAGCAATCATTAAAAGCTACTTTACCTCAAATTAATGATATTGAAAAGTTTAGTTCATTTATTGAGAAGCGTTTTGATAGGAACAAATACATTGCTCATTGTTACGAACAACAACAATCTTTATTGAAAGACTGTTATGAAAAAGGTGAAAATGCTTTAATTTTGATTGGTCCTGAAGGGGATTTTAGTGAGGAAGAAGTAAAGTTAGCTATAGACAAGGGGTTTGTTCCAGTTAGCTTTGGCAATAGCCGATTAAGAACAGAAACAGCTGGAATTGTAGCGTGCCATACGTTGAATTTGTTAAATGAATAGAATATTAATCATATCAATTTTTATACTAAGCTTTTTTAGCTTAAAAGCTCAAAGTTCAAGCTACCAAATAGCCGTTTTAAAATACAATGGTGGTGGAGATTGGTACGCTAATCTCGAAACTTCATTACCCAACCTAATAGAATTTTGTAATAAAAACTTAAAAACCAACATCAGTAATGAACAAGCGGTTGTAGAAGTAAGTAGTTCGGATATTTTTAACTACCCTCTACTTCATTTAACTGGACATGGAAATGTTATTTTTAACGCTCAAGAAGCTGAGAATTTGAGAAATTATTTGATTTCAGGTGGCTTTTTACACATCTCTGATAATTATGGTTTAGATAAGTTTATTCGTCCACAAATGAAACTGGTTTTTCCTGAAGCAGAATTTGTAGAAATTCCTTTCTCCCACCCTATTTATCATCAAAAATATAATTTCAACAACGGATTGCCTAAAATACACGAGCATGATGATAAAACACCTCAAGGCTTTGGATTGTTTTATGAAGATAGATTAGTATGCTTCTATGACTTTGAATGCGATTTAGGTGATGGCTGGGAAGACAGTGAAGTACATAATGATAGCGAAGAAAAAAGAAAAGCTGCCCTACAAATGGGTGCTAATATTATTCAATATGCTTTTACGCAATAGTGACTGAAGCAGAATTTATACAAGAACACCAAACAAAAAAACTTCCTGAAATTGCTTTATTACTAAGCAAGCAACCCGATTTAGATAAAGAGTTTATTTTCAATCAAATCAACGGTATTCAAAAAGCCAAAAACAAGCTTCCTGAATTTGCCAATACTGAAGGAATTATCTTTCCAACTAAACTCTCATTTGAACAATGCTCTTCAGAACAGACAGCCAATTATAAAAACATTATTCTACGTCATTTCGGGCTTGACCCGGAATCTAATATAATAGACCTAACCGGAGGCTTCGGTATTGACAGTTATTATTTCAGTAAGCAGTTTAAACACCTTACCTATATAGAACCCAACAAAGAACTCTTCGGTATCGTTGAGCAAAACTTTAAAACAGTTGGGACTAATAATATTACAACTATTAACGCTACCTGCGAAGAATTTTTAAAAGACAACCAACAAATATTTGACTTAGCCTACATAGACCCTAGCAGAAGAAACGAAAACCAAAAGGTTTATCTATTAGCGGATTGCACACCTAACATTGTTGAACTACAAAAAGACATTTTTAAAATTGCTCCTAAAATTTTAGTAAAAACCTCCCCTATTTTAGATATCAAGCAAAGCATAAAAGAATTAAATACCGTTAGCGAGATTTGGGTGATTTCAGTCAATAACGAGTGTAAAGAAGTATTGTATTTATTGGAAAATAAACCAACTATCAATCCTACCATCAACACCATTAATCTAGAACAAAATGCTCAGGAATACAGTTTTGACTTTAAAACAGAAGAAAGCACAACAGCAGAATACAGCCACCCCTTAAATTATTTATACGAACCGAATGCTTCCATTTTAAAAGCAGGAGCATTTAAGAGTATTGCTAAAGCTTATGCATTAAAAAAGATAGCTCCCAACACACACTTATACACTTCTTTTGGTTTGGCAGACAATTTTCCGGGTAGAACTTTTACCATAGAACAAACTATACCTTACCAACCAAAAGCATTTAAAAAGCTAGGTATTAAAAAAGCCAATGTAAGCTGCCGTAATTTTAAAGACTCTGTAGAGCAAGTAAAAAAGAAATTGAATTTGAAGGATGGTGGAGAACAGTATGTTTTTGGAGTAATTGATAAAGAGGGTAAACCTATTTTAATTTCTTGCGTAAAGTAATATATGGGAACTGCCGCAGCTGATATGATTGCAAGCCTGAAGTTTAACAATAGGCGAAAAAAGAGAAAAGCATTTGATAATTCTAAAGAATATAAGAAAGGAAACTCTATCTCCTCGATAAAATTAACATCCGAAGAAAAAGATAGGATTCAATTGAAGCTTAAAATCCAAAGAGAGGATGAATCAAAAAAAAGAGTGTACAAATTAATAATTTCCATGGTAATTACATTTGCTTTTATTGGAAGCCTAATCACCTTTTTAAAACTCGCTTTTTTCGAATAATTTATATCTTGTATTTATAAAAAAATTACTTTCGTTACTATAAATTATATCCTATGGTACACGGAACGCACAACGCAGAAGCAGATGAAAGAAATGAGCACATCTTAATATCCATTAACGGAGAATTATTTCCGCGTAAGGATGCTAAAATATCTGTTTTTGATAGCGGTTATTTAGTAGGTGATGGTGTTTGGGAAGCCTTGCGTTTACACCACGGTAAATTGGTGTTTTTAGATTTACATTTAACACGTATGTGGCAAGCAGCTGCTACAGTTGGCATGCTTTTACCTTTTAGTAAAGAAGAACTTACAGATAACATTTGGAAAACCATTAAGGCTAACAATATGCACGATAATGTGCATGTTAGAATTATGGTAACAAGAGGTATTAAAAAAACGCCTTCTCAAGATCCACGTTTAACCATTTCTGGCCCTAATGTGGTAATTATAGCGGAACATAAAAAAGCATCAGAAGAAAGTCGAATTAAAGGAGTTACTTTATTTACTTCCACCATTAGAAGAGGTTCTCCTGATTATTTAGACCCACGTTTAAACTGTCACAGCAAGCTACATGAAGTTCAAGCTTTAGTTCAAGCCATTGAAGCTGGTTGTGATGAAGCTTTGATGCTAGATATTAATGGTTTTGTTTCTACCTGTAACGCCACCAACTTTTTTATGATTACCAATAACGAAGTTTGGACTTCAACTGGTGAATACTGTATGAATGGAATTACTAGAGCCAAAGTAATTGAAGCTTGTCAGAAAAATGGAATTGTATGTAAACAAAAGAACTTCTCTCTGTTTGATGTTTATGGAGCTGATGAAGCTTTTGTAACTGGAACCTTTGGTGGCTTAACTCCAGTAACCAAAATTGATGGAAGGGTTATAGGTAAAGGAGAATACGGAGAAATGACCAAAAAACTAAGTGATTTATACAATCAATTAATCGAAGAAGAAATCAGTAAATGATGAAAGACAACATCACACGTATTTGTTTATGGTCAGGTCCTAGAAACATTTCAACTACCTTAATGTATTCTTTTGCTCAGCGCTCTGATTGTAAAGTTTATGATGAACCATTGTATGCTTTCTACTTAAAAAATACTGATGCTAATGAGTATCACCCAGGAGCTGAAGATGTGTTAAACTCTCAAGATAACGATGGAAACAAGGTAGTTGAAATGATGATGGGGAATCATGAGAAGCCAGTTGTTTTCTTCAAAAACATGACTCATCATTTACTCGATTTGGATAGAACTTTTATGAAAGATGTAGTGAACGTTATCTTAACCCGAGACCCTAAGGAAATGATTCCATCTTTTGACAAGGTAATTGAAAGCCCTACCATTAAAGACATTGGCTATGCTGACCACACCGAGTTGGTTGAATACTTTGAAAAAGAGAATATCCCTTTTATTGTGCTCGAATCAAAAAAAGTATTACTCAATCCTAAAGGAGTATTGAAACAATTGTGCAAAAAAGCCAACATCCCTTTTGAAGAAAGTATGTTAAGTTGGGAAACTGGAGCAAGACCAGAAGATGGTGTTTGGGCTAAGTATTGGTATAAAAACATACATCAATCAACTGGTTTTATGGAGTATCAACCTAAAACTGAACCTTTTCCAGAATACCTATATGATTTATTGGAAGAATGTCAACCTCATTATGAAAAATTAGAGAAATTAGCCCTTCAATAACTTCATTACCTCATCACTTATTCACTTCATTACTCCACATCAAGCATTTATCATTCTCCCACTTTCCTATTAAACTATCTTTGGGTATAACCTTCCCTTCACAATCTAAATAATTGTATTTACTATCTACCTTTATTATTTTACACTTCCCTTCTTTTACTAACTCAACAATTAATTCCTTTAAATCCAATTTCGAGCTTTTTTTACCAACTTCAATTCCAATTGTATTGTTAAACAAATCCATATCATTACTTGCTTTATCTGGCAATTTCCCCTCTTCTAATCGCTGTTTTTTAAAATCTTTGTAATTCCCTTTTTCATGAGCTTTCCCTAAACTTCCGGCTCTCCGCCATCCTATCTCCTGTGTTAACCTTGCCATCCAGTAAGTATGTCTAAATGCATCCAACTGATCTCCATTTCCATTAAAATAATCAGTTAGTACTTCTTGTTTTTGTACCTCTTTAGTTACTTTCCTTGCCTCCTCACTTAGCTTTAATGCTTTATTAGCAACAAAAGGATGTAAAAGCACCCAACATTTTTCAGGGCCACTTAACTTTTTAAATTTGTTAACCTTAGTTTCCTGAGCAACCCCTTTTAAACTAAGCAAGACGAAAGCAATAAGTATGAGTTTATTTTTGCTCATTTTCAAACAGTTAACCATCATTAATTTATGCCCCAAAATACTTATATATTTGATATGAAAAATAGATTTTTTAAGCTATTTTTGTGGCTTTCAGAAAATAAGGATTTAAAAGGATATAATTGATATGGCGCAAGTAGAATTGATAATGCCTAAAATGGGTGAAAGTGTTGCTGAAGCAACTATTACAAGCTGGTTAAAAGAAGTTGGCGATACCATTGAAGCTGACGAATCGGTAGTTGAAATTGCAACAGACAAAGTTGATTCGGAAGTTCCTTCTACTGCAGAAGGCGTTTTAGTAGAAAAATTGTTTGAAGAAGGAGATGTTGTTCAGGTAGGTCAAGCCATTGCTATCATCAGCACAGATGGTGAAACTGCTGTTGATGCTCCTGCTCCTGCAACTTCTACACCTGAGCCTGTAACAGAAACTGCACCAGCTGTTCAGCCAGTAGCTACAGCAACAGCTGAAAAGATTGATACTAAATCTGATTCAGGAAGATTTTACTCTCCTTTAGTTAGAAGTATTGCTGAAAAAGAAGGCATCCCAATGAATGAACTGGAAGCAATTCCTGGCACAGGTAAAGATGGAAGAGTTACTAAAAAAGACATCTTAAACTACTTGCCTAACAGAACCGGAGAAGTTGCTACTGCTACTCCAACACCTCAAAATGGAAGTTCAGCTCCTGCTAAACCAGCTCCAGCTGTTAAACAAGAAGCCCCTAAAGCTGCTCCAGTTGCATCTATGGCTGGTGATGAGATTATTGAAATGGACAGAATGAGAAAACTCATTGCTGATCACATGGTAATGTCCAAGCAAACTTCTCCACACGTAACATCTTATGTAGAGGCTGACATGACAAACATTGTGAATTGGAGAAATAAAGTGAAAAATGAATTTCAGGCCAGAGAGAATGAGAAGATAACTTTCACTCCAATTATTATGGAAGCTATCATTAAAGCAATTAAAGATTTCCCTTTAATTAATGTTTCTGTTGATGGCGATAAAATTATCAAACGTAAGAATATCAATTTAGGTATGGCTACTGCTTTACCTACTGGTAACTTAATTGTACCTGTAATTAAAAATGCTGATCAATTAAACTTAGTTGGATTAACTAAAGCTGTAAACGATTTAGCCAATAGAGCTAGAAATAATGCATTAAACCCTGATGACATTGCTGGTGGAACATACACGTTAACCAATGTTGGAACATTTGGTAATGTTATGGGTACACCTATCATTAACCAACCACAAGTTGCTATTATGGCTGCTGGAGCAATTCAGAAAAAACCAGCTATAATTGAAACACCAAATGGAGATGCCATTGCAATAAGACATAAAATGTTCTTGTCTCACGCATATGATCATAGAGTTGTTGATGGTGCTTTAGGTGGAATGTTTGTGAGAAGAGTTGCTGATTATCTAGAAGATTTTGATGTTAATCGAGAAATTTAATTGATTCGCAGAAGCGTGTTAAATTTAATATTTGATAACTAAACATAAATAAGATATATTTGTAACAACTTAAATTTACGTAGATTAAGTACAAATGAGAAACACAATATTAATCATAACATCTATTTTTGCTTTTATTTCGGTTCAAGCACAAGAATCTTTTAACCAAAAATTTTTAGAGGCAAACACTTTAATTGAAGAAAATCAATACAATGTTGCCCTTCCTATATGGCTAGACTTACAAAGTCAGCAACCTGATAACTTTAACTTAAATTATAAAGTAGGCTTATGTTACATGCATTCTGCCAATGAAAAAGCTAAAGCATTAAACTACTTGGTTAAAGCGGTACAAAACACTACTAAAAACTATGATCCTTTTTCACACTCAGAGAAGAAAGCACCTATTGAATCATACTTTTATTTGGCAAAAGCATATCACTTGCATAATGAGTTAGACAATGCAATGCTAAACTACAACTCTTTTAAAGAGAAAATCAGCAAAAAACATTACTTATATGATGAAGTAGATCATCATATTGAACAATGTAAATATGCTAAAATAGCGATGGAAAATCCTGTTAACATAAAAGTTAGCAATATGGGGAACATCATTAACTCTCCATTTGCTGATTACAGTCCTGTTTTATCTGTAGATGAATCTTCTATATTTTTTACCTCAAGAAGAGTAAGAAAGGATAGTTCTAACTATTACATCAAAGATATTAATGATGGTATGCACTATGAAGATATTTATGTTGCACATAAATATGATGGTATATGGCATGAACCTGAATTATTAGGTATCAACACTGAAGGACATGAAGCTACCGTAAATATTTCTACTGATGGTCAAACACTTTTTATATACAAAGATGATGATGGTGATGGAAACATCTACATTAGTAAATTAGAAGGTGAAGAATGGACAGCTCCTTTTAAATTAGGATCTGATATCAATAAAGAATCTAGAGAAACTCACGCTCATATCTCGCCTGATGGAAACTTTTTATACTTTGTAAGTGATAGAAAAGGTGGTATCGGTGGACAAGATATTTATATGTGTAAAAAATTACCTAACGGAGAGTGGGCTAAAGCTCAAAATATAGGTCCTACAATAAATACCCCTTATGATGAAGACGGTGTATTTATACACCCTGACGGGAAAACAATGTACTTTAGTTCTAAAGGACATACAAGCATTGGAGGTTATGACATTTTTTATTCTGTAATGGATGATGCTGGAAATTGGTCTAAGCCTGAAAACATGGGATATCCTGTTAACTCTACCGATAATGATGTTTTCTTTGTAACATCTGCTGATGGTAAAAGAGGATACTACTCTTCATTTAAAGAAGATGGTTTTGGAGAGAAAGATATTTATCAAATATCTCTTGAAGATGCATCTGAAAAACCTGTAACCTTACTTACTGGTTACATTAAAGTAATTGGTGCACCCGAATTACCAGAAAATGCACAAGTTGTTGTAACTAACAATGAAACTGGTGATTTAGTTGGTATTTACAAACCAAGAAAAAAAGATGGTAAGTTCAGTATCATCTTAAATCCTGGAAATGATTATCACATTGTTTATTCTGCAGCAACTTTCAGCCAAGAGGAAGATTTATACATCCCTCCTATTTCTGCTTATCAAGAAATTAACAGAGGCATTGATTTACAAGATGTTGTTTTTGGTAACCCAGGTGATAGCATTGTTACAATAGATACTCCCAAAGATGATATTAAAACTACAGATCCTAAAGATGGGGGGTGGAACTATGATGAAAATGCTGAATTAGAAAAACTTAAAGCGGTAATTGCTTCACTAAATGAACAAATTGCTGACCTTAAAGAAAAATTAGCTGCTGCTTCTACTTCTACCTCTGATGATGAAAGAGTAAAATCGCTTGAGGCTATCATCAAAGACTTAAAAGCCCAAATTGCTGAAATGCAACAAGCTAATGTAGATAAAGTTAATACCAATTACACTCCTTCAGCAGATGTAATAGCTTCTTATCAGGAATACTTTAATTATAATGTTAAAGATGTAAATACATCGGCTATCAAGTATAAAGAAATGATAAATAAAGCTCTAGAAAAAGCTAAATCTGGAACTGTTGTAGTAGAAGTAGAATCTAGTGCATCTAAAGTACCTACAGCTACATTTGGAAGCAACTCTAAATTAGCATACAAAAGAGCCGAAGCTGCTAAGCAAACTATCTTAAACTCTTTAAAAGAAAAAGGAGTATCTACTGATAAAATTAAATTTAACAGTCTTATTTCAAATGTAAACGGTCCAAAGTATAACGGAGATTATTCAAATACCGGATTGTATGAGAAATATCAGTACGTAATCATTAAAATTAAGTAAAAAGAGACTCTCCTACTTATATAGTATGTTTATTACTAACTTCAAATTAATGAATACTTTTTTAAAGTCGTTTCTATGTGTTAGTGTATTATTTTTTAGTTTAAATGTTTATTCCCAAAAGCCTACTAAAGAAGAAAAAAAACTACTTAAAAAAAGTAGAAAATACTTAGCCAACGAGAAATATACTAAAGCTCAAGAATCTTATTCCAGTTTATTAAAATTGAACCCTAAAAGTGATGTTTATAACTTTGAAAAGGGTTTAAGTTATTATTTTTCTGAGCATGAGAGAAGCAAATCCCTTGATTTTTTTAAAGCAGCATTAGCAAACACTAAAGAAGACACTATCCCTGAATTACTTTATTATTTAGGGAAATCATACCAACTTAACTATCAATTCACAGAAGCTAAAGAGGCGCTTACCAACTTTAAAGATTTTATAAAGGCTCCACCAAAAGGTAAGTCATTATTAGAAGAAACCGAAAGAAGTATTACTCACTGCGAAAATGGAATAGAGCTTACAGAAGCTAAAGATAATAATGTTGAAATTAAAAACTTAGGGAACAATATCAATACATTAGATAGAGAATACGCTCCTGTTTTTAGAACAGAACACAAAGTTATTTTATTCACTTCCCGCAGAAAATCAAGTAATAATAAAATTGCTAAGGATTTACTCCCTTACGAAGACATCTTCATTGCTAAACAAACAGATGACGATAATTGGACAATGATAGATGACAGGGAAGAAATAAAAAAACACCTCCCTGCTAACTACAATACAAAAAAACATGATGCGGGTGTAATATACTCTATTGATGGAAACACTTTATACACCTACAAAAAAGATGTGCTTTGGAAATCAGAGTTTAAAGATGGGACCTGGACTGAACTAGAAAGATTATCTGATAACATTAACGACAGTAGATTTAATGTTCCTAGTATTACTGTTACTCAAGATGGCAAAACATTATTCTTTGTAGCTACCAAAAAAGATGGAGTTGGTGGTAAAGATATATACAAATCTACTATTGATGAAAATGGTAACTGGAATAGTCCTGAACTACTAACCGTTATAAACACTCCAGAAGATGAAGATGGACCATTTTTATCTGAAGATGGCAAAACTTTATACTTCTCTTCTAAAGGACATAGTGGTATAGGAGGTTATGATTTTTATAAAAGTGAAATTGTTGACGGTAATCCAACCGAACCAGTTAATTTAGGCATCCCTGTTAACTCACCTTTTGATGACATCTACATGGTAGTAGATAATAAAACTGAAATTGGCTTTTTCTCTTCTGATAGAGATGGTGGTTTTGGAGCGATGGATATCTACCAATTTGATATGTCATGTCCTAATATAGAAAACACAGAAATTAAAGGTATCGTTTATAACCAAACTGAAAAGCTCCCACTTCAAGCTACTTTAACCTTAACTGATGTAGAAAACAGCAACAGTTCAACTTCAACAAAGTCACTTACAAGTAACGGAAAGTTTTTATTGGTTGCTCCTCCCGAAAAGTCTTATACTTTGAGTATTGAAGCCACAGGGTTTGAAAAGCAAACAATAAGCATTGACATCCCAAAACAATGTGAATATTATTCTTTATTTGTTGAGCTAGCATTAGAAAAAGCAGAAAAAAATGGTGAAACTACGCAAACTTTAACTGCAAGAAATTCTTTCTTTAACAGAGAGCAAGCTGTACCAAGTAACCAAGATATAAGTACAATAGAAAATGAAGTGCCATTTATAGCTGATGCTAATGATAAAGATTTTGACAACGATAAAAAATTGATTGCATTCACAAGAACAATTGATACTGCAAATACTGATTTAAATTATTCAATAGTATCAAACACTATCAACTACAAAACCCCTGTAATAGATTCTGCAGCAGTTGAATACAAAGAACTGTTCGCTTACAATGGAACTGAAATTAATTCTACAACCAGTGAATATACATCATTTGTTAACAAGGTAGTTGCTAAAGTCAATGCCTTTGGTAAAGTTGATATTACTATTGAATCTAGTGCATCTAAAGTGCCTACAACAACTTATAAATCAAATATCAACTTAACTTCTATCAGAGGGGATAAAGCTAAAGAAACCATCCTTAAAAGCTTAGCAGACAAAGGTATTGATGTTGATAAGGTTTCTTTTAGTGGAATTAACTCTGTGATAAATGGTCCTAAGTATACTGGAGATTACCAGGATACAAAAAAATATAAGCCTCATCAGTATGTGAAATTTACTGTTAAGTAAATTGGCTTTTATTCTTTCTATCTTTTTAAAAATCGCTAAAAAAATAATACCTTTAATGTTTGGTACTGAATTTGCACATTGTGCCATCTAAACAAGGTATTTTGAACAAGATTAGGCATCTTATAACAGTTTTATTATGTTCTCTGATTGCGGTTACTGCATTTGGTCAACGACCTGACCCTGACGCTGCTGCAGAGCATTTTAAATTTGGAAATTTTATAGATGCACTACCTGTTTATGAGAAATTAATGGATAAGGATCCTGAAAATGCAGATTACCCGTACAAAGCTGGTTTATGTGTGTTGCTTACTGAAAGAGATAAATCAAAAGCAGTAAAGTATTTAGAAATTGCTGATCAACGAAAAGCTGATCCTGATGTTAAATTTTACCTTGGTAAAGCCTACCATTACAACTTAAAGCTAGATGAAGCTTTAGACGCTTTTAGCCAATACAAAACCAGTAATGGTGGAACTAAACAAGCAGAAGTAGATAGAGAGATAGAAATGGTGAAAAACGCTCAAAAATTAATCTCCTCTCCCATTGATGTGTCGTTTGAGAATGCTGGCGACAAAATAAATACAGAATATCCAGACTATTATCCCTTTGTTACGCCTAATGAATCTTTTATGGTTTTTACTTCCCGAAGAAAAAGTGGGGTTCGAGAATTTGATGGTTATTATCCTTCTGCAATTTATTATAGTGCTGTAGTTAATGGAGAATTTGTTCCTTCTAAAAAAGGGAACTCAATGATTAACTCTACTTTTGATGATCAGGCAGTTGGCCTATCATACAATGCCGACAAACTATTCATCTATTTTGATGATATTAAAAATGTAGGCGATATTTATGAAGCTCCCATTAAAGATTTTAAATTTAAAAAGAAAGTAAAAATGGGTGATAATGTAAACTCTAAAGGGTTTGAAAGTTCTGCTACTATTTCAGCTGATGGAAACACCTTATTTTTTGCAAGCCGAAGAGATGGAGGTCTTGGAGGTAAAGATATTTACATGACCAGAAAACTACCTACTGGAGAATGGGCTCAACCTCAAAACCTAGGAGAAAATATCAATACTAAGTATGATGAAGATTTTCCTAATCTATTTTATGATGGTTCTACACTCTACTTCTCTTCTAAAGGACACAACAGTATGGGAGGGTTCGACTACTTTAAAAGTACCTGGGATCCAGAAACAAACGCATGGAGTAAGCCAGAAAATTTAGGTTATCCTTTAAATACTCCGCTTGATAATATATGTATCTCTTTTACAGAAGATCAAAGACATGCATATGTTTCAACATGGAGAGAAGACAGTAAAGGTTTTCAAGACATCTATAAAGTAACCTTTAATGAACTAGATATAAGACAAACAATTTTCAAATCCAAAATTATTGAAACAGACGGAACAGAACCCATAAAAGATGCATTTGTCGTTGTTACTAATGATAGAACAATGGAAGAATACAATTACACTCCTAACTCTAATAATGGCTCTTTTATTATTGCCATTCCACCTGGTAGCTACACCATTACCATTGATGCACCAGGATATGCTCCTTTCACTGAAAATTTAAAAGTTAATGGTAAAAGCGACTATATTCCTTTTACTAATAAAGAATTTACGCTTACTAAATAATTCATGAATCTAAAATTATCAAAACCCCTTGCTTTCTTCGATTTGGAAACAACTGGGTTGAACATTGCATCTGACAGAATTGTAGAAATATCTATTGTTAAAGTAATGCCTAATGGCGACAAAGATATCAAAACAAAACTAGTTAATCCAACTATCCCGATTAGTAAAGAAGCTTCATCAATACATGGTATAACAGATGATGATGTGAAAGACAAGGCAACATTCAAAGAAATAGCTCATGAGTTACACCAATTTATTGATGGCTGTGATTTAGCTGGGTATAATTCTAACAAATTTGATATTCCCTTACTAGCGGAAGAATTTTTAAGGGCTGAAATTGATTTTGACGTGTCAAAAAGAAATTTAATAGATGTTCAAAATATCTTCCATAAAATGGAAAGAAGAACCTTATCAGCTGCTTATAAGTTTTATTGTGGTAAAGAATTAGAAGATGCGCATAGTGCTGAAGCAGATACTACTGCTACCTATGAAATTTTAGAAGCTCAGATAGAAAAATATGACGAACTAAAAGGTGATGCTAAGTTTTTGTGTGAATTTTCTCAGATGACTAAAAATGTTGATTTATTAGGTAGAATTGTATACAATAAAGCTGGTATTGAAGTTTTTAATTTTGGCAAGCACAAAGGAAAACCTGTTGTTGAAATTTTAGAAAAAGAACCTGGTTATTATAGTTGGATGATGAATGGAGACTTTCCACTTTATACAAAAAAGGTTTTAACTGCCATTCGACTAAAATCTAAGCTATAAAATGTATAACCAATTTAGCTACTGGGAAAACAGCACCTATTTCAACAATGTTGACCTTGTAGTTATTGGAAGTGGTATTGTTGGGCTTAATTCCGCTATACATTACAAAAAAGCTCATCCTGACCATAAAGTTTTAGTTTTAGAAAGAGGTATACTCCCTAATGGCGCAAGTACTAAAAATGCAGGTTTTGCATGTTTTGGAAGTCCTAGTGAGTTATTAGATGACTTATCTAATAATTCTGAAGACATCGTTTTTAGTATTTTAGAAAAGCGTTGGAAAGGCTTGCAAGAACTAAGAAATCTTTTAGGAGATGAAAACATAGATTTTCAAAATAATTTTGGGTTTGAATTATTTACCAACCGTGAACTATTTTCAGAATACTCTGATAAGATAAATTACCTCAACTCTAAGCTCCAAAATATTGTTGGTACTTCCCCCTATTCTATTGTTGAAAATAAATTCGGATTTAATAATTTATCTGGTATCATTAAAAACCAGTATGAGGGACAGATTGATACAGGTAAAATGATGAAATCATTAACCCAATTGGCTCAACAGCTAAATATTAATATTATCAACGGTGTTAAAGTAAATACTATTACTGATAACAATACTAATATTGAGCTTAGCACTAATAATATTGGAGTAATCAAATCTAAGAAAGTGATTGTTGCTACTAATGGGTTTGCTAAACAACTTCTCAGTGTAAATGTAAACCCAGCTCGTGCGCAAGTGCTAGTAACCAAACCTATTAAAAACTTACCTTTTAAAGGTACTTTCCACTACGATAAAGGATATTATTACTTCCGAAATATACATAATAGAGTTTTATTTGGAGGTGGAAGGAATTTAGATTTTGAAGGAGAAACTACTGACGAAATAAATGCCAACACTAAAATTATTGATGAATTAAAAAGATTATTAAAAGAAGTAATTTTACCTAACACCCCACATGAAATTGACCAGACTTGGGCAGGAATAATGGGTGTTGGTAATACAAAAGAAACAATAGTTAAGCATTATTCTGAAAACATTGTTTGTGCAGTTAAAATGGGAGGTATGGGTGTTGCTATTGGTAGTTTAATAGGAAAAGAAGCTGCTGAACTTATAAAACAGTAAAGTATGAAAATAATTTGCATAGGCAGAAACTACATTGATCATGCAAAGGAATTAAATAACCCTGTTCCTAAAGAACCTGTATTCTTTTGTAAACCAGATACGGCTATTCTACCAAAAAAGAACCCTTTTGTTTATCCAAGTTTCAGTAAAGATGTTCACCATGAGGTAGAGATAGTGGTTAGAATTAACCGTTTGGGCAAACATATTGATGAAAAATTTGCACACAAATATTACAACGAAATAGGAATTGGTGTTGACTTTACTGCAAGAGATGTGCAGCAGCAATGCAAAGAAAAAGGGTTGCCCTGGGAAAAAGCGAAAGCTTTTGATGGCTCTGCTCCTATTAGTAAATTTCATAAACTAGATGAATTTGGAGACATTAATAATTTAAATTTCAGTCTTCAGGTTAATGGAGAAACCCAGCAATCTGGAAACACCAGCAATATGATTTTCAATGTAAATCAAATCATAGCCTATGTATCTCAATTTTTCACGCTCAAAATAGGTGATTTAATTTTCACTGGAACTCCTAAAGGTGTAGGCCCTGTGGCCATTAACGATAAAATTGAATGTTTTATAGAAGAAAAATCTTTACTAAATTTTAATGTAAAATGAATATACCAGAAATTGAATTACCTAGAATAGTAGTAATAGGATGTGGGTTTGCTGGATTAAAGTTTTGTAAAAAAATAGATAGTAAAAAGTATCAAATTGTTCTTCTTGATAAAAATAATTACCACACTTTTCAACCTCTTCTATATCAGGTAGCAAGTAGCGGTCTGGAACCGGACTCTATAGTCTATCCTATTAGGAAAATTTTTAAAGGAAAAAAGAACTTCTTTTTTAGAATAGCTGAAACAAAATCTATTAATAGTGAGAAAAAAATAATAACTACTACCATAGGAGATTTACAATATGACACACTGGTAATTGCAACAGGTGCAAATACTAATTATTTTGGAATAGAAAATATTGAAAAACATTCTATGCCGATGAAAAACCTTACAGAAGCTTTAGATTTAAGAAGTTTGATTATACAAAACTTTGAAGAATCACTTAATACTTCTGATTTACTTGAACGAGAGAAGTTAATGAATTTTATCATTGTAGGAGCTGGTCCTACAGGGATAGAATTGGCTGGAGCTTTAGCAGAGCTAAGAGATCATATTTTACCGAACGATTATCCTGATTTAGATATTAGAAGGATGCAAATTCACATCATTGAAGCTAACAATAGAGTTTTGGCTAACATGAGTAAAGAGTCATCCAAAAGGACCGAAAAGTATTTAAAAGCACAGGATATTAACATTTGGCTTAATACAACTGTAAATGATTATGATGGCAGCAATGTTATTACTAATAAAAAAGAGTTTAAAGCAGGTACTTTAATTTGGGCAGCAGGAATAAAGGGTGCTTACCCTAATGGATTAAAAACAGAAACTACAAGAGGTAATAGAATAATTGTTGATGAGTTTAATAAAATAAAAACACTCTCCGATATCTATGTTATTGGAGACCTTGCTTGCATCCAATCAAAAAAATACCCTGAAGGCAACCCTATGTTAGCATCAGTTGCCGAGCAACAAGGGAAACAGTTGGCTAAAAATTTGAATTTAAGGGCTAATGGAAAAGAAATGCATCCATTCAGGTATAATGATAAAGGAACAATGGCAACAATAGGAAGAAATAAAGCGGTAGTTGATTTATCATTTATTAAGTTTGGAGGTCTTTTTGGTTGGTTAACCTGGATGTTTGTTCATTTAATGCTGCTAGTAGATTTTAGAAGTAGATTGGTCGTTTTTACTAACTGGGTTTGGAGCTACCTTAAGTATGACAAAGGAACTAGATTAATCATTAGAAAATATAAACCAAATAAAAAATCCTCCTAAAAATATTAGAAGGATTTTTAATATATAATTACTGATTACCCAAAATCAGGGGCATACCATCTTTATCGCCTACTACCACAACTTTAGTGTTAGGAGATTTAGCTAACTCTAATGTAGCCTCAATACCTTTCTCCTTCAATATATTAGGAGTTAATGAAGCATTTAATATCCTATTCGCCTCTGCTTTACCCTCAGCCGCAATCTTAATACGCTCTGCCTCTTTTTGTTCTTTTTGAAGCTTAAACTCATACTCTAAAGAAGCTTGTTCTTGCTTCAATTTATTTTCAATTGCTGTCTTAATGGTAGGCGGTAAAGTAATATCTCTAACCAGTACTGCATTTAATTGAATGTATTGCCCATCTAATATCTTCTTAGTTTCTTCATAAATTTCCGTTTGAATTGCATCTCTTTTAGTAGAATAAATCTCTTCAGGAGTATATCTACCAATCACACTTCTACTTGCTGAACGAATAGATGGTTTAACCACTCTATCTAAATAATCCTGACCTTTTTCTTGGTGTAACTTTGGCAAATCACTTTTTACAGGCTGATACCAAGAAGAAACTTCTAATGAGATTTCCAATCCATTAGATGATAGTACAGCCATATCTTCCATTACTTCTTGTTGTCTAATTTCATATCTAATCATTTTATTCCAAGGGGCTATAAAATTTAACCCTTCTCCGTAAGTATGCTCTGTTTCAACTCCATCACCCCATGTTCTAAATAAGACACCTGCCTCCCCAGCTCCAATAGTAACTGTGCTCTTCCATGCCGCTATAAGTAGTAAAATGACTACTATAATTGTTATTATTACTCTTTTCCCGCTTTTTGGAAATTCGGGAATATCCATTTGTTGATAATCAGCCATAGTTATTCTTTATTATTTTAGATGTCAAAGTTATCCATTCTTATTTGATTGAGGGAAATTATCTTTTCCTGTCAATTTAACATAATATTTAAGTGTATTCTGCCATAATTTCTTAAAAATAGCAATGGAATACTGTTTGACGAATGTTAGTTGAACTAAAACTTATAGATTATGAACTTAAATAATTTCACCATAAAATCGCAAGAAGCTATACAACAGGCTCAACAAATTGCTATGGGTTTGGGTCAACAAAGTATAGAAACAGGACATATTTTAAAAGGAATATTAGAAGTAGATGAAAATGTAACTCCGTTTGTTTTACAGAAATTAGGAGCAAATATCAATAACCTAAAACTAGCTTTAGATAAAGTGGTTGAGGGTTACCCCAAAGTTTCTGGAGGACAACAACACCTATCTGCTAACGGACAAAAAGCTTTACAAAAAGCATCCCTTCTACTTAAAGAATTTAATGATGAATATGTAGCTATTGAACACTTATTATTAGGACTATTAGATACTGGAGATACTATTGCTCAATTATTAAAAGATAGTGGTGTTAAAGAAAAAGAACTAAAAACTGCTATTAAAGAGTTACGTAAAGGAGAAAGGGTTACTTCACAAAGTCAGGAGGAGCAATATAATGCTTTAAAAAAGTATGCGAAGAATTTAAACGAATTAGCACAAAGTAACAAGCTAGACCCAGTGATAGGTAGAGATGAAGAAATACGTAGAGTATTACAAATCTTATCTCGTAGAACCAAAAACAACCCAATACTTATTGGCGAACCTGGTGTTGGTAAAACAGCCATTGCCGAAGGTTTAGCCCACCGTATTATTTCCGGAGATGTTCCTGAAAATTTAAAGAACAAACAGATATTCTCATTAGATATGGGAGCATTAGTTGCTGGCGCTAAATATAAAGGAGAATTTGAAGAGCGTTTAAAAGCTGTTGTTAAAGAAGTAACCAATGCTGAAGGAGATATTGTGCTATTCATAGATGAAATACACACTTTAGTTGGTGCTGGAGGGGGAGAAGGTGCAATGGATGCAGCCAATATTTTAAAGCCTGCTTTAGCAAGAGGTGAGCTAAAAGCAATTGGTGCTACAACGCTTAATGAGTATCAAAAATATTTTGAGAAAGACAAAGCCTTAGAAAGACGTTTTCAGAAAGTAATGATAGACGAACCAACAACTGAAGATGCTATTTCTATATTAAGAGGGATAAAGGAAAAATATGAGAGCCATCACAAAGTTCAAATTAAAGATGAGGCTATTATTGCTTCAGTAGAACTTTCTCAACGCTACATATCAGATCGGTTTTTACCTGATAAAGCCATTGACTTGATTGATGAAGCAGCTTCTAAACTTCGTATGGAAATTAACTCTAAACCTGAAGCTTTAGATGAGTTAGACAGAAAAATAATGCAGTTAGAGATTGAACGCGAAGCCATAAAACGTGAAAAGGATGATAAAAAACTAACACGCATTAAAGAAGAATTAGCCAATTTGAATGAAGAAAGAAATAGTTTAACAGCTAAATGGCAAGCTGAAAAAGATGTAGTTGAAGGTATCCAAAAAAGCAAGGAGGATATTGAAAATTTAAAATACGAAGCAGAACAAGCAGAGCGTAACGGTGACTTTGGAAAAGTAGCAGAAATACGCTATGGAAAGATTAAAGAAGCCGAAGAGAACTTAGAAAAGTATAAAGCTGAATTAGCTGAAATACAGGCTAACTCTAAAATGATTAAAGAGGAAGTAACCAATGAAGAAATTGCCGAAGTGATTTCTAAATGGACAGGCATTCCTGTATCGAAAATGATAGAGAGTGAACGTGAAAAATTGTTACGATTAGAAGATGAACTCCATAAGAGAGTTGTTGGACAGGATGAAGCAATATATGCAGTTGCTGATGCCGTAAGAAGAAGTAGAGCAGGATTACAAGATGAAAAGCGACCAATTGGTTCTTTCATTTTCTTAGGAACAACAGGTGTTGGTAAAACAGAGTTAGCAAAAGCTTTAAGTGAGTTCTTATTTAACGATGAGAATGCCATGACTAGAATAGATATGAGTGAATATCAAGAAAAACACTCTGTTTCTAGATTATTAGGTGCTCCTCCAGGGTATGTAGGTTACGATGAAGGTGGACAGTTAACTGAATCTGTTAGACGTAAACCATACTCTGTTATTCTGTTAGATGAAATTGAAAAAGCACATCCAGATGTATTTAACATCTTACTGCAAGTGTTGGATGACGGAAGATTAACCGACAATAAAGGTAGAATGGTAAACTTTAAAAATACTATTATCATTATGACTTCTAACATTGGCTCACACATAATACAAGAGAGTTTTGAAAACTTAGGTGAAGTAGATAGAGAAAGTATTATTGAAAAAACCAAAATTGAAGTGTTTGGATTATTAAAGAAAACAATGCGACCAGAATTACTGAACCGTATTGATGAAACAATTATGTTTACTCCGCTAACTCAAAAAGACATCAATGAAATTGTAGAAATACAATTAAAAGGGTTAGCTAAGATGTTAACAAAAAATGATATTCAATTAGATTGGACAAAAGAAGCAATAGAACACATTGCAGAATTAGGTTACGACCCACAATTTGGAGCAAGACCAGTAAAACGAGTGTTACAAAAAAATGTGTTGAACCAACTAAGTAAAGAGATTCTAGCTGGTAAAGTTAAGTCCGACAGTAGTATATTACTTGACCAATTTGAAGGTCAGTTTGTATTTAGAAATCCAAAAGAACAAGTTAGTCAGTAAAAGGAGATTAAACTCTCTTTTTACTGACAAATGTCATATAAAGCATATTAATTATTAATCATATTTGTTTAAAATAAAAAAGACATAGAGATGAAAATACACATAGATGATTCTAAAACCATTGCAGAAATTCAAAAAGAGTTTAACGATGTTTTTGAGTTTGTAAAAATTGAATTTTTTAACAAACCTCACAAGGAAGGTGAGGGTTCAACTAAAGAAGACTTGATTGATTCTTCTAAAAAGTTAAGTGAAGTTAGAACTGTACACAACGAAGGTGATATTATTATTACCAAGGATATGTTGGTTAGTGAAGTAGAAAATGCTTTTGAAGAAAATTTTGGAATTCATATTCAGGTTTTTAGAAAACAAAATGACGTTTGGTTAGTAACTACAACCACTGATAGCTGGACACTGGAGAAACAGATTGAAACAGCTAAGTTTAACAGTACTCCTGTAGAATAATTACAGATTTAAAATCAACCCATCATGAGCTATCTGAACAAAATCAGGTAGCTCTTTTTGTACCTCCTCGTGTTTTCCAAGTAAATGACTAATGTGTGTTAGATAAGCCTTTTTTGGCTTTAGCTCTTCTAACAAATCTAAAGCTTCACTTAAAGTGAAATGCGATAAATGATCCGTTTTACGCAAGGCATTAACAACAATTACTTCTGAACCTCTAATTTTATTTAACTCCTCCTCCTCTATTCTATTAGCATCTGTAATGTAAGTGAAATTTCCAATTCTATATGCTTTAACAGGCATTTTATAATGCCAAACATCTATAGGGATTAATTGTACCTCACCTATTTTAAACTGTTTATCAGTAATACTATTCAGATTAATGTGCGGAACTCCCGGATATTTTTTTGCTTCAAATGCATAGTAAAATTCTCTTCTTAAGGCTTTTTGTACTTGCTCAGTAGCAAACACTTCCATGTCTTTTTGCTGCTTAAAATTAAAAGCACGCACATCATCTAATCCTGCAACATGGTCTTTATGCTCGTGTGTAAAAACTACAGCATCTAATTGCTGTACATTTGCCCTTAACATTTGTTGCCTAAAATCTGGCCCTGTATCTACAACAATCACTTTTCCTTTATCCTCAATTAAGATAGAAGTTCTAAGTCTTTTGTCTTTAGGATTATCTGATAAACACACCTCGCAATTACAAGCTATTACGGGCACACCTTGAGAAGTTCCTGTTCCTAGAAAAGTAATTTTCATCAAGCTAATTTAAGCAGGAACAGCAAATAATTCTTTGATTACGTTAATCGTATAGTCAATTTCTTCTTTGGTGTTGTATTTACTAAAAGAAAAACGAATAGAAGGTTTAGTCATATCACAACCAATATTTCTTAACACATGAGAACCTACATTACTTCCTGAAGAACAAGCACTACCACCAGAAACAGCTATTCCTTCAATATCGAAATTATACAACAACATTTCATCCATTTCACTATTCGGAAATTGAACGTTAAGTACCGTGTATAAACTATCACCTTTCGGGTCTCCGTTAAAAGTAACTCCAGGTATAGTAGCTTCTAATTGTTCTATCATGTATGTTTTTAACCCTTGAACATGCTTTTGGTGTGCCTCCAAATCACGGTAAGCCACTTCCATCGCTTTAGTTAAACCAACAATACCTATTATGTTTTCAGTACCCGCTCTTACATTACGTTCTTGCGCACCACCAGTAATAATCGGCTTTATCTGAATATCTTGATTTACATATAAAAAACCTACTCCTTTTGGTCCATGAAATTTATGAGCCGAACAGGTTAAAAAATCAATACCCAACTCCCTAACATCAAATTCATAATGACACATGGTTTGAACGGTATCAGAATGAAAAATTGCTCCATATTGTTTGCAGATATCAGCTACCTTTTTCAACGGTAACCTATTACCAATTTCATTATTGGCATGCATCAAAGAAACTAAAGTCTTTCTATCTCTATTTTCTTCTAACAACTGAGTTAAACTATCAATATTTACATATCCTTTAGCATCATGATTAACCAAACTTAATTTTAAATCAGCACAATTCTTATCCAGTACTTCAGCAGTATCTATTACTGCATGATGTTCAGTTGCAGAAGTAATAATATGATTAACTCCAGAGTCCTGAACAGCACAACGCAATACCATGTTATCTGCCTCTGTACCTCCTCCCGTAAAAACTATTTCGCTAGGTGAAGCATTAATATACTTGGCAACTTGTTTTCTCGATTTTTCTATAATTGCTCTAGTTCCACGTCCAAATGAATGTATTGATGAAGGATTCCCAAAACTATTTTCCATTATTGGAATAATGGCCTCTATTACCTCCTTATCCATAGGAGTTGTTGCTGCATTATCTAAGTATACTTTCATTTTATTTAGTTACAAAATACTGGTTGCTTGTTACTGGTTTTACTTCCAGTTTTCATCAACATATTGAATAAATTTATTAATTCTTTTACCCAAAACGTTATAACTTTCAATTAATTCTGTTAAGGGGGTTTCTTCAAAATACAGTTTATTTATCATTTCTAATTGTGAAGTTGCTTCATCACATGATGCTTGAGAATAAGTTAAAAATTTTATAAAATCATTTTTATATCTTTTCCTTCCATACCCTTCTACTATTTGGTCTTTAATACTTTTTGTAGATCTTCTAAGTTGGCTTCCTTGTTCGTAAAGCTCATATTTTGGTAAGGTTAAACTCAACTTATGTACTTTTAATGCTAATTGAAAAGCATCTTTGTATATATCTAAATCTCTATAGCTTTTCTTCGTTTTCATAGACAATCAACTAGTATCTAGCAACTAGAAACTGTGCAAATAAATAAATTTAACTTTTAACTTTTTCTCCTAAACAACAAGTATTCATGGATTTCTAAATTATATCTTTAACGTCATCTATTATTTGCTGGGCCAGCTTACTAGCAGCTTCCATAGAATTATTTTCTGAATAAACTCTAATAATAGGCTCTGTATTGGATTTACGTAAATGCACCCACCCATCAGCAAAATCAATCTTTACACCATCTATAGTATTTACGTCTTCGTTTTTGTACTTATCAGCTATCGCTACCAAAATTTTATCCACATCAATTTGAGGAGTTAGTTCGATTTTATTCTTTGATATAAAGTAGTTTGGATAAGTAGCTCTTAATTCCGAACAAATTGTCACATCAGCTTTTGCCAAATGAGATAAAAACATAGCAATACCCACTAATGCATCTCTTCCGTAATGTGATTCAGGATAAATAATCCCTCCATTTCCTTCCCCTCCAATAATAGCATTATTTTCCTTCATTTTGGTAACAACATTTACTTCTCCAACAGCTGCTGCAAAATATTGTCCACCATGTTTCTCAGTAACATCTCTTAATGCTCTCGTAGAGGAAAGGTTAGATACTGTATTCCCAGGTTTGTTCTGTAAAATATAATCTGCTACAGCAACTAAAGTATATTCTTCGCCAAACATTTCTCCATTTTCACAAACCATACACAATCGATCTACATCAGGATCAACCACAAAACCTACATCTGCTTTTTGCTCAACAACCTGTTTAGCAATTTCAGTTAAATTTTCTGGTAATGGCTCAGGGTTATGCGGAAAATGTCCTGTTGGTTCACAATACAATTCAATGACATCCTTTACGCCAAGTGCTTTTAATAAAGCTGGTAAAAATATTCCTCCAGTAGAGTTCACACAATCAACAGCCACTCTAAAATTCTTAGCTTTAATAGCTTCAACATCAACCAACTCTAAATCTAATATAGATTGAATGTGTTTCTCCAAGTATGAATCATCAATGCTGTAAGCCCCTAAATCATCAACTTCAGCATAGCTAAAAGCATTTTGTTCGGCTATAGCTAATAAATCTGTCCCATCTTGAGCCGAAATAAACTCACCTTTTTCATTCAGTAATTTTAAAGCATTCCATTGTTTTGGGTTATGACTTGCAGTTAAAATTATTCCTCCATTGGCGCCTTCCATAGGCACAGCAACCTCA
The DNA here is from genome assembly GCA_965267355.1 of Vicingaceae bacterium. GTDB lineage: Bacteria > Bacteroidota > Bacteroidia > Flavobacteriales_E > Vicingaceae. Next base: position 2,759,767 of record OZ253956.1, read on the forward strand.
ACAGTTGGCGTAGTACTTAAACCCAAATCAATCACATCAATTCCTAAACCTTGTAAAGTACCTGAAACAATATTAGTCACCATGGTTCCAGATAGTCTTGCGTCTCTTCCAATAACAACTTTTAACTTACCAGAGTTCTTTTGTTTTAACCACGTTCCGTAAGCAGAAGTAAACTTAACCACATCCAACGGTGTTAAGCCTTCACCAGGCTCTCCTCCTATTGTCCCTCTAATTCCTGAAATAGATTTTATTAATGTCATACCGCAATTTTTAAAAACAAATGTAGTTTTTATAAACCCAATACACAACCACAAAATATGTTAACTTTTTTGTTAATAATAAAACCTAAAAACTGTGCTATAAAATGCTAAAAAAGTAACTTTACATAATAGAAGGATGGAAGACAATTTTGATTCATACAACGAGGAAAACGATTACACAGAATCGCTCAATAAATTTGAATTAATGCTCGAAAATAACGAAAGTTATTTTTTTGATGTTGAGGAATTTGAAGATGTAATTGATCATTACTTAGATAATAGTGATTTAGAAAAAGCAAAAAAAGCAATAGAACTTTCGCTTTATCAACACCCTACATCATCAGCACTTAAACTAAAAAAAGCCTATTACTTAATAGGCATTCATCAGCTCAATAAAGCCCTGGAAATAATTAATGGAGTTGAATTATTTGAACCTTTTAACCTGGAACTATTAAGTGTAAAGGCGGGTATTTATAGCCAATTAAGACAGCACCAAAAAGCCATTGAGTATTTTAATAAAGCTCTCAAATTAACCAGTGATAATGCTGAAAAAACGAATTTATCCATCAACATTGCTTTTGAATACGAAAACCTGAACCAGTTTGATAAAGCTATAGAAATTTTAAAGGCCATAATTGATAAAAACCCTGAAAATGAAACTGTTCTTTACGAATTAGCTTTTTGTTATAACCTAAAAAACGATGTGAATGGCTGTATTCGATTTTTCAAAAATTTTGTAGATAATCATCCTTACAGTTATTCAGCATGGTATAATTTGGGTACAGCATACAATAGAGCTGAATTATATGAAAAAGCTATCGATGCTTTTGACTTTACTATTGCCATAAAAGAAGATTTTGCTTCTGCATATTTTAATAAAGGAAACTCTTTAGCTCATCTTGAAGAATATAAAAAAGCCATTGAAAGTTATAAAGAAACTTTTTTATACGAAGATCCTGATGCTACTGCCTATTACTACATTGGTGAGTGCTACGAAAAACTAAGTTTGCTAAAAGAAGCTCAAACTAATTATTATAAAGCCACACGAATTGATGCTTACAATGCTGATGCCTGGGCAGGGTTAGCAGCTGTTAGCGAAGCTGAAAGCAAGTTTCAATCAGCAATGTATTACATTAAAAAAGCTTTAGAACTCGACAATGAAAATGCTGAATACTGGTATATCTATGGTGATGTTCTTTCTAAAGTAGGAATGGTTGATGAAGCTATTGTTGCTTATTATAAGGTGATTGAACTCGATGAAAGCAATGATGACATTTGGTTAGATTTAGCTGAAGTAGTTAGAGATTACGAAAGTATTGAAAAAGCTATTTTATACATCTACGAAGGCATTGAAAAACAACCAAACAATTACTCTTTATTAGCAAGGTTAATAGCTTATTTATTAATGTTAGGAAAAGAGCAAGATGCCGTACAAAACTTAGTAACTTTGCTGGATAATGATGTTGAAATATTACAAGACCTTATTGAATTTTACCCTCAAACAACAAACTTCCCAAGAATAATAGATGTATTAGAAAATTATAAGAAGGATAATGAATTTTGAATTACCAAATATCCCTAAAAGGGAGAAACAACCCAGAAATAATGGGTTAACCATGATGATGGATAAGGGGCTGAGCTGGAGACAAAGTGAAAATTTTGTTGATACTGCAGGCGAACTAACCGACTTAGTAAAACTCGGATTTGGTACCTCTTACGTTACAAAAGACTTAGAACGAAAACTAGAAATTTATAAAAATGCTGGCATCAAAACCTATTTTGGAGGCACTCTTTTTGAGGCTTTTATTGTTAGAGGAATGTTTGATGATTACAGAAAGTTGCTAGATAAATACAAAATGGAAACTTGCGAAGTTTCTGATGGTTCTATTGTTATATCTCCTGAACAGAAGTGTGAATATATCTCAACGTTGTCAAAAGATTTTACAGTACTTTCAGAGGTAGGCTCTAAGGAGGCAGGTATCTTTATTAGTCCTTCTAAATGGATTTCTATGATGCAAACTGAATTAGAGGCTGGCAGTTGGAAAGTAATTGCGGAAGCTAGAGAAAGTGGTAATGTTGGTATATACAGACCAAATGGTACTGCCCATGTTGCGTTAGTAAACAAAATTATTTCTAACGTTAAAGTAGAAAATATTTTATGGGAAGCTCCTAAAAAAGCTCAACAAGTTTGGTTTATTAAGCAATTTGGTGCAAATGTAAATCTAGGTAATATTGCTCATGATGAAGTTATTCCATTAGAATGTTTACGCTTAGGACTTAGAGGGGACACCTTCTTTGATAGCTTACCTGAAGAAGTTGTTACTCAATTCAAATAATCTTTATTATGAATACCATTTCAGCACAAGAACTAAAACAAAAATTGGATAGTCAAGAGGATTTTCAATTAATTGATGTTAGAGAAGAATATGAATTTGAGGATTTCAACATTGGTGGCGTCAATATTCCTATGGACAATGTTCTGGACTCAATAGATAAAATAGCAAAAGACAAACCTGTTGTTTTATGTTGCAAGAGTGGCAAACGCTCAAAAGCTACCTTGTTAGCTCTATCCAAAAAATATAACTTCACCAACATCTATTCGTTAAATGGTGGTGTTTTTGGCTATCAAGAAGAAGTTGGTGTTTAGTGCGATCAATTAAAGATTATATACTATTATCCTTAAAAGGAATTGCTATGGGGGCAGCAGATGTTGTTCCTGGTGTTTCTGGAGGAACCATCGCTTTTATTACTGGTATCTATGAAGAACTTTTAGAAACCATTAGCAACGTTAATTTTAGTGCTCTAAAAAAACTAAAAACGGAAGGATTGAAAGGTTTTTGGCAGCACATTAATGGTAATTTCTTAATAGCTCTTTTTTTAGGAATAGGTATTAGTATTGTGTCCTTAGCAAAATTGATTACTCACCTTTTAGAACATCATGCTATATTGCTTTGGTCGTTTTTTTTCGGATTAATTTTAAGCTCTATATATCTGGTAGGTAAAACCATAAAAGAATGGGGAATTGCTAAAATTATTGGTATTGCTATTGGAACAGCTATAGCTTATTACATTACCATTTTACCTCCAATGGAAAACCCAAATGCATTGTGGTTTGTGTTCTTATCAGGAACAATTGCTATATGTGCCATGATTTTACCTGGTATTTCTGGCAGTTTCATACTCTTGTTACTCGGTTCTTACGAACTCATTTTGGGGGCTATTAAAGACGTGAAAATAGCTATAATTGGTGTTTTTGCAATTGGTTGCTTAACTGGTTTACTTTCTTTTTCTAAACTACTCAACTGGATGTTTAAAAAGTATCACGATTTAACCATTGCCATACTTACTGGTTTTTTAATTGGTTCATTAAACAAAATCTGGCCCTGGAAAGAAACCATATCTACTAGAATTAACTCACACGGAGAAACTGTTCCTTTTATCCAGCAAAACATATTACCAAACAACTTTGCTGGAGATGCTCAGCTTTTACCTGCTGTAACTATGGCTTTAATTGGATTAGCTTTGATCATGGTTCTTGAGAAATTTGGTAATCAAAAAAAGGCCGGTTAGAACAACCGACCCTTTTCATACTAAAACTAAACTACTCTTTAATGTTTTATAAATTTGTAATGCCTTGTGCTCACTTTCAAAAAGTAAACACCTGGTGCTAAATAAGACACATCAATTTTTACTTCATCAATAAACCTTAACTCTAACTGCTTGCCTTGTAAAGAATATAAACTAATTTGGTTTCTCGGTAAACCTTCAACATTGATATAAGTTTGAGCAGGATTAGGAAATACCTTATAAGTTTTCAATCTAACCTCATCTACTCCTGTAGTTGTATAAACATAAGGTACAGATATTTTACTACAGCCATCTATAAAAAATACTTCAACGGTATAATTACCTTGCTGAGTTGGAGTATAACTTATCTGGTTAGCTCCCGATATAGTATTGCCATTGAGATACCACTGATAGCTTATACCCGCAACCGAAGAACTTAAAACTCCCAGATTATCAATAATAGCAGGCATGGTATTAGAGTAACATTGTTGACTATTGGTTATTCTCGAAGAAACAGCTAATGAATCATTAAATTCATCAAAAGCATCACAATCATATTTTAATGTATAATCTAGCCATGGGTTTAAAAAGTCAAAGGTTATTTGGTGCTGTTCTGTTCTGGTTATAGGTCCAGCAGCTGAAGAAGTCCCCTCGCCAAAATCACAATTAGTATTTGGATTTGCAAAATAACAATGCCACCCGTCTATGATATTGATAAATGTTTTACAATTTGAAGCTAAGGTATCATACATTGGGATATGATGATCACCAGGAGGTGTAACCCCATCTTTATCTCCTGACATCACAACAGCAGGAACAGTTATAGATTTAGCTGAATTAATACTTGAAACTCCATTTGAAGTTGATTCAGCTGGTGCTAATCCAACTAATGTTTTTAAATTTTGATTACCATTAACTGATAAAGAATCTGCAGCTAAAAATGCAGCTCCCCCACCCATTGAATGTCCCATTAATGCGGTTTCAGGCGCTACTCCGTTAAATAATACCGAACTTGGTAATGCTCCTTCATTTTGAATAGCTCCAACTAAAAACTGTAAATCCCAACCAAACTCTTGGTGATCTGTTGACAACAAATTACCTTCTGTAGTAGGAAAAGCCATAATATAACCTCTCGGAACAAACTCTTCCCATAAATTTTCATAAGCATCCCATGACATAACAAATCCATGTCCAAATACTATAACTGGAAATTGTCCTGCTACTATTGAAACATCATTACCAGAAGTAACTCCAGGATAATATACATGTGTTTCTATTGCTCTATTCCCCCTTGCTGGATCTTGAAAAGTAATTACAGTATGACCTATTTGGTGTTGAGAAAAAATTGGACTTATTTGTAAGAAAATAAAACAAAGAAGTACAATAGTTTTGAAGTTTTTCATATTCTTAAAATTTAATTTCACATCAAACATATTATAAAGAATATATTAAAAAAATACTCGTATTTTTATTGAAATCAGATGAAAATGGATTTTCTACTTCAAAAAATATGTTCGTTTTGCAGTTCCAATCAACTTGTAATGTTTGAAAGGTATTTATCCGATAAAAAACAAAATCTATCTGCTAAGCTTATTGAAAGCCTTCGAAAGGCTCCTGATAAAGACATTCAATATTATTGTAAAGTTGTTTATGGTAATAGTAATAAAGATAACCAGAAAAAATTTAACCAACTGAATCATCATACTCTACAGTATTTCTCCTTTATTAGTCAATATTTTCCATCCTTTTTAATTAATGGATTGAATGAAATTGATACCTTATTATTTAAAGAAGATTATGATGAGATTATAATTAAAATTAATGCCTTATATGATGTAGCTTTGAAGCTAGAAGATTTTAATACACTTATTAGCCTGTGTGACAGGGTTGAACAATATGCATACATAGCTAAAAATCTTTCAAAAAAACTAAATACTTCAAAAAAACAAGATTTTATAGAAGCTTCTTATGTACTGGAGAATTTACTGAACCAACAAACCAAACTAGCCAAAGACAGCTCCAGCAAAAAGAGTGAGTTAACTAAAAATGATTATAATCTTTTCAAAACTCATTTCAATTCAAATTATACTTCCATTAAAATTATTGCAAAACAATCTTTCTTAAACATTAAAAGTGTTTTCAACGAACCTTCTTTCTATGATAAAGAAATACTTCTACTCATTAAAGAAACTAAAACGTTAATTGATAAGCACCCCTACCTTCTTATTGCCAGACACAGAGAAAAATTAATGAGTTTAGACTATATGCTTGTTAAACACACAAGGTTAACTTTAAGTGAGAAAGAGTTAAAAAAGAATTGCAATGCCATAATCAATAGATGGCAAAAATTTTACCACACCAATAATCAATGGGATTCAGGACTAATGCTTGCTTTAAGTATTAAAGGAAGTTATTATATTACAGACTACTTTGCTAAACCTTTATCAGATAAACTTGAAAAAGAATTAAAAGAAATTCTACATTTATTAAATGACCTTGAAAATACCGTTGACTGGGAAAAAACGAATTACCTAAAGCTCATCAATTTTTTTAATGTTAAAGCAATGTTTTTAGTGTTGCTAAATGGAGAAAGAGAAAGTATTAAAATCATTGAAAGAATATTTCATAACTATCAACAAAAACCATTTAAAACCATGTATGATGGTTTATTTGTAGTTTTAATGATGGCTTATTACCAAGCTAAAGATTATGATGGTGTAATTGAAAGTTTTAGCAGGTACAAAAAACTATCAAAATCATATGTATCAGTAGTAGAAAACGATTTGGTAATTAAAGCCATTTATTACTGTGCGCAATTACACATTAAAAACAAAAAACAATACACAGATAAGTTAAACTTAGTAATTAAAAAATTAAGTAAAATGGATCATATGAAAAGTAACTTATCTCTTATAAAGCGCATAAAGCAATCTATTAAGTAACTTTGCAAAATGCCTTTTAAAATTGTATCCGATTTCAAGCCAACCGGTGATCAACCTGAAGCTATTCAACAGTTAGTTGAAGGGGTAAACAGTGACACTAAAGCTCAAACTCTATTAGGAGTAACAGGCTCTGGTAAAACGTTTACCATTGCTAATGTTATTGAAAAAATCCAACGACCAACCTTAATATTAAGCCATAATAAAACGCTGGCCGCTCAATTATATGGTGAGTTTAAACAATTTTTCCCTAATAATGCCGTAGAATATTTTGTATCTTACTATGATTATTACCAACCAGAAGCCTATTTACCAGTTACTGATACATACATCGAAAAGGACATGTCTATTAATGATGAGATTGAAAAATTGCGTTTAAGCACAACAACATCCCTCTTATCTGGCAGACAAGATGTATTAGTGGTAGCTTCTGTATCGTGTATTTATGGTATTGGTAACCCAGAAGACTTTCAGGAGAACATCATTAAAATAAAAGTAGGTGATGTAATCAGTCGCAACAAGTTTTTAATGCAATTGGTTCAGAGTTTATACTCAAGAACTGAAAATGATTTTCAAAGAGGAAACTTTAGGGTAAAAGGTGATACAGTGGATATTTATCCTGCTTATGCTGAAATAGCTTACAGGGTTTATTTTTTTGGTGATGAGATTGAAGAAATTGAATCTTTTGATCCTATCAACGGAACTACTATTGAAGAATTTGACTACTTGAATATCTACCCCGCTAACATCTTTAATACTACTCAAGACCGAATGAAAGATGCTATTATTGAAATTCAGGATGATTTGGTAAAACAAGTTGAGTATTATAAAGAAATAGGCAAACATTTGGAGGCAAAAAGATTAGAAGATCGGGTGACTTATGATTTAGAAATGATGCGTGAACTGGGTTATTGTTCGGGTATTGAGAATTATTCAAGGTATTTTGATAAAAGACCTGCCGGATCTCGTCCGTTTTGCTTGTTAGATTACTTTCCTAAAGATTTTTTATTAGTGGTAGATGAGAGTCATGTTACGGTCTCCCAAATTGGAGCTATGTATGGTGGTGACCGCTCTCGTAAACAAAACTTGGTGGAATATGGCTTTAGATTGCCATCAGCAATGGATAACCGACCGTTAAAATTTGAAGAATTTGAATCATTAATTGGTCAATCTATTTATGTGAGTGCTACACCCGCTGATTATGAGCTGGAAAAATCAGAAGGTATTGTGGTAGAACAAATAATTCGTCCTACAGGCTTGTTGGAACCACAAATTGATATACGTCCTAGCCTCAACCAGATAGATGATTTGATGGAAGAAATTGCTACTAGAGCCGAGAAAGATGAACGTGTTTTAGTAACTACACTAACCAAACGTATGGCTGAAGAGTTAGATAAGTATTTTGACAATAACGGAATTCGCTGCCGCTACATCCATTCCGAAGTAGATACAATAGAACGTGTAGAAATTTTGCGTGATTTGCGTTTAGGCCTGTTTGATGTGTTGATTGGTGTAAATTTATTAAGAGAGGGGTTGGATTTACCAGAAGTATCGTTGGTAGCGATTTTAGATGCTGACAAGGAAGGCTTTTTAAGATCTGAAAGAAGTTTAATACAAACAGCGGGTAGAGCTGCCCGTAATGTAAATGGTTTGGTAATTATGTATGCCGATAAGATTACCAAATCAATGCAAAAAACCATTGATGAAACGGATAGAAAACGAACGAAGCAAGCAAATTATAATGCCGAACATGGTATTACTCCTCAAGCCTTGAAGAAATCTAAAAACCAAATTCTTGGACAAACCAAAGTAATAGATGAGGCTTATGATATTGATAGAGAAATGACTGAGCAACCTAACATAGCTGCAGATCCCGTTGTACAATATATGAATCAGGAACAAATACAAAAGTTATTGGAAGAAACTCAGCGTAAGATGAAAAAAGCAGCTAAAGAAGAAGACTTTATGGAAGCTGCTCGCTTACGTGATGAAATGTTGGAATTGGGAAAGCTACTGAAATAAAACTACACATTAAACCTAAAGTGCATTACATCTCCATCTTCAACCACATACTCCTTTCCTTCTATTCCTAATTTACCAGCATCTTTACATGCAGATTCAGATCCCAATTCAACAAAATCGTTGTACTTTATTACTTCTGCTCTAATAAAACCTTTTTCAAAATCTGTATGAATTACCCCTGCAGCTTGAGGTGCTGTCATGCCTTCTTTTATTGTCCATGCTCTAACCTCTTTCTCACCAGCAGTAAAATAAGTTTGTAAGTTTAATAATTGATAAGCAGCTCTAATCAATTTATTTACCCCAGCCTCTTCAAGCCCTAAATCATTTAAAAATTCTTGTCTCTCTTCATAAGTGTCCAACTCAGCTATATCCGCTTCAATTTGAGCTCCAATGATCAGCACTTCTGCATTCTCATCTTTAACTGCATTTCTAACTTTCTCAACATATTCATTACCACTAACTACAGAACCCTCATCAACATTACATAAGTACAATACAGGTTTAGTGGTAATAAGCTGAAGATTTTTAATAATCTCTTGAGAATCTTCATCAGATGCTTCTACTGTTCTTGCAGATTTACCGGATTCTAAAGCATTAATTAAACTCTTCAATAATTCAGCTTCTTTAACAGCAGTTTTATCTCCTGTTTGAACCTTACGCTTAATCCCGTCATACTTCTTCTCTACTGTTTCTAAATCTTTCAACTGCAGCTCAATATCAATAATTTCTTTATCTCTAACAGGATCAACTGAACCATCAACATGAACCACATTACCATCATCAAAACATCTCAATACATGTATTATGGCATCAGTCTCTCTAATATTTGCTAAGAACTTATTTCCTAATCCTTCACCTTTACTAGCACCTTTTACTAGCCCAGCAATATCAACTATTTCAATTGTTGTAGGAACAACTTTTTCTGGCTTTACTAAAGTTTCTAATTTTTCCAAACGAGCATCAGGTACTGTAATCACCCCTACATTAGGTTCTATTGTACAAAAAGGAAAGTTTGCCGATTGAGCTTTTGCATTAGACAAACAATTGAACAAAGTAGATTTTCCAACATTAGGCAATCCTACAATACCACATTTTAACGCCATAACTTATTTTTTGGGTCGCAAAGATATGTAATTAACATTAGCTTACTGAAAACATATTGTTTTTTGACAACCCTCAAACAAAGTTTTAGCTACTTTTGGCACTGTTAATGTAGAATAAGCCCATATGGCAAACGAAAGTAAAGCTCAATTAATCATCTATAAAATACTGCATCCATTTATTATGTTGATGCATAAAATGGGTGTTACCCCCAATATGATAACCACATTTGGTTTACTGCTTAACATAGTAGCTGCCGTTATTTTTATTATTGGTGCTGAGCAAGAAGATAGAACAGACATGCTTTATGTAGGTTTAGGTGGTGTTACCATTTTAATTGCTGGTTTGTTTGATATGATGGATGGAAGATTAGCAAGATTAAAAGACATGTCTAGCCCATTTGGAGCTTTTTATGACTCGGTAATAGACAGGTATAGTGAATTGGTAATGTTTTTGGGAATTTGTTACTATCTTATTTCTCAAGATTACTTTTTAAGTTCTTTATTTGCTTTTGTAGCATTAATTGGTTCTATGATGGTAAGTTATACCCGTTCCAGAGCAGAGGGTATTGGGGTAGATTGCAGTGTTGGAATGATGCAAAGACCAGCAAGAGTGGTAACTGTTGGTGCTGCTGCTATGTTTTGTGGAATTGCTTACTTTATTTTTGGTTCATTTTCTTATAAAATAGAAGGCTCTCCTATTCCTCTGTTTGAAACCATTTCTATTTTTACATTGCCTGTAACATTTGTTTCAATCATGTCTAACTTTACTGCTTTCCAAAGGTTAAACCACGTAAGAAAAGAGCTCGCTAAAAGAGAAAATGCGTAATTTGTTTTCAATACTACTTGTTGCATTTGTATTACAATTCAATTCAAATGTAGTTTTTGCCCAAGATGGTAAGGATAGATTATCTGTATTTGATGACAGAGAAACTCCCGATGACCCCAATGTTCTATTTTATATTCACAAAGACATTAATCCTAACTGTATCGTTTATGCTTTAAAAAAAGGTGCAGATGGCAAAATTGACCCTAAAAACCCCATGGAAGTTTTTTGGAGAAGATATCAGGAAGATGGAAGAAAAAAGAAACTAGGATGGCTGGAAAAAACATTTGCTTTTGATTTTGACGTGAAAAAAGTAAAAGATAAACCTAACACTTACATGTTTGATATAGTTGCAGTAAAAAAGCGCTATTTCTATTTTACCCAAGACAAAAAAGGAAACCCTATTACTATTACTAAGATTAATGGTAAAAATGCTAAGATTGAAAAAATATACCTTACTGTAGATGACTCTAAAACTATGCACAAACTCTTATCTCTTGAGATTTTTGGTAAAGACCCAAAGACCGGAAAATTAGTTTACGAGAAAATTGTAAACGATTAATTCAGTTAACCTTTTCAGGTTAATAACATTTATTAATACTTCTTTAAAATGTAGTTCATAACGTAAAGGATTTGCTATATTTGTCGCTTTAAAATTTAAATTAAAAAACATGAGTCAAAATATAGCTAGCGCAGATGGTAAGTTAGGGATTTTATTACCTGGTTTAGGTGCTGTTGCAACAACTTTAATTGCAGGTGTTTATGCCGTAAATAAAGGTTTATCAAAACCTATTGGTTCTACTTCTCAAATGGGTACAATTCGTTTAGGTAAAAGAACTGATGACAATACTCCTTTAATTAAAGATTTTATCCCTTTAGCTGACATCAATAATGTTGCTTTTGGTGGTTGGGATTTGTTTGAGGAAAATGTTTATGAAGCAGCAAAGCATGCAGCAGTTCTTGATAGATATTTACTAGAGCAACTAAAGCCAGAGCTTGAGGCTATCAAACCAATGAAAGCTGTTTTTGACAAAAAATATGTTACTAAACTTGATGGAAGCTATGTAAAGACTGGTGCTACTAAAATGGATTTAGCTGAGCAACTGCGTCAAGATATAAAAGATTTTAAAGCCAATAATAATTGTGACAGATTAGCTATGGTATGGTGTGGTTCAACTGAAGTTTACATTGAGGAAACTGATGTTCACCAAACTATTGAAGCTTTAGAGGAAGGAATGAGAAACAATGATGATTCTATTCCATCTAGCATGATATATGCTTATGCAGCTATTATGGAAGGTGTACCTTACGCTAATGGTGCTCCTAACCTATCTGCTGATATTCCTGCATTAGTTCAATTATCTAAAGATAAAGGTGTGCCAATTTGTGGTAAAGATTTTAAAACAGGTCAAACGTTAATGAAAACAATTTTAGCTCCTGGTTTAAAAACCCGTTCAATTGGTATTGCTGGTTGGTTTTCTACAAACATCTTAGGTAACAGAGATGGTGAAGTATTAGATGATCCAGCAAGTTTTAAAACTAAAGAAGTTTCTAAACTAAGTGTACTAGATAGTATTTTAGAACCAGAAAAAAACCCTGACTTGTACAAAGATTTATACCATAAAGTAAGAATTAATTATTACCCTCCTCATGGAGATAATAAAGAAGGTTGGGATAACTTAGACATCTTTGGATGGTTAGGTTACAACATGCAGATTAAAGTAGATTTTTTATGTAAAGATTCTATTTTAGCAGCACCTCTGGTATTAGATTTAGCTATCTTTTTAGATTTAGCATCAAGAGCTGGAATGAGTGGAATCCAAGAATGGTTATCATTCTACTTCAAATCACCACAAACTCCTGTTAAAGATATGATGCCAATGCACGATATTTTTAAACAAGAGATGAAGTTGAAAAACACTCTACGTCACTTGCAGGGAGAAGAGTTAATTACTCACCTTGGTTTAGATTATGAGTAGGTAGAAACCATCAATAAATTACAAAAAGGCTGTTATGTTAACAGCCTTTTTTATTTTTGCTTTATGAAACCCGTTTACAAAATCTTTTTAACTGCTTTAGGTGCTGGCTATTCTCCTATAGCTCCTGGTACATGTGGAGCTATTGTTGCATGTGCTGCTTTATGGTTATTAGAGATGAATGGGATAGCCTCTACCACCACCACACCCATCATTTATATTAGCATGATTGTAATTACCACAATTATGGGAATAATTGCTTCCAATGCATTGGAAGCTGAATGGGGAAAAGATCCTTCCAAAGTAGTGATAGATGAAGTTATTGGTATGTGGATTACAATGTTGTTTGTACCGCTTACTTGGTTAACCTTATTAATTGGTTTTGTGCTGTTTCGCTTTTTTGATATTGCTAAACCTTTGGGTGTAAGAAAAATGGAAAGTTTGGGTGGTGGTTTAGGTGTAATGGCTGATGATATGTTAGCAGGGGTTTACGCCAATATTTGTTTATTAATTATCATCCGATTTTTATGAGCAAAAAAGGCAGGGATTTTTGGTTATACAATCTGTTTCGCCACCAGGCAGCTGGTTTAGCAGGTACTGCTGTAGATTTTGGAATTACCTTATTATTTGTAAATGTGTTTATGGTTTGGGTAGGTTACTCTAACTTTATAGGTGCAGTAGCAGGTGCAGTGGTTAACTTTCTCATCTCTTCTTATTGGGCATTTTCAGGTTCTAAGAATAAGCTCGTTAACCAAATGTGGAAATACGTTATAGTGTCTTTTGGAAGTGCCATTTTAAACACGCTATTTGTGGTACTTTTCACAGAAACTTGGTTTCAATTTGATTTAGTGATTACTAAGATATTTGTGGCCTGTACGGTAGCTTGGACATACAACTTTCTGTTGATGCGTCATTTTGTTTTCAAGAAATAATCTGTTTAACAGCAACGTGTTGAAAAGAACAAGCTCTTCACCCTTTATTCGCCTTATAGTTTAACTATCATTACATAGTAAAATTATAACTTATGGTAAGGGTATTTTCAACTGTTATTTTAATCTCAATTTCTTTATTAATTGTTTCTTGTGGAGGAAACAAAAACGAGGCTCTAGATGGTAAAAAGATTTTTCACTACAACGAATCCGAAGGAATTACTTCATTAGACCCAGCATTTAGCAGAAACATTGAAAACATCTGGGCGTGTAATCACCTATACAATGGCTTGGTACAAACAGATTCAGAACTAAGAGTAAAACCATGCATTGCCAAAAGATGGGAAATATCGGAAGATGGAAAAACCTACACCTTTTACCTGAGAAAGGATGTTACTTTTCATGACCATGAACTGTTTGAGGGTGGTAAAGGAAGAAAAGTAACTGCCTATGATTTTGAGTATAGCTTTAATCGCATTCTTTCAGAGAAATTAGCCTCACCAGGCACATGGATTTTCAATAATGTGGATTACGTTGAAGAAAATGGTTTTAAAGCTTTTGAAGCAATTGATGATACCACGTTTAAAATTTACTTAGAGCAACCTTTTCCTCCTTTTTTAGGGATACTTACCATGCAGTACTGTTCAGTTGTTGCTAAGGAAGTAGTTGAACATTACAAGCAAGATTACAGAACTAACCCGGTTGGTACTGGCCCTTTTAAGTTTAAAATGTGGGACGAAGGTGGTAAAATGGTGTTATTAAAAAACGAAAACTATTTTGAAAAAGACGAAGAAGGAAATTCATTACCTTACATTGATGGTGTTGCTATTAGTTTTATTAAAGATGAAGAGGTTGAATTTTTAAAATTTTTAGATGGAGAATTGGACTTCATATCTGGGCGTGAAGGAGATAACAAAGAAGAAATTTTTACGGCTAAGGGTGGTTTAAAGAAAGACTATAAAGACCAAATTACTATGCTTACGCATCCCTACCTGAATACTGAGTACTTAGGAATTTTAGTAGACAAAGATTTACCACAGGTACAAGAAAGTCCACTAAAACACAAGTTAATTAGACAAGCCATTAATTATGCTTTTGACCGTAAACAAATGATTACTTATTTACGCCAGAATTTAGGAACTCCTGCAACAGCAGGTTTTGTACCTAAAGGACTGCCATCTTTTAATGCTGATGTGGTTAAAGGCTATGATTACAACCCTGAAAAAGCTTCGGAACTACTAGAAACTGCTGGCTACCCAAAAGGAGAAGGTTTACCTGAAATTAAACTGTTTACTACTGCACAGTATTTAGATTTATGTGAGTTTATTCAACACCAGTTGGGGGAAGTAGGAATAAAAGCTAAAGTAGAAATTTTACCTGGCCCAACCCACCGTGAGTTGGTAGCACGTAGCAAGCTAAACTTCTTTAGAAAATCTTGGATTGCCGATTACCCTGATGCTGAGAACTATTTAGCATTGTTCTACAGCAAAAACTTCTGTCCTAACGGACCTAATTATACGCACTTTAAAAACTACGATTTTGATAAACTATACGAAATGGCACAATCGGAAACTAATGATTCTATTCGTTACCACTTATACCAAGAAATGGACAAAATAGTAATAGAAGAAGCTCCAATTGTACCGTTATACTACGACCAAGTAGTGCGTTTAACCCAAAAGCACGTTAAAAATTTAGGCATTAACCCCGTTAATTTATTAACATTGAAAGAGGTTAAAATTGATTAACCTAAATGTTTATTTACTAGGTATTTATACGTAGGTTAAGTATCGCATTTTTTTCTATTTTTGAATAAACCACCATAAATTGAAGGTTCTTCTCGATACAAATATTATAATACACAGAGAACAAGATAAAATAGTACGCTATGAAATTGGTCAGTTGTTTCATTGGTTAGATAAATTGCATTATGACAAATACATTCACACAATTACTATTACAGAAATTGAAAAACATAAAGACAAACAGGTTGTCGAAACTTTCAATGTAAAACTAGATAGTTATAATAAGATTAAAAATTCTTTAGCCTTTTCAGGTGAAGTTCAAAAAATTAGCGATGAGGTTGATGTAAATGAAAATGATATTAATGATACTAGACTTCTTAATGAAATCTTTGAAGGTAGAATAGATATTCTAATTTCTGAAGACCGAAAACTTCATAGAAAAGCTGAAAAATTAAAAATTGCTGAAAAAGTTTTTAATATTCAGTCCTTTTTAGAGAAAGTAACCGATGAAAACCCTGAACTAGTTAATTATAATGTTTTAGCTGTCAAAAAAGTTGATTTTTCAGAAGTCGACATTAATGATCCTTTTTTTGATAGCTTTAGAGAAGATTATACCGAATTTGATGATTGGTTTAAATCTAAGTTTGATAAAAAATGCTATGTATGCTACAGTGGAGAGAATTTAACTGCATTTTTATATATTAAAACTGAAGATGAAAATGAGAATTATTCTGAAATAAATCCTGCATTTGAAAGAAAAAAACGATTAAAAATTGGCACTTTAAAGGTAATCAGTAATGGTTATAAGATAGGAGAACGATTTTTAAAGATAATATTTGATAATGCTATACAATTTAAAGTTGAGGAAATCTATGTTACAATTTTTGACAAAAGACAAGAACAGCTTCAGCTTATGGAAATGATAGAGCAATGGGGATTTATCAACCATGGAATTAAGACTACAGTTAATGGCGATGAAATAGTTTTCACAAGAAGCTTTGGTAAAAGTTTACCTATTAATATTCAAGACCCTAAAAAAACTTTCCCATTTTTTTCAAGAGAAACAAACAAATATATCATAAAAATTGAGCCTCAATATCATACTGAACTTTTTCCTGATAGTATAAACACAAGAGAAGACGAAAGCAAATATATTGAGAATGAACCTCATAGGAATAGAATAAGTAAAGTCTATATCTCTCATTCAAAAGACAGATATTTAGAGCCAGGTGATATTATTATTATATACAGAATGGGAGACACTAGCCCAAAAAAATATTCGAGTACGGTAACCTCAATATGTATTGTAGAAGAAGTTATTACTAACTTTGATTCGTTTGATGATTTTTTTAATGCTTGTAATCGTAGGACGATGATAAAAAAAGAAGATTTAGAGAAAAACTGGTGGAACAAGTTCTCAAATTATCGACCTTTTATAATTAAATTTTTATATGCTCATTCGTTCCCAACTCCTAAACCCACATTAAATGATTTAAATAAAATTGGTGTGATTCCTGACATAATGAATATGCCTAGAGGATTTATTAAAATTAATAATGACCAATTTCAAGCTTTAGTTAAATTTGCTTATAAGAAATAATATTATGAAAGTTGTATTATCTATAAAACCTGAATTCGCTTTTAAAATTTTTGATGGCTCAAAAAAATTCGAGTTCAGAAAAACTATTTTTAAAAACTCTGCTGTAAAGTCTATTGTCGTTTATGCGTCTTCACCTGTTCAGAAAGTAATAGGTGAATTTGAAATCGATGAGATAATTAACAATAAACTTGATACTCTTTGGGATTTAACAAAAGATGAATCTGGTATTAGTAAAGAATTCTTTTATAAATATTTTTCACAGCATGAAAAAGGATTCGCAATAAAAGTAAAGTCTAAAAAGAAGTATAAAACACCAAAATGCTTAAAAGCTGATTTTAATTTAAATCCTCCTCAATCATTCGCATATTTAAGGTGAAAATATTTGGAAAACCCACCTAATACTACACTTGTATAGCTATTTTAGAATGAACTGATTAACTCTAATCCCAATGCTCTCGCCCTTTAATTTTACCAGCTTGGTAGAGTTTATTCAATTCCTCTTCTTCTTTTAAGAGTTCTTCAGAAGGCTTTTTGTCTAATAAAGCGTTTAAATCAGGCTGTCCTGCATTAATCCATGCCGTGTACCAATAACTACCCACCTTAATGATGGATTGTGTTAGTCTACGCTCCACCATTCCGTTTAGCATATTATGGTATTCAGTGCTATACTCTTCGCTATAGGTTTTAATTAACACCCTACCTCTATTCTCGTGTGCGTACTTTTGGTCGCTCGGAAATTGGTCATTTAAAATACGTTCAAAATCCAATACGCTATCTTTAGCTCTAAAGCTCTGCTCAACATTCTTCCAGGTATCTTCTAAAACGTTCTCCACATATTCGGCTCTTCCAACAAAGTAATCATAGTCTTTATGTTTTAATTCGGGTAAACGACTTTCCCAAAATCCATGTATTCCTTTTTGATTGGTTAGTTGCCCATTGTAGTTTTCGGTGGTATGTAAAGGCACATGAGAATCACCAATGTAATGTCCTAAATCTGCTGATACTTTTAAAATACGATCAACATCCTTAGCTTCAAATGCTTTGGTTAATCGGTTCACCATTACATCAATGTGCCAGGGAACTATTCCATAAGCCTGTAAGGTATCTTCTGTAAACTTATCTACAGCATCATACCATTTCTTAGGAACAACATTGAAAGGATCTTCCCCGTCATGAGCATAATGATCAATATCAATATAATGTCTTGGTGCTTCTCCATCCACAGCGTATCTTCTCTTGTCAGGATCTACCGCATGCTCGGTAATGTATTCAATGTTCTTTTTGTAAAACTTAACCATCTCCGGTGGCAATGTAAATACTGCCATTCGGTTAATCTTTTTATGTCCAAAAAAACCCCAGCTATAGGTTTGTTGTGGTATGAAAAAAGGAATGGATAAAAGAAGAAGAGTAAAGCTAATCAGGTATTTGTAAAGTAGTTTCATTTTTTATTACTAACTATCATGTCCCCTTCTAGTACAGGAACAATGCCAGACTGGTCTAAAGTTAAACAATAAATGATATCCTCTTCCATATTTAGCCTGCTTAATCTTTTTCTGTGCGATGATTCACTTAAAAAACCATACATATCGTCTTTAGCAGCTTCGTACATGTGTATTGCCGCAATAGTTGAATCAGATAGATCCTGAAATCGTTCGTTTTTAGTAATCTGTTGAGCTACTGCGCCTGCAAATAAAGTGTCTTCTAGATTAAATCGGTCTTTCCAACCAGCACAAAGCAAAATAACATCTTTATCTTCTTTTTCAATAAAGTCGCAAACCGCACTAAAATTGGTAAATGCACCAATAATCACACGATTTGCAGGTTTAGCCATTTCAACAGCGCGTGTACCATTAGTAGTGGTTAATACTAAAGATTTATTTTTAAATTTTCCATCTTTAAAAGTTAATGGAGAGTTTCCAAAATCAAAACCCTCCACTACTTCAGCATTACGTTCAGCTCCTACCAGAAAACCATCTTGTTTGTATTTAATTGCTTCTTCTAGCGTAGCTACAGGAATCAAACTATCAACTCCATTCTCAAATGCAGCACATATGGCCGATGTTGCTCTAAACACATCAATTACAACAACTGTACAATCTGTATTTTGAAAATATACTGGAAAAAGTGCTGGTGATGATACCACTTCTACTTTTCTTTTGTTTCCTGAAGAAATCTCACTCATAATTTAGTGTTTAGTTTTTTGTGTTTGGTTATTAGCTACAATGTAATTACAATACACCAACAACTAAACACTATTCACTAATCAGCCTTTGTAAAATGGCATCTTTACCACTTTAGCTTTAATGTTTTTATTTCTAATTGCTATGTAAATTTCAGAATCAATTTTAGCGTGCTCTGCTTTTACATACCCCATTCCAATGGCTTTATTTAAAGATGGAGCCATAGTTCCACTTGTTACTTCTCCTATTTCTTTTCCATCTGCATCAACTATTTTGTAATGCTGACGAGGAATACCTCTTTCTAATAATTCAAAACCAACTAGCTTTCTGCTTACTCCATTTTCTTTCTGAGCCTTTAAGTTATCAGAGTTTACAAAATCCTTAGTGAATTTGGTAATCCATCCTAAACCAGCCTCAATTGGGGAAGTTTTATCATTTATGTCATTTCCATATAAACAGAATCCCATTTCTAATCTTAATGTATCTCTACAAGCTAAACCTGCCATTTTCATATCAACAGCTTTACCAGCTTCTTGAATGGCATCCCAAATCTTATCAGCATCTTCATTTCTGAAATAAACTTCATATCCTCCAGCACCAGTATAACCTGTTGTAGATATTATCACATTATCAACCCCTGCAAAAGTTCCCCTTTGTACGGTATAATAAACCATCTCCAAATCCATATTGGTTAAGGGTTGTAACATTTTTTGTGCGTTAGGACCTTGTACTGCTAATAAAGAAATGTTATCAGAAATGTTTTTAATTTCTACACCTGTAGAATTGTGAGCAACTACCCAATCCCAATCTTTATCTACATTAGCTCCATTTACTACCAACATGTATTCTTGGTTATCTAATTGATAAACCAATAAATCATCAACAATACCTCCATCATTATTCGGGAAACAAGAATACTGCACTTTACCTGGAACCAACTTAGCAGCATCATTAGAAGTGATTCTCTGAATTAAATCTAAAGCACCTTCACCAGTTACCATAAACTCGCCCATGTGAGACACATCAAACACTCCAACATTGTTTCTCACATTCAAGTGTTCGTCTGTTAAACCTGTATATTGCAAAGGCATATTAAACCCCGCAAAAGGAACCATTTTTGCACCTAAATCAATGTGTTTTTGTTTAAGTGCTATATCTTTTAGTGCTGTTGCTTCCATAGAGAATAATTTAGAGCAACAAATGTAAAGATAAATACGATAAATCCTAAAAGATTCTACTACTTGTCGAGTTGTTCGTAAACTGAGTTATTACTTTTAAACTCAGGTACGATTTGTTTCATTTGCTTTACAATAAGCTTATTGTCTTGCTGATTGAAACACGCGATTAGTTCAGTGATGTTTTTACTGATATCGTTAAAGTCGTACTCTTTTACTTTAGCAATCATGATTTGCTGATGATGTGTAGGTAAGGTATTCTCTTCTGTTGCCAATAGTTCTTCATACAATTTCTCACCAGGTCTTAGGCCAGTGTATGTTATTTTAATGTCTTTATCTAAAGTTAAACCTGATAGTTTTACCATCTTTTTAGCTAAATCAACAATTTTAACTGACTCACCCATATCAAAAATGAATATTTCTCCTCCCTCTCCTGCAGCACCAGCTTCAAGCACCAATTGACAAGCTTCAGGGATGGTCATAAAAAATCTGGTAATCTCTGGATGAGTAATGGTAATTGGACCTCCATTTTCTATTTGTTGTCTAAAACGAGGGATTACCGAACCATTTGAACCTAGTACATTACCAAACCTTGTAGTAACAAACTTTGTAGTACTCGTTTTATTAAGCGATTGTGTATAAATTTCAGCAATACGCTTACTTGCTCCCATTACATTAGTAGGGTTTACAGCCTTATCGGTAGAAATCATAACAAACTTTTCGGCTTTATGCTTAACTGCTAAATCAGCACAGTTTTTTGTCCCTAAAACATTGGTAAGAATTGATTCTGATGGATTGTTTTCCATCATAGGCACATGCTTGTATGCTGCTGCATGAAAAACAATTTGAGGTTTGAAAGTGTTAAAAACATTTTTTAGTCTTTCAGTATTTCTGATGTCTGCTATTACTATTTCGTAAGCTTGTTTTAACGAGCTGTCCTTTAACTCCATCTCCATATCGTAAAGCGGAGATTCCGCCTGATCTAACAGAATTACTTTTTTAGGTTTAAAATTGATGACTTGCCTCACTATCTCGCTACCAATACTTCCGGCAGCTCCTGTAATTAAAATGGTTTTGTTGGTCAATTCTTGTTCAATTTTTTGTCTATCCAACTTAATGGCATTTCTGCCTAACAAATCTTCAATCTGTACTTTTTTAATTTGTTTAACACTCAACTCTCCGTTAATCCAATTAGTTACTGGAGGTACATTTAAAACATTTGTATCGTGTTTTAAACAAATATCTACAATCTCCTTTTTACGATTTGCAGTTATTTTCTGAATGGAGATAATTACCTGAGAAACATCATTTTTTTCTATTAAACCATCTAACTTGCTATAGCCAACAATAGGAATGCCCTCTAAGGTTTTTCCTTCTTTTTTACTATCATCATCAATAAATGCAAGCACTTTGTATTTTAGCCCTGCGTCTCTATCTAAAGTTCTTTTAGTAATGATACCCGATTCCCCAGCTCCATAAATAATCACATTACTCTTTTCTTTATAAGGATTTACTAACTCTGTGTACATTGCTTTAAACAACACTCTTAGAGTAATCATCAAAAACAATGTTGACATGTAATCAATTATTATGATGGAAAACGGCAATGGAAATCTCCCATCAATCCCATAATAAAATACAAGGTTTACCAGCACAAATAACACACTGCCTGATGTAATGGTTACAAATATTCGCTGAGAATCTTTAGAGCTGGTATGCTTAATAATTCCCTTGTAAATTTTAGAAATAAGAAAACTTACTGCTCTTACACTTAGAATAACATAAAAAACGAACGCTATATCATCAGTGGTCATTACCGATGGATGTGGCATAGCAAAGTTAAATCTAACTAAAAAAGCTATAACAATAGAAAAGAAACAGATTAATAAATCAATAAAAAAGATAATCCATCTCGGAATGTTCTTTTGAAATAATATGTTAATTATTTTCATCCTACAAATTTCCTTTATCTTTTATAATTTCAAAGCAAAGTACTGAATTAAAAAACGCATAAAACAAAACTCCTGCCTGAGTTTCTAACATTGATTCTGAAAAAAAGTTGATGGCAACAATTAATAAGAAAAAAAGATATAAATATGACTTTGTTTTTACTGCCTTGATTAATGGAAATATTAGACTTAGTAATAACACTAAAAAACCAACAACACCTAATGTAACAAACACTTGTAAAAATTCATTATGAGCATTAAAGTTTTGCTCTAGTGCATTCGTAATTCCTCTTTTTTCATATTCATTACGTAATTCATTTTTTATGTCTCCAGTGCCCACACCTAGAATAAAATTATTTTTGACTACTTCAGCCGAAGATTCCCAAATTAGCATGCGGATAGCTGTACTGTTAAAAGTATCATTTCCTTGATTGGTAGTAAATGCCTGAACAAAATTATCAACTCTACTTTTAAGATTAGGCACATAACTATTTATCACAAAAATGGAAATAAGAAAAATTGCAACTCCTGAGACTCCTACTGCATACTTTTTTCGGATAAAAATGGTATAAATAATTAACCCAAAAACAATCAGTAATAGAGTAAGTATTCCTGTTTTAGATGCTAACAAGACTACAATCACACTAAAAAAAACAATAAGAACAAGAGATATTGCTTTCGTAAACAGATAGTTAGTTTGCTTCTTTTTAAACAAACTAATAAGCAACCAACAAATTGCAATATTCAGATACATTGAAATATAACTGGTATGGACAAATACCGCAAACTTTTCATAAAAAAAGGTATTTTCTCCATAAGTAAAATACAACGAAAATGATCTTGTAAGCATATAAACAGATGAATACACCAAACCAACTGTAAGTGCTATAAATAAATGTGACACTTCTTTTTTATTGTATGGCTTGCTTGCAATAAGCAAAGGAAAGATTAGAAGAGATAACTTAACTTCCAAATCAAACCACGCTGCATCCATATTAGTTGTATAGGTTAAACCTATAACATGAAGAAAATAAAACCCAACGAATAGTAAAGCATATTTACTGCTTGTAACCTTTTTTATCTTCTTGACAAGGTTACCCTCTATCAGCCAATTAAGCAATAAAAGAACTATAAGAATTGGTGTAAACTTTTTAAATGGTAATGAAAAGGCAATTAAGATACCTAAGTAATAATGTAGTTTGTTATGTATTTCAATTCTATTCAAATGCTTTTCTAGTTTCTACTAAGAAGTATATCACCAACAAAAATACTATTGCAATTATTAAATTAATGCCTGGATGAAAAGTACTAAAGTAAACCAACGCGAATAATAAAGTATTAATCAGCAGTACACCTAATGTTGTTGCCTGATGACTCCAACCTGACTGAACCGCTCTCTGATAAGCGTGCTTTTTATGAGGTTGAGTAATTTTTTCTTTATTGATAAATCTTCTTAACAAGGTAATCGTAGCATCAAACCAATAAACTGAAGTTAACACTAAGCCATTAAAAATGGAGAGCTCACCATTGTTGTTGTAAAAAACAAGTAACACAGCTACGGTAAACCCTAAAATAGTACTACCTATGTCACCCATAAAAATTTTGGCTTTACCCCAATTCCATGGAATGAACCCTAGAATTGAAGCAGCAAAAGCCAATAGCAGGTAATCGTTTACAAAACAAAACAGCGATAATGCAAAAAATAATGCCCCACTACTTGAGTAGCCATTTATACCATCAATAAAGTTGTAAAGATTTATAAACCATACAACTCCAAAAAATGCTATGACGTTAAGCAAAATAGCATTCTGAATTACGATAAAGCCGAAATCAATTTCTTGTAAACCCCCTACAAAATACAAGGCTGCTATTGTTGTTATTGCTTGTACCAGTATCCTTGGCAAGGATTTTAGGGTATATATATCATCCAAAAAACTAATGATAGATATTAGTACTCCCGATATTAAAGCATAGTATAAGTTAGGTTGAACCCCTTCAAAAAAATGCAAATAACTAATGCTTCCAAACCAAGTTAGAATAATTGCTAACCCTCCGCCTCTTGGCGTTGGTATATCATGTGAGCTTCTCTCATTAGGTATATCCACCAACATTTTTTTTACAGCAACCCTCTTTACCACATAAGTTAATATGAATGAAAGAATAAATATAAGTGCGTAAAAAATCATAAACTATTTTTGGTTATACATCCCTTTTATCATTTCAAGAATACCTTGATTCAACATATTTTCTGGTTTGTATTTTAAAGCTATAATAGTAGTTTTAATATCAATAGTTGAATCGGATATTAATTTAAAGTACAACCCTGGTTTTACAGTTTTTAATAAACCTAAGCCTAATTTTGTCACTGAAAACAATTTACTCTTTTGTTGTAATGCTTCAGCAATTATTTTACACAATTCTGATGTGCTAATTGGATGATTATCACTAACTAAAAAGATACCTTTACAATTACTGCTAATAGAAGCATCAATAAACCCAATCAAATTATCAATATGTATAAAATCTCTTTGATTAGTCACATTTTTAAAAGGCAAGGGAATGCCTTTTTCCACTAGCTTAATCAACTTCATCATATTGCCAGGAGCATCCTTTTTTCCATAAATCATTGGAGGTCTAAATACCACCACATCAAATTGGTTATCCCCCATCTCTATAAGAGCATTATCAGCAGCAAGTTTTGATTTCCCATAAGGTGTTAACGGACTTTCTTTTGTTTCTGGAGTAATGTGGTTTTGGTTGCCATAAACAGCAATGGTACTCAATTGAATAAACTTTTCCACTCCAGCTTCTTTAGCTTTAACCGCTATATCAACTGCCAGTTTGTTATTGATCTCATCATAAACATTATCAGCTACTTTTATGATTTGGTGTACTATGGCAGCACAATTTATAACAACATCTACCCCTTCAAAATCTAAAACTTTTAACTCTGAAAAATCTTTTTTTATTAGTTCATTAACAAAACCAGTAGTTGACCTTGATACAACTTTAATAGCATATTTATCTTGATGTAAACGAATAAAATTTCTGGCAACAAAACTGCTACCACCAATAATTAATATTTGTTTACCGCTACTCATTATTCTTTTTTTAAATATTGAAGTAACTTAGGAAGTAATCGGTATAGAGGATACAAAAAAGAAACTGATAAGTTGTTTATTTTAAAAGCTTTGTAACACTCTATATTTTGATTATAGATATTTTTAAAGCTTTGATTTGTTGCTCCTCCCAATCTCATTTTCACAATAGCTTCTGGTAAATAGCAAGATGAAATTTTATGCCTCTCTAAAAACCTTAACATCAACTCAAAATCAGCCGCTAGTTTAAAATCTAAATTAAAGTACCCGTATTTTTCATAAATCTCTTTTTTCACAATAAAAGTGGGGTGAGCAGGGTGCCAGCCTTTTTTGAAAGAGTCTTCTACAAATGGTTTCGATTTCCAATACCTAACTTGTTTGTTTGGTGGATTTTCTTCAACATAAATTAAATCCGCCTGAATACTGTCTGTTTTAGTTTCATTAAGCTTTTTAACAACATTACTAATGGCTTCATTATGTATATAAAAATCATCAGAATTGATTAATGCTAAATAATCCCCTGTTGCTGCCTGGAAACCTTTATTCATTGCATCATAAATCCCTTTATCAGGCTCACTAATTATCTTAGTTATTTTATCTCCATAAGATTTTACAATATCTAAGGTTTCATCTGTAGAAGCACCATCTATAATAATGTATTCAATATTGTCATAAGTCTGATTAACTACCGATTCAATAGCTGTTCGGATGTGTTTTGCACTATTAAAACAAACTGTTACTATGCTAATTTTCAAACTCATTAATTCTATTTAGAATCCATCACAACATTTACCTCATTGGTAAATACAACTTCATCATTTTGTAATTCATAAAAACCTGTTCGCAACTCTTCAAAAGGGTATTTGCTTATCGTTTTCATTACAAATAACTGATTTTTAAATTCATTTCCTGTATAAACACATTGATGCTTATTCACATTGAAATCTTGAATTAACTCATTTTGTGGTAATCCGGTTAATAGGTTTTTATTTTTTGGAGCAATACGCAAATAAATATTAGCGGGTGTTGTATTAAGCATTGTTGTATCAATCTGATATAAAATAGATTGTTCATAAACATAGCATTTGATTTTATCTGTTTCATAAGAATTAGTTGCTTTCTGTTTAAAATCAGTTATCTGTTCATCATTTATTTTAAAATTATAAGTCAATGCCACATAGGCTTCAATACCCAATCCATGTTTTAAATGATTATTCGTCCAATCCATTTGATCTTTTTCGCCAATCTCTAAAATATAATATGGTGAGTTTGACATATCACAAGCCTTATTATAAGTATTGGTTTGCAATCGCATTATTTCTTGTATAGTAATATAAGATGGTTGGTATAAAGGCTCAACAAAGATGGTATCATTTGGATTAGTATTTTTAACCGATAACAGGTGTTCTACCCTTTCATCTGCACTCTTACTATATTTTATTACTTCTGGAATTTCATTTTTTGATACATAAACTAGCATTACAATCAGAAACAATGAAGAAAAAATACTTAGTCCATAAAACCATTTATATGGTTTTAGAAATCTATACCCTGTGTAAATTAAGACAACAACAGTAAATAAAATAATAAGAAAGCTAATAAAAACATACGATCTTGTTGGACCAATAGCACTAATTGCATAGGCTGAAGGTGCATTACTTAAAAATATGATTACCAACAACAATGCAGGTGCTCCAAGCAAGACTAAAAAGTAATTAACTTTAGGTAGCTTAACCTTTTCTTTAATTAATGCACCCAACAATAACAATGGTGGAATAATAGCAACAAAATATGGTAATTTATAAAGAGCATGTCGTAACATATACCAAAATGCCACTTTGGTAATGTAATATATTCCCATAATGTCGGTAGTCTGGTTAGCAGCTCCCATTCTCACCTTATTACCTGGTGCTAAAATGGTAATAATAAAACTAATGGCACAAAATGTTAAGGCTATCAAAAGTTTAATATTCTGCTTGTTTTTTAATGCTTTTTTAATGTTAAAGCGTACTCTAATTGAGTTTAAAAACAAAAGCAAACCCAAAGCTGCAGAAGCTAAAATACCAACATGCTCCGAAGAACTTCCTACATAAATGAATGATAAGGCAATCAACCAATAATGCAATTTCTTATGTTGTGGTTGTAATATATATCCCATCCCAAACAAGGCAAATAGAATACCTCCAAAATACATAGGTGAAACCGTAATCCAATAAAAGGTGTTAAACTCCAAAGAGGTAAAAACTAATGTGCTAAATATGAGTGTACTAAAATTGAGTAAGTAAAGTTTAGAAAGTGGGAAACATATTTTTAATATCTTATAAATTGATAGTATAAACAAAACCGAAATCCCAACAGTATAAAACATCAAATTGGGAATTACTTTGTAAATAGAAAGGACAGTATTTACAACAAATTGAGGGCAAAATCTCCCTTGCCATGCATCATACCAATAAGTAAAAGGGCTAAGAAAACCATGTTCTCGCATGTGCCCCATAAAGGCAAAATCATCTCCTGATAATCGGTTGTAATACCCTAAAACAAAAATGTAAGTCAAAAAAAGAATATTATACAAACTCAATGTAAGTATAAAACCATTTTCTGCTAATGATTTTTTACCCTGATTCATTTTCTATTTTTTACCTATGTATAAAAATGAAACCCCAAATGGAAACGTAATGGACTTTAACAAATGGTATTCTGTTAAAAATATAGCCTTAAAGATTTTATTAATAAAAGAATCTTTGCTAAAAGCTGAAAAATCTGAACCAGTGTCTTTCTTTTTGTAGTTTGGGAACAAATTGACTATAGACCTAAATATGAAAATAGGAAGAAATAGAAAAAAGTTAAAATAGGTTTTATGAACCGTTTGTAATTTATCAAACAACCTTAATATCTGTTTTTTCTTATATCTTCTAAAATGAAAATTAACCTCATCATGTCTACTCCACAAAGACATAAACGCTGGTACTGTTATAAAGTTTAATCCGCCTTTTTTGGTAACTCTATTCATTTCTGCCACACCAAGTTTATCGTCTTCTACATGTTCTATCACATCAAAAGCACATACTAAATCATAAGATTCATCAGCAAAAGGTAATTCTGTAATGGATGCATTAATAATATCAATACCCAACATCTCTGAAGTAAACCGACAACAATCCTTATCGTACTCAACCGAAGTTACATCTCCATACTTTGATAACAATTCAGTAGAATAACCAGTAGCAACACCAATATTCAGTATTTTAAGGTCTTTTTTACCTTTCAAGTTCCTACCTAAAAAATAGTCGATAATCTTATACCTAACTACAAACCACCAGTTTTCACGTTCAAAATGGTAATATTCTTTGTAATAGTCTTTATTCATCTACAACCTCTCCCTCTACAATTTTTTGTTTAATGATGTATAATGGTCTTTTCTTCACTTCCATAAAAGTTCTTAAACCATACTCACCAATTATTCCTAAAGCAATTAATTGAGCTCCTCCAAACAACATAATAAGGAAGATAATCGCTACAAAACCTTCAGGCACCTCACCAAAGAAATAACGTTTTATAAGTGCATAAACAAAATAAATAAATACCGAAAACACCGTTAATACCCCTGTAAAAGTGATGAATTTAATTGGTGTTTCACTGAAATTAAAAATGCCATTATAAGCTAGGTTTAGTAAAGCCTTAAACGAATACTTAGTTTCTCCTGCTGCACGCTCATCTCTATCGTACTCAACGCCAATCTGCTTAAATCCAATCCAAGACCTCATTCCTCTTATAAATCTACTTTCCTCTGGCATGGCATTAATAATATCCACTACCCTTCTACTAACTAATGAAAAATCTCCACTATCTCTCGGAATATCAATGTTTGACATCTTTTTAAGAATACGGTAGAATAAGGAATAAGCAAACTTTTTATAAAAAGCTTCTTTTCTTTTTTTTCTGACAGCATAAACTACATCGTAGCCATTTTTATAATAATCATAAAACTTAGGCAACAACTCTGGCGGGTCTTGTAAATCCCCATCAATTATAAAAACTGCTTCTGTTCCACGAGCGTGTTTTAAACCAGCAGTTAAAGCAGTTTGGTGTCCAAAATTTCTTGACAAAAACAAACATTGATAATTCTTATTTTCTAAACCAACCTTGCTCATCAGCATAGGTGTATTATCCTTACTACCATCATCAATTAAAACAACCTCAATGGTTAAATCAGATTGCTTAATTACCTCATTTAAACGCTGGATTAAAAGATTAAACCCTTTTTCCTCATTGTAAAGAGGAGCTATAATAGAGACTTGAGGTTTCATGGCGTAAATTTAAAATTTATTCATTACTTCAACAACGCGATTAACATCCTCCTCTGTATGGAAGTAAGAAATTGGCAAACTCAATGTAGTTTGATGTATTTCTTCTGATATTGGATATTCATCCTCATCTAATAAACCTATCATTGCTTCTTGCTTATGGGGAGCAATTGGGTAATGTATTTCTGTCTTAATTCCATGCTGGAACAAATATTCTTTTAACTCATCTCGTTTTGGATGCCTTATGTTAAAAATGTGATAAACATCAAAGTAATCTGAGTGCACAACTGGCTTAATAAAATCATCTTTTAAATCTGAAAGGTATATTCCAGCCAATCTTCTTTTATGATTATTTATTTCATCCAAATGTTTTAGTTTAATGGATAAGAACCCCGCTTGAACTTCATCCAATCGAGAATTATATCCTACTACATCATTCTTGTATTTGATAGAAGAACCATAATTCCGTAACTTTTTTATTTTACCATATAATGCCTCACTATCAATAGTTACTGAACCTGCATCACCTAACGCTCCTAAGTTTTTAGTTGGGTAATAACTGAAACACCCAAAATCTCCAAAAGTGCCAGTCTGTTGATTTTTGAATTTTGCACCATGTGATTGAGCACAGTCTTCTAACAATTTAAGATTATGCTTTTTACAAATGGCTGATACCTTATCCATTTCACAAGATTTACCGTAAAGATGAACCACCATGATAGCTCTTGTTCTATCAGTGATTTTTTCCTCAATTTTTGCTGGATCAATATTGTAAGTGTTAATATCTGGTTCTACTAAAACAGGTTTTAATCCATTATGCACAATTGCTAAAATAGTCGCAATGTATGTATTAGAAGGAACAATTACCTCATCACCTGCCTCAAAATCAAAAGCTCTTAATCCTAAAATTAAAGCATCTAAACCAGATGCAACACCAACACAATATTTGCTTCCTGTATAGTTAGCAAAAGCATTTTCAAAATTTTCTACATTTTTACCCAATACATACCATCCACTGGTTAAAGTTTCATGAAAAGATTTTTCATATTCCTCAAAAAATGGTTGATTTAGTTTGCCAAGGTTTTCATAATCTATCATAGCAATAATATATTATTCTTCTCTGGTTAAAATTATTTTTTGTAACTCGTTATAATGATTAGGATTTTCTCTGATTAGCTTTTTCATTGCTTTAAGCTCATCTGGATTCAACTTCATATAGTTAGGGTCTCTCATTCCATTACCTATCTCCATTAACAATTCTTCTACTGACTTTACCCTTACCAAATATGTTTGATTGTCAGTATAACTATCATAATTTGCATTCACTAGCTCAACACATTCCTTATACTGTTTATAGTTAAGATAAACATCTCTTACATCCAATACACCCGAGCCAATCTCATCTAAAATTTCTTTGCCTGATTTATCAGAAATTAACGCTTTCTGATGTGAACTATAATTATCAGGAGCGTTATTAATCAGTTTCTGTATTTCTTTTTTTTGCTTTTCTGACAATTGTATTTCCTTACTAATAGAAACTCCTCTCTCAATATCATTTAATATTTGTTGGCCACTTTTTTCTGTTAAGCCAAAAAAACCACTCTCTTTTGCACCTAAAATTATAAACAGAACAACACCTAATATAAACAGTAAGGTTTTTCGTTTTTGTAGGTGTTCTATTAGTTCCAAAGTTTCCTATTTAGCGTAATTCTCAAAAATATAGTCTGCTGCTTCGTAGTATTCCGAAGCAAAAACCATTAAGATAGAGTCTTCAGTAAAATGATGCATCTGGTGCCAATCTTCTGGTTCAAGTATTAAACATTTGCTAGGTTTATCCAATACAAATTCTTCTTCCTTTTCTCCATCATTGTTGGAGATAACGCAACTACCTTTAATACAAATAGCTGCTTGTATGGTTTTATGATGCCTATGCCCTCCTCTAACAGAATCATCCACACCATAAATATAAAACACTCTTTTTATGTCAAAAGGCAATACTTTCTCAATAACGGTTAGATTACCTCTTTCATCAGTAAATGTTTGTAAATCAATTAAATGAGCCATAAGTATTAATTTAAAAATTTAGCTGTTTTAAACACATTGTATTTTAGTTTTGACTTAATCAAAAACTTCAACTTTTCTTTAGTACCATCCGCTAATTTTAAAGAGAAAGGTCTAAGGCTTTCTTTAAAGTCAGGGTCTATTTGTTTAATGACTTTCAAAGCATCATCCAGGGCTTTGATATAACCTGCATAAAAATTATTGATGATGCTTTTTTCCAATTTAAACCATCCAAAATCTACAATATTATTCTGATAGAATCTTACGTAATGATAATGATAAAAAACAGCTTTAAATTTCTCATTATCCTTTAAATTTAACATAGTAATATCATCCTCTTGCCTGCCTACGATCTTATACTGTTGAACATTCCATGGTGCTAAACCACCTCCTAGGTGTTCAAGTACGTGAACTCCTTCAAATCGAGTAGTCCAATCATCTAAATATTTTTGGTCACCAAACTTTCCATCTTCATACCTATCATAGCACCACTCTAAACAAGCATTAACCCACCAGTTTAAAACTTCCATTCCTGCTTTATCTTTCTTAAACATGATAAACTGCACACAGTAAATACCAGCAATAGCAGATCTATCATATTTCTCAGTAAAACGATGTTCTGTAATCAATACCGATTTATCTCCCATTTCATCAAATAAAACGGCTGGAGAGTTATAGAAATACAAATCTGCATCTATATAAGTACAGTTATCTACATCATAATTATTCAATACATAAAGAATGGTAGATGGCGTACACGTCCAACAGTACTCCGCAACGGAACGAGATGGTTTTACAGCCAATAATTCAGGACTTTCAAATTCTTTTAAGGTGATAACTGTAATGTTATCATAACCCAAATGGTCTAAAACTATTTTGGTTCTATCGTCAAAGGCAAAAACATATAAATGAAAATTGCTGCAGTGCTTCCTCAACGATTCGTACATGGCAATTCCTCTACTCAAGTAATTAGAATCAAATAGTGTACAAAAATTATATGTCTTTTCAGTAGTCAATTTTAAGCTAATTTAAAAAAGTACCCTTTATAGCAAGCATCTTTCAAGTTAATGCTTTCAGTAAAATCTGCGCCATAAATTAATTCATAGCCCTTTTTTGTGATATGATTAACCAGATTATTTTCATTTAAAATCCAACATGGATATTGTGCTTCGTATATTTTTTTAGGAACCTTTTGTATGGTTATTCTGTCTTTGTTAGCTTTAAACAAAGGTGTTCTGTCAATTATCAGGTATTCTACTTTTTTAGCCAACAAGTCATCTAACAATTCATAAGGTTTTTCTATGTACTGAATTACTGAGCTTAATAATATCGCATTTACTTTATTGGCTGCCAAACAATCTTCAATATTGAAATAAAACTTAAGGTGTTCATCCTCAAAAGATTTTTTACCCTCTGCTACAAAATGCTCTTGCTCTACTATATTCCATTTTAGCTCATTGATGCCTTTAAACAAATCTTTATTTTGATAATAACAACTACCCATTGAGCCCCCAAAATCTAACACATTTAGTTTTGAATTACTGTGCAATGCCACTTGACTTAGAGATGCCAATAAAGGGAAGGAATACTGTACCTCATCAAAAATTACAGAATCACGCTCAAACACGGCTTCACCGTTTTTTACTTTTAATGCAGCATTTTTTACTTTATCAAATATTATGTTGCTATCGTAGCCTGTACACTTTTGTTGAGCTTGTTGCCAATTAGCATAGTTCCCTCTCCAGCCATACATTAAGCCCATTAAAAAACGAACTGAAAAAGGTGGTAAAATGTCTTTTAGGAAACTCATGCTCTGCAAAGCTATTATTTTATTTCTAATGCTTGTTTAAACAACTCATTTAACCCTTTCACTCGTTTTCCGATGGTATGTTTCTGCAGTGTTTTTCTTTGCCCTGCTTCAGCAATTTTTTTTCTTTCTTCAGGGTTTGCTATTAACCATTTTACTTTTTCAATACACTCTTCTTTTGTTTTGTAGGTTATAATTTCCTTATCAGGCTCAAATAATGTAGTAATGTTATCTTTCCAATCAGTCACTAAACAAGAACCTACACCTGTTGCTTCAAATAACCTAATATTACCTGCACAATTACCCGCTACATCTCCATGTATGTTAAAACATATATTAGCTTTTGAGAGTACTTTATACATTTCTAATCCAAACACGGGTGGTCTTGAGCTATTCATTAACTCTTTAGAATAAAAATTAATTGGTGTATCACCAAAGGCTTTATTCTTTTTAAGTAATGGTATTGTTTCTATTAACTTACCTAAACCTATTTTTCTCAGAGTTACTATCAAATGATAAAACACTTTTTTAATCATCAATTTTTTCCTGGATTCCAAATTGCCAAACAAATCCATTTTAATACCTGATTTCAGAATAGCTTCGATATATTCAATTCTGGTTTTATGAAATCCTGCTCCTGAAATCAGAGAGCCTGTAAAAACAAAATCTAACTCTTCTTTAGTATTATTTTCACGAACATTATCCAATACTGATTCTTCAAATCCATGATATAATAAATGAGATTTCAGTCCGTGTTGCTCAAATTCATTTTTTAATCCAGGTGTACAAGTAAATACGATATCCAATAATTTTAACCTTTGTAATAAATCATCACTATATGGGGCACAATGATGTCCAACAAAAAGTTTAATTGTAGGTACTTCCTTTAAAAGTTTTGATTTCCATTCCTCTTCTACCAAACCTAAGTCATCAATCCAAACTACATCTGGTTGATAATATTTGACCTGTTGTATTACTAAGTCCTTCTCCGAAACATCATTAACAACATTATGTTCTTTTCGCCAGGTATCTTGTAAAACGTGCGCATTGGTAATTATCTCATAAGCCTCTACTCCAATTTTATTGAAATTTTTAACGTATGCACTGGAAATCTCTATAGAATCTTGAACTAATTGTTGGTATTGTTCGGCATAAGAAAGAAGATTTACATTAGGGAATCTTTGATAAAAAGATTCGATGTACTCTCTATAATTGTTGGTAACTCTTACAAATCTGTAACTCATCTTCTTAACTTTTATTTTTCATTACGGTTAGTGCAAAAAGAAACAAAATCCATACTCCACCTGTAGCTATAATCGTAAACATTGGAGCACTTAAGAATAGGAATATTAACACAAAGAATATCCCAAAATATCTTGCATCTTGTTTTACCGAGTTAAAAAACATAATGATAAATGAAAACAATGTTGATAGTAATAATACTCCCCAGTAGCCTAAGTTTTTAAATCCATCACTTATCAAGCCATTATTAGCATACATTTCATCCGTATTAAAATACTCTAATGAAATTAAGTAGGCAGAATTTAAATCGTAAGGACTGGTAAAAAACTGATTGAAGAAGTGGTTCTCTGAGAAAAACAATTTAACATCTGCAAAAAAATCGAAATAACAATAGTTGAGTAATGCTGGAAAAAAGAAAACCCGCATTACAAATGTACCCCGCAACAAAAATCCGTTGAGTACAAATACATCAATAACAGGTATCATAATTAGTGCTATCAACAAATAAAACAACAGGTATTTTACTTTTTTTAAATAGTCTTTACCCCCAACAAAATACAGAAACAAAGTAACTACAGATGTGGCATAAACTGCTTTGTTACCCGATATTACAAATAGATATATAAGAACTAAAAAAGCTACAAGTGCAAAAACATACTTTCTTTTAATGAGTAAAAATGCCAATAAAACTGGTATTACCATTTTCACCTCCCAGTTATATAGGTAGTTAGTTAATGGACTAATCATTTCTGTAAATACAGCTCTAGTTTCATAAATATCTTGTAACAGCAAAGTGTTTAAGTTAAATTGAAACTTGAAGGTTAACACAATCGGTATTAACATTATCAAAGCAATACCTGTAATAAACAAATATTTAAAATAGCCCTGTGTAGCAATAGTTTTTATTTTAACACGCACTGGCGATATCAATGCCACCAAACACAACATTAGTGCTATAGAGTAAACAGGTCCTCTAATGGCATTCATAAAAGCAAACATGATGGAGTTAGGCAAGTAAAAAAACAACAAGAGTAAAATATAAATAGCATAAACAAAATGGCTCTTTTTAAATACAAAATACGATTGCACCAAAAAGAAACTTAATAGCAGTTTTATCTCTAAGTATTTAATCAGGCTAAAGTCATCCTTAAACCCCAGATAATTAAAATTATCTGACATAAAAAACGCATAGTAAGCCTCAAACACAAAATTGATAACGATAAGTAACACACTTATCATTACAAACTGCTTGTTCAGTTTTATTTGCATTTTTTGATTAGCCATTAACTATGTTTTTCTCATATCTACCTACAATTGCCAACATCATTAATATGTTAATTGAAAGCATCACTACTTCAATTAAAACATATACCTGTAAAAACTCATAAATATCTAGGTGCTTAAAAAACAATAGCGAACAGATACTTAAAAAATAAAGTACTTGCCAAATGCTATTGATTTTAATTTTATTAAAGGTCATATAAATGGATGAAAATGTAGAGTAAATAAAATTCATGGAAAAGCTAACAATCAATACTTTGGAGAAGTAGCTGGATATTAAATAATTGTCTCCAAAAATAAACTGAAACAAGCTATTCCCAAATAGGAACAGTACAATTGCTTCCAAAGCAATAATACCCAACAGTAAGTATAAAATGTTTAACAAATCTTTTTTGATACTTTGTGAATTATGGCTCTTCTCTGTAATCTGCTGATACAACACTTGAGCTATGGTAGCTGAAATAAAAATCAGCGGTATTGAAAGCACCATTCTAGATAAATCTAAATATCCTACCACCTCTGTAGAAAATATTTTATTAATGAAAAGAAAAGGTAATAAACTAGCTGCGTTACTTAATAGAGTTGGCACAAAGTTATACTTAGGGTAATCGCTATGCTTTTTCATGGCATAAACCATTTTTCTTTTACTCAACAACTTAGTAGAGAAAGCATTTTTTGAGCTTTGAAAAACTCCACTAACCACATTAGAAAAATTACCAAACAAATCTCCCACAAACAAACCTCCAGGAAATTTAAACAAGCCTAACACCAATTGAATTACTCCCTCAACCGAACGTCTAACCACTTTATTAACTGAGCTAGATTTAAAGGCTTTTTTACGTATTAACCAATAGTTGATGCTTTGATACATACTGTACAAAAAGCTGGTAATGGGCAAAAAATAAATGTAATTGGCATACTCATCGGGCAAACCAATTAATGCTACAATCTCGTCTTTAAAAAGTAATAGTGAAATTAAAATAAGTAGATTAAATCCAAGGCTTAAAAAAAATGTTAAGCCTAAAATGTTAGCTGCTTCAATACTGTTTTTAGGTAATACAATAGTAACCTCATAACGAAAAGCTGAAACAATGGTAACCATGCTAAACAAGCTCAAAAAAACTGCTAATGCTCCAAATGCTTCAGGAGAGTATATTCTCCTTAAAAAAGGGTGTATAGCTAATGGTATTAACTGGGCAATAACAGTTCCCAAAACCAATACAAAAGTATTTTTGGTAAACTCCGATTTTGCAAACAGTTTTTTAAACAAACCCTAACAATTAATTGGATACTACTTGCTTAATTACTTTTAAAACAAATACCACTAACGCTGCAAACAAACTAAGGATAACTCCATAACCTAACATTAATGGAATACTGAACACAGGTGCAGGGTAAAGTTTATTTTTTGGAGCTATAGGCATACACTGAACTGGCTTTTGCAACCGTATCATTTTTGAATCCAACTCCTTTTTCTTGTCTAATAGCTCTAACTTTTCTAAAACTTGTTCGGCAGAAGTTTGCTCATTTTCCGTTTCAATTCCTTTTAACAAGGTCAACTGCTCCGTATAATAACGATTAGCCAAACTGAAATTTTGCTTAAAATTCTCATTGGCTTTTATTTTCTTTACAATCAGTTCCTCAAAACTGTTTACCGAAACACTTTCATTGGTTTCAAAAACCATATTAACTTCTGGTTCTTGCCCTTCTACTACATCTTTCGTTACTTCAAGATGTTTGATTTTACTTAACAAAGCATCAGAATCTTCCCCCTTCAAAATCATAGCAGACAATGCTCTACCTTCTGCATAAATCTGATTACTGCTCAAAAAATCGGAACTAACAATAAATTGTGTTCTATAATAAGCATTAGATGGATGCGAACGTTGTTTTACTTTATAATAACCCAAAGCGGTTCCTAGCACGAAAACAATTAAGAGTAACCATATATTTTTTTTAACGAATGTAAAACACTTTCTTAAAAGCTCAATTACATCAATTTCATCTGTGTTATTTTCCATAATTTATGTAAAATTAAAACCTATAAATTGCATGTTTACTTTGCAATATACAATCCTTTTAGGCATACTATAAATTGTTACCTGATACTTATCAACATTGAATTGCTAATTCTATTGCACCCCCTATAGTTTTTAGTTAATTTTACCACTCTTAATTTTATTATTCATTAAAAAAATATATCATAATGGCAAACGCATTTTTTACTCCTCCAATAGCTGAAAACGAACCGGTTATGGGATATGCACCGGGTAGCCCGGAAAGAGAAGAGCTACAAGCTACTGTTAAAGAATTGAAGTCGAAACAAATTGATGCTCCAATGATTATTGGTGGTAAAGAAGTAAGAACTGGTAATACTGTTTCTATGCATCCACCTTACGAACATGCACATAATCTAGGAAACTTCCATATGGGTACTGGTGAGCACGTACAACAAGCCATTGATGCTGCTTTAGCTGCCAGAGAACAATGGGCTAATACACCGTGGCAAGATAGAGCAGCTATCTTCTTAAAATGTGCCGAATTACTTGCTGGACCATTCAGACAAAAAATGAATGCAGCTACCATGCTTTGCCAAAGTAAAAATGCTAACCAAGCTGAAATTGATGCAGCTTGTGAAATGATTGATTTCTTCAGATTTAATGTTCAGTACATGACTGATGTTTATACTGACCAACCTGAATCTCCTTTAGGATTATGGAACAGATTAGAATACAGACCATTAGAAGGATTTGTGTTTGCAATTACTCCTTTTAACTTTACTTCTATTTGTGCAAACCTATGTGCTGCACCTGCAATGATGGGTAATGTTGTTGTGTGGAAACCATCTGATACTCAAATATACTCTGCACAAGTAATTATGGAATTATTTAAAGCTGCAGGCTTACCTGATGGTGTTGTAAACATCGTTTATTGTGATGGTCCTGAGGCTGGAGATGTAGTATTCAAACATAGAGATTTTGCTGGGTTACATTTCACCGGTTCTACAGCAGTATTTCAACATTTATGGAAAGAAATAGGAAACAACATAAACAATTATAGGTCTTACCCAAGAATAGTTGGTGAAACTGGTGGTAAGGATTTTATTATGGCTCATAAATCTGCTGTCCCTGCACAAGTAGCTACAGGAATTTTAAGAGGTTCTTTTGAGTTCCAGGGACAAAAATGTTCAGCTTCATCTAGGGTTTATCTTCCTACCAATATTTCTGATGAAATTATTGACATTGTAAAAAAGGAAGTTGCTACTATGAAAATGGGAAGTCCAGAAGACTTTAGCAACTTTATAAATGCAGTAATTGATGAAAGAAGTTTTGATAAAATTGCTGGATACATTGATTACATCAAAGAACAAGATGATGCTGAAATCATTTGTGGTGGAGGTTACGATAAATCTGTAGGCTACTTTATTGAACCAACTGTAGTGGTTACAACTAATCCTAAGTTTAGAACCATGTGTGAAGAAATTTTTGGACCTGTTGTAACCATTTATGTTTATGATGAAAACCAATACGAAGAGACATTAGAATTATTAGATAATACTTCTGACTATGCTCTAACTGGAGCCGTATTTGCTCAGGAGCGATATGCTATTATTACAGCAACAGATAAATTACAAAACTCTGCAGGTAATTTCTACATTAATGACAGACCAACAGGAGCTGTTGTAGGACAACAACCATTTGGTGGAGCGAGAGGTTCTGGAACTAACGATAAAGCTGGTTCTTACTTAAACTTAGTAAGATGGGTTAGTCCAAGAACATTCAAAGAAAACTTAGTTCCACCAACAGATTATAGATATCCATTTTTAGGTTAATACTAAACAATAAAAAAAATGAAAAAGAGATTTTTATTCGCAACAATTTTTGCAACAATTTTATTAAGTGCTTGTGGAGGTGATAAAGCACCTGAAGCAACAGAAAATGTAGTTGAAGCTCAACAAACTTGTTTTTATACTTATGCAGATGGTTCAGCATCTGTTAATTGGACTGCCTTTAAAACTAACGATAAAGTTGGTGTTGGTGGTCAGTTTAATGTGGTAAATGTAAAAGCAGGAGAAAAATCAACTAAAGTTACTGACGTATTAGAAACTTTAGTAATTAATATCCCTACATCTAGTACTAACACTAGTGATGCAGGTAGAGATGCTAAAATTAAAGAGCACTTCTTTGGTGTAATGGCTAAAACAGATTTGATTTTAGCCCATGTAAAAAGTGCTACAGGAGACAATGAAAAAGGAACTTGTACTTTTTATTTAACACTAAATGATATAGAACAAGAAGTAACGTTAGATTATACTGTAGATGGTGAAGATATTAAATTAGTTGGTGAAATTGACATGACTAACTGGAACGCTTTACCTGCTGTAGAAGCCTTAAACAAAGCATGCGAAGCTTTACATACAGGTGCTGATGGCGTAAGCAAAACATGGCCAAATGTAGAATTAGCTATTGAAGCTAAACTGAATAAGGATTGTCATTAAGACAATTGTAATTACAAAAAAAGCCGCTCAATGAGCGGCTTTTTATTTAACTATAAACTTTAAATTTTATAAATCCATTTGTGAGTATCTGCTACCCTACCACGTTTAACATCTTGTAGCAATTGATCTATTTCATTTGATAATTTTCTAGTTTCCACAGGAGGTAACTCAAACCTTTCGTCTTCGTAGGTAATCGATTTAACCTGAGCAATAGTCGCAGCAGTTCCTGTTCCAAATACATCCTTCAAGTTTCCATTTCTGGCAGCTTCTATAACTTCTTTTACAGAAACCCTTCTCTCTTCTACTTTAATCCCTAATTCTTTAGCTAGAGTTAAAGCACTATCTCTAGTAATACCCGCTAAAGTGGTTTTTAAATCTAAGTTTGGAGTAATTAAAGTATCACCAATATGGAACATTATATTCATGGTTCCAGATTCCTCAATGTATTCATGATTAGCAGAATCAGTCCAAATTAACTGTTTATAACCTTGGTCTTGGCCTAACTTAGCTGGATATAATGCAGCAGCATAATTACCAGCAGCTTTAGCAAATCCAACACCACCTTCACAAGCTCTACTAAATTCAGTTTCAATTTTTACATCAACTGGTTCTCCATAGTAGGCATTCACGGGAGCTGTAAAAATCATAAACCTGTACTCATCTGCAGGCCTAACTCCTAATAGTTCTTCGCTAGCAAACATAAATGGTCTGATATACAAAGAACAACCTTCAATGGCTGGTACCCAATCAGAATCAACTTCAATCAATTTTGTTAAAGCTTCCATGAATAAATCTTCTGGTATCTCTGGCATACACAAACGATGAGCAGACTTGTTGATTCTCTTAGCATTATCTCTTGGTCTAAACAAGAAAATTTCACCTTCCTCATTTTTGTAAGCTTTCATTCCTTCAAAAATTGCCTGTCCATAGTGAATAGCAGCACAAGCAGGGCTCAAGCTCATAGGCGCATAAGGCTCTATTCTTAAATCAGTCCATTCTCCATTCTTGTAATCAGCAATAAACATGTGGTCTGAAAACTGTTTTCCAAACTTAATGTTCTCAAAATCAACCTGATTAATTTTTGAATGCTGAGTTTTTTCAATCTTAATGTTACTTACCATATCCATAATCATCATCTCATCTTTTTATGCGGATGTTAAAATTACCAATTTTCCTGCTTTTATAAGCAGTAACTAACAAATTTAATAGGGAAAATTGTTGTTTGGTTAAAAATATAAACTAAAGCTATATTCTTTCCTGCACAAGGTTTAATGCAATTTGTAGTTGATCAGCTGCCGTAATAGCTGAATTATCAATAATTACAGCATCTTTAGCCTGAATTAAGGGGTTCTCTTCACGACTCGTATCTTTCATATCACGATCGTTAATATTAGCCAAAACTTCTTCAAAAGTAATATCAACTCCTTTAGTTTGTAGCTCATCAAATCTACGTTGAGCTCTTATTTTATAATCTGCAGTCATAAAAATCTTTAACTCGGCTTCAGGAAAAACAACACTTCCAATATCTCTCCCATCCATTACCAAGCCTTTACTCTTACCCATTTCACGCTGAAGTTCAACCATTTTAGTTCTTACTTCTTTCACTTGCGCCACCTTACTAACATGACTTGAAACCTCCATTCCCCTGATTTCTTGCTCTACGTTTTCTCCATTCAAATAAGTTTCTGAACTGTTGGTGTTAGTGTTATAAGAAAATGTAACATTTATATTAGGCAAGGCAGCAATTAGTTGCTCTTTATCAAAGGACTGATTAGAAATGAA
This sequence comes from Vicingaceae bacterium, assembly GCA_965267355.1. Taxonomy (GTDB): domain Bacteria; phylum Bacteroidota; class Bacteroidia; order Flavobacteriales_E; family Vicingaceae. Next base: position 2,802,111 of record OZ253956.1, read on the forward strand.
GTTATTTCGTAATGCATAAAGTGTAACAGCTCTATACATAGCGCCAGTATCAATATAAATGTAATTGAGTTTTTTGGCTATTTGTTTAGCCATAGTGCTTTTACCACAAGAAGAATAGCCATCAATGGCGATGATTATTTTCCTATCCATTGCGTTCAGATCTTTTAGCTTTTTTCTCCTTTACTTTCTTTTCTTTCACCTTTTTCTCTCTTGGAGGCTTAGGTGCTACACTTTTTCTATAATACTCTGAAAGGTTAGTAGTAATAGTAAAATGATTAGAAGAACCTGCTAAATGATACCTTGCACTTCCATAACTAATATGGAATTTTTTCACTCTAAACCCTACTCCCCAACTAAAACCAACTAACCCAGGTTTATTGTCAAGTGCAAGCTCTGATCTGCGTTTAAAATTAAACCCTAGTCTTAACATAAAGTTTTTAGAAGGAACAAACTCACCTCCTATTACCATATGTCTAAACAATTCATTAATTCTACTCGTTCTATTTTGCTCAGCTTTCTCATCATCATCTAATGTTTCATCATTATTGGTAGCAACAATAGAATCGTTATATGATAAATTCCAATTTTGTAATTGAATAAAATCAACCGATAATCTAAAAGGAACATGTTTTAATCGCTTAGAAATACCTGCCTGTACTTCAAAAGGAATAGGCTCATTTTCTCCACCTTCTACATATGGTTTAATTTGTGTGCCAATATTTTTAACCAACAATGAAGCAGTAAAACTTTTATCTTTGCTTCTATAGGTAGCAGATAAATCAGTAGCAATACCAAACGAATAATAAGTCCATAAATCGGAATAAATTGGTTTAAGGTTAGCTCCTACAAATATCGTTGAATCAAGTACTTCTTTACCCCATCCAATAATAAAAGCATATTCAGATGCTGAAAACTCTCCAAAAGAATTACCAGACTCATCTGTTTCTAAGAAAGTACCATAATTCACATATTTTATCCCGCCTGAAAATGTCCCCCACTTTTTAAAATCTCTTACATAAGAAAAGTACCCTTGATTGATATCGGAAAAGTAATTTAAGTAAGAAAGCGTGAGCATCCCCGACATTTCTGGGTTTAACAATGAAGGATTTGACATCGCAAAAGTTGGATCATTATCGTAAACAGCTATTACATTACCTCCCAGACCTCCTACCCTTGCTGATACAGGAATATTTAAAAATTCATAGGTATTGCTACCTCCTATCTGAGAAAAGGAAAAAAAAGAACTAAGCACCAGTAGAACAAAAACTGTTCTCTTTCCAGTAATTAATAGTACTTTATTTAAACTTGGCATTAACTTTTCCATCGTGCAAAAATGTGCGTAAAAAATTATCACACACATTGTGTGGCTAAAGTACGTATTAATCGAGAATTTATTGCTTAGCTCTTTTTATAAATTACACTTTCAGTCCAACCATACAAATGTCATCTGTTTGTTCAATGTCTTGCCGCCAGTTTTTTAACGCATACTCTAAAAACCCTACTTGGTCTTCTCCATTCATATTATTTATTGAGACTAGTAACTCCTTTAACTTTTTAGAATTAAACTTTTTATTTTTAATTCCTCCAAACTGATCTGCATACCCATCTGAAAAGAGGTAGATATAATCTCTCTCTTGCAACTGCACTTGTTTATCGGTAAACATTTTTGCTATACCATGGAAATATCCAATAGGAAATCTATCTCCTTTAATGTCTATCACTTCATTATTTCTAACTATCCACAGTGGTCGCATAGCCCCCGAAAAGGTTAGCATTTTGGTGTCTAAATCAACTACAACTAAAGATACATCCATACCATCGCTCATTATATCATAACCGTCTTCTTGCTGCAATAAGTTATTAATACTTAAATCAACAGCTTTAAGTATTTCACTTGGCTGTTCTATCCCTCTCTTTTCTACTACATCCTTAAACACAGAATTTCCCATTACTGAAACCAGTGCTCCAGGCACACCATGTCCAGTACAATCTCCAACAGCCAAAAACAATTTATTATCCTTTTTGTAATACCAATAAAAATCACCGCTTACCAAATCCTTAGGCATATAAAGTACAAATCCATCGGTTAAATACTCAGTAATTTTACCAATACTTGGTAGCATGGCATTTTGTATTTTTTGAGCATATTGAATGCTATCAATTATATCTTCGTTTTGTTGTTGTAAGCTTTTATTCTTTTTTTCTAATTCTTCTTCAACATTTTTAAGTTTTGTGATATCAGATCCAATACTTATGATGCTGTTATCTGGTCCTATAGAAGTATTCCAGAGCATCCATTTATCTTCACCAAAAGCAGTACTTAGTTTACGCTCATAAGTAATTTCAGATCCACCATTAAAAGCTTTCTCAATAAACAATGAATTGATATACTCAATAAAACTAACAGATTGTTCCTCTCCACTCTTGGTACTATTCCACCAACCATCGCCCAACAAATCATTAGGGTTATAACCTAACATATTCTTAACTGAGGGGCTAACAAATTCAACCACTCCTTGCTTATTAGCAACTACTATTAAACTGTTTAATTTTTCTATTATAGTGTTATATACTTTTTCCATTTTTAAAAATCAATTAGCTGCTTAAACCGCAACTTTGTTTTAGAGAAATAAATTGATTGTGTTGAGTGAGAGCTTACTCTCGTGACCGAATTACTTATTAATATAAATATAAGCAGGTCTTCTTTTAGCATTTCTACGATTGACAATAAATATCATCGTAGCGCTAAAAATAAAAATGGTTGTATATAAAAATAAACTCAACATTCTTTTTAAGAATGGCACAAAGATATAAATAAAAGTTAAGCTGAATTACATTTTAATACAATTCTTAATCATTGAATAATAACTTTTTGCGTAGCACTTACTTTATCATTTGTCATTTTTAAATAATAAACACCTGAAGACAAGTCAGTTAAATTTAAGTTATGAGAAAAAGATCCATCATTTGATAATTCTTCAGTAAATACAACTTTACCGGTTACATCATAAACAGAAGCAGTAACGTTAGATTTAGGTTGAGTAAAACTGATATTTACTTCATTTGATACTGGATTAGGATAAACAAAAAAGTCAAGAGACATATCATTTTCAACTATATCTGATGCATTTACTCCGTCTCCATTTGCGTTGATAAAATCATAACCAGCCCCATTATCTCTCCATAGCACAACTGATATATGAATATTATTAGTACTCCATGCTGGATCTACTTTTAATTTATGGATATTAGAAAATGTAGTTCCAGCTGATACTGCTCCTGTTGAAATCATAGTTCCAAAAGCATTTGTACTAAAACTTGTTCTCAATATGTGATCATGATAAATATTGCCACTTGGAATCATAGGATCATAATTTGCTTGATAGGCATAAACATCATCTTCACTTACATAAACAGCTAAATAATAATCTCCATTTAGTGAGTTAAAGAACTTTGTTAGTGTTTCTACATAAATAGTATCATTAGCCACATTCCATTCAAACCCAACATTTACATCAGTTGTACTAGCATTATAGTTTGTGTTAATAGCATTAATAATAGTATTTTGAATTGAACCTGAATACCCGCCATATGAAACTCCATTTAATGTCCAATGCGGTTGACCAGAAGTTCCAATAGTATTAGCTATACTAGTTGCTGTTGGAGAATGCAAGGCACTACTTGAATTAGCATGCATACTAAAAAAGATTGCTTTATTGCCAACCTGACTTATAACATTGTTAGTAGTAGGTATACCATATTGACCGCAGTTCCCACACCAAGTGGCTTCAACAACACCGTATAATGATTTCTGTTCTTGAGGAACAGTAATTTGACTAAAAGAGATTAATGACAAACCTAAAAAGGCAGTTAGTAATGTAGATTTCATAGCGTAAATAATTTGAAACAAATATCTACGTTATCCTAAATCTTTTTTGTCTACTGATTGACAGAACTAGTAAATAGCTGGATAATCTGAAGGATTTACTTCATGCATCATATCGTAAGCAGCATCAAAAATGTCTTCAATACTTGGTTTAGAGAAGTAATCTCCATCTGTACCATAAGCAGGTCTGTGTTCTTTAGAAGTTAATGTAAAAGGTTCAGAATCTAGGTGATAATAGCCTTTTTGCTCAACCATTATTTTATCTAAGATAAAGGCTGCTGCACCTCCCGGAACATCTTCATCAACAATTAAAAGTCTATTTGTTTTCTTTAAAGAATCTACAATCATATGGTTGATATCGAATGGCAATAAAGTTCTGACATCAATTAACTCCGCACTAATACCAACTTCTTGTAATTGCTTAATAGCTTGAACTGCTAAATTACAAGTAGCCCCATAAGAAACAATAGTTAAATCTTCTCCTTCACTTAATAATTCCGGAACACCTAGAGGAGTTGTAAATTCTCCTAAATTGCTTGGCATCTTTTCTTTTGTTCTATAACCGTTTAAAGGTTCAACTACTATAGCCGGATCATCTCCCTTAATTAAAGTATTATAAAAGCCTGCAGATTGTGTTAAGTTTCTTGGTACACATACATGTATTCCTCTGGCAGCATTAATAATCATACCCATTGGAGAACCTGAGTGCCAAATACCTTCTAATCTATGTCCTCTTGTTCTGATAATTAATGGTGCTTTCTGTCCTCCCTTAGTTCTATACTGAACAGTACATAAATCATCACTAATAATCTGAATGGCATATAATAAGTAATCCAAATATTGAATTTCAGCAATTGGCCTTAACCCTCTCATAGCCATACCTATTCCTTGACCAATAATTGTATTTTCTCTAATTCCAGTATCACTTACTCTTATCTCACCATACTTCTCTTGTAAACCTTCTAACCCTTGATTTACTCCACCAATTTTACCAGAGTCTTCACCAAAAATTAATATTTCAGGATACTTTTCCAGTAGCTTGTCAAAGTTATCTCTCAGCACCACTCTTCCATCTTCCATCTTATCAGACAAATCTGCTTCCACCTCTTCAACATTCATTGGAGATGAATCAAACTCTGATAATAAAGTAGAACTATATCTTTCAAAATTATCTTCTTTTGCCTGAGTTAACCATGAAGATAATTGTTGTTTAGCAGCAATATCTTCAGCTCGAACTTGACGCATTACTTTTCTTGCAGTACTAATAATATCTTTTCTAAGTGGTTCAGTATTACCTTTTAAAGCATTAGCCATTGGCTCAATAAATGAAGCATTAGCACTTTGCCCAATTATTTGATCTATTAAGTCAACTACTTCTGCTTGTTCAGATTTAATTGGAGCTAAATAAGCATCCCATGCAGCTTTCTTTTCATCTCTTACCTGCTTTTTACCATCTTTCTCTAATTGATCTAATTCCTCAACTGTAGCAATAGCATTCTTTTCAATCCACTCTCTAAACTTTCTAACACAGCAATACTCCGTTTCCCACTCTAATCTTTCTTTTGATTTATATCTTTCATGAGATCCAGAAGTAGAATGCCCTTGTGGTTGTGTAACTTCTGTTACATGTACTAATACCGGACAATGCTCTTCTCTTGCAAACTTAGCTGCTTTCTCATAAGTTTCTACTAATGCAGGGTAATCCCAAGCTTTAACTCTTAATATTTCATAACCTGGTCCATCACCTTCTCTTTGAAATCCTTTTAAAATTTCAGAAATATTCTCTTTAGTTGTTTGATATTTCTTAGCTACAGAAATTCCATGACCATCATCCCATACAGACATTACCACAGGAACTTGTAATACACCAATAGCATTTATAGCTTCCCAGAAAGGTCCTTCCGATGTACTTGCATCACCAATAGTTCCGAAAGCAATCTCATTTCCTTCATTAGAGAAGTTTGTGAATAACTTTAAATCTTTATTATTTCTATAAACTTTAGAAGCTTGAGCTAAACCTACTAATCTTGCCATTTGACCAGCAGTTGGAGAAATATCAGCAGATGAGTTTTTCATCTTCGTTAAATCTTTCCAAGTACCATCATCATTTAAACTCCTAGTACCAAAATGACCATTCATTGAACGTCCTGCTGAACAAGGTTCAGCTTCCACATCAGTATGAGCATATAATTGAGCAAAAAACTGTTGAACAGTTAACTGGTTAATAGCCATCATTAAAGTTTGATCTCTATAATAACCTGATCTAAAATCTCCATCTTTAAATTGCTTAGCAAGAGCTATCTGAGGTAATTCTTTACCATCTCCAAAAATCCCAAACTTAGCCTTACCTGTAAGCACTTCTCTTCTTCCTAGGTAAGAAGTCTCTCTACTCATGTAGGCTAAACGATAATCATCTAACACCGTTTTTTTAAATTCTTCTTTTGAAATTTTTGTTTCTTTGTCAGCTGCTGTTGCGTTGCTCATACCCAATCTATTGTTTAATTAAAGAAATATTGCTCTGAATTTCGAGCCTTGCGAAGTTAAGCATTAATTCTATTTTTTTGAAAACCTTAATGCTAAAAACTAAAGCTTTGAAAATGAATTGATAATAATTTTTAATAAGCTGCTTCTTTTTATATATTTGTTGGAAATCAAAAATTTTAACTTAACACAATAACTATGGGAAAAGGCGATAAAAAAACAAAAAGAGGTAAAAGAATAGCGGGTTCTTACGGAATAAGTAGAAAAAGAAAAGCAAGCAGTGGATATGCAGCTGCACCGAAAAAGAAAGCCTCCCCAAAGAAAGAAGCAGAAGAAAAAGCACCAGCTAAAAAAGCTGCTACAAAAAAACCAACAGCAAAGAAAACAACTGCTAAAAAGACTACAGCAAAAAAACCAGCAGCTAAAAAAGCAACTACAAAAAAAGCTGACGATAAGAAATAAAGAAAAAGCCCTGATTAATCAGGGCTTTTTAATTGTTTGTATATTTTCAATACCTGAGGCATGAGCATTTCATTATCATTGTTGATAAAGTAGTCACAGTATTGTTCTTTTTCTTTATCACTCATTTGGTTTTCCATTCGCCCCCTAACCTTTTCTTCACTTATATTGTTTCGTTTCATTACACGCTCAATTTTTGTTTGTTTTGATGCTTTTACTAAAATCATTTTATCTAATTCTTTGTAAGTATCACTTTCAATTAAAATTGCAGCTTCTTTAATCAAAACAGAATGTTGCCTATTTTCATCTACCCATCTTTTAAATTTAGCTCCAACGGCTGGATGAACAATTTCATTTAATTTTTCTAATGCACTTCTATCATTAAAAACAATTTCAGCAATTCTAGTTCTATTTAACTGTCCATTTTTATAAACATCCTCAAACACTGCTTTAATTTGTTGCATTACGTTTTCATCTGTGTTTACAATTTGTCTTGCTTCATCATCAGAATTAAACACTGGTACACCAAATGATTTGAAGATTTTAGCCACAGTAGATTTACCACTACCTATTCCACCCGTTAAACCTACTAACAAGGGCTTTCTATTTTTGTTTAAGAATGTATTCAACTTTTGTAGGTTGCAATGAAACTACCTGAATATAATCAGGATATTCGATTAAGTTAACTTTTAATTTCTGATTAAAATTATCATTTATTTGAAGGTAATCCACCTTAACTTTAAAACTTGCACTTGCAAGGTTTGCCATTTTACTTAATGGTAACAAAAATTTCAACTCCACTTCTGATGGAATGGCTTTTAGCTCAATAGAATCAGGCACATTAGCACATTCAATTTTAATTTTACGAGCAGATTCTGTGAATTTTTCAATAGGTATATGCAACAATATTTTTTGTGGTTCAAAATTTAAATGTTGTTTAGTATAGTCTGCTTTTAAGCTTACTGTTGTGGTTACAGTTTCATATAAATTGTTCAATACTAATTCTTCTGTATAAATCATTTGAATTGTATCCACCACTGAAGCAGGTCCCGATACTTTAACTATAGCAGGTTTTACTTCAATGTTGCCAAATTGTTTGTACTGTGATTTAAAACTGAGTTTAGCTAATGGGTTTACTGCTACAACTTTTTCCTTTTTATCGTCAAATAAAAAATAAACTTTTGATGGGTAAATTGATTTAATATCAATTTCATCTCCTAACTGACCATTTATCATTGGTAAAAATGCTTTTGAAGAAAGTGTATAGTTGTTATTTTTTGCTGCATTAATTTCTTTTAACCTAGCTAAATCTATATTTAGCATGGGGTCTGAAAAACTTAGTTTATAAGCTAACAAATCGAAACCTAATGCTTTTACTTTAATGTTAAATGATTTTGGCAAATCATTCATTACTACCTTATTAATTGGAGAATTAAGATAGTTGGCTTTAAAAGCAATTGTAGTATTAAATTGGTTACTTAGAGCATTTAACAACCAAAAAAATGTAGCCAATAATAAACAGAATAAAAACACATAAAGCTTCCGGTTATTGGAAGCTTTATGCAGTAATCTTTGAATACTATTTTTCGACTTAGTCAAACTAAGATTATTGGTTATTTTTTCTCCATCTCTTCTGTAGAAAATTCTTTAGAAATAGCTGACTTTTCCATTTTTAAACGATTACCACCCTCTGTTTCTATAATTACTGTGTTTTCTTTTACCTCAGCAATTTTACCATGAATACCTCCAATGGTAACTATTTTACTTCCTTTTGCTAAACTTTCTCTAAACTGCTTAGCTTCTTTTTGTTTTTTCATTTGTGGTCTTATCATAAAAAGATAAAACACTAAAAATATAGCTCCAAACATTATAATTGTTTGCAATCCTCCACCTTCTTGACCCTCTTGCTGAGCCATTAATAAAATACCTAAATGTTTCATGTATAATTTTAATTTTTATTTATTCTCTGGCGCTAACACTTCACCTTTTAAAGCAATTACTTTAGTGTTAGGCATTGTATTAGCTATCAATGTAATTGTTTTGTTTTGCATACCTGATTTACCATTTGAATCAAACGTAACTTCTATTACGCCTTCAGCACCAGGCTTTATTGGTTCTTCAGGATAATCTGGAACAGTACATCCACAGCTACCCTGAGCTGAAGAAATAATTAAATCTGATTTACCTACATTTTTAAAACGAAATGAAGTAGAGACTATTTCTCCTTGTGTTATCTGCCCAAAATCTTTCACTTCTTCAACAAATTCGAAAAAAGGAAGGTCATCCTCTTTTTTGTTTTCATCCTCTGATGCAGTGTTTGGATTATCAATTAAATCAACACTTAAAAGCTCTTCTTCTTGCTCTTTATTTCCGCAAGAAAAAAGCAGTAAAATAATAGCTGTTGCGAATAATAACTTTTTCATATCTCCTTAATTTTTAAGATTGCAAATATAGCCAAAGGAAAGCAGAAATAACAATTTCCAAAGATTAGAGATTTATAGTTTGTTTTTCTAAAATTTACTCCATTTCTTACGAACTACTTCATCATCATAACTAACCTCTAAAACATAGTTGCCAGCTGGTAACGCAAAAGTTTGGAACTCAAAAAAGTTGTTCGATTTTTGAATAATGTTAAGTTTGACTTCTTGCCCAAGATAATTGTATAATTTAATCCTATTGACTTTCACAGATTTTTCCAACCACAAGCTAAAATTATTTGCCGATGGATTAGGATATATAACGAGTTGATCCGAATTATTTTCTAATTCATTTATAGAAGATACTGTTGGTGTTCCTGATAATAACCACAACTCTGGGTCGAAAAACACAGAATCAATTACAAAAGGAACAGTAACATTAAACTGCTCACCCGAAAATGTATGATCAAAAACAAAAGTTGTATCTACACCTTGTCCTTTAACATAAATTGGCACAGGCATTTCATAAAAGCTAACCGATGGATGAGACTGGGTTTGGTTCAAAGTAAAAGTTGCATTATTCCCTAACTGGCTCCATGAGACCTGGTAAGTAGGAAATCCTTCTCCATAATACCAATCGTTAAAAAATTCCGTGAGATTCTGACCACTAATTGTTTCTAAATGAGCTTGTAAGTCAAGCGTTTTTGCATAGCTGTAGGCTAAATTAGGGTCTGACAAATAATTCCTCAACCCTTGAAAGAAATTGTCATAACCCAATTTCCATTGCAACATTCTAAGTAAATACGCTCCTTTATTGTATGATAATCTCGGACTGAAAATCCTACTTACATCTGTTGTATCGGTGCAAAAAACAGAACCATCAGGTTGAGCAATTATAGCATCAACAACTATCTCTTTCCATCCATCAAACCAAATAGGTGCAATGTAATAATGCATCATTCCTGTAAGATAAGTTGCAAAACCTTCATTTAACCAAATGTCTTCCCAACTACCACAAGTAACCTTATTACCAAACCATTGGTGAGCTAACTCATGAGCCATTAAACTAAAACTATAATTAGTCATAGAGCTCATGGTTTGATGTTCCATTCCTCCTCCTCTGCTAAACTGAGCATGTCCATATTTTTCATTTTGAAAAGGGTAGCCACCCAACAAAGTATCCAACACTTCCATCATAGTAGTTACTTCAGGTGTGTATTGTTGCCACACGGCAGAATCTTCAGGGTAAACATAGTTTAACACTTCTACATCACCAGCAACTAAGTGAGCAGTATCGGTATATTGTGCGTAGTTAGTCACTGCCAAAGAAATTAAGTAAGCTGAAATTGGGTAGCGATGTTTCCAATGGTAAACTTTATTAGACCCAACTGTTGTTTCATTAACCAATAAGCCTTGGCTACCTACTCTATTTTTTTGTGGAGTGGTAACGATAATATCTACTGAATCTATCTTATCATTTAAATCTTGTTTGCAAGGCCACCACTCCATTGCACCATAGGGTTCTGAAAGTGTCCAAATTATAGAATCGTTTTGATGACCAGCCTGCACAAATGTCCCTCCCAAATCTTGAGAGTTAACTGGTGTACCTTGATAATAAATAGTAACTGAATCTAACACTCCTTGGGGTAATATTGTGGGTAGTGTAATTTGTAGAACATCTCCTGCCGGTTGAGTAAAAACCATAAGATTTCCATTATACAAAACAGAATCTACTGTTAGTGCATTAGAACAATCAAAATAAATTTCATTGAAATTACTCACCACTGGCACAAAGTAAGAAGTAACATTACCCGAAATATAATTGGTATCAGGGTCAACAGTCCATTCACAGCGATGGTATTTCAAATCATAATTTACTGCCTGTGGCACCCCTTTATTGTTTGGATTAACCTTTTTAGCACCACTTTTCATTTCAGCTTCTACCAAATCAGTAAATTCTTGTTGGTTATATTGCTGTGCAAACAAACTACAAGTAATTAATAATGATAGTATTAGAAATGGGAGTTTCATCACCCAAAGTTACGAAATCTAAACACAAAACTGACAATACTCCGCTTCCGGATTATGTCTAAACGGTTTGTTTGCATCAATAATTTCGGCAATAACCTGTTGCAGCACTTTTTCAAAATCGGATAATCGTTCTGTTGTAATTTGGTTATCATATTTATAACGGCTTAGTTCAATACCAAAAGGCATAAAACCTTCACTTAATTTCCTAAAAGAAACAATACCTGCATTTAAGTTGACTGTTGGTGTGCTTTGGCTGTATAAGTATGCATACATCAATACCTGAAAGGCTTTGCTTTTGTTTTTCTCTGTCAACAACTCCAATTCTTTAACTCTAACATCACTTGGTTTTACATTACCTGTTTTGTAATCCATAATTCTAATTTGCTGGTTTAAGGTATCAATTCTATCCACTTTACCTTTTAACTGCAATTGCCAATCGCCAACAGTAGTTGTAGCTCTTAGTTCTTGCTCTAATGCTTTTACCACTATTTCTTGTCCTGATTTTATTTGCTCTAACTCGTTAGTTAAAAAGGTATTCACATAGTTTTGAGCAACATTCAATGTCAACAAATTCTTGCCTGTTTTTAACTCTCTTTGGTTGTAGTTTTCAGCAAACACATTGGCAACAATTTCAGGAGCTTCTTTAAACATTGCTTTTAAGTCCTGCTCTGTTAACACCACATTTAATCTATTTTGATAAAGCAGCTCTAAACTCTTGTGTACAAAGTCACCAAAAGTGTTCATTTGTATGGTTTCTTCTACTTCATCAGGGTCACCTACTCCAATTACATACTTATAGTAAAAATCTAACGGACAAGTTAAATAAGTAGTTAAAACCGAAGGTGAAAAACCATCCTGAAAACGTTCTTTAATCTTTTCAATGATTTGAGGGGTTTTGGCAATTGCTACTTCAACACTTTTATTTTCTGGTGAAGGATAAGTTACCAGCTTTTTACTAATATTTATGTTCTTGTTGTATTGAGTTAACTCATTCTCAATTTGTGTTACAAAACGGCTTTGCTCCCCACTTCCAAACTCATTAGTCTCAGTATTGTATAGAACTTTAATGTTTTGTGCATTTTGTATCAACCGATAAAAGTGGTAAGCGTAAATGGCATCCTTCTCAACATGAGTTGGCAAATTATAAGTTTTTTTAATATCGAACGGGATGAACGAATTAAAAGTTTTACCAGCAGGTAAAACCCCTTCATTGGCCGAAAGCAAAATCACATTTTTAAAATCGATATTACGGGTTTCTAACATTCCCAAAACTTGCACGCCTCTTAATGGTTCACCATACAACTCAATGGAATAACTAGAAAGCAATTGGTAAAACAAATTGTAGAAACCTTTAACGGTTTCGATGAACGGATATTTATCAATTAAGGTGCTAAGTTGCTTAAACAATTTGGAGAACTGAAATAGATATTCCAACTCTAAGGTGTTCTTAGCTTCATCATCAATATATTTCTGCTTAGCAATTTCGATAAAACCTAATCCATTCTTTAGTATTTGGTGAACTCCAAAATGAGCATCAAAAGCTAGGAGTAGTTTTTCATTTATCCAATTGAGCTTTTCTTTATTGATGAATACCCAATTGTGCTTGATGATGTGCTGTACAATTTCAGCACAAACCTCAGCACCAAAAACAACCTTACTAAATGGTAATTGAAAGAGTTTTGCTAAATCTTTATGATGATAAGTGAGTTGCTTTTTATGTCCAAACCGTTCAGCATTAACTAATGTGGTTAAGTAAATCTGAAAAAAGTTGTTCAACGAAGTATTTCGCAAACTGTAGCCCATGGTTACGTTTACATTCTGAATACTATCAGGAATGGATTGCAACACAGGAACCAGCAAGTTCTCATTTGCTAACACAATGGCTGTTTGTGTATGCTCTGTTTCATCAATTTTATTCAATAACTCAGTTAAATATTTGGCTTGCCCCACATTTTGAGGAACTCCCAATACTTCAATTTTCTTAGTATCTTCCTTTAGTTGATTGCCTGCTAATTCAAAACTAGCTTGTCCCCATTTTTCTTTAAACTTTCGCAAAAACATACCACTCTCCTGCTCTAGCTGAAAATAGTAATCATCAGCATCAAACAACACTTCACATTTGTGTTGCTTTTTGAGTTCGTCAATTAATACTTCTTCAGCTTTGTTCAGCGCATTAAATCCAATAAACAACAACTTATCGGCTTTTATCTTCTCAGTAATAAATTGTGTAGGGTTTGCTTTTAACTCTTCAGCAACTATTCGATAAGCCAAACCCTGATAAGCCAACTTTTTATCTTTTAAATGTTGAGTATAATTTTGATAGATAGTTCCTAACTGCTCCCAAAACTGTAAGTATTTTTTCTGTAAATCAGTTAGCTCCTGACCATCAACATTCCAAACCTCAATGGCACGAGCTTCGTTAACATGTTTAAAAAGTTTATCAGTAGCTACCAAGTACCTATCAATCTCATTAAAATCGTGCAAAAGTATTTGTCCCCACTTGGTAAAATCATCAAAATTTTCAGGTTCTTTTTCTGTTTTTTGATACACCTCGTACAATTCAAACAATTGTGTAGTATTATCAATAATTTGAGCTTCAGATAACTGCTCAATCAGCTCTTCAGTTCCAATTATTTGTGGCAACCAAATGGGTTTATCAATGAGTTTGCTGATGTGGTCTTTCAAAAACAAGCTTGCTCTTTTGTTGGGCAATACCACAATCAATTCGCTGAGATTATCAGTGTAATTGGTAATTAAATGGTTTGCTATTTTTTGAAGAAATGATTGCATCAATTACTTCACTTCCAACTTAAAACCAACTCCATGAATATTAGTAATTGAGATGTTTTTATCATCAGACAAATACTTTCTCAGTTTAGATATAAATACATCTAAACTACGACCACTAAAGTAATCATCATTACCCCAAATGTTTTTTAGAATCAACTCTCTTGGTGCAATGTCATTAATGTGTTCGCACAAGTAAGAAAGGATTCGAGTCTCTTTTTTAGTTAATCGTTTTTCTTCTTTTCTGTGTATTAGCACTTGATTTTTAATGTCAAAGTTATATGAGCCTATGCTATAATTATCAACCTTTTCTTCTATCTCATTAGAAAGTATCTTGGTTCTTTTTAAAATAGCTTCTATACGCAATATAAACTCTTGAAAATCGAATGGTTTTGTAATGTAATCATCCGCTCCCAACATAAAACCTTTTACCTTATCTATTTGCATAGATTTAGCCGTCAAAAATACTATGGGTACTTCTTTATTAATGTCACGAATAGTTTCAGCAACAGCAAACCCATCCTTCTTAGGCATCATAACATCTAATATACACATATCAAATTGCCCATCCGCAAAGGTTTTTAAAGCTTGCTCTCCATCAGTGCAAAGAACAACATTAAATCCATTTGCCTTTAGGTTATCTTGCACCACAAACCCCAAGTTGGTATCGTCTTCTGCTAACAATATTTTTATGTCGTTTTGATCTTTTGTCATAGTTTTTATTTTACTGGAAGCTTAATTACAAATGTTGAACCTTCTCTTTCTTTACTAATTAATTTAACCGAACCATTATAAGCTTCTACTATTGTTTTTACATAATTTAAACCAAGACCAAACCCCTTAACATCATGCACGTTATCTGTAGGAGCCCGGTAAAATTTATCAAAAATATATTTTTGTCCATCTACTGGAATTCCCAAACCATTATCTTTAACACTAATTTCTATCCAGCCTTTATGATAGCTTGTACCAACTACAACTTTAGGGTTTTCGGGTGTATATTTTATCGCATTATCAATTAAATTATGAATTGTATTGGTAACATGAATTCTATCTCCATTAAAAATATATTTGTCAGCATTAAGCTCGCAAGTAATCTCTCCATTTCTTTCTTTCATAATTAACCCAAAGCTTTTAATTGAACTTTGAATTAACTCATGTAAATCAATATCTTCATTCTCTAGTTTCAATTTATCTTCTTCAAGTGTAGCTAGTTGAAGTACTTTATCTACCTGATTTTTGAGTCTATTATTTTCTTCCTTAATGATATTAGCATAATTAGATAGTCGTTCCGGTTCATTAATAATATTTTTTCCAAGTAATACGTCAGCTGAAAGAGAAATGGTAGATATAGGAGTTTTAAATTCGTGTGTTATATTGTTGATAAAATCATTTTTAATCTCAGACAATCTTTTTTGTTTGAGAATTACAGTAATGGTATAGGCAAAGAAGATGATAATTACCAAAATAATTGAAGATGAGAATAACCAAATTCCCATTTCATTAAGAATATACGATTGCTTAGAAGGAAAATAAACCCCAAAATAATGACCATCCCTATCCCACTCCATATTATAAGACTTGGATTGTAATTTATCTTGTTCTTCTTCACCTAAAGCAACATAATCTCCAAAAACAATAGAATCAGTAAAGCAATCATAAATTACGTATTCAAAATCAATTTTAATGTTACGCTCTGTAAACTCATTTTTCAATAAGTTTTCTAATAAAAAAGGATTAACCGTATCATTAATAAGTGTAACATAGTAATTAGAACTAACCTGTTTAACAGGATTAAACAATTCAGATTCATCTTTGTGGATGCTTAACAATTCATTAGTAACATTATTTAAAGCAATTCTAACTCTTTCGTTAAACTGTTTTTCTTGTAGGTTATATGCTTCTCGCACCCAAAAAATCTGAGTAGCAACAATTCCAATCAATGAAAAAGTTGCTAAAAAAATGATTATTCGTATGGTTTTTCTTTTCATACCTGGATAAAAGTAAACATTTTGTATCCTACTTTCTAAAATGGTAAATCCTTAACAGTTTTTTTAGATTTACTACTTTTGTTTCCTTAAAATTTATAAAACTTATCAAATGAAAGCATACGTATTCCCTGGACAAGGGTCGCAATTTGTAGGAATGGGAAAAGAGCTTTATGATAGCTCTGAATTAGCAAAAGAAATGTTTGAAAAAGCCAATGAAATATTAGGTTTTAGAATTACTGATATTATGTTTGAGGGTACTGATGAGGAACTAAAACAAACTAAAGTTACTCAACCTGCCATCTTTTTGCACTCTGTTATTTTAGCAAAAACACTTGGTGATGATTTTAAACCTGATATGGTTGCCGGTCACTCACTAGGTGAGTTTTCTGCACTAGTTGCTAACGGCACATTAAATTTTCAAGATGCTTTAAAATTAGTTTCTGCAAGAGCTATGGCAATGCAAAAAGCTTGTGAAGCTAATCCTTCAACAATGGCTGCCATCTTAAATTTAGATGATGAAGTAATTGAAAACATCTGTAAAAAAATTGATGGAGTGGTTGTGCCTGCTAACTACAATTGCCCTGGTCAGTTAGTTATTTCTGGAGAAGTTGATGCTATAAATACTGCTTGTGAAAAATTAACTGAAGCTGGAGCAAGAAGAGCTCTAGTTTTACCAGTTGGTGGAGCTTTCCATTCTCCTTTAATGGAACCTGCAAGAGAAGAATTGAAAGACGCTATTATGAGTACAACTTTTAACACACCAAGTTGTCCAGTATATCAAAATGTAACTGCGAGTGCGGTTACAAACCCTGATGAAATAAAAGAAAACTTAATAGCTCAATTAACTGCTCCTGTTAGATGGACACAAACTATGAATCAAATGTTAGCTGATGGTGCAAGTAAAGTTGTAGAAGTAGGTCCAGGTAAAGTATTACAAGGATTATTTAAAAAAGTAGATAGAGCACTAGAAACAGAAAGTGCTTAAACCTAAGCTAATAAAAAAATTAAAAGCGATTGAAAATTCAATCGCTTTTTTTATACCCAAAACCCACTATTCTTATCCGTTTATTAATTGGTTCTCAATTAGCTAAAAAGTTTAATTAACTTTGGTGCACTAACTATTCATTTTTTTTATGAAAAAAATTATTGCTCTTCTAGGGATTAGCCTAATGACGTCCTACTCGGTTCAGTCGCAAGAATATGTTCGTTTAATGGAACAACAAGATGCCAACTTTTATGATATTCAAAGAGAATTTAATAATTACTGGGATGGCAAGCAATATAAAAAAGGTAAAGGATGGAAACAATTTAAGCGATGGGAATGGTTTATGGAACCAAGAGTTTATCCAACAGGTAAATTACCTAATCCTGAATTGGCTTACAATGAGTTTATAAAATTTAAAAATAAATATACTCCTAAAAAGAGTAATAACAAAACTTCTAACTGGACTCCTCTTGGACCAACTGAATGGAATTCTATTGGTTGGAACCCTGGAATAGGAAGAGTTAATGCAGTAACCGTTGATCCTAACAATAACAATATCATTTACATAGGAGCTCCTGCTGGTGGATGTTGGAAATCTACAAATGGTGGTAACACATGGACTCCACTTTCAGATCATTTATCTTCATTGGGCGTTTCAGGTATTGCCGTAGATCCTTCTAATTCCAACACCATCTATATTGCAACAGGTGATGGTGATGGTAATGATACTTATAGTATAGGAGTATTAAAATCAACTGATGGTGGAAATACATGGAATCCTACAGGGTTAAACTGGTCTACCAGTCAGAGTAGAGTAATGCGAAAAATTATAATTCACCCTACTAATTCAAATATACTTCATGTAGCCACAAGTTATGGTTTATATAAAAGTACAGATGCGGGTGCCAACTGGACTAATGTAATGACTGGTTCCTTTAGGGATGTTGAATTTCAGCCAGGAAATCCAAATACAGTATTTGCTTGTAGTGCTACCACCTTTTTTAAGTCTACAGATGGAGGAGATACTTATAGTGCTTCGGGAAGTGGGTTACCACCTTCAGGTGATATTGGAAGAATGGCTATTGCAGTTACACCAGCAGATCCAAACTACATTTATGTATTAGTATCAAATGATTTCGATTCAGGGTTTTTAGGACTATACCGATCAACTAACGGAGGCAGTTCTTTTTCACTAAGAACAAATTCACCTAATGTTTTTGGATACAATACGAGTGGAAGTGATTCTGGTGGCCAAAGTTGGTACGACATGGCTCTAGCAGTTTCTCCTACCAATAAAAATATTGTTTTTACAGGAGGCATTAATGTTTGGCGTTCTACCAATGGTGGTGCCTCTTTAACGGCACTAACACAATGGAACTGGCCAACAGGAGGGTATGAATACGTACATGCAGACATTCACTCTTTAGATTTTTATGGCAACACTTTATTTTGTGGTTCCGATGGTGGAGTATTTAGATCAACTGATAATGGGAACAACTTTAGTGACATTACTTCAGGTATTCAGCATTCACAGTTTTATAGGTTGTCAAATAGTGCTACCAATGCAGGTATTATTATTGGTGGCACACAGGATAATGGAAGTATAATGTTAAAAAACGGTACATGGACTCATGTTACAGGTGGAGATGGAATGGAATGTATTGTTGATTATAACAATTCAAACATCATGTATTCTTCCAGCCAATTTGGAAACCTTTATAAATCTACAAATGGTGGTAATTCTTTTAATGGTATTACTGGTAGCATTGGTGACCAAGGAGCTTGGGTAACACCATACACTTTAGACCCAGTTAATCCAAACACTATTTATTTGGGCTATAGTGAAATATGGAAATCTACCAATGGAGGTGGAACATGGAATCAAATTACCAATTTTAATGGGTTTGATTTAAAATCATTAGTAATCGCTCCATCAAACAACAATGTAATTTATGCTGCAACAGATAACAGCATTAGAAAAAGTACAAATGCAGGAAGTACATGGACCAACATCACCCCTGGTCTTCCTAATACTGCTATTACTTATATTTCTGTACATAACACTAATCCTAACATTCTTTGGGTAAGTTTTTCTGGGTTTAACTCCGGTCATAAAGTGTATAAATCAACTGATGGTGGTGCTAACTGGATTAATGTTTCAGGGAATCTCCCTAACCTACCAATAAACTGTGTAACTTACGAATATGGTAGCAACAATGGAATTTATGTGGGTACAGATTTGGGGGTTTACTACAAGAATGATGATTTAGCTCAATGGCAATCTTTTATGGATGGACTACCTAATGTAATGGTGAATGAATTAGAAATTCATTACGGTTCTGGAAAAATCAGGGCAGCTACTTACGGTAGAGGAATTTGGGAGTCAAATCTTTTTGTAGCTTCTCCTCCAAATGCTCAATTTTATACACCAGACACGTTAATTTGTCCAAACAACTGTGCTAATTTCACCAACACCACTCCATTTTTAGGTACACAATGGACATGGCATTTTCCTGGAGGAACACCAAGCACATCAACTGATTTAAATCCAACGGTGTGTTATCCGACTGCTGGTAATTATGGGGTATCATTAGTAGTTTACAATACAACAGGATCTGACTCTTTATATAAATCAAACTATGTAAATGTACAAGCTCCTGTGGCTGGTATTTCGTTACCAATTTCTGAAACATTTGAAAGCACCCCTGGTGTTCCATCAGGATGGAGCGTTGGCAATATTGATGAAGGAATTACCTGGGAACACAATAGTAATGCTGGTGGTTTCGGAAATAGTGCTTCTAGTTTTTTCATTGATAATTATTCTTCTGATTTTGAAGGAGAAAGAGATTATTTAATTACACCTGAATTAGATTTTACAGGACTTAATGGTGCTATTATGACTTTTGATGTTGCGCATGCAGAATGGACTGTTGCAAAAGTTGATACCTTATCAGTTTATTATTCTACTGATTGCGGTTTAAATAAAACTCTTTTATATCAGAAATGGGGTAGTGATTTGGCTACTTCTGGCAACATTTTCGCCTATTTTACCCCTACTCCAAGTCAATGGCGAAACGATACGGTAAACTTAAACAGTTTAATTGGCCTCAACCCAGTTCAGTTATATATTGAGAATATTTCCGATAACGGCAATAACACTTACATAGATAACATTAATATTTTTGAATACATCTCTGTTGGTGTTGATGAGAATAATGAAAATAAAATTACTATTTACCCAAATCCATTTAACCATAACCTATTTATCAAAGGTATAGAGGGACTTACATCAATAGAAATGTATAACAGTATTGGAAAATTAGTCTATCAAAAAACTACAACATCAACTGCTGAGAATTTAAGTTTTGAAAAATTACCTGCTGGTTATTATTTACTTAAAGTAACGAATAATGACAATATCTTTACTAAGAAAGTAATGAAACACTAAAAACAAAAAGCTCTACAAATGTAGAGCTTTTTTGTTGCGGTGAGAGGGGGATTCGAACCCCCGGTACGGTTTCCCGCACGCATGTTTAGCAAACATGTGGTTTAAGCCACTCACCCACCTCACCTAAAACGGGAAGCAAAAGTAACAATCAAAATTTAATGAGAAAATAATATGTTCAAATTTTTTCTTAAAATAAATTCTTACACACTTCATCATTATTTAATCTATTCTTAAGGCGATTTTGTCTAAAATCATTTATATAAATCAATAAGAATATTATATTTGTCTTCTTTCAAAAAAACAAACAACATAAAACAATGAAAATCAAGAACAAAGCTATTTATACCGTTATTTCTTTAACAGTATCGCTTAGTATTTTATCATGTGGAGGTGGATCTGAAACAAAAGATGAAAGCAATACAAAAAATGAAAATGTAAGCGAAGTTGTAATCAGTCATGAATTATCTGATGCACAAATGCTTAACCCTGTTAACTATTCCGATGCTGGTGCAGGGTATATCTTAAAAAACATCTTTTACCCTTTATTAGGAATTGACTTTAAAACTTTAGAATTAGTTCCTATTGTTGCTAAGTCTCGACCTGAAATTGAGATCACAGAAGATAACAAAATGAAGATTACCTATGAAATTAGAGAAGAAGCAACTTGGGATGATGGAACACCTATCACTTCTAAAGATGTTGAGTTTACCATTAAAGTGATTAAAAATCCTAAAGTTGATAACGTAAACAATAAACCTTATTACGAGTTTATTGAAGACATTATTTTTTACGATGACAACCCGAAGAAATTTACTTTTATGTGTAGAGATGTATACATTTTAGCAGAAGTAATGAGTGGTGATCCGCCATTATTACCAAAAAGTGTTTACGATCCTAATAACTTAATGGATGAATTTACCATTCCTCAATTAACTCAAAACCAAGAAGAATTAGCTTCTAACCCTAAAATTATTGAGTTTGCTGAGAGTTTTAACTCTGAAAAACACCAAAGAGATCCAAAGCATATTATCGGTTCGGGGCCTTACTTATTAAAAGAATGGCAAACAGGTCAAAAAATTGTTTTACAGAAAAAAGAAAACTGGTGGGGTGATAAATTAACTGGACAAGGAATGTATTTTGATGTTTTTCCTCCTGAAATTGTTTACTTAACTATTAATGACCAAACAACTGCTAAAGAAGCATTAATTGCTGGTGAAGTTGATGTGATGAGAGGTATTAAAGCTAAAGATTACAAGGAGTTATTAGAAACTAAAAAGTTTACCAATAACTTTAACCCACACACACCTCCTCAAATGGCATATACCTATTTAGGTATTAATGTAAGAAAACCTATGTTCTCAGACAAAAGAACCAGACAAGCATTGGCACATTTAATTGATGTGGATAAAATAATCGACAAAATCGCCTTAGGCTATGGAGAAAGAGCAATTGGTCCTATACATCCTGCAAAAGAAAAGATGTACAACAATAATATTAAGCCTTACGAATACAGCCCTGAGAAAGCGAAAGCTTTGTTAGCGGAAGCTGGTTGGAGTGATACTGATGGTGATGGTATTTTAGATAACACTATTGATGGTGATAAAGTAAAATTTGAAATGTCTTACTTATACAACCAAGGTAATGATACCAGAAAAGCAGTAGGTTTATTACTACAGGAAGAAGCTAGAAAAGTAGGTATTACAGTTAATGTAATTTCTCAAGACTGGTCAATTTTCTTAGAGAACACCAAAGCTCACGATTTCGATATGTATTATGGTGCCTGGATTAGTACCCCTATTCCAAATGATCACAAACAAATTTATCATACTTCTTCATATAATGGCGGTTCTAACTATACTGGTTTTGGTAATGATGAAACTGATGCCTTAATAGATGAAATTAGAGTAACCATTGATGAAGACAAACGAGCTGAATTAAACTATAAATTTCAAGAGATATTACACGATGAATGCTCTTATATTTATTTGTATTATCCAAAAGAAAGAATTGGTATCCACAAAAGATTTGATGGAGCTGAAACTTCTGCAATGAGACCTGGATACAACCTTATCAACTTTAAGGTAAATAAAGCGGGTGCTACACATTAATATTGAGCAAAAGCTTTAAGTAGAACATGCTAAAGTACATTGTAAAAAGATTACTAATTTTTATACCAACGTTAATAGCGATTTCGCTATTAACGTTTGTTATAAGTATCAATGCCCCTGGTGACCCTGTTGAAACCATGCTTAACCAAAGTGTTGGTGGTGATGGAATGAGTGGCGAAAAATTAGCCAACGAAAAATCTTATATTGATAAAAGAAAAGAATTAGGATTTGATTTACCTCTATTTTACTTTGCTTTTACAAACGCTACTTACCCTGACACTCTATATAAAATTCCTAAAAAACTACACCGAGATAATTTACAAAGATTATCATATGAGTATGGTGTTTGGAATAATGTGTCTAACTATTATCTTGCTTTAAGAAATTTTGAAAACAGTATTTATGAGATACAGATTACTGATAAAACCAGCAAAGATTTAAGAAAAATTAAGGATGCTCTAAGCTCTCTATATATTAACTATACTCCTGAAAAAACAGATGCTATTATTGAGAACATAGAGTTTGATTTCATGAAAAACTCTACCATTAAAAACTATTCTGCAAATCGTTTTTATCATTTTCTGAATTCATACAACCAAATGAAGATGGAGAAAAGTACAGTAAACCGTTATATTCCTAAGTTTGTTTGGTACGGATTTAACAATCAATATCACAATTGGATTTCAGGCTTCCTAACTGGAGATTTTGGAACATCATATCAAGATAAAAGGCCAGTAAGTTCTAAAGTGTTTGACGCCCTAAAATGGTCAATGATTTTGAGTATTCTTTCTATAGTAATTGCGTATTTAATAGCTATTCCTCTTGGAGTTCGTTCGGCTGTTGACAAAGGTAAATGGTCAGAAAAATTAATTACTACTGGCTTGTTTTTACTTTACTCTTTACCAAACTTCTGGATAGCCACCATACTGATTAGGTACCTGGGTGATGGTAACGGTATAGGCTGGTTCCCAACATTTGGTTTGGGTAGTTTACCGCAAGATGCACCGTTTTGGGACAGATTTTTTGAAACAGCATATCATTTTGTATTACCTCTATTTTGTTTAACCTATGCTTCTTTTGCTTTCATATCAAGACAAATGAGAGGTGGAATGTTAAACGTATTAGAAATGGATTATATCCGAACTGCCAGAGCTAAAGGATTAAAGAAAAAGGTTGTGATTTGGAAGCATGCTTTCAGAAACTCTTTAATTCCAATTATAACATTATTTGCTAGTATTTTCCCTCTTGCTATTTCTGGTTCTTTTATTATTGAAGTAATCTTCTCCATACCAGGCATGGGACAATTGAGTTTAAAAGCAATTTTTGCTAGAGATTACCCTGTTGTATTTACAGTATTAATGTTTACAGCTATACTAACCTTAATCGGTAATTTAGTTGCAGATGTGTTATATGCTTACGTTGATCCACGAATTTCATTTTCAAGTAAAAAGTAGATGAGTTTTTTAAAGAACATATTATTTCGATCTAAACTTAAAGAAGATGCCACTCTAAATCTTTCAGATCAAAGAGAATCGTTTACTGGAAATGAAGACGAAAGCTACTGGGCTATTGTTAGAAAACAATTTAGAAAGAACAGAATAGCTGTTTGGTCATTAAGGGTGGTGTACTTTTTTGTCTTAATTGCTTTATTGGCTGATTTTCTCGCTAATGAAAAACCTATTGCATGTAAATATGAGGGTAATGTTTATTTCCCTGTATTTAAAGAGTATGCTGTTGATTTAGGAATTTCCGATTGGCAGAAAGATTTTTTAAATGTTTCGTGGAAAGATTTAGAGTATGAATGGGCAGTTTGGCCATTAACTCCTTACCTACCAAAAAACATTGATTTTATGAATACATCTGTTGGTCCTTTTGATGAACAAGATGTAGAATCCGGTAAATGGAAACATTGGCTGGGAACAGATGCATTAGGACACGATGTGTTGGCTGGAATGATACATGGTACAAGAATAGCTTTATTGGTAGGTATTGTATCTATGGGGATTGCCGCAATTATAGGCATATTCTTTGGGGCTATTGCTGGTTATTATGGTGACGAAAAATTGAAGATGAGCATAGGTTCACTAATTGTTAATATTATTGGTTTTATTTTCGCTGTGTTTTACGGTTTTGGAACTCGTTCTTATACTTTAGCTGATGCTATTGGTGAATCATTTGGCAGTTTTATGGTAGAGTTATTCCTCAGCTTACTAATATTTATTGGAGTAATGATTGTATTCAAATACATATCTAAACTATTCAAAAAAACACCTTTCTTATCAAAAGAAATTGTAATACCTGTTGACATTTTAATTAGCAGATTAATAGAAGTAGTAGTTTCTATTCCTAGATTATTCTTAATTATTTCCATTGCAGCGGTGGTTGCTAAACCTTCCATCTTTATTGTAATGATGATTATTGGATTAACCACTTGGACAGGTATTGCAAGATTTACTAGAGCAGAATTATTACGAGTTAGAAACCTTGAATATATTGAGGCAGCAAATGCTTTAGGTTATAAAGAATTTAGAATTATTGTAAAACATGCGTTACCAAATGCTTTATCACCAGTATTAATCTCCATAGCCTTTGGTATTGCATCTGCAATATTAATTGAATCTACCCTATCGTTTATCGGTGTAGGTGTTCCTGCAGAAACCATAACTTGGGGATCATTATTGTCAGCTTCCCGTCAGGATGCAGCTGCATGGTGGCTAGCCATTTTCCCTGGTTTTGCAATATTTATTACTGTAACAGTTTATAATTTAATTGGTGAAGGATTAACCGATGCAATGAATCCAAAACTGAAGAAATAGGCATACCTATCTAATGCCACTTAAAAAAGGTGAATAAGTTTGTTATTCACCTTTTTTGCTAATTATTAAGTATTGTTTTTATATCGGGCTTAAAGTATTGATCACTCTTTAACACCTTACCATCTTCTCGATAAATTGGTTGCCCATTTTTATCTAATTTACTCATGTTGCTAGCTTGTATCTCTCTAAAAACCTCTTCTATCTTATCTTGCAGCCCGTGTTTCAACATAGTACCACACAAAATGTAAAGCATATCTCCACAAGCATCTGCAACCTCTACCAAATCACCTCTTTCTGCAGCTTCTAAGTATTCCTCATTCTCCTCACGCATTAACTTATATCGCAATAAATAATCCTTCTCATCTATTTTCCCAACAGGCTGCTCCTCGTTCCCAATTTTAAAAGCTTCGTGAAATTCTTTAACCATATTTATGGTTTCTGAAAGAGTTAGTTTCTGGTCTGACATAGTTTTAATTTTAGCATTGAACAAATATCAAAAATCAAGTGTTAAAACCCTTAAAATTTCTTTAACATTTTTTAACAACGGTTCATAACCTTTAATTGGTTAACAAGACTAGAGTGCTTATTTTTGGTTTTGATAAAACAAATTAGTTATGGAAGAAACAAACTTAAATCAACCAACAGCAGAAGCAGCAAATACAACAAGTACTCCAACTTCTAATGTTGATATAAAAGCATTGAACGATAAAATTCAAAAAGAAAGTGCTTTTGTTGACATGGTTACAATGGAAATGAACAAAGTAATTATTGGTCAGCAACACATGACTGAGCGATTATTAATTGGTTTATTATCTAACGGGCACATTTTGTTAGAGGGAGTTCCCGGGTTAGCAAAAACATTAGCCATTAACACTTTAGCAAAAACTGTAGATGCACAGTTTAGTAGAGTTCAGTTTACTCCAGACTTACTTCCTGCTGATGTTATCGGTACTATGATATACAATCAAAAGCAAGAAGCTTTCTCAGTTAAGAAGGGTCCCATTTTTGCCAATTTTGTTTTAGCAGATGAGATTAACCGTGCTCCTGCAAAAGTTCAAAGTGCTTTACTAGAAGCCATGCAGGAAAGGCAAATCACTATTGGTGAAGAAACATTTAAATTGCCTGAACCTTTCTTAGTATTAGCCACTCAAAACCCAGTTGAGCAAGAAGGTACCTATCCATTACCTGAAGCACAGGTAGATAGATTTATGTTGAAAGTCGTTTTAGATTACCCAAAGAAAGAAGAAGAAAAACTAATCATTAGAAACTCTATCAAGGGCTTCCCTACTCCAAACTGTGTTATTAAACCTGAAGATATACTAAAAGCTAGAGCTGTTGTGAAGGAGGTGTATATGGATGAAAAAATAGAACAGTACATTGTTGACATTGTAGATGCTACTAGGTATCCTGAAAATCACAATTTACCTGATTATAAAAACTTAATCACTTTTGGTGGCTCACCAAGAGCAAGTATAAATTTAGCATTAGCATCTAAAGCTTACGCATTTATTAAGCGTAGAGGCTATGTTATTCCTGAAGATGTTAGAGCAATTTGCCATGATGTATTGAGACACAGAATTGGCTTAAGCTACGAAGCTGAAGCTGAAAACATCAATTCAGAAGAGATAATCAATGGTATTTTAAACAACGTTGAAATTCCTTAAAATAGAAATTAGATGTTAGATAGACAGACCTAAGACTAATTGTCTTGCTAGTCTGATGTCTAACTTCTTTAAATCTAAAAGTCTAACTTCTTATGTCTAACCTAAGCACATCTGAACTACTTAAAAAAGTAAGAAAGATAGAGATTAAAACCCGTGGTTTGAGTAATCAAATCTTTTCGGGTGAATATCACTCTGCCTTTAAAGGTAGAGGTATGGCTTTTAGTGAGGTTAGAGAATACCAACACGGTGATGAAATAAGAACCATTGACTGGAATGTAACCGCTCGTTTTAATCATCCCTATGTAAAGGTATTTGAAGAAGAGCGTGAGATGACCGTGATGCTATTAGTTGATGTGAGTGGTTCTAAAGAATTCGGAACTCAATTAAAAAGCAAACAAGAATTAGCCACTGAGATTTGTGCAGTACTTGCTTTTTCTGCAATTACCAATAACGATAAAGTTGGTGTGATTTTCTTTTCTGATCAAATTGAAAAATTCATTCCTCCTAAAAAAGGAAGAAGTCACATTTTAATGATTATTAGAGATTTAATTGACTTTGAACCAGAAAGCAAAGGAACTGATATAGAGCAAGCTTTAAAGTACTTTAATAATGTTATTAAAAAAAGATGTACAGCTTTCTTATTATCTGATTTTGTAACCAACAAGAGTTTTGAAAATGCTTTAAAAATAGCTAATAGAAAACATGACGTTATCGCTTTAAGACTTTTTGATAAAGCCGAAGAAGAATTACCCAATATAGGCTTGGTTCCAATTTTAGATGCTGAAACTGGTAAAACAAGATGGGTAAATACTTCGAGTAAAGAAACTCAAAAAGAATACAAAATAGAGGCGCTTAAGAGATATGATATACTAAATAATACTTTTAGAAAATCTGGAGTTGACAATGCTACCATTGGCACTCACGAAGATTACGTTAAGCCTTTAATGAACCTATTTAAACGAAGAGGAGCATAATGAGAAAGTTAATTTACATTCTATTCGTTCTGTTTGGAGCATTAAATCTTAATGCTCAAGACATTGAAGTAAGTTCTTCTATTGATACTAATTATTTATTATTTGGTGAACAAACTCAAATTCATTTAAAAGTTAAATGTCAATTAAATGGTGAGAAGATTAATGTTAAATTCCCTCACATCATTGACACACTCAATGAATTTGTTGAAGTAGTTCATTCCTCTCCTATTGATACTTCGTACCCAGACAAAAATGATTTAAGTGTTTTTGAACAAACACAAACCATTACCATTACCTCTTTTGATTCAGGATATTACTTATTACCTCCATTTAAATTTACGGTGGGTGGTGATACTGTATCTACTTCAGAAGAACTGTTCATTGATGTTCAACCTGTTGCGGTAGATACATCCAAAGCCATTTTTGACATTAAAAAACCAATAGAAGAGCCTTTCTCCATTATAGATTGGTTAAAAGAAAACTGGATTTGGATAGTAGCTATTTTAGTAGTTATCATTTTAATTATTGTTTTAATTAAATTCTTAAAAAACAGGTCTGAACCTGTAGTTGAAGAAGTTGTTCCAGATATTCCAATTCATGAACTTGCTCTTCAACATCTTGAAAAACTACGGGAGCAGAATTTATGGCAATCAGGCAAGGTAAAACAATACCATTCAGAAATATCTGAGATTCTAAGAACATACTTAGAAGACAGATATAAAATGCCAGCACTAGAAAACACTACTGATGAAATTATCCAGAGCTTACGTTTTCAGACTATTAGCCCAGATGTATTAGCTAAACTGAATCAAACATTAGCCCTAGCTGATTTAGTGAAGTTTGCAAAAGAGCAACCTTTACCTGCTGAGAATGAGCTTTCATTGGTAAACGCTATCGAATTTGTAAATCAAACCAAACAGATTGTTGTAACTCCAGACACCGACAATGCTTAACGATTGGAGAAATATCACTTTTGCTAACCCAGAATTTTTCTGGGCTTTGCTCATTATACCTATAATGGTAGCATGGTATATTTTACGTCAAAAAAAATTATATGGAACTGTTAAGTTTACTTCAACTAAACCATTTGCAACATCAACTCTTGGCAACTTCAGACATAGTTTAATAGTTTTAAGATGTATTGGTTTAGCTGCTTTAATTACTGCTATTGCAAGACCTCAAACTTCGTTAAGCTGGCAAGATGTAACAACTGAAGGAATTGATATTGTTATAGCATTAGATATTTCTGGAAGTATGTTAGCTGAAGATTTCAGACCTAACCGCTTAGAAGCTTCTAAGCAAGTAGCAATGGATTTCATTTCTGAAAGACCTTACGATAGAATTGGTTTAGTGATTTATGGTGGTGAGAGCTTTACTCAGTGTCCATTAACTACAGACCATGATGTGTTGTTAAATCTTTTCGGAGACATACAAAATGGAATGATTGAAGATGGTACTGCAATTGGAATGGGACTAGCAACAGCTGTTAGTCGTTTAAAAGATAGTGATGCGATAAGTAAAGTGGCTATTTTATTGACTGATGGCTCTAACAATTCTGGCTCTATACCTCCTGTTACAGCTGCAGAAATTGCAAGAGAATTTGGAATTAGAGTTTATACCATTGGAGTTGGTTCTAACGGAACAGCTCCTACCCCTATGAGAGACCAATTTGGCAGAACGGTTTACCAAAATGTACCTGTAAGAATTGATGAGAAAACTCTAAAAGAAATAGCTAGCGTAGCTGATGGAGAATACTTTAGAGCCACCAACAAAGATAAATTAGAAGAGATTTATCAAGAAATTGACAAGTTAGAAAAGTCTAAAATTGAAGTAACTGAATACAAGAAAAAGTCAGAAAAATTCTGGCCATTTGCATTTACTGCTGTAATTGCTTTGTTGCTAGAATTTTTATTGAGAAACTTAATTTTTAAAGGCATTGTTTAGATTTGAGCATGAAATATTTCTATGGGCTACATTAGGGGTTATTCCTCTAATCGTAATCTTATTTCTTCTTATTCAAAGGTGGAAAAGAAAAAAACGTGAGCAGTTTGGCAGTTCAGCTGTTACCCAGAGATTGATGCCGAATGTTTCAAAATCTTTACCTATTGTTAAGTTTTGTTTTTATGCATTGGCCATCTTATTCTTGATGGTTGGGTTGGCAAATCTACAATTTGGAACCAAACTAGAAGAAGTGAAACGAGAAGGAGTTGATATTATGTTAGCGTTGGATGTTTCCAACTCAATGTTAGCTGAAGATTTATCTCCAAACCGATTAGAAAGAGCTAAAAGAGCTATTTACCAGTTAATTGAAAAATTACACAACGACCGATTAGGAATAATTGTTTTTGCAGGTGATGCTTATGTTCAGCTACCTATTACCACAGACTATTCATCGGCTAAACTATTTCTAGAAACCATAGGAACAGACATAGTTCCTACCCAAGGGACTGCCATTGGTTCTGCAATTGAATTGGCAATGGAATCGTTTGATTTTGAAAACGGTACTAGCAAGGCGATTATAATTATTACAGATGGTGAGAATCATGAAGATGATGCTGCAGGTGCAGCCTCATCTGCTTATGAAGAAGGGGTTTCTGTTCATACCATAGGTATGGGCTCCGAACAAGGTGGACCAATACCCATCTATAAAAATGGCGCACAAACTGGGTTTAGAACAGACAACCAAGGCAATACTGTTGTAACTCAACTCAATGAAAATATGTTAAAACAGATTGCTGCTTCAGGTGGAGGTTCTTATGTTAGAGCTACTAATGCTAATGCAGGGTTAAACATTATTATGAGTGAAATCAATAAAATGGAGAAGAAAGAATTTGGTAGTAAATCTATTAAAGATTACGAAGACCGTTTCCAACCATTTTTAATGGTAGCTTTATTGTTACTGGTAATAGAATTTTTTATCTCGAATAGAAAAAGTAGTAAACTAGATGGTATTAACTTGTTTGAAGTTAAATAGATGATGAAATATTTACTTTACATATTAACACTTTTTATTTGTTTAAATGCTGTCGGACAAGAGGAAAGAAAGCACATTCGTAAAGGAAATGAACATTACGAAAAACAAGAGTTTGATAAGGCTGATGCTAGTTATAAGAAAGCATTACAGTTAAATAACAAATCAACCAAAGCTGATTTTAATTTAGGTGATGCTTTATATAAACAGAAGAAATATGCTGAAGCTATTCAGCAGTTTCAAAAAGTAGCAGAAACCACAAAGGATAATGACTTAAAAGCAAAATCTTTCCATAACATTGGTAATTCTTACCTAGAATCTCAGAAATACCAAGAAAGTATTGAAGCTTATAAAAAAGCTTTAAGGTTAAACCCAAAAGATGATGAAACTCGTTACAACTATTCATATGCTAAAAAGAAATTAGCTGAGCAGCAAAAACAAAACGAACAAAACAAAGACGATAAGAATAAAGATAAGGACCAAAATAAGGACAAGAACAAAGATCAGAATAAAGACGAAAACAAAGATAAAGACAAGAATCAGGACAAGAATCAGGACAAGAATAAAGACCAGCAGAACGAGGATAAAAACAAAGACAATAAAGACAAAAACGAGAATAAGGATAACCAGAACCAAGAAAAGGACAAACAGAATAAAGATCAACAAAAACAGCAACCTCAACCTAACCAACTTTCAAAAAAAGACGCTGAGAAGATGTTAGATGCTTTAAACAATAAGGAAAAGCAAGTGCAAGCAAAACTGAAAAAGAAAAAAGCTAAAGGTCAAAAAGTTAATGTAGAAAAAGACTGGTAATATTGCGAAGTAAAATGCTATACAGAGCTAAACATATCATCGGAACTTTTTTACTGTTATTATCAGTAGTAAATTCTTTTGCTCAGGTAAAATTTACGGCTGGTAGTAGTCATAGTGCTGTAAAAACTGGTGACCGTTTTCAGGTTCAGTTTTCTGCTAACGCCACCATGAAAAACTTTAAAGCTCCTGATTTAAGTAAATTCAGAGTGCTTTCAGGTCCTAACCAATCGACTCAAATGAGTTGGGTTAATGGTCAAAGTTCACAGCAAATAACATATAGTTACATCTTAATGGCAGTAAAAGAAGGTGATTTTACTATAGGTGCTGCCACTGCAACAATCAATAATGAAGAGCACAAAACCGAACCATTTAAAATTTCAGTTGGAAAAGGGGTAAAAGTTCAACAAAACACAAGTGGAGGTAACAACAACAGTAATAATAAGCAGGCTAATGTATCTGACGATTTATACATAAAAGCCACTGTAAGTAAAAGTAAAGTATATCAAGGGGAACATTTGGTTGCTACCTATAAACTTTTCACTAGAGTTAACATTGCTGATTATGAGTTTGTTAAAGCTGCTGATTTAAATGGTTTTTGGAGTCAAGAAATTGATTTAGGTCAGTCGCAATGGAAGCAAGAAATTATTGGTGGTTACCGCTGGCATGTGGCTACCATCAGAAAGATTGTATTATTTCCTCAACGTTCTGGCAAGCTTGAAATTGACCCCCTTGAAATGAAATTTGTTGTACAACAAAGAGCACAAGGAGGTGGGCAAAGTGTATTTGATCAATTCTTTGGAAGAGTAGAAAATGTAGAGTACAATCTAAAAAGTAAACCTATTAAGATTAACGTACTTCCTCTACCAGAGCCTGCACCTGAAGGTTTTGATGGTTCTGTAGGTAACTTGGATATGAAAGTTGATGTTTCTGCTAATGAAGTAAAAGCTAATGAAGCCATTAATATTGTAGTTAAAGTTTCAGGAAAAGGTAATTTGAATTTAGTTGAAAATCCAGTAATCAACTTTCCTTCAGACTTTGAAACTTACGACCCTAAAGTAGCAGACAAAACTAAAACAACTGAAGCTGGAGTTTCTGGTAGCAAAGAGTTTGATTTCTTGGTAATACCTAGGCATGAAGGAAGTTTTGCTATTGACCCTATTACTTTTAGCTACTTTAACCCAAGCACCAAAAAATACCAGACCATTACTTCTGATCCTATTCAAATTAATGTTTTGAAAGGTGATGGTTCTTCTGATAACATGGTTTATTCTGCCCAAAACAAAGAAGACATTAAGATATTGGGTAATGACATTCGATATATTCATACCAACAATATCGAATTAGTTAATGCTAAAGAATCATTTTATGGCACATGGAAGTTTTACTTACTTATGTTAATTGCTCCTATCCTATTTGTGCTAGCATTTATTTTCAGAAATAAAATAAGGGCTGCACAAAGAGATGTTGTTGGCATGAAAAGTAAAAAAGCTGGTAAAGTTGCAAGTAAGTTATTAAGTTCGGCTAAACAAAGTTTGACTACCAACAACAAAAATGAGTTTTACGAAAATGTATCTAAAGCATTGTTTGGTTACATCAGCGATAAATTAAACATACCTGCTGCTGAGTTAAATCAGAATAATATTAAAGACAAATTGATAGCCATAAATGTTGCTGAAGCAACTACCAACGAGCTTATCGAAACTATAGAACTTTGTGATATGGCTAGGTTCGCTCCTATTGCTGTATCTGAACAAGAAGTATATAATAAAGCTGAAGCTATTATCAATAAAATTGAACAGGAGTTGAAAGCATGAAAAAGTTAAGATACATACTATTCTTGTTACTTTTTGTTTTTGTGAGTAATGTAAGTGCACAGTCAGACTTGATATCTAAAGCCAACAACCTTTATGCTGAAGGTAATTATGAGGAAGCAGCTAAGGAATATGAAGCCATACTTTCCGAAGATAAAATATCAGCTGATATTTACTACAATCTGGGTAATGCTTATTACAAATTAGACAACATCCCTGCGGCTATTTTAAATTACGAAAAAGCCTTAAAACTGAAACCAGACCATGAAGATGCTTTGCACAACTTAGCAATGACCAACAGTAAAACAATTGACAAAATAGAACGTTTGCCAGAATTATTCATTGGCAGCACATGGAGGAATCTAGTAACATCCAGAACAGTAAATGATTGGGCTTTCTATGCTGTAGGATTAATCTTTCTATCACTTTTATTCTTTGTTGGCTACTTGATATTCCAGCAAGTAATGGTTAAAAAGATAAACTTCTATGTAGGTCTATTTTTCTTCTTATGCTCTATGTTTAGCTGGTTAATGGCTTCTCAACATCAAAGCATTATCAACGAGTCTGCAGAAGCAATCATTTTCTCACCCAGCATAACAGTTCAAAGTGAACCAAACCCTACAGCTGAGAAACTATTTACGCTACATTCTGGAACCAAAGTAAGTTTACTGGAAGAAAGTAATGACTGGAGCAAAATTAAATTACCAAACGGTAATGTGGGATGGATTACTTCTGAAAGTTTAAAGGCCATATAATGGACTACCTAAAAATCAATAAGAAGTTATGGAACGATAAGGTAGCTGTTCATGTAGATTCTGACTTTTACAACAACAAAGAATTCATTAAAACAAAATCATCTTTAAATCCTATTGAGCTAGAGTTATTAGGTGATATAAAAGGCAAATCTGTTCTTCACCTTCAATGTCATTTCGGACAAGATACTATTTCGTTAAACCATTTGGGTGCAAAAACCATTGGTGTAGATTTCTCTGACAAAGCCATTGAAGAAGCTAACAAATTAGCTCAACAAACCAATTCAGATACTGAGTTTATTTGTTGTGATGTTTATGATTTACCTAATCATTTAAATCAACAATTTGACATTGTATTTACTAGCTACGGAACCATAGGTTGGTTACCCAATTTAGATAAATGGGCAAGTGTAGTTTCAGAGTTCTTAAAACCTGGTGGTAAATTAGTTTTTGTAGAATTTCATCCATTTGTATGGATGTTTGATGATAATTTCAAAGAAATAAAATTCAACTACTTTAATAAAGAAGCAATAATAGAAACCCTGAGCGGAACTTATGCTGATAAATCAGCTGATTTAGAAAACACAGAGATTGGTTGGAATCATAACATTGGAGAAGTGGTAAATAGCTTAATCAATCAAGGTTTGCGAATTGATTTGTTAAATGAATACGATTATTCTCCTTATGATTGTTTTAATGAGACTATAGAAGTAGCACATAATAAGTATAGAATTAAACATATGGAAGATAAAATTCCTATGGTTTATAGTATTGTTGCTAGCAAATAAAAGTTGGTTAAATTCTAAATCCCGATTCTTAGTTCTAACTTTACCCTCATGAAAGATTTGAGGATAGTTTTTATGGGGACTCCAGATTTTGCTGTGGAGTCGTTAAAAAAATTGGCAGAAAACAATTACAACATTGTTGGGGTGATTACTGCTCCAGATAAACCCTCTGGCAGAGGTCAAAAGCTAAACGAATCTGCGGTTAAGAAGTATGCAATTGCTAATAGCTTAAATGTGCTTCAACCAACTAATCTTAAATCGGAAGAATTTATTGATGAGCTCAAATCTCTTAATGCCAACTTACAGATTGTAGTAGCATTTAGAATGTTACCTGAGGTAGTTTGGAACATGCCAGAGTTGGGCACTTTCAACTTACATGCTTCTCTTCTACCTCAATACAGAGGTGCTGCACCAATTAATTGGGCAATTATTAATGGCGAAAAAGAAACAGGCGTTACTACTTTCTTTTTGCAACACAAAATAGATACTGGAGATATTATAGCTCAGGAAAAAGTTGAAATTGGCGAAAACGAAACAGCTGGTGAATTGCATGATAAGTTAATGAGCATAGGTGCTGATTTAGTTTTAAAAACTGTTCAACAGATTGAGAATAAAAACGTGAATTCCTTTCCCCAAAATGAAAATCGGGAATTAAAAGAAGCTTTTAAAATCTTCAAACCATTCTGCAAGATTGATTGGGATAAACCAATTGATGAAATACATAATCACATACGAGGGTTAAGCCCTTACCCAACTTCATTTACCGAGTTTAAACATAAAGAAACCAAAGAAGTAATTTCTTGTAAGGTTTTCAGAACAGAAAAAGAAAAAGCCAATCATCAGGAAGCTTTAGGAGTCATAGTTCAAACTAAAAATGAATTGAAAATTGCTGTAAATGGCGGTTACATTAAACTAATAGAATTACAAATAGCAGGTAAAAAAAGAATGAAAGCTTCAGCTCTATTAAACGGTTTTGACTTTAACAACTATACGTTAACTTGAAGTTTTTCTCTGTCATAAAGTACTACAAGAACCTAGAAAAACATATCCTTCAATTTATAGTAGCTGAGTTTTTCTTGCAAATGATTAATACAGCTTTTATGGCTATCATGTTAATCTACATGGAAAAAGTAGGCTATCAAGATCATCAAAGTGCCTCATTTGTTTCCTTTCGTTTTTTAGGCGTTTTATTATTTGCATTTCCTCTTGGGCTTATTATTAAAGGGAGAAAGTTAAAACCTATCTTTTATATTAGTTCAATACTCACACCTACTTTATCATTAGTAACGCTAGAAGCCATTGATCATCAATTAGATTGGTTATTGTATGGTTCTCTTTTCCTGTGGGGAATAAGCTTTACAGGTATCCAAATATCTGCCTTACCCTATATCTTAAGAAACGCCAACCCAGAAACTCATACTGAAGCCATTTCATTAAGTTATTCTACCTGGAGTGTTGGTAGTATTATTAGTGGCATTATCATTTTCTCATTAAGTAATATCAATGCCAAACTGTTTGATGAAAAACTAATATTACAGATTATATCAATAATCGGTTTTTTATGTACTGTAACTATCTTTAGTATTAAGAAAGAGGAACACGTTCCAGTTCTAACAAAAAAACGATTAAACCTTACCGATTTTGACTGGTTCATCATTATTAAAGCTCTTGTACCAACTTTAATTATTGCAGTTGGAGCAGGATTAACCATTCCTTTTATAGGATTATTCTTTTTTAAAGTACATGGCTTAGACTCTGACGGATTTGCAATCTTGAGCTCGTGTGCAACTGTACTGGTTTTTATAATGGTACTATTTGTTCCTGCTATAAAAAAGAAACTAGGTTATAAAAAAGCTATTCCTCTCACACAAATGCTTGCCATTGGAGCTTTAACAATTTTAGCTTTAACCGAACTTATTGATGCATGGTTTGCCATTTACCTTGCAATGTTAATGTATGTTTTTCGTCAACCGTTAATGAATGTTGCAGGACCTATGACTTCTGATATTGTAATGAAATATGTTGGAGAAAGAAATAGAGAAATGATGAGTGCTTTAACCTCTGCTGTTTGGTCGGGTAGTTGGTTTATTAGTTCAATAATCTTTCAAATACTAAGAAAAACAGGTATGCAATACGTTTATGTATTTTTAATTACTGCTGGTTTATACTCCATAGGTGTATTGATGTATTATTTATTAATCCTTGACTATGAAAAAAGAGTGAAGGCAGGGTTGATTGAAGAAGATATGAGTTAAATTTTACAACTTTAATTAAAAAACTATCACATTTTACAACATTTTGTTTAATTAAACAGCATTTCTGTTTGATTTAATATTTAATAGCTATATATTTAGTGGTCAGAAAGATAATAATTGAGACCTTCTTCTAAAATATTGTTTATAGTTTTAATTTCTATCCTTTTGGGAGCTTGCACTAAAGAAGCAAACATTACCCCTGCTCCTATTGAAGAGGAAACGCCAAACACTTCAACTGTTTTTTCTACTATCTATGATAACAATAACAGCGGTTTACCAGATAATATGGTCAACGATATACAGTTTGATGGTACTTTAATTAAAATTGCTACAGATAATGGATATGCAGAATTTGATGGTACCAACTGGACTGTTTTTAATACTTCTAATTCTTCTTTACCATCCAATAAAATAAACACCATTGAAATTGATGGAAGTCATACATGGCTAGGAACTGATAATGGATTAGTTAAATACGATGGTAGTTTAATGACCATATATAATACAAGTAATTCCTCTCTTCCTCTAAATAAAGTAAGAAGTTTAGAAGCTGACTTGAGTGGAAATTTATGGGTTGGAACATTTAACGGAGGAGGTTTAGCAAAATTTGATGGAAGTAATTGGACTGTTTACACACCAGGAAATTCTGACTTACCAAGTAATTCTATAGCTTCTATTACAATAGATAATTTTAATAATATTTGGCTAGGAACATCAGCAGGTATTTCAAAGTTTAATGGTACAACCTTTACCAATTACAATGTTAGTAATTCCTCTTTACCCAATAACAATGTTTATTGTATTAGTATAGGTAGTAACGATATAAAATGGATAGGTACAAATAGCGGAATAACGAGATTTGATAATACCAATTGGCAAACTTATAACATGCAAAACTCTGGTTTACCACTTAATTTAATTAGAGATATAACTCTTGAAAACAATAACACTTTGTGGATTGCTATGGCAGGTCAAGGAATTGCAATTTTTGATTATTCAGCAGATACTTGGGTTCATTACAATTCTAACAATTCTAACCTGCAAAATAATTTTGTAAATCGTATTTCTGTATCTCCTATGAATGAGAAATGGCTATCAACCGAGAACGGGATAGCCATTAAATAAAGGATTATAACTTTTTGATACTAAACTAAAACTACAAATCCCTTAAACCTATATGAAATATATTAACCCTAATATGGGTAACGCTATTAAAAAAAACCAAAACAAGTAAGCATGTATATTTGGTGGTGTTTTAGAACTCATTATTTTTTAATCAGTTTTAATACTCTAGACTCTAGTCCTGTCTGTAACTTAATAAAATAAACTCCTTGACCTAAATCCTCAGTATCAAGATTTATATTGTTTACTCCCTCAACAGAATTTAATTGTTCATCAAAAATAAGTCTTCCAGATATATCAAATAAACTAATAGTATAACCACCACTTATTGATGAATTAAATGTTAGTTGAGAATTGCCAGAAACAGGATTAGGGTAGATAGCTGCACCATCAAATTGACTTTCTATGTTTACAGAAACCAAATTAGAATAGCTAAAATTCTGGTCGTAATCCGTTTGTTTTAATCTATAATATGAGGTACCTAAATATGGTTCCGTGTCCTCAGCATTGTAGTTCTTAATCATAGTAGAATTTCCTGCACCATCAACTATACCAACAACTTCAAAATTCACACCATCCTTAGTTCTTTCGATAGTAAAGAAGTTATTATTAATCTCCGTTTGTGTTACCCAACCCAATTGAACATAGGCATTATTAATAGCCTTAGCGTTAAAACTTATTAACTCAATTGGTAACGGAAGAGTATTAGTTGCACTAAGATCAAACGTACAATCAGCACCTGCGTTTCCATCTACAGCCATGGTTACGACATCTCCGGCATTTAAGCCCGTAATTGTTGTTACAACTGTTCCTCCTGCACCACTACTGCAACCAAGGTTAGTTAAGGAGCCACAACTACCTGTAAAATAACCAATCTGAAAACCAGCTCCACCACCCGTACACACAATATTATCAAATGTTATTACTACGTCAGCAGTAGCCAGAACAGTAAATGTAAACCATGCAGTATTTTCTAAAGTCCCTGCACATAAATCAGCTGGTGTAATTGTAGGGGTATTTGTTGTAGGTCCTGGAGTTGTACAAAAATTATCCGTTGAAAGTGGCACATTACTTATTGAAGTTGCTCCACTACAGATATCATTAGGTGGTGTGTCACAAACATCTATACAAACATCTACATAATTTCCACAAGGTCCTCCTGAAGCATAAGATAACGCTACATAATAAGTATTACCTGGTACTAATGGTGCCATAATAAAAGAAGAAGTAGCTGAAGTAAACTGTTGACAGATAACTTCAGTTAAAACACCACATGAACCACTATAAACAGCTACAGCAGGAGCACAATTAACTGATAAATCCTGAATATTAAGATTCATTGATGCTGAACTAGCGGTAAATTGCCACCAAACAGTCTGGTTTTCAGTAGCTGTATAACAAGAATTTGCTGGATCACCTGCTGTACCAGTTCCATCAGTAGTCCAATTAGTACATGCTGCACCAGGTGTTAGAGAGGTAGCTGAACCACATCCTTCAGCCGCTGCAGTATAGGGTGAACCCATTGAAAACACATTCAATGTAAACCCTACTGATAATATAACAAGTAATAATCTATTTAGGTTCATGAGTAGTATTATTAGGTTTTTTATTATTTGGAATATAAGTAGTTGTAATAGTTCCTTGGTGTTTTACGTATATAACTTTTCCGTCAACAACTTGTTTAGTGTAACCATTAGAAAGAGGATCGTTAGTTCCTTCAGGTGATAAGCTATAACTTGATTTAGATTTGTAATTCAAATCACCTTTATTCAGTTTAGTATTCACTGATTGCTTTTGATTCAAATTTTGCTTTTCTAAACCATTCGTTAATTTTATAGTAGATTGAGACCAGAGAGTACCAAAACCTATAACAACAAAACTTAAAGTTAAAATTATCTTTTTCATAACTTAAAATAAAAATTTCGAAAGCGGTTTTCAGCCTGTGCAGACCTTCAAGGGTGATCACTTTTAATGATATTGCCCAGTTAATTTACTTAAAGCAATATAGGCAAAAGTACTTAATAAGAATATTATTTTAACTAT
Source organism: Vicingaceae bacterium (assembly GCA_965267355.1). Taxonomy (GTDB): domain Bacteria; phylum Bacteroidota; class Bacteroidia; order Flavobacteriales_E; family Vicingaceae. Next base: position 2,842,710 of record OZ253956.1, read on the forward strand.
GTAGGTTCAAATTGTTAAAAAATAAACCAACCTTTTTTCATCAATTTATTGGATTCCTAAGTTAGGTATTGTAGTTTGTAATTTTATTAATCCATTATATTAGTTAATATTGTTTCTCTAAAATTGATAATTTCATGACTAAAAAGTTTAAAATATTCATCCTTATCATCTCTTTTATTGAGGGCGGAGCAGTAATGTTTACTGAATTAGTAAGTGCTAAATTAGTTGCTCCTTACTTTGGTACTTCTCTATATGTTTGGGCGTCTGTTTTAGGGGTAACTCTTGGAAGCTTAGCATCCGGTTACTACCTAGGTGGGTATTTCTCTAAAAAATTTAAAAGCAAACTATTACTTTTTTGGGTAATGCTACTTGCAGGTTGTTTTGTAAGCCTAATGCCTTTTAGTAGCGCATGGATAATGAAAGATACCATTAACCTAAGTATACAAACTGGAGCCAGTATTTCTATGTTAGTTTTCTTGTTCCCCCCTCTTATGTTATTTGGTATGATGTCTCCTATTATAATCAACACATTAACCGAACACGCTGAAGATTCAGGGAAAATTTCAGGTTTGGTATATTCCGTTTCTACAGTTGGAGGCATATTATTTACCTACTTAACAGGGTTCTATTTTTTGCCAAATTTTGGAATTACCAAGCCATCAGTAGTGTTTGGTGTTATCTTATTTATCATTCCTTTTTTTGTATTAATCGGAAAAAATAAATTTCTAGCATTTGCCTTTCTACTAGTTCTATTTTACCCATTTACTCAGTTAAAAAAAGGAATAGAAAATGTACCTGGATACAAAGTACTTTACGAAAGTGAAGGGGTATTTGGCCAGGTAAAAGTAGTTGATCATAATTTTTCTACGATTACTCGTGGATACAAATACGGTAGAGGTTTATTGGTAAATAATACTTGTCAAACAGTATTAGATGTAGAAAACCCTAATTATAGCTTATGGGATTATGCTTATTTTTTTCCTAATGCAGCAAGTATATATCCTAAAGGAAGCGATGTTTTACTTTTAGGTCTTGGTGGTGGAACATTAATTAAACAATTTAATCGGTTAGGGTTTAATACAGATGTAGTTGAATTAGATCAACGTGTAAAAGATGTTGCCATTAAATACTTTGGAGTTAGCCCCAATGAAAATATAATAGTAGATGATGCCAGGCATGCTTTAAAAACAGTAACAAAAAAGTACGACATTATTACGTTTGACTTGTTTTTAAGTGAGACTCCACCAAGCCATTTACTTACTCTCGAATGTTTTAAAGAAGCTCAGGAAAAATTAAAACCGAATGGAATGTTAATGATTAACTTTTTTGGGTTTACATCAGGCAACATTGGTATTGCCTCAAGAAGCGTTTATAAAACATTGGTAGAAAGTGGTTTTAAAACCAACATGTTGGCAACACCAAGTGAACACGAAATGAGTAGAAACTTAATATTTCTTGCTAGCAAAACTGACTTAGACTTTACTAGCACTAACTATGGAGAGCCTTACATTTACGAGGTTTCTAATCTAGAACCTTATTTTTTAGACCCAAAACAAATGGATTTTTCAAATACTTATCTCCTTACAGATGATTTACCAATTTTAGAGCATTTATATGCTGAAGCTGCAATTGAATGGAGAAAAGCCAGTAACTTTTTATATGCAAAAAAATTCATTAACGCTTTATAACTATGTCAAAAACAGAAACACAAACACTTGTAGAAACACTTGAACTATCTAGAGAATTAACCAACTTCTATCTCAAAAAACTGGAAGGTCAGGATGTTTACAAGTCATTTGAAATTGAAGGTAAACAACTCAACAGCATTTTATGGCTGGTGGCACACATGACCGTATCTGAAAACTGGTTACTTTTAGTTTGCACTGGTGGTGAGCATGTAAAGATACCATGGGCTCGTCAGTTTGGTTTAGGTTCAGAAATTCCTGCAAAAGAAGACTATCCGCCTGTAGATGAAATAATGAACACATTTTATGAAGTCCATAAAAAAGCAATGGCTTATGTTAGTACACTAACGGATGAAGATTTGAGTCAACCAACCACTAACGGAATTACTTTTGGTGGGGAAGATTCTAAAAGAGCCATCATTAAACATGCGGTAAGACATGAGTGCTCTCATGCTGGTCATTTGGGATGGCTATGCAAATTGTTTGGAGTAGAAACTATTTAGCATTTCCACTTTACTAACGTTTTAGGATTAAATAAATAAATTCACTTTTAGTTGGTTTTATAAATTATTTCGTACTATTGTACTATCAGATTCCTGATAACGTTATTACACCAATAACATTTTTAAATCAAGTTAAATCGCGACTTACTTTAATAAGAAGCAAAAATTATAAAACAATACTCATAAAAAATAAATTACATTCTGTAATTATTAAATATCTCAAAAGATAAATAAAAATCATTTCACAATTTTATGTACGACATTATTGAATTAAACAAGAAGTTAGTTGGAGAACTTCGTGAAATTGCTAAAGAATTAGACATTAAAAAAGCTGACAAATTAAAAAAGGAAGAGTTAGTTTACCAAATTCTTGATCAACAAGCAATTAATCCTCCTAAAAAGGAAAAACCTCAACGAAAAAGAATCCCAGCTGGTTCATCTACTGGAGCTACTTCAGCAAAACCAAAAAGAAAAAGAATTTCAACCGAAGATAAAAAACCGAGTTTATTTGACGATAAGCCATCAAGCAATACTCCTCAACCTACTACTACCCCAGCCAAAACAGAACAACCAATACAAGAGGAAAAAACAAGTAAACCTACTGTAGAAAATAAAAAACCTAAAACTGAAAATAATACAGAAAAGAACACAAAACAACAAGATTCAAGATCAAGAGAAAACAATAGTAATCATAGAGACAGAAGACACTCAAATAACAATGGAGATGACCATGGATATAATTTTGATGGCATTATTGTTAGTGAAGGTGTTTTAGAAATTATGCCTGATGGTTACGGATTTTTACGTTCATCAGATTACAATTACCTGAATTCTCCAGATGATATCTATGTATCTCAATCGCAAATAAAATTATTTGGATTAAAAACTGGAGATACTGTTAGAGGTAGTGTTCGTCCTCCAAAAATTGGAGAAAAATATTTTCCTTTAATAAAAGTAGTTTCCATTAATAATCGTGAACCTGATTTTGTAAGAGATCGTGTTCCTTTTAAATACCTAACTCCAGTTTTTCCTAATGAAAAATTAAAGTTAGTTAGTGATAAAAGAAATTCTTTATCTAACCGTGTAATTGATTTGTTTACCCCTATAGGTAAAGGACAAAGGGGTATGATTGTAGCACAACCTAAAACAGGTAAAACTACCTTACTAAAAGATGTGGCAAATGCTATTGCTGACAATCACCCTGAGGTTTACTTACTAATTCTATTAGTTGATGAAAGACCTGAAGAGGTAACTGATATGGCTCGTAATGTTGATGCTGAAGTTGTTGCGTCTACATTTGACGAACCTGCTGACAAGCACGTTAAATTAGCCAATCTGGTTATTGAAAAAGCTAAGCGTATGGTTGAATGTGGTCATGATGTGGTAGTTCTTTTAGATTCTATTACTCGTTTAGCAAGAGCTTACAACACTGTATCACCTTCATCTGGTAAAGTACTATCTGGTGGTGTTGATGCCAATGCCCTGCACAAACCAAAAAGATTCTTTGGTGCCGCACGTAACATTGAAGATGGTGGTTCTTTAACAATTATTGCTACTGCTCTTACTGAAACTGGCTCTAAAATGGATGAAGTTATTTTTGAAGAGTTTAAAGGTACTGGTAACATGGAGTTACAGTTGGATAGAAAAATATCTAATAAACGTATCTACCCTGCTATCGATATTGTTTCATCAAGTACCAGAAGAGAAGATTTACTACTAGGCGATGATATTACTCAATTAATGTGGATATTAAGAAATCATATTGCTGACATGAACCCTGTAGAAGCAATGGAATTCATTAAAGACAGAATGGGCAAAACCATTAATAATGAAGAATTCTTAATGTCGATGAAGGCAGGACACTAAAATTAAATTTGATCTTAGAGATTAGAATATTCTAATCTCTAAGATTCTAATCTCTAATTAAAAAATGTTTAAAAATCCATTTCAAATTGCAATAGTTTTTGCAATTATAGCTTTAGTAAGTAAGCTTATTTTATTCTCGCTTGGCGTACAGCACGATGAAATAAGATATATTGTTTACATCTATATGATGGTAATGCTGGTAGCCGTATTTTTTGGAGTACGTTCTTCAAAGCTAATGAGTGAAAATGGAAAAACCACTTTTGGACAGGATTTTAAGGCTGGTGCCAGAACAGCATCTTTTCTAGCTATCTTAATAGCAGTTATTACTTATGTTTATTATGCTAAAATAGATGCTGGATTTGCAGATAAAGAACTAGAGAGTTATAAAGAACAGTATAAAGATTTTCAAAAAGAACACATCTGCTCCTTTAGTCTTTTACCCGAAAACAAAACAATAGCTGAACTTTCAGAAGAAGACCGAAAGCAATTTGATGAGGATATAAAAGACTGTATTAATTCTTATCCATCAAGTACAAACGCTAAAGGAATTGAAAAAGCAAAAGAAGATTTTCAGAATAGATATATGGGTAAAATATATTCGTTAAACCCATACTATCAAGCTTCTACAACAATGTTCTCAATGGTTTTATTAGGATTAATGCATTCCGTAATAATGACCTTACTAACGAGAAAAATGGATGGAGTCAGGAAATAATTAGCTTTTCTTATACTTCAAATATTTAAAAAGAAAATCTACCAAAAGTAGGGCAGATATTGCTGATGCAATAACTGTGGTATAAGTTAATTCTGGAATAGCATTATTAAAAGAAGTTACTTCTCCAACAATTAATAATGCTGAAACAAAAAATACTACAAGTACAGCCCAGCCTACATCTACACCAACCAATTTAACAGCTGGTTTTTCAAAATAGTTTAATACTTTATTGGTTACATTAATTTGTTTCTCCACTTCTAAATTTTGCTGTATGGTCAAATCCACTTTTTGTTCAACAGCAAGTTTTGCTTGACATTCTTTACAAGAATTAAGGTGAGATTTAATGGCCTCTAACAAAACCTTATCTTCAATTAGCTGGTTAGAATATTCAAATAATTCTATTTCGGTTAAATGCTTACTCATAATGGATTTGCTTTAGTAAAGATAAATCTTTTTTGGTTACAATTTTTTTAAATCGTTCTCTTGCTCTATGTAGTTTTACTCTAACATTGCTTTCAGACAATGTTGTCATTTCAGCAATCTCTTTTAAAGATAACTCTTGCAAGTAAAACAATGTTAAAATTTCTTTCTGTTCAAAATTTAAAAATTCAAATGCTTGTTGTATTGCTTGTTTAATATCTTTTTGATTTAATTGCTCCTCAATATTATTAATGTGTTCATTTGGTGGATGATTCTCTATATTAACTGTTTCAGGCTTATTAATTCTAATGTAATTCAATACCTCTCTTTTTGCTAAAGTATAAATCCAGGTTTTTAATTTAGATTGACCTTTAAATTGATCTATCTTCTCAATACTTTTTATTAAAACATCCTGCGTAATTTCTTCAGCAATCTCATTATTGTTTAGCATCTTAACACATAGCACATAAATAAACTGCTGATAATTATTTACAAAATAATTAATAGCGCTTGTTTGCTTACTTATTAGGCCTTGTATTAAATCTGAATCGTTCAAATTAATGCTATCTATAAACTTAGACACGCATAAGTTAAGCAATGTTACAATACTGCTAAAAAATATTTTTTTGAAAAAAGTGTAACATCAATAAAAAACATTGTGTCTAAGATTACAGAAACCAAAAAAAACAAATAATATGCACAATTTAGAAATGCTAATACCAATATCAATCACTTTAGGTGCTTTTACAATGGTAATACTGTTAAGAAGAATGGAACACCTTGAAAAAGTAAAAATGATTGAAAAAGGAATTGATGTAAACCAATACAAACAACATAAAAAAGGAGGCACAGGAGTAATAAAATTTGCCTTGATGGCTGTTGGAGTTGGAATTGGTTTATTAGCTGGAAATATGCTAGACTCTTACACTTCTTTAAATGATGAAGTATGTTATTTTTCGATGATATTCTTATTTGGAGGAGGAGGGTTATTTGCTGCCTATAAAATTGCAGAGCAAAAAGAAAAAGAAGAAGCTCAAAACGATTGAGTTTGTTTCCTTCCTGTTTAGTTAGTGCAATAAGGCGAGTGTTCTACTCGCCTTTTTTTATAACTTGCTCTCCAAAAGCATTTAAATCTATCCCATCAAAATTGCCTGAACTCATTAAGAGTAATACTTTATTCTCCCATTCTTTTTCCTGTAACATCTTAAACAATAAATCAGAATCATTATAAACAGTTACATTATCTGAATTAAAGGCCTGCTTAACCTCATCAGGAGATATTGGTTCTAACTTTTTATGAGCTATAGTATGATTGTTATAATATACATAAGCTTCATCCGCAGCAACCATACTTCCATCATACTCCTGTAGAAATTCTTTATTTAAACTGCTAAAAGTATGTAACTCCATACAAGCTATTACTTCCCTGTCTCTATATTGATTTTTAACCGCCTGTGTTGTAGCTTTTAATTTTGAAGGAGAGTGAGCAAAATCTTTATATACTGCAGTCTTACCATTTTTAGTTATTAATTCTAACCTTTTAGCTGCTCCTTTAAAATCTTTAATGGCTTCATAAAAATCTTCATCAGGAACATCTATCTGATTACATATTAAACGAGCTCCATTCAAATTCTGTAAATTATGGTCTCCAAAAATTTGTAATGGAATATCACCATACTCAGTTATCAAATAAGTTACACCATTTTCAATGTAATTTTTTGGAGTAGAATAAGGTAACTTAACCTCAGGATTATTTGCTTTATTAGCTATTTTATTTAATTCATCGTCAGCTTCACAATACACTAAACTTCCCTCTTCTTCTATTAAATCTATAAACTGTTCGAATTGATTAACATAATTATCAAAAGTTGGAAATACATTTATATGATCCCAGGCAATTCCACTTAACAAAGCAATGTTAGGGTGATACAAATGAAATTTAGGCCTTCTATCAATAGGAGAAGATAAATATTCATCTCCTTCTAGAATTATAACAGGAGCATCAGTTAACTGAACCATAGTATCAAACCCTTCTAATTGAGCCCCAACCATGTAATCAAATTTCATATTAACCTTTTCCAATACATGCAATATCATTGAAGTAATAGAAGTTTTACCATGACTTCCACCTATCACCACTCTTACTTTATTTTTAGATTGCTCATAAATGTACTCCGGGTAAGAATAAACCTTTACTCCTAGCTCTTGAGCTTTTTTTAATTCTGGATTATCCTCACGAGCGTGCATTCCTAAAATTATAGCATCTAAATCATTGGTAATTTTTCCTGGAAACCATCCAAACTCTTCAGGCAATATACCATACTTAGCAATCCTACTTTTACTGGGTTCAAATATTTCATCATCAGAACCAGTAACTTCAAATCCTTTTTTATGTAACGCAATAGCCAAATTGTGCATAGCACTCCCTCCTATTGCTATAAAATGTACTTTCATGTTATTTGTTAATGGTTTATAAACTTATCTATTATAAACAAGCATCTACTTTCTTATATTTGGATATTGTCAACAATAAAGTGTTACTTATGAAAATTTACCCTTTAAATACTGGAAATTTTAAATTGGACGGAGGTGCTATGTTTGGAGTTGTTCCAAAAAGTTTATGGCAAAAAACTAACCCTGCTGATGAAAACAACATGTGCAGTTGGAGTATGCGTTGTATGCTTATTGAAGATGGTGATAGACTAATGATAATTGACAATGGTATGGGCAACAAACAATCTGATAAGTTTTTTGGATATTACTATTTGTTTGGAGATGATAGCTTAGAGGGTAATCTGAAAAAACTAGGGTTCCACCCTAATGATATTACAGATGTATTTTTAACCCACTTACATTTTGATCACTGTGGTGGTGGAATTAAATGGAATGCTGATAGAACAAAATTTGAAGCAACTTTCAAAAATGCAACTTACTGGACTAATAGTATGCACTGGAAATGGGCAACGGAACCTAACCAAAGAGAAAAAGCTTCTTTCTTAAAAGAAAACATTATACCTATGATAGAGTTAGACCAGTTAAAATTTATAGACAAAGAAGGTTTTAATTACTTTGACATTTTAATGGTTAATGGTCATACAGATGCACAAATGATACCTCACATCAAATACAAAGGTAAAACAGTTGTTTTTATGGCAGATTTATTGCCTTCTGTTGGACATATTCCATTGGCTTATGTAATGGGTTACGATACTCGTCCTTTATTAACCTTAGAGGAAAAAGGAAGATTTTTAAAAGAAGCTGCTGATAAAGAATATATTTTGTTTTTAGAACATGATATTGAAAATCAATGCTGTACTGTACAACATACTGAAAAGGGCGTACGTTTAAAAGACACTTTTAGTTTTAATGAAATGTTTGGGTAAATATTATTGGTCGCTTGTTTTTTGTTGCTTGTTTTTTGGAAATAAAGTACTTGGTCAAGAATGTGCTGTAATCTTAAATAGTGAGATTGAATTTAAACTTTCTTTAAACCGTAAAGCCCAGCATCAAAATTTCACCAAACAGCTAATGGTAAAAGATCTTAAAGCCAACAATAAATATTATGCTGAAATCAGTTTTAAAAATGATAGTACAAAAAAACAAACTACGCTTTTTCTGTTAGATAAGGGTTTCTTGCATTTTTATAAGGTAAACATGAATGGCTTACAGCTTAAAAAAATAATTCCCGAAGCGAGTTATAGTGCTGATAAAAACATCCAAACTATTGCTTATACAGAAAACCAGACAATATTACCCCTTGATACAGTAAAAACAGACTCTACTAAAAAAGATACTACCTATAAAGTACCTTTTGCCAGCTATTATCACTTAGAAGATTACAAAGGCAAAATTGGTTGTCCATGGCCAATAAAAGAAGAAGAATTTGCAGCATTAAAAACTATGATGCTAAATGAAAACCTGGAAGAAATAAAGCTGGGAAAAATTAAAACTGCCATTAACGAGTTAGATTCAGTTTGTTTATTATTAGACCAAGTAAAAGACTTAACTGCACTATTTGAATATGAAGAAACCAAACTGGAATTTACCAAATTCATGTCTCCTTACTTCTTTGATATTGATAATGTTGGTAAGCTTGAAGAGGTTTTCAACTTTGAAAACAGTATGGTTGAGTTGAAAGAGTTTATCTCGAGAGAATAGCTTTCTTTTTAACAACTTCTTTTTCTGTTTCTATTTCTACTAAATAAATACCATTCGGATAATTACTCAAATCAATAGTTTTCTGCTTTGTAGTCAAAATCTCTTCTCCTAGCATATTTTTAACAGTAACCTGCTTAATCACTTCATCACTTAATAACTGAATTACTCCAGTTGTTGGATTCGGATATATAACTACTTCATTCTCATCACCCAATTCTTCTATTCCTACTTCCAAATCGTACTTTACCTGAGCAGCATCAGCACTTGCTTGTATATCTAATAAACTATCACCTGCAATAATGGCAAATGCAACATTTATCGAATCTCCTGGTAAAAGATTAAAAGAACCCGAACTTACTACATGAGCCACATCTGCTCCAGTAGGATTTCCCGCTTCATTTTTATTGGTAGATAACGAGAGATATTTTTCGTCAGTTGTATAGCCACTCCCATTGGGATCTATACCACTACTTCCATCCAAATCTAAACTATAATTGTTAGCAGCAGCAAAACTCAATACCTTGATAGCTGCATACAAGCTATCACTATCTAAAGCATAAACATAGCCCATCTTACGAGTAGCATCGTATCCTGCTTTGTTTTGCATAGCATCTTTTATATCCCAATCGGCAAAAATTCCAGCATAAAGATTGTTTAATGTTGTTAATCCTGTATTGGTAATCACATATTTTACCATTACATATTTATCATCTGGAGCATTAGCATAAGCATAAGAATATTGTTTAACTTCAATATCCATAGGTGATGATAAAGGTGAGTCATCCAAAACACCAATTAAATCTTTAGCCGAAACATAAGGTGGGTTATGTTGTACATTTTGTATAGCACTAAAATCCTGATCCTGACCTCCACTCCCATTTCTTACTACATCTGCTACTCGTGCAACACCATCTCCAATCATTAAACCTGCTTCATATAACAAAGGAGTAGAGTTATATGTAAATCCTAACCCAACTGAATTGTTGATGTCATTAAAACCTATTTTTCCATTACTAGTAATAGTAGTTGCTACCTGATTTTCTTCCAAATTAATGTAATCAGGGTTAAACACCACAGTAAAGTATTCGTTATTAGTGTATGTTCCATTAGTAATAACAGCTTTAAAAGTAACTTCTTCATTAAAAGGAGCTCCACTAAGCACCTCAACTGTAAATGGATCTGCAGTATTATTATGAGTTTGCATACTGGCAAGATTGGGGAGAGCAGTTACTCCATCCAAAATATTTACATAAGGAGAAGTAGATGTTACCGTTACTGTTAAACCTGATAAAGGGTCTAAATAATTGGTAAACAATCCAACTATTTCTATCGTATCCCCAAATTCAAATATCTCATTGTTATTATCGGTTAAGGTTTGGTTTGTAAGTTCAATAAACTTTGGATTGACTGCATTTACTCCAGCAAATAGATTTACTCTACCTGTTCCTAATTTATCAATGTAAGAAGGGTTTAAACTATAAATATCGTCAGCAGTAGCTTGTATTAAAGCACCTATTTGCTGGTTAGTATAAAAAGGAAACTGCGTTTTAAAAAGTGCTGCTGCTCCTGCTACAATAGGTGCAGCCATAGATGTTCCGCTATTTATACTATAAGAAGCATTCGGACCAGTAGTTTGAATAGCCTCTCCTGGTGCAGAAACATCTACATAATAACCATAGTTAGAATTATTCTTTTTTAAATCTGATTGCTCTGTAGCAGCTACACTTAACACTCCTTTATATGCGGCTGGATAAAATTTTACATCCATATTATTATTTCCTACTGCAGCAATAACCAAGCAACTTTTATTAATTACTGCATAATCAATTACATCCTGGTTAAATTGAGAATAAGTAAAACTTCCCCACGAGCAATTAATAATATCACAACCATGATCGGCTGCATATACAATACCTTGATAAGCATGGGTTAAAATTCCTGTACTATTAGAGATTTTAACTGGTAAAAAAGAGGTGTTAAACCCTACACCAGCTACACCTGTTACATTATCAGTAGCTGCTGCACCAATGCCTGTTACATTTACTCCATGACTAATTGATTCCCACAAAGCATCATTATCATCATTTGCCAAATCCCAGCCTATAAAATTATCAATATAGCCATCCCCATCATCATCTGTTCCATTTACTGGATCTGCATAATTCTTTTTTACATTTCCAATCATATCAGGGTGTGTAGGCTCCCAACCTGTATCGGTAATACCTATAACAATATTAGAATCTCCTTTAGTGATATTCCATGCGTTAAACGCATCAATAATAGGTAAATGCCACTGATTAGGTAAAACCGTATCATTAGGTGTGTAACACAATTTTGGGAGGTAATAAAGTTCAGCATAATTGATACAATTAAGTTTTCTTAAAAAACTAACCACCTTATTTTCAGAATAGTTAGAATTGTATTTTAACTGATAAATTAAAGACAAATCAATCCATCCATCCCTTTGTTCTTTTTGTTTATTGGGAAATACTTTTTTTAACTCAATCACTCCTATTTTTGAATATAATTGCTGAAAAGATGGAATATCAATGTAATTGCTGAAACACTTATTATTGTAATCTTCATTTACCTTAAAAACAATCGTTCTGGGTAAAAAATCATCTTGGGCCAATCCATAAAGTGAAATTATACTAGATAATAATAAAAATAATATGAGTCGTTTAAAATTCATAAAAACGAAAATAGGTATTATTCAACTAATTTAAAATGGTCGTTTAATTATCGTAACAAAATAACTTTTTGAATATACTCTTCATTAGAAGTAATCAGTTTGATATAATAAATCCCTTCAGCCATATCTGTTAAGTTAAAAGAAATTTCAGTTTGATTGTTGTTTATTTTTCTATCTGCAACAACCTTTCCAAGCACATTAACCACTTTAATTGCTTCTATATTCTCCTTATTAATATTTACAGTAATACTACCACTACTTGGGTTAGGATATATAAAAGCAACATCTTTACTTGTATTTTCAATACCTAAAACTATAATATTTACAGTGTCTGAATTGTTTTTACAGCCAAAGGTATCAGTTACTTCTAAAAAATAATCTCCATTGTTTTGTGCAATATGGAAAGTATCCGTTTCTCCACCAATAATTGAATTATTATAATACCACTGTAAATTTAAACTTGACGAATAAACCAACGTATCATTCCCCACAACTGTAACAATTGGTTTGACAGGTAATGGTCGCCAGGTAGAAGTAATAGTATCAGACCGTCCTTTGCAGCCACTCAAGTTAGTTACAGTTACATAAACAGTTTGGGTAGTATCAAGGTAAATACTTTGAGAAGTATCACCAGTTGACCATTCGTAAACACTATACAATGGTGCAGAAAGTAAAGTACTATCATCTTCACAAATATTAATGTCAGCACCCAGTGAAAAAGTGTAATTGGAATGAATTAAAGCTTCAAAAGCATCCACTTTTCCATAACCAAAAGCATAATTTGGTAAAATACCAGTATACGCATCTTGCCTGCCTGTATTTTGAATTGCAGCTTTAATCTCTGTCATAGTTGCATTTGGGCATTTTTCTAAATACAAAGCCACAGTACCTGCAACAACTGGTGAAGCCATTGAAGTTCCTCCATTTCTGCGGTGCATAGCACCATAAGCAACATTTTGTCTGTTAGCAGGTGTAGATGCCATATTTGCTGCTATTACACTTGCTGTATTTGGTCCAATATTATGTTCTCCTGATGCTGCAATATCAGGTTTAGTATTTCCTCTCCTATCAGGACCAAAGCTAGAAGTTGGTGCAAGTTCTCCAGGAGTTTCAGGCATAACTCTTAAAATGGTATCAACATCTATATAAGTTTTTCTGTTTACAAAATTAGCAACAGCAATAGTAGTTGGATGACAAGTAAAACTACTTACCATTGTTTTAGCCGAATCTGGTTTTATATAATATTGTATTGGTGGATAAACACCAACAGAGGGCAATCCTGTTTCTACCACATCTGACGTACCTAATAAAGTTGTTGACCAAAAATCAAACCTACCCGCGCCTGTACTTAAAACACTAAAATTATAAGTATTTGAATCAGGTTCATTCAATAAAACTTGTAACAAATACTTATCATCTTGCAATTCTCCATAAGTTTCTACAACAGCCAATGTATCATTATTAGTATTTAAAATATAATCAACTTTATTTCCTAAACTATTTTGAATATCCGTGAAAGCTGTTCTTCCTCTTTCTTCAAACGTTCCTGAAGGAAGATTAGCACCAAAAGCAAAATCTACATTATTAAAATCTGCTGTATCAGCCCATATTTCATAAAATACGGAACCAAATCCTAAAGCAGAAGTCGGGTTATATTTTAACCAGGTAAAGGTTGTATCTAGAGTAACATTATGTTCAACATGCCAATTAAAAAAACCCGCATTACCAGCCGCACAAACAAATGCTCTGCCGGGTTTATAATTAACCAAACTATCAATTAAAACTCCCGCTGGATCTGTACCATCGTGTGATCCAAAATAATCTCCAATACTTGCATTAATTACGCATGGTAAACCTAATGAGTCTGCAACGGAATAAATATAAGCAGTTGCATCTACCACAGTAGAAAGCCAGTTGGGAGCATTAAAATCGCTGGCTACTGCTACAATGGTAGCTTCACCAGCTACACCTGCATACTTATTTAAACCCAAACCGTTACCAGCCCCTATCCCACTTACATGGGTTCCATGTGATGTAACATGGTTATCTACATGAGTACAGGTTCCATTATTAATAGAGGTTGAATCCCAATACAAACCTGTTACTTGATCCCAAATTCTATATATTCTAGTATTGCCCAACGTATCTTTAAAATCAGGGTGAACAATATCCTGTCCCGTATCTATAATACCAAAAACTACATTTTTCCCGGTATAAGCTCTCAGTAATGGTGGTACTCCATTATGAATTGGTGTAACATTATTGTGGATGGTCATCGTATCTGAAAGCAATTGACCTCTTGAAAAAGAATAGGGTATACTCTGTACAAAATCATTTTGCGAAAAATCCTCAATATGTTTAATAGGTAACTTAACTTGAACAATATTGCCTGATGAACGAATTACTTGTCCTTTTAATTTTCTCACCTCTTGTTTGATTAACGGTACTTCCCCAATTACAAACAATGGAAATAAAGTATTCTTGTTTGTTTGTTTTGCTAGTTCATATTTCAACCCAAAATTAATTTTACTTTGCTGAGCTTCTAACAGTAAAAATGAAAACAAACAAACAAGGAATAGAATCTTTCTCATAAGCTAAAGGTAAACAAAAGTTTAGATATAAAAACAGATGAATGGCAAGGATCAATTGGATTACATAAATTGAAACAATAATAAAAATGTATTCAAATGGTTAAATAATCTGGTATTTGATTTAAAAACTCAAAAGTATTTTCTTCAAAATCTATCTTAGCACAATAGTGACTTAAACCATTAGAAACTATCAAATAGGGAACTTTAAAATGTGTATTGTATCGTGCTACCTGCTCAAATACCTCTTGTTTTATCTCAACATTTGGGGCTTTAAATTCAACTAATACAAGTGGAGAAGAATTTTTATAAACTATAGCGTCAGCACGCTTTTGTAATTCATTTAACTTCAACCCTTTTTCAATTTCTATAAGTCCAGCAGGGAAATTTCTTTCTTGTACCAAGAATTGCACAAAATTCTGTCTAACCCATTCTTCAGGTGTAAGTACTAAATACTTTTTACGAATACTATCGAAAATATAGCGTTTACCTCTTTCTTCTTTTAATTTGTGTTGGTATTGAGGTAAATTTAATTGCTCCATTTTATAAAGAAACAGCTGCTTTTATGTGTGGATGTGGATCATAATCAACTAACTCGAAATCATCAAATTTAAAATCGAAAATGTTTTTAACATTTGGGTTAATTTTCATTTTCGGCAAAGCACGAGGCTCTCTGGTTAACTGTAATTTCGCTTGTTCTATATGATCATTATACAAATGTACATCTCCAAAAGTATGAATAAACTCACCTGGTTCTAAATCACAAACCTGAGCAACCATCATGGTAAATAAAGCATAAGAAGCAATATTAAAAGGTACACCTAAAAAAGTATCTGCACTTCTTTGATATAACTGACAACTCAATTTGCCTTCATTTACATAAAACTGAAAAAAAGCATGACATGGCGGCAAAGCAGCTTTTCCGTTGGCAACATTCTCTTCAAATGAAACAGAAGTATCGGGCATCACACTTGGATTCCATGCAGAAACCATTAATCTTCTACTATTTGGATTGTTTTTTATTTGTTCTATCAAGTTAGCAATTTGGTCAATACCATCCCCATTCCAATTACGCCACTGATAACCATAAACAGGTCCTAAATCTCCATCTTCATTAGCCCATCCATCCCAAATCTTAACTCCATTTTCTTGTAGATACTTAATATTTGTATCACCATTTATAAACCACAATAACTCATGTATAATAGATTTTAGATGCAATTTTTTAGTAGTTAAACACGGAAAACCTTCGCTTAAATCAAATCTCATTTGATAACCAAAACAGCTAATTGTTCCGGTTCCAGTTCTGTCTCCTTTAGAAGTTCCCTTAGTTAAAATATGATCTAATAAATCTAAATACTGTTGCATGCGATATTTTTTTGGTTCACCAAAATTCGATGAAAAAGTACTTTAATTCAAGTAATGTTGATAAATAGTGTCCGATGTTATTAAAAACTAATTAGTAGGCTTTAGCAAGAAATCCTTTTTTATCAAACTTCTGAAAGAGCTTTTACCGTAAACTTCAATGTTTTCGGTGTAAAGCTCAAAACCTGGAACCTCAACCAACACATTATACCTGCCAGGAGGAAGAATCATGATATATCTTCCTGTAATAGGGTTGGTCATATAGTTTCCATACAACTCGTCCGTTTGTAAGTCTAAAACAGAAATAAATACATCTTTAATTCTTTGTTGAGTAGAATCTGCAACACTAACAAATCCTTTTATAACGGTATATTGTGGATCAACTTCATTAAAAGTAACTGCATACACGTCCAAATCTCCTTTTCCTTCAGCTCTAAGCATCGATATGTAACCAGTTCTACCCGATTCAGAGACCCTAAAATTCATATTATCTTCAGGAGTGTTTAAAGGAAAACCTACATTTTTCACATCTCCCCAATTTCTCTTTACAGGATTCCATGTTGCTTTAAAAATATCATATCCTCCCATACTGGTATGCCCTTTAGAGCTAAAGTAAAGCTGCTTTCCATCTGGCGAAATATTTGGAAAATCCTCATCATAAGGCGTATTTACAGTTGGACCTAAATTTTGAGCTGGCCCCCACTTTCCATTCGGCAATAACCTGGATACATATATATCAACTCCACCAAAACCACCCTCTCTGTCACTTGCAAAATATATTTCATCACCATCACTACTAATAGATGCAGCAATTTCATGATTTTTGGTATTAATTACTTTCGGAAGTTTTTCAATATTTTTCACTTTATCATCCTGATAATCTGCAATAAATAAATCACCATAATGATCTGCATTATCATAATAAAAAAGCATTTTTTTACCGTCAGCTGACAAACCAATAATCTCTTCAGAGCCATCTAAAGTATTTACATTTTGATCTAATTTTCTTGCTTTTGGAAATACCCCATTTTTTACTTTAGAGATATAAATTTCAGAATGATACTCGCCATTTGATAATTTATCACTTCCATCATCTCTTCTGGAATTATAAACTACAAACTCCTCATTTATAGGTACAAAAGGATAATAATCTTTATAGCTTGAGTTAATTACACTACCTAGATTTTTAAAAGAAATATCTAATGGAAATTTCATTATTTCAATACCATTGTAGCAATATTCAATTTGCTTTTCTACATCATCCAAATTGTAAGTATTCCCTTTATCAATAGTCTTAAACTTCTCCAACATATTTATTGCTTCGTTAAAACGATAGGCAAAATGATAAGCTCTACCTAGTAAATAGTAAGTGTTTGGATTAGGTTTTTCGTCTTCTAATACCTTCTCAAGGTAAGGTACGGCATTAGATTTATCAATATTGGTATTTAAGTAACAAACTCCTACTCTATAATTAAATTTTGAATTTTCGGGTTCTTTTTCTAATAAAACTAAATACTGCTCTAATGCAGCATTAAAGTTGTTGTTATTAAAATATTCGTTGGCTTGTTTTTCTGATACGTTTTCCTGAGCCTTTACACCTACTGTAAAACAAACGCATATAATAACTACTAATTTAGATAGAAACGCTTTAACCATAACTTTTAAATTGGGACGACAAAAGTATCATCTTTCTCTACAAAACACAAAAAATGTTAGATTAATAACTATTAATAGCTAGTAGGCACATAATTATAACCAGAGTTATTCGTAAGGTTATAATCTACCTCAAATATTTTAGTAACCCTTACCTTTTTACCATCTTTAACTCCCGGTTTCCATTTTAAGAGTTTAAGCAAGCGTTCCGTTTCATTAGTAGCTCCCCCTCCAACTCCTCTCATTACTTTTATATTAGTAATTCTACCTGTAGTTTCAACTACAAAACTTAGTTTAACAGTACCTGTAATGTTCAGTTTTCTTGTACCTTCTGGATATTGTAAATTTTTGGTTAAAAAAGTGGAAATATTATCTAAAGTATCTTCAAAAGTCATTTTTGGTTTTATATCCACTTCATCATCCTGATAAATGATATTTGACTGGTCCATATCATCAGTAAACTCAATCTTATCATATCCTCTCTTCTTACAGTATCTTTTATATTTCCCTACAGAAAAATCTATTTTGAGTGTACTGTAAGTAGATACCTTATCCCCAATGTAGTATGATGGTTTAAATAAAAGCATGCTATGCAACCGAATTGCTTCTTCATCCAATTCTTCAGAAACTGATTCTTTAACTTTTAACCTGGAAACTTTACCTTGTTTATCCACCACAAATTGCAATTCTACTGTTCCTTGCTCTTTATTTTGTAGTGCCTTTTCTGGGTAATTCATTTCCTGCTCTAAAAACCTTTTCAATTCTACTTTACCACCATAATTCTCTGCCGAAATGTGTTCACCAGGATTAGCAATAACATTTGTTTGTGATTTTAACTGAACACAGCTAATTAAAATTATGATTGTTATAATAAATCTCATAGTACAAATATAATCAACTATTAAACCAATTTTAAGTTAAATTTGCCTATGGCTTACTATTTTCCTATAGAATATGATGAACCTTTATTTAGACCTCCAAGCGAAGCAAAATCGTTAATCATACAAGTTACTTTAGGCTGTAGTTGGAACAAATGCTCTTTTTGTGAAATGTACACCAGCAAAAAATTTAAAGCCAGAAAGGAAGAAGAGGTTTTTAAAGACATTGATGCATTTGCACCTTATGCCCCACAAATACGAAGAGTGTTTTTGGCTGATGGTGACCCTTTGGTTTTATCTACGAATAGATTGCTACGAATACTAGACAAGATAAACAACACCTTTCCTAATTTACAAAGGATATCAACTTACGCCTCACCAAGTAATTTAGCCAATAAGAGCAATGAGGAGCTGAAAGAATTGTACGAAGCAGGTTTAACCTTGTTGTATGTAGGAATAGAATCTGGCGATAGCCAAGTATTGGAAGCCATACAAAAAGGAGAAACCTACCAAACTACTATTGATGGCTTAAACAAGAGCAAAGCCATTGGTATGAACAGCTCTGTAATGATTATTAACGGAGTGGGAGGTAAAGAATTTACTGAGCAACACGCTATAAACTCTGCAAAAGTGCTAAACGAAACACAACCCAAATACGCCAGCACGTTAGTATTAACTACCCATAAAGGGTTAGAGCATTATAAAAACAGGTATAAAGGCACTTTTACCCAACTTACACAACAAGAGTTGTTTTTAGAAATGCAACTTTTTATGCAGAACTTAGAGTTGCGAGAAACCATTTTTAGAAGCGATCATGCTTCTAACAAATTAGTATTAAAAGGAGTTTTGGGTAAAGATAAACAAGCCTTTTTAGATAAGATACAATTGGCTTTAGATTTACCAGAAGCTGCCAATTTGAGAAGTAATTTTTTAAAAGGGTTTTAGTTTTTCTTTTGGTTAACACTGTATCTATTCACCGATGACAACACAATATAAAACAATATATAAAATATCAATTTGAAGAGAATCAATATAATCTCGTAAATTTATATTGGTTTAACTATCATTCATATAAGATGATTTATGAATAAATTTTTAAATATTATTGTTTTTATTTTTTGTATCCATTCCTACCTATTTGCACAAAATCAATCTAGCAATTGGTATTTTGGATTAGGAGCAGGCTTAAATTTTGACCAAAACATAGTTACACCTCTTATTGATGGAAAAACTACTTATTTTGAAGGAACTTCAACCATATCTGACTCTTGCGGGAATTTATTATTTTATACGGACGGAGAAACCATTTGGAATAGACTTCACGACACTCTAACCAATGGTAAAAATCTTAATGGTCATGGAACGAGTTCTCAATCTTCAATAATTATCCCAAAGCCTAATTCAGACAGTTTATATTATGTTTTCACTGTTGATTTTCAAGGTGGGACAGAAGGGTTAAATTACTCTATAGTAAATATGAATTTATCTAACGGTTTAGGAGAGGTAATCGCTAAAAACATCCCTTTAATTACTCCTATCTGTGAAAAGATTACATCTGTTTATCATAGAAATGGTAAAGATGTATGGGTTGTTGTACATCACTTTGGTTCTAATGCTTTTTATTCTTATCTAATAGATAGCTCTGGTGTAAACAATTTCCCTGTTATTAGTAATTCAGGAAGCACTATTAATATTAACCTTAATGGTACTAATGCCCAGGGTTGTATGAAAATTTCTCCAAAAGGAGATAAACTTGCTATTGCCAATGGCTACTCATCTGAATTATTTGATTTTAATGACTCAACAGGTATTGTTAGTAATCCTTTAATATTAGAAAATAATACTATCTATAATTATGCTGTTGAGTTTTCTCCATCTGGTAAAATTTTATACACCTGTGGTGGTGGTATCTATCAATATAACCTTACTGCAACTAACATACCAGCATCTCGTTATACTGTCCATTTTTCAGCTGGTTTTTATGGATTGCAACTTGGACCAAATGGCAAGATTTATTCGGCCCAAAGCGGAAATAATTCTATAAATGTTATTAATGAACCTAATGCTTTAGGAATAAACTGTGATTTTCAAAATGGTGCTATAAACTTAAATGGTAAAGTATGTAAAATTGGCTTACCCAATTTTATACAATCTTACTTTAAACCAAATTTTACTATTAATAATTTGTGCTATAATGATAGCGCCATTTTTAACCTAAATGGGATTGAATATGACTCTTTACTTTGGAATTTTAATGATCCTATAACTGGTGTAGATTCTATTTCAAGATTACCAAATCCTAAACATCTATTTTCTTCTCCTGGTAATTACACAATTACATTAACTATTTTTTTTAATGGAACAACAGATGTTTATACAAAAAATATAGTAATAGAATATATCAACTTAGGTAATGATACTATTCTGTGTGATGGAGACACATTAAAACTTGAGTTAAATAATCCTGGACGTTTCTTATGGCAAAACGGAGCTTCAGAAAATTTTCAAGAAATAACGTCAGCAGGAATATATTGGGTTGAGTACTTTTCTAATACATGTTGTACATTATACGATACTATATCAGTTTCATTTCAACCTCCCATTGATATTGAATTATTAGGCAATAATGAAATTTGTATTGGTGATACTGTTACTTTATCAGTAGTTGGTGACACTTCAAATCAAAAATTTCTATGGAGTACTGGTGAAACAAATTCCTTAATAGAGATACAAAATGCAGGAATTTATTGGGTTGAAGTTGAAGAAGGTAAATGTAAAATAAAAAAGGAAATAAATATTAGTATAAATAATGCTCCCTGTGATGGAAAATTAATTCTTCCTAATGTTTATACTCCTAACATGGATGGCCTTAATGACCTTTTTACACCTATATTATCGGAAAATATTAAGGATATAAAAACTAAAATCTATAATCGATGGGGGCAATTATTATTTGAATCAAAATCACTTAACATTGGGTGGGATGGTAAAACTACCTCAGGAGACAACGTTCCTGAGGGAACCTATTATTTCATTGTTAATTATACTAATTTCAATAATCAGGATTTCTCTCTACAACAATTTGTAACTGTACTCAGGTAAAAGACTTCTCTTTGCACTTGAAGACAAAGTTTACATCTTACTTAAAATTCAGAAACAAAAAGCCTCATCAAAAAGATGAGGCTTAAGTAGCGAGAAGGAGATTTGAACTCCTGACCTCTGGGTTATGAATCCAGCGCTCTAACCAACTGAGCTACCTCGCCAAAATGTGGGTGCAAATATAGCAGTTTTGTTGTTTTTACAATAAAATGCTTTATATTTTTTCCAATCAACATTTTTACGTTTCGTAAATTCATTTTTTTTCCTATATTGCAGCTAGTCTTAAAGTGTATTGATAATGGCTGATAAAGTAAAATATGAATTGGAGTTTGTGGTAAGGTCATCACCTAAATTATTATTTAATTATCTTTCTACCCCAAGTGGTTTAAGTGAATGGTTTGCTGATAATGTAAATTCTAGAGGGGAGTTGTTTACTTTTATTTGGGATGATAGTGAAGAGCAAGCAAAACTGTTAACCAAAAAGAACAATCAGTTTATTAAATTCCAATGGACTGATGACGAAGGAACAGATGCTTACTTTGAGTTTAGAATCCAAATCGATGACATTACTAAAGATGTGTCTCTAATAGTTACTGATTTTACTGAAGAAGACGAATTAGACGAAGCTAAAATGCTTTGGGAGAGTCAAATTGACGATTTACATTCTATTTTAGGAGGTTAATAAAATAGAGCTCCTTCAGCCATTAACGACTGTACTACTCTTTCTATCATTTCATCCTCCTCATTTTTCTTAGGGTCAAAACGTTGTTTTAAATCTGCTCCATAAAGTTTACCTATCCCTTGATATGTCCATGCTTTAAACCCTCCTCGCATTTCTTTAATAATTTCGTAAGTAGATTGACCTGTTTCTCTATCAATCAATTTAATCAACACCCTACCCGAAGTTCTCGACATATTTTTGATAACGTCTTCAAACTCTTCCTTCAACGCTTTTTCCCTCAACTTCATCAATTTCCTTCTTTTACGCTTTGATTTTACCGTTTTTAGTTGCTTATTATACATGGTTAGCTTATCCGCAGCTATTTTAGCATAAGGGTAAACCTTTTTTACATAGTATCGCATCCTTCTAAATAGCTTATCTTTTTCAGGGTCGCCATAAGGTTTTAAATCTACTACCACAAAAGTGTTGATGTTATAAACGTAATTAGTATCACCATCAACTATCATCATCTGTACAACGCTTCCGTTAGCTAATGTATCATCTATCAATTCTAAGTTATTATCATCATTAACTTTATAATGAGTTGCTACAACAGAACTCATATTTTCCATTTTGTGTTTAATGATAAACGAAAACAGGGAGTCTCTTGTAATCTTTGTTACTTTACGCTTATTCTGAGCATTTAAAGTGAAAACCACTGAAAAGAGTGCAAAAGATAATATGAATATTTTTGGTTTCAAACTATAGTTTTTTGCTAAAGTTAAATATTTACTTTTATGTGATGTTAAACAAACAAGAAATATACCAACTTTTAGAAGAAAAATATGACCGGTTTAACAGAAAACCTTTTATTGAAAGTGACCCCATTTCTATTCCACATTTGTTTACCAAAAAAGAAGACATAGAAATAGCTGCTTTTATAAGTGCTACCATAGCCTGGGGGCAACGAAAAACCATTATTAACAATGCCACTAAATTTGTGGAATTAATGGAAATGTCTCCCTATGATTTTGTTATGAATCACACAGAAAAAGAATTAGCTCGATTCAATGATTTTAAACACCGAACTTTTAATGGCATTGATGCTGCTTACTTTATAAAATCACTACATAACATTTATACTAACCATTGTGGGTTGGAACAGATGTTTGCAAAACATCAAAAAGACATGCAAACTAACATTTCTAATTTCAAAACAATATTCTTTGAAATTGAACATCCTCAACGAACTACCAAGCATGTTTCTGACCCCTTAAAAAATTCATCAGCTAAACGTATTAATATGTTTTTACGCTGGATGGTTAGAAAAGACAACAGAGGTGTTGATTTTGGCATTTGGAAAAACATCAATCCTAAACACTTAATGTTACCACTTGATGTACATACTGGAAATGTCGGGCGTAAGCTAGGTTTATTAAAACGAAAACAAAACGACTGGAAAGCTGTTGAAGAAATCACTAAAAATCTTAGAAAATTTGACAACACTGACCCGATAAAATATGATTTCAGCTTATTTGGATTGGGAATTTTTGATGGGTTTTAATAAAACAATATCAAGCGTATTCTGACAACTCCAACCATCTATCTGTTTTCTCATCTAAACTTTTAGTCACTTGCCCTAATTCTTTGGTTAGTTTCAATAACTCTTCGTGGTTAGAAGAACTGTCCAATAGCAATTGATTTAACTCAGCTTTCTTTTCTTCAAGTAAAGGAATATCTTTTTCCAATTGCTCAAACTCTACTTTTTCTTTATAAGAAAATTTTGTTTTAGGTTGCTCCTGTTTTCTGGTTACAATATCTTTTTTAGCTTTAGTTTCAGTAACCGTTTTATCCTTTTGTTGTAATCGGTAATCGTTGTATTTACCAATAAAGTCTTTCACTATGCCTTCTCCCTCAAAAACAAATAAATGGTCAACCAACTTATCCATAAAATACCTGTCATGACTCACGACCATCAAACAACCCTGAAAATCTTCCAGAAAATCCTCTAAAACATTCAATGTAATAATGTCCAAATCATTGGTTGGCTCATCCAATATTAAAAAGTTTGGATTTTTCATTAAGATAGTAAGCAAATACAACCTTCTCTTCTCTCCCCCACTTAGTTTTTCAACCAGATTATAATGCATACTTTTCGGGAACAAGAATGTTTCTAACAACTGAGCAGCAGTCAACTTTTTCCCTTTAGTTAATGGAATTACTTCTGCAATATCTTTGATTGTCTCTATAACCCGCTTATTATCCTTTAACTGCATTCCTTTTTGGGTGTAGTAACCAAAAACAACAGTTTCTCCCTGAACAATCTTACCTCCATCCAATTGATCATCACCCAATATTAAATTTAAAAAAGTGGTTTTCCCTACCCCGTTTTTACCAACTATACCAACACGTTCACCTTTTTTAAAGATGTAATTAAAATCATCCAAAATTTTTAAATCCCCATAAGACTTTCGAGCATGATGAATTTCTAAAATTTTACCACCCAATCGGTTCATGTTCACCTCAATGCTAACTTGACTATTATCTTTTCGTTGATGTGCTTGTTCTTTGGTTTTATAAAAAGCTTCTTCTCTTGATTTTGCCTTGGTCCCTCTTGCCTTAGGCATTCGCCTCATCCATTCTAATTCTTTCCGATAAAGATTTTTTGCTCTGGCGACATTAGCTTCAAACACTTCTTCTCGTTCTTGCTTTTTTTGTAAGAAATAACTGTAATTGCCCTTGTATTTATAGAGCATTTGGTCATCTAATTCAATTATCTCATTACAAACTCTTTCTAAAAAATACCTATCATGGGTTACCATTAAAAGCGTAATGTTTTCCTTCGATAAATAATTTTCCAGCCATTCAATCATTTCAATATCCAAATGGTTGGTAGGCTCATCCAATATCAAAAAGTCCGGTTCGTCAATTAGCACCTGAGCAAGAGCAATTCTTTTTTGTTGTCCTCCAGATAATTTACCAATTTTTTGAGAAAGGTCATGAATATTAAGCTGCCCCAATATTTGGCGAATATTGGTTTCATAATTCCACGCATCTAAAGCATCCATTTTGTCAAATGCTTGTTGAAGAGCATCTGATTTTTCAGGGGTTTCAGAGGCTTTTTTATAGTTTAAAATAGCTTGAATTTGCTCAGAACCAGTATTAAATACAACTTCTTCAATTGTTTTATCTTCAGGGAAATTCGGTGACTGATGTAAAAATCCAGTTTTAACCCCTTTCCGAAAAACAATGTTTCCTGAGTCATAACCTTCTATCCCAAAAAGGATCTTTAAAAATGTAGATTTACCTGTACCATTCTTAGCAATAAAGGCCACTTTTTGCCCTTGATCAATACCAAAGGAAATGTTCTCAAAAAGCACCCTAATACCGTAAGATTTGGTAAGATTTTCTACTGATAAATAATTCATTAAACCCTCACTCCAATTACACAAACATCATCTAACTGTTCTAATCCACCTCTCCAGTTCTCAAATTCATTCATTAATTCTTGTTTCTGTGTAGAAAACTCTTTTTTACTGATACTTGAAATTAAATCTCTAAAGCGTCTATACATATACTTCTTTCCTTTTTCGCCACCAAACTGATCGGCATACCCATCAGAAAACATATACACTCTATCTCCTTGTGAAAGTGCAATCTTATGATTGGTAAAAGGTTTAACATCTGCAAACTGACCAATGGGTTGTTTATCCCCTTTAACTTCTTTTAGCTTATTTTCAGTTACATAAAACAATGAATTAATTGCTCCTGCATACTCTAATTCATTGTTTTTTAAATCGAATGCACATAAAGAGATGTCCATCCCATCTTTTACCTCTTCATTGTTTTTCTTAAAAGCTTCCTTAACTAACTCAGCTGTCCTATCCAAAATTTTAGATGGTTCAACCAATTTAAAATCATTTACCGCCCTATTTAAGGCATTATGACAGACCACACTAACCATTGCCCCTGGAACACCATGCCCAGTACAATCAGCTACTGCTATTAAAATCTTACCCTCTTTTTCAGCAAACCAATAAAAATCACCGGCAACAATGTCTTTAGGTTGATACAGCACAAATGTATCAGGCAGATATTTCCTGATTTTTTCAATAGATGGTAAAATGGCTGATTGAATTCGTTTTGCATAATTGATTGAATCAACAATTTCTTTGTTTTTAACCTCAACAATTAATTTTTGTTCTTCAATTATTGCTTTTTGCTTGTTTGAAATTTTTAATCGTTTGTATAGCATTATAGAAAAAACAATAACTATCAACAAAATAATAGCACCTCCGTAAGAATACGTTTTTTGTTGATTGAGTTCTTGTTGATGCTCCAGTTCCTTAATTTTTTCAGCTTCCACTCTTGCCAGACTATCCGCTAACATTTTTTTATCATACTCAAATTGCAACTCTTTCTGCGCTATATCTCGAGTAGTTTTTTTATTAAAAACACTATCTCTTAAAGCAATGTACTCTTTGTAATATTGAAGTGAGTTTTTATAATTATTGGTTTTCACATACAATTTACTCAACTTATGTGCAACCTGCGATAAATCATTTTTCCTAC
The DNA here is from genome assembly GCA_965267355.1 of Vicingaceae bacterium. Classification (GTDB taxonomy): domain Bacteria; phylum Bacteroidota; class Bacteroidia; order Flavobacteriales_E; family Vicingaceae. Next base: position 2,869,565 of record OZ253956.1, read on the forward strand.
CCATTTCTTGATATTGCTGATAGGCTTTTAATCCAAATTCAATAGATTTACTAACATTACCTTGTCTATCATAAACATGAGTCATATTAGCATAATATCTTGCTATTCCAGCTTCGTTATTTTTTGAACTATGCAAATCAAAAGCCTTCTGAAAATATTCTACAGCTTTGGGATAATCTTTCTTTAGCACATATACCACTCCTATATTATTATGTGATTGAGCAACATTCTCATTATCGTTTAGTTTTTCTGATATAGCCAAACTTTTATGATAATAATCTAAAGCTTTTTGGTATTCTTTTATTCTCCTATAAAGAATGCCATAAGCATTATAACTACCTGCCAATGCTAACGAATCATTTATCTGCAACCTCATCTCCAAGCTCTTATCATAATAATCAATGGCTTTGTCATACTCTTCTAAATCGCGGTAAATAATGCCAATGTTTTGAAGTGTAGAACTAATATTGGTATCATTTTTTATCTCTTCATTGAGTTTTAAGCAATCAAAGTAATAGGTTAAAGCCTCAGAATAATTTCCCATTCTTCGGTTAACAATCCCTAGCCCATTTTTAGCAATGGATAACTGTTTAACAAAATAATGAGTACGATTCCCTTTTATTTTATTCTCGGCTAACTGCTGTGCCTTTGTCCAATACTTTTTTGCCAACTGTTGGTCAACCTTATACGTAGCTGAACCTATCTCATTATACAAATCAAGTAATACAGAGTCGTTTCTTTCCTGATGGGTTAAATTAATTAACGAATCTATTTGAGTAGAATTAGCAACTGTAAATAATGCTAAAAAAGAAAGAAATGATGATATTACTAAGCGTTTTATCATTTATTTAAAACTCGTTCAAGAGCTATGGCAGCATTGGTGTATTGCGGACTCAATTGAAGTGCTTGTCTTAGATCTTTTTCTGCTTCTATTAAATTATCCAACTCTTCATAGCATAAAGCTCTGTTATAATAAGCATCAATATACTTAGGCTCTACCTCTATTGCTTTGGTATAATAATCGATGGCCACATCAAACACTTTTAAATATTCCTGATGAATATACCCAAGATTGAAATAAGGTTCACGATATTCTTCAATCTCTAAAATTTTATGATAAGTTTCAATAGCTTCATTATAATCGCCTTTTTCCTGACAGCAAAGCCCATAAGCATAAAGTGCTTCTAAACTTTTTGGCTGAAGTCTTAACGCATTTTTTAAATACCCTTTAGATAACTCTAAATCTTTATTCATATTCAAAATTCCCAATGCTATGTAAGCTTCATAATAGTCATTCTCTTGCTCTATTGCTGTAGCATAACTCGATAATGCCTTGGCAGTATCTTGCTTTTCCTGAAAAATCATTCCTTTTAAATAATAGGCCTCTGCATTATGAACATCTCTTTTTAAAACAGCATCAGCATATTCTAATGCTTGCTTATAATCAGTAACCACTAACGCTAAATAACCTAATTCTAACCTAGCTTCAAGATTATCATTATTCACTAATAAACATTTATCTAATGTTTCTTTTGCCTTTTTAAACTTATTTTGCTTTTTAAATAATTCGGCTTTTAACAAATAATATTCTGGAGAAAGTGAATCTAATCCAATTGCTCTATCTATATCTTTTACAGCTAAATCCAACTCATCATATTTCATATAGAGTTTTGCCCGCTGCAAGTATAATGATGTATTGTTAACATCATTTCTTAACATATCATTAATAGCTTTAAATTCTATTTCCTGACTAGTAAGAGCAGAATCAACAACATTTTCGTTTTCATTTTTCACCTCTTCAGTGGCTTCATTACCACAGGCAAACAACACAACTGAAATTATTATTACAAGCCAATTTGTCTTCATACATCTAATAAAAAAGTCCTTCCAAAATTGAAAGGACTCAAAGGTAATTATTTATACTAAAACTATTTGGTGTTTAGTGCTTCAACTATCTTTTGTTCTATCTCTTCCATCAATTCAGGGTTGTCTTCCATCAACTGTTTTACAGCATCTCTCCCCTGTCCTAATTTAGTATCTTCATAACTAAACCAGCTACCTGCTTTTTTAATCACACTATGGTCAACTCCTAAATCTATAATTTCACCTATTTTAGAAATTCCTTCACCATACATAATATCAAACTCTGCTTTTCTGAAAGGAGGAGCTACTTTATTTTTTACTACCTTAATTCTTGTTCTATTACCCACAACCTCATCACCATTTTTAATTTGTGATGCTCTTCTTATATCAATACGAACTGAAGAATAAAACTTTAAAGCATTTCCACCAGTAGTAGTTTCAGGATTCCCAAACATTACTCCAATCTTATCTCTAAGCTGATTAATAAATATGGTACAACAATTTGCTTTTTTAATTGAGCTAGTTAACTTACGAAGAGCTTTCGACATTAAACGTGCTTGCAATCCCATTTGAGAATCGCTCATTTCTCCTTCAATTTCTGCTTTTGGTGTCAAAGCAGCAACCGAATCAACCACTAATAAGTCTATAGCTCCAGAACGGATAAGATTATCAGCAATCTCTAATGCTTGCTCACCATTATCTGGTTGAGAGATAATTAAATCATCAATATTAACACCAAGTGCCTGAGCATAAGTTGCATCAAATGCATGTTCTGCATCTATAAAAGCAGCAATTCCGCCTTGTTTTTGACATTCGGCAATTGCATGTATGGTTAATGTTGTTTTACCTGATGATTCTGGTCCATATATTTCAACTATTCTGCCTTTTGGATAACCTTTAATACCCAATGCTAAATCTAAAGTTAAAGAACCTGTTGGGATAACATCAACATCTTCTACTGCATTATCTCCTAATTTCATTATGGTGCCCTTACCGTAAGATTTTTCTAACCTATCCATGGTTAGTTGAAGGGCTTTTAATTTTTCTGCATTTGAATCGCTCATATCGTGTAGTTTAAATGGCTAATTATTTTACACTACAAATATAGGTCATAAAAACTATAATTTGTAGTTTTAAGTAAATTAATTTCAAAAAACCTTTGTTTTTAGGGCTTTAGAAGCAAGTAAATTTTAGCTAGTTGCTAACTCTTCCAGTATTTGGTTGGTATGATCTTTAGTTTTCACCTTATTAATAATCTTTTCAATCACACCATTTTCATTTATAATAAATGTAGTTCTATGAATACCGTCATAAACTCTTCCCATAAACTTTTTTTCTCCCCAAACTCCATATCTATTTAATACTTCTTTATTAGTATCAGCTAATAAATTAAATGGTAAATCGTGCTTAGCAATAAATTTTTGATGCTTTTGTTCGTCATCAGCACTCACTCCAATTACTTCAAAACCTTGATTTTTTAAAGCATTATAATTATCTCTTAAATTACACGACTCAATAGTACACCCAGGGGTTAAATCTTTAGGATAGAAATACAGAATCACCTTTTTGCCTTTGTAATCAGCTATTTTATGCACTTTCCCATTTTGATCTGTAATATCAAACTCTGGTGCCTTATCGCCTTCTTTTAAATGAAACATACTTGCTTATTTTAATCTAACACAAAGTACTTTAAAGCAAAATGAATTATCAATTTTGAGTGAGAAGAGTTATTAACAGTAAGTAATATTCTTACTTATAATGATAGTAAATAATCTAAATACTCCTGCTTTTTAGGGTTTCTTAAAAGAAGTGATGATTGAGTATAGTACTGGTGCTTTTTTAAAAATTTTATCTGAATTTCATTCCATTCTTTTTCATCAGCTTTAAATCCATGTTCTTTTAGTTCTAAATATAATGACTCTGCAATTTGTTTTACCTCCTTACGACCTAAATAGTCATAATCAGCATCGCACATTATCTTTTCTAATAAAGTATATGGCCGAGCTTTAACTCTTGTGGTTAAAATTATTCTGCAAATGGTTTCCACTTGTTCCTTATTATAACCAAATTGCGGAAGCATCTCTCCTACTAATTCAACTGCCAGTTCTTCATTATGCTCGTACTTAAATAAAAAACCTGAATCGTGGTAAAGCGCAGCAGTGTTTATCAATACTTTTTCTTCTTGTGATAAACCTTCTAATTCAGCAATTTTAATAGAAGCTTCATATACATCCATAGTGTGATGTACACCATGATAATAAAGATTAGGACTCAATTCTTTTTCCAAACGAGTCAAAATATAATCCTTAGCTCCCTTAAAATCCATAAAAATAAAGGTAAGATATTTTAAGGCTTAAACCAAGAGATTGTTAACTTAGCAGCTCAAATTTTCAAAATGAGTAATAAGCCCACCATACCAAAAGGCACCAGAGATTTCTCACCCATACAAATGGCGAGAAGGAATTATATTTTTGATACTATTACTAAGGTGTATAAAAAGTATGGTTTCCAACAAATTGAAACTCCGGCCATGGAGAATCTAAGCACTTTAATAGGTACTGGTGGTGATGAAAGTGATAAACTTATTTTTAAAATTTTAAATAGTGGAGATTTTTTAAAAAAGATAAATGAAAATGAGATCAACACCCAAAACTCATCACTCATTACCCCTAAAATTGCTGAAAAAGCACTCCACTATGATTTAACGATACCTTTTGCTCGTTACGTAGTGCAAAACCAGAATGATATTACTTTTCCTTTCCGTAGATTTCAGATACAACCTGTTTGGAGAGCTGATCGGCCGCAAAAAGGGCGTTACCGTGAGTTTTACCAATGTGATGCTGACATTATTGGTTCTGATTCATTATTAAATGAAGTGGACTTAATTAAGATTATTGATGATGTTTTTACAGAGTTATTTCAGGGAAAACTAAACTATACTGTATCTATAAATAATAGAAAGATATTACAAGGTATAGTAGAATCAATTGATGCGCTAGATAAATTTGAACAAATTGTTGTATCTATTGATAAATTGGATAAAATAGGAATAAAAGGGGTTGCTTTAGAATTTGTTAAATTAGGTTTAACGGATTCTCAAATTCAAAAATTAACACTTGCTATCGGAGTGAATTCAGGGTTTCAATCTTTAGAAAATAATTCTAAAAACTCATCCATAACTGTTCTAAAAATATTAAACGAAAAAATTATTACCAGTGATAATGGTCAAAAAGGGATTAAAGAACTGGAATTTGTTTTTAATAAACTTGAAAAGCTTGAATTACAAACAGCAAATGTAAAATTCGACCCAACTTTAGCAAGAGGGCTAGGCTACTATACAGGAACCATTATAGAAGTTAAAGTGGATAATTTTCCTAGTATTTGTGGTGGTGGCAGGTATGATGATTTAACAGGTAAGTTTGGCTTAAAAGATGTTTCGGGAGTTGGTATTTCTTTTGGTGCTGACAGAATATACGATGTATTGTTGGATAATGATTTGTATCCCGAATTTAAAGGCGATTCTACCCAAGTACTATTTACCAACCAGGGAGCAGAAGATGAAGAACGCTTTTTGCCTATGCTGTTTAAATTGAGAAAAGCAGGTATCAACTCAGAGATTTATCCTGAAAATGCCAAATGGAAAAAACAAATGACTTTTGTAGAAAGAAAGAACATTCCATTTTTTATTTCCTCGAACCAAGATGGAGATTTGTTTGTAAAAAATGTAAATGAGGCTGAAAAACAGCCTTTTAATACTATAGAAGATTTAATAAATTTGATTCAAAAATAACTGCCATTGTGAATTGGTTGTAGCTGATTCTAAACTGCAACTGATAAATTGATTCGTTCCTACAATGCAAAAAATAAGTAATAATGGGAGTACATCAAGTAAACAAAAACTGGTTGACACTTGAAACAATTAACGAAATTGTTTCGGAAAACAAAAAATTAGAACTTTCTGAAGATGCTGTATATGCAATCGAAAAATGCAGAACTTATCTCGATAAAAAATTAGAAAATCACGAGAGTCCGATTTATGGTATCAACACTGGATTCGGTTCACTTTGCAATACCGAGATATCTAAAAATGATTTAGAAAAACTACAAGAAAACTTAGTTAAATCACATGCCTGTGGTTTAGGAGAAGAAGTTCCTCAAGATATTGTAAAACTAATGTTGTTGCTTAAAATCCAAGGATTAAGCTACGGTCATTCTGGAGTTCAATTAAATACTGTTCAGCGATTAATCGACTTTTACAACAACGATATTTTACCTGTTGTTTACCAACAAGGCTCATTAGGTGCTTCTGGAGATTTAGCTCCATTGGCACACCTTTCGTTACCTCTAATTGATGCTGGAGAGGTTAACTACAAAGGCAAAAAATATACTGGAGAGGAAATCAATAACGAATTAGGTTGGGAAGCAATTACTTTAAAATCTAAAGAAGGACTAGCATTGTTAAATGGTACACAGTTTATGAGTGCCTATGGCGTTCATAACCTATTAAGAGCTAAAAAACTAAGTACATTAGCTGATACTATTGCTGCAACATCTATTGATGCTTATGATGGCAGAATTTCTCCTTTTAATGAACTGGTTCATAAAGTACGTCCACATGATGGGCAATATTTAACTGCATTAAACATTAAACGAACACTAGAAGGTAGTGAAATCATTGAGCAAGAAAAAGCTCATGTACAAGATCCCTACTCTTTTAGATGTGCTCCTCAGGTACATGGCGCTTGTAAAGATGCTATTGCATACACACAATCAGTTTTTGAGAAAGAAATTAATGCTGTTACTGATAATCCTACCATTTTTCCTGATGAAGACGAAATAATTTCGGCTGGAAATTTCCATGGTCAAGCACTCGCTATGACATTAGATTATTTAGGAATTGCCATTGCAGAATTGGGAAGTATTTCTGAAAGAAGAACCTACAAATTAATTGGTGGAGAAAGAGGCTTACCGGCCTTCTTGGTTGCTAATCCCGGTTTAAATAGTGGCTTCATGATTCCACAATATGCTGCTGCATCTGTAGTGAGTCAAAATAAACAATTAGCCACACCCGCTTCTGTAGATACCATCGATTCGTCTAACGGGCAAGAAGATCATGTGAGTATGGGAGCCAATGCAGCTACTAAAGTTTATCGTATGATTGATAATCTAGAGAAAATTTTAGGCGTAGAATTAATGAATGCTACTCAAGCTATAGAGTTCAGAAGACCCTTAAAGTCATCATCAAAAATAGAAACCCTATTAAAATCATACAGAGCAATTGTTCCTTTTGTAGAAGATGATGCTTATTTACAACCACTTATGAAAAACAGCATTGATTTTGTTAAAAACTATAGTTGCTAAAAAAAACAATTAGCAATTCAATTTTGTTCGCTTTTCCACCAACCCTTTACTAGGTTTTTTCGTCATATATAAGTATTTTGTTCCCACATAAATCTTATTATCATGAAAAAAACACTATCACTATTTTTATTCTCGGTTTTAATATTTTCTTATTCAACTAGTTTTGGACAATATTCTGATCTTTATCTGCAAGAAAAAAAACAAGCTTATAAAGAGTTTTTAAAGAATCACGAATATAAGAACAGGCCCCATTATACGAAAGAAGAACTTAAAGCCATTCCTAAATATGATAGACCAGATTTAGCTAAAGAGCTTAATTTCTTACAAACTATGGACCCTGCCACGGGAACCGTTCCTTACAATAAATTAATTCAGGCACATAAAACAACTGAGAATTTAATGGCTCAAAATAAAACAGCCATACCTGGTATTACATGGACAGAAAGAGGTCCGGATAATATTGGTGGTAGAACCAGAGCCTTAATGTGGGATCCAAATGATGGAACAGGAAGAACTGTATTTGCTGGTGGTGTTGCTGGTGGTTTATGGAAAAATACAAACATAACAAGTGGAGCAACTCAATGGACCGCAATAGATGATTTTTGGGATAACCTTGCCATTACTGCTTTAGCTTATGATCCTTCAAACACTCAAATTATGTATGCAGGTACAGGAGAAGGTTATTATAATATTGATGCTGTTTACGGTGGAGGTATCTGGAAAAGTACTGATGGTGGTTCGAATTGGACAAGATTATCTAGTACCTCTTCTTATACTAGAATTACTAGAATTGCTGTAGCTTCAAATGGAGATGTTTATGCGTCAACTAATGGTAATGGTATTATACGTTCTACTAATGGTGGTACTTCTTGGTCAACTGTTTTAAGTTCTTCTGTTGGGGGCGCTTCAACAAGTAGAGCTGGTGATTTAAAAATAGGTGCTGACGGAACCATATATGCTGGCATGGGAATAATGTTCGCTACAGACGGAATTTACAGCTCAACTAACGGAACAACATGGACTAAACTTAACACGGGATCTAATGGTTTTCCAACATCAGATATTCAAAGATTAGAAATAGCTTGTGCCCCAAGTAACTCTAATGTAGTTTATGTTATTGCACACGATGGTGGTTCAGATGTTAAAGGTATTTACAAAACAACTAATAAAGGTTCTACATGGAGTTCATTAAATTTACCAAACGATGCTGATGGGGGCGTTTCTCCTGATTTCACGAGAAGTCAAGCTTGGTACGATCTTTCAATTGCAGTTGATCCAAATGATGAGGATAATGTTTTTGTAGGTGGTATTGATTTATTTAAATCTACTGATGGTGGTTCGAATTGGACTCAAGTTTCTCATTGGTATGGAGGCTTTGGTTTCCAAGAAGTACATGCTGATCAGCATGCTGCTGTTTTTAAACCAGGATCCAGTACCGAAATTATTTTTGGTCATGATGGAGGCGTTTCTTACTCTTCTAATGCTACTGCTGGAACTCCTACTATTTCTTCAAGAAACAATGGTTATAACGTGACCCAATTTTATGCAGGAGCAATCAATGGAACTTCTGGTTCAAATAATATGATAGCTGGATCACAAGATAATGGAACACATAAATTTACCTCTGCAGGAATTAACTCCACTACTGAAGTTACAGGAGGTGATGGAGCTTTTTGTCATATTGATCAATCTAATGGAAATAGGCAACTAAGTGCTTATGTTCGTAACAATATTTACGTAACAACAAATAACTGGAGTAATAGTAGTACCCTATTCAGTAGTAATGATGGATTATTTATTAACCCTTCTGATTATGATGATAAAGAAGATATTTTTTACTCTGGGTATGCTGATGGCTCTGATATTAGATTGAGAAGAATTGCAAATCCTTTTGGTAGTGATGTTCAAGGAACTATAGTTATTGCCTCTGGTAGTGATGACGTTTCACATGTAAACTGTTCACAGCTTTCATCAGCAGGAAACTCTACAGTTTTTGTTGGTACAGATGGAGGTGATGTTTACAAAATAACTAACGCACAAAGTGGATCACCAACCATCACCAATATAGGAAGTGGTTTACCATCAGGGAATATTTCATGTGTAGCAATTGGTGCAACTGAACAACAATTAGTGGTTACTCTTTCTAACTACAATACTGTATCTGTATGGGAAACTACTAATGGTGGTTCTACATGGACTAACAAAGAAGGTAACTTACCAAACATGCCTGTTAGATGGGCCATGTATAACCCTTTAGATTTCACTCAAGTATTTTTAGCTACTGAAGTAGGTGTTTGGAGCACTGCAGATTTAACTGCTGGGAGTGTAGATTGGGCTCCAACAAATACAGGGTTAGCTAACTGTCGTACAGACATGCTACAATACAGAAGCTCTGATAAAACAATATTAGCAGCTACACACGGTAGAGGTTTATATACAACTACTTTACCATCAGCCTCAGCTCCTGTAGCCGGATTTAGTGGATCTCCTACTACAATTTGCTCTGGTGATACTGTTATATTTACCGATGCATCAACAAATACGCCTACTTCTTGGTCTTGGAGTTTTAATCCGACTACTGTTACATATGTAAATGGTACTAATTCCTCTTCACAAAACCCTAATGTGAGATTTAATGCAGCAGGAACATATACTGTAACCCTTAATGCAACCAATGCTTCAGGCAGTGACCAAGAAATAAAATCAAATTACATAACTGTAAATGATGTTCCAGGAAATGCTGGTAGCATTACTGGTAATACAACTGTCTGCAATAATGAAACTGGAGTTAGTTATTCTATTTCATCTGTTTCTGGCGCTACAAGCTACAACTGGACTGTTCCTTCAGGAGCTTCTGTTGCTAGTGGACAAGGCACAACAAGTATTACAGTTAATTTTGGAACAACAAGTGGAAATGTTAGCGTAACTCCTGTTAACAGTTGTGGAAATGGTGGTAACAATAGTGTAGCTGTAACAGTTAGTGCTTGCGGCTCTGCACCAGTAGCTGATTTTAGTGGTTCACCAACCACAATTTGTGAGGGAAGTACAGTTTCATTTACTGACTTGAGTACCAATACACCTACTGGTTGGAGCTGGTCATTCCCTGGGGGAAGCCCTTCAGTATCTACCTCTCAAAATCCAACAGTAACATACAGTTCTGCGGGAACTTATACTGTTACTTTAACTGCTAGCAATACATTTGGTAGTGACCCTGAAACAAAAACGGGCTACATTACTGTCAATGCTTGCGGAACCACTAAATTAAGAAGCCAAGATTGTGGTATAACTCTGCCTGATTACCTTACTTATATTACATGTGACTGGGTTCCTGGTGCCACAGAATATGAGTATGAGTTTGTAAATGCTGGTTTAGGCTATAATCAAACTTATGTTCGGTATGGGCATACTTATCGTTTTGTATACTTATCTAATGTTCCTGGTATACAAAATGGAACAACCTATGATGTTAGAGTAAGAGCTAAAGTTGGTGGGATTTTCGGAAGTTATGGTACAGTTTGTCAAGTTACAACTCCTGGAACTTCTATTACGACTCAATTGAGAAGTAGTGATTGTGGTATCGCTATGAGTTCCTACAACAATTATATAATTTGCGATTATGTTTCCAATGCTACCGAATACGAATATGAATTTGTGAATGCTGGTTTAGGGTATAACCAAACAGTTGTAAGAACAAATCCAATTTATAGATTTGTTTATGTTCATCAAGTTCCAGGAATACAAAACAATACAACTTATGATGTCAGAGTTAGAGCAAAAATTGGTGGTGTTTACACATCATTTGGAGCCGTTTGTCAGATTACAACACCAGCAGGACTAACAACCAAACTGAGGGATAACGATTGTGGTAGTACTATGGTAAGTTATTCAAATTATATCACCTGTGACTACGTATCAGGAGCTACAGAATATGAATATGAGTTTGTGAATACTGGACTAAGTTATAATCAAACCATGTTAAGAACAAATCCTACTTATAGATTTTTATATGTTAACAATGTTCCTGGTATTCAATTAGGTACAACTTATGATGTTAGAGTAAGGGCTAAAGTTGGTGGAGCATTTACTGCTTATGGACCAATCTGTCAGTTAACAACTCCTGCTACTTTAAGAACAGCTTCAGTAGAAGAAAGTAAAAATCAAGATATAATTTCTACAATAGATAAGAGTAACGTAGAAATGATTATTTACCCTAACCCGAACCAAGGTGATTTTATTTATCTAGAATTAAATGGGTTACAATCAACTACTGAATTAATTGTTACTGACGTATCTGGAAAAGTCATCCAACAAAAAGTTCTGAATACTGATAGTGAAAATTATAATTCAACCATCAGGTTTAATGAGAAATTGAACTCTGGGTTTTATATAATCACTGTTGTATCAGGAGATCAAAAAATCACGAAAAAATTAATTGTAAGATAATTTTTAATATTTCTTAATTTAATCCCGTATTTAATCAATACGGGATTTTTTATTTCAATTATGAAACATTTATTTATCATATTATCAATCGTCATGACAATAACAGCTTGCTCAACTTCTAACAATAAAAAAGAAACTGAAGCGATACTCAAAGTAATGCAACAGCAAGAACGAGATTGGAACAATGGTGATATCGATAACTTTATGCAAGGCTATTGGGAGTCTGATTCTCTAATGTTTATAGGTAAAAATGGTATTAAATATGGTTGGCAAACTACTTTGGACAATTATAAAAAGTCTTACCCCAGTAAATCTGCTATGGGTAAACTAGAATTTGATATCCTAAAATTGGAAGTAAATAATAGTTCCGCTTATATGCTTGGTAAATGGAGTCTAATTAGGCAAACTGATAATCCTAATGGATATTTCACTTTATATTGGAAAAAGATAAACGAAAAGTGGGTAATTACAATTGACCATACCAGCTGATGTTAAAATACATTTGGAATAGCATTTTTGTTGAAACTTTTCATAAAACAGCATCAGAAAGACTAGATCATAGTCGTTTCGATAAAGAAATACTATTCTTATTCCTTATATCTGCTTTTAGCCTTGTGTTCATCGAATACTTTGGCAGCTTAAGTTTTGTTAAAAGTTTAGAGATTGACTGGATAAATAATGCAATTAATAACATAGAAAACTTATTTCCTAATCAACAACTTTTTCAACTCATCTATTGGGTAACAGTAATTTTTAGTTGCTATTTTTTAATTCCTGTAACTGTGATAAAATTAGTTTTCAAACAAAACCTTTCCGATTATGGGTTAAACTCAAAAGGAAGTTTAAAAAACTATAAAACATATTTATTGTTTTTTATCATAATGCTGCCTTTAGTTGTAATGGTTTCCTTTTCAGATAGCTTTCAAAACAAATACCCTTTTTACAAGCCTTACAATGAAACTCTTTATCCCAATTTTATTGTTTGGCAGTGTTTTTACTTTCTTCAGTTTTTTGCCCTCGAATTTTTTTTTAGAGGCTTTATGATTCATGGTTTAAAAAAACACTTTGGCTACTATGCTGTTTTTATCATGATGATTCCTTACTGTATGATTCATTTTCAAAAACCTTTGCCCGAAACCATTGGCGCAATATTAGCAGGAATAGCATTAGGTAGTTTAAGTTTAAAAAGTAAAAGTATATGGTTAGGGGTTGCCATTCATTACTCTGTTGCTATTACTATGGATATTGCAGCTTTATGCCAGAATGGTTATTTTAGCCATCAAGGTTAATATGGGTTTCTATAAAATAATACTTACTATTTTTCTTTTTATTTCAGTTCAACAGATAAAAGGTACTAACCTATTAGATTCACTAAAAAAAGAAAATGATCATTTTAAAAGAGCTGAAATACTCTTGGCAATTACTGAAACTTGCGAAATTGATGATATTAAACTTTATGCAAATCAGTTATTAAAAATCTGCGATTCTTTAATGCAGGTAGCTCCAGAAAAAAAGAGTTTACTTAATTCTCATAGAGCTTATGCGTACAATAACTTAGGGTTCATGTATAAAAATCAAGGAGTAGCTGACAAAGCTCTAAAAAACTTTTATTTGAGTTTATCTCTAAGCACCAAAATTAAAGACTCAATTGGTATTGCTGATACCTATACCAATTTAGGCTCAACTTACCAACAGCAACAAGATGTAGAATCAGCAGACAAATTTTTCAACAAAGCTTTAAATATCTATAAAAACATAGAAGATGAAGGTGGGATGGCTATTATTTATAACAACTTAGGACTCCTTTACGAAAAGTATTCAAAAAAAGAGACTGCCATTAAATATTATCAACTAAGCTATGAATATTGGAAAAAACTAGATATGCCTAGATACAAGGCATATTCTCTTAACAACATTGGGGTAAACTTAGATGATTTAGGTCAACCTAATTCTGCCCTCATTTACCATTTAAAAGCTTTAGAAATTTTTAAAACACTCGATGATAATGAAGATTTAGCTTGGACTTACAATTTAATAGGAAGACACTATATCGATCAAAATAACTACTACTTATCAAAAGAATACCTTAATAAAGCATATCAACTAGCTCAAACCAATACATCTGTTGAAACTAAACGAAATATCATCGAAAATTTTTACCACCTTAATAATGCTATCAAAAAATATGATCTAGCTTTAAAGTATTACAAAAATTTTATTCAATTAAATGATTCCATTAAAAATGAATCGACTCAAAAAGCAGCCATACAACAACAAGCCAAATACGAGTACGAAAAACAAAAAGCTATAGATGATGCAGAGCATGAAAAACAATTAGCCATAGAACAAGAAGCCAAAGAAAAACAACAAATTTTAACCGTTGCTACTGGTGCTGGTTTAGGTTTAGTAGGCATCTTTCTCATTTTTGTGTTTAACCGATTAAAAGTAACTCGTAAACAAAAAGGAATAATAGAACTTGCTCACTCTCAACTTGAAGAAAAAAATACAGAAATATTGGATAGTATAAGTTATGCTAAACGAATTCAAAATGCTATTCTACCACCAGGTAAAGTAGTAAAACAATACCTACAAGAAAGCTTTATATTCTACAAGCCAAAAGACATTGTAGCTGGAGATTTTTACTGGTTAGAAACGATTAGTGATGAGGGTAGAATGATGAGTAATGAGAACTCAACACCCAACACTCAACACTCAACAACTATTTTATTTGCTACAGCTGACTGTACTGGACATGGTGTACCAGGAGCTATGGTTTCGGTTGTTTGTAATAATGGCTTAAATCGTGCAGTACGAGAGCATGGTTTAACTGATCCTGGAAAAATATTAGACAAAACAAGAGAAATAGTTGTGGCAGAATTTGAAAAGAGTGAAGAAGAAGTAAAGGATGGAATGGACATCGCTTTATGTAGTTTATCTGTTGACAGTAATCAGTCAACAGTTTTAAAGTACGCTGGAGCTCATAATCCACTTTGGATTATTAGAAAAGACACAGATTTAATAGAGGAAATAAAAGCCAACAAACAACCTATAGGAAAGTTTGATCATCCTGAACCATATACAACACACACCTTAAAACTCCTGAAAGGAGATACTATTTATATTTTCTCAGATGGTTATGCTGATCAGTTTGGTGGTGAGAAAGGAAAGAAGTTAAAAACAGCCAACTTTAAAAAGCTGTTACTATCCATTCAACAAGAAAACATGCAAAAACAAAGAGAACTGGTTGACGAAGCTTTTGAAAACTGGAAAGGCAAACTGGAACAATTAGATGACGTCTGTGTTATTGGGGTGAGGGTTTAACTCTTTTTTATTTTCATCCCTCCTATAATTATAAACACCCAACCTATAATTATTAGAGTTCCGCCTATTGGAGTTATTGGCCCTACATATTCTAACCATTCTACCCCTATTACATTCTTTAAGGTAAGTAAATAGACAGAACCCGAAAATAGTATTACCCCCCAGAAGAATAATGTGGAGGCAATTTTAAATTGCTTTAAATTGTATTTATTGTTCAATAAAACAGTTATTAAAATCACTAAAGCGTGTATTAATTGATACCTAACTCCAGTATTAAAACTAGCTAAATACTCAGGAGATAAAACCTCTTTTAAAGCATGAGCACCAAAAGCACCTCCAATTACTGCTATACAACCCAAAATACCTGCTTTAACTACCTCTTTACTATCCATAATTACTGATATACAACCGATTGAAAACTTGTTAGTAAAATTCAACAAAAATTGGCAAAAACAGTTAAATATTTCACGAATTTCACGTAAATAATTTCTAATAAAAAAATGAAAAAAATACTTGTAATTGGTGCTGGAAGATCTACTTCTTCTTTAATTCAATACTTACTATTTAATGCTGAGAATGAAAATTGGTTTGTTACTATAGCTGATCAATCCAAAGAATTAGCATTTGAAGCAGCTGACAATCATCAAAAAGCTAAAGCAATAGCCTTTGATGTCAATAATGATGAAGAAAGAGAACGATTAATTGATGAACATGATTTAATTATATCAATGCTTCCTGCCCATATGCATATTTCTGTTGCAAAAAATTGTATCAAGTATAAAAAGCATATGGTTACTGCTTCATATGTCTCAAAAGAAATGAAAACGTTAGCTAATGAAGCTAAAGAAGCAGGAATAATTATCATGAACGAAATTGGTGTTGACCCTGGAATTGATCACCTTTCAGCAATGAGGGTAATTGATCATATCAGAGATAATAACGGTGACTTACAAGCATTTGAAACATTTACTGGTGGTTTGGTTGCTCCTGAGAGTGACAACAATCCCTGGAATTATAAATTTACATGGAACCCTAGAAATGTAGTTCTAGCCGGACAAGGAACTTGTAAATTCATTCAGAACGGAAGGTATAAATACATTCCTTATCATAAATTATTTAGAAGAACAGAAATTATTGATGTAGAAGGATATGGGAAGTTTGAAGGGTATGCCAATAGAGATTCTTTACAATACAGAGAAATCTATAAGCTTGAAGACATACCAACTATGTATAGAGGAACGTTAAGAAGACCTGGGTACTGTAAAGCATGGCATTATTTTGTGAAACTTGGAGCTACTGATGATTCTTATATCATTGAAGATTCTGAGAACATGACTTATCGTCAATTCATCAATTCTTTCTTACCATATAACCCGCACGATTCTGTTGAACTAAAATTCAAACACTACTTTAATATCAGACAGGATGACATAGAGATGTTTGAAAAGTTTGAGTGGTTAGGAATTTTTGAAGAAACCAAAATTGGGCTAAAAGAAGCAACACCAGCTCAAATATTACAACATATCTTAGAACAAAAATGGACTTTAGCTCCAGAAGACAAAGATATGATTGTAATGTGGCATCGTTTCCGTTACAAGCAAAATGGAGAAGACAAAGAAATCCATTCATCTATGGTGGTAAAAGGTGATGACCAAAAATATACAGCCATGGCTAAAACAGTTGGATTACCTGTAGCTATTGCTACTAAGATGATAATGAATGGTACCATCACTACTCCTGGTGTGCATGTACCGATTTATAAAGAAATTTATAACCCAATTTTAGATGAGCTAGAGAATTATGGGATTAACTTTATAGAGAAAGAAGTTGAACCACGATTTTATTAGATTATGAATATTCTTATTGTTTCTGCCACCTATTTGGAAATAGAACCTCTTCTACTCCAATTTAATTTAGAAAAAGAAGTAAATCAGAAACTTAGATCTTACACTTATAACAACCACAATATAGATGTTCTTATTCCAGGAGTTGGTATGACTTGTACTGCTTACTGGATGGGAAAAACATTAAGCTCAAAAATTTATGATCTATCAATAAATGTTGGGTTAGCTGGCAGTTTTGACAATAATATTAGTATTGGAGATATAGTTAACATCACCTCTGATCAAATATCAGAATTAGGAGCAGAAGATGGAGAAAGCTTTTTATCTTTAATTGATATGGATTTAATCATGGATGAAGATTTCATTTTAAATAATGGTGAAATGGAAAACACTATTTGCATAGAAAACGATATCATTAACTCTCTTCAAAAGGTTAAGGCAATTTCTGTAAACACTACCCACGGAGATGATGAATCTATTAAAAAAGTAAAAGACTTATTCAATCCTCAAGTTGAAAGTATGGAAGGAGCAGCATTCTTTTATGCTTGTTTGTTAGAAGGTATACCATGTGCTCAAATAAGAAGCATTTCTAACAAAGTGGAAAAAAGAAACAAAGACAATTGGAATATTCCTCTTGCTGTTAGAAATCTTTGTGGTACTGCTCTGCAAATTGTAAATACTTTATGAGCGAGAAGTTAACCATAGGATTTTCCCCTTGTCCCAACGATACCTTTATTTTTGATGCTTTAGTTCATCAAAAAATAAATACTGAAGGATTAGAGTTTGAGGTTTATTTAGGCGATGTAGAAGACTTAAATGAAAAAGCTTTTAATACAGAGTTAGATATTACCAAAATAAGCTATCATGCTTTTGGATACTTAACTAGCGATTATGTTTTGCTTGATTCAGGAAGTGCCTTAGGCAAAGGTTGCGGTCCAATTTTAATTTGCAAACCTACCACTAAACACTCACCACTCAACACCCTTAAAATAGCAATTCCTGGAAAATACACTACTGCTAACTTTTTGCTAAGCATAGCTAAGCCTGAAGCTCAAAACAAATCTGAAATGCTATTCTCAGATATTGAAAATGCGGTTTTAGAAAACAAGGTTGACGCTGGATTAATTATCCATGAAAACAGATTTACATACCAAGACAAAGGATTAGAAAAGATTATTGATTTAGGCGAATATTGGGAGCAAACTACTGGGGCTTTAATACCCTTGGGGGGAATAATTATAAAACGAAACTTACCTCAAGAAATAATTGAAAAAGTAAATCGTTTAATACGAAAAAGTATTGAGTTTGCTTTTGACAATCCAAATGAACCTTTATCATATATGAAACAACATGCTCAAGAAATGGATGAAGAAGTTATGAAGCAACATGTTGAATTATATGTAAACAAATATTCCATTGATTTGGGAAAGGATGGAAAAAATGCCATCTCACAAATGTTTAACTTAGCACAACAAAAAGGAATTATTCCAAAAATTAGTAATCAGTTGTTTGTTGATAGTTGATTGTTTTTTATTCTAACAACTAAAAACACACAACCAACAACAAAATTATGATAGTAGTAACAGGAGCTGCAGGTTTTATTGGAAGTTGTTTAGTGAGCAAGCTAAACCAAGAAAGCTTTAAAGATATTGTATTAGTTGATGACTTTTCTAACCCTGAAAAGAATAAAAATTTTGAGGGTAAAACTTATTCTCAAAAAGTTGACCGAGAAACATTTATTAATTGGTTAGAAGAAAACCAAAAATTGGTTCAGTTTATCTTCCATATTGGTGCTAGAACTGATACCACCGAATTTGATACAACTATATTTGATAAACTAAACCTTAACTACACCAAAGCCATTTGGAATATATGTGTTGAACATGGTATCCCTATGGTTTACGCATCTTCTGCTGCCACTTATGGCTTAGGAGAATATGGCTATGATGACAGCCATGATGTTGTTGATAAATTAAAGCCTTTAAATCCTTACGGAGATTCTAAAAACGATTTTGATAAATGGGCTCTTGCTCAAGAAAAGCAACCATACTTTTGGGCTGGGTTAAAATTCTTTAATGTTTATGGCCCTAATGAATACCACAAAGGAAGAATGGCTTCTGTAATATTCCATGCCTTTAATCAAATAAATGAAACTGGTGGAATGAAGTTATTTGCTTCTCACAACCCTGACTATAAAAATGGTGAACAGTTACGTGACTTCGTTTATGTTAAAGATGTGGTAGATGTTTGTATGTTCTTACTTCACCATCGTAAAGACTCTGGTCTTTATAATTTAGGTTCTGGAAAAGCTCGTACTTTTTTAGATTTAGTAAACAATACATTTACAGCATTAAATAAAGAACCTAACATTAGTTTCATCCCAACTCCTGAAGACATTAGAGATAAATACCAATACTTTACTGAGGCCAATATGAATAAACTCAAGTCGATTGGTTATGACAAGCCTTTTACCAGCTTAGAAGAAGGTGTTGAAGATTATGTAAAGAATTATTTAAAAGATAAGAATTATTTTTAGTGTCAACCTACATCTCCATACTAAGAGGAATAAATGTAGGTGGTCAGAAAAAAATAAAAATGACCGACCTAAAAAAACTCTACGAAAATTTAGGCTTTGATAATGTGCAAACCTATATACAAAGTGGCAATGTAGTTTTTGAGAGCAATGAGACCAATATCAAAAAATTAGAACAGCTTATTTTTGAAGGCATTAAAAAACAATATGGGTTTGAAGTGCCTAATATTATTTTAAAACCAGAAGAAATTGAAAATGCATTAAAAACAAATCCATTTAAGGATATTGACAAAATGT
Organism: Vicingaceae bacterium; assembly: GCA_965267355.1. Lineage (GTDB taxonomy): Bacteria > Bacteroidota > Bacteroidia > Flavobacteriales_E > Vicingaceae. The sequence goes on from OZ253956.1 coordinate 2,889,227, forward strand.
ATTTTACCTTTCTGGCCGAAACTCCAACTAAAGAAAATATTGAAAAACTATACACTTACTCTTTTGATGATGAGTATTATGAGTTGATTGACAAGGTAGTATATTTCCATTGTCCTAATGGAGCTGGAAGAGCAAAAATGAGCAACAATTTTTTTGAGAACAAATTGAAAGTAATGGCTACATCCCGTAATTTAAATACTACTAAAAAGTTATTAGAAATGGCTAAATTTACTAGCTCATCCAATTAATTTAGCTTGCAAAATTTAACCCCATTAGCAGAACGTTTACGACCAAATACTTTTGAGAATTATATTGGTCAACAACACCTTATTGGTGAAGGTTCTACCCTGCGAAATTTTATTGAAAAAGGTATTATTCCTTCCATGATTTTTTGGGGACCACCTGGAGTTGGAAAAACGACCTTAGCCAATATAATCGCTAATTATCTAAAGCGTCCTTTCTTTACTTTAAGTGCTATCAACTCTGGAGTAAAAGATGTGAGAGAAGTTATTGAAAAAGCTAAGTCGCAGCAATTCTTTGGAACTAATAACCCTGTGCTGTTCATAGATGAAATACACCGATTCAGTAAATCACAACAAGACTCATTATTAGGTGCTGTAGAAAAAGGTATTATTACGTTAATTGGAGCTACTACTGAAAACCCTTCTTTTGAAGTTATTTCCGCATTACTTTCAAGATGTCAGGTTTATGTTTTAAAAGAACAAACCAAAGAGGATTTATTAAAGTTAATTGATATTGCTTTAACACAAGATGAAGAGTTAAAAAAGAAAAAAATTGTAATTAAAGAATATGAATCTTTATTGCAATTGTCTGGCGGTGATGCACGTAAGCTATTAAACACGCTAGAAATTGTTGTTAATAGTTTTGACAAAGAGCCTATTGAGATAACCAATGATATCGTAGTTGACATAGTGCAACAAAACATGGTACGCTACGATAAAACCGGTGACCAGCATTATGATATTATATCAGCCTTTATAAAATCCATCAGAGGAAGTGATCCTAACGCAGCAATATATTGGTTAGCCAGGATGTTAGAGGGTGGTGAAGATCCTAAGTTTATAGCAAGAAGATTATTGATTTCTGCTTCTGAAGACATTGGAAATGCTAACCCAACTGCTTTAGTAATTGCTAACAATTGTTTTCAAGCTGTAAACGTAATTGGTATGCCTGAAGGACGAATAATTCTTTCTCAAACTGCTGTTTACTTAGCTAACTCACCAAAAAGTAATGCCAGTTACCAAGCCATAAAAGATGCTCAACAATTAGTTAGACAAACTGGCAACCTTTCTATTCCATTGCACCTTCGTAATGCACCAACTAAATTGATGAAAGAAATAGGTTATGGTAAAGGCTATAAATACTCACACGGTTATAAAGGCAACTTTGAAGAACAAGAATACTTACCAGAAGAAATAGCTGGAACTAAATTCTATGAACCTGGTTTAAACACCAAAGAAGAAAGCTTTAGAAAGTTTTTAAAGGAAAAATGGGGAGATAAATATGGTTATTAGAATATCTTTCTTTTTTACTTTAGTCCTTTTATCCATTAGTTTATTGGGTCAGAATAAAAAAATAAACTATCGTAAACTCGACAAAATAAATTCTGAAAAACAAATTGTAGAATTACACAATGGAGTATTACTGGTGAGACTTTTTGATAAACAAAAACACATAGATGGATTAAAGAAAGTAGGTAAATTAAAAGCCTCTAAAAAAATAGAGAGAGAACAACTTGATAGAAACAAACAGATAGTTTATGCTTTTAAAAATTATTACGATTTTAGTAAAGTATATTTCTTTTTTAGTGACCAATCCAAATTCATTTCTGATAATTTAAGTAAAGTTAAATTTGTTAATGATAGCTTAGAGGTTGATACAAGCATTAAGGTTAATTCAAACATTATATTTATTGCCGAATTTGGAATTACAGAACCCGACACAAGGGTTTATTCAAAAGAACAGTATTATGAAAATGGACAAAAAAAAACTAAATCTTACTCAGGGTCAGGGATTACATTATCTGCCTTGGTGTTTAAGAACAAGAACTTTGTTCAATTACGTGAACCTTTTCCCTACTATGTTAGAGAAAGAAAGAGCACACCTTTTCAAAGTGATATAGAAACAATTGTAACTAAAATGAATGCTAAACTGAAACGATACTACGATTTAGTTAAGAAAAAAGATTAACCATTTAACTTAACCGCCAACAAAGTATTCTTTAACAAACTAGCGATAGTCATTGGTCCTACTCCACCAGGAACAGGTGATATATGAGAACATTTTGGAGCTACCTCATCAAACTTTACATCACCTAATAATCTAAAACCAGATTTTTTAGACGAATCTTCAATTCTGTGTATTCCAACATCAATAACCGTTGCTCCCTCTTTCACCATATCTGCTGTTACAAACTCTGGTTTACCAATGGCAACAATTAATATATCTGCTTGAGTGGTAATTGCTGCCAAATTTTGTGTTCTACTGTGAACGACTGTAACTGTACAGTTACCCGGATAATCGTTTCTAGCCATTAGCACACTCATTGGCGAACCAACAATATGGCTCCTGCCCATCACCACACAATGCTTTCCTTCTGTTGGAATATTGTAATGCTTTAACATTTCTAAAATACCTGCTGGTGTAGCAGGTAAAAAGCTTGGTAAATGCAATAGCATTTTACCTAAACTAACTGGATGAAATCCATCTACATCTTTTTCTGGAGCAATAGCCTCAGTAACTTTTTGTTCATTAATGTGTTTTGGTAATGGTAACTGAACAATGTAACCATCTATCTCTGGGTTGCTATTTAATTTTTCAACTTCAGCTAACAATTCAGCCTCAGAAATTGTTTCATCCAATTGAACCAATGTAGAACCAAAACCAACTCTTTCACAAGCTTTTACTTTAGCATTTACGTAAGTTCTACTTGCACCACCATTACCAACCAACACTGCAGCTAAATGTGGCACTTTACCTCCATTTTCTTTTATATTTTCTACCTCTAAAGCAATATCATCCTTTACTTTATTAGAAACTTCTTTTCCGCTAATTATTTGCATAGTTGTTGGTTTTTGGTTTATAGTGTTGGTTTATGGTGTTAATTCTATACACAATACACCAAAAACTATACACTAACTATCGTTTCGGCATACTTTTCATTAACTGAGCCATCTTTTTCTTATCTCCCATCATTCGCATCATTTTACTAGTTTGCTCAAACTGCTTTAGTAACTTATTAACTTCTTGAATTGATGTTCCGCTACCTGTAGCAATTCTTTTTCTCCTGCTACCATTCAACACTTTAGGGTTTTCTCTTTCATAAGGAGTCATGGAATGAATTATTGCTTCTATACCTTTAAAAGCATCATCATCTATATCTGCATTTTTAATTGCTTTACCAACTCCTGGTATCATCCCCATCAAATCCTTTACATTACCCATCTTTTTAATCTGATTAATCTGACTTAAAAAGTCATTAAAATCAAATTGATTTTTGGCAATTTTCTTCTGTAGTTTTCTTGCTTCTTCCTCATCATATTGTTCCTGTGCACGTTCTACTAAACTTACCACATCACCCATTCCCAATATTCTGTCAGCCATTCTTTCTGGGTGGAAAACATCTAAGGCTTCCATTTTCTCACCTGTACCAATAAACTTAATTGGCTTATCTACTACCGTTCGAATAGATAGTGCAGCACCACCTCTAGTATCACCATCTAACTTAGTCAATACTACCCCATCAAAATCTAATCTATCGTTAAAAGCTTTTGCAGTATTTACAGCATCTTGTCCAGTCATAGAATCAACTACAAACAAAGTCTCTTGAGGATTGATAGCTTTCTTTACTGCCTCAATCTCATTCATCATTTGTTCATCAACCGCCAAACGACCAGCAGTATCCACAATCACTACATTGTGTCCTTTTGATTTTGCTTCAGCTACAGCTTTCTTAGCAATATCAACTGGGTTTTTATTTTCTTTATCACTCCAAACATCTACACCAATTTGCTCACCTAACACGTGTAACTGATCAATTGCTGCAGGACGATAAACATCACCTGCAACTAATAAAGGGTTCTTTCCTTTCTTAGTTTTTAAGTGATTAGCCAGTTTACCTGAAAAAGTAGTTTTACCAGAACCCTGTAAACCAGAAATTAAGATAACTGCAGGGCTTCCCTTAATGTTAATATCAGCTGCTCCACCACCCATTAACTGAGCTAACTCATCATGAGTAATCTTAACCATTAATTGGTTAGGAGAAACTGCATTTATCACATTCTGCCCTAATGCTTTTTCCTTTACCGTATCTGTAAATTGTTTAGCTACCTTATAGCTAACATCAGCATCTAATAATGCCCTACGAATTTCTTTTACCGTTTCGGCTACATTAATTTCCGTAACCTGCCCCTGTCCTTTTAAAACCTTAAAGGCTCTTTCTAATTTATCACTTAAACTGTCAAACATTTTTTCTGGTTTTTAAGAAAGTCAAAGTTAACATTTATTAGGAGATTAATAAAAAGTAAAAATTTAACAAAACACTTCTTATTCCTTTAAAAAAAATAAAGTTTATTGAAACTAAAATTTCTTTATTAACTTCGAATTCAAAATTTCAAAGGCTTATTAATTAAAAATTCAAATTATGAAAAATATTTTTTGCATTTTAACCATATTTTATTTTGTAAACTTGATTCAAAATCCAGTTTTTGCACAACAAAATTTGGAAAAATGTGGTTTTAACCATTTAATTGAATCTCAGGAGCAAAAAACTCCAGGCTATCAAGCTCAAATTGATGCCATTTACAACAATATGATTGCTAAAGCAAACAAAAGAGATGGAATTAACAACAAAACCATTTACACTATCCCAGTTGTTTTTCACGTTGTTTGGAACAGCAATGATCCTAACCAAAATTTACATGACAGCGTTTTGCTAGAACAATTAGCTGTGTTAAATGAAGACTATAGCCGTACAAATTTAGATACTGCAAATACACGTCCTGGATTTTCACCAATTGTGGGTGATGCTCAAATACGATTTGAATTAGCCTGTAAAGATACCAATGGTAACCTGACCAATGGAATAGTAAGAGTTCAAACTACCACGACTTTTGGAGGTGGATTATTTCCTGATATGGCTGCTGTTGGAAAAATACAACGAACAGCTGAAGGTGGTTCTGACCCATGGAGACCATCAGAATACTTCAATATTTGGGTAGGTGATATAAATGGAGGTGCAGCAACACCATCTTTACTGGGAGTTGCAACTCCTCCAAACGGATTGCCTAATTGGCCAGCCAATTCTGTACCTCCTGAACTAAGAGATGGAGCAATTATTCAATGGAATGCTTTTGGAAGAAACAACCCTTTTCCAATGTCGGCTACCGTAATAAATGGAAGAACGGTAACGCACGAAGTTGGACATTACCTTGGAGTAAGACATACCGCAGAAAATACGTTTGGAGGATTGTTTGGAAGCATTTGTGGAGATGATGATGGATTGACTGACACACCAACTTGCGACCAATCTCAGCAAGGTTGTGATTTTGCAAGAAACTCTTGTGTGGATGCCATACCTGGAACAACAGGAGATTTACCAGACATGGTAGAAAATTACATGGATTATTCTGACCAAGATTGCCAAAACAGTTTTACAATTGGACAAACATTAATTATGCAGGATGTAATTCAGAATTATCGCTCAGGATTAATTAATTCCCCTGGGTTAAGCAATTGCACCACAGGTATTGAGGAAGAAGTTTCTGAAAACAACCTAACACTTTACCCAAACCCTTCTACAGGTACAATAAATATTAAGTTAGATGAGACATTTAATTACACTGTGTATAACAGCTTAGGGCAACAAATTACACCCCAAGCGATTAGCGAGACTCAATTTAAGATAAAACAAACAGGAGTTTACTTTATTAAAATTGAAACTGCAAACAACACTTATACGGAGCGTATAATTGTACAATAACCCTTTCTTCTTACATAAAGAAAAAGCCCACTGGGTTGTCCAGTGGGCTTTTTTAGTGTATTTTGAGAATTATATCATCAGTGGTACCTAATATTTCATCCATACCTTTTGATGTTAGTGTTTTACGATCTTTATTATAGATATAATTATTCCCCCAATAATCTTTCTTAAATTTAGAATAAGTAGGTTTTATAGATATTATTACTTGCAAGCTTGATGGATACTGTTTGTTTGAAATATGGTAACTTTTAATAATTCCAACCAACTCTTCCATTTCAACTTTTGTTTGATTCGATGCATTCCATCTATAAATATAAATTGCACAAACAATTAACAATAGAAACATAACTCCAGCGAGAATAGGAGCTCGTCTATGCTTCACTTTAATAAAAAGTGAGTTTCCTATTAAGTTGGCTATTAACTCTAATTTACCTAAAAACAACTTACTTTGAATTAAAAAGCCTCGCTATGCGAGGCTTTTTGTTCTTATCAAGATTCCCAATCAAGTTGGGAATGACAATCATGTTGTTAAGCTAAAACTTCACTTACTTTAGCAGCAGCTTCTTTTAGTAATACTGCAGAATGCACATCTAAACCAGACTCATCAATTAAGGTCTTAGCTTCAGCAGCGTTAGTTCCTTGTAATCGTACAATAATCGGAACAGGAATGTCACCAATGTTTTTGTAAGCATCAACTACACCTTGTGCTACCCTATCACACCTTACAATTCCTCCGAAAATATTAATCAGTATAGCTTCAACATTAGGGTCTTTCAAAATCATTCTAAATGCTTTTTCAACTCTTTCAGCATCAGCAGTACCACCAACATCTAAGAAGTTAGCTGGCTCACCACCAGATAATTTAATAATATCCATAGTAGCCATTGCCAATCCAGCACCGTTTACCATGCAACCTACATTACCATCTAGGTTCACATAGTTTAATCCTGCTTCACTAGCTTCTAATTCTACTGGATCTTCCTCTGTAGTATCTCTCATTTCAGCAATATCTGAATGACGGTACAAAGCACTATCATCAACACTTACTTTAGAGTCAACTGCAATAATTTTATTGTCAGATGTTTTTAATACTGGGTTAATTTCAAACATAGAAGCATCAATACCATCATAAGCAGCATACAACGCATAAACAAATTTTACCATTTGCTTAAATGCTTGCCCTGACAAACCCAAGTTAAAAGCAACTCTTCTTGCTTGAAATCCTTGTAACCCAACTTTAGGGTCAATCTCTTCTTTAAAAATTAAGTGTGGAGTTTTTTCAGCTACTGCTTCAATATCCATTCCTCCTTCAGGAGAATACATAATAATGTTTCTACCAGTTTCTCTGTTCATTAAAACAGACATGTAAAACTCTTCTGGCTCTGATTCACCTGGATAGTAAACATCTTGTGCAATTAACACTTTGTTTACTTTCTTTCCTTTATCGTTTGTTTGTGCAGTCACTAAGTGTCCACCTAATATGCCAGCTGCAATGTCTTCAACTTTATCTAAGCCTTTTGCTAAAACAACACCGTGAGAACCAGTTTCGGTTACTACACCTTTACCTCTACCACCTGCGTGGATTTGTGCTTTTACAACATACCATTCAGTACCTGTTTCAGCATTTAATTCCTTAGCAGCTTCAACTGCTTGTTGTGGTGTATCTGCAACTTTACCTTCTTGTATAGCAACACCATATTTTTTTAATAATGATTTTCCTTGATATTCGTGTAAGTTCATCTGACTTGAATTTTATTTTTATGCACTCAAAAGTAACAGTTTTATTTGGTAAAACCATACCAACTTTTCAACAAAAGTTAAGTATTTTAGCTTTTTGTTTCTACACATGATTAAAGCTGAAAACATACACAAATCTTATGGCGATTTACACGTTTTAAAAGGTGTTAATTTAGAGATTAAGCAAGGAGAAATAATCTCCATTGTTGGAGCTTCTGGAGCAGGTAAATCTACCCTACTTCAAATCATTGGAACGCTGGATAGCTGTGATGAAGGGCAAGTTTCTATTAACGATACTGACACAACCCAATTAAAAGACAAAGCGCTATCATTATTTAGAAATGAAAACATTGGGTTTGTATTTCAGTTTCACCATTTGTTACCAGAATTTACTGCTTTAGAAAATGTTTGCATACCTGCTTTTATTAGTAAAATGCCAAAAGCTGAAGCTGAGCAAAAAGCCATGGAATTATTATCTGCTTTAGGTGTAGCTGAAAGAGCTCAACATAAACCATCAGAGTTAAGTGGGGGAGAACAACAAAGGGTTGCTGTTTGTAGAGCATTAATTAATAATCCATCCGTTGTATTGGCTGATGAGCCTTCAGGAAACTTGGATTCTGAATCTGCAAAAGAATTGCACAACTTGTTTTTTAAACTAAGAGATGAGTTGAACCAAACTTTTGTAATTGTTACCCATAACGAAGAATTAGCCAATATGGCTGACCGAAAACTCACCATGAAAGATGGAGTGATAATTAGTTAATTAACTAATTTTAACCATCCTCAATTTCAATCAACATAAGACTAAAGAAAGATTAGCTATTGGATTAATTTTCCTTTTGCTGGTCATTTACATTTTTATACTTCCTTCCCAATTATTTACCAATCCTACTTGTTCTGTTATTGAAGATAATGACGGCAACTTAATTGGTGCTAGAATAGCAGAAGATGGTCAGTGGCGTTTTCCTCACAATGATGTGGTTCCTGAAAAATTCAAGCATTGTATTATTCAATTTGAGGATAAAAACTTCTACTCACACCCTGGTGTAGATCTATTAGCTACTTGTCGTGCTGCTTATCAAAACATTACTTCTGGAAGAATTGTTAGTGGTGGTTCTACTTTAACTATGCAAGTTATTCGTTTATCCCGCCAAGGACAAAGCAGAACATTTTTAGAAAAATTTATCGAACTAATAATAGCAACTCGTTTGGAACTAACTACCCCTAAAGAAAAGATATTAGCTTATTATTCTTCCAATGCTCCTTTTGGGGGTAACGTAGTTGGATTAGATGCAGCAGCCTGGCGTTATTATGGAAGGAATTCTCATCAACTATCTTGGGCTGAAAGTGCTACATTAGCAGTTTTACCTAATGCTCCTTCATTAATCTTCCCAGGCAAAAACCATGATAAGTTATTGGCTAAAAGAAACCGATTGTTAGATAAACTTCAAGCTAAAGGTATTATCGATAAAATGACTTGCGAGATTTCTAAGGAAGAGCCTTTACCACAAAAACCATTGAGGTTACCTAATCTGACTACTCACTTACATAATCTCATCATTAAAGAAAACAAAGGCAAGCGAGTTAAAACTACCATTGATAGACACCTGCAAGAAAAATGCAATGAGATTATTAAGAACCACAATTTCCAATTGAAGTTTAACGAAGTACACAATGCTGCAGCAATTGTTATTGAAGTAGAAACAGGAAATATTTTGGCTTATGTAGGAAATACTTCAGGTACAAAAGAGCATGGAAATGAAGTGGATGTAATACAAGCTCCAAGAAGTACTGGAAGTATTTTAAAACCATTATTATATGCCTCCATTCTTAGTGATGGGGAAATTTTACCGAACACCATTGTAGATGATGTGCCTACTAAGATTGCTGGTTATACACCAAAAAACTACAATTTAAAGTATAGTGGAGTTGTTCCAGCAAGCAAAGCATTATCTCGTTCGTTAAATGTTCCTATTGTAAGAATGTTGCAAGATTATGGTTTGCAAAAATTTCATCATCGTTTACAAAAGTTAAACCTCAACACCATTAACAAACCAGCCAATCATTACGGATTAACCATCATTTTAGGTGGTGCAGAAAGCTCCTTATGGGATATTACCAACTTGTATGCAAACTTCTCTAGAACATTAAACCACTTTGAGAAATACAATGGTAAATACAACCTAAACGATTACAGACCTCATAACTATTTGTTTAATTACGAAACACCTAATGAGCAACTAGAAGACTTTAACAACATTAGTGCTTCTTCCATTTATTTAACCTACAAAGCTTTATTAGAAGTGAACCGACCTGATGATGAAGCTAATTGGAAATACTTTTCTGGCAATCAAAAAATAGCATGGAAAACGGGAACCAGTTTTGGATTTAGAGATGCTTGGGCAGTTGGAACTACACCTGATTATGTTGTCGGGGTATGGGCAGGTAATGCTGATGGTGAAGGAAGACCTGGACTAACAGGTATCAACTCAGCTGCCCCTATCCTATTTGATATTTTTGATTTGTTACCCATAGAAAACTGGTTCAACATTCCTTACGATGAAATGGAGAAAGTAGGTGTCTGCCGTAAAAGTGGAATGCGAGCCTCAGATATTTGCGAACCTATAGATACTACTTTTGTTCAGAAAAGTGGATTAAAAACTCCTCCTTGCAAATACCACCAATTGGTACATTTAGACAATAGTGGTTATCGAGTGAATAGTGATTGTGAAGATGTAAATAACATGAAGCACAAAGGTTGGTTTGTTTTACCACCAGTCCAAGAATGGTATTACAAAAGCACTGATCCTACCTACATTAAACTACCACCATACCGCACCGATTGCCAAGACTTGGAAGCTAAACCATTACAATTGATTTATCCAGAGCACAATGCTTTAATTTATATACCAATAGAGTTAACTGGCAAAAAAGGAAAAGTAGTATTTGAAGCAGCACATCGTAAACAAAGCACTACCCTTTTCTGGCATATAGATAATAGCTACGTTGGAACCACTAAAGGAATACACGAAATGGGATTAAACATTAAAGAAGGTGAACATCTACTAACTGTGGTTGACGAATTAGGAAATTCAATTACAAGAAAATTCACTATTGTTGACAAGCAAGATTAATTATACTTTTGTCGGAAATGCAAGAAAAATTTATTGACATAGAAAAAGTAATCAAAAGCAAGAATCCAAAATTGCTCAAATGGTTACCAAAATTTATTGTCAATTATCTGAAGCGTATTCTTCATCAAGAAGATATTAATCAAATACTTGATGAAAATAAAGACATTTATGACTACGACTTTGCAAAAGATATCATTACCCGATTTAATGTAAATGTTACTGCTTATGGAACCGAAAACATTCCAAAAAGTGGCGGATACATTTTTGCCTGCAACCATCCTTTAGGGGGGATTGATGCATTAGCTATAGTTACCATTATGGAACCTTACCGAAAAGACATGCAGTTTGTAGTGAATGATATTTTGATGAATCTAAAAAACCTTTCTGGACTATTTGTTGGTGTGAACAAACATGGAGGAAATACCAAAGATGCATTGAATAAAGTGGACGAACTATTTGCTTCAAATAAGGCTGTTTTTGTTTTCCCTGCTGGATTGGTAAGCAGGAAAAAGAAAGGAAAAGTTGCTGATTTAGAGTGGAAAAAAACATTCATTACAAGAGCCAAGAAGCACAACAAAAGCATTATTCCCGTTTATGTTGGAGGTAATCTATCTAATTTCTTTTACAGGTTATCCAATTTAAGAGAAACATTAGGTATTAAAGCTAATATTGAAATGCTGTACTTGGCCGATGAGACTTTTAAGCAGCAACATAAAAACTTAGATATAGTTTTCGGTGAGCCAGTTTCTGCTTCAACTTTTGATGCCAGTAAATCTGATAGAGAATGGGCAAAATGGATGGAAAACAAAGTACATTCTATGAGGAATCAAATTCCTAAAAAGTAAATACTAACAAATTTTGTTCGTAACTCTAAAGTACATTTGCTTCAAAAAATAGTTATTTCCCTATTTTTGATTTAATGAGTAATCAGAACATTATACCACCTATAGATATTAACTTGATTGAGCAGGAGCTGAATCAAAATACTTTTGTACGCGATGTAAACAAGGGTAACAATGAGGTATATATTGTTAACTACCACAACTCACCTAATGTAATGCGAGAAATTGGCAGACTCAGAGAGTTAACCTTTACGCTTGCTGGTGGTGGAACCGGAAAAGAAATTGACATTGATGATTTTGACACCTCAGATAACTGTTATGATCAATTAATTGTGTACGACAGAGAAGAGAAAGTAATTGCAGGTGGTTATCGTTTTATAGACTGCTCAAAAGTAGTTAATGGAAACAATGATAACATACCACTATCCACAAGAAACTATTTTAATTTTTCTGAGCAATTCCTTACAGAGTACTTACCCTACACTATTGAATTAGGTAGAAGTTGGATTCATCCTGAATACCAAGCTGGTAATTCTAGAAAAGGATTATTTGCCTTGGATAATCTTTGGGATGGATTAGGCGCTTTGGTATTAAACCACCCTAACATGAAGTACTTTTTTGGCAAAGTAACTATGTACGATAAGTACAACACTACAGCTCGGAATGCACTTCTATATTTTTTAAAATTTTATTTCCCTGATCAAGAAAAACTAGTGTGGCCAATCCATCCTCTGGAAATTGGCGAAGATATTACCGAGTTTAAATCAGAATTGAAAAGCAAGAACTTTGATGAAGGTGTAAAAGTATTGAATCAGTTTTTACGTCAGTATGGAGAAAATATTCCACCGCTTATCAATTCGTACATGCGTCTCTCTCCTACCATGAAATCTTTTGGAACAGCAATTAATCCAGATTTTGGTGGAGTTGAAGAAACTGGAATACTAGTTAAAGTAGCCGATGTTTATCCAGAAAAGAAAGAGAGGCATTTAACTATTTAAAATAAAGTCATCTGATTTTCCTCATCATCATCGTCTACATCTTTTATTGGTGAAGATTTTGGTTTTGGTTTTTCCTCAGGTTTCTTTTCTTCAGAAGGTAGCTTAACCTCTTCTTTTGGCTCTTCTAATACTTTTTCCTCAACCTCCTTTGATTCTGCTTCTACTTCATGTTGAGTATTATTTTCTTCAGAAATAGGTTCTTCTGTTGATTCTTCTTTGGTTTCATCTTCAGGCTCTTCATAAGGAAGTGGTTCTAACAAATCAATATTTTTAACCTTATATTGTGTCAATCTGTTCCCTAAAGCTTTTAACCCTTTAACGGCTATAAACTCCTCAAGAGCGATTTTTTCATTATCTCGCTGATTCCCTTTAACTTTTGCAAAAGTCAATTCAATTTGAGGAAGCCAATCAGTAGAAACTATCTCTAATTGAGAATTCTCATGTTCAGTGATGAATGATGTTTTCTTATCTGTAGATTCAATTAGGAATCGTTTAACAAAATATTGTTCCTTCTCTCCATCATAATAAACCGCAGAAACTGGTTTCTTTGGATTCCATTTCTCCAGCACTATCATATCTTCTTCAAACTTGGTGAACATATCAAATCCAGTCAACTGATACTCCCCACTTTGCATAATGGTTAATATCTTATCTTCTGCTTTAAATTCTCCCAAGAATTCTCCCCTCTCTTCAGCGTTTAATCTTTGCACCGAATCATCAAACCATATCTTTCTTGCCGCAAGTGTAGAAACACCTTTTTCTTTCAACTCAATTTTGGCAACAGGATATTTGGTTACTCTGTTTCCTCCAGCTCCTCTTCCTTTTATAGCTAATTCCGAAAAATCTAACTCAAACTTTAGCTTTCTTACATTTGGCTTTGGTCTTAATTTAATTAAAACTGTCTCTGCCTCTCCATTAGGATTAGCTGTAAACCAAAGCACTTTAGAATCGGGAGTTCCTTTGGTTAAAGGATACTCTTTATCTCTAGTTATAGATGTAACCGCAAAACGTTTCATCATAGAAGGACCGCCCTTTCCATCTTGATAAATCATATTGTAGATGGTACGTTTATCTCCTTTCTTCCATACACCTACATGTATAATTCCTTTTCCAAAAAATGCTTTAGATGAAACCTTAGATACCATCATAATTCCATCTTCACGGAAAACTATAATATCATCTATATCTGAACAATCCGTAACAAATTCGCTTTCCGTTCGTTTCAATCCAGTACCTGCAAAACCTTCTTCTCTGTTTACATAAAGTTTCACATTATTAGCAGCTACTTTACTTGCATCAATAGTTTCGAACGAACGTAATTCAGTCTTACGTTCTCTGCCTTCTCCATATTTCTTCTTTAACTCTTTAAAGTAAGCTACAGCAAAATCAACTAAATGCTCTAAATCATATTTTACCTGAGCTATCTCATCTTCTAAAGAAGCTAACTTCTCATCTGCTTTGTCAGAATCGTGCTTAGTAATTCTACGCATTCTGATTTCCAACAAACGCTTAACATCTTCATCCGTAACTTCTCTAAGAAGATGTTTAATATGCGGCTTAAGCTCCTTATGAGTTAACTCTATTGCTTCATCATAACCTAACCCGTGTAACTTTACATAAATTTTATTTTCAATAAAGATTTTCTCTAAAGAAGAAAAATGCCACTGTTCTTCTAATTCCCCTTTCTTTATTTCTAATTCTAATTGTAAAAGATCTTTAGTCCTCTCTGTAGAGATTCTCAACATCTCACTAACTCCAATAAACTTAGGAGAATCATCTTCAATAATACCAGCATTCGGAGAAATTGAAATCTCACAGTCAGTAAATGCGTACAAAGCATCAATCATCTTATCTGGAGACTGACCTGCAGGTAAGTGAACCAAAATTTCAACAGCATCCGAAGTATTATCTTCTACCTTTCTAACCTTTATTTTGTTTTTAGCATTTGCCTTAATTATAGAATCTATCAACTTATCTGTTGTAACTCCAAAAGGCAGTTCAGTAATTTTTAATGTCTTTTTATCCTCTTGAACAATTCTTGCCCTAACTTTAATTCTTCCACCTCTTAAACCATCATTATAAGCAGAAACATCTGCCATACCTCCAGTAATAAAGTCGGGATAAAGTGTTACTTTCTTAGTTCCTTTTAAAACTTTAATAGAACCATCTATCAATTCATTAAAGTTATGAGGTAACATTTTACATGCTAAACCTACTGCAATACCTTCTACACCTTGAGCTAATAATAGCGGAAATTTAATCGGAAGTGTTTCTGGCTCTTTATTTCTTCCATCATAAGAAGATAACCAGTTAGTCGTTTTTGGATTAAAAACAACATCTAAAGCAAACTTAGTCAGCCTTGCTTCAATGTATCTTGGAGCAGCTGCTCTATCTCCTGTAAAAATATTTCCCCAGTTACCTTGGCAATCAATTAATAAATCCTTCTGACCAATTTGCACTAATGCATCACCAATAGAAGCATCTCCATGGGGGTGATATTTCATGGTGTTACCAATGATGTTTGCTACTTTATTGTAACGACCATCATCCATCTCTTTCATGGAGTGTAGAATTCTACGCTGTACCGGTTTTAACCCATCATTAATATGAGGTACAGCTCTTTCTAGAATTACGTATGATGCGTAATCTAAAAACCACTCTTGGTACATCCCAGATACTTGAATTACATTCTCCAGTTGTTCACCATTACCCGAACCCTCAAATTCTTCGTCTCTTTCTTCTATGTTGTCTTCTTCACTCATTACAATAAATTAAAACGAATTGGTATAGCAAAATCTACTTTAATTGGTTTACCATCTTCAGTTTTACCTGGCACCCATTTAGGCATACTCTCTACTATTTCAACAGCTTTTTTATCCAATGCTTCATGTTCTCCATCAATCACTTTTACATTAGTAATTGAACCATCTACATCTATGGTAAAACCCACCGAAACAGGTACAAATTGGTTTTTATGTTTTTTTAAATATTGTTTACTGTTAAACCCTTCTGGTAAGTCCACATTTTCATCCAAATAATTATAAAAAGCATCATCACCTCCAGGAAAATGTGGCATCTTAGTTTTTTCTTGAGCAGTAACAAAACCCGCCACCAACAATAAAACAACAACTAAAATTTTCTTCATCGCTTAAACTTCTTCTACTAAATCTTTTTCAACTTTTAAGTTTTCTATGATAAACTGCTGCCTATCTGGCGTGTTTTTACCCATATAAAACTCTAACAATTTCTGAACTGGAGTTTCTGGTCCAATTACAACAGGGTCCAACCTAATATCTTCTCCAATAAAATATTTAAATTCATTTGGTGATATTTCACCCAATCCTTTAAATCGAGTTATTTCAGGGTTTCCTCTTAATTCATCTATAGCAGCTTGCTTTTCTTCATCAGAATAACAATAAATGGTTTTACTCTTATTTCTAACCCTAAACAACGGTGTTTCTAAAACATATAAATGATTGTTTTTAATCACATCTGGGAAGAATTGTAAAAAGAAAGTAATGAGTAACAATCGTATATGCATCCCATCAACATCCGCATCAGTTGCAATAACAATGTTATTGTACCTCAAATCTTCAATGCTCTCTTCAATATTTAATGCCGCCTGAAGCAGATTAAACTCTTCGTTTTCGTAAACAATCTTCTTTGTTAATCCATATGAATTTAAAGGCTTACCTTTTAAACTAAATACAGCTTGTGTATTAACATTTCTAGATTTTGTAATTGAACCAGATGCTGAGTCACCCTCAGTAATAAAAAGTGTAGTCTCCACCTTCCTATCATCATCTTTAGCATCATTAAAATGCACTCTACAATCTCTTAACTTCTTATTATGTAAAGAAACTTCTTTCGCTCTCTTTTTGGCAAGTTTCTTAATCCCTGCCATATCCTTTCTCTCTCGTTCTGCCTGTAAAATTCTTCTTTGTAAAGCTTCAGCGGTTTCAGGATTCTTATGCAAAAAATTATCTAGTTCTCTCTTTAAGAAATCCGTTATAAAAGCCCTCATCGAAGGACCATCGGGACCTACTTCAGTAGAACCTAATTTAGTTTTTGTTTGAGATTCAAAAACTGGTTCCATTACCTTAACACTAATAGCAGCAACTAACCCAGAACGAACATCTCCCGAATCATAATCTTTTCCAAAAAACTCTCTAATGGTTTTAACATAAGCGGCTCTAAATTCTCCTTGGTGAGTACCTCCTTGAGGGGTGTACTGACCATTAACAAAAGAATAATGCTCCTCCCCATATGCTTGTGTGTGCGTAATGGCAACTTCTATATCCTCAGCCTTAATGTGTATTATCGGGTATGCAGGATCGTTAGAAAGGTTCTGAGACAATAAATCCTTTAATCCATTCTCAGAAACAATCTTTTCACCATTAAAATTAATGGTCAATCCAGTATTCAAAAAAGCATAATTCCACAACAGCTTTTCTACATGCTGGCTCCTGTATTGATAGTTTTTAAATACTTCTTCATCTGGAATAAAAGTAACCTTGGTTCCTTTTCTTAAAGATGTATCTTCAATGTCAAAATCGTTTACAAGATTTCCTTGCTCAAACTCCGCTTTTTTAATCTTCCCATCTCTAATGGCTTCTACTTTAAAGTAATTTGATAAAGCGTTTACTGCTTTAGTACCTACCCCATTCAATCCAACTGATTTCTTAAAGGCTTTAGTATCATACTTACCACCAGTATTCATCTTACTAACCGCATCAATCATTTTACCAAGCGGAATACCTCTACCGTAGTCTCTAACTTTTACCTGCTTGTCTTTAATAGAAATATCAATGGTTTTACCATGCCCCATCACATATTCGTCAATACAGTTATCAACTACTTCTTTCAGCAAAATGTATATTCCATCATCATAAGAAGTGCCATCGCCCAACTTACCAATATACATACCTGGACGCATTCTGATGTGTTCTTTCCAGTCAAGCGACCTTATATTATCTTCGGTATAATTTGATTCTTCTGCCATATAAAATGCCACCTTAAAATAATCGAAGCATAAAATTATAAATATTTACCCCTGGTTTACCACCTTAACTACTATTGTTTTTAAGGTTTTATTAACATCTCAATAGAAATTGTGAATTAATTTTTCTCCAAGTTTTCAATCCTAGTTTTTAGGTCTTTTAACTCAATACCAACACTACGCATTAAGTTTAAAATACTTACAGGGTTTATCTCATCTTCTTCGTACTGGCCAATACATAAATTTAGTTTGAACTCCCATATCTCCAATATTTCAGAAAGGTGAATTAAATAAGGTTGATAAGCCTTATTATCAGATGAAAGTGTAAGATATCCTTCATCTAACTTGCTAGTAAAAACTCTTTTATACACTAACCCTTCTTCTTTTGTAAGGATAATGTAACATCTGTTATTCTTAACTCGCTCCGCATTCTCCATATATTCTCCAACCACTACATCTCCGTCTTTTACCCATGGATGCATAGAGTCTCCTCTAATTGGAAAAGCTCTGTGTTTACCTGTTGGCAAAAAATTTAAGCTCATTATTGGAAGTTCTGAGATAAATTCAGTATCAGAATAACCCATTAAATAACCGGCTGAAGCTTCTTGAGTTACTACTTCAATTACATTTTCATTATTCTCATCAACCCTAATTGGAAATAAAACACGTTGATTCCCAATATCAATAAAAGTATCATCTTCCGTTAGGGTTAAATCATTTTTAACCAAAGCATCAATTGGAATTTTAAAGTAAGTTGACAACTCAATTAAAGTAGAAATTGGCGGTTCTGATCTTCCTTCTTCGTAAGATCCAACTCTTGATTTAGAAATATCTAATTCCATTGAAAACTGTTCTTGTGTAAGACCTCTAAGTCCTCTCAAGTGTTTAATATTTTGTGCTATTTTTCCCATGACTACAAATATAGGTCAAAATATCTATTTTTTGTAGTTATTTTTGAAAAAAATTTATTTTACATATCTTATGAGTGAGTATTTTAAAGGACGCGGAAGCCAAATAAAAGTAAAAAACCGATACCTTAAAAATGAATATGCCATAGAGCATATTGAAGGAATTGATATTGATTTTTTAGAAAACACCAAAACACAATACATTCCTGAATACCCAAAAAAGATAGTTAACAAAGTATTTAGTCCAGTAGTTCCTTTTATGTATTCCATGAACCCATATCAAGGTTGCGAACATGGCTGTATTTATTGTTATGCCAGAGAAAGTCACCAGTATTGGGGTTATGGAGCTGGATTAGACTTCGAACGAAAAATCATTTACAAACCTGAGGCACCTCAACTTTTAGAAAAACAATTTAACAATAAAAGATGGAAAGTAAGTCCCATAATGCTTTCCGGAAATACAGACTGCTACCAACCCTTAGAACGAAAACTACAACTTACCCGACAACTTTTGGAAGTTTGTTTAAAGTACAAACACCCCGTAAGTATTTTAACTAAGAATGCTTTAATACAAAGAGATTTAGACTTATTAAAAGAACTTGCTGAACTTAGGCTAGTTCATGTTGGTATTAGTATTACTTCATTTGATAATAAACTAAGAAGCATTTTAGAACCTAGAACTTCTTCCGTGCAAAAAAAATTACAAACTGTAGAATTGTTTTCTAAAAACAACATTCCTGTAACTGTAATGGTTGCCCCAATTATTCCTGCATTAAACAGTCAGGAAATACCAACAATAGTAAAAAAGGTAGCCGAACTAGGTGCTTTAAGAGTCGGGTACACTCTTGTCCGTTTAAACGGAGAAATTGCTGAAGTTTTTGAAAACTGGATTAGAGAAAACTACCCTAACAGAGCCAACAAAGTATTAAATCAGATTAGAGAAATTAACAATGGTAACCTTTACAGTAAAGGTAAAAACAGAATGAAACTACATGGAGAGACTTCTTTTATGATTAAGAATATGTTTAGAGTTGCCAAAAACAAATACCTAAAAGGAAAAATTATTCCCGAGTATGATTTAACTGCTTTTTGCCGACCAAACGACCAGTTAAAACTGTTTTAAGTTATTTCCACTCCTTCCAATTTACTCTTAAACAATTCTTTCACTTTCCAATCGGTATGCGTGATGTTTAAAAACTTTAAATTTTCTAATGTTTTAAAATATTCTAAATCTTCTTTTCTTAAATAAGAAACCGTTAGCTTAGTTAACCCTTTTAATTGCGGTAAATTTTCCCAATCTTTTATTGTACAACCATTAAGATTAACTTCTTTAAGATTATTCAATTTTGTTAAAGGTTCTATTTTTTTGATATAAGCATTTTCTAAATCCATACTCCTCAATTCACCTTCATTATCTAATTGTTTGATGTCATTTTTTACTCGTTCTCTTCGCAAAGAAAAAGACCTCCAATTTCCATAAGTTTCACTAGCCAAAAAACGATACACTTTTAAATCTAGCTCCGAACTATTACTATTTTGATAAGTGCCAAACCCTCTGTAAGAATAAACCGAATCTACTTCAAATCCTTCTAATTTTTTTAAATCAAAAAGCTGTTTAATATTTCCCTCTGAAATGCTTAGCAAGTAATTTTTATCTAAAGATGATATTTCATCCATTTGCTTAGCTCTACTTATATTGTAATTAGAAAGTACCATATCCCAATCTAACACAGTACTAAACAACAATACTACATAAAGAATGATAAAATTGTAGCGAGCCAAATACCAAACCGATTTATTTTTAGATAATTTAATAAACAAGGTAACCAAACCTAACACAGCAAAAAACAACCAAAAGTACACCCCTATTCTTTTATAAGTTAGCAAAGCAGCATCAACATACATGGTATTTCTAATGGTTGTTGATACTACCATAAATGTATTTTGAATTACCCAAAGAATTGCCAGCACTTTTAACAATTTCTTATGCTTTCCAAAGTTTAAGTACCCTCTAAAAAAATAAAGAAGAATACTTATCCCTAATAGAATTGATAGTATAAGCATACCAACTCCTTTATGTACAAATTGCTTATGATCAATTCCTTCTGGCATACCAGCACCCAGGTATAAATAATTTACATCCATGGCGTTTACCATAATCAGCATTATGTTTAGTACTATAAATAACAAGATAAATGCTACACCTTCATTCCATTTGGGTTGAGTAGTATCTTTTTCTTCTAATTGCATTTTCCAATTTTTCTCCCAGTCGTCTAATTTTTTACTTCGTTGTTGCTTGTAAAAAGCATAAACCAATAATAAACCACCCAGAGTAAAAAAGAACCACCCTACACTAATAAAATCAGCAATATCTTCCGTTGCATTTTCAAACAAAGGATTCATTGCCCTAAAAATGAAAAAAAAGATAACTACAAAAAATACAGGAACAAGGTATTTAAGCATTCGTAAAAAGGTGTTTCCTTTTTGTTTGTTTTTGCTCGATTCTACTGCATCAATTATCATATAAGCTGGAGAAACAAAAGAACTATAAATAGAACTCCCAAAATCAATTAATATCGATGAACGTTTATTGATAAAAACTCCAGGTAACAATAACAGAGTAATAATCGTAGTCCACATGCTTAAATTGGAGTTATGAATAAATGTAAAAACCGAGCTAAACAAAGCTGCAAAACTCATTAGCAGAACCGTTTTGTTTTTTAAAGCTGATTTGTCTTGATAAAAGAAAAGAGCTAATGCTCCAATGGTAAAAATCATAAAGTTAATTCCAGCGTGTTGCTGATAAAATAGAATGCTATACAATATGGTTAAACATAGAATAGCTACTGATTTTTTGTTCATTCTTAAAGTAATAAGTGAGTAATTGCAGCTATAAACGGAATGATAATTAGCTTATTGTCAGTTGTTAAGAAAAATTAACAAATTACATTAAATCCAACTCTCTATACTTGATTAACAAAGGTTTTAAATCACTTTGATCTTTTTCACCCACTAGCTCCAACAAATCATTGGAAGCCTCGAAAACCGGTTGATTAGGATAAAAATAGTCTCTTGCAAAGTGAACATATTTTAGCACTTTAAATGCATTAAACCAATTGAAAAATAGTTTTGTAAAATGTTCTTCAGAGGTTGAGTTCTCTCTTATTTTGGGTAAGTTTTCTTTATAATCTATCTCCGTTAAAAAAGTAGAAATAGTTTTTGAGATTATCACCTCATCATTTCTATATAATTCAGGAACAACCTCAACAAACTGTCTTAGATCTTTAAAAGACTGGACATTATAAGTTGATAATTCTTTTTTACCATCATTAACCCACTCTTGCATCGCTCTTCCAGTACCAAATGGAACTCTATCAGAAACTCGTGGAGAAGGAATTACTTTGGTAGTTTTTATCTCAGTAAACCCGCCTAATGGAATCAACTTTTGTAAAAAATAAAAGTCCTCACCTGCTTTGCGTTTGTTCATTCCATTTTGTTTTTGGTAAGTATTACTTCTTACAGCCATACTAGAACCTATAGTATGAAAAGCATAAGGTAACTCAGCGTAAGTCAATCCATTTTTATAGTATCTTAAATGCAACTCATACTGAATAATTCCGCTATAAATTTCCTGTGGATATTCATCTCCTTCTATCGGATGTTCAAAGTGAATGGAGCAAGCTGGAGTTTTAGGGTTAATGTTAAAATGCTTTTCTATTTCTACCAAATAGTTTTCATCACAATTAGAATCAGCATCAAAACATACAATCACTCCTTTTGGTTTATTAATTACTTCAAATCTTCTAACGGCTTCATCCATGCCAATTTTACGAGCTAAACCAACTCCCGCATGTTTCTTCGGTAATTCATTCTCTTCTATTAGAAAATACTTTAATCCTTCTGTTTGATTTGAGACTATCCATTCATTTGCCAACGAATAAGTTATTTTATTTTGTTTGAGTATTCCTTCTGAAGCTATTTCTGAAGCATTAATGATAACTATTACTTCAACTGAGCACTTTGGCCGTTTGCAATTCTTTAAACTTTTTAATGATGAGATTAAATCAGGTTCATTACTGCAAGGTATTACCACAATCAAACCTAAATCCTCTTTAGGACTTTTATCTATTAATTGCTCTCTAACAGAAAATCTATTAAGGTAGTAATTCACTACGCAAATTTACAGAAGCTATAAGAACTTTCTAAGCCAGAATTCCGCATCTGCCTTATTACTAAAAAATTTAGTTGGAACTGATGGTTTGTTTACCCTTAAATAAAAATTTGCCAGTAGTTTATGAGCTAATGAATTAATCACAAATGCTTCAGCGGCTGAAAACCTTAATCCTTCTTCTGAAGAGCCAAAATTACGAGCATCATTGGTTACCTGAACATAATCCTCTACAACATGCAAAAGCGGATACTTTTTTTTCTCCAATAATTGCTCATAAGCATTCATTACATCTCTACATTCTTGCAAGTCAATTAATGAAGATTTTTTCAAAATCACCTCCACAATCCCATCACTTCGTAATTCTATAGAAGAATGACCAACGTCTATTTTAAGAATTTCATCGACCAAAGCAAAAATTTAGACGATGAAAATAATCAATTACATTTTTATCTCCAAATATTTTGCTGTATATGAAGATTTGTTCCCTATCAAATCTTCTGGAGTACCCTCAAATATTAGCTGCCCACCATTCTCTCCACCATCAGGACCTAAATCAATGACCCAGTCTGCACATTTTACTACATCTAAATTGTGTTCAATAACTATAATAGAGTGCCCTTTAGCAATTAACGCATTAAAAGCAGTGAGTAATTTTTTGATATCATGAAAATGAAGCCCAGTTGTTGGTTCATCAAAAATGAACAACAAATTATCAGCAGTATCTTTTTTTGACAAAAATGAAGCTAACTTAACACGTTGTGCTTCTCCTCCAGAAAGAGTATTAGATGATTGCCCTAAATGCACATACCCAAGACCTACTTCTTGCAAAGGCAATAATTTTTCAATGATTTTTTTCTCCTGCTTACCTTCTGATTGACTAAAGAATTGAATGGCTTCATCAATAGTCATTTCCAGTAAATCAGCTATATTTTTATCATTAAATTTAACTTCTAATACTTCTTCTTTAAAACGTTTTCCAGCACACGCTTCACAAGTTAAATGGATATCAGCCATAAACTGCATTTCTACTGTTATTTCACCTTCCCCTTTACAACCTTCACATCTTCCTCCATCAATGTTAAAAGAAAAATGAGCCGTTTTATATCCTCTAGCTTTTGCTAAAGATTGGTTAGCATACAATGTTCTTATCTCATCATAAGCTTTAACGTATGTCACTGGATTTGAACGAGAAGACTTCCCTATTGGGTTTTGATTAACAAACTCTGCTCCCGAAATGCTTTTTATATCGCCACTTATCTTATCAATCATACCTGATTGTTCAGCATAACCATCAAACATCTTTTTTAATCCTGGTAATAAACAGCTTTTCACTAAAGATGATTTACCCGAACCACTAACACCAGTTACCACAGTTAAAGCATGTAAAGGAAATTCAACATCAATTCCTTTCAAATTGTTTTCTCTGGCTCCTTCTACAATAATTCGCTTACTCCATTTCCTTCTTTTTTGGGGTACTGGTATTTCTAATTTACCATTGATATACTGAGCTGTTAAACTAATATTGTCTGTTAGTAATTCATTGTAATTACCTTGGAAAACAATTTCTCCTCCCAAGTGCCCTGCTTCTGGACCCAAATCAATTACTTCATCAGCAGCTTTTATAATATCTTCATCATGCTCAACCACTATAACTGAATTACCAAGTTGCTGTAATTCTTTTAACACTCCTATCAACTTTTCTGTATCTTTAGAATGTAATCCAATGCTAGGCTCATCCAAAATATACATAGAACCTACAAGACTACTCCCTAAGGAAGTCGCTAAATTAATACGCTGAGATTCTCCTCCAGAAAGTGTGGAAGACAAACGGTTTAAGGTCAGGTAACCTAGTCCAACATCATTCAAATATTTTAATCGAGTTTTAATCTCAATTAATATTCTTTCCGCAACTTTTTTATCGTGTTCATTAAGTTGTATTTCATCAAAAAACACTGCTAGTTTAGTAACTGGCATCAATACTAAATCGGTAACGGATTTACCCTGAACTTTAACATAATTAGCATCCTTTCTTAATCTTGTTCCTCTACAATCTGCGCATGTTGTTTTTCCTCTGTACCGAGAAAGCATTACTCTATATTGTATTTTATAACTCTTTTTTTCAATGTATTTAAAAAACTTATCCAGTCCCTTAAAATATTGATTTCCTGTCCAGATTAATTGTTTTTGTTCTTCCGTAAGTTCATAATAGGGCTTGTGTATTGGGAAATCAAACTCCATCGCATTCATTACCAATTCCTTCTTCCATTTTTGCATTTTCTCACCTTTCCAACAAACCACAGCGTCCTCATAAATGGAAAGGTTTTTATTAGGAATAACCAAATTTTCATCAATTCCAATTACACTACCATAGCCTTCGCAAGTTTTACAAGCGCCAACAGGGTTATTAAAACTAAAAAAATGGGGATTAGGTTCCTGAAACTCTATACCATCAGCTTCAAATCGGCTGTTAAAACTTTTAGATTTTATTTTAACTCCATCATCTAAAACTACCTCACATTCTCCATTACCTTCAAAATAGGCCGTTTCAACACTATCAAATATTCTACTTACATTATCTTCATTATCATCTGTAACAAACCTATCTATTAAGAGTTTTATATAATTCTCTTTTATCTCTTTTGGATTTACTTTTTCTATTCTCTCAATTTTGTTATTTATCCAAACTCTTGTAAAGCCTTGTTTTTGTAACATATTAAGATACTCCTCTACAGGTTTATCACCAATTTTTATCGGAGAAAGTAAGTAAACCTTAATATTGATTGGTAATACGGTAATATATTCAGCTACATTTTGCGAACTATCTCGTTTTACAATCTCTCCAGAAACAGGTGAATAAGTAATACCTATTCTTGCAAAAAGTAATTTTAGATAATCATATATTTCTGTAGAAGTTCCAACAGTTGAACGTTTATTTACTGTATTTACTTTTTGTTCTATAGCTACTGCTGGAGCAATACCATAAATATGATCAACATCTGGTTTTTCTAGTTTACCTAAAAACTGACGAGCATAAGATGATAAACTCTCTACATATCTTCTTTGTCCTTCAGCAAACAAAGTATCAAATGCCAATGATGATTTTCCTGAACCCGAAAGCCCGGTAATTACTACAAATTTATTTCTAGGAATAGCAACATCAATATTTTTTAAATTATGCATTTTAGCACCTTTAATGTAAACGTGAGTTTTGGTGTTTATAGCTTCTTTTTCAGCTTTTAGCATAAATTAAAAATGTTAATTAATGTTAAGGCCAGTAAAATTACTCTTCTTTTTAGTAGCTTTGAGGTAACGAAAAAAATAAATTTATGGTTAATGCAACATATTTTAATTTTTTGCGTTTATAATGATTGTTAACCAATAATTAAAAAAATCGCCTATAAGTAATATCTACTCTTTTTAAATAATAATGCTTGCATAAGCAATACAATTAACCATTAAAGAGGGAGATATTATGAGACTTTCAGAACTTTCGGAAAAGGAATTGGTACAAGCTTACCTAAAAGGCAATGAACTTGCCATTGAACAATTAATCACACGCTTTAAAACTCAAGTTTATACTTACATTATTTGTAAAGTAAAAAACAATGCATTGGCTGAAGATATCTTCCAAGATACTTTTATTAAAGTAATCAACACCATAAAAAAAGGAAAATATAATGATGAAGGTAAATTTTTACCATGGGTAATGCGTATTGCTCATAATTTAATTATTGATCATTACAGAAAAAGCTCCAGAATGCCTTTTGTAAAAGGGAATGATGAATTTGATATTTTCGATATCATCAGAAACCCTGACCAAAATGTTCATGAAAACATGGAAAAACAGCAAGCATTAACTGAGGTTAAAAAATTAATCAAACATCTTCCTGCTGACCAAAAAGAAGTACTAATGATGCGTTTGTACTATGATATGAGCTTTAAGGAAATATCAGAAACAACCAATGTGAGCATTAATACTGCACTAGGAAGAATGCGTTATGCATTAATTAATCTGAGAAAATTAGCCGAAGAAAAAAAGATGAGCTTCATCATTCAATAATACTTTATTAGTTAGTTTTAGTTAGTGAAATGTTCAACTCTTAATCGGGTTGAACATTTTTTTTGAATTATATACAATAAAATAAAAAGTACTGGCGTTTAATACTTCAACAAGCAAAACACTAACTTAATTTAAAAAGCCTATGCAAAATTTTACATTCTTTGATTTTAATGAAATATCAGAAAAAGAGCAAGAGTTAAAAGCTCTTTTGAAAAATGAAAATGAGGGGAATCAAAAATTTTCTCCAAAAGAAGAAACCATAAATAACATACTTAATTATTCAAAGGCATTAAGTATTAGAAAATCTAAAACAATAGATTGTATTGAGTTAGTTTTAAACTAGCAAAAGCCACGCTAAGCGTGGCTTTTTTATTTTACCGCAATAGCCGATATTTCTACATTCACATTTTTAGGTAAACAAGCAACCTCTACGGTTTCTCTTGCTGGAAAATTATCAGTAAAATAAGTACCATAAACCTTATTAATTCTACTAAAATTCCCCATATCAGATATAAATATAGAGCATTTTACCACATTCCTAAAATCCATACCTACCTCGTTTAACAAACCTTTTATGTTTTCCATTACTAACTTAGTTTCTGATTCTATGGAATCTAATTCTAATTCGCTAGTTTTTGGATTAATGGCTATTTGCCCTGATGTATATAATGTATCTCCCACCAACACTGCTTGACTATATGGTCCTATAGGTTGCGGGGCGTTATCACTTGAAATTGACTTTTTCATATTCTTAAATTTTTAGACGCTGACAAATATCATTATTTATTTAATAATGATATGCTACTTTAGTGGTACACACTTAACTTATCAAAATGATTCCTTTTAAAAGCTTCATCCAAAGATTAATCATTTTAATCACACTATTTACTGTTTTTGCTACAAATAGATTAGTTTTCGCTACAAATGATCAAAATCACGCTACTACAGTAACTGAGGTTGTTGCACATCATGAAGAACATCATACTGATACATCTCCTCTATTCTTTATTATAATAGCTGTTATTATTGGAGCCGCTACCCGCTTTCTGTTTCAAAAAAGTGTAATACCTTTTACAGTTATTCTGCTGTTAATTGGTATTGGATTAGGTATATTAGGAAGGTTCAACTATCTAGATATTTATGAAATTGGTTCATCTACTCTAGATTTTACCTTTTTAGATAAATCTATTAATTGGGCTGCCAATATAGACCCTCACTTATTACTTTATGTATTCTTACCCATTTTAATATTTGAGGCTGCTTTTGCAATGGATGTTCACGTTTTTAAGAAAACATTTACTAATGCAACAATCATGGCTGTACCTGGCATTATTGTGGCCATTGTTCTTTCGGCTGGTTTAGTAATGATACTTAATCATTTTGGTATCGGAATACCAAAATGGAATTGGACTATCTCTATACTATTTGGCGCTGTAGTTAGCGCAACAGATCCTGTAGCAGTAGTTTCCATACTTAAAGAATTGGGGGCAAGTAAAAAATTGGGAACATTAATTGAAGGTGAATCTTTATTGAATGATGGAACTGCTATTGTAATCTTCATGGTTATTTTTCTTGGATTAACTGGTGCTGGAGTTGATAACTCCCCTATTCTAGAGTTTGTTAGGGTTTCGTTTGGTGGTGTTGCCATTGGGTTGATTATTGGTTACTTAATCATTAAATGGGTTAAAAAGGTATTTAATGATGCTTTGGTTGAAATTAGTGTAATCATTGCAGCAGCCTATATCACCTTCTTTATTGCTGAACATTTTTTCCATGTATCAGGAGTATTAGCATTAGTAGCATTTGGGTTAGTGATGGCCAGTTCAGGAAGGACAAAAATTAGCCCTGAAGTACAACACTTCTTACACGAATTTTGGGAGCTTGCTGCATTTATTGCTAACACATTAATTTTTTTAATTGTTGGTGTTGTAATTGCTGAAAGAACTGTATTTACAAACAATGATATTATTATTCTACTACTAATTTATGTTGGAGTGTTTATAGTTAGAGGCATTGTTATTACACTATTTTACCCTGCCATGAAACGAATTGGTTATGGATTAGACAAGAAAGATGCTATTGTGGTTTGGTATGGAGCATTAAGAGGTGCCATTGGATTAGCTCTTGCGTTGATTGTTGCTAATAGTTCAGAAATTGATAAAGAAATCAGAGATCAGTTTTTATTCTTTACAGCTGGTATAGTAACATTAACATTATTAATTAATGCTACAACTATTAAAGCTTTAGTAAATAAATTGGGTTTAACAAAACTCTCTGCTGCTAAGATTATGACCATTAATAGTGCTAACACTTATGTTCAACAAAGTGCTGAGAAAAACATTGAACAATTAAAATCTGACAGGTATTTAAAAAGAGCCAACTGGAAATCTGTAAGGAAATTTTTACCTGAATATGAAATGCATGAATTATCTATAGATGTAGAGAAAGAAATGGCTGTAGCTGAATCCAGAACTAGAATTTTAGAGAAGGAAAAAAGTAGTTACTGGCATCAATTTAAAAATGGATTGTTAGGTGCTGAAGCTTATCAAATTCTTACAGGTGATATAAATGATGTTTTAGATTCCAAAGGTCAATTCTCTTTATCCAGTAGAGGCGACATGGAAAATCTGTTAAAAACTCCTACTTTCTTAAGTAAGGCTCAGAACTTCCCTTTAGTAGGGTTTATTGCTAAACAAATGTTTTTTGAACGCTTGACTATTAGCTATGATTGTGCTAAAGGTTTTGTTGCTGCACAAGAGGAATGCTTAAAACTGATTGAAAGTATGTACCGTGCTGCAGATGAATCAGAGAAAGCAAACCTTCAAGTTGTTGAGGAAGAGGTCTTAAAAAATAGAATTCAAGGGCTCACCTTTTTAAGAAATTTAGGAAAAGAGTATCCCGAAATTTATGGTGCAATTGCTACAAGAGAAGCTATTAGAACAATGTTAAACTATGAAAAACACACTGTTGAACGATTGCAAAAAAGAGGAAGAATTGCGGGCGGTGAAGCAGAAAAGATGATTCAGGATATTGAAAGTAGAATGAAAGAACTACGTGATACGCCTCCATTATTTGAATTACCTGATTCTGGAGATTTATTAGCGGAAGTTGACTGGTTAAAAGATGTTGACCATGCATCTTTCCATAAAATTGCAAAGAAATTTGAAAGCAAGATTTTTAACACTGGTGATACATTATTTACTGAAGGTAAAACAACAGATGGAATGTATATCATTGTGAGAGGCAATATTCGTGTTACTATTAAAGAAGAATTAGTTGATGTTTTAGGTCCAGGTAATACTATTGGTGAAGTTGCTGCTTTAAATAAAAATAAAAGAACTGCTACTGTAACAGCCGAATCTCCTTTGACAGTATTGTGGATTTCATCCAAAGGTTTACAACAGCTAATTGAAGATTACCCTGAGATTGACAAAACCATATGGAACATCACAGCTAAAAGGTATGCATATTATCTGCTAAAAGATATAAAACCTTATAACAAGCTAAATAAGAATCAATTCAAAAAAGAAATTGATAAAGGCAAAGTAACCATCTATCACACTTCAAAGAATATAGATTTAAAAGATAATGTTGCTGTTTTAATAAATGGAGTTGCTGTAGTGAATGGCGAAGAGATTGAAGCTCCAACAGTATTAAAAGACAACAACTTCTTAATTAAAAAAGATACTCGATTGTTTTCTGTTAATGAATTATCTTAAGATTTTCCGTACGAAAGCAACGGTAAAATAACTCATTAAAAAAAGTCCCATCCACCCTTCTACTACAGAAACACCTCTACTCAAGCCTTCAGGGTAATAATCTCCATACCCTATAGTTAAAAATGTAATAGCACTATGGTAAAAACACGTTTGCACATATGATAACCCATCAGTTGCGCCTACAGAATTAATGATATTACCCAGATTAAAAAAAGGCAACAACAGGTAAATTATACTAAAAGAAATATATACCACTATCATACTGAACAATACTCTCAAAGGACTCGTAGCATATAAACCCATTTTATCAAAAATAAGCCACCTAAAAGCATATTTTGGAAATTTAAGATACTCCTTCCCTCCCTTACTTATTGCTTCTTTAAAATCTGCTGCTAACTCAAATCGTTTAAACATAATGTAAGCTTCATCTTCGTCTTCATATTGCCCGCTTTGATCAAAATTTTCCTTAAGATTATTAAACTGTTCAGATTTTTCTCGCAATGAAGTATCATTTTGACTTAAAATCAAATCTTTAATGTTGTTGATTTTCCAGTCAATAATAATTCGCCCCAAATTACGCATTCCATTTAGATAGAGAGTTTTAATGTGAACTGCATGATCGAGAGGTTTCATATCAACAATATCTCTTAAAACCGTTTCAGATAAATCTATTACATCTACCTTGTTTACCCTTAAATCTAAGTAAACATCTAACCTTGAGCCTTTAAAAGATATTTTATTGGCAGTACATCCAGAAAATGACAATCTTCCTGAACCAAAATCTACGTATTCAAAAAAAACTGCAGCATTTCCGAAATTCATTAGTTTAAATGACATGTCACTATTACCAAAACGCGCATATCTAAAGTTAAACCTTCCACTTTTTATTTCTGATTCATCAAAAGTTACATAACCATCTTTAAATACAGCCCTTCTAAAATCTACTCTTCCACTACCAAACTCTACTGTTCTAAAATCAATGGTTTGGTTACCAAATTTTGCTTTCTGAAAACCAATGTCTCCTTTACCAAACCTCGAAAAATGAAACTTTACTTTACTATCGTAAAAATCAACACTATTAAAGTTTGCATTTCCATCACCAAAATTGGCATTTACAAAAGATACAACTCCTCCATAAAATTTAGATGAGCCAAACAACACATCTCCATTCCCAAACTTTACATACTGAAAACTTATTTCGCCATTTCCAAACTCAACATTCTTAAACTCCAGAGGAGTATCAGAAAATTCGCACTGATAAAAAGAAACATTACCATGTGCAAATACAGTATCATTAAACTTCACCTCTCCTTTAAAATCAATGTAAGAAAAATCGGTACGTAAAGTACAATCAAAAAATGCGTTTTGAGCACTAAAATTATTGAGTTGAATATGCGTTAACTCCTCATAATCAATCAACTTTTTATACTCTGAAATAGAAAAATTTTTCACATAGCATCTATCTATGTTTATATCTTCTTCACGCTTTAGTTTTTCATAAATCTCTTCTTTGGTTAAATAACCATATTTAGTTTTTGTTACGAGCTTGTTTTCTACATAAGTTCTAATAATAACTGTCTTATCACAGTTGTTGTTTTCGTACTGAAAAGGTTCGCTTAAAATTTCGGCTGTATATGTTGCAATTCTACTTTCCATGCTGCTATAAATATACAAGTAAGTTTATAAATTCCTTAATTTTATAGGATGAGAATTATCATAGCATTAATATTAGTTGTTTCTAGCATAATTGTTAGTGCCCAAATAGAAACATTTGAGCAATTCTCAGATTTTGAGGAGCAATATTTACAGCCTAATAATTCTGATACAACTTATATCATAAACTTTTGGGCTACCTGGTGTGTTCCCTGCGTTAAAGAATTACCCTATTTTGAAGAGTTAAATGCTAAATATACCAAGCATCCTATAAAAGTTATACTGGTAAGTTTAGATTTTACAGAAGAAGCTGTTACCAAGTTTATTGCTAAAAAAGGAATAAAAAGTAAAGTTGTCTTGCTCACTGATAGCAAAACCAATAACTGGATTGATAAAGTTGATCCGAATTGGTCTGGTGCAATACCTATTACTTTATTTTTAAAGGGAAATTTAAAGGAATTTTACGAAAAAGATTATCATAATTTAAAAGAATTAGAGACTGATTTATTAAAAATAAAAAACAACAAACCATGAAAAAAATACTAGTTAGCTTAGCATTAATAATGATTAGTGGAATTATATTAGCTCAAGGCTATAAAATTGGAGACACTGCAACGGATTTTAAACTAAAAGGAACTGATGATAAAATACATTCCTTAGCAGAATTAAGAGGCTCAAAAGGATACATTGTGATTTTCACTTGTAACCATTGCCCATTTTCAAAAATGTATGAAGACAGGATTATTGCTTTGCAAGAAAAGTACAAAGACAAAGGTTACCCTGTTGTTGCCATTAACCCAAATGATCCCGCAGTAAATGAAGAGGATAGTTTTGAAAAAATGAAAATTAGAGCTAGAAAGAAAAAATTTAATTTTTGGTATTTGTTTGATGAAGGACAAAAAATATACCCACAATATGGTGCCACCAAAACACCCCACGTATTTTTACTAGATAAAAACAAAGTAGTTCAGTACATTGGTGCAATTGATGACAATGCAAGAGATGCAAATGCAGTAGAAGAAAAATTCTTAGAAAACGCCATTGAAGCATTAATTGCAGATAAAAAGCCAAACCCAACTATTACTAAAGCAATAGGTTGCACCATTAAAACCAAAAAGTAATTTAATGGTTACAGATAAAGAATTTAAAAAACTGCGCTTAAAACAAAAAATAACTCATCTGCAAATGGCGGGTGAGTTTATTACCGAACGCTATTTTTTAAATAACCGGGTTTATCTTTATCTATACAATGGCTTTTTTGTGGAAGTATGGATGCGTTTGGGGTTTGATGAAGTTTACTCAGTAGATATTGCTCCAGAAATGACACTAAAAGAAGCTTACTTAGGAAAAATAGATTTAAAAAAATTGGGATTAGAAATTTAATCCAGAGCTCGTTTGGTAACATAAGTTCTCCAGCCTAAAATAGCTAACTGAAATTTATTGAACTTAGCAGGATCCATTCTTCGTTTAGAAAAACTTGGTAATAGTAGTTTGTTAATCTTGGCTAAGATTTTAAAAAGCTGCTTCATACTTCAAAAGTACAAATTTGCAGTTATAACAGTTTCTGTTTAACTTTAGGCTAATGAGCAAGCAAAATATCAAAACAATAGATTATTATTCGCGAAACTTTAGCGATTATATTGAGTGTTATCGTTTTTATGGTTTCGAAGAAGAAGCCACACTAAACTTAAACCCTGATGGAAACTTTGAGTTTATTTTTCAATTAAATGGAGATTTTGCTCAGCGCCAATCAACAAAAAAAGAATGGATAAAGCGCCCTGACAGTTTTATAGGTGGTTTGCACTCCAATTCATTTCAGGTTCAAGCACAACATAAAAACTCCAAACTACTTAGTATTAAGTTTAAACCCTTAGGTGCAAAATCTTTCATTAATGATAGACTCAATTTATTTAAAAACCAGTTAATTGAGTTTGAAGATTTATCTCCTGATTTAAACAAAATCAACTTCGAAACCTCATCCGAACAAAACATTGTTGAGCAAATAGAACTATTACTAAAGAAAAGCTATAAGGAAAATCAAAGAAGCATTATCGATTATGCTTTATCACTTGTAACAAACAGTAATGGTTTTATTAGTATTAAATCACTGGCTAAAAAACTAAACATCAGTGAATCTCATTTAAGACTTAAGTTTAACGAAGAAATTGGAATGAGTCCGAAAGAATACAGTAAAATTTTAAGAGTAAAACACATCTCTAATCTTATCACATCCGAAATCAAACTAACTGAATTAGCCTATCAACTTGGTTATTTTGATCAATCTCATTTAATTAAAGATTTTAAAGCCGTTACTGGTTTTTCTCCAAAAAAATATCTGAACTGGAAATAAGCGTTTTTTACAATTTTTTTATGTTTAATTTTCTCACTTTCGTAAGAAAATATAATTATGAAAAATTTAACTCTCATTCTAATTTATTTATGTGTATTTAGCACTCTGAAATCAATAGCTCAAAAAGCAACACCATGTGGTTGTTGTACAGAAAACCACCGTCAATTCGATTTTTGGATTGGTGATTGGGAAGTTCGAGACTCTACAGGTAATTTTTTAGGTACTAACAAGATAGAATTAATACAAGACAGTTGCGTACTGCAAGAAAATTGGATTGGAGCTCAAGGTTTAACAGGTACCAGTTTAAGTTTTTACAATAGAAGAACAAAATTATGGCACCAAACATGGGTAGATAAAAGTGGTGGCGTAATATTGATGAAGGGTGAACCCCAACAAAATAAAGTAGTAATGCTTACTGATAAATTTTACCCTAAAGAAGATAATAAAAGTGTTTATATCCAAAACAAAACTACATGGTATCCTTTAGACGATGGAAGAGTTCATCATATTTGGGAGCAAACCAAAGATGGTGGTAAAACCTGGAATGTAGTTTTTGATGGATACTATCAAAAAAAATAATCTTATTTAATTAGTACAATCAACTTGAATAAAAAAGCATCAACAAATGTTGATGCTTTTTTTGACTCATTTGAAAAAATAGCTTCTTTATTCTCTTATCAGCTTAAATCGCTGGGTCTCATTATTCGAAGTTATTTCTATAAAGTATATACCAGAAGCTTCATTTAATTCAAACTGGTATGTTTTAGTTATAATATTTTGTTCAGATTTAAGCTCTTGTCCCACAGTATTCAGTACCCTAATATCTATATCGTTTAAGTTTCCAAAATCAATATTAACAATACCCTTGTTCGGATTAGGATATATTGATATTTGATCAATAAATGAATTCTCATCTACTCCAACAGAAGTTATAGTAACACAAGCAGATGTGTCAGTACAGCCATTTTGAGTTACCTCAACAGCAAAATCTCCAGATACTAAAGCCGTAAACTGTTGATTGGTTTCACCAACAATTACGGCATAATTGTTATTACAATCTAACCATCTGTATGTGGCAGGTGATGCACTAGCTGTTATAGTATTAGTATTTGTTGTTGTATTTACATCTACAGGTATGATGGTAAGATCTAAAGTTACGATACTATCACATCCATTAGCAGCTCCGTTTGTAATAGTATGGGTTGCTGTTGTATTGTTGGAGGTATAAGTATTACCATCTATCCACACAAATGGGCTACATTCTGACCTTGTATCTGTACTGGTCGCAACATTCAGAATAGTTAAATTTAAAGTCACTATACTATCGCAACCATTGGCTGCTCCATTTGTAATGGTATGCGTTGCTGTTGTATTGTTGGAGGTATAAGTATTGCCATCTATCCATACGAATGGACTACACTCTGACCTTGTATCTGTACTGGTCGCAACATTCAGAATAGTTAAATTTAAAGTCACTATACTATCGCAACCATTGGCTGCTCCATTTGTAATGGTATGTGTTGCCGTAGTATTGTTAGAGGTATAAGTATTGCCATCTATCCATACAAATGGACTACACTCTGACCTTGTATCTGTACTGGTCGCAACATTCAGAATAGTTAAATTTAAAGTCACTATACTATCGCAACCATTGGCTGCTCCATTTGTAATGGTATGCGTTGCTGTTGTATTGTTGGAGGTGTATGTATTACCATCTATCCATACAAATGGACTACACTCTGACCTTGTATCTGTACTAGTAGGATTATTAAGCCTAGTAAAGTTTAAGGTTACCACACTATCACAACCATTGGCTGCTCCATTTACAATAGTATGAGTTGCTGTAGTATTGCTAGAGGTGTATGTATTACCATCTATCCATGTTAAAGGAGAACACGATGATACAACATCTGTTGAAGTAGCAGTATAATTAACCGTTAAATCAAGTGTAACTATACTATCACAACCACCCACTCCTGCACCAGGTAAAACATGAGTAGCAGCATTGTTACTAGATGTGTAAGTATTACCATCTATCCAAGTATATGAGTCACAAGCAACCTGAACATCAGTAGAATTTACTACACAATTCTGAGAACTAATATTAATGTTATCTATATACATGTTTTGACCCCAACCGCCATAATTTATAAAGGCAACCCTAACATGAGACATACCATCATAAGCAGAAAGATCAATAGTATCAGTTCTCCATTGACCAGCAGTTGGAACAAAAGATGTATTAATATCAGGTGCTGTAGCTAACTCTGATCCACCTTGCCAATATAGAGGGGTATATAAGGTTCCACAATCACTATTAATAGCAACAATTAGTGTATCGTTATAAGTAGCATCCCAACGAGCATAAGCAACATCAAATGTCAATTCTGCTGAAGTAGAAGCTGAAAAATCAAGTGTTGGTAACAATATCCAATCAAATGTTCCTCTAGTATCATTATTAAAATTATCCATCATCATCGATCCCGATGGTCCTGCTGCTCCATAACCATTAACACTCGCATTATGTACCCATTCAAAACCATCTCCCGTTTGATCAAGGATTTGAATGTCACCTGGAATACCTGAATCAAATGGTTCAGAATAAGGTAGAGGAGAACCTAACAAATACTGAGTAAGAGCCGTTAAAGTGTCATTCAAGTTATCATCATCGCTATTACCATTTGGTAAGGTTGTATATGTTCTAAATGTAAATACTGGATTGATAGGTGGAACAATTGCTGGAAGAGTTACTGTGTCTCTTTCCCCTGTTGCCAAATTACCTGTCCATGAATAAGTACTAACTGGACCATTATCAATTTGGTAATTAATAGTTGCTGTTGTTAAACTAGTTGCACCAAAGTTTCGAATAACAACTTCAGGAACTAATGGGTTATCACAAAATGTAGTGTTATTTACTGGGTTTATGATTTCAGCTATCCCAGCATCATTTACTGTAGGAGTAACAGCAATTCCTGTTACAACTAATGAAAAAGTTTGACTACCACTACTCAAAGTACCTTTGTGCGTAACAGTAATAGTATAATTCCCTGAAGGGGAAGTAACCTCAACTTTTTCAATGTTATCTACATCATTGTCAGCTCGCGTTGCCGCATTAGAAGGGTTGTTAGGGTCTAACACCCAAGGAAAAAAAGTTGATGCTCCTTGAGTAACTCTTATATCAAGATCGTTTACTAACTTAGGTGTTCTATCATCAACTACGGTTGGTCCCACAGTTCCTGGAACATCTGTCCATGTAATTGATGCCATTAAGTCTTCTAATCCACTCGCTGTTACATTAATGGTATAAGATTGCCCTGAGTTCAACGTTATCTCATCTACAATAGAACTAGTTCCATTATTGGTAATAGCTTCTGCTGCTCTTTCTGCATTAATCAGTCCCCAACCATATTCATAATCCGGACCATTTGCAGAACCTGCTTCATCAGCAGTATGTAATGCCAGCCCTCGTAAAGTGGATGCTAACATATATGATCCGTTTACATTGTTGTAGTGTTGTTGTAATAAAACCAATGTTCCCGCAACACTCGGAGTTGCCATAGATGTTCCACTACTAAAATGATAGTCTGAATTGGAAGCATTACCTGATGAAAACACATTTACACCTTTAGCTGAAATATCAGGTTTAATTCTACCATCATCTGTTGGTCCCCAAGAACTAAAATTTGACATTACCACACTTCCTGGTCCCGTATAATTATTAACCCCATTAACAGCAGCTACAGTTAATGCATTTTTATTACACGATTTATCAGTAAGAATGTCATAACCTGTTGCATTTATACCCTTAGCTCTATCATTTCCAGCAGAGCATGATGGTAAGAAGTAAGGAGCATCATAAACAATCTGATCCATATCTCGTGCATTTGCATCGTAATATCCTAAATAATAAGTAGGAACTGCATCTCCAGGAATACCGTAAGAATGACTGGAAATCAACATTCCTCCAGCAGCTTCAGTTGCCATTTCAGCCTCATCATTATTCCAATCATAAGAGGTTAAATTAGCTTCGTAAGCCATTCCTTTAGCGTTTCCTGATTGAAACCCATCAGCCCCAATTATTGTTCCTCCGCAATGTGTAGCATGATCACCATGTGCAACAGCTTCACCTAACGTTACTCTACCTGAAAATAATTGATGTGTTGCTCTTACAACATCACCATCCCAAATAGAAGCAGCCATACCAGAACCTGTAAGGTTTAACCCAAGCACTCCTCCCGGGTACAAAGAACTTGCTCTAGATGTTATTCCAGCTCCAGCATTCTCCGTAGAGTAATACATTGGTTCACCAGTATCAAAAACACCTACTAGCTTATTTAAATTACCATCTTCATCAACAAACTTTATTGGCCAATTATTAACCTTAGCAAGCTCCATAGCTTTATTGTAATTGGCTTGAAAATCGGATGTATACTGCTTTTTTAAAGCATCTAATTTTGCCAAATCATACTTAGAAGTAATTACTTTCTTTTCTGCATCAGTTTGGGCAAAACATAAGAAAGAATAAATAGTTAAAAGGAAGA
This sequence comes from Vicingaceae bacterium, assembly GCA_965267355.1. Lineage (GTDB taxonomy): Bacteria > Bacteroidota > Bacteroidia > Flavobacteriales_E > Vicingaceae. Next base: position 2,928,340 of record OZ253956.1, read on the forward strand.
GCAATAAGTTTTTCATGTTTTGTTATTTTATTAGTTAGGTGTCAGTAAAGATAATTTTTTTGACTCTTAAATCCAAAAAAAATAGACTGATACAGTTAGTTGTAAATAACAAACTAGAGGAAAATAAAAAAGCCTCAGATTTCTCTAAGGCTTTTGCGGTCCGGACGGGACTCGAACCCGCGACCCCCTGCGTGACAGGCAGGTATTCTAACCAACTGAACTACCGGACCAATATTCTTTAAGAACATTCCCCTTAAAGGGGCTGCAAATATAGTTTAAAAATTAAATACGCAAAATGAAATATGAAAAAAATTACATCATTTTTGTACGCTTAAGCAAATATGTCTGTAAAAGGTTGTGAAAGCCTTTATTAATATCTGCTTCAACAAACTCTATTCCAAACTGTAAACACTTTAACCTCAGTTCTTCTGTGCGTTTAGCTACTTGCTCAACATAATTTTCTTTCACTTCGTTAGGATGTAATTTAATCTCCTCTCCTGTTTCTAAATCAATAAACTGATAAGGCCTATTCTCAAAATCAAAATCGATTTCTTTTTGTTTATCAACAGTATGGAATAGTATTACTTCATGCTTATTGTATTTCAAATGCTGTAAAGCCTCAAACAACTCATCAATTTTAGCTACATTTTCCATCATATCGCTAAACAAGATAATTAACGAACGTTTATGCACACTCTCTGCAATGGTGTGTAATGCTTTTATCGCAGATGTTTTAGTATTTGGTTTAGGATTGTTAATTAAGTTTTCTAACTCATGAGTTAAATACTTATGATGAGTAACACTAGATTTTGCAGGTGTGTGAACATCCAAATCATCTGCAAACAAACTTAAACCAACAGCATCTCTTTGACGTTTCAATAAATTCATAATGGCAGCAGCAGCATAAACTGAAAATTTAATTTTGTTAAAGTTATCAGCTTTATCATAATCAATTTCAGGAAAATACATAGATGAAGAAGTATCAATAATTAACTGACACCTTAAGTTGGTTTCTTCTTCGTATCGTTTTACAAACAATTTTTCTGTTCTGCCATACAACTTCCAATCTACATGCCTAGTACTTTCTCCTGTATTATACAACCTATGTTCAGCAAACTCTACCGAAAAACCATGAAATGGACTTTTGTGAAGTCCTGTAATAAAGCCTTCTACTACTTGCTTGGCAATCAATTCCAATTTAGAGTAGCGTTGTATTTGTTGTATGTCAATTTTATGACTCATTGCCTACTAAATTACTTTTATTTACTTTAATAATTCTCCTTCAGCTTTTAAAGTCTTTAACGCCTCATACAGCTCTAATATTTCATCAACTGTATTATAAGGCTGTAATGATATTCGTATCCAATTATTATCTTCATGCTTGGTTATTGGTATTTCTATTTTAAACCTATCGTATAGGGTGTCTTTTAATTTTATTTCATTACTGGTTGTAATAGGAATACTACACATCTGACCTAAAAACTCTTCGGTAACAGGGCATATTGGTTCTGTTCCCATCAACCCACAAAACTTAGGATACCATTCTAAAATCAGTTTTCTACATTTGGCTATTTCTGTTTCCCAATTATTTACTTTTCTAAATTCCAACAGCTTAGGAATCGTTAAATGTGCTGTAAAATCTCTAGTTCCGTTATACTCGTGATAATCTAAGAACTGACTCTCACTAGGAATTTCTGCATCGTATCCCCAACTGATAATTAAAGGGTCTAAGTCATTTTGAAACTCTTTTTTCACATACAAAAACGAACACCCTTTTGGAGCTAATAACCATTTATGCACGGCTCCAGTATAATAATCAGGGTCCAGTTCTTTAATATCTAAAGGAATGTGTCCAGGCACATGAGCACCATCAATTATAGTTATCAAATCTAACTTTTTGGCTTTCTCAATAATTTCTTTAACTGGTAAAATAACTGCTGTGCTACTAGTTATCTGGCTAATAAAAACAACTTTAGTATTGCTAGAATAGCCTTTCCAGAACATTTCTAAAAAGTGTTCTTTACTTTTTAAAGGCAACTCAATTTTTTGTTGCACATACTTTACACCATTTGTTTTGTAATAAAAATCCCAGGTTTTATCTATTGCTCCATACTCTAAATTAGTGGTTAAAATTTCATCCCCAGCATTTAGTTTCATGCTTCGCATAATGGTATTTACAGCGGTAGTTGGATTCGCAGTAAAAAAGAAATCTTCTGGGGCACAATTTATAAAGTCAGCCAGAGCTTCCCTAGATTTTTTTAGATACTTCGATCCATGTTTTAACATAAACTGAAACGGCTCTTTTTCCAGTTCCAATTGCCAGTTTTGGTAATCTTCAAAAGCAACTTTAGGGCAAGCACCAAAAGATCCGTGATTCAAATAAATTATGTCTGGATGTAATAGAAATTTCGATTTCATAGAAAACATCTAATTGTTAATAACGAAATTCATAAAATAAAACTTAACCATCAAACTTTATTACTTTCGGCTTATGGTTTTAGAATTAACTGATTGGATAATTGTAGCCCTATTTTTGGGAATTACCTTATTTATTGGTTTAAAATTTAAAAACAAAGCCAGTAGTTCCTTAACTGATTTTTTTCTAGCCGGTAGAAATTTACCATGGTACATTGCAGGTATTTCTATGGTAGCTACCACATTTGCTGCAGACACTCCATTATGGGTGGCAGAAGTTATTCGTCAAAATGGTGTTTCTGCCAATTGGCTTTGGTGGAACATGTTAATTGGAGGTATGTTAACTACTTTCTTTTTTGCAAAAATGTGGCGTAAATCGGGCGTACTTACTGAATTGGAATTTATTGAACTACGTTACTCAGGAAAAGCAGCTCAATATTTTAGGAAGTTTAAAGCCTTTTACCTTGGCATATTCTTCAACACTATTATTATTGGTTGGGTTAATGCTGCTATGATAAAAATTTTAATGATTTTCTTAAACATTGATTATCAAACCGCGTTTATATACATCGCAATTTTAATGATATTAATTGCTATCTACTCCTCTCTTTCAGGTTTATTAGGAGTTGCTATTACAGATGCCATTCAGTTTGTATTAGCTATGGGTGGCTGTATTATTTTGGCAGTTGTAATGCTTAACTCTGAGCAAGTTGGTGGCATAGAGGGCTTAAAATCAAAATTACCCGAGTGGCGTTTTGACTTGTTCCCTACGATAGGGAAAGGGACAAATAGCCTAGGCACTTTAGGTTTGAGCATTGGTGCTTTTTTCTCTTTTGTAGCTGTGCAATGGTGGGCAAGTTGGTACCCAGGAAATGAACCTGGTGGTGGTGGTTACATTTCGCAAAGAATGATGAGCACTAAAGATGAAAAACACTCCATTTTAGCAACACTATTTTTTCAGGTTGCACATTATGCACTTCGTCCTTGGCCATGGATAATTGTTGGACTTTGTGCTTTAGTCGTATATCCAGATTTACCTATGGACGAAGCCGGAAATGGTTTTGTAATGGCCATGCGCGACTTTATGCCAACCGGTTTAAAAGGGCTTCTGTTTACTGCTTTTTTAGGTGCTTATATGAGTACCATTTCTACTCAATTAAATTGGGGAGCAAGTTATCTCACCAACGATTTTTACAAACGAACTTTAGATGAAAGAGGAAAAAAAGTTAGCCAGAAACAGCTCGTAAAAGCAGGTAAATTGGCAACAGTTGGTATAATGATTATTGCATTAATCATTACCTCATTTATTGATACCATAGATGGAGCTGCTCGCTTTTTAATTGCTTCTTCTGCAGGACTAGGTGCTGTTTTGATATTGCGTTGGTACTGGAGCAGAATTAACATTTGGAGCGAAATTGCAGCAACACTTGCACCCATAGTTGGATATTCTATCAGTAATTATATAATTGCTCCAATATTTGATGTAGAAACTAATAGTGGATTGTATAATATTTACATTGCAAACGAAGGAGTATTACTATCTACAACACTTTTCACAACAATAGTTTGGTTAATAGTAACATTTACTACAAAAGCAGAAGACGATAACACCCTTAAAAATTTCTATCAAAAAGTTGAGCCACAAGGAGCATGGAATAGTGTAAGAAAACTACTCGGCCAACCAAAAAAGAAAAGTCAAATACCAACATTAGTTATAAGTTGGATAAGTGCAACTACTTTAACTTACTGTACTTTATTTTTTATTGGAAAATTAATCTTCAAAGATTACACTGAAGCACTTATTAATTTATCCGTTGCAATTTTATCTGCTTTAATTTTATGGTTTTTGATGTTTCGTACAGAAAAAAATGCCAATAAGCGTTGAAAACTATTAATTAATCGACTCATTTATTTTTTTGTATTGAAGTTTTTTTTGTTTATTTGTAGGCTAAGAAACAACTCAAAAAAAAGCACCAATGATTAAGAATTATTTTACGCTGAGAAACAAAGTAATAGCACTTTCTGTTGTTGCTGTTTTTGCAGTAGGCTGTGGAGGTGATGAACCTACAGATGATCAAATTGAAGAACCTATAGTTGAAGATGACAGTTCTAAAGAAAATCAATTATTAGAAATTGATGGAAAAGTTTTTAGTATACCTTCACCTATACAAACAGCTACTTTAATCAAAAACTCCGGAACAAACTACAACAAAGAAATGTTAAACGAACCTAACAAGGTTACCAACTATTCTACTAGCTTTAAAAAAGCAATTAACTTAGGGGTTTACGGTGCTGATTTAGGTTATGTAACCATGTATGACCAAACTCAGGATGCAATCTCTTACCTTACTGCTGTTAAAGCCATTGGTGATGATTTAGGTGTAAGCAGTGCATTTGATATGGAGTTAGTTGAAAGATTTGAAAAAAACATCGGCAATAAAGATTCTTTACTAGCATTAGTTTCTGATGCTTATAAAGCTAGCGATAGATATTTAAAAAACAACCAACAAAATGATGTTGGTGGGTTAATTTTAGCAGGTGGTTGGATTGAAAGTTTATATTTCGCTACCAATGCTGCTGAAATGACTAAAAATGAAGACGTTATTAGAAGAGTAGGTGAGCAAAAAACTACACTTAACAATTTAATTAAATTATTAACTCCTTACTATAGCAAACCTGATTTTACTGCTTTAGTTGATAAATTAATGGAGTTAAACGAAATTTATGATCAAGTACAAATCACTTACACTTACGTAAAACCAACTACTGACGCAGAAAAGAAAACAACTACTATTAATAGTACAACTGAAGTAAACATTAACGAAGAATTGTTAAAGTCTATTTCTGATAAAGTTGTTGAGATTAGAAATGATATTATTAGCTAATTAGAATTAACTGACATTATGATGAAAAAGAACATTATTATAAAAGCTTTCGCATTAGTATTAGGATTAACTGCTTACGCATCTTCTTATGCTCAGTGTGATACGATAGCATCTTTATGCGACCAGCACATTACAACTGAATTCATTTCTGATGGTCAGGATTATAGAGCTTTATTATTAGATGATGAAATAGCTGAATTTAACATGACACTATATGGAGGTAGTACATATAGATTTGCTGCTTGTAGTGGTTTAGCTGATGGTAATTTAATCTTCTCTGTATATGATCAAGAAAGAAACTTACTATTCACTAATAAAGAATATGGTAATGCTCCTTACTGGGATTTTGAAATTACCAATACACTTGATTGTATTATTGAGGCTAATCTTGACCCTAACAATTTAGCATCAGGCTGTGCGGTTTTATTGGTTGGATTTAAGCAATAATAGAAATAACAATTTTTTAAAGGCATTATTTATAGAATAATGCCTTTTTTTGTATCTTAACACAAAATTTCGTTAACCATAATTTATGAGTGAAAGAATACTTAAAGCCTTAATGCAGCTATTTTCTATTGTATCTGAAGCTGAAGAAGTTTCTGATAAAAGTAGAAAAATTGTTGCTTCTTTCCTTAAACAACAACTTAATCAAAAATTGGTTGATGAATACCTTAAACTTTATGATGAGTTTATAGAAGCAAAAACCCGTAAATCTGCTGACGGTAAGAAGAAAAAAAGAACATCAGTAAACTCTGTAAAAGTTCTTTTAATCTGTACTCAGATTAATGAAGAGCTTGCCCAAAAACAGAAAATAGTTGTACTAATTCGTTTATTAGAATTTATTTATGCTAACCAAACTGTTTCTGATCAAGAAATGGAGTTTGTGAGTACAGTTGCTGAAACTTTTAATATCCCTCAAGAAGAATTTGAACTTTGCAAACATTTTATCGAATACCCTGAAAGTAAACGAATTGACTCTCCACTTGTTTTAGTGGTTGATGACAAAAAAGAAAATACACACGGCCAGTGCAAACACATTTATTCAGAAGGAATTGATAATTCATTAAGAATTATCAAAATCGAATCACTGAATATGTTCTTTGTTAGATACTTTGGACATTCAGAGCTTTATTTGAATGGAATTCAAATGAGCAAAAGTCGTTCGAGTATTTTGATTCAAGGCTCTTCTATTAGAAGTTCTAAAGTTCAGCCTATATATTACAGTGATGTCGTAAGTTGCTTCTTTGCTGACGAAAATGCTGAGAAAATTGTATTTAATGTAGAAAATCTTACTTATAAATTTAAAGGTGGTAATTACGGTATGCACCCATTCAGTTTTACTGAAGAATCAGGAAGGCTAGTTGGTATAATGGGAGCCAGTGGCGCTGGTAAATCTACCTTGCTAAATCTGCTTAATGGTAGTTATGTTCCAACCACAGGTCAGATAACTATTAATGGAGTGGATATACACCACAACCCTGAAGAAATTGAGGGTGTAATTGGTTATGTTTCTCAAGACGACTTATTGATTGAAGAGCTTACTGTTTTTCAAAACTTATATTACAACGCAAAGTTGTGCTTTGCAGATTTGAGTGAAAAAGAAATTACCAAAAGGGTAATTGAAGTGTTGAGCAGTATTGGACTTTACGAGGCAAAAGATTTGAAAGTAGGAAGTCCAATGGATAAAACCATTAGTGGTGGACAACGAAAAAGACTGAACATTGCTCTTGAATTAATTAGAGAGCCTGCTGTACTTTTTGTTGATGAACCAACTTCAGGACTATCATCAAGGGATTCTGAAAACATAATGGACTTACTTAAAGAATTAGCATTAAAAGGTAAGCTTATTTTTGTAGTTATCCATCAACCTTCATCTGACATCTTTAAGATGTTTGACAACTTGTTGATTTTAGATACAGGCGGCTATCCTATTTATAATGGAAACCCTGTTGATGCAGTAGTTTATTTTAAGCAACTGGTTAATCATGTAAACGCTGATGAAAGTGAATGTCTATCATGCGGTAACGTAAATTCAGAGCAAATTTTTAATATCATAGAATCTCGTGTAGTTGATGAATATGGTAACACAACTGATAACCGTAAAGTGATACCAACTGAATGGTATGAGATATACAAAGAAAAAGTAGCTCAAAAGGTAGAAGATTTTAAGCGTACTACTGAAAAACTTAACATTACCACCAATATTCCAAACAAGTGGCAACAGTTTAAAGTTTTTATTACCAGAGATGTACTATCCAAATTAACCAACAAACAATATTTATTAATTAACTTTCTTGAAGCACCATTTCTAGCGTTTATACTTGCATTTTTGGTAAGGTACTACAATAGTGATGCTAGTAATGAATTGGGTTATATTTTCCGTGAAAATGAAAATTTTCCTGCTTACGTTTTCATGTCGGTTATTGTAGCTCTTTTTATAGGACTCACAGTGAGTGCCGAAGAAATATTTAGAGATCAGAAAATTAGAAAACGTGAAAAGTTTTTAAATCTTAGTAAAGGAAGTTATCTGGCATCCAAAATAACAGTAATGTTTGTTATTTCTGCCATACAAATGTTAACATTCGTAATAATTGGCAATACTATTTTAGATGTTAAGGGCATGTACTTTTCTTATTGGATAGTACTATTCACAACAGCATGCTTTGCTAATATGCTTGGATTGAATATTTCTGCCAGCTTTAATTCTGCGGTAACTATCTACATTTTAATTCCTTTTCTGGTAATACCTCAGCTTTTATTAAGTGGAGTTATTGTAAAGTTCGATAAGCTTAATCCTTTTGTAACTGTTCAGGAAAACGTTCCTTTAGTAGGTGAAATAATGACCTCAAGATGGGCATATGAAGCATTATCTGTACATCAGTTTAAAGCTAACGATTTTGAAAAGCAATTGTTTGATGTTGATAAACGATTTAAAGATGTGGAGTTTAGAAAAAACTTTTGGTTAAGTAAACTCAAAGAAAAATTAAGTAGTGCTGAAAACAACTTTGGTAAAGAAGATAAAAAAGAACTGATAGAAAATAACCTTACTATACTTAGAAATGAGATTGGTAAAGAATTAAAACGAAACCCAAATGCTACTTTTGACAAACTAGATTATTTATACATAGACAAGATTACTCCTGAAGTATTTACTGAGGCAAAAATCTATTTAAAAGAACTTACCGATTATTATTTAAAAAAGTACAAGAAAATTTATGATGAACGAGATGAGTTGATGGCTGAATTAAATAAAGATGAAGCATCGCGTGAAAAGTTTTTACAAATGAAAAACGATTATACAAATGATGCCTTATCTGATTTTGTAAAAGACAAAAACTCATTAAATAAAATCTTGGAATTAGATGGTCGATTAATTCAAAAAGCAGATCCAATTTATAAATCTCCTAAAGGGTTTAGGGCTCATTTTTATGCTCCTGAAAAGAAAGTGTTTGGTAATTATTATGATACCTTTTGGGTTAATATTATTGTAGTATGGGTAATGTCTATCATTCTTGTTATTACGCTTTACTTTGATTTACTAAGAAAATTTATTGAAGGTACTGGTAAATTATTTGAAAAAAAGAAGTACTAAACATCAAACAAAACCAACAAATTTTTCGTAACAATAAGGTATAACAGCCTTTACCGATGATTCGTAAGTTAGTTTTCTTCTTTCCTTTACAGCTCCTTTTGGTTAACCTTAAAAGAAACCATTTGCTGTTATTGCTTTGGGTAGTGCTTTTTGGATTTGTAGGAAAACATATTGCAAACAAATATGGTATCCCCTACCTTTTTCTAGCTCCCGAATATTTAAGCGAAGTTAGTTTTTGGTCGTACTGTATTGTAGGCTTTGCTGTAGGTGGTTTTGTAATGACCTTTAATATCAGTAGCTATATCATCAACAGTAAACGCTTTCCTTTTGTTGCCACATTAAAAAATCCTTTTGTAAAATTTTGTATTAATAATTCCTTGCTGCCTCTTATTTTTATTGTTTACTACTGTATTCATATCATATTTTACCACATCGAAAATGAAAACAACTCAGCATTTGAAATTACACTCTATATTTTAGGCTTACTTTCTGGTTATACTCTTAATGTAATTTTATCATTAACCTACTTTTTATCAACCAATAAAAATATTTTTAAAATATTAGGAGTACTTCCTGAATCCAAAAGTAAAACTCCAACACAATCTCTACTCTCTAAAGAATCGAATATTTATAGCATTTTAAAAAGTAAAATCAAATGGCATGTAGAGACATACTTAAGCTCTCCCTTTAAATTAAAAGTTGTAAAACCTTTCAACCACTATGATGATGAAATGTTAAAATCCATCACCTCTCACAACCACATCAATGCTTCTATATTCGAGATTATAGTTTTTACTTCACTCATTATTTTAGGGTTATTTGGGGAAAATGACATTTTAGCCATTCCAGCAGGGGCAAGTATTATTTTATTTTTTACCATTATCTTTATTTTAATTAGTGCTTTTTATACTTGGCTTAAAGGCTGGACCACCATAACTATTTTTGCTGTTTTTTTAATCATTAATTACCTCTCTAAAAAGGATGTTTTTAACTTTGATAACAGAGCCTATGGATTAAATTACCAAACCGAAAAAGCTGAATACTCTGTAAAAAAAATAAACGCTTTAGCTAATCACCCTCAAAATCTTAGTAATGATATAAAAAATGAAATTACTACTCTAAACACCTGGAAACAAAACACTCAAAGTAATAAGCCTAAAATTATTTTTATCAATACCAGTGGTGGCGGTTCTAGGTCTAGCTTGTGGACATTTAACTTATTACAACTTACTGATAGTTTAAGCAGTGGAAAATTATTTAGCCAAACTCGCTTAATTACGGGATCCTCAGGAGGAATGATAGGTGCGGCTTACTTTCGAGAACTCTATTTACGAAAAGACTCCTTACAACCTTCTCTTTATTCAACATCTTACCGAAATAATATGGCAAAAGACCTACTTAACCCAGTAGCTTTTAGCATTGCTACCAACGATATGTTTATCCGATTAAAAAAGCACCAAGATGGTAAATATACCTACACGAAAGACCGTGGTTTTGCCTTTGAAAAACAGCTATTAATGAATACCAATTACATTTTAGACAAAAGATTATCCGATTATGTTATTCCAGAAAAAGAAGCCAAAATACCATTAATGATTTTTTCCCCTACCATTATTAATGATGGAAGAAGATTGTTGATTGCATCACAGCCGATATCTTACCTTAGTGATAATAGCACTGATTGTAAATGTATTAATAAACCCATCATTGATAATGTAGAGTTTACCCAAATGTTTAAAGAGCAAGATGCTTTAAACTTAAAATTTACCAATGCACTTAGAATGAGTGCTACATTTCCTATAATTATGCCTAAAGTAGCCCTCCCATCAAATCCGGAAATTGCAGTTATGGATGCTGGGATGCGAGACAATTTTGGTTCATTAACCACTTACAAATACATTTACACCTTTAAAAAGTGGATAAACGAAAATACCAGCGGAGTAGTCATCTTAAATTTTAGAGATAAGGTAAAAGAACTTCCTATTAAAGATAATGCTACAAAAAGTATTACCGAAAACTTATTTAGCCCTGTTGGAAGCCTGTATGACAATTTATTTTCTACGCAAGATTATAACCAGGATGCCATGCTACTTTACCTAAGTAGCAACCTAAATCAACCTGTAAATGTTATCAATTTTGAATTGAATAATACTGCTGACGAAATTGCACTAAGCTGGCACTTAACAACAAAAGATAAGGAAAAAGTAATTAACTCTATTTTAACCCCTAACAACCAAGAGAGTTTGGAACAGCTAAATAAATTAATACGCCAATAAATCTTTTAACTCTTCTTTAAACCTAGCTTTAGGCATAAACTGCTCTTCCAATTGAGCAACAAAAGGAACTGGAGTATCTAAACTTGCTACTCTTTTTACAGGAGCATCTAAATACTCAAAACAGTTTTCAGTAACTAAAGCGCTTATCTCTCCTCCTATTCCATTAAACATTGTTGCTTCATGCAAAATAATAACCTTACTCGTTTTCTTAACTGATTCAAAAATTGTCTCTTTATCTAAAGGAACTAATGTTCTTAAATCAATTAAGTCAGCTAAAACATCAGGACTCTCATCCAAAATCTCCATAGCCCAATGCACTCCCATTCCGTAGGTAACTATAGTAACATCACTACCCTCTCTTATTAAATTGGCTTTACCAAATTCAATCGTATAATAATCATCAGGCACTTCTTGAGTAATGCTTCTATACAATGCCTTATGTTCAAAAAACATAACAGGGTTTGGATCTTCAAAACTTGTAGCCAGCAACCCTTTTGCATCAGCAGGGAAGGCAGGATAAACCACTTTTAACCCAGGTGTTTGAGTAAACCAACCTTCATTACTTTGTGAATGAAACGGACCAGCAGCAACTCCACCACCAGTTGGCATACGTACCACAACATCAGCATTTTGTCCCCAACGGTAATGAATCTTTGCCAGATTATTACAGATTTGGGTAATACCTTCACTCACAAAATCCGCAAACTGCATTTCTACCATTGCTTTTTGTCCGTTTATAGATAAACCTAAACCAGCACCAAGTATTGCTGATTCGCAAAGTGGTGTATTTCTAACTCTTTCTTTACCAAATTTTTCTACAAAACCTTCTGTTATTTTAAACACTCCTCCGTACTCAGCAATATCTTGTCCCATCAAAATTAAATCAGGGTGTTTTTCCATACACTGACTCAACCCATCTGATATTGCATCAATCAATCGCTTTTCTGTTTTTTTATCTGTAGAAGGTTTTGTTACTTTAAAATCAAATGGAGCATAAACATCATGTAATTCGGTAGTTAAATCAGGTACAATATCTTCTTCATTAAATGCAAGTTCTAAGTTATGGTTAATCTCCTTTTTAATAGCATCCTTGATTTCTGCTATTTTATCTTCTGTCAACACTCCTTCACTTAATAAAAATGCTTCATAACTTCTTGGTGGATCTTTCTTTTCCCACTCATCAAAAAGTTCCTGAGGAACATATTTGGTACCCGATGCTTCTTCATGCCCACGCATTCTAAAGGTTAAGCACTCTACCAAAACTGGTCTTGGCTTTTTTCTGATAGATTCAGCAATTTGACTTATTTTATGGTAAACTTCCAACACATTATTACCAGATATCAGCTCGGTTTCCATACCATAACCAATTCCTTTATCTACAAAGTTTTTAAACTTAAATTGTTCTGATGAAGGAGTTGATAAACCATATCCATTATTTTCTATCACAAATATTACTGGCAAATCCCAAACCGCAGCTGTATTTAATGCTTCATGAAAATCCCCTTCACTTGCCCCACCATCACCAGAAAAAACAAGTGTTACTTTATTATTCTCTTTCAATAAATTTCCCAGAGCTATCCCATCTGCAAGTCCCAATTGTGGACCAAGGTGAGAAATCATTCCAACAATATTATGATCTTTAGATCCGAAATGAAAGGAGCGGTCTCTACCTTTAGTAAATCCACTCATTTTACCCTGAAACTGTGTAAACAAACGATGTAAAGAAACTTTTCTGGTTGTAAACACACCCAAATTACGATGCATTGGTAATATAAATTCATCATCATTTAAAGCTTTTGCTGCACCTACCGAAATTGCCTCTTGACCTATGCCTGAAAACCACTTAGAAATTCTTCCCTGACGAAGTAAAACCAACATTTTTTCCTCAATTAAACGAGGCTTCATAATATCTTTATACAATTCTATTAAAAACTCGTCAGAATACTTTCTACGATTATACTTTAGTGGCATAGCTAATGAATTTAAGAAACCAAAGTTAACTGAATTTACTTAACTTTACCCTCAACATTTGTTTATTTTATAACAAATAAATGGTGTTAGTGTTAATATTTTATAAAATGTTATGCAACAAGTAATCGTTTACATTATTATAGCTGCTGCCTTGCTTTATCTTGGCTACAGGTTTTTAGGAGGGAGTAAACACAAAAACTGTGATAAATGTGACATTACTAAACAACCTGAAGAGCACCAACATTAATGAATCAACATCTGGAACATCTTAAATCTTTTGCCAAAAAACTAGCCCTGGCTTTCTTGATGTTTAGTTTATGTAGGATAGCTTTTGTAATTTTTAATGCTTCCCATTTTAATAATATTTCTTTTGGTTTATTTTTTTACGGACTGAGGTTTGATATGGTGAGTCTTTCTTACCTTATGGCACCTCTCCTATTCTTTGAATTATTACCTTTTCCTTTTAGAACTTTTAAAGGATACCAAAAACTACTAAATTGGCTATTCTACTTACCTCTTTTACTTGGCGTAGTTATTAACTGTATTGATATTGGTTATTTTCAATATACACTGAAAAGAACAACTTTTGATTTTTTTGATATGGTAGGTACTGGTGATGACTTTTGGAAACTCCTTCCTAATTATATCATTGACTTTTGGTATGCTTATCTTGCATTTGGCGTGTTGGCTTGGTTAACTGTGTTTCTATATAAGAGATACTGTAAAAAATCTATTTTATTTACTACGTACAACACTAAAACTTACCTATCCCACAGTGTTATTTTTATCGTTAGTATAGTATTTGTAATTATTGGTATGAGAGGAGGGTTGCAATACAAACCTATTGATATTGTTAATGCAGGACAGTATGCTAAAGCTCAAAACACACCAATAGTTTTAAATACTCCTTTTACTATTTTTAAAACAATATTTGTAACAGGTATAGAAGAGGTTAACTATTTTGAAGAAGAAGAATTAAGTAATTATTACAATCCTCAGCAAGTAATAAAGCCTACCGCATCGCTTAAAAACAAAAATGTTGTTATCCTTATTTTAGAAAGTTTCTCAAAGGAATATATTGGTTACTTAAATGATGGAAAAGGCTACACTCCTTTTCTGGATTCTTTAATGCAAGAAAGTTATGTATTTACCAATGCTTACGCTAATGGGCAACGATCTATTGAATCTTTACCAGGTATTTTTGCAGGGTTACCCCAACTAATGGGGACTCCGTATTCAGTTTCTGCTTATGCTGGCAATCAACTTGATGCCTTACCTGAAATATTAAAAAAGCGAGGGTATAATAATTCTTTTTATCATGGTGGTGCAAATGGAACTATGGGTTTTAATGGTTTTGTTGGTTCAATAGGTGTAGACGACTACTATGGAATGAATGAATACCCTAACAAGGAGAATGACTATGATGGCAAGTGGGGGATTTTTGACGAACCCTATCTACAATATTTTGTTGAAGAACTGAATACTAAAAAGGAACCTTTTTTTAGTGCCGTTTTCACTTTATCTTCTCATCATCCTTATCCAATTCCAGAAAAACATAAAAATAAATTTCCTAAAGGAAACCTACCAATACATGAAACAATTGGGTACACAGATTTTGCATTAAAGCAATTTTTTAATACAGCAAAAAATACTACCTGGTTCAATAACACCATTTTTATTATTACCGCAGACCATGCTTCTCAGTCTGAAAGTGTATTTTATAAAACTAATTTAAACCGATTTGCCATTCCTACTTTCATTTATCATCCTAAAAGCCTTTTAAGAGGTAAAAACAAAAATTATTTCCAGCAAACCGATATTACGCCAACGGTTTTAAGTTTATTAGGTGAAGAACAAAAACTCATTAGCTTTGGAAACAATGCGTTTAATGATGATAAGAAATTTGTAGTAAATTACATCAGCGGAAACTATCAATTAGCAATGGATGATTATTTTTTAATTTTTGATGGAACAATTTCTGTTGGCTTATACAATACTGCTAATGATTCATTATTAAATAATAACCTGATACCAGCTGACAACAAAAAAGATGAGTTGGAAAAAATCAAGTTAGAAAACAAACTCAAAGCTATCATTCAGCAATACAACAATAGAATTATTAATAATCAGCTTTCATCATCTAAACCTTAGCAACATTACTGATAAAAAGAAAATACTATTCATTATTAACCCAATATCTGGTATTGGCAAGCAAAAGGTAATTGAAAAAATTATTGATAAAGAACTGTCTAAAACCGAATTTGAAATAAGTATTGAATATACTCAGTATGCTAAACATGCCATTGAAATAAGTAAAAACAATGCTAAGAATTATAACATTATTGTTTCTGTAGGAGGCGATGGTTCAATAAATGAAATTGCAAGAGGATTAATTAACACCAACTGCACTTTAGCAATTATCCCAACAGGATCAGGTAATGGTTTGGCAAGGCATTTGAAAATCCCCTTAAACTTAACAAAAGCTGTTAGTTTAATTAAAACAGGTACTATAAAAAAAATAGATGCTGTCTCAATTAATAACGATTACTTTTTTTGTACAGCTGGTGCTGGATTTGATGCCTTCGTAGGATGGAAGTTTGCCGAAGCATCAAAAAGAGGTTTTTGGTCTTACACCAAAATTGTTTTAAATAGTATTTCTTCTTACCAACCTCATCCATTAAACGTAAAATTTGATAATACAGAAAAAAGCTTTAACACCCCACTTATTGCTACTTGTGCCAATGCTAATCAATTTGGCAACAATGTTGTAATCTCTCCCCTATCAAAAATTAATGATGGGTATGTTAGGTTTATCGTAATTGATAAGTTTCCTTTAATTTACTATCCTCTTTTTGGATATTACTTGTTAACTAAGAAATTGAATAACTTTAAATATTATTCAGAATTAAAAGTCAAAGAATTAACTATTTTTATTTCAGAAAAAAAGATACATATTGATGGTGAACCAGTAGATTTGGGTGAAGAATTACGTATAAAAGTTTTACCTAAATCATTAAATGTGATTGTTCCATGAGTAAAAAGAAACGTGTAAACATAGTCTATTCAACCAATCCTGATTACGATTACGAAACGGAAAATATTGATATTGAGACACTTGAAAATTACGAACAGGAACTAAAGGTAATGATTGACCGTAAACAACGTAAAGGAAAATCAGTTACATTGGTTACAGGCTTTGTAGGAAATGAATCTGACTTAAAAGAATTAAGCAAAGTACTTAAAAGCAAGTGTGGAGTTGGCGGAAGTGCTAAAAATGGAGAAATATTGATTCAAGGAGAATTTAAAGATAAAATATATGACCTACTTATAAATCTTGGTTATTCTCGAACTAAAAAAGTAGGTGGTTATTAATTTTAGGTGATCAAAAATTTCAAACTATATATCAGTTTAATCACTTGCTTTTTGTTTTCACAACTAGCTTTTTCTCAATCTTATAATTTTGAGTTTTATAATGTTGAGTCTGGGTTATCTCAGTCATCTGTTAATGCAATAATTCAAGATTCAAGAGGACATTTATGGGTAGGTACACAAGGTGGTGGTGCATGTAAATTTGATGGATTAACCTTTAAACAGTTTAAGGAGAAAGACGGCTTATCAGGTGATATTGTTACTGGAATTACTGAAGATCATGATGGAAATCTATGGTTTTCAACCACCTGGGGAGGAGTAACCAAATATAACGGTCGTAAATTTTTCTTGTACAAAGAAACAAAAGATGGAGTCACAAAAAGTGCTAACAATTGCATTTTTACTGATAATTCTGGTAAAATATGGATAGGTAGTAATCATGGCATTACTACCTATCAAGACGGAAATTTTGAGAAGCTTACCGCTGAAGATAATGAACTAAGCGGAAACCTAATTACCAATATCATTCAAGATTCTAAAGGCTATATATGGGTAGCAACTTTTAGTGGAATTACCATAATTACTGATAAACACAATATTATTATCAATAAAGATAATGGACTAATCTCTAATAGAGTAAATACCATATACGAACTCAAGGATGGTACTTTTTTAATTGGAACTAACAAAGGATTAACAAAACTTATACTCGGAAGCTATGATGATAGCAAAAACTATGAATTTCAACCAACCCCATTAAATGGTAAAAATGTAGATGTACAATCCATTATAGAGACTAAAGATAAAGAAGTTTGGATTGCCACATCTAATGACGGTGCATTTGTAGTTAAAACTACTGGGGAAGTTCAAAACATTACCAAAGAAAATGGGCTCACCACCAATAATTTACAATTACTTTTTCAAGATAGATCAGGAAATTTATGGATAGGTACCTCTGGAGCTGGTTTGGTAAAATATGGTAACAAAGCATTCACTTATTTTGATGCTATCAAAGGCCTTAATAATAATACTATTTTTAGTATTACTAATGATACTAAAGGTAATATTTGGGTATCAACAGATGATGAAGGAATTTATAAATATGATGGCAAAACATCTCAACAATTTAGCGTAAAAAATGGTTTAGCTGACAACTCTGTCAGAGCCTCTCTTATGGACAAAAATGGTGATTTATGGTTTGCTACAAAAAATGGATTAGCAAAGTACCGAAACGGAAGTTTTAGAACCTATACTACAAATGACGGTCTTCCTTCAAATCACACTCGCTCGCTTTTACTAGATAACGAAGGAAACTTATGGGTAGGAACTTATGGCGATGGGCTATCTAAATTTGATTATAAATCGTTTACAAATTACTCGAAAGAAGATGGGCTTCCTAATGAATTTATCCACTCACTGCATCAAGATAGCAAAGGTAGAATTTGGATTGGAACTGGTGGAGGTGTTTCTAAATTTGAAAATGGAAAGTTTTCTAACTACTTTAACTACAAAGGTTTTTGCAATAAGTACATTGGAAGTATCACAGAAGATAAATTTGGTAATCTATGGTTTGGAACCGACAGGTGTGTAGTAAGATATGATGGTTTAGACTTTAAATCTTATAATGCAGAAGATGGGCTATCATCTGGTGTAATTTATTTATTGCATGCTGATAACAATGGTCATGTATGGGTAGGAACCAACAATGGGATAGACAAAATTAGTTTTGACAGTTATGGGCAAATTAGTAGTATAAAAAACTATGGGTTGAAGCAAGGGTTTAAAGGAATTGAATGTAACAGCAGAGCTATTTTTGAAGATGAAAATAATTATTTATGGATAGGCACAGTTAAAGGCTTAGTAATGTATAACCCAACTCAAGATAAGACTAATGTTTTTGAACCCATCACTCATATTAATAACATTAAATTATTTTTTGAAGATGTTAATTGGGTAACTTATTCTAAAGAAGTTATACCCTGGAATAATCTACCAACCGATTTAGTTTTATCTCATGATGAAAACCATTTAACGTTCGAGTTTTCTGCAGTAAACTTAATACTTCCTGAAGAAGTTTTATATCGCTTTAAACTAGAGCCCTTTGATGAAAAGTGGTACAAGCCAACCAATAAGACCTCAGCTACATACTCTAACCTGCCACCTGGTAATTATACATTTAAAGTTATTGCCCGAAATGAAGATGGAGTATGGAATCAAGAGCCCGCAACTTACTCTTTTAACATTGAATCTCCTTGGTGGAAAGAATGGTGGGCTATCATACTATTCATTATTGGTTTCTTTTATCTATTATACAAAGCTGCTTCATTTAAAGAAAAAAGACAAAAACTTATTAGTAAAGAATTAGAAGAAAAAGTTAGGGAACGTACTTCTTTAATTGAAGAACAACGAGACGAAAAAGAAGTTCTACTAAAAGAAATTCATCATAGAGTAAAAAATAATATGCAGGTAATCATTAGTTTACTTAGTATACAATCTAGTTTTACCAATGATGAAAGAGCACTAGCATTATTTGATGAAGCTAAAAGCAGAATCAGATCCATGGCATTAATACATGAAAAAATGTATCAAACAGGAGATTTGGCACAAATTGACTTTCAAGAATATATTTCAGCCTTAACAAACGACTTAATCGATACCTATTCCATAAACTGTAATATTTTCTTAGACATTAAAATTGAAAAAGTAAAATTTGGTATTGATACTCTAATTCCGCTAGGTTTATTATTTAATGAAATTATATCCAACTCACTTAAATATGCCTTTAAAGGCACCGATAAAGGTAAAATCACTATTGAACTTACCCCTAATCAAGACAATACCTACAAATTAATTATTGGCGATAATGGCTCTGGCATGAATCAGGAACTCTTTGAAAAAGAAGACGGAACACTTGGAGTTGAATTAATCAAAATTTTTGTTAGTCAATTAGATGGAGATATTAAACGACTAGATAAGCAAGGTACAGTTTTTGAGATTAATTTTAAACCTAGAGATTAGAACTCTTACATCAACAAAAGTTTGTTCATAAACCAAAACAAACTCATCCTAAATTTCACACATAAAAAAGCATATTTACATTTAGTTAAATTAAAGTGTATTTAGCGCGTAAAATATCTTTTAAAACTATTAGTTTTATTGGGTTAGGACTACTTCTTACAAATAGTTCTAACTTTCTTTTTGCTCAAAAAAAAATCTATAATACTTCTTATGCTAAAGCATATAAAAATGTAGGGAAAGATTCTTACACTTCTACTTTAATCAAACATTCTGATGTAAAACCTGATAAAAAATGGAATAATTATCAAGGGAGAGATTTACATACTGATGATTCTTTATTCTTTTTTGGAGATGATTTATTGAGTAAAAGTTTTCCAACCAATACTAGTAAAATTACTAACGATTACTTGATTTACTATTTCTCTCAAAAGACAGCTAAGTGCCCTACCTTGTTCACACTTCATAAGTTTTTTAAATCAAATGCAGAAAGTGCATTAAAGGAAAAAGGATTACCCAAAGAGCTTGCATTAATTCCTGCTGTTTGTTCTGCTTACAACCCTAATTCTTCCAATGGAATTGGAGGTTATGGACATTGGCACTTAAACCATCCACAGGCAATAAAGTATGGTTTAAAAGTAACTGAATACATTGATGAGAGAAAAAGTTGGTCTCACTCTACTGAAGCAGCAATAAAATACCTATCTGATTTATATGCAAAATACAACGATTGGGAATTAACCTTAGCAGCATATTCATCTGGAGTAGTTAATATTACTAAACTGCTTAATCGTTCTGAAGAAAAAACATATGCTGCAATTGTAGATAAACTTCCAGTAGAAACCAAAGACTTTGTACAAGCTTTTGTAGCTATGAATTACATCTACAACTACGACAATTATGGGGTAGTAAAATTAAATCCTATGAGAAAAATTGATTCCGTTGTATTTGACAATAAAACCATGTTTAAGGCAGTGAATGAGGTAGCTAAAGTTAAAACTGCTGACTACTTAATTTACAATCATACGTTGACTCAAGAAATATTCCCTAAAGGCTATGTAGCATATTTTAACGAAGATAAAGCTACTATAATAAGAGAACTAAAAGACAGTATTATTTTCTATCAAGATTCTGTACTATTAAAACCTAAACCAGAAGAACCTGCTTATGTGATTCCGAAAGATGGTGAACCTTTTGAACATACCGTTCGATCTGGTGATGTGCTAGGGTTAATCGCTAGCAGGTATAATGTTAGAGTTTCTGATCTTCAAGCATGGAATAATCTAAGCGGTACGCGTATCAATATTGGACAAAAACTGATGATTTATGGTAAAAAGAAAACAACTTCTCAAAACCCAAAACCCAAAACCCAAGACTCAAAGAAAGTAGAACCAAAAGAAACTACTAAACCAGAATTAAAGTTTGATAATGATAATTATACCATCTATACCGTTAAATCAGGAGATAACTTATGGCTAATAGCAAAAAAATACCCTGGTATTTCTGCTGATAACATTATGGAATACAACGGAATAGGTAATAATTTAGATGTGGGTCAAAAACTTAAAATACCTAAGCCTTAGTGGAAGAGCGAGCTCCATATAATACTAAAAACCAAAAAAATGTTTCTCCGTGGTTAACATTTGGAAGCTTTATTGGAGTGTGTGTTCTTTTAGCAATTATAATGTTCTTCTTTCCTAAAGAGGGAATCACCATAGCTGGTAAAAATATTCAATTCATCACTTTTGATGAATTCTTTTTACCAGAACAACCTGATAGCTTAAAGAATCTTGAAGAAGATTTAGCAGAACTATTTGATTCTACCGTAGTGGTAAGTGAAATTGATTCAACTATTATCCAACAACGATTAGACTCTCTTAAAGAATTTAGGGCTAGTATACAGTTGAATGCTAAAGGCAAAGCCTCTATTAATGACTTTTTCGCTGTATTAGAGAAAGCCAAGGGCAAGAAGGTGAGAATTATGCACTATGGCGACTCCCAGATTGAAGCAGATCGAATTACTTCATTTTTGAGAAACGAATTACAAAAGAAATTTGGTGGCTATGGTCCAGGATTGTTTCCTGTAGTACCTGTAGCGCGTAAAATGAGTGTAAACACTGAATATTCTGAGAACTGGAAACGTTTTCCTGGGTTCGGCAAAAAAGATAGCACAGTAACCCACAAAAAGTATGGAGCGTTGATGGCATTTTGCAGGTATGCTCCTATTCCAACTCAAACCATTATTCCAGATAGCGTTAATCATGAAGCATGGATAAAGATTAGAAAACCTAAGGCTTCTTATGGAAGAACTAAAAGCTATACACAACTTAAAATCTTCCTAAGTAATTCGCATACAGATATTAAATATCAAATAACTGCAGATGGGGTTAAAGTAAATATGGGAGTAATTGCTAGTAATACTCCATTTAAAACGATTACCACTTTGTTTGATAAAACACCCGAAGAAATTGAAATCAACTTCTCTGGAAAAGATAGCCCAGATATCTACGGTTTATCATTAGAAGGTAGCTCTGGAGTGGTTATGGATAACATTCCACTCAGGGGTTCCTCAGGAACCATCTTTACCAAGCAAGATGCTGGTCAGCTAGGTAACATGTACGCTAGTCTCTCTCCTAGTCTTATCATCATGGAATTTGGGGGCAACACGGTTCCTTACATTAAAACTGATAAAGGTCCACAGGATTATGGAAGATGGTTTCAATCTCAAATTAACTTTATGAAACGATTAAACCCTAAAGCAGCCATAATAGTTATTGGTCCAGCCGACATGTCGGTAAAAGAAAAAACAGATTATGTTACCTACCCATACTTAGAAGCAGTGCGTGATGCAATGAAAGAAGCAGCTATGAATACTGGTTCTCTGTTCTGGGATATGTATGAGGTAATGGGTGGTAAAAACTCTATGCCTAAATGGGTTGAAGCTGATCCACCATTAGCTGCACCAGATTATATCCACTTTAGTCCTAAAGGAGCTAAAAAGATGGCAGAGAAATTTAACGAGAAGTTGTTCCACTTATACAATCTGTATAAAGATCCCAACTATGTAAAACCTGATGATAAAAAGCCGGAGCAAAGCGAAGGTTCCGGACTTGATGCGGAAGCTAACAAACCAACAGCAAATGATAGTATTCAATAAATACATATTGCTAATAGCGAGCCTTGTTCTACTGCAAGTCGTTAAAGGGCAAGGTAATCCTCATCTGGTTCCTCAGCACGACTTTGTAGTGTATGATTCAAGCTACATTCATTTTTATAATGACAGCTCCAACTTTGAAAGTTTCTTTAATAAACTAGATAACTTGATTTTTAAAGGAGAAGGAAAAGTTCGTGTAATGCAAATTGGTGGCTCTCACATACAGGCAGATATTTGGAGTGATAGAATGCGAAGAAATTTCTACACCCTCTCTCCTAATCTTAATGGAGGAAGAGGTTTTTTATTTCCTTACCGTGTAGCACACACCAACAATCCTTATTACTATCGCATGAAAACCAAAGCTGAATGGGAAGGATTTAGAAACTCTGTTATGAAACATCATGCCACCTGGGGTGTCTCTGGAATTACAGCTACCACTAAAGATAGCTTGGCTAATTTGAGATTTTACTTTAGAGGAGAAGATGTTCCTTACTATGATTTTAATAGTGTTAAAATCTTTCATGATATAGACTCTAACTATTGCTTGGATATGATTTCCGATACAGCATCACTAATTAGAATTAATCGAGAGATTGGATATACAGAGTTTGAATTTGATCATTACATTGACACTTTTGAGGTGAATATCTACAGAGAAGACACTATCCCATCACAGTTCAATCTGTATGGGGTATCGGTTGATAATGATGATCCAGGAGTAGTTTACACTTCTATTGGTGTAAATGGTGCTAGCACTAAGAGTTATTTGCGTTGTCAGAAGTTTACTCAACATTTAAATACTATACCTCCAGACCTGGTAATTTTTTGCATAGGTATTAACGATGCTTACGACCCTGATTTTTGTGACAAATGTTACGAAGATAATTACGATAAATTGGTTGATTCAATTAGAAGTGTCAACCCTGATTGTGACTTTTTATTTGTTACCAATAACGATAGTTATTACAAGAGAAGATATCCAAACAAAAGAGCAGAAAAAGCACGTGAAGCTATGATTAGATTGGCTAAAAAGCATAAAGGTGGACTATGGGACATGTACCATGTAATGGGTGGTTTAGGCTCTTGCACCAAATGGATTAAAGCCGGGTACGCTAAAAAAGATAAGATACATTTAACCGCACAAGGATATAACCTGATGGGTGACTTAATGTTTTCTGCATTAATCAAAAAATATGACGAACACTTACAAAAACTAAGCACTGTTGAGTAAAGCTGTGATATATGATATGGATGGAATCATAATCGATTCTGAACCGCTTTGGAGAGAAGCACTTATTCTTGGCTTTAATGAGGTAGGTTTTGATTTTACGCAAGATAAATGCCGTATTACACAAGGTATGCGATTGATGGAGGTGGTTGAATATTGGTATAACGAACAACCATGGGATAATAAAACTTTAGAAGAAGTTGAGCAGGACATTTTGCAAAAAGTAACTGACTTAATACTGGAGAAAGGCATTGCAATGGAAGGTGTATATGAATCAATCAACTACTTTAGAGATAAAGGTTTTAAAATAGCTTTAGCATCATCTTCTGCTAATTCACTGATTAATGCTGTGCTAGATAAGCTAGAGTTAACAGACGCTTATGAGGTAATTAATTCTGCTGAGCATTTACTGTATGGTAAGCCACACCCAGATATTTATATCAGAACAGCAAATGAGTTAAATGTGTTGCCGAAAAATTGTTGGGTTATAGAAGATTCATTTCATGGTGTATTAGCTGGAAAATCAGCAATGATGAAAGTTATTGCCATTCCAGAGGAAGCAAATAGAGAACAACCACGCTTTGCTTGTGCAGATTATAACTTAACCTCACTAAACGAGGTAATAAATTTAGGAATTGAATGAGATAACTAACATATCCGATTGGTTCGCCTGGTTTTTTAGTGCAGAAAATCTGAAAGACATTTTTCTGTATAACAATACCGAACCATTAATATTTACCGCCTGGTTCTTCTGGGGCTTTTTTGGAGTGGTGTTATTGCTGTATTCCATCATTCATAAAAAAAGAGGATTGCGAAATGCTTTCTTATTTTTTGCCAGTTTGTTCTTTTACTACAAAACCAGTGGGATGTTTGTTACCATCCTCCTCTTCTCTACTCTAGCGGATTTTATTATTGGTAAACGGATATACAAATCCAAAATCAAAACTACCAAGCAAATATGGGTGGCGCTAAGTGTTATTATCAACTTAGGGTTGCTGAGTTACTTTAAATATGCTTATTTCTTTACCGACTCGTTTAACGCCTTTTTCCATACTGATTATGAGATATATAACCACTTTGCCATGTGGACCAACGAATGGGCAGGAACTACTTTTGAAGTAGGTAAAATACTACTCCCTGTTGGTATCTCCTTCTTTACCTTTCAAACGATAAGTTATAGTATTGATGTGTACCGAGGAGATGTAAAACCCGTAAATAATATCTTAGATTTTGGTTTTTATGTGTCCTTTTTCCCTCAATTAGTAGCAGGTCCAATTGTGCGTGCTGCTGACTTTATTCCTCAGCTTTACCAACCTTATCGATTAACGCAATACAACTTTGGTTTAGCCCTGTTTTGGATATTAAAAGGTTTGACCAAAAAAGTAATAATTGGAGATTACATAGCTGTAAACTTTATTGATAGAGTTTTTGGTAATCCTTTAATGTATACTGGTTTTGAAAACTTGATGGCACTTTATGGTTACTCCTTACAGGTATATGCCGATTTTAGTGGTTATACCGATATTGCAATAGGTGTTGCATTGCTTATGGGCTTTACATTACCTACCAACTTTAACTCACCATACAAAGCTAAAAACGTTGGTGAATTCTGGAAACGTTGGCACATTAGTTTATCCTCCTGGTTAAAAGATTACCTATACATACCATTAGGTGGTAACCGTGGTGGAAGTATCGGCACATGGGTAGCTATTGCCTTTATTATGGCATTTGTAGTACTACTAAGTGGTAAAATGATAGTGTTATATAGTTTAATTTGGTTGGTATTACTATGTAGCGTATTAGCCATCTTTATTAAAACATTTAGGGAGTGGTTAACCACTAACATTAATCTATTAATTACCATGTTATTGGGTGGTTTATGGCACGGAGCCAGCTGGCAGTTTGTTATTTGGGGTGGTTTAAATGGATTAGGCTTAATGGTATACAAGCTGTGGCGTAAGATTAGCCCTTATGAGAAGTTTAATAACTTCTTGGTAATAATGCTTAAGGTGTTTATCACTTTTAACTTTATCACCTTTACACGTATTTGGTTTAGAGCCGAAACGATGGAAAGCACTTGGCAGATAATGGATCAAATAGGTAATAACTTTAGTGGAGAGTTAGCGTTAGATGTGTTGTTTAGTTACAGTAATGTATTTATTATGATGGCCATAGGTTTTATTATACACTGGTTGCCAACTAAAACAAAAGATTGGTATCGAGAAACCTTTATTAAATTACCACTAGTAGTTAAAATACTGGTAGCTGCTATTACTGTATTTGCAGTATACCAAGCAATGAGCTCTGAATTACAGGCATTCATTTACTTTCAATTCTAATAAAAGTTTAATAAAGATGTTTATTAGAAGATAAAACTATTAGACCCTATATTTACTGCAATTGACTAATAGGTGACATTTAAATGGCGTGATAAAAATTCGTAATTGAGGTATAGATTTGTGTCATCAAATGATTACAACATGAAAAAAAAGTCACTAAGCGAAAATTTAATCTATCATCGAAAACTTCAAGGCTATTCTCAGGAAAGTCTTTCTGATAAAACATCTGTAGGTGTTCGTACCATTCAACGAATAGAAAAAGGAGAAGTTCAACCTCATTTACAAACTATCAAATTGTTAGCAGAAGGTTTAAACCTAGCAATAGAAGATTTAATGATAATTGAAAACCCAAATGAAGAAGAAGTTCAAAACGGTTGGCTATTTCTGTTTCATTTTATTCCCTTTGTCGGTTTCATAATACCTTTAGGCAACATTATTCTTCCCTTAATTCTATGGATAACTAAAGCCAAGGATAACAAAATCTACGATAGCCATGGTCGGGCTATACTAAACTTTCATATTACTCTCAGCCTTTTTATTCTAATTTCTTTATTATTATTTTTTGTCTTCCCAGGTTATAACTACTTTGCAACCATTGCATTAGCGTTATATGGAATAATAATGAGTATCTTCAATATTTTCTATGCTATCAATTCTCATCAATGTAAATACCCATTGTCAATCATATTTTTAAAGCAAAAAAGTGTAAAATGATTATTTCAATAATTGGCTATTTTGGAATAGCCCAAGCAATGAACTCAGAATGATAGACCTTTATTTACCTCCCGTTTTAATCAGGCAATAGCCATTTCTCTGTTGTACTTGTTTCTATACTCAATAGGAGATAATCCTGTATA
Organism: Vicingaceae bacterium; assembly: GCA_965267355.1. GTDB lineage: Bacteria > Bacteroidota > Bacteroidia > Flavobacteriales_E > Vicingaceae. The sequence continues at coordinate 2,955,441 of OZ253956.1, forward strand.
TTTTTTAAAGGTATTTCTAAATGCTTTGGTATCGTTATAACCCACCGAATACATTACATCACTAATATTATTGGTAGATGATTCTAAATCTTTCTTAGCAGCTTCTATTTTAACCCGTTGTATATATTCTAAAGGGGTGTTGGCTGTGGCTTTTTTAAACCTACGCACAAAATTTCTGCGACTAATGGCAAACTTACTAGCCAATTGCTCAACACTTATCTTTTCTGCAAAATTAGACTCTATGTATGTCTGAGCCTCTCTAATTGGTTCGTCAACATGGTCTTTTTGACCATTAAAAATTACAAATTGATTTTGATTATCTCTGTCAATTTCAATTTCGAATAGCTTGGCACACCAAATGGCTGTTTCCCTACCATTATACTTTTCTACTAAATGTAGTAATAAGTTTAAAAAAGAATAAGAACCCCCACTGGAATAAATACCATTATCCTCACTAATTATCTTTTCTTTTAATAAGTTAATCTGAGGATACATTTGCTGAAACAGTTCAGCATACATCCAGTGGGTAGCACACGATTTTCCATTTAACAGACCCGTTTCTGCCAATAAAAATGCTCCAACACACAAACTAGCTACTTCAGCATTATGTTTTATTCGCTGTTCTTTAATCCAGGGTACAAAAGCAGCATTTTTTTTCAATTCTACTTCCATATCTCCTATAATGGTGGTGACAATAATTACATCCGTTTGCTCCACCTGATCAATGGTTTTGGTTGGTCTTATGCTAAACGCTCCATCATACAACTTCGTTTCATCGCTTAAACCCACCAACTCAATCTGGTAAAAATTATCCGTTCGCTGACCGGTTTGTATTAAAAATTGATTAACTGATCTAAAAATTTTATAAGCACCAACAACTGAGCTTAATACAGCTTCACCAGCAGGTACTATAATACTTACGTGTTTCATAGTCATTCATTTAAGCAACAAATTTAGTGCTTTAGCTTGGCTCAAACAACCCCTAAAGTTGTCGGAAATACACACCTAAAAATCTTATATTGTGCCATAACTTTGGTTCAGAAATTTATTACTAATTAAAAAATTACATAAAATGGATGCAACAACAAATTCTTTAAACTGGTTTGAAATACCAGCAAACGACATTGAAAGAAGTGCAAAATTTTACCAAACTATTTTTGGTATCGAAATGGAAATGCACGAAATGGATGGAACCAAAATGGCTTTTTTCCCATGGGCTGAAGGTTCGGGAAAAGCTACAGGGTGTTTAGCACAAGGAGAAAACTACAAACCATGTACTGATGGTACTAAAGTTTATTTAAATGCTAACCCAAACATGGATGGTGTTTTAGCCAAAGTAGAAGCAGCTGGTGGACAGGTTATTGTTCCTAAAATGAGTATTGGAGAACACGGACACATTGCCTTTATTATGGATACCGAAGGAAACAGCGTTGGTATTCATTCGATAGAGTAAGTATACAATCAATTACGACCTAACTCCTCACCTTTAGTGGGGAGTTTTTGTTTACTCAAAATAGGTATTAAACACTTCAAACGAGGTTTTGAACTCTTGATAGATTCTTTCCTGTTCTGCCAGTTCTGTAGCAACGTCAAACTCTTCTGATAAACCAATAAATGGAACCAACCATTTGTGTAATTCATCGTGTGCTTGTCCTCCCATAGTGCAATTAGAAGTTAAAGTCCTAATGTTTTCATCTATGGTTTGAGCTAAAGCAGGGTAGTCTTTCTCCGTATTTTTCTCAAAATCAGCAACAGCAGTTTCCATGTTTCTAATGTAAACTAACATTTCCTCTACTACTTTCCATTTGGCACCATTATTCAACACAATTTCTTCATTACCTTGCTGATGTTCTTCCTCTTCTGTTACTATCACTTCTTGTTCTTGTACCACTTCTTCTTGCAAAGCTTCATTACAGCCAAGCCCTATAAATGCTAATGTCATAAATGATAGAAATACTTTTTTCATAGTTTTAGTTTTTGACAAAACTAACTAGATGATAAATAAGAAAATTAGGTTTAACGAATAATTAACATACTTAATGCTAATTCCTTGCCCACCCCTTTTATTAATCCTACTTTCGCAGTAAATTTAAAACACACAAAATGAGTAACAAAGTAATATCATTAAGCTACACTTTAACCAAAGATACTGCAGAGGGTGAGCTAATAGAAACAACAGAAGGGAAAGACCCATTAACATTTTTATCAGGTGTAGGTCAAATGATACCAGATTTTGAAGCTAACGTAGTTGACCTTAATGTTGGAGATGAGTTTTCTTTTGGAATTAAGTCTGAGCTAGCTTACGGTACACGTAGTGAAGAAAACGTTATCGAATTAGACAAACAAATGTTTATGGATGGCGATAAATTGGCAGAAGGAATTGAAGAAGGTAAAATGGTTCCTTTACAAGATCAAAACGGAAGAGTGGTTCCTGCTAATGTGGTTAAGATTAACGAAAACACATTAACCATGGATGTTAATCATCCTTTAGCTGACCAAGACTTACACTTTACAGGTAAAATTATAGAAGTAAGAGAAGCTACAGCTGATGAAATTTCTCACGGTCATGTTCATGGTCCTGGAGGAGTTGAGCATTAAGCCAATGTTAAATTTTAAAATTAAATTTTGAGATTTAAAAAAACTTCCTAGATTTGCCAAAGTTAATTTTGAATAAAATGACATTTATAACATTACATCATCATCATTTTCATATTTGCCCTCAGGCGAAGTGATAATGGTATGTAATGAAATTAAGATATCTAAAAACACCGTCTGAGTAAATCAGACGGTGTTTTTTTATTCCCAAAGGTTTACTCAGACTTATTTAAAAACAAAATGAGTAAACTAAAAATCGCAGTTCAAAAAAGCGGAAGATTAAACGAAGACTCGTTAAAACTTCTAAAAGATTGTGGCCTTGCTATTAACAACGGTAAGGATCAACTAAAAGTAGTAGTAGATAATTTTCCTTTGGAAATTCTATACCTCAGAAATTCCGACATCCCTCAATATATAGAGGATGGGACAGCAGACATAGGAATAGTTGGTGAAAACCTATTGATTGAAAAACAAAAAAAAGTGGCCGTTATCGAAGCTCTTGGCTTTTCTAAGTGTAAGGTTTCCCTAGCTGTTCCAAAAGAAGTTAAAGACAACAGTATTGATTATTTCGCTGGAAAGAAAATTGCTACCTCCTACCCTGTAACACTTCAAAACTATCTCGATAAAAAAAACATTAAAGCGGAAATTCACACGATTTCAGGTTCAGTAGAAATTGCTCCCAACATTGGCTTAGCCGATGGAATATGTGATATTGTAAGTTCTGGTAGCACCCTTTTTAAAAACGGGTTAAGAGAAACACAAGTCATTCTGAAATCTGAAGCGGTATTGGTAAAATCATTAAAACTTACTGAAGAGCAAGAAGCTATTCTAGAGAAACTACTTTTCAGAATCAAAGCGGTTTTAAGAGCTAAAAATAGCAAGTATATCTTGCTAAATGTTCCTAATGATCAGATAGCTGATGTTACCAACATTTTACCAGTATTAAAAAGCCCTACTATACTTCCTTTAGCTGAAGAAGGTTGGAGCTCATTACACTCTGTAATAGATGAAAACCAGTTTTGGGAAGTAATTGATGAACTAAAAGCTGCAGGAGCAGAAGATATATTAATTGTACCAATCGATAAAATGGTAATCTAATGAAAACTTATAACAATCCAAACAAACAAGAATGGGCAGAATTTACAAAGCGCTCTGTTATTAATGAAGAACAACTTACTCAAGCTGTAACTTCAATTACAATTGATGTTAAACAAAAAGGAGACAAAGCATTATATGAATATGCTTCTCTGTTTGATAAAGTAGAATTAACTGATTTAGAAGTTTCTTCCGTGGAAATAGAATCTGCAATTGCACAAACTCCACAAGAGTTAAAAGATGCAATTGATGTGGCTTACAATAACATATCTACTTTTCACAAAGCTCAGGATACAACTGAAGATGTAGTTGAAACAACAACTGGAGTAAGTTGCTGGAGAAAATCTATTGCAATAGAAAAAGTTGGTTTGTATATACCAGGTGGAAGCGCTCCTTTATTTTCTACTATTTTAATGCTTGGAATACCTGCAAAAATTGCTGGATGCAAAGAGATTATTTTATGTACTCCTCCAAATAGCAATGAAGAAGTAAATCCAACTATTCTTTATACTGCTCAATTGGTAGGCATTACAAAAATTTATAAGGTTGGTGGAGCTCAAGCTATTGCTGCAATGGCTTATGGTACTGAAACGGTTCCTCAAGTCTATAAAATTTTTGGACCAGGAAATCAGTATGTAACAAAAGCTAAAGAAATAGTTCAGCAAGGAAGAGTTGCAGTAGATATGCCTGCAGGCCCTAGTGAGTTATTGGTAATTGCAGATAATACTTGCAAACCTGCTTTTGTGGCTGCAGATTTATTATCACAAGCTGAACACGGAGCAGACAGCCAAGTAATTTTATTGAGTGATAACAATGAAGTTGTAGAAGCATGTTTAGCTGAAGTAAACAAGCAAGTTGAATCTCTTCCACGAAAAGAAACAGCTCTTAAAGCGCTTTACAATAGTAAAGCAATTGTTCTTAACAGTATTGATGAATGCTTGGAGTTAAGCAACGATTATGCACCTGAACACTTAATTATTGCTTCTGAAAATGCCAATAAGTTTATTGATGGTATTACCAATGCAGGCTCTGTATTCTTAGGGAATTACAGCTGCGAATCTGCAGGTGATTATGCTAGTGGGACCAATCACACCTTACCTACTAACGGTTTTGCAAAAAACTACAGTGGTGTTTCTTTAGACAGTTTCGTAAAGAAAATCACCTATCAAGAACTAAGTAAAGAAGGAATTAACAACATTGGTAAAGCAATAGAAATTATGGCTGAAGCTGAAGATTTAATTGCTCACAAAAATGCTGTTACCTTAAGATTACAGGCAATGCCTGAGATAAATAATAAAGTATAAACTATGATTGATATAAATAGTATAATTAGGCCAAATATTTTGGAGTTAAAACCTTACTCTAGCGCTAGAGATGAGTTTACTGGAGAGGAAGGAATTTTCTTGGATGCCAATGAAAATCCTTATGGAGAGCTTAACCGTTATCCGGATCCTTATCAGAAAATGCTCAAGCAAAAGTTAGCTACTATAAAAGATGTAAGCTCTAACAACATATTTGTAGGCAATGGTTCTGATGAGGTGATAGATTTAGCTTTCAGAATATTTTGCAGCCCAGGTTTTGATAAGGCACTTACCTTCTCTCCTACTTATGGCATGTATGATGTATCTGCAGCCATCAACAATGTAGAGCTCTTAAAACTTCCATTAAATGAAGAGTTTCAGATTGATTTAGAGAAGCTAGAGCCTTACTTCAATGATAACTCCATTAAATTGATGTTCATCTGTTCACCAAACAACCCAACAGGTAATTTGATGAATCAAACCGATATAGAGTTTATTCTAAACAACTTTAAAGGAATAGTAATTATCGATGAAGCCTACATTGATTTTGCTGAAGCAGATTCTTTAATCAACTTAATTAATCAATACAACAATTTAATTGTAAGTCAAACTTTCAGTAAAGCCTGGGGACTAGCTGCTGCTCGTGTAGGAACAGCTTATGCTAATCCTGAGATTATCACCCTTTACAACAAAGTAAAACCACCTTACAATGTGAGTAAAATAAATCAACAAGCAGCCATTAAGGCGCTTGACAACTATAAAACTTATGAAAACATGTTAGCCGCTATTTTAACCGAAAAAGACAGACTTAAATCGGAATTAGAAAGTATAGATTTGGTAAAGAATATCTACCCTTCTGATTCAAACTTTTTATTACTAGAAGTTGATGATGCCAATCAACTGTATGATGATTTAGTCGATCAGAAAATCATTACAAGAAACAGAAATGCTCAAGTAGCCAACTGTTTAAGAATATCTGTTGGAACACCACAAGAAAACGATGAGTTAATCAATGCTTTAAAAACAGTATGATGAAAAAAGTATTATTTATAGATAGAGATGGAACACTGGTTATTGAACCACCAGTAGATTATCAATTGGATAGCTTAGAAAAGCTAGAATATTTCCCTGGTGTATTTCAGTGGTTATCCAAAATTGTTAATGAGCTGGATTATGAGTTGGTAATGGTAACCAATCAGGATGGATTAGGAACAGATTCTTTTCCTGAAGATACATTTTGGCCAGCCCAAAACAAGATTATACAGGCATTCGAAAATGAAGGCATTACTTTTAAAGAGATCTTAATCGATAAGAGTTTTCCTGAAGATAATGCTCCAACTCGTAAACCAAGAACGGGTTTATTGAATGAGTATATCTATGGTGATTATGATATGGCTAACTCTTTTGTGATTGGAGATAGAGCAACTGATATTGAGCTGGCAACTAACTTAAAAGCTCAAGGGATATATATAGGAGAACAAAATAAAGAAGCTGTTTTATGCACAACTAACTGGGCAGAGATTTACAGTTACTTAAAAGCTATTCCTAGAAAAGCTACGGTAACTAGAACTACTAAAGAAACGAACATTACCGTAACGGTTAACTTAGATGGAAATGGTCAATCAAAACTCGATACTGGAATAGGATTCTTTGATCACATGTTGGAGCAAATTGCGAAGCACGGAAATATCAATCTAGAAGCAAGTGTTAAAGGTGATTTAGAAATAGATGAACACCACACCATTGAAGATGTGGCTATCACCCTGGGCGAAGCTTTCTTAAAAGCATTAGGCAGTAAAAAAGGGATTGAACGTTATGGTTTCTTACTTCCTATGGATGATTGCTTAGCTCAAGTAGCAATTGATTTTGGAGGAAGACCATGGTTAGTTTGGGAAGCTGACTTTAAACGTGAAATGGTTGGTGAAATGCCTACTGAAATGTTCATGCACTTTTTCAAGTCATTTAGCGATGCAGCGAAGTGCAACCTCAACATTAAAGCAGAAGGTGACAATGAACACCACAAAATTGAAGCAATTTTTAAAGCTTTTGCTAAAGCGATAAAAATGGCAATAAACAAAACAAATAATTACAGCATACCAAGTACTAAAGGAACGATATGATAGCAATACTAAAATACAACGCTGGCAATATTCAATCAGTACAAAATGCTTTAACTCGCTTAGGCTATGAAAGTATTATAACTGATGAAAGAGCTAAAATTTTGGCAGCAGACAAGGTTATTTTTCCTGGAGTTGGAGAAGCTAGCACGGCAATGAAATACCTTAAAGAAAAGGGATTAGATGAAGTGATTACTTCTATTACTCAACCATTTTTAGGTATCTGTTTGGGCTTACAGTTAATGTGTAAAAACACAGAAGAAGGAAATACTGATTGCCTTGGAATATTTGATACTGATGTAAAACAATTTCCACCTGAAGATAAAGTTCCGCACATGGGATGGAACAGTTTTGAAAACCTAGAAGGAAAGCTTTTCAAAAACATTGATAACAATGATGATGTGTATTATGTACACAGTTATTATGCTGAACAATGCAACAATACAGTAGCTACTTGTAATTACATCAAACCATTTAGTGCTGCATTGCAAAAAGATAATTTTTATGCCACTCAATTTCACCCTGAAAAGTCAGCTGGAGTTGGTGAGCAAATACTTAAAAACTTCTTAGAATTATGAGATTAATACCTGCTATAGATATAATTGAAGGAAAGTGTGTAAGGCTCTCTAAAGGAGATTACAACACTAAAAAAGTATATAATGAAAACCCGTTGGATGTTGCTAAAGCATTTGAAGCTAATGGAATTGAATATTTGCACCTAGTAGATTTAGATGGAGCGAAATCACAACACATTGTCAATTATAAAGTATTGGAAAACATTTGTACAAAAACCAATCTAAAAGTTGACTTTGGTGGTGGGCTAAAATCTGATGAAGATTTACGAATCGCTTTTGAAAGTGGAGCCAATCAAATTACAGGAGGAAGCATTGCTGTTAAAAATCCTGAAACATTTAAAGGGTGGTTGAATAAATATGGCAGTGATAAAATCATCCTTGGAGCTGATTGTAAAGACAGAAAAATAGCTACTTCTGGATGGTTAGAAACCTCAGAACTCGATGTGGTGGATTTTATCAGTCAATACGAAAAAGAAGGCGCTAAGTATGTTATTTGCACTGACATTGTTAAAGATGGAATGCTTCAAGGAACTTCGAATGATTTATATAAAGAAATCATTAATAAAACAGCAGTGAATTTAATTGCAAGTGGTGGTGTTGCCAATATTGATGATTTGATTCAATTGAAAGAAATAGGTTGTGAAGGAGCAATTATCGGTAAAGCTTTTTACGAAGGAAAAATCACATTAACTCAAATCAGAGAGCTATGTTAAAAAAGAGAATCATTCCATGCTTGGATATCAAAGATGGACGAACAGTAAAAGGGATAAACTTTGTTGACATTAGAGATGCTGGTGATCCTATTGAACTTGCAAAGCAATATGTAAAACAAGGTGCAGATGAACTAGTATTTTTAGACATTACAGCTACAGTTGAGAACAGAAAAACTTTGATTGATTTAGTAAAGCGAATTGCACAAGAAATTAATATTCCTTTTACGGTAGGTGGTGGAATTAATACTGTTGAAGATGTAAGTAACCTGATTAAAGCTGGAGCGGATAAAGTAAGTATAAACTCATCTGCTGTAAAAAGACCTGAGTTAATTCAAGAAATAGCTCAAGAATTTGGAAGTCAATGTGTAGTAGTAGCTATTGATACTAAGTATGAAGACGATGAATGGAAAGTATTTGTTCATGGAGGTAGAACTGCTACTCCTCTAAAAACGGTTGAATGGGCAAAGCAAGCTGAAGCATTAGGAGCAGGTGAAATACTACTAACTTCCATGAATAATGATGGTACCAAAAATGGCTTCGCTTTAGACATTACTAATCAAGTTTCAGCAGCAGTTAATATTCCTGTTATTGCATCAGGTGGTGCTGGAAGCAAAAAAGATTTTAAAAATGTATTTGAGCAAACTGGAGCTACTGGAGGATTAGCTGCAAGTATTTTCCACTTTGGAAAAATACCAATACCCGAATTAAAAGATTATTTAAAAACAGAAAATATTGCTATAAGATGAATATAGATTTTACAAAAGGAAATGGTTTAGTACCTGTAGTTATTCAAGATAACAACACATTACAAGTATTGATGTTGGGCTATATGAATGAAGAAGCCTATAATAAAACCAAAACAGAAAACAAGGTTACCTTCTTCAGCAGAAGTAAAAATAGATTATGGACTAAAGGCGAAGAGTCTGGAAACTTTTTAAACGTAGTAGAAATTCAAATCGATTGTGATAACGATACCATTTTAGTCAAGGTAAATCCTGTAGGACCAACTTGTCACACAGGTTCAACTTCTTGTTTTAAGGAAGAAACAGCTAAAGGTTTTATATACGATTTAGAAGCTACTATTAACCAACGTATAGATAACAATGACGAAAATTCTTATACCAATAAATTATACCAAAGAGGCATAAACAAAGTAGCTCAAAAAGTAGGAGAAGAAGCAGTTGAATTAGTTATAGAAGCTAAAGACAATAATGATAATCTATTTAAAAATGAAGCAGCTGATTTAATGTACCACTATTTAATCTTACTTAAAGCTAAGGGGTACAAATTAGAGGATATTGAAGCAATATTGAAAACTAGAGCTCACTAATTTAAAAGCCTAATATTGAATTACTAAATTTGTTAAACAAGCTAGTCAAAAAGCTGGAAATATGATTAGAGTAGCTTTAATAATATTAATTTCGATTCACGGGATTATTCATTTATTCGGATTTCTGAAAGCTTATGGAATTTCAGAATTCAATGGGATAAATCAAAATATCTCTAAATCATCAGGCTTATTTTGGCTATCAACATTTCTACTTTTTACGACAACCCTTGTTATGTATTTGTATCATTCTGAATATTGGTGGGGTTTTGGAATAATAGCATTAACTATTTCCCAAGTTTTAATTTTCTACTATTGGCAGGATGCAAAATATGGAACTATTTTCAATATAATAATTCTGGTAGCAGTGATAATAGCTTACTCAAATAACAATTTCAAAAATATCATTAGACAAGAGAGAGTAGCACTATATAAAAAATCGGAAATATTGGACAACAGAATTCTCGATTCAAACGATATTTCTAGTTTACCACCAATTGTACAAAATTGGTTAGAATATAGCGGAGTAGTTGGGAAACCACTTATCTCAAATTTATACCTAACTCAAGAATTACATCTAAAATCAAATCCTGAACAAAAAGAATGGAATAATGGAGATGCAGAACAATATTTTACTGTTCAACCACCTGCTTTCAATTGGAATATTAATACTGAAACGAACCCATTAATGAGTATTGTAGGTCGAGATAAGTTTCAAGATGGTAAAGGTGAAATGCTCATCAAACTTCTCTCAATTATTCCTGTTGCTGATGCAAAAAATCATAAAAAAGTAAATCAGGCAGCTCTGCAAAGGTACTTAGCAGAAATTGTATGGTTTCCTTCAGCAGCAATAAGTGATTACATAAAATGGGAAAATATTGATGCAAATTCTGCAAGAGCAACTATGGAGTACAATGGTACAAAAGGTTCAGGTATCTTTTATTTTAAAAATAACGGGCAATTTCAAAAATTTGTAACATCCAGATACAAAGATCAAAACGATATAGAACCAATGGGATGGACTGTTACAGCGTTCAAAACTAAAGAATGGAATGGAATAAAAATACCAACTGAATGTGGAGTAACATGGAATTTAGACACCATGGAATGGACTTGGTTAAAGCTAAAAATTAAACACATTGAATACAATGTAGAAAAAATGCCAATTGTTAGTGATTAAAACTCCGATAATACTCATAAACAAAACCTTAACCAAATGCTTTATAAGCTAATAATGTTAACCCTGTTAAACCAATTAAAGCACCTATAAATGCTTTAGTAAAAGAATAGCCATTTTTTTGTTGGTACTTAGCAACTAAATAGGCTATCAATACAATAGAAATTGATATAAGTGTTTCTAGGTTCAAATAAATTTTTTATAAAAATACCATATTTATGGTATTTCTTATACTCATCAGCTTCGAACCCCCTACTATTACTATGAGTAATATTTATACCATAAATGAGGTATTGACTTCATTAAAGTTTCATTTTACATTTATAGAATATTTAGAACGAATCTAAATAGCAAAAATGAAAATAAGGTGGAGAAATCAATAGAACTAGACTTTGTTGAACAACAAATTCAAGAATTAGAACTAAATAAGATTGAACATTTATTTGTTCCAGAAATAGTAAATTTCTTAGAAAATTCTCATGATAGATTCAAAGATCATTATATTCCAAAAATTGAACAAAACTTTCTTTTATTAATACAATCATTTCCTCACAATAATAATATCACTACTCTTTTAAATCTATTCTTAAAGTTTCAAATTCAGTTTAAACAGCATATTGAAATAGAGGAACAGACGATGTTCCCATATGCTAAAACACTTTATCAATCCAGTCAGAAAAATCTCACTTCCGCATTAATCCTTCACTTCAGTGAATACAAAGCGAAGGATTTTGCTTTGTCCCACGAACATACTGAGTGTTATTTGACGGAGATTATATTTATGCTTCAACAACAAGAAGAGGTTAAACATCATTTTATCTATAACATATTGCAGAAACAACTTTGTCAGTTTGATAGTGAAATTAGAACTCACGCGTGGGTAGAAGATAATGTTCTACTGAAGAAATTAGTTGAAATTGAAGAAGCTTTAGAATTATTTGTAACTGAACATTAATGAATAAAAAATCTATCGAAATATTACATGAAAACAGATTTGGGAATATATCAATCTGTAGATGCTGTAGAAACTTTAACGTATGTTTAGGTAATGCATTGTTAAGTTTAGATCAAAAGGAATTTGCAGAATTATCAGAATATTTATTCGATATGTACTCATTTGCCACAACTGAAAATACCACATATAATAGAAAATTTGTACTAAAGTTTAATGAGGAAAATTTAATGTTATCCTTTACTCGAAAAGAACTTAATCAGACACAAGAATTAATTGAAATATCCAAACTAATTCTTGAAGTAAATACTCTTCTTAATTAGATTTTTAACTGAATAGTAAAGTAATAATTCCTAACCGCTGAAGGAATAATTCCTGGACCAGGATAACCTGTTGCTCTTCTTGTAAAATAACTTTCATTGGTTAAGTTGTTAACTCCTGTTTCAAAAGTAATTCTTTCATAGCTATATCTTAATGATAAATCCATTACAGAGTATGAAGGTATTGTTCCTATAATGGCATTTGGTATAAATACCAAGCTTCCATCATTTGCCTTACCAGCATTAGTAGCATCACTATAATGCTCTTGCACATAAGTGTATTGGTAACTTATTGAAAAATTTTGATACCCAAAAGTAACTCCCATCTTTAAATTAAAAGGAGGTACAAATTCTACTAATTTATCGTTTAGTGCAGGGTTTTTAGAATCGGTGTATCTCGCATTAATGTACGAAGCATTAACAAAAGTGCTAAACGTAACTTTACTGGTATCTGAAAAAATAATTTTCCACCAATCTAATTCCACAGTAGCTTCTACCCCTCTAATAACTGCTTTGGCAACATTAGTTCTGTATCGGTAAGGAATAAATGTAGTTGTATCCACTTGGTCAATGCTTCCAATTCTATTATCGTACAACAACATAAAACCCGAAACATCATAATTCAGTTTATTGGCTATAAACCCTCTAACCCCCAAATCAAAATTATAGCCCGTTTCATCTTGCAAATCAGGATCAATTCTAAAATTTCTATTCTTAATCTGCATATCTGTAAAATTGATGCTTCTATAATTTTGAGTAAAGTTGGTATATATTTCTAAGGTATCGTTAAACTTATAATTCATACCTATTCCACCAATCACAAACGAACGTTGGTTCGATCTAGTTTCATTGTAAGTTGTATCGAAAATAGGGTTGTTAGCCAAATCATAAACTACTTCTCTAAAACTACCTTCAGCATTGGTGTTAATGTGCTCAAAACGAAGTCCTGGTGTAATGCTAAAATGTTTACCTATTCTAAAAATATGTTCAGCAAAAGCTGAGTAATTCTTACTCGGAAACTCAAAGTCAGAACCCTCCAACTCATCAGGATTATTATAAGTAAAATGTGGTAAATTAGTAGTATCTGCCTCTCCTTGCCTACTTCTATTATGGCCAACATAATATCTTCCACCCAATACAAAAGCCCATTGGTTATCTTTTACACTGTAAATGTGTAGCAATCTGGTTTCGTTGCCATAATTTTTAAATTCACCTACTATCAAATCTCGAGGGTCTTGAGGATTATCAACCCTACTTATATTACTTAAAACTCCCAAAGCTTTTCGTGAGGCGTACAATCCAAAAAACTGAGATTTTAATTTGGTGTTTGCACTAAACTCATAAGATAAAGAAGCAGCATACAGGTTCCAATCTACTTCAAACCAGTTTCTTTCCCTTTTAGAAATCGTAGGATCTTCATAAAACTCTTTATCAGTTAATCCACCAGGCTGCTGAGCCAAATAATACATCTTGGTATATTGCAAATTGATAATTGCTTTTTCTGATAAGTAATTACTGATGTTAAAAGCTCCTGAATACACTTTAAACCCAGAGTTAGGTCTAAACTCATTCCCTTGTTTCACTTGAAAATAGCCATAACCTTTCCATGTTCCTTCTTTAAACCCTAAACTCATAAAACTGTTATTCAAGTCAAATGAACCTAGAGTATGACGGTAAACTACCTCAAAATCATTCTCAACAGGACCATCATGTAATTTAAAGTTGAGTAATCCTCCAAACTGAGTTCCAAATTGCAAAGAAGCAGCTCCTCTAATAAACTGTATTTCTTTAACAGCTTCAGATGGTGGAGTATAGTAACTCTCAGGATAACCCAATGCATCAGCACTAATGTCATATCCATTTTGACGCGTATTAAAGTTAGATGTTCTACTCGGGTTTAACCCTCTACCTCCTATACCAAGTTGCAAACCAGCTCCATCACTCTCCCAAATATTTAAACCTGGTATTCTTGAATAGATTTGTCTTCCTTGATTAGTAGCTTTATTAGCATTAATGTTAGCCAATTGAATCACTTCATTCTTTTTGCCCTCACTTATCATAACGCCTTCAATGGAACGCATCCGTTTCATAGTTCCCATTCCATCTTTTTTTGCCTCTACATCATAAGAATCCAGGTTCTCAGTTTTAACAGCCAGATCAGCGTTTAACTTAACCTTAGGTTTATTAACCTTTAATGGTTGTTCTTTGGCTTGAAATCCTACAAATTGAAAAACAATAGTGTAATCACCATAAGAAACATCCTTTAATTCATAAACACCTTTATCATTAGCTTGTGTAGCAAATTGAGTTTCTTTTAAAGAAACGGTAGAAAATGGAAGCCTTTCTCCTTGTTTATCTTTAACTACTCCAGTAATAGTAGCTGATTGACCATATAACAAAGAGGGTAGCATTAAAAACACTACCCATAATTTTGCAAGCAAATTGTATGAAAAATATTTGTTAATCACCGTCATTGTCCTGATAAGTAATCATTACTTCCAGGGCGTTTGTCATTTCTATTTTTATTTGAGGCACCAATACCTGCATTTCTTGGTACACATCTCTCACAGCTTGATTATTAGCCGTAACTTCGTTGCTCAACGGGTCGTTAATGTTTCCTAGCTCAGCTTGGATGGCATTAAACTGATTGTTTATCAATACCTCTAAATTTTGTCCTCCTGACTGAGCATTTACAAAAGAAAGATAATCATCTAAGCCTTCTCCATTAGTAGTTGTGCTATAATGTTCTCCTCTAATAAACTTTTGCATAGATGCTAATGCACGGTAAACAAATGGCAATGATTGACCGAAATAATAACACTCTACATGCTCAGGCATAGGTTGCTGAGAAAAACCATTAAAAACACCTGCTGGCAAACCAATTTTACCTTTTCTTATGTAAGTTTCGTAATGTAAACTAATGGCATTTATTACATTGCTTACGGAACTACCAACTGCATTGCTTGCACTATTAGAAATAAAACTACTACGGTAATTGTTTACCCAATCGTTATTAACGGCTGTTGCACCTGCATCAATGTCATTAATTACATCTACTAAATAAGTTCTTGCATTAGTGTTATTGGTAAAATAAGTTATAATATCATTATCGGTTGCACCTGTTCCATTTATTAAATAATCTAATGCTTGAAAGCCTTTCGCATCAAAATTAGATGCCAATTGTAAATCGTAACTACCAGAATTAATGTTAGCTTTTATCAAAGCTGTATCAGTCGGGTAAATATTGGTTTGACTTCTTAAACTTATGTTCTGAGCAGGACCAAATTCTAAAAAAGCAACATCTTGCCAAACCAATAATGCGTTTTCCCACTTTATTCTTAAATTTTGAAGTGCTGCTACTGTAAGCGTTAAATTAAAAGTATTGATTTCAGATTTCAATAAGCCAACATGTGTTACGTACTCATTATACGCAGGAATAATGTAACCATCTACATAATTAGTTAGCATTGGTACCCTATCGTATTCTTCAACATCCGGATCAGCTGGAGTAATAGGTTCATCCTCTTTAGAACAACTATGTATCAACAACATAGCTACAACAATTGCAGCTACAGATAGTAACGATTTATATTTTTTTAATTTCATCTTTTTAGTATTAGTCAGCATCTTCAAACGGACCAAATGATTTAAACCAATCTTCTAAATACTCTCTGTCTTCAGCAGATAATTTTGCTTCTGAGTGAGTATAAGTATAACTTTCTAAAGGCATTTCACCTTCTTCCACTTCTTCATAACACTCGTGCAACTTATGCTCTTGTTTTTCCTCATCATAAGTTCCCCAAGTAGAAAAGTTTAGATGCTCTCTACCCTCCTCAATATGATCTGCTAACCACCAGGAGATTGGTGCTACATTAGAATACCAAGGGTACTTGGTTTCATGAGAATGACAATCATAACAAGCATTTCTGAGTATTTTCTCTACCTTATCATCAGGTTGAGTTATGGTTATAAAGTCATTTTCAGAAACAACTTTAGGATTGACTTTGTCAATCCTAAAAAATTGCAGAATTATAATTACAGCGAGTATTCCTAGTAAAATTTTCTTTTTCATGTTGTACCTATTAAAATTAAAAGGTAGCAAATATAAACCTCAATATGTTATAAGCTTGCTTTAACACTATCTAATCCTGTTTTAGAAGCAATTAAGTCTATGGCCATATTAATATTAGTAATGGTCACAGCACTAAAATCGGTACCAATGTAGCCTAAAGCTGTATCAACTTCACCAGCAGTTATGCTTATTCCATTTATAGAGTTATAACCATATCTTAATCCATTGATAAAAGCATATGCCTCTGATAAAACGTGATTCTTTATAGTAGGATCAGCTATATTAGCTTTTGCTTCATTCAAGTAATGGATAGCTGTACCTGCACAAACTTGTTCCATTTCATTTCTAATAATGGTAATTTGAGCATCTCTGGTAGCATAATCTTGTGCATCAATAGCAGCTCTACCTGTTCTAAATGCCGTAGCAATATCAGTAGCACTATTTAACAATGCCTCTCTTCCGTTAGCATATTTACCCCAAAACCTATCCGTACCATTAGTTGGGTAATCATATTCAGAAGTGAAGTAACCATACGCCTCATCCCAATGGTGTTGCATTTCAGTGTAATTTTTTCCTGAAACTAAGTTAGTATTGTCATCAGTTGCCACAGAACCTAAATAGTTATCCGTCATCTGATTCATAAATACGGCACACATTAATCCTTTTTCTATCAATTGAGTGTACTCAATACCTGAACTAGACATTAAATAGCTTTTACTACCATTTGTCCAAACTCCAGCAGTACCATAAGTTTCAGATGAGTTTGTTACATGATGTGTGCTTACAGCGGCAATTGAATCCATATACTCCTCAAACATAGCTTGAACTCCGATATCGCCTGCAGCAGTTTTACTTTTTAATTGCTTAGATGAACCTGTCATTCCGTATCCAGGGGTATCCATCCAAGTATAACTGTTGTTAGCATACATATCTTTTAGCTGCGATGCACTCAACGTTGTTCCAACGGTATTTCCCGTTTTCATGTAAACAGTCATTTCTGACAACATTTCTAAACGCTGCTGCTGTCCATTATAACTTACAGTGCTAGCTCCTGTACCATCAACAAAAGTATAAGTAGTAGGCACAGTTAAACTCGAACCATTTCCACCTCCACTAGGGTTGTTAGGTGCTGGAACAGGCGCGTCATCTTCTTTAGAACATCCTATCAATAGAGCAGTAGATAATACTAATACTCCTATTTGTTTTACATTTAATTTCATTTATCTTGTTTTTATTTAGACTGATTTTAAATAACAAAACAAATGTAGAGCAAGAACTAAATTCTTACAATACCACAAAAAAGGTATTTTATGATTTTCGTTTAAAAATATTGATGAAAGGATTGAAGAGGTTCTTAGTGAAACTGTTGTAATCTTTATCCTCCTTACCTAACCCAAAAGTGAGTTGATTGACTTCTTTAGATTTGATTAAAGTACCAAAAAGATAATCCCAAATTGCTAAACGAGAACCTAAGTTAGAATCAAAATGTTTTTTATTATTACTATGGTGTATTTGATGTTGGTATGGACTTATTAGAATATACTCTAAAAAATTAAAGTACTTCAACTTTACATGAGAATGTCTAAGATTAGCACCCCAGAACAAAAATAAAAAGTTTAGCACATTTACTCCTAAAAAAGTAACCAAACTTACTTTACCATTTCCCAAATACAAGAAAAGCCCTGTAACTACCCCTTTGATTGCTAGTCCTCTAAGATTATTAATAATTAATTCTACTGGATGAATTCGATATTGAGTAAATGGATTTAATTCGGTAGCAGAATGATGAATTTTATGGAACTCCCATAAAAAAGGAATTTTGTGCATGAGATAATGAACAAAAAAACTGGCAAAATCGTTTACAATAACTATGGTTATTGTATAGAAAACAACAATAGTAGAAAAAGACCAATTAAGTGTACTCTCACCAAACGTTGTAACCAACCATAAACTTAACTCTTCAGCAATGTATAATGAATAAATCAATAATGGTGATAAAACAACTACCTTAATTAAACTATTAAAGAATATCATTAAGTAATCTATCAAAGCAGAATTACCCAACCATATTTTCTTATTAAAAAAATAAGCAGTAAACGACACTTTTTTCTGTTTTCTGAAAAAGACATAAAGTGCCAATAAAAAAGAAGAAATAAAGTACAACCAATACACTCTCTTATCAGGAGAAATTAAATAATTGAATGGCATCTTAAGTACACCAACAATTAAATCTATTATTTCTGAAAAGTTCATTTTGATATTGGAGTAAATCGTAAAACTAAAGTAAAAACGATTACAACATCTAACAATACCCTAAAAATGAGGTAAAACTTAAGTTTTTACAATGTTCTCTTTTACAGCATAAATAACAATACCTGCGGTATTTTTAATACCTAGTTTGTTCATTATGTTTTTACGATGAGTATTTACCGTATGCGTACTTAAAAATAATTGATCAGCAATTTCTTTATTAGTACATCCGTCAGAAATTAATTTAATAATCTCTATTTCTCTTTCTGATAATGAAACACCCTCGCATCCGTTAGCTTCAGCTCCCTTATGATCAGCTAGTATATCTATAACAGCACCACAATAAAACTGTTTATTGTTATTGGTATCTTCAATAGCATCCATTATTTCTGGCTTATCACAATCAGATAATAAATAACTATCTACTCCACTTTTTAATGCCGATTGGATAGTGGCACTTGGTAGCACATCTGTAATGGCTAAAATTTTGGTGTCTTTATAAAGTTTTTTTATTTCTTTAATTGAAGTAAGACCAAAAGCTTCATTTTGATAGTCAATTACAATAATATCTGGAAAATATCTTCTAGATTGGTTTATTAAGTCATCAATAGAATTAACAATACCCAAAACTCTATTACCAAGTTTTGATTGAAGAATGGTTTTTAGTCCTTCTCCTGCAATTTGATTGTTATTTGCTATTAAAATATCTACCATTTTTATTTAGAATGAATCTAAATAGAATTCAAAAGTAAGTACAATAAAACAATTTAGCAAGCTATTTTTTTTGAATAATATCAACAGTTATGATTTTGTAAAGCAGCTATTTATCTGTAAATTTACCTTTACTATGAAGTTTTGCACGCTACTATTACTAATTTCCTTTACACTCACTTCGCTCAGTTTGTTTGGGCATGAAAATGATTTGCACTTTATTCAAAATAAAGGGCAGTGGCCTCAGCAAGTTAACTTCCGTGCTGATTTATCAGGTGGTAAGATGTGGTTGGAAAACAACAAAATTTCTTACCAATTTATTAAATATCCTAACCTTCATGCTAATTTTCAATCTACTGAAGAACCTATTGTTCAGCAACATGTAGTTTGGGCTGAGTTTATAGGTTCAAATACCAATTTTAATGTTGAGCAAAACTCCCCTACCCACCATTATTATAATTATTTGTTAGGAAATGACCCTTCAAAATGGGCAACTAATGTTTATGGTTATGAGGAAGTAAAATATCTTGATCTTTATCAAGACATTGATTTTAGAATATATACTTCTGATGGTAATACTAAGTATGATTTCGTTGTAAAACCAGGCGGAAAAAACACCATAAAAATCCACTACCAAGGACAAGATAAAATTGAAATTAATAAAAATGGTGAATTAGTAGTTTATACCACATTAGGACAAATTATTGAAGAAGCACCTTTTGCTTACCAGATAATAGATGGTATTAAACAAAAAATTGATTGCAAGTATGTTTTAAAAGGTGATCAACTTACTTTTAAAATTGGTGATTATGATAAAAATATTGACCTTATCATTGACCCTGTTTTAATTTTTGCAAGCTACAATGGTTCTCCTTCTGATAATTTTGGAATGACTGCCACTTACGACAATGATGGGAATCTTTATACTGGTGGGATAGTTTACGGAGCTAACTACCCAACAACCCCTGGAGTTTACGATCCTGTTGGGAGTTTTCCCGGAACGGTAGCTTCTTCTGGACTTGCCCCCGTTTATGGTATTACCGATGTTTACGTTACCAAGTTTGCTCCAAATGGAAGTTCACTCGTTTATTCAACCTATATTGGTGGAGGTGACCAAAATGGAGGAACGGAAGCGGTACACAGTTTAATTTGTGATTCTCTTGGAAATCTACACATGTACGGAACAACTTCTTCATCTGACTTTCCAACTTCTGCAACAGCTTACCAAGATACGTTAGCTGGAGGTAATCGCCAATTATTTCAGTTTAACGGTATAGACTACATTGCTACTGGAGGAATAACAAATGGTGGTGGTACTGATATTTTTGTTACCAAACTAAATGCTACTGGTTCTGCTATTCTTGGCTCTACATTTATTGGAGGAACTGGAAATGATGGTTTAAATTATCACTTAAGTGGAGGAAGCTACAACTCTGTAGCGGCTTATGATTCATTGACTAAGAATTATGGCGATCAGTTTAGAGGTGAAATTATGTTAGATGATAGTGGCTATGTTTATATTGCGAGTTCTACCCATTCTACAGACTTTCCTTTAGTTGGTGGTGTTCAAGGAGTAAGTGGCGGCTACCAAGATGCTATTGTATGTAAATTCTCCCCTAATCTTGACAATCTAATTTGGTCATCTTATTTGGGTGGCACAGAGAAAGATGCAGGATATTCTGTAAAAGTTAATCACAATGGAGAAGTAATTGTTGCTGGAGGAACCTGTTCCAACACATTTCCTACTACACCAGCTTCTATTAACCCAGCTTACATGGGTGGTATGACTGACGGATTTATTACAAAACTTACCTCAAACGGATCCTCTATTATTTCTTCAACTTTTATGGGAACCAACTCATACGACCAATGTTATTTTGTAGAAGTTGATCGTTTTGGGACGCTTTATACTGTAGGTCAAACGAATGGTAATTTCCCTGTATTTAATGCTCCTTACTTTAATCCCAATAGTGGAACATTTATCGTAAAAATGGACTCCAATATATCTAACGTAGAATACTCTACTATTTTCGGAAATGGAAATGTAAATTCAGAGTTCTCTCCTTCTGCATTTCTGGTAGATAGGTGTCAAAACGTATATGTATCTGGTTGGGGAGGTAATATCCTTGGTTCCAATGCACTTCATAGTATGCCTATTACGCACAACAACATACAATCAGCGGCCGGAGATAATATTACAACAACTTCTGGTGATGGCTTTAACTTTTACCTTACTGTTTTTGAACGAAACATGCAATCACAATTGTTTGGAATTTATTATGGTGGTGGTACCAGTAGAGAACATGTTGATGGTGGTACCAGTAGGTTTGACAAGAATGGAATCATATATCAATCTGTTTGTGCTGGATGTGGCAACAATGATGATTTTCCAACCACAACTGGTGCTTGGTCTAATACCAACGAAAGCTCTAACTGTAATAATGGAGTGTTCAAGTTTGATTTCGAAATTATCCCTGAAGCTCAATTCTCGGTTGATCAGTTTTCAGGTTGTGCTCCGCTTACCGTTACTTTTAACAATACCAGTGGACAAAGTGACGAATACCTTTGGGATTTTGGGGGCGGTGATACCACTTCACAAATTTTCAACCCTGTAAAAACTTACTCCACACCAGGTGTATATAATGTAACATTGCTAATTACCGATTCTATTTGTAATACAACCGATACCGCTTTTCAAACCATTACTGTTGGTGATTCGATTAGTTTAAATTCACCCAACACGTTTACAACATGCGACACAGGAACAATTTACATAACTTACACGGGAGTTCCTACCTATTTTATCTGGTCTTCTAATAATCAGTTTACTGATACACTAAATCCTAACCTCACAGATACCAGTTTATTTGTTTCTGGTTTGGGAACTCAGACTTATTACATTATGTCCAGTAATGGTCCGTGTATCAAATACGATAGCATAACTGTTACTTTTGAGCCCGTTCCTCAAGCCAATTTCTTACCTGATACCAGCCAAGGATGCGTTCCACTCACTGTAACTTTTAATAATACCAGCGATCCAAGCGATGGCTATTTATGGAACTTTGGAAATGGAGATACCACTTCTCAAGTTTTTAACCCTTCTGTAACTTACACTTCCCCTGGTGTTTATAATGTTAGTTTATTGATTACAGATTCTCTTTGCGATAGAACAGATACTGCTTTTTATACTATAACAGTTGAACAACAACCAACCCTATCAGGAGGCACTACCATTGCTACTTGTGATACAACTACTTTATCTATTAACTCCACTGGCAATCCTAATTATTTTATCTGGTCGAGTAATAATATGTTTACTGATACATTAAACAATAATTTAAGTGATTCCAGTTTGTTTGTTACTGTAAGTGATACCACTTGGTATTACGTTATGGCAGGAAATAGCTTATGTACAGCCATTGATAGTTTTAGAGTCGATTTTATGGGGTTCTCTATTTTTGCACGAGACACGAGTATTTGCGCTGAGCAAACCCCAACCATTACAACTTCAACTAATTCAAACACCCCTCTTACCTATAGTTGGTCTCCTACTAACTCAATAGTAAGTGGTGGAAATTCAGCAACTCCAGTTGTGAATCCCACAACATCAACAACCTATACCGTTACTGCTCAAAATACACACGGCTGTACAAGTTCAGATACTGCTTTAGTTACTGTTTCAGGTTTTGACCCTAATATAATTAATGTTTGGGCTGATAATGATTCTATTTTTGTATCAGGAGGAACCTACCTCCACGTTACCCCAAATACCGGTTTTACCTATACTTGGATTCCTCCTTTTGGATTAGACGATCCAACTTCATCTGACCCCTACTGCACTCCTGATATTCCTTCTACAACCACTTATACTGTTAGCTTATTAGAAAATGGCACTACATGTAGGTATCAACGAACCATTACCATTTATGCCTTTGAATTAGTGTGTGAAGAACCTGATATTTTTATTCCAAATGCTTTTACACCTAATCAAGACAAGGAAAATGATATCCTGTTTGTAAGAGGAAGAAATGTAGAAGAAATGAATTTGAAAATTTACAACCGCTGGGGAGAATTGGTTTTTGAAACTGACAAGCAAAGTGTTGGTTGGGATGGTACTTTTAAGGGCGAGTTGGTTGACCCAGCAGTATTTGTTTATCATTTAACTGTAAAGTGTGTTGACGGTCAGGAGTACTTTAAAAAAGGAAATGTTACAGTAATTAGATAATTCGACTAATTTGATAATTGTATAATGAATAAATTGGGTAAAATAATTGCTTTTGGTTTCTTTCTTTTAGCATCCAGTTTCTATGCCCAAGACATTCACTTTTCACAATTTTACAATTCACCACTGAACCTTAATCCTGCTAACATAGGAGTTTTTAATGGCGATTTTCGTTTTGTTGCTAATCAAAGAACCCAATGGAGTTCTGTTACTACTCCTTACGCTACTTTTGGACTAAGTGCTGATGCAAATAGTATATTCAATACTCCTGTTGGGGCTGGCTTATCTGTGTATCAGGATAAAGCTGGAGATTCAAGATTTAGTACCTTACAAGTTGGCTTGGGAGCCTCTTATACTTTTAAATTAAAAGACTCCACTCAAAGTATAACAGTAAGTGCCCAACCAGCATTTACGCAACGTAGAATTGATTACAACGATTTACAATTCGATAACCAATATAACGGCTTGTATTATGATGAGAGTTTGGGTAATGGAGAAAACTTTAACAATGAAGGCAGCAACTATTTTAACTTGCATGGTGGTGCAACCTGGAATTACCTAATTGCTCAACGAAAATCAGTAAGTGCTGGTTTTGCTTTGCATAACATTTTAACACCTCAGCAATCATTTTTTAACGAGAACATCCCATTACATCAACGCATTACTATACATGCTGGAGGACTATTTGCAGTTAGCGAAAAAGTAGATGTACTTCCTGCAATTCAATTTCAGAAGCAACACAAGCACAAAGAAATTATTTTTGGGGGTCAAGGTAAATACCACCTAAATAACGGTAATTATAAAGCCGTTTATGCAGGTGTATGGTATCGAAATTCTGATGCAACCTATTTTTCTGTAGGAATGGACTATGCTGATTTTCATTTTGGAATTAGTTACGATTTAAACCTATCATCACTTAAAGTAGCTAGTCAAAACCGAGGCGGATTTGAATTTGCCATCATCTACATTATTTCCCGATACAAACCAGAAATCAAAAGGTATAAAGCTTGTCCGGATTATATTTGATGAAGTGCTTACCTAAAATATTTCTATACTTCCTAATTATTAATTGTCAATTACTAATTAATAATTGCTTTGCTCAAACTCAAAAAGATTTTGTAAAGGTTGGTGATAAACTCACTGCCATGGGTGATCATTATGGAGCTTCAATCTGGTACAAGAAAGCTTTAGATTTAGACTCAACTTACGTTGACATTGTTTACAAATATGCCGAAGCATTAAGAAGTTATAACGACTACAAAAAAGCAGAATCAAAGTACTATTACATCTATAAAAAAGATAGAGGAAAAGATTATCCGCTTGCACCTTTTTGGTATGCAATGATGCAAAAGTATAATGGTAAGTATTCTGATGCTAAAAAATCTTTCAAACGAGCCAAACGATTCTTTACCAGAGACAGAAAAGGGTATCACTATCAAAAGGTAATGCAAGAAATAAAATCTTGCGAAGAAGCTCTGAAAATTATGCAAGATTCTGTACCTGTAAATATCAAAAACCTTGGGAACTCCATTAACACCTATAGCAGCGAACTAGGTGGAACTTTATTAGATGACTCCACCGTTATTTTTTCTTCACTTAGAGATGAAAAAATGGAAGACAATTATGTGGTAGTGGATACCTCTTTATATTTAGTGAGATTATTTAAAGGAAGTAAGCAGGGTGATGTTTGGAAAAGTGATGATCAATTGGATGAAAAGATTAACGAACCCAATTACCACATTGCTAATGGATGCTTAAACCCAGATGGAAATATCTTTTACTATACCAAATGTAACAGAAGTTATAACTGTAAAATATTTGCTATTGAATATAAAGATGGTAAATGGGGAACTCCTTATGAAGTTGAAGGAGTTAACCTTGATGATTACACCACTACTCAACCATCTATAGCTAAAATTGAAGACCAAGAAATATTGTTTTTTGCTTCAAATCGACCAGGCGGGCAAGGAAGAATGGACATTTGGTACGCCAGAAAAAATGACCAGGGTAAGTTTATGGCTCCTGCAAACGTAGGTAGCGAAATCAACTCCATTGAGGATGAGATTACCCCATTTTACAATCCAAAAGATACTGCTTTATACTTTAGTTCTAACTGGCATTATGGCTTAGGTGGTTTTGATATTTTTAAATCGAAAACCGATATGGTAAAATTTGGAAAACCTGAAAACATGGGTTACCCGATTAATACCAGCACTAACGATTTTTACTACAACATCAGAAACAATACTGCTCTAATAACGAGTAACCGAAAGGGCTCTTACACCAAAAAAGGAGAAACTTGCTGCAACGATATTTGGGAATATGAGATACCAGATACTACAGAAATTATTTACACTACTCTTGAAGAATTGAATAGGTATTTGCCTGTTAGATTGTACTTCCATAACGACCACCCTAACCCACGTACAAGAGATACCATTACCGAGTTAAACTATATGACTACCTACAAAGGCTACACACGCCTTTACAATGAGTACCGCAGAGAATATAGTCAAGGCTTAAAAGGTGATGAGAAAGATGAAGCCATGTTAGACATTGAGGATTTATTTAGTGAATACATAGATAAAGGAGCAAATGACTTACAACTATTCACGCCTCTCTTATTAAAGGAATTAGAAGCAGGCAAAACCATTACTTTAACCATTAAAGGATTTGCCAGCCCACTTTCAAAGTCTGATTACAATGTAAACCTAACCTTGCGTAGAGTATCTAGTTTAATTAATTATTTAAGTGAGTACGAAAATGGCAAACTACTACCCTACATTAATGGTACTGCTGAAAACGGAGCTAAACTCGCGTTTATAAAAGTTCCTTTTGGGGAGTATCAATCTTTAAAGGGAATTAGTGATGATTTAAAAGACAAACGTAACTCTGTTTACAGCCCCGCAGCTGCATTAGAACGTAAAATTGAAATTATTGCCATACAAGCAGATGATACCAACCAAGTTGCTATGGATGGAAGTGAGTTAGAAAAATTACCTTTAATGACTTTTAAAGACACCATCATTAAAATGGAAGTTGGACAAACAGAAAAACAAATTAAGGTTATCAATAATGGTGAAGCACCTTTAAAAATATTTGCTGCTACCTTTAGTTGTGATGGTTTTACCATTGATTTTCCTGCAACCGAAATACCACGTATGGAGCCTATTTATTTAAATATGACTTATAACCCAACAGAAAATACTCCTAAAAAATGCACGGTAGAGTTTTTAACCAATACCATACCCAATAAGATTAAAAAAGAAATATGGATAGAATAAAAAAACTATTATACATTTCGTTAATCTTCATATCTTTTTCATCTTGTAAAAAAGACAAAGAAGATGGCAGATTTTATTCTCAAGCGGTCGAACCAAACTATATTTTACATATTGGTGAGATAGGAATAAGTGATCAATCAAGCATAATCTCAAATGACAACAACCTCCTAGTTTGTGGTAATGAATCAAATGAATTGTTACTATTGAAAACCAATAAATCAGGAAATTTAATTTGGAAAAAGAAATTTAGTGCAGGCTTGAATAGCAAAGCATATTCTTTAACCGAGAACTCAAACAATGAAATTTTTATTTGTGGTAGAACAAATAGAAATTGGAGTATAACCGATTACGATTTCCTATTAACTAAACTTAATAGCACAGGTGATACCATATGGACAAAAACATATGGTGGCAATGATGCAGATTATGGAAAAAACATCATAACTACATCAGATGGCAACCTTTTAATGTCTGGACATACATACAGTTTCGGTGTTGGTCCCTTCCCAGACATCTATCTGGTAAAGGTAAATTTTAATGGAGATACAATATGGTCTAATCATTTTTCAGATCAAGATCAAGAGATACCATTTAGCATGATTGAAACATATGATGGTGGTTATTTAATTACAGGTACAAATGAAGATAATAGCAACCCTAGGGAAGTTTATTTATTAAAAGTCGATGTAAATGGTAATAAATTATGGGACAAAAAAATTGGTCCTGCTATTTGGAAATGGGGTCAATCTACTGTCCAGCTTTCCAATGGCAATTTTATTAGTACAGGTTATCAGACTTTTTCTGGGTACCCCAACATTTTAGCAATAAAAACTGACAATTCAGGGAATTTAATATGGGAGAAAACATATGGAAATGTTGGGATTCATGACTTTGGTTATTCAATAAAAGCTGATAATGATGGTGGATTTATTATTGTGGGTAATTGTTGGGATATTTCTACTTCTATAAGTTCTGTTGTTATACTAAAAATTGATGCGTCTGGAAATGAAATTTATAGAAAAAGTTTTGGTGAACAAGGTTCAGGTTTTAATATTTTGAAAGATAATAATGGCGACAATATCATTACAGGAAACATTAATAATCACATTTTTATTGCTAGAACTGATATTAATGGAGTTTATTTATAAATGAAAAGCCTCTGATTTATCAGAGGCTTTACTATCTATTTTATATCACTCACTTACTGCTCAAAAACATCATCACCTAACTTGGTGTTAACCTCAACAGCAGTAACTTCCATATCTAAGGTTTGCGGACCAAAACTTTGCTTTATTTTGTGTGCATAGTTAATACCATTTACCACTTTGTAATCAGAAAATAAAGAAGTAATTATCATTGTTCCTCCTGCTTCTTCTCCAACATCTTGCACTTGCATAGATTTTACCTGTAAGTTAGTCGCAACATCATACCATTCACTACTTTTATCACCAGCAGCATTTGTTACCTCTATTTTGTATGCATCTTTTCCTTCAATAGGTTCAATTCCTAATAATTCATATTTATCACCAGAGTTTCTAAAATCTACATCTCCATGCATTTTAGCACTCTTTTTCATGTCTTCCAACTCATCACCTTCCATGGTTTTATTTCCCTGCATTCCACTCACTTTTCCTTCTTTACCATTAAAAGTTTGTTTTTGTATCACCATTGGTCCCATTGCCATAATCATAGCAAATTTGTTTGGAGCTTTGCTATAACGTGTTACGGAAATAGTTTGCCCTTGCACAGAAGCATTCATCTTAACAGTAACGTCTTTTATCTTACTTAATTTTTTATCCAATTTTTTACCTGCTGGCATACCATATTTAGCCTCAACAAACTTATCCAACACATTTTCAGCAGTCATTCCTTCAGGAGCTGACTTTAAAGGTTCCTTCCAATCATTACCGTAAGTATCATAAAACTTTACTTCTTTGCTTGCAGCAAAAGATTTCAACTTTTCAGCTTCATCTTTATTACCTACTACTAGTATATAAGCATTTTCAGGCTTAATATATTTTTTAGCCATTGCCTGAATGTCATCTACAGTTACTGCAGCAACATTTTTCAGGTAATTAGCATAATAATCCTCAGGTAAATTATACTTCTCTGTATTAATCGCAAAGCGTGCAATGGTTTGAGGATCTTGCAAGGTATAAGCAAATGTTCCTGTTAAGTAATTTTTAAACCCTTGCAATTCTTCTTCAGTAACTTTTTCGTTTACAATTCGGTTTAACTCATTCATAAACTCTGTTACAGAACTGTCAGTAACCTCATTTCTCACTTTTGCATTAGCGTTAAAATTACCTACCAACTTATCTGAATTTAAAGAAGAATAAGCTCCATAAGTAAACCCATGAGTTTCTCTAAGGTTCATAAACAGACGACCTGTCATTCCTCCACCCAAAATTCCATTTAGCAATCTTGCTTTAATACGGTCAGGGCTATTTGGTTTTAAATTTACAGGGTAAGTAATATTAATTACCGATTGAACTGCACCTTCTTTATGCACAAACGCAACTTCTGTTTCTTTTGGAGCCATAGGAGCTTTGTACTTATTAATTGGCACATCACCTTTTTCCCAAGCCCCAAAATATTTTTCTATCAAAGGCTTTACTTCATCCACTGTAACATCACCAACTACGGCCAAGTATGCTACATTTGGTTTAAAATAAGTATTGTAATACTCCTTACACTTATCTAAAGTAATTGCTTCAACTGTTTCTTCTGTGGGTATTTCACCATAAGGATGATTCTTACCATACAATAAAACAGACCTTACATTACCTGCAATAGCATCTGGGTTATCTTTTTCTGAAGTAATTCCAGAAATGGTCTGCTTTTTAATTTTATCTAACTCTTCTTGCTTCATATCAGCATTTAAAACAACATCAGACATTAACTCTAATAATTTTTCTTGATGCTTTTTTAAAGAAGAAGCATATACTCCAGTAGAAGAAGTGCTTAATCGTGCACCTATAAAATCTACCTCCTTATTCAATTCATCTTTAGAGCGGTTTTTTGTCCCTCTACCCATTAACTCGCCAGCAGCACTAACATAACCAGCCATATCACCTTCCAATAAAGGATCAACATCTAAGGATAATGAGTAAGCTACCTTAGGTAGTTTATGGTTTTCTACAACAAATACTTTTAAACCATTAGGTAATGTAAATTTCTCCGTTTTACCCAATTTAATTTCTGGTGCAGGTGCAGCCTTAGGCCTTACACTTCTATCTAATTTTTGTGCAGAAAGCCCTAATGTAAATGTTGCTGCTAATAGGATTGATAATATCTTTTTCATCTTATATGATCTTTGTAAATTCTTAAATCTCTTTTACTTTTTCTCTTCTTTAACTTCTGGCTGATTTGGTTTTTCAGCTTTCTTAGGTACATAATGTAATACTACTCTGTTTTCCTTAGTAAAATATTTTTTGGCAGCAGCCATAATATCTTCTCTGGTTACCTTCATGTATCTGTCAATTTCAGTATTTATTAAGTTAGCATCACCATAATAAACAGAGTAATTAGCTAAACTTTCAGCAATACCCTCAATTTTAGAGTTTTGAGAAATCATGTCATTTTCAATTTGATTTCTCAACTTCTGGAACTCTTCTTCAGTAATTAATTCTGTTTGTAATTTTTCTACTTCTTTATCAATAGCAGCTTCCAAATCGTTTTCAGAAACACCCATATTAGTAATTCCAATCATTAGAGACATACCTGGGTCTTCTGTTGGAAAAGGAAACGCTCCTACAAACAATGCCTTTTGTTGCTCATCAACAATGCTTTTCTGCATTCTTGAACTCTTACCTTGAGATAAAATCTGAGCCAACATATCAACCGCATAAGCATCTTTTGTACCCTGTGCGGGGGTGTGATATCCCATCATTACAGCAGGTAATTGCACATTATCTTCAACAACCTCTCTAACTTCAGCAGTTTTTTGAGGTTCAACAATGTTAGGTCTTACAATCTCCTTTCCTTTTGGAATCCCAGCAAAATATTTCTTAATCCATGCTTTTAATTGTTTTTTATCAAAATCTCCAGCAATAGATAATGTTGCATTGTTTGGTATATAGTAAGTCTTATAAAACTCTCTAAACTCTTCAATTTTTGCAGCATTCAAATGGTCTAAAGAGCCTATTGGCACCCATTGGTAAGGATGTTTCTCAAAAGCCAACTCAAACATTGTTGGCATAAAAGAACCGTAAGGAGTATTCTCATAACGCTGACGGTATTCTTCTTTTACCACCTCTCTCTGTGTTTCAACACCAGTCTCATCAATCTTAGCATGTAACATTCTTTCCGACTCTAACCATAATCCTAACTCCAATTGGTTAGAAGGTAAAATCTCAAAATAAAATGTTCTGTCAAAAGAAGTATTAGCATTTAAAATACCTCCATTACTTTGAACCAATTTCATATACTCACCACGCTCAATGTTCTCTGAACCTTCAAACAATAAATGCTCAAAAAAGTGAGCAAATCCTGTTCTGTTCGGATCTTCATTTTTAGAACCCACATGGTATAAAACAGTAACCGCAACAATTGGCGTAGAATGGTCTTCATGCAAAATAACGTCTAACCCATTTGGCAATTCATACTGTTCAAATTCAATTTTGTTTGACTGTGCATTAGCTGAGAAAATTCCCATTCCTAA
The DNA here is from genome assembly GCA_965267355.1 of Vicingaceae bacterium. Taxonomy (GTDB): domain Bacteria; phylum Bacteroidota; class Bacteroidia; order Flavobacteriales_E; family Vicingaceae. Next base: position 2,986,815 of record OZ253956.1, read on the forward strand.
AGCTGTCATCAATAAAATTTTCTTCATTTTCATAATTTTTCTAAAATATCTTCTTGCGAAAATAATCATAAATACGTGGCTAACAAATTTGTTAATACATGAATGGCTCTATTTGTTTTTTAATGGTTATAAAGCAGGAAGTTTGAAGGTATAAAGACAGAGTAATATCACATCCTCAAATCTCCTACCTTAAGCTTCCGACTTACAAACAATAAATTGCAACAATTTTAGTTACTTTTGAAACCCAACAAAATGCACCCACTTAGTGGATTTTAAAAATATAGTTTATACCATAATTTTTTTATTGCTTTGTTTAGGCTTAAATGCCCAACAAACAGCTACTGTAAGTGGAGTAATAAAAGACAACAAAGGTGAAGCCTTAGAAAATGCCAATGTTGCCATTATTGGTTCTACTACTGGTACTAAAACCGACCAAGCTGGTAGGTTCTTCTTAAAAATACCTGCCAACCAGAATATACAAGTAGGAATTAGCTACCTTGGCTATGGTACGCAAATCAAAACTTTTAATTTAAGCCCGGGTGAAAAAGCTGATTTTTCACCAAAAATGGTTGCTGAAGCTCAAAACATTGGAGAGTACCAACACGAAGCTGAAGGAAACAGAATCGGAACCATGACCAAAATAGAACCTAAACTGGTTACAAAATTTACCAGTGCATCAGGTAGTTTCGAAGCTATTTTAAAAACACTGCCTGGCGTTTCATCCAACAACGAATTAAGCTCCCAATACTCAGTAAGAGGTGGTAACTTTGATGAAAACTTAGTGTATGTAAACGATATTGAAATTTACCGTCCTTTTTTAATCCGTTCAGGAAGACAGGAAGGATTGAGCTTTATTAACTCTGATTTAGTTTCTAACATAGAATTTTCAGCTGGAGGTTTCGGTGCTCGTTATGGTGATAAAATGTCATCCGTATTAGATGTTACCTATAAAGAACCTGAAGAATTTGGTGGTTCTTTTACTGCTAGTTTACAGGGGGCTGCTGTACATATTGAGGGTGCTAGCAAAAACCACCGTTTTACCCATTTAACCGGAGTACGCTACAAAACCAACCAGTATGTATTACAAAGTTTAGATACAGACGGTCAGTATCGCCCAACATTTTTAGATGCTCAAACCTACCTCACTTATGATATGAGTGAAAAGTGGGAAATAGGTTTTTTAGGTAATGTTTCTCAAAATAAATACAACTTTATTCCTGAAACTCGCGAAACCGAATTTGGAACCATTAATGAAGCGTTGCAGCTTACCGTCTTTTTTGACGGGCAAGAAATTGACCAGTTCCAAACTTACTTTGGAGCATTTACCAGCACTCACACCCCTAAAGATGGAGTTGAATTAAAGTTTATCACTTCTGCTTTTAAATCACTTGAAGATGAAAAGTTTGATATAGAAGGTGCTTACAGAATTGATGAATTAGAAAGAGATTTAAGTAAAGATGAATTTGGTGATGTAAAATTTAACAGAGGTATTGGGTCTTTTATGGACCATTCTAGAAATACCTTAGATGCTGCTGTTGCTAATTTTGCTCATAAAGGAAAGAAAATCTCAAAAAACCATACCACTTATTGGGGGGTAAAGTACCAACACGAATACATTATTGATAGAATAAGTGAGTGGGGTTATGTTGATTCTGCTGGATATTTTATACCACAAACACCTGATTCTGTTGGTTATACCAACCCTGCTGCCCAGTCCGATTACCAGTTAGAATTAAATGAAGTTCTAAAATCCCAAATTAATTTACGTAGCAATAGGTACAGCTCTTATGCTCAACGAGTTTGGATTTGGGAAAAAGACACGGTAAACTACTCATTTACTTTTGGTGTTAGAGGAGCTTACTGGGATTTAAACAACGAATTTATTTTTAGTCCACGTACTTCTTTTTCTTTTCAACCTAACTGGAAAAGGGACTATTTGTTTAGAATTTCTGGAGGGGTTTATTATCAACCACCTTTCTACCGTGAAATGCGTGATTTTGATGGCAATATCAATAAAGACATTAAATCACAATTATCTTATCAGGCTGTTGTGGGGTTAGATTATAATTTTACCGCCTGGGAAAGGCCTTTTAAGTTTACTACTGACGTGTATTACAAGCACATGAAAAATGTAATTCCTTATGAAGTAGAAAATGTAAGAATACGCTATTTTGCTACCAACAATGCCAATGCTTACGCTACTGGAGTTGACTTTAAAGTAAATGGTGAATTTGTAAAAGGAGTAGAATCCTGGTTTAGCATGAGCATAATGAAAACCCAGGAAGATTTGGTGGATGATAGCTATACCACTTACTTAAATAGTGATGGTGATACTATTATACCGGGGTTTACCTCCAACTCCGTTGCAGTAGATAGTTTTTCTACCCAACCCGGATGGATACCCAGACCAACTGACCAACGTGTAAATTTTGCTTTATTTTTTCAGGATTATTTACCAAGATTACCAAGCTTAAAAATGCACATTGCACTGTATTATGCAACAGGTTTACCTTTTGGACCAACAGGAACCCATGAACGCTACAAAGCTACTTTTAGAATACCACCTTACCGCAGGGTTGACTTAGGCTTTAGTTATATGTTAAAGAAAGAAGATAAAGAAGTAAAAAGTAAGTTTTTCAACGGGTTTAAAAATATTTGGGTAAGTGCTGAAGTATTTAACTTACTTCAGATTAACAACGTTATTTCTTACCTATGGATTAAAGATGTAACAGGTAGAAGTTATGCTGTTCCAAATTATCTGACTTCACGACAAATCAATGTAAAGTTTCATTTTGAGTTTTAAATAACTCTTGAGTTTACCTTTAAAAACAGCTATATTATTTTGACTTCTCCCACTCCAACTTTTTTCCAAAACCCAATGTATTATCCGTCATTTTAATCCAAGTAAGTTCGATAGCCCAAATGGGTGCTGGTTTAGCTTTAGCAAACGGAAATCTATTATAGTAAATCCTGTAAAAAACCTTTTGTTGTTCTTCATCAGGGTTAATAAACTCACCTAAGAATTGTATTCCTTGAATTTTGGCAATGGTCTTATTTTCAGTATTTATCGTACCTGAAACTTTAGTATTTGCTATAGCTTGTTGGATATGTTTGGTGTGGTTCTCTGAAGAAAAAATGAGTAGGTTATTTATCTCATCAAAAGCATAAAAACAACTTGCACAATAAGGCATATTCTCTACACTGGTACACATGGTTAAAACCTTATTATTATTGATAAAATCTCGTATTCTTTTCTCCATAATACAAACTTCGTTATTTTACTTCATTTACCTCATATTTTCATTAACTTCGCAGCCTTAAATTTAAATTTAAAATGATAAAAATAACATTACCAGATGGTGCTGTAAAAGAAATGCCGAAAGGCAGTACAGCTATGGATGTTGCCCTAAGCATTAGTGAAGGCTTAGCCCGCAACGTAATTTCAGCAAAAGTAAACGATAATACTGTTGAAGTTACCACCCCTATTACCACCGATGCTAATGTTACACTTTACACCTTTAATGATGAGGAAGGTAAAAAGGCTTTTTGGCATTCATCTGCTCACATTTTAGCTCAAGCTTTAGAAAAACTTTATCCTGGTATTAAGTTAACCATTGGACCTGCCATTGAAAATGGTTTCTATTATGATGTGGACTGTGGAGAACATACCATCCACGAATCTGATTTTAAAAAAATTGAAGACAAGTTTTTAGAATTAGCTCGCGAAAAAGCTGACTTTAAAATGCGTGAGGTTTCAAAAACTGATGCTTTAGCAAAATACAAAGAAGAAGGAAATGAGTACAAGGTTGAATTAATTGAAAACCTTGAAGATGGTGAGATTACGTTTTGCGACCATTCAGATTTTACTGATTTATGTAGAGGTGGGCATATTCCTAACACTGGAATTGTAAAGGCTGTAAAAATTATGAATGTTGCTGGTGCATACTGGCGTGCAGATCAAAACAACACTCAATTAGTTCGTGTTTATGGTATTTCTTTTCCTAAACAAAAAATGCTTACTGAGTATTTGGAGTTATTAGAAAAAGCGAAAGAGCGTGATCACAGAAAATTAGGTAAAGAGTTAGAATTATTTACTTTTTCGCAAAAAGTAGGTCAAGGTTTACCATTATGGTTACCTAAAGGTGCTATGTTGAGAGAACGTTTAGAAGGATTTTTAAAGAAGGCTCAATTAGAAGCAGGATATATGCCAGTAGTAACTCCTCATATTGGTCATAAAGATTTATATGTTACTTCAGGGCATTATGCCAAATATGGTGAAGATTCTTTCCAACCCATATTAACTCCACACGAAGGTGAAGAGTTTTTGTTAAAACCGATGAATTGTCCTCACCACTGTGAAATATTCAAATCTTCTCCTAAATCATACAAAGATTTACCAGTTAGATATGCTGAGTTTGGAACTGTTTACCGATATGAGCAAAGTGGCGAATTACATGGTTTAACCCGCGTTAGAGGTTTTACTCAAGATGATGCTCACCTATTTTGTAGACCAGACCAAGTTGAAGAAGAATTTAGAAAGGTAATTGACATTGTTTTTCATGTCTTAAAAAGTCTTGGCTTTGAAGATTATACCGCTCAAATTTCGTTGAGGGACAAAGAAGACCGAAGCAAGTATATTGGTTCTGAAGAAAACTGGGAAAAGGCAGAACAAGCAATCATCAATGCAGTAAAAGGTAAAATAGAGAACACAGTTATTGAATACGGTGAAGCTGCTTTTTATGGACCAAAGCTCGATTTTATGGTAAAAGATGCTTTAGGAAGAAGTTGGCAGCTCGGAACCATACAAGTTGATTACAATTTACCAGAGCGTTTTGAGTTAGAATATAAAGGTGCTGACAACGAGATGCATCGCCCTGTAATGATACATAGAGCCCCTTTTGGTTCTATGGAAAGATTTGTTGCAGTGCTAATAGAACATTGTGGCGGTAACTTCCCATTATGGTTAACACCAGATCAGGTTGCTATTTTACCAATAAGTGAGAAGTATAATGAAAACGCACAAAATATTTTAAATTCGCTAAATATTTACGATATTCGCGGCTTCGTTGACGATAGAAACGAAAAAGTGGGAAGAAAAATTAGAGATGCAGAGGTTAAAAAAGTGCCTTTCATGCTAATTATAGGTGAGAAAGAAATAGAAACTGGCTCATTATCAGTACGCAAGCACGGAGAGGGAGATTTAGGAACATTTACTACTGATGAATTTGCTAATTTGATTAAAGAAGAAATAAATAAAGACTTAAATAATTAAAAGGAGGATTAGCCATAGCTAAAAGATTTCAAAATAGGGGGAGAAGAAGATTTGTAAAAAAAGAAGACCCTCATAAGATTAATGACAAGATTTTTGCCAAAGAGGTAAGAGTAATTGCGGATGGTGTAGAACCAAAAGTATATCCATTAGCACAAGCCCTAAAATTTGCTGAAGAAGCTGAATTAGATTTGGTTGAAATTTCTCCCAATGCAAACCCACCAGTTTGTAAAATTATTGATTATAAAAAGTTTCTTTACGACCAGAAAAAGAAACAAAAAGAAATAAAAGCAAAAGCTCAAAAGATTGTATTAAAAGAAATACGATTTGGGCCTAATACTGATGATCATGATTTTGAATTTAAGGCAAAACATGCTCGTAAGTTTATTGAAGATGGAGCTAAAGTAAAAGCTTTTGTATTCTTTAAAGGTAGAACAATTATTTTTAAAGATAGAGGAGAAATACTTTTACTAAGATTAGCTCAGGAATTAGAAGACATTGCTACAGTTGAATCTATGCCTAAAATGGAGGGGAAACGAATGATAATGTTTTTAATTCCAAAAAAGAATAAATAGTAAACAATTAAATAATAATAAGTATGCCAAAAATGAAAACCGGTGCCAGCGCTAAAAAAAGATTCCGATTAACTGGTACGGGTAAAATTAAAAGGAAACATGCTTTTAAAAGTCACATCTTAACTAAGAAAACGACTAAACAAAAGCGTAACTTAACTAAAGCAACAACTGTTTCTAAAGCAGATGAGAAAAACATTAAGTTACAATTAGGAATATAATTCCTTAACCTTTTAATAAAATCGGTTAACGTAAGTTAAAAAAATTAAAAAAAACCAGGTATTTAGTTTAAAGATTCGAAAGAACACTAACTACCAAAAAACGTAAGAAAAATGCCAAGATCAACAAATTCAGTAGCTTCAAGAGCCAGAAGAAAAAAGGTAATGAAGCAAGCCAAAGGTTACTTTGGTAGAAGAAAAAATGTATGGACAGTATCTAAAAACGCTGTAGAAAAAGCAGGTATTTACGCATACACAGGTAGAAAACAAAAGAAAAGAAATTTCAGAGCTTTATGGATACAGCGTATTAATGCTGGTGTTAGAGAGCACGGAATGTCTTATTCTAAATTTATGGGTGAATTAGCTAAAAAAGATATTCAGTTAAACAGAAAAGTTTTAGCTGATTTAGCAATGAACAACCCAGAAGCTTTTAAAGCTATTGTAGATACAGTAAAATAATTTTACTAATCGATATAAAAAAAGCCTCTCAAAATTGAGAGGCTTTTTTATTGGAATGATATTCCAAACTCTTTTTTAAGCTTTTTTAAATCCTGAGAAAAATAGTTATCACAAAACGTTTTTTCTTCAGTTGTCATAGATTTATAAGATAACTCTTCTTTATTGCTTTCTTTCATTTTGTCAACAATCTCACTATTAAGAATCATTTTTCTTACAAAGCCTATTCTCAAAGGCACTCTAACAACCTTTCTTAACCAATGGTCACGGTTAACCAAAAAGTTGTTTAATTGTTTGTTTTTAACTCCAGCAGCTTTGTGTTTAGCTTCTATTTCTTTAATTGTATAAGAATCCAAACCTAAAAACTGAAAATACCTATCCATAAGCTCTTGAGGATTATTTTTCAATTCATCTGTAGTACAAATAAACAATTGCTCTTTTTTAAAGTATCTAGACCAATAACTCAAATGCTTATAATACAAACTACCATCAAAATTGCAATAATTGTTTTGTTGAATTATATCACCATTTTGCAACACATTTTTCTCATTACTATAACTTTCTAATAACGAAACTTCAGGTTTTATATAACCGTGGTTAATAGAAAAATTATAATTTGAATAAGTCCTTGAAGAAGGTTCTCTTAAAATCACTGCTATTTTTATATCAGGATTATAATTAGATATTCTTCTAGGTGCCTCTTTGCTCATTAACAAATAAGTGTCTGAAGTAGCATTAATAATACCTTCAGCATCATAAAAAGAGTTTAAAAAATCTCCTCCCCTTTTATAATGATCATCTACCGAAAAGTAGGTTACCTCCTTAATGGAAGAGAAATTAATATCAGGGTGTTGTTTAAGATATTCAACTAAACTAGTTGTACCTGATCGACCAGCGCCTATTATTATATGGTTAACTTTCATAAACTAAAATCCCCAACTCTAACAAAGTTGGGGATTTTATATTAAATATTTACAATGAATTTACTTTGCATAATTAACTGCTCTTTTTTCTCGAATCACAGTAACTTTTACTTGACCCGGATAAGTCATCTCCGTTTGTATCTTTTGGGCCAAATCAAAAGACATCGTATCGGCCTCTGCATCACTTACTTTTCCACTTTCTACAATTACTCTCAATTCTCTACCTGCTTGAATAGCATAAGCCTGTTCAACACCTGGATAGGTCATACCAATATTTTCTAAATCCTTAATACGATTGATGTATTGCTCCATTATCTCTCTACGAGCTCCTGGTCTAGCTCCAGAAATGGCATCACACACCTGAACAATAGGAGAAATAATGGTTGTCATTTCAATCTCATCGTGGTGAGCACCTATAGCATTACAAACATCTGGCTTCTCTTTAAACTTCTCAGCCAATTTCATTCCTAAAATTGCATGTGGCAATTCTGGTTCATCATCTGGCACTTTTCCAATATCATGTAACAATCCAGCTCTTTTGGCAACTTTAGGATTTAAACCTAACTCAGATGCCATTGTAGCACATAAATTAGCTACCTCCCTGGAGTGTTGTAATAAGTTTTGACCATAAGAAGAACGATATTTCATTCTACCTACCATTCTAATTAATTCTGGATGTAAACCATGAATTCCTAAATCGATAGTAGTACGCTTACCTACTTCTATAATCTCTTCATCAATTTGCTTTTTGGTCTTTCTTACAACTTCTTCAATTCTTGCTGGGTGTATACGACCATCTGTAACTAATTGATGTAATGATAAACGAGCTATCTCTCTTCTCACAGGATCAAAACAAGAAAGAATAATTGCTTCTGGAGTATCATCTACAATAATCTCAACTCCAGTTGCTGCTTCTAAAGCTCTAATGTTACGACCTTCTCTACCTATAATTCTACCTTTAATCTCATCACTTTCAATGTTAAATACAGAAACAGAGTTTTCAATAGCTTGCTCAGTAGCAACTCTTTGAATTGTTTGAACTACAATTTTACGAGCTTCTTTATTAGCATTAATCTTAGCTTCATCAACAATATCTTTGATATGAGCCATAGCATCTGTCTTTGCTTCAGCCTTTAACGCTTCAACTAATTGAGCTTTAGCATCATCTTGTGATAAACCAGAAATAACTTCTAGTTGTTCAACTTGTTTTCGGTGAGATTTTTCTAATTCCGTTTCTTTCTTTTCTACAACTTCTAACTGTTTGTTAAGCGTATCTTTCATTCTATCAACATCTTTTTCCTTACGCTTAACCTCTTCGATTTGCTTAGAAGCAGTTTGATTTTTTTGATTAACCTTATTCTCAAGGTCAGCCATTTTTCGCTCCCTTTCGTTAATCACTTTTTCATGTTCTTCTTTAAGTTGCAAGAACTTTTCTTTTGCTTGTAGGATTTTTTCTTTCTTCTGAACTTCACCCTCTGCTTTAGCCTCTTCAATAATTTTGTTAGCTTTAGCATTGGCACTATTTTTCATAATCATAGCAACAACACCCCCAGCAATAACAGCTCCTACAACAACCCCGATAATAATACTTACTATATCCATTGTTTAAAAAATTTAATTAATGTACCGAAGCGTGTTTTACAAATTATTGGACATAAAAAAACCCGTACAAAAATGGCTTGGATAAACCCAATAAAAAAATATAAATAGAGCGGCCAAGTATGTTCAAACTTCCCATGTCCGCATATGCGAATTCCCTTTCGGGTTTACGAGGGGCCTGTTTTAGGTTACTTATGAGCTTTGCTCTAATTAAGTAAAACGTTAGTTTATCAAACGAAATTAATTTGTACGGGAATTTTTAAAATATTCTCGATAAATCTTGCTCATCAATTATGTAAAGAACGTTACAGATGTTGACTCAATAACTCGTCAACGCTTTTTAAATCCTCTTCTATTCCAGCACCATCAAGTATGCCTTTCTGCTCCATTTCGAAGTTGCGAGATGCTACTTTTAACGCAGCCATTGCTAATAAATCTTGCTTATCTTTAACATCATACAATCGTTCAAACTCGTTGATGGATTGATTAATATTATCCGCTGCTTTTCTTACACCTTCTTCCTCTTCAGCCTTTATTGTTAAAGGATAAACGCGGTTAGCAATTTTAATTTTTATCGACAACTCCCCCATTTGGGATTTTAAAATTATCTGTTAATCTGAGCAATACACTTATCAATTTCCCGTACCAATTCGTTTATTTTCAACTTCACTTCTTTGGTACTTTCACTATCAACACTTCCGGCAATCTTTAACATTTTTACTTTGTCTTCCAACTCCGAAACTTGCTGACTTTTTTCTTCTAACTCTTTATTAATTTTCTCTATTTGTTGTAAAAGATTTTCGTTTTCTTCTTTTAGTTCGCTTTGTTTCGCAATCAACTTTTCAACTTTTTGCTTAACTCCACTCGCTAAAAGTGATAAATCTTTCATCTTCAAATATTAAAATTTAGTTGATAAATCAACCATTACAAATTTAGCTTTTTTACACGATAATTTGTGAATATTAAAACTAAAAAAAATGTTTTTTTGAAAGTCTCTTAAATAGCTTTGCTTTCAATAGATTTTGGTTTAGTAATTGTAAGGAAGTATTTATGGCTAAGAAGTTTGTTTTTCTATTCGTTTTATTGATTTTTGGTTCTTCATCTTTTTGTCAAGACACCCTTCCTAAAGGGTATTTTCGAGCTCCTTTGGGTATCTCAATGTATTTGGCTGGTAATTTTGGAGAACTGCGTTCCAACCATTTCCATTCAGGAATTGATATTAAAACACAAGGTAAAGAAGGTTTTAGAGTGTATGCTTCTGCAGATGGCTATGTATCTAGAGTTAAAATTTCTCCATGGGGCTATGGAAAAGTAGTTTACATTGATCATCCGAATGGATATACCACAGTTTATGCCCACCTACAACAATTTAAAGGCAAAATAGCCGAAGAAATAAAAAAGTATCAATACCAAATAGAAAGCTGGGAAATAGACTGGTACCCACCTGATACTCTTATGAGAGTAAAAAAAGGAGATGTGATTGCCCTTTCTGGAAATACTGGTGGTTCAGGTGGACCACATCTACATTATGAAATACGCGAAACAAAAAGCGAATACCCTGTCAATCCTTTACTTTGCGGCTTTAACATTAAAGACAATATTAAACCAGAAATACGTAGCATAATTTTAAAACCTCTTGACGACACTAGTTACGTGAATAACAAAAACATAGCACAACGATTTCTGGTGGTTGGCAGTAACGGTAATTACCAACTAAAATATGGAACAAAAATAGAGGCTTACGGTCAGATTGGTATTGGCATTGAAACCATTGATAAACTGAATGGTTATGGCAACAGGAATGGTATTTATACCATTGAATTAAAAAAAGACAACAAAATCATTTATAAATCTGAAATGGTCAAATTCAGCTTTGATAACTCAAGAGCTTTAAACTCTTTAATTGATTATGAATTTTACTTAAAAGAAAAAGTTAGATTTCAGCGAAGTTACATTGAACCTAATAACCCACTTGGTATATACAAAGAAAGTGAGAACAATGGCATCGTTCATTTTAAACAAAACAGTTCATTCAGCTTTAAATACACTGTAAACGATAGCTACAAAAACCAATCTACTTTAAGTTTTAAAGCTACAGGCAATATTGATAAAAAGAATTTACCTAGTGTGGTTAAGCAAAAGTTTGATACCTCATTTAGTTACAAAGACAGCAACTTTTTTGCTAAGCAAAACTTACAAGTTAGAATACCTAAAGATGCTTTGTACAATGATTTAAACTTTCACTATTTTGAGGCTGATACAGCCTGGGGAGCTATCACACCTACCTATTTCGTGCATAATGATTACACCCCTTTGCACAAACCCATATACGTTTCTATCAAAGTTGGCAGATTAAGTGAGTACTTAAGAAGTAAAGCTACAGTAGTTCATTTTGACAGAAAAAAACGTTATTACGCTAAAGGTGGCGAATGGCGCAATAATTTTATTACCGCCAAATCAAAAGCTTTTGGTGGGTTTGCTGTTATGATAGATACAGTTCCACCAAAAATAACTCCACTTAACATTATCCCTAACCGAAACATGGCTACCTACAAAGAGATTGCTTTTAAAATTGGTGATAACCTTTCAGGCATAAAAACCTATAAAGGATACATAGATGGTAAATGGGTAATCATGGAGTATGAAGCCAAAAAAGCTAAAATCTTTTACACTTTTGATAAACTACCAAAAGGTAAACATGAATTCAAAGTGGAAGTGACTGATGGTGTTGGTAATAAAACGGTTAGAACAATACCTTTTGCCAACTAAAGTTTAGCTACCTTTGTGGTATAAATCTTTTTTATGGACATTCTAGAATTTGAAAACAGTAGTTATAGCGTAAACCTTCGTAAACTAACTCGTAAAGCAAGATTAGGCTTTGGATACAAAGACATTAAAAACATCACTATCCAAGACATCCTAATCATGAACAAGCATAAAGAGTTGATAAAAATTTACTTTGGGTTAGATAAGATTACTTTTATGGATGACATACTGGATGAGTTAGGTATTGATGAAAAGATGCGCATAGAAAAACCAGGAAAGATTAGAGATTTAGAAAAACGTGACAAACTCATTAAAAAAGCCCTAGTAACAGTTAAAGCTCGCAAAAAAGAAGAAGTTGCTGCCTTTAGAGAAATGGCAAAGCAAATGCGAGAAGAAATAGAGAAAGAATCTAAAAAGAAATAATTAGAATCAAAAAGGTTCAAATCCAAAATGAATTTCATAATAAGGTTCTTAAAGCTTATAAATTAAATTTCTTCTCTATTTCTAACTTTTTAAAATTTATTCTCACAAAGAATTTAAAAAGTAAATTCGTGGTTCACATATTTATCAAAATAGAGCCAATATTCTTATTGAAAAAATCATAACAACCCTAAAGGAAAGCTTATTTGTTGGCTACCTATTACTTTCGTTTACCTTTGTTCATGCTCAGGAAGCTAATGATACTATTGCTCCAACCGACACAACCAATACTTTTAATCTAAAAGACAGTATTAAACCTAATCTAAAGCTTGAAGATGATTATTTCAAAGAAAATTACATTGATGATTTAAAGAAAAAAAAACCAAAGCTTAATAAACCTAAATTCAGGAAGCCCAAATTTAACCTAAATATAAAAAAGCCCAACCTCCCTGATTCCGCATCATTATCCGCTGCTAAAAATAATAGAGCATTTCAAATCACTTCAGGAGAGCTGTCCTTAGGTTATGAATATGGTTTTTTGCCCTTCTCCATGCTACTCTCCCCTCCTGATAATAACATACGTTCTTCAGGCTTGCTAAATTTTGAAATCAAAAAACTTCCTTTTAATGCGATGTACTATTATTCATCCTTAGGATATTTATCGGGAATTAATAATCAATTTAAAATTCAATTTGATGTGAATACTTACATTCAAAATCTAAAAGAAGAACTATTATCTGCACATATTGAACGCTCGTTTAAAATTGATTCTCTCCAACTTCAAAAACAAGATTTAAGCACTAAGCTAGATTACTATAAGTCTGTTCAACAAAAAGAAATCAATGCAGAAAAATTAAAGGAAAAACAAAAAAGTATTCAACTACCTGACACTACAATTAATTCACCTCAAAATGATTCTATTAAAAACTACAATCAAATTAATAAACCTGACTCTGTAAATACAGATTCATCTTTACTTGCAGACAAGAGACCAAAGAAAAATGGAAGTAATGATAAAAAGCAAAAAGCAGACTCTCTCAACAAAGAAGTTCAAGCTATAGAAAGAGATATTGAGAGTATAAATAAGAGCATTGAGGAACTTGAAAAACTAAACAATTATCGTTCTTATACAGATAATATATCAGCGAATGACATTCCTATTCCAGAGGAGCAAAGTAAATTCATGAAATTTCTCTTAGCCATTCGAAAATTTGAGATAGGATTGACCAATCCTGATTTTTCTGAATTCTTAATTAATCGCACAATGGTTAAGGGAATTAATACTGAGTTCCAATTTGACGAATATTACATCGCATTTGCTTACGGTACAGCAGTTAATGTAATGCTTAACTCTCAGGTCAGTCAGCCAAATGTTGGTGAACAATTGTATAATTTTTTGAGCATCAAAAATGTTGATAGTGGTAGAAAAGTTACTGCAATTAAAGGAGGGTATGGTCAAAAAGAAGGTTCACATATTTATGGTGGTTTACTCTATGGATTAGGAAAAGTGAATTATAGTGAAGCACTATCCGAAGATGAAGCCAATTTGGCTATAGAAATTGATGGTAGATTAAAATTTCTTAAACATCATACTATTGATATAATATATGGCAGATCTGTCACTCAGGTAAAAAGTGTTCTTGAAAATGATGAATCTTTACTTGTTCAACTATTCAACTTTAAAGATCGAACTAATGCATTTTTATCCGCTTATGAACTGAAGATTAAAAGCACTACTTTTGGTTTAAAATATCGTTTAATCGATCCTTTTTACCAAAGCTATGGTGTCCAATTTATTAGAAATGACAGGGTTAGATACGAAGCGAAAGTAAAGCAGAAGATTGGAAAGAAAATAGTAATTGGTGGATTTGCCAGAAGAGAAAATGATAACTTATTAGGAATTCATCCAAACAAAAATGTTTTCTTATCATACGGAAGTGACATTTCTTTTAGACCAACTAAACATTGGTTGCTCAAAGTTGATTACAGACCATTTGTTCAACAAATAAATGCTGTAGCAGATACTGGATCTGTAACAAACAATAGTTATATTATAAATACTGTTGTAAGTTATAACAATAGATTTAAAAACACCTTCCTCACGGTTACTGGGGTATATAGCTATTATTATTTAGCTGGTGTTATCTCTGATGAAATTTTCAGAAATTTCAATCTAAATATAGATCTTCAATTCAATAAAAAAGTAAATAACGCAATTATATATAATAGATTTGATGCAACAGATACACTGGTTACACTAAATAACATTCTTGAGAATGATTTGACGATAAAATTTAAAAGGTTTGATGTTACTGGTATTGGCAAAATTGCTTTTGCTGATGATAGTAAAACATTCAAAAGTGGTTATGGTCTCAGACTTAGTATACCAATCTTAAAAAAAGCAACAATAAAACTAACAGGAGAGCGAATTTTACTTGGAGATTTTTACAGCAACTTACTTGATATTAATCAAGATGATTTCCCTTACTATTTCTCAGGTGATCTTATAATTAGGTTCTAAACCTCCAAAAAATTCTTTTGAGTTAATGCTTAAGTATATATACTTAAAGTATTAACTACCCATAACTTTACTCTTTCAGGTTTAAATAGTAAAATAAAAAAAATAATCGTATAATTACATTCTATTTTTTTAACTATTGATTGTTAATATTATGGAAAACTTAATGAGATTACTTACCAAACACTCACTAAATTTGTTTTTTGTAATACTTCCATTTTCTTTATTTTCCCAAAACACAACAGTATTAAATGCTACCTTTAATGAATATAATGTATCAATTAGTGGGTTAAGTCAAATTACTCTTTCCTCTCAAGTTGAAGGTATGGTTAGAATTGAAGCCACAATTACTAACGTTTCAAATACAGTACTTCTAAAACTGGTATCTTCAAATATAATGGTTAAAAAAGGCATTACCTCATTAAATTCATCAACTCTTAAATATTCTCAAATTCTTTATACAAATCATCCTCAAGCCAACTATATTAAAACATTTAACCAACTCCCTAGTGGTGTTTTTGTTTACTGCGTTACTGTAATTCCAATTCAAAAAATAGAACAAGGAGATAAATATTGCCAAACAGTTGATGCAACTGAAAAAGAACAACTCTATCTTATTAATCCTATTGATGGTGATGAAATAGAGACACCCACTCCTATTTTAATTTGGTTCCATTCCGAACCATTTAATCTCTTAAATCAAGGAGAATTCTTTCGAGTTATAGTAGCTGAATTAAATGATAATCAAACTGCTGCTTCAGGAATAACGGCTAATATCCCTCATTTTATTAAAAATAATCTTACCAAACATCAAGTTCAATACCCTGTTGATGCTAAACCATTAGAAAATGGAAAAAGGTATGCATGGCAAGTTCAAAAAATGGCTAATGGTCAAATAATTTCTACTACTGAAGTATGGGAGTTTAGTGTAGCCGATAAAAAAACTCCAAAAGATTTCAAATATGTATATGTAAAAGATAAGCTAGATGGATCTGTATACAGTGTGGTGAATGATAGAATCTTTTTCAAATATGATGAACGATACAATTCCAACGTCATGACATGTAAGATTATCAGTGATAAGAGAAAAGTAATCCAGCCTGAAACTAAAGGTGAAGAAGCAGTTGAAGAAAACTTAATGAAGGTTGGTAATAATAAATATGAACTAGATTTAAAACCTTATAAACTAAAAAAAGGATATTATATTCTAGAAGTTTATAATGAAAAGAAAGATAAGTTCCAGTTGAAATTTTATGTGGATAACTAAGCAACTTTAGTGAATTACAAAGGAAAAATTATAATTCTTTTGGCCATTGCTGGAATTGTGATAGGCTCATTCTCTCTTTGGAAATCAACTTCTATTTCTAATAAAGTAGAGACATCGGCATATGTAAATTTAAAAGAGTTATTTGATGGGTTTGATATGAAAAAAGAAATAGAGATAACTTTAAAAAAAGATTTAAATGAAAAACAAAATGAGTTAGATAGCTTACTATTTCAGCTCCAAGCTTTTAATAACAAATTAAACAGTAAACAAAACGATAGCAAGGATGATATTCTGAAATTTCAGCAAATGCAAAACTATTATATACAGCAAAAAAACACCCTTGATGAATATCGATATTCTAAAACTCAACAGTTTGACAGTCAAATTATTGAACAAATGACACAATATATAAAAGACTACGGAAGTAATAGCAAATATGAGTACATCTATGGTCTTAATAGTAACGGTAATATAATGTATGCAAGGGAACACAAGGATATTACAAAAGACGTACTACAGTTTATTAATAATAAATACCAGGGTAAAATTGAATAAGCTAATCCTGATATATTCCTTTTTATTAGCCATATTACTTTATGGCTGTTCTTCTGTTCAGGAAAATGATACTAATAAATTAGCTAACTCTATTTCTAAAATCGGACTTCCTGAAAAAACAGCATTAAGCCCTGATGAATATATGATATGGACCGGGCAACCTGATAATTTATTAATCAGAGAGAAAAACATCTCAGAATTTAATTACAAAATCAAATATTTACCCACAGAACAACTAATCATTAGTGACCTCAAAAAGTCAGATAAAGAAATTAACGCTAGAAATATTGCTGAATTGGAAAAAGAATATGACGGTATGGAGTATTTTGAGATGAGAATTCAGATAGATAATTACAACGATGAACTAGCAAAATATCAGATTAGTGATGTTTCAGAATATCAAACCAGAATTGCCTATATGGCCTTCACCATGAAAAATAACATTACGCTATCCACAGAACTAAAAGAAACTATTCCGTGCAAATTGTTTCATTTTGAGCGTACTTATGGAATTACTCCTTATACTACCTTTCTTTTTGCTTTTTCAAAAGAAGACATAGCTAATGCTTATGATAGAACAGTAATTTATGATGACGAATTATTTAATAAAGGTCGTTTAAAATTTAACTGGTCGTTCGAGAATATGGAATTACCAAAAATTGCCAGTTTATGACAGCCAAACAAAAAAAGAAAATTATACAATCCTTAAAGGATAAAGTGAAAAGGACAGGCTTTTTCACTTTTGCCGTATATTTCTTTTTTATTTCCATCTTTACTTTCACTCCAAATTATTCTTATGCTTTAACGGGAGGTCCTAGTCAACCTGAAGTTCAGTCGTTTGAACCTATTGGTACTAGTGACATGGTTAACTTATTCTCAGGAGATTTAACTTACAATATTCCGTTATTAGATATTGATGGTTACCCTGTAAATATTGCATACAATGGAGGAGTAAGTACAGATCAGGAGGCATCGTGGACAGGTTTAGGCTGGAACATTAATGTTGGAAACATTAATAGAGCTCTTCGAGGATTGCCTGATGATTTTATGAATGATGAGATTACTACAGAAACCAATATTGCTAAAAATTGGACTGCCGGAGTTAAAGGAGAAGCAGGAGATTTGGAAATATTTGGTAAAGGTATTTTTAGCCTAGGACTAAGCTTAGGCGTAGATTACAATAACTATACAGGGGTTGGAACCAGCATGGGTATTAGTGCAGGACTTAATTTTGCTATAGCAGATAATTTAAAATTTACCCCAGGACTAGGATTAGCTTCCAATAGCGCCAATGGATTAAGTATCAGTCCTTCTGTAGGATTAAGTACTGGATTAAAAGATAAAGCTAATGATGAAACCAATTTAGGGTTAAGTGTTGGTTCTTCTTTTAACTCCAGATCTGGTTTATCTGGGTTGAGCATAGGAACAAGTCTAACCACAACAAATAAAACAGTTGTAGGTAAAAATCAAAAAACAGGAAAAGATAAAAAATCTATTACTAGTTCTTCAATGGGAACATCAACAAGCTTCGACCTTCAACAACCTACCTACACACCCACAGTAACTAACAGTATGAATAGTTTTGCTATTTCTGGAAGATTTGCAGTAGGAGCAGAATCCTTTGGTTTAGAAACAAGTTTTGCTCTATCTGCCTATTATTCAGAACAAGCTCTAGCTAAAAACACTATCACTTCTCCTGCTTATGGTTATTTATACAGTGATATTGGCCAATTTAGAAGTGATGCCCGTCATGATTTTAATAGAGAAAAAGACGGTTCATATACTCCCTCTACTCCTAACTTACCCATAACCAATTACACTTACGATATTTACTCTGTATCAGGTCAGGGTGTTGGTGGTAGTTATCGCCCATTCAGAAACCAAGTAGGCTATGTTTATGATAATACAGCTACCAGCTATAGTAATTCAGCTCCTATTAACATTGAACCTGGAGTTGGTGCCGTATTTCATGTAGGTGGTTCTGTAGGAGTAACTCATTCTAATTCAAAATCTGGTGTATGGGCTAATCAAAATAATGCGAAAAATTCACTAAGTTTTTTCAATAAAGAAAATAAAGCTGATTTTGAAAATGTAGTATTCAGAGAAGCAAACGAAGCTTCAGTATGGACTGACCCTGCTTATTATCAGATCTTTGGTGAAGATGAAGCTGTTAGGTTAGATTTACTGTCTGCTAGTAAATTTGATGTGTATGCAATGCCCCAACTTAAGGGAACCGGTAATTTTTCTGGAAGCATTTCTCGTAATTACAAAAAAGGAAGAGTTAAGCGAAGTAGTACAATTCAACATTTAACCATTGATGAAGTAAACAAAGGTTTTGGTATAAATGATTTTATTTCAGGTTCTGTAGCTTCTACCACTGCTAAACCTCACCATATTGGACAAATCATTTCTTTAGGTAATGATGGTTTAAGATACGTTTATGGACAACCTGCTTATAACAAAAAACAAGAGGAAGTTACTTTTGCTGTTGGTAAAAACTTACAAGGAGGTACTGGGGGCGTTACAGTTCATTATGCTGATGGGCTTGTAAACTATCCTTCTGGAGCCAATTCTTCAGGTAACAGCCTTGGATTAGATAATTATTATCAAAGAGTATCAACACCTGCTTATGCTCATTCTTATTTATTAACTGCTGTTGTAAGTGACGATTATGTGGATGCAGATAATATAAAAGGACCATCTAAAGGTGATTTAGGAACATATACCAAATTCAGTTATGACAATTCAGTTAACAATTATAAATGGCGAGTTCCTGTTGAAGCTAATCAGGCATCTTATAACGAAGGTTTAAAAGCTGACTCTCATGATGATAAAGCAAATTATATCTATGGAGAAAAAGAATTGTTCTACTTAGATACTATCCAAACCAAGAACTTTATAGCCATTTTTGATAAGGAAGATAGAGATGACGGTTTGGGCGTAAATGGAGAAGACGGTGGTGTAAACAATGGAGTAAGACAAAAATTATTAAGGAAAATACGGTTATATAGTATACCTGATTACCGAGCTAATGGAAACAATGCCAACCCTATAAAGGAAGTTCATTTTGAGTATGATTATACCTTGTGTCCAGGAGTTCCAAATAGTGTTAATAACGGAGGAAAACTTACGCTAAAAAAGATTTATTTCACCTACCGAGATTCTAAAAAAGGGAAATTAAGCCCTTATGTATTTACGTACAAAAATAATAAACCCTATCATTTAAAAGCTTACGACAGATGGGGTAATTACAAACCTGTTCCATCTGGTGTTTCAAACACCTTAAGCAGTCCTCTTCCAACCTTTGAATATCCTTATATTGATCAGACTGATCCAAATGTTCACGACAACGCTACTGCATGGATATTAAGTAAAATAGAATTACCCTCTGGTGGGGAAATTAACATAGAAACTGAATCAGATGATTATACCTACGTTCAACATAAAAAAGCAATGGAGATGGCTAAGATTGTTGATGTACAGAAAAAGATTGATAAAGCAAATGCGACTTTGAATACAAGTTATACGGGTAAATCATTAGACCCTAACAACTTAATATTCTTTGAAATGCAATCAGGTACTACTATTGATGATTATGTTGGAGGAATTAATAACTTATATTATAGATGTTTAATGGAATTTAGAGATGGTTATGATTATGTTTCAGGATATGCTAAAATTATTGATAAGGGAACAACTAATAACTTAGGATGGGTGGAGCTAGAACCTGTCGATTGGTCTGATAATTCAACTGGCAATATGAACCCTATTTTGATGGCAGCCGTACAATTTTCGAGATTACATTTACCTCGTCAAGCATGGAATTCTCCTACTATGACCAATAGTAGTTTCGGAATGCAGTTTGTGCAATCTTTGTGGTCTTCTTTATCAGGTTTTGTTACAGGGTTTCAAAATCCAAATCAAACGGCTTATGGCAATGGCAATGGAGTAGCGCTAGTTTTAAATAAGTCATGGATACGACTTAATGATGTAGATAATAAAAAATTTGGTGGTGGGCACCGAGTAAGCAAAATTGAAATAACTGATAACTGGGGCGTTCAGACAGACAGCGAAATGGATCCTTCTGTATATGGGCAAGTATATGATTATACTAATACGGATGGCAGTTCGTCAGGTGTAGCTAGTTATGAACCTCAGATGGGTGGTGATGAAAACCCGTGGAAACAACCCATTAATTTTAGTAATGATAAAAAATGGGCTCCTGATGATCGTTTTTATCAAGAAACTCCTTTCGGAGAATCATTCTTCCCATCAGCTTCTGTTGGATATAGCAAGGTTACCGTTAAGAATTTACCTCACCAAGGTGTAAGTAAAAATGCTACAGGCTATGTAGAGCATACCTTTTACACAGCAAAAGATTTCCCTACAATTACTAAAAGAACAAGCATTGACAGAAAGCAAGGTAAAAACGGACCGTTCTCTATTAATTCTTTGACTAATGTTAATGTTAAAGATTATCTTACAGCATCTCAGGGGTTTGTTGTAGAGACTAATGATATGCATGGAAAACCAAAAGGGCAAAAAGTTTATGCAGAGAATCAAACCCAACCCATTTCTATGGTTGAATATAACTATAAACAATTACAAAGCTCTAGTGCCTCTACTAGTAAACTTGATAACCATGTTACCTTTATTGAAAAAGATGGGGGTATTATCAATGGATTAATGGGTGTAAATTTTGACATGGTAGCTGATTTTAGGGAAAGTAAAAGCAACACCAAAACAAGTAGTACTGACTTTAATACAGATGGAATTCCTATTGCTTTTATCATGCCTGTCCCAATTATTACAGTCTGGCCATCTTTTCAGAGTGAGAAAACACAATTTAGAAGCGCTGTGTTAACTAAAGTAGTTCAAAAATTTGGTGTTTTAGAGAGTACAGTCGCTACTGATTTAGGATCAAATGTTGAAACTAAAAATTTAGCTTATGATGCTGAAACTGGGCAGGTATTGTTAACAGAAACAACGACCAATTTCAATGACAAAGTTTATACCATGAACTATCCAGCTTATTGGTATTATGATAACATGGGGTTAGCATACAAAAATATGGGCTTTAGTACATCAGGAACAATTAATGGTGCTGGTGTTTTAACTTCCAACAGTGCTTCCTATTTTATAGAAGGAGATGAAGTAGCCTTAACAAATGGTAGTACTAACCAAAAGGCTTGGGTAGTAGCTACCACAAACAATACTGTAACCTTCCAATTAGCATCAGGGGCACCTCCTTCAGGAAGTTATAGTAATATTAAAATAATTCGATCTGGTAGGAGAAATTTAAGTGCTCAAATGATGGCTAACCTTACATTATTAAGCAATCCTCTTAACTCTGTAAAAAACAATATCTACGAACAAGTGTTGCAAGCATCTGCCATTGAATATACTGATGAATGGAGAACCTACTGTAATTGTAATGATAATGAAAACCTTATCGTAAGTACTAACCCTTACTTTTTAGGTATTAAAGGAAATTATAAACCTAAAATTTCTTATTTACATTTAACTCATCGTGACCAAAATGACTACAACGACAATACGAACATCAGAAAAGATGGAACATTTGAAAGTTATCGTCCATTCTATAAACTAAACAATGCCGGCAAATGGGAAATAGATAGACAAGACTGGACCTTTACCTCAGAAGTAACAGAATTTAATCCATTTGGTCAGGAACTAGAAAACAAAGATGCCTTAAACAGATATTCAGCAGCTACTTTTGGGTTTAACCAAACCTTACCTAAATCAGTTGCTGCTAATTCTCGTTACAGAGAAACAGGATTTACCAGTTTTGAAGATGATAATTTTAGTGAGTGTGCTGACAACCATTTTAAATTTGAGAATAAAGGGTTAGGATTACAAAATACTGATGCCCATGCAGGAATGTATAGTATAAAAGTAGATCCATCCAATAGTGCATCATTGAAAAGGGAATTATTTTGGTGTGACCAAAGTGGTTGTGAAATGATTTTTGAAATGACTTATAATGTCGATTTCATAAACATTACACTCACTGGTTTTACCGGACAATTTTCAGCTGGTTTTCAGATTATTTCCGGAAACCCGTCAGTAGTACTAAATCAATCAGGATTTACTATTGTTAACCCTAACGATGGTAGTGATTTTGAAATAGAGTTTAATGCTGTAGATGAAATTGGTTGTATAGCAACAGCTCGTTTAACCTTTAAAATTGGTATGCCACCCGTTTTAACAAACTTTAATTAATAGGCACATGAGGTTTTGGATGAGAAATATAACAATTGTTTTAGCCTTATTATTAATGGCTATAACGCCAATATATGCTCAGCTTATTAGTAGTTGTTCTGCACCTATCAATATAGATGCTACAAATCCTTTTTCGCAAAATCAAACTATTAACATGGTTAATGGTGATTATTGGGTTGAATTTAAGATAGATCCTTTAACAGCTAATAGATATGTTGATTTGACCTTAACGAATAATACAGGACAAACAAAATATGAATACAAGGTTTATGGCCCCTTTGATAATACTTATAATTGTGGCTCACTTGGAACTGAACTTGTATCAGGAAACTCTTTTATCTTTAATAACCCTGTTGTTTCCGGTAATTGTATTACTTATGACGAAACAACTAACTCTCCTGCAATTACCTTTGAAATGAATTCATCTGCTAATACCAGATATTATATCTTAAAAATAACTTTAGCTCCAGGAGAATTTTCTAATCAACAAAGTATAAGTGTTTCTTCTTCTCCTACAACCGTTATTCCTAACATTAATCAAACTACTTATTGTCCAAATTATACTGAAGGAACCGACACACCTTGTGCCACCAACAATGTCTGTAGTACTCCCATTACTTTGTGTACCGACTTTACACAAACCCATGATTGTTCTAACTGTGGTTTTTTATTCAGATACAATAGATTTTATGTGTTAGACATTCAACACCCAAACACTACTGTTAACATTAATATTCCAAATTTTCATGTTGGAGCATCAGTTACTTATTCATTAAGTAACCAAATGGTTTATGGCCCGTGTGACCCCAATCTAATGTTACCAAGTAATTTATTGAGTAACTACACTGGAAATCAAACTTTTAGCCACACATTTGCTAATACTGGCCTATATTTATTAAACCTTGCAATATATATAGATGCCTGTCCAACCATAGAAATAGATTTTGTAGATATTGACGCTAATTGTAATCCTATTGTTACTCCTCCAACTGTAGACTTCCAAGCTATTTGTTCTGGGAATAATCTGAGTAATAATGTTAATCTGGTTTACAATGGCGATTTTGAGGTGGGTAATCAACCTGAAAATGTTACCATGATTAATTCTGATAATATTTATCAAGCCAATAATACTACTTTTTTTCCTTCTCCTGAAAACTATTTCATCAGTCCTGTTCCTAGAGTTTTTAGTGGCACTGTAATAAATGATCATACCAATCCTAACAATGGTTTTGTTATGCTAGTTTGGGAAAGAGATCAAACTCCCGGACAATTTGCCTGGAAAAAAACAATCAATAACCTTCTTCCAAACACATCCTATAATTTTGAAGCATGGTTTACTTCAATACTAATTAATATATCTCAATCGGGTCCCGATAACATTAATCTTTACATAAACAACTCTTTAGTAGCCACAAAAGACAGAGCGAATATATCCTCTGGCAATTGGGAATCTATTAATTATGTGTGGAATTCGGGAACTAATACTACTGCCGATCTTAGAATAGAACTTACCAATGCTTCTAATGACATTATTGATCGTGGACTGGTATTTTTAGATGACATTTCTTTTAGTATGGTGGAATCTGAAATGGAATGTTGCAATAATCATGAAATAATATTTGATCTTATTGCATCAGGAGATACAACTGGTGCTGTTTACACCTGGGATTTTGGTGATGGCTCTCCTACTAGCAACACTAATATACATAGTTACACTACCCCAGGAACCTATACAGTAACCCTTACTGTTAGTCTACAAGGTATGATAACAACAATAGCTCATACAATTACTATTATTGATTGCGATTATTTATGTGAAACCTGTATTGGTTCCTTTGCTCCTATTCCTGGACAGAAGTACGTAATCTCTGCATGGGCAAAAGAGTTAAATGCTCCTGCAACCAAAACTTCTTATGATTACCCTGAAATTCGTATCGCATTTAATGATGGAAATAATACTGTATTAGGTCCATTTACACCAACTGGTGAAATAATAGATGGATGGCAAAGAATTGAAGTAGAATTTATGATTCCTTCAACTGCTCAGGATATGGAAATTTTATTAGGCAGTAATACCGGAGAAGTATTGTTTGATGACATTAGAGTATTTCCATTTAACTCGAATATGAAATCATTTGTATATGACCCAGTTAATTTAAGATTGGTAGCTGAATTGGATGAAAGACATTACGCAACTTATTATGAATATGATGAGAGTGGACAACTGATACGAGTTAAAAAAGAAACAGAAAGAGGAATTAAAACCATTCAGGAAAACAGATCAAATACAAGTAAAAACGAATGAGAATCCTGATTTCACATATCCTGATTTTATTACTGTCTGTATCGTTTTGCAAAGCTCAGCAGAAAAATATTTCTTTAAAAGAAATGACCGCTATTATGCAAAAAACTAACAGCATTTACACCCAGAAAGAGTATTGTATTGCACTTGAAGTATATACCTATAAAGGCCATTATGCTGCTATTCCTGAAGATCAATCTAAAGGTTTTATCCTTAAAAAGGATAACATTACAGAACAATATATAAACCATGTTTATTCTATTCAGAATAACACATTAAAATTGATGATTGATTCAGCTGAAAATATTGTTGGTATTAGTTACCCAGATAATGAATCTTTTTCTTTTACCCCTGACAATGATTTTATTGATAAATACAATCGTTATGTAACAAATATAACACTTACTAACCATGAAAATGGTAAACAAATAATTGATATAAAGTATAAAGAAGGATTACCATACGAGAAGATTAGCATCAAATTAAACAATTCTTTTGCTGAAGAAGTTATATTCTATTATGCTGATAAAATAGAATATGAAGGGAAAGATGGAAGGTTACTAGAAGAAAAACCAAAATTGAGAGTAGGCTTAAAGAAATTATCTTCAAAGAAGAAACTGAAATTTAACATAAATGAAATAGCTTATAAGAATGGTAATAATTATCAGTTAAGCGAAAAATTTAAAAACTTTCAGCTAATTGATTTTAGATATCAGAATTAGGATCAAAGAATTTATGATTAAGAAACTAGGCATATTGTTACTTTTACTTGGAGTTGTTCTTATCTCGAATGCTCAGGAATTAGAATGTAATGAGCGTATTGAAACCAATACGTCTACTCCATTGGTTCAGGTGGGAGACAATAAGACTATTTCTTGTGGGGCTGGTCAACCTGGTGCTACTGACATAACAACTGTTGATATTGTAACTCTTGCCATTAATTTTAATCATCCGGATTTTATAGCTGTTAGTTACTTACTTGAAGTTGATGTAGAAATTACTCCACTTAACGGAACACCATTTACTATTCCTTTATCAATTGAGTATGAACCTTTTGACAAGCAAACATTTAAGGATAAAGATGCTTATATCTTCAAAAATGTAGATGAATATATTTTTGAAATAGCCAATATTAAAATTGATGGTGTTAGTGTTACGGATTTACCTTCAAATGTTTACCTTGATGGAACTATTCGAGTTAACCGTATCTTTGATTTTACGCCAAACACCGGAACAGCAATTACCATTAATCAACCGGTAGAAATTGACCTAGACTGTGATGCCTCAGCTGTACCTGATAAATTAGAAATTAACTGGATGACTATGCCAGGAGCAATAGAATATCAATTGGAATGGGCTTTTATTAATGATTATGATGCTACTGTTACCCCTACATCTTCTACTACCACCAATATTTCACCATCAAACCTAAAATTCGACTTTAGGCATAACAGTACACGTATTACTACCATTAATACCAGCTACTCTATTCCTCTACTTTTTGAAAGAGGATACTTAATATATCGGGTAAGAGCTGTTGGTAAAGACCCTAATCAACATGAAAAATTTATCTATGGAGTATGGAGTGCTCCTAATACTGGAACTGTTGCCTCTCTTTCAGGTAACCATAAGTATTTAACATCATCTCACGAAAACCTAAAAAACTGGCAATTGACTACCAACTTTGCTGAAGAAGGTAAGAAAAAGGAAGTAATCAGTTATTTTGATGGCTCTTTGCGTAACCGACAAAGTGTAACAAAAATAAATTCTGATGACAATGTAGTAGTTGGAGAAACCATTTATGATCATCAAGGGCGTGCAGCAGTGAGTGTGTTGCCTGTTCCTGTTTTAGAAGACAACTGTACTACTCCAACCACTCCTCCAATTAAATTTTATCCTAATTTCAATCAGGTTAGCTCAGGAGTAGGTTATTCTAAAACCGACTTTGATGTTGATGTGGCAAATTGTCAAACTGCCGTTCAACCTATGTTTGATGGATCTGGGGCCTCTAGATATTATTCTCCACTCAACCCAAAACAAGATGCCCAACAACAATTTGTTCCTGATGCAGAAGACCACCCGTTTACAGTAATTGACTACACATCCGATCAAACAGGAAGAATTAGAAGACAATCGGGTGTTGGTGTGGATTTTAAATTGGGAAGCGGTCATGAAACCCAATATTTTTACGGAAAACCTGACCAAATACAATTAGACCGATTATTTGGTTCTGAAGTTGGTTTTGCCTCTCATTATAAAAAGAACATGGTAATTGATGCCAACAACCAAATTAGTGTTTCTTATCTAAACCAGGAAGGAAAAGTTGTTGCTACTTCTTTAGCAGGAAATCCTCCTACTAATGTAGAGTCAATACCATCTCAACCAGCAGCAGCAGTTAACCTTGAACAGGAAATGATTTTACCAACAGTAGCAAATACCAGTCCTGCGGGGAAAGTAAGTCAAATGGTTTTTAACGAAACCTTTTTAGTAAGCACAGCTGGACCTTATACATTTAATTATGATATGACTTCGGTTTCATTTACTGATGTTTGCTTACCTAATATTTGTTTTTCCTGTGCCTATGAGTTAACGGTTAAACTAACTGATGATTGTGGTAATGTTATTGAAGACGATCAAAACAATCCGATAGAATACCATGAAATGATTGGAAACTTTACAGACAATGGTGATGGAACAGTTACTTTTCATGTAGATTGTAATGTACCAACACCTAACTATCAACTTTCTTTTATTGCTAATCTACTTGTTGGTAATTATAATATTGAAAAAACACTAACCCTTAGTGAAAATGCTATTGATTATTATTTAGAACAATATCTGGATTCAAATAATAACACCTGTATCAAAACTCTAAATGACTTTGAAGAAGAATTCTTAGCACAAATAGATACAAGTGATTGTAACGTAACGTGTGAATCTTGTGCTGAAGCATTGGGAACTAAAGAAGACTTTGTAGCAAATGGTTTGGGAACAGCCGCTGATTATGATTTAGCATTAGAAGAGTGTCTTGCTCCGTGTAAACTACTCACCATGTGTGAAACAATTTATGAAATGATGCTTGCCGATGTATCTCCAGGCGGGCAATATGGAAAATACCTTGATGCTAATAATAACATTAATGTTGGTATGTATTGGTTAAGTGTATATAATACAACTCATACTAACAAATTACAAGGGCTTACTATTACATCTCACTGGAAATATCCTAAAGTCTTTTTAAATGGTACTAACCAAACCATGTATGTAGATGATAATAATAATGAATCCTTTATTCAAATTACCGAGATTAGTCCTGGAGTCTATTCTCCTGCAGTTGACCAGACCTATATAGGTAACATTATTAACAATGGGGGTCAATTATTTATTAGACCACAATATTTAGCTAATTTATCTGATTTTATTGATGTGTATTGGCAAGATTCATGGGCAAGATCATTAGTTCAGTACCATCCAGAGTATTGTTATTATCAGCAATGCATGGGGCACATGGAAGAGGATGCTAACAATCTTTCCAGCCAATTATTTGATGCTCAATTACGTGATTTTTCTTTTAGTGATGCCGTAAGTGCTGGTTACCTTTCGGGTAACAATACTTCAGGCTATAACTTTAACTTTAATGCTGATCCATTTATCAGTTTTACTACTGCTGCGAATTATAATGCAACTGCTGCTAATGATTTAATTAATGCCTTTAACAATTCTTTTGTGATAGATGGACAAATGAGAAACATGACTGAAGTAGCCGCTTTTATTCAAAAATGTGGCAATAACTCATTAACAGTTTCTCCATCTTCACCCGACTGTTTTGTGTTTGGAAAAGATGCTGGTGGCGGATTGACTACACAACAAGAAGATGATTTAAGAGAACTTCAATGGATTAACTTCATCGCATTATATCTGCAAAAGAAGAATAAAATTATCAATACCATCTATGATAATTACGCTATCAATACATGCTCTGCATTTAATGATTGTATATCAAATACTTCTTTCAACCCTTTTAATAAGGGATTTGCATCTATTCCTAGTATTTTTAACTCTGAGTATTATGCCGTTGAACAACCATGTGCTTATTACCGAAGACAATTGTTTAAATACAAGCAAAAACGCTTTTTAGATGAAAGCGATATGGGTGTTGATCCTAATACACTTGCTTATCAATTATATGATATTACCGGACAATGCCCTGTTGCCATGAATTTCCAAAATTTATTGAATGAACTAGGCAGCTCAAGTAATTTAACAGCCACAAATTTTAACCTAAACTCCTTAAGTTCAACTAGTGGTTTATTAATTGCTATGACCAATAACAACCCTACTTTACCTTTTCCTCCAATTACCTATGATGCAGCTATAAGTGGTAATTCTTTAAAATTTACAACCTCTTCTTCTGGTCCAGCTAGTTGTGAAACCATCTTAACACCTGTTTCAGGAACCATTAACTGGAATGATGTAATCGGTTTTGTAGGTTTAACTGCTAATGGTTTTTCAGCTCCTAATTATACATTTACTGTTTTTGCAAAAGTAGATGATGGCAATGGAGGCTTTACATTGGAAGAAGTATCAGGAACTACTTGTTTAAATATTCTAAACTGTAACTTTAATCAAGTTTGCACACCAACTGAATTAGCTGAAGACCTGCAACTATTACTAAGTGTATTGGCTAATGATGGTCAATTGACCTCTTCAAATTTCGCTGTAGGAAATGACCCTAACTATAACCCCTTCATCACTTCTAATATCTCTGCCATATTAACTAATACTGGCAATATTAGCTGGAGTTTAACCCCAGGCCCTCCTCTAGGAGTACTTACTGATGGAGTTAATGAAATCAGGTTACAGTTTACAGCTGTATCTACCAGTAATTTAAACCCTGCACAAATTAATTTCTTCAATAATATTAATGTTTCTAGTGTAGGTAATAATGTTTATACCGTAGATGTTTATGATATCAATGGTTTAAATTTAGGTACACTTACCGGAACTGCTACCAAAGTAATAAATGGAGTAACATCTAACCTTAAAATGGGAAGTTGTGATAATCCTCCACTTTCAGATTGTGAAACTCCTGCACATCAAAATCTGGATGACCTTGCCCGTTTATTATTTACTGAATTGATTAATGATACTTTCGAGATTGCTGACATGGAAAATATTTTAGAAAGCCCTGCCATGACTACAGGATTGGAAAGTTACTTAGGAGATACCTCTGTGGTAGTTACTGCTAGCGAAACTACTTCTTGCGATACTTCAGGATGTTCTACTTTACTTTCAGTAATGATAGGTGACTGTGATTTAACACTTTCTTTCAATACTCCCGATAGCATCTCTTTCGAAGATATTACTCCCTTACCTATCCATTTTACAGCAGTAGGTGAACTTATTGAAAATAATTACTTTGATTTTATTTTTGATGTTTCATATGTTAATAATAATGGTACTACGGATACTATTACTGTAAATGGATCTACTACCTGCATACCACTAAATAATTGTGACACATGTTACCTTACTCCCTCAGACACAGGTACAACAGATGGAGGTAACGACACCTTAGTTAGTGACCCAATAGATAAAGATACCACACTAGTATTAATGCCAACATTAGAAGCCTCAGTTAGCAACCTTAATACCCGTTTAGGTTATTCCACATCAGATTCAGCTTATGTAGAAACCCTAACCTATCAAGAGATAATGGGTAAAGGTGCTGGTGCATTTGTAGAAAATTACATCCGATTTATCGACAATTTTAATCCAACAATAGACGAAAATAGTTACCTGTATAATTTTGACTTATTTATTGCCGATTTTGGAAAAAGCATCTCTATTGATAAAGAATATGAACGCTATACCAAAACCATTGACCTCTACAACGATAGAGCTGATAGTCTTTCTTTAGATAGTTTAGAAGTGGTGAGTATAGAAGATTATGCTTCTCAAAAACTAGCTACAGGGTGTAATACTTATATCAATCATGTGGATACCTGCTTACAAAACGATAGTACTCAAGCTCAAGATATTATATCCTTTATGGTAGCCCAAAGTATGATAGATACTTCAGCGGTAGATTCCAATCAGTTATTATACAAAACCTATGTAGAAGCCTTTGAACATTTTAGAATTAACCATCCGTTAGCTAAATTTTCCGAGTCTTATTTAAAAATGGCTTCATACGAGTTAACCGTTAAAAATAACCTTTACTATAACGATTTATCAAAATCTGGTTTTACAGCTTACATTACTACTTTTTACGATACTACTCAATTACCTGATGTATTGCCTTATTACGATACCAAATTATTAAGTTTTACACAGATAGAACAACCTAAATGCGTGAAACAATATTTCCAGTTGGTACAATTATTAAACAATTATAACAATTCTCCTTATGCACAATTAAACAACCATCAGTTACCTATACCTACTCCACAAGATGCGGTGAGACTATGTGCATGCTTATCAAAATACATGGCTTACATAAGTCCTTATTTGGAGGTTCCTGCCAATCAAAATCTAACTTTACCATTACCAATTATAAAAGATCCAGGCTGTGGAGAAGAACAAAACTGTGAAATATTTGATTGCGATGCCGTTGATCCATGCGAACAATCATTAAGTGATTATCAAGCCAGCGTATTGGAGTATAATCAGCTAGTAGCGGACAGCAACTTAAACAACAATATGATTACCGAAAGAGTTTCTGCTGCTGCATTTGAAGAAAAAGATTTGTGTGATTGTATAGAAAAATTTAATGAAGCTATAGGTATTATTAAAGATACGATTCGCTCAGGAGGCACTATATCTTATGCCAGTCTTGCTGAAGACTCTTTGGCAAGTGCAGCAAGTGAACCACCTAGAGAATTGGATCCTTTCTATTATTGTGCTGACCTACCTTGTGGACCAGACTCAGTTCTATTAGATACTGTTCCTAACGATTCGGTAGAATATATTGATCCTTGTGTACAAAATATGATTAATACTGCATTGGCTAATGCTGCTAATGCTTATGAGCAGTACATAGATAGTCTTTCGCAAGATTTTATAACCAGGTACAAAGAGCATTGCACCAATTATTTAATGGAAAGCTTTACCAAGGCTTATGAAGATGCTGAGTATCACTTTACGCTTTATTATTACGACCAGGCAGGCAACTTAATAAAAACCATTCCACCAGAAGGTGTAGAAATTGTTCCAACCACCAGTTCTTCAGATGCGCTATCGCAAAGCATTCTGGCAGACCGACTAACCAATACTAAAAATTTCTATACCAACCACCGTATGGAAACCAAGTACATTTACAATAGCCTGAACCAATTAACCAAGCAAACCTTACCCGACCATGATAACATGGATATCTGTACCTTATCTGGTGTGAACGGGTTGCCTACCAACTTTACCATTGAAGAGGTTCAATTTGTAACCCCTTCTAAAGGTTATTTGGTGGGTTGGTTAACGCAAACTGTAGGTGCTAGCCCTAAAGACAGAGGAATGCTTTTTACCACCAACAATGGAGGAGCTAACTGGACAAGGGTAAATGATGTTGTAGCCGCAGATATTAATGCCATGCAATGGGCAAACCCTAATGATGCCTATGCGGTGGCTAATAATGGAGTGTTCCTTGAATCAAAAAATGCAGGTTTTTCATGGGATATGATTAACTTGTATCAGGTTGATGTTACTGAAAACCTGAACGACCTTTATTTAGATGCTAGTGGTAATGGTTTACTGGTTGGAGATAATCTTACCTTAGTAGATTACCAAAGTGGTACACCTACTAAATTTAATCTAACAACAAGTCCATCGGGTGTATTTGCTACAAATTCAACCATTACAGCCATTGATTTCGATGTTACCAATAGCAGTTACTACATTACAGTTATTGATCCTTCTGGCAAAAATTACATTTGCCATAATACACTATCAGGAGCAAGTAGTTCTGCATGGACAATTATTGAAGATATTAGAATTGATCAACTCTCAGCAATTAGTGCTACAGATAATAGCAATGCCGTTGTTGCAGGGAATAATGGTTTACTCTTAAAAACAACTGATAGCGGTAACAACTGGATAGTAACCGAAACTGGCACAAGAGATGACTTTGAACACATTTATTTTAGAGATGCTAATATAGGTGTAGCCATTATTAATCAACATTTGTATAAAACATTAAATGGCGGTAGTTCCTGGGTGGTGATGGATAACAGCACTAATTATCACAGTCTTAATTTTTATGAAGATAATGGAACTTACTCTTATTTAATGGCTGCCTGTGATAACGGAACTGTAGTAAAAATATTTGTAAGTGCTGGTGGCGCAGGATATGAACCAAAAGTAGCAGATGCTACTATACCTGTAGTTACTTTAAACGATGCTTACGCTGTTACCAATGGTAATAACCTTATTGTAGCAACTGTTTCGGATAATGATATGTACGTAACCCATAATTTTAATGCCAACACACCTAACTGGACTAAATTAGATCTTACTTCATCTGCACCTAATCTTAAACAACTACGCTTTGTAAAAGGTAGCGGCAACCACTTAATGGGACTGGGTATTGATAATAACCAGGCTGTATTCGAATTTGAATACGATCCGAATAAAGACATTAATAATAGTCCTAATGATCTAGATTCCACATTAAACATTAACAACCCTTCTTTAACCGGATTTACAGATATTGATCTGTTATACAATACCTCCAATACTTTTGTATTGTACAACGGTACAGGTAATGCCATGTACGAGTTTGTACCAACTTTTGGAGCAAGTGCTCCTGGTGCTACTTTTGGTTCCTTTACCAATTCATCAACGGGATTATCATTACCTGCTCCTACAGTTACACGCTTATTTAGTGTAAAACCTAATGATGGTATTGTGATGATAGACCTTGCAGGAGACATTAACGAACTAAGCGCGAGTAGTTACAGTACTTCCTCTACTACTACCAATAATGTACGTGTTGAGCCAATTAATGATGTAGTAGTTACACAAGCTGCCAACATTAGTGCTGTAACCAATAACGGTAAAATGTTAGAAGGAACCAACAGTTTGTTAACCCTGAAAGTAACTCCAACTCTTGACAACCTAAATGCATTAGACAAATTAGATGCTGGTAATAATGTACTAATGGCAGGTAATAATGGTAGCTTAATATTATGGAACAATGCTATGTTTGTACCACAAAATAGTGGTACTGCTAACCATTTATTAGCCATTGATAAGCAAGATAACAACGCTGTTGTTTTAGTTACAGGTGCTAATGGAACTATTATACATACTCCTGGTTATACTAGTGGTACATACAATAGCATTTTAACCACCGAAAGTGAAAACATTAATGCTGTAAAATACAATGCAAATGGTAAAAGCATATTTGGAGCCAACCAAAGTCATGTATTATTTGGGTTAAGTGCTTCAGTTATTCCTACCAAAGAAGTATTTACCAACCGATTAACAGGGGTGCATTTTAACTCCATTAATAACGGAACAGTAGTAGGTACTAATTATACTGCACGAAGCACTTCTAATGGTGGCAATTCTTTTGATGTTATTTTACCAACGGGTGGATTTACTACCGCTATACCAATGGAATTAACAGGTACACATACTGCTAATGACCGTTTTATTATTGGTGAACAAAATTATTTAGGGCAAGCTTCAGGAAATACCGCTACAACAGTAAACTTACCGGGAACTGCTACCAATAACCTATACGACATCAGTATGAATGGTGGTATTGGATTCATTGTTGGTGGTGATGCTTCGAATAATGCGGTTGCTTATAAATACACAGGCACGTGGAACAACCTTACAGTTAACCCGGCAGGTACTCCTCAAACACCTAATGGTTCTATAAACGATGCTACCTTACTAAATATGCACCACTTTACCAACAACAATACATTTATAGCCGTTGGTGAAGGTAATACGGTAGTTAATTACAATACCCTATCAACTAATGCTGTACCAATAGAAATTACCGTAACCGATTTAAATACAGGATTACCTGCTACCGTTAACTTAAACGATATTGGATTTTACGACAATAAGCTAGGTTACATTGTGGGTGATGATGGCCATCTGTTCCGCTCAGATAATGTTAGCTGGAACAATGGTAGTGAACTAAAAATTGTTTCGGTTGAGTGGGATGAAAAAAGTGTTGCAGATAATATTATTGCACAACCTAACGACCCATTAAAAGACATTAACACCATAGCTGTAGCTTCTCGTTTTAATGCCTTTATGGGTGGAGATTATGATGCTACCAGCAATCTGCAAACCTATGCAAGACTGTTGAAAGATGAAAGTGATGAAATTTCCGATAAATTCTTTTATGATAGATTAGGAAGATTAGTGATCTCTCAAAACAGCAAACAATACGATTACTCACCTAAACGATACAGTTATACCATTTACGATGAGTTGGGCAGAATTATTGAAGTAGGTGAAAAAACTGAGAATACAGCCAATATGAGTTTTAACGATATTTTCGGAACCAACATTGGTGCTACCTATAACCCTAATGTAATTGACGATGCTAAACTATTAGCATGGGTTGGAGAAACTACCGGTAGCAGAACTGAAGTAACCAATACCTATTACGACAAACCGTTAACAGGTATTACTGCCATTTTACCAACTACTTTTATGCCTGATACTAACGATTACCGAAACCGTATAGCCATGGTAAGTTATGAAGATTTGCACGATAACGACCCGTTAACCTACAACCATGCTACACATTACATTTACGACATACACGGTAATGTAAAAACCCTGTTGCAAGATAATGCTGATTTAACTGCCAACAGCTCCACTACCCCACAACGCTTTAAGCGTATGGATTATCTTTACGATTTGGTTTCAGGTAATGTAAATCAGGTATCGTATCAAACGGACGAAGTAGACCAATGGCATCACCGATATGAATACGATGCCGATAACCGCATTCAAAAAGTATTTGTAAGCGATAACAATTTAATATGGAGTGAAGAAGCACGTTATTTCTATTACGACCATGGCCCGCTGGCACGTATTGAGTTAGGCGACAATAACGTACAAGGTATTGATTATGCCTACACCCTACAAGGTTGGTTAAAGAA
Source organism: Vicingaceae bacterium (assembly GCA_965267355.1). Lineage (GTDB taxonomy): Bacteria > Bacteroidota > Bacteroidia > Flavobacteriales_E > Vicingaceae. The sequence continues at coordinate 3,023,049 of OZ253956.1, forward strand.
CATGAACTCGGATGAATTGTATGCAGCCAATGATATGGGTAAAGATGGTGATACCCAAGCTAATAACCCTAATGCACTGTTTGCACGCGATGCCTTTGGTTTTAGCTTAAATTACCATAACAACGATTATATACCAATAGGTACGTTTACCACTAATACAGCTCCTGTATCAGCCATTGCAGGTAGCGATGTTACCGATAACTCTAACGAGTTGTTTAATGGCAACATACGAGCTATGGTAAGTAGCATTAAAAAGCCGGAAGTATATGCAGCTACTACTGCTGCCAATTTACCGGAAGTACTGCCGCAAGCAACAGCCTACAAATACGATCAGTTAAACCGATTGCTGGAAGCCGCTGCCTTTACCAATGTAGAGCAAGATCCTAACCAAACAACCTTTAACCAGTGGCAAAATTCAGGCACCTATAACGGAAGGTATTATAATGTGTTTACTTACGATGCCAATGGTAATATTGAAACACAACTGCGTAAAGATGAAGATGGTAATGTGTTCGATGACATGACTTACCATTATGCAGAAAGTGGTGGATTTAAAGTGGCTAACCGATTGTATCATGTAAACGACCCAAGTGCTTCTGCCCACCCTAACCCACCTGCCACAGGTAAAAACCATTTTGATGACGATATTGAAGACATGGGTGCATTTAACAACAACTTAGCACAAATTAATGATGGATCGAATAACTACCAGTACGACCAAATTGGTAACCTGATAGCCGACAAGCAGGAAGAAATACACCAGATCTATTGGACAGTATACGGCAAAGTAGAAAGTGTAGTGAGAATGGCATCGAGTTTAAAGAAAAACCTGGTATTTGAATACGATGCTAACGGAAATAGAATTGCCAAACACCAATACGGAAACATGACACCAAACAGTACCCAGGTAAATTTTGACCCGCTTAACCCAACCGATTGGGAAAAAAGCACTTATTACAGCCGAGATGCACAAGGCAATGTAATGGCTATTTACGAATATACCGTAGATGATAACACCCAACAAAACCACTACACACTTACCGAGCGTAACATATACGGAAGCAACCGCTTAGGAAACAACAACAAAAACATAGAAATGATTGCTGCACCTCCTGTTGATACGAGTAAATACATCCATCATGTAGGTAACCGACAATACGAGCTAAGTAACCACTTAGGCAATGTAATGAGTGTTATATCCGACCGTAAAATAGCCCGCGATATAGATCAGGATAATAATGTAGATTATTACGAGCCGGACATCTTATTAACCTTTGATTACAGCCCGTTTGGAGCTCCGCTACATGCACGTAGCTTTAGCAAAGAAGTTTGCCGCGATACCAGCTTTATGCTAACCGTAGAAGATTTGAATACCAACTTTGATGATGGTACTACACAAGGCTGGACTGAACTTGGTAATACTGCCTTAACAGTAACTGGAGGACAACTTCAATCCAAGAAAGCAGGGGGTGGTCAGCTCATGGGATGCACTAACTCGTTTATGGGAACAAATGGTGTAACTTACGACTTTACCATAACTATAGATAAAGGTAATTGTAACAGTGCAGCGCATATATTATTGGAAGTGTTAGATCCTAATAACACAGTTATTTACACACAAACCTTAATGGCAGGGGCACAAACTTACACTACTCAATTTACAGCCAATGTTACGGGAGCATACACGATTAATGTAACCCGTATTAACAATGCTAGTAATTGTTATTTCTTAATCGATGATGTACTGGTAACTCATGAGGAAGAAGTAACCCAAATTTTGTGTGAAGATTACAATTCATCCGGCTCTGCTAAGTATAGATGGGGGTTCAACGGAATGGAAAAAGACGATAATTTAAAAGGAACAGGTAACAGTTATGATTTTGGGACTAGAATGTATGACCCTAGAATTGGAAGATGGAAAGTTATTGATAAAATGCACCATCTGCAACCAGATCAAAGCACTTACAAATCTTTTCTAAATAATCCTCTATTTTATAAAGATGAAGATGGAAAAATAGAAGTTGATTTAATTACAATTATTGATAAACGTACAGGTGCTGAAGTAACGTTTGGAAAGGTTTTGAGTAATGATGTTTTTAAAGCAGAAAATAGATCTGAAGGCGGACTTGGAGGAGCGTTATTAACTAAAGTTAGAGTATGGCGTGATAAAATACACCAAACAACAGTAGTAATTAATGAAGATGGTTCTTTTACAGTAAGCAAATCTGAAAAGTTTGGAAAAGAACGTTTGACAAGAAGAGGATTAGGCCGAGATAATGCTTTAATTGCTAATGCAATAATGGATAATATAGATGCGATAAAAGCATTAGCAACTCTTGATTTTGAAGGACCAGGTGAATCACAAGCTGGAGGTGTAATGCTGACCACAAAAGGTTATTCTTATTCACCTACAAAAACTCAGGGTGAGAATAGGGATATACACGAAGTTGAAGCAGATGAATTAGTTTCTGCATTGGGTGGATTATCTGGTGGTGGCATTAATAACACTTCAAATACGATTATTAGGCTACTCAATAATCTAAGTAATTTTGAATCCTTTATAAATTCATTAAATGATGCTGTGAATGCTGTGGTAGACGATAAAATTGAAATTAATAGCCAATCTGAAACTGTACAAACTGGGGATACTGTTCGATGCAAATATTGTATAGAAAGAGGTGATTCTAGTGGTTTTATAATTCAAGGTAGTGATACAAGAGATCATGTAACTCCAACTAATGAAGATGTTCCAAATGAAGAAGAAGATAATTAGTAATATAATATTCATTTTCCTTATCTGTATACTTTCATGTACCTCCGAGAATCATGGAGAAAGTATCGATAAAAATATTACTAAAACCAATGAAAATTTAGATACTCTAAATTATAAACACAAAGAGTACTATGAAAATGGAAATTTAAAATATATAGTTGATATAAAAGATGGAAAAGAACATGGATGGGCAAAATGGTATTATTCTGATAAAACATTAAAAGGAGAGGTTTATTATCACAATGGAGTTAAAATTGGTATAGGTAGATTTTTTTACCCTAATAACTCAATTGAAACTTATATATGTTATTATGCATTAGATACAGAATTTGAGGGTGAAGTGTTTTATAGAGCTGATTATAGTGAGCAAGGAGAGGTAATTAAAGAGCAAGGAGTTGTGTTTCCAAAAATAATTATGTCATCAAATGAAATTAAGGTAAATGAACCATTATGGATTGAAGTATATATCGCGAGACCACCTCATTTAAATTGTGATTTTTATGTAGATGACAAGATAGTAACATTTGAAAAAAATAGTAGTTATTTTCTTGTCGAAAGAGTATATACTAAACCAGGTGATTATAACATAAAGTTACATTTAGAATTTATAAATAAAGCAACTACTGAAAAGGTAGAAGATGCTATGAATGTAAAGGTAATTGTTTCTGATTGAACCCTAAATTATTTCATAAAAATTCCGTTAAAAAGTATCTTTAAAGAGTAAAATGCTACTAAAATTGGTATATGCAAGTTCAAATTTCAGCAATTCATCCGGCTCTGCTAAGTATAGATGGGGGTTCCAAGGTCAAGAAAAGGATGATGAAATGAAGGGAGCTGGAAATAGTTATACAGCTGAATTTTGGCAATATGACAGTAGATTAGGAAGAAGGTGGAATAGAGACCCTATAAACTATCCTTGGCAATCATCTTATGCTACATTTAACAACAATCCTGTATTTTTTGTAGATCCCTCTGGATTAGAAGGTGTAAACCCTCAAGAAGATGCAAAAGGAGAAAAAGGTTCTGTTGCACCAAATGGAGGAATTCGAACAGGTGAAAATTCTATCATAGGGGGTCAAAATTTATGCTTAGGATGCGGAGAAAATGGTGAGGATATCTATGGGTTACCTGGTGGAGAAGGAGAACGAATAGGGGGAACAATTGAAGTAAAGGATGAACCAATTTCTACACAATCGGAAGTTGATATATTATCAACTGAACACATTTCACAACCTGGAGATGAAACTTATATGATGGCGGATGGTTCACATAAAAAATACTCTGCTATAGGAATTTCATTATATGGAATTGCAGAAGGAGCAACTGGAACTATTGAAGATTATAATAAAGTAATACAAGCTTTGAATGAGAATAAGTTTCTTTCTCGTGCTTTAAATAAACAGAGATTGTTAAAAGAATATCAGATTGATCCAGTAACTGGTAAGGCAAAATTCACAGGAAATGGAAGCGTTACTGGTGAAGATATAAATTCAGCCTTAAGAAAATTTAAATTTAAGGCAGGTACGCTTAAAGTATTAAAGGCTGGTGGAGTTATAACCAATTCAGCAGGTATTTTATTGACTTTACACGAAATAGATGAAAGTGGTTATACTATGAGAAAAGGAACTGATTTGATTGCAGGATTCGTTGGTTTTGTTCCTGGCTATGGCTGGATTTTAGCAGGTGGATATTTCGTAACAATGACTGTTGTAGATGGTACTACCCATTATATGATTCAACATGGGCCACCAATTCCATCAGATATCACAACACTTCAAAAAGGGTTTAGTATGTTTGAATAATAAAATATGGTGCTTTTCGACTATTTAGTTTTGTATATATGTTCTCTTTATAAAAAGGATAGAACTCCAGAGGTTTTTGGTGTAGCGATTACGTTATTAGTGACTTACGCAAATTTTCTTGGTGTATCAGTTTTGTTTCAAGTAGTATTTGATATAGATCGAATAAGTATAAATGAGTCTATTTTTATTATGGCACCTATATTTATTTTCTTTGCATGGCGATATTTATTCAACCTTATGACTGTTATTAAATCTCGTGTAAATTTATTTGAACAGAAAAGTAACTATAAACGTCTCTTAGTAGTTTACTATTTAGTCTTTTTATGTGTAATAATGTTCATTTTAGTATTGATAAATCTATTTCGAAATTTTTATGTTTAGTTATGAATAAATATATATTTATTTTCTTATTTATAACTCCTCTGCAGATATTTTCTCAAAAAAATGAGTCTGATTTAAAATCTGAAGAAACTTTTACAATAGTTGAAATAATGCCAGAATTTCCTGGTGGAAATAAAAAGATAAATACATACCTTAATAATCAAGTAGATAAATTGTTAGGTAAAAGCTCATGTAATTGTAAAGTTTACGTGAATTTTGTTGTTGATGAAAATGGAAAAACTGTTGAGGTTGAAATAAGAAAAGGTGTTAATAACAAAAAGCTTAATAAACTTGCCCTAGAAATAGTCCAATCAATGCCAATTTGGAAGCCTGGTAAACAAAAAGGAGAAAATGTTCGTGTTTCTTTAACTGTTCCTGTAACATTCGATGAAATTCTTTCGCATTAATTTAGATACTTATGAGAGTGAAATGCTATTAAAACCGGCACATACAAGTTCACGTTTTAGCTATTCATCCGGCTCTGCTAGGTATAGATGGGGGTTCAACGGAATGGAGAAAGACGATAATTTAAAAGGAACAGGTAACAGTTATGATTTTGGAGCAAGGATTTATGACAGCAGAATAGGCAGGTTTAATTCTGAGGATCCACTGGCAAAACAATATCCTTTTATGAGCCCATATACTTTCTCTGCTAATAATCCAATAAGATTTATAGATAAAAATGGTGAAGGTCCTGGAGACCCTCCATATTTAACTGGTGATGATGGGTTTGATAATCAGTTAGAATTAGTTTACCAAACTTATGGTGACCAAAATTCTTATACGATTAATTATACTTATCATAATGAAGTTGATGAGAATGGTTTTGTAATTTCAAAAGGTGGTGCGATAATAGTTGTTGATAATGAACAAAAAGTAGTATTCTCCTACGCTCATGGTGATATGATAGAAAACAGTGATGCCAATAAAAACACCAACGGTGATTTAATTTTAAGAGGTGTTCAAAGTGTAAACGAATATGGAGCCTACACTTTAATACAAGGAGAAAATGCAAGGAATTATTACAACGAAAATGTTAAGCATTTAGGTCCAACTGATGGTAAAGCAAGATCAAAGTATAAAATAAGAGCTAGAGCAAAAACCCCTGCTATACCTGCAACAATTATTGAGGCTAAAAAACCTATAACTGATGAGCTATCTAGACAAACTGGAACTGCAAATAAAACAAATGCTAAATATAACAGAAATGCTAAAATATTAGGAAAGTTTGGAAGAGGCTTAGGTGTTTTATCATTTGTAACTGCTGGCATAAACATTTCTACAGCTGAAGATAAAAGTAGAGCCGCTGCTGAAGAAGTTGGGGGATTTGCTGGGGCACTAGCAGGTGGAGAAGCAGGAGCATTAATTGGAGCTTCAATTGGTGCACCTTTTGCAGGCGTTGGCGCAGTACCTGGTGCAATAATAGGAGGAATTGTTGGTAGTATTGTGGGAGGTTTTGTTGGTGCAGAATATGGAGCTGAAACTCATGATAAAGTGGAGGCTATAATTGATAATACTAATACAAAAGAATAAGTTATTAATGCTTAAAAGTTATATTAAAAAACTATTAAAAGAAAAAGGAATAAGTACAGATAAATTAAAATCTGTAGAACACTTTGGATCTATCAAATTCGATAAGGAGATATGGATAAATGAAACAGAAGAGTTAAATATAAGTACTTTATCAAGTTTAATAGATCTTAAGAATTATGATGTTAGTAAAGATGATTTAGTACAAATATATAAATGTGATTTTGAAAATAACACTTCATATATTTGTGTATATGAACCACTTGAATTTTACAGTGGAGAAGAAATCTTAAAAATAATATGAAAATAATATTGACTCTTAATATAATATTAATTCTAGTATTAAAAGGACATCCTCAAGATATTACATACAACACTCATAATTCTGTAAGTAATTATGGTTCTTTTGAAATTAAGTATCCTTCAAATTGGAAAATAAATCATCATACTTCCACTATCTTTAATTTTGTTGACCCAAAAACACATGGATTTAAATCAAATTTTAACCTCACTATTTCCAATAGTAGTGGTAATTTACAAACAGATTATAAAAAAAGTATAATTGGTCTTGAAAAATATCTTAATTCATGTAAAATATTAAATCATGGAATAATTTTAATAAACGGAAAACAATGTTCTAAAATAGTATATACTCATAAGTTAAATCAAGAAATAATCAAGGTTATATTATATCAGATGAAGCACAAAAACAATTTACTTAATATTACTTTTAGTTCTTCTGTACAAATGTTTGCAAATAATGAAAAAACATTTGAATATGTAATAAAGAGCTTCAAAATAAATTAATGGGATGTACTAATTCGTTTATGGCTACGAGTGGTGTTACTTACGATTTTACCATTACAATAGATAAAGGAAGCTGTAATCCAGCTTCGAGTATCTTGCTTGAAGTATTAGACCCTAACAACACTGTTATTTATACTCAAACTTTAACAGGAGGTTCGCAGACTTATTCTACGCAATTTACTGCCAATGTTACAGGAGCGTATACCATAAATGTTACACGTATTGGTAATGCTGCAAATTGTTATTTCTTAATTGATGATGTACTCGTAACTCATCAAGAAGAAGTAACCCAAATTTTGTGTGACGATTACAACTCGGACGGGGTTTCAAAGTATAGATGGGGTTTTAACGGCACTGAGAAAGATGATGAAGTGCATGGAGGCGGGAACTCTTACGATTACGGTTTTAGAATCTACAATCCAAGATTAGGAAGATTCTTGAGTGTTGACCCATTGTTCAAATCATTCTCTTGGAATAGTCCATATTCGTACACAGAAAATCAGCCAATTCAAGGAGTTGATTTGGATGGTTTGGAATATTTAGATTACAATGAATCAAGAATTAAACTGGTGAATGGAGAGGCACACATTGATTTGGAAAACTTTAACTCCACAACACGAGCTGCTTGGAAAAGAAGAGATGAAGTTTCTGCAAATTGGCCTGAAGGAAATATTGGTTTCCCTACAAATGTAGCTAGCTTTATTGCTCCAGAACCAGTAAAGGAATCTGTTAGTGCAAGGATGTCGAGTAAACCAGGAGAAACAAATGTTTTAAAACCGACAAATATTGAGAAACCAAAGGCCAAATCTACTGGGAACCCAGATAGAAGGTTTAAAGATAGAAAGATTAATACTGCTGCTCCTTCTGCTAAGACTGTCGCTGGAGCAGGGCTAACTGTTGTCGTAAATGTAATTAATTGGGGAGGAAAGGCATGGATAAATAAAAACACCAATGAAGATAGACGTCTTGTAGATGAACATCTTGTGATTCTTGAGAATAAAGTAATCCCTAATATTTTAAACAGCAATAGAAAAAAATATGATACCCGAGAAATATCTTAATGTAAATGATTTGAATGCTATTGCTGCATTCATTTTATCAGGAGAAAGATCAGGAGTTGATTCTGACGTACTTGAAGTAGCTAAAGAAATAACCAAGAAAATTTCTAAAAAATTACAAACCTATAGTAGTAGGAAAAACTATTACTTATGGTAATCCTACTGGCACAATAACCCCAGCAGATAATACTGGAGTTTCCAAAACACAAATAATCGATCAGGAAGCTTACGATGAAGCTGGTAAAAATGACAATGGTGATGCTGCCAAGGTTATGGAAGAAATTCGATTAAAAGAAAAGTAAAGGAGGCGGTTAATTTCAAAAAAGGTTAGACTTATGAATAAAATAAAATTTCTTTATATCCTAATTTTAGCTTTGTTCTTCTCATGTAATGAACAAGAGAAAGAAATTATGGGTTATTGGTCTATAGAAAGATATCACAGCCCGATTTTGAAATTCGAGTAAATGGATTTTATCTTTTTGATGATTATACGTGTATTTTACCTGTATTAAATCTGTCTGATCAAAATACAGATAAAGAAAAAGGAACGTGGTCAACTTTCAAAGATTCAAATTCATTTTATCTAAAAATTGCTTCTTCAAATAATGAATTAGCTGGTGAATATAAAGTTCGAGAATTACCGAAAAATTGAAGATAAAGTAATAGGTGGATTTTTGTATAAAGTAGAATTTACTAAAGACAATTTAAAACTGTATTGTGTCAAAAATGGAATATCAACTCATAAACCTGATATTTTTAAATAATCTTATGAAGATAATGGTGTTATTACAAAAGAAGTATATAACAACAATGGTAAAATGTTAGGTAAGTTCATTAAGAAAAATGAATTGTTAGATGGGGAACAAATAAGATATTTTTCAAACGGAAAAGTTAAGGCAAAACTCAATTATAAAAATGGAATAGAAAATGGTGAGTTTTTAGTTTATTATGAAACAGGAAAGTTATTACTTAAAGAGTTTTTTGTAATGGGTAAGAGGCATGGAAAACAAGTGAGATATAATGAAGATGGTACTATTGAAAAGGTAGTAGAATATAATAATGGTGTTGTTATTGAAGATGGAACTTTCTGAAGAAAAGAAAAAAAAGTTATCTATTCGTCAATTAATAGAATTAAAAAATGTGATTAATCGCATTTTAAATAATCGATATAGTTCTAGTTATAAGGAATATATTCATATTAAAGAGGTTACTGTCAATTTTTTAAAATTAAACTACACATCTGATAAGGAAATCTCAACTCTTGTTTCTCAAATTGAGCAAACCAAAATATCGAAAGAAATAAAAGTAAAATCAATAGAATACATTTTTATTATATTGCTAATTATTATTTTTCCATTATCAATATTTTATTTCATTTATTTAGCGAACAAAAAACAGAAAAAGGATTTATTGAAATTATCTAATGTCTTCGGTTATGTTGATTCAATTTTATTTTTAATAAAGAATAAAGAATAATGGTTCTGGGTTCTGTCGCATTAATTCTATAAAAGCCTCCTGCTCTCGCGAATTTTTAACTCACTGTAAATAACAAAAAAAATATTGCAATTTTTAGTACCTTTAAGGAGGTAAAAATGCAAGTAAATTTAGCATATAAAAAAAGTTATTTTGGGAATTCATCCGGCTCTGCTAAGTATAGATGGGGGTTTAATGGTATGGAGAAGGATGATGTAATAAAAGGTAATGGAAATAGTTACACCTCATTTTATAGACAATATGATCCAAGATTAGGAAGATGGTTTACAATTGATCCTGAGATTGGTTATATGCCTTGGCAAAGCCCATATGTCTCAATGGATAATAATCCTATTTATCATAATGACCCTTTTGGAAATTGTACGGATTGTCCTAAGAAAATTTCTGAGTACGATGAGGGTACCGTCAGAACAGCAGCTAATTTATTCAAGAAGAATATTACTGATGAAGGAATAGAAGCTAAGGATTTTGATTTTAATAAACTTGATGTCTCTGCACAAGAAGAAATTACTGATGCTATTAAAACTAATCCAGATGTTAGGGGTGCATTTAATCTTATGGTAAAGCAACAACAATATTTGGAAACACATCAAGGAAAGAACCCGGCTTATGCTAATTTCATTGATGATTTAATGAAAAATATAAGCACAGTTGGTGATTTTAACGCTGTTGCAGAATTACGAGAGAGTTTAAAGGGAAGATTACAAGGTGAAATAATGATGAAAATTTTCAGCGTTGAAAATGTAGGAACTATTTTAGCCCTATGGAGTCCTTCTGGAAAGTTTAAACGTGTTAGAGGTAAATCATTTGGATCTAAAAATATATCATTAATTCGTTCAGCATATGTTAAAAATGTGAATGGTTTAGCTGCATTAGGGAAAACATTATTAAAAAAAGGAGTATCAAAAGAAATGACAGCAAGAATATTACATGCTCAGAGGAGATATTTAGGTAAAGTTTTTAAAGATGCAACACCACCAGACATGCTTAAAAAGATTTTTGATAGAAATCTTCGTAAGTATGGTGATAAATGGGGTCCAAGTATAGAGTTTTTAAGAAAGCAAGGTAAGACTTGGGAAGAAATAATCGAAAGCTCATCAAGGGCAGGAGGAAAAGATTTAGGGTTTTAGATTGCTATTATGGACGGAATAATTATAAAATCATTTGAAGAGTTTAATTCAAGGCTTTTATTTGATACAGAGAATTTTAAAATGA